>NZ_CP034344.1:0-267815 GCF_009762275.1 Haloplanus salinarum | reverse complement strand
TAAAATGGACAGTCTCCAGTGTCGGTTAAATGAATCTACTTTGCCACATCCAATATGTGAATTTTGAGCTAATAGCATATATTTGTCAGAGTCTGAGCCCGCCTGTCATTACAGCTTGGCCTACATTTCGCCTAAAGGGGGGTGGGGGGTGAATGTCTCCCTGACGCTTCGCCGGATACCATTTGATAGGTATCCAGGTCAGAAATGAATGACGTAGGGTAAATTTCTGACCCCAATACATATACCTAGTTGAGATTATCAACACCTAACTATTGGTTTCACTGTCCGATGAGTGATGGCCCGAATGACCGAGATGCGGAGGTGTCGAAATCAGCAACTACTGTCCAGTCGTGGGACAAGTCACCAGACTCACTTGCGCAATTAGTCTGTGGGGTCTGCGTCTCCTAGCGCCGCACCAGTAGTATCGCCGGCTGCGTCGAGAACATCGCGGCTCGATAGCAAGATGATGCCGAAGCCCACCTTCGCGACGAGGTCTAGCACCATGAATCCGGCCGTTTCGCTATAGAGGCTGATCACTCCGAGCCCCTCCGTGCCGAGGATCCACCATACTGGGTAGACCAGCCAAACGACTACGATGAGGTTCCGAAGAGTGCTAAACGTTGATCGCGCGGCTCCGGATAATTGGCTTGCTTCTTTGGTTAGGGTGCCGAAGAGGAAGTATAGCAACACCAATAAGAAGCCCGTCGAGACTCCCCACCAAATAATGCGATCCCCGACAGGGCTGAGCAGCACACCGGCTGTCGATAGCGTTGCCACGGCACCGGTGCCGATCATCAGCACGTCAAGGCCAACGAGTGTAGACAGTTGGTTTCGGTTTGCCCCGGCAAGCAGTCCAAGATCGATGAGTAAGAGTGGCGTTGTGAACAGCCAATCGGTATACCGTGCCCAATAAATCGGTAGCTCCTCACCGCCGATCTCGATTGTCGTCAAGCCGAATCCAAGTGCCATGCTCAGGTAGTTTACGAATGCGATAGCAGTGATGAATATCGTGACAATATAGAACTCTTGACGGCGTCTATTCTTTTCACCCCATCCGCGAGCGATGAAGTACAGCATACCAATGAGCATTCCCGCTGTCCCTAGCCACAGCCATAATGATTCGCTGCCTGGTTGGGTCATAGTCCATCAGAATAATTATTCATATACAGTATGTGTTTTATACCTCTATTTATACCGTAACTCGTAGAGAACCTTTGATAATAGGTGCCAATACGCTACCTATCCAGTTTTGATCTGGGAATTGCCACAGGACCCAGCCTCTGGCATCCTCCTATATCATTTATAAAAACAGGGGTTCGGACCTTCATTGCAGAAATTAAAGCAGAGAAAGCAGCATAGCAAATGATATAATTAACACAATTGAAACATATAATAATAAACCGACAAACTCGATCAATCTCATATCCAAATGAGTACCATATTATGAAGCGACACAGCTCTCCATACGATCAAAACTGAAAGGTATGCTACATTGCTCCACAGATCGATATTATGTCTCGATTGTGCGACCCAGGGAAGCAGGTATTCACCAAGAAAGAATAATAACACTAGTGACACCGACGAGAGAAAGAATAGGCCGGGGATGATTCCGAGAGTCTCAACAATAAGTACGACAATCGGATTGGCTTCTCGCAGTCCGATGCTTAGCCCATAGTACGTGAGACTCGCATCTATAGCTCGTACGAAGACCAATCCGATGAGCAGCGGATATTTACTTTCTGCGAGTACTTCGATACTGCTGCTGGCAGCACAATTAGTGGATGCCACGGCTCCTCGAACCATATCAGAACTGCTCTACAGGTTGGGATCCGATACGCTGGTCTCTGACCAGCATATCGATCTGATAATCTGTCTCGAGACGCTGGAGTGTCGTATCAGCTTCTTCCTCCAACTCTCGTATTCTCTGGAGGAGATCGCCGTATCGGTCGTCCTTTTCTAGCTCTGTTTTGTCGAGGTTCGCTTCTAACGTGGCTTTCCTCGCGGTGAGTGAGAGAAGCTCTGTGAGTGAATCTTCGTATGTTAGAACCAGCTCCGCAGCTTCCACAGCTCGAAGAAGCTTCGTCCGGTCGATTGGTTTGAGAAGATAGTCATCCACATCGATGGACGCTAGATCTTCCGTTGGCTGAACAGCTGTTACCATAATCACCTGCTGGGCATCACCGTTTTCACGAATTGATTGTAGCACCTCCGTGCCAGAGAGGCCCGGCATTCGACGATCTAAAAGGACAATATCAATCGATTCCTCAGCGAAGATTTCCAGTGCATCTTCCCCAGCATAGGCCACATGAACCTCGAACTGCTCCTGTAGCCAAATACCGAACAAGTCAGCGAGATTCTCTTCGTCTTCGACGATCAGAACGGTACTGGAATGGGTCATCTGTTCTCACTCACGCATCTCGTTCGACGATGACACGCACCGTTGATGCGTACATGACCGTCACAAGTGCGTCCTGAAAAAGAAACTCCACAGAGGGCATATGACTGGTCTCCTCGACTGTACGAGTTTTGAACAAGCCATCTAATTTGTCTGCATCAACGAATTCGAACACCGGAGGTGATCTACTGAGTTCCGGCCAGTCTTCGACTGCTTTCATAAGTGTCTCAATGACCGCATCCGAAACACGGACAGGTCTGTCAAATTCACGCACTATTTGGGAATCTGTACTCCATCCCGTAGGTTCAGACTCTCGGTGCGGAGTGCTTTCGGCCATACAGATTACATCCATTCTACAATCAAACGTCTTCTACCCTGTAATATCGGGCTACCAAATTTAATGCCTATATGGAACGGATCGCTATTTGCAGCCAGTTCTCCGACTGGCGACAGGCAGGACAGCCCGAGTACTGCAGAACGTGATACTGAGGCAGGTTACAGTTCGGTTGAATCCTGATAGAGAGTCGTCAGCAGATTAGACTCAGCAGCTCGAAGATGCTGGTTGAATGTTGACTGTGCGATATCGAGAGTCTTGGCAATCGACGTCGAATCTGCATCCCGCGGCCAGTTAAAATACCCTGCGTAGAGCGCCGTCTGCAAGACTTCTTCTTGCCGGGCGGTAAGAGCTCCATCAAGACGTGCTGAAAGAGAGGTATTGGTTTCTCCCCGCTCACTATCCAGTTTGGATAACAGGGTGAGATCGCTGTAGTCTTCCCGGAGTGAACTCAGATATTCTCCGACGTCGACTGTGAATGGCACGGTTACTGAAACCACGATCTCGTTGGACTCGGAAGCGTTTGTGATTTGATTTATTGCAACTCCTTGGTCGGTCAGTTTCTCGCAGAAGCTGCTGTTCCGCACCGGGACTTTACAGTAGATACCATTTCGAGAGTCGCTCAAAATGACCGTCTCTGGATCGAAACCAGCAGCTTCGAACGCCTCGGGGGTCACGTTTTCTCCGGTCAATCGCGCGAACAGGAGGTGATCTGGACTCTCAGTCACTACATTCAACACTTCGAGATCCGTCTCCATATCCGAAACAAGAGTTGCAAGGCCAGTATCGTCCTCGAACTGGATCTCAAGGATTGTGCCCCCACCGGATAGAAGCGCCGCTTTTTGCCGGAGTGCTGATATCCCGTGACCTATTATCTGACCGAGCTCTGTGAGGGCTGTCACCTCTTCTTCAGCGAAGGCGTTTGGCAGTTTGGAGTGAACTTCTAATACGCCAAGGATCGAAGCCTCGCTCTGTAGTGGTACAGCCACAATCGAGTTAGTGCCATTCTTCAGTGCGTCTTGTTCCCACTCCGTTTCGGAGCGAGCGGTCATTAAGTCGCTCTCCACGACCGAATCTGCAATCCTGTATGCCCGTTCAGCGGGTGGCAATGTAGAGTTACTCCGTTGCGTATTGTCATCTGCTGGAGTGTCGTTCGCCCCCACTTTTTGATATTGGAGCGAATCCGTTTTGGCTCTGACCTCGATCGTATTCGTATTAATATCTTTTTTACCGATCCACGCCCCGCTAATCAGATCCAGATGAGCTAAAGCATTACAGACCTCTTGCTCCAGTTCTTTTCGTGTATTTGCACTGATAACCGTGGCACTTATCGACCGTATCAGTGTGTTGATGCGATCCAGTCGTGTCAGCCGTTCGTTTTGCTCGTTTAGTCGCTGGTCACGTTCCCGAAGGGCCGCCTCTTGGGCTGTTCGTTCGAATGCGCTTGCTGCGTTCGCTGCTAACGTCTTTGCCAATTTGTTCTTTCTCGAGGGAATCTCTGGCGACGTGGTCATACCCACCAACAGAACCCCCTCTGCTTCTAGTGAGTAGAGTCGCCACGACGAGAACTCCTCTGCCAACCACTGGCTCGACCGAGTATCTACTACGTCTTCGTCGTCAGGAGCCAACTGTTCCGTTCGAGTCACATAGGTCGTCCAGACTGGTGTGTCTCCTTCAGAGATAGTGGGAAGGTCAATTTCAGTAACATCTTCCGTGGATGCGTGTGCTAGTGGGACCAAGCGTCCCGTGTTCTCTTCTCGTGTATATATCGCGGCAAACTCGAATCCGAGTTCCCCGACTGCGGCAGTTGTCACGGTCTCGCCGATGCTACGTTCCGAGTCCGCTGTCATTAGATCGCGGGAAACCGCATGCAGATCCTCAAGCTGTTGTTCATACGCGTACCTCTCTGTAATATTGTGGTAGTGTTCAATCCGCCCGCCTGCATAAAGACCAGTTTGAATCGGTCCGCTCCAGTACTCCAACCACTGCTGCTCTTTCGAAGCCGTCTCAGGGATACGGACGATGGCTTCGACTTCGGAATTCATGTTCTCTAGAGAATGAGTTACGAGGTCAGACAGTGTTTGCTCACCTGAGGGATATTCCTGGTACGATTCAGAAGCAATTCGACTGTAGTCAGACCCTTGGATATCGTCTCTATCAACTCCAAGTAATTCTTCGGTAGTTTCGTTTGCCCACACCACTTGTCCATCACGGTCAATTACAATGACCCCTTCCTGTGATGTGTCTAATACGTCTTCAGTGAGGGACTGGTACTGCTGTTGTTCCCTGCGCTCTGCTGCTGTTCGTTGCAGGCGCTCGATAGCCACTCGAAAATCCCTATCTGGCAGGTTCTGGAGGTACCGTTCGACTTTATCCTCGAGTTCTGTGATTTGGTCTGTGAGTGCCTGGTATTTTGGGCTCGTTTCGAGGGTATCTGCCTCCATGACGGCTTCCAAGGTCGATTGGCGTTCTATCAGCGAGAACAGCTCTTGCAGATCCTCGTTGTACTCGGCACGAGTGAGCATCTGGGAGATAACGTCTTCGAGGTCGTCAGCTTCAACGGGCTTTTCGAGATACGCATCGAATCCCATTTTGACGATATCGAAGTCCGGTGTCACCGCAGAGACGATAACCACCTGGCAGTTCGACTCATATTGTCTGAGTCGCGTGAGAACCTCTCCGCCGGATAACCCGGGCATCATCCGATCCAGAAGAACGATATCGACAGTCGCATCGAACGCTTCCAAGGCTTCTTCGCCAGAGTACGCGGTTTCGACAACATAGCGGTCTGCGAGCCACTCTGCATACAGCTCAGCCAAACTCTGGTCATCCTCGACGACCAGGATTTTTGTATTTCCGTCTTGGGTCATAGTTTACGACACGATGCCCGGTTTTTCTGAGTCCTCTCGAGCCGGTTGGGTGGGGACTTCCAGTCTGATCTCACTCCCATCGCCCGAGGTTTCAACTGAAATCGATCCCCCGGCACGAGTCACCAGTGATCGCACCATCCACAATCCGAGTCCCTGCCCGTGACTCAGCGGCGTTTCTTCGCCAGTTTCGAGGAGATTTTTCTCCATTTCCGGGAGTCCAGGCCCAGTATCGGACACACAAACCTCTACCCACCGTTCATCGGATTGCGAGACACTGATCTGTACGGATGGATGCTCAGTATCGTTCGCTGTGATGGCGTTCTCAACGAGCTCAGAAATCGCCTTGTCAAGTTCACTCGGTATTTGTGATTCTAGATCGTGGTCGGCTGTGATAGTGATATTCGCATTAGCATATTCGTCTTCTTTTTTGGCTTGAATATCCTGAGCTATTTGCTGAGCACTCTGGTAGGAAGCGAGAGCGCTCTCGCTCGTGAGTATATTCTGGAGCTCTTGGGTCTTGTTTGCCATTCCTTCCCACTTGTCGAGAATGTCTCGGATCGTCGCAGCGCGCTGTTCACGAGTGTCTGTCTCTGTGTCCGACGCAAGCAGATCGACATACCCTCTCAGTTTCGTCAGATCATTTCGGATATTGTGCCGCATAATCCGGTGTAAGACCTGGACGTGTTGCTGACGCTGTTCCTGAGCTGTAATATCTCGTGCCTCAAATACTAGGAAGCTAAGCTCCCCGTGCTGGCTTGAGATCGGCTTGATCGAGAAGTCGAAGCTGGCGAGTCCATCAACGCCTTCTGCTTCCACGTCGAACCGAACGAATGAACCCGAAGATGCTTGAGTAACTGCCTGTCTAATTTGAGTTTGCACTTCAGACGAATGCGCGAACAGAGGGCATTCCCAGAGCGGTGTGCCTCTGCTCTCCTCCACACGTATGCCGCCGAACTCCATGAAGGGGTCGTTTAGCTCAAGGATTTCACCACTCTGGGTCATCAGACCCGTCAATTGGAACGTTTGATTGAATACGGATTCGAATTTTTTCGTTTGTTCTCTTATATTACTGATGTCACGTATATATAACAGAAACCCACCAATTGCTTCATCGTCAAAGAGATTCCGTCCACGTGCCTCTACGGTAATCCACTCGTCATCCGCATCCATTGCTTGGAACTCTAGCTGAACGCTTGAATCGGAATCCTCCACGGCGGCGAAAAAACGCTTCCATTACACGTTCCCGATCCTCTGGATGGATATAATCAAAGACACTCTCTTGATTTAGCTGAGTTGGATCATATCCAAGAACCCGTTCAGCAGAGCCACTAAGATAGGTGAAACACCCGTCGCGATCTAAGATAGACACGACGTCGACTGATTCCTCAACGAACCGCTCTGTTCTACGCCGCTGTTGACGCTGGTTAGTAAGATCTCTGATGACCATCCCGTATCCCAGGAACACTCCATCTTCAGTTTGAAGGGGAACGTATGAGACTTCTGCAGGGAACGACGATCCATCCTGACGGACTCGCTGTCCTTCGTGAGTACTTTCTCCTGCGAGTGATGCCTGTTTTAATAACCGATCAGCAATCCCACGTTTTTGATCCTGTTCAGGGTGTAACTCTGCTGCTGGCATACCAATTGCAGTTTCTTCGTCATATCCAAAGATGTCGGCTGCTCCATCGTTCCAGCTGTCGATCTGTCCATCGTCATCGAGAAGTACAAAGGCGTATTCTTCGAGACTTTCCGAGAGGATCTCGAATCGCTTCCGCTCCTGTTGAATCTGCCGAATCCGTCGTTTTTGATCCGTTATGTCCGTGGCAATCGCGACAAGTCTCTCTCCAGTTTCGTCATCGGGTATCAGAACAGCATCTGTGTGTATCCATCGCGTTTGTTCGTTGGCATCAATAACTCTGAAATCCGCAGACAAGTCGTTGATATCGCCGACTCGTTCTAGTGAATCACGAACACGGTCCCGATCTTCCGGCGCGACGATCTGTACGAACTCTTCATAGTTGTCCGGATCATGGCCAAGTAAATCGACAAGCGTGTCGTCGAATGATATCTGATCCGTCTCAAGACTCCACTCTGCAATACCAGTGTCCGTTCCAGAAAGAACCAATTCGAGTTTCCGGTTTTGTTCTGCCAGGCTCCGAGTCCGTTGCCTCCGACCTGTTACGTCCTGCTGTATGCCAATAAACTTCGAAAGCGTCCCATCTGCATCAGTGACTGGCGTGACAGACAATCGATTCCAGTATTCACTCCCGTCTTTTCGGTAGTTTTTCAATTCTACCGTTACCGGTTCACCGGCCGCAATCGCCTCTCGAAGCTTCGATATTTCGTCTGGGTCTGTCTCGGGTCCCTGGAGGAAACGTGGATTACGACCTAAGGCGTCGTCCTCCTGGTAGCCAGTAATGTCGGTGAATCCTTTATTTACGTACTCGATCGGGTTGTCTTCTCGCTGTGGGTCGGTGATCATGACCCCAACATTCGAGGAGTCAATCGCTTGCTCCTTGAGTTCGAGTTCGCGCTTCCGTTCTCGTTGTGCAGTCTGATCGCGCACAGTACAAACGAGGGGGCCCTCATCGATGATGGTCAGAGAGAGATCAGCCGGGAATGTGGTCCCGTCCGGTCGGGATCCGGTTACCTTACCCCGCCAGTGGCCCTCCGACTCAAGAACAGGGAAGGCTTCCGACTCAAGACGCTCTACCTCATCTTCGTCATAGAGCATCCGCCAAGAGTCCCCGAGGAGTTGGTCAGTACCATCGAATCCATACATATCCACGTGTGTGTCGTCGATGTAGGTGTATTCTCCATCCTCAAGAATAGCGAAGCCGTCTTTCGCATCCTCGACAGCCTGCTGGAACGTCTCTAACTCGCGACGTCGTCGCTCACGGGGAGTAATATCACGGCTAGAAATGACGAGCGATTCGACTCCAGATTCCCCTGTAACCGGACGGATTGTGCCCGTCATGAACCGACTGTCACCGTCCTGATCCGGATGTTCAGCCTGGAAACTAACATACTCGCCAGCAGCCGCTCGTTCGATCCAGTTTTTTAGATCTTCTTGTAGGTCCGAGGAATGCGACCACCAGTCTCCTTCCCAGAACGGTTCCCCCAAGATATCGGATTTGTCGTTCGAAACGTAGTTTAGCGCTGTTTCATTGACCTCAATCGTCTCACCATCAGTTTCTAATAACGCCACCAGCATTTCGGGGTCTTCGAACACCGACTCGAAACGCCGCTCATTCTCCCGAAGTTCCGCTTGACGCCGATATTTTTCAGACACGTCACGGACAACACAGACGATTCGATCGTCTTCCAAGCGTGTCAGCGATAGTTCGGTCGGGAATTCTCTCTTGCCTTCTGGAGATGCAGTTACAGTGCCTCTCCACTCTCCATCAGATCGGAGCGCTGAAAGCGCCTCATCCTCTATGCGCTCGATTTCAACGGCATCAGTATACAAATCACGCCAAGTCTGCCCCAGTAACTCATCTTGGTCCTCGAACCCGTACATTTCGGCATGCGTTTGATCAACGTACGTGTACTCCTCGTTCTCCAAAATAGCAATCCCATCACTCGCGTTTTCGATAGCTGATTGAAATGACTCCAGACGACGTCGGCGTTCCCGCTGTTCCGTCACATCTCTCGCAACGGTATGCATATAGGCCGTCCCATCGCGCTCGATCCGACGGTTCGAGAACTCCACATCAATTTTACTGTCGTCGCTCCGAAGCAATTTTGCGTCAGTGGTTGCTGGTTCGCCAGCTAAAATTTGGGCGTGGTAGTCCCGATAGGCATGTAAGTCGACCTCTTCGTGAAGATCGGGAATACGCATCGAGAGGAGTTCCTCTCGCTCATAGCCAGTTAACTCGCAAGCAGCCTGATTTACTTGGACGAAATTCGCATCTGAATCACTAATGAAAATGGCATCGTTGGAGCCTTCAAACAACGTGTGTGTCCAATCACGTTCAGCCTGTAGCTCCTCGTGTCGTCGGATTCGTGAGATTGCAGCTTCAAGATTCGAAGCAACGAGTTTTGCCAGTTCTGAGTCTTTCTCGGTAAACGCATCCACTTCAGTGGCTCCGACACTCAAGACGCCGAAACCTGAAATTGGCACAAGAATTTCGCTCCGAATCGGGGTGTCTGAATTATACGTGCCGTCGGCCTCGTGGACATCGTCGAACGCTTCCGGACGATTCTGTCTGTACACACGCCCGGCGAGAGAATCAAGTGGAAGGATAGGTGCATCGCCGATCACCGCTTGTGCCTCAGTTGATTCGGCGATTGGGCGGAGTTCGTTTCCCTCCTCATCGTATTCCCAGATCGCCGAAAGAGGCGCATCAAAATTGAGATCCAACATTCGGACAGCAACGACAGAGACGTCCTCGATAGAACCAGCTTGGTTCAGTTCCGAAGACAATTCGAGAAGTCCCGCGGGGGTATGTTCCGTGTACGTGTCTCCATCGCTCATACATCCGATGTTGTTGTTCCGCTCTATTATGTTTTCGCTTAGAGAACCATTTCATATCGGCCCTAATAGAATTAGATCGATAAATATAGGGTACAGCTATTCACCCTTGAGAATCAATCGTGGTAACAAGATGTCGACGGAAGCAGTTGAGGTACTCGGGCGGAAATACAGCGTAGATATACTGCGGGCGGCGAAGGAACCGCGATCAGTTAGCTGGCTGAGTCAAGAGCTAGATATCCCGATTGCCACCTGTTATAGACGTGTGAAGGAACTTTCTGAGAATATGTATTTAGAAGAGGTCACTGCGGACGAGAGCAGGGATAGAACACAGTACTGTCGAACGGCGGATAGTATTGAACTCAACCTTGCATCTGACGTATTACTTAGCGGCTCTCGATCTTGGGAAACTCGAGAAGTACCAAGGGATACAATACCGTTAGATTCCGTTACGCTTGATGAGTTCTCCCAAACGATTGATACTGTCGAAGACTACTTCGGGAGTTTGATCGACGATGTTGCTGTTCATGCATCCATTTCACGCCGGCAACTTGTGGCGGTGCTGGCACGCGCCCAGCTCTCGGGTCGCCAACTCGACACCGCGGGACTGACCGATAACGGCGACATCGTCCACCAGTCGAACGATGAGACACTCTTTTGGCTTGACGGTGGTTTCTGGACGGAGCTGGGCGGGCTCCACTACTTGAGCCCAGACGAGGGACGAGCAGCCAGAGAAGTTCATCGCCGACTCATCGAGGCGGTCGCCGGAGACGTCGCCGACTACAATCGCGAGCGCGATCCGTTTATTCTCATTAACGAACCTTCTGGGCGCTAATATCGTTTCTGCCTGGTCACAAACCTCGAAGTCACTCGTAACTTCGCTCAGCCGCTGGCAGAAGCCTACCGGCGTCGGTGGGGAATAGAAACGTCCTACCGAAAAGTAACCGAGTTTCTCCCGAAAACGTCGTCACCGACGTTCTCTGTTCGATTGTTCTACTTCCTGCTTGCCGTAGCACTCTACAATCTGTGGATGTTGACGAACCTGCTACTTGCATCGGGTCGGGTGGTCGGGAGCACTGCTGTCCTCCCGCCCGCCCTGTTCCGGTAATTTCTCGATCTAATATAGTCACGGATGTCCGGTCCCACAGGTGATCGAAACGCATAATTCCGAAGCAAAGAGATTGAGAGCTGTCCGACTACACGAGAAACGCCAGTTCCATCTACAAGGATACGAGAAACGTACCTCGCAAGAAATCACAGGCTAACCAACCGAGACAAGCACCACCCATGACGGCTCTTCCAACGATGACCATCGAGCACGACGGTGAAGAGTTCTCAATCAGTTACGAACCATGGTTCACGTGCGGCGACTGCAACGAAAGCTGGGAAACACGCCACAGTGGTGACTCCGACCAGTTCACCCAGCAGGATCGTACCTGCCCACACTGCGGAACAACAAGCGGGCACACCTACACCAAGCGCATCCACTACTACACCAAATACGACACCATCCCGTTGAACGACCCGCCACTCGACATTCAGACCCACGCAGATGCCGTCCGTCACTTTGCAGACAAACTTGACGCGCTTGAAGCAAACGGCTGGGAACTGACACAATCGGATGGCGTGCACATCTACATCGAGAAGACCATCACCGAATCCACCGACTCTCCGCACAAAGTAGACCACGAACTCCAGTGACTCGTCGTGCAGCCGGAGTCTTTTCCGGTCGCACCACGGCTACGTGCCAAGCATCGGGCCCAGGGAGTGTACAAACTTGTGGAAGCCTCCACACGGGTCGGCGAATTGGTCGCTCCTTATGCGAGCTATAGCAAACCGAAATAGAGATAATTAACTACGCTCAAACAGACTGCTCACAGCCAAGAAGACAGAATAAGGAGGGCTGTCTTCAGGATGACGGAATACGGTAACTCGGAGCAAGAACGCCAGCAACGGGATTTCGAGACTGTTGTGGAAGCCGTGCTCAGAGATGCGGTCGAACTGTTCGAGAGCCAGAAGCACACCAATTTAACAACACTTCATAGAGCTAAGGACAAGTTTGTCACATATGCGATTGATATGTATGCGGTGCAGTCAGTAAGTTGTGAAATTGTAGACAAACCGGCGAATCCACGACTAATCATCGAAAAGAGGGCTGTCAACATGTTCAAACAGCGGTATAACAATCACAATAATAACGGGACTGATATTCCCCTCTCCTAAACTTCCGAAGCGACGGGAGTTGGCACACCGTCAGTCGCGCCTTCTCGTATTCAACGTCAATTCGTCTCAGAAAAAGTCGGAGTTTCGGCCTATATGTGGCGACTTGGTGTCCGCGAGCTGTGATTTGAAAAGTAAAATTGAATAGAATCAGTCCCGTTAATCGCAGGGTGCCCACCGATGGGGTGTTTGAGCTTCCGCCCTGTTGGTGGGTGGTTAACCGAGGAAGTGTCCTCGCTCCAAATGGTGATGAAACGCTCCTGCCCGAACCCCACAAATTCGGACCATCGCGCTCAACAACTGGTGTTGGAAGGGGCGGGGACAGCCTTCCTCTTCGGGCAGCATATTTCGACAATCGAAGTGTGAAAACCCGTGGTGTGCTACCCTTGTCTCATACGTATTGGTAGTGGGTATTTCCACAGGGTAGCCACTACTTCGTGGTAGCAACTTAGTGGTGAACCGCCTCGGGGTCAAGCTCCGAGGCACTCGGCCTGCTCCGCCTGTAGACATAGCACTGGACATCTCCAGAACTTTCAACCATTTTGACGCTCTTCGTAGGCGTTGAGAACCTCACGATACCGGTTTCGAATAGTGACGTTACTGACGTCAGCAACCTCGGACACGTCGTCTTGAGTGATATTTTCACCACAGAGCTTCCCCGCCGCATAGACGGCACTCGCAGCAATACCAACCGGGTGTTTCCCGCTGTGGACGCCGTTAGCTGTGGCCGCTTCGACCAGTTGGCGGGCTTGTCGCGTCGTGTCATCGCTACAGTCCAGTTCGGAGACGATACGCCCGACGTATTCTATTGGATCCGTCGGCGGAATCTGCACGTCGAGTTCCCGAACGACGTATCTGTAGGTGCGTTTGATCTCCAGCGAGTCGACACGGCTGACGACAGCGATTTCGTCGACCGTCCGCGCAACGCCATCGAGCCGTGTCGCGGCATACAGAGCCGCGGTTGCAACCCCCTCGATCGAGCGCCCTGGCAAGAGACCTTCCTCTAACGCGCGCCGATACATCACGCTTGCAGTCTCGCGTGTCGGCTTGTGTACCCCCAACGCAGAGGCCATCCGCTCGATCTCGCCGAGTGCCTGCTTGAGGTTGCGCTCTTTCGAATCCCGTGTACGGAAGCGTTCGTTCCACGTCCGTAGTCGCTGGAGTCGCTGGCGCTTTCGTGGCGACACTGGATTTCCGTATGTGTCTTTGTTCTGCCAGCCAATATTGGTCGAAAGCCCTTTGTCGTGCATCAATTGTGTCGTCGGCGCACCAACGCGTGATTTCGCTGCCTTTTCAGCCGAATCGAAGGCTCGCCACTCCGGACCGCGGTCGATACGTTGCTCATCAAGGACCAATCCGCAGGCAGTACACACCTTCTCCGACGTATCACTCTCTGCGAGTACGTCCTCGCCACACTCGGGACATCGCTGCTCCTGTGCTTGCTCTGTTTTTGACTCTGCGGGTGGGGCAGTCGTCTCGCGAGTCTGGTTGGTCATATCTCCCCTTTCATCTCATCAACAGTAAACTTTTGTGACCACCAATAGTTCCTATAAACTGTGAAAGAAACCTATTATAGTTACAAATTGTAGTTTGAGTACCCTAGCTTTATTCTCTCATACTACAAACCTCGATTGATGAGTTCCGATCAAGAGCACCTCCGCGAGACCGACACTGAAGACCGATTCGATTTCAAAAAAGAGGAAGCAGCTGCGTTCAAGGCTGACCAAGGGCTGACAGAGGAGACGATACGGCTCATTTCTGAGGATAAAGACGAGCCTGAGTGGATGTTGAAGCGACGACTACGTGCGTTGAACCTCTGGCAAGAGATGCCGATGCCGACTGATTGGCCGGGACAGCCGGACCTCTCGGAGGTCGACGTCAACGAGATCGTGCCGTACATCCGCCCCGACGTCGACGTCCGCGCCGGCGTCGACGACTGGGAAGAGTTGCCCGAGGACATCAAGGATACATTCGACAAGCTCGGTATCCCGGAAGCCGAAAAGAATGCGCTCTCCGGCGTGGGTGCCCAGTACGAGTCCGAGGTCGTCTATCAGAATATGCAGGAGCGCTGGGAAGAGAAAGGCGTCATCTTCTGTAATATGGATGAGGCTGTTCAGGAACACGAAGACCTCGTCCGCGAATACTTTATGACGAAGTGCGTGCCGCCGAGCGACAACAAGTTCGCGGCGCTGCACGGCGCCATCTGGTCCGGCGGCTCGTTCGTCTACGTTCCCGAAGACGTCACCGTCGAGATGCCCGTCCAGGCGTATTTCAGGATGAACTCCGAGGGGATGGGGCAGTTCGAACACACGCTCATCATTGCGGAGCCAAACTCTGAGGTTCACTATATCGAGGGTTGCTCGGCCCCGAAGTACTCGGCGTTCAACCTGCACTCGGGTGGCGTTGAGGTGATCGTGAAGGAGAATGCCCACGTCCAGTACTCGACGGTGCAAAACTGGTCGAAGAACACCTACAACCTCAACACAAAGCGTGCGATCGCCGAGAAAGATGCGACTATGGAGTGGATTTCGGGGTCGATGGGCTCGAAGGCGACGATGCTGTATCCATCGACGATCCTGAAGGGGCCGGGCGCGACTGACAACCACATCACCATCGCGTTCGCCGGTGAGGGCCAGAACATCGACACCGGCGCGAAGGTGTACCACAACGCGCCGGACACGAAATCGACGATCGAGTCGAAGTCCATCTCGAAGGACGGCGGCCGTACGAACTACCGCGGGCTGGTCCACATCGCCGACGGCGCGGAGAACTCCTCGACATCGGTCGAGTGTGACGCGCTGATGTTCGACAACGAGTCCACTTCCGATACGATGCCGTATATGGAGATCAACGAGTCGACGGTCGACGTCGCTCACGAGGCGACTGTCGGGAAAATCGGCGACGAGGACGTCTTCTACCTCCAGTCGCGCGGTCTGGACGACGACGACGCAAAGCAGATGATCGTCTCGGGCTTCATCGAGCCGATCACCGAAGAATTGCCCATCGAGTACGCGGTTGAACTCAACCGACTCGTCGAACTCGAGATGGAGGGCTCGCTCGGATAGTAGTTCATCTGGACTACGCCACTCTTATCGAGGATATCTCATGGCTATCGATCCACACTTCGAAGAGAACCGCGATGTCGCCGAGCACCACGAGGGGCACCGAGTCTGGGGGCCGGTCGACGAACCGGAGAAACTCGGAATCCACGGCACACACGTGGCTGTCGACTTCGACATCTGCATCGCCGACGGTGCTTGCCTCGAGGACTGTCCCGTCGACGTGTTCGAATGGACGGATACACCGGGCCATCCCGAGAGCGACATCAAAGCTGATCCGATCAACGAGACACAGTGTATCGACTGCATGCTTTGTGTCGACGTGTGTCCCGTCGACGCCATCGACGTTGATCCCGGGAGAGCGGGGCGCCTGTGAGGGGTGATTGAGGACTCGCTTATGACCCTACCACTCCAGTGCTACCGGTGCGGGACAGAGTATACCTATCTCGGTGAGAGTCCACATCCCGCTCAGTGCCCGGCGTGTGGATCGTCGTGCGTCCCGCCGGCTGGCTGTCTCACCGTCGTCAACAGCGTTCACTGGGAGAGTGCAAACGGGCTCGCGAAAGTCTGGGTCCACAGCGTCGATGAACGTGACCGACCGTTCGAATTCGAAGTCGCTGCACACGGTCGCCGTGGCAAATTAGTTGCGATCAAAGTTGACGGCGTGTCGATTAACCCACAGATTGACAAGACACTGGAAACGCTCCCACCGGCAGTGAGGGCCAAAATCGAAGCACAGGGAATAACAGACATCGAGATTGCGACAATCACGAACTCGAAAGCATGATACCAAGCCAGATTACGCAACGACCGACATCAGCGAGCATCGGCTCGAAGGATGAACTCTGGCGTACGGTCGGAAGGGGGCCAGTAAAAAGATGAGCACCGACATCAGATTCACCGACTTCAAATCCGACAAGCAACCCACATGGTGTCCCGGCTGCGGTGATTTCGGGACAATGAACGGGATGATGAAAGCGCTGGCGAACACCGGGAACGATCCGGACAACACGTTCGTTGTCGCCGGTATCGGCTGTTCCGGGAAGATCGGGACCTACATGCACAGCTACGCGCTCCACGGTGTTCACGGCCGCGCACTCCCAGTGGGTATCGGGGCGAAGCTGGCGAATCCGAACCTCGAAGTGATGGTCGCCGGCGGCGACGGAGATGGCTACTCGATCGGTGCGGGCCACTTCGTCCACGCCGTCCGCCGCAACGTCGACATAACATATATCGTGATGGACAACCGCATCTACGGCCTCACGAAGGGACAAGCCTCGCCAACCTCGCGTGATGACTTCGAAACCTCGACGACGCCCAAGGGGCCGAAACAGCCGCCGGTCAACCCACTCGCGCTCGCGCTAGCTGCCGGCGGGACGTTCATTGCGCAGTCGTTCAGTTCAGATAGCCAGCGGCACACCGAGATCGTTCAGAAAGCCGTCGAACACGACGGGTTCGGCTTCGTCAACGTCTACAGCCCCTGTGTGACGTTCAACGACGTCGATACCTACGACTACTTCCGAGACACGATTGTCGATCTCGCCGAGACTGACCACGATCCGACGGATTACGACGACGCTACGGACGCGATTATGGACGGCGATAAAGAGTACCAGGGTGTACTCTATCGGGACGAGCACTCGGTTGCCTACGAAGAGCGTGAAGGGCTCTCAGAGAATATGGCGGTCATACCTGACGGAGCGCCGGACAATGCAACGGATCTCGTTCGGGAGTTCTACTGATCCCTATGCCTGAATGCGCTACCTGTGGCGGACATATTTCGGCTCAGTTCGCACGAGTGTTCGGCGACAAGGACGGCGTCGTTCTCGCGTGCCCGTCCTGCTCGCCCAATGCTGGTATTGGAAAAGAAATACGACAGCGAACGGATCATATATAGGGCTTCTCTCTCCCAGGCCCTAACCCAATTGTATTGATGTCCGTGGACGGGCCGAGTCGTACAAATTATTAGAATGTACCTTCGTTTATTGATTGAGTATACCACGACTACGATTACCACTCATCAAGATCGTATATGAGCAGTAATGACAAACCCAATCAATCGAGGTATCGTGCTCTGTTTGAGAACAGTCGTGATGCGCTGTTGTTGTTCGACCGTGACGGGTATTTTGACTGCAATACACGCGCAGTCGAACTCTTCGGCCTCAATGCAAGGGAAGAGGCGCTCACGTATACACCGTGGGATCTTGCACCGCCAACCCAACCTGATGGCGCCAACTCGAAAGAGGTCGCACAGGCACACATCGAGACGGCATTTCAGCAGGGCGGCGCGTTCTTCGAATACACCCATCAGACCGTAGGCGGGACAACATTTCCAGCGGAGGTGAAGTTGACCCGGTTTGAAGACGACGGCCGGCCAGTCCTGCACTCCCTAGTCAGAGACATCACCGAGCGGAAAGAACGAGAACGCGAACTCACAGAAAGCGAGGCCAAATACCGGAACCTCTTCGAGAGCACCCAGGACGCTCTTATGTTACTGGACAGGCAGGGATTTTTTGATTGCAACGAACACACCTTGGACCTATTCCGCATTGAGTCCATAGATACGTTTGCTGAATGTACCCCGTGGGACCTAGCACCGCCAACGCAACCGGACGGGAGAGACTCGGAGGAAGCAGCCCAAGAGCACATCGAGACCGCTTTCGAGACAGGAACCGCCTTGTTCGAGTGGGTACATCGTCGCCCCGACGGGACTGAGTTCCCCGCGGAGGTCAAGCTTAGCCGATTCGATCATCGTGGAGAACCACGTTTGCACGCATTAGTCCGGAACATCTCTGACCGGAAAGCGTACGAACGACAGATACGGGAACAACGCGATAATCTCGAAATCCTGAATCAGGTACTTCGCCACGACATCCGTAACGACATCCAATTGATAATGGCATATGCAGAGTTGGCTGCCGACCAATCGGGGTCTGACTCTATTCGAGAACACCTAGATATTGTTTTAGAAAACGCAGAACACGCTGTCGAGATTACGACGACTGCTCGACAAATGGCAAAAGTGATGCTCTCAGATACTGAGAATGTCGCTCCAACTCCTCTTGGCCCTTCGCTTTCCAGCGCAATTGAAGAAGTACAGAACACCTACCCGGACGCCCTGGTCACGCCTACTGCTGCCGCGCCGGAGACACCGGTTCAGGCAAATGATATGCTCGAGGCGGTCTTCCGCAATCTTCTGAAGAACGCGATCCAGCACAACGACAAGGAAGTCCCGGAAGTGGATATCTCGGCACGTGAACGGACAGACTCTGTCCTGGTTCAGATTGCGGATAACGGACCGGGAATCCCGGATTCAGAGAAGGAGACCATCTTTGGGAAGGGGGAAACGGGCCTCGACAGCTCCGGCACCGGGCTCGGCTTGTATCTGGTCAAGACGCTCGTAGAATCTTACGGCGGGGTAATCGAGATAGATGACAACGAACCCGCTGGGGCGGTTTTCAGCGTCACAGTTCCGAAAGCGGGCTAACCGCTATAGACGTATTGTATGTGGCTTCAGTCATAGACGCTCTTCATTATGATTTACTCGGATCCGTCAATATCCCACCTCTCGTATTCCGTAAAAAATTCACGACCCGTACAATCCCCTTTATCCAATCCGAACAGGCGGAACTCCACGTTTTCAAATGGGATTCCCCATACCCCAAGGTCAGGAGGGAACTCTGCATTCGACGCGATACTTGCGTATGCTTGCTGTTCCTCCTTTTCTGGAATCTCGTATAACTCTCCTGTGATGATAATGCCGTCTGGTAGCCACGCTTTAGACACTCGAAGTGCTTGCGGTGGCTATCACCATCGTGAGTGAACCGCCTCGAAAACCGGGGAACACTACAGCACCCCATTTCCGTGGCAAACGTGTATCGTTTCTAGTTCCGTAACCCTATACAAAATGAGCTACGATACGGAACACGTGGGAAACGCGGGTGACACTCCGAAGATGATCATCGGATCCCCACGTTCGCAGAATTACTCGAGAACCCGTCCCTCGCTAGTCTCTATACATCGATTCGGCGCTCAGCGACTGCCACGGCCCCCGAACTTGTTGAGTCAACGACTGACTCGAAGAAGACGGTGTTCGACTATCTCGATAAACTGGAGCAGGCAGGCCTGATCAGCAAGGTTGACGAAGATGGCGGAACCGCCGTATACACCGCTGAAACTGCGTATGATCTCGTCGAAGCGCTCTATTCGATTTTCGATCTTGGTGACGATGAGCCGGGCCCGACGACGTACACACCGGATGATTTCGACGAGGACGAAGGCGATCTCCTTGGGGAATTTGCCGACAAGTAGACCGAATGACGAGGCTCAGCTCGTACCGGTGAGCGAGATGACGGAATTCTTGATACCACGGGGAATAGCCCTACGAAATGAATGGTCTCGAACTAACGCTCCGCCTACTGAGCGGTGTTTTGCTTATCCTCGCAAACGGATTCTTCGTCGCGATCGAGTTCGCACTCACTCGCGTGCGACAGTACCCTAAGTCCGAGTTCGACGTCCCGGGACTCGAGCGAGCCTGGGAGATGACACAGGATCTCGAAATCTATCTCACGAGTTGTCAGGTCGGCATCTCTGCGACGAGTATCGCCGTCGGCATCGTCGCGGAACCGGCCCTGGCTTCGTTGATCGATCCAGTGTTCGAGAACACGCTGCTCACGTCGATTGGGGCGGGTGGCATCCTTGCGTTCGTCATCATCAATCTGCTCCACCTGACCCACGGCGAACAGACACCCACGTATCTCGGGGTTGAGCGGACGAAGTTCGTCGCTCGGTACGGCGCGACACCGCTGTACTGGTTTGCCAAGCTGCTCTATCCGGTCATCGTGCTCGGAGACAGCGTCGCCAAATGGACGCTCGGGCTGTTCGGTGTCGAGATGACCGGTGCCTGGCTGGAAACCGAAACCGACCGGGTCGAATCCCGGGCGGACCTCCGCCATCGGCTCGGGACTTTGCTTGACCAAGGGAATCTTTCTGAGGAACGGCAAGAAGAGATCCTGAACGCCTTCACTGTCGGCGAACAGCCCGTCAGCGATATTATGACCGATCGTGAGGACATTATTTTTCTCTCGACAGCCGTCTCTGCGCAGGAAAATTTCGATCGAATCGGAACAAGCCCGCACACGCGATTTCCCTTGATTGGTGACGATCCAGCCGACTATCGAGGGGTTGTCTACGTCCCTGCAGTTGTTGATCAGATCGACGAGCTCCGGCATGGCGAGGTGACGTTCGAGGATGTCGCTGCTCCACCGATGACGCTCCGAGCAGACACGCTCATCAGCGATGCCGTCGATCAGTTTCAGGACGAACATCAAGAACTCGCGCTTGTGTATGATGAGGACGAGGAGAACGTCGTGGGACTGATCACTGCGACAGACGCCCTCGAAGCAGTGATGGGTGAAATCGAAGACCCCCTCGACATCAAACTCAAGGAACAGAAAAGCGCCCCCCAGTGAACTGGCTGTACGAGTCCAAAGCCGACAAAATCTCCACGCGCTCCTATTCAGAGCAATACTTTTCAACTTACTGATTAATAACGTACATTCTCAAACGCTTTATTCGTCCGGCTACAATCACGGATATGAAATTTGATTTCACGCGCTCAGTGGTTCCGCTCGCCGCAATCGTCGCCGTCGCAACAGTCGCGCTCACGTCCGTAATGGCTCCCTCAACGGTCTTCATGATGGTTCTGCCCTCAATGATCGTCTTCTCGGTCGTCGCGTTCTTCTTCGGACTGAAACACGGCGAGTTCCGTGCCAGTCCGTAGCGGTCCGGTTCACTTCGGGATGTCCGCGAGGAAGCTCCACTCCCGCTCTGAGTTACGCTGATTCTGGGCAACTTACTGACCTTCAGAAGTGATATCCAACGCTCCTTCTTCTGCCAGACGGCGTCGGGAACTTTGTGAGGAGAGTAAACAATACCCGTGGTCACGGCGCCGTGTTTTCACCGTCTGCCTCGACAATGTATATAATAGTAGCAACGTATACTCCACTTGGAACGGAATGGCTGTACTGGACGACCTCTCCGGATTCGAGTTTGAGGACGTGGTGGAAGACGTCTTTCGAAACCTCGGCTACGAGAATGTCCGGCAGGCCGAGCGGACGGCCGACGAGGGGCGTGACGTCATCATGGAAGAGGTCGTCGACGGCACCCGTCGTGCAATCATCGTTGAGTGTAAGCACACGGATACAGTCGGACGGCCGGTCGTACAGAAATTACATTCGGCCATCGCGACGTTCGACTTCGAGGGGCCAAAACACGGGATGGTCGTCACAACCGGGCGGTTCACGAACCCCGCTCAGGAGTACGCTACCCGGCTTCAGCAGAACGACGACCCGCATCCCATCGAGTTGCTAGACGGCGAGGACCTCCGTGAGATCGCCGACGAGATCGGCCTCGACCTCTACAACGGTCGAATCGAAATCCTCTGTGACGAGACGCTCCGCCCGTACGACCCGGCAGCCGATGTGGAGGCGGCCGTCGCGGAGGCGTTCCGCGACATCGAGAACATCGAGGCCGCCGACCTGCCAGCGCCATACTCGGAGGCGACGTTTCGGCCAGTCGTGGCAGTCACCGCTGACACTAACGCGGTCTTCGAGACATCGGTCGGCGTCATCCACCGAATCAACGCACGGACGCGGTTCGTCGTTCACGCTGACCGCGGACATCCACAGGTAGCTGACGACGACGTCGCGACGCTGGTCACCGAAAACCTGCACGCGACGGTCGACCTAGACACCGACCGATTCGGCAATGTATTCGACGACGTTGAGGAGCGCCGGTTCGGACAGACGCAGACCGCGTACAAGGAGTGGGCCGTCGACCGCCTCCAGGACTTCCACACGACGACGGTGACCTACACCGGCGACAACAACGTCACGTACAACAAGACCTGCGAGCCGAACCGCTCGGACATCTCTGTCCAGTCGATCGAGCCAGTCTACCTGCCTGAGGTGCGGCATACGACCGATCTCAAAGAGTACACCTATCCCTACGATTACTACGCGGCGGGCCCCTCTCGGGTCACCGCGGAGGACGGGATCCATCGCTGCGTCCACTGTGACACGAGCGGTGTCGACAAGACGTACACCTACTGTCCCAACTGTGGAGCGATCGCCTGCGACAGCCACATCAAGACCGAACGGGTGAAGCAGGAACCGGTCTGTACGGGCTGTGCGGTAACTGAGCGGTTCGCGTTGAAGACGAAGTACTTCTACGACGATGGCAATCTCGAGGCCTTCCGTGAGGAGTACACCGAGATGCCGATCCACGAGAAAGCGATGGAGAACAAACTCTTGGCTGGGGCGAGCGTGGTTGCGGCGCTGCTAGTTGTTATCGGGCTACTCGTCATCGGCGGTGTTATCTAGATCACGGGAATCTCCAGATTGAGGAGCCCAAATCAGTCGGCGCGTGGGTGTCCTCAACACAGGCACGAAGTTTCTCGGACATCTCTACCCCAACCTCGATACGCTGGTTCAAAAGGAGCTGGTCAAGAAAGGAGACAAAGACTGCCGGGCAAACGTCAATACAGTTACCAAACGCGGACAGCGAGTACTCGAAGCCCGGCATGACTGGGAACGCCAGTACGTCGAGTTATAATTCGTACCGAGCGATATCACTACAATCGCATTCGGGACAGGAGTCCTGGAGCTCATCTAAACTGGTCCCGCAAGATCGACACTCGAACAGTACTGTTGTATCAGGTGAGCTCGGAGACAGCCGCTTTAGGACTCGTAACATAGAGACTCACTGTGGGTCAACGACATCCCGGCACTCGGGACATTCAGCCCAGACACCGCCCGCATACTCTATCAGAGTATGACGGGACAGAATCTCACAACCGCAATGCGGGCAGTCGCCGAGGTGCGGGTCCTGAGTGCTCATATGAGTGTGAAGCGTGTGACTGAGGGACGCAATTCCCTCTGCTTCTCTCTAAGGGGACAGGCCCACATATACCTCAGTGAACCAAAGTGAAAGTGGAAGCAGAGGTTAGTCTACTTGAGGTAAAGCCTGCCGTCTGAGAGATTGTCGTCGTCAAATCAATCTGGTGAGCGTTGCTCGCCCAACCGTTCACGTACGTATATACGAGAGTATCTTGATATCCTCCCCGTCCTGAAGGCGAACTTTTAGCCTTGCAACTTCGATAATTGGCGATTGACAGAGCACTAGTTTCGAACGAAGAGTATGAAGCACCGAAGCCGCCACGTCGAGTCACAGGAACCACTCAAACGCGACCCACAGATTGAATCCGACCGGTCGCATGCATCTACATAGCGAATGCGGATCGAATTCGACGACGGAACCCTCCTGCTCCGTGACGCGCCCGAGAATGTGCCCTACGCGGAGTGGGACGACCGCGTCGACGAGCATCGCACACAGGCATATCGATATCGAGCCCTCCTCGAATGGGCCGGCACATGGACGGGCAGCGACGACCAAGCCACGCTCCGCGATGGATTCGGTCGGTCCTGCGAGGATGCTGCTCGGGCCTACCCCGACCTGGAGCTTACGCCGGCGCTCCACATCGAACCGCGCGACTACCAACAGGCCGCCCTCGACGCCTGGATCGACCACGACCGGCGAGGGAGCGTCGTGCTCCCCACGGGCAGCGGGAAAACCTTCCTCGGGCTGCAGGCCATCGCTGACGCCGGCGTGAGTGCGCTCGTCATGGCGCCGACAATCGACCTGATGAACCAGTGGCACGCCACGCTCACCAACGCCTTCGGCGACCAACTTACAGAGTCGGTCGGCGTCCTCGGTGGCGGTAGCCACGACGTCACCGCGATCACAGTCACCACCTACGATAGCGCCTATCGCTACGTCAACGAATACGGCGACCAGTTTGGGTTGCTCGTCGTCGACGAGGAACACCACTTGCCAGCCCCGACCTACCGGCAGATCCCCGAGATGATGATCGCGCCGTATCGCCTCGGGTTGACTGCAACGTATGAGCGGCCCGACGGCAAGCACGAACTCCTCGAGGACCTCCTCGGCCCGGTCGTCTACCGTGAGGACGTCGACGAACTCGCCGGCGAATACCTTAGTGAGTACGAGACGATCCACATGTCTGTCGAGCTCACTGTTGATGAGCGCCAACAGTACGACGAGGAGTACCAGATCTATCGCGACTACGTCGACAGTCACGAGTTCGACCTCTGGAAAGAGGAAGGTTATGCGGAGTTTCTTAAGCGCACGTCCTACGACCCGCAAGGCCGGCGGGCACTTATCGCCAAGCAACGCGCCGAACGAATCGCCCGCACCGCCGAGAAGAAACTCGACACGCTCGACAATCTCATCAAGCGCCATCACGACGACCGCGCCATCATTTTCACCGCCAACAACGACTTCGCCTACGACATCTCCCAGGAGTTCATCGTCCCATGCATCACCCACCAGACGAAGACGGACGAACGCACCGAGATCCTTGAGCGGTTCCGCACGGGCGAGTACTCGATGCTCGTGACTTCCCAGGTCCTCGACGAGGGGATCGACGTCCCGGCGGCAAACGTCGGGATCATTCTCTCGGGGAGCGCCTCGAAACGCCAGTACGCACAACGGCTCGGGCGGATCCTCCGACCGACGGACGACCGCCAGCCCGCCCGTCTCTACGAAATCATCACCGAGGAGACGATGGAGACCTACGTCTCCCAGCGACGCCGGGAGGGGGTGACAACTAATGCTGACGGCTGACCTCGCACGCTCGCGAACGACCGACGAGATGACTACGCCGCTGTTCATCGATCCTGATGAGGAGCGCTACCGAAAGACCGCTCGGGAATTGCTCCAGTTGTTCGAGGCCCATCTCGGCGAACCAAAAGGCGATCTTGAGGACGCGATTGACGAGTTGACTGTCGCGGATACGGACTACAAGATCGTTCAGGGCCTCGCAAAGCTCCTCAAAGACGAGTGCGAATTCGAGGTCGTGGCCTCCGTCGAACCGCGCGAGATCCGCCAGCAACTCTTCGAGAAAGCTAACGAGCGCTATCCGATCGTCCGCCAGCCCACCCTCGGCGAGGACACACAGAAACTGGAGGTGTACAGCGCGGTCGCCGACGACCTCGGACTGTCGCTCGAAGAGTGTTATCGCGGGATGTACGCCGATCTCGAGGACAACAAGCGACTCGTCCGAATCGGGACGCGGACGGCCGACCAGTGCGCCAGTGATGATGATGCATCGACGTCGACGACCAACCTGACCGGCAGCAGCGACGCGGAGTACGAACACACGGATCTCACCGTGGACTGGTTGTTGACCCGGTACAACCTCGCGCTGGCCCAAGCGGTGCTCTACGATGCGACGGAGATGCGAATTCGCGTCTGGGATCACTTCGGGACGGTGTTCAGCTACGTGAAGCTGTTCGGGTTGATGCACCGGATCTATCCGATCGACGCCGACGGTGAACGCGTCCCGAGTACCGACCAGGCCGCCGGCTACGAGGCCGTGCTGGACGGGCCCGCGTCGCTGTTCTCCCAATCGCAGAAGTACGGGATTCGCATGGCGAACTTCCTGCCGGCGTTGCCCCTCTGTGATCGGTGGGAGATGACCGCGACGATTCTCGTCGACGAGACGACCGGCGAGACTCGACAGTTCGCGCTCGACCACACGGAGGACCTCGATTCGCACTACAGTGCTGGCGACCAGTTCGATAGCGATGTCGAGCGGACGCTCGCCCGGAAGTGGGAGCGAGCGAATACGGAGTGGGAACTTGTCCGAGAAGACGACGTCTTCGATCTCGGTGCCGAAGTCATGATCCCCGACTTCGCGATCGAACATCCGGATGGACGACGAGCAATCTTCGAAATCGTGGGCTTCTGGACACCCGAGTACCTCAACGAGAAGCTGGCGAAAATTCGGGGGGCCGATCTCGACCACCTGCTTGTCGCAGTTTCGGAGCGATTAGAGTGCTCAGCGGACGACTTTGAGGGGGTGAGTGACCGCGTTCTCTGGTTCAAATCAGGGATTCACGTCTACGATGTGGTGGAGTTGGCAGAGGCGCACGCCATCGACGGACGCGCCCCTGATCACCGACACTGACCGGGGCCGCTTCGCCCCAGATATTCCTCAGGATGACTACCAGCCTTCGCTGGGTGGCGGATACTGCTCGACAGGCTCGCCTTTCTCTTTCGCGACTTCCGGCTCTGTATCGCTGGTTCCGCCCTCGTTGATCTCCTTGAGGATGGCATAGAAGCGCCATTCGTCACCGTAGTCGAAGAGGTAGCAGATCCGGTCGCGTTCGTCCAAGTCCAACTGACGGGCCATCTGACCGACTGTCGTCTCGCCCGCGTCATACTCCTCACCACCGCGCAACATTCCGTCTGGGGATTGTTCGATCTCTCCAGGGCGCTTGTACTGGACGTCGCTGTCCCAGTAGTCTTGGTCAGTTCCGAAGAACCAGAGGTGGTCCTGGTTCAGTCCGACCGCGCAGTTGAGCACCGACTGGAACTCGTCCAGGGTTCGGTCCGCCCCGACGATGATGTCCCGCCACAGCGACCGGGGATCGTGCTCGTACTTGACGCGGAAACGGTAGGTCGCCATGTTTGTGGAGTTCTTTTGTATCGACGATCAGAACCTGTGGGGAATGAATAAGAATGTTCACTACTCCGAGCCCGAAGTCGCGTCGTTCACCAGGGATGAACTACAGTCGAACATAGAGGATTTCGAGAAAATTTTCGAGGTGGTTCATTGTGACGACTGTGAATCTTGGCGAAGTGAGACTGATACCGGAATTGAGTGCGATTGTTCGATATTATTGAAATCATAGATATATCCTCAGTGGTGGAGAGCAGTCGGGACTTCCCAGAAAAATATACTTCGTACATCTATGGTAAAATTCTGGAGTGATTATGGGTAAAACCGCAAGACTGCAGACCTAAATTCCCACAACTGCTCTCGGCAGTCAGTATATTTGGGGAATTTGACGAGTACGAGGCCCCCGTGCTCTGGTTTATATACAAGTACGAAGGAAGGGATGCGTGTAGAACGAAAATGACTGCACCCTCCAATGGGAACGGGTCTCCATTCGACACCGCCCCAGACGCACCCTCCAGCGAACCAAAGTACTCGCCGGTCTCCGTCTCCGCGCTCCACGCCGCAGTCGGGCAGCGTGGCCTCCCGCCCGAATACCTTCCGCTCTCTGTCCGTGCCCTTGACGAACTCCAGCTCGCGCTCTCAGCCGCGCAGAAGGGGAACTTCCTCACACACCGGCTCATCGAACAGGCAGACCGCTCGAAGTATCTCGATGTCCAACGCTACAGCCCGAGTGATGGCGACGGTGACGAACCAGTCGGCTCCAAACTCGACGCGGTGGACGACGGCGACGTGGGCAATCTATCAGCCGGTCGCGGCCCCGCCCACTTCGACGACATTCTCTTCCTAAGCGGACCGTACGTGCGAACGCTCCTCGAGAATGCACTGGGATACGCCGTCCCCGAATTTGTCGGGCCAATTGACCGTTACACACTCACACCGTGGGCCGAGCCGTCGCAACCACCAGTGGAAGACATCCGAATCGAGGTCGTCCCCACCGGCTCCGAACCTGGGCCCGAGGAGAAGCTCATCGCTGGCATCGACACCGATGCCGTTCGCGCTGAACTCGTTAGAGTCGTCATCGACGCTTTCAGCATCTACAGCAGTGAACCCGGATTCATGCATACGATTGACTCTGTCTCCAGTCCGACACTCGCCGTCCGTGCAGCTCCCCACGACGACCTCGTGATGGAAGAACCGGGGCCGTACTCGGCGCCGATCCCCGGCGCGATCAGGCACAATTAATCCGATTTGACCGGGTAGGTGAGCGGAGACAGACTCATCCGCCCATGACTACCGAATCACACGCCTGAGAATGCGGAGAGCCACTCTGCCAACTACTCGGAGGACTCGCAGGGCATTGTGTTCGCCCTCATCGTACTGACTACCAGTCAGATGGCCGTGGATACCGTCGTGACAGTACTGACAGACCGTCACGAGGTTCGCCAGATGATGCCCCCCGCCGTCACGGAGTGAGATTAGGTGGTGCGCGTGGAGAGTCGCCCCGCCGTCGCCGGCGTGAGGTCCACTCCGCAACCCACAATCCTGGCAGGTGTAGTTATCGCGTTCGTAGACGGCCTGCCGGCGAGCGTCCCAGTCAGGCGGATACTTCCCGTCGTGACTGCTGGGATCGTCGTATTTCGAGTTGATTCCGGAACTACGCCCAAACATCACTCGTTAGTCCTCGATCAATGTTTCCTGTTCCGGCTCTTCGCCGTCGACGTCGTCACCCTTGGCTTCGGCTTCCTCGAGACGCTCCTCGATCGTCTCCGCATCGAGCTCCGTCGCAGATTCGTCACCATCGAGGAGGTTCTGGAGCGCGAACGCCGCGACATGCGCGAAGTACGACCCATCATGGCCGTACTGTTCGCGAGCGAGTGCGGCTACCTTCGGGGAGGTCTCCCGCGCCGACTCGACACGCTCGAGTGTTCGCCGCGCTGCCTCGAATACCCAGATGTCGCGCGTACTGATGTCGACGACACCGATGTCCTCGGGGACAAGTGAGACATTAATCGTTCCGTCGTCGGTCTTGTACGTCCGGGGCTTGCCGATGACCGCGAGGAACTCGGGTGGCTGAATCTTCTTTAATTTCTTGAGTGCCTCATGCTGGTACTGCCCGGCGTACACCCAGAACGTCCCAGTCGGGTCGACGACACGCACTCGAAGGTACTCCTGGTCGTCGGTTCCGACATCCTCGACGTCCGTGACCGTTCCCATGACACACACTCGGTTCGCTCGCACTCCGGTAGGGAGTGCAACGTAAACCGGGGCACGCTCGTCTTGTGAGGTCTTGAACGTGTATGTCGCTTCGTTCAGCTCGGCGGCAAAGACGTGCTTCGCCACCTCGCGGTCTGGGACAGTCGTCCCCTGCTGTGATTGAGAGTCGCTTGTTGCCATCTTTTCAGTCGCCTCCAAGACCGCCCGCGTGTGCATCATACGAGCGCGGGAGGTCTTCGATAGACGCAGCCGTGAGCCCCGGCCCATCGTAGTTGTATTCTGCGAGCAGTTCCACGACTGCTTCTTCGTAGCCATCCGAGAACGCTCTCTCCGGAGTCTCTTCGACTTCTTCGATGAGGAGATACCGCCCGAGCAGGGGCCCTTCGACGGTGAAACGCCGCCCGATCAGAATGTCAGTGAAGCGGTCGGAGACGACGGTGAAATCCAGCGCGTCGGCCGCGAGCTCCTTGGCCTCCTCCAAGTCGATCCCCGTGACCTCCTCGGTGACGCCATGAGTGAACAGGCATTCCTGGGCCGTGTGCCCATCGTCGATGACCGCTTTGATACGCAGATCGAACTCGCCGTCGACGGCGCCGTGTTCGCTGCACTCACCGCCCGTGACGACGCGAGTGCAATCGGAAGCCGAGCACCGCTTGATGAGTCCAGACAGACCTTGGATCGCGACAAAGAATCCCGCGTGCGTCGTAATCATCGTCCCGACATCGGTCACGACTTCCGCGCTATCGTGCGCGTGCTCGGTGATCTCGCTACGCGAGTTGATTTTCACCGAGTAGGAGCCTTCGTACTCCTCAACGACGACGTCTTTGAACGTGTAGGTCGTGTCTTCCTCGATGTCTGGTGGGTCCGACTTTGCCCACGCGGTAAACTTGAGCCGTCCGCTCTCATCGCCGATGAGGCCGACCTGGTGGATAGACTCGTGCTGCGGTTCCCAGAGTTCGACGACCTTCGCGCGAATTGTGACCCACTCGTTATCGGTGGTACACTCAGCAAGAGGGAGAGGATCGTCGGTCGTTCCCCGTTCACTATCGCGTTGAGCCGCCCAGAACGCGTCAGTGTCGATGCCCACCTCTTTGAGAACGTGGCCTCGAACACTCTCGAACGCCTGGGTCCTCGGCACTCGATACGTGTTGACGTAGGAGTCGAAGAGCGTCGCGAGCGCGTCGATGTCATACTCATCAGCGCAGTCATCCGGCAGATGGGGAGCCAACTGCTCATGGAGTGACTGCGCGTCTTCTCGGAGGGTGCTCATGTGATCTACGGCCTGAACTACGCTTTCTGGTAGTATAAAGAAATCCAGCAAATTTGAGTGTCAGCGCTGTTTTTTGGGCCGATACCCCCGGAATCCCGCCACTCTTCAACACGTCACCTTACCGGCGTGTCGCCACCAACTGAAACAACGTCCAGACACGGATGGAGGTGTGAATGTAGATGCAAAATACACTCCAATAGCGGGGTGTCCCACCTTCGACTGCCGTCTCGCAGTCGAGAACAGGTCAACCCTCTACCGCAACCGCTCGATACACAGCACCGCGAGGGGGAATGAGTGCGTCACTGCTGTCCTACGTAACAATCTGTACGACTACAATACAAAGCGTAACGTAGGGAAATTCGCGATGTCACGTTCGCGCTGTGAGGTCCGGGCAGTACGGGATGAAGTGGAGAGGACCGATGGGTAAGAAGCGCTTCTACTGGTAGCCGATGGCCGAGTCGTCGGACCCGCCGTCATCATCTGCCTTCGAACGGACGGCGACATCCCGATCTCGAGGGTCGTCCTCGTCGTTATCCCCGTCGTCGACGGTCGGGAGATCGTCCGTCTCGGGTTCCAACTCTGTCGCTATTACTTGGAGGTCCTCAGTCGATGGGAAGTCGTCACGAGTCAAAACGCGAGCATCGCGGTCAGCCGCGTTCCGTCGGGCCTCGTCGACGAGGTCAGCGAGATCCGCTCCCGTCATCCCAGCCGTATGCGTCGCGAGATTCGCGTACTCTGCATCCGAGAGCGACGACGGCACATCGGTCAAGTGCGTCCGGAGGATGGCGGTACGGGCTTCCTCGTCCGGGAGGCCAATCTCAAAGTGTGCAGCCAACCGTCCCGGTCGAAGGATCGCCCGGTCGATATCACCCGGTCGGTTCGTCGCCGCAACCACGATAGCCTCACGGTCCTCGTGAGTGAGCTGCGCGAGAAATTCGCTGGTCACCTTCCGGTCCTCAGCATGCGAACCCTTCCCTGAGTATTCGCGCGCTCCGAACAGGTGTTCGGCTTCGTCGAGGAAGATGACACACGGCCCAATCTGTTTTGCCTCGTCAAACAGCGTCTTGACCCGGTCAGTGCTCTCGTTGATCCACATCGACGTCACGTCCGCTGGAGAGAGCTCGACGAACGGGACAGTGAGTTCGCCAGCAAGCGCTCTCGCGAACATCGTCTTTCCCGTTCCCGGCGGGCCATACAACATGATGCCGCTCTCAGGTTCGACACTGAACCGCGAGAAGCGGTCATCCCCATCGCGATGCGCCAGGAGGGGATCGAGAACACGGCGTTCGAGATCGGCCTTCACCTCATCGTAGCCTCCGATGTCGGTGAATCGCTGCGGCGGGTGCTGCCAGTCGTACGTCAGGTTCCGCAATTTGGCCTTGGACAGGCTACTCCCGGTCGAGGAATGAGTTCCCGGCGGCCCATCGATGGATACATCCTCGGCGACGACAGCATCGTTGGCGTTGTGACTGCTCGGGCTCCGATCCCCATTCGCGTTCACGGTCGTGTTCCGGGTCAGGGAGTAGGTAGTTGGGCCGGAGGGGATTCGTTCTCGCTCACGCTCTTTCTCTTGGTTGTTTCGCCCTTTGTCTGTCACCGTGATCACAATGTACGTCCCGACGAAGATAGCGAGTGCGTTCCCCACGGCAAACGGAATATTGAGCGCGTCCGAAAAGTCAGAAACCGGCATGTTCAGGAGGAAAACGTTCACACCCCCGAGCAAGAATACCGTGATGATGAACAGCAGTCCACTCACCCCGATCGAGGGGAGCAGCGGTCGCCCGAGGAACCAGAACGCTGCGAATATAGGGATGGACAGCGGGCCGTACACCGCGAGTCCCCCGAGGCCCGTCCAGAAAGGGTCGAGGACGGCTGGTGCGACCATCCACCCCCCTGCCATCACGACAGCTGCGACGAGCGAGGCTTCGATGAGGCGGCCACGCCGACCGTACGTAGGGAACCGGTCGTCCATTCGGACGAATCCGTAGACAAGGTCGGCAGCGAGGTAGGCGATTGTCGCAGCGAGTAGGGACATGTGTCGATTCCGGTATTGTCTTGATTTGTTGAGATGAGGCGATCGATTGTCGATTCAGCGTTTTTCGTGAGAAGATACCTGTGAACCGCGCGAAATCCGCAGTCGTTCAGAGTGAGTTAGGTGGGAAGTTGAGACTACAGCGGGATTAGCGGGGCTGTGATGCGTGGTTTCGGCCGAATCGATGACCAGAAACTGATTCAGATCGCTTTCTGGCCGGACGTTATAGTTGGATAGTCAACTCATCCGGGATGTTTCCGAGACCGCGGGTAGTGTAGCCACTCAGACATCGCGCTACCACGGTTAGATATCTTCGCTATCCGATGCCGGTTTCCTTCTTCAACAGCGTAAGCGTGTTGTCGGCCGTTACGATCGGCGAATGTTCATACTCACCGGTCAACTCGACCTGTACCAGCAAATCAACAGCGCGCCAGATCGAGTACAGCAGACACGCAAACGCGAAGTAAAAGAAGCGAAGCCCAAAATCCTTCGACGTCGTCGCCGCCATGAACCGTTTGATCGACCTGTACCCACTCTCGATCTCCCAGCGATAGCCGTACTCCGTGAGGTGACCACTCCCGCAATTCGTCATGAACACCGAATATTGTCGATGGTCGTCGTGCTCTGAGTCTTCTTTTCGACGATAGATTAGCGTCGTCTCGTGCCACTCATTCTTCCCGAGATGTAGTTTGCGGTCAGTCTCGTACCGATCCTGGTCCCGCTGGAGCAATCGCTTCGCCTGGGCTTTCTCGCTGGTCTGCATCCGCTTGGGCACGACATACGACAAGCCACGCTGGCTGAGCATCTCTAGGACGTGCTGACTGTCGAACTCCCGATCCATCAGCACGTTATCGACGTGTACCATCTCCTCAGCAGAATCCAAGAGGTCCTTGACGATTTCTAGGCGGGACTCTCCCTTCTGAACTGGCCGCACGTCCAGTACAATCGGAACTGCATTACCAACTAACTGGATGGTAGCCCACTGGTAGGCGTACTCGTCGGTCTTCTCTTTCGTGCCGATGATCTCGTCTTCATAGCCCGTTCTATCACCGGTGAACGGGTCAGCTTCGGTGATGTCAATAGCGACGATGCCAGCTCGAAAGAATTGCTCCGTCTCCGCGACTTCGCTTAGGAGCCTGTTGACGGCCTGTCGGTACATCTTGCGGATCCCTGATACTGAAAGATCACGAATATGCTCTCGGTGGGCGTGGCCCAACGGCGTCCGATCCCGAGTCGATTCGTAGACGAAACTGCGAGCCCCTTCATTAGCAGCCAATCTCTCGCGAAGCCCCAGGTACGTCTGTAAGTCCCAGTAGGCGTTCTCGTGGATTTCACAGCCGTCCCCACGATCCAGCGAAAGCGCCGGGAAGACGATACGGCTGACATGCTCCGTGATCGTTTCCGCTTCGTTGAGGACAGCTTGATCCTCTAGCTCTAATTCGTCCTCTTCCGCATCGTGAGACGGAAGACGCCGCTCTGGTTCGCGTGGAACAGCGACATCCGCGTTCTGAGCTTTGACAAGGATAGTGCGCGCGGCTGTCTCGACTGTACTGCGAAACTCGTCAGGAAACCGTTTGTGCCAACTACGCCACAGCGTCGATTGGTCCGGCACTGTCTCCAGATCCAGTTGGTCGCAGAGTGCTGGACGGCACTCGAGATACTCGATCAGTGCGGTTTCGTGGGCCCATCCGTGGAGCTCTTTCAGCAAGAATACACGAAAGAGCGTGTCCATCTCGTAGTGAGTCGACCCCCCGTAGCGGTCGTGCGTACCGAATTCGAAATACGCCAGCGGAAGTGCACAAACGAAGTTCTCGATCGACTCATGGCGGTCGTGTCTGAACCAGGTCTGCGAGACGATTCTGATATCTGATTCCAGCCCGTCGAGCGAGCTTCGCTCGTACAGCGGCGTCGAATCGTATACAGGCCACTGAGTGTATGATTGCCGGGCAATTCTCCGAAAGACTGCTCGCCGAGAATCACGAGTCTGAGACACTACGAAACACTGGACAGGACTCGCTCAAGAACTCATCTGACTGGTCAGTACAGAGAACTTACGTACCGTTCGGTTTGCTGGATTACTCGATACAAGAACGCCGTGAAAGATATAGAGTGAGGTAAATGCGCTCTACCGGTACGCGGCTGAACTCTTCGACACGTTGCCCGCTACTCAAATTCGAGTTGCTTCCACTCCATCCCGGTCGGGGCCTCGGGTGGTTCGAGGGGACTTGAGATCAGGTCCGCTCTAATCGTTGGCTTGTTGTACGCCCGCGGCGCGACATCATTTGGTCCATCAGGGTAGAACAGTGATGCGAGCAATTGGATATGCCCGCGTCCGACACAGAGCTCGCACTGCCCGCCGCCGTACATACTGATATCCTGCTCTGCACAGTACTCGATAGTCTCGAGAAGCGACCGGACGGTTCCGAATCGCGAGGGGACGATACGACACCAGCTCGGCTCGAACGGCGCGTCACGGATGTCGGCTGTGCTGCGGACAGACGCACCCAACGAGAGACGATCCGAATTCGCCGCGAGCAGGTCGTGTACATCGTCGGAGACGACAGGATCTGCTACGATGGCATCGGGGAGCGTCTCGAAAACCCGGCGATAGAACTCGGGATTCGGTGCTTGACTGTCGCCGTCTCCGCCGGACTGGCCGTTCAAATCGAGTACGCGGACTGCGTCGGTCTCCGCGAGTCTCGCGAAGGTGTCCGCGGTCCATTCATCCGTCGGCTCAAGCGCGAACTCGCATGTGGGGTTGACTGCGAGTATCCCTTCGACTCGAGTCGTATCCCCATCCGGGACTGGAGTACTGACAACGAATCGAACCGGTGAGCGCTCCCGACCGAAGCGTGACGCCAGTGTCGTGTCGTTTTGTTTGAGGGCCAGGTCGAGTGCGGCACTTTCGAGTGCCCAGCGTCGATACGCCCGCGAGGCCTCGCGCTTGGGTGACTTCGTCGGAAAGAGGTCGACGGCTTCGAGCGATTGTGAGAACTCATCGAACGTATATTCGCCTGCAAAATCGAACGGTAGTGTATCTGGCAACGCTTCGTGGTCGACAGCCTCGTGAGTGATGTCTTCGCCAGCGCCGAATTCATCTTCCGCCAGCAGGACGAACGTTGAAGTGACGCGAGTCGTTTCGCCCACCATCTCTCGACGACGACTGGTCCGGTCCGAACCCGATATTGTCAACGGGAGGTCCGCAATGCAATCGTACAGCGTCATGTTTCAGTCCAGTGGGTACACACAGGGGTCGGATCAGCTCCCATGCTATCATGGTTGGATACCCTCCCGGATGAACGTGACGAGTGGCCGTGGTAGGCCTGCTGTTCCATGTATCAGACCCTCGTATCGGTAGTCGTCTCGGATTCAGTCCGGAGAGCCCAACGCAAGCGGAACGCCTGTGCCAGTTCATAGAGCCACAGGATGACAAGAGCGGTGTATCCGGGACCGAAGAAATACGCCGACCACGACTGATCCTGGTAGAAGAAGCCGACGCCAACCACCAAGATTGCGATGTTCCACACCCAGACCATCCACGTCGAGATCACCGACGGGATGACTCCATCTGGGAGGGGATCAGACGCATCAACGGAGGTACTGCCCCCCAACCCCCCTTCGCTCAGGGCAGGGAGATTCCGAAAGTAGAGCAGCAAGCCGGCGAGTGCGATCGGGAGCGCCCATCCTACGAAGAAGAAGTGGAGTGCGCCGTCTTCGATATACGCCGGATTCACCCACTCGACGCCGAAGAGTACGAACGGTGCGAATCCCGCCGGCCCGAGCATCCAGAACTGGGCTACCAGAACTGACAACGCGATACCCGATCGGGAGTCTGTCGATCGATACGTCTGGACGAGGTTGTACAGGTACAGTGCAAATCCCGTCGCGAAGAGGACCAACCCGGTCGCCGTGACTGTCCGCCCCATCCCGACCCAGGGGCCGGTAATCAGCGGAAAGATGCCGGCGACGAAGAACCACGCCGAGTAGTCCCGTAACCTCTCACTGTAGAGATCGGTACCAAGCAGGCGGGGAAAGAGGTCGTAGAGCGTGCCGATGGCCGCGAGCCCGAGAAAGCCCCACGCGTTAGCGTGGACGTGCGCTTCGCGCAAGCCGAGCCAGCCGCCGGGAACCTGCCAGACGTGGGCAAACAGGCCGTACGCGTACGTGATCCCCCACAGGAACACGAAGACTGACACCAGATACAGTCCAGTCGTCGCGTTCCACGCCAGATCGCTTTGCATAACCATCCGCAACATCACTATCAGCAACCCGGCGACGAGGAGCCAGATCGCGATGAGTCCGCCATCGAACGCCCACGTGTGACCCCATCCACGCCCGTACCACAGCAGGAGAAATCCACCGTTCAATCCGACGAAGTTCAGCCAGTCGTAGTACTTCGAGGGCAGTGGACGCTCGAGTTTTCGAGCCGTAAGCTGGGGGAGCATTCCGAATAGGAGCTGCGTGAAGCCGCCGATCGTCACGAAGTGAATGTGACTCCACGAAACCCAGCCGACCCGCGGGACGAGATTGAACTGCTCGAGGCCGTGATAGACAGCTAATACGAGACCGGCGAGTAGGAACAGCGCACCTGCGAGGTGAAAGGGAGTGAACCGAATCGGGTGGCGTGCCATAGTTACATATACGGAGGCAGGCCCGAAAGGGATTCCTACGGATATCATAGAGTATATCGAATATATTCGTACTTAGTTGGCGTCTCGTGGTCGGATACGCTGAGACAATTCAGAGACTACACTTTTTCAGCGATATCCTTCCCTCAATTCACCTAATAACTATGTCGATGGCCAGTTGTTGTCTTCGGGGTACTGCTTCTGTGGTTGCCCGTACGTCAGGGTCGCGCTCGTTGGATTTCGCTCTTGGCACTCGTCGGACTTCTCATGCACCAGTATCCTCTCGGAGATCTATCTCAATCTACCACCAGTACTGGTTCTGATCGGGGCGGCTTCTATTGTAGTGGCGACGGCGCTGTTCGCACTGGAACTCGTACGGATGGACATCGACCCGCCGATGTCCCTGTAATTTGAGGATGTGGCGAAAATGTTCGAGGTAGAGTATAATTGCTCGCAGTATGTTTAATGCCCATGGGACAAACAGTTAGCAGCTACACCGAGACAGACTCACTTACCACAACCCACTGGCTTGCGATATTGCTCGTCCTGATAACGGGAGTTATCCACGTGTACGCCGGATTTGTCGAAGGACGGATTCCCGTTTCGCTCGCAGGAGTCGGGTTCCTCGGTGCCGCCGTATTGTTCCTCTTAGACTATCGGCGATCTCTTCTCTATATAGTTGGGATCGTCTATACGGCAGTTCAGTTCCCACTCTGGTACGTAGCGAATGCCGGCGAATTCACGACGCTCGGGTATGTGGATAAAATACTCCAAGGGGCGCTCATCGTCGTGCTCACGTACCTCTACTGGAGAGCACGAAAGACTAACAAAATGGATCGTGAAGCAACTGCCGCTTGAGTACTCGGACCGGTTACATTCCCGCCCATTTCGTGTTGGACGATATTGTGCGCGTTACGCTCCCTGACGAGGGAGATCAGTCGTCTTGATACTCCTTTTCGAAGCCCCGGAATTCGGTTCGGTGGGCTTCCTCATCGGCGAGAATTGTCACGGCGAGATCTTCGGTGACCGGATCGTCAGCGTCCTCAGCAGCATCGATGATCGACCGATATGTCTCGATAGCGTCCTCTTCAGCGTCGAGGACACCTCGGATTACCGAAAGCACGTCGGTCGAATCCTCGGGGGGTTGCAGCGAGTCCTGCCGAGCGGTAAACTCTGCCGAGCTGGGCGGTCGGGCATCCAGTTGCTTGAGACGGTTGCCAAGTTGCTGGGCGTGGGTCAGTTCCTCTTGGATGTCTTGCTGGAGGCTCTGCTTGATCTCTTCGGCACGAACTCCGTCCAGAACGATCGCGTTCGTCTGGTAGTTCATCACTGTCTCCATCTCGTCCCCGTAGGCCTTCTGAAGCAGGTCGATGACGCGGTCTGAAGTCATACAAGTTACACTACCATCCAAGCGCCGATATATCCACCGCCGCACCTGTTCGCTCCAACCGTGCTTGAAGAGTACGTAACCACAGATCGCATCCTCTTCGACCAGGTTTCCCCTTTCAGTAGTTGAGTACAGTATGTCGCAGACGGTATTCGAGAGGGAGATTAACGAGTGTCGGGACGCATACCTGCAACCTCAGCTATGTGTTGCTGATTGGGTTGCGGATGAAGAAGGACCACCGCACAGGTAAACGACATTCGGAAGAACAACACGAAAAATCCCTGCCGGCCAAGAGCGTAATCCGCGAGCGACTGGAAACCGTTGACGTCGAGTGATACTACCGGACTCAGTCCCCTTTGAGCCAAGCACGGCGAAGACGTGCGACTTCTTTGGGAGTGATATCGTCACGCTCGATAGCGACCTCGATGTCCGCGGCAGTGACTGCACCACGCTCAAGCACGCGTTGGAAGATATCCTCAACGACAGTGGCCGTCTCGTCTCCACCGACCGACCATCGGCAGTCACTGCTTTCGACGGTCCCCTCAAACGTGACTACATCGCCATCCGCTGCTTCCGCGGGGAGTTCGACCGTGTACTCGAGGCTCGCGTCGACCACCGAATCAGCGATGTTCCAGTACACTGTGATGGTTCCGTCATCCCGGTCTACGGCAACTGGTTCGGGAGAGAGGTCGATATTGCCGATCTCGCCATCGACTGATTCCCTGAGTATCATCCGATCGCGAACGTTCCGGAGCGAGACAGTCACTGGAACCACCTGGTCGGGGGAGAGGTAGGAGCGGTGAACCGTTCGCGTCACGTCAGCCTTGCCTTCAGCTGTGCTATCGGGTGATTCTGTCGCCGTACCGGTGGTGGATTCCCTCAGTCCGGAATCTCGATTCACCACCCGTGCCCAGACGACGAGCAAGCTCGGGAGGACGAACACGCTGGCGAGGAACGCGAACACGATCGTCAGCGCGGTGATGAGGCCGAACGACTGCAGGAACGGGAGGATCGCGACGAGCAGCACAGCGAACCCGCTGGCGGTCGTCGCCGCACTCGAGAGTAACGCACCGCCGGTCCCGGTGACGGTCTCGTGGAGCGCCGCGGCAACCGTCTCAGCCCCGGCTAGCTCCTGGTTGAATCGCTCGCTAATGTGGAGGCTGTAGTCGACGCCGAGCCCGATCGTGAGCCCGGTGATCATGCCGGTGACGATGTTGAACGGGATGTCCAGCAGCGCCATCGTCCCGAGCACCCACGTCAGGGTGAACGCAACGGGGACGATCGTGACGACGCCGAGTGATGCGCTCCCCTCGGTGAGCCGGTAAGCGACCGCGAGGACGACGACGACCGAGAGCAGCGCGACGACGAGACTCAGGAGCGCCGTCTCCGCGAGTTGGTCGGCCGTGATCTGGTTAACGATCACGTCGCCGGTCGCGATGACGGAAACGCCCTCCCCGTCGGCGTCGTCGGCAACCCACCCCATCTGGTCGTGGACGACGTCGTCGTCGACGCCACTGTCGACGGTCACGACCATCCGGACAGCCCGATACTCGCCGTCCTCCCTGTGGACGACGTCGGCCGCTTCCTCGGGTGCCACCCGATACAGTTCGTCGTAGACGGCAGTCACGTTCTCGTCAGGGACGCCGTCGCCGTCGGTGTCGGCTGCCGCTAGCGTCCGGTTGAACGACGCGTTGTCCGCCGCGACGCGGTCCATCACCGTGATCGGGTCGGTCACCGCGGGCTCTCCGTCGGCGTACGTCTCCGTCGCCGACATGTCGCTCGCGTTCGTGCGTGCGGCGTCGAGCCGGTCGAGTGTCACGGGATCAGTCACGTCGCCCCTGACGAGTATCGTGGCTGTGGTGTCCTGTCTGACGAAGTCACGGTCGAGCGTGTCGATCGCCCTCTCTGCCGTGTACGTCCCGGGCGCGATCGGATCGGGGAGGTCTTTCAACCAGTCGTCGGGATCTTCCGCGAGGAAATCCGACTGCTCGAAGCTCGCGTCGATACCTGTCGCCCCGTACGCACCCGTCGCGCTGACGAGGAGCGCGACGGCGATGACGACGTAGGGGGCCTTCGTCGCGAGCGTCGCCCCCGTACCTAGGACGCGACTGACCGGCCCGCCACCCGTTCCGACAGCTGGTTTCAGGCGGTCGATCCCACGGCGTTCGAGGAGCTCGTCGAGTTCGACTTTCAGCGCCGGAACGAGCAGGCCGAAGACGAGCAGCGTGGCCACGATGCCGATAGCGCTGACGACGCCGAGTTCGCGGAACACCCCGAGCGGGCTCGTAAGGTTCGAGAGGAAGCCGATGACTGTCGTCGTGGTGACGTAGACGAGTGCGACACCGACGCTCCCGAGTGCGACAGCCATCGCGCGACTGGGCGACGTCTCGCTCGACTCGCGAGCCTCCCGATAACGCATCACGACGTGGAGGCCGTAGTCGATAGAGAGGCCGATCAACAGGACGAGGACGACGATGAACGGCTGGCTGAACGCGATGTCGAACCACCCCATCGCACCGAACGTCCACACGAGCACGAGCGCGATCCCCAGGAGACCGAGCAGGATGTCCAGCAGGTCCCGGTAGACGACCACGAGAACGAGCAAGACGAACGCGATCGCCAGTGGACCGACCAGGAGGACGCTGTCGATCATCGAGTCCGTGATCTCCGTCGAGACGACACCGTCACCGTAGACCAGGACGGCCATCGAGTCGTCGTCCGGCGCCAGGTCCGTCATCGTGGCCTGTGCGTCCTCGATCTCCTCGGGTGCGTCACCGGGTGCGAACGATCCGCCTGCGGACTCGTGGGTCACGACGAGCAGAGTCGCGTTCGTCTCCGTCGATCCCGGCTCGTAGTAGTCGGGCATGAAGGCAAGCGCGCGTGCCGACCGGTCCGATTCACTGGAAAGTACGTCCGCGACGAGAGCCTCGACTTCGGAGTCGTTTAGCGACCGGAGTTCCTCGATCTGCGTCTCGAGAGTTGGGTCGAGGCTCTCCAGCTCGTTTCTGTCCTCGGCGAGCGTTGCGTACTCGTCCGCGAGAATCTGTTTCGTGACGTTCCCCGTACTCTCACCGGTCTCGTCTTGCGCGCGTCGCTCCTCGACAGCGTCCGCGAACAGCCGGTAGTCCGCCTCGGTGAGGGTCACCGACGTGTTGGCGTCGACGGCCTCGAACGCGGGGCGAACACTCGCGTTCGGGTTGTTCGCGAGCGAATCGATGGCCTCCGCAAGGCTCGCCTCTGTCCTGGTTAATTCACGTTCGCGGGTCTGGAGCTCGGCGGCCCGGTCTTCCCGGATCGAGGTGGTCGCGACGAGGTTCGCGACGCTTCGCGTGGAGTCGTTCTCGACGAGGGTCTCGTTGACTGTTTCGTTGGTCTCGAGCGCCCGTTCGTATTCGAGAATAGAAACGAGGGTGTCCTTATCGAGGACGTTGTCGTCCCGGACGATGACCTGTGCTGAGGTCGTATCCGTCGACCCGCTCGAGAAGTTCGCGTCGACGTAATCGAGCGCATCGGCTTCGTCGGCGTCGGTCTGGAACTGGTCGAGGGACGTCGATCGGTCGACCATCGGCACTCCGGCGGCGACCACCGCGGACGCGACGACCATGACCGCAATAACGAGCCGAGCATTGTCCGTGATCCACTCGCTCACGTCGACCATTACTGAACATACACCCCCAGTTTCGACGGCGTGGACGAGGTACGATCCACCGTAACCGCCCCGTTGAGCGTGACGCAGGCCAGCGATCTGGCGACAGAAATCTGGACATCGGGAAATTTCGCTCCCGGGCTGCTAGCCACGCGTTCGCGGAGTTCCGACATTACATGTCCGTACACGCCTCGGCTGGTTAGTGATCAGCGCGAGAAATTGAGGCGCACCCTAACATATTCGTATAACTCGGTATAATGAGCGAAATAGTAGGTACGCTACAGACGATGCCACACGCGAAACTTTCCATAGATATCCCCGACCATACCTGGATCGGAGATCTCTCGGCTGCTCATCCGGAGGTGGTGTTTCAAGTCGTCACGAGTATTCCTGGCGAAGGGACCGGTATCGGGCTTGTCAGGCTCAAGACCGCTGACCCACTTCCACTCATTACCGACATTCAATCCCGTGACGACATCGAGGACCTCGAGCTACTCTGGAAGCACGAAGACGAGGCGCTCCTCCAGATAAAGACGGTGAACCCACTTCCACTTCTCCCGGTCCTGCGAGCCGGTGTTCCACTCAGAATGCCCTTCGATATTCAGAACGGTGTCGCTACGTGGGAGGTGACGACATCGACGAGGCGGCTCTCGAGTCTCGGCGATCACCTCGAGGATTTAGGCATCGGCTTCACGATCGAATCTGTTCGCGAAATCGACGCGAGCCAAGCAGACCAGTTGCTCACGGACCGACAGCAAGAGGTGCTTCTGGCTGCTGTCGAAGCAGGCTACTACCGGACACCACGGGAATCGACATTAGGCGAGGTGGCTGCGGCACTCGACATCGCGAACGCGACGTGTAGCGACGTGTTGCACCGAGCGGAGGGCCACATCATCCACTGGTTCGTCGAGGAGCATATGGAAGTGTGATAGCCCGACGGCGAAATCCTGGCCGACTGTCGTACCGTGGTTGACGCCGTGTCTAGACGGGTTCTACAGTGAACAGCGAGTCGTCCGCCAGGACGACTTGGACGCGGCGATGCCATGCGTCAGCGAAGGCCTCCCGTTGCTGGTCACTGGCTGACCCATCGAGGATCCCCTGGAGATTCCCGATTGCCGGTCCCCCGTCAGGGACGTCTCCGACGTGGTACGTTACGGCGACGGTATCGTCCGTATCGGTTCGTCGGAAACGGAACGTCGGGTCCGGCGTCTCCGAGTCGAACGCGTCGAAACGCAGGAGATCACGGCGCCCACCGTAGCCGCCGGCGAGTCCACCGAAGCCGTCGTCTTCGGTCGCACCGGTCACAAACGAGATGATGCGACTCATCACGCCGTACGCGGCATCGTCTCGCGGACCGGCCGCCTGCACCTCGATCTCGCTCCGGACCGGATGCTCGTCGGCGTACAGCGCGTCGAGGCCGAGCTGGACGATCCGGTAAGCGCCCGAGGCTGTCGGGCAGGAGTGTCCCGCCTCTTTCACCGCGTCTCTGTAGGTGATGACGAACGGATCGCCCGGTTCAAGGACGCCGAGAGCTTCCGCGACAGGGTCGCGAATCTCGATCGGGGCAACGTCGTAGTTGACCTGCCAGTTCGTGCTATGCTCGGTTCCGTCGGTCGCAGTCGAATCTGTTGTCATGCGTGTAATGGAGTTCGTGTCCAGTAGTCAGTAGCGAAGCAGTCGCATCCCGTTTAGGATGACTGCGAGGACGCTAGCTTCGTGGACCAGCATCCCAGCGGCGAGGGTGACGTAGCTGGTCAGCACGCCTGCGAGGAGGACGATTACGGTCAGCACCGCGAGCCCGACGTTCTCGAGGACGTTCCAGCGCGTCGCTTTGCTCAGTTTGACCGCGTAGGGGATGCGTTCGAGGTCGTCGGCCATCAGCGCCATGTCGGCGGTCTCGATGGCGGTGTCCGTCCCGGCGGCACCCATCGCGATGCCGACGTCGGCAGTTGCTAACGATGGTGCGTCGTTGATACCGTCGCCGACCATTGCGACGACGTGGCCGTCGGTCTGAAGCTCCTCGATAGTGGACTGCTTATCCTCGGGGAGCAGCTCGGCGCGGTAGTCGTCGATGCCGACCTCCTCGGCGACGGCGGCGGCCGTCCGCTCGTTGTCGCCGGTCAGCATCACCGTCTCGATGCCGGCGTCCTGAAGCGCCGCAACGACGCCAGGAGCGGCCTCCCGGAGTTCGTCCCGCAGCGCGATTGCGCCGATGATGTCCCCATCTCGGATGACGTGGACGACCGTTTCGCCGCGCTCCTCACGCTCGCGGACGTAGTCGGCGATCCGACTGGGGACGTCGATGTCGCGGTCGTCCAGCAGTGCGCGGTTGCCGACGACAACTTCGTGGCCATCGGTATGGGCGATAACGCCCTTACCAGCGACCACGTCGAAATCGTCCGGATCGGAAATCGACTGGAGGCTGGCGTCCGTATTGTCCGCCTGGGCGACCGTCGCCCCACCGTCCGTCGCAGCAGTCGGGCGCTCGCGGGCCGTGTCGACGATGGCGTCGGCGAGGTGGTGTTCGCTCTTCTTCTCGGCGGTCGCCGCGAGCGAGAGGACCTCGTCATCAACAACGCCGAACCCCTCGACGTCGGCGACGGTGCTCTCGCCCTTCGTGAGCGTCCCCGTTTTGTCGAAGGCGACGAGGTCGATCTTGCCAGCGCGTTCGAGGTGTTCGCCGCCCTTCATCAGGACGCCCGAACGGGCGGCGTTGCCGATGGCCGAGACGATGCTGACCGGCGGCCCGATGACTAGCGCGCCCGGACAGCCGATGACCAACAGGGTCAGCGACAGGATCGCGTTCTGCGTGATTGCATACGCGCCAATTGCTAACGCGATGACGGCTGGGGTGTAGTACTTCGCGAACCGGTCGATGAGACTCTCCGTGGGCGACTGGGCCTCTTGGGCCTCCTCGACGCGACGGATGATACGTTCGAGCGTCGTGTCCGAGCCCGCACCCGTCGTCCGGATTTCTAGTGCGCCCTCCTGGTTGACCGTCCCGGCGTAGACCTCGTCGCCGTCAGCCTTGTGGACGGGCGCACTCTCGCCGGTGACCGGCGCCTGGTTGACTGCACTCTCGCCGTCGACGACGTCACCGTCGACCGGAATCTTTCCGCCCGGCTTTACGACGACGACTTCGCCCTCTTCGACCTCACGGGCGGGAATCTCCTGGAGTTCCCCGTCGCGCCGGACGGTCGCCGTGTCGGGCGTCATCTCCAGCAGCTCTTGGAGTGCCGTCCGAGTCTTCCGCATGGTCCGCCCCTCGAGGTAGCTGCCGAGGCTGAACAGGAAGATGACGGCTGCGGCCTCCCAGTACTCTCCGATGACGATGGCACCGATGGCGGCCAGCGTCACCAGCGTCTTGATGCCGAGTGTCCGGTTGGTGACCTCGTGGTAGGCGGTTTTAGCGATGTCGTAGCCGCCGACGATCGCCACGAGGATCAAGATCGCAGCGCTCGCCGTGTCGAAGGCCGAAACGTAGCCGAGCGTCCAGCCGCCGGCGTACAGCAGGCCACTCACCGCGACGATGATGGCCTGCCGGTGTTTGCGATAGTACTGTTTGACTGATTGGGTATCCATGGCTTTTCTCCTCAGGTGGGCTGGGGCGTGTAGCCCTGGTTCTCGATCGTCTGTTCGAACGTGGCGGGATCGGCGACGTTGTCGTCGTACTCAATCTCGACCCGGCCAGTCGCGTAGTGAACTTCAACATTTTCGACGCCGTCCTGATTCGCGAGGGCGCGTTCGACGGTGCTTGCACAGCTCGGACAATCGAAGTCCATCACGCGGAGTTGCGTTGTTTCGCTCATCACAGTTCTACGTAGTGCCCATACCCTCTAAAGTATTTTTTAGATGATATGTTTGAATATGGATACGGAGTGTTTGAACGGACAAACGAGTCATCTAGAGCTATGACAGGCCTCCGAGGTGGGCATCAGGTGGAGTCCGTGCGATGGTCGCCACTACTTAGCCTGTACACGCTCTCGGTCCATATATGAGCACATCTGATGCCGAGCACGAACTCGAGGATATCGCCGTTCGAGATACGGGGGTCTCCGATGCGATCGATGAACCGATGCGAGCGATGATTCTCGATATTCTTGCTGACGAGACGCTGACGGCGAGCGACGTACACGAGCGCCTCGCCGACCGCGGAATCGACCGAACAGAAAACACCGTGCGCCACCACATCAACGAGCTCCGGGACGCGGGCCTCGTCGATGTCGTCCGGTTCGAGGAGGGGCGCGGTGGGACGACGAAATACTACGGGGCGAACACGATCGTCCTCTCGTACTCACTACCAGATTCGGCCGACTCCGCCGTTGAGGAGATGATCGACGCTATCCAGCCCCAGATTACGGATGCCCTCACCACGCTCACGGACGAGTACGACGACGAAATCGAGGACATTGTCACGGATATGCAGCCCTGCGAGCATTGCCGAACCCAGAAGTACGAAACGCACGTTCTTCTGACTGTCTTGCGACGTGCATTCGTTCGTGGTCACCGAGAATGACACTCAAAAACTAACGACGGCTATCACGGGAATCACGGTATAGAGGACGGCAACACCAATCACGAGCACGCCGGGAATCTGGCCGATAGCAGACTCTCTAGCCGGGGGTGCTCAACGAACGCCGTAACGCGAATGACCCACGCTGCGAGGATCACGGCAAACAGCGGAAGGTAAATCCAACGGAGCCGGTGGGCAATCGCTTCCTCCATTGTAATTTTGAACGTCGATCGGTAGTAATAGTCACTCCGGATCAGCGACATCTTGTGAGGGGTCCAGTCCCGGAACAAAGACGTACTCACGTGATTCGTGTCTGCACGGGCACTCGTAGGAGGGAACCATATGCATTGAGACAACCACCCTCAACCACTCTTGCCAGTGGAAGTTGAGACTACGGCGGGTTTAGCGGGGCTGTAATGCGTGGTTTCGGGCGAATTTGTAAGTGGAGGACGCTTAGAATCCCCTCTCAAAGATTTTCTCGTGTCGTACTGCCAACTGGATCGAGGAATTTCCAAGATTCCCGACAGCGTTGCCACTCAGGAATCCGCATTGCCCCGGACAGAGCACCGCTCTATCCGATTCCGGTCTCCTTCTTCAGCAGCGTAAGCGTATTGTCGGCCGTCACAATAGGTGAGTGTTCGTACTCACCCGTCAACTCGACTTGGACGAGCAAATCGACCAACTCTGCACGACTGAGCAGTGAGGGCTTGAGGCATATGCATTGAGATGGCCAGTCTCAACTCCTCTGAGCCGGCTGGAAGTTGAGACTACAGCGGGATTAGCGGGGCTGTGATGCGTGGTTTCGGCCGAATCGATGAGCAGAAACTGATTCAGATCGCTTTCTGAACGGCCGTTATTGTTGGATAGCCAATTTATTCGAGGTGTTTCCGAGACCGCGGGTAGTGTAGCCACTTAGACACCGCGCTACCACGGGGAGAGATCCTCACTACCCGATTCCAGTCTCCTTCTTCAGCAGCGTCAGCGTGTTGTCGGCTGTTACCATCGGCGAATGTTCGTACTCACCAGTCAACTCAACCTGCACGAGCAGATCGACAGCCCGCCAGATCGAGTACAACAGGCAGGCGAATGCGAAGTAGAAGAACCGTAGCCCGAAATCCTTCGACGTCGTCGCCGCCATGAACCGCTTTATCGATCTGTAGCCGCTCTCGATTTCCCATCGGTAGCCATACTTCGTAAGGTGTCCGCTCCCCCGGTTCGTCATGAACACCGAATACTGCCGGTGATCGTCGTACTCGGAGTCCTCTTTCCGCCGGTAGATCAGCGTCGTCTCGTGCCATTCGTTCTTGCCGAGGTGAAGCTTCCGATCCGTCTCGTATCGGTCCTGGTCACGCTGGAGCAACCGCTTGGCTTGGGCCTTCTCGCTGGTCTGCATCCGCTTGGGAACGACGTAGGAGAGGCCGCGCTGGCTGATCATCTCTAGGACGTGCTGGCTATCGAACTCCCGGTCCATCAGCACGTTATCGACGTGAACGAGGTCCTCAGCCGAATCCAGCAAGTCCTCGACGATTTCCAGTCGTGTCTCCCCCTTTCGGACGGGGCGCGCGTCCAGCACAATCGGGACGGCATTCCCGACCAACTGCACCGTCGCCCACTGGTAGGCGTATTCGTCGTTCTTCTCCTTCGTTCCGATGATCTCATCCTCGTAGCCAGTTCTATCGCCTGTGAAGGGGTCAGCTTCGGTAATGTCGATCGCGACGATCCCCGCTCGAAAGAACTGCTCTGTCTCCGCAACTTCGTTCAGGAGCCGAGTGATGGCCTGCCGGTACATCTCTCGCACTTGGTCAACCGAGAGGTCGCGGATGTGCTCGCGATGGGCGTGGCCCAGCGGTGTCCGATCCCGAGTCGATTCGTAGACAAAACTGCGAGCCCCTTCATTCGCGGCCAGCCGCTCGCGAAGTCCGAGATACGTCTGTAAGTCCCAGTAGGCGTTCTCGTGTATCTCACAGCCCTCGCCACGTTCCAGCGAAAACGCCGGGAACACGATGCGGCTGACGTGTCCGGTGATCTTCTCTGCCTGCTCCAACGTAGTTTGATCATTCGGGTCTGACTCACCAGACTCGTTCCCGTGGTATCGGAGCTTTCGTGCCGGCTCACGCGGAACCGCGACACCTGCATTCTGTGCTTTGATGAGAATCGTTCGAGCCGCTGTCTCGACAGTCTCTCGGAGGTCAGGGGTGAACCGCTCGTGCCAGCTTCGCCACAGTGTCGATTGGTACGGGATCGTCTCGAACCCCAGTTTATCGCGGAGTTCAGGGTGGTTCCTGAGGTAGCCAACGAGTGCGGTTTCGTGCTCCCACCCGTGGCATTCTTGCAGGACGAACACCCGGAAGAGAGTGGCCATCTGGTAGCGTGTCGACCCCGCATACTGATCATGGGCGCTAAATCGAAAGTAGGCTAGCGGGAGTGCACAGACGAACTCCTCGATAGAGTCGTGACTATCGTGATCGAACCACGTCTCTGAGACTGTCCGGATATCAGATTCCAGTCCAGCGAGCGACGTTCGATCGTACAATGGTGTCGAATTGTACGCCGGCCACTCACTATATTGTCGTTGGGCGATCCGTCGAAACACAGTCCGACAGGACTGACTGGTGTAGGGCATCAGTCTATAGAAAGTAGAACGAACTCAAAACGCGTGTTATATTTAATTAAACGGGGGGTGGGGGGTGGGGTGGGTGTGCCTCTGACGCTTCGCTGGATACCAGTTTGAGAGGTATCCGGTTCGATTATTATTGAGGAAGAACATAATTCTGAACCCAATAGATATACCTGATCAATATTGTCAACGTCTAAGTATTGGCCTTACTATCTATAATCCGGCTTTGAGGGATGAACGGGGCTATGTATAGTGTAACTCGTGGATTGTATCTGCTAATAAGTGCCAATACTCTATCCAGTTTTAATCCGTGAATTGCCGCAGGGCTAAGGCATCCTCCTATACCGTTTATAAAATGAGGGTTTGGAGCTTCATTGCAGAAATCAAAGCAGAGAAAGCAGCATAGCAAATGATATAATTAACACAATTGAAGCATATATTAATAAACCGACAAACTCGATCAATCTCATATCCAAATGAGTACCATATTATGAAGCGACACAGCGCTCCATACGACCAAAACTGAAAGGTATGCTACATTGCTCCACAGATCGATATTATGTCTCGATTGTGCGACTCCGGGAAGCAGGTATTCACCAAGAAAGAATAATAACACTAGTGACACCGACGAGAGAAAGAATAGGCCGGGGATGATTCCGAGAGTCTCAAGAATAAGTACGACAATCGGATTGGCTTCTCGCAGTCCGATGCTCAGCCCATAGTACGTGAGACTCGCATCTATAGCTCGTACGAAGACCAATCCGATGAGCAGCGGATATTTATTTTCTGCGAGTACTTCGATACTGCTGCTGGTAGCACAATTAGTGGATGCCACGGCTCCTCGCACCATATCAGAATTGCTCTACAGGTTGGGATCCGATACGCTGGTCTCTGACCAGCATATCGATCTGATAATCTGTTTCGAGACGCTGAAGTGTCGTATCAGCTTCCTCCTCCAACTCCCGTATTCTCTGGAGGAGATCGCCGTATCGATCGTCCTGTTCCAGCTCTGTTTTGTCAAGGTTCGCTTCTAACGTGGCTTTCCTCGCGGTGAGTGAGAGAAGCTCTGTGAGTGAATCTTCGTATGTTAGAATCAGCTCTGCAGCTTCCACAGCTCGAAGAAGCTTTGTCCGGTCGATTGGTTTGAGAAGATAGTCATCCACATCGATGGACGCTAGGTCTTCCGTTGGCTGAACAGCTGTTACCATGATCACCTGCTGGGCATCGCCGCCTTCACGAATTGATTGTAGCACTTCCGTGCCAGAGAGGCCCGGCATTCGACGATCTAAAAGGACAATATCAATCGGTTCCTCAGCGAAGATTTCCAGTGCATCTTCCCCGGAATAGGCCACATGAACCTCGAACTGCTCCTGTAGCCAAATGCCGAACAAGTCAGCGAGATTCTCTTCGTCTTCGACGATCAGAACGGTACTGGAATGGGTCATCTATTCTCACTCACGCATCTCGTTCGACGATGACACGCACCGTTGATGCGTACATGACCGTCACAAGTGCGTCCTGAAAGAGAAACTCCACAGAGGGCATATGACTGGTCTCCTCGACTGTACGAGTTTTGAACAAGCCATCTAATTTGTCTGCATCAACAAATTCGAACACCGGAGGTGATCTACTGAGTTCCGGCCAGTCTTCGACAGCTTCTATAAGTGTCTCAATGACCGCATCCGAAACACGGACAGGTCTATCAAATTCACGCACTATTTGGGAATCTGTACTCCATCCCGTAGGTTCAGACTCTCGGTGCGGAGAGCTTTCGGCCATAAAGAATACATCTATTCTACAATCAAACGTCTTCTACCCTCTAATATCGGGTTGCCAAATTTAATGCCTATATGGAAAGGCCCACTATTTGGAGCCAGTTTTCCGAATGTCGATAAGCAGGACAGCCCGAGTACTGTAGAACGTGATACTGAGGCAGGTCACAGCTCGGTTGAATCCTGATAGAGAGTCGTCAGCAGATTAGACTCAGCAGCTCGAAGATGCTGGTTGAACGTTGACTGTGCGATATCGAGAGTCTTGGCAATCGACGTCGAATCTGCATCCCGCGGCCAATTAAAATATCCTGCGTAGAGCGCCGTCTGCAAGACTTCTTCTTGCCGGGCGGTAAGAGCTCCATCAAGACGTACTGAGAGAGAGGTATTAGTTTCTCCCCGCTCACTATCCAGTTTGGATAACAGGGTGAGATCGCTGTAGTCTTCCCGGAGTGAACTCAGATATTCCCCGACGTCGACGGTGAATGGCACGGTTACTGAAACCACGATCTCGTTGGACTCGGAAGCGTTTGTGATTTGATTTATGGCAACTCCTTGGTCGGTCAGTTTCTCGCAAAAGCTGCTGTTCCGCACCGGGACTTTACAGTAGATACCATTTCGAGAGTCGCTCAAAATGACCGTCTCTGGATCGAAACCAGCAGCTTCGAACGCCTCGGGGGTCACGTTTTCACCGGTCACTCGCGCGAACAGGAGGTGATCTGGACTCTCAGTCACTACATTCAACACTTCGAGATCCGTCTCCATATCCGAAACAAGAGTTGCAAGGCCAGTATCGTCCTCGAACTGAATTTCGAGAATTGTGCCCCCACCAGATAGAAGCGCCGCCTTTTGCTGGAGTGCTGATATCCCGTGACCTATTATTTGACCGAGCTCTGTGAGGGCTGTCACCTCTTCTTCAGCGAAGGCGTTTGGTAGTTTGGAGTGGACTTCTAATACGCCAAGGATCGAAGCCTCGCTCTGTAGTGGTACAGCCACAATCGAGTTGGTGCCATTTTTCAGTGCGTCTTGTTCCCACTCCGTTTCGGAGTGAGCGGTCATTAAGTCGCTCTCCACGACCGAACCTTCAATCCTGTATGCCCGTTCAGCAGGTGGCAATGTAGAGTTACTCCGCTGGGTATTGTCATCTGCTGGAGTGTCGTTCGCCCCCACTTTTTGATATTGGAGCGACTCCGTTTTGGCTCTGACCTCGATCGTGTTCGTATTAATATCTTTTTTACCGATCCACGCCCCGCTAATCAGATCCAGATGAGCTAAAGCATTACAGACCTCTTGCTCCAGTTCTTCTCGTGTATTTGCACTGATAACCGTGGCACTTATCGACCGTATCAGTGTGTTGATGCGATCCAGTCGTGTCAGCCGTTCGTTTTGCTCGTTTAACCGCTGGTCGCGTTGCCGAAGGGCCGCCTCTTGTGCTGTTCGTTCGAATGCGCTTGCTGCGTTCGCTGCTAACGTCTTTGCCAATTTGTTCTTTCTCGAGGGGATCTCTGGCGTCGTGGTCATCCCCACCAACAGAACCCCCTCTGATTCTAGTGAGTAGAGTCGCCACGACGAGAACTCCTCTGCCAACCACTGGCTCGACCGAGTATCTACTACGTCTTCGTCGTCGGGAGCCAACTGTTCCGTTCGAGTCACATAGGTCGTCCAGACTGGTGTGTCTCCTTCAGAGATAGTGGGAAGGTCGATTTCAGTAACATCTTCCGTGGATGCGTGTGCTAGTGGGACCAAGCGTCCCGTGTGCTCTTCTCGTGTATATATCGCGGCAAACTCGAATCCGAGTTCCCCGACTGCGGCAGTTGTCACGGTCTCGCCGATGCTACGTTCCGAGTCCGCTGTCATTAGATCGCGGGAAACCGCATGCAGATCCTCAAGCTGTTGTTCATACGCGTACCTCTCTGTAATATTGTGGTAGTGTTCAATCCGCCCGCCTGCATAAAGACCAGTTTGAATCGGCCCGCTCCAGTACTCCAACCACTGCTGCTCTTTCGAAGCCGTCTCAGGGATACGGACGATGGCTTCGACTTCGGAATTCATGTTCTCTAGAGAATGAGTTACGAGGTCAGACAGTGTTTGCTCACCTGAGGGATATTCCTGGTACGATTCAGAAGCAATTCGACTGTAGTCAGCCCCTTGGATATCGTCTCTATCAACTCCGAGTAATTCTTCGGTAGTTTCGTTTGCCCACACCACTTGTCCATCACGGTCAATTACAATGACCCCTTCCTGTGATGTGTCTAATACGTCTTCAGTGAGGGACTGGTACTGCTGTTGTTCCCTGCGCTCTGCTGCAGTTCGTTGCAGACGCTCGATAGCCACTCGAAAATCCCTATCTGGCAGGTTCTGGAGGTACCGTTCGACTTTATTTTCGAGTTCTGTGATTTGGTCTGTGAGTGCCTGGTATTTCGGGCTCGTTTCGAGGGTATCTGCCTCCATGACGGCTTCCAAGGTCGATTGGCGTTCTATCAGCGAGAACAGCTCTTGCAGATCCTCGTTGTACTCGGCACGAGTGAGCATCTGGGAGATAACGTCTTCGAGGTCGTCAGCTTCAACGGGCTTTTCGAGATACGCATCGAATCCCATTTTGACGATATCGAAGTCCGGTGTCACCGCAGAGACGATAACCACCTGGCAGTTCGACTCATATTGTCTGAGTCGCGTGAGAACCTCTCCGCCGGATAACCCGGGCATCATCCGATCCAGAAGAACGATATCGACAGTCGCATCGAACGCTTCCAAGGCTTCTTCGCCAGAGTACGCGGTTTCGACAACATAGCGGTCTGCGAGCCACTCTGCATACAGCTCAGCCAAACTCTGGTCATCCTCGACGACCAGGATTTTTGTATTTCCGTCTTGGGTCATAGTTTACGACACGATGCCCGGTTTTTCTGAGTCCTCTCGAGCCGGTTGGGTGGGGACTTCCAGTCTGATCTCACTCCCATCGCCCGAGGTTTCAACTGAAATCGATCCCCCGGCACGAGTCACCAGTGATCGCACCATCCACAATCCGAGTCCCTGCCCGTGACTCAGCGGCGTTTCTTCGCCAGTTTCGAGGAGATTTTTCTCCATTTCCGGGAGTCCAGGCCCAGTATCGGACACACAAACCTCTACCCACCGTTCATCGGATTGCGAGACACTGATCTGTACGGATGGATGCTCAGTATCGTTCGCTGTGATGGCGTTCTCAACGAGCTCAGAAATCGCCTTGTCAAGTTCACTCGGTATTTGTGATTCTAGATCGTGGTCGGCTGTGATAGTGATATTCGCATTAGCATATTCGTCTTCTTTTTTGGCTTGAATATCCTGAGCTATTTGCTGAGCACTCTGGTAGGAAGCGAGAGCGCTCTCGCTCGTGAGTATATTCTGGAGCTCTTGGGTCTTGTTTGCCATTCTTTCCCACTTGTCGAGAATGTCTCGGATCGTCGCAGCGCGCTGTTCACGAGTGTCTGTCTCTGTGTCCGACGCAAGCAGATCGACATACCCTCTCAGTTTCGTCAGATCATTTCGGATATTGTGCCGCATAATCCGGTGTAAGACCTGGACGTGTTGCTGACGCTGTTCCTGAGCTGTAATATCTCGTGCCTCAAATACTAGGAAGCTAAGCTCCCCGTGCTGGCTTGAGATCGGCTTGACCGAGAAGTCGAAGCTGGCGAGTCCATCAACGCCTTCTGCTTCCACGTCGAACCGAACGAATGAACCCGAAGATGCTTGAGTAACTGCCTGTCTAATTTGAGTTTGCACTTCAGACGAATGCGCGAACAGAGGGCATTCCCAGAGCGGTGTGCCTCTGCTCTCCTCCACACGTATGCCGCCGAACTCCATGAAGGGGTCGTTTAGCTCAAGGATTTCACCACTCTGGGTCATCAGACCCGTCAATTGGAACGTTTGATTGAATACGGATTCGAATTTTTTCGTTTGTTCTCTTATATTACTGATGTCACGTATATATAACAGAAACCCACCAATTGCTTCATCGTCAAAGAGATTCCGTCCACGTGCCTCTACGGTAATCCACTCGTCATCCGCATCCATTGCTTGGAACTCTAGCTGAACGCTTGAATCGGAATCCTCCACGGCGGCGAAAAACGCTTCCATTACACGTTCCCGATCCTCTGGATGGATATAATCAAAGACACTCTCTTGATTTAGCTGAGTTGGATCATATCCAAGAACCCGTTCAGCAGAGCCACTAAGATAGGTGAAACACCCGTCGCGATCTAAGATAGACACGACGTCGACTGATTCCTCAACGAACCGCTCTGTTCTACGCCGCTGTTGACGCTGGTTAGTAAGATCTCTGATGACCATTCCGTATCCCAGGAACACTCCATCTTCAGTTTGAAGCGGGACGTATGAGACTTCTGCAGGAAACGACGATCCATCCTGACGGACTCGCTGTCCTTCGTGAGTACTTTCTCCTGCGAGTGATGCCTGTTTTAACAACCGATCAGCAATCCCACGTTTTTGATCCTGTTCAGGGTGTAACTCTGCTGCTGGCATACCAATTGCAGCTTCTTCCTCATATCCAAAGATGTCGGCTGCTCCATCGTTCCAGCTGTCGATCTGTCCATCGTCATCGAGAAGTACAAAGGCGTATTCTTCGAGACTTTCGGAGAGTATCTCAAATCGCTTCCGCTCCTGTTGAATCTGCCGAGTCCGTCGTTTTTGCTCCGTGATATCCGTTGCAATCGCGACAAGTTTCTCACCAGTTTCGTCATCGGGTATCAGAACAGCATCTGTGCGTATCCATCGCGTTTGTTCGTTGGCGTCAATAACTCTGAAATCCGCAGACAAGTCGTTGATCTCGCCGACTTGTTCTAATGAATCACGAACACGGCCTCGATCTTCTGGCGCGACGATCTGTACGAACTCTTCATAGTTGTCCGGATCATGGCCAAATAAATCGACAAGCGTGTCGTCGAATGATATCTGATCCGTCTCAAGACTCCACTCTGCAATACCAGTGTCCGTTCCAGAAAGAACCAATTCGAGTTTCCGGTTCTGTTCTGCCAGGCTCCGAGTCCGTTGCCTCCGACCTGTTACGTCCTGCTGTATGCCAATAAACTTCGAAAGCGTCCCATCTGCATCAGTGACTGGCGTGACAGACAATCGATTCCAGTATTCACTCCCGTCTTTTCGGTAGTTTTTCAGTTCTACCGTTACCGGTTCACCGGCCGCAATCGCCTCTCGAAGCTTCGATATTTCGTCTGGGTCTGTCTCGGGTCCCTGGAGGAAACGTGGATTACGACCTAAGGCGTCGTCCTCCTGGTAGCCAGTAATGTCGGTGAATCCTTTATTTACGTACTCGATCGGGTTGTCTTCCCGCTGTGGGTCGGTGATCATGACCCCAACATTCGAGGAGTCAATCGCTTGCTCCTTGAGTTCGAGTTCGCGCTTCCGTTCTCGTTGTGCAGTCTGATCGCGCACAGTACAAACGAGGGGGCCCTCATCGATGATGGTCAGAGAGAGATCAGCCGGGAATGTGGTCCCGTCCGGTCGGGATCCGGTTACCTTACCCCGCCAGTGGCCCTCCGACTCAAGAACAGGGAAGGCTTCCGACTCAAGACGCTCTTCCTCATCTTCGTCATAGAGCATCCGCCAAGAGTCCCCGAGGAGTTGGTCAGTACCATCGAATCCATACATATCCACGTGTGTGTCGTCGATGTAGGTGTATTCTCCATCCTCAAGAATAGCGAAGCCGTCTTTCGCATCCTCGACAGCCTGCTGGAACGTCTCTAACTCGCGACGTCGTCGCTCACGGGGAGTAATATCACGGCTAGAAATGACGAGCGATTCGACTCCAGATTCCCCTGTAACCGGACGGATTGTGCCCGTCATGAACCGACTGTCACCGTCCTGATCCGAATGTTCAGCCTGGAAACTAACATACTCGCCAGCAGCCGCTCGTTCGATCCAGTTTTTTAGATCTTCTTGTAGGTCCGAGGAATGCGACCACCAGTCTCCTTCCCAGAACGGTTCCCCCAAGATATCGGATTTGTCGTTCGAAACGTAGTTTAGCGCTGTTTCATTGACCTCAATCGTCTCACCATCAGTTTCTAATAACGCCACCAGCATTTCGGGGTCTTCGAACACCGACTCGAAACGCCGCTCATTCTCCCGAAGTTCCGCTTGACGCCGATATTTTTCAGACACGTCACGGACAACACAGACGATTCGATCGTCTTCCAAGCGTGTCAGCGATAGTTCGGTCGGGAATTCTCCCTTGCCTTCTGGAGATGCAGTTACAGTGCCTCTCCACTCTCCATCAGATCGGAGCGCTGAAAGCGCCTCATCCTCTATGCGCTCGATTTCAACGGCATCAGTATACAAATCACGCCAAGTCTGCCCCAGTAACTCATCTTGGTCCTCGAACCCGTACATTTCGGCATGCGTTTGATCAACGTACGTGTACTCCTCGTTCTCCAAAATAGCAATCCCATCACTCGCGTTCTCGATGGCCGACTTAAACGACTCTAGGCGACGCTGGCGTTCCCGCTGTTCCGTCACATCTCTCGCCACGGTATGCATATAGGCCGCCCCATCGCGCTTGATCCGACGGTTCGAGAACTCGACATCGATTTTACTGTCGTCGCTCCGAAGCAGTTTTGCGTCAGTGGTTGCTGGTTCGCCGGCTAAAATTTGGTCGTGGTAATCCTGATAGGCATGTAAGTCGACCTCTTCGTGAAGATCGGGAATACGCATCGAGAGGAGTTCCTCTCGCTCATAGCCAGTTAACTGGCAAGCAGCCTGATTCACTTGGACGAAATTCGCATCTGAATCACTAATGAAAATGGCATCGTTGGAGCTTTCAAACAACGTGTGTGTCCAATCACGCTCAGCCTGTAACTCCTCGAGGTGTCGGATTTGTGAAATTGCAGGTTCGAGATTCGAGGCGACGATTTTCGCCAGTTCTGCGTCTTTCTGAGTAAAGGCATTGAGTTCAGTAGCTCCGACACTCAAGACGCCGAAATCTGAAATTGGCACAATAATTTCGCTCCGAATCGGGGTGTCTGAATTATACGTGCCATCGGCCTCGTGGACATCGTCGAACACTTCCGGACGGTTCTGTCTGTACACACGTCCGGCGAGAGAGTCAGGTGGAAGGATAGGTGCATCGCCGATCACCTCTTGTGCCTCAGTTGATTCGGCGATTGGGCAGAGTTCGTTTTCCTGCTCATCGTACTCCCAGATCGCCGAAAGAGGCGCATCAAAATTGAGATCCAACATTCGGACAGCAACGACAGAGATGTCCTCGATAGAACCAGCTTGATTCAGTTCCGAAGACAATTCGAGAAGTCCCGCGGGGGTATGTTCCGTGTACGCGTCTCCATCGCTCATACATCCGATGTTGTTGTTCCGCTCTATTATGTTTTCGCTTAGAGAACCATTTCATATCGGCCCTAATAGAATTAGATCGATAAATATAGGGTACAGCTATTCAGCCTTGAGAATCAATCGTGGCAACAAGATGTCGACGGAAGCAGTTGAGGTACTCGGGCGGAAATACAGCGTAGATATACTGCGGGCGGCAAGGGAGCCGCGATCAGTTAGCTGGCTGAGTCAAGAGCTAGATATTCCGATTGCCACTTGTTACAGACGTGTGAAGGAACTCTCTGAGAATATGTATTTAGAAGAGGTCACTGCGGACGAGAGCAGGGACAGAACACAGTACTGTCGAACGGCGGATAGTATTGAACTCAGCCTTGCATCTGACGTATTACTTAGCGGCTCTCGATCTCGGGAAACTCAAGAAGTACCAAGAGATACAATACCGTTAGATTCCGTTACGCTTGATGAGTTCTCCCAAACGATTGATGCTGTCGAAGACTACTTCGGGAGTTTGATCGACGATGTTGCTGTTCATGCATCCATTTCACGCCGGCAGCTTGTGGCGGTGCTGGCACGCGCCCAGCTCTCGGGTGGTCAACTCGACACCGAGGGACTGAGCGATAACGGCGACATCGTCCACCAGTCGAACGATGAGACACTGTTTTGGCTTGACGGTGATTTCTGGACGGAGCTGGGCGGGCTCCACTACTTGAGCCCAGACGAGGGACGAGCAGCCAGAGAAGTTCATCGCCGACTCATCGAAGCGGTCGCCGGAGATGTCGCCGACTACAATCGCGAGCGCGATCCGTTTATTCTCATCACGGAAACTCCTGGGTGTTGATATCGTTTTATTTGCTCCGTTCAATATTCAGTGTATATTGTAAGCTTCGGCCGCTACCGACCGTAGTATGTCGGACAGAACAAGTCCTCGGTTAGGTATCATCGTTCTCACTTCTTGACGGGTTGATTGGCGTTACTTGTGGAAGCGTCGGACTCACTGGTTGAGAAAGATCACTTCGTGCGGCTTGACCAAATTCGAGTCGTGTCTGTCGAGAACCGAATCCATTCGGTGGCTGGCAGTCTCGACGACTCGACAATGGGTGAGATCGACGACGCGCTCAAGTTAAGCCACGGGATCGACTGATCGAGAGGTCCTGTGCAAAGAAATCAGTGTCAGACCCGTATGCATTGAGACGATCAGTCTCATCTTCTCTGAGCCGGCGGTCCCGGCTGAGTCCACCGTACTGAGGAGGAATTCGGCACCTCTGAGGCTGCTGTGAAGATATTGTAGAATAGTATTCTATTTTAGAATAGCATACTATTCAGTCGATTCTGAAGAAGCAGACTCGCGGGCTTGTTCGAACCGTTCGGCCACTTCATCCACGAGGTCTTCCTCCACAACGGTTCGTAGGAGAGCATCAGTCATCTCTCGAACGACGATGTCCTGGTAGCCCTGCTGGTTGAGTTCCCGCTCTAATTCGTACTTCAGCCAGGAATCGAAGTCCTCGATCGTGGCCTCACGAGCGTAGAAGGGGCGCTGTTTGGCTGCCTCGTAGCTGAACGCAGTATCGGTCATCGGGTCCCGCGGCTCGACCGAGTCACGAGCAGAGGTCTCCTCCGTCGTCTCCGATTCAGACGTCTCATCCGTATCCTGTGGTTCGTCATCCGGTTCATCCTCGAGTGTCTCCCCCAAGTCGGCGAACGGATCGTCCTCAGCCATGGCGGACCACCTCCCCGGCCTTGACGATGTGCGCCAACTCGTCAAAACACTTCAGCTGGTCACAGTCGGGATCGTAGTCCAGCAGCGGTTTGCGCTCGCCGTAGGCTTTCGTGATGCTGGTTCGGTCCCGTATACCCGGTGAGGGGCTGAGGTCGCCGGCGTCGACGGCCTCCCAGTCCGTGATTCGTGCGAAGTTCGGGATGCGGTCCTGGAGGTTATCGTGCGAATTGAGGCGTTCAAGCAGCTGGCGATCCTGGGTCTGCTGGTCGATACGGCCGCTCAGCATATTCGGAACTAGCGCCAGGACGTCGACGTCCATATGCTGCCGAAGCGGTGAGATCTGTCGCTCGATGGTCCGCTCCAGGCCGGCCATCGCCTCGTTTCCAGGGGCAAGCGGAAGCACGAGATTCGCCGTCGCGACGAGCGCGTTGTCCGTGAGTCGGGACCGGTACGCCGGCGAATCCGTGACGATATAGTCGTACGTGTCCTCGAGGAGTGGATCGACGACTTCCCGCTTGAGCAGCGCAGAAGGTTGGAACACGTCGCCCACGACGATCTCCCGCTCGACCTGTTCTAAGTCCTCGCTGGACGGGAGAATATCGAACTCGTAGCTGGTATCGTAGACAACAGAAGTCGGGTCAGCATCGTCGAAGAAGACGTCACCGATGGTTTCCTCGGTGTTGTGATACTGGTCGTCAAAGCCTAAACCGACGGATGCGTGGCCGTTCGGATCAAGATCGATGAGGAGCACATCGTGGTCCTGTGCGGCCAGCTGTCGAGTGAGGTTGACAGCAATCGTCGATTTGCCGACACCCCCCTTCAGCATACACACCGAAACCGCCCGAGAGTTCCCGTCGGTCTGTATCGAATCATATGGGCTATTCGGGCTATTCGTTCTATCTATGCTATTCGTACTATCTGAGCCACTCATGCTATTCAGCAGTATCAACCCCTCTCGACTTAACTCTGTGGTGAATAGCCCGAATAGTATTCTATTCAGAATATTTTTGCTATTCCAAAATAGTATACTACTCTGGAATAGCAAAAATAGAATTAGCGCTCAGACGACGAGATCCAAGATAGAGCGAAGTTCGGATTCGATATCAGTCAGTTCACTCCGTTGCCACTCAAACTGTTCTTCGACGCCGACACCGGTAAACCGGAGTGAAGCACGAACCTGTCGTGCGGGATCGTGCTGAAAGAGCGCGAGAGCGTAAGCAAGCATCTGCGGCCGATAGTGATCAGCGAGGGCACCGGTCGTTGTCGACGACAGGTCGTTCGTCTTGTAGTCGATGATGTGATACGCATCTGGAGTGACCAGAAGACGGTCGATATCACCCACTATGCGGGAGTCATCGAGACGAGCGACAACTGAGTACTCATCGTTGGAGGCTTCAAGCGAGAGGGCCGCCTCAGTTTCATCGACGAACCGGATCGCATCCTGGGCATGGCTCACGGCTGCTTGGAGGTCATCATCCGTCGGTTCCTCACCTCCCATACGACTCAACTGACGAATGAACGAGGGCCACTCATCCCGTGGAGGACGGAGCTCATTGAGCCGATGGACAACAGTTCCGAAGGTGGTCGGACTCAATCCGATTGTCTCATCCCCCGACGTGTAGCTGTGACCGTTCTCGGAAGCGTCCGCAACGGCACTGACGAGTGTTGTCGCAGCAACGCGAACAGCGGCCTGTCGTTCCGGCGGAGAGGGGACAGTAATCGCAGGGTCTACCGCTTCCGTGGGAGCCTCAGACTGCCATTCAACCGGCCGAGGTGGCGTCTGAATAGTGTATGAAGCGTCACCGATTCGAGCGTCCGTAGCTCCCTCGTGAACCGCCTCAGCGACTAGCTCTTGGTCGTCGAACAGAATTGGTTGGAGCCAATCCCGCCATCGGCTGGCGTCAGCGAAGTCATCTGGCTCACCGAGTTCGATGTGTCCAGACTCATCAATATCGATGTCGTGTGTTCCACACAGCAACAGGTGGTCCCGAGTTCGGGTACAGGCCACGTAGAGCAGTCGTTTGGATTCCGCACGCTCTTGCGGGAGCGAGCGACGATCGGCATATTCGTGGACTGCGGTCTTCTCGATTGAGAACGCATCGTTGGGGTGAGGGGCACCCACGGCAGGAATCGGTGGGGCATCAGTCGTCCCCTCGACGAGGCGGACATAGCCGTGGTCGTCGACGGACCGCCCGAAATTGAGATCACTTCCGAGGTCGGGGACGGTGACGATCGGGAACTCGAGTCCCTTCGCGGCGTGAATCGTCATTATCCGGACGCCCTCCACATCGCCGGGGATGTCAGCCTCTCCTTCTCGGGGGTCGATCTCCGCTTGGCGGTCGATCCGGTGGAGCAACCCAGCAGCCGTGTGAACACCGTTCTCGCTCCACGTACGGACTTGATCACGGAACTTCTCGACGTTCGCGACGGCCTGCTGACCGCGTTCGTCAGCACTCACACTCGCCAGATACCCCGTGTCGTCGATCACTCGGGACAACAGACGGTTCCACGGGAGGACGCCATCCTCAGACGGCGTCGCGCAGCCGCTAAGCGTCCGCCACGTCGTGAGGAGGTCGAACGCGTCCGAGAGCTGTGGATCGTCCGTCTCGGCCAGCGCGTCCCACACTGAATCAGCCTCGGCAACCGCCGGTGCGACGCGGTCATCGGTGAAGCCAAACAGCGGCGACCGAAGCACCCCATAGAGAGAGACGTCGTCCTGTGGATCAGCAAGTACCCGAAGCAGGTTCGTCAGCGCCTGGACCTCAGGCGTATCGTAGAATCCGACACCACCGACGACAGTGTAGGGAATGTCGTACTCCTCGAGGGCCCGCTGATACCGATCCAGATGTGTTCGCCGGCGGAGGAGGATTGCCGTGTCGTCCGGCGTAGCGTCGCGATGATCACCCGTGTCGGGGTCTTGGACTTGCGGCGGATCGTCGAACAGGTGAGTCAGTCGGGCAGCGAGCGCTTGCGCCTCGGCCTCGATGGTGTGGTCAAGCGCACCTTCGGCAACCGGATGGTCATCGCCGAAGAGTTCCGCCGCAGTGTCGGCGTCGTCGGGCACAGCGAGATACTCGACGCTGCCAGTGAGTCCCTCGATGTCCTCGACACGGTCACGTTGCGTGGTCAGCTCCTGCGGTGGCGCTTCGTAGGGCTCGTGGGTGTCCCCCTCCGGTTGGAACAGGTACTCGAAGAGCTCATTCAGGAACGACAGCGGCTCGTCCAGCGTCCGGAAGTTCCCGGAGAGTTCGAGCGCGGTCGGACTCTCGGCTTCGCTGTCGGGGACGTCGTCGACCCCACGGGCTTCGTTGACGGTCTGGAGTTCCGCTCTCGCCGCTCCGAACGTCGTCACGTCGGCCCCACGGAAGCCGTAGATGCTTTGTTTCTCGTCGCCGACCAAGAAGACGTTCGACGCCGTCTGCTCGTCGACGCCCGTGAGGAGCTTGACCAACTCCCACTGTCGCGGGTCCGTGTCCTGGAACTCGTCGACCATCACGGCCGCAAACTGCTCTCGTAGCCGCTCCGTGACGGCATCGTTCGCTCGCAAGAACTCGAGCGTCGTCTCGATCACGTCGGGAAAGTCGAGCGTATCGCGGCGCTCCTTCTCGTCGGTGTAGGCTGTGAGGACATCGTCGAAGACGCGCATTAGGGCGAGCGCGTAGTGGGCGCCGTTCGCTTCGAGCTCACCGGGCGTCGTCTCGACCGCATCAGCGTGCGGTTCGACGGCAGCGATGACCGTGTCGATGATGTCCTTCAGGTCGTCGTAGACCTCACCGTACTCATCCCACTCGTCCCGGTCGCCGACGACGTACCCCGAACTGCTGTACAGCCCGCCGTTCTTCTTCTCACAGGCCTCGTACAGCTCGAGGATTGCCCGCTGACACTCGCGGCGATCGCTTTCCTCCGGGTCGGCAGGGAGTGTCGTCGCGACCTCGGTGAAGGTCCGGTAGGCCCGAAGGCCGTCCTCGTCGGCGATAGCGTCCTCGCGGTCGACACGGCCCGTGACCGTGCGTATCTGCTCAAGGAGTCCATCCACATACAGCGTCTGTCGAGCGTCGGCAACGTCGAGATCACAAACGACCTCCCAGCAGATATCGACGTAGTCGTCGACCTCGGCCTCACGCCACTCCTCGAGGACGGCCTCGCTCTGTGGGCGCTCATCGAGTAGCCCAGCGAGTACATCGACCAACTGGTCGCGACCCCAGAGCTGCGCGAGGAGCGCGACATCGTCATCGTCCTGGTTGCGTTCGAGGAACTCCGTCACGACTTCGCGTTGGAGTGTCGCGGCGCCGTCTTCATCGAGCACGTCGAAGCCGAGCGGGACCGGAGCCTCGACGGCTCGTTCTCGCAAGAGCCGGGTACAGAACGCGTGAATCGTATGGACGTAGCCGTCCTCCAAGTCATCGAGGACGTTTCGCCAGCGGTGGTAGGCCTCTGGTGAGTCAACAGTCTCGAGCCGGTCGTACACCTCCTCCCGAACGCGCTCGGTCAGTTCGGCAGCGGCCTTTCGGGTGAAGGTGATTGTGACGATATTCTCTGGGGTGAGTGACGGGTTGTCGGCCAGTATCGTTACGTACCGTTCGGTAAGCGTCGTCGTCTTCCCCGTCCCGGCACCGGCAGTGATCGCAACGTTCCGGCCCTGGACGAGCGCATCCTCCTGTTCCTCCGTGAGCTGAATCTCCTCGGAGGGTTCAGTCATCGCTCATCACCGCCTCGATATCCTCGTCGTCGCGAACACGGAGCGGAACGTACGCGGCGTCGTCCTCGTGAACCTTGTCGACGAACTCCCGCTTGCGGTGGTGGCGGACATCGCACGCCCGACTGTAGTCACAGTATCGGCAGTTCGCTCCGCGGGCCGACAGAAGCGTCGTATGGAACCGTCCGTTGGCGACCGCCTCGTCGATCTGGCCCAACCACTCCGGAACGACATCGTTCAGGAAGCGACGGAGTTCAACCTCGGAATCGAACTTCGACTCGACACCGCGTGGAACCTTGAGGTCGTTGGGGGGTCGTACCTGATAGTACGTCGCTGAGAGCGAGCCCTCCTCGAACAGATCACCGTCGACGACCTCGGCGGCAGCAAGCAGATAGATGGGGAGCTGGAACTTCGTGCCACCGGTTGTCTTCGTCATATACGGTGCTCGCCCAGTCTTGTAGTCGTAGAGCGTAAGCGTCGGTTGCTCGCCGTCCCGGCTCACGTCGACGCGGTCGATGTATCCACGAATCGAGACGGTCGAACCATCCGGTCGCTCCACCGTGAACGGACCACCATCCGAGTCGGGAAGCCCCTCGCCGAACGGGGCCTCGAATAGGTGTGGGCGGCCAGCGCCGTCTCGGGAGAGTTCGTTGTCGAGGAACGTAGCGAACAACCCCTGTTCCGGTGCGTCGTGGGGTTTGCTCCCAGCCTCGTACGGAGCGCTCTCATCATCACCAAGACCTGCGAACAGCTCCGCCTTCCACCGCTCGTAGAACAGGCCGTCGTACTCGAAGTCTGCATCTTGGAGTTCTTCGACGGCAATCTCGCGAAGGTGTGTCGCCAGGTCGTCTCGGTCGAACTCGGCGAGATCGACACCGTCTTCGGTTTCGTCCTGTAGATCCGCGAAGAACCGTTCGAGGACGTCGTGGACGTACGATCCAGTTTCGAGAGGCGTAGGGACGACCTCGACGTCGTCGGGATCCTCGATTCCGAGTACTTCGTCAGCGTAGAACTTGAACCCACACTCGACGTATCGCTCGATGCGACTCGCGCTGTAGGGTTCCCGCTCTGACGGTGGATAGACTTCCGCGACGGTCTCGGGGTCCAACACGCCGTCGTGGTCCGAGAGGCCAGCCGTTCCCCTGTTGGCCGCACAGCGGAGTCCCCGATCCGTGCGCTTGGTCTGCTCGGGGGAGAGATCGCCCCGGTCGCCGGCGTGACTGACTGCAGCACGCCGGTCAGCCGTAGCGGCGACGTGCCGCTGCAGGTCCTCGCGGGAGCCCACGCGGTCGTCGACGCCGTCTTCGGGTTCGATACCAGTCACGCGCTGGAGTTCGTCGAGGACTGGCGACCGGACGACTGCGGACTCGTCGTCGCCCGTCTCTGGTGTGGTGATCGTGAGTTCGTCGACGTTCGCGAGCAGCGTCGCGAAGAGATAGCGACCACGAAGTCGCTCGTCGCCGGTGTCGAACCGTGGGTGGGCGTCGGTCATCTCCTCGAAGAAGGCCGGGCGTTCCGGCGTTACCGGGAAGTGCTCGCTCGTCAGTCCCACGAGGAACACCTTCTCGAACGAGCGCATCCGGGCGTCGAGCAGCCCCATCACCTCAACGTGGCCACCAGCAGCGCGCTGTGGAACCCGAATGGGCACACCATCGAATGCACGGGTGAACAGTGCCAACGGAGAGAGTTCGCTATTGACTGCCGCCAGCGACTCGAACGAGGAGAGGACCTCATCCACGAGGTCGTAGGCTCGCTGTTCGACGGCTTGCTCGGCGCCGCTAGCGTATTCCTCCGTTGCCGCCTCCAATCCGAACCGGTCGTCCAACAGTCGACGGAACGTCTCGGTTGCATCCTCGACGTCACCTGTTCGGAGCGTCTCCAGCGTGGCCAGCAGATCCTCGATCAGTGCCGCTGCTTCGTCGTTGACGTCATCGAGCAGGAGTGACACAGAAACGGTGTCACGCCGGCGAGCAGCTGCCGTGACGGCGATGGCTTGATCGGTATCGACGACGTCGACCAGTGGATTCGCTAACAGGGACGTGAGGTCCTCGGCCCGCGGATCCGGTTCGGCGAGGTTCAGGAGATCGTGGACGACGCCCCCGGTGAACGTTCGGTTCAGCTGTGATGCGGCGGTCGTGACGTGCGGAATGTCGAACGTATCGAACGTGTCCTCGACGTACCCCGAATAGGCCTCGGTCCCGGGGACGACGACAGCCAGGTCGTCAGGAGCGCGTCCATTGGCCAACTCAGTCCGGAGCTCGCGAGCGACGAAGCGAATCTCGCGCTCGGGCGTCGGGAGTTCACGCCATCGCAGAGTGTCTGGAGCAGGGACAGTGTCCGGGTCCGGACGGTAGAGCGACTCAGTGATCGTTCCAAAGGCCCGCCCTGACTCGTCGACGGGCTCGAGTTCTACTGTCTCGAAGTCAAGAACCTCGTAGACTTCCAGGGCATCCTCTGCAACGGCGTCGACTCCGCTCCGACCATCCTGGTGGAGTGGCAGCAGTGCAATCATCGGAAGTTCGTCAGCGAGGCGTTCGATGAGGCGGCGTTCGACGGGGCGGAACTCGTGATACCCGGAGAGGACGACGATATCCAGTTCCGGGGAGAACGCCGATAGTGGTTGGTCCGCCGTCGCGACGGCGTCGAACATCTCTCCTCGGGTACAGACCCACTCATCAACGTAGTCAGCATGGAGGTCCTGGTAGTGGCGGTACGTGTCGACAGTAGCTGCCGAGATTCGGTCATCGAGGGCTGAGCCCTCGAACTCCGTCGCCAGTGCGTCGGCGGTCCCGACGCCGGCGTCATCGAAGAGTGAGAAACGGCTACTGAACGAATCCGCGAGAGCGGCCGAGGCCGGTTCGCCGGCGAGAGCGCCATCTGTTTCGGCTGTCGTTCTGTCGAGCGCGTACTCCGCCAGTCGGCGGTTCAGCTGCCCGGAGAGTGGCTGGACCGGACCGTGGAGCCCCTCGTACCACTCCCGAACGACCGCGTCGAGCGTCTCGGCACGAAGACGGAGGGGTTCGTGGGACGCGGCCCAGCGGTCCTCGACCATACTCCGGCGAGCGTCGTTCCGCGTTATGTAGAGAATACTCCCCAGCGAATTGGTGGCGATGTCATCAGCCCGCTGAAATGCCCGCCGTTCCAATCGGGCGTGTTTCGGGCCGGTGAGAAGCGTTGAATCCATCGAACACTCCCTACCAAGATATCGGTCTCACTTCACTCTTGTCAGGACTGACAGCTTACGAGTGGCTTACCGAGAGCGGCCAAAATAAGTCAGAGAGGGCTGAGAACTCAGTCGACGGTCATTAAGACTCGGACATCCCACTTTGTCAAACTGACTAACTAGACAGCGACGCTTTTATCGACCTATTATTATACGACAAAGATATGACCAGCAAGTCCTCTCCTCCAACCCCTCGTGAAATTCTTTTGGATGCTCTAGGCGGATACGTCAAGCAACATTCCGGTGTTGACTCTAACCCTCTCGATGTAGATCTACAGGACCCTCTACCGAGTCAGGTTCGGTTCTATTTATTCGAGACTAGTTATAGTGATGAGGATCATGGATGGGCGATAAACGTTCGCCTGGATAATACAAATGAAAACGGTCACGAGATTACCGACCGTGAAAGTGGTAGCGATTGGAACCCAGATGAAGAGTATCAGGTGATTCTCGGAGGGTATCACGAAGACTATGATGTCTTCACCTTCTGGGACGATGCAGTCTATTCACACTACGACACAGGAGATGATAATGCTCCGCACAAGTCCTACGTAGCTGATGAGACCCTTGAAAGAGGAAGTGAGAATGGGATATCAATTCAACCGCGTGAACTGAGAGAACGCGGTGATAGGGGAGGCGAGACTGTAATCACAGTAACTCCGGATCGTATTGATGAAGCTCTTCAGATGCGTGACCGTATTCGGTGGATCCGAACACAGCTCAATGAAGTACTGGAGGATAATTGGGCCAGCAATCAATACCGAGCCCAACGCCTGGAACATCTCGTTTATGAATATCTCGTAAATACGGATCGGCGTAAATCCGTACAAGAGCGGCGGGAACAAGCCATCTCGCGAGTTCAAGAATTGCAAGACAAAAGTAAGAGCGCAATCATGAGTTCACTTCGGGCTGAGGTTTACGGTGATAATGACGGCAATACGCTGCCGGAGTCACTGGGATCCCTGTTATCCCAAATTGAACGACACTACTTTGAGAGCTATAATCTGTGGAAGGAACCGGTTGTCTTCGAAGAGGTTGACGGCACACCCGATGATATTGACCTGTATTTTCCCCCCGACGAGGAGCGAAGCCAAACTGTAATCGAACAAATAGATATTGCGCTTCGAAGTGGGAACCACGTCATCCTAACGGGTCCTCCTGGTTCGGGAAAAAGTGATCTTGCCGAACAAGTGGCTGAGTACTATGCTGACAATTACCAGATGGCGACGGCAACAGACGACTGGACGACCTTTGATACGATTGGTGGGTATCGTCCACAAACTGACGGCGGTCTCGAATTTCACCCTGGCCTATTCCTTCAGCGATTCATGGATGAGAGTCGCATAGGGGCCCGTGGTATTGAGGCAAAAAACGAGTGGCTGGTAATCGATGAGCTAAACCGAGCTAACATCGACAAGGCCTTCGGATCACTGTTCTCCGCGCTGACAGGAAACAACGTCACACTCCCGTTCGATGATACAACTCAGGAACCCTCGAAACCGATCAAACTGAATGGGAATCCCAACGCCATTACAGAGCCACGAGTGAACTCACATACGTATTATATCCCCGAAGACTGGCGATTGATTGCGACGATCAATTCTGTCGATAAATCATCATTATACCGGATGAGCCGGGCTTTCATGCGTCGGTTCGCGTTCATCCAAGTGCCGGTCCCTGATGACGAAGACTTGGAGGAAGATGGTGAGTTCCTTCTTGACGAATACTTAGAAATCTGGGATTTAGGTTATCCTGATGAAGAGGATATCGAGAACGTCAGTAGTGACTTGGATAATCGCCTGAAAGAGGATCTGACGATTCTATGGACAGCGGTTCAACGACATCAAAAAGTTGGACCAGGTGTGATTGAGGACCTTGCTAAACAAGTTATTACAGGCATAGAACGAACTGGAGAACTCCACTACGAATACGCCACCGTTGCGAAGCTACTTCCACAACTCGATGGTCTTCCGCCAAGCAAAATGGACGATGTATTAGGTGAAATTGGGGGTCGACTAGATGACGAACTTTTCGATCGTGATATAGTGAACGAGTTTACCAGAGAGTATTTAGATATCGCGATACCCACAGATGGCGAGTAGAAACGGTATCTCGGCTCCGGAACCCGAGGACATCGTCAGAGAGTGTGCTGAGCACCTGACGGGATATCTCGGCGATGTGACCAACATTGAGGGATGGTCTCGGGCTCTTGATCCCAATGTTAACATTCGTGGTCTTGATGATATCCTTTCGTACCATTTCCTCCGCACAGGGAAGTGGGAGCCACGAACGACCAAACGCCGCGAAGAACTATCTGTTCCGATCGAGAAGACAGCAGGGATTAGGGACAAATATGGAGAGTCAGTCGGTGTTCTGGATTTTATTTCACTATTACCAGCTAGACTCCGATCTCTCGATCCAGAGGTCACTCAGCGTGTCGAAATCACAGATGGTACACTCCGTGGTCACATAGATTGGGGTGAAACTATTCAGTATCGCTATCGGACAGGCGATATAAGGTCACAGAAGTTTGCCTGCCGCGTGCGGGAAAAGACGCCCTATTCGACCCGGAATCGGGTTCTGTTTGCGGTCCTCTCGACAATCCTGTCCATCTGTACAGACTTCAATCGTAACGTCGTTGAGGATGGTAAATGGCCAACCTGGTTTGAAGAATGGGGGCCTGAGGGCGAATATCGGCAGGAGCTAAATCGCATCCTGAACAGCCCCCATTTTGAGACAGTAGATCTTAATACAGTCTCGGTTACTGACCGGGAAATTGCTGAAGTGAAAGCTGATCGCGACCGGGTCTATCGGGAAGCGGCTGCCCTGCTAGAATACTACCGGGGTTTGGGCACGGATTGGCTCGACGAACACGGGGAGTACGCCGCGAGTCTCCTCAGTCTAGACCTGTTCCATCCCACTGAAGAGAATGAAGAAGGCTCAGATGTATACGAACTATATTGGATATTCAAACTCCTCGAGCAAGTTGAACAAGTCGAAAATCAATTGGAGCCTTTCACCGGAGACACAAGTGGAGACTATCGTGGTGAACTCTTAGCCCGGTGGGAACACGATAACTCCGAATTTCTCCTGTTCAACGATTGGGAAGGTAAGTATCCCTACGACGACAGCACCGACTTTCATGACCTTCTGTCAATTCGCGAGCCAAGATATCCATCCCCTGAACCACCCTTAACAGACGAGTTCGGTACGAGTGATCCAGCGCGAGTAGGCTACGTTCACCAACATCGCCGGTGGATACGTAGCGAAGCATTCGGCCAAGAGTCCGGAAGCGGTCGCAAGACTCCCGATATAGTTCTATTAGAGTTGGACGCAGAAGCAGACGATCCAACCCTCATCCGCCTGTTCATCGGAGAAGTCAAACACAGTATCGTATTGGAGGATGAGGAATACGAACCCCCAGTCATCGAGGGAACGAAGAAAATTCTTGAGTACGGTGCCTATGCACGACCAGGTGAGGATATGGAGTTGGATCGTGATGGCCAAAATAAGTATGTCGGGAGTAGCCCCGATCCTCTTAGGAGTCCGGAACTCGAATTAGGCCTATTCGTCGGCCACGCCGATATCATTCAAGAGCATAACATCCCAGGCATCCAAATCAAAGGATGGGAAGACAGCCCAAAACATCCCTTTGAGAAGGACTGACAGACTTGTTAGTAAACCCCAGATATTGAGAGTAGACTTGAGAAAGTGTTTGATAGAGCACACTTAAACCTTTAGTAGAGCATCTGGATGTTTACTCGTCGTCGTTAAGACCGTCAAGCGTAGTCTGCTCTGTATCGTCAACCTCGAACTTCCCAGCTTCATCGAGGTCGTAATTGAGGATGAGGCGCTCCGTGACCTCAGTTGAGCGCGTCTCATCATTATGTTGCTTGTTCATGAACTGAGAGCGGCCTTTCTCCACGATGATGTAATCTTGTAATCCCTCTGGGACTCGTTGGTAGGATACCGCCCACTTGCCCTCGGTTTGAGTCAGAGTGTCGACGAACCGTTCATGGTCAAAAGCGTCTTCGTGTCGGTAGAGATCGTCACCTTCGTCGAGGTAAGGCGGGTCGCAGTAGAAGAACGTGTCCTCGCTGTCGTACCGATCAATCACTTCGGCGTAATCAAGATTCTCGATCTGGACGTTCTTGAATCGGTCAGCAAACTCGTGGAGTTTCTCCGCAGCGTTTCTCAGCTTCCGGGCCTTGTTTCTCTGATGGGCTCCCGCGAATCCCGAAGCTGTCCGGTATTTTGAGGCGTACTGGGAGTACCGGAGGTAGAAGAATCGGCCTGCCCGCTCTATCGGGTCGTCAGGCCTTTCGCCGGAGTAGAAGTCTTCTTTCCATTCCTGGTGCTGTTCCCTTGCGTAGGGCGTCAGGTTCAACCACTCAACGAGCTCGTCTTCTCTTTCCCGAAGTACCTTGAAGAACTGGACTAGGTCGCCGTCTAAGTCGTTGTAGACCTCGGTATGGCTCTCGGGCTTGTTGACCAGCACCGCTCCACTTCCGCCAAATACCTCAACGTAGCACTTGTGCTTAGGGAAATGTTCGATAATCCAGGGGGCTAGATATGATTTGCCTCCTGGAAACGGAAATACAGACTCAGTCACGACCGAAGCGTAGACGACGATTGATTATAATACTTCCTTCATAGCAGTTTCCCCGGCCGGTGATCTGAACAATCGCAGGAATAGAGCAACGAGACCCGCCACAGAGCGATGGGGCCAGTTCTATGAGGTCACGTTCAGATTGCTGGAGTACCAACCTGGCCCGACCTGTTCGAGGCTTCCCCGGAAAATTATATTTAGCTCGATTCGGTCGGCGCCGTCAGGTAGTACAGGCTCGTCCCAGTACTCCACGTTGTCTACCACGAACTGTACTCTGGGGTTGTTCGTCATCAGGAAGTTCACGCGCTCCGCCAGGATATCGTGGATAAACTCGCTGATCTCTTCAGGATCTTCGGCACCTCGAAGATAACTGTCGAGACCATAGACCGCAATATCATAGGGAAGATCGCTCATATCGTCGACTCGACGGAGAAACTCTACTACGCTCATCTTCTCCTCGAACCTATCGCCGTCTTCTAAGGTCTCCTCGTCGACGACGTGATAGCCAATATCGAAGTTCATCCGGTTCTAGCAGTCCGTAAACTGGCAATTGGTATAAAAGTAATCTCAAAAGCCCCGTCCCCGCGGGGCGATACAGGGTCAGCTGAAGTCTTCGATCTCCAGCTGGGTGTCTGACTGTTCCTTCACGTACTCCGCGATATCATCGTAGTCGTCATTTCCTTCGATTTCAGAGAGTCTCCGTAGAGCATTGATTGCTGCTTCGTCTGTCCATTGGCCGAATTTCTTCGCTAACTGGTCTGTCTCGAAGAGGTAGTAGAGGTAGTGGGCCTTGTCGATAGCGAGCGGCTCGTTCTTGTTCTCCAGGCGGTCGGCCCGTTCTAGAGGGTTGAGGATGACGAGGTCGTCTCCCTGCTGCTCCAGTAGGTCTTCGTGGACCAGTTCTGCTACGTCGACACCTCTCTGCCGGAGATCTTTATTGAGAGCATTGAAGGACAGTTCCTCACCCCGTCCGAGTACGTGGGTCAGGTAGACAGCGCTGAGCGGGTCCATTTCCTCGCTGAGGATCTGGAACCGTTCTTCAAGGAGCTGCTCGTCGACGATTTCCTTGATGGCGTCGACAGCCTCGACGACGTCCATCTGTTCTCCGTCTCGGGTGACGTTCGGGTAATGCTTTGAGAAGATTTCCAGGCACTTTCCCATCGCTACCACGAAGATATCACCGCCAGTTAAGCGGCGTCCAGCCTGCTCTAAGCGGTCGATCTCGTCTTCTGCCCGGAAGTAGATGTCGTCCTCAAGGGACTTCCAAGAGACCTCCTCTGGGTCTTCCTGACGTTTTCTACAGACGATGATTGTGTCGTAGTCCACGGTGGCTCTGCCGTGCCGTGTACCGCCTCGGGTCTCGCTGTTCACAGGGTAGAGAGCGCTGATGTAGAAATCAGCATCCAAGACAGATTGAAGCGTTGAACCCCAGGCCTCGGTCTCCTTGTGATGGAAGGTAAAGGCCATAATGCCATCGTCGGCCAGTTTTCGACGAGATTCGTTGAAGACGTTGGTCAAAGTCTCGATGTAGTGCTCTTCGGTTCTCTTGTCCTCAACGTCTTTGGCAGGATCGACAACGGCCTCGCTCTTCTTGGGCGTCCGTTCTCCCTGGAAGTGATCGTAGGTGTCGCTGAGAACCTGGTGCAACCAAACGTAGTAGAAGTCAGAGAGCTCGGCGTACATCTCGTTGTCGTAGTACGGAGGATCCGTGATGATCGCGTCCACGGACTTATCTTCGATAGGCAGGTACTCTGATGTTCCGCAGCGGAGCATAGCGTTCCCTGTCCCCCCAAGTTCGGACGCATCGTCTACCAGAACACCCTCTACAGGAGTCTGCATCTGCTTGTCCTGTGAGTTTCCGTCCTCATCGATGTACTTCTCGACCGGGCTCTGACACCATTCCTTCGCGGCCTTCGTCTTATCGAACATCCCCTTGAAGGTGCCACGTCCGTAATCACTTCCCCAGATATTGCCTTCAACGGGTGTGTGGCGGGCGATAATCGTGTTGTAGTTATAAATGGGTTCAAGCTTGTTCGCCACGCGATTGTACATGCAGAACATATTGTTCGACTCCAGCATGGCGGAGAACGTGGTGAGCAGGAACTCCTTCACATTCTGATCCTCGATATCGTCGATCTCGTTCAGGAGTCGGCCCAGCAGCAACAGCTGCCGGTCGTTGAACATCTGGTGGTACTTGTGGTAGCCGTGGTTCCATGCACGGTCGCTGCTGCCCTGGTACCGGTCCTGCTCCGGGATCGGAAGCTCGTCCCATTCTTCCTCCAGCTCCTGGCTGGCCTTTTCGTAGAGCTCTAAGTCGTGATCAGTGGGATCTTTGTATCCTTTATCGTCGCAGGAACTGCAGTAGTACTCAACCGCGTACATCTGGGAGTCCGGCTTCCCGAACCGCTTCGTGGCGTCGATAATCTTGCTCCGGACACCGCAATCAGGACAAGTATAGTTCTGACCTGAAGCGGTTCCCTCCTTGGGCATGAACTTGTTACCGCAGTCTTCGTTCACGCACTTCGTCTCGGTACTGTGGTCGTCTGTTTGCTGGACGGTCCAGCAGTCCGGGCAGAGAACGTTCTTGTAGCTGTCTTTGGAGGAACGGGAGTTAGCAAAGTAGTAGCTCTTGAACAGGGGGACGTCATGGCCGCAGTTCAGGCACTCGATTTCCTTGACCCAGAAGTAGTACATCGCGTCCGCCATATCGTCGCAGTCCGGACATGGAGTCTGGTAGTATTCGAGGATTTCCTCACCGACGGATTCATAGATCTCGTCGTAGGCCTTCTGCAGGTCATCGATGTCGACCGGCTCGATCTCTTTCTTGACGGTGAACCAGGCGACAGGATTGAGGTCGCTGCCGATGACGTTACATCCCATCCGCAGGGCTTCGACGATGGTTGTCCCGCCGCCCATGAACGGGTCCAGAACAGTCTTGCCGTCGAAGTCGACATCTTCCAGGTAGTACTCCCACAAGGCCTCAGGGTTATCCCAGTCAACGTCCGGCAGCTCCTCAAGGCTCTCCTGTCCGTTCTCCTTGATATGTATCTCATCTTCTGCGAGAGAGTACAGGAGCATTGTGCGGAAAACTGAGCCCAGCCGCCTGGCCCAGTACTTGTGCATCGTGTACACCGGACGGTAGTACCGCTTGGCGTGGCCTTCTTTCGACGCGATCTCGTTGACTTCCTCGATCGGGAATGAAATTTCGATAGGTCGACGACTACTGTTGTCTTTGCTCATAGCTGGATTTTAGAGGTTTACTGTGATTCGCGGAGTGATACATTCAGAAACGCTGAGGCCTCCGTGCTGGAAATTGGAGTACTTCCCTCCTGCGGGCCAGGTGTACCGTCCAAGAGGCATATAGTATCCGTCAGCCTCGACAACAAGGCCTTCCTCTACGAGGTCGTCCGCGTTGACCTCTCCGACGCTTTCGAAGCGTCCGCTGAAGGTGTCCTGAAGCCGGTTTTTCTGCCGATCCGATATCTGGAAAGTGTGGCCGGAGTCCAACCGTGCGTAGCCGTGATCCGAGGTGATGACCAGTGTATCCGTATCAAGTTGGGCAATGATGTTTCGGAGGGCTGTCTCCGATTTCTCGTACATCTCCTCGATCGAGGATAGCTTCGTTTTCCCTTCCTGGATGTTTTCGAGAAGTGCGTCAGGGAAACGGCACCAGACTATCCGTTCGTCACCGTCCAGTGATGGTTCCTGGCTTTTCACGCTCGCAGTTTTGTACTCCTTCTTCAGGTCGGAGTAACCTACTCGTTCCCGGAAAGGCATAGTCTCTGACGGGACGGTCGAGTAGGAGTAGCCGACGGACAGATCACTGTCTCCACTTTGCAGGAACTGTACGAACAGAGAGGCCTCCCGGACACTCATCGAGTCCATCATAATCAGTGTCCCGTCCTCAGGGACGTTCATGGAGGCCTCGTTCACACACTTGTCGGTCAGGATGTCTGTGTAAAACTCGCTGTAGACGTCAAGAAGCAGGCGTTCGTACTCCACCATCTGCGGCTCACGGCTGTAATGTGAGCCGATATCGTCTCCTGGTGGAGCCCAGATATTCCAGACTGCCTGCCAGACTGAGTTGACAGGGTCTTCGGCTTCGACGAGGTCGGTGAGGGCCTCAGTCTTGAACTTCACTTTCGATCACCACCTGGGCGTCGATGTGGATGGCGCTTGGAAGCTGTTCCAGGAACTCGATCAGCTCTTCCTTCGAGAGGTCGTCTAAATCGTAGGAGAGATCGATGTGGGTAGCAGTGTCTGAGTCTGCGTTGACCCTAGATTCGGCTACGCTTCGCAGAACACGGGGGCTGTTCCCTTCCAGCTGTACTGTCTTTGTCTCCGTCTCGGTGCTGACGGTCTCTCCTCCACTACCTGTCTCAGTCTCGGTTTGCCCAACAGTAGTCGTTGTTCCGTCTCCGGTCCCGATGCTGCTACCTGTCGTAACCCCTCCAGTACCAGTGGTGTCTGGGTCAGGCTCTGGCTCAGGTTCCGTCTCCGTGTAGACTGACTCGTCAAGGTTATCCGGGTGGTGAATGGTCAGATCATCGTCCAAGTCCGGTAGCGGATCGCCTTTCTGAGTAGCGTAGAACTTCGCCCGGTCACTCTCCAAGATGATCTTCCCATCACGGTAGAGCTGGCCGAGAGCGGAGTAAAACGCACTGTCCTCTAGGACCACGGGCATCCTTCGGAACTGGCGGAAGTCGTTGAGCATCGAGGCCACGTTGACGCCGTTTTCCGCGTCCTGAACTTCGTCGACGATCTTCTCGCCGATGTACGTCTTGTCACGGCCAACCTTGCTCTTCACGTCCTCCACATCTGGGCTGACCGATTTCTTCCTCATCCGGAGACCGCCTCCTGAATCAGTCCACTTCACCCAGCTGCCGTAGTTGTCCTCAAGCTCGTTCCGGAGCTCCCGGCGCTCGTCACGGATGATCTTCTCCAGCTCTCCCTGCTCGTCGTCGACTTTCCCTCTCAGATTCTCCGCACCGAGCACCCGTGCGGCCTTGCTGATAAGGTCGTCATCCTGCCGGATCTTCTGGTTCGGCGTGACGAAGAGAACCGTGTTCTGGTAGGTTCGGCCCTCGAAGAAACCGTTCAGCTTCTTCTCCAAGGCCCCATTCGACAGGTAATCCAGCATAACCACGACGGAGATATCCCGCGAGTCCGAGACGTCATCCTCAGGGTAGACGATCACACCTCCGTCCCAGACATCATCTCTGACGACCTCGGCCAGCTTCTCCTCGATAGCTTCCCTGTCCCCGTCCAAAACCCGTTCCTGCTCCCGGGTTACGAGAGCGGTGAGCTTCGGATCCTCGGTGATGTAGTAGTTGGTCTTCTGTTCGTCACGGTCAAGGTAGTGAGCCGTGCCGTACAGGTTCTGAAGGGACATATCAAGCTTCGACACCGAGTTCTTCCCTGGCTTGTAGGTTCCAAGCAGGCACTCGGTGACGGAGGCCATCTGGGACCGCTCGTCCAGAGTGTATAAGAGGATAGTCTTCAGCAACTCTTCACCGTAGTCGATATCCTCGACTGAATCGAGATCGGAGACGTACCGGTTGAATAGGGTCTGGTTGATCCCCCGGAACGCAGCTGCTTCGATGTCGCTGGTGATGATGAGATTTGTCTCCTGGTACAGCCTGCGGACCGTGTCTGCGAGGACGTTCATCGCTCCCCGGACGTTCTGCCGTTCCTTCCCGCCCTCGTATAGATTGTCGAGCAGATCTAGAAGCTCTGGATGGAACGGATAGGTCTCGACCATCCGATTCTCATACCGTTTCTCCTCCTCGATCTCGATGGGGTAGCTGTAGTTCTCGACGTAGTTCTGAACGATATCCCGAACCTTATTCTCGTCCAGCTCCTCGCGCCGGGTCTCGAAGAGGCGGTGGAGGATTATCCGTTCCCGGTCCCCTGTAGCGTTCAGGTCGACAGCGTAGGGGTTCGTCCTGTTGAGAATCCGCTTGAAGTCGTCGCTCTTGTCCAGGAGCGTGATGAAGACGAACAAGTCCTCGTCAGGGTCATTCGCTACCTCCAGCAGGTTCTGGATGAAGAACTCGTTGCGTTCCACCAGTTCCTCGTCTTCTGAGTCGCTGAAGGACTCCCACCACGTTTCGATCTCGTCGAAAAAGATAGCGACCGGCTTGTCACTACAGAGGTCCTCGATATGATCGGTCGTGACGTAGCGCTTGACATCTTCCGAGATATCCTCACGTCCCAGGTCTTCGAAGATCGGTTCCCAGATATGGTCGGCGTCGGTCTCGCTGGTAGAGAGGATAGTTGCTTCTGCAGAGTCCGGGACGTCGAGAGCGATCTCCCATTCGTCGAGCCATTCCTGGCCGATATCCGGGCTGTTGAAGAGGTGGTAGAGGGTTAGCAGGCCGTGGGATTTACCTGCTCCGTAGGGGCCGGTGAGCGTGATTCCTCCTTGGCTATCTCGGCTCCGGAGTTTGTTGTCGACGTGGTCGAACGCGGTTTCCAAGGCGTTCGACGGGTATGTCATGGAGAGCAGGCGGGAAGGGTCGTTTTCCAGTCGGTCCTCTGAGCCACCTACCTTGTGAGCTTGGAGAACTCCCTGAAATCTGCCTTCCTGAACTTCTTCACGAGGAGTCAGGAGGTCGGAGATTGGCATGCTCTTATGTTCTAACCGAGGCCTACTTGATGCTTGTCCAAATAAAGGAATGTTACTGAACTAATCTCTGGTCTTTCCCGGAAACAGGGATTTCTGGTTGTGGAACCACGGGGCAGCGACCGGATGAGAATGTTTTCGGTATCCAGATCTTGCTTTTCCGGAAACGACCCGGTTACGCTTTATAATCAGGACGGAAAATATGAACAGCTATAGAAGATGATCCGCGATGCTCGCGTGCTCCGCGCCGGATTCGTTCCTCGAGAAGTCGAGCATCGCGACGCCGAAGTCAACCACCTCTCCAGTGTCCTCGAACCAATCACGAACGGCGAACCCGCCGATACCGCCATCGTCACCGGACCCAGCGGTGCCGGTAAAACCTGTATCTCGAAGTTCGTCACCGAACGGCTCCGCGAAGAGGTCCTCGACGTCAAGACCACCTATGTCAACTGCTGGCGCAACTACACCCGATTCCGGACGCTCTACCAAATCCTCGACGACCTCGGCGCTACTATCGACATCCACCGACAGTCGACGCCCCACGACGAACTCGTCGATCGCCTCCAGCAACATGACGGCCCGCGAACGGTAGTCATCCTCGACGAGGTCGACCAGCTCGAAGACCCCAGCGTCATCTACGACCTTCACAGCCTCCCGCAGTTCGCGATCATCTGCATCGCGAACAAGGAAGAGGAACTGTTCGGCCGCGTCGACGATCGCCTCGTGAGTCGCCTGCGCTCCAGCGAACACGTCCGGATGGACAAGTACCACGACGAGCAGCTGTACGACATCCTGAGTGCTCGCGCGAAGTGGGGCCTCGATGAGGACGTCATCACCGACGACCAGCTCTACCGGATTGCCGACGCGGCCGCCGGCGACGCCCGTCTCGCAATCGGCATCCTTCGAACAGCGGCCAGCAAGGCTGACCGCGAGAACCACGAGCGGATCACCGACGACATACTCCTAGACGCCGCCGAGGATGCCCGGGCCCAAATCAAACAGAAGAGCCTCGATTCACTTACCCCCCATCAGCGGGTCGTCTACGATATCGTCCGCGACCACGGCCCGATCGGACCCAGCGAGATTCACGAGCAGTATGCCGAGGAGGTCGACGACCCCCGGACGAAGCGGACTATCCGCACGTACCTCTCGAAGATGGAGCAGTACAACCTCCTCGAGGCGGAGGGGACGAGCCGGGATCGAGAGTACTCTCTCGTCGATTCTGCAGCGGCGTCGCCGATGCAGTGATCGTAGTGCCGTGTCCTGCCAAACTGGACTCACCGACACCTGAGTATTCGTGGTGTGGTGTTTCGTTGGCCTGAGGGTCTTATTTCTGGATTTCTACCTGTGTCGGTTTATAACTGAGCAGGTCCAAGAGGAGAGAAATAGATGTCCATCGCATCTCGATTACCGTTCGATGCAGAGGCAGGTGGAACGAATCTCACCTGTCCGCAGTGTAAACAGAGACTCGGCATCATTCAGCTGTTCAGGCACTTAGAACGGCGGAACATATCCCACAGTAGTATTACTCCGAATAGCTATATGCAGTGTCCGGTCTGTAGTGCCTGGTTTTTCCCCGAGAATGCTTTCTTGATCTGTCTTGAGGAGGTTGCTGAAACTGGAGAATCATATCGGTCGTACCCGTTCAGTATTGGGGGCAGTCAAGGACTGAATTATACGGACGTGACCGTCGGTGAAACATCCGAACACACCCTTAGCAATCTATACACTGGGTACGAGATCGAGCCCGGTTCACTCATATTAAAAGGTGCGGAGCGTGCTAATGTCAACGAAGACGACCGGCTACCGATTGATACCCATGAAAACTCGGTTACTAGGGCCACCTTGGCCGATATCCTCCTCGTCTCAATCACACAAGTCGCACCGCGAAAAGTCCTGATTACTGCGAACCTCCGCAAAGACGAAACCGAGCAAGATGAGGTCACGGCAGGCGACGAAATCACCCTAATCTACCAACAGAATCTTCTCCAAACCGAAGGAACTGACCCACCCTGGATCAAACTACTTCGCGAAGCTAAGGCGGCTATTAACCGTGAAAACCCGCTTGCTGCCGGACCCCTTCTAGTCTCTGCAATCGATAATTGTCTCTACCGTCAGGTATACCTCTACTATCGGTGGCAGGGAAAGGACCACAGCGCGGCTATTGATGCAGTTAAACAGTACAAAAGCCGTAACAAGCTTCGTCGAAAAGACTTAGCCAAGGATGCACTAGACGACATATCCGGAATCACCCTTACTGCCCACGATGGTCCGTACTTCGATGAATGGGACCAGTTTCAGACATTTCTTCAGCAGCGCCATGATATCATTCACCCTACTGACGATCCAGTCCCTGTCATCGACACAGCGACAGCGGTCGACTGGTTCAACCTCACCGTTGACCTAATTCTTGGCCACTTTGATCTCGTCTGGCGAGAAAAGGAGTAGTACAAAAACAGAACCACGCCGAAGTAGCTCCAAAGTCGATACTCAATCTTAACCAACATTCTGGCCCATCACACCAATATGTTGGTTAATTTCGTCACCTCGGTCAAATCTGATTGTGGAAACGATCTCGGAAACACTCAATCGTCACCAAAAACACCCGACTGAGGGCGAGACACCATCTATTTCGTACATTCCATGAAACGCGGAAGCGCCACGCCGCGGCTTATCGGGAACGTGGACAACTGGTCGAGTATGGGAGAACATTCAACGTCGAACCGATTGGCGGTGGACCAGCCAACACGGGGGGCTGACCGCAATCGGTCCCTTGCTGACCAGGCCGATCCGACTACGGACGAGATGTTGTTGCCGTCACTCGACAACGGGATCACGCTGCTCGACATCGAGGGAGGCCGCGGCGTCCCGATCCTGCAGTCGCTGGTGCTCGACCATCTCCTCCTGTACGACGGGCCCGCCTTCTGGGTCGACGCAAACGGACACGCGACGACGACAACACTCGCCCAGATCGCGCCCAGTCAGCGGTTGCTCAACGGAATCCACGTCGCCCGCGGATTTACCGCCTACCAGCACTACGGCGCCGTCTGTGATCTCCCGACAGCGGTGAACAAGTCGATCCAGATGTCCACCACCAACGCCGGGGCGGCCGGTCGACGGGCACCAAGTCGCAAAGAGGACGCATCGCCCCACACGCCAGCCCTCATCGTCGCGCCAGCCGTCGACGCCCAGTACCGCGCCGACGATACCCTCGGCGAGACTCACGCGAAAACCCTCCAGGCCCGAACCCTCGCCCGGTTGGCGACCTACGCCGACGGATACGACATCCCGGTGCTCGTCACCCGGGCGCAGCGCGACGACTTCACGGCGCCGGTCGCGACGGTCGCCGACCACCACCTGGAGTGTGAGCAGACGCGAATGGGGCCACGGGTCGTCGGCGAGGACTTCGAGACGCTCGTCTATCCCGTCGACGACGGCGCGTACTACCAGACGACGTTCGCGTACTGGCGGCAGCTGCTCGCGGCACGCGCCACGCAGGTCGGCATGGAACCGACGACACCAGCGCCGTCGACGCCGACCCCGGAGGGTGTCGGCACGGGGGTCACAGCTGACGGTGAGACCGTGGCGGCAACCGCCGATCCCTTGCTCGATGCGTGGACGGCGACCGGGACAGGAGGCCGATAGCGATGGGGCGGACGAACCCGACGTATCGGGATGCGCTCCGGGCCATCGAAGAGCGTTGGTCAGAGTTCCGGCGGGCACTGCGGCGTCGCGACCAGCCACGGTTCGATCGCTTGTTCGAGTACGCCCGGGAGCACGCCGACGCGAGCGGACTGTTGAACCACCAGAATCCGCTCCTGCCGGCGCTGCTCAGCATGGATCTCGAACAGGAGGCCCGACTCGACGACCACGAAGAACGCCTTGAGGAGCTCGAAGCCGCGGTCACAACAAGCGATGACCAGGAAGCCGCTCCATCGGACGCGAACCCGTGACGATGCCGTTCAGCATCGACTTCCTGGACGACGGCCGCGTCCTGGAGTGGGAGGCAACCGCCGACGGCGCCGTCGCGACCGAGCGCGATGACTACACGCCACGCTTCTACGTCGCCGCTCGCGATCCTGATGCCGACCTCGACCTCACGACGCTCCAGTCCGTGTACGATCAGCACCCGGACGTCGTCGCGACCGAAATGGGTGCGCGACGTCCAGGCTTTCGACGGGACGAGGAGACAGTCCTCGCCGTCGACGTCGCCCACATCGACCGCATCACCCCTCTCGCCCGGCAGGCACGCCAGTTGTCGGACTATCCAGTTGGGGATCTCGCCTGTTTCAACGTCGACTTCTCGCGAGAGTTCCGGTACTGTCTAGAGACCCGCGCCGATCCGACGCCGGCGAGCGAGCTGTCGACGCTCCGGCTCAGCGTCCCGGTGACCGAAACGAGCAACGACGTCTATGGGGAGCTGTCCGTCGCCGGCGACACCGTTACTGGTTCGCCGACGGATATCCTGACCGACGTACAGGCAGCGCTCGACGCACACGATCCGGACGTCCTAGTCTGCTCGACGAGCGAAATTGTCCCGACGCTGTACGAGATGGCAACGGACGCCGGCGTCGACGACTTCTCGCTGAGTCGGTGGCCGGACGTCGATTACCAGCAGCTTGCAAGCCGGTCGACGTACTCGAGCTACGGTCGCGTCGGTCACTCCCCAGCACGGTACAACGTGCCCGGCCGGGCGATCATCGACGAGTCGAACACGTTCTTCTACGGAGAGACAAACCTCGACGGCGTCCTCGACCTCGTGTCGCGTTCGAACAAGCCCGTCCAGGAGCTCGCGTGGGCATCGATTGGGAACGTTCTCACAGCGATCCAGATCTGCGAGGCCCACGACCGCGGCGTCCTCGTCCCGTGGAACTCCTGGCGACATGAGTTCTACAAACCGATAGGGACGCTTCACGACGCCGACCGTGGCGGCTTCATCTTCGCGCCCGAGGTCGGCCTCCACGAGAACGTCCACGAACTCGACTTCTCCTCGTTGTTTCCGAACATCATCTGTACGCGGAACGTCTCGCCGGACGTCATCCGATGTAGCTGCCACAGCGACCGCGACGACGTCCCCAGCCTCGGATACTCGATCTGCGACGACCGGGGCTACCTCGTCGACGTTCTGCAGCCGATCATCGACGCACGCGACGAGATCAAGGCGGCTATCCGTCGCGAGAAGGAACGGGACGACCCCGACGAGGACCGGCTGGCGGAACTCGAGGGGCGGTCGGGAGCGCTGAAATGGATCCTCGTCGCCTGCTTCGGCTATCAAGGGTTCAGCAACTCGAAGTTCGGCCGCATCGAGTGTCACGAAGCGATCAACGCGTTTGCCCGCGAGATTCTGCTGACGGCGAAACAGCGGCTGGAAGCCGGCGGCTGGCGGGTCGTCCACGGCATCGTCGACTCCATCTGGGTGACCCCGGACCCTGACGTCGATGACAATGACCGCAAGGACCTCAAAGCACTCGCGACGGCGATCACGGAAGAGGTCGAGATCCGGCTCGAACACGAAGCCCACTACGACTGGGTGGCGTTCGTGCCGCAGCGCGATAGCGACGCCGGCGCGTTGACGAAGTACTTCGGGAAGGTCGCCGGCGACGATGATTTCAAGATACGCGGTATCGAAGCCCGGCAGCGCTCAACCCCACCGTTCATTGAGGACGTCCAGCGGGACTGTCTCGACCAGCTCGATGCCACGCGGTCACCGGATGCCGTCCTCGACTGTCTTCAGGACGCGATCAAGTGCCTCCACGCTGGAACGGTGCCGGTCGAGCAGCTCGTCGAACGGAATCGTGTCTCCAAGCCGCTGGAAGGGTACACGCAGAACACACAGAACGTGGCGGCGCTGAAGCGGGCTCGGGACCAGGATCTCGCCATCCACCCAGGACAGGATATCGAGTACGTAGTTGTCGACGACGAGAAAAGCTCGCGAGAGCGGGTCGCGTTAGCCCACGAGGAGATAGAGTCGTACGATGCGTCGTACTACGAGACGCAGCTCATCAGAGCTGTCGAGAGTGTGCTGGCACCGCTTGGCTGGGATCGGACAGAAATTCAACGCGAGATCGCGGAAACTCGGGAAACGGACTTGACCGCCTTCACCGAGATTAAGAAGGATTAACCAACACTATCGAGGTATCGCGAGAGTTGTTGGTTAATGCTGAGTGGAGACACGGAAGGGAGCAGGAGAGAATACCTCGCCCACACACCCCTCGTCCAGAGTGAAAACCAATCAGGAGAGTGCGGTGAGGTCCACGGGAAACGGGGGTTCTCGTGGGAGGAGATCAGCAAGAATCACGGAAAGACAGCCTGAGACGAGAGAACACGGAAGAAATGGAACAGCAAACACGAGCAGCGGTTCGAAACCACCCGGACGAATGCCGCCTTCGTCCTCTTCTGTGTGCCGAATGCACTTGGAGAGTGGTAGGAGGTAGGTAGTAATAAAACCTCTAGGTAATACTATGAAGATTGGTATGTTTGGGAAAATTCGACTGTGTGCCAACTGCTGTTCGGGGCATACTCGTCTCACGTCTTGTGATTTCGGTACTTGCTAGCCGACTCGTCGTGTGGTTTCCGCCCGGCCAACCGAGGGACTCTCGTGGCCTTTCACTCTGGACGAGGGGTGTGGGGGCTCGATTCCGTCGTCCGTGTATTATGAGACGTTGAAGGAACAATCGTCATTCTGACTATTCGCCAACCTGCGAAGCAGCATCAAAGCCGAAATCGGGATTGGTATCTCCCGATCTCCCTCGTCAATCGGAATCAAGACACCCGATCCCGACAGTTCCGATTGTACCCTGCTTTGCTTCGGCTGGAGATCTGACCTGCGTCTTCACTCTTGATTGGGGTGCCGACGAACGCTCGTCAGCATCACTCGAGGTTCACACTCCACTCCAGCTCGTCACACCAGTGCTTTCACTCTGGACGAGGGGTGTCTGCCGTGCGTCAGACGTCCAGGGCCGATGTGTCCTCTCATAGAAATGATTGATTCCCCGATTCGGGAGATACACTCTGGACGGGGGGTGTCGTCTCAACCGGGTACGCTGCTCCCGGATGGAGGGCTATTCACTCTTGACCAGGGGTGTGTCAAACTCGCTCCAGTCTGGCGTTTTCACTCTGGATTGGGGGTGCCGGTCTGCGTGGGTAACTCTCGCTCCGAGTCCGATTTCACTCGGGACCGACTCGACCCTTTGTGAGGATGATACGCCAGCGACAAAACATCAGAAGACGACCATAGCCCGATTTACACTCTGGTCGAGGTAGCCAAATCATTAAGTAGGTCCCATCCGCGATGTCTGATATTGATGGCTGAGGAACCGTCCCAACTCTCTGACTTCGACGGCCGCTACGAGGATCCCGCTGACGATCCCCTCTTTGACTTTGATGAAGACGACCCCGACCGCGCCAACATTTTCGCTCGCAAGGAGCTGCTGAAGGTTGGCCACGTCCCTGAAAGCGGCCGTATCGTCGGCCGGGATGGCGAGATCAAGGCCGTTGCTGCTGAACTCAGACCGATCGTTCGTGGCGATCCGCCCAACAACGTGATTATTTACGGCAAAACGGGAACCGGGAAGTCGCTCGTTGCCCGTCACGTCACTGAACGAGCCCGGCGAGCCGCGGAGTCGAACGGCGTGTCCGTCGGCACGGTCTACGTCGACTGCGCGCAGCACAACACACAGACACGCGTCGCGAGGACGGTGACTCGTTCACTCAACGAGACGGACGAGACTGACTTCGATATTCCACGCGCAGGGATTGGCAGCGGTGAATACTACGACTATCTCTGGGAGATTCTGGATACTGCCTACGAGTCAGTCATCATCATTCTCGACGAGGTGGACCGACTCGATGACGATGATATTCTTATGCAGCTCTCGCGGGCTCGCGAATCGGGGAAAGCGGATTGCCACCTGGGCGTCATCGCAGTCAGCAACAAAATCGAGTATCGCGACCAGCTGAACGAACGCGTCAAGTCCAGTCTTCGCGAGGAGGAGTTCGTCTTCCAACCCTACGACGCGAATCAACTGCGCGAGATTATGAAGCACCGACGGGACGCGTTCCACGATGGCGTTCTCTCTGGTGATGTGATTCCGCTGACGGCGGCTTTAGCCGCTCAGGAACACGGTGACGCCAGAAAGGCAATCGAAATTCTTCGTCACGCCGGCGAACTGGCCGAGCGAGAAAACGTCGATACAGTCGTCGAGGAACACGTTCGCGATGCTCAGGAGTGGGCTGAAATCGATCGCTTCGAGGAGCTTCTCCGTGGATCGACGACACAGGTCAAATTCATCCTCTATTCGCTCGCGCTGCTCACCGAAGAGAATCCGAACGAGGACGGGTTTTCGACCAACCGGATTTACGAACGGTATCAGGCGACGACAGAGAAGGCTGACGCGAAGACTCTCAGCGAGCACCGCGTCTACGAGCTGTTGAAAGAGCAGGCGTTCCTCGGGGTCGTTGAATCAACTCGGACCGGAGGTGGACGGGGTGAAGGCAGTTATCTCGAGCACCGGCTGGTTCAGGACACCGGTATCGTGTTGAAATCTGTCCTCCGGGACAGCCGGCTGGAAGACTTGGCCTAGCCCTCGGTTCGGTCGCTCACCACACCCCTGGTCACGAGTGTATCTCTCGACACGTCGGGCACGTGGAGTGGGTGTGTATCTGCTTCGGCTACTCGTCTGGGCTAACTGGACTCTTGTACTTCGACTTCACTCTGTCACCTTCCCGCCACTGCCAGTAGTAGTAGCGGTTGTCGTTGATATCCTTGATCGTGATCGTGGCCTTTGACGGGACGTCGTCCGGAAGGTCGTCCGGCCGCTCGTCGATCTCGTCGTCCTCCGACTCCTCCTCGAGACGCGCTTCGCGAGCTTTGTGCTCTGCCAGCTCTTCGGCGTAGCGCGCGACGTGCTGGAGCTGGTCCGGCGAGTAGCCGTTGAGTGTGTTGACGATATCTGTCGGAAGTTCCGCCGGCGGCGTCGGTGGCTCGTAGGACATCAGCGGTCGCCTCGTGTTAACCAACAAAACGGGTATCGGCATAGATTTGTTGGTTAACTAGATATCGTCTCGTCACGGGTTAAAGAGTACGAATAGCAAACTATTCAGAAATAGACGTGGCGTTAGACGCCGTCCGGACGGGGGGCGTTCTCGTACTTGACCATCTTCTCGGGCTTGTCGGAGATGGTGTCGTAGATCTGCTGGAGCGTCTCCTCAGCAGCGAGTAGGTTGTGGTTCTCCAGGAACTCCCGACCTTCCTCCGTGAGGCCGTAGAACTTCCAGGGGTAGCCCTGCCGGCGCTGGTCGTCGTCTAGGGCGACCTCCTTGACGATGCCGGCGTCGATGAGCTTCTGGATGTGCTTGTAGACGGTGGCATCGCTCACGCTGGGGTTGAGCTCCTCAAGCTCGTACATCGAGGGCAGCTGGTCGGGGTGCTGGAGGATGTTGTTAATCAGCGCGAACCGCGTCTGTTGGGTGACGAAGTGGACGAGTTCGCGGGATTCCATCCCCTCAGCTGTCCCCAGGTCGGTGCTCATACGACACGATACACGGCCTGGCGGCAAGTAGTTTACCCTTGAGTAAACCACTCTGGACTAAACCACACCTGACTAAGCTGGTGATTTACTCCGTAAATCATATCGCACGACGCTGAGAGGGGCCATATATGTCCGACGAGGAGCCGCCCGTCCCTGAAGAAGTCCTCACCAGTGCGAAGGACCAACTCGACGACGAAGAGATCTCGCTGGCAGACAACGAGGAGATCCTCCACGCCCTGAGTGAACTGACCCCCGTCTACGAGAATGAACGCTCGTACTTCGTGCTGGGCAACTACGACCGGGAGCCGATTCGGCGGCTGAACCTCGTGGTCGACCGGCTCAACCGCCGGCAGGACGCCTACGCCTTCCGGATGGTCGATATCCGTGGCGAGTGGGACAACAGCATCCAGAAGTTCTGCCTGATTGCCGACATCGTCACCTACCTCGTTGGCGTCGCCGAGAAGGAACCAAGTGACTTCCTCGTCGAACAGGGCCTCCTCGTCGGCACGACGGAGTTTTTCGAGAAAAGCCACGTCCTCAAGCGGGTGTACGAGGACGAGGAACACCCCTTCGGATGGATGCAGGACGGCGTCTTCGAGCTGTTCGAGCAAGAGGGACGGCTGTATCGCTGGCAGACCGAGGAGGAACTCGTCGACGTCACAGAAGAGCTCCCGTGACGGCAGTGGACCCGTAACTGTCTGCGTTAACCAACGTAGGTGATGAAGAGGGTGGTCTGTTGGTTAATCAGACTCCGTCCGCATCGGCCGGGAGTCTGCCATCCGGTCGCGGGACTCGGCCACGCTTGATTTCGTGATCGACGCGACGGAGGTGCTTACATCCGCCGGCGGGGGAGCGCTGCTGCCAGTCTGGACAGGTACAGTATTCGCCGACGACGTCGACTTCGTAGCGGTTCCCGGACGCCGACTGGACCTCGTACCGACCGCCCTTCTCTAGCAACGAGACCGACATCTCCTCGGTGACCGCGCGACGGGTACGGGGTTCGAGATCGTCGACCTGCCCACCGTTCGCTGACGCGACCATCCGATCGCGAACGTCTCCTGTACAGCCGCCATCCGGCGCGACGGCGTCAGGCCCGTGGACTCGCTCCTGAAGGAGGTCCTCGACCGGGTGGCCCTGCGGCCACAGGAAGTGGACTTCACGCCGTTCGCGATGGTCGTAGGACCCGCAGTCGACAGCGCGCCCGGTCCAGACCCGCCACGCCCCAAGCGCACTCATCACGTCGACGATGAGGCGCGGAACTGACTCGTACTCGGTGGGGTAGAAGATCCGAAAGCGCGTACACTCCTCCTGCGGAGGGACTGTCGTCCACCACTCGACGTCGGTGTGCCAGCTCTCGAACATCGCCGTATCCTGCCCGTATCCGACGGTCACATCGTCGATTCGCGGGAGTGTACTGTCCGGATCGGACGGTCCCTCTTCGAGCAGTTTCAGCACCGCGTACCGCAGATACTCGTGGGCTGCATTCTCGGTCGAATGGGCGACCTGTTCGTGGTGGGTTGCGATCTGTTCTGCTTCCTCAAGAACGGTAGAGAGGTATCTCTCGGTCATCGGTCGTGGTCTCCGGTGAGTGCCTCCGCCCCTCTGCGGGCACTGAAAACTTAACCAACAAAGTAGGCGGACAACCCTCTATGTTGGTTAAGCCACGCTGTCGAGAGCGTCGATGATCTCTTCAGCCGTGGTGCTGATCCGGGCGAGGCGCTCTCGAACGATCTCGGGATCCTCTGACTCCCACGCGGCCAGGTAGAACGCTGAGCCGCTCGTGTCGAGCCCGTAGTACCGGCCGACGACGTAGGCGACCGCCTCGGCCTCGACCTCGCGTTTCGACCGTTCGGTGTCGTCCTCGACGTCGAAGTGAAGCAGGGCGTGTGCGAACTCGTGGATCAGCGTCCGGGCGAGATCGGCATCGCTCTCCCGGTCGCGAACCTCGACGAGCGGCTGGACGTCGACGAGGCTCAGCTGCTCACAGATGCCCTTCGCCTCGCCGTGGGTCCACTCCGCTTGGGGGACGATGCGAACCGTGACGCCGAGTTCGTCGGCGGCACCGGTCAGCCAAGCAACGAGGTCGCCGGCGTCCCCGGTTGCTTCTGTGTCGAGGTCGGGAAGCGGTTCGCCTTCGGTCTGAGAGATGTCGAACACCGGCGCAGGCTTGAATCCGACGAGGCCCTCGGACCAGTCTTCGGGTGGTGTCTCGTCGTACTCACAGTCGCTGTCCTCGTGGTAGCTTGGCGAGTTCCCACACTCTGGACACTGTGTGGTGATGATCGGGGCCCAGATCCAGATGGCTGACTCCCCTTCCTGGACGTGCCGATCGAAGTCCTCCTGCCACGTCCGGTAGCCGGCGACCTTTGTCGCGTCGGGGTACTGCCGCTTGATCAGCAGCGTGTTCCGATAGGAGTAGTCGTGGAACCGGCTCTGGATGTCCAGCCACTCCTGGAACTCGGCACTGGCCTGTGCGTCGTCGACACCGGCGACGAGGTCGTCGATCCACTGTTCGATGGTACTGTTCATCTCGTCGGATCGCGTGTCGGTCTGGTCGAAGGAGACCGACGAGTCTCTGGTCGTGGACATGGTGGTCACTGAATCGGATGAACGCGATTTCGCCAGTTCAGAACGCGCCGCACCCCTCAGGGGCGGATGAACAACCCTCGAGGAACGCTATCGAAGCTCGGCTGTATCGTCCGCAAAGCCGACTGTGACGAGATACTCGAGGAACTCGTCGAACTGATTGATGTCGCTGGGCGTGTCGGTCGCGAGGTGCCGGGCCCACTCTATTGCCCAATGAAACGCAGGATCAGCTCCACCCTTGCCGTGTAGATACCACCACCGGGCCGCTTTGAGAACCACTATGGGGTTCGTCGGCGGCTGCTCACTGGCTAGCCCGCGGGTGATGGACTCGATTTCCTTGGGGACGTCGGCGGGACCGATATCTTCTGATTGTGTGTTGTCGATATCGACGGGGATATCATCGATTGAGACGTTGTCGGCACTCTGTTGTTGACTCACAGAATATCACCTCTGAGGACTGTCGATGGAGCCCTCACCCTCTCTGGGGCGCGAAAAACCGCTCTTGGCATCACGCTGGGGGGAGTAGACGCTCTGTTCGCCAGCGCGTTTTTGATTGTTCTGTTGAAAACTATGGAAAGTGACAGACCCTCTCTTGGTGCGGTCTGTATAGGGGACTCACGTGTCGCTCTACTCGTGGAAGCACTCTCCAAGTATCAAGAATACGATGAGATATACGGAGGATAGATGTAGCAAAGGGCATAGATCCAATTCATCTAGTGGTCCGAAACTGGGACACACCATTCGAATTGGCTAACACGACGTCTGTACCAGTAATGACCTCGTTCCCCCATCTCGTGCGTCTGTGTTTTCGAACCATCTACACTGTCAATGCTGGGTCTGGGGTGGCGATAGGGCTTATGTGATGTTCGGCCGTCGATATCCATATGACCGAGGATCAGTACTGCGGCGATTGTGGCGGCGAACTCGAACTGGTCACGGAACACACCGCAGCGAACTCGACAGAATCAGTCGGTGGCCAGTACCGATGCCCGGACTGCGGCGACGAGTTGGTAATCGTGGAACTCGGCGGGAGTGAGGTGACCCGCGTCCCATTACCACGCTAATTGCTGATAGAGGTCGCTGCTCTGGCCTTGAACGTAGTATTAATTGTATAAAACGGGAGAAATATATCCCGGATTTATATGAGAGGCCACAAGAAATGCCGTATATGAGCCCCGAATTCGGGGTAGACGAGGCTACTGCCCTCCTCCTCGACGAGCGAGATTACGATAGCCCGCTCCGCGAAAAGGAGTTCCATAAGCTGCTGTACTTCATTAAACACGAGCTGGAGGAGCGCGGGATCGACACGGACATCCCGTACTACTGGTACCTGTACGGCACCGTCACACCGACCTCCAAAACCCAGGTATCGATCACCGAAGCCGCTGACGGCGGTTCGAAGGTTGACTGTCCCATCGAACCAGACACCCTTGACGCCGAGCCAGATACGGTCGGTGTGGCGCGAGATGCGGTGAAAGAGGTGCTGCTCCGGTACTACGAGATGGGCGGCCTACAACCGCTCACCGACCGAATGTACGAGGATGCTCCGTACCAGGTGCAGCGAGAGTTCCGGGAATTGGACAAGCAACTACGGACTGCGGCCGAAGACCACCCTGATATCCTCGATGACGGCTACGATCGAAGTGCGATCCGCCGCACCCTGTCCCGCATCGTGAAGAGTTTCCCGACCGACGAGTTTCCCCATCTTGAATCCGACCTGTACTTGTGGTATAACGTGATGAGCACAGAACTCGACCAGCCGGACGAGTTCTACAGCGTCAACGAAATGCTCAGTCTCAGCGGCGCGTTCTGGACTGTCTTCATGATCGAGGTTGCCCAGGAGGAGCACAGCGACATTACGGTCGAGGAGGTGCGAAACGAGATCGGGGACGATGACGTGGACCGGTTCCAAGAACGGATGCGGAGCCGGCTCGAGAACAAGAAAGCGGAACAGACCAAGTACGGGCCGCGGCTGGAACGGGACGAAACCGTGCGAGCGGCGCAGGACGCTGTTTCCGAAGCACTCGTCGGCTTCTCTACGCACTGACTGATGCGGTACTATCTCGACACGAACTGCCTGATGGGGTACACGTTCTTCCACGACTGGTGGCATAGCGATGCCCGCCGTCTGTTCGACTCGGACAACACCCTATACATCGGAGATGCGGTACTGTTCGAGTACTGCAACCGTGACGTCACCAAGGACGAGTATGAGATGGAGTGGGACCGGTCCGAGCTTTCATGGACCGCCGAGGATGGCTCGTTCAAGATGAAGATGACCGAGCTGTGGGACAGTCGGTTCCACTTTGAGGACGAGCTGCTTGAAGAAGACGACCTCGATCTTCCCACCGTGGTCGAGGCGTTCATGGACGCATACGATATCCGGGACTCGGCCGAGCCGGCCATCCACCGGTACTTCGACGAGAAACTGGACCAGCTGGATCTCGCCGTGACGGTTGAGAACGCGCGGAAAATCCAGAAGATGCTGGTGGAGGATCTGGAGGAATACGCCAAGGAACGGAAGGAAGAACTCCGCCGCCGCGTGGAGATGGGGCCGAAGCGAGGCGATATCCCCGAAACCCGTATGGACACGATCAAACGAGAGTTATCCGACGAGATGGACGCCGAGGTCGTGTTTGACGCCTCCTACATGTGCGACGAAGGCGTCCTTGAACGCATGGTCACCGGAGACAAGGGCGACGCACTCCGGGACGAGGACGGGAACGTGATCCGGTACGACGACACCGGTGACCCCGTCTGCGGGAATGTCGGGATCTACAACAGCCGGGAGCTCATCGATAGCGTGACCGGTCTCACCGTCCTCTACCTGCGGGACGAGTTCGCGTAACGCCAACAGGATTCCCGATATCTCACCGACAAGATATTAGCCCCTTCTGCCGCTACATGCATAGGAATGGTTCACTTGAACGTGTACGAGTGCCAGCTCCCCGGCGACGACCTCCAGATCTGGCGGTATCCCTCTCCTGACACGGATATCCCGCAACGTATCGACGAGCGCTTCGACGCGGTCACCATCGACACCCGGGTCACGCCGACCGTCGCGATCCCCAACAACGAGGAGGGCGTACACGTTCTGGAGGAGGAAACCGGGTACGAGCAAAGTACCGTGCCCTGGCAGGACTATCTCTGGATCTATTCGAATCTCGTGCAGTATGGCGCAATCCAGCATCTCGTTGACCACCATGACTTCACCCCGCTGCAGGTTGACCAGAACGATGCCCGTCTCAACCAGATCAATGAGGTGTACAAGCCGGATCCCATCGCCGAACCCGTGGACGGCTTGGAGATCCGGAAAGGCTTGAAGATGCGCTCCCGGTTCTGGGACCTGCCGGATCACGGCCCGGTCGTCGGCCTCAACTTCGCGTACACCACGACGAATTACTTCACCGACCCGCTGGACGAAGTGCTTGACAGCACGGACCAGCAGGACTACTGGCTGAAGATGAACTGCCCCAGCGACTGTCAACACGAGGACTGCACGTTCCACGGCCATGACCGGCTGGTCGGCCGGTTCGACGGGTTCACCGCGACCGGGGAAGAGTGCCAGTACGACGACGGCTCGGACCGGTTCGCCTCCCTGTCCCCGGCCGTCGACGGGATCACAGCCAACCCGCCGGTCGAACGGGTCGCATTCGAGGCCAGCTACGACAATATCCGGCAGTGGGCGACGGACAAGTACGGCGATCACCACTCGGACATCATTGAGGACATCGGCCGCGACCGGCTAGGCGTCCCGGACTACATGGACGATTACTCTGACCGGGAGTTCCAGTACGAGTGGGACCGTCTGGAGGAACTGGTCAACGAGATCGACCGCGAGATCACGCTGCCGACCGGGCAGACCGTGACGATCGCGGATGAACCGCTGGAGGTCGTTGCTTAACCATGCCGCGCCGCCTCCACGCCGAACAGCTTGAGACGCCGACACACCGCTTCGACTACACGAATCCCAGCATCACCGACAGCATCGTCGGCCGAGGCCTCGGGAATTACGGGCCGTTCGACTCGTCGATCTCCCGCGACTTCACGGACGCCACGTTCACTATGGTCTACCCCGAATCGTGGGAGTCCGACGCGCAGCGGTTCCAAGACGCGTTGATTGACGGCCATTCGACCTACTATCCGAACGGCTTCGAGTCGTTCTTCCGGATGGACAATGTCGCCGTCGGGAACACGGTCACGGTGGACGGCACCGATCTCAACGCCTACCTTGACGTGGTGGACCACATCCAAGCTGCGGACGACGACATCGCTATCGTGTTCACGTCCCACGAGATGCGGACGCGCGGCTACCGGTCGCCGTACTGGGCGATGAAGGCCTTGCTCACGAGCGCCGGCATTCCGAGTCAGATGGTGCTCGTCGACAAGCTCCGGCGGCGTTCCCCGCACCACGTCGACCTGCAGTACCTGATCGTCAACATCGCCTGCCAGGTCTACGCGAAGCTCGGCGGCACGCCGTGGGTGGTGAACCGGCCAAGTTCACCGGTCGACCTCATCATCGGCGTGGGAAAGAGCGAGTACCAGTCCGGCCGTGTCGGCGGGGTTGAACGCACACTGGGGTTCGCGTCTGCCTACCAGAGCAACGGAGCGTTCCTCTGGTTCGACGCCACACAGGCGACCACGTCCCATTCGACGTTCACCGACCAATTGACAGACAGTATCGTGACTGCCGCGGAGAAGTATGCGGAGCGTGAGATGCCGCCGGAGAATATTGTGGTCCACAGCTACAAGCGGATCGGCGATGCGGAACGCAACGCCAAGGACCGGCTTGAAGACGAGTTCGACGGCGTGGACGTCGTGCTGTCCCACCTGAACACCACGCATGACTTCCGGCTCTACGATGACACCGATTCGTCCGGACTGTCCGAGCGCGGCCTGTGGATCCAAACGGGGGAAAACAAAGGGTTCGTGATGACCGGCGGCCGCCGCGATTATCGGCCCGGTTCCCCGGTTCCCATCGAGCTCACGGTGGAGGGTGACACCGCCACTCAGGCAATTGCGCAGGGCATCTACGACCTGTGCTCGGTGTACTGGAAGGACCAGTTCGGCGCGAATCTGCCGATTACCATCCGGTACGCCGAAGATATCGCCGATATCGTTGAGAACACCCAGAAAGTTGATGATGAGGGATTGATAAGTGTTGACATAGATCGGTTGGTGCACCCACGGCTCCGGGATATCCCATGGTTCCTGTAACCACAGCGGGCGAAACCACGCCAGATGATCAGTCACAGCCGGATTTCAAGCTCGTTATCCACCGGACAGTTCACCAGCTGCTCGAACGCGAGGAGGAGCGCCCCGGCTGGTACGGCGACCCGTTGAGCACGGCTTGGGTCGGCCTGTCGTTGCAGGTGCACGATGGCCGGCAGGACGACGTGGCAGATATCGCGGCGGAACTCGAGGACTGGTACGAGGATGTCAGCGTGGATCACGAGTTCGAGGTCGCCGCACTCGCGTTGATGGGCAAGTTCTTCAAGGAGTACGACCGCGGCCGTCCGATTTACGAGGACATCGAGGACCAGTTCTTCGCGAAGTTGGATGAGGAACGCGACCGGCGAGAGGCGTCTGACGGGCCGGACGCGCCGCAGTTCCAGTTTTTCGAGTCCTATGTCTACTTGTACTGCGCGTTGGTCGGGATCACGGCGTACGACCGGTTGGACGAGTACCGCGAGTTTCTGGATAGCGAGGTTGCAGGGCAGCGGCAGTCCACGTGGACCGAGTATGACCGGATGGCGTTCGTGGAGACGGTCGCGCTCGAGGTCGCCGAGTACGCTCCGGACACGTGCCGCTCCGTGTTGAGCAAGATGCGGAAGGTGGATGTGGAGGAGTTGAACGAGTACGAGTTCATCCCGTTGGTCTGGTTCTTCCAGGAACAGCAGGATGCGATGCGGGCGGCGTTGTCGGACGAGTCGTTCGCGCAGGAGATGGTGGACGAGATCCGGCAGAACCTGTGGCAACGGTTGTACGAGGAACTCCCGTTCGAGCTGTACCTGTCGGACGATATCGAGTACGAGTTCACGCCGGATGTCCGGCAATTGGCATTACTGGATCGGTTGCTTGGCCGGCTGGAGAACCAGATCGTCGTGTTCTCCGAGGAGCAGCTGGCTGAGCACGATGCCGAGGTGGCGGAGGAGAAGGATGAGGATATTCGTGTAAACCGGCATCGGAAGCTGGCCGGGTACGTGACGGTTTCGTTCTTGCTGGGGTTCATTGCGATTGATTACGTGATTACGAACCCGCCACCAGCATCGACCGTTGGCTCCCCGCTTTTAGTCCAAGGGATTGCGGTGTTGCTGATGATGCATCTGGAGTGGCGACTGGAGGATATCAGCCGGAATCTCCCGGTGCTTGAAGAGAACCGGTTAGTGCAGGATATCGTCGATACGGTTGAGGATCGGAACTGGCCGGCGTGGATCCTCCGGTTAGCGTTCGGGTTGCTCGGGTGGGTGATCGTCGGCTACAACTGGGCGGCCATTCAGTCCTTCTTCACGGCGTTCTAACGTCAATTCGTGGCCCCATACCCGTGGTAGTCGTGGTCGGGGACGGCGCAGCCGGGGAAATTGAAGTAAATCCGGAACTTGCCCTAGTTCTGCGAGACGTCCGTTTGCGGCGTCGTGTGGATGCGAGAGTGGGTCTGTGCGGAAGGCGACTCGTCGATTACCCCGTGTAGTCGCTTACCCGCTAAATGGGTTCTGCACTCCGACTTTTGACTTCACACTGAGTGGTGGGTTGTGTCTCTCACGCCGGCGGCAAGTAGACACTCTGCTCGCCGGCGATCTCCTCGAGGTTGTTCCGGTGACGGTGGCTGAAGTAGCACTCGTAGCTGCAGTAGCCACAGATTGCGCCGGTATCGTATTCGGCGACATAGGGACCGCGGCGGGTTTGCCAGACGTTCGTTCCGCACTCGGTACAGGCCGCTTGCTCGAGGTCGGCAGGCCGCGGCCCTTCGTACTCGACCCCCAACCCGTTGTCTTGGGATGTCGATTCAGGCCAGACCCCGTGGGTCTCCCAGAACTCGCGGATACGGGCGAGGCTGTGGCGCACGGTCTTTCGGACGGTGACGTGATCGGCGTCGCGACCGCTGTCGTCCCAGCCGTCGGCCGTCCAGAACTCGCCGAACTGTGCGCCACGATGTAGCCCGTTCCAGTCGACGCCGACGATGTCGGCCGGTGGGTCGTCCGTGAGTGTCGGCCGGGTCAGCTGTCGAATGACGTCGAGCTGCTTGGGCGGACTCCCACCGAGAATATGGACGCGTTGCCCTCTCCAATCAGCCGGGTCGGTGAACTCGTGGGCGAGGCGGTCGGCGTACCCGCGTGAATAGCCGAGGACGATATCATCTGGAATTGCGTCGATCACTGCCTGGGATTTCGGGACGATGATGAGCTCGACATCGGGAAAGCTGCCCTGAATCTCGCGAGCGGCAGCAACGTGGTCGGCGGCGTCGGCGGGTTCGTAGACGTCGCCGATCACTCCGACCTGAGGCTCGTACTCGAAGAAGCGATCGACGAATCGTTCCAGATCGGGGTTCCGGAAATCGTTGTCCAACATTCCGACCGAGAGGGTGAGGTCCTGATACTGGTCTGCCTGATACCCGCAGTCTTCCCGGAAACCAGGGAGATACCCGAGTCTGCAAGCGTCAAGCGCGAACGGGAGCCGATGGAGGAAGGCCACGAACTCTACCTGACGGGCAGCGGCAATTCGGCTGGCCGTGGGACTACTGTGGCTCTTGAGAATGGACATGAATGCGAGCCCGCGGGCTCGGCACCCCGCACCCTTCTAGGGGTGACTGACAAACCTCAGATTAACCAACACTCTCGGGAACCGGTGAGTACTGTTGGTTAACCGAGTTACTCCTCCTCTGTCTCCCGGAGTTCAGTTGCCTTGCGCTCGAGTTGCTTCAGGATCGGCGTTCGGTTCTGGTGTGCGTTCTCGTACGCGACGCATTCCCGGAGCGTTTCCATATCGGGGATCGTCGCGATCCCGGCCTCGATCAGACGATGATTCGGCGCTTCGAGGCGTTTCTCAGGCGGGAACCCGTCATCGCCTTCGTCGGAATCCGTAGACCGAGCCATCTCTGTTGGCCTCCATCCTTCGAGGGCGAGAGAAACAGACCGCCGACTACAGCTTCGTCGCGACGTCAGCTCATCGCGTCTTGGAACCGCTCACGGAGCGCGTCCTCACGCTCCTCGAACTGGTCGACCTTCTCCTGTAGATCGTCGCTGACGCGCTCGATGCTCGCGAGTGCCCGCTCGCCGGCGAGCGACGCCTGCGACCCGTCGTCGCCGTCCGACTCCAGTTGCTCCTCGTAGGCTCGCTCGACGCGCTCGATGGTACCCTCCGGGTTGAACAGGATGTCGTTGGCCGTGCGAACGTAGCCGTCCAGCGACGCACCCTCCTTGCCCTGGAAGAAGTGGGTCAGCGCGTACGTCGCGCCGGAATGTAGCGTCCACATATCGATCTCGACGGGAGAGGCCGCGTTGGCCTCCGCATCGCTCGCGGCGCGCTCGGCCAGGTAGTCCGGGAAGCCCAGCAGGCTATAGAACTCCGTGACCGTGAACGGGAGCTCCGAGAAGTCGAGGTCGATGTCCTGGGCGTCACGGATGAACTCGAAGAGGTTGTCGGCGACGAGTTCGACCTGTGCGAGGATCTCCTCCCACCAGGTCCGGAAGTTCCGCACGTCGCCGACGTGCTTGATGACCTCCTTGTCGGTGAGCGAGCGCATTGTATTCGAACAGTACCCGTCCTGGGCGAATCCCTCCACGTAGACGGCGTGCTCGCCGAAGAAGTCGTAGCCCGACGTGACGCCCATCGTGATCGGATCCGACCGGCCGGGGAGGCGCACCTCGAGGCCGTCGAACATGATGTCCATATGGACCTCGCCGCCGCCCCGGTAGCGACGAATCTCGCCGAACATCACGTCACCCAGCGGCGTTCCGTCGATAGTCTCCTCCCGAAGGACCTCCTCCAGAGGGCCGTAGACGTCGACCGGGTTGATGATCGAGTACGAGTCGGTCGGAATATGGAACAAGGAATCCGTCTCGGCGTCCTCCTCACGGGCCTGCTCTCGAGCGCGACTCGGTTCGACGAGCGCGTTGAACCGCTCCGTTTCGACCCATTCGTCGGTGTACGGATTCTTGTAGGCCACGGTCGACTCGACGGCCTGCGGGAGGTCGCGGATCGCCTCAGCGAAGCTCACGGTGTCTTTGCCGCCGTGACGCTGACGATACCACTCGGGTAGTTCGGTGTCGGTACGTCCATCGACGCGAGCGAAGATGGTTCTCGACTCTGGGTCTTTCATCGTAGTCACCTCGACGCAGGAACGCTCATCGACGGCTGCATGCATCGTCTCGCGCCCTGCGCCCCTCTGCCGGGCGCAACAACAACACCACGTTAACCAACACTGACCTAGGAAGGGGCTGTTTGTTGGTTAATCGACCCACCGTCGGGAAACTGTCGCACTATCGTTACTCGGTGCTGGAGCGGCGTAGCCGAACCTGCTCCGGGTTCGGAACCCAGGGATGATCCTCCCAGCAGTGAAGGGCGTGAGCACGGGGCGACTCGAACTCGGCTCCGCAGGATCCACACTCGTAGACATCGTCGGGCCAGGGCTCACTGAGGTACATCGCCGTCACCGTCGTTCCAACCGGCTCGGGAGCTCCGCTTCGCTGAACGTACCGGTAGCCGCGAACGGTCCGCTGACGGATCGCTGTCCGGGCGATCTCGGCGGGTTTGCCGTCGGGGAGATACACCCAGCGAACGAAGTCGTCGACCGACTCCTTGGCCGAGGGCTGTAGGATGAACCACCGCTCGTGGGCATCCCGGAATAGGTAGCGTTCAGTTCCCCTGTTTTGGAGGTACACCGGGTCACCTTGACCAGGGATGAGTCGCAGCCCGAGCGCCGGTGATATCGGGTTCAACAGTCGCTCGACCACTGATGGATCGCGCTCCGGCTGGTTGTCCGAAGCCACCTCCTCTGCTGCGAACTCATCAAGACGAGCATTCGTAGTCACGGGGTCCACCGTCCGAGTGAGGTCTGTTCCCGCTCGGACTCGGCAGGAACTTCACAGAGAAACCGCCACTTCGGCCGCTCTCGGATCTGCTTGTCGGGTCGGTTACCTGCCTGTCCGGTCTCCGTTTTTCCGGCGCAGTGCCAGCCCTTGTCTCTGAGCGCTTTGATCATCGAGCCGTCGAAGTCAGCTCGCACGAACGTCAGCAGAAGGCGAACGCCTCGCCGCCGGCCGTGCCGGCGCACGAACCGTTCCATCGACCGGGCGAGCGCGGCAGAGGCGAGGTTCGGGAAGTCGACGCCGATGCAGATCCGTGCTGCCTCAACGATCTCATCACCCTCGTATCGCGTCCCGTCGTACTCCAGCGAGCGAATCAGTGGATAGCGCCACGTAATCGCACCCAGTAGCTGGTCCTGGTAACAGAGTCCGTGATGGACGAGGTTCGTCCGCGGGACACTGTCCATATAGGAGTGATGGGCTTCGTAGATCGCGCCGGCGACGTGCCGCGGGATCGATTCGACATGGACGCGCTCCGCGAACCGCAAGCCGAGCGGCGCCGTGACTGGCTGGCCGTCGCGGTGTATGGGACACGAGCACCCCTCGGGAGTGCGCGTGTACTGGAATCCGGTACTCGCCCGCTGGCCGGGAGAACGTGTCTGCGTCACGGGTCGCTACCGTCAGTCTGCTCTTGCCGGTCGTTGTACCGTTCCAGTTCGCGACCGATTTTCTCGAGCGCCTCGACCCCGCGTTCGATGAGCTGGTGGGTGGCTCGCGACAATCGAAGCGTCTCCATCAGCACTCCCCCTCCGGTGGCTCGATGAGGTCGTTGCTCTCGTTGACGAGAGCACGGATGGCCTGCTTGACATCGGCATCGTCCGAAACCGTCCGGCTTGCCAGGGGTGCCGGGTAGGCGCGGTCTCCCTGACTGCAGAGGACGGCCAGCCAGCCGTCGGTTCCCTCCCCGAGTACGATGTAGTGGTCGCGATCAGCACGCTGGAAGACTCGCCGGTCGGGGCGAGTGACCGTTCGCCAGTTCTCGGGGAGTGGCGGTGACGGCCCCCCGCCGTCGGGAAGGGCGACGACGTCGTCGGTGATCGTCGCCATCGCCGCGTCGATCTCTTCGCCGGTGAGGTGCCAGCACGCCGCCGGACCGTCACACTCGAGCTGGCTGATCACGCGATTCCGGAACGCGATGTAGTGTTCTCGGGCGACCTGGGCGTCATTGTAGTAGTCGAGGAGGAGCCCACAGGCGAGCTGTGCGGGCCCGCTTCCAGCGTATCCCCACTCGAAGCCGGTCGGACTGTGGTTGACCAGATCGAGACTTCGATCCGGAGTGAGACGCTGGTGTTCGGAGAGATTCAGAACGACGGCGTGGCCGTCGACGCGAAAGCCGACGTATTCGACGGGATCGTCGCGACGGTGAGCGAGCGCTTCTGTCTGGATTCCGCTTGACGTGGGACGTCGTGCGTTCCCGTTCATCGGTACGTCGCGGGAGTGGTAACCCCCGCACCCCTCTCGGGGGTTCTACAAACAGATCCGGAAACGCCCTCGCCGTCCCTACTGGCTAGCTGCGGGGAACTCGAACCCGCCGGTGTCGGTCTCTGACGCCTCCGAGTCGGTAGTTTCTGATTGGACTGCCTGGCGGGCCTCTTCCAGTTCCTCGCGGCGGTTGTCGACGCTCTGGTGGATGCTGATGTCGTGTTGCTCGCAGAGCGCCCGCTCGACCGCGAAGGTCATTTCGTCGAAATCGACCGCAGTGATGTCGACGTCTCCCGGTGAGGGCGTCTCATCAGCGACGTTGATGTCCCGCGACCAGGTATCGGCCGAAATGTCGCTGGTCGGGAGTCGCCACTCGTCGCCCTCGAGCTCTTCACGCAGGTACTCAGCGAACTCTTTGTAGTGGTCGAGCGCGATGTTCTTCGTCGCTGAATCGGCCAGCAGCGCGATGGCGAGCTGATCGATGCGGGCCTCGTCGGCCTCCGGTCCCCAGTCGAATCCACCAGGGGCGCGGCGCAGAACGTGGAGGTGCTTGTCCAGCACGTCGCCATCGGGCGTGTACACCAGCTGTCCACCCATACAGCGTTCGCCGCGGTATGCTCGGCTGCCGGTCATCGAAACTCACCCTCCCGGTGGCCCATGCCTCGTGGTCGCGTCGGGGGCTGGCTGGGCCGGGAATCCGACGGTCGACGGGCAGTATCTGGACTGCGTCCGCTTCGCCGAGTGCTCGCACTCGCGGTCCCGGCTGGTCGGGGCCCGACGTACATCGGCTTTCGCGCTTGACTTCGCTCCGTGACGACCTCTCGATGGAGCAGCGTACAGAGTTTCATGACGCTCTCGGCGAGGTCGAACGCCGCTGCTCGCGACTGGAGATCGTGCTGGCTGAAGAGGATCGTCCCATCGGCCCGGTCGACGCGGACCAGCCAGTCCGAGGGGTGCTGGACGTGGCAGAGGACGGATTTCGAGAACTCGTAAGCGAACACGAAATGGTCGTCGTCTGTTCGGCGATACAACCACCAGTGGTCAGGGGCGACCTCGCTGTTGTGCTCAGAACTCATCGGTGACTCGGGACGGCTGTGACGTCCCGCACCCCTCGCGGGACGTGGAACAACATCTGCGGCCGCCGCACCCGCTTTCGCCGCCGAGGTCGGCAACGTATTTGGTTCTAGCAAGATACAGTCCAATTACCTTCGGATGGCTGTACTGGACGACCTCTCGGGGTTCGAGTTTGAGGACCTGATGGAGGACGTGTTCCGGAACCTCGGCTACGAGAACGTCCGGCAGGCCGAACGCACGGCCGACGAGGGGCGGGACGTCCTTATGGAGGAGGTCGTCGACGGGACGCGACGGGCGATCATCGTCGAGTGCAAGCACACGGGTACGGTCGGTCGGCCGGTCGTCCAGAAGCTCCACTCGGCGATCGCGACGTTCGACTTCGACGGCCCAAAGCGCGGGATGGTTGTCACGACCGGTCGGTTCACGAATCCTGCCCAAGAGTATGCCCAGCGGCTCCAGCAGAATGACGACCCGCATCCCATCGAGTTGCTCGACGGCGAGGACCTCCGAGAGATTGCCGACGAGATCGGCCTCGATCTTTACAACGGCCGCATCGAGATTCTTTGCGACGAGACCCTACGGCCGTACGACCCGGCGGCAGATGTCGACGCGCCGGTCCAGGAAGCGTTCCGCGACATCGAGAACATCGAGGCCGCGGATCTGCCGGTGCCGCACTCGCAAGTGACGTTCCGACCGGTGGTTGCGATTACCGCCGACACGAACGCGGTCTTCGAGACATCCGTCGGCGTGATCCACCGGATCAACGACCGCACACAGTTCGTCGTCCATGCCGAGCGTGGTCGCCCGCAGGTCGCCGACGAAGCGGTCGCGACGCTGGTCACCGAGAACCTCCACGCGACGGTCGACCTCGACGCCAAGCAGTTCGGGGAAGTCTTTGACGACGTCGAGGAGCGCCGCTTCGGCCAGACCCAGACGGAGTACAAGGAGTGGGCCGTCGAGCGGCTCCAGGACTACCACACGACGACGGTGACCTACACCGGCGACAATAACGTCACGTACAACAAGACCTGCGAGCCGAACCGCTCGGACATCGCTGTCCAGTCGATCGAGCCGGTGTACCTCCCCGAGGTGCGCCAGACGATCGACCTCGGAGAGTACACCTATCCCTACGAGTATCACGCGGCAGGGCCGTCCAGAGTGACCGAAGAGGACGGCATCCATCGGTGCGTCCACTGCGAGACGAGCGGCGTCGACGAGACGTACACGTACTGTCCGAACTGTGGGGCGATTGCCTGCGACAGCCACAGCAAGACCGAACGGCTCGAGGATGAGCCGGTCTGTACGGGCTGTGCGGTGACCGAACGGTTCGCGCTGAAGACGAAGTACTTCTACGACGAGGAGAACCTCGAGGCGTTTCGCGAGGAGTACGCCGAGATGCCGATTCACGAGAAGGCGATGGAGAACAAGTGGCTGGCCGGCGGCAGCGCGATCACGACGCTGCTGCTCCTCGTCGGTCTCCTCCTCATCGGCGGTATCCTCTGAGCGCCCTCGGTACTCAGGCCGGTTCAGCCACCAGCTCTTCGAGCGCGTGTTCCAGCAGACCGTTGAACTGCCAGTTGGCCCGCTCGAAGGCCTCCTCGGTCGGGCCGTCCCACCGCGGGAAGGCTGAGTGACCACTCACCTTGACCGTCCACTCGGCCGGCTCGTCGAACGGGCTCCGAGCCGGGAGTTCGACGACGTAGAGGTACTCCTCGTCGCCGTGGATGCCGTCAGCCGGGTTCTCGACGCCGTGGCCCAGCAGGAACAGCGGCTGATCCAGATGCTCCATGTTAGCCGGCTCGAGGAGATCTGAGGGTTTGTCGGCGTGGATGCTTCGGTCACGCCCTTCGTCGACGTACAGGGCCATCGTCGAGAGCGTGTCGACGAACATGAACTGCGCTGCGGCGTACGCCGGCCCGCGCTCTGTTCGCGTCTCATCGAGCAGCTGTTTCAGCTGAACGAGATCTCGAAGAACGCTGTCGGGATAGCCGTCGGAATGACGGTAGATCTGTGCGACTCGATCGGGTTCGGACTGTTCATCTGGGGACTCACTCCGTTGTACGAATCGGAGCTGGCTTCGTGTCGACATCGATCACCGCCGACGCGTGTGCGCCGGCACCCCTCGCCGGCGCAAAAACAACAGTATGTAATATCCGCTGAGAAGTGACAAACTCACTCTTATACCGAGACACGACATACCACGAATACATCCGGTATGTGGAGTCAATATGATTTTGAGGCCATCGAAGCCCTTCACGAAGAAGTCGCTGAAGACTACTCCGACCCGAACCATCCGCACGGCGAGCACGCTCGAGTACTTCTTACGGCCACGCAGAACCTCCACGATACTGACACCGCCCTACGGCACGTGTACGGAGATATCATCGGCGACGAACACAAAATGCAGCTGTTCTATCTCCGCAGAGGCCTCAGATCCCTCTTCTCAGTATATCAGGCAGCGAAGCACCATCACTATAGCACGGCTTACTCACGGATCCGTCTACTTCTCGAATTGTACCTTGTTGTGAGAGAGATGAACCGGGACCAGGAGAAGACAAAACAGAAGTTCCAGAATGCGCGGTCCGAAATCCGGGAGAATGAGTACGGCCCGTTTGATCCTCTCCCGTTCGCAGATTATGTGGACGGCCTTCGCAAGCATCTTCTTGGTACGCTCACCGGTGAGTATGAGTCGCTGGATGCCTTGGTCGGCCGGCTCAGCGATTTCGGCGCGCACCCCACTTCGATTAAGACCCCACAGAGAGAGTTGGAGTACGTTGATATCCTTGAGGAGAACGTGCTGGGTTTCGCGCTTATGTTCACATTTGGTCTCGCGGCGCAATACGTACGAACGTTCGATGACACGGTGATCGAGCGCTCTCTGCGGGAGGATATGGATGCCGTATTCGTGGCTGTGCTGTGGCAAGTCGGATCTTTGCCAGAGTTTTTCGCGGAGGATTTGGAGTTCGGGTCGCAGATCGGGTAACACTCCACAATAAGTCGACACCACTACGCGAGATGCGATACCTCATCTGGCTCCCCAACGTCGTCGAATTCACCACGTTCGACCGGCTGCCAGTCGTCGTCGGGTGTTGGACTCCACCAGTCAACCTCGTAGGCGCCCGGTGCGCCGAGGATCTTCACTCGTGCCGACCCATCGGGCAGGTCGCGACGCAGTTTCTCATCGACGTGGAGATTCCAGGTCGGATCGGTATCGAAGCAGGCGAGGATTGCTTCCTCGTGCCCACGCGTCTCTTGCGACTCCTGGAATTGGACCCGTGTATTGCAGTCCTGGCAGAACACCCCTTCAAACGGGATGTGACTGAACACCTCGTGCCCACAGACTGGACACCAGAGGAACTCGAACACCGCCGGACTATACCGCTCGATCGTTTCGAGACTCGCCAGTGACTCACCGTTCATTGCCGTACACGATTTTTGAGGGTGCCTCGTACCCGCAGTCCGGGCAGTCGAACCAGCGCTGTACCTTTGCGCCGTCGGCCGTCTTCTCTCCGACGCGGACGTCGTCGCTCGGGCACTCCGGACATTCGAGGTCGGGTGCTGGTCGCTCCCGGAGTTCGTCCCGGAATGCGGTCGCGTCCTTCGTCTCGTATCCCCGCGCCCAGATCGGGTAGCCGTCGACGAGGATCGCCCCACGCCACTTGTATCGGTAGGAGTCCGGGGCCCGATGCAGGACGGCGCGTGCCCCAGTTTCGGTGTTCCGATACGCGAGGGTTGGTGTGCGGCTCTCTCGTGACCAGTTGGTGATTCGTGGCATCGTCGGTCAGAAATGAACGTCTGCGGGGACGATCCAGAGCGTCTGGCTGTCCTCGTCTTCCTCGAGGACTCGGTCGAGCTGACCCCGATGTCGAATCCCCTGGGCGTGCTGGTCGTACATTGGGATCGAGGGCCCTTCGTACGCGCCGACCTGGTGGAACGCGTGGCGGGCGAGGTCCTCGTCGCGCATGATCGCCTCGTCGCTGAGCTCGTCGAGCGCCTCCTTCACGCGGTCGAGATTCCGCTGGAACTCCTCTTTCGTGGCCTTCCAAGCCCGGTCGAGCAGTTCACCGCCCTCCTCGGAGTTGATGGGGGCTGCCGTCGGTAGGTCTCCCCAGCGGGCCTTCCCGGCGACCGTCGTATCCTCTTTGTCGAAGGTGCAGTAGTAGTCGAACACGGCGCAGCCGTGGGGATTCGCCCCGACGAGATGGTCGAAGACTGCTTTCCCTTCGACCAGGGCGTCGTGCCGTGTCGGTGCCTCGACTAACGCGTAGATGACCATATGCATCTTTGTTCACCTCGGAGCGCCGACTCACCGGGCACTGCTCGGCTTTGTCTGCTCGGTGCGCCGGCACCCATCGCCGGCGCTCGAAAAACCTGGTTCGGGAGATCGTGTTCAGGAATCGTCTGTCCGCTCGACGGTGATCGTCAGGTCGCCCGACTTGTAGTCGGCCTCGAAGTCGACGCTGAACGCATCGGAATCGTAGGCGGCGTGGTAGGCACGGTGCAGTTCGAGTGACCCGGTCGCCTTGAAGTGGAAGAACGCAGCCGAAGTGTAGGGCTTGCTCTGGGTTTCGACCTGCGTCTCGACAGAGGCCGGGAGCGCGATTTGCGGTGTCTCCGTATCGATGCTCGCAGCGAACGCCTTCGCTTCCTCGACGGTCGCCTGCGAATGTGCGGGCGTCTCGCCGGTCAGCACGTTCACCGGCGTCTCGGTATCGTCGGTGAACAGGACATCGTGGAAGGTGCGCGTTCCGAGGACTGCATCGGGACCTAACTTGCAATCGTGGAATGGATCATCGTCTGGTTTCTCGGGCATCATACCACGAGCCTACGGTGGGGCTCGTCCCTTTCTGCCCCTGGAAAACCACGATCTGTGTCGACGCAGACCAGCCTACGAGCGGTTGAGTGTCGCGTCCGGAGACGGTGATTCGCCACCCGGGATACGCAGCTCTTGGCGCTCCCCGACCCACTCGCCGAGCTTCTGCTTGAGGTACTGGCGAGCGGTCGACTGGGTGAACACACCCTTGTCGACCATATCACCGACGACGTCCTTCAGCGCCCGAAACTGTCCCTTCAGGTGCCCGTCGCCGACCGGCTCGTCGTCGTACCATCGGACGGTCGCGAGCGCGCCGTTCCCGACCGTCTCACCGTGTTCGACTGTCTCCGAGTCATACTGCAGGCCGAACCACAGCGTCCGGTAGGCGGTCACCTCGAAGGTCGGCGATACCACGTAGAACGCCTCGTGATGGAGGTAGTCGAGATGGTCGGTGATGATCTCCTCGAGCGTGAGCCCGGTGGCGCGGGGCTTCGGCTCGACGACTGTCGACGGTCGGTCTTCGCCGGCGAGGTATCCGTCGACGGCATCTGCTTCGAGGCCATCGGCCAGTTCCGCCAGCAACTGTTTTGCCCACTTGGAGTGGGTATCGTCGCCACCGAACGGCGACTCAGCCGTAATGCGGTGCTTCAGTTTCAGGTTCGCAGCGCCCCAGTGGCTGTAGTGGAGCGTGTACTGTCCGTCTGTCCGTTCGTACGCAACGAGTGCGCGGTGACCCATCGGAAATCACTCCACGGGACGAGGCTCGTCGTGTGTCGCCCCGCACCCCTCTCGGGGGGTGAACGACGCTACCCGTCGATCGGCTCCAGTCCGCTGAGATCCGCGTGGAGGACCGAATCGTCGCGAACGACGTACCGCTTTGCCAGCACCGGGAAGCGACACTTGGTAAACCCGGCCGTCTGGATGTCGAGCTCCTCGCCGGCTTCGAGATGGGTAGCGAGTTCTCCTAAGAACTCGTGGGTAACGATTCCGCCGTCGTAGTCAGGGAGCCCGTTCTCTCGCGCCTCGTAGACTTCGAAGTCATCATAGCCCCAGATCGTGAGTTCGCCGTCGTCAGTAATTTCCCAGTTGAGGGTCCCGAAACAGTAGCTCTCACAGAGCTCGCGTACAGCCTGTGGATCCGACACGATTGCACCGGTCGATGTCGTCGCAGCTTGGAGCGTAGCCATTGGTTCAGCCGGGGTGAATCCCCGCACCCCTCCACGGGGGGAGATAGACCACTCTCCAGCGTTAACCAACACAGTACCCGATTGAGCTGAGACTGTTGGTTAACCGACGAACGAACCTACTGCGGTTCCGGTCCGTGACGGCACGCCCCGCATTCCCGACACTCCCAGATTGGTTGCCCCGACCAGGTGTCGTCAGGTAGCGATTCGTAGGTGGTGAACCGATGCCCTGTTTCGGAATCGCAGTGGTGACACTCGAGCCGGACTCGTGTCGGGATGTTAGATGGCTGCCCGTCCTGATCGCTATCCCCGCTTGATTCCTGGAGTGCGATTCCCGGGACCAGCCACATCGGGTCATCAGCTGTCTCCAGCATCGTATCGAGATGCGATTCAGTCCGGAGGGCTTCTCCTCGTTGGTCGTAGAGGCACGCCTTGGCATCCTGCGCTCCTGCGAACGTCGAATGCTCCTGACCGTTCATCCGGTCTCGGATAGCCGTGAGCAGTTGCTCCCCGGTTTCTGAGGCGACCTTCGAAGCATCCGGTAGCGACGGCCACTGATCGACCAGCTGCGACGCAGGCCCCTCAGTGAGGTCGTAAATGAGCTGATGCTCGGTGATGCCCTCGGTCTCGCTGTTGACGAGCAGATTCCCGGCGGCTGCCCCCTTCGCGACAGCGCCGTAGAACGTCGACGACTCGACGAGCGCGAACACGATTCCTACGAGTGTTGCTTCTTGGCCAGTCTCCGTTGTCGAGGTGTCGGAGTCGCCGAGGTGGTTGGTGAGACAGAATCGGCATTTCGTCTGTGACGCCGGTATCGGGGCCCCACAAGATCGGCACTCTGCCTCGTCCTCGGTGGGATGCTCAGGGTATCCTGTCTCGACCGACGCACGCCGCTGTCGACGAGGGGCGGCGGTCGAGTGGCCGTCCAGCTGATGATCGGGCCTTCGGGACGCTTCACCGAGCGGACGTAGTTCCTCAAAATCGTAGTCGCGGCCGGTCATAGAGGGATCTACAGAGAGCATTTCCCGTTTTCCGGTTTAAATGATAGGCCGACAAAAAGCGAGCAAGCTCCTAATTGGTCGGCCTCTAAATTAGACGACTTGTTCTTCGAGCGTGTCTCGGTGGTTCCTGACGGTCGCCGTCGACGTGTTGGCCACCTCGGCGATCTCAGTCTGGGTTAGCCACCGACCCGCCTCCTGTCCGGCCTTGTAGAGACAGGCCGCAGCGAAGCCGGCGGGATGGACGCCGGTCGTCACGCCGGCGTCCTCGGCCGCTTCGGCAAGTGCTCGCGCCCGACGTCGGATTCGCCCCGGACAGTCGAGGTCGGATGCGAGCCGCGGAATGTACATCGTCGGCGTCGCGGGTTTGGCCGGCAGTCCCAGTTCCTCGTTGAGTGTCTTGTAGGCGTTTGTGACTCGCGATTCCTCCACCGTCGCAACCGCCACGATGTCGTCGAGAAGCTGCGACCGGCCGTTACATCGGCAGGCCCCATACACGCTGGCTGCAGCGATCGCCTCGATGGATCTGCCACGGAGTAGATCTTGATTCTGGGCGCTCCGGAAGAGCTGGCACGCCTGGTCACGGACCGACTCGGAGAGCTCGAGTGCACTCGCGAGACGTCGCACCTCACCGAGTCCGTGCGCGAGGTTCTGTTCGGCCTTCGACCGCCACCGGCCACGGGTCTGTTCACGTCGCATCCGGGCCAGCCGCCGGCGCTTCTGTGCGGAGAGTTCGTTCCCGTTCGCATCTGTTCCCCGCCCGATCTCGGTCGAGAGGCCTCGGTCGTGGCGGGCTGCGGTCAGTGGGGCGCCTGTTCGCTCGCGCTCCTCTGCATCGTACGCCCGCCACTCCGGCCCGTGATCGAGGCGTTGCTCTTCGATGACGAGGCCACAGTCCTCGCAGACGGTTTCTTTGACGTTCGTGGTGACGTGCCCGTTGCACTCGGGGCACTGGTTCCCGCTCGACTCCGTTTGGACGTCCTCATCGAATCCAGTCTCGTAGATGCCTCTGATTGCCATTGTTCTCACCGTGGTCAGGAACTCGCCAATACGGCGAACCCCTCACCCATCAGGGGGGTAAATAGACGCTATCGAGTGCGGACTTCGGTTCCGCTGGATAATGCTCAGTCTATAGTGCTCAGGTTACTGTAGTTCCCCTCTGCACCCGTTCAGTGGAAAAGGTGTCAACCTTCATATTGCGTGAGATCAGCTTGTCCGCTTTCAGGATAGCGCTGCATATCGTAGGCGTCGTGGAATGTACCGGCGTCAAAGCCTTCTGTGTCTGCTGATAACACGATAATCTGGTAGTTAGGGAGGAGTTCAGGTAGGTGGGTCAAGAAGCGCGTGATATCTTCTTCATTGTCACCATCGATCTCGTTGGTGAATGGTGAATCGATGACAAACATCCGCAACGGGAGACTGTTTATTGAGCTACTGAGCTGGCGGAGCAGTGCTGTATGGAACAGGAAAGCGTGGATATTGGTTTCTGCTGTGCTGGGTTCGGGGCGTCTGGAACGTAACTCACCTTCAGGGGTTTGTAGTGTGAAATGATAGGAGTCTCCTTCTTCAAAGGACGGTGTATGGGCATCGGCGAAGGTTCCTGCCTCAAAGACATCTAGCAGCTGGCTAATCTCGTTTTCAAGTTGGCGCTTCAATTCTTGTCGCCGTTTCTCCCGTTGTTGTTCGACGATAGGGCGGAACCGTTGGAAGATTTCGCGTTCCGTCTGCTTTGCCTTCGCGATCGGTATGAGTCGGCGTTGAGCCTTGATTTCATACTCGACACGATCTAACTCGTCTTGCAACTGTTCAATCTCGGATTCCTTCTCGAAGATTTCTTTTCGTAGTTGGTCAATTCGCTCGCGAACCGTTGACTTTTCCTCGGTCAGCTGTCTCGCCTCACTGTCCTCCAGACGTTGGCGGACGCTCTCCATTTCTTCCTCAATATCCTCAATACGACGTTGGAGATGCTCACGTTCGCCCTCCAGTTCCCGGCGTTGCTCTCGATACTCTTGGATATCCTCCTCTGGCGATACATTACCGTCCGTCAGGGAATCAGGTACATGATGGTCAAGTTCAACACGCATCCGATCATCTGGCATCTCTTTGCCACACAACGGACAGTCCCCATCATTCACGAGCCGCGACCGCTGCTCGCTATCAACCTCGTGCGTACAAATTGGGCAGGAATCCGGCACCGTCATGAGATCCCGCAGATCATCAGCAATTCCCGACAAGTCTTGATGCAACTCCGTGCTATCATGCCGCTCGATCAACCGTTTAATCTGACCCAGCTCGTCGACGGTCTCCTCAAGCTGGACTTTCAAATCCGCACGTCGTCCCCGCAATTCATCCAACCGGTTCTGCAGTTCCTGCACTTTATCCTCACCGCTCAAAATATCGTTAATCGATTCCAAGCGATCCTGTAACTGCGTCAGTTGGTCAATCTTTCGCTCACGTTCACTTCGCCGTTCTTCAATCTCCTCTCCCAGCGTTTCCTTTTGCTGCTGAAACCGTGTCAGATTCCCCTGTGCATTCGCTTCCTCCTCCGCCAGTTCCAAATCACTGATCTTCGCATCGATCGCCTCCACAACGCTACTGACATTAATACCGAAAATCAAGTCAATAAGCTGTGAATTCTTTCCAAAGAACCGCTTGAAATCTTCTCCCATAAGGAAGAACAACGACAAAACATTGAACGGCGTATGCCCACGCTGCTTCAACTCTAACAACCCAAAGTACTCAAGCAACGCATCAGGCGACAACTGCTCATCACCAATCCGTTGCTCCGGATCCTCCATCCGCTCGATTACCGAATCTGACTCCTCAATAAACCCTTCCCGGAGAAACGGCTTATCAAACTCCGTCCGCCGCTCCCCCGGACCACTCTGCACAAGATTCCGCTCCACCGTAAACGGCGCATCATCAAACCGCCAGAACCCGGTCGTACTCAACCGTTCAGCACGGTCATGAACCAGCTTCCGCATGCCAAACGCATCTTCATCGCCCCGTGGAATACCCGCGATATTGAACTGGATCGCACGAACTAAACTGGTCTTCCCCTTCGAATTCGGACCGTAGAGATAGGTCGCTCGTTCAGGAAAGTCAACCAACTCCGTCCGGCTGATCGCTTTGAAATTCCGTACCGAGAACGACGCAAGCCGGACATCCTCCGTACTGAACTCAATCTCATCAAAATGCTCAAGAAAGAACTCCCGAAGCGCATCAATATCCTCCGCCGCAAAATCATCAGCCTGCGCCGCCAGCTGCTCCTCAATCTGTTCCCACACGGCAGGAACCTCATCAGCCATAGACTTGTCCCTCCTGCTGGGATTCATCCCCTTCCTCCTGCTCGGTGAAGTTCATCGGCCGGCCAGGCAAGATGACCCGGCCCCCAAACGTTGCTTCGATCCGATCCAACGACGTGAGGTACGAATGAAGCGACTCGGTAGTGGACGTAGCGAACTCCTGCAACACGTCATCTTGGTGATTTTCCCACGTTTTCAGCAGCACGCTCTCAAATTGCTCCAGCTTGTCGCCATACCGTGTGAAGAAGAACTCTCCCGTATCAGCAATAGTAATCCCAAACGGCACGCGGTACTCCTGATGGGAGTCAAGCACTTGCTCACCAAGCAGCCCCCAACTCACAAGCCGATCCTTGTCCCGTCGCAGACTCTGCGAAAGAGGAACACCCTCCTGCTTCCGGAACGAGTACCGATATCCCGTACGTTGTAAATTCCCCAACCCAAGGTTGTCCTCTACCTGGACCAAGTCATCCTCTTGCGACAGGCGGTGGTTCACCAGATACACAAGATAATGCAGCTTTTCTAACGGTTTCAGTGACGCCTCGCCGGTCTGCTGCCGATACGTACGAAGCAGTTTCAACAGCATCACAAAATCCACAATCTCATCAAGATCATAATCGACAAGATGTTGAGGAGCGACAATATTATCAAAATCGACGGTGCCACTGCTAACTTGGCCCAACTTTTCCTGTGGAATATCAGCCTCGGCTAACTGCTCAACCAACTCCGGTGAGCTGATAACTTCTTTGTTGAGGAACATATAGTATTCTGATGGAAAATCGTAGTCAGACCGGTGATTGTCAACTGCTTCGCGGTGGATATCACTCGCCGTTGCCAAATACTCATCCAGCGCAGCACCCTCTAACCCCGCCCACTTCGCTACCTTCTCTAAAACAATCCAGTCGTTAGTCATTGGTCGGGATCAATGTTCTCAAGCTTTGTGAGCACCTTTTGACTCCAGTCTCTCAAGTCTTCTTTTCCATTCTCCGGATTCGCATTGTTGTTCAAATACCCCCACACATGGCGGCGGAACTCCGACTCGGCCGTCTTGATATAGGCTTGTGGAATGATCCCCTCCAGTTCTGCTTTCACATCCTCACGACTCCCCTCACAATCGACCCAGATGACAACATGCCCCGCCCGAGGAACCAAGCGTGCATTATTGGCAATTGTCCCCGCACATTCCCGCTCTAAGAGACACGGATAGTGAATCAGCCAGAGACTGTTGACCAGCAATTCCATCTGCGACCGATACTCCGTCCCTGCACGCTGAGCCAAGTCGAGCCCGTTCGGTTCAGGCGTCGCATCAACCGTCGCCGGATGATCATCAACACGCATTTTCTCATCACGAAGGATCTCAACCGGATCAGACCCGAAACACTTCGCATCAGGCTCACAGATAATTACAACATTTTCATCGTGAAAGAAGATGTCATCGTCATCAGAATAGGCATGAAAGTTACTTACAGACATATCTAGTCACCTGTCGACGCGATGATGTCCAGAGCATGTAAATCATTCTCTATCTCTCGGAATCGAGAGACTTGCTGCTCAGTTCGCTCCGTCGTAGGTGATTTACTGGTTGCAGGTATCATGCGAAGCCGCGACGTCAAACTGTTCGAGGCAGCACAGGTGCTGCACCATGTCCGAAGGACATCAGGTGTCGATGATTGCTCCAACAACGGTTCCTTTTCATACCCTTCCGCAAGATCTTGCAGTCCCGCAATCAACTGTTCCGTCGCCTCAAAATGAGGATCATCACTGCGAAGCTGCTGAAGCGACGTACGTATCTGCTCTGCCGACTTTGTCTCGGCAACTGGTTCCTTGTCACCCCGGATAACACGTGTTTTCCAGCCATTCAGAAACAGTGCGTATCCTGATGCAAGCACAACTCCAATCCCAAGATCTGGGAGCGGTGGCAGAAACGGCTGGTTGTACGGGACACTGAACAACAGATATGTGAGGTACGTGATCCCGATCCCTGTCAGCTCTACAGCAGCCGTTGAAAGACCAAGCCAGCCCGGCTGATGGAGGGGTGGATAATACAAGACCTCCCCGGCGGACCGGGTGAATCGATAATTGACGATGCAGAGCACCACACTAACGATCACACCAATCACGAAGACCGCACCCGGCGAGACTGCCCGAGGGAGCGGAACACCAACGAGTGATCCCACAACCAGCGTCACAACAAGTGGAAACGTCACAACAACCCATCGCGGCAACAGTTTCGTGCCCCGTTTCCACGTAAGCGCATAGCGAGGACGCATATGAATCGACCTAACCCTCCTCTACTACCATTCGAACAGCAGTATCTCTCCACGGGGGCCAACACAGCACACAGGCGGCACCACTGATTGGTTGGGCAAGCTGTTTGAGCGGATAGATAGAGCGTCACACCGGATTCGGTTAAAAAGTAGGGTCCCTTCAAACGAATTGGCTCCGTTGTCACGCCTTGAACTGCATGACGCATCCACGGTACGAGGGCGAAAGCGTCCACACAGCGATACGCAATAGCGAACCAGTCCACCTAGACCTGCTATCGCCCGGTCTGGAATCCATCTCTCTGTCTGTACCGCGTACTCGGGGCGGCCCGAGGGCACCAGTCGTGACCAGCAAAGATAACAGCGATGCACCCCTGAAGCAGACACCAAGGGCGGAAGCGTCAGATGCAGTACCGTTCGAATAGTGGTCTGGAGCCGGTGGTCGGAGTAGCGAGGCGTGGAACGCCTGCACGCGGTGAGACAGGATGAGCGAGGCATGCCGCTTGTGCAGGAACGACCGGGACCTGCAGCAGAGCCACATCATTCCCCGTTTCGTCATCAAATGGCTGAAGCAAAGCGGGGCGACACCCTTTCTCCGCGGTGCCGAAGATCCCGACACCCGGATCCAGGACAAGAAGGAACAGCTGCTGTGCAGCGAATGCGAGCAACGACTGGGCGACTGGGAGCAACGGTTTGCTTCCCACATCTTCTACCCAGTGATCCGCCAGCAAACGACCGAATTCGAATACGATACCTGGCTGCAGCAGTTCGCCATGTCGCTCGCGTGGCGAGTCCTCGTCAGCAGCTTCACCGATTTCGATGCGTGGAGCAGTGAGGAGCAGGCAGCCTTGGAAGCAGCCGAACAGGACTGGCGTGCCATCCTCAACGGCGACCAACCACTCACCACAGCCACCCGCTCCCACCACATCATTCTCATGGGCGAAACCGAATCCGTCCACGGCGATGTCCCCGAAGACTGGGAATTCTACGCCGCACGCGGCATCGACGCCACCGTGGTTACCGTCAACGACGGCATCCACATCTACACCAAATTCCCGCAAATGTACTTCCTCTCCTGTGTCGACCCACCCACGGTCGACGGGCTTGACAGGACCCACATCGCCCGGAGCGGGACGATCCAGACACCGCAGATGGTGCACTCACCCTGGAGCAACATCCCGTTCCGCCGAGCGGAAGCCATCACGGAAAACAAGGCATCACCCAGGGAACGGGAGAAAATCAAGGAACACATCCAGGAACACCCCAACCGTCTTACCGACTCCAAAACCATCGAAACGTTCCGACGCAAATTCGACCGCAGCGGCCGGGGGAGGCACGACCCGACCCCCCATCTGGACGACGACGAATGTCCCGTTTGCACGACTAACCACCGCGTCGTCGACGCCCTGCCACCCCGTCCCCTCACACGGACCGCGGTCGACAGCCTGACAGACGCTGCAGATATCGTGTTCGCCAAAGGCCTTTTCATCAGCCTTGACGACACCGATGACGACACCCCCGACGAAACCGGTACCATCGTGCTGGCAACGCCGGACGCCACCCGGGTGATCACCTTGCTTGACCCTGGCTGGGTCGTCGACCGCGAAATCGACCACATCGACACCGTCGACCCCACCGATTTCGGACAGGCAATCTGGGACCTCGTCCGCGACGAACACGCCACACTAATGGATAACCACGCACCTGGCCGCGACTACACTATCGACTAACCTCGGCTACACCCCCCGCGAACCCCCGATCAATCTTATCAACGGTCCCCTCACGTCACCGGCTAACCGTTGTCGGGATCAATGACTATCCGGCCGTCTTCGGACACCTTCACTATGACCTCAGTCTCCTTGTCCTCAACATCCATCTTATCCAGTTCGTCCCTGTGGATGAGCACGCCCAACGAATTCACCGTCGTGACCAAAGGACACCGCGTCAGTTTTCAATCTCACACTTGTTTCAAGACGATGTTACATTGATCTCCTCACTTAGCAAGCGTTTGGCCGGGGCACCAAATACCAAAGCCCAACCAACCAGGGACTGGAAAGCCGGCGTCAATATTAGAGTTGCCTTGAAATGCCAATAGCTCCCCGAAAATGGCGCTGGACAGTTTTCCACAATAAATGACAGATATGTCCCAAGGTCGTGGCTGCGCGCGTAGCGACCGGAGGGAGCGAGCACGGAGCGGTGGGTGGGGCGGCGGGGCCTGGGCCGGTCCGGCACTCACTAAAAAAAGAAGGGGCGTCGGCCCCTATTCTTCCCACCAGCGGTCGTCGCGATCTGGGAAGATAATCATACTGTCGTAGGTCACGGCCAGGGAACAGCGCCCCTGATGCCAGTTCTTCTTGAGCGCGCGCATCCGGACCTTCTCACCTTCGCGGACGATCCGGGGCTCGGACTTCACCCAGGACGTCCACTTGATTTTCCCGGTGTCATCCGCGATTAGCCCGACTTGCTCGATCTTCGGGCTACTGGGTTCCCAGAGGGTCTCGATGGTTCCCTCGATGCTCACCTCGTCGGTCGGCACGTCCGGGACGTCCTCGATCGGGCAGATGGCGCCGGGAGCCGCCTTCAGTTCGTCCATCGTCGCGAACACCGCCTCGGTGACGTCCTGCCCCCGTGCGACCCGCCTCGCGAGCACCCGGGAAACGGCCGCTCGACTGTGGTCGGTCCGAAGCCGCTGTGCGATCCGGTCTGCTTCCTGGTTCACCGTCGCCAGCTCCATCCGGGAGAGGCGCTCGCGCGGATCCGTCCGGTCCGGGGTGCGTTTCTCCCGCTTGCGCTGCCGCCGTTCGGTGACGACCTCGCGAGTTCGCTTCGCCCGCCCGTCTTGGGTGCCGAGTTCCGCCTGGGCGCTGATGTGGTCCAGTTCGGCCTCGCGGGCGCGAATCTTCTCCTCTTGGGCGAGGGGCAGGTGTGAGAAGTCCTGGACGATGCCGTCGGGGTGGTTGGAATCCACCTTCGCCTGCTTTTCCTGCTGGACCGTCGCTCGGAACTCCGGCCGGTCGTCGACGACCTCGAAGCCGTTCTCGTCGACGCCGGCGTCTTCGGTTCGTTCGAATGCCTGTTCATCGACCGTAACGACCTTGCGACTCGAGTTGTTACTAGACATTGGTACTCACCGTACCACTGAAGGCGCTCACGCGCCGCCACCGCGATGCCCCTAACATCGCGGTTTTCCGACGACGTCGACGTCCAACAGCACCGACTGCGCGCTCTCGCTCGCGCCTTCGCGAGCGCCCTACCGGGCGCGAGCGAGAGCGCGCCCGAGTGCGGCGACTCCAACCAGCACCGCGCGCCGACCCGCCCGGAGCGAGCGGCCAGCGCATTCCCCGTTTCGCCCGCGACGCAACCACGTCCGTCGCGGGTCGGAGAGTCCCGGAAGCCTCCGGAAGTCCGGGACCGAAACGGGAGAAGCGCTGGCGCGAGGGCACATTCACTTTAGCCCGGCAGCCCGCCCGCTACTGCAGGCAGGCAGCCCGGAATGGTCGGTCGCGAGCGACGCGGAGGGCGGCAGCGGCGAGCGGGGCGGGCCGTGGCGTACACACTGTCCAGCCGGCCGCGACACTCGACGATCCAGCTACCGTCCTGGCGGACTCAGAAAGGGCGAGGCCGCCTCGGTCGTCCCCCGACCCCGCAAGCACCGCAGGGACGAGGAGCGCAGCGGTGGTCGCGGGATGCCGAGCGGCCGAGGGCTTTCAGGGGTCGTCTCTGTCGACGATACCGAGCGCCTTACTGGTTCGGTGAGCCGACTGGCTCGTCGAGAGGGATGTCGACGCCGTCCTTCGTGACGACGACCTCAACCCCCTCGACGGTGAATCGAACCTCGACATCGCCGGAGGATGATGCGAGGAGTCGTTCGAGTGCCTCGACGTCGACGACATCGTGGAGTTGGTACGAATCGCTCGGCAGGCCGTGGACTTCCAGGGTTTCGACGATTTCGATAAGGAGATTCGAGGACTGGTCCGTATCACTCGGAGGTGAGGAATCCATCCTAATCTCAACCGGTCAAAGGACGAACAGCAGTTAAAAGCGGGGGTTTGACGGTTGGTGAGGTCACTTCAGAAGAACGACTGGATCCTCTTTAGCACTACTCCGCCGACTCGACGCGGTGGTCGGCTAAGTCTCGCGTCCAGTACGTCGCCGCCCCATCGGGACAGCAATCCGCACAGAACTGGAGCGGCCCCTCGAGATGGCCGAGGTCCACGCGGAATCGAGTAAGCGCCGCGAGCGCGTCGACGACGAGCCCGCAGCCGTCACAGGCGTAGTGGTCGCGCTGCTCGGGGTCCGGAGTGACTTGCGTCGCACAGTCGACACAGATCGGGTGACTCACCCGTTCGTCCTTCCCCCAGGTGTACGCCGTACCGGTGTCCGTGCCGGGCGGCGCCGCACAGAACGCACACCCGACGACCGTCTGTTGGGTCACGACTCCGTCTCGCCGGCGTTCCCGGCTGCCGTCCAGCCCTCGTGGAAGACGGCGAGCTGCCACAGCGATTCGAATGCTGCCCCGCTGGGTTCGTGTACGAGGACTCGCTCGTCGACGACGGGGGTGACCGTCCCGGCATCGAGCAGATCTCGGACAAGGTCCCGTGCCGCTTCGTCGTCGAGATCCGCTGTCGACGGTCGGCGCGCATCTCGATCCTGCGCGAGAAGTTCCCGCTCGAAGCGTTCGTGATCGTCTGCCGTATCGTCGTGGATATCTGGCCCAGACATACGTATCAGGGGACAGGTGACGACCTGCCCCGCACCCATTCTGGGGCGCGACAAACAGCTCTCTCGAGCCCCGCTCGTCCGTTCTGCTACGACGACTGCTCGACCCTCCACGCCCCACGCCATCGTCCGGGTGGCAGATCTCCCCCGTGGCCTGCGGCCTGGCACCTCGGCCCTGTTGGCCGCGAACGCAACTTTGGCCGGCCACCCCCACCATATATCGGTTGATTTTCCTGCTGTCTAGTGGGTGGCTCCACCCTCAAATCGAAAGACAGCGATACCTGACACCAGATTTCGTGGGCTGTCCGGGAATTCCCTCGTTCGTGAGTCTGGTGTCTAGTGCTGGCGTCCTGCGATTTTGTGGACTCAGCTCGGATCGCATCATCCTTGATGTCTAGAATAGGTTGGTGCTGGTGTCAGGCTGTCCATTCAGGCGATTAAAGAGAAATGGTTCTGTTGAAGTTTGCAGCAAGTGCTGGAAATGGCGTTCTGAGTATAGAGTTTGAGTTCAGCAGGGCAGCTCTACAGCGGTCGCGAGAAAGCGATATACCTTATTCGCGGCGAATCGGGCGTCGTCCGAACCACTCCACGAGAGAGTTAATACCCTGTCACCTCCTGCTATTTAGCTCTTGAATCGGCGGTCCCGATATTGGGGATAAACGAGTGCAAGTTGACGCGAGTTTTCCAATCGATTGAGACAGCCAATCCCAAGTATGGTCCGCGATGAGGTGAAGGTGACAGCCTTTTCGACCCCATATGCCGCTATCTGGATGGCATTCTTTCATTCCATTATATATCCACCACACTTCCCCGTAAGTAATGAACTAATTTTAAACATCTTGCAGATGAGGAGGAACATCTTCGAAAAAAGTGAAATAGAATTTATCGATATAGTACCATGTGAACTTCGGGCCATACTCTCTTTTTGCTTCCAATATCGTATTTGCCTCATCCAAATCTCGGACAACGGACATCTCGGTGACGGCTTCAAGCCCAGAATCCAAGAATAACTCGTACAGTTCTTCAGGAGATTCTTCTAACAAACAAAGTCCAACTCCCTCCACATGCCCTTGCTCCTGTCTCTCATAACGCGGATCTGATCCAGGGACTAAGGAAAAGTGACCGCCTCCAGTCTCGTTGTCTACTTCTAAGATAATACCATTCATCTTAAATCTAAGCTCCTGAGACTCGATTGGCATGTAGTTCCCTTCTTCATCGACGTCATTGGGGTCTAATATACCGACCGACGGTATTGTTGCTACATTATCCTCGGTGAGTTGGTCAATGACATCAAGCAATTCCTGAGCGACGTCACGCGTCAACTCATATTCTTCTCGATAAAACTCTACCACGTGACCAATGCCTGACGGCCACAGATACGGGAGCCAAATTTCTGAATCAGCGGCCCGACCTACGTTTCGCATATACTCCAAGTCTTCAGGAAAGGCGGGTTCAGGAAGCTCAGGTAAATCAAACGGGGTATTCAAATGTTGAGTTGCGGACTCTCCTCTGTATTCCATGACAACGTCTTCAATCGGTTCTATATCGGACAAGGAATCCAATTCCAAGAACTGCCACAGTGGAAGCTGGTACAAGCTAAAAGAGAAGTTCTGAGTGAAATTCATCCCAAGCAGATGATCCTCATCACTCTCCATCTCCACGTCGAACAAAATCGGATATTCGTATGATGGTTTCCGATCGCCTTCTGTTTCAACAACCATATCGTTCCCTCGTTTCCGCATAGCCATGGCTACTTTATTCCGGGCAGGCAGCTCGTACTGCTCCAGATCATCCGGGAAAGCATTTTCAGGTAACCAAATCGTGGTATCCGCGTTCTGAATACTCTTCACCGAAAACTGACTGCCTCCATCTGATGAAGCCGCAACACCGTACAGACTCGGATCTAAAGAGACCTCCTCACCGGTTCGAACGGATTCATTGACCTTCTGCTTGATATCGTACATATGAGTGTAGAGGTTTCTAGTCAATTTCACAATGGACACTGATTGGTCCCGGAGCATACTGACCGGAGCGGTAAACGTGTAGAGTTCCCCACCCCGTCTATCACCGGTCGTCTTGCAGAGGAAAGATACAAATTCCATATCCAGTTCGATCTCCCCCTCTCCATCCGGTCCTTCTATCGCGAATTCAGAATCCGGCATCGGGTAAACACGGTTCCCATGTTTTACTGCGTTATAGGGCTCTTCGAACCGGAGAAAGAATTCAGCGATATCTTGAAGCTGGCCCTTAATGTGGTCAAGGGAAACTGAGATCGCCTCTTCCAAGTTGTCTACTGTTAAATCAGATGGGTTGTCAACGATGTCCTCAATAGACACCTCATCGATGTTCTCCTCAATCTTGTCGTATCCGAATTGACTTTTCAACCAGTCATCGGTAATAGTGTCCGCTTGGTACTCGTTGATAACGTCATCAAGTTCGCCATCACGGATGGATTCAAATATTCCCTTGACCTGTTGTGGCATTGTGCCCGTGATGGCTTGTATGAAGTCTACGTCAGTATCAAGCCGGCTGTAGAGATAGATCCCGAATTCCTCGATGTACTGCATGACCTCCCGGAACACGGCTACGTTCGCATAAATATCGGCCTCAATTTTCTCTTCGTCATCGAACTGATCCATCCCAGCGTCGAGACTTCCAAGGGATTTTTCGATAAACGTGTAACCTAATCGCGGGGAGTGTCTTGCTTCGAAGTGTTCACTGGGAGACCGTTTATCATCATCGTCACCAAAGAACTCTGTCCCCTCGAAATTGTCACTCATTGAGGGTACAGAATTGGCTAGGCTCCTTCTATTTTAGGGGGGAAGAGAACTAATCCAGTCCGGAGATGGAAGAACTGAGGAATGAGATGTCTATTAATCGAACGAAACGAACCGTCTCGCCCTGTCAAGTGGGGTCTGGTCCTCGTCCTGGTCCCCTTGATTCGGCTCTTGCTCGAACTCACGTTCTTCGAGAGCGGTTTCCAGCCGATCGCGTTCGGAGCGTACGGTAGCGAGTTCTGATCGGAGCTGGTTGACCTCCGTTTCAAGTTCCTTGATTCGCTCCGATTTCTCCTCTAGTTCGGACTCGAGACGCTCGACCTTCGCTGTCAACAGCCGGTTCTTTTCGCGGAGGTGTGCCCGGTCCAAGTCACCAGGTCGCTCGTCGCTCGGGAGAGCATCAGGGATCGACTCCGACTCGTCGTCAGCTGTGTCCTCCTCGGGCGTGACTTGCTCTCGCCCGTGGTTCAGGCCCGCGTCTTCGATGGCTTCCAGCGTCTCGTTGTAGGTTTCGTAGCCGGGGAACCCCTCATAGGTTCCATCCTCACCCTCCCGATCGACGAACGCGTCCTCGGGACAGACTTCGAGCGCGACAGCTGCTTTCCGAACGGCCCAGAAGGGCATCTGGTCGTAGGTTCCGCCGTCGACGCGGTCTGACCCGGCCTCCGGGACCCACACTGGAATGTCGTAGCCGGCGTTCCGCAGTTCGTCGACGGCCGCCCAGTAGTCCTCCCCGTCGAGGTCCGCATCGGCGTCGGAGATAATCCCCGTCGCGAGCGCCATCAGCTTCGCTGGCCCGCCGCCGGCGTTCACCTTTGAATCGCCGAAGGTGTTGGCCTGCTCGTCGACGAAACAGGACTGCCCGCTTTCACTGTGCCGCCAACTCGGGTCGAACTGCGGCCGCGGCTGGTTTGGATCCGTATCATAGGCATCGCTCGCGTAGTGGCGGGCGATCTCGGTGATATCGATGTTCTCCACGGCTTCGTAGACATCTTCTTTGAACGGCGTAATTGGCCGCCCTTCGAGGGTGCCGTCGAGTTCTGCCAGCCGCTCCTCACGTCGCTGGAGCGCCGCCTCACGCTGGCGCTGTCGCTCCCGTTCGCGCTCGCGCTCCGCTTCGACCCAGGCCTCCAGCGTTGCCCGCCACCCACCGTGGTCCTCGTAGAGGTCCGGCCAGAGTGTCGCGACCAGCGAGTCGACGCAGTCCGTGTGCTCGACCCGTGTGAGGTCGTCGGCCCAGTTGACCGCCTGCTCGATGAGGGCGTTGTCGACGGTCTCGAACGGACGGAGCTCGTAGCGGACGTCGTCGGTCGCGATGGGCGTGACGACGGCATCGTGGTCGGCGTGAACCGACAGCGGCGGCTTGTACTGCCGGTTCTTGTTGTTCACCCAGTCGGGCTGGATGACGTCGCCGGCGCCGGCGACGCGCTCGTTCACACGGGTTTCTGCCTTCTGGAGCCACGCGTTCGAGCGGTCGAGGAACTCGTCGAATACCCGTTCGAGCACATCCGGATCGTCGCTGAAGTGATCTGCAATCGGGAGCGTGGCCTCCGGGGCCCCGAAGACGTACGCGCCCCCGACGGAGTCCAGCGCATACACCGCGTCCCGCGTGCTGTAGAGCGTCGTATACTCCTCGATGTAGGCCTCAAGCGTTCGCTCGACGAGAGCACGCGTCTCGGCATCGAGGTCACCACGCTGCGGCTTGATGTCGTCGGCGAGGTCGATGTCGCCCCAGGCGGGAACCGCCCGGAGGTCGGCATATCCAGGGGTCGGGGGCTCATCCTGCCAGACGGTCGTCCCCTCAGACTCATCGTACCGACAGGGTTCCCACCGCTGGAAGGCGGACGGTGTCTTGTAGGTGGTGACGGCGTAGAGTGTTCGTTCGAGGCGGTCGTGGATCTCGTCGTAGTCACGATCGAGACGGGCAACCCGCCCGCGCTGGGGGTATCCGGCCTTGATGGCCTCGACGTTGTCGTGGTCGCGTTTGATGTACCACCCGACAAAGTCGTTCAGCCCGATAGTCGGGTAGTCCTTGACGGTCGCCAGCGCCTCATAGACGGGTTTGGCGCGACGGTAGTGCTCGCGGATGGCTGCTTCGGAGAGCGTCATTTCGTGTGCTCCTGCACCTCCTGAGCGGGAGCGAAGCAACTACGCACTGGCATCGCTCGATTCCTCCTGGTCGCCGGCGTCGGTCAACTCGATTCCGACGTAACAGCGCTGCGTCTGGCCGTCCAACCACTTCTTGTCGCGCTCGAACTGAGCGTGGTCGCGAAGCGTCCGTGTGAACCGATTTTTCGGCTTCACCTCGTACTCCGCGGCCGCCGCATACTGCTCGTACGCATCGTACACCTCAGCGACCGCGACGACCCCGTCGTCGGATTCGGTGAGACGGTCCCTGACGAATGCCTGAATGCCGTACGGGTCCGCCTCGTCGTCTTCTTGCGCGTCGGAATCGGTCGAGTCATCCGGGGATTCTCCTGCCGGATGGAGCGTCCCGTCCTGGATTGCGTCTACGAGGGCCGAAATCCCGGTGAATGTCTCTGTGTCTGGCGTGTGGATGTCGAGCGTCTGGTCGTCCCCGACAGTCGCAATCGCATACGAGCGCTCCGTATAGTCCGGAACGGGCAGGTCGGTACTGGGCACGAACGGGCGCTTGACGGGCACCCAGTCCGATTCGAACGCCTCACGTGACTCGTAGGACTCGGGCAGTTCCCCCGGCCTGAAGACGGTGTAAGTCTCGCTCTCGGCATCGTAGCTGTACGTCGCCGGGAACTGGTCTTTCGACACGGCGTCGAAGGAGTCGATCCGGGCGTGTTGGTCCCCGGCACTATCCTCCAAGACGAACGCACCGTCCCGCTCGAACCAGCGGGTGTGGCGACTACCACCGGTGGCCGGTCGGACGGCCGTCACCCCATCCGCGGCTCGCGCACCGCCGTTGAATGTGACGTTGTGGTTCATCGTATACAGCCGCGTCTCACCGGAGGAGAGCTGATTTCGTGGCTCATCGAGGATCTTCGCGAGCCGGTCGGCAATCTCGTCAGCTGGTTGATCGTCGTGGTCTGCGACGACGAACAGCGGGATTCGGTCCTGTTCCTGGGCTTTTCGGAGGTTCGAGAGGACCTTCGCCGGCCGGACGTGGGTGGTGGTTTCGACTTCGACCTGGAGCTCCCAGTCGAGGTCCGAATGCGTCGCGATGGCGTCAGGGCGGGACTCACCGTTCTGATCGAGGACCTCCACGGAGAACTCCGCCGCTGCGAGCGCCCGCTCGACTGTCTCGAGCACTGCATCGTGGTGCTCGCTCCCGCCGGTCGGTGATGTCGACGTATCGGGTGTGGCTGCCTGCTCACCCCCGTCTGTGAGCCGACACTGCACCGACGATGCCCCGTCCGGGAGATCGACCTGAATGAGCGAGGACGCCTCCCGCACTTCTGGTAGTGTCTCGTAGCCCTGCGCCTCGATAGTGCCTTCCTCGATGCGCGAGAGTAGTTCCTCGTCGACGTCCTCGACAGACACCCAGCCGTTCGTCTCGCGGACATCGTTCGACAGCTGGACGGCGCGGATCGCACGGGCCATCGTGACCTCCAACGGCAGGTCGTCGGCGTTCTCCAGAGCGACGTCAGTCGCCGCGTCACGACTCTCCACGGTCGTCCCGCCGGCAACCCCGTACTCCTCGCGGGTATGCTCGTGGACGGCCTCCAGGGCATCTTGGAACCGCTCTTCCTGCGCCCCGGTCAGAGGCTGCTCGCTATCGGGATGCCCGGGCGGAATCGGGAGGGGTTCGATACTGAACGGATCGGGGCCGGTTTCGCCGAACTCAGGACTCGGGAGCTGGGCGATCCACTCGCCACGCGGGAGTGAACTGATCCGATTCTTGAACTCGACGGGATCCATCGCCTCGTGTGAGAGTGCCTCGGCGATGTCGGCGTCGACGGCGATCTTCCCGACGAGCGGACTGCCGATGTTGTTCAGGACGTTCAGGTAGACCTCGCGGTTACCAGCCTCCTTCATCTGCTCGGGGAACTGCGTTACGAGTTCGATGGACAGCCGGAACTCCCGCCCCTTTTCGAGCAGCGTCGTCAGCGTGTCCGAGACGACGACCGACGACGCTTCGTCGATGAGCAGGTTCGCCACGTAGTCGTCCGGCTTGCGGGCCAACTCGTCGCCGTCGCGACGCTTGACAGCGTCGTAGAGTTGCGTCAGGATGACGCCGGTCATCACGCGAGCGGCCTCGTCGCGGAGGTCGCCCAGATCGAAGATGACCACCTTGTCCTCGTCGAGGAGGTCGCGGAAGTCGAACTGTGACTCGGTATTGTTGAAGATTCGTCGAAGGTGAGCGTCCTGCGTGATGTAGTCCATCCGGTTGCTGATGCCGCTCACGACGTTCGAGAACGTCGCCGGGTTCGAGCGCAGGTGTCGCTCCAGTTTCTCGGCCACCTGCGGGTCGCTCGCCCGTGGCGCGTCTTCCGGCGTCGGATCCGGGGGGCCGGCGGCGTGGAACTGCGTGACTGCGTGTTCGAGCTGGTCGTGCGTGAAGTAGTCAACATCCTGCCGGAAGTGCCCGTTTTCGAGGCCGTACTCCTCGTCGTACATCGCCTTGATGAGGTACTTGATGAGCGTCGGCGAGGCGATGGCGTCCTCGTAGCGCTCCGGCCCCATCACGAGCTTGATGAGTTCCTCGTAGTGGTCGGCCTTGTCCTGGATCGCGTCGACGCGACGGACCCCATCCTCCAGCGCCGGCGTGATGTCGAAGAACGCGAAGCCCGGCAGGATGTCGGGCACCGAGAAGTGGAGGACGTTCTCCTCGAGGTCGTCGGTGCCGAACCGCTTCGCGTGAGCCCGCATATAGTTCTCGGGGAGGTTCCCACCCTTGGAGTCGATCAAGAACACGGGGCCCGTGGTCTGCTCGTACAGGGAGAGCGCGTCGTTGATCAGCGCGACTGATTTGCCGGCGCCGCTCTTCGCGAACCGGCCGACGTGGAACGGAAGGAGATGCGGGGGAATCCGCATCGGCTCCGGGGTAGGCGTGCCGTCCTCCCCGAGACCGCGGCCGATCGCCATCCCGGCGTCTGTGAACGCATCCATGTGGTCCTGCGCGGGGAGCGGTAGGGGCGTCCGGCTCTCGGGTTCGGCGTCGGATCCCCGCCCGCCCTCGGTCGTGAGCTCGGTCGCCGGCGGGACGACCACGAAGTTCGCGAGTTCCGCTGGCCCTAGAACGAGATCGGGGCGGGTCTTCCGCCAGTCGCTCTTGGTCGTGAGGCTGGCGTTGAAAACGCGGTCGGGGTGTTTCTTCGCTCGACGTCCCTTTCGAAGCCCGCGGCGGACGCGCTTCGGTCGGAGCCGATAGTGGGCCCCGTTCAGGTGGTCGAACACGGACCCGATATCGTCGAGACGGTGGTCGACGCGCTCGCGCTGTCGGTCGGTGGCCACGAGCGAGAGCGCCCGCATATTCACCGTGAACGTGTGCTGTGGCTCTTTCTCATCGATGGCCTCGACGCGCTCCCGACCGCCGATGTCAAGGTATCGGCGCTGGCGGCCAGTATTCGAGGGGCTCTGTGGTTCGTTCTCGGTGTTTCCGAGGAGTTCTCCGAGGAACCAGTCGACGATCCGGTCCTCGCCCTCGCGGAGTTTCCGCTGGCGTTCCCGCGCCTCGTGCGTCCAGTCCGGCTTCCGCTGGAAGAGCACCTGAAACGCGATCGGGTGTTCGGCGCGGGTCAGCTGGTCGATGAGTGATGCGAGCGGCGCCCGTGCGTTGTCATCGTCCTCGCCTTCAGTCTCGGTGAACTGCGGCAGCGTCGTCATCCAGTCTTCGCGTCGGGCCGCCTTCCCACACCAGGTGATTCCCAGCGGTGTCGTCTCCTTGACGCTCGGAGGCATGTGATCCGGTTGCTGCCGGAACTCGGAATCGGACGGTGGGCTCGTCCTCAGATTGTCACTCGACTCGGTCCCGAACAATAACTCAGCGTCGTCGTCTGCCGATGTAGTGCTCTCAGAAACCACGCTCCCACCGTCGCCGACTGGCTCTTGGCTTGTAGCATCGAAGAGCGGCGCGGGGTCCGCATCGGAGTGCGGGTCATCGAAGGCCTCCTCAGACGTCTCAGTATTCATCTCGGGACGGTCATCGCCCCCGGCACCGCTGTCGTGAGCTGGCTCTGCTGTCGACGGGAGCAACTTCGCCTCCAGGTCCAGGGTAACCCGCTCGAACGTCACAGTCGGTGGATACAGCGTCCGGAGGCGCTCCTCGAAGGCATCCATCCGCCGGTCGGCACCGTAGTAGAACTCGACCGGCTCGTCTGCGCCCTCGCTCACTGCGAGGAATTCGAACACCGGCGGTGGATCACCAAAGGGCCCGATACCCTTGAGAAGTCCATCGTTGCCGGCATCAAGGCCGTGGAGGCCGGCGAGCTGTCGAACCACAGTCTCCGGTGCGAGATCACTCCGGGACGGCGTGATTCGGATGTACTCGTCACCGCTGTTCGCAGTCGCGGAGTCCGACGGGTGCTGTTCAGTCATCCTCCTGTGAGGCAGTGCTGGTTGGGTCACCGCCGTCGGCCCGAGCGCCGGCGGGGCGACTGTCCGGGCTCGTCACGCTTGCGCTCGACTCGGGCTCGAGTTCGGCAACGTCCGCAGCGCCGCCGTCGATGACGTGCGCCTCGTAGTCGCTGGCTCGAATCCGAAGCGGGAACCAGCCTTCCTGGTCGATGCCAACGAGCGCCTCCGAGTAGCCGTCCTCGTCCTCCCCCGCCTTCGCGGAGGTGACCCAGTTCACCTGCCGCTCGCTGAGGTCGAACCACTTGGCAATCTTCTCTTTCTCCTCGTTGACACGGTGGAGGACGGTCAGCGAACAGAGGTTCGCGATGGTGCGAGCCTCCGGCGTCAGCGCGAATTCACCCCCCGTTTGCGTGATGAATTCGAGGCTCAGATCGAAGTGGCGGCTGTGCCGGACAGCCGTCTCCAAGAAGTCCAACGAGACGGCGTCGTTCATCAGGTAGTGCGCCTCGTCGATGCAGAAGACGACGCGCTTGTCGGTCTGCTTGACCCGCTCGTACACGCTGTTGAACAGCACCTGCATCATCAGGCTGGTCTCCGCCCGGCCACGGGTGCCCTCCTCCTGGTGGAGATCGAGGTAGATGACCTTCGAATCGAGGTCGAACTCGGAGGGGCGAGCAAGGTTCTCGAGTTCACCACCCTCGCGGAACGACGGCCGGAGGTCCTTGAGGAGCGACTGGGCATCCGACTGGACGGCTTCCTGCTCGCCCTCAGTGACGTACCCGTACTCCTCGGGGTCTTCAACCATCTCCTCGAGGACCGTAATGACGTCGTGGATGGTGGGCGAGTCCCGGGTATGCGTCTCCGGGTCGCGGGTGATCCCGCGCTTCTCGTAGGCTTCCTGGACAGCCCGCCGGAGCGTCTGGTTGCGCTCGCCGAGCGGGTGGTCCGCGACGTGCTCGAAGAACGTCGCGAAGAAGGTCATCACCCAGTTGATCTGCTCGCCCCACGGGTCGATGTCGTCGACCTCCTGTAGGACGTGGTCGGGTGTCGGCTTGATCTCCAGTGGGTTCAGCCCTCGCCGGCCACCGACCGTAATGCGCTCGCCATCGAGCGCCTCGTTGACGCCGGCGAACCCCCGCATCGGGTCGAGCATAATGACGACCGTATCCTCATCGAACATTGCCCGCCGGACGAGCCGGAGCTTCGTCGCGAAGGATTTGCCCGCGCCGAGCCGGCCGATAACCATCATACAGTAGCCGGTTTGCCGCTTGAAGCGGTCGAGGATGAGCGGGCTCGAATTCAGCGCGTACGTTCCGTACTCGATGCCGGGCTCCGCAAACGCACCGGAAACGAAGGGGAACATCGCGCCGACCGCCCCGCCGAGCATCGGCGTTTTGCTGTCCAGCGTCTCGTTGAACTGATCGAGAGCGATGGGGCTCGCCGACGTGAAGGTCTTCAGCTGTGACCACCGTGGCGTCACCGGCGTCAGATTCGCGGGGGCCTGTCGGGCCGTCGTCGACACCGACTCGGCGTCGATGTTCTCGCGGTCATCGCCCCGGACCGTGAGATACATCGAGACGTCGAACGCCTGCATAGTCGTGTTCCGGAGGACGTCGTACATCTCTTGGTGGTCCTCGAGGTCTTTCTCGACGCCCCGCGCACTCGCACGGTGTTTCTCGGTCAGGTACTCGTAGTCGGCTTCGAGGTCCTCGATCTTGTTCTCCAGCGAATCCAGCGTCTCTCGCGTGTCACGGGGATCGATGTGGATGCTGACATCCGTCTGCTGGGTCTCGGCGGCCGCGTACAGCTTTTCGAGGAAGCCGTCCATTGGCGCATCGGGGTACTCGCCGACCCACAGGCTCTGTGCCCACTGGGTGTCGGTCCTGAGAGCGCTGGGTGTTCGCTCGATACTCGACGGCGAGACGACGGTCTGATGGATCTCGGGGATGCCGTCGACCGCCTCACCGTCGGCTTCGTAGTCAACGGTGAGCTGTGGCTCGCCATCATCCGCCCCATCTCCATCGGGAGTCTCGTCTGCGGTCGCCTCGTCGTCAGTTTCTGAACTATCCGAGCCGGTGAAGGGCAGCAGGTTTCCAATCATGGTTTGTTGATGACGGGGGACGTGCGGAGCACCTGTTCGGGATCGCCGTACTCGATTTCCGTACCGCTCCAGTATTCCGCGATAAGGCGGGTGAGTTCGGCCGCATCGACGGGGCGCGTGTCACACCCCTCGATGCCCCGCAAACCGCGCTCGACCCGCCGGCGCCGCTCGTCCAGTTCCTCAAGCATCGCGGCTCGCTCTTCCTCTTCAGGCGGCGCCGTGACAATCTGGACAAGGATGCCCAGCACGGGGATCCCAGCGAGCTTTTCGAGGAGGCTGGCCCGTTCGTACCGGACCTCCTCGGGCCGCACCGGGATCAGGACATAGTGGTCGCGAATGGTCATCTGGCGCTGGGCCAGCTCCCGGTCGTACCAGTCGACGTAGTGCTCGATGAGCGCCTGGAGTTTCTCGTTGGATTTGACATCGGGGTCGCTCAACCGGTCCTCGTAGCGGCCGACGTACTCGTCGGCGGGGAACGCCTGCGTCGACGAGTAAATCTGGATCGGGAACTCGACGGTCGTGTTGACGAAGTCCTGGAAGGCCTCTGCCTTCTGGGCCCATTCCTCGTCAGTCGCGAGCGCCATCGTCGGCGGCGACACCTGTACCGCCCCGACGAGGGCCCGGTCCGTCCGCTCGATGGCGTCGTGTCGCGGGTAGACGCGCTCAACGTGGGTGTACTCCTTCGCCTCCTCGTGGGCGATCTCCGTCTCGCTGCGGTGGAAGTTCACGAACAGGCCGAGCCAGTCGAGACTGTTGGTGTAGCCGGGCGTGAGGTAGACGAACAGCCCACCGAAGGCGATCGCAATCGCCGCGAGGGGGATTGTGAGGGCAGACACCGGGATGCCGCGGACCGTGAGCGACGGTGGAATAACGACCTGCGTCACTAGGACGACCAGGACACCGGGAAGGCCCGCAACGGCGAGGTCCGTTAGGGAGTACTTCCCGAGGAACTGGGTGTCGGTACCGAGCGACTTCGGAATTCGTTTCGCGGGGTCAGTTGCGGAGCTCATGGGTTACTGGATGTATCGGGGCGGGTCGTCTCTCGACTCGCGATTCCGGTTCCGCGGCTGCGGGTCGCGGAGAGCCTCGTCCCGCTCGAACTCTCCGCTCCCGTCGTTGCCACCACCATCCCCGCCAGAGCCGGTACTGGCGGTCGAGCCACCACCGCTGCCACCGGACCCGCCTTGCCCGCCGTCTCCGCCGCCGCCGTCCGAAATCGCCTCGCGAAGACGGGAGCCGGTCGTGTTGAGGCGCTGGCCGGTCGCGTGCGCTCTGGAGTCACCGGAGTTCAGCACGTACTGCCCACCGCTCTTGACCGCCGGCTCGTCGCGCACTCCACGGACGAAGTTTTTCCCGCCCTGCTTCGCCGACTGGAGCCGTTCCCGGCCTCTGGACAGTCGCCCCCGAGCCTTCTGCGCCGAGACGTGCCGGGCGGCCCGATCGGCGATGAAGAACAGAGCCCCCGCCTGCCAGAAGAGGATGAACGGCGACGCCACAGCAACCAGCGGGATGATGAGCGCAGTCAGCCACGCTCCGAACTCGCCGGCAGAGAGACCGAAACTCGTGCCGAGGATATCACCGAGGCGGAACAGTAGTGCGACCGGGACAGTCATGAACAGGAACGGCACGTAGAACCCGGCCAGTTTCTTCATGAACTTCGACACCAGCGAAAACGGCCCCACACCGGGGATCCAGAAGACGATGAGCAGCGGCATCAGGAAGACGAACAGGTAGAGTGCGAGCTGCCGCGCCAGGTAGATGAGGCCGATCAGCACGAACAGGATGAAATTCGTCGAAAGGGCAACGATCGTACCGAGGACACCCATTCCGGTGAACGAAAGCGTCTGGAACAGGGAGATCTCCGACACGGAGGGGACGAGAAAGCCCGCCAGAGCGTCCATAAATCGCATCGACAGTGCGGCGATCCACCACCAAGACAGAATACCGAGGAGACCAGCGAAAGCGCGCTTTTTCAGCTTCGATCGATGGTACCCGTTGAACAGATGGCTGGTGGACTCGAGGAAGATGACAAGCCCGATTGAGAGTCCGTAGAGTGAGAGCGTAAGCGGGAGGATCATCTGCCAGTAGTATTCGTAAATTCCTGGCCAAGCACCGTTGGTCGGTTGACTAAACACAGCATCCGGATGAGGAGTTCCGACGACAACTCGCAGAACGGCATCTCCGTGGCTTTGTATAACGGACTCGATAGGGCTGAAAAGGATCTCAAGCAATTCTTGGATGGCATCAATGATTATATCGCCGAGGGCACCGCCGTCGCCGCTATCGTCACTTTGTGCTAACGCTGGGGAAGTCCCAGTAAGCAGTAAACCTGCGAGGACGAACACGCCTCGGAAAACTCGTCTCGAGAGACTACGCATCCTGCTCACCTCCCTCCACTAATTCGATCTGGACCTCTCTACAGGGGTGTTGAATCGCCCCCTGATCGTCGACGTGATACCCGCCAGAGAGCTGTGCCCGGATAGGTTGCTCAATATCGCCGTGCGGGGTCTGAACGACGACTGTGAGCTCTGCAGTATCTCCCTCACAGGAGACGTCGTCGATATCATCGATAACCAGAACCCCACGCCGTTTCAGAAAGGTCCGTTGCGTCTCCGGACTCAGGAACTCCTTGTCCGAATCTTCGGGTTGCTCGAACGTTGTATCTGCAACACCGTCGATGACCTGTGGAGCGTTTCGGTATGGCGCGTTCTGGAAACCGATATTGTACACCCACGTCGGGCCAGTTCCGACATTCTCGACGGTCACAAACAGCCGGCCGCTACTGTACCCGTCCTCCTCATCGAACTCAGGCTCTACATCAACGACCTGAATCTCTGGTTGTAGCTCAACAGTCATCGACTCGGAGGACTCGCCACTAACTGCGACCAGATCGTATTCGCCGGCCGAGTACGTGTCCCCGGTTTTGAACACGATCTGCATCTCAACCTGCGTCGCCCCTTCCGCGACGGTGGTCTGTTCAAACGTGCTTCCGTCCGGGGCAATCAGATTGAGCCGGTCGACATCGTGATCTTCAGCCAGCGTCACGACGAGGTTGGGGCCCGTGTAATCGACCCCCTCGAAGGCGGAATCAGCGGGTGGGGACGACGTTCCCGTCGGCGATTCCGTTTCACTACCGAGGTTGTTCGTCCCCGAACACCCGGCGACGCCGGCGAGGAGAGCAGTACCTGACCAAGCTAAGAGACGGCGTCGGCTAATGGACCGCTCAACCTCTCGACCGTTGGGTACAGGATTGTCTCTGGTCATCATAGGGACCTCCATGGGGGCCAAATCCGCCATCCAGTGATCCGGTCGACGAAGAACACCGCAAGCAGGAACAGCGAGACGGGCACGCCAATCCGGAACAGCGTCGACACTATCTGGAGCACTGAGCCTTGCAGCAGCACGGTGTCCGAGTCGCCGGTATAGCCCGGGGGATTGAGCCACCAGTGACCCGGTTCGTATCGGGCCGACACACCGCCTGGGGGCCGTTCGATCGTCGTCGTGACGGTTCCGTTGTCGGTCGTGTTGACCCGCTGCCCGTTGACGACGACGTAGCCGTCCCGTTCGGCGGTATTGATTGGTGCGCCGGTATTCGCGTTCTGGAGAATAACCCGGACGGTGACGGTGTCTTCAGTCTGGTTCACCACCTCCAAGGTGAGGTTGCTCTCGTAGATCTGAATTCGAGCGAACTCATCGGCGGGCCGTTCTGCCTCGACACCTCTGACGAGGCCCCATGCACGGACGGTCTCGGGCTGTTCGTCAGCCGTGGCCCGCGTCGCGATGCCGTAGCTGGCCGTGTACGGCTCCGTGAGGACATCCAAATGAACGTTCGACGGGAGCGTCGGCGGCGACGTCGACGTGCCGTACACGTCCAGTATCGTCACGTTCCGGCGGGGCGATGGCGTCGGCCCCGTCTCGATGGGGTAAGCGTTCACTTGGAGTGGATGGAGCGGCGAGTGAGCAGTCCGCTGTCCATCGTCCGAGCTGTAGACCAGCGTATCCCAGTCCTTGTCTCGGGCCGAGTAGAACCGCCAGACACCTCGGACGTCACCGTTTGGCAACTGGTAGCCGAGCCACGGCTGGTTCTTGTAGACGACGAGGCCGAGGTCGCCGTTCGGATACTCGGCGATGAAGCCGGCGACCGCGAGGTCGTACTTCGTGACCTCGATGGAATCGGTCACCGTGACGTTCTCGGTTGGGTATGATACGGAACTCTCCCAGTTGGTGCAGTCGCCCTCGTCGTTGTGGGCGGTACAGGTCTCAACCTCCTTCCGAAGCCGAACCGAGATGTTCGCCTGGAGCGTGAGCTGGTGCTCCTCACCGGCGTACCCATCCAAGGAGTACGACAGCGCCGGCGTGTGAGAGCCACCAGCCGTCGTCTCCTCGTCGCCGTCGACGAGCAGTTTCGTCTCCTCGATTTGGTGGCTCTCGAGACTCCAGTAGACGCGCCTGTCGCCGGAGGTGTCGTCTGGCGGCACTGCCACCCGGTAGTCGACGGTTCCGCGGAGCGTTCCATCTGGGGCGACGTAGAGCGGCTGTCGCGACGGCGACAGGCGTGCTCGTGTGGACGGCTGAACGGCGAACACCTCGGTATAGGCTTCCTTGATGAACTGGCCGCTAGAGAGGTCGGCATCGGGCGGATGGATCGACACGGAGCTGTTCGTCGCCGGGAACTCCTGGTGGTCACCCCGGTTCCATTGCTCGACCGCCCGCGGGGGCGAATCAAACGGGACATCGGTCCCCTCGCCGAGCTGCTCGACTGCCGACCCGTTACTCAGATTCGTGCCGTCAGTTGCGCCGTCCTGATCCCCCGACCACAGTTTGTGAAAGGTCTCCTCCGGGACGCCGTGGTCGGTACTGTTCGGGGGATGGGCGACCGCTGGAACGGCGGCTGTCGATGCGACGAGGACGGCGGACATGACGAGTGCGAATCCTGGTGCGTGGTTAGAATCCACAACTCGTGCCACCGACCACGATGTTGTTCAGGATGAACTGGACGATCTCCGTCCCGAGCGGCGCGACGATCACGCCCCACAGCAGACCCTGATTCCGGACCGACTTCATCTCCTTCTTCCAGTCCGACCGGCGGGTGAACGGGATCGCCACCGTCGCGCCGAGCGCGAGGACACCGCCGATGAGCGGGCCGCCGAACTGGATGATGGTGAAGATGTTCTGGATGGTGTCGGCCATATTGGAATCACAGAAGGCGCTGCCGGGATCCGACTGCGCGGCCGCCGTTCCCACAAACAGGATCAGCGGAAGGAGCGCCAGCAGGATCGGGCCGATGGACCTGTGGATGATCCGAATGACGGACGTCGATTCCTCAGTACTGGCCGGCGTCTCGCCGGAGGGGACCTGAGCACACATCGTTTGTGGGGACGGATAGCACGAACAAAAGAAGTCAGAAAATTTGAATGAGTTTGGAGGTCTCCAAAGTTTTCCAAGTCCTCTAGAGAAGTTCTCATTCTACTGGGATATATGCGACCGCATAGCCTGGGTCGAACTAATGTCAGACGCCGATACAGCAACCAGCGCCGGCAGCTCCGGCTCGGATGTCAGCGACGATGTCGCACGGATCAATATGCGAATCCCGCAAGGCAAATACGAGTGGTTGCAGGAAGAACTCGATTCGTTCACGAGTGATACAGGCAGATTCCAGTACCTCATCCAGTTCTATTCCGACCACAAAGAAGACGACACCGACTGTTCCTGACCGCCGGCGGAAGCGGCTTAAACCATCAGCGGAGCAACGATGAGAAGCGGACAATCCTCGCCCTCGAAGTAGTACTGCTTCACCGTCGTCGCGTCGTCGAACTCGTCGGCATCCTCGGGAAGGGTGATAGTGCGGGCGCTGCCGTGTTCGTGGATCGAGTAGATGCCGAGTTCTGAGAGGTCCTCGCACTCGGCGGGATCCAGTTCTCTACTGACCGCCTCTAACCATGCTTCGACTGACACGGAGGGCCGCTCGTCCGAGTCAGTTTCAGAGAGGTTACTGCGGGGACTCGCTTGTGCCATGATACATTTGCACATACTTGCGCCATATGCACTAAATATTGACGGCCAACACATTTCTTTAATTCCGATTATATGAGTAATGTAGTGTGTGTCTGACGCAGACCAAGTATACGTCAAGAACAGCTACTGAGCGGCTTCAAGGCAGGCTCGGATATCAGCACCTGTCGGGATAGTCAGAATTGCGAGGGGAACGGCCACTAACGACCACCCAACCGGGTCCAGCTGAGGGAGTGGATACGTTGAGAGATAGCCGGCAATACCCAGGGCGACGAGTGGGGTATAGAATAGGGTCGGAGCCAACGACCCGACCCTGATCGCAAGCGTGGGAGCGGTCGGTTCGTAGACCGCGTCGACGTAGGGGCCTCGGCGATTGATGCCGAACGAGACCGAGTCCGCATAGAGACTGTGGACTGCGTAGTGAGCCGACTCGTGAAGCACCCAGGCGACGCCACAAGCTACCAGATAGCCACCGAAGACCAAGACCGACTCGTGTAGCATCGTAGCTCAGACCCGCACGTTTCGAATTGGACGAACCTCGTAGTTAAGCCTGCAGGCTGGCTCGGGACGAACACAATCTTAACCAACAGCACAGCAGGCTTCCGGTGGAGTGTTGGTTAAGGCTCTGACGATTTGTCGACGCCACCGGCGGTCACTCGATCTCGATAACCTCGCCGTCCCCGTCTTGGAGCTGTTCCCGGATTTCAGCCAGTAGTTCCTGACCCTCGTCGTAGAGTTCTCGGCCGTCCTCAAGCGACACCTCATCCGCATCGAGCTGGTCGATGATCTCCTCGACGCGGTCCATCCGCCGTTTGATGTCGGGGTCCTTCGCCATCTCAGATCACTCCTAACCAGAGGGCGGTAATGAGCAACAGCAGTAGGAGGAGGACAGCAATCGCGGCCTTGTAGTAGACCGGCGGAAGGCCCTCGGGAGCAGTCGCCTCCTCGACTGCCTCGGCCAGTTCCTGTTCGTGTTCGTGCTCCTGCTCGAAGGTCTCGTAGGCGGCCTCCAGCTGTTGCTCCAGCGGCTCGATCTCACTGGCGAGGAAGTCATTTCGGGACTTCGCGATGTACTCGCCGGCGGCGGTCGGCGTGATCGCGGCCATATCCGCAACCCGATCCGCGATCAGTCGGTCGTCAGTATGGCCGATTGCGGTCACGATCGGCGTGTTCGCGGTGAAGATCGCTTCCGCGACGCGCTCGGTGTTGAACGCCTGGAGGTTCGAATCGCTCCCGCCACCGCGGCCGACGATGATCGAATCGACGTCCTCTGACCTGTCCAGATGGTGAATCCCATTCGCGATGGACGTCGGTGCCTCCGACCCCTGGACGGTCGCATCCTTGACCAGGATATCGACGGTAGGGTCCTGCTCGTGGATCGCGCTCTGGATGTCGTAGCGAGCGTCGCCCCGGAGTGAGGTCACGACACCGACCCGCTCCGGGAACGCCGGCGGGCGCTGTTTCTGCTCGTCGTCGAACCAGCCACGCTCTTCGAGTTCGCTTCGCAACCGCTCGACGGCAGCTGCCTGGTCACCGTCGCCGACGACGATCACCTCCCACGGCTTGAGGTCTATTTTCCCACCCTCAGTCCAGTAATCGATATCGCCCTCGAGGATGACCTCAGTTCCGTCTTCGAGGTCGGCGCCCATATTCCGGTAGCGGTTCGCCCAGATCATACAGGGGAGCTCCGCGTCGCCGTCAGTGAGGGTGAAATAGAGCGCCGTACTGTTCTGGTGGAGGTCCGTGACCTCGCCGATGCACCGGACACCGTCGAGGGCAGGCGCGTCCTCGACGACCGACGCAATCCGGTCGTTCAGCTGTGATACACTAAGGACCTCTCCAGCCTCGGGTTCGACCGCCTGCCGTTCAGTATCCGGTGCCTCCGCCATACACGTCTGGTAACTTTTGAACAAGAACCTCAAAAAGCTACGTCCGAGTGACGGGTCTACTGTGATACCCCAGTCTACAGGTCGCGAGGCTGGACCGTCTTCCGGTCGTTGGCCTCAGCCCGCTCTGCGGCGTCGTTGAGCAGTTCGGCGACCTCCTCATCGAGGGCGTCGTAGAAATCTGCCGAGACGTTGTGATCCGAGAGTGCGTCCTTCACGGCGGCTTTGACGATTAGGTCAGACATTCCATCGCGGACTTCTCCTGTCCATCATATAAAGGTTCGAAGTTTTCACGCGAGATTCCGGCCCAGTCATGCCGAAATCGCCTCGGGGTACCAGAGAGAACATATGCTACCCCTCAAAAACAGGAAACAGACAGATGCACGATCTGACTGGGTTCCAGCGGGACATCTTGTACGTAACCGCCGGGCTTGAGGAACCACACGGGCTCGCAATCAAGGACGAACTCGACGCCTATTACGAGCAGGAGATCAACCACGGCCGCCTCTATCCGAATCTCGACGACCTCGTCGAGAAAGGACTGCTCGAGAAGGGTGAACTCGACAAGCGGACGAACGTCTATACGGTCACACAGCGCGGTCAGCGTGAAATAGAAGCACGACGTGAATGGGAAAACCAGTATCTGGAGAGCAAAGAATCGGTGCCTGCGTAGCGCCCATCGGTCTGTCGATTGCGACAGTTACCTCAGCGGAATCCCTCCTAAGGTAGCCAGAAAGAACCTCAGTCAGCGGGCTGTGCCTCCGTAGCTGGTGTCCCACTTGGAAGCTCAGGGATGGACAGGTCCACGCGGCGGAGGAGCTGTGCGTTGATCGCGACGATTACTGTACTCAACGACATCAGAAGTGCACCCACAGCGGGGGACAGCAGAATCCCAATCGGTGCCAACACGCCTGCTGCGAGCGGAATCGCGAAGACGTTGTAGCCGGCGGCCCAGACGATGTTTTCCTGCATCTTCCGGTAGCTCGCCTTACTGAGTTTCACCAGTCGGACGACGTCCATGGGGTTGTTCTGGACGAGGATGACGTCGGCCGACTGGACTGCGACGTCGGTGCCGCTCCCGATCGCGATGCCGACGTCGGCCCGCGTCAGCGCCGGCGCATCGTTCACGCCGTCGCCGACCATCCCCACCAGCTTCCCCTGGTCCTGGAGCTCCTGGACTTTCTCGTCTTTGTCTTCGGGGAGGACCTCCGCGAACACCGTGCCGATGCCCAGTTCGTCGGCGACGGCGTTGGCGACGTCCTGGGAGTCCCCCGTCAGCATCGCCACCTCGATACCCAGATCGTGGAGCGCGTCGACGACGCGGAAACTCTCCTCGCGGATCACGTCGGCCATCGCGAAGGCGGCAATTAGCTCTCCGTCACGAACGAGATACACCACTGTCTGGGCGTTCTGTCCGGCCTCGTCAGCGAAGCGCTGGAGATGGTCGGGGATCTCGCTATCGAGCTGGGTCAACAGGTTCGGCCCACCGACGTACACCTCGTTTCCGTCGACGTTCGCGCGAACCCCTCGTCCTTTGATCGCCTCGAAGGCTGTCGCGTCAGGAGTAGTTACATCTCGCTCGTCGGCGGCCTCACGGATTGCTCGGGCGATCATGTGTTCGGAGTCACTCTCGACGGCTGCCGCCAGCCCGAGCGCGTCGTCCTCGTCGACGCCGTCGACGGTCGCCATATCCACGACGCCGTGTTCGCCCTCGGTAAGCGTCCCTGTCTTGTCGAAGATGATGGCGTCCAGGTTCCGCGCGTCCTCCATCGCGATCCGGTCGCGGACGAGCATCCCGTTGCGCGCCGCAAGTGAGGTGTTGATCGCGACGACCAGCGGGATGGCGAGCCCGAGGGCGTGTGGGCAGGCGATGACGAGCACCGTCACCACTCGTTCGATGACCGTCGCGTCGAACGAGACTGCGACCGTCCACGCGATTGCGGTCACGACTGCCGCCCCGAGCGCAACGTAGAATAGCCAGCCGGCCGCGCGGTCGGCCAACACTTGCGTCTTGGACTTACTCTGTTGAGCTTCCTCGACCAGGCGCATGATGCCCGCGAGTGTGGTCTCCTCGCCCGTCGCACCGACGCGAACACGGAGACTCCCGTCGCCGTTGATGGTGCCGCCGATGACCTCGTCGCCGGGCTCCTTCGAGACGGGTTTGGACTCGCCGGTGATCATCGATTCGTTGACGTCGGAGTCACCCTCCTCAACGGTGCCGTCAGCAGGAACACTCGCGCCCGGCCGGACGAGCACGAGATCGCCTTCGGAGAGCTCACTGACGGGAACTTCTTCGGTCTCCCCGTCGTCGGTGATGCGCTCGGCGGTATCTGGCATCAGTTTCGCCAGTTCGTCGAGCGCGCTGGAGGCCCGCCGGACCGACCGCATCTCGATCCAGTGGCCCAGCAGCATAATGTCGATCAGCGTGACGAGTTCCCAGAAGAATGCCGACTGTGTGGGGAAAATCACGCTCGCGAGGCTGTAGACAAACGCGACGGTGATCGCCATCGAGATCAGCGTCATCATCCCCGGCGACCGGTCTTTCAGCTCCGGGAGTGCCATCTGGAGGAATGGAACGCCACCGTACGCGAAGACGATGACCGCGAAGAGAGGGTTGATCCACTCGCTGCCCGGGAATACAGGGACGGAGAAGCCGAGCCACTCCTGTAGCATTTCGCTATACAGGAGAACGGGAATCGACAGGAGCGTCGAAATGAAGAAACGCCGGCGGAACATCTGTTCGTGGCCTTCGTGCATCCCGCCATGGCCCTCGCCGTGTCCTTCGTGGGAACCGTGGCCATGCCCGTCGCCCTCGTGTCCGGCGTGTTCGTGCTGCTCGTGGGACGCCATCTCACCTGCCGCAGCAGGGTGAGCTTCCTCCTCTAGTAGCTCCTGTTCTATCCCTTCCTCGTCCGATTCCGCGACCGCTTCATCGTGGTCGCCGTGTTCGTGCTGGTGACTGGTGGTGTCCGGCTGGTCCTCTCCTCCCGGGGAATTCTCAGCTGTATCTTTGTGGTCGTCCATGAGTCATGTTCTCTTTTGAGGTGGTTCCGCCGGCTTCCTGAATCTTCGGCCCTGAAACCGTACAGCAGGGTCAAGGTGGGCAAACTCCGAAGAGAACGGTGGACCGTTCACCCAGGAGCGTGATGTGCTATCCCCAGAGATACACTACTTAGGCGTGGGCAGTGTAACCGGCGTCTTCGACAGCCTCAACGAGGACCGAGGCGTCGGCGTCACCATCCACCTTCGCCTGTTCAGCTTCCCGGTCTGCGGTCGCGTCGGTCACACCAGGTACCTCTTGAAGCGTTTCTTCTACTGTCTGTTCACAGTGGCCACAGGTCATCCCCTCAACGCTGATGGTCGTCGTCATACGTATGAATGTATGTCCTCCTCCCTTTAGCGGATTTCTCCTTCGATAGGCTGGTATGAGGTTCGGTTTGACTTTAGAATCAAAACAGAGATGGTCGTGATTCTTTAGTTACTCGCCAACGGCGTGCTACTATGCGCGACTTGGACGAAACTGACCTCGAGATTATTCAGCTACTGATGTTGGACGCTCGTCGACCGTACAGTGAGATCGCAGATGTTGTAGACCTCTCAGCGCCAGCTGTGTCGGACCGAGTCGAACGGCTACAAGAGATGGGAATTATTAATCGGTTCACGCTTGACGTCGATCGCTCACAGCTCCGCGGCGGAATTCCGGTCCTGATTACGCTCGATGTCGAATCAGCCAGCCATAGCGCTGCATCGATCAAAGACGATCTCATCGACGAAGGCGCCATCGAACACGTATTTACCACCGCCGAAGCGGACCTAGTCCTGTACGCCAGAGTTCCAGATACAGACATCGCAAGCTGGCTTGCGGATACCATCGACACCGGAGCAGTCGACGACTTTGAGGTAACGCTTCTCGCGGGCGCTAACTGGGCACCAGAATTGGGGGAAACGGAGTTCGCGCTCTCCTGCGCTCAGTGTGGAAATACAGTTGACAGTGAAGGAACAGCCACCCGCATCGATGGAGAGCTGTACCAGTTCTGTTGTCCATCGTGTGAGGCTCGGTTTGAGGAGAAGTACGAGCAACTCCGAGAAGAGGCTGACTGATTCGGGATTACGCGCCGCGCTTCATGACTTCTCCCTCGACTTTGGTCGTTGGAGAAGTCACTCGACGTCCGTCGCCTGATAGAAGACCAGCACGCCGATTACGAGGAGGGCGACGGTATATGCGACGGCACCGCCGAAATCCCACACGTCGATGCTCGACGTGAATGCCGCGTCGAAGAGCGCGTTCGTCGCGTAGTGGCTCGGCAGTAGTTTCGTCCACTCAGGCGCGTCGGTCGCGAGCGGATTCTGGAACAGGAGGACGTCGACCATCGGCGAAAACAGCATCACGTACACCCCGCCCAATCGACCCAACACGATGCCGACAACAACGCCGAGGATACCGTACGTGAGCCCGACCAGCAGCGTCGCGGCGACGAACGGAACGGTCGATTCGGGCGTAAACGCGAACACGGCGACGACAACCGACGCCATCGTGACGACGACGATCCCGAGTCCGAGCGTACCGACCCGTGAGACGACGAGGTCGGTCGCAGTATAGCCGGCCAGCCGGAGCCTGTCGTCGGCCGCTTGCGACGTCTGGACGAGGAACAGTCCGACGATACCCGAGAGGATGGCGACAGTAACGGGCGTCATGAACGCCGCCGCGAAGTCCGTCATGGGGACAGCGACCCTCGTTCCGTCAATCGTCGCGGGGACGTCGACATCCGGGACGAGCAGGACGAACGCGCCGATGATGTACGCCGGCAGGAACACAAGCAGCGCCAGGAGGACCGGCGTCCGGCGGAACTCTCGAACGCCCATCCGCACGGCGGTCGTGACACGGCGGTTCATCAGGCGTCACCTCCTGACTCGAGCTGGTACGTGTACGCGGCGACGCTCAAGAGGGCAAATAGCGAAAGGTGGCCGAGAGCCGGGACGAGGTGTCCGGTCGCTAGCGCGCCCTCGACGACGGCCTCCGTCACGATGGCGTGCGGGTGCGCGAGCGGTGCGAACTGCGTGATGCTATCCTCGATGCCGAACAGGCCGCTCGCGAACACATTGTCCACGTCGGCCAGGATGACGAGCAACAGCGAGCCCTCGAGTTCCCTCGGGAGCACGCTGCCGACGACGATGCCGAGCAGGCCGTATATGGCACCGGCTATCGCGAGCCCACCGAACGCGGCGAGCGGTGCTCTAATCGGGTCGTCAACGAGGACAATCAGAGAGAGCGTGGCGACCACACTGACGACGGCGCTCGCGACGGCGACGGTCGCGAACCGTGCGGTGACGAGTTCGACGCCGCGAAAGCCACAGATGGCGAGTCTTCGGTCGGCGTGCCGGGCGCTAATCATCTGGAAGAGGCCGAGGACGCCCGCGAGCGCGCCGGTGGCGAACACGGCGCCGGTGATTCGTCCAACTGTCGCGACCGACCCGCTCACCGCGAAGACCCCTACGTCGGGAAACTGCCCCATGCCGATCCCGTAAATCTGGATCGACAGCGCCGGCAGGACGACCAGCAACACGACGGTGAACGGCTCCCGGACGAACGAACGCGTGCTCGCTTGGATGCCCGCCAGGGTCCGGTGAACGGTGCTCATTCGCTTTCCTCCTGGCCGGCGGTCGCTCGCTGACCGCTCCCGGCGCCAGCCTCGTCGATAAATGAGGCGGTCCGCTCGCAGGCGACGTCGTCGTCTGTCGGCTCCGAGCTGAGGCCATCGTCATCGCCGATCTCCTGTCTGTGGAGGTGGCCTTCGTGGAGCTCGTAGACGACGTCGAACCGGTCGCGCTCGTTGATGATGTGGGAGATGATGGCGACACCGACCCCGCGGGCCCGAAGCTCTTCAGTTAAGTCCCAGAAGGCCAAGAATGTCTCCCAATCGAACCCGGTGTACGGTTCGTCCAGCAGAAGGAGGTCGGGCTCGTGCATCAACGCGACCGAGAGGTTGACTTTCTGCCGGTTCCCCCCGCTGAGGTGGCGGATCTGCCTGTCACGGAAGCGCTCGAAGTCCAGCACGTCGGTCAGCCACGCTCTGGCGTCGACGATCTCGTCGTCGCCCATCCCGTAGGCAGTTCCGAACAACTCGAAGGTCTCGTCGACGGTCAGCCGGTCGTACAGCCGCGGCTCTTGCGGACACCAGCCGATAGAGCCCGCCCGTTCAACCTCGCCGGCGTCATGGTCAAGGACACCGGCGAGGATGCCCATGAGCGTCGACTTCCCGCTCCCGTTCTCGCCCATTATCCCGACAACCTGTCCACGCTCGACGTGGAGGGTCGCGCCGTCGAGTACTTCGACGGACCGGGTAAACGGGAGGATAGAGTCGTAGGTCTTATCGACACTGTTCGCACTAACGACGGTGTCACCGGAACTGTTCGCAGTACCTCCGGCATCGTCACCCTTGGAAGCTCCGTTCATCACATTCGTATGTACGCATACATGTTCTAATGCGATTTCTCTTAGAAAACCCCAGTATCTGGCCGCCGAAAAATTATATTCAAAACGAATATCGGTTTGTAGATTTCGTATTCGGAGCATACCACAGCCGTGATTCTTGACGGGGAGACCCGGTAATTCACCAATCAGATCACCGTCTCGCTGAGGAAGAAGAGTTTGTAACCGCTCACTCCAGCCAGCTACAACTCCGTAATACCTCACTGAAGGCCCCGGTTTCAGATTCCAAATTTCCCCCGAATATCACCACTGGAATCGAAAGACCAACACACGAAACAGTCCGCGATAGAAGCCACAAGCGCATTAGGAAGAGGATCCGTATCTAAGAGCACCAAGATAATGGACAGATCAGATTACGCGATCCTCACGGCCATCGCCGTAATCACTGTCACCATCGGCGTCGTGACGACCAACCAACCCATTGGGACGTTCTTCGCGGAGAGCGCGCGGCAGGCCGCGACAACGACCGCCGCGATGGCGTGGATCACCTGGTGGGCGCTCGTCCTCGGGTTCGCTATCGCCGGCGGCGTTGAGGCGTGGGTATCGACCCAGCAGATCTCGGAGCTGCTCGAAGGCCACGGTCCGCGATCGCTCGGCGTCGCTACGTTCTTCGGGTTCGTCTCCTCGTCGTGTTCGTACTCGGCAATCGCTACGGCAAAGAACCTCTACAAGAAGGGAGCGTCCGCGGCGGCGGCGCTAGCAGCGTTCCAGTTCGCCTCAACGAATCTCGTCATCGAGATCGGGATCGTCATCTGGCTGCTGCTCGGCTGGGAGTTCCTGCTCGCCGACATCATCGGTGGGCTGTTCCTCATCGGCCTGATGTCGGTCGGCTTCGCCTACATCGTTCCCGACAAGATTCTCGACGAAGCACGCGAGAATGTCACCGACGACGAGGGGATCACCGTACAGGACCCCGTCTGTGGGATGGACGTCGATCCCGAGGAGACGGACTACTCCATCGAACACGATGGCCAGACGTACTACTTCTGTTCACAGTCCTGCAAGGACTCCTTCGACCCGGAAGCGGCGAACACCTCTATCCCGGAGAAGGCGACCTCATGGTCGGGGTGGAAGTCGCTCGCGGACAAACAGTGGAAAGAATGGGCGATGTTGTGGGATGAAATCGCTATCGGGTTCATCTTCGCCGGCCTCATTGCCGGGTTCATCCCCGAATCAGTCTGGACGAGCGTCTTTTCCGGAGCCACGTTCGGCTTGCCGGTGTACGTCCTCTGGACGGCTGCACTGGGGGCGATTATTGGTGTCGTCACCTTCGTCTGTTCGGTCGGGAATGTCCCGTTCGGCACCGTTCTCTGGACACGGGGGCTGCCATTCGGATCGGTGCTCTCGTACATCTTCGCTGACCTCATCGTCCCCCCGATCATGAAAGCCTACGACGAGTACTACGGAACGACGTTCGCGGCGGTGCTGTCTCTGATGATCTTCGTCGCTGCAGTTATCGTCGGGTTCGTGATTCACTTCCTCTTCCTGAGCGTTGGCCTCATCCCCTCGCGGGCTGCCGCCGAGGTTGCCGAGGTATCCATCGAACTCAACTACAAGCTCGTGTTGAACATCCTCGCGACGGTGTTCTTCCTGTTCCTCTACTGGCTCCACAAACAGGACTCGGTGAGTGGCGGGGAACCCAGTAGTGAAGACCACGCGACGATGATGAACTGACGCTTGGCCAGCTGTCGATAGCGGGTAGGCTCAGGTATCGTTGTGGCGCTCTCTGTACGTCTTCGCTGCGAAAAAGACGTATAGTGCGCCGATAGCTCGAACGGCCGATTTGAATCGCTCGTTCCATTCGATCGACTCCGGACGCTCGTACAGGAACGCGGTGGCAAATCTCCGATACAGATCGGGAAACAGGAGGACGATCGCGCCGAACAGGCCGGTAAGATTCATTAGCCACGTGTATGCCCGCCCGTTAAAGAGGGAAATCGCAGCTATCAGAACGCCCTCCGACCGGACTGCTGGACGTACCCACCCTCTCACCGTTCCCTCGCTTGGATTCGCAATCGCGAGTTTCTCGAAGAGCTCGACGATTTCGTCCGGGAACAGCGCTGAGAGAGCGCCAAGGACACCCACGAGTGTTCGAATCATACGATATGGTAGGACCGGTACGGACATAATTCCCGCTGCGGTCCTATCTGGCGAGAACGAGGGAAGTCCGAACAGTACCAGCTTCGAGCCGGGAACGAGATGCAAAAAGGAGTAACTGCGTGTGTACCTTAGCGGACGGTCACTCTGATTGTTCGAGTTTGTTTCGGCGGGATTCGAACTCTTCGTCCGTGAGATCGCCACGGGCGTACGCCAGACGTAATTCTTCCATCGCGGGATTGTCAGAGGTTTGTGTTTTGCTTACCCGTCTGAAGAGGAGATAGCCCCCGCCAAGAAGCGCAACGAGGAAGACGAGTGGAACAAGCATTCCGATAACGGGCCACCAGCCGCCGGTACTACCGTACTGGCCCATCATTCCCCCGTATCCCATCATCCCGCCGAAGCCCATCCCCATCATGAGCAACGGAAGGAGGATGAACGCTCCGAGGATCAGTAGCAGTATCGTCGTTGTGTCCAGTTGATTCGATGAAGCCATCGACGATCAGGCCTCCGACGCGGGGTCGAACTCGTCTCTAACAGCTGCCAGTACACGATCAAATCGCTCGGTGACCTCAGTTGCGATGGGATCAAGCGCGTCGTTATCAGCAATCCCGACCAACTGCTCCGGATCGACCGCACTCACCACGATGTCGCCGTCATCAGTCTCATAGACGATGACGTTACAGGGCAAGAGCGCACCAAGCTCGATTTCCTCGGTTAACCCTTCGTATGCTAGCGGAGGGTTACACGCACCGAGGATGCGATACTGACGGAACTCTTCGCCAAGCTTCTCCTTGAGTGTCGCCTGAATGTCGATATCACAGAGGACACCGAATCCCTCGTCCGTGAGTGCAGCGTTCGTTGCATCAACGACGTCGTCGAATTCGCCAGCGACTGTGGTCTGTATTGTGTATTCCATGGAATATCATACCCCGTCCGCGGGGTTAACCGTTGGGTGCCCAACAGCAATTGTTGGGGAGGGCAGTGTTTCGGCTGGAACAGCAGCCGTTCCGATCATCCGGTACGTTCGAGCTGTTTTCGCCGCCGTTCGAATTCATCGTCGTCGATCTCGCCACGGGCGTACCGCTTGCGTAGAACCGACAACGACTGCTCATCGTTCCCACCGGATCCTCGGTTGAGGAGCGCATAGACGAGGTAGAGCGGAACGGCGATGAGGAGTCCCATCCAGAGGAGTCCCCAGAGCCCCATCGCTCCGCCGAAGAGGCCCCAGCCGCTTCCGCCCATCATCCCGCCGCCATAGCTCCCGCCGCCGTGGGCGGAAGCCGTTCCAGTCGCCGCGACCAGCAGCGGGATGGCGAGGATCGCGAGGCGGCGAGCAGTGCGTCCGAGATGAGTGGTAAGTTGCGTCATTATCCTGAGTTGGTGAACCGTGGTTGTCGTTTGAAGCAATCGAAACGGTCAGAGGCCGTCAGCAGTGGCCCTGCCCGTACATCCCGCCGTTGTAGTCGTTGTCAGCCATGTCTTGGCCCATCTCGTCGACGGTCACACCCATGTGCGTCTCCATCCACTCGACGCTACCAGGGCCCATGTGCTCGGTCATCTGCGCCTCCATCCAAGCAGCCCAGTCATCAGCGGTAGCGTTGTCCGTGGGCGCGTCGTCAGCTGTCGTGTCGGTACCGTGTGCGCTGACCACGGGGGAGGCGACCACGAGTCCGACGAGAGCGAGCGCCACGAGCAGCCAGCCGCCGAGTTTGAAGTTGGTCATTGTCTTTCTCCTCGGTTACTCGTAGGACCGCTCGGGAGTTATGACGATGGGCGTGAACTCACGCAGTAGAACGTTCGAGAACGTGTATAGAGAGTTTTAATCGTTTCTCAGAAACACAACCGTTCACGAAGGCCGAATTCGACGGGGCCGAGTGGAGTTGCCCAACGGGGCCGCTGTAGCCGTGCGCCTATCCCCTCACGGACGAGTTCCCAGCGATACGAAGATCGCACGACTCAGGCGGGAGAGGCCCCACGCGAGGAGGACGAGGAAGCCGAACGCGATGACGTAGGCTCGGAGGCGAGGGGTGAAGGACGTGTGGACGACAACGACGCCGAGCCCGGGGACGCGTTCGGTGAAATGAGCGCTTCCGAGGAGCGTCTCGAAAACGCCCATCACCACCAGCCCGAGGAGGACGAGACCGAGACCGGTGGCGAGCGCTGCGTCGTCAAGCCAGCCGTAGTCAGAGTGTGGTGGTGTCGTGTCCATCATCCCCTCAGCCGAGCAGGTACCGTAGCCAGGGCCAGTTTCCAACAAGATCGGTCGTCTCCAGGTACGCGTCAACGCCCCAGACACGCCCGGCACCGAAGACGATGATCGTCACGAACAGGACGAGCCCCATCAACTCGCCGTTGACGAGCCCGCGGCGCCAGTGTTCGGACCCGAAGTAGAAGAAGAAGAGCATGAACGCGCCGAAGAACGCGGCCGTTCGCGTCAGGACACCGAGAATCAGCCCGAGACCGATCAACACCTCTCCAGCTGGGACGACGAGTTCGATAGCCGCTTCCGTCGCGCCGCCTGCGAATGCGTTGAGAACGGGCGAAACCACCGTGCCCGTCTTCTCCAGAAACCAGCCAGCCCGGAACCGACCCGGAGCGACGTACTTGTTCAACCCCTCGTGGAGGAACCACCAGCCTACGAGCAACCGGAGAAAGACGAGCCAGTAGCCCGTCAGCGTCCCCGAGAGCTCGAGCGTGTACTCTCGACCGAGAATCGTCGTCTGAAGCTGTTGTATCACGGGTTAGAGGGTTGCTGGGGAAGCGCACCCCGAGTTGGTGGGTGGTCTCGCTCCGAGCCTCCGCGAGTTCCGTCGTTCCTACGCTTCGGTGTGCGTCTCTTCTTCGTGCCCGTGGCCGTCGTCGGTATGGGTCTCCTCTTCGGTGTGCGTCTCTTCTTCGTGCCCGTGGCCGTCCTCAGTATGGGCCTCTTCCTCCTCGTGCCCCTCACCCATAATCTCCCGAACCATGGTGTTGAGTTCCTCGAGTTTCCCATGCACTTCTTCGGGTTTGTTCTCCGGCATCGTCTGGAGTGCCCGCTGGTCTTCGAGGTGCGGCTCCCCGACGATGACGGTGGCCATCATCCCGAACTGCTCGTGGGGCGTACAGAGGTAGTGGTAGACGCCCTCGGTCTCGAAGGTGTGTTCGAACGTCTCACCTTCCTCTGACATCGTTCCGCTGTCCCAGGCGTCCGTCCCCTCGGGAACGAGTCGCGGTTGGTCGTTGCCAGGGTGGTACGCGGTCGCGGTGTGCGTGCCGCTCTCGAGTCGCCACGTGACCGTTCCGCCGGGCTCGACCCAGGTGACGTGAGGGTCGAAGTGATACTCGGTCGACCCCCCGGTTCGCGCCGTGTTCACCACCACCTCGCGGGACGCCTTGGGTTCGCTCACCGTGTCGTGACCGTGGGCCTCTTGTCCGTGGCCAGGTTGATCGTCTCCTCCGGGTTCTCCTTCCCCAGTGGGGGTTCCCCCCGCTGCTTGTTCCCCCGACCCGCTCGGAGCGCCAGTACAGCCGGCTAGCCCAGCAACAGCTAAACCGGCGGTTCCTTCGAGCAGTCGCCGTCGAGTGAGTCGTTGATGGCTCATAGCACCGGTCACCTTACAGTTCGAGATAGGAGGACTGGGGACATAGGGGAGGTTCCTGTTTTGCACGCGACGCAAAACTGTTCCTCATTTAAGCACCTCCGAGTAAGTACTTGGTATTGCGAGGAACAGCTGTGTCCACTGACGACCGCTCCGACGAGCTTTTAGAACTACTTGGTCAGGAGCGCGTCCGACAAATTCTGGCGGCGACGAGCCGCGACCCCAGGTCGGCAAAAGAACTCAGCGAGGAGTGTGACGTCGCCCTTTCGACCATCTATCGCCGGGTCGAGGACATGGTCGCCAACGACCTGCTCGCCGAGCGGACACGGATCGAATCAGATGGGAGTCATCACAGCGTCTACGAGGCGAACATCGACCACCTCGACGTCGATATCGAGAACGGAACCATCGACGTCAGCGTCCACGTTCGTGAGGACGCCGCCCAGCGGTTCTCGCGCATCTGGAGCGACATCCGGGAGAGTTGAACAAACCATGCACATCGAACTCGTCATCGCGAAGCTCATCACGGTCGGCCTGGGACTGCTGATAACGTACCAGGCGTACAAGGGGTATCGAACGTACGGCAGTGAACCGATGCTCTACGTCGCCATCGGTTTTCTGTTCATCAGTATCGGATCCGTCATCGAGGGCGTTCTCTTCGATGTCATCGGCCTATCGATCTTTATCGCGGGGACGATCCAGACAGCCATTGTCGCAGTCGGGATGCTCGTCATTCTCTACTCGCTGTACGGTCGAATCCCACAGCAAGCGAAGGGTGAGGAAGACCCATGACCACTCACTGGGACCTCGCGCTGGTCGGCATTCGGATCGTCCTGCTCCTAATGGGGCTCGCGACGACTGCGATCAGCTTCCGCGCCTACCGCAGAGACAGAACCCGATACCTCCGTGACGCGACGATCGGGTTCGGCTTCATCACGCTCGGTGTGCTCATCGAGGGGTTTCTCTACCAGTTCACTGAACTGACGCTCACGCAAGTCCATATCGCTGAATCCGTGGCGCTCGTCATCGGTCTCGGTGTGCTTCTCCGCTCGTTTCTCGATTAGCCGGCAGTCGATTTCGACCGTCCACCGGGCCCGGACTGCCATCCAAGTGGTTAGTGCGCTTGATTCTGTTGCAGGTCATCGCTCGGATAGATCCGGTACGTTCGCCCTTGGCGCTCGCGGTACAACAGCCCACGTTTCTCGAGGGCGCTAACCGTCTGGCTCACCTTGCTCTTCGAAAAGTCCGAGCGATCCCGGAGTTCGATCTGTGTGATACCGGGCGACGAGAGGACCGGTTCGAGAATTCGGCGTTCATCATCCGGCAAGAGGTCCAATACGCGAGCCTGTGGCTGGGACTCCGGATTGATTTTTCCCTCTGATTGAACGGGCCAATCCTGCGATTCGATACTCTCAGAATCGGTTTGATTCGCCATGCCAGTCTGTGAGCGATCGGCTACCTCTGTGGTAGTGAACTCGTCCCGAACCACGAGATAGCCCCCACCAACGACAGCCGAAACAAGAAGCGTTCCGAGAACGTACAAGAGTGGGTTCGTTCCGTGAACCGCACCCATCGACGTACCCATCATCGAGCCCATCTGCTCGAAGGCCTGCTGTTGCTGGTACGCTTGCCAGGTGAGCACACCACCGACTATGAGGACGGCAGCGACCAAGGCACCGGCTACGGTATCGGCTCGCCGTCGATTCATTTTCTCCACCTCGATCCTCCGGGACACTTGCTCATATGTGAGAGTTCGTGAGACATTGCTGTACCAGTTTTGATTGGCCAACGCAATCACGGGGGTGGCGGCCCCACAAATTCGATATCACCAATCGATGTTCAATGGTGGTCATGATCCTGAGACGCTCCCGCCTCTGGGTGTTGATGGGCGAATTCATCTGGGTCCTTTTCGAACGTCTCCTTACAGGTCTGCGAACAGAAGTAGTACGTCTCACCGTCGTGGGTCGCCGATGGCTCGCTGTCGTCAGTTCGCATCCCACAGACGGGATCACGGTACTGGCCAGGCGCACCGAGGCCGCGACGATACACGTACAGGAGAAAGCCGGAAAGCGCGAACGCAATGAGGTTGAGGTAGAACGTGTAGTTGAGCTCGAAGTACGTCTGCTCGGTCGCCGTCTCGCCGCCCGCCAGATCAGGGACGATGTTGAGGGCGTCGAACAGCAGCTCCATGAGGAAGCCGGTGAACGCCATCGTGGCGAAGAAGACGCCGAGAATGTACAGCATCACCTTCCAGCCGTAGTATTTCCGGTAGACGTTCAGCACGGGAATCGTGATGAGATCGGCATAGACGAACGCGATGACGCCAGCGAAACTGATGCCACCGCCCCAAAGCGCGACCGCGAACGGGACGTTGCCCATGCTGCCGACGAAGCTCAGGACGGCGATGGCGACGCCCATAATCGCGTTCTCGGCAGTCACAAGTAGCCCGTCGCCCTGGATGAACAGGGTGTTCCACACCCACTGGGGGACGAACACGATGACGAACCCCGAAATGAGGAAGCCGGCGATGACGTCCTTCCAGATCATCGACCACTCCTTGCGGTACTGGTTCCCGACTTTGTACCAGCCACCCCACGACAGCAACTCGTCACGCCACCCACCGCGACTCGACATCTCCTGGCGGTAAGTCTCCATACACCCCTCCGAGCAGAACTTGAGCGTCTCACCGCCGTCAGTCGTAATCGTGTACTCGTCTTTGCCTTCCATCCCGCAGGTTGGATCCTCGGTGACGCCCGCCTCGTGATCGCGCTCGTTGAGCGTCTCTCGCACCTCATCGAAGAGGTTCTCCGGGAGCGTGAGGTGAACGATGACGGCCATCACGGCGATGAGAATGAGTCCGCCGAGTAACTCTGCGACTAGGAACTCCCAGCCGAGCAGAATCAGGATCATCAACCCGAGTTCGACGATGAGGTTCGTCGACGCGAACATGAACGCGAGGAAGTTCACCGCGTGCGCCCCCTTCTTGAACAACCCCTTCCCGATGGCGACGGCGCCGAAACTACAGCCACTACTGGCCGCGCCGAACGCAGTCGCCTTGGTGAGCCCGCTCAGATCGCCATCGCCGAGGACCTGCGCCATCCGCTCCTTGGAGACGTAGACTTGGACGAGGCTCGTGATCGTGAGGCCCATGATGATTGCCCATGCCGCCGTCCAGAGGAAGCCCACTCCGATACGTAGAGCTTCGGAGATGCCATCAATCATCGTCGCTACCATAGGTATCAGTTCGAAGGGATCATCTATTGCAGTTTTCCTTCAGATAGTTCGGGTCAGAGCCGTGGTGAGTAGGTATTGAAAAGAATTGTGGCGGGTGGAACACGTAGGTCAAAGGCACAACCGCATTGAATAGTTAGTGCGTAGTATAATCTGAGAACCCCAACTCAGGGAGGGATCACAATATGCCGACAAATTCAGACGATACGCGACTTGTTACGCTCCTCCTCGTTATCATCGGTGCCGTCTTCATCGTCCCGTTGTTCTTCATGGGCTTCGGGATGATGGGGTTTGGTCCGATGATGGGCGGGATGTGGGGCGGTCACATGTGGGGCGACGGGACGATGCCTGGCTGGATGTTCATCGTCGGCATCGTGATGCAGCTGCTGTTCCTCGCTGCCCTCGTCGGTGGTGGGTACCTCATCTATCGCGCAGTTACGGGAGCTGCGAGTGATTCGGACCAGGCACTCGAAGAGCTTCGGCTTGCCTACGCTCGCGGGGAGCTGACTGAGGAGGAATACGAACAGCGACGCGAAGCACTCGAACGAGATACCTGATTACGACGAGACATCAAAGCTGAAGGATGACCGGCTACCCCGACCACCGTCAACAGTCTCCCCGTCCGCAACTTCCAGCGTGGCTTGACCGATACACGACGGTGGGGTTATACGGGCTCCTCATCGGGACTGGACTCTGTCTGGTCGCGTTCCTCACGAATCCCGTTCCCGATCCCTCGTTCCCGTGGGCGACGCTGCCCGAGTCTCTACGATTACCGATTGCACAGCCCCGGATCGAACACTGGCCGGTGACCTACACTATCGGTATCTGGCTGTGGATTATCGGCTTTCCCGCGCTGTTCCTCGCTGGCTATAGACGATTCGGAGACTGGATGCCGTTCGGAACACCGATGTGGCTTGCTGGACTTCCGGCGCTCGCGATGCTCAGCTGGACGACATACTGCCGGTTTTTCTGGCCGAAGCTTCATCCGCCGACCTGGAACGCTCCCTCCTACACGGTGGTCTGCTGGCTGTACTGCTCCTCGTACAACGTGCTCTGGAGTAATCTTGCCTATCTGATTGCGTTCGTCGGCGTCGCCGCGACAGTTTTAGCTGTGCGACGCCGGCATGTAGCCGGATACGTCATACTCGGGTTCGGAGTCTTCGCACTTCCCCTCGGATTGCCAGCTGTGTATGAGGGATATCGCCGGATAACTAAAACACACGGTGAAGTGAGGCCTTGACAGCGGTACAGGGCGCAAGCTCAAGAATCTCGGTGCGCACGAACGAACGCCCGGCGGAGGACAGTCAGGAGCACGTAGGTTTCGTACTTCTGGGTCTGACAGTGCTCACACGGCTGCATATCTGCGACGATCTCCGCTATCGCGTCGTCGTGGTCTTCTGTGAGAGTATCGAGTGAGTCCCTGATCTGGGGTTGAACGGCCTCGATCATCTCCTCAACAGCGTCATCAGCTGACTCTGGCAGCGAGTACGAGAGGACGATCGTATTCGCGTGGTAGTACTTCGTCGTCCCACCGCGCCCTTCCTCGAAGCGGACGACGTCGACGAGACCAGCATCCCGTAACTCGTTGATGTGATGACGAACCGTGTTCTCCGTGCGGTCGACGCCGCGGTCCTCTAAACGGTCGTGAACCTCAGTTGCGGTCAGCGCCTCCTCAGAGAGGATATCGAGGATCATCGCCCGCATCGGTTCGTCGATGGCGTCCGAAACCCGCGTGTCTCGCACCGCGATGTCCTCAAGCCGGTGGTCGGTGCTGGAACTACTCATACGAGAACTGAGTATGAGCAGGCGGGAAAAGCTAGCGGGACGCTGCTTAGAACTCAGGTCGCTGGGTCCGCGATACCGAAAGCCCTAGACAACCCGTTTGACTGTTCCAATCACCCATCTCCGTATTCAGACATATCATCTAAAAAATACTTATTGGGGTACGGGCACTACCTCAAACTGTAATGAGCAACACAACCCAGTTCCGCGTCCTCGACTTCGACTGCCCGACCTGTGCGAGCACCGTCGAACGCGCCCTATCGAACGTCGACGGTGTCCAGCACGTCGAAGTCCACTACACGACCGGCCGCGTCGAAATCGAGTACGACGACAGCGTCGCTAACCCCGACGCCTTCGCACAGACCATCGAAAACCAGGGGTACACGCCCCAGCCCGCCTAACACAATGAACAAACAATCGATCACGCAGTACTACCGGAAACACCGGAAGGCCATCGTCACGGCGACGACCGGGCTGCTGTACGGCGGTGGCTGGAGTCTGGGCTACCTCACGAGTTTCGAGATGGCAAGCGCCGCCATCCTCGTCCTCGCGACGATCGTGGGTGGCTACGACATCGCCAAGACCGCCTACCACGAGGTCACGAACCGGACACTCGGCATCAAGACGCTGGTGACGCTGGCCGCTATCGGGGCCATCGTCATCGGAGAGTACTGGGAGGCTGCCGCCGTCGTCTTCCTGTTCAGCCTCGGGAGCTACCTCGAGGGCCGGACCATGCGGAAGACCCGGACGGCCCTCCAGGAGCTCCTGGAGATGACGCCCGACACGGCGACCGTCCGTCGCGACGGGGAGCTCCAAGAGGTTCCCGCCCGGGAGGTCGAAGAGGGCGAGGTCGTCGTCGTGAAGCCGGGTGGGAAGATTCCGGTCGATGGCGAGGTCGTCGACGGCGAAAGCGCCGTCAACCAGGCGCCGGTCACCGGCGAGAGCGCGCCCGTCCACAAGGCCCACGGCGACGAAGTCTACGCCGGGACGGTCAACCAGGAGGGCGCGCTAGAAATCCGGACGACGGGTGCGGGCTCGGACACGACGCTCGAACGTATCATCCGTCGTGTCGAGGAGGCCCAAGAGGCCCAGTCGCCCACGGAGAGTCTCATCGACCGGTTCGCGAAGTACTACACGCCGTCCGTCATCGTGCTGGCCATCGGCGCATATGCAGTCACGCAGAACGCGATCCTGTCGTTGACGCTGTTGGTCATCGGCTGTCCGGGCGCGCTGGTGATCGGGCCGCCAGTCAGCATCGTCTCGGCCATCGGCAACGCCGCCCGATCGGGCGTGCTGATGAAGGGCGGCGAACACCTCGAACGCGCCGGCAAGATCGACCTCGTCGCCTTCGACAAGACCGGCACCCTCACGAAGGGCGAAACCACCGTGGCCGACATCGAGGGGTTCGGTATCGCCGATGACGAGGTCCTCACGCTCGCGGCGACCGCCGAGAAGAAGAGCGAACACCACCTCGCCGACGCCATCGTCAACGCAGCCCGCGAGCGCCCGATTGCTGCGACGGACGGTGGGACGGCGGTTGCCCAGGCGGACGAGACGGACGCCAGCCTCCGGTCGATTCCCGATCCGGACGATTTCGACGTGGTCGCTGGTAAGGGCGTTATCGCCCATACCGATGGCACCGAAGTTGTTGTCGGCAACCGCGCACTGCTGGAGGACCGCGACATCAACGTCCCTAGTCGAATCGCCGACTACGTCCGCGAGCGCGAGGAGCGTGGCGAAACGGTCGTCCACGTCATCCGCGATGGGGACATCATCGGCGCAATCGCACTGCGGGACGAGCTCCGGGAGGCAGCTCCTAACGTCGTCGCGGCGCTTCAGGACGTCGGCATCGAGACGGTGATGCTCACCGGCGACAACGAGCGGACGGCCGCCGCCGTTGCCGAGGAGGTCGGCATCGACGAGTACCGCGCCGAACTCCTCCCCGAGGACAAGCAGACCGTCATCGAGGCCTACCAAGCCGACGGACACGTCGTCGCGATGGTCGGCGACGGCATCAACGACGCGCCGTCGCTGGCGACCGCCGACGTCGGCATCGCGATGGGTGCCGCCGGGACGGACACCGCCATCGAAACGGCGGACATGGCGCTGATGGCCGACGACCTCGAACGCATCCCCTACGCGGTCAAACTCAGCAAGGCGACGCGCTGGAACGTCCTCGAGAACGTCGGGCTCGCAGTGCTGACCGTGACCGTCCTGCTCGCGGGCGTGCTCACCAGCTACGTCACCCTCGCCGCGGGAATGTTGGTCCACGAGGCCAGCGTCCTCGCGGTCATCCTCAACGGGATGCGACTGCTTCGCCACTGACCACTAGATACGATCATCACCACCACTCATGACATCGAACTCGACTGCGACCGCCGAGACCCAGACTAGAACCAATTGGAAGATAGACTACGACGTCGATCCGATCGAAATTCGCGACCCTGTCGCGGAGGCCCTCGGCGTCCTCAAACCGGGCGACCCGTTCGTCATCACCTATAGAGACGCGGTGAAAGAGGCGGGACACTCCTGTCCGACTGCCTCGGGCGCCTACCGGATCGTCCAGTTGGGGCTCGACGCCCTGTATCCCGACGACTATCCAGTCCGGAGCGAAATCGAGATGCAGGCGGCCGGCCCGCAGGACGATGCTGCGTACGGCGTGATGAGCCGCATCATCTCGTACGTCACTGGCGCGACCGAAGACGACGGATTCAGCGGGCTCGCCGGCGGCTACGGTGGCCGCCGCGACCTCCTCGTCTTCGACGCGTTCGACCCGGACACGGCGGAGCCGACGTTCCGGTTCCGGCGAACCGACACGGACGAGACCGTCGAAGTGACCTACCACGTCAGCGACGTTCCTGACGGTGGACCCGCAATCGGGAACCTCCAGGAGATTCTAGAGGGGTCCGCAAGCGAGAAGCAACGGGAGGCCTTCGCAGAGGCCTGGCATCGTCGCGTACAAGTCGTCCTTGAGGACGACTCGTTGTTCACCGTCAAAGCGGTGTGAACACGACGGTCTATCCCTCACACTCGAAATAAGTTACTGCGGTACACTATCGATTTCTTCGAGAGCTTCAGTAGCCACATCACCCAACTCACCAGCCTCGATATGCGAGTACCGCTCCCGGACCATCTCCTCCGAGTTGTCGAGGTAACGGGCAGCCACAGTATATCCAAATGCCCGGACGAGAACCTCGCCCATCCCCCGGCGACCGCCGTGTGGTGCGAGATAGTCGTGCTTCGGATGGTCGATGTCAATCTCCGCGGCCGTCGAGAGTCGTTGGAGAATCGAGCGGGCACCATCCGTCGTAATCGACGGCGGGCGGATGTCCTCGTCCAGCGTCAGCAGGAGGTCGCGAGCGTACTCCCCACGTCGCTCGTCAATTGCCTCCGATGGCTCTCCCCGGTCGGCTAACTCCTCCTGTACGAGCTCTGCGAGCGTCCGCTGATCGAGTGTCGGAAATACAGGCCACCGTTCCGTCGGCGGGTCCATCAGTTTCCGGTAGCTCCGCAACGGGGAGATGACGGGATCGGGGAGGGACGCAGCGTCCCACTGCTGTTTCTTCCGATAGACGTCCATGCTTCCATCCTCGAGGTCGATGTCCTCCCATCGCACGCCACGACGACGCGGGTCGTCGGAATCACGAAGGAGTTCTCCCACGCGGACAGCTGTGTACGCGAGGACGACCACAAGCGCCCGGTCGCGGGCCGCCTTCAGCGCCGCGTACCGGGCTCGTTGCTTGTCGAGTGGGTCCACGTCATCAGGAAGGGTGGTGTATGCCTCGATGGCCTCACGCGCCTGTGCGTCGACATACCGGGTGAGCGCGTGGCGCTGCTCGGGCGTCCAGGCCTGCTGATCGCCCGGCTTCCGCCCGTCGTCGTCGGGGAGCGGTGCGGTCGCGCTCGCCCGCTGGGCGTAGTGTGCTTCGAGATACCCCTCGTTGACGCACCAGCCACACCACGCCGAGATGTAGGCGTAGTAGGTCTGGACCGTGTTCTGCTTGAGTCCCCGGTCACCAGAGAGGTGCCGAGCGTACTCGCGGAAGACTCGCTCGTCGAGGTCCTCAAAGGTCGGATCGCGGTCGGCCTCGGGAGTGATCCCGGTCCAATCGTCGTCGCCGCGCTCGCCGGCGGCCCACTCGGCGAACCGATCGAGTTCGCGGGCGGCGTTCCGACGGTAGTTCCCGCCCTCCCCGCCGCGACCCTTACCCTTGTCTTGGAGATAGCGGTCGAAGGAACTCCGCAACGGCCCTGCTGCGGGTTCCTGTCCGGTGGTGTCGTCAATCATGCGGAATCAGAACCCTCCGAATTGTCCAAGTAGGAGATCGTGGCCGTCGTTACCTGGTCAGTGAACTCCCCGGTAACCGAGCCCTGCCGGCCGACGACGTGGAGGTCGTCTTTCAGTGTGGCGAGCGTCCAGGGGAGGACGTAGCTCTGCTGGCCCGGTTCCCCGCGGACCCACGCTTCGCTCGGCACGGCGAAGCTGCCGGCGTGGTGGGACTGTGTCGTGAACGCGACGGCGATCGACTCCTCGTCGGGATAGGGCATCCGCTCGCCGGAGATGACCAGCCACGGGCGAGGGTTCCCGGCGTCCGTGTTGAACGGGTCGGGTGCCCAGACAACGGTTCCACGCTCAGCCATCAGGAATCACGACCCCTCGTCCGACTTGGTCTCCGACTCGATGGGATCGACGGCAGTCTCCATCCAGGCCTCGACGTCGTCGTCGGAGAACCCACCGTCGATGTCGTCGGCCGTAGCGGCGCCGTGAAGCCCTGCCGACGCGACCGCGTGCTCGGCGTCGGCGATCGTCCAGAACCGATCGCGGTGGTCGACGAGGCCGTGTTCCTCAAGGCGCTTCAGCGTGGGGCCGACGCTCCCCTCGGGCACGTCGACGGCGTCGACGATCTCCCGCTGGCGAAACGCCTGGTCTGCGTGCTCAAGGAGGAAGCGATATACCGCACCCTGTGTGGTGTCCGGCGCGAGGTCGGGGAGCGAGGGCCCGTCCTCGTCGATCGAGCGGAACTCGTCTTTCGAGATGGGCATCTTAAGTATTGGTTTGTATTAGAAGCTATTAGGTCTTATCGACAAGGCGCTCGACACGGACTGGAGGATGGCGGTGTTCGCCGGCTTTTCCCCGGGTTCGAGGCCTTCATCGTGCGGTTCCACGTTTCGTGCTTCACCGACGGCGGCGGGGTACTTCAAAGTGGTCGTGATTACCACTCTAATCACAACCAAATGTGTATCAGCCCGAAGTGCCGATTACCGGGTTTACAAGCCCTAATAAGCCAAATCACCCATCAATAAATCATATATCGCTATACCAAAACTGAGCCGGCGGGAAGTTGAGACTACAGCGGGATTAGCGGGGCTGTGATGCGTGGTTTCGGCCGAATCGATGACCAGAAACTGATTCAGATCGCTTTCTGGCCGGACGTTATAGTTGGATAGTCAACTCATCCGGGATGTTTCCGAGACCGCGGGTAGTGTAGCCACTCAGACATCGCGCTACCACGGTTAGATATCTTCGCTATCCGATGCCGGTTTCCTTCTTCAACAGCGTAAGCGTGTTGTCGGCCGTTACGATCGGCGAATGTTCATACTCACCGGTCAACTCGACCTGTACCAGCAAATCAACAGCGCGCCAGATCGAGTACAGCAGACACGCAAACGCGAAGTAAAAGAAGCGAAGCCCAAAATCCTTCGACGTCGTCGCCGCCATGAACCGTTTGATCGACCTGTACCCACTCTCGATCTCCCAGCGATAGCCGTACTCCGTGAGGTGACCACTCCCGCAATTCGTCATGAACACCGAATATTGTCGATGGTCGTCGTGCTCTGAGTCTTCTTTTCGACGATAGATTAGCGTCGTCTCGTGCCACTCATTCTTCCCGAGATGTAGTTTGCGGTCAGTCTCGTACCGATCCTGGTCCCGCTGGAGCAATCGCTTCGCCTGGGCTTTCTCGCTGGTCTGCATCCGCTTGGGCACGACATACGACAAGCCACGCTGGCTGAGCATCTCTAGGACGTGCTGACTGTCGAACTCCCGATCCATCAGCACGTTATCGACGTGTACCATCTCCTCAGCAGAATCCAAGAGGTCCTTGACGATTTCTAGGCGGGACTCTCCCTTCTGAACTGGCCGCACGTCCAGTACAATCGGAACTGCATTACCAACTAACTGGATGGTAGCCCACTGGTAGGCGTACTCGTCGGTCTTCTCTTTCGTGCCGATGATCTCGTCTTCATAGCCCGTTCTATCACCGGTGAACGGGTCAGCTTCGGTGATGTCAATAGCGACGATGCCAGCTCGAAAGAATTGCTCCGTCTCCGCGACTTCGCTTAGGAGCCTGTTGACGGCCTGTCGGTACATCTTGCGGATCCCTGATACTGAAAGATCACGAATATGCTCTCGGTGGGCGTGGCCCAACGGCGTCCGATCCCGAGTCGATTCGTAGACGAAACTGCGAGCCCCTTCATTAGCAGCCAATCTCTCGCGAAGCCCCAGGTACGTCTGTAAGTCCCAGTAGGCGTTCTCGTGGATTTCACAGCCGTCCCCACGATCCAGCGAAAGCGCCGGGAAGACGATACGGCTGACATGCTCCGTGATCGTTTCCGCTTCGTTGAGGACAGCTTGATCCTCTAGCTCTAATTCGTCCTCTTCCGCATCGTGAGACGGAAGACGCCGCTCTGGTTCGCGTGGAACAGCGACATCCGCGTTCTGAGCTTTGACAAGGATAGTGCGCGCGGCTGTCTCGACTGTACTGCGAAACTCGTCAGGAAACCGTTTGTGCCAACTACGCCACAGCGTCGATTGGTCCGGCACTGTCTCCAGATCCAGTTGGTCGCAGAGTGCTGGACGGCACTCGAGATACTCGATCAGTGCGGTTTCGTGGGCCCATCCGTGGAGCTCTTTCAGCAAGAATACACGAAAGAGCGTGTCCATCTCGTAGTGAGTCGACCCCCCGTAGCGGTCGTGCGTACCGAATTCGAAATACGCCAGCGGAAGTGCACAAACGAAGTTCTCGATCGACTCATGGCGGTCGTGTCTGAACCAGGTCTGCGAGACGATTCTGATATCTGATTCCAGCCCGTCGAGCGAGCTTCGCTCGTACAGCGGCGTCGAATCGTATACAGGCCACTGAGTGTATGATTGCCGGGCAATTCTCCGAAAGACTGCTCGCCGAGAATCACGAGTCTGAGACACTACGAAACACTGGACAGGACTCGCTCAAGAACTCATCTGACTGGTCAGTACAGAGAACTTACGTACCGTTCGGTTTGCTGGATTACTCGATACAAGAACGCCGTGAAAGATATAGAGTGAGGTAAATGCGCTCTACCGGTACGCGGCTGAACTCTTCGACACGTTGCCCGCTACTCAAATTCGAGTTGCTTCCACTCCATCCCGGTCGGGGCCTCGGGTGGTTCGAGGGGACTTGAGATCAGGTCCGCTCTAATCGTTGGCTTGTTGTACGCCCGCGGCGCGACATCATTTGGTCCATCAGGGTAGAACAGTGATGCGAGCAATTGGATATGCCCGCGTCCGACACAGAGCTCGCACTGCCCGCCGCCGTACATACTGATATCCTGCTCTGCACAGTACTCGATAGTCTCGAGAAGCGACCGGACGGTTCCGAATCGCGAGGGGACGATACGACACCAGCTCGGCTCGAACGGCGCGTCACGGATGTCGGCTGTGCTGCGGACAGACGCACCCAACGAGAGACGATCCGAATTCGCCGCGAGCAGGTCGTGTACATCGTCGGAGACGACAGGATCTGCTACGATGGCATCGGGGAGCGTCTCGAAAACCCGGCGATAGAACTCGGGATTCGGTGCTTGACTGTCGCCGTCTCCGCCGGACTGGCCGTTCAAATCGAGTACGCGGACTGCGTCGGTCTCCGCGAGTCTCGCGAAGGTGTCCGCGGTCCATTCATCCGTCGGCTCAAGCGCGAACTCGCATGTGGGGTTGACTGCGAGTATCCCTTCGACTCGAGTCGTATCCCCATCCGGGACTGGAGTACTGACAACGAATCGAACCGGTGAGCGCTCCCGACCGAAGCGTGACGCCAGTGTCGTGTCGTTTTGTTTGAGGGCCAGGTCGAGTGCGGCACTTTCGAGTGCCCAGCGTCGATACGCCCGCGAGGCCTCGCGCTTGGGTGACTTCGTCGGAAAGAGGTCGACGGCTTCGAGCGATTGTGAGAACTCATCGAACGTATATTCGCCTGCAAAATCGAACGGTAGTGTATCTGGCAACGCTTCGTGGTCGACAGCCTCGTGAGTGATGTCTTCGCCAGCGCCGAATTCATCTTCCGCCAGCAGGACGAACGTTGAAGTGACGCGAGTCGTTTCGCCCACCATCTCTCGACGACGACTGGTCCGGTCCGAACCCGATATTGTCAACGGGAGGTCCGCAATGCAATCGTACAGCGTCATGTTTCAGTCCAGTGGGTACACACAGGGGTCGGATCAGCTCCCATGCTATCATGGTTGGATACCCTCCCGGATGAACGTGACGAGTGGCCGTGGTAGGCCTGCTGTTCCATGTATCAGACCCTCGTATCGGTAGTCGTCTCGGATTCAGTCCGGAGAGCCCAACGCAAGCGGAACGCCTGTGCCAGTTCATAGAGCCACAGGATGACAAGAGCGGTGTATCCGGGACCGAAGAAATACGCCGACCACGACTGATCCTGGTAGAAGAAGCCGACGCCAACCACCAAGATTGCGATGTTCCACACCCAGACCATCCACGTCGAGATCACCGACGGGATGACTCCATCTGGGAGGGGATCAGACGCATCAACGGAGGTACTGCCCCCCAACCCCCCTTCGCTCAGGGCAGGGAGATTCCGAAAGTAGAGCAGCAAGCCGGCGAGTGCGATCGGGAGCGCCCATCCTACGAAGAAGAAGTGGAGTGCGCCGTCTTCGATATACGCCGGATTCACCCACTCGACGCCGAAGAGTACGAACGGTGCGAATCCCGCCGGCCCGAGCATCCAGAACTGGGCTACCAGAACTGACAACGCGATACCCGATCGGGAGTCTGTCGATCGATACGTCTGGACGAGGTTGTACAGGTACAGTGCAAATCCCGTCGCGAAGAGGACCAACCCGGTCGCCGTGACTGTCCGCCCCATCCCGACCCAGGGGCCGGTAATCAGCGGAAAGATGCCGGCGACGAAGAACCACGCCGAGTAGTCCCGTAACCTCTCACTGTAGAGATCGGTACCAAGCAGGCGGGGAAAGAGGTCGTAGAGCGTGCCGATGGCCGCGAGCCCGAGAAAGCCCCACGCGTTAGCGTGGACGTGCGCTTCGCGCAAGCCGAGCCAGCCGCCGGGAACCTGCCAGACGTGGGCAAACAGGCCGTACGCGTACGTGATCCCCCACAGGAACACGAAGACTGACACCAGATACAGTCCAGTCGTCGCGTTCCACGCCAGATCGCTTTGCATAACCATCCGCAACATCACTATCAGCAACCCGGCGACGAGGAGCCAGATCGCGATGAGTCCGCCATCGAACGCCCACGTGTGACCCCATCCACGCCCGTACCACAGCAGGAGAAATCCACCGTTCAATCCGACGAAGTTCAGCCAGTCGTAGTACTTCGAGGGCAGTGGACGCTCGAGTTTTCGAGCCGTAAGCTGGGGGAGCATTCCGAATAGGAGCTGCGTGAAGCCGCCGATCGTCACGAAGTGAATGTGACTCCACGAAACCCAGCCGACCCGCGGGACGAGATTGAACTGCTCGAGGCCGTGATAGACAGCTAATACGAGACCGGCGAGTAGGAACAGCGCACCTGCGAGGTGAAAGGGAGTGAACCGAATCGGGTGGCGTGCCATAGTTACATATACGGAGGCAGGCCCGAAAGGGATTCCTACGGATATCATAGAGTATATCGAATATATTCGTACTTAGTTGGCGTCTCGTGGTCGGATACGCTGAGACAATTCAGAGACTACACTTTTTCAGCGATATCCTTCCCTCAATTCACCTAATAACTATGTCGATGGCCAGTTGTTGTCTTCGGGGTACTGCTTCTGTGGTTGCCCGTACGTCAGGGTCGCGCTCGTTGGATTTCGCTCTTGGCACTCGTCGGACTTCTCATGCACCAGTATCCTCTCGGAGATCTATCTCAATCTACCACCAGTACTGGTTCTGATCGGGGCGGCTTCTATTGTAGTGGCGACGGCGCTGTTCGCACTGGAACTCGTACGGATGGACATCGACCCGCCGATGTCCCTGTAATTTGAGGATGTGGCGAAAATGTTCGAGGTAGAGTATAATTGCTCGCAGTATGTTTAATGCCCATGGGACAAACAGTTAGCAGCTACACCGAGACAGACTCACTTACCACAACCCACTGGCTTGCGATATTGCTCGTCCTGATAACGGGAGTTATCCACGTGTACGCCGGATTTGTCGAAGGACGGATTCCCGTTTCGCTCGCAGGAGTCGGGTTCCTCGGTGCCGCCGTATTGTTCCTCTTAGACTATCGGCGATCTCTTCTCTATATAGTTGGGATCGTCTATACGGCAGTTCAGTTCCCACTCTGGTACGTAGCGAATGCCGGCGAATTCACGACGCTCGGGTATGTGGATAAAATACTCCAAGGGGCGCTCATCGTCGTGCTCACGTACCTCTACTGGAGAGCACGAAAGACTAACAAAATGGATCGTGAAGCAACTGCCGCTTGAGTACTCGGACCGGTTACATTCCCGCCCATTTCGTGTTGGACGATATTGTGCGCGTTACGCTCCCTGACGAGGGAGATCAGTCGTCTTGATACTCCTTTTCGAAGCCCCGGAATTCGGTTCGGTGGGCTTCCTCATCGGCGAGAATTGTCACGGCGAGATCTTCGGTGACCGGATCGTCAGCGTCCTCAGCAGCATCGATGATCGACCGATATGTCTCGATAGCGTCCTCTTCAGCGTCGAGGACACCTCGGATTACCGAAAGCACGTCGGTCGAATCCTCGGGGGGTTGCAGCGAGTCCTGCCGAGCGGTAAACTCTGCCGAGCTGGGCGGTCGGGCATCCAGTTGCTTGAGACGGTTGCCAAGTTGCTGGGCGTGGGTCAGTTCCTCTTGGATGTCTTGCTGGAGGCTCTGCTTGATCTCTTCGGCACGAACTCCGTCCAGAACGATCGCGTTCGTCTGGTAGTTCATCACTGTCTCCATCTCGTCCCCGTAGGCCTTCTGAAGCAGGTCGATGACGCGGTCTGAAGTCATACAAGTTACACTACCATCCAAGCGCCGATATATCCACCGCCGCACCTGTTCGCTCCAACCGTGCTTGAAGAGTACGTAACCACAGATCGCATCCTCTTCGACCAGGTTTCCCCTTTCAGTAGTTGAGTACAGTATGTCGCAGACGGTATTCGAGAGGGAGATTAACGAGTGTCGGGACGCATACCTGCAACCTCAGCTATGTGTTGCTGATTGGGTTGCGGATGAAGAAGGACCACCGCACAGGTAAACGACATTCGGAAGAACAACACGAAAAATCCCTGCCGGCCAAGAGCGTAATCCGCGAGCGACTGGAAACCGTTGACGTCGAGTGATACTACCGGACTCAGTCCCCTTTGAGCCAAGCACGGCGAAGACGTGCGACTTCTTTGGGAGTGATATCGTCACGCTCGATAGCGACCTCGATGTCCGCGGCAGTGACTGCACCACGCTCAAGCACGCGTTGGAAGATATCCTCAACGACAGTGGCCGTCTCGTCTCCACCGACCGACCATCGGCAGTCACTGCTTTCGACGGTCCCCTCAAACGTGACTACATCGCCATCCGCTGCTTCCGCGGGGAGTTCGACCGTGTACTCGAGGCTCGCGTCGACCACCGAATCAGCGATGTTCCAGTACACTGTGATGGTTCCGTCATCCCGGTCTACGGCAACTGGTTCGGGAGAGAGGTCGATATTGCCGATCTCGCCATCGACTGATTCCCTGAGTATCATCCGATCGCGAACGTTCCGGAGCGAGACAGTCACTGGAACCACCTGGTCGGGGGAGAGGTAGGAGCGGTGAACCGTTCGCGTCACGTCAGCCTTGCCTTCAGCTGTGCTATCGGGTGATTCTGTCGCCGTACCGGTGGTGGATTCCCTCAGTCCGGAATCTCGATTCACCACCCGTGCCCAGACGACGAGCAAGCTCGGGAGGACGAACACGCTGGCGAGGAACGCGAACACGATCGTCAGCGCGGTGATGAGGCCGAACGACTGCAGGAACGGGAGGATCGCGACGAGCAGCACAGCGAACCCGCTGGCGGTCGTCGCCGCACTCGAGAGTAACGCACCGCCGGTCCCGGTGACGGTCTCGTGGAGCGCCGCGGCAACCGTCTCAGCCCCGGCTAGCTCCTGGTTGAATCGCTCGCTAATGTGGAGGCTGTAGTCGACGCCGAGCCCGATCGTGAGCCCGGTGATCATGCCGGTGACGATGTTGAACGGGATGTCCAGCAGCGCCATCGTCCCGAGCACCCACGTCAGGGTGAACGCAACGGGGACGATCGTGACGACGCCGAGTGATGCGCTCCCCTCGGTGAGCCGGTAAGCGACCGCGAGGACGACGACGACCGAGAGCAGCGCGACGACGAGACTCAGGAGCGCCGTCTCCGCGAGTTGGTCGGCCGTGATCTGGTTAACGATCACGTCGCCGGTCGCGATGACGGAAACGCCCTCCCCGTCGGCGTCGTCGGCAACCCACCCCATCTGGTCGTGGACGACGTCGTCGTCGACGCCACTGTCGACGGTCACGACCATCCGGACAGCCCGATACTCGCCGTCCTCCCTGTGGACGACGTCGGCCGCTTCCTCGGGTGCCACCCGATACAGTTCGTCGTAGACGGCAGTCACGTTCTCGTCAGGGACGCCGTCGCCGTCGGTGTCGGCTGCCGCTAGCGTCCGGTTGAACGACGCGTTGTCCGCCGCGACGCGGTCCATCACCGTGATCGGGTCGGTCACCGCGGGCTCTCCGTCGGCGTACGTCTCCGTCGCCGACATGTCGCTCGCGTTCGTGCGTGCGGCGTCGAGCCGGTCGAGTGTCACGGGATCAGTCACGTCGCCCCTGACGAGTATCGTGGCTGTGGTGTCCTGTCTGACGAAGTCACGGTCGAGCGTGTCGATCGCCCTCTCTGCCGTGTACGTCCCGGGCGCGATCGGATCGGGGAGGTCTTTCAACCAGTCGTCGGGATCTTCCGCGAGGAAATCCGACTGCTCGAAGCTCGCGTCGATACCTGTCGCCCCGTACGCACCCGTCGCGCTGACGAGGAGCGCGACGGCGATGACGACGTAGGGGGCCTTCGTCGCGAGCGTCGCCCCCGTACCTAGGACGCGACTGACCGGCCCGCCACCCGTTCCGACAGCTGGTTTCAGGCGGTCGATCCCACGGCGTTCGAGGAGCTCGTCGAGTTCGACTTTCAGCGCCGGAACGAGCAGGCCGAAGACGAGCAGCGTGGCCACGATGCCGATAGCGCTGACGACGCCGAGTTCGCGGAACACCCCGAGCGGGCTCGTAAGGTTCGAGAGGAAGCCGATGACTGTCGTCGTGGTGACGTAGACGAGTGCGACACCGACGCTCCCGAGTGCGACAGCCATCGCGCGACTGGGCGACGTCTCGCTCGACTCGCGAGCCTCCCGATAACGCATCACGACGTGGAGGCCGTAGTCGATAGAGAGGCCGATCAACAGGACGAGGACGACGATGAACGGCTGGCTGAACGCGATGTCGAACCACCCCATCGCACCGAACGTCCACACGAGCACGAGCGCGATCCCCAGGAGACCGAGCAGGATGTCCAGCAGGTCCCGGTAGACGACCACGAGAACGAGCAAGACGAACGCGATCGCCAGTGGACCGACCAGGAGGACGCTGTCGATCATCGAGTCCGTGATCTCCGTCGAGACGACACCGTCACCGTAGACCAGGACGGCCATCGAGTCGTCGTCCGGCGCCAGGTCCGTCATCGTGGCCTGTGCGTCCTCGATCTCCTCGGGTGCGTCACCGGGTGCGAACGATCCGCCTGCGGACTCGTGGGTCACGACGAGCAGAGTCGCGTTCGTCTCCGTCGATCCCGGCTCGTAGTAGTCGGGCATGAAGGCAAGCGCGCGTGCCGACCGGTCCGATTCACTGGAAAGTACGTCCGCGACGAGAGCCTCGACTTCGGAGTCGTTTAGCGACCGGAGTTCCTCGATCTGCGTCTCGAGAGTTGGGTCGAGGCTCTCCAGCTCGTTTCTGTCCTCGGCGAGCGTTGCGTACTCGTCCGCGAGAATCTGTTTCGTGACGTTCCCCGTACTCTCACCGGTCTCGTCTTGCGCGCGTCGCTCCTCGACAGCGTCCGCGAACAGCCGGTAGTCCGCCTCGGTGAGGGTCACCGACGTGTTGGCGTCGACGGCCTCGAACGCGGGGCGAACACTCGCGTTCGGGTTGTTCGCGAGCGAATCGATGGCCTCCGCAAGGCTCGCCTCTGTCCTGGTTAATTCACGTTCGCGGGTCTGGAGCTCGGCGGCCCGGTCTTCCCGGATCGAGGTGGTCGCGACGAGGTTCGCGACGCTTCGCGTGGAGTCGTTCTCGACGAGGGTCTCGTTGACTGTTTCGTTGGTCTCGAGCGCCCGTTCGTATTCGAGAATAGAAACGAGGGTGTCCTTATCGAGGACGTTGTCGTCCCGGACGATGACCTGTGCTGAGGTCGTATCCGTCGACCCGCTCGAGAAGTTCGCGTCGACGTAATCGAGCGCATCGGCTTCGTCGGCGTCGGTCTGGAACTGGTCGAGGGACGTCGATCGGTCGACCATCGGCACTCCGGCGGCGACCACCGCGGACGCGACGACCATGACCGCAATAACGAGCCGAGCATTGTCCGTGATCCACTCGCTCACGTCGACCATTACTGAACATACACCCCCAGTTTCGACGGCGTGGACGAGGTACGATCCACCGTAACCGCCCCGTTGAGCGTGACGCAGGCCAGCGATCTGGCGACAGAAATCTGGACATCGGGAAATTTCGCTCCCGGGCTGCTAGCCACGCGTTCGCGGAGTTCCGACATTACATGTCCGTACACGCCTCGGCTGGTTAGTGATCAGCGCGAGAAATTGAGGCGCACCCTAACATATTCGTATAACTCGGTATAATGAGCGAAATAGTAGGTACGCTACAGACGATGCCACACGCGAAACTTTCCATAGATATCCCCGACCATACCTGGATCGGAGATCTCTCGGCTGCTCATCCGGAGGTGGTGTTTCAAGTCGTCACGAGTATTCCTGGCGAAGGGACCGGTATCGGGCTTGTCAGGCTCAAGACCGCTGACCCACTTCCACTCATTACCGACATTCAATCCCGTGACGACATCGAGGACCTCGAGCTACTCTGGAAGCACGAAGACGAGGCGCTCCTCCAGATAAAGACGGTGAACCCACTTCCACTTCTCCCGGTCCTGCGAGCCGGTGTTCCACTCAGAATGCCCTTCGATATTCAGAACGGTGTCGCTACGTGGGAGGTGACGACATCGACGAGGCGGCTCTCGAGTCTCGGCGATCACCTCGAGGATTTAGGCATCGGCTTCACGATCGAATCTGTTCGCGAAATCGACGCGAGCCAAGCAGACCAGTTGCTCACGGACCGACAGCAAGAGGTGCTTCTGGCTGCTGTCGAAGCAGGCTACTACCGGACACCACGGGAATCGACATTAGGCGAGGTGGCTGCGGCACTCGACATCGCGAACGCGACGTGTAGCGACGTGTTGCACCGAGCGGAGGGCCACATCATCCACTGGTTCGTCGAGGAGCATATGGAAGTGTGATAGCCCGACGGCGAAATCCTGGCCGACTGTCGTACCGTGGTTGACGCCGTGTCTAGACGGGTTCTACAGTGAACAGCGAGTCGTCCGCCAGGACGACTTGGACGCGGCGATGCCATGCGTCAGCGAAGGCCTCCCGTTGCTGGTCACTGGCTGACCCATCGAGGATCCCCTGGAGATTCCCGATTGCCGGTCCCCCGTCAGGGACGTCTCCGACGTGGTACGTTACGGCGACGGTATCGTCCGTATCGGTTCGTCGGAAACGGAACGTCGGGTCCGGCGTCTCCGAGTCGAACGCGTCGAAACGCAGGAGATCACGGCGCCCACCGTAGCCGCCGGCGAGTCCACCGAAGCCGTCGTCTTCGGTCGCACCGGTCACAAACGAGATGATGCGACTCATCACGCCGTACGCGGCATCGTCTCGCGGACCGGCCGCCTGCACCTCGATCTCGCTCCGGACCGGATGCTCGTCGGCGTACAGCGCGTCGAGGCCGAGCTGGACGATCCGGTAAGCGCCCGAGGCTGTCGGGCAGGAGTGTCCCGCCTCTTTCACCGCGTCTCTGTAGGTGATGACGAACGGATCGCCCGGTTCAAGGACGCCGAGAGCTTCCGCGACAGGGTCGCGAATCTCGATCGGGGCAACGTCGTAGTTGACCTGCCAGTTCGTGCTATGCTCGGTTCCGTCGGTCGCAGTCGAATCTGTTGTCATGCGTGTAATGGAGTTCGTGTCCAGTAGTCAGTAGCGAAGCAGTCGCATCCCGTTTAGGATGACTGCGAGGACGCTAGCTTCGTGGACCAGCATCCCAGCGGCGAGGGTGACGTAGCTGGTCAGCACGCCTGCGAGGAGGACGATTACGGTCAGCACCGCGAGCCCGACGTTCTCGAGGACGTTCCAGCGCGTCGCTTTGCTCAGTTTGACCGCGTAGGGGATGCGTTCGAGGTCGTCGGCCATCAGCGCCATGTCGGCGGTCTCGATGGCGGTGTCCGTCCCGGCGGCACCCATCGCGATGCCGACGTCGGCAGTTGCTAACGATGGTGCGTCGTTGATACCGTCGCCGACCATTGCGACGACGTGGCCGTCGGTCTGAAGCTCCTCGATAGTGGACTGCTTATCCTCGGGGAGCAGCTCGGCGCGGTAGTCGTCGATGCCGACCTCCTCGGCGACGGCGGCGGCCGTCCGCTCGTTGTCGCCGGTCAGCATCACCGTCTCGATGCCGGCGTCCTGAAGCGCCGCAACGACGCCAGGAGCGGCCTCCCGGAGTTCGTCCCGCAGCGCGATTGCGCCGATGATGTCCCCATCTCGGATGACGTGGACGACCGTTTCGCCGCGCTCCTCACGCTCGCGGACGTAGTCGGCGATCCGACTGGGGACGTCGATGTCGCGGTCGTCCAGCAGTGCGCGGTTGCCGACGACAACTTCGTGGCCATCGGTATGGGCGATAACGCCCTTACCAGCGACCACGTCGAAATCGTCCGGATCGGAAATCGACTGGAGGCTGGCGTCCGTATTGTCCGCCTGGGCGACCGTCGCCCCACCGTCCGTCGCAGCAGTCGGGCGCTCGCGGGCCGTGTCGACGATGGCGTCGGCGAGGTGGTGTTCGCTCTTCTTCTCGGCGGTCGCCGCGAGCGAGAGGACCTCGTCATCAACAACGCCGAACCCCTCGACGTCGGCGACGGTGCTCTCGCCCTTCGTGAGCGTCCCCGTTTTGTCGAAGGCGACGAGGTCGATCTTGCCAGCGCGTTCGAGGTGTTCGCCGCCCTTCATCAGGACGCCCGAACGGGCGGCGTTGCCGATGGCCGAGACGATGCTGACCGGCGGCCCGATGACTAGCGCGCCCGGACAGCCGATGACCAACAGGGTCAGCGACAGGATCGCGTTCTGCGTGATTGCATACGCGCCAATTGCTAACGCGATGACGGCTGGGGTGTAGTACTTCGCGAACCGGTCGATGAGACTCTCCGTGGGCGACTGGGCCTCTTGGGCCTCCTCGACGCGACGGATGATACGTTCGAGCGTCGTGTCCGAGCCCGCACCCGTCGTCCGGATTTCTAGTGCGCCCTCCTGGTTGACCGTCCCGGCGTAGACCTCGTCGCCGTCAGCCTTGTGGACGGGCGCACTCTCGCCGGTGACCGGCGCCTGGTTGACTGCACTCTCGCCGTCGACGACGTCACCGTCGACCGGAATCTTTCCGCCCGGCTTTACGACGACGACTTCGCCCTCTTCGACCTCACGGGCGGGAATCTCCTGGAGTTCCCCGTCGCGCCGGACGGTCGCCGTGTCGGGCGTCATCTCCAGCAGCTCTTGGAGTGCCGTCCGAGTCTTCCGCATGGTCCGCCCCTCGAGGTAGCTGCCGAGGCTGAACAGGAAGATGACGGCTGCGGCCTCCCAGTACTCTCCGATGACGATGGCACCGATGGCGGCCAGCGTCACCAGCGTCTTGATGCCGAGTGTCCGGTTGGTGACCTCGTGGTAGGCGGTTTTAGCGATGTCGTAGCCGCCGACGATCGCCACGAGGATCAAGATCGCAGCGCTCGCCGTGTCGAAGGCCGAAACGTAGCCGAGCGTCCAGCCGCCGGCGTACAGCAGGCCACTCACCGCGACGATGATGGCCTGCCGGTGTTTGCGATAGTACTGTTTGACTGATTGGGTATCCATGGCTTTTCTCCTCAGGTGGGCTGGGGCGTGTAGCCCTGGTTCTCGATCGTCTGTTCGAACGTGGCGGGATCGGCGACGTTGTCGTCGTACTCAATCTCGACCCGGCCAGTCGCGTAGTGAACTTCAACATTTTCGACGCCGTCCTGATTCGCGAGGGCGCGTTCGACGGTGCTTGCACAGCTCGGACAATCGAAGTCCATCACGCGGAGTTGCGTTGTTTCGCTCATCACAGTTCTACGTAGTGCCCATACCCTCTAAAGTATTTTTTAGATGATATGTTTGAATATGGATACGGAGTGTTTGAACGGACAAACGAGTCATCTAGAGCTATGACAGGCCTCCGAGGTGGGCATCAGGTGGAGTCCGTGCGATGGTCGCCACTACTTAGCCTGTACACGCTCTCGGTCCATATATGAGCACATCTGATGCCGAGCACGAACTCGAGGATATCGCCGTTCGAGATACGGGGGTCTCCGATGCGATCGATGAACCGATGCGAGCGATGATTCTCGATATTCTTGCTGACGAGACGCTGACGGCGAGCGACGTACACGAGCGCCTCGCCGACCGCGGAATCGACCGAACAGAAAACACCGTGCGCCACCACATCAACGAGCTCCGGGACGCGGGCCTCGTCGATGTCGTCCGGTTCGAGGAGGGGCGCGGTGGGACGACGAAATACTACGGGGCGAACACGATCGTCCTCTCGTACTCACTACCAGATTCGGCCGACTCCGCCGTTGAGGAGATGATCGACGCTATCCAGCCCCAGATTACGGATGCCCTCACCACGCTCACGGACGAGTACGACGACGAAATCGAGGACATTGTCACGGATATGCAGCCCTGCGAGCATTGCCGAACCCAGAAGTACGAAACGCACGTTCTTCTGACTGTCTTGCGACGTGCATTCGTTCGTGGTCACCGAGAATGACACTCAAAAACTAACGACGGCTATCACGGGAATCACGGTATAGAGGACGGCAACACCAATCACGAGCACGCCGGGAATCTGGCCGATAGCAGACTCTCTAGCCGGGGGTGCTCAACGAACGCCGTAACGCGAATGACCCACGCTGCGAGGATCACGGCAAACAGCGGAAGGTAAATCCAACGGAGCCGGTGGGCAATCGCTTCCTCCATTGTAATTTTGAACGTCGATCGGTAGTAATAGTCACTCCGGATCAGCGACATCTTGTGAGGGGTCCAGTCCCGGAACAAAGACGTACTCACGTGATTCGTGTCTGCACGGGCACTCGTAGGAGGGAACCATATGCATTGAGACAACCACCCTCAACCACTCTTGCCAGTGGAAGTTGAGACTACGGCGGGTTTAGCGGGGCTGTAATGCGTGGTTTCGGGCGAATTTGTAAGTGGAGGACGCTTAGAATCCCCTCTCAAAGATTTTCTCGTGTCGTACTGCCAACTGGATCGAGGAATTTCCAAGATTCCCGACAGCGTTGCCACTCAGGAATCCGCATTGCCCCGGACAGAGCACCGCTCTATCCGATTCCGGTCTCCTTCTTCAGCAGCGTAAGCGTATTGTCGGCCGTCACAATAGGTGAGTGTTCGTACTCACCCGTCAACTCGACTTGGACGAGCAAATCGACCAACTCTGCACGACTGAGCAGTGAGGGCTTGAGGCATATGCATTGAGATGGCCAGTCTCAACTCCTCCTGTTCCTCGTTCTGCGCGAGGTCATTCGTCTCCGAGTTCCGAAAGCCGAGCCTGAATTTCCTCAGCATCCGCATCAGAGAGCGCCTCAACACCGAACTGGACGAGTAGCGGGTAGAAGTGGCGGTTCTTCTTGAACTCGTCCTGCCCCGCCTTGCGGAGCTTCAGCTGGGACTCGAGGTAGGTGTCCTCCATCTCGTCGAGGACATCGTCGGGAATGTAGATCGTCCGCCCATTCCACTCGTCCTTGATGTTCGTCTTCGTTTTGCTCGTTCCGTTCGTTTCACTCGTTGAAGTCGATTCGGTCGTTTCGGTCGATGAACTGGTTTCCACCGTTTCACTCACCTCACTCGTTTCGCTGGATTCGACCTCCTCGTCCTCCTCTTCGTAGTTGCCCTCGATGCCGGAAGCATCGCCCCAGCCGTCGGTCATGCTTCCACCTCCTCAGGTGCGGTCTTCTCAAACGTTTCGTCGAACAGGTCGGCAATCTCGTTGAACAGGTCGCGTGCATCCTCGACGCGCTGGTTCTCCTTGCCGAAGCCGAAGACGGACACCCCCTCGCCAATCGACTGAGAGAGGTCGGTCCGCTTCGGGATCTCGAACACCGGGAGGGAGTACGCCGACTTGATCTCCTCGATGGTGTCGCGGTGCTCGGCGTTCTGCTCGACACGGTTACAGACGATGGCGAGCCGATTGATGTCTCCGTACGCCTGTTCGAGGGAACTCAGCTGCTTCGCGAAAATCTGGAGGCTGTTGGCGTTGAGCTTCTCGGGAATGACGGGGATGACGACGTTGCCGGTCGCGACCAGGGCGTTGTCGGTGAGGACGTTCAGGGATGGCGGCGTGTCGACAATGATGTAGTCGTAGTCCTTGTCGAGCTCGTCGAGAGTCATCTCCAACCGCTCGCGACTCTTCGGGGCCTCAAGCAGCGTCTGGATGTTCTTGTTGTTCGCGAGTTTCTCGCTGGCGGGAAGGATGTCGAATTCCTCGTGTTCGACGATGATGTCGTTCACCGACTCCATCTGGTCGAAGTCGAGGACGTCGAACAGCGTCGTACGGTCGGTATCGTAGTACAGATCGTTGTAGCCAAGCGAACAGGTGAGCCCTCCGTGATAGTCGATGTCGACCAGGAGGACGTCGTGGCCTCGGGCAGCGAGTGCGCCGCCAGTATGAATGACGTCGGTTGTCTTCCCCGCGCCTCCCTTCTGATTCGCCACGGTGATTCGTGCGGTGTTGGTGTCGGTCATTTCTTTCGTTTACCTCGTTGTGTTCGTTCCGTTCGTTTTGGTCGTTCTGTTCGTTTGGTTCGGTGAGGGTGTTTCACTCGGTGAGAGGAATACTACGATGTTAAAACCAATTGTTCGTTTCGCTCGTTGAGGCAAACACTATCGTTGCCATCAATGCATTCGTTCTATTCGTTACGTTCGTTTCACTCGTTCTATTCATCGAGTAGAAGCCGGCCAGCTCATCCTCAACCAGTTCGTTCCTCAGAATGCGTTCAATCCATTCATTTTTCTCGTTCTGTTCGTTTTGCTCGTTGAATTCGTTATAGTCGTTCCGCGTGTTTTCAGCGGGGATCTGGACTACCTTCGAAACAAGTGGGGAGATCGTGCTTTACGGCCAGTCAAGTAAGACTTTTAACTGTTACCGGATTATTGGTAACCACCAGATGTATGAGGTGCTCGACGACACGGCGGCACAGACTATCCTCGCCATCGAGAGTGGTGACTCCATCCGCCGTGTCGCCCAACACCTCCACACGCCCTACGAGACAGTGAGACAGGCCGTCAATCGGCTGGAAGACGCAGGCTACGTTTCCTATGACGACGGCCTCACTGTAGTCGACGAGCGCGTACACGACGCAGCGCTCGAGCTCGTCGCTGCCAGCGCCGGCGTCAGTCCACCCTCCATCGAGGAAACGTACGTCATCCCCCAGTTCAGTGACTGGCCGTTCGCGTTCACGCGGATCGACGCCGTCTACGTGTGGACTCAGGGCGGCTACCAGGTCGGTCGCGAGCCCGACGACTATCCACTGTTCCTTGCTGTTCGTGAGCAGGACGTCGACGCCTGGGAGACATTTTTCGAGTGGTTCGACCTCCCGACCGCATTCGAACGACAGCCCCGAGACGAGTTGGACGGACCGCTGCAGATCGTCCTCGAGCCACGCGCGTCACTCGATATCGAGCACGTCGAAGGGTACCCGGTGATCCCGAGAGCAGAGACAATCGAGTATATGCGTGAGAACTACGCCCAGTTCCAGTCGGGGCTGGCGATGCTCGACCGGATGTACGAGGACCTCGACCTCGGCATCACGTATCGGGAGACCGAACGGGCACAGCCATGAGCTTCACCAACCGAAGTGACGCGCTCATCGAACTGCTCGAGGAGCTCACCCAACAGGGTCACGAGTACGTTCTTGTTGGCGGCTACGCTGTCTCAGCGTTCAATGCTCGCTTCTCCACGGACCTCGATATCGTCGTCGCGCCGGACTCCAAGGCTGACTTCGTCGAGTTCCTCCAACAGCAGGGATTCGAGGAAACGGACAGTCACGCCAAGAAATGGTTCTACGACACCGAAGTAATCGAGTACGAGAAGCGGCTCACGCCGCAGCAGCCGATCGGCTTCGATCTCCTGATAAACGGACTCGGGTGTCGCCAGACGGAGGCACAGTGGTCGTTCGACCACCTGTACGACCACAGCCACCAACAGGAGGTGAGCGGAGGTACAGTGACGACCACAGCCAGAGTCATCGATGGGGCAGTCCTCGTCGCGGCAAAGCTCCATAGCGGCCGTGAAACAGACCTCCGGGACGTCCTGGCAGTAGCAGAAGAAATCGATCTCGACGCTGTCACGCCTCACCTTCGGCGAGGGGACGACGATGCGCTACGGGAGCAGCTTGAGCGTGGACTGGAGATCATAGAGAGCGATGAACTCAAGCACGGGTATCGGAGTGACTTCGGGGCCTCAGCAGTCTCAGAAGAAACGATCACCGCTCTCCAAGAGTATCTGTCTGCACAGATTAACCACCTGAGCTGAAGCGGTCGGGACCCCCTTGATCGGAAGTGAAGATAGGGTCCTTCAGCGGTGCTTGCAGTCAGTCAAAAAATTGGAGGGCGGTGTCAGTCGACCGTCGCTAACACACGGACATCCGTAGCTGAGTGTCGTTCCCGTTCAGTACGAACACGGTGCTCGCGGAGGAACTCATCAATACGGTCGGCAAGGGCCTCCGCATCCTCCCTATCGACGTGAACGATCAGCGTCGGACGCTCCTTGTCGCTGTTCTCAATCACGAGCGAGACATCCTTGAATTCGTCCGGCTGTCTATACCCCTCGAACTCATCGGCGACCTGGTCGGCCAGGTCGTCGAGTACCTCAATCGGTTCCTTTGTCATAGATTGAATTTCGGCCTTGGAAGGTTGTGCCATCGCGAACGCGTGAAGACAACGTGACGTGACTTTCAGAACCACCTCCATCAGACAAACTCGAACGGAGCCTTCTCACACCGATGGTTTACCGAGAAGAAGACCGATCCACAGAAGGGACAACAGGTTAGAGTGCTCGCGGATCGCTATCGACAATGCTCGCAAACGCGACGTTCTCCTGAACTTGTTCGATTTCGACTGTTGGCTCGTCGCCGGGCTGAGCGCCGGGAACGATCACGACGTACCCCCGTTCGACTTTCGCAATACCGTCTCCTTGATCACCGACGGTTTCGATTGTCACGTCGCGCACTTCTCCCTCATCAACAGGAGGACCAGATGAATCATGGCTCGTGCTCCCCTGAGAGGCGGGATGCCGTGGGGCCTGTGGAGATGTTGATTCAGCTTCGGAGGATGAATCAAGAAGAGCGATGCGGTAGGTTTCATCAACTGTCAGCGCACCATGCTTGATCTCACTCGGAGGAATCTCGATGACGAATGTGCCATCCTCCTCCTTAATTTTCGCAGTGAACAGCGAACACAGGGAGTCTGAGATTTCTACCATAGCTGGGTTTTGATACTGGATACAATTAATCGGTCTCTTTGAGAAGGAGCGAACTGGATCAGCTGTCCTCAGCTGGTTCTTCCCAAGGAATGTCTCGCTTGTGGACTACAGCGAGCTTTGAGTCGTCATCATCTTCCATTGTACTAAGACCACGCTGGACGAGAGTGTGAACCTGTCCAGCAGATTCCGGGAACGAAAATTGGTCATCCTCCGCGTCAGCACGGAGTTCCAGATAATGGAGGTACAACCTGAACGTCGTATCTGCTCCGATAGGCCACCAAATCGTCCCTATCTGCTCATCTACCTGATTATCCCAATGCTCTATGAGTTCACGAATATCGTCGACGAGCTCCTCCCCGGAGGTGCGAAGGCGGAGGGAGTATTCCCGATCCCGCTCCATATCTTCGATTATATCCTGAAGGAAAGGCTCAGCCTCCAAGGCGGTAGGTGAGGTCTGATCCGCTTCTAGAAGGTGTTCTAACGCCCGAATTTCTTCACGCCGAGCGGCTACAGCATATGCGACATTGTACTTGTCCTCGGGGAAGATTTCGTGCTGACTTGGTTGCTGTGCCTGAGGATCAGTATCCCCGGTGGATGAGCTAAATAAGGTCTCAAAGAGTCCCATACGCTTCGTCCGGAGGGCACTCATAAGTACTTCCTGTCAGAGTGGACCTCAGCTCCAGCGACAGTGTACCTTCTAACCAGTCGTTGCGTAATCAGAAGATTTCGTGTGAATCCTGACCGACTTGGGAACGAGTATGGAACTCATCCAAAATATAGAGGATTGAAACATCAAATAATGACGTCAGTTGTTGCTGATATCGGACGATGTCTTTCTTATCTCCGGTCACAACACGCTGAAGCACATCGCGTTCTGCAAGCCCTATTGCGTCAAGAAGCCACTGAGAGTCTACTGGAGGGATCCGGGACTCTCGAATTCCGATGTGCTCCTTGACTAGACTGCGAGCGCGCTCCTGATCGTCATAAGTTGACGACATGACGTGGACAGCATCCATTAGTGCGTCTTTCCGCTCCTTTGCGTCGTGGAGAATACGATCTCGAAGATCTTCGACACACCGTTTCGCATTCCGTGGGGTGATTTCGCGCGAGGAGAAGTAGTTCTGGAAGTGCCGAACAAAGTGTGGCTTGGCCTGACTTCGAACCTCAATATTATCGAAGAAAATCTCTAAGATCCTCTCAAAGGAAAGCCCATCGTAGCGCTGCAAATCGATTTCTCGGTTGTACATTGGGATATTATCCTCGACATTCTCTTGAAAGTCTTCAAGAACGGTCCCGAACACGCCATCGGTATCGTCAGGGTCAACCTGTAGCTGATCGGGGTCGGACACAACTCGAGGCGCTCCTTGTGGACGGCTGCAATACTCGTAGATCACAAACTCACTCGTGAAGAGCGTGTTATGACCGTCTAGGATACGCTCTGCTTCTACGGCCCACCGGTCGTGAGAAAACGTGAGTCCAATGAGGACGTTAGTGTCTACGAAGTATCGAGTCATTGGCCCGGATGGAGATCTTCGTGCGCAATTCCCCGGCGTTCAAGAATCGGAGCAACAAGTTCGTCAGCTGCACTCCGTTCAGATTCGAGTTCGGTCGCTAATCCTGAAAATTTCGCATCAAGGTCTTCCTCTTCGAATTCGTCAAGTTTCTGGATCGCAGAACTCCGAGCCTCCTCAAACGAGGTTATACCGAGGTTCCCACGGACCTCTTCCGGAGACATTCCCTGGGCATGCCGTTGAGCAAGCTCGAGTGCAAAGATACGCCAGAACGTTACATTCACCGTCATCAATCTAGAGGGGTCAGGAGAATGCGAATGGAGTTCTCGAGTGACCGCGTTATACCACTTGATTAGTGGTCGATCATACTCCGGAAATCGGTCGTTTGGAAATGATTCAAAAGTGTCGTGGACGGAGCGGAGTACCGATTCTCTGCTTGGGTCAACCTCAAAGAAATCGTGATACTCCGTATGTAACGTTCGTATCTTCTTATCTAACTCCCGAAAATCCCGCTGAACCTGATACGGTGCATCATCATACATTCGGTCTGTGAGCCATTCTAATCCATGTTCGTAATATTCAGCGAGAGCCTCTGAGACAACAGAACGTAGGCGATCTTCAAGTCCGGGCTCGTTAATACTGGCTGAGGGGACAGTCGAAGGCGTTGCTGGAGAGACAGTACCAAAGAGATACCAATAATACGGAATCTCGATGTCCAAATCTTGCTCTGTAGATTTGACGTCAATACGATAGAGGAGCTTGTGAAGCGACTTTTTCGGCAGCGCATCCGCGGCCCCTCGTTCATGATTGAGGAGGCGCAGAGTCGTTCCCAAGTCCCCGCGGTTCATTATCCCCAATATATACCGCTCGGATTATAGAAGTACCGTCGGATCCCAGTAGACTATCCAACGACTGAGGGAAAAGTAATTCACACGAGACTTCCTTGTAACGAGGTACAACGTGCCCATCTACAATCTATATAAAGAGCGGGAAGGGACGGCGCGACGCGGGGAGGACTATAAGGAAGTCGTCATCGAGTACATGGAAGGGCTGAATTACATGGTTGAGCGGGATTCAGCCTTCCACTCTACGCTTGACGATATTCAGTTTGTAAACAAAGCTACGGGCGATAAAGTGGTAGCCGAGGCAAAAGCGTATTCCACAGGCCTCAGCCCGAACGATTTTAGAGACGAATTGGCCCGGTATTTCCTCGAATATATCAAACAACCCCAACCCCACCGGTTTGACTTCTATATTTTTACGGAGACACTTTCTAATGACCAGCTCTGGAAAGGCCTGTTCGATCGTGATGTCACCGATAATCAGAAACTGGTCGACTTCTATGAAAAACTCAAAGACAGCGTTAACGATGAGGTCGTAGATCGGCTAGATGATACTGATGTAGATGAGTTCCGGGATTTTGCTATCGATACCCATGTTTTCGTCGGTACATACGATGATCTCCGTCAACAAGCTCATCAACTCGAGAAAACAGAACGGTTCCAGTACGAACCATATCTTCACTCGTACGAACCAGTTTCAGAGGAAACAGAATATGCGACGAATCTGTTTCAGGTAACCCGCTACCCTGAGACACTGTACATCATAGATACGACGGAGGAAGCCGAATCTGCTCGCGTCTATAATTACAACAACGAAGCGTTCCCCATCAAGCTTCACGAGCGGAAATTATATTCGCTCGTTCATCCGGACCATCTTCCGGGGTCTACTCGTCATTACATACATGAGGACCGTTTCGAAACACGAGAGTTCGAGGAGTTCCTCCGAACGCGGGCTCAAGAAGAGGAGCGTGAAAACATCGTAAGATCGCTTCTCAGGGGAATTTTCACTCTCGTTGCGAGAGATAACGATTGTCTCATCGACCGTGAGAAGGGAACAACTGTATACCCGGAACTAAACCGCAGACAGCACGGTTCCAAGCGAAAACTAGGTCGATCGTGGGTTGCAAAGGAGTTAGACTCCTACCCCGATGTCATCCATCGTGGTGTCAAAGTACGAGTGCGGCGCTATGCGGAAGAGTACTACTACGTTCTGCTACCCACACAAGTCTTCACTTCTGACGGTCGTCGGCCTGTAACAGGCGAGCGTAAATCGCGGCTCCAAAACGACTTCTCGCCAAATCGTTTCCACGCCCAGAATAGTAAGTACGACCGCCAGCTGCGTGTCTGGGAAGAGTTGCTGATGTCGGATCAGACCCAGCTTGATCGATTTATGGGTGGAAAGATACCCGTCGTAAAGGAACTCGAAGTGACCAGAGTTGACTCGTTGTCCCTCAATGTCCGCCCGCCCAAAGACGGAGACGAACGTGATGAGCTCATCGAGTTAGCGTCTGATCTCGAAAACACAGGTGGAATTGAACAATGACGCCTGAAGATTCCCCGTTCACGCTTCGTCACCTCGAGGAGCCAGAGATTCAGTTTGAAGGAGGTACTGAAACCTCTCCCAAACGTGGCCTTATCAGATATGGTCCACGGCTCTATGAAGAAGGACACCACACAATCAAACTCGGGATTATCGGCGATCGAGATTCGATCCGCCGGTTGACCGAACTACTTCACGATATGGAGGTCGGGATCCATCCAGGAACGAGTGATAATCCGTGGCAGGTTCCGTATCCCGGCCTTGGTAAGAGTTCCCCGCTCAATCTCTCCATCAATGCAAAGAAGGGTTGGAGACGCCAAATTCGCCGACGAGACATCCAATCTGTTACGAGTAAATCGACCCCCAGAGATCGGATGGAGCGATTCCTGAAGCTAGTGCGGAAAGACATAGAGATAATCGAACGGGATTCGGTTCAGCCGAACGCAATCATCGTCTGTATTCCGCAAGAAGTGATGGACGCGTGTACTCCTGAGAACCAGGACCATGCGCGAATCCAGTCGGAAGGTTCTGACCTGCGAAATCGAATCAAGCTGATCGGGATGGAGGCTCGAATCCCCACACAGCTGATTAAGCCATCCACACTTGCAATCCGTACTGACCGACAGCGAGCATCTCGGGCCTGGAATCTCACAGTTGGACTTCTATACAAGTCACAACGAGGGCATCCCTGGAAAACTCGGCAGATCGAAGATGGGCACTGCTACGCAGGACTCTCGTTCTACAGAGAGCGAGACGAAGGAGATGATGTAATTCGAGCTGCTCTTGCTCACGTCTTTCACGGACGGGACCATATTATCCTCCAGAGCGATCCACTCCCGGATATCACCGAGGACGAGAATGGATCTCCCCACCTCTCATATGAGGCGGCTAGGCAGGTAGGTGAGCAGATTCTGGAATATTACGAAGCTCAGAAAGGGACACGTCCCAGCCGGTTCGTCCTACATAAGCCATCTGTCTTCTGGGAAGAAGAACGTGAAGGGTTGCTTGATGCCACAGACGGTGTTCGCGATTTAGATCTAGTCTGGGTTCGTAGGCGGCCAAAGGTCAGGTTGTTCCCGCCTACGGATTATCCCGCCATGCGGGGAACCCTCCTGAGCGTCCCTGATGACGACGTCCACTATCTCTACACATCCGGATATGTCCCGGAAGAGACGACCTATCAGGGGAGTGGAGTACCATCACCGATTGAGATCCGACCTGACGAGATCTGTGAGACACCCTCGTTAGAGATCTGTAAGGAGATTCTCTTTTTCACAAAACTCGACTGGAATACATCGGACTACGCAATTCGGATGCCCGCAACCGTGAGTGTTGCAAAGCGTGTCGGTACAATCCTCTCCGAGGTAGATACGGAGTCCATTTCAGAGGTTCGGCCACAGTATTTCTACTATATGTGAATCGGTGAGTGAGAGGCTTATTCGTCTGAATCAGAGATTGGATCTAGCTGATAACCAGCAGACCGCAGAAATTCGCAGATATGCTCAACCTCCTGCTTCTCCTCAGGGGAACTCGTCCCGAGTAGTTCTTCAATTACCTGCTCTCCATCTTCACAGAGAGTAATTGATTCATTGAAGGGGGTGTTTTCCAGTGGATCTCGTCGCTCATCAATCACGATCGGCTGCCACCCGCCCTGGTACTGGTATCGGTAGAGGGTGATCGTGCGGACGGTGTCTTCGTCGACGAAGAAGCTCGTTTGTTCGCGTTTGCTGGCGACCGCGATCTTCCCGCTGTCGAGATCCGCAGCAAAGTCCTCGAAATTGTGGAACTCAGCGGGAACCGGCCCATCGACGACGTGAGTGATAACTCCCGGCCAAGTAAACCCATAGACACGCTCGAAGAAGCTGACACTATTGTCGTCGGGAGAATCAAACACGAGGAGAAGATCGCCCAGCTGGAGTTCTGTACCGTCTACGCTGATATGCGATGAATATGGATAAGCGTCGCCGTCGTCGAGGACTTCAATATCCGGCTTCGACATATTGTCCGAGTCTATTCGGAGCCACAAAGAGATAGCTAATGGAACACGCCAGATTTTCCCGAGCATTCAAAAAGTGCATCTCTCCCACCATCCGGACCCCTCACGCCGGTTGAACGACGTCGTATCCTTCTCAACCAAGCAAGTCAACAGCTAACTGTTCCAGTCTCGCACCGTCCCCGATAGCGCGGAGATTTGCTTCAAGAGCAGTATTTGGCATCTATTGGTTCATCTGGGAAGTCCATGCTTACAAAACTACCCAGCTACTGTGGCTGCTTTGTTGACTTCTCTCGGTTATCGAGGAATTGATCACACCACGTCGGAAGGGAATCCATCGGTCCATTTTCAGCCACAGTCCCATCGCCTGCAATCCGGGTAAACACGCCGTCCCGCCCCCACCCACACACGACTGGCTCTTGGTCTTGGTCGGGTCGAGTCACGATTCGCTGTTGGAGTCGCGACGTATCCTCACTCACATCCTGCAGTACTGTGAGGAGCTGTCCTAGAAGTGGATGACCTGGTGCAAGATGCTGAACCGATGGGAACTCGTCAGCACACACAGCCGAGAACGTCACCGCCACTTCATCAGTACCAGTCGCAATAGCCTGTGCAATCGTCTGTTCCCCATCCCCGGCTGGGACCTCAATCGGTGCGTCACCTACTGAGAGGCGGTATGTACTGTCCGCAAAGTCGAAGTCCCCGTCATCGTACTCGAAGTCAATCTCGTGAACCGGGGTGAATTCGACACCGGCCTCGGCAAGAGCGTCGTTATCGACCAACACTGACTGGAGGCTTGGTGTCTCGAACGGAGGGTGATACTCGTATGCCTCCTCCCCGACATCGACGAGATCCGGGTGACTGTAGGACTGCCACGCATCAAGTTTTGCTTCGTCGACGACGTCCTGAGCGACGAGGTCGTCGACGTCCTCAAGTGACTCTCCGACATCGACGCGGTCGCCCCGATTGCGTTCCTCGAGTTCTTCAGAGAACTCGCGGTCAGCTGATTCGACCGCAGTCTGGTCGTCAGCGCTGTCGGCGTTCAAGGTTGCATCCCGGATCTGTTGGCTGACGCCGGAGAGTATGGGTTGCATCTCACCGACGACGTTTTCGAAGAGGCCAATTCGGTCGTCGAGGCGATCATAGATGTCCGTCTCAACCGTGTCCTCGTAGCTGTAGTTGAGAATACGAATCTCGTCGAATCGTTGGCCGATACGGTCAATCCGACCGATACGCTGTTCAACCCTCATCGGGTTCCACGGCAGGTCGTAGTTGATGAGGGCCCCACACTCCTGGAGGTTTAGCCCCTCACTCGCGGAGTCGGTACAGACGAGGATATCGACCTGCCCATCATCACGAGAGAATTCACGCTTCACGCGCTCTTTCCCGACGTGCTCCCACGTTTCAGAATCGGGGTCGTACAGCTCGCCACCACGACCGGAATACGTCGCGATTGTCGCTCCAAGAAGGTCCGCGAGACTGTCCCGGATGAAGTCCATTGTGTCCGCGTACTGCGTGAAGACAATCACCCGGTTGTGACCAGCCCGGTCCAGCTCGTCGAGGTCGTTGTACAGCTGCTGAATCTTCGGGTCTGTATCAACCAAGTCTAAGTCGTTGACGAACGCTTCCAGGGCCTCGATTTCTTCCTCGATAAGCTGTTTCCCCTCTTCAGTCACGCTCGGGATGAGTTCAGAGAGGTCCAGGTCGTCGCTACTAGCGTCGAGTTCATCCAGAACGTCCCCGTCGTCGAGGTCCGCGTTTTGTAGCGTTTCGAGGACGACCTGCTCCGCATCACCATAGTCCCGATCACGAGCGCGTTCCCGTCCGGCAAGCACGGTTCGTTGAGCCCGAAGTGTCTCAAGCCGGTGTTTCAGGCTCTGACTGATCGCATAGACACTCGACGTGAGTCGCTGTCGGTACGTGGTCATCACGAACCCGATGGCGCGTGTTTGGGCTTCGTCAGTCTGTTGGGCTCGCTTGTAGAACTCACGTGTGTACTCGTCGATCTGGTCGTAGACCGCCCGTGTCTCCTCGGTGAGTTCGATTTTCCGTTGTTCGGGATTCCGGTTCGGAACGGTCGTATCGAGGAGTCCGACCGCCTCGTACTTCCGGAGTGTATCCCGTGTATTCCGATGGATGAGCGCGTCGACGGGTGTGGACTCCGCGAGAACATCGCGGATGACTCGCCAACCACCCGGGGAAAGTTCGTCAAGTGCGTCCTGTCGGTCGCTGCGGGACGCCATCAACCACTCGTCGGCGTCTTCAGGATAGAGGAGTCGTTTGAGTTTCGTATCCTCGCTCGCCTCGAAGCGGTCGATGTCATAATCTGCCATCGCGTCGTCGACATGGTCGAGATAGCCGTCGTAGGCGTCTCCATAGGCTCGTGCGAGCCGGCACGCGGTCAGCACACGCTCTTTGGCAATGGCACGGTCCTGTCTGTCCTCATTGATCTCGAGTTCGTCTGCAAGGTGCTGGAAGACTTTTGAGGAGAATGGTCGGTCCGTCGGGAGCCGGTCTTGGTGTTCCAGTCCATCGAGCGTGGCTTGCGTGTCCCAGGAAGCCTCCGCTTCGTCGGACTCTGAACTCGGGTTGTCGAGAACCTCGTTGAGGGCCTGCGACAGCCCGTCTCGGGTTTCGAAGAACTCCATGAAGGTATCCCGGTTATCCCAACCACCCGGAAGATCCAGCAACTGCATCAAATCGTAGAGTTCGCCAGAGTGCAATTGCATCGGGGTAGCCGTCAAGAGGTAGTAGGCGTGCGTATAATCGCGAAGCTGTTCGAGAAGTGCGTAGAAATTACTGCCACGCCGGGCGTTGTGCGCCTCGTCGACGATGACGGCGTCCCACACGCCCATCCGGTCTTCCGTATCGTGGTCGCGTCCGCGACAGCTTGCCGGGATGACGTTCCGAGACCGGTCGGATACCCGGTCTAAGGGAGCGACCTGATCCCACCGGTCGTCGAGACGAGCCGTGTGCCAGGACATAATGATGACAGTCGGCCCATCCAGCGGCGACGATGCATCGGCATCAGTCGACTGCTGTTCGTAGAGGAACCGCCAGATGGGGCTGTCCGCCCATTCGCGCTCCCCAGTGAGGTCGAGGTCCGTTGCCGATGGTGGATAGTGGTCGCGACCGCGGACGTCCCGGAATACGTGATCGCCCGCTGTATCCCGATCGAATCGGACGGCGTTGATGTTGAACTTCTCCCAGAGCTCTTCCTGCCACTGCCGCTGCAGACTCGCCGGAACCAGCAACAACCCGGTTTCCAGCTCGCCGGTGAGTCCGAGCCGGGAGAGTGTAAGACCGGCCTCGATCGTCTTCCCGAGTCCCACCTCGTCACACAGCAAGAAGCTCTGTGGATACGTATTGACGAGTGTGTCCGAGACGACTCGTTGATGAGGCCACGGCGTGATCGTGCTCGCTTCCTCGGCCAGTGCGAGCCCACCGGGCGAGAGCGGTCCATCCTGAATGATGTTCGCTTTGTCGCGCTCCGTCGGCGGAGCTGTACCGTTCGCGATCTGAATCGCTTCCTGAAGATCGCTCTCGGTGTCTGGGGCTTTCCAGTCGATGATGTCCTCTTCGATCGCCTCGGGGAGATCATACACTTCGACGAAGGGGTGTTCATCACTCCACAGTCGCTCGAAGGTCTCCTCGTCGCCGGCGACGTAATCCGCCTGTTCAGGAACCCAGGACCGATGAACTTTGAACCGCTCGTAGTTGCGAGCCCAGCCACCGACCGTCTCGTTGACGCTGCCCTCGAACGAAATCGTGTTTCCATCGCTATCGTGGAAGAGTCCAACTTTCGGATGGAAAATCTCCCAGTCGTGAGAGGGAGAGCGTGGATAGGCGACCTTGATATGGATCCGGCCCTCGCGGAGGAGACGCGCGAGAATACGGAGATTCGCATCCAGGCGTTCGTCATCGAGGTCCTCGAGGTTGTCCTCGAGACGGTCGGTGAGCGTTTCTAGAACCGGACGGTCTGACTCGTAGAGTTCGGTGCCAACGATGAGACGCATTTCACCATCGTTCTCGACGAGGGCGTGAACGCCGTTGGCAGCAGCCGCGAGTGCCGTACTGGAGAAGTAGCCCGCGATCCGGTCGTATTGCTGACTGCGTTCTAGTGCAGGCTCGTAGAAGTCCTTGACGAGATGGGCGCGTCCCTGCTCGGGCTTGCTCTCGTAGATCGACTGCCACTCGCGGTCACGTAGATTAGTCATACTGGAGGAGTTTCGAGTTAGGCGTGGTCACCGAGTTCGGTCTGTTCGGACCTATCTTTTGAGACATCAGCGAAATCGGTCGGGGTGAACTCGAGGCCGAGGGCGTCGTGGGTCCGGCCTATGGCGAGGTCGCGAGCGGCCTCCCATTCCGAACTCCGCTGGGGAAGGACTTGCAGGAGCGCTTTCAGCGTCGCTTTGAATCCAGCGTCTGTGTCGAAGTTGCGTTCTTTGAGCCAATCGATCGCGACGTCCTCGCCCTGTTTCTCGTAGACGTGCATAGCGGCGTGAACCGCATCGAGGGCGATCGTGTAGGACAGTGCTTCAGGATCGACGGGCGTCCGGTTAGATCTCTCTTCGGGGGGCAGTGTGATATCTTGGACGCGATCCTCATGGGTCTTCAATTGAATGTCGCCTCGTTTCTTGCCCCAGATTTTCGTGGACCGTTTGATATCGTCGATGTCGACCCCAATACCGAGTCCCAACTGACGTCCATCGTCGTAATGGAATGTATCTGATTCATGAACCAGCCAAGAGAGAATATACCACTCTGTGATATCATCTAAATTGTCCAGCCGCTCACCCTCGAGGTACTCTTCCACAAGGACCCGCGTAACAGCTTCACGTGCTTCTTCCAGTGCTCGTCGCGGGGGTACTTCCTGATCTTGGTCGTCTACGACGGGATATGCATCAGCGTAGACTTTGAGAGTTGGGCCGAAGGCTGAGATAATTACGTCTGTCTTGGTTAGCGAGAGACCGGCATTGAGGAGGTTCCGTGCCGCTTCTTTCGCGACTTCGCGGGTGTCAGCACGAACATCGCTCCAGAGCGTGGGGATGGCTTCATCATTTTTCTCATCTGCATCAACAGGCTTTCGACCTGTAAGGAGAAGTGTACTATCCGCGGAACCCCCTCCACGAGTATCTGTCCTCTGAGGCATCTCGCTAGTAATTGGGTGAGTAGAGGTAACAGTAAAGCCAGATCTAATAAGCGACTTCGTAAGCGTATCCCAGGCACTGGATTCCTTGTGGGTGAACATCACGGTCATTACTCCCCCGGGTTCAATTACCCGGTAGAGTTCCTGGAATATTTCAGCCATCTTATCCTCATAGTCTTCGGCGGCAAAGTCAGACTTCGATTTAGATCCGGATGCAACTTCATTATATTCAGCGACGTTAGCAACTGCTTCGTCTGTTTTGTTAGTTAGTCCTGAGGAGAACATATCAGGGAAGAGATCGCCAACGTACTCTTTCAACCATACGTAACACATGTCAGACAGCTCTGAGTAGATAATGCTGTCATAGTATGGAGGGTCAATAACAACAGCCTGTATACTATCGTCATCGAGTGAGAGATCGGCAGCATCTCCCGTTAGAACTTCCGAGCGAGATGGATCAACTCCGTCCAGATAGGATACGATCTCTTCATAGGAATTGGCAACTCGATCGAGGATCGTCCGATAGCGCTGGTTTCCTGTAGAGAGGTTATTTTCAACAAATGCCCACTGCAGGGTGAAATGCTTTCCACCTAGTGCATCACCAGGATATCCTTTGCTGGTATCCAAAGGTGAAAACCGAGTATTTCGATCTACTGCCTTACTGGCTGCTAATGAGAGAATGGTTAGAAGAGCCTCAGCCTTTCGTTCATCGTATCGAGAGCGTATTTCCTCTTTGCACTCTTGGAATGCCTGAAGGTACTCGTAATGGGTTATCAGCTGGATTGGCGTGAACGCCTCCCGCCATTCCTTAACACCATAGGGACCTGCTCGATCCTCATCACCAATATAGCGGTTTTCGGTAATCAGGCTATTTAGAGCGAAATCAGATTCAACCCTCTCGACTGCCTTCTGATGCGCCTGTCGATCTTTCTCATTGGGAGCCCGCCAACCACCATTTCCCCCGTCCTCAACATATTTTACCCCGTATATCTCAACATCGTATTCGCCTTCATGGAATTTTTCCTGAATTGAATCAGCCTCCAAAACGACTCCACATCGCAGGCACTCTGCACCACTCCTAGTTTTTGGGCCATTTTGAGGATTGAATTCGGATTTTGAGACATCGTCGGGAAGGGAGACACATTCGTATTCAACACTATCAGAACCGTCTGAAAGGACAGGTCTCGCGGCAATCCCTTTTGAGGAGGAGGACTTTTTCAGCCACCACTTCTTGACTAAGGGAATATTGCAGGCACACTCAGGACAGGCCACTGTATAGGTACATGCATAATGAGAGGGGCGTTGACGATCATTTGCACTAGGGAAATAAGTTGATAGGTTGTCAGATGCAATAGAGTCAATCTCATCACCCCACTGTTTGAGTTCAGTATTTAATGAGCCGACTTCGGGAGCATACTCATTCATCGCCTTAAGCATAAGTGAGGGGATAGGATTCAGTTCGTTAGCAATAGTGGGCAAATCATATCGAAGAGACTCAAATGGGATTACGCCACCGCCCGCTGTAGGGTCCATCACAGTAGGTAAATCTCCATCCCAGAAATCTCTGAGAAGATCATGGATTTCTGCTCGCTGACTTTCCGTAGGAGAACGAGTGAATGGACGTGGATATCCATAGTGATCTTGAAGAGTTCCCTCTCTCGAGTCTTCACTACTCTTTTTATCAGCCACATACGACGCAATGTCGACGTTACCACTCTCGTCTGACGGGCCAATCTGAATCCACCGAAGGAGTTCGTTGGCCTCAACCCCCTCGGGAAGTATCGAAGCGAGAACGGCTAGTCTCGAAGCTGGCGTAGGTCGCCGGGCAAACCAAGGGTGGAGATACCGGTGAGGAGGCATATGCTGAGGGTTCGCCTCTTTCAGATTCTCGATGCCAACCGCCTTCAGGGGAAGGTTCCCCTCAATTGCGACACGCTTCAGCTCCGAATCGCTATCTTGGTTTTCGGGATTTCGGCTCATAGTTAGATCACTCAATATGGTCCGTCAGCAACACTCGAAGGGCCTTTTCGCCGTTCGGACTCGACGGAGACCGACACTTTGCGTACCAGTAGTAACACTCCTCATCGCTCATCCGTGCAACGCCTCGAGCCAGCGACCGCATCCGATCGATACGCTGGATCGGTTTCACGCCACGGAAGGCAACAGCAAGCCGGACGCCTGCCGTCTCGGGTAGAAACACGAATCCAGCCCCACCAGTAAGAACTTCTGAGGAATCTCCTGGCGTGCCCTCGATCGCTTCCCTGACGACGTCCTGGAGCGCACGGACGCGGGTCGGGTCAAGCCGTGCGACCTTTGCGCCGGCCCACTCATCCCACGTCCAACCATCGAGCTTGGAAAGGAGGTCGTCGCCAGCGATGTCCGAGACGAGATCCTCGACTGGTGTGATACTCAGCGAACGACCATCCCGCTCCAAGCGATCACGGCGGGCTTCAGCCTGTTCGCGAGGGAGTAGTTCATGGAGCGTCCACTCGCCGCCACCGTCTGTCTCTCGTCGGACGAGCGTGAACGTCGGGCGGCCACCAAACATACTCGTCCCGTAGCGAACCAGCCGATCCTCCTCTGTCCCCTCGGCGGGTGAGGTCTCAAATTCCGAACCGCGACTCGCCATCAGACCGTCACCTCCGAGCTCGCCTGAATCGGGCCACGCCCTTCGACCCGGACGTCGATGTTGCCCGCATCAAGGTCGTTATCGAGGGCAGCGAGGAGGTCGTCACCCTCGTCAGTAATCGGTTCGGGCTCGTCAAACTGGAAACGGAACTGGATGGTCTCTCGATCATCACCGAACGAGCCGGGCTGGTCGATCACGTCCCGGAATCGGCTCGGTGATCCTGTGAATTCTGCGCTGTACGTTCCGTCGTCAGTCCGGGTTTCGTACTGCATTCGAACCGTCACCGAGTCTTCACGGGCTTTGAATCCAGGTCGCTGACTGATGAACTTGGCCGCCTGGAAAGGTTCGTCCCCACCGACCTGGATGGTCACCTCTTCAAGCAGCGGCGTCCGGTCAGTCCCGGCCTTCGATTCCGCGTCACGACGAACTTCCGAGAATGCTCGTGAAGCGGACATCATCTTCTTGCTCGCCTCCCAGGATTCCTCGGGTTGGCACTCCTGGCATCGACCTCGTTCGTCCAGCAGCTGCTCGCTAGCGACCTCTTTGCCGCAGGAACGACAGGTCGTATCGGACTGGTGTTCCTCACAGTAGTAGGGTTCGCTGCCTTCTGGGTTTTCAACCTCCGCCCCACACTCAGCACAAGTGGCAACCGTCTGTTCTGGCCGGTCGATTTCGTCGAGGTGGTCGTCAACGAGCGCGTCGATCTCTCGGTAAACGACGAAGGCGCTCCCGATCTGGACATCGCTGTCCCGAATCGAGGTCTCGACATCGGGGGATTCCGCGAACGGTTCCGGGTGTGGCCACGTTTCAGGCTCCGTTGTCCCGACCCAGTACGCTGTCCCAGACTCGCCATCCCAGTATGCGTACCCGTGGTCACTAACGAGGGAGGAGACAGTCTCTCGAATCGGTTTTGTGCTGAAGAGGTAGTCCAGCCCCGGCTTCTTCGCGTATTGGTTGACCAGCGCTTCGGTGGACATAGCGTCCTGGGTCTGCTGCCAGAGTTTCTGTTGGACGTGAGCGGACCCACGAGCGCCGGCGTCGCGTTTCACGATCTTATCCTCGAGCGTTGTCTGGACAGCGTCGACCAGTGTCGTCCCGCCGTTGGATTCGGTCGCACCGATGGTGACGTGGGTAAGCCCGTCCCGGTCAGGGTAGTAGAGGTGCCGGTAGACGTTCCGAACGAGCTCTCCGAGCATCAGCTGTGCCTCGTCGCTCCGTTCTCGAAGCTCCTCGATTTGTTCCGAGGAGAGGTCGGCTTTCTGTTCAGGGCTATCAAGCAGGGCCTCGATAGCCTCGAGACGCCGAGCCTCGTCGATTGCAGCATCCATCCGATCAGCGTCAGGGGCGAGGAACAGAGCGTAGTTCTTGTAGATTCGCGTCTCAGTCTCTCCCTCGTGTTTTGCGGCTTGCTGCTCGTAGAGCTGAGTCACCCGGTTCGGCGGCGTATCGCCGCCGTCTTCGACAGCAGCGGTGTCCGGATGCATCACCGCGAGCTTCGGCGTATCCGGGGTATCCGGTAAGTCCGCCGGCGATTCAGGGAACTCCACCGGCTGGAAGCCACCATCGCCGGTTTCCTTCGAGGTGAGACGGTTCTGGAAACGCGAATGAGCGCTCGCTTCGGGGGTAGACTCGATCCGCTGGTCGATGATCCGGATCAGGTTTGGTTCTTGCTTGAATCGGAGGCGCTCTTCCTCGTAGAGGAAGTAACACGCGACATCCATATCGTCGCCCCGGAGTGCCGATAGGGCGGCATCGTAGTCGTCGAAGTTCAGATCGGGATGACCGATGGCGAGGTTCAAATCGGCGTGGGTTAGGCCAGCGGCCTGTTCACCATATGCGAGGCTGTGCCAGAGAACTGTCGTTGTCAGATGGGTTCCGAGGGGCGGGAGACCGTTTTCGGTCCATTTCCGATCCTCAAGCTGGGCGTGCGCGGTACCATCGTCGTCGTAGATGTCGGCGGTCACTGCGGGACCCAGATCGACGAAGTCGAATAGGCGCTCACGAAGGATAGTCTGAATCCCACCACCAGGATCGTCATCAGCGACTGTGAGGTCGTAGATCCGAATCCAGTGGCGGTCGTAACTGTCGGGCTGGTGATTCCAGAGGTAGTAGACGGCTCGAGCAAGCAAGCGGAGGGCATCACGCGTGCGCTGGAATCGAGGGATCGTATCGATCTTGTCCGTGAGAGCGTCGATTAAGGAGGGATGGAAGGGGTACTCGCGAGCGAGGACATCCACGTAGCCAGCGTCGGTGGCTTCCTGTGGATACTGCCGGTCTTCCTGATCATAGAATTGGAAGTATGAGTCAGCGGCTTCGCTCGCGGCGTTTTCTGGAACTTCCGAGAAGAGACGGTGTTGAAGGACTTGTCCGATCTCGTTTTCGTCGGTCGGTGTGACCGTCTTGTGCTGCCGCCGGCCGATCTCGTTGACCTCCTCAATGTGATCACGGACGCCATCACGAACCCGGTCAGCCTGTTCACCAAACGCTGTATCCGCGATAGAGTAAACGACCGTGACGTGCTCCGACTCGGCAGCCGCTTCGAGGAGCGCCATCACGAACGAAAGCGTCTGATCGGCGAGCGTCTTGTCACCGACAGGCGTGCCCGCGGCTTTGTTCATGTAGTCGGCGATTTCGTCGATCAGAATGAGAGCCGGCTGGTCGTGCTGAGCGAAGAGTTTCGAGAGCGTCCCCTCACCGGGGGCGTCCCGGTCTTGGTCGTAGTCCTTGAGGTACTCGTAGCCATCGAGCCCATAGAGCTGGTACGCGAGTTCACCCCACATCGTCCGGGTATTCGGAGCATCCGGATCGTCGTCGGCATGGCGGGCATCCTTGCTATCAGCCTTCGTTCCGATGAAGACCCCCGTCGCAATATCGAGGCCCTCTGCCACCGCATCTTGATAGTCGGCCGCAAGCTCCTCGTCGCCGTCCAGCAGGTAGTGTGAGAGGTCGTCAATATCTACGGGGTTCTCAGCAAGATGGTAAGAGGCGATGAGGTCGTGCGTTTTCCCACCACCGAACCGTGTGTCGAGACAGAGAATGCTCGAAGTATACGAGCCGGGGTCGTACTTTGTGGTCGCCAAGAAACGCCCCGTGAGATTGGAGAGCAGCGTGCGGAGACCCTCCGTGGGATAGGTCATATCGTAGAACGAGTCGGGGTCTCGATAGACTGGTGCTGCCTTCTCAGGGTTGTGGACGACAGTCGAGAGTTTCGCAGCGAACTGTTCCTCCTGGAGCGAGCCGTCTAAGACGTCGTCTCGTGGCTGACAGCTTTCGAAGAGAGAAGGGTACTCACTACTCATCGATTTCCTCCGTGGGTGAGGAATCAGCTTCTGGTTTGGATACGATTACGAATTCACACTCCGTGCTGTTCTCGATGATCGCCTTGGCGATCCCCTTCGACTCCGCGACATCGACCTTGATAGCGTCCCCAACCTCCGCATCGAATTGGTCGAGTTCGGGTCCGGACAGATTCACCCGGCCCGATTGGCCGGTGTTCTGTCCAATTGTCTTCTGAGTCATCTGGATAGTCACATCACCTAGCGGGAATGTTATAACCTTTACTTAGTCTAAGTTCCCGATTTGTAGTATGGTAGTTCTTCTATAGCCCCTTCCCCCACTACCCCCTGAATACTAAGTGACTGGGGGTAATCGGTCTACTCACAATGCAAATTAATCGCGGTCCTCGCGACCACCGATATGGGACGTACTGGAATCGTATCACGGAGTGTATGCCAAGGCACGTCCCGGTAGCAGACCTGGGAGGTTTCTCCATACCCCGTAACGAGGGGGGAGTACCCTCTAGAGAGGAGTTCCCCTATCCAGTAGTCCCGGTCACCGACCAATACCAGTTACATCTGTTTCCGGCACCTGACCATATCCGGCCGATGCTGGTTCGGATCACCGATGGCGAAGTGCTCACCGATGGTCACGAACCGTACGGATTCTGGTTGACCGTCGATGGGATTGCCGAAGCTCGAGAGACACTCATCGCACAGGCAGAGAACTATACGAACCAGACGGCACCTCGAGAGCTCGGAACCGCCCTCCAAGACGCACTCGTCACGGATGAACTGCTACACGACATCTTCTCAGAGCAACTCACTGAGAAGCTCCGTCCACCGACCGTTCGTTGGCTTCGTGACCGTACCAAGTCTGTAAGCGCAGACACTGTCGAATACACCGGTGGAGCGTACGTCAAAACGGAGTGGACCATCGAGTTAGAGCCTGAATCAAACAGAGAAGAGCGATCCCCACGGACACTCGAGTTCCACACCGATGACCTCATTCAGCAGGATTCGCAACGGTTCACGGTTGATTACCGGCAGCTCTTCCGCCAGCAAATTCGATGCTCGAACACCTGGTGGACGGATCTCAGCAGATACTGGATCTCCTCGGCAACGGTCGAAGATATTGTAGACGACGATTATCCCACAGAAGACGAATCTGCATTCTCGCTCCGCCAATCGGGGAAGGCGAAGTACCACCTCGTACAGAATGAAACTGGGACGACCGTCTGTGGTCATGAAGCCCGTTCAGGCGACACCCGGGAATTCTCCCCAGATACGCTCCCGATGCCAGCGGCACTCTGCAATCATTGTTCTAGAGAAGTCAAACGACACCTGATTCCCAGAGAATAGTGTCGATTCGGGCTGATCGCTGATCGTGAGAGCTGAACACGATAGAATCAGGCGATTCGCAACACCTGTTTAAACCAGACAGAAGCGGTACAGCACCAGAATATTATGACGTTCCAGTCGTGGTATCTTCGTATGAGTATCCCCGATCTCGCCCCGATACGAGAGTCTCTTGATGCCAGAATCGAGGAGTTGGAAGACGAACAAAAACGACAGGAAGAGCGGCACGAAGGAGATGGAAGCAACCCCGCGGTCTGGGACAAGGTGGAACCGAAAATTCGGCGAGATGTCGTGGAGGACTGCCAAGAAGATCTTGATGGCGTGGACGAACAAGACGAGGTTCTCCGAATATTGGCTGAATGGCGCCGTAACGAAAATCGAGAGTGGGAATTCAACAGGAACAGTTCCAAGGTAGAGAACGAACGGAACAACATCAAGACGGCTGAAATTCGGATCTGGAAGGAGGAGCTCATAGAACTAATTCCCGAGTCCGAATTCAAGACCTGCGGCCTCTGTGAGTCTCTTCAAATGCCAAAAAGCGACCGGCGCAGGAGTCGAGGGTATGTATGGGAATGTCCTGACTGCTTCTAGTCTGGACCCACGAACATCTATTATACTGACGACAAGAGGGGGAGTATGGGCGCATCTGATTGGGCTGGCAGGATGTGTATGCGACTAGAAGAGGAATTTGACATAAGCGAGGACCGGGCCCTCCGTATCACGACACTCGTTCGACTACTCCGAGGGGAAGGATATGAGGGAGTCTTTGGCGAGTACGGAAGCGAACGACACCAGAAACTCCAAGAGCAGCTGATCGACGAACTCGATAAGTCACTCCTCGAGCAGTCCGGCAATACGATCGAAGAACGGTGGAATAACTTGATGGATGAGTTGGACTGTCAAAGTCGCGCTGACAACGGAGTATACCTCAGCCCTTGGAGTGAACACGAAGCCGACGACTGGCAAAATCCCGGTGTGACGAGTTCCCGCCCGTGACCTGATTCCGGAAATCCCGGAAACCTTGAGTTTCCACGAACAGGAATCGCGTTACTGCGGGAGGATTTAGTTAGGTCAAAGGGGCTAAATGGGGTGTTTCCGGAAGCAACCCGGTCACGTTTTTAGTACTAGCCAGAAAACCAGTCTATCAAGCAACGATGATCCGCGATGCTCGCGTTCTCCGCGCCGGGTTTGTCCCTCGGGAAGTTGAGCATCGCGACGCCGAAGTCAACCACCTCTCCAGCGTTCTTGAGCCCATCACGAACGGAGAACCCGCCGACACGGCTATCGTCACTGGACCCAGCGGCGCCGGCAAGACGTGCATCTCGCAATTCGTCACCGAACGCCTACGTGAGGAGGTGCTCGACGTCGAGGCCACCTACGTCAACTGCTGGCGTAACTACACCCGGTTCCGCACGCTCTACCAGATCCTCGACGACCTCGGCGCCACCATCGACATCCACCGGCAGTCGACGCCGCATGACGAACTCGTCGACCGCCTCCAGCAGCACGACGGCCCGCGGACCGTCGTCATTCTCGACGAGGTCGACCAACTGGAGGACCCCAGCGTCATTTACGACCTCCACAGCCTCCCGCAGTTCGCGATCATCTGCATCGCGAACAAGGAAGAGGAGCTGTTCAGCCGCGTCGACGACCGCCTCGTGAGCCGGCTGCGCTCCAGCGAACACGTCCGTATGGACAAGTACCACGACGAGCAGCTGTACGACATTCTGAGTGCGCGGGCGAAGTGGGGCCTCGATGAGGACGTCATCACCGACGACCAGCTCTACCGGATCGCCGACGCAGCCGCCGGCGACGCCCGCCTCGCAATCGGCATCCTCCGAACGGCAGCCGGCAAGGCCGATCGCGAGAACCACGAGCGCATCACCGACGATATTCTCCTGGACGCCGCCGAGGATGCTCGGGCCCAGATCAAGCAGAAGAGCCTCGACTCACTCACCCCCCATCAGCGCGTCGTCTACGACATCGTTCGCGAGCACGGCCCGGTCGGACCGACCGAGATCCACGAACGCTACTCCGAGGAGGTCGATGATCCACGGACGAAGCGGACTATCCGCACGTACCTCTCGAAGATGGAGCAATACAACCTCCTCAAGGCGGAGGGGACGAGTCGGGATCGAGAGTACTCGCTCGTCGATTCGGCGGCGGCGTCGCCGATGCAGTGACCGTAACCCCGCCACCGATCAGGAACTGAACTCGCCGAGGCCCGATTGCTCGTGGTCTAGCGGCTCGATGACCTGGGGATCGTCGTTGCCTGGGTTGTTGACCCGCGTCGAAATCTCGTAGGCGTCCAGATCGTCCTTCGGATACGGCTGGCACAGTTCCTTGCGAGTGTCCGGGTCTGCGGCGAGCCAGTCGGACTCAGCGTCCTTTGGGAGGACGACCGGCATCCGGTCGTGGATTGAGTTCATCAGGTCGTTCGGCTCCGTCGTGAGAATCGTGACGCACGAGATCGTCTCGTCCTCGCCCTCCCAGACGTCCCAGAGCCCGGCCATCGCAAACGCGGGGTCGTCCTCCCGGTGAATCCGGTAGGGCTGTTTCGACCCGCCGTTCGGTGATTTCCACTCGTAGAATCCAGACGAGGGGACGAGGCAGGGACGTGATTCCCACGCCCGCTCGAAGACGCGTTTCTCGTCGGCAGTCTCGGAGCGAGCGTTGATGATACCCTCCTCGGGCTCATCCGCCCAGAACGGAATCAGTCCCCAGTGGTAGGCGTCGATCTCGTCTGGAGCCTCGTTCGTGACGATAGGGAGGTCGTCGCCAGGCGCGATGTTGTATCGGGGTGTATAGCCTCCGTCCGCGACGACCTCGGCATCGAAGCGGGCCTCGAGGTCTGCTTGGTCGATGAAGAGCGAGTTCCGGCCACACATACCGATGAGTTCGGAGGGTAGCATCTTCAACGTGGTCGCACAGGAACTTCGTGGAACCAACGTACTTAACCAACATACGCCCCGTCATCCATAGAGTGTTGGTTAACGGAGGCAGTACTAGACAAGTCTGATTCTGGAAACTTCACGGAACCGGACGCACGATCCCAAAATTCGGCGACTAACTCACCCACACCGTAACTCAGCCTCTCAGCCAGGCCTTCGAGTTGATCCGGGGGAGAATACACCCGGAATTCGATGGGCGACGACAGAGTATAAATACTCATCTTCCGTTCTGGTGACCATGTCCAGACAGGTCTCGGATTATTTGTCTGAAATAAACGACCATATCTTTCTTCCCGGCCTCCAGCGGGAGTTTGTCTGGAATCCCAGGCAGATTGAGGAACTGTTCGATTCATTGATTCGAGACTATCCAATCGGAGCCATAACTGAATGGAGAGTTCGAGCGGCCAATATCAGCGACTACAACTCGTATAATTTCCTACGGATGTATGTTGCCGATGACTATCGGCCACCGGATCCAGTTTTGGCGGAATACGACCTCTACAATCAGGAAGTTGAAGACAAAGAACCGGAGATTCTGATTATAGACGGCCAGCAGCGCTTGAACTCGCTCTATATCGGTGTCGAGGGTGGAATAACAGTATATAATGGCGGACGGGGGAAGCCCAGTGATGAGCTCCAGTACTGGGAAGGCCAGCGGCTGTGTGTTGACCTATTCGGTCACCCAGAGTACGATCGCGACGATACAGCAGGCGACTACGGATTTGAGTTCAAATCGACAGGAAAGTTTGGAGGAACGGACGAGACCGGCTATACCATGACCGGCGACACGCGGCACCTGTGGATGCCGGTCGGGGAGTTATGGAACGGAGGCAACGACGGGGGCTCCGGGAACTCCACGGTACTTGAGGGAAGAACACTTAGCGAAGTCGTCGATGAATACGTGGACACCGCCGAATTGAGGGCGGACAACGAAACCCGCTACCAGCTGCGCAGTATTTCGATGGCCGTCGCGAGAGACATTACGAGCAACGTTCTACAGGACGATCTCGAAACGGACAGTACGAACAAGGATAGATCCGAAATTCCCGAGATATTCACTAGGCTGAACATGGAGGGCTCTGATCCGAAGCCCTACCAGCTCCTCCTCTCAAAGCTCATGAGTTATTGGCCGTACGCCGAAGAGGAGGACGAGCGAATCAATCCTAGGGAGGTCATCCAAGATTGGATTGACGAATTTAAACAGAAATTCCCTGAGTATGAGCAAGAAATCGATCGGAAGCTGTTTCTCCGGTATACAGCATACTTAGTCGGAACAGACCTCCTCCGCAGTAATCTTAGCAGTATCGACGAAGAAAGAATGGACGAGATGCGCGAGCGGTGGCTGTATAATGAGCCCGTCGTCGCCGGACGGCGCTTCGAGTGGTTTCGGACATCGCTCGAGAAGGCGTTCCAGACAGTAATCGAGAGCGGGATTCGGAGCTCGGTTATGAACACGATGCCCATCTTCGCGCTACTTGGCGTGTTCTATTACCAGAATCCGGATGCTGAGGTCTCCGACGCGAATCGCGAGAGTGTTTTCCAGTTCGTCGCAAGAGCCCTCTTGCTGAACAAGTACTACCAAGTTCTGACCTACGGCAAGTGCCGCAACTGGATGCGATACCTTCGCGAGTGGGAACCAGAACCCGACGAACCCATCGTTTTCCCAGGCGAGGAGCTATTTGAATCGGAGAACATCAGCCCATCTGCTGAAGATATCCGTCGAGTCGTAGCCAACGCTCGTTACGAGAGCAGCCCAGGAGAGCCTGTATTTACCGACACAGATGTCACGGCAGTACTCGGCCTCATTGAGGAATCATATACACAATCGACGTCCACCAGTATTGGCGACTACTCGGTTGACCACATCTACCCGAAAAGCAGGGCAGAATCCGTATCTGAATCTATTGGCGAGACTGTTGATCTTAATCGAATCGGGAATCTACAGCTGTTGCCACACGAGATGAACGAAGAGATCAAAAGCGACCAGTGGCCCCACGACTGGTTGGACGACCTCGGCAACGCCGAGGCTGAGCGTATCCAACGTGTCAATCAGTATCCCGATATCGAGCCGACCCCGGAGAACGCACAGGCGTTTATTCGGGCTCGCGAAGAGCAGATTACCGACTACTTGATAGACAAATACGTGAAGTAAAGAGAGAACTGCAAGTCGCAGTTTCCTTAGAGTTCTACAGAAATCAAACTGAGATACCGGCCTACTGAGCTCCTTACGTATTAACCAACAGATAGAGGGCGCATGCATCCAATTGTTGGTTAACGGAGGAGGCGCCTCATATCGGAATTGTTCTCGGAAGTGTTCATCCTAACACGAAAACACGCAAACAACGACGGCACTCGTTGTATTCTGATCGATTCCCTGAAATGCGGAAGCGACACGCCGCGGCTTATCGGGAATGTGGCCCTTTAGTCGAGTATGGGAGAACACTCAACGTCGAACCGATTAACGGTGGACCAGCCGACACGGGGAGCCGACCGCAATCGGTCCCTCGCTGACCAGGCCGATCCGGCTACGGACGGGATGTTGTTGCCGTCACTCGGCGACGGCATCACGCTGCTCGACGTCGAGGGAGGCCGCGGCGTCCCAATCCTGCAGTCGCTCGTACTCGACCATCTCCTCCTGCACGACGGGCCCGCCTTCTGGGTCGACGCAAATGGTCACGCGACGACGACGACACTCGCTCAGATCGCGCCCAGTCAACGGTTGCTCAACCGAATCCACGTGGCACGCGGATTTACCGCCTACCAGCACTACGGCGCCGTCTGTAATCTCCCGACGGCAGTGAACAAGTCGATCCAGATGTCCACCACTGACGCCGGGACGGCCGGTCGAGGGGAACCGAGTCGTGACGAGGACACGTCGCCCCACACACCTGCCCTCATCGTCGCGCCGGCCGTCGACGTCCAGTACCGCGCCGACGATACCCTCGGCGAGACCCACGCGAGAACCCTTCAGGCTCGAACTCTCGCCCGGTTGGCGACCTACGCCGATGGGTACGACATCCCGGTGCTCGTTACGCGAAACGAGCGAAACGAATTCACCGAGCCAGTCGCGACGGTCGCCGACCATCACCTCGAGTGTGAGCAAACCCGGATGGGGCCACGGGTCGTCGGCGAAGACTTCGAGACGCTCGTCTATCCCGTCGACGACGGCGCGTACTACCAGACGACGTTCGCGTACTGGCGGCAGCTGCTCGCGGCACGCGCCACGCAGGTCGGCGTGGAACCGACGACGCCGGCGCCGTCGACGCCGACCCCGGAGGGCGTCGGAACGGCCGTCACCGCTGACGGTGAGACCGTGTCGGCCACCGCCGACCCCTTGCTCGACGCGTGGACGGCGAGTGGTACAGGAGGCCGATAGCGATGGGGCGTACGAACCCAACCTACCGGGATGCGCTCCGGGCCATCGAAGAGCGCTGGGCGGAGTTCCGCCGGGCACTGCGGCGTCGCGACCAGCCGCGCTTCGACCGGCTGTTCGAGTACGCCCGCGAGCACGCCGACGCGAGCGGGCTGTTGAACCACCAAAATCCGCTGCTGCCGGCGCTGCTCAGCATCGATCTCGAACAGGAGGCCCGCCTCGACGACCACGAAGAACGTCTCGAGGAGCTCGAAGCCGCGGTCGCAGCACGCGATGACCAGGAGAGTGCCCCACCGGACGCGAACCCGTGACGATGCCGTTCAGTATCGACTTCCTGGACGACAGCCGTGTCCTGGAGTGGGAGGCAACTGCCGACGGCGCCGTCGCGACCGAGCGCGATGACTACACCCCACGCTTCTACGTCGCCGCTCGCGACCCAGCGTCCGACATCGACCTCACGACGCTCCAATCGGTGTACGACCAGCACCCGGATGTCGTCGCGACCGAACTAGTGGCGCGACGCCCCGGCTTTCGACGAGACGAGGAGGCCGTTCTCGCAGTCGACGTTGCCCACATCGATCGCGTCACTCCACTCGCCCGGCAGGCGCGCCAGCTGTCGGCCTATCCAGTCGGGGATCTCGCCTGTTTCAACGTGGACTTTTCGCGAGAGTTCCGGTACTGTCTGGAGACCGGCGCCGATCCGACGCCGGCGAGCGAGCTGTCGACGCTCCGGCTCAGCGTTCCGGTGACCGAAACGAGCAACGACATCTATGGGGAGCTGTCCGTCGCCGGCGACACTGTCACCGGCTCGCCGACGGATATCCTGACCGCCGTCCAAGGGGCACTCGACGCACACGATCCGGACGTCCTGGTCTGCTCGACGAGCGAGATCGTCCCGACCCTGTACGAGATGGCGACGGACGCCGGCGTCGACGACTTCTCGCTGAGCCGGTGGCCGGACATCGACTACCAACAGCTTGCGAGCCGGTCGACGTACTCGAGCTACGGTCGCGTCGGTCACTCTCCGGCGCGGTACAACGTCCCCGGGCGGGCGATCATCGACGAGTCGAACACGTTCTTCTACGGGGAAACGAACCTCGACGGCGTCCTCGACCTCGTGTCGCGCTCGAAAAAGCCCGTCCAGGAGCTCGCGTGGGCGTCAATCGGGAACGTGCTGACGGCGATCCAGATCTGCGAGGCCCACGACCGCGGTGTCCTCGTCCCGTGGAACTCCTGGCGCCACGAGTTCTTCAAGCCGATGGGGACGCTCCACGACGCCGACCGTGGCGGCTTCATCTTCGCGCCCGAGGTCGGGCTTCACGAGAACGTCCACGAACTCGACTTCTCCTCGTTGTACCCGAACATCATCTGTACGCGGAACGTCTCACCGGACATCATCCGGTGTGACTGCCACAGCGACCGCGACGACGTCCCCGGCCTCGGGTACTCGATCTGCGACGACCGGGGCTACCTTGTCGACGTGCTACAGCCGATCATCGACGCGCGCGACGAGATCAAGGCGGCCATTCGTCGCGAGAAGGAACGGAACAACCCCGACGAGGACCGGCTGGTGGAACTCGAGGGACGGTCGGGAGCGCTGAAGTGGATCCTCGTCGCCTGCTTCGGCTATCAGGGGTTCAGCAACGCGAAGTTCGGCCGCATCGAGTGTCACGAAGCGATTAACGCGTTCGCTCGCGAAATTCTGCTGACGGCGAAACAGCAGCTGGAAGCCGGCGGCTGGCGCGTCGTCCACGGCATCGTCGACTCCATCTGGGTGACGCCGGACCCCGACGTCGACGACGAGGACCGCCAGGACCTCGAGACGCTCGCAACGGAGATCACGGAACGCGTCGAGATTCGGCTCGAACACGAAGCCCACTACGACTGGGTGGCGTTCGTCCCGCAGCGCGAGAGCGACGCCGGCGCGCTGACGAAGTACTTCGGGAAGGTCGCCGGCGACAACGACTTCAAAATCAGGGGTATCGAAGCCCGACAGCGTTCGACCCCACCGTTCATCGAGGACGTCCAACGGGACTGTCTCGATCGGCTCGATGCCACGCGGTCACCGGATGCGGTGCTCGACTGTCTCCAGAACGGCATCAAGCGCCTCCACGCTAGAACGGTGCCGGTTGAGCAACTCGTCGAACGGAATCGCGTCTCCAAGCCACTCGAAGGATACACTCAGAATACGCAGAACGTGGCCGCGTTGAAGCGGGCTCGCGATCAGGACCTCGCCATCCACCCGGGCCAAGATATCGAGTACGTGGTCGTCGACGACGAGAAGAGCTCGCGAGAACGGGTCGCGTTGGCCCACGAGGAGTTCGAGTCGTACGATCCATCATACTATGAGACGCAGCTGGTCCGAGCTGTCGAGAGCGTATTGTCACCTCTTGGCTGGGATCGGAACGACATCCGACGAGAGCTCAACGGAACACGTGTAGTCGGTATCACGGACTGGACCTGACGAACCCCCTCCCCCCTTTTTCGAGCTGTAAACTCGTGGCGGCGGGGAGGGGTGAACAGCAAGAGAGGTTGCAAAACAGCCAATTGTGGCAGATATACGCGATAGAGAGGTTGAGTGTCTAATATTCTAACTTGTGGCTAGATATGCGAAAGTTTATGTTGTACGTCACCTTACCATAACCGCACTAGAGACAAAGAATACATATCGTCTAGCTCAGCTAGACGATTGACATCTCGGGAAGTAGATGACTTCCTCATCTCGTCCGTGGTTCTGATTCCGTGTAATCTCTCGTCTTGACGCCTCTATGCCAACTTCAGTTACTTCGACTCTCGCCACGCTACGTCTTGGATGGCCTGTTCCCATCGACTTACAACTCGAAAAAGGGGGGAGGGGGTGAACCATTCGAGATTACCAAAGCGGCTTCGCCAGCAATCATGTCCGAAACCCGGTATTCCTCTCACTCGTGAACGGATTCTACGAGCGTCGTTCTTTCGCAACTATTCTGGCGCTTACTACTCGAAAACGGGGAGTGTGAGAAAGACCGTATCACCCTGAGCAGCATTCACAAAATCCGGATTATGTGGATTTGCTCTGAGACTCACTTCTCCTTACAATTGAGCGTGGGAGCATCGAACCAGGTGTGTTACCGCCCCCCAACATCTTACAACTCGAAAACGGGGGGTCCGGGTCATCGAGGAAGATCGACGACAGCGAGCTTCGTCGAACCGTTACAACTCGACAACGGAGGGTGATAGATTCCGAAGACGGTATCTGACTCGTCCAGAATATACGGGGCTGTAGTCGTTAGATAGCCTGTTTTCGAACGGTTACAACTCCACAAGGGTCCATATTTTTATACCCAGAGTTCGAGGGGGTTCATAATGGGACGAGAGGGACGTAGAGCAGGATCGAATAATCCGGAAGGTGAGGAGGATCGTCAATCTTCTGCTGCTGATCCTGAAACTCCTGAATCGACGGATGAGGAGGTGGCGTCTCCTGGCACGTCACAAACGACCTTCGAAAACGGATCAGATCCCGCTGATTCGTCTCAAGAAGCAACTAACGGTGACGGTGGCGGCATCTCAATTCGTGATCGGCTCCAAACCGAGTCGTCCGGTGGGGTCTTCGCGAACAAAGACCTCGTCCGGTCAGATACCATCATCGACGAGGATCGTATCGTCGGTCGTGACGACCAGCTAGGCCGTGTCGTCGACAACCTAAAACCGGTCCTCCAGAATGAAGGGATCCCGGATATGCTTCTGAGTGGTCCTTCTGGAACTGGGAAGTCGCTCATCATTCATGCGGTCTGCAAACAGATCGTCGAACTGTGTGAATCCCAAGGCAAGACCTTCGGGGTCATTTCAATCAACTGCGAGGGGCCGAAGACTGCAGATCGGGCTGTCTATCGGTTAGTCAAAGCTGCTGCCGACGACCTCGGCGTTGATCCTGGTGTTCCCCAAACCGGCGTCTCAACGGATCAGAAGCTGGAGCGACTGTACGAACTTATGCGAGAGTATTACGACGGTGTCATCTTCATTCTCGATGAGATCGATATGCTTGAGGGGCCGTATCAGGAAGCAGAGTACAATTCTCTCATCTACCAGCTTTCACGGGCTCGCAAACTCGCCGACTTTGATGGTCCCATCTCGCTCACGACGATCACGAACTACGCCGACTTTATGAAGGACCTCAACAGCCGCGCACAGAGTTCTTACAACCCTGACGACATTTTCTTCGACGATTACGATGCGAACCAGCTCCGTAGTATTCTCCGCAACCGGCGGGACGCCTTCAAGCCAGACTCACTTGCAGATGACGTTGTTCCGCTTGTTGCTGCGTTCGGCTCCCAAACGCACGGGGATGCGCGGAAAGCGATTGACCTCCTCAGATGGGCTGGTGAATTAGCCGAGCGGCGTGGGGCTGACACGGTTATCGAGACTGATGTCCGTGATGCTCAGGAAAAATACACCGAAAACCGCAAGCTCCGGCATATCAGCGGCATTTCGACTCAAAAGAAACTCTCCATCTACGCTGTGGCGGCCACTGCCCACTACGCAAGAGAACATCCTGAGTGGATCCCTGCTGGACCTGCGTTCAAGACGTATCAATTCATTGCCGATACAATGGATGCGGACCAGTACAGTCGCGAGACGTTCGTAAATCACGTCACAGAGCAGAGTACGTACGGTGTACTGGACTTCGAGCGTCGGGGCAAGGGGCGAGGCAGAGGAGTGCATATGTATTTCTCCCTCTCCGAGGATCCGGAAACGATCATGGAGACGATCCGTGAGGATTCCCGGTTCGAAGATCTAGCTCACGAAGAGGCGACTATCAGAGCGGTTGTCCGCGAACGGCTGAAGCAGTTCCGGAGTAAAAACTAATCTCGCCCGTATTCTCCCCGCACTTACTTCTCGAAAACGGGGGGTGTTCGTATCCCGCGCGATGCGTTACAACTCGAAAATGGGGGGTGTCATTCGTCGGGATGTCTCGTTACTACTCGAAAACGGGGGGTGGGTGAGCCAAGAGATTTGACGTGCCGGTCGATGTACTGTACTTTCCCCTTTCCCTCTCCCATTTACAACTCGAAAACGGGGGGTGTGTCCTACGATTTCTTTGTCGTCGGGACCATCGATGATGGGGAGACGGTGGAGAAACGACGGAAACGCGGGGGGTGTGGTCCCTTCAAAATCAGCGTCACCCCCTCCACCCACATCCAGTTACGACGGAAACGTGGGGTGGGTGTTTTCCCTCATCGAGTTTTACTCGTCCGGGGTGACCGGACCCATTCACACTGAGGGGTGTTGGACAAACCGATCCCATTCACACTCTGTGGGGTGTCGCCTGCTACGTCTCTACTAGTACTGAAAAAGAACATCAGACTACAGTTCAATCTCGTCTACTCGTCGGGATTCACTGGCCCCTTGTACTTCGACGTCACCGAATCTCCTTCCCGCCACTGCCAGTAGTAGTAGCGGTTGTCGTTGATCTCCTTGATCGTGATTGTCGCTTTGGCAGGGACGTCGTCCGGGAGATCGTCTGGTCGCTCTTCGACCTCTTCTTGATCTGCCGACTCCTCGAGACGGGCCTCCCGTTCCTTGTGCTCGGCGAGCGCTTCAGCGTACGTCGCAACATCTCGGAGCTGCTCCGGGCTCGACTCGTTGAGCGTGTTGACGATCTCCGTCGGGAGGTTCGCCGGTGGGGTCGGGGGTTCGTAGGACATCGGCCACTCTCGTGTTAACCAACACGACTCACGAGTCCATAGTTTTGTTGGTTAAGACGATGGAGACGACTCTCGTGCCTGCTGGCTGTAACATTACTTGAAACTTCTTTATATACAAGTTTCGTACTATGTTACACCGTGCTCCGGCGTATCGAACTCGAGGTCATCGCCACGGTCGACTGCGGCGACACGATCTCCGAACTCGCGACGAAGCTCGACCACAGCGAGAGCTATCTCTCTCGTGCCGTCAGCGACCTCGTTGAGAAAGGGCTCGTCTACACGGAACGCGATGGGCGGCGAAAACGAGTCGTCCCATCGGATGCTCGCGCCGTCGAACTCTATCGGGACCTCGTCCGCCAGCACTCCCACATCGACTTCCCCGAGCTACTGACCGGCAAGGCACTCGAGGTGCTGTACTACCTCGACCAGCCGCGAACTGTCTCCGAGATCGCCGACCGGAGCGACAACTACCGCAACACCGTCAACCGCATCCTCAAACGGTTTCGCGACCGCGGTCTCGTTGGGACCGTCGACGGCCACTACGAGTTCAACGCCGACTTCGACCGCCTCCACGAGTTCGCACGTGAACTCGCACACCATCTGCATCGCCAGCGCCTCGAAGTCGTTGCCCCGAAGGGCACAATTCTCTGGGAGGACTACGACGAATTCTTCGCCCAGGCCGAGACGGAGATCGACACGGAAGCGTTCCACGAAACCGGCCTCGCTCGGTTCGCGGCCTTCGACCTGCAGTTCCTGCTCACCGGCCATCGCTACTACGTCTACTCCGAGGATCTCGACGCAGTCTCGCCGGCGGAGCTCTGCTGTCACACGCTGCTGATCGACGACGGCAGTCGCCACCGCTCGTACTGTCTTCTCCTGCTCAGTCACGTCGACGTCGACGAGGCGGACCTCCGAGAGCAGGCGACGAAGTATGGCCTCGAAGACGAAATTGACGCCTTGCTGCGCTACCTCGAGACGCAGGGCGACGTCGACGACGACCGGCTCCCGGAGTGGGACGAGTTCCAGGAGCTGGCGGCTGACTACGAGGTGCAACTAGCCTGAGACCGAACATCGTCACCAGCCGTGCCGTCTGCCTGCGTCAGTTCGGATCGTAGGGATTCGTTGCTGTATCGAGCCGATAGACGTCCTCGACGGCGTCAAAATCGTCGTCAAACGCATACAGGTAGCCGAGCCCCTCGGTTTGCATATACGCGATAATGCAGGCATCGACGAAGGAGAGGGGTTCGTGTTGGCGAAAGAGGGCCTTCCCGGTTGCGAGGGCGTCGGTAGTGAGCGAGTCGATGTGGAAGCGGGCGTTTTCTTCGATTCGATCGAGGAGATCGACGGCTGCGTCGTGGCCGGCGTGGGTCGTGAGACCGTTCAGTGTTTCCGCGAGCACGTAGTCGAGGACGACTGCCTCCGGGAGCGTTCCATTGTCAATGCCCTGGAGCACCGGGAGTGCAACGTCGTGAGACCCATCCCGCCGGTATGCGGCGGCAAAGAGGACTGTCGTATCGATGAGTGCACGAGGCATTTACTCGACGTCGACGCCCCAGGCGTCGTGCTCGCTCGTGACATCGGTCGACTCCTCACCAGCGTAGCCGTCGAAGTCGGCGAACGTGCCGGTTTGCTGTTGGATGACGTGGACTCGGATGCTCCCGTCGTCCTCGAGATGCCAACGGAGCTGATCGCCATCGTCGATATTGAGTTCACGCCGAATCCGGGCGGGGATGTTTGCCTGGTTTCCAGATACCTTGCTTTCGGCGTCGATTCTGTCGCTGCTCATACCTCCCGATATGTGGCCGGCCGTGAAAAGCCTAGTGTGCCGCCACACTACCCAGTATCAGAAGAGTGATTCCGACGGAGAGGATGATGATCTACCCTGAGGTCGTTGGGAGCCGACCATCCGGACGTGGAACACGACCCTGTTTGATCTCGTGATCGACGCGACGCAGATGCTTACAGCCGCCTTCGGGTGAACGTTGCTGCCAGTCGGGACAGGTACACGACTCGTCGACGACGTCAACTTCGTACCGGTTTCCGGACGCGGACTGTACTTCGTAGCGGCCACCTTTCGAGAGGAGCGAGACGTCCATCGCTTCAGCGACGGCACGCGCCGTGCGGGGCTCGAGATCGTCCTGCGACTGTGTGTTCTCGTCGACGACCAGTCGGTCGCGAACGTCGCCCGTTCGACCCCCGTCCGGAGCGACGGCTTCCGCAGGGCCACTGAGCCGCTCGTGGAGCACTTCCTCCACCGGCTGGCCTTCCGGCCACAGGTAGTGGACCTCACGGCGCTCGCGATGATCGTAGGAGCCACAGGCGGCAGCGCTCCCAGTCCAGACACGCCACGCCCCGAGTGCTGCCATCACGTCGACGATGACTCGCGGAACAGCCTCGTGCTTGTCGGGGTAGAACATCCGAAAGCGAGTACATTCCGCCTGCGGCGGAACCGTCTCCCACCACTCGACGTCGTCGTCCCAGCTCTCGTACATCGCCTTATCCTTCCCGTATCCGACGGTCAGGCCGTCGATCTGCGGTATCTCCACCGATGTCTCGTCAGCCTCTTCTTCGAGCAGCCGAAGGACGGCGTACCGGAGATACTCGTGATTCGGATTGTCTGAAGATTGGGAGACCTGCTCGTGGTGCTCTGCGACTCGCTCTGCCTCGTCGAGAACGGTCGTTAGATATCGGTCGGTCATGGGTCAGTGGAGACGGGAGTGCGCCTCCGCCCCTCGGCGGGCGCTGAAAAACTTAACCAACAAATAGCGATCAGTCGTATCCTCTGTTGGTTAACCCCTCTCTGCTCGAATGCTGAGCCGGATCGGACTACCGGAGCTAAGAATAGTATATCTGTATAGCAATAACGTCATAGGGAATACGGGGGACAAGACTAATACCGTTAGATGCGATACCGATAACTAACGATGATGGAGTACGTCGACGAGACCGCGGCGAAGATCATAGTCGCGGCCCGGCCGGGTGACTCGATCCGGCGAATCGCCCAGAAGATCGACGGCTCCTACTCGTGGGTCTACGACTGGATCGAGCGGTTGGAGGACGCAGGCTTCATCCGGCGTGAGGACGGCATCTACATCGAGAATTACGCTGTCAGGGATCGCTACTACGACCTCGTCGCGGCCATCTCTCGCGCTGTTCCCCCTTCGATCGACGACGGCTACGTCATTCCACACTTCGCCGGGATGCCCTTTGCGTACACGAAAATCGACGGCGTCTACGTCTGGACCCACGGCGGCTATCAGATCGCTCGCGGCCACGACGATTATCCGATCTTCATCCAGGTCGCCGACCAGGACGTCGAACGGTGGACAGCGTTCTTTGATGAGTTCGGGATTCCGAGCCGGATCGAAGAGCGGCCGGACGCGACCGACTCCGACGCGGCCGTCTCGTACGTGTTGTTCCCGACGAGTGGGGAGATCACTCGCGAGTGGGTTGACGGCAATCCGGTTATTCCGTTGGATGAGGCAATCGAGCACATGTTGGAGTACCGGGTGAACTACGAGCCGGCGTTGGAGATGATCGCCGACGAGTACGACCGCGATATCGACGCGTCCCACGAGGATCCGCGTCTCAATGCATGAGCCTCGGTGAACGCGAAGACGAATTGTTGGACACCCTGGCGGCAGTCATTGACGCTGACCTGCCGTACGTGCTCGTCGGTGGATGGGCGATTGCGGCGTTCAATCAACGGTTCACTACTGACGTCGACGTCGTCATTCCGGCGCAGGCGGTCGACGACTACACCGCGCTTCTCACCGGCCGCGGCTACGAGAAAACGGCCGATGTCGAGCGAAACGAACTCTACGAGGGCCGAACTATCCGGTTTACGAAAGACATCGGGAATCCGGTTCGGTTCGACGCGATGGTCGACGCGCTGGGCTGTCGCCAGACGGAAGCCGAGTGGTCATATCGCTATCTAGCACAGCACTCAGTCACGGAGGAACTGCGAACCGGTCGACCAATAACAGCCAGGATTCCGGAACGGGAACTGCTGTTCGCGGTGAAACTTCACAGTGGTCGCAAGGCAGACTCCCGGGATCTGGTGGTGCTTGCTGCTGGCGCGGATTTCGACCGGATCGCGACTCATCTGCATCGCGGGGAGTCCGAGAAGCTCGCTGGTCGCATCGAGACTGTCCTCGACCGACTCACGTCGGAGGATTTTGCGGACGCGTTCAAAGGGGTCTTCGAACAGCAAACGGTTCCCGACCAGGATATCGATGCCGTCGTTGAGTTCCTTCGTGACCAGCAGCGCCGAATCGATTCTGAACTATAACATCGACTGTCGGTGGGGTATGTCTTGGGACCGATCGAAACACGCAGGGTCGGACGCCGAACGAATTAACCAACAGTGTGGGATAGTACCCCAAGGCGTTGGTTAACAGCCGGGGAAGGCGTGTTCAGCCCTCGGCGACCGTCCCGATTATCTCTTGCGCGGTCGAACTGATCCGGCCGAGACGCTCCTGAATGCTCTCCGCATCGTCGTCCTGCCACGCGGCAAGATAGAACGCTGATCCGCTCGCATCTAGGTCGAAATACCGCCCGACGATGTACGCAACGGCTTCGGCTTCGACCTCGCGTTTCGCACGCTCGGGTTCGTCGCCGACATCGAAATGGAGCAGTGCGTGGGCGTACTCGTGAATCAGCGTCACGGCGAGATCGGCCTGATTCGAGCGAGCTTTCGCTTCGACGACGGGTTGGCACTCGTGGAGAGTCCGGTGTTTGCAGACGCCTTTCGCGTCGCCATGCTCCCACTCAGCAGCGTCGACGACGCGGACGTCGATATCGAGCGTAGCTGCCGCATCAAGGAGCGCTGGCACCAGGTCGTCGGCGTTACCAGTGGCCTCGGTTTCCAACTCGGGGAGCGGTTCGCCCTCGGTTTGAGACACATCGAAGACTGCCGTTGGTTTGAATCCAACCAGTCCTTTGGACCACTCCTCGGGCGGCGTCTCGTCATAGTCACAGTCGCTTTGCTCGTGGTAACTCGGCGAATTCTCGCACTCAGGGCACTGCTTCGTAATAATGGGTGCCCAGATCCAGATCGCCTGTTCGCCCTCTTGGACGTGCCGGTCGAACTCCGACCTCCACGTATTGTAGCCCGCCACGCGGGTCGCCTCGGGACACTGGAGCTTGATCAAGAGGGTGTTGCGATGGGAGTAGTCGTGGAATCGGGACTGGACATCGAGCCACTCTTGGAACTGTTGGCTGGCTTTTGCCTCGTCGACGTCTGCGACGAGCTCGTCGATCCACTGTTCGATGGTACTGTGCATCTCGTCGTCTCGCGTGTCGGTCTCCTCGAAGGAAACCGACGGATTACTGGTCGTAGCCATTGTGTTCACCGAATCGAGTTCACCGCGACTGCAGCAGTTCAGAACGCGCCGCAACCCTCGGGGGCGAAGAAAAACTACCCTCTCGATTATCGGAGTTCGTGGGTCTCGTCAGCGAAGCCGACCGTAACGAGGTACTTGAGGAACTCGTCGAACCGCTCGACGTCGCTAGGCGTGTCGGTCGCAAGGTGGCGCCCCCACTCGATGGCCCACCGGAAGGCGGGATCCGTACCGCCCTTGCCGTGAATGTACCACCACCGGGCCGCTTTCAGCACGACCAGTGGGTTCGTCGGCGGCTGTTCGCTTGCTAAACCACGGGTTATCGACTCGATTTCTCCGGGCACGTCGGCTGGTTCTATCTCTCCGGACTGGGTGTTCGAGATATCGATCGGGATCTCATCGACTGAAACGTCGTCTACAGTTTGTTGCTGGCTCACGGAAAGTCACCTCTGGACGAAGGCTCACGACCGAGCCTCCGCCCTCTCCCCGGGCTCGAAAAACAGCACGCTGCGTCACGCTGGAGGGATGTAGACACTCTGTTCGCCAGCGATCTCCTCGAGGTCCTTCCGATGGCGATGGGTGAAGTAGCACTCGAAACTGCAGTACCCACAGACTGCACCGGTATCGTATTCAGCGACGAAGGGGCCGCGACGTGTTCGCCAGACGTTCGCTCCGCATTCGGTGCAAGCTCCGTTTTCGAGATCGGCAGGACTCGGTCCCTCGTACTCGAAGTGTAACCCAGCGTCCTCTGGTGTCGTCTCGGGCCAGATCCCATGTGACTGCCAGAACTCGCGGATGCGAGCGAGACTATGGCGCACCGTCTTTCGCACGGTGACGTGGTCGGCGTTGCGACCGCTGTCGTCCCAGCCGTCAGCCGTCCAGAACTCACCGAACTGTGCGCCACGATGGAGTCCGTTCCAGTCGACGCCCACAATGTCAGCTGGCGGATCGTCAGAGAGCGTCGGGCGGGTCAGTTGTCGGATGGCCTTGAGTTGCTTGGGTGGGCTTCCGCCAAGGATGTGGATGCGCCGACCGCGCCAGTCTACCGGGTCGGAGAACTCGTGCGCCAGGCGGTCAGCGTATCCCCGTGAATACCCGAGGACGAGAGTCTCGGGTATCGCGTTGATCACCGCCCGCGACTTCGGAACGATGATGAGATCGGCCTCGGGGTAGCTTGATTGGATCTCACGGGCAGCAGCGACGTGGGCGTCGACGTCGTCGATATCGTCGACGTCTCCGATGACCCCGACCCGTGGTTCGTACTCGAAAAATCGGTCGACGAACCGCTCCAGATCGGGATTCCGAAAATCGTTGTCGAGCATCCCGACGGAGAGGCTGAGGTTCTGATACTGGTCCGTTTGATATCCACAATCTTCTCGAAATCCGGGGAGAAATCCGAGGGCGAGAGCATCGCCGGCGAAGGGAGCTCGGTGGAGGAACGCCACGAACTCTGTTTGTCTGGCGGCAGCGATTTCACTCGCCGTGTTGGCTTTGGAGCTCAGCTCGAGGGACATGATTAGGCTCGCGAGGCCGCTGCTGACTGCCCCGCACCCTTTCAGGGGCCGGAAAAACCGAGGCACAGCGGATTAACCAACAATAGAGGGAATCCACGCGAAGTGTGTTGGTTAAGAATAGAGCTTACTCTTCGTTCTCACGCAGCTCTTCTGCCTTCCACTTGAGCCGGCGAAGAATCTGCGTCCGATTCTGGTGGGCGTTCTCGTAAGCGACACACTGCTGGAGGGTTTCCATATCCGGAATCGTCGCGATTCCTGCTTTGATCAGGCGCGTGTTCGATGCTTCAAGCCGCTTTTCTGGCGGGAATTCGTCATTTCGGCGTCGTTTGCTCTCTCCATATCGGTGCCCTCCACCCCTTGAGGGCCAACAAAAACGATACTCTATACAGCGACGGCTGGTTTTCCAAAAAGGTGGCTGCCGAGCGATGATACTCAGATGGAATCCCAGACCAGAATCTCCTCCTCCTACGCAACTTCGAACCACTTTATATCGCTACCAGGGGCTATGAGCCCGTTTCATTCGATACAGCAGCTCATCGTCGACGTATCCCGCCGAAACGCCTGACAGGCGTGTTTGAACGCCTCGCTGAATGTGGGGAACGGGTGGATCGTGTCGATGATGTCGTCGACGGTGAGGCCGAACTTCACCGCCAGCGTCGCTTCCATGATCATGTCGGCGGCACGGGGGCCAACCATATGGACGCCGACGATTTCGTCAGTCTCGTGGTGTTTGACGACCTGGACGAGGCCATCCGTGTTTTCGACGGCTTTTGCTCGCGGAACATCCGCCATCTGGACGGTTCGGCACGAACAGGTACCGTGCTCGTCCTTGTACTCCAGTTCGGTCGTCCCGACCGCGGCGACTTCCGGGCTGGTGAACACGACTGCTGGCACCGCGTCGAAGTCGATGCTGACGCCCTCGTCCCCGAAGGCGTTCTTGACGGCGTGATTGCCCTCCTTGGCGGCGACCGTCTCCAGTTCGGGCTCGCCGATCACGTCACCCGCTGCGTAGATGTCGGGACTCGTCGTCTGGAAATGCTCGTCGACACGAATCGCGCCATCGGATTCGGTCTCGACGCCGACTGCTTCCAAGCCGATGTCCTCGCTGTTGGGCTGGACGCCGGTCGCGACGAATAACGCCTCTGCGGTGAACGCTCGCTCCTCGTCCTCGATGACAGTCTCCACAGCGACGCCCTTCTGACCAGGGTCAGCACCACTGTCGGTAGCCACATCCTGAACCTGCTGGAAGTCGTTACTGGTCACGATGTTGATTCCCTCCTCGCGGAAGGCTCGTTGCATCTCCCGGCCGAGCTGGCCTTCCATTCCTGAGAGCACGTGACCGGAGCGCTGGAGAACCTTCACGTCGACGCCGACACGGTGGAGGATCTGGCCCCACTCCAGCGCGATGTACCCGCCGCCGACTATCAGAATACTCTCGGGAAGGTCGCGCTCCTCGAGGATGGTCTCGCTCGTGTAGTACTCGACTTCGTTGAGCCCGTCGATCGGTGGCGCCCAGGGCGAACTTCCGGTCGCAACGAGTGCCTTCTCCCCAGTGATGTGCGCCCCCTCGTCGGCGCCGTCGATGACCTCGATGGTCGTGTCGTCGACCAGCTGGCCGTAGCCCTCGTAGATGTCGGTCTCGAAATGCTCGGCAACATCGACGTAGTTCTCCTGCCGGAACCGCTCGACGAGTTCCTCGGTACCGTCAAGGGCGTCGGCCCAGTCGACAGTCGGTTCCTCGGGGTATCGAACGGCGTCGAAGGGATTCTCCAACGCTGCAGCGCCGCTCTCGGCGACGGCAAGTAGATGTTTACTCGGGACACAGCCGACGTTCACGCAGGTCCCGCCGATGGGCAAGCCGGTATTCACCATCGCCGTCGAGAGATCCCGCCGGCTCGCTTCGGTGATCGCGGCGAAGGCTGCGGCGCCACCACCGAGAATCACGAGATCATAGTCGGAGGTGTGAGTCATCTATACCGATACTTTACGACAGGAAGTTCTTATACTCCAGAGTCCGAAGCTATAGAGTAGGTTGGAGGCCACGAAGCTATGGCAGATACTACCTCATCGGCGCCAGCGTGCGATGTCGACGGCACGTGCTACTGTCCGCTCACGGGTGTCATCGACACGTTGAGCCGGAAATACGCGATGCAACTCGTCAGCATCATCGGCGCACACGATTCACTGCGGTTCGCGGAGATCGAGGCGCATCTCCCGACGGCGAGCACGTCGACAATCTCGAAACGCCTCGACGAGTTTGAGGAGGCAGGACTCGTCTCACGGACGCAGTACAACGAAATTCCGCCACGCGTCGAATACGCGCTAACTGACGAGGGGGATGAGATTCGTTCGAGATTAGAACCCCTTCTTGAGTGGGCGACGGCGAACTCCTGACGTACGGATTCCAGTGAATTTCATCCCACATTTGAGGCTACTCCATTCAGGTGGGGGTGTTAGCCCCAAGACTATCCTTTCTTCATATGCTACTGTGACGCATGATAAACGAGGGAGCCTCTGCACCGTCATTCACTCTTCCAGGTCTCCGTGACGGAGAACAAACCGAGTACAGCTTGGATGAGACAACTGCGGATGATCGGGCTGCGTTGCTAGTTTTTTACCCATTTGATTTCAGTCCTGTTTGTACCAACGAACTGTGTGCGATCCGCGATGCAGAGTGGTTTCAGCTGACGCCGGCGCTCGATGTCTGGGCAATTTCTGGGGACAGCGTCTACGCCCACCGAGCATTCGCCGAGGAATACGGCCTCAATTTTCCGTTACTTAGTGATAGCTCCGGGCGGGTTGCCGAGTCGTATGATGTCTGTTATGACGAATGGGAGAACCACGAGCGCGTTCCACAGCGTGCTGTGTTCCTCATCGATTCGGAGCAAACGATTCGATACGCTTGGGCCACAGAAGATGCACTCGAGAAGCCGGATTTCTTCCCGGTTAAAGACGCTCTTGATACGCTGGAAGCGGAACGCGATGAATTCGGTCCTGATGATGTCGAATTAGTCGTCGAATATAACGAGGAACCGGAACCGCTCACGTAAACGGCTGTTTGAGGACAGTTTCAGTGAACGCTGCTCCGACAATCAGCCCATCGCCTCTTGGAACCGCTCACGCAGCGCATCTTCACGCTCCTCGAACTGGTCGACCTTCTCCTGTAGATCGTCGCTGACGCGCTCGATGCTCGCGAGCGCACGCTCGCCGGCGAGCGACGCCTGCGACCCGTCGTCGCCGTCCGCCTCGAGCTGCTCCTCGTAGGCTCGCTCGACGCGCTCGATGGTACCCTCGGGGTTGAACAGGATGTCGTTGGCCGTGCGGACGTAGCCGTCCAGCGACGCACCCTCCTTGCCCTGGAAGAAGTGAGTGAGCGCGTACGTCGCGCCGGAGTGCAGCGTCCACATATCGATCTCGAACGGCGACGCAGCGTTCGCCTCGGCATCCTCGGCAGCACGCTCTGCGAGATAGTCCGGGAATCCCAGCAGGCTGTAAAACTCGGTGACGGTGAACGGGAGCTCGGAGAACTCGAGATCGATCTCCTGCGCATCTCGGATGAATTCGAAGAGGTCGTCGGCGACGAGTTCGACCTGGGCGAGAATCTCCTCCCACCAGGTCCGGAAGTCCCGAACGTCCCCTACGTGCTTGATGACTTCCTTGTCGGTGAGCGAGCGCATCGAATTCGAGCAGTACCCGTCCTGAGCGAATCCCTCCACGTAGACTGCGTGCTCACCGAAGAAGTCGTAGCCGGAGGTCACGCCCATCGTGATCGGGTCTGACCGCCCCGGCAGCCGGACTTCGAGGCCGTCGAACATCACGTCCATATGGACCTCGCCGCCGCCCCGGTAGCGCCGGATCTCGCCGAACATCACGTTCCCGAGCGGCGACCCGTCGATGGTCTCCTCGCGAAGGACCTCTTCCAAGGGCCTGTACACATCCACCGGGTTGATGATCGCGTAACTGTCCGTGGGGACGTGAAATAGTGGGTCTGCGTCGGGCTCGCCGTCTGTCGCGTGGTCGCGCGCTCTTGTCGGCTCGACCAGGGCGTTGAAGCGCTCCGTTTCGACCCACTCGTCGGAGTAGGGATTCCGGTATGCGACTGTCGTCTCGACGGCCTGCGGGAGGTCACGAATCGTCTCTGCGAAGGACTTCGGTTCGTCGACCGTTTTCTTCCGGCGGTACCAGTCGGGTAGTTCTGTATCGGTTCGTCCGTCGACGCCAGCGAACACGGTTCTGGATTCTGGGTCTTTCATCTTGTCTCCTCGAAATTGAATTCGTCATCCGCGACGGCGCTCTCATCACGCGCCCTGCGCCCTTCTCACGGGCGCAAAAACAACCACTCTTAACCAACATTCCGCCCACGAATCCAGTACTGTTGGTTAAACATCTGGACGGTCCCGACACCTGGCTTCGGCTCTTGAATTCACTCGTCGGCGTGGCGTCGACGGCGCACCTGTTCAGGATTCGGCACCCACGGATGTGCGTCCCAGCAGTGGAGGGCGTGCTCTCGTGCTGTACCGAACAGCGCCTCGCACGACCCACACTCGTAGGCGGTCTCGGGCCAGCGTTCCGTGACGAACATCGCCGTCACCGTCGATCTGACTGGATCTGGTGCGGCCGACCGCTGAACGTAATCATAGCCGATCACTGTCCGTCGACGAAGCGCCGACTGTGCCAGCCGTTCGGGCCGGTCTGCTGGGAGATACACCCAGCGGACGAACGCCTCTTCTGAGTCCTTCGCCGAGGGTTGAAGGATGAACCATCGGTTGTGCTCGTCGCGGAACAGATACCGCTCAGTGCCCCGGTTCTGGAGATAGAGCGGATCACCACGACCGGGAATCAGCCGAAGTCCCACTGACGGCGAGATCGGGGTGAGGAGTCGCTCTTCCAGCGTGAGCGAGCGGGACTCCCCGGCCGAATTCTCGGTCTCGAAGTCGTCGAGCGTCGCTTCGTCAGTCATGATTCGCTGGGATTCGTCTCGTCGGTGTCTTTCCCAGCTGTTCGCTCGTGCCGGTCGTTGTATCGCTCGAGTTCTCGGCCGATGCACTCCAGCGCCGTGACGGCGCGTTCGATGAGCTGGTACGTGGCCCGCGAGAGTCGGATGTTCTCCATCAGATGTCCTCCTCTGGCTTGACGAGGTCGTTACTCTCAGCGACGAGTGCCTGAACGGCTGAAGCAGGATCGTTCTCAACCGGAAGTGTTCGATGGTCGAGAGGGGCGGGATACGCCCGGTCCCCCTGCGCACAAAGTATGATCAACCACTCTTCGCTCCCTTCGGCGAGGACGACGTAGTGGTCGATATCCCGACGTTGGAAGACTGTCCGATCTATCCGGCTCACCGCACTCCAATTTGCCGGCAGTGACGTTGGTGGCGTCCCACCATCTGGCGTGAGTGCTCGGTCCTCTTCGAATTCGGCGAGTGCCGCCTCGATATCCTCCCCGGTGAGATGCCAGCAGTCGGCCGGGCCATCACACACCAACTGACTGACCACGTCATTGCGGAACTGGATGTAGTGTTGCTGGGCGACGGTTTCGTCGTCGGTATAATCGAGGAGGAGCGCACAGGCGAGCTGTGCCGGTCCGCTCCCAACGTAGCCCCAGTCGAATCCTGTCGGGCTATGCCGCACGAGACCGAGACTTCGATCAGGGGAGAGGCGTTCGTGTTCGGTGAGGTTCAGGACCACTGGCGTTCCGTCGACACGCATTCCGACGTACTCAACGCAGTCTACACTCGCCTGCCATCGCTCACTCGCATCCTGTACGACTGTTCGTGGGTCGGTAGTCGAATTCGTCTCCATCGGTTGCATGCGGGCGTTCGGATTTCCCGCACCCCTGCTGGGGGTCGAAAAACCACCACCGGCTATTAGCCCCTCAGCGTCGCTTCAAAGTTAGAATTCAGACTATTATAGTTCAGACTATAACAATTCATCAGACAACCAATCGACAGAGGCAAGTCTATTCTTCGAAGAGACAGCGAGCGGCTGCATCGTCGCCAGTGAGGGTCTGCTGATCCTCGTCCGTATCAGCGAAGAGGGTTGACTGATCCCCCTCGGATGTTTGCTCCACTTCGGGTCGATCGTCGACGCCGAACTCACTCGCCTCGGGCTGGTCAAGACGCGAATCTCGGTCGCGATGATCCACGTCAGCGCCGAAATCCTCGAGTGAGGTCTCGACGCTCGTTTCGGTTACTTCGAGTTGGCCATCGTCACCGAACGCAGTCTGTCGGTGAATCTCGATTTCTGGTCGATCGCTCATCTGGATTGAGCCTCCACCCACCGAGGCTCCGACAGACACCTCCGAGTGCTGCGTCAATCGTCTTCTGCGCGAATTTCGCTGGCCCGATCTTTGAGCTGGCGAAGAATCGGGATTCGTTGCTGATTCGCGTTCTCGTAGGCGACGCAGGCTCGCAGCGTCTCCATATTGTTGATCGTCACGATACCAGCGTTGATGAGTCGCGTATTCGATGGCTCGAGCCGTTGTTCTGGCGAAAGATCGCTTGCGTCTGTTGTTTGACCGTCTGGATTGCTCACTGATGATCGCCTCCGTCACTGCTGAGGCGACAAAAAACAGCCCCCGCCGTTACTCGTCTTCTTCCTCGGGTTGGATCTGGCGGGCGTCCTCAGCGAGATCGTGGATGTACTCCCGAAGAATCTCCATGTCCTCGCGAGCGTCTTCGAGAGTCTTGCCTTTCGCTTTGGCCACGATTTTGTCCTGATCGCGGGTGCCCGTCCCGCGAGTAAGCTTCACGGTGAGGGAGACGCCGACGTCACTGCGTTCGACGTACTCCGTTCGTGTCGTCTGTTCACTGGCTGCGGTCGATTCGTCATCCGCACGAGATGGTTGGGTATGTTCTGACATGGGTTACCTTCGGTGATTGATATTCAGATGGACGGTGCGGCCGGCTCGCCGGGTGTTTCGTGAAGGATTGCGTCGATCTCGGCCCCGGTGAGTCGCCAGCGTCCAGCAGACCCAGCACAGTCCAGTTGGCTCACGACCTCGGTTTTGAATGCCTGGTAGTGGTCGAGGGCGAACGCTTCGTCACCTGTGTAGTCGAGGAGGAGTGCGAGCGCGAGTTGTGCCGGACCACTACCACCATATCCCCATTCGAATCCCGAGGGACTGTGATTCACCAGCGCGAGACTCCGCTCTGGTGTGAGCCGTTCTTGGCCGGGACGTTTCTCAACGATAGCCTGCCCGCTCTGCCGATACCCGACGTAGGCGATGTCGCAGTCGCTCGCTGGGTGTGTCTGTTCAATCGAGTGTGTGTCGCTAGGTCTACTCATTGGTCTGTTCGGGAGCTACTCGTTCGAGCACCCCCGCACCCCTCAGGGGGTGAAAAACAGTCACAGGGACTGCTTGCCCCTACGCGAGATGGGAGATATCGGCTGGTTCGTCGACCTCATCGAATTCACCACGCTCGACCGGCTGCCAGTCATCGCCGGGTGCTGGACTCCACCAGTCGACCTCGTAGGCACCCGGTGCGCCGAGGATCTTCACCCGTGCCGACCCATCGGGTAGATCGCGACGGAGCTTTTCGTCGACGTGGAGGTTCCACGTTGAGTGGGTGTCGAAGCAGGCGAGCACGGCCTCCTCGTAGCCGCGTGTCTCTCGGGATTCTTGGAGTTCGACCTGTGTGTTGCAGTTCTTGCAGAACACACCTTCGAACGGAATGTGACTGAATATCTCGTGCCCGCAGACGGGACACCAGAGGAACTCGAACAGTGCTTCGCTGTGGCGGTCGATGACTTCCAGACTCATCTGTGAATCTGGCCCGATTGAGACGGGCCACCCATTCCGGCCCAAAATAAACGTCACCGCAGATACGCTCCTATCAATCAGCGCTCGGCGCCGTACACGATTCGCGAGGATGTTTCGTACCCACAGTTCCGACACTCGACCCAGCGCTGAACCTTCGCACCGTCAGCCGTTTTCCCACCGATTGCTATATCGCTGTTCGGACACTCGGGACAACTCAGTTCGGGCGCTGGCCGGTCACGGAGCTCGTCACGGAACGATTTCGCGTCCTTCGTCTCGTACCCCCGCGACCACACTGGGTAGCCGTCGACGAGGATTACGCCACGCCACTTGTAGCGGTATGAATCCGGCGCTCGGTGTAAGACCGCCCGAGCGCCGGTCTCGGTATTCCGGTATGCGAGTGTGGGCGTGCGGCTCTCGCGCTTCCAGTTTGTGATCCGGGACATCTGTTAGAAGTGGACGTCGGCGGGCACGATCCAGAGCTCCTCGCTCTCCTCCAGCACTCGATCCAGCTGCTCACGGTGACGGATCCCGTTCGCATATTCGTTGTACAGGAAGATCGTTGGCCCGTCGTAGGCGCCAACCTGGTGGAAGGCGTGCCGAGCGAGATCTTCGTCGCGCATGATCTCCTCATCGGAGAGCTCGTCGATGGCCTCTTTCACCCGGTCGAGATTCCGCTCGAACTCCTCTTTCGTCGCCTCCCAGCCACGCTCAAGCAGGTCTTGGCCGGCATCGGAGTCGACGGGGGCTGCAGTCGGCAATTCACCCCATCGCGCCTTCCCCGCAACGGACGTGTCCTCCTCATCGAACGTCACGTGGTAGTCGAAGACTGCGCCGGCGTGTGGGTCCGCGCCGACCAGGCGGTCGAACACCGACTTTCCGCTGGCCAGTGCGTCGTCGTGGGTCGATTCTTCTACCAGAGCGTAAATTACCATGTGCATCTCGAACACCTCGAAACGCCGACGCACCGGGAGTGGTTGATCGTTCGCTCCTGCTGCGCCGGCACCCATCGCCGGCGCTCGAAAAACCCTGATCTAGCGGTCGATTCTTAGGACTCGTTCGTTCGATCGACTGTGATGGTCAGGTTTCCGGACTCGTAGTCAGCTTCGAAGTCGACGGTGAACGCATCCGAGTCATATGCGGCGTGGTAGGCGCGGTGACGCCTTAGCGAGCCCGTCGCCTTGAAGTGGAAGAACGCAGCCGACGTGTAGGGCTTACTCTGCGTCTCGATTTGCGTCTCAACTGACGCCGGAAGTGCAATCTGTGGCGTGTCGGTGTCAATACTCGCAGCGAACTCCTTCGCTTCCTCGACGGTCGCCTGTGAATGTGCGGGCGTCTCGCCAGTGAGCACGTTCACCGGTGTCTCCGTCTCATCGGTGAACAGGACATCGTGGAAGGTGCGCGTCCCGAGGACTGCGTCGGGATCTAACTCGCAATCGTGGAATGGATCGTCGTCTGAATTCTCGGGCATCAAATCACGAGCCAACGGTGGGGCTCAGTCCTTTCTGCCCCAGACAAACCACAACTAGTCTCGATGTAGCGGAGGTAAGTCCCGAAAGAAGAGCGTCCTGCCCGCACTTCCCGCCGCAGAATCAGGCGTCGATGATTCGATCGGGCTCGATTCGTGACAACCGCATCGCGTTCCCGGTGACGCCGAGGCTCATCCCCATATCTCCGACAACGACTGCCAGCGCAACGCTGACCAGGCCCAGCGGCACGCCTAACGCGAGCAGAAGCTTCACGCCGAGGCTCGCCCAGATGTTCTGCCGGATCACGCCGTTGGCCGTATGCGACAGGTCGTACAGGTACGGGAGTTTCCCGATGTCGTCGCCCATCAACGCAATATCAGCCGTTTCGAGGGCGGTGTCGGTGCCCGCCGCGCCCATCGCGATGCCGACCTCCGCAGTGGCCAGCGCGGGGGCGTCATTGATGCCGTCGCCGACCATCGCGACCTCCCCGTACTCCGCCTGTAACTCCTCGACTGCGTCGACCTTCTCGTCGGGTAGGAGTTCGGCGCGATATTCATCGACACCGACCTGCTCGGCGATGGCGCGGGCGGTGCCCTCGTTGTCCCCGGTCAGCATCACCACGCGCTCGACGCCCAGCTCGTGCAGGCGTTCGACAGCCCGCTTCGAGGCCGGGCGCACCTCGTCGGCGATGGCGATTGCACCCAGCAGTTCCGACTCCGTCCCGACGATAACGACCGTCTTGCCCTCCCGCTCCAGTGAGGTGAGCGCGTCCTCGGCGAACGCCCCGTCGTCGGCCTCGGTCGCCTCTTCCGCCACGACGCCGCCGTCTGTCTCGCGGCGTGCTCGAGCGAGGTCGAAGCCCAGCTCCTCGAAGAGCGCGGGCTTGCCCGCATAGTACGTCTCGCCGTCGATCTCGCCCCGGATGCCCTTCCCCGTGAGGCTCTCGAAGCCACTCGGGTCGGGCAGGTCGCCCACGCCCGCCTCCTCAGCACGGGCGAGAATCGCCGCAGCGATGGGGTGCTCACTGCGCCGCTCCAGCCCGGCGGCGCGACGGAGCAGATCATCCTCAGTGGTGTCGCCGACCGGGACGACATCGGTGACGGCGAGTTCGCCCTTCGTGAGCGTCCCCGTCTTGTCGAGCGCGACGGCATCGACTTCGCCCATCGCTTCGAGGTAGTTGCCGCCCTTGATCAGGACGCCGTTCTTCGCGGCGCTGGTGATGCCCGACACCACCGAGACGGGTGTGGAGATGACGAACGCACAGGGGCAGGCGATTACCAGCAGGGTGAGCCCGCGGATGAACCAGGTCTGCCAGTCGCCGGCGAAAGTGAACCCGTACCCGGCCACGTCCACCGAGATGGGGTCGGCGATAACCAGCGGCGGGATAGCGGCGGTCAGGATTGCCAGCACGACGACGAGGGGTGTGTAGTAGCCGGAGAAGCGGTCGACGAACTGCTCAGACTCGGTCTTCTTCGCCTGTGCGCCCTGTACCATCTCGATGATGCGCGAGAGCGTCGAATCGCCAGCGGTCGAGGTGACCTCTACCTCGAGGTACCCCTCTTCGTTGATCGCGCCGGCGTAGACCTCGTCGCCGGCAGTCTTGTCGACGGGGACGCTCTCGCCCGTGATCGGCGACTGGTCGACTGCACTCTCGCCGTCGATGACCGTTCCGTCGAGCGGAATCTTGTCGCCGGGGCGGACGACGACGGTCTCGCCAACGTCGACCTCCTCGGCGGGAACGGTCACTTCCTCACCATCGCGAAGGACGGTCGCCTCGTCGGGCGAGAGTTCCATCAGCTCGCGCAGGGAGTCCCGTGCCCTGTCCATCGCGTAGTCCTCGAGCAGCTCGGCGATGCTGAATAGGACGGCCAGCGTGGCGGCCTCGACGAAGTAGCCGATACCGGTCGCCGCGATGATCGCCGTCCCCATCAGCAGGTCGATGTCGAGGCTTCGGTTCTTCGCGGAGTAGTACCCGCTACGGACGACGGGGATGCCGCTGGCGGCGACGGCGCCGAGGAACAGGACATCTGCGATGTGGAGCGGGTACTCGAGGACGCTCGCCACCGTGACGTTCTGTCCGGTGAGGAGGAATTCGAAGAGGAGGCCGAGCGTGACGAACGCCGCGCCGAGCCACGTCTTCTTCGCGCGAGGACTCGTCCAGACCTCCGATGGTGGCGCGATGTCGACGCCGTCGGTCGCCTGGTTGTCCTCATCATCGCCCTCAGCGTCCGAGCCCCCGACGACCTCGTAGCCGGCGCCTTCAATCGCCTTGATTACGTCGGCTTCGCTAGTCCGATCAGGGTCGTACGTGACGTTGGCCGTGCCGGTGGTCGGCTGGAGCGTGGCGTCAGTAATGCCGTCGACACGCTGGAGGCTCTTGTCCACCTTTTGGGCGCAAGAGGGACAGTCCATCTCGGGAACGGCGAGGCGGGCGGTCAGCTCACGTCGCTGTCCGCCGCCGCTCGTTTCTCCTGCTGCGTCCGGATTCTCTGTCATTACCTCACGGTAGGAGTGGGAGTTCCATATGTCTTTGTTGGAATATTCCAACTGCGGCCCTCAGTGCGATGCCAGCCGTTCTTCCGCTACCCGATCGCCGGCGACATGTTGCTTCGCCAAATGTTCTTCCGCCCGACGGAGTCGGTAGGTGAGTGTTGACCGTGGCACGTCGAGATGCTCGGCGAGTTCGCCGACGTCGACCTCGCGGGGTGACTCGTAGTAGCCGTGTTCGACAGCGGCCTGGAGTGCGGCCTCCTGTGCTGGCGGCAGGCCGCTCGGTGTCCCGTCGCCTCCCCCAGCTGATGTCGTCGTATCCGCGGTGCGGAGCATCTCCATCTGGGCGCATTCCCCGACGGCAACCCCGAGGGAATCGAAGAACGCCGCCACATCGCCCTCGTCGGAGTGAATGAGCCGCCACGTGTAGTGGCGGCCCTCGTGACGGGTCTCGAACAGCACACCGTCGCCGAGGTGGTCGCGGGCGATGTGGGGGACTGAGGCACAGGCAGGGGTCCGCTCCCAGTCGGAGTAGAGGATGAGCGTGTCGTCCGTGCGGTCGAGGACACGGGTGGTCTGGGTTGCGCCGCAGTCCTCGGTGGCGAGACAGTCGGCGTAGTAGTCGCTGTTGCGAAACGCGTCCTCGATGGCGTCGAGTGCGTCCGGAGTGCCGGTGGCATGGTCGACTCGCCAGAGCTGGTCGGCAGTGGCGTGCAGCGAGAGTGAACGAACGCGAGCGTCGGGGTGGTCTGCGAGGGCGTCCGCCACCCTGTTGCAGCCGGGCTCGTATTCGAGAGCGAAGACGAGTTCGCGCATACCCCGACTAAGGCCTGCCACGACATAACCCATGGCTTGGGGCGATGTCTACTGGCGGGTATCAGATCACGTCGTCCGGGTCGTGAACCTCCTGCATTCGCTGTGCTTCGGCCGCGTATTGCTCCTGGAGGTCGGGGTCATCGACCATGCCAAGATTGCCGGGTTCAGCATCGACTGCTGCTGTCGTATCTCGGACGTCGGTGAAGGACGTGAGTGCGCGTTCCTTCCGATAGTACTGTTCTCCATCGGGTGTTGCGTAGGTGAGGATGATCAGGTTCTGCTCGTCATCGGAGTACGTCCGTTCGACAAGCCAAACACGAACGTCATCTTCAGACTGATTTGACATACTTAGACGTCCCCCGATATCCACTAAGGGATTGGTGTTACGGCTTGCCGAGACTCGCTGTCTCGAAGGGTGATTCTCCGGTCGGAATGAGCAGCTCCTGTCGGTCTCCGACCCGCTCAGCGAGCTTCCGTTTCAGATACTGTATCGCCGTTGACGGCGTGAAGACGCCCTTATCGAGCATGTCGCCGACGACGTCTTTGAGGGCCGCGAACTGTCCCTGTAGGTGGCCGTCGCCGACCGGCTTGCCGTCGTACCAGCGCACCGTCGCGAGCGCGCCGTTCCCGACGGTCTCTCCCTGTTCGACCGTCTCCGAGTCGTACTGCAGCCCGAACCACAGCGTCCGATAGGCGGTCACCTCGAAGGTGGGTGACACCACGAAGATCGCCTCGTGGTGGAGATAGTCGAGGTGGTCCGCGACGATCTCGTCGAGGGTGAGCCCGGTGGCACGGGGCTTCGGCTTGACGACCGACGACGGACGATCCTCGCCGGCGAGGTAGCCGTCGACGCCATCTGCTTCGAGGCCATCGGCCAGTTCCGCCAGCAGCTGTTTCGCCCACTTCGAGTCGGTGTCGTCGCCACCGAACGGTGTTTCGGCCGAGATTCGGTGCTTGAGCTTGAGATTCGCTGCACCCCAATGAGAGTAGTGGAGCGTGTACTGTCCGTCTGTGCGTTCGTACGCAACGAGTGCGCGGTGGCCCATTGAACAATCTCCTTGCAGGACGACCCACGACTGGATCGCCCCGCACCCCTCCCGGGGGACGAACAACGCTACTCGTCGATCGGGTCGGGGGAACTGAGGTCCGCGTGGAGGACTTCGCCGTCGCGAACGACGTACCGTTTCGCCAGCACGGGAAACCGGCACTTGGTAAATCCGGCTGTCTGGATGTCGAATTCTTCGTTCGGTTCGAGATACTCCGCGAGCGACCGGAGGAACTCGTGAGTGACGATGCCACCGTCGTAGTCAGGAAGACCGTTCTCACGGGCCTCGTACACTTCGAAGCTGTCGTAGCCCCAGATAACGAGTTCGCCGTCGTCGTCCACTTCCCAGTTGAGCGTCCCGAAGCAGTGGTTCTCACAGAGCTCGCGGACTGCCTGTGGATCCGATACGAGCGCGCCGGTCGATGTCGTTGCGGCTTGCAATGTTGCCATGGATTGTTCTCGGGAGCGGTCTCGCGCCCCCGCACCCTTTCAGGGGGCGAGCAACTGCTCACGCTGTGACGGCCACATGACGTTGCGCTGCCGATGCGTCGAGCTGTCAGGATTCTCTGTTGATGTCACCGTCCCTCGTCGTATTCGGTTGGGTGAGAAAATCTACCTGCTCGAGGAGCGTCGTCGCGGTGCTAATTCGCTCTCGATCAGCGGGCTCCAATTGGTCGCTGTCGATACTGGTGAGGCTACTGAGCGCGCGGTGGAGTCGATAGCCGGGGGTGTCTCGTGGATCCATGTGTGCGCCTCCGCCAATTCTCGGCGCCGAAAAACACCGGCGGGCAGTCAGCAGGTGTGGTATCGTCGGGTGGTCGCGAGCTGGCTTCTGTTAACCAACAACTCCGAGCCGACACCAGAATTGTTGGTTAATTTGACGTCGTCTTTACTGATCGGCTTCGGGTTCGGGCCCGTAGCGTGGCGTGCCGCACCGCTGACAGCCCCACATTGGCTGCCCGGTCCACTCGTCATCGGGGACAGCCTCGAATTCGCGGAATCGATGCTTAGTCTCCCGATCACACTCTCGACACTCGAGGTGAGTTCTGTTTGGGCGCTCGCGTCGTGGCTGTTCGGTATCGGTCTTGTCAACGGATTTCTGGAGCGCAATCGCTGGCACCAGCCAGAGGTCGTTGTCTGCGTCCTCACGTAGGCTTGCAAGACGAGCTTCGGTGCGAACCTCGCTCCCGGTTTCGTCGTAGAGGAACGTCGTGTGCTCGCCGTCGTGACAGGACTGCGTCGTCTCTGTCCACGCCGTCCGCTCACGAGCAGCCGCGAGCAGCTGATTACCACATTCAGACGTGACCCGTGTCGCCGAGGGGAGCGAGGGCCACTGATCGACAAGCCGTGGGGCCGGTTCCTCGTCGAGATCATAGATTAGCTTGCAGTCATCGACTACTGGGTCATCGTCTGCCTTCGCGAGGAGGGTGGCCGCAGCAGATCCCTTCCCGACGGCGCCGTAGAACGTCGACGCCTCAACGACTATGTGGATGATATGGAGGAGAGTCTGTTCGGCAGTCGATGTGTCCTGATCGTCGGCTGCTTCGAGATGGTTCGTGAGACAGAACCGGCACTTCGACTGGCCAGCGGGGATCGACGCTCCACAGGAATCGCACTCGGTCTCACCTTCTGTCGGGTCGTCTGGATAGCCCGCGTCGACGCCACCAGAGCGTTGCCGCCGGGGCTCGCCACTACTACTGGCGAGTTGATCGTCGGGAACGTGGGTCGCTTCGCCGAGCGGTCGGAGGGCTTCGTAGTCGGCGTACTGGTCGGTCATAGAGTGATCTGGCCGTATCATGCTTCGTCTTCGGGTTTAAATAATGGCTCTCACATCAATCAGCCTACAGACATACAATCGAAAATCAGCAGTGTGGGCGTTAGACAGCCAGTTCGTCCAGTGTGTCGCGGTGGGTCCGCACGGTGACCACCGAGACGTTCGCAACGTCAGCGACGTCCGACTGGGTGAGCCATTGCCCGTCTTCGCGTCCGGCTTTGTACAGACAGGCTGCAGCGAACCCGGACGGCCGAACCCCGGTGGTTGCCCCAGTCGATTCGGATGCTTCCGCCAACTGCCGAGCCCGCTGCCGGATTTGATCGGAGACGTCGAGCTCCGAGGCCAACCGCGGAACGAACGCACTGGGCGTCACGGGTTGGGCTGGCAGGCCAAGTTCCGTATTCAGCGTCGTGTATGCGTTCGTCACCCGCGATTGCTCGACGCGCGCCGACTCGGTGATGTCGTCGAGCGTTCGTGGTCGCCCGTTACACCGACACGCTCCGTAGACACTCGCGGCGGCCATCGCCTCAATCGACCGGCCCTGCAGGAGTTCCTCGTTCTGAGCGCTGCGGAAGAGCTGGCAGGCCTGGTCACGGATCGTCTCGGATAGTTCGAGCGTACTACTGATCCGGCGGACTTCACTAAGCCCGTGTGCGAGGTTGCGTTCGGCTTTCGACTGAAACCGCCCACGCGTCTGTTCACGGCGCATCCGAGCGAGCCGCCGTCGCTTCTGTCCTGAGAGTTCGTTCCCGTTCGCATCGGTCCCGTGGCCGATCTCCGTCGACAACCCACGATCGTGCCGCGCCGCTGTCAACGGAGCACCCGTGCGCTCCCGTTCGTCTTCGTCGAACCCTCGCCACTCTGGCCCGTGGTCGATCCGCTGCTCGTCGACGACGAGTCCACAGTCCTCGCAGACGGTTTCAACCGCGTTGGTTGTAACTTGCCCGTTACACTCGGGACACTGCGTAGCATTCGAGTCGGTCTGGACGTCTTCGTCGAACGTCGTTTCGTAGATCTCTCTGGTTGCCATGGATACTCACGAGGGGACTCACGCGGATCGCGTCTCTCGGAGTGCCCCTCACCCATCAGGGGCACATACACACCACACGGAACAGCGCTGACACTGGAGGGCTGCGGTGGCGAAAGCCCGGCCGCGAAACGGCGCGTGAGCGCCGTGAGCAGCCCGGACCGTGGAGGTGGTGGGAGGTGGCGGTGACCGCGTACACACCAGCAAAAAAGGGGTGCGCCGACCGGCTATTCCCACCACCGACCGCGCTCAGGGAACATAATGGTGCTCCACCCAGTGACAGCCAGTGAGACGCGCCCCTCGTACCAGTTCCGGGCTACCTTGTGAATACGCACCTGCTCGCCCTCTTCAATCCACGGCGCATCTGATTTCTCCCAGATCGTCACCTTCGTTTTTCCACTGTCGTCTGCGATCAGCCCGACTTGAGCGATGGCCGGCGAGTCCGCATCCCAGAGTACTTCGACTCGACCCTCGATGCTCACTTCTTTGCGATTGACGTCCTCGAGCTTCCCAATGGGGATCACCGTCCCAGGCGCCGTCTGCAACTCCTCGAACACCCCGACGACTGCACTCGTTAGGTCTTTCCCACCGACGACGGCTTCACCCAACCGCCGGCCAATCGCTGCTCGCGACCAGCCATCTAGCTTCTCCGCCAGTCGCATCGACTGCTTGTTCACCGCCGCCAACTGCTCCTGCGTGAGCTCTGCACGAGGATCGTCTCGCTCCGGGTCAGCCATCGGATTCACGCTCGCTGCCCGCTTCTGGAACTTCACACGCCGCTCAGCGCTTCGCTTCGCTGCGATGTCTCGCGTCCGCTTCGCACGCCCCTCCTGCTGACTGAGTTCTGCTTGGGCACTGATGTGTTCCAACTCGGCCTCTCGTGCCTTGATGCGCTCTTCCTGTTCGAGGGTCTTCCCGAACATGTGATCCGGGCCTTCCTCGACGCGCGCGTCTGGGTGGTTGGAATCGACTTTGGCCTGGACTTCCATGTCGACCGTCGCCCGGAACTCCGGGGTCTCGTCGACGACTTCGAAGCCGTCCTCGTCGACCTCGACGTCATCGTGTTTCTCGAAAGCCTGTTCATCGACCGAAACCTCATTACCGAAGACGTTCTTACTCGACATTGGAGTTCAGCTCCTGAAGGCGCTCACGCGCCCGACACCGCGATGCACCAACATCGCGGATTTCCTCGACGACAACGACCGACAGAACCATCTGCGCGCTCTCGCTCGCGCCTTCGCGAGCGCCCTGTGGGCGCGAGCGAGAGCGCGCCCGAGGCGGACGACCATCCAGCACCGCGCGCCGACCCGCCCGGAGCGAGCGGCCAGCGGGATATGCCCGCTCGTGTCCGGCCCGATGTGCGGGTCCGTGTCCAGGGCGACTGTCGCCGAGAACGCGCGCCGCGGTGTGGCGCGCGACAGCGCAGGCGGCACCAAGCGCTGGAACGCGAAAGCCCGCAAGGGGCGCAACCGACGGGGATACCCGCTGGCGCCGAGGGCACATTCATTTTAGCCCGGAACGGGCGCGGGCGGTGTTGAGAGCGCCCGCACGCCCGGAATGGTCGGTCGCGAGCGACGCGGAGGGCGGAACGCGGCGAGCGGTGCGGGCCATAACGGACACACCTGTCCACCCAGCCGCGACACTCAGCGACCCAACTACTGCCCTGGCGGACTCAGAAAGGGCGAGGCCGTCTCGGTCACCGGGAGAGCAGGCTCTCCCGAGCTAACGGGCGGCGCGCCGCCCGTGAACGGCCGAGGGCCTTCATCGTGTTGCTCACCCAGCAATCTCAGCTGAGTCAGTCATACTCGTTGCGAGATAGCGAAGTTATTTAAATATCGGTTCGTATCTACGCAACAGATGCTTACCGAAGGCGAGGTTCGCGCGCTCACCATCCTTCACGGTGAGCAGACAGTCTCCGAATTTGCGACCCAACTGGACCGCAGTCTCAGCTACACGTCTGAACTTGTCGATCGTCTCGAAGCGACCGGACTCATCGAGACGCGTCGACAAGGGAAAACAAAGCAGATCCGGCCATCGGACGCGAAAGCACTCGAACTCCTCGCAGACATCACCCAAGAGTATTCGCACATCGACTGGCCTGAACTGTTGTCGGGTGCGACGCTCCGCGTTCTCTACTATCTTGAAACACCGCGGGTCGTAATGGAGCTCGCACGCCGGGCCAACATTCACAGGAGTACCGTCCATCGCGCCCTCGATCCACTTCAGCATCGAGGGATCATCTACGAAACTGACGAGGATGCATATGTGCTGAACGAGGGATTCGAACAACTGAGTACGCTTGCTCGGGAACTCGTTCACCACGACCATCGCCAGACCGTCGAACAACACACCGACACCTACACGATTCTCTGGGAGTCACTCGACGAGTTCCTCGTCCAGACCGCAGATGAGATTACCGCCGAGGACTTCCTTTCGACGGGGCCAGAGCGTTTCCAGACCTACGACCTGCCCCTTCTGGCCCGCGACCGTCGATACTATTTCCATTCAGAGACGATAAATGATCTCTCGCCGGCGATGCTGTGCTGTCATATGCTCGTAATCGATTCGGGCGCACGTACCCAGTCATACTGTCTGCTCCTGCTCAGCCACGTTGACGTCGACCGTGACGAACTGCGTGACCAGGCCACAAAGTACGGCGTCGACGATCTCGTCGAGGACTTGCTCACGTATCTCGACACGAGTGGCGAGGAGCGGGCATCTCGACTTCCCGAGTGGGAAGAGTTCCAAGAATTGGCTGAGGACTACGGGGTGTCAGCATGAGGGCGCGATTCGACAGTTCGTACATTCGGTCGGAACTCGAGCGCATCGGGGAGCAGCTAGACGACCCACTCACTGTCTTCTTGATCGGCGGTGGGGCAATGGCGTTCCAGGATCTCAAGACCACTACCAAAGATATCGATCTCATCGTCGCATCCGGTGATGACCTCGGGCAGCTCCAAGCAGTACTGCTCGAACTTGGGTACGATATCGTTCGGGAACCGGACGAAGAATACGAAGCGCTCGGTGCTCAGCGAATCCTCGAGAACGATGATGGGTGTCGAATCGACATCTTTCACCAGCAGGTAATCGATAAACTGGTTCTTTCTGACGGGATTCGGAAGCGTAGCGAGCGATACCTCAACCCCAGCAACTTGGTGGTCGAACTCGTGAGCCCAGAGGACATCTTCCTATTCAAGGCGGTCGCCGGACGGGTGGACGATATCGAAGATATGTTTTCGCTGCTGCAGACTGACCTCGATTTCGACGTCGTCGAAGCAGAACTCGCCGCGCAGATCGACCTCTTGGACCAAGAGCTATTCGTAACATACGTGAACGAGGCGTTGGCCGATCTCACCGAGCAACACAACGTGAGGACACCCCTGCATGAGCCGGTCGCGGAGATTACAGAGCGCGTATACGAGGAACTCGAAGTGCTTCACGCCCTCGACGAACCGAAATCTATGCCTGCCCTCCAGCAGGAACTCGATTACACCACGGTTGAACTACAGGATATCGTGAGTCGTCTCGAGGAGAAAGACGCAGTCAAGGGAACCGCTGATCGCATCGAGCGTCTTTCGACGACGATCTGACGGCGAGGGATACCGGAATCTGTGGCGTAATGCCAAGCGGTGCGGCTTATTGGATACTTTCCCTATCTCTGGATAGGAGACCCCCCCATTAGTCGCGGTCAAGCGCGACGTTGACTTCGTCAACGAGGTCCTCCATGGAAACGGTGTAAGCGTCGGCAACATGTCTCACTCAACGAGATGATCATCGAGGTCGTGCGTCCAGTACGTCGCGGGCCCGCCAGGACTACATCGCGCACACAGCTGCAGCGGCCCCTCGAGATGGCCGAGTTCCACACGGAAACGCGTGAGCGCCGCGAGGGCGTCGACGACGAGACCACAGCCATCGCAGGCGTAGCGATCGCGCTCGTCGGGATCCGGATCCATCTGGATCGCGCAGTCGACGCAGATAGGGTGGGTGACCCGCTCATCTTCCCCCCAGGTGTGGGCCTCGCCAGTCTCGGTGCTGGGCGGAGCGTCGCAGAACGCACACCCTGTAAGCGTCTGCTGCATTACTCCGCCTCCGCGTCGGCGTCGCGGCCGGCCGTCCAGCCACGGTGGAAGACGGCCAATTGCGTCGTCGAGTCGAAGGTAGTAACACTCGGCTCGTGAACGAGAACGCGATCCTCGGGAACGGGTGTGACGACGTCCGCGTCGATGAGGTCGTCGACTAGGCTGCGGGCCGTTGCGTCGTCGACGTCCGCGGTCGCGACGCTCGCGGCGTCACGGTCCTGTGCGAGGAGTTCGGTTTCGCGCTGTTCGTGGTCGGCACTCGTGTCGTCGTGAGGATCGGGACCAACCATGGTGAATCACGCCGCGCACGCTCTCGCGCGCTGCACGCCTCCCGGCGCCGATAAACAGCCCAGTCGGAGGGCGTCAGTCCGACCCTGGGTCGCGATACTCGAAAACGGCAACGTCGCGGAGGGATAGGGCGGTGGGCGGGGGTTGAGGGCATGAATTCTGGCAACGTCGTTAACCAACACTTCGACAGAACTGGTCCCGAGTGTTGGTTAAGAGTGTGGCCTATGGAGTCCGGAGTTCCTGAACCGGCTTCACGGTGAACGTGTCCGGCTCGCTGGCTGCTGCTTCTCGTGTGCGTTCCGCTTGTGAGGCTGCCGACCGGGTGAGCTGGGTGACGAGTTCGTCGCGAACGATCTCCTGAGGAACGGTTGTCTCGTGCCAGCCCAGCCGGGCGTCGAAGTGCCGCTTTTCGAACTGCTCGCTGACGTCGTCGACGGCGACGTACTGCGTGCGGTTTGTCCCCCGGACCTGGTGGGTGACGACGACTGCCCCCACGTGCTCGTGCGTCAGCTCGATTAGGGCACACTCCACGAGCGCGACGAGCGACGCGTGATCGCGGTCGTTCGGGATCGCCACCTCGAGGTCTGCCCACGGAGCCTCCCCGTCGGAGTTGGTTGCTGCTTGCTGTACCGTCTGCGTTTGGGTCGTACGTTCCGAAGCCATCGTCTATCGGGGGCACGTGATGTACCCCGCCGCCCCCTGGCGGGGGTGACAGACGTGCCGCTGCGGTCGCAACGCTACTTGGACCGACCGCCGAATAACCGACCCAACAGTGAGGATGACTCTGACTCACTACTGTTCTCACTCGTAGTAGCGGCGTGCTCGCCCTGGCACTCCTCCTCCTGGCCACGGGTGGCAAGTTCGTCAGTGAGTCGCTTGACCTCCGCTTCGAGAGCGTCGATGCGCTCGGTTTTCTCCGTGAGTGTCGCCTCGAGCTCGTCGACGCGGTCGCTCAAGATCTGGTTCTTCTCGGCGAGATATGCGCGACTCCGCTCCGAGTCAGCAGCGCCGACGTCTGGCGACGATGTGGCGGGGATCTCGTCCGCGGTATCGTCGCCGGCGTCCGGGTCGTAGAACTCCGAAGTAGTCGCAATTGCTCGCTCGATGGTCTTCTCCCCATACGTCGACCCATCAGCGTAGTGGACCTCGTCCCACTTCTCTCGCATCAATCCCGACTGGCGGAACAGCTGCTCCATTTGGGTCCGGTCACCACCGGTCCAGAACGCCAGCAAACAGCACAGCGCCATGTCGGCCTCGGACTGACTGTCGTAGCCGACCGTATTCCCGTTCCAGAGCCGCTCGAACTTCTCGCCGTTCGATGCGTTTCGCGCTTTCTCGAGGAGGTCATCGTCTTCGAGGTCGACGTCAACGCCGGCTGCACCGGTCGTCGGTGACTCGTCGTCAGCGCTACCACGCTGTTCGGGCTCTGCTGCCGTGTCACGCTCTGTCTCCTGAACGTACTCACGGTGAATCGCTCTGAGCGCGTCCTGTCGACGTGCGACGCACGTTGGTGTCCGCTCGACGTGATCGCCAGTGACGGTGAAAAAGCGTGCCGTGTCGTACAGTTCGATGCTCCCGCGACGGTTCCGCCCGTCGGGAAGTTCGCCCCTGATGAGGACGTGATAGCCGGTGCCGGACGGTGACACCTCCGTATAGGAGTCGAGGCGCTCGATGATGTCTAGTGCCGCGTCGTCGACGTCGCCGGTTTCCGGGTCGCGGCAGTCGTCCAGATCGACGCCGACGATGGGGTCGTCGTCGGTAAACACGAACCCGACGCCATCGGCGTGTGCCGTCTCGGTGTAGTCGAGCGCTGTCTCGAAACTCGCCCAGGTCTCCGACTCTGTTGATGACGCGAACCCCCCACCTCCCGGCGTCACCGGAATCTTCGTCGGCTTGCCGTCCCGCTCTTCTTCGCGCCAGCACACCCACTGGTCCCGTTCGCGTAGCGTCTCCGGAATCTCCTCCGGTTCGTCGATGATATTCTTATTCATGTTCTCACAGTACCTTGCATGGCTCTCACTAATTCTGAGCCAGCACAGAACTCACTCAATTCTACTCCTCGATCCAATCCCTTGGTCCCAACGGGGACCCCCCGTTCTATCCTAGTTGGTTTTCGCTCGGTGATACCCCTGACCAGCTTCGCCGTCTGGTGGTTTTTCCCCTGACCGCTGATACGGGCGGGAGTACCCTTTCTTAATTTCCCCTGACCAGCAGCGCCGTCCTGCGATTTCGTATGTTCACTTGATGTTAGATACTGTTGCCCCTCCCAGATGCCCTGACCGGCGGTTCCGTCTTGCGGTTTTCTCGGTCCATAACCGAGTATTAACTCTTGATTCTTACCCTCTCGTGCTGTTACTGGTCGTTTCCCCTGACCGGCAACGCCTTCGGGCGGTTTTTTGATAACCCGTCTCGAATTCAAGTACCTCATAGATTTCTCTTCATTCAATCAATTGTTGCCCTGCTGCCGTGAGCGAAATACCTGTATAGCAGTTCACGCGGGTTTCGTTTTGACGAATCCGACTCGTATCATGCGTTACGAACTCCCCGAGAGAACGGGAGAACCACGCTTTCGATTGAACTTCTTTGTCGTGTCTGATTGCCCATATCCGATACGCATTATAGAGATCATCCTTCGGGAGTTCCGCCTCCTCTTCTTCGGTAACGTACACGTCAACGAATGACTCGAAATCGTCCGCGTCGTGATCGAGTTCACTCCCGTTAGTTTGGGAGATTTGCTCTGAGGAATCTTCCCCCGGCATATCCTCTCCCGGAGCAGATTCGGCCCGATAGTCAGTCTCCGCCCGGTCACTATTTTCGTCGTCGTTTTTGGAGTCCCCCTCTGATTCATTGTGGGCGGTTGAGTGATCAAATAGGGTTGTGAGAGGTTTCGTTGTCCCGTCCGTGTAGACGACTGATGACTTCTCATCGGCAAGAATCACGATTACGTAGCTGTCGCAGCTGTACTCTGGGGTGGAGAACTCGTCTTCCGGAACGAACGGCTTTTTGATCCGAATCCAGTCGTCCTCGAACGCCGATTTCGTCTCGTAGATGTGTTGTTCACCGTGCTCATAAACGACGTACTCGTCGGCAGCGTGGTCGTAGCTGTAGATGGCCGGAACACGATCTTTCGAGAGTTTTTCCAGCGACTCGAGGCGGATATGTTCCGTCCCGCTGGCATCACGAAGGACGATCTCGTCGCCATCACGCTGCCAGATGTTCTGGGTCCCGTTCTCGTCGTCGGTCGCCGGTCGCACGGCCGTCACTCCACCTTCTTCGGTCGCTCCACCGCTGAACGTGAGATTCGAGTCAGTCGTGTAGAACCGTGTCTCACCATTCTGGAGGGTACGGACGGGAGGTGTGAGAATGCCGTCAACACGCTCGGCCCACTCAGTTTCGTCGTTTCCTGGTCGAACGACAAACAGCGGGATATCACCTGCTGCTTGGGCCTTCCGGAGATTCGTGAGCACTTTCGCGGGATTCTCGGGTGTCGTCGTTTCGACTTCGATGGCGAATCGGTCGGAAACGTCGGGGTGGCTCGCCCTCGCGTCAGGTTTCTCGCTGCCATCCTGTGCGAGGATCGAGACGGTGAAACCGAGTGCGGTGAGCTCTTCTTCGATCTGAAGGAGTGCTGCGTCGTGGGCACTCCCACCAGCGGCCTGCACGCCACCAGTATCGGGTGTCGCGACCTCTTCTCCGGCGTCAGTGAGCCGGATGCGGAGCTCGTCGGCGTCGATATCGACGGTCGTATCGAGGTATCGTGATCGTTCTCGGATGTCCGCGAGGGCATCATACGATGGCGGCTCGGCGTCGACGTCGTCGAAGAGTCGTCTGAGTTCGTCGTCAACTGCTTCGACGGCCACCCAGCCGTTTTCCTCACGGCAGCCCTCTCGAAGCTGCAGACTCCGAACCACGTTCGCAATCGCGACGTCCAGGTCGTCGCTCGCGATATCGAGCACCTCGTGTCCGTCGGCAGGTGTGCTCGTTGTTGAAGTGTCTGGCTCAGCCGGCACACCGTGTTCGTCATTGATGTCCTCGTGCATCGAGGAGAGTGTCTCAGTGAACTGCTCCTCTTCACGCTCTGTGAGCGGGGATTCGCTCTCGGGGTGGCCCGGTGGAATCGGGAGTGGTTCGAGACTGAACGGATACGGCCCCGTTTCACCGAACGTCGGGCTTGGCAGGCTGGCGATCCACTCCCCTCGTGGCAACGAACGAATCCGATTGGCGAAATCCGCGGGGTCCATCTCTTCGTGGGCCATCGCTCGCGCCAGTTCCCGGTCGACGTTGATTTTCCCGATGAGTGAACTGCCGATGTTGTTCAGAGCATTCAGGTAGATCTTCCGCCCACCTTCAGCCTCCATCTGTTCGGGGAACTGCATCGACAGACCAACAGAGAGCCGGAATCCCCGGCCTTTCTCGAGGAGATCATTCATGATGTCGGAGACCACGACCGATGCTGCCTCGTCGACGAGCAAGTTCACGACGTAGTCGTCCGAGTGCTGGGGGAGGGCCTGTTTGCGGTCCTTGAGAGCTGCATCGAGATTGGTCAGGATCACACCGGTCATGATCCGGGCGGCGTCGTCGCGGAGGTCGCCGAGGTCGAAGAGGATGACCGTATCCTCGTCGAGGACATCCCGAAAGTCGAACTGGTTCTCGGTATTATTGAAGATCTGCCGCAGGTGCGTATCCTGTGAGATGTAGGCGAGACGGTTTCCGACACCGCCCATCACGTTCGCGAAGGTGTTCGAATCTAACTGGAGCTGCCGTCGAATCGTCCGGGTGACTTCCTCGTCGCTCGACCGTGGGGCGTCGCCGATGTTCTCGTTCGGTGGCCCGGCCTCCCAGAGCTGGTCGACGACGTGTTCGAGCTGTCGGTGGGCGAAGTAGTCCGTCGACGCTCGGTAGAGCCCGTTCTCACGCCCGTATTCCTCGTCGAACAGTGTCTTGATGAGTGTCTTGATGAGAGTTGGGGCCACAGTCGCCCGCTCGTAGCGGTCGGTTCCCATCACGAGCTTCAAAATCTCTTCGTAGTGGTCGGCCTTCCGTTGGACGGCGTCTTCGCGGCGCCGTCCGCTCTCCATCGACGGTTCGAGATCGAAAAACGAGAACCCGGGGAGGACGTCCGGGATCGGGAAGTGGACGACGTTCTCTTGGAGGTCGGTCATTCCGAACCGACGCGCGTGAGCCCGCATATAATTCTGGGCCATGTCGTCGTTCTTCGGGATGATGAGGATCGTCGGCCCCTCGGTGTTGGCGTACAGCGACAGCATATCGTTGATGAGGGCTTTCGACTTCCCAGAGCCGGTTGTTCCGAACCGGCCGTAATGAGTGGGCAGCAGTCCGGGTGGAATGTGTGTCGGCTCGTCTTCGGCCTCGCCGGTGTCGTCGAGGGCATACCCGATTGCCATCCCGTCGCGGAATTCACTCATGAGGTCCTGGTGGGGGCGTGGCAATGGATTCCGACTCTGCTGTTCCGCACGCGTCCCACGTGCCCCCTCGACAGTCAGCTGTTCCGAGGAGGGCACGAGTACGAAATTCGCGAGTTCTCGGCCACTCAGGACGAACTCGGGTCGGGTCGTCCCACGGCCGGTCGTGATCTCACGATCCAAGAGCCGCTGCAGCGCCGCTCGTGCGTTCCGTTCTTTCGTGGCTGCCCGGAAGCCGCTGTCGCGTACCCGTTCGGCCGCAACCTCGTAGTACGGTCCGTCAAGCGGGTCGAATACCGGGACAAGTGATTGCATCCGATCATCGAGATCATCGCGACCGTCGTCCCCGGACGGAATCCCGATCGCTCGGATGTTCGCGGTGAACGACCGCTTCGGATTTTTCGCCTCGATTGCCGCGACACGTTTTGCAACGGCGTCGCTCAGCTGGTTTCTGTCCCGGCTCTCCGACTGATCGTCGAGTTCGAAAAGGGAGCCAATAATCTCCTGAGCGAGTGTGTCTCGGCCGTCGATGACGTCCTCCTTGCGAAGGTCGGCATCGGACTGCCAGCTCTCGCGTCGCTGGAAGACGGCCTGGAACGCTACTGGTGCTGTCGCCTCCATCAGGTGGTCGACAAGCGACGCGAGCGCACCACCTGGCTGATCGACGGCTGGGAGTTCTGCTTCGTCGTCGGCAGTGAATGGCGAGAGTGAGGTCATCCAGTCCTGTTTCCGAGTGGCCGACCCCTGCCACCGCACGCCGAGTGGGGAGACGGTCTTGGTCGCTGGCCGGGCGAGTATCGTCCCCTCTGTTGTCACCGTTGGTTTGGCAAGCGTCGTGAGTGGCTCATCCTCGGGAATCGCATCTGGTGGGGCGAGTTCGAGGGCGGTGTCTCCGATCTCGATGATGTGGTCGGCAGACAGGTCGCCGACCGTCCCTCCTTCCGCGACTGATTGGGCGTCTGCTTGCCTCGCTTGACTGTCTTCGTCAGTCCCACGTTCGTATTGCTCGTCAGGACCGAACTCGTACGTGAGATCGCCCGACTCATAGTGATCGACGAATGTCTCTCGGTCGAATTCCACAGGCTGCACGAGTCGGGATGCGACGTCGACTTTGGTACGCTCGATGTCGAACGTCTCGGGATAGATCGACCGGAGACGTTTCTCAAGCGTATCCAGATGGTCGTCAGCACCGTAGTAGAATTCGACGGGGTCGTCTGCACCCTCGCTGAGCGCGAGGAATTCGAATCGTAGCGGTGTTTTGCTGTGTAGCGGATTGAGTTTGTCAGCTAGCCCTGTCGAGTTCGTTAAGGTCAGTTTGTGGAGACTCTCCAGTGCCTGCGGCAGCCGCTCCGGATTGAGGCGTTCGGAGGTAGGCGTCACGCGGAGGTACTCACGCATCGTCGTCACCTCCCGCTGCGCCACCATCAGTCTCTGTTGGCGTCCGCTCAGATTGGAGTTGTCCGTTGTCAGTCTCTCGGCGTTCAATCTCGTCTTGGAACGCCTGCACGTCCGCGTCCACGGCGTTCTCACCAGTCCCGGGGAGTGAGGCTCGCCGTTGCTCGGTTGGCTCGAAGTCGATGACCTGCTTCTCCTTGGGCATCGCTTTGACCTGGATCCCACGCCACTCGCCGTCGACGCCAACCAGTGCTTCGGAGAAGCCGGCGTCCTCGTTGCCGGGGACAGCGTCCTGAACGAACCGCATCTGCGCGTAGTTCAGCCCGAATTCGTCAGCCCACTCCTTGTCCATTCCGTCCAGCCGATGGAACTGCTTGACCGCACACTGGTCCAGGATGGCCTCGGATTCGGCGTGCTCGAAGAACTCGTCGACCGTCTGGGTGACCAGCCGGATTGAGAGGTCGTGGTGCCGGTGATGGCGGAATACTGTCTCGAGGAACGCCAGACTCGCGGCGTCCTGCATAATGTAGCGTGCCTCGTCGATGTAGAACACGACTTCCTTCTCCGAGACTTTCGCCCGCTCGTACACCAGCGAGATCAGCAGCTGCATCGTCAGCGCCGTGCTGCTGTCGACGCTACCCTCCTGCTGGGCGAGATCGAGGTAGATAACCTTCTCGTCGCGGATGTCGAAGTCCGATTCTTGACCCAGGTTACCGTGCCGACCGTCGTCCTCGAAGGGGCGGAGCTGGTCGAGGAGCCACGTCGCGTCTTCCTTGATCTTCCCCGCCTCCTCGTCGGACCGGACGACGAACTCCTCGGGGTCGTTGACCATCTCCTCGAAGACGTCCATCATATCCTGAATCGTCGGGCTCGGGTTGTCGTGCGTCGAGATGTCGTCAGTGATGCCGTTGCGCTTGTACGCTCGCTTGAGTCCGAGTTCCAGCGTCGTCCGGCGGTCACCCAGCGAGATGCCCCGCAGCGCGAAGAAGTTCGTGAGGAAGCTCATCGCGTCGTCGAGCTTCTCGTTGAACGGGCTCGCGTCCTCGCCCATCGCCCGCTGGACGTGCTCGGGCGTCTCCCGAATCTCCAAGGGGTTCAGGCCGAGCGTCCCGCCGACCGTGATGCGTTTGGCATCGAGCGCTTCGGCGACCCCCGCCCAGTTGTTCAACGGCTCGAGGATGATGCCGATACGGTCCTTGCTCTGCTCGATCGACCGGATGAAGTTCTGTTTCGAACTGAACGACTTCCCGGAGCCGGTGTCGCCGACGGTGAACATCGCGTACCCGTTGTCCCGCGCGAACGAGTCGATGACGACCGGGCTCTGGTTGTCTTTGTGAATCCCGAACTCGACGCCACCCTCCTCGAGGATCGTCGCGTTGTGCGGCGAGGACAGCAGCGCGCCGACGGCGCCGCCGAGCGCAATCGACGTCCGCCCGAACTCGTTGTCGCCGATGGGCGCGGCGGACTGGAGAGCGAGATCCTGCCGACAAATTGCGGTCTTCGGCGTGAGGTTCGCCGGATCGTCGCGGAGGGCACTCTTGACCGTCTGGACGGCATCTCTGAGTTCGTCTTTCTCGTCGGCCCGGACGGTGATGAACATCCCTTGCTCGAACACGTTCGCGCCGTTCTCGACGGCCTTGTACGTCGCTGCGGCCTCGTTGGCGCGTTCCTGCAGGTAGGCACTCCGGATACTCTGTTCGAGGTCAGCATCGACCTGGAGGTCGTCAGCGATGTCCTGCAGTTCGTTCCGGGCCCGCTCCTGATTTTTCGGCGTGATGTGGGCCGTCAGATCGAACTGGACATCGGTAATCTCGAAGAGGTCACTCAGATACCCGTCGTTGGGATAGTCGGCATAGTTAGCGATGTACAGCGTCGTCGTCCACTGTTCGCCGACCCGTGCAGCTCGCGTTTCCCACTCGACAGCTCCGGGCGCGGTGACGGTCTTGTGTGACTCGGAGATGTCGTCGAGGAGCTTGCGTTCGGCCTCGCCTTCTTCGAGTGTCTCCTCGTCGAGGACATCGGTGAAGTCCACGTCTGGTTCATCATCCGCAGTGAAGCGGTCCCAGAGGTACTTACTGCCGGCGCCAAGGCCGAGACCCACTACAAGGGCAAGTACTGCACTCTCTGCTGGCGTCAGATTCTGGAGCCACCCGGCGACGGAGCCAAGCGCGCCACCACTTGTCTGGAGGAGCACGTTACGCATCGTGTGGGTCCTCCCGGCGCGAGTGGCCGATGATCGATTGGTCGCGAACGACACGCTCCGCCTCGTCGTAGTCGTGTTCGCGGCCGTTCCAGAAGTCCATATTCAGGACGAACAGCTCGACCGTGCTGAGTCGACGTGCGGACCACCCCGAGGCTTGCTGGATGAATTCGGAACGAACGTCGTTGACGCGACTGTCGAGCTTCTCGAACATCTGGGCACGGCGCTCGACGTCGGTGAGGTCCTCGCGGCGGGTGACGAACGGATTGAACAGGAACCCGATGACCGGGAACTGGGTCAGCTTCTCGGCGGGGGTGCCCTCGTCGCGGAAGCGGTCGTAGACCTCTATCGGGCTGACTTCAACGCCGATGTAGTACCGGACCTGCTGAATACCCCGGTCACGCATCTCCTTCGGCCGTGTCTCCCGGTACTCTTCGAGGAGTTCCCGGAAAATCGGGTTCTCCGTGACGTCTTCGTCCGTGAGCCGATCTTCGATGGTCTCGGTGATCTGCTCGACCGGGAAGGAACGGGTTGTGGCGTGGAGTTTGAGCTTCGAATCCAGCTCTTTGTTGGCGAAGTCCTCGCCGGCGTCTTGGAGCTGTGCCCAGTCGTCGGACATCGCGAAGTCCATGTTGTCCGGGTCGATCTCGATGAACGCCTCCATCGTCCCGTCGGCCCGCTGAATGGCTCTTGCGCCCGGCCACGCTCGCTCGATGTTCGTGAGGTCCTGCGTACGTTCGTCCGGCTTGAAGGGCGTGTAGTTCGCCAGACCGCCCTCATTCCGCTCTGTCTCGTTGGTACTCCCATCAGCGTCTTCGGGAGCACTGAAGGTAATCTGCGGCCGTTTGACGTACCGATAGACGTCCTTGGTCCACGTCCACGCGTTCAGGTGATCGGGAGAGACGTAGACGATGGCAACGCCAAAGCCGAAGCCGCCGGCGACGAACGGAAGTGCGAGCGATTCGATCCCCGTGAGGCCGGCGATGAATAGGCCGACGATCGGAAAGGCGATCAGGACGCCGACGTCACCCTCCTCAATGTTGAGGTAGGGGATGCGACTCTCCTCGCCGAACTGGTCCATGATGCGCCGTGCGGCTGCGTCTTGATCTATCGACATTGTTAGTGGATACCTCTATCAAAGTCCATTCCGCGTTCCTCACCCGCTGTATCCGACGTAGTACCACCAGGGTCGTTCTCGGTCCGTCGGTATGAGGGCGTACTATCTCCACCCTCACCATGACCGCCTTGGGCCGCAGCTTTCTGTGCAACGGCATGGCCGGCTGCGGCTTTCGGCCCCCACCGAGCAGCGGTTGTCGCGACGCCGGCACCCCCAACATACGCACCGGCAGCTACGCCGCCGATGAGGGCTGCGCCCTTGGTGGCGCCGCCGATAACTTTCGCCGTCAGCGGGGTTGCGTATTTGAACGTCTTCCAAGTGATATAGAGCGCGATAAGCGGCAGTGACGCGGCAACCAGGTACTTCAGAAACGCACTATTTGGCGTGAGGGCCCCTTCCGAATACAGCAAATCGTATCCTTTGAACACGACTGCTGCTGGGAGGGGTAGAACCGCCAAAGGAACAAACCGCTTGGAGAATCCCATCGCGATGTCCGAAAGGACTGGGACATTACCATAGGCGAGAGCAAACGCTATCGGCATCCCGTAGACATACACGTAAAGCAATACCTCTCGAATATAGTAGAGGGCCTCAAGTGCCCACATCGAGAGGCCACCAACAATTGCGAACACGAATGCAAGCCCGGGATTGGTCAGAGATTCTTTGAGAAAATTCAGCATCGCATCACCCAGGGTTTCGAGACTCGGCATCAATGCGATGGTGAACCCGTCGACGATGTAGAGACCAAGAACACTGACCCAGTACCAGCTGATGATAAGAAACGCGCCAACCCACGCAGTCTTCTTTGTCCGTCTCGCTTCGTATACACTTCCGATATTGAATATCCGAACTGTGTGTCGCCCTTGAATACACATCACCAGAAGGAGTAATGAGATGAGCATAATCTCACCTCCGACCAACGCATCCCGAATTGCAGGCCAGGGTCCGTTTGTTGGCGCACCAAAGACAAATGCACCGTCGGTTTCGGGCGTTGGAGTCCCGAACATCTCCTCAGTGAGGGTTTCATAACCAGTGTTCAATCCCTCCATGAAGAGGGAGATCACCCAATCGACGACGTCTTTGAACCCCTCTAGGACGACATCAATCAGGTCCACCATAGTTAGTCCTCACTAATCGTAATCTCGCAATTATCGAATTCCTCTGACGCGGAGTAGTGGATACTGTAAGTATTGGAAACTCGGTTTGTCCCCACTCGTGTTTCTATAATGACTTCGAAGCTCCCGGTTTGTTCTTCGCTCTCACACGAAGTCCCCTCACCTCGAACGAACGCAAACGGTGAACGGTAACTGTACAGTGTGAGCTGCTCTCCCGGTTCTATGACTACCTCGTCAACCTCTGTATCTTCTTCTGGATCGTATATGCCACTGACATCATCGTTTTCATCATAGTTCGTCCCTTCCTCATCCGAGGGATATGGAACATCTCCAATAAAGAGGAGCTGCGTGATCGCATCCGGGCCATTCCCTTGGTTTTCAACAGATACGAAGGCCTCTTTTGAGATTTTATCACTCGAGCTATTCCACATCTTTTCAGGCTGATTCTTCCCGATCCCCATCTCCACGATGCTAAGATTCGGCTGAACGGACAGAGCGGACTCTTGCACAGTTTCTTCGCCCTCTAGTGCGAGAACGCGATACTCGCCTGGAGCGTATGACGTTCCAATCTCAAACGAAACCTGCTGTGCTCCTGTCGCTACGTCACGTTGACCGAACAATTCTCCATTCGGCTGGATGAGATTGACTTGGCTGACATCGGTGTCTTCCGAGAGTTCCACCACGACCGTTGTCCCATCAACAGCAACGCGCTGAAGTGGACCTTGGTCATTTTGAGATGGAGACCCATTACTGGGTGTTCCGGAGCTCTCATTTGTATTCATACACCCAGCAAGGGTTGTGAGTGCGGCGCCGGCGACTGTTCGGAGGGCGGTTCGCCTACTGATGGGTGGGGTATCTCGTGTCATGAATTGCGTTGGAAGATGTCTGCTGGACCGAGCATCCGCAGGAGGCGCTTGCCAGCGTAGAACATCACGAAGAACGGCAGGAGCTGCCAGCCGACCTCGAACACCAGCGCAAACCAGCCGTCGATCGTTCCTAGAGGGTGCCAGCGGGCCGTCGCGGTATCACTCACGTACGCCGGGTCGTGACCGAGCCACGAGCCAGAGTGGTACCGAGCCGTGTAGATGCCCGGTTCGTCGATGGTCACGATCGCCACCCCCGAGGCGTTGGTCTCGACGCGCTGATCTGCGACCGTGATGTACCCGTTCCGGGTGGTGCCGCCGATTGGATACTGACGGCTATCGTCAAGCGCAATCGGCGCACCAGTTTGATTGTCCCGCAGTTCGACCCTGAGCGTCGCTTGCGACTGATTCTGCTGGATAACCTTAACAGTAAGATTGCTGCGGTGGAGTTGTCGCTCGGAGCCGGCATCCGACTCGACGATTGACGCATTCACGCCCCGGACGATTCCCGCAACATGGAGCGCCTCTCGATCGACGTTCTCAGCTCGAACGGCGACGCCGTACGTCGTCGTGTACGATTGGTTGACGATGTCGATATTGATGTTCTCACCGATGGTGCCGACCGGAGACGGGCGGTCAGTCCCCCAGGTCTCGATGAGTTCCGGCCCGTCTCGAACCGGCTCGGCACGCGGCCCGATCCGCGAGGGATAGGCGTGGACGTACACCGGAATCGCGTCCGACTCGACGGTGGCGCTATCCGTGCGATTCGACCGGACGAGCGTGTCCCAGTTGGTGTTCCGAGCGGTGTAGAACCGCCAGATGCCACGGACCCGTGCCTCACCGTCCTCCGTGAGCGTGTACCCCTGCCACGGCCGCGACTGGAAGATGGCCACGCCGGCTTCGCCGTTCGGATACTCGGCGTAGTAGGGGTACGCCGAGAGGTCGTAGATCTCGACGGCGATCGAATCGGAGACGTTGTGTGATTCCGTCCGATAGGTGACGTCGACGTCCGTCCGGTCACCCAGGTCGGTCCTGACGGTTTTCTTCAGCCGGACGCTAATCTCCGCTTCCAGCGTGAGATTCGCACTCCAGTCGTCCTCGATCTGGTAGTCGAGGACAGGCGTATGGGCTCCGTCACGCTCGGCGATGGTCTCGCCGTCCTTCTTCAACCGGACTTCTTCGATCTCGTGCTCCGTGAGCGACCATGAGATAGTTGTGTTGCCGGAGGAACTCCCGTTGGGGACGCGAACGCGGTAATCAACGAACCCGCGCATCGTCCCATTCGGTGCGATATAGAGTGGGGTTTCACCGGACTCGAGGTGTCCACGAGTGGAGGGCTGGACCGCGAAGATCGTTGCGTGAGCATCTTCGATGAAGACGCCGTCCTCAAGGTCCGCGTGCGGCGGATGCACGGACGTATCTGGGCCGCCGGCGTCGAGGTCCTCAAAGTCGTTCCGCGTCCACGTCGCCGCAGTCGCCGGCGGTCGTTTGAACGTAACGTCCGTCCCGTTGGCGACCTGATGGACGGCGGAGCGGTTCTCGCCGTAGCGCTGGCGGTACTCTTCTTGGCTGATGTAGTTGTCCGCATCACGTGACCACAGCGTTGCCGACTCGTTTTCCGTGAGCCCATTCCCCTCCGTACCTGGTCGTGGCGGGTCAGCGGCGACGATACCCGTGACTAGGCTCGTCGCGAGCAAGCCGGCCATGAGCACGGAGAGCTCTCGGTGGTTCATAGGGCTCGCAACGGTGCTGTGGAGTGCTTACCAGGGGACGAGGTCGACGCACTGCGCCAGCGGGAGGCCCATCATTGACCCGGCGACGGTGTAGAGCGGGCCGAGGACGACGAGGACGACCGCGGACTTCATCGCCGAACGCTTGTGGCGCTTGAGCCCCTTCTTCTGCTCGGGATTGAGGGTGAACATCTCGATAAGGGAGTCAGCCTGCCAAACGATTGCGAGGCCGACGATCCCCAGCGCGGTGGTCAGCTGGAAGAACCCCTCAATCATACTCGGGAGGTTGTCTGCGCTACAGACCGCGTTACTCTGGGCTGCAACCGGTTGAACGGCAAACAGGCTCAGGAGGACGATGGTGAGCGCTGCCTGCCGAGGGATTTTCCCAGTCAGCGGTGACTCGGTGTCAGTGCTACGCTCAGGGTCGGAGGGAGTCTGGTCCTGTGACATAGCGGGTCAATCATCGGTGGCGTCTCCAGCCGTTGGCTGGTTCTGCTGCTCTTCGACGAGCGACTGGAGGTCGTCGAATCGGTTGGTGTCCTCTGCGATCTCTTCGAGGGTGTAGCCCTGCTCGCGGGCCCGTTCGAGGAGGTCGCGGAGCTCATCGGGGTCAACACCGCGGACTTCCATTTCCTCGCGGAGGGCGCGGCGATAGAGGGCGGAGGCGTTGATGTGGTCGTTCCACATCAGGTACAGGTCATCGATGTCCTCGATGGTGACTGACCTCGTAATCATACATGCGGGTATGGGTATGCACCGGCTGAGTCCCGGTACATATTGGCACGGTAGCTGGATGAGGAATAAATGCTTTCTGGCTGCCAAGTGGTGCAAATTTATCCGATAAATTATAACCAAATCACTTGTTGACCTAGTAGAAAAAGTCTTAACCAACATCCACTGAGAAAGTTGGGCATCTGTTGGTTAAGAATGAGAATCAGCTCGCTTACTCGAGCTCTACAACCTCGCCGTTTCCGTCGTCGAGGAGCCCCTTCTCGCCTACGCCCGCGGAGAACTGACTCACGATGAACATGAACAACGTCGAGAGACGCACGAATGAGACACCTGAATTCAGACCACGGACGGCCATAACTGGAGAAATAGGTATTCGGCATGCTTAGCAGTATAAAAAAGCAGTCCACCGACTTTTCGAAGAGAATCTCGCTCGTGAACTTGATTAAGAAGCACAGATGAGTAGTAATACGCACGCAGATGGGCCACGTCTACTACCACCACCCCGGCGACAAGCAGTTCTCCCTTGACTTCGTCCATCCAGCTCCTGCCAAAATCGTCTCGAAGATCGTCGACTACGGCGACGACGTCGCTGTGAAGGTCCAGAAATACGATATCGACGAACCGTTCTACGTCATCTACACATCCCGCGTCGGCGGTGGGCCTGTTCAAGAGATTGATTTTAACCTGAACGAGTCGCTCTCAGAGATGAGTGCCGACAACAGTACCATCATCGTTCGTCTTCTCGAGATTTACCGCGCACTTATCGCTCAGAACGAAGAAGAAGAGGGAACTCCCGTTGAGGCGTACAAGAATATCGACGTCGATGCACTGCCGGACGTTCTCGACCGGACGTCGTGGGAAGGATCAGCAACAGACGTAGCGGGCCGACTCGCCTCGAACCTGATCCTCAAGCACGCGCTTCCAAATGCCAACCATCGAACCGCTGTTGCGCTGATTCAGTTCTACCTCCGGCGACTGAATCCGGATTTCGCTATGCCGGAAACCTCTGTAGAGACCGATCCAGAATCCTACGACTGGCGAGAGTGGGTGAACGAGTACATCAACGAATCGAAGCGACTGTTGACCGTTCGACGGAAGAACGTCCTCTTCAAGCACCTGTATAGCTTCGGTGCGCGGACGCTTGAGCGAAAACACGCAGTCGAGATCGATCTGACTGAATACGAGTTGGATATGTACCCAAGTGAGGCGAAAATCGCCTACGCGGAGAAGCACGAAGATCTCTGGGTAACGTTTGTTGAGGAGGCTGTCGAACGTGCCGGCTATCCGGAGCTAAAAGAGACGTCTGGCCTCTCGAAAGCAGAATTCGCCGAAAAAATCCGAGACCTCAACTAAGCGGTTCTACTAGTCTTGAAGCGTGGCGACTGTTCGGCCCGTTTCCTCGGCCTCTTCGCTGCGCGACATATTGTACGTCGCGAGCGCTTCGTCAACCGCTTGGTCAAGGCTCATTGGTTAACCTAATCTAGGTTCTCCTCCCGTATAAACGCTTGCGTCAATCGATCTGTTCGAGTGCTTCAGTTGCGACATCACCCAATTCACCGGCTTCAATATGCGAATACCGTTCACGAACCATCTCCTCCGAGTTATCGAGATAGCGAGCCGCAACAGTGTACCCGAACGCGCGGACTAGCACCTCGCCCATTCCACGTCGACCACCGTGGGGCGCGAGATAGTCGTGTTTCGGATGGTCGATGTCGATCTCTGCAGCCTCTGAGAGCCGTTGGAGAATCGACCGTGCGCCGTCCGTCGTGATCGATGGAGGCCGAATGTCCTCATCGAGCGCCAGCAGCAGGTCGCGAGCGTACTCCGCACGGCGTTCAGTGATTGCTTCTGGGCGTTCCCCTCGATCGGCGAGGTCATCCTGGACGAGCTCTGCGAGCGTCCGTTGGTCGAACGTCGGAAACACCGGCCACTGCTCCGTCGGCGGGTCCATCAGCTGGCGATAGCTTCGCAGCGGAGAAATCACTGGATCGGGGAGACTCGCGGCGTCCCACTGCTGTTTCTTCCGGTAGACGTCCATACTCCCGTCGTCGAGGGAGAGATCCTCCCAGCGGACGCCGCGCCGGCGCGGGTCGTTTGGATCTCGGAGGAGTTCGCCAACGCGGACAGCGGTGTACGCGAGGACGAACACCAGAGCCCGGTCACGAGTCGCCTTCAGCGCTACGTAGCGCGCTCGCTGCTTGTCGAGGGGGTCAGTATCCTCTGGGAGTGTCGTGTACGCCTCGACAGCGTCGCGGGCCCGTTCGTCGACGTGGCGGGTGAGAGCGTGGCGCTGTTCAGACGTCCAGGCCTGCTGGTCGCCGGGCTTGCGGCCGTCGTCCTCCGGTAACGGCGCCATCGCACTCGCCCGCTGCGCGTAATGCGCCTCGAGATACCCTTCGTTGACACACCACCCACACCAGGCAGAGATATAGCGGTAATAGGTTTGTACCGTGTTCTGCTTGAGTCCCCGATCTCCACCGAGATGTCGGGCGTACTCCCGGAACACGCGTTCGTCGAGATCGTCGAAGGTCGGTTTGCGGTCGACGTCGTCGGAGACGATCCCGGTCCAGTCGTCGGCGCCGCGGTCGCCGGCGGCCCACTCGGCGAACCGTTCAAGCTCGCGTGCAGCGTTACGTCGATAGTTCCCACCGTCGCCGCCGCGGCCTTTCCCCTTGTCCTGGAGGTAGCGCTCGAAGGAACTCGCGAGTGACTGATTAGTGCGTTCTCGAGGTGTCATCGTTCCTCGTTCGCGTACTGGTAAGTCGGACGGACGTCCTCGAAGAGCGTTTCGACGATTTCCCAGAGGATCAGGGAAGGAGTCTCGTATTCAAATGTGATCCCCCAGCGGTCCTCCGTATTGGCGGCAGAGTACTGGAAATGCGCCCGTCCGAGATCGGGAGGGTCCTCGTCCTGGTGCCAGCCGGCGTGAAAGCCCGTGTTCGGATCGGTGTAGTTGATACGGAACCAGTCGTGAGGGTCCTGTCGATACCACTTGACGGTCAGTTCCGGCGAATCAGGGCCCGTTGGGGGATTAAGGCGGGCTGGATCAAAAACCGCCCGCAGCTGCTTGGCCTCGATATCGTCAGGAACGTACTCGACGGCCGTGATCTGGGGGACACGGTCGAGGACGTCCCGCTTCAATTGGGCGTAGAGGTTCGCGTTCGGGTCACCACCTGGATGCGGGACCGACATCCGTTAGCTGCTGGCCTCGGCAGACTCTGTCGTCGGAGCGAGGAAGTCCCATTCGCGGATGGCAAAGCCAACGATCTGGATACGACGCTGAAGGTGCTCCCACTCGCGGGCAATCTCACGGCGACGGTCTTCCTCGTCACCGTCAAGGGACTCGTCAGCGAGCGTTCCGCGAAGCTGATTCGGTGACTCGACGCCGAATTCGCCCTCCCAGTCGCGAATCTGCGTCTTCATATCGGCGAGACGGTCCGTAAGCTCCTCGACAGTGTGCCCGCTGTCTCGAAGCCGCATCGCCTCCTGCATCGCTTGGCGGCGATAATCTGGGTAATACGTGGTGTGAGTACCGCTTTCGTCACGGTGGAGGATGCCATCGTCGACGAGCCGATCGAGGACGCGTTTGGTCGGCTCGTGTGACCAGCCCGCTTCCGAGGCGATCCAGTTGGCCGTCTGAGGCTCCGAAAGCTGCCGGGCGGTCATCCTCACGCGGTCTTCGCCCGTGGTTTGGCGTTCCATTAGGCCCTCGGAGTTCGGTTCGTCTTCGGACATACAACACCGTTCGCGCTTTGTCTTAATATAGGTTGAGGTCATTAGTTCTATATCGAGTGCGTTTCTTCGCCATCGCCTCGACCCCGGCTGAGGAGAGTCAGAGCAAACTCGGAGCCCGGTCTTGTCGGCTCTACCCGGGGGAAGCGCCGTTGTGAGGGGGTTGCAGCATTCGTGCTTCACCGACGGCGTCGGGGTACTTCAAACTGGTCGTGATTATTCGTGTAATCACGTCCAGACGCTTATTTGCCTAAAGTTCCGAATTCTGGCGGTAGTAGTGTTAATAGACAAGAAACCGGATTTATAAATTATATATCGCTATATCAAAACTGAGCCGGGGGAAGTTGAGACTATAGCGGTTTTAGAGGGGCTGTGATGCGTGAATTTGACCGATTCGGTCAGCAGAACCTGCCCCAGATAGCTCCCCAAGCGGCTAGTCTTGTCATACTTCCAACTATATGGGCAAATTTTCGAGACCTCCAGTAGCGTAGCCACTCAGACGGCACGCTGACCCGAATAGAGCACCTCACTACCCGATTCCAGTTTCCTTCTTCAGCAGCGTCAGTGTGTTATCTGCCGTCACCATCGGCGAGTGCTCGTACTCACCAGTCAACTGGACCTGCACCAGCAAATCGACGGCTCGCCAGATCGAGTACAGCAGACACGAGAACGCGAAGTAGAAGAATCGAAGCCCGAAATTCTTCGACGTGGTAGCAGCCATGAAGCGTTTGATCGACTTGTATCCGCTCTCGATTTCCCACCGGTAACCGTACTCCGTGAGATGCCCGCTCCCGCAATTCGTCATAAACACCGAGTACTGCCGATGGTCGTCGTACTCGGAGTCTTCTTTCCGGCGGTAGATCAGCGTGGTCTCGTGCCATTCGTTCTTCCCGAGGTGGAGCTTTCGGCCGGTCTCGTATCGGTCTTGGTCGCGCTGAAGCAGCCGCTTCGCCTGAGCCTTCTCGCTGGTCTGCATCCGCTTGGGAACGACATACGACAGGCCACGCTGGCTGAGCATCTCCAGGACGTGCTGACTGTCGAACTCCCGATCCATCAGCACGTTATCAACGTGTACCATCTCTTCAGCAGAATCCAAGAGGTCCTTGACGATTTCCAAGCGTGACTCCCCCTTTCGAACTGGCCGTGCGTCCAGTACAACCGGAATGGCGTTCCCGACTAACTGGACGGTGGCCCACTGGTAGGCGTACTCGTCGGTGTTCTCTTTCGTTCCGATGATTTCGTCCTCGTGACCCGTGCGGTCACCGGTAAAGGGGTCGTCCTCGGTGATGTCGATCGCGACGATCCCCGCTCGAAAGAACTGCTCTGTCTCCGCAACTTCGTTCAGGAGCCGAGTGATGGCCTGCCGGTACATCTCTCGCACTTGGTCAACCGAGAGGTCGCGGATGTGCTCGCGATGGGCGTGGCCCAGCGGTGTCCGATCCCGAGTCGATTCGTAGACAAAACTGCGAGCCCCTTCGTTCGCAGCCAGCCGCTCGCGAAGTCCGAGATACGTTTGTAAGTCCCAGTAGGCGTTCTCGTGTATCTCACAGCCCTCGCCACGTTCCAGCGAAAACGCCGGGAACACGATGCGGCTGACGTGTCCGGTGATCTTCTCTGCCTGCTCCAACGTAGTTTGATCATTCGGGTCTGACTCACCAGACTCGTTCCCGTGGTATCGGAGCTTTCGTGCCGGCTCACGCGGAACCGCCACACCTGCATTCTGTGCTTTGATGAGAATCGTTCGAGCCGCTGTCTCGACAGTCTCTCGGAAGTCAGGGGTGAACCGCTCGTGCCAGCTTCGCCACAGTGTCGATTGGTACGGGATCGTCTCGAACCCCAGTTTATCGCGGAGTTCAGTGCGGTTCCTGAGGTAGCCAACGAGTGCGGTTTCGTGCTCCCACCCGTGGCATTCTTGCAGGACGAACACCCGAAAGAGGGTGGCCATCTGGTAGCGTGTCGACCCCTCATACCAGTCGTGGGCACTGAACCGGAAGTAGGCTAAGGGGAGTGCACAGACGAACTCCTCGACCGAGTCGTGGCTCTCGTGGTCGAACCACATCTCCGACACTGTCCGGATATCGGATTCCAGTCCAGCGAGCGACGTTCGATCGTACAGCGGTGTCGAATCGTACGCTGGCCAGTCGATATGGGGACGCTGTGCAACTCGTCGATAGACAGCGCGTCGAGAGTCACGAGTTGGTGGCACTACGAGATACTAGATTCACCACACTCAAGACTCAGTTTGTGGTGATACAGACCAGAGGTGGACTGTTATCCTCCCCGATCGCCTCTCGTGGTTAAGCGACACTGACTAGACCGAAGACAGTCCACACCGCGCCAGATTGGTGACGATGTCGGCCTCCCCGTCTGTGTCTGCCGTGACCGTCGCAGGAGCGTCCGCCGTGTCGCCACGTCGATACCACCCTCGTTGGCGGGTCGCCAGAAGCCCTGGTTCGACAGCAGGTCTTATCATGGACTCAAGTTACGACCGCCGCCGGAAGAAGACGATCACGATCAGGAACGCACCGATCAGCACAAGAACGCCGAATCCAGGGCCACTCGCGTCGGTCGTCGTCTCCCTTGTTCCGTTGGCACTTGCTGTCTGGCTTGAGTTGTCTGTGGCGACGGTGGCCTGTTGTGTGGTCTCCTGCTCTGCTGGTGTTGGCTCGGTTAGCGTCTGGTCTGCTGATGTCGACTCAGCCGGCGTCTCGTCCGACTGGACCGAGACGGCCCCGGCAGACACAGTGCCGACCGTCAGCGTGTACTCGCCGGGGTCCGATGGCGTGAACGAGAGCGATACAGTCCGCGATGAATTCGAAGCGAGGTCGACATCGCTAGTGGCGACGACTGTCCCGTTAGCTCGTAACTCGGCCGTGTAAGTCCCAGCCGCACCGCCGAGGTTGCGGACGGTCGCGTTGACAGTGACTGCCTCGGAGGCGGTGAGCGTCTCCGACCGGCTGCTGGCACGCATGACCTCGAACGCTGGCTGCGCCGAGGCGATTGTGAACAGCGACAGCCCGGGCGATGTCCCCTCGAAGACATAGTGGGTGGAGTTCTCACCGACTTCGTCGGTCGGGAGGCGCGTCCACCCGTCTGTTCCGTTGCGATAGAGCGCCACACCACTCGGGTCGACATCGCTCTCGTTCAGGGCATCTTTCCGGATTCGGAAGCGGAACGTGACGCTGTCGATGTCCGAGTCGGGGTTGGTGTGGGTCACTTCGACGTAGCCCAGCGGGGACAAGCCGGTCTCGATCAAAAATGTCCGTGGATCCGTGTGGGCGCGGTCGCCGTCGGTTGCTCCCTGCGGATCGGACACGTCTGTTGTGTCCGTCCCAGTGTCGTCGGACTCTGTCGCGCGCTCGCTGGTATCGATGTCGGCGTCCCACTCGCGCACCGAGATATCGAACTCGCGGGATCCGCTCTCTGTCGGGGTGATCGACAGACTGTCGACGGAGACTGTATTCTCACCCTCGCCTTCGCTGTCGTCGTTCCCGCCACTCTCGTCCTCGCCATCGGTCCCGTCGGCGTCGGTCTCGCTGAGGTCGAGCGTGATTGGGCCGTCATCGTCGGAAGCATTAACGGTGAACGAGACGCTAGCGTCGCTAGACTGGGTGCCGCTGACGACGGTCTCGGTCCCAATGCTGGAATCGTCGGCAGTAGACTGATCGCCGCCAGTGTCGGTGGAGCCGCTACTCCCACTACTACTGCCACCATCGCTGCTAGCCGATTCAACGGTGACTTCGACAGTGTCCGTGTCGGTATTGCCTGCGGCGTCTGTGACGGTCAGCTCGACGGTGTAGGTACCTGGGCTGTCGAAGGTGTGACTCGTCGTCTGCCCGGTCGCGGTCGTCCCGTCGTCGTCAAAGTCCCAGTCGTAGCTGACGATGCCGACGTTGTCCATCGAGCCAGTCCCATCGAAACTCACTGACTGTCCTTCGTCGATGGTCGTGTCCGGCCCAGCGCTTGCGGTCGGCGGTGTCGAGTCAGTAGTCGTGAAGCTCAGGGTGGTGTCGTCGCTGATGCCGCCGAAGTCGTTCGGAGACGAGGCGGTGTCAGTGAGTGCACCTGCATCAATCCGGACGGCGTATTCCGTGTCTGACGCGAAGTTGCTCGTGGGAGTGATCGTCAGCGTGCGTCCGGAAATCGAGACCGTTCCGTCACCGCTGCCAGTGTCGCTGCTCACGTCGAAGGCCTCCCGGTCACCGAAGCCGCCGTCGTCCTCTCGGAGTGTGACACTCCCAGACCCGAAGGCGATGTCCTCACTGAACGTGATCGTGATGTCGTCGCCCTCGCTGACGCCAGTTGCGTCGTCAGCCGGCGTGCTCGACGCGATGGTCGGTGCGATGCCGTCGGTGACGCTGACGGTGACTGCTTTCTGGTATGTTCCCCCGCTGCCGTCGTCGGCTTCGAGGCGAACGTCGTAGTCACCCTCGGTGAGCGACCCGGCGTCGTCCGCGCGCAGGTCGCCGCCGCCAATGTTGAACTCGTCGTTGTCGGCGTCCCCGGTCCCGCCGACCAGCGAGAACGTGTGGCTGCTGTCGTCGACGTCCGTGGCCGAGAGACTCCCGACTACCGCGTCGGTGCCATCGGACTGGTCGACGCTAGTGCTGGTCAGGCTGATGTCCGTGGGGTCGTCGTTGACGCCAGTGATGCTGACAGTGACCGTTCCCTGCGCGGTGTCGTCGTCGCTGTCCGCGACCGTGTAGGTGAACGTATCCGTCGTGGAATCGCCGCTTGCGAGTGACTCGTACTGGCCGTTCGGGTCGTAGGTCCAACCTCCGTCGCTCTCGACCGTGACGGTCGCACCGGAGTCGAGCGTGACGGGATTTCCGTCGCTGAAACTGCTTCCGTCGACGGTGTCGAGCGACAGCGTGTCGCCGGCGTCGGGGTCGCTCGCCAGCACCAGCAGGTCGGCGCTGTCGCCGTCGGCGACCGAGACGGTGGTGTCCTCGTCGGTGCTCTGTGAACTGTCGTCGGGTGCGGTCGGTGGCTCGTCCACGTCGGTCACGCCGACAGTAACGGTCTGGGTGTTCGTGTTGCCAACGTCGTCGGTCGCGGTGACGGTGAGTTCGTAGTCGTTGTTGCCGTCGTCGTCTGCGGGACTCTCGTGGTCCAGTGCGCTATCGAGGGATAGCTTCCCAGTGCTGCTGTCGATGCTGAAAACACTGGCATCACTGCTGGCAGCACTGGACAGCGTGTACGCCGAGACTTCCGTGCCCGGTGGACCGTCGTCACCGGCATCCACGTCGAGGAAATCGCTCGCTGTGCTTTCCTCGTCGACCGACACGCTGTTGCTGGTGCCAGCACTGAATCCGGGGTCGGTGTTGTCGACGGTGAACGTCTCGCCGCTGGCGTAACTGCCGTCGGCAGTCCCGCTGGTGCCGTCACCGCCCAGCGGCACGCCGTTGCCGTTGGTGATGCCGTCGTCGTCGTCCAGATCGAGCCGGATGTCACCGTCGCCCGAAATCGAACCGACCGTGACCGTGACCGCGTTCACAGCCACACTGGTGACCTGCGACACATCTCCGCTCGCGTCACCGCTGACCCCCGTCGCGGTGAAATCGCCCGTGTCGACGCCGCTGACGCCCTCGGAGAAGCGCACGACGAACTCGACGCTGTCGGCGTTGGTGGGGTTCGATTCGCCACTCGACCGGTCGATAGCGGTGACTTCGGGCGCGTTCTGGACGGTGACGGTCGGCTCCGCCGAGACGGTCGTATCATCGGCCCACGCGAACTCGGGGGTGTAGGTGCCGTCGTCGGGTTCGTCGAAGGTGAATGTCGCCTCCCCGTCGGTGTCGGTGACCCTCGTGTCACTCGTGGCGAAGCCGTCCAGGCCGTCGTCGTCGACGATTTCGATGGTGACACCCTCGCCGGCGTCAGTTCCGCTCTCCTTGGCAGTCACAGTGATCGTACCCGACCCATCCTCGGCGACGGTCGGGCTGGTAGCCTCGACGCTGTCGACGGTGAGCGCCGTCGCTCCTTCCCAAGCGAGTCGCGGGTAGTCGGTGGTGACGACCCAGACCGAGTCGAAGTCGAGATTGCCCATATTGACTTGTGGGGCGAACCGCTGCATCTGGGTAGTAATGAGGCTGGTGGCGTCGAAGGACCCTGTGCTGTCACTGTCTTGCCCGTTTCCGTTCACGTCTGCGTCCCAGTAGGAGTTGGATACTGAGCCGGCGTTGTTCCCGACGAGTCCACCGAGTGTGGAGGTTCCCGAGACGCTACCGGTCGCGAACGAGTTCTTCACGTTGGCGCCGTTGTCGTTCTTCCCGACGAGGCCACCGACATCGAACGAACCACTGACACTACCCTTCGCGTAGGACTGCTCGATCAAGTTTCGGTTTTCGCCGACGAGTCCACCTGCCTGATTCCCTGAGCCGGAGACATTCGCCGTCGACCCAGTTCGTCTGACGACGCCGCTGGAGAGGCCGACGACGCCGCCAGTGTATCTGTCGCCACTGACCGAACCAGTCACCCGCGTCTCGACGATGTCTCCACCAGCGTTCCGGCCGACGATTCCACCCGTCTGATCGCTCCCGGTGATGGTGACGCTGGTGAATATCACGCCCCTGACGAGGCCGCTGCTCCCGATGTAGCCGAACACGCCTACCTGACTTGTCGAGGCTCGGTCGATTGTGAGTCCGGACACCTCGTAGCCGTCACCGTCGAAAGTGCCTGTGAACCCCGTACTGGAGTCACCGATGGGTTCGAAGCCGTTGTTGCTGTTGGCCGACGAACTGGCCACGGAACTGTAGCCCGCGGTACCCGAATTGAGGTCCGCCGTCAGGACAAAGTCCCCGCCGAGGTTCTGGCGGACGTTGTCGAGGTGGTGCCAGTTCGCTATCTCGTACGGGTCGCCATCGCTTCCGTCACCGCCGGCGTAGGCGTTGACGTTCTGGGCGTCCAGTTGGGCCTGGCGGTCGACTGACTGCAAAATCGGGTAGCCGTCCCCGGTGGTATCGGCGTCGCCGCTCTCGACTGTCTCCCAGGTGTTCGTGAAGTCGAACCCACCCATGTTCGATGAGGCGCTGGACCCCTGCATCTCCGGAGCGGGCGAGCTGTCGCCGGTCGACCCAAATCCTTGCAGATTGGTCCTAGTATTACTACCACTGTACCCAAACGCACTCCCTTGGTTTGTGGTTCCCTTGTCCCAGTAGGAGTCGCTCCAATCGGTTTCGTAGCTATATCCGGCCAGCCCGCCTTCGTAGGTGTTGCCGGACGTCGAGCCCGTAGCGTAGGAGTCTCGCACGCTGACCTGGAAGTTAGTTTCACCGACGAGAGAACCGGCAACGTTACCGTCGACTGTCCCCGTCGCGTACGACTCTGCCACTGTACCCCCGTTTCGCGTCCACCCGACCAGCCCGCCCGCTCTGCCTGTGCCGATCACATTTCCCGTCGCGTATGAGCGGGTTACCCTCCCATCAAGATTCTCACCGACCAGGCCGCCGACGTTCTCGTCGCCGCTAACTGGCCCGGTCGCGTGTGACTCTCGAACCGTTCCCTCCGTCGTTCCGACAAGCGCACCGACTGAATTGGCTCCCGTGACATCGACCGACTCGAGACCGACGTTCTCCACGGTTGTCCCCGACCCGGCATATCCGAACAAGCCGACATCGTCACTACCTGACCGGTCGACGTACAGGCCCGTGATGGTGTGTCCGTTCCCGTCGAAAGTCCCCGTGAACTTCGTTCCGGAGTCGCCGATAGGGGCGAACCCATCGCCGCCGTTCCAGTTACTCGTCCCGCTGGCGTCGATATTGTCCGTGAGCTCGTATTCTTTGCCCACCCCCTCGTTCTCGATACACTGGAGCCGGTCGATGGTGTCGACGTCGAGTTTCCCGTCACTGTCACCGTCGTTGTAGCTCACCGTGCTACAGTCCGGAGCCGTGTTGCCCGCCGCCGATGCGACGCCGACGACACCAGTGCCGGTCACCAGCATCGCCAGGCCGACTAGGCCGACGAGATACACCGCCAGCAGTCTGCCGGCCGTGCGAGTCACACCGACCACCGCCCGAACTGGGGCCGCCTCGCAGTCCGTCTCGGGCGCGCTCGACCGCTCGTCCATGGGTGCTGCCGTCGGCCGTCAGGACACTCCAGGCTCGTGACCACAGAACGACTCCCATAGAGACACGGTACCAAAGACACGTTGCTGGCAACTACGCAGCATATCGGTGTAAAGATGGCTTGCATATATACGCAACAGTGACAACGAGGTAACCAGTACGTGAACACAACCGCACGGGGTCGACTCAGTCGAGTCTCAGGTCGTGTGAAAAGGCGTCCTCGAAGACGGTCCGTTCGGCGTTGCGCAGGTGATGGAGGAACGTCGAGGCCGAGGAGTCCAGCGTCTCGGCCACGTCCTCGGCACTGGCCTGCTGTGGGCGCTCGAAAAAGCCCGACAGCGAGGCCGCCCGGAGTGCGTTTTCCTGTTTCTTCGTTAGCCCGCTGAACGCGCTCGGGTGGTCGTCGTCGACGGGGCGCTCGGTACAGGCGTACATGGTCACCTCGGGCCAGTGGTCCTGTACGGCGTCGACGATGGCACTGAGATCAGTCCGGCGCGGGAACTCCACGGTCAGATTCAGACGGCCGTCACAGACGGTAATCGAGCGCAGTATCTCGCCGTACCCGCCCAGAACTCCCCTGATCGACCCTGTCTCGGCACGAATCGACACGATCGCAGTCGTCTCCGTTTCGGTGACGACGGTCGCCGCTGTGACCGACGGGAGCTCCGCTGCAGTCGCCCGAACTGTCTCGGCGTCCACATCAGCCGTCTTGACGAGGTATGTCGAACCGGGGCCACCCTCGGCGTGCAGTTCCTCAACGACCAGCTCCGGGAACTCGTCGTCTTCCTCGTCGCCATCCTCGACAGCCAGTGCCCTCGACAGGGCTGTCAGGACGTGGTCGCCCGTGTACCGGAGCGAGAGTTCCGTTACTGTCTCACCGGCCAGCGCTTCCTGCTGGCGGTGGACCTGCTGTTTGAACGCGAGGGCGGCCGCCACTTCGTCGACCAACTGTCCTGCCACGTCGCTGCCGGTATCCGTCCGGACGACCGTGAGCGCGCCGTAGGACAGTCCTTCGTGGACCAACGGCACCGACCGCACCGAGAACAGTCCACACCGCTCCAGTTGGGCGACGATGTCGTTCTCTCCGTCCATGTCTGTCGTGACTGTCACGGGGTCGTCCGTGGCGAGTGTGCGTCGTGTCGCTGCGTCGATGGCGCTCCCCTCACCGGGGTGCCGGAAGCCCCGGTCCGATCCGTGGTCGGCGATCACAACCGGATGCTGGTCGCCACCTCCTGGTCCTTGCTTCCGGACGACCCAGGCCGACTCGTAGCCGTAGTCGTTGACGAGCAGGTGACAGACACTCGCAGCGATCTCCCGGTTGGTCGGTGTCTGCAAAAGGAGTTGGCGGATGGCTTCCTTGCCGTCGCGTTCGGACTGGACCTGCTCTCGGGTCTGCTGTAACTCTCGTTCACGCTGTTTGCGCTCGGAGATATCCCGAGAGTTGATGACGTAGTTGCCGTCGGGCGTGGGGTTCGACGAGCCAACCGATTCGATCCATTTGTAGGACCCATCTGCCTGTAGGTGCCGGTATTCGACCGCCTCAACGTGGTGAGCTTTTTCCGAGACCATTGCGGCGAATGCTTCGACGACGCGTTCTCGATCCTCTGGGTGGAAGTACTCGGCAACCTGCTCGCCGACGAGTTCGTCTTGCTCATAGCCATACAACCGTTCGATGGCCGGACTCTCGTACAGTATTCTCCCACGCGGGTCAAGAAGCGTAAGCAGATCAGTCGAGTGTAACGGCAACTGATCGAGTGAGAAGGTATCTTTCAGCCCGAGAGGTGGGTGTGAACCCGGTCGATTGTTAGCAGTCA
>NZ_CP034345.1:0-3292487 GCF_009762275.1 Haloplanus salinarum | reverse complement strand
TGTGGGCAGTACGGTACGGAGGGAGTTATACTGTCGGCCGTGGGTCGTCGAGCGACCTCGCCGGTCCCACCTTCGCCCTCGCCAACGGGACGGGAAACGTGAGCGGTAAGCCGTTACCGGGCTTCGACACCCCGGACACGGGGAGCTCGCGTCGGAACCGCGAGCCCCAGTGACCGGCGTCCGAGTGCGTCGACGGATCCCGGTAGCCGGACGAAGCCTTTTGGTTTCGGCCGTCTACCGTCAGTCCGTTGATGAGCGGGCACCGGAACCCGAGCAATGGGGGGAAAACGTGGTGACCGACGGCTTGTCACGCCGAGCGGTGTTGCGGACGGTCGCCACGGGTGTGGCGCTGTCGGGCAGTGCCGGTATCGGTGCCGGGCGAGGGGACCGCTCGGAGTCGTGGCCACCGTCCGGGGATGACGAGACGAACACCGGACGCGCACGGGAACACACGAACCCGGAGCCAGGTGGTGGGGAATCACGGCGGTTTCGAACGGACGGGAACGTCCGCTCGTCGCCCGCCGCGGTCGAGGGGACCGCTATCGGGGAGCACGACGACACCGTCTACGCGACTGGTGGAGGAACGTTGACATCCGCGTCGTCGACGGAACCCCTTTCCCCGGACGGAGAGCTGTTCGCGGAAAGCGATAGTCGAACCGACGGCCCCGCCGGCGACGACGGGCGTCCCGTTCCCGGCGGTGTCGTCGGTGTTTCCGATCCATCGTCTTGGATCGTGCTCGTGCTCGTGTCGGTGAGCGTACTCGCCGCTGGTATTCTGGGAGCCGTCCGCCTCCGGAACCGGGGCCGAGACGACGACGGCCGATCCGACGGGACGCCGCCGGCGACCCCCTCCGGACCGTCCCGATCCACGTCGGGAACGCCGCCTGCCGACGGCGACGTCACCGCAGACGCCCACCTGACCGCCGGCGACCACCTCCGTGCCGACGCCACCGCAGACGCCCACCTGACCGCCGGCGACCACCTCCGTGCCGACGCCAGGGCGTTGCTCGGCGACGACACCGACCGGGCCCTGACGCTCGCCGAGCAGGCGCGAGTGGCGTACGAAGAGGCCCGACGGATGGCACCGACGCCCGACGCGCGTGCGACCGCCGACGAGCGGATCGAGGAACTCGATGCCATGGTGAGCGAGGCGCCGGCGAACGACACTCCGTCGGTGGCGAAGACACCCGGCTACGCCGCGACCCTCGAAGCGCTCCCGGAGCAGGTCCGCGGCCACGTCGAGGACGGCGTCGGCCGGGACGAGCGGTTCGTCTCCGCCGTCGAGACGCTCGGAACCCTCCGGGCGAACACGTGGCTCGTCCTGACCACCGACCGCCTCGTCGAGGTCGACGACAACCTCTACGACACGACGGAGTCGACCGAGGACGACCCCGCACGCGTCGCGTTCGAATGGTCGGACGACGACCTCCCACGGGTTCGCGTCGCATCCGACGACGGCACGGTCTCGACGTTCGATCTCCGGGCCGCGCCGGATCAGTTCTTCCGGGACCTGATTCGGACGCGTCCCGAACTGTCGGTCGACCCTCCCGAGTCGGTCGACGCGACCGATCCGTCCTCCGTCTCCGACGATACGGAAGCCCCCCGCGACCGTAGCGGGGCGGCGTTGACCGACGCCCGAACCGCCGCGAACGACGGCGCGGTCGACGACGCGCTTGATCGGCGGGCAGCGACGCGGCTGTGTGCCCGACTCGACCGCGCGGAGCGGCGTCTGGAGGAGATCCGGGACGACATCGAAACGGAATCGGTGCCGACGCTACGAACTCGGCTCGACGACGCGACCGAGTCCGTCGACGCCGTTGCGAAGACCGCCGAAAACATGGACGACGATCGGCTACGGACCCGCGTGCCGGCCCTCCGATCGCGGGCGAACTCGTGTCGGGACGCGATCGATCTCCGTGCGTCGGTCGACGACGTCCGGCGGCGCGTCGACGACGCCCTCGACCGCGTCGCGGACGACCCCGCGCAGGCGCGAGAGCAGTTGGTGGCGATCGAGGACGACCTCGAGACGATCGCTCGGCGTGTCGACGCCACGGGGATCGAGAGGTTCGATACGACCGTCGGGACCCTTCGGGATCGATGCCGGACGGGGATCGACCGGGCGACGGAACTGCTCCGGAACCGGCCGCCCGAGACGATCCCGACCGTGGCGAACGTCGACATCGACTACGCCGCCCTAGAGCGGCAAGACTTCCTCGGGAAAGGTGGAAACGCCGACGTCTATCTCGTGAGGACGACCGGAACGGATCGAACACACGAACTCGCGGTCAAGGAACTGCGGATGGTGGGCACGCTCCACACCGGGACGGTCGAACGGCTCATGGAGGAGGCCGAGACGTGGGACAAACTGGACGACCACGACCACATCGTGGGCGTGGTGGATTACGACGCCGACCCGCTCCCGTGGATCGCGATGGAGTATATGGACGCCGGCGACCTGGCCGACCGGGCCGGAGAACTGGAGTTCGATCAGACGCTGTGGACGGCGATCGGAGTGACGAAGGGCGTGCGTCACGCACACCGCCACGGCATCGCGCACCTCGACCTCAAGCCCAAGAACGTCCTCTTTCGGTCGGTCGAGGACGGGTGGGACGTGCCGAAGGTGGCCGACTGGGGGCTGTCGAAGCAGCTCCTCGAACACTCGAAGAGCCTCGAAGGACTCTCGCCACAGTACGCCGCACCCGAACAGTTCGACGAGTCGTACGGGTCCACCGACGACATCACGGACGTCTACCAACTGGGGGCGGTGTTCTACGAACTGTTCACGGGACGGCCGCCGTTCGAGGGGCCGCCGACGAAGGTGATGCGGCGCGTGTTGGACGAGGAACCGACACCCCCGAGCGACGTCGCATCCGTCCCATCCGCCCTCGACGACGTCCTCTTGACCGCCCTCGAAAAGCGGAAACACGACCGATACGAGTCGGCACTCCTGTTACGAAACGAGTTACGGGACCTGCGGGAATCGTGACCGGCCACACGACACGCACGGCACGCCGGTCGAAAGTAATTTTAATAACCTCTGGTTATCCCCTGACATGGAGCTACCGACGCCGCAGGACCTGCGGGAGCGCCGGACCTCCCTGGACCTGACACAGAGCGCGCTCGCGGAGATGGCGGGCGTCTCCCAGCCGTTGATCGCGCGGATCGAGGGCGGGGACGTCGACCCCCGGCTGTCGACGCTCAGACGGATCGTCTCGGCGCTCGACGAGGCCGAGGGGAGCGTCGTCCGGGCGGAGGACCTGATGAACGAGACGCTGGTCAGCGTCGCCCCCGACGACTCCGTGGCCGACGCCGAACGCCGGATGGAGGAGGCGGCCTTCTCGCAGCTGCCGGTGTTACAAAACGGGCTGCCGGTCGGTTCGATCAGCTTCAGCGACATCCGCCACGAGGGGGAGAACGTCGGCCAGAAGGCCGTCGCGGAGATCATGAGCGAGCAGTTCCCGACGGTCTCCCGGGAGGACTCCGTCGACAAGATCAGCAACCTGCTCGACTACTACAAGGCGGTCATCGTCACCGAGAGCGGCGAGGCCGTCGGCATCATCACCGAGGCCGACATCGCGGCCGAACTGTCGTAGACGGAGCCGCCGGCGCCCCGCCTACAGGTCCAGCCCGCGGACCGAGACGCCGCTCCCCGATTCGACGCGACCGATCACGCGGCCGTCGACGGCCGCCGCCAGCGACTCGGCGTCCGACCGATCGAGCGCCGCGACGAAGCCAGTTCCCATGTTGAACGTGCGGTACATCTCCTCGTCGGCGACGTTGCCGGCTTCCTGCACGAAGTCGAAGACCGGCTGTGGGTCGAAGGGCTCTTCGACCACGTAGCGGGCGTCGCCGAGGCGGTCGAGGTTCGTCCAGCCGCCGCCGGTGACGTGTGCCGCGGCGTGAACGCCGTGTTCGCGCATCGGGTCGAGGAGGTCGGTGTAGATGCGCGTGGGTTCGAGCAACGCGTCGCCGAGGCGGTCGTAGTCGCCGAACGGACAGGGGTCGGTGTACGACCCCTGGCGGGTGACGGCCTCCCGAGCCAGGGTGAGCCCGTTCGAGTGGATGCCGGAGGACGGCACGCCGACGAGGGCGTCGCCCACTTCCGCCTGCCCGGGGAAGACGGCCTCTTTGGCCGCCAGCCCGGCACACGTCCCCGCGAGGTCGAGTCCCGTGATGACTTCGGGCATCACCGCCGTCTCGCCCCCGACGAGTTCGATCCCGGCACGCTCGGCGCCCACGGCGAGGCCCTCGCCCACCTGCTCCGCGAAGTCCTCGTCGGGTTCGTCGACCGCGAGGTAGTCGACGAACGCGACCGGGCGGACCCCGGCGGCGACGAGGTCGTTCGCGTTCATCGCGATGCAGTCGATTCCCACGGTGGAGTAGTCGCCGAGGGCCTCCGCGACGAGGAGTTTCGTCCCGACGCCGTCGGTCGCCAGCCCCAGGTACCGGTCGCCGATGTCGAGTAGTCCCGCGTAGTCGCCCGTGCCTTCGCCGACGGCGCCAACGAGGGCGGCGGTGGCCGCCTCGCTCTCCCCGATGTCGACGCCGGCGGACGCGTACGTGAGTTCCTCGTCGTCGTCGCTCATGCGTCGGAGGCCGTCGGCCGACGGCAAAAGCACACCGCTTGCGACGGCCGAGGTATTTGGTGTTCCGTGCGCGAGGGGTGCACATGGACCGAGCCTTCCTCGTCGGCGTTGCCCTGTCGGCCGTCGGCGTCTGTGGCTACGTGGCGGGGCTGGTCGTCGCCTACCCCGGCCGGGCGTTCTCGATCACGGCGGTCATGGTCGGGATCACCCTCGTCGCCGTCGGCGACGGTCGGAGGGCGACGACATGACGGTCCGGACGGTGGTCTACGATCGGAGCGTCGTCGAGGGACGCGAGGGGTCGGGCCTCGACGCGTTGCGCGAGGCTCGGTCGGCGACCGGGACGACGTGGGTCCGGGTCTCGGCGCCCACCGACGAGGAACTCGACCGGGTGGCCGAGGCCTTCGACCTCCACGCGCTCGAGATCGAGGACGTACAGGGCACCCCCGCCCCCAAGGTCGAGGAGTTCCCGGAACACACGTTCGTGCTGGTCAAGAGCGCACGCCTCCGCGGGGGCGAGACGACCTTCGAGGAGGAGATCCGCGATCAGCCGGTCGGCCTCTTTTTCGGCCACGACTGGATCGTGACGATCACCGCCGAGGAGACGGCGGCCGTCGGGAGCGTCTGGGAACGCGTCGCCCGCGAGGAGCCACGACTGCTCGGCAACGACGCCGACTTCACCGCCTACCGGGTCCTCGACGCCATCGTCGACGAGTACTTCGCCATTCTCGACGAGATCGGTCGCGACATCGAGGCCGTGGAGGACCGCATCATCGACGACCCCGACACGGAGACCCTGGAGATCCTCAACAGCCTCCGTCGGGAACTGCTCTCGATCCGGCGGATCGTCTGGCCGACCCGCGACGCGGTGAGCGTCCTCGCCCGGGGCGACGCGGCACACGTCCGGTCGGGGACCGAGAAGTACTACCGCGACGTCTACGACCACCTCGTCCAACACGTCGAACTCGTCGAGACGTACCGCGACCTGGCGAGTGGCGCCCGCGACATCTACCTCAACACCCTCTCGCAGTCGACCAACGAGGTGATGAAGCGACTGACGGTCGTCGCGACGATCATCCTCCCGCTGACCTTCGTCGTCGGCGTCTACGGCATGAACTTCTCGGGCGGGCCGTACAACATGCCCGAACTCGGGTGGCGCTTCGGCTACCCCGCGGTCGTGGCGGGGATGGCCCTCACCGCCGCGGTCATGCTCGGCTACTTCCGCTCGTCGGGGTGGCTCTGATCACATGTACATCCGGTCCTCGGGCACCTCTCGGTCCGCGGCCGCCTCGACCTGGGTCGCGAGGTCCCGGTAGTACTGCTCGACGGTCCGGGCGAACGCCTCGAAGGGTTCGGCGTCGATGCCCAGGTCGTAGACCCGCTCGGCGGCCTCGACGAGTCGGATCGCGGCGGGCACGTCCGGCACCTGCGCGTGGACGGGCGTGATGAACACGCCGGTCCGGAGGTGGACTCGATGCCGCGGTACGCGAGCGCGCCGTTGACACCGTCGAGAAACCCCTTGCCCATCGGCTCGATGTCGGTCCCGTCGAGACGGAACTCCCGGTAGTCGTCGGAGGCGACGTAGAACGTTTCGTGGGCGTCCGGGCCGTGTGCGTACGGAATCCCCGAGAGCACCAGCACCTCGGTGACGTCGTGTTCGTCGGTCCAGTCGAGCATCGCCTCCGCGAAGGGGTCGGCGGCCGAAGTAGGCAAGAAGAGTTCGTTGACCAGGACAGTCAGATCCAGGTCCGGCCGGGAGAACAACCGCGAGTGGTGCCGGGGCCGACCATCCTCGAAGGGTGTGATCGAGGGGAGCGAGTCCGTAGTGACGTGTCCGGTTTCCTCCAGATCGAGCGCCTCGACGAGGTAGTCCGCGGCGGTGATGCCGGCGAGGCCGAACGCGGAGAAGCCGGCGACGACCGTCGTCGACGGCGCCGTGTGATCGGAGATGTGAAAGGATGGGCCAGGAGGTTGGACTTCTGACATGACCGGTTCCTACGGCGGAGCCACAGTTATACTGTCGGCCGCGGATGCCATACGGATCACGGTACCTGTTTATCGGTGGGTCGCCGGACCGCCTCGGCGACTCACCGGTGCTGACTTACAACGAACCGTATCAGTCGTCGGCCGGGTCGTCGACGACGTCGGTCACGGCCGACCCGCGGGGTTCGGCGGTGCGCCAGGTTCCGCGTCCGAACCAGACGTAGGCGATGACCGCGCCGGCGACGTTCGAGATCAGGAAGGAGACCCAGATGCCCGGCGGGCCCATGATCCGCGAGGCGAACCAGGCGATGGGCAGACGCACGCCGCCGAGCATCGTCACCGCGATGGCGGCGGCGGTGAGCGTCTTGCCCGCCCCGCGGAACCCGCCGTTGTACGAGCGCATGATGCCGATGAAGCCGAAGGAGGGGGCGACGTAGCGGAGGAACGTGGCGCCCACCTCGATCACCTGTCGGTCGTCGGTGAAGAGCGCGACGATGGGGTCGGCGAAAAACCACGTCACGACGCCCGCGGCCGCGAGGACGACGAAGGTGGTCCGGGCGGCGACCCGGGCGGTCAGGGCCGCGCGGTCCGGCTTGCCGGCGCCGATGTTCTGTCCGGACATGGTCTCGACGCCGCGGGCCACCGCGATGGCGGGCAGGAAGATGACCGAGAACACCCGCACGCCGATACCGAAGGCCGCGACGACGGGCGTCGCGAACGTGCCGACGATGAACATGAGGAGGTTGATGGCGACGGCCTGGCCGGTGCCCTCGACGGAGGCCGGAACGCCGATCCGGATCAGCCGTCGACCGTACTGAAGGTCGGGGACGACGTCCCGGGGTCTGATCCGGACCCCGCGGCGGCCGGAGAGCATGATCCAGAGGCCGACGACGAGCGCCAGCCCACGCGAGAAGACGGTGGCGATCGCCGCGCCCTCGATGCCCCACTGCGGGAACACCCACCACCCGAAGATGAGGAAGGGGTCGAGGACGACGTTGAGCGCCACGGAGCCGAGCATGACGAGCATCGGGGTGATCGTGTCCCCGTACCCGCGCATGAGCGAGATGAACACCAGGAAGCCGAACATGAAGAAGATGCCGAGCGAGATGATCTCCATGTAGCCGGTCGCGAGGGGCAACACGTCCGGTTCCGGCCCCAGGAGGGCGAGGACGTCACCGACGAAGACGTAGGCGACGGCGCCGACGACCACCGAGACGACGGCCGCGAACCCGACGGTCTGGGAGGCGGCGTACTCGGCCTCCCGCTCCTCCCCGGCGCCGGTGTACTGCGCGACGAGGATGCTCCCGGCCACCGCCAATCCCATCCCCAGCGAGATGATGAGAAAGACCATCGGGAAGGCGAAACTGATCGCGGCGAGGGCCTCCGTGCTGTACTGACCGATCCAGAACGTGTCGGCGAGGTTGTACGCCGTCTGCAGGAGGTTCGTGACGACGATGGGCAAGGAGAGGTAAAACAGGGGCAGGCCGACGTCGCCCTCAGTCAGGTCGAACTCCTCGCGGGACTTGAAGACGTCTCCGAGGTTCATCGGGAGCCCTCCCCGAGGTGGTCGTCGACGAAGCCGTCGATGGCCTCGCGCACGCCGTCGTCGGCGCCGAGGGCGACCCGGCGGGAGTGGGCGCCGTTGAGGAGGGTCACCAGGAGCGTCGCCGTCGTCTCCGGGTCGGCGTCGGCGCGGAAGGCGCCCGACTCGACGCCGTCGCGCACGACGGATCGCACCTCGCCGGCGAGGTAGTCGTCGAAGCGCGACAGCCGCTCGCGGAACGCCTCGTCGTGGGGCGCCTGGGCCTTCACCTCGAAGAGCGCCGTCCGGAGTTCGCGGTGCGTGTCCGTCCGCGGCGGGTCGAGGGCGGCGTCGATCAGCGCGTCCAGCCGTTCCCGTACCGGCCCCGAGTCGGGAGCGGCCACGCGGTCGGTGTAGGTAGTAAAGAGATGATCGAGGAAGGCAAGCAGGAGTCCGCGCTTGGTGTCGTAGTGGTAGTGGAGGGCGGGTTTGCTCTTCTCCCACTCGTCGGCGATGTCCTGCATCGTCAGGTCGGCGTAGCCGTGCCGGCAGAGGGCCCGATAGGTCGCACACATGATGTCGTCGGTCGGTTCGGGGACCGAGTCGTCGCCGTTCACACCGTAACTGACCGGTCAGTCAGCAAAAGGCTTCGGAACTCGCGCGCCTGCCGATCAGAACCCGACGCCGAGGACGAACACCACGTAGACGGCGAGGGCGGCGGCGGGGACGAACGCCGCGACGAAGACGACCGTGCTCCAGTCGAGGACGGTCCGCCCGTCCAGCGGCCCGAAGGGGACGAGGTTGAACGCCGCCAGAAAGAGGTTGATGGCGATGCCGCGCCCGCCGAGGAGGGCGAGGAAGGGCGATCCGACGAGGGCGCCGGCGACGTAGACGGGGACGAACACGAGCGCGAGGAGGCCGTTGGTGACGGGACCGGCGAGGGCGATGAGGCCGTGTTCGCGCGGGGTGAGACGCCCGCGGTGGTGGACGGCGCCGGGTGCGGCGAAGAGGAAGCCGACGAGCGCGCTCATGACGGCCAGAAACAACATGCCGTAGTCGGCGCGGAACTCGGCGATCTGGTCGAAGCGGACGGCGACGACCTTGTGGGCGAGTTCGTGGAGCAGGAAGCCGAGGCCGGCGGTGACGAGCGAGATCAGCAGGGGGCCGACCACCCCTCGATCGAGCAACATCGTGACTGCGCGGCTCCCCCCACCGGCGAAGAAGATGGCGAAGGCGACGCCGAGGGCGACCCACGCGACCCCCAGGTCGCGGAGTTCGCGAGCGCTGAACCGGAGGGTCACGTGACGGTCCTCCAGAGCAGTTCGGCGCTGTTGCGTGCGCCCTCGACCATGAGTCGGGAGACGCCCTCGATGCCGCCGATTTCGGTCGCGAACAGCGGCAGGACGTACACCGCAAACAGCAGGCTGGCGATCATGCTGCCGACGTTGGTCATCGCGACGACCATGATGAGTTTGAACAGCGGCACCTCGAACATCTCGCCGACGAGCTGGCGGATCGGCTTCTCCTCGTCGCTCAGGAGTTCGTTCAGCGTGCCGATGTCGGCGACGTTGACCGGGTTGTGACGGAGTTCGACGTAGCCCGTGAACCAGCCGGGCGCGAGCAGGGGATTGACGGAGGTCATCCACGCCACCAGCCCGCCGACGAGCGTCGAGGACCACCGGGCGCCGGCGAGTCTGGCGAGCCCCGCCGCGAAGACGCCGTTGACGACGAACCACGCGGCGAAGAGCCGCAGGAGGAAGCCGTCGCGGACCCCGGCCATCGCCAGCAAGACGAAGAAGGCGACGAAGCCGACGGAGACGAGGACGCCGACGGCCTTCAGCCAGGGGACGCCGCCGCCGGAGTCGGTGCCGACCAGCGACTCCCAGGGGGGAAGCGTCTCGGGCGCGTCGAGGTAGCCCTCGATCCCCTCGCGGTGGCCGGCACCGACGACGGCCACCACGTCCCGGCCGGCCTCGCGGAGCCGGACCAGTTCGTGGGCGATGTAGGCGTCGCGCTCGTCGATGAGCGCGCGGGCGCCGGCGGGGCTGAAGGTTCGAAACTCCTCCATCATGACGCTCACCACGTCGGCGTCGGTGAGTTCGGCGACGTCGAAGTCGTCGAGTTCGTCGGCCTCGGCGGCCCCGTAGCCGGCGCGGTCGGCGAGCCAGCCGGCGACGAGGCCGACGCTCACGCCCCCGGCGAGCCCCAGGGCGAGGCTGCCGACGACGCGGGCGACGAAGGGGCCGAGCGAGGCGACGACGCCGTCCGCGAGGCCGAGGCCGACGCCGCCGAGCAGGCCGGCCGCGACGCCGACGGCGCCGCCAGCGATCAGCGCCTCGTCCGGGCCGAGGACGGCGTCGGCGAGCGTGTGGACGACGAGGCCGACGGCGATGGCGAGGAGGACGCCCCCGGTGATCCGCGTGAGGATGGGGAGGGTGAGGCCGAGCGAGGGGCCGAACAGCCCCAAGAGTGGCCCGGCGATCACGCCGGCGGCGACGCCGAGCGCGAGACCGATCCCTCGGGCGTCGGTGACGCCGAAGACGAGGCCGCCCACGAGGCGAGCCTTCTCGATGGGGCCCAGTCGCGCCCAGAACCGCTGGATCGTCGTCTGGATGTCGCGATCCACGAGCGCCACGTCGATCCCGAGTTCCTCGGCGCTGTCGACGGCGGCCATCATGTCCGCGCCGGGCGTGACGTCGAACTTCTCGCCCAGCCGCGACTGGACGTACGAGAGCATCCAGTAGGCGAGAAACTGGAAGACGGTGTTGCCACGCAGGAGGTCGCCGGGTTCGATGTCGTCGGGCGTCTCGCCCTGCAGTTGGCGGTAGCGACCCTCGTCGAGTTCGACCGCGACCACGTCTGGCCGTTCGTCCTCGATGGTGTCCTCCACCTCGCGGACGCTCTCGGACGAGACGTGTGCCGTGCCGACGACGCGGACGCGACCCTCCCGACCGGTCGACGCCCCCTGGTCGTTCATCACCGCCCGCTACTGGGGCACGCTTTTTACCCTTGTCGGAGAGAGGCGGGGTATGGTCTCCATCGAGAACGAGAGCCGGCTGGCATCGACCGTCGGCCGGGAGACGGCGCTCGCCTGTATCCGTGCGGGCATCGAGGCCGCCCGCCCCGACCGCGTCGTCGCCGACGCGGTCGGCCTCGACGACGACCGACTCCGCGTCGGCGACGCCACCTACGACCTGTCGGGCGTGACCCGCATCGTCGTCGTGGGGGGCGGAAAGGCGGCCGACGGGGTCGCGTCCGCGCTGGAGGCGGTCCTCGGCGACCGGATCGACGCCGGCGCGGTCGTCACGCCGGAGCCCGGCGAGGGCGACCGGATCGAACGGCACCGAGGCGACCACCCCGTCCCCAGTCGGGCGGGTGTCGAAGGGACCGACCGGGTCCGCGAACTCGTCGCCGACGCCGACGAGGGGACGCTGGTACTCGCGGTCATCACCGGCGGCGGGAGCGCGCTCCTGCCGGCGCCGGCCGAGGGGATCACGCTCGACGCCCTGGGGTCGACGACCGACGCGCTCCTCGACGCGGGTGCGGAGATCGGCGATCTCAACGCGGTGCGCAAACACCTCTCGACGCTCAAGGGGGGCGGCCTCGCCGAACTCGCGGCGCCCGCCCGCGTCGTGAGCCTCGTGTTCAGCGACGTGGTCGGCAACGATCTGAGCGTGATCGCCAGCGGACCGACCGCGCCCGACGGGTCGACCTACGCCGACGCCCTCGACGCCCTGGAGCGGTACGACGTCGACCCGCCGGCGGCGGTCCGGGAGCGACTGGAGCGGGGTGCGGCCGGCGACCTCCCCGAGACGCCGGGTCCCGGCGACTCCGTCTTCGACCGGACCCACAACCACGTGCTCGCGGACGCGTTCACGGCCATCGACGCGGCCCGCGAGGTGGCCGCCGACCGCGGCTACGGGACCTGCGTCCTCTCGTCGTCGGTGCGGGGCGAGGCCCGGGAGGCCGCGCTGACCCACGTCGCCGTCGCGGAGGAGGTAGGTGCGACGGGCAACCCCGTCGAGGCGCCGGCGGTGGTTCTCTCGGGCGGCGAGACGACGGCCACCGTCCGCGGCGACGGCGTCGGCGGGCCGAACGCCGAGTTCGCCCTGGCGGCGGCCGTCGAACTCCCGGCGTCGACGACGCTCGCCTGCGTCGACACCGACGGCCGCGACGGCAGCAGCGACTTCGCGGGCGCGCTGGTCGACGCCGACACCGTCGACGACGTCGCGGCGGCCCGCCGGGCGCTCGCGAACAGCGACGCCTTCGGCTACCTCGGGGACCGCGAGGCGGTCGTCGACACCGGCGCCACGGGCACGAACGTCAACGACCTGCGGGTCGTGGTCGTCGAGTAGTCCCCGACGACGAAACGCTTATGATGTTTTAGGCTAGCCTAAATCGTATGATCGAGGTGTGTCCCGACACGTCCACACGAGGTGAGGCCGATGGGGCTCCGTGAGACGCGGCGTCGAATCGAGTCGCTTGCCGACGGCGGGCCATACCGCGTGGCGTCGGCCCGCACCGGCGAGCCGCCGGTTCCGGCCGCGGGACTGCGCTTTCCGGACCGGGAGACGGCCGCGACGGCCGCCCGGCTCACCCGCACGTACCGGGCGGCGCTCAGGCGGTGGGACCCCGCGCTGTCGTGGGTCGACCCCATCGTCCACGACTGCCGGGCGCCGCCGGCCGACCGGGAGTCGACGACCGGCCGCTCCGCGGTGTCGGTGGAGGGCGAGCGATGACCGTCGAGACGCACGTCCCGGCGGCCAGCGAGCGGGTCGCGGCCGAACGGGAGGCGGTGGCGGCGAAGCTGACGGCTTACGACTCCTTCGTCGAGCGGCTCCGGGACGTCTCGACGGACGGCGTCGGCGGCGACGCGCCCGGCCCCGTCGGGACGACGCTCGCGACGACCCAGCAGGGTGGCGGCTGTGCGGCGGTCCGTGAGGCCTTCGCTGCCACGGTGCGGTCGGCCGAGTCGGTCGACGACGACGAGTCCGTCTTCGAGACGCTGGCGAGCGAACTCGGCGAGGAGGTGGCGGTGGCGCTGGCGCCGACGACGGGGTCGGCGTTCACCCCGCAGTTCCGCGAGCAGGTGATCGAGGCCGCGACCGAGCGGCGGTGGCAACTCCGGACGATGGCGACCGCGCTGGAGCGCGAGGCGGCGGCGCTCGACACCGCCAGCGACGTGTTCGCGTCGATCCGCCGGTGGCTGGAGCGGGCCGACGAAACGCCGTTGACGGATCTCGACTTCGACGGCCTGCGCAGCCGGCACGCCCGCCTCGACGACCACCTCGATCGGTGTGCGGAGCGTGCCCGGGAGCGACAGTCCTTCCTCGACGGCTCGACCAGCGAGCACGCACACGTCGGCCTCGGCCACCGGTGTTTGGTCTCCTACCTCTACGAGGACCTACCGGTGGAGTATCCCGTGCTCGACGGCGTGGCGACGCTGGTCGCGACCTGCGAGCGGTGTCAACGCAACGTCCGGGCACACCTCACCCGGTGTGCGTAGGCGGGGACCGAAAGGAAAGTGCGCCGGGGCGGCCCGTCCCGGCCTCGTCCGCCAGCAGGGTGCTCGGGCTCCGTTCGGACGTCAGTTCGTCGCGGATTCGAGGACGAGCGTGTCGTCTTCGAGGTAGTGTTCGAGGTGGTGCGCGTGCTCTTCGAGGGTGATGAGCTGCTCGCGGAGCATCTCGGCGGTGGCGTGGTCACCCAGCCCCTCGGCGAGTTCGACGTGGTCGCGGACCGTCTCGATGATCTCGCCGTACATCTCCATGTCGTTGTGGAGCGAGGTCCTGATATCGTAGACGTCGTGATTCTCGGGCTCGACGGGTGCGTGCTCCTCGAGACGCTTGCCGCCGGCCAGCGGGACGCCACCGAGCGCTTGGGCGCGCTCCGCGAGCTCGTCGGCGGCCGCCTCCGCGTCCGCCGCGGCCTCGCCGAGGTACTCGTGGATCCCGAGGAACTCGGCACCCTCGACGTTCCAGTGGTGCTTTTTCAGCTGGTGGTAGAGAACGTACGTCGCGGCGAGGTCGGTGTTGAGCGCCTCGACGATCTGTTCGGACTTGTCCTGCTCGAGATGGAGCGCCTCGCTGGCCTCGACCGTATCGGCCTGCTGTCGGATGGATTCTTGCTTACTCATTGCGATTAGGTGTAGGGCCTCCACCCACTTACGCTTTTTCGCTGTGACCCGTTGTCACGATTTGATACGCCTAAATTCGGGGGAATTGGTGGCTCTCACTCCCGTCCGTGATCGGCCGTTCTCCATCGTTGACAGGCCGGGAGAGGAAGATTTGTACCCCCCCGCGGCGTAGCGGCGCCCATGGCTGATCTGCTGCCCTCCCGTCCCGACACCGCCGCGGCCGAGGAGGCCGACCCGCGCGTCATCGGCCTCGACGACGAGGACGCTGACGACCTGTTGTCCGCGCTCTCCTCCGAGACGGCTCGCGAGGTGCTCGACACCCTCCACGACGACCCGGACACGCCCGCACGCGTCGCCGAGCGCGTCGACACCTCCCTCCAGAACGCGCAGTACCACCTCGGCAACCTCGAAGAGGCGGGGTTGATCGAGGTGGTCGACACCGTCTACTCCGAGAAGGGCCGGGAGATGAACGTCTACGCCCCCACCGACCGGCCGCTCGTGGTGTTCGCGGGGGGCGACTCCGAGAGCGACGGGTTGGAGAGCGCGCTCAAGCGCCTGCTGGCCGCCGTCGGGCTGCTCGGCGTCGCGAGCCTCCTCGTCCAGTGGGCGCTCGACGACCTGCCGGGGATGGCCCGCACCGGCGGCGCGGGCGGCGCCGACGGCGGCGGCGGGATGGGCACGATGAGCACCGAGGCGTCGACGGCCGCCGCCGACGCCGCGGGCACCGGCCTCCCGCCCGGCCTCCTCTTTTTCCTCGGCGGACTCCTCGCGCTCGTCGTCGTCGCCGTCGCGTTCTACGTCCGCCGGTAGTGGTAGTGTTGCGATTAGCGCGATTGGATTGGAGACACCTCGAAAGGGGCCGGCGTCTCGGCGTACCCGGACGTTCACGAGAGCAAAGCTCTCGTGAGCCAACCAGAATCCTCCGGATTCTGGTGACGACGCAAGCACCGCAACGGAGTGAGGAGCGTGGTTCGAGAGAGCTTCGCTCTCTCGTCATCACGAAAGCGCGCTCTGCGCTCTTTCGAACGAGAGCGAGTCCTGAGAGCCGAGACGCCGGGGGCTTTCGAGGTGTCTCCAACCCAATCGCGCTAATCGCGACATTACCTCCGACACCGCGAGCGGCGGGGCCGGGAGTCGCCACGAGGGTGTGGAGCACGGTGAGCCACGACGGCCGGCCGCCCCCCCCGAAGCGCGGACGTTAAAGGGCCGCGCCGGCAACGAAGGGTAATGAGTCAGGACGCATCCACCGATGGCGACCTCCGAAACACGGGGCTGTCGCTCAAACACGACCGGGAGTGGGACTACGAACTCGACCGGATCGTCGAGGCAGTCGAGGAGCGGAACGCCACCAAGGTCGGCCTGCAGTTCCCGGAGGGGCTGAAACGGCGGGGACCGGCCGTCGCCGACGACCTCCGGGCGATCACCGACGACGACGTCACCTACATGCTCTCGGGACAGCCCTGTTACGGCGCCTGCGACCTCGACACGTACCTCATGCGCCGGACGGACGTGTTCGTCCACTTCGGGCACTCGCCGATGAAGGAGTCGGACAAGATCATCTACGTCCCGCTGTTCTCGAACGTCGACCCCTTCCCGATGATGGGGGACGCGCTCGACGAACTCCCCGAGGAGGACGTCGGCCTCGTCACGACGGCCCAGCACATGAACCGCTTCGACGAGATGAAGGCGTGGCTCGAGGACGAGGGATACACCGTCCACACCCGCAAGGGTGACGACCGCCTGACCCACGAGGGGCAGGTGCTCGGCTGCAACTACGCCTCGGCCGACATCGACGCCGACCAGGTGCTCTACGTCGGCGGCGGGAAGTTCCACCCGCTCGGCCTCGCGATGGAGCATCCGGACAAGAAAGTCGTCATCGCCGACCCCGTCAACAACGTCGTCACCGTCGCCGACACGGAGAAGTTCATGAAACAGCGGTACGGCGCCGTCCACCGCGCCATGGACGCCGAGAAGTGGGGCGTCATCTTCTGTACCAAGATCGGGCAGGGCCGCTGGGACATGGCCGAACGGATCGTCGAGGACAACGACGACGCCTACCTGATCACGATGGACGAGGTGACGCCGGACCGCCTGCGCAACTTCGATATGGACGCCTTCGTCAACACCGGCTGTCCGCGCATCACGACCGACGACGGCCCGCAGTTCCACAAGCCCATGCTCACGCCCGGCGAGTACCGCATCGCCGTCGGCGACGAGCCCCTCGATTCCCTCTCGTTCGACACGTTCCACGGAACGTGGTGATCGCGGCCACACTTTTCTCCTCCTCGCCACGACACACCATCATGAACTGCGAACCGATCGGGACCGTCTACACGCCCTTCGAGACGACGAGCGAGGCGCCGCGGCAGGGGTTCAGAGGCGACGCCGAGGGCGTCGTCGAGGTCGATCCGCCCTACCGCGAGGGGCTCGTCGGGTTCGACGGCGACCGGGTCGAGGTGGTCTGGTGGGCCGACCGCGCCGACCGCTCCCTCCTGACGCTGGATCGGGACGCCGACCGCGGCGTGTTCACCTCGCGCTCGCCGGCCCGTCCCAATCCCGTCTGTGTCACCGAGTGTGCGGTGTTGTCGGCCGACCCCGCGGCCGGCCGCCTCCGCCTCGACGGCGTCGACATGGCCGACGGGAGCCCGGTCGTGGATCTGAAGGCACCGATCACGACTCACTGCTGGGACGACGACTCGACGTAGTCGACGGCCGCCGCTGGCGTCTCGACCGCCTCGACGCCGGCGACGTCGTGGGTGTCCAGTCCCGCGACCGGGCGGTCGAAGACGCCGGCGAACCCGAGTTCCGAGAGCGTCCCCGCGCCGCCGTCGACGGCCACCACGGCGTCGCCGTTCATCACGACCATCGCGTTCCGGGCGTGCCCCATCCCCGTCGCGACGGGGGTGTCGACGTACGCGTTCGCGTCGTCGGGGTCGGCCGTCGGGAGGATGCCGACCGTCTCGCCGCCGGCCCGAGTCGCGCCGGCACACACCGCCGCCATGACGCCCCCGAGGCCGCCACAGACGACGACGTGACCCCGTTCCCCGAGCAGTCGGCCCAGCGTCCGGGCCCGTTCGGCCGTCCGGTCGTCCACGGTACTCCCGCCGATGACGCTGACGCGCATGGGACAGGATCGCACGGCACCGGGAAATGCGTTCGGACCCGTCCTCCGGCCGTCGACCACCCACAGTTATGTGTCGGTTGACCGCCTACTCGTGTATGTCAGCGATCGAGTCCCTCCGGACCGCGGTCGGCACGCTCCGGCGCCACCCCGTCCTCGTGCTCGGCGGCGCGTGTTACGGCCTCGTGGTCATGCCCCAGCGAGCCCTCCAGTTGGCCGGCGTCCCCATCGCCCCCGCGCTCCTCCAGATGCTCACCTTCTTTCTCACGCCCTTCGTCCTCGCCGGCGTCGTCGGAATGGCCCGGACGGCACTCGGCGGCGAGACGTCCGTCGACGAACTCGTTGCGGTCGGCAAGGACCGGTACGTCGACCTGTTGCTCGCCACGCTCCTCGCGTTCGGCATCAAACTCGCCTTCGGAATCGTCCTCGTCGTGCTCGCCGTTGCCCTCCTCGTCACCGGCGGGAGCGGGACGGCCGCCCTCGTGGGGGCCGCCCTCGTCGTGGTCGTCGTCCTCGTCTACCTCGCCGTCCTCATGCTGATCCAGTTTTACCCCGTCATCGTCGTCGTCGACGACGCCGGACCGGTCGATGCCGTCACGGACAGCGTCGAGTTCGTCCGGTCGAACCCCGTCGGCACGCTCGGGTTCACGGCCGTGACGCTCCTGCTCGGTGCGCTGGCGGCCCTCCCGGTCACGGGCGTCGCCGCCTACAGCTTCGCCACGTCCGATGCCGGGTCCGGCGGGAGTCCCGGACCGATCGGTGGCGGGATGAGTCCTGGCAGCCCGGGAGCCGGCGCCGGGACGACGAACGGGACGGCGGCGCTCGGCGACGCCCTGGCGAGCGGGGGGTTGGGCCTCTCGACGCCCGAGGTGCTCGCGCTGTCGCTCGTCTCGGTGGCGGCGACGGCGCTCCTGGTCGCCTTCCGGCTGACCTACGCCACCGCGTTCTACCGGTCGAACGCTCGATCCATCGAGGAGCGCGTCCTCGACGAGGAGTGGTAGTCGGCGGCTACAGCAGGAACGTCTCCTCGCGCTCGGCGAGGTCCATGAAGGTGTCGGCGGCCTCGACGAGTTCGTCGGCCGTCGAGGAGCCGAAGGCCATCACCTCGACGCGGACGCCCTCGTGACGGAGGTGCGAGCAGAGCCGCGAAAAGTCGCCGTCACCGGTACACAACACGACCACGTCGACGTGGTTCGCCAGCGTCACGGCGTCGAGGCTGATTCCAACGTCCCAGTCGGCCTTCTTCGTCCCGTCGCCGAAGGTCTTGATGTCCTTGATCTTTCGCTCGAAGCCGATGTCCTTGAGCGCCTCGAAGAACCGCTCCTCCTCGGGGGAGTCCGCACGGATGACGTAGGCGATAGCCCGCACGAGTTCGCGGTCGGCGACGCCCTTGGAGAGCAGCGCCGAGTAGTCGATGTTCCGGGAGTAGAGACTTTGGGCGGAATGATAGAGGTTCTGCGCGTCCGCGAGCATGGCGACGCGCTGGTTCGCGTGGATATCGGTCACGTTGTTCGAACGTAGGACGCGTGCGATTAAATTCTTGCTCATGCGTGGCGGTGATACGTGCGATTTAACCCGACGGCGAGGGCAGGGAGGGACATGCGCACCGAGCAGGCCGCTCCAGTACTCGGCATCGTCGGCTGTCTCGCCGTCGTCGTCGCCCTCGCGCTCCCCGTTGCCCTCTTTCCCGACTGGGGGACCGAACTGGGTCGTTACTACACCAGCGGCCCCCTCGGGGTCGGAGCCGTCCTCGCGTCCGTGCTCGTCGGCGGCGTCGTGTTCCTCGCGGGCGCTCGCGGCCGGACGGACCCGACGACGGCTGCCGGTATCGCCGTCCCGCTCGGGGTCGTCGCCTTCGTGATCGCGCTCTGGTGGGCGGTCGCGGCACCCCTCGATCCGCTCTTTGGCTTCCCGGCGTCGTGGATCACGGACCTGCGGTGGGTCGTCGTCGTCTCGACGGCGCTCACGGCCACCGCCGCGGCGTTCTACGCCCGGGCCGTGCTCTGACGACGGGAGTCACGCCGACTCCAGCCGCGACGACGGTCGTGACGTGCTGTACGGACTGTCGTGGGTCGTTTCCGTCGGTCGCCGACCACGGGAGTGGCGGCCACACCGTATCAGACCACGAGGAACACGACGCCGCTCGTGACGATGATGCCGAGTACGATGGAGACCAGCTTCCCCAACCGGTGGGTGCCGAGAATCCACGCCAACGTGGCTTTGAGGGCGGTGTTCGCGATGGCTGCGACGACGATTCCCGTCGTGGCGACCTCCGTCGAGACTGCCCCCTCGGCCGCGAGTCGACTCAGCGTGATCGTCATCGCGTCGACGTCCGCGAGCCCGGAGACGAACGCGGTCAGGTACACCCCCGACGCGCCGAACCACTCGTTGGCGTATTCGGAGACGAGCAACACGGCCGCGAAGATGGCTCCGAACAGGAGGGCTGGCTGCAAGCGGAGCGGGTTCTCGAGCGCCTCCGGTTCCACGGTTTCGTCGGTGGCGCTCCGCCAGTACAACACCCCTGCAGCGACGGCACCCACTGCGGTCATCACCCCGAGTGGGAGCGCGACGCTCGGGAGCAGATCGGGGTTGACGACGGCGACTTCGATGAGCGCGCGTGGGAACATCACGATGGAAGCGGTAACGACCGCGAACGCGCAGACGCGATGGAGCGTCGCGTTCCGAGTCGTCTTCTCGGCCATCGAAACCGTCGTCGCGGTAGAGGAGACGAAGCCGCCGACGATCCCCGTGAGGGCGATTCCCCGTTCGGGGCCGAGCAGTTCCCCGAGCACGTACGCCGCGAATCCGAGACCGGTGACGAAGACGACCATCAACCAGACGAATCGGGGATTGAGTCCGTAGAGGGGTTCGAGCGGTCGATCCGGCAGCGCGGGGAGCACGACGAGGACGACGAGGACGAACTTCGCCGACGCGCGTCGTTCGGTTTCTTCGATCCGGTCGGCGAACTCGTGTATCGGATCCTTCACCGAGAGCAACACTGTGACCACGCCGCCCGTGATGACGGCGACGACTGCCCCCCGATCCGAATGCGTCGTCATGGCTCCGAGAATCACCATGACGAGGACCGCCACGAGCGTCGTCAGGCCGAGATCGTTCTCGTACCGGATCTTTCCCACGTACGCGACGGTGAGCGGCGCGACGAGTATCCCGACGGCGACCGGAAGCATGGTCGGAAAGAACGCCTGAACGAGCGCCCCGTAGAGGGTGATCAGCGGGAACGTCCGGCTCCCGGCGAACGATCCCCCCGACTCGCTTTGCTCCCGTTCCAGACCGACGAGTGCGCCGAGACCGATCCCGAGGAGGAGATGTAAGACGAATTCGCTGAGGGAAGCGGTCGCGGGGTCGACCATCGTGTGTCGCATCTACCTGGGAGATTGTCAAACGATAGGATTATCGTAGCCTCCGTAAGGCCTCGCACACCTGATCGCCGGACTACGTGCGGTCAGGTGTGCAAATAGCGCCAACGCTACGATAGAGGGCCGGCCTACCGTCGTCCACCCGGACGACGACACGTCGGGAATCCGGTTCGACGGGTGAGCCGGACTCCACACCTCCGCGTCCGATCCTCGAACCGGTGGCGGACCGGACGCGGCCGACACGCCGTCCGCCTCGTCGACCCGACGCCAATCGCGGGCTGGCGAGTCGAAAGGCCCTTAAGAGGAAACGGCATACGAAGGGATGGACTAGGTCGGGCAGTTAGGCCCTGCTCCACCGCCCGCACTACGGTCTTCAGCGGGGACCGAACCCGGGTGCGTCCGGTCAGACCGATCCGGGCCCCGGAAGCCAACGTGGAAGCCTCGTCCTGCGGGGACAGCGGCCCACGGCGCGCGTCTGCAGGGACGCTCCGTCGTGGTTCGTCGGCGGTACCGGGTCAGGCGCGGAAGCGAGCAGCCCGTCGCCGGACGCCCGTCGCTCGGAGGATCGCGGGGTGGAGGAGGCGACCGGGACTCCCCGGGCCGGAACGCCGGGCAATCCCGCCGTCCACATTCGTACCTTCTCGTGGCGAGCAGCGGCACCGTGCCCGATACTGGCGAGCGTTGCCCCATCACTAAATATAAACACCCTGGTATTAGTTAACATGGTACGAGACAACAACGATGAAGCAAGAAGACATGGCACTCCTCCGCGACGAATGCAGTGACGGAAACGACCGCGCCTGCCACACGCTCGAACGACTCTGCGAGGACGGCCGCGACGACGCCTGTCAGTACGTGCCGAACTGATCCGTCCGTTCGACTCGCTTCTCGGCGATATCCCGATTCCAAGCCGCCGCTATCGCTCCGATCCTAGCGAACGGCGGTCCACTCGAACACCGACGGCCCGTCGACCGTCGTGGAGTCTCATACTGCTTATTGTAAGTCGTTACCGGTGGTTCGCCGGACCACTCTGGCGAACCACCGGTAAACAGTTACAATAATCCGTATCAGTCGTCGCCCGGCGTCGGGGCCGGCTCGTACGGGAGCAGTTCCGTGAGCCGTTCGGCCACCGCGGGGTCGATCAGCCCCGCCATCTCCATGGCCTCGGATTCGTAGGCCTCGAGGTCCAGCACGCTCCGGAAGAACCACGAGAGGGTGACGTACGTCTCGTGGAGGTCCGCCGCCCGTGCGCGCCCCGCGTCGGTGAGCGTCGCTCCCTCGTACGGTTCGTACGTGAGCACCCCGCCGGTTTCGAGGTCCTGGAGCATCTGCGTCGCCGTGGCCTGTGACCGGTCGACGAGGTCGGCCACCTCGCCGGAGGAGACCGGTGGGGAGCCGCGTTGCTCGGCGATGTACAGCGCGAGGAGGTACTGGGCGGTCCCGCTCATCGGGACGTCGTTACTCGCGCTCCCGTGCGGGGGTGTCGTCGGTCGGTTCCTCGTCACCGGAACCGAAGAGCCCGGCGTAGACGCCCGCCCACAGTCTCGCCCGTCGCCGCGGGCCGACCGACGTCATCGTCCTCCGGGCGCGAGACGCCGCGTCCTGGTAGCGTTCATACTCGATTAGGCCAGCCTAAAACACATATGTTTTTCGGCTGGCCTAAAGCAGGAGGTCGTCGTCCTCCGCCGGCCGTTCAGAACGGCGGCGAGTAGTCCTCGTACTCCTCCATGCGCTCCATCCCCTCGGTCTTGTCGGGCATGACGGCCGCGCGTGGTCCGCCGGCACGCCGAACCGTCACCGAGGAGATCTCGTCGGCGATCCGTCGCTTGATTGCCTTCATCGTCATGGGGGCGATCCCACAGCCGGAACACGCACCGCCGATTGCGACGGTCACCGCGCCGCTCTCGTGGTCGACGTCCTCGATCTCGAAGTGACCGCCGTGTTCCTGGATCTGCGGGACGTTGTTGTTCAGGTAGTTCCGCGTCCGCCGTTCGAGGCTTCGAGCGCTCGTACGGGTCGAAATACGCGGAGAAATGTAATAAAACTGTAGTTTTTTACGGGCCTAAAACCCACGCAGAAGTGTTAGAGGTGCCAAAAAATCCACTTTCGTCCCATTTTGTATAGAAGTATCAAGATAGTGGGAATGGTTTCGGGGCCGGGCTCTCTCCCCCCGTGGCGTCTCGTCGCTCGCTTCCTCGGGGTCGACCTCGGAAACGGGGCGTCCCGCACCCCACGACGGGATCGCAGCGGTGGCTCCGTACGAACCCCGCGAGCGAACGGAGTGAGCGAGTGGGACTACGGGCGGCACACGGACGAAGAGAGTGCGCCGGCCGGGATTTGAACCAAAACCAGACGTGCTCGCTCCCTGCGGTCGCTGCGCGCGACTGGTAGGGTTCAGACCCCTCTGGGCGATTTTCCTCACTCCGTTCGGAAAATGCGCCGGCCGGGATTTGAACCACGGTCGTTCCGCTCGCTTCTCTCCCTGATTCAGATCGCCAGCGTGGTGCATACACGGCTCTCACGTTCGTTCGAGACGGTATGCGCCGGCCGGGATTTGAACCAAAACCAGACGTGCTCGCTCCCTGCGGTCGCTGCGCGCGACTGGTAGGGTTCAGACCCCTCTGGGCGATTTTCCTCACTCCGTTCGGAAAATGCGCCGGCCGGGATTTGAACCCGGGCCATGAGCTTGGAAGGCTCAGGTCCTACCACTAGACCACCGGCGCCCACGAGTCGGTTCTCGACGGGAGGATAAGGCAGTTACGTTAGCCGTCGGACGGCGTCACACACCCCCAGCCAAGAGCGCCGCGTCGACGAGGAGGAGGGTGGCGAGGGCGGCACCAGCGCGGAAGTACGGTCGGCCGACGTCGGCGAGAGCCGGGACGTCGGCGTCGCCGCCGAGGGTAAAGCCCCGGCGGAAGTACGCACCGAGTCCGGGCGAGTCGCCGCGAGACTGGCACATGCGATAGACGCCGAGTTCGACGAGGCCGTTCATCAGGGTCCACAGCGCCGCCATCCCGAGGACGAGGTGGCCGGCGGTCGTGCCGAACAGCCGCGGGAGGGAATAGAGCAGCCACAGCTGGTAGGCGCCGGTGAGCGGCAGGGCGACCCCGGTCCATCGAGTCACCTGGAGGAGGCCGTCGACGCTCCGCGCGAACGCCGCCGGCGAGAGGTCGCCGGCCGACGCCGCCGGGATGACCGCGTAGACGGCGTACAGGACGCCGCCGGTCCAGAACGCCGCCGACACGACGTGGACGACGTACGAGAGGGCGAGCGCAGGGTCCATCGTTCCGGCGGCAGTCGGCCTTAGTCGTCGGCGGGCGACTCGACGGCTTCCTCGCGGAAGGCGCGGGCGGCCTCGCGGAGCGACGCCGAGATGGCCGGCACCTCGTCGGCGTCGACGGCGCCCCGTTCCTCGATCTCCTCGACGCTCCGGGGGAACGGCCGGAGGTCCATGTGGATCGCGATGCCGGCTTTGGCCCCCTGGCCCATGGCGACGGGGATCTGGTTGTGTCCCGGGACGAGGTCGCCGACGGCGTAGACCCCGTCGACGCTGGTCCGGCCGTGGTCGTCGACCTGGACGGTCCCGTCGTCGTTCAGGTCACAGCCGACATCGGCCGCGAGGTCGTTGTTGTACTCGGAGCCGTACATGGGGAAGCCACCGCGGTACTCGCGGACCGTCCCGTCCGTGAACTCGAAGCTCTCGAGCCAGCCGTCGAGCCCTCGGTTCATCCCCGTGATCTCCTCGTGGATCACGTCGATCGGGTGGGCACGGAGCATGCGGTCGGTCTCGTCGCTCCAGGTCGGATCGTCGCCGCGGGTGAGGAGGTCCACCTCGTCGGTGAAGTTGAGCATGATCATGGCGACGTAGGCGGCGCTGTCGCCGTGACCCATCACGTACACCGACTCGTCGACGAACATGTAGGCGTCACAGTGCAGGCAGTAGTGGAGACCCCGACCCGTCGGCGGGAGCGGCGGGTCGGGTTTGGCGTCGGAGAAGCCGGTCGCGAGGACGACCCGATCGGTACGGATCGTCCCGTCGTCGGTTTCGAGGGCGAAGGTCCGGCCGTCGTCGCGGCGTTCGAGGCCGGAGGCGAAGCTTCGACGGTGGGTCGCACCGTAGGCCTGCACCTGCTCGCGTGCCGTCTGCAGGAACTCGACGCCGGAGACGTCCTCGGTGACGCCGATGACGTTGTGCGTGTCCTGCATCATGGCTGCACGGCCGCCGCCACGGTCCACGACGACGGTGTCCAGCCCGAGACGGGTCGTGTAGAGCGCGGCGGTCAGGCCGGCCGGCCCCCCGCCGACGACGGCGACGTCGAAGTCGTGCGTATCGCTCATCGGTCCCTAGTACCGACGCCGTGGGGTTAAGTCCCCCACGTCTGTGCACGGATCCGTCCCGACCGCTCAGCGGGACGGGGGACCGACCACGGCGTAGCAGTTGCCGCTCGACTCGAAGCAGTCGACGGGTTCGAGGTCGCTCGCGGCCAGGTCCTCGTCGAACTCCGTGGGGTCGTAGACGTGGTAATACCGGGGGAGCGTCTCGCCGCCGGGGAGCGTCCAGTCGACGGTCGTATCGAAGCCGGCCGTCGCGTCGAAGCGGTCGTGGGTCGTGCTCCAGACGCCGACGAGGGCCCGACCGCCCGGCGCGAGGACGCGCGCGAGTTCGTCGAGGCTCCCGATCCGTCGTTCCCGCGGCCGGAGGTGATGGAGCGCCGCGACGTAGACGCCGAGGCCGACCCGGTCGGTGCGGACGGGGAGGCGTGCCGCGTCCCCCTGGAGCAGGTCGACCGCGAAGCCGCGGTCCGTCCGGCGGTCCCGTGCCGTCCGCAGGAGGCCGCGGCTGACGTCGAGTCCGAGGACGCGGTCGGCGACGTCCGCGAGCACCTCCGCGTGGCGGCCGTTCCCACAGCCGACGTCGAGCGCCAGCGCGGCCGGGTCCGCGTCGGCGACGAACGATTCGACCTCCGGCCACGGGTGTTCGCGCGTCGCGGCGAAATGTTCCGCGATGCGGTCGTAGGTGTGTCGTGGCTCCGGGGCCTCCATGGGCATCCCTCGACGCGGAGGCGTAAAAGCCCTTAGAGCAACGCGAGCGCGAACACGAGATACGTCAGGGCGAGGAGTCCGGCCGCGTGTTTCACCCCGTCGGCGATGCCGCCTTCGGCGAGTTGGCCGGCGATCATCCCGGAGCAGACCGCCTGGATCGCGGAGATGTGGAAGAAGACGAGTTCGTACGCCTCGGTGTTCACACCGGTTTCGGAGAAGGCGCCCGTCACCCCCACGTTGGGCGCGTTCGCCGGGGCCGACGCCGTGGTCCCAGCCGCCTCCTGGACCGCGGGGATGAAGGCGACGGTCAGCGCGGCGATGATGCCGAGGAAGACGAGCACCGAGATGTAGATGACGAGGATGTAGGTGAGCATCTCCTGGCGGCGCTCGCGGCGGAGGCGTCGCGTCGCCTGGGCCTCGTCGGCGGCGATGCGGAGGACCGGTGCGATGTCGCCGCTGGCGTTCATCGCGTTCGTGATGAGGGTGACCGCCTGCGAGACCATCCGGGTGCGGGTCCGGATGGCGAGTCGGCGGAGCGCGTCGCCGGCGTCGGCCCCCCAGCGGATGTCCCGCCAGGTGCGCTCGACCTCCCCTTCCAGGCCGCCGAGGTCGGTGCCGGCGACGCGTTCGATACTCTCGACGACGGTCATTCCCGCCTCGTTGACGCTCGCCAGGCGATCGAGGAAGTCCGGGACAGCCCGCTCGAGGCGCCGGATGCGGCGTTTGTGCGTCTCGTGAAGCACCGCGAAGACGACCATCACGACCACCGAGGCTTCGACGACGGGGTGATCGAGGACGCCGAGCGCCGAGGGGCCGAGGGGGATGGGGACCGAGCGGAACAGCACCCAGCCGACGCCGAGCGGGATGGTCACCACGAGGCTGATCCACGGGCGTTCGAGGACGCCCCGGATCGGGTTCCGGAGCCAGTCTCGGAACCCACGCAGACGGTCGTAGGCCGCGAGTCGCTCCGCGTTACGCCGCTGGGCGTCGGCCGCGGCGTCCGCGACACCCGCCGTGCTCCCGCCGTCGGAGCGCGGCGACGGATCGGTCGTCTCGGCGTCGCGGGTTCCGACGCTGGTGACGTCGTGTCGGACGTTCGTCAGCGCCGTGTCGTGTTGCGTGAGACTGTCGATGTAGACGACGAAGGCGGCGGAGGCAAGCGGAATGCCGGCGTAGCCGACGATCCGGACGGCCGTGAGCGTGTCCTCGATGACCAGGCCGATGACGACGAGGACGGTGATCAGAAAGAGCGGGCCCGCGACCAGGACGGTCACGTACACCTCCGCGAACGTCGAGACGAGTTCGAGGTACTGCTCCTGCTGTGACTCGGCCTCCTCCTGATAGCGCTCGTACTGTTCCCGGAGGAACGAGGAGAGGTTCCGACCGCTGCCGAGGACGCTCGCGAGGTTGTCGGCGAACTCCTCCATCCCCTCACTGGGCGTCCGGTCGGCCGTGTGCCGGAGCGCGGTCAGGATGTCCGTCGAGAAGGCGTTCATATCGCGGACCGCGACCCCCACCTCGCGGGCCGCCTCGCCGTAGATGTCGTCGTTGCGGGCGAGCGTATCGAGGACCGCGGGGAAGGGCATACCGCTCCGCGAGAGCGCGTAGACGAACGCGATGGTCCGGGGGAGCGTCGCCTCGATCTCGCTCGCCCGGGCGTTCGCGAGCTGATCGAGGTACGTCCACCGGGCCCAGTAGGTTCCGAGAGCCAGGACCGATCCCACCGTCGCCCCGAAGAACAGAAAGAGGACGAACAGCCCGAGGAGGGTGAGGTCCTGCAGTCGGGTCAGGCCGGCGAGAAAGGAGAGCGGCGGGGGGACGGACGCGAGGATGGCCGCCCGGCTGATCGAGAGGAGATCGACCAGCCAGACGGCGACGTACACGCCGAGGATGGCGCCCACGATGCCGGCGAGGCCGCTGATGAACAGGGTCCGCGAGGCGTAGACCCGGTGGGTGGTGCCGACGTGGGTGGCACGCAGGCGCGACAACTGCCAGGACCGGCGGGGACTCCGACCCACGTAGTCGCCGAAGATGGGCACGGCCAGCCGGGAGACCAGCAGATCCGCCCGACGGCTCACCGGCGAGAGGACGACCGGCAGGGCGAGGACGACGACGAGGACCAGCGGGAGGAGGTGGGCGATCACGACTCCTCGGCCTCGGGGGCGTCGACGCGGTCGAGGACCCGTTCCGAATCGGCGTAGTACTCGTTGACGAGGGCGGTAAAGCGCCGGTAGTCGGTGATCCCCTGCTCCAGGAGGGCGGTGAGGAACCGACGGCGGTCCCGAAGCTCCTCCAGGAGCTGCGTCCGCGACCAGCCGCGGTCGTCCTGAATCTCGTCGAGGAGGGAGCTGTCCTGACGGTCGAAGGAGTCGGTGTCGGCGTCCCACCGGAAGGCGTTGGAGTAGTCGAGTTCGCCGGTCCGCTGGTCGATACCCCCGATCTCGCTGATCGCGTTCGACCGCCGGACCCGCTCGCCGTCGAGGCGGGTGAGCCGCTGGACACAGAGCAAGTCGAGCGACTGGATCATCGCCCGGGGGACGTTGATCGGTTCGTTCTCCAGGCGGTTGATGACCGTCTCGATGCTGTCGGCGTGCATCGTCGAGAACGTCGTGTGGCCGGTGTTCATCGCCTGGAACAGCGTCACTGCCTCGCCGCCGCGCACCTCGCCGACGATGATGTACTCGGGGCGGTGCCGGAGCGCCGAGCGCAACAGGTCGTACATGTCGATGTCGGCCCCCTCGTGGAGGCGCTCGCGGGTGACACTCGACAGCCAGTTGTCGTGGTACAGCGACAGTTCGCGGGTGTCCTCGATGGAGAGCACCTTCGAGCGCGGGGGGACGAACATCGACACCGCGTTCATCGAGGTGGTCTTCCCCGATGCCGTCCCGCCGGCGAAGATCAACGACTTGTTGTTCTCGATGGCCAGCCACAGGTACGCCATCTGCTCGACGTTGAAGGTCCCGTACTCGATGAGGTCGATGGGCGTGAACGGGTCGTCGGCGTACTGGCGGATGGTGAAGGCCGATCCGCGGGGGGTCACCTCCTCGCCGAGGGCGAGTTCGACCCGGGAGCCGTCGGGGAGCGTCGTGCCGACGACGGGATCGCCGACGCTGATGTGCCGGCCGGACTGCTGGGCGAGTCTGACGACGTAGTTGTCGAGTTCGTCGGGGTCCTCGAAGACGACGTTCGTCGCCACGTCGGTGTACTGGTCGTGGTAGACGAAGATGGGCAGGTCGTAGCCGTCACACGACACGTCCTCGATGTGCTGGTCGTGCATGAGCGGGTCGAGACGGCCGAAGCCGTTGAAGTCCCGAACCAGGTAGTAGCGGAGTTTGTGGAACGTCTGCATGCCAACCTCCACGCCGTACTCCTCCAGCAGGGACTCGAGTTCGCCCTCGAGGATCACCTCGTCGGTCGGGTTCTCGTCCTCGGAGCGGAAGAGGAGCGGGTCGCGGATGTCCTCGCGGACCCGTTCGAGCAGACCGGACTCGAAGGCGTTCAACTCGGGTTCGACGGCGTGGTACCGGTTCTCGCTCTCCGCGGTGTCGTAGGTGATCACCACGTAGGCGAAAGGGGCGTTCACCCAGTACCGGTCGAGTTCCTCGTGATCCGGCGGCACGTCGAAACTCCCGAGCGGGCCGTCCTCGCCGGGGCGAAACGGGCGGGCGTCGATGGTCGATCCGCGGAGCATCTCGTAGGTGCGGACGACTCGCCGCCGGAGCGTCCCGAGCGGCCCGTCGGTCCCCGACGCCGCGTCTCCTGACATCGTTCGTGGGCGCTAAGCGAGGAATTGACTTAAACGTGCGCCCGGCCCCGGCCGAAAGGTTCTGGTCCCCCCCGGGCCACATCCGGCCGTGTACCGACGCGGCCACCTCGGCGTCTCGCTGCTCGTCTTCGCGCCGGCGGGCGCCGCCCTCGTCCTCGCCGGGCGTCCGACACTCGCCCTCGTCGCCGGCGGCGTCATGCTCTGGCTGTCGATGCTTCCCGACGCCGACCACCGAATCCCCGGCCTCACCCACCGCGGGTCGACCCACACCCTCGCCTTCGCCGCCCTCGTCGGCGCCGTCGGGGCCGGTGCGGGTGCCGGCCTCGCCGTCGTCGTCGACGGCGGCCGGGGCACGCTCGTCCCTTTCGGCTTCGCCGTCGGCGCCCTCGCGGTGCTCGCCCACCTCCTCGCCGACGCCCTGACGCCCGCGGGGGTGCCCCTGCTGTGGCCGCTGTCCGGGCGGTCGTTCTCCCTCTATCTCACCCGCGCGGACAACACGGTCGCCAACTACCTTCTCCTCGCCCTCGGCGTCTGTGCCACTGCGGCCGCGGCCCTTCTCACGGTGCGGATGGGGTGAGGTGGGCTTTTGGCGTCGGCCGCTCCAGGAGTGTGCATGAACGACGACGCGATGGCTCGGTTCCCGGTACCGGACCGGGCGGACCTGCCGGACGACCTGCGGGAACGCATCGACGCGGAGACCGAACGGGCGGGCTTCACCCCGAACGTCTTCGCGGCGCTGGCGTACGCCCCCGACCAGTTCCGCGCGTTCGTCGACTACCACGACGCCCTGGTCGAGGGGACGGCCCTCGACCGGGCGGAGGTGGAGATGATCGTCGTCGCCGTCTCGGGGGTGAACCACTGTTACTACTGCAACGTCGCCCACGGCGCGCTCGTCCGCCTCTACGCAGACGATCCGACGCTGGCGGATCAACTCGTCGCCAACTACCGGACTGCGGACGTGAGCGACGAGCGACTGGTTATGCTCGACGTGGCGGTGAAACTCACCGAGCGACCGGCCGAGGTGACCCAGGACGACTTGGACGCCCTGGCCCAGGCCGGCTACTCCGAGCGCGAAATCTGGGACATCGGCGCCGTGACGGCCTTCTTCAACCTCAGCAATCGCCTGGCGAGTTTTGCCGACATGCGCCCGAACGACGAGTTCCACACGCTCGGTCGGTCGACGGACGACTGAGCCGGGCCGGGGGTCTTGAACGTCCGTTCCGGTATCTCCCCTCGTTCGTCCGATAAGAAATTTTGATGAACTATTATTTTACTTTCTGGTGTCTCTCGGAGCGTGCCGGAATCCTTATGTCTCCTCATTTCGTCGTTCGCAACGCAATGGCGACAGGTACGGTTGCGTTCTTTAACGACACTGGCGGTTACGGGTTCATCGAGACCGAAGACTCCGACGAAGACGTGTTCTTCCACATGGAAGACATCGGCGGCCCGGACCTCGAAGAGGGACAGGAAGTCGAATTCGACATCGAGCAGGCCGACAAGGGCCCGCGGGCGACCAACCTCCAGCGACTGTAAGTCCGGGCCGGGACATCCCGACCGCTCGAAACGGCGCTGGATCGGAATTTTCCCTTTTTCACGCGACCAGCGGCGGCTACAGCCGCCCATCGCGGGCGCGGCTGCGGACCGTCGCTGCCCGCTCCCGGATGGCCGACAGCTCCGCGTCCGACTTCCGGTCGAGGTGTGAGTACATCAGGCCCATCCGACCCGTCCCCCGGAGGCGCTCCTCGTGGTCGTCGAGGAAGTCCCAGTACAGCGCGTTGAACGGGCAGGCGTCCGCGCCGGTCGTCGCGTCGACGTCGTAGGCACACCCGGCGCAGTGGTCGCTCATCCGGTCGACGTAGTTGCCCGAGGAGACGTACGGTTTCGAGGTGAACGCGTCGGTGGCGAACGTCCCCATCCCGAGGACGTTCGGCGTCGTCACCCAGTGGTAGGCGTCGACGAACCCGAAGTGGAACCACTCGTTCAGTTCCCGGGGGTCGGCGCCGTAGAGCGACGCGAAGTTCGACAGCACCATCAGCCGCTCGATGTGGTGGGCGTAGCCGCGGTCGTAGACGTGTCCCACGGCCGCGTCGAGACACCGCATCTCGGTCTCGCCGTCGTAGTAGAGCGGCGGCAGGTCCCGCGACCGCGAGAGCAGGTCGGACTCGACGAGGTCGGGCATCGTCCGCCGGTAGACGTGGCGCATGAACTCCCGCCACCCGAGCACCTGCCGGACGAACCCCTCGACGCTCTCGACCGGCGCCGCGTCGCGGCGGTGAGCGTCCACGGCGGCGTCGATCACTTCCCCCGGACCGAGCAGGCCGAGGTTCAGCGACGACGACAGCAGGGAGTGAGCGAGCGCGAACTCGCCGTCGACCATGGCGTCCTGATAGGGGCCGAACGCCGGCAGTCGGTGTTCGACGAAGTGATCGAGCGCGTCGAGGGCGGCCGCCCGCGTCACCGGCCACGCGAACCCCGTCGCCTCGCCCCAGGTGTCGAACCGGTCGGTCACCCAGTCCAGCGTCTCCCGTGTCAGGTCGTCGGACTCGAACCGCGGCACCGGCGGCGGCGACCAGTCCGCCGGCGGTGTCTCGCGGTTCGACTCGTCGTAGTTCCACTGGCCGCCGACGGGGTCGTCGCCGTCCATCAGCACGTCCTCGCGGCGTCGCATCCAGCGGTAGAACGCCTCGTGACGGAAGGTGTCGGCGGCTTCGCCGCCCTCTCGAGGCGTCCCCGACGCCTCGCCGTCCTGCCACGCGTCGAACGCCTCGGGCGGACAGAGGAAGCGGTCGTCCGCGACGAACGCGACCGACCCGCCCCGGGATTCGACGAGGGTCCGCAGACGCTCGGCGGCGCCGTGGCTCGGCGGGCGCATCAGGCGAAGGTCGTCGCCCGGACGCGCGTCGAAGTGGGCGTCGAGGGCGTCGCCGAAGGTCTCGGCCCGGCGGTAGTCGACCTCGTAGCCCGCGTCGCGGAGCGCGTCGCGGGCGTGGCGCATGGCCGCGAAGACGAGCCCGAGCTTCTGGGGGTGGTACGGCTTCCGCTCGGCGAAGGCCGTCGCTTCGATCAGCAGGACCCGGTCCGCGCCGTCGAGGACGTGACTCTCGGGGTGGAGCTGGTCGCCGAGGAGCCAGACGGTCATGGCCGGCGTTGGGACCACCGCGACAAAACTGTGTGGGGCACCCGCGGGGCGACTCCGCGCCGTGGCTTTTTGTCGGCCCGCGACGAGGGTCGGCCATGGAGTACACCACCCTCGGTTCGACCGGCGTGGAGGTCTCCCGCATCTGCCTCGGCTGTATGAGCATCGGCACGAGCGACTGGCGCGACTGGGTGCTCGACGAGGAGGAAGGGATCGAACTCGTCGACCGCGCCATCGAACTCGGGATCAATTTCTTCGACACCGCCAACATGTACTCGAACGGCGAGTCCGAGCGGGTCCTGGGGAAGGCCCTGGAGGGACGCCGCGAGCAACAGGTCGTCGCCACGAAGGGCTACTTCCGGATGGACGAGGACGACCCCAACTCCGGCGGCCTGTCGCGGAAGGCCATCGAGCAGGAGCTGTCGAACTCGCTGGACCGGCTGGGGATGGACACCGTCGACCTCTACCAGATCCACCGCTGGGATTACGACACGCCCATCGAGGAGACGCTCCGCGCCCTCGACGACGCGGTGCGGCGGGGACAGGTCCGCTACCTCGGCGCGAGTTCGATGTGGGCCCACCAGTTCGCCGACGCGCTCCACACGAGCGACCGGCTGGGACTCGATCGCTTCGCCACCATGCAGAACCACTACAACCTCGCCTACCGCGAGGAGGAACGCGAGATGCTACCGTTCTGTCGGAAGGAGGGGATCGGCGTCATCCCGTGGTCGCCGCTGGCGCGTGGCTACCTCACCCGGCCGGACGAGGACGTCGACGCGACCACCCGCGGCGCGAGCGAGGAACGCCTCTACGAACATCCCTACCGCGAGGGCGGGGGACCGGCGGTCAACGAGCGCGTCCGGCAACTCGCCGAGGAGCGGGGCGTGAAGATGGCACAGATCGCTCTCTCCTGGGTGTTGCACAAGGACGCGGTCGACGCCCCCATCGTCGGGACCACCTCGATCGAACACCTGGAGGACGCCGTCGAGGCCCTGGAGATCGATCTGAGCGACAGCGACGTCGAGTACCTTGAGGAGCCGTACGAGCCGGTTCCCGTCTCCGGGCACGACTAGCGGCGGCCGCCGGCGATGCCTACCGCTCGGCCTCGATGGCGCCGGCGATGGCGTCGTAGGTGGGCTGGACCGACCGCCCGGCGACGAACACGGTGGGCGTCCCCTGCACGCCGCCGTCGATTCCCGCCTGCCGGTCGGCTTCCACGACCGGCCGGTAGGTCTCGTTCAGCGCGTCGCCCTGGACCGCACACCCAGGCGCGCCGACGTCGTTCGCGCGGTCGGTGATCAGCCCCGGCGAGAAGTCGTCCTGGTTCTCGAAGAGGGCGTGGGCGTACTCGAAGAAGGTCTCGTCGTCGGTCTCGTCCTGGACGCCGCGGGCGGCGCTCGCGGCCTGCCACGACCAGCGTTCGTCGACCGGGATGGGGAAGTCGTAATGTTCGTACCGAACCACGCCGGAATCGACGTACTCCGAGCGGATGTCGGGCAACACCTCCAGACTGTACGTCGCACAGTGGGGACACGCGAAGTCCTCGAACGCGGCGACCGTCACGGCGGCGTCGTCCGGACCGAGCGTCGGCCGCGGCAGATCCGAGACGGTCGCCTCGTCCTCGATGGAACAGTCCTCGGTACCGCCGCCACCGCCGCCGAGACAGCCGGCGGTGAGACCCGCCGCACCGAGCCCCGTCGCCGCGGCGAGGCACTCGCGTCTGGTGTAGACCATACGGGCGACTGGTCCCACCGGGCCTTATCCCCCTCGGTCGCGCCGCACGGCCGCCGGACGGGGAATCAGGGCGCTTAAATGTGCGCCGGCGGAACGTCGTGGCATGAGCTTCGAGAAGGACGATTCGGTCGTGCTCCACGACAAACACAGCGAGTACGACGGCGACGTGGGGACGATCACGCAGGTGATGGAGACGATGTTCGGCGACGCAACCTACACGGTCAGTTTCGAGGACGGACAGGAGACCGGCGTCCCCGAGGACGCCCTCGAACTCGCCGACGACGAGTAATCCGGACGCCGCCCTGCATGTCGAACGTCCCCTTTCACTACGTCGACCTCCGCGCGTTCTCCTACGCCACCGAGGACGAGAAACGCGTCGAGAGCGCGCTCCGAACCTATCTCCCCGAGGAGACGGAACTGGACCGCCAGGTGACGACGGGCCACCACGGCGACCGGATCGTCGTCCTCTCGGCCCGTCTGGAGAACGCCGACGACGTGCGACACGTCCTCGACCGGCTGGTCTCCCTCCCCGACTACGAAACCTTCCTCGACGAACTCGACGAACGCGTCGCCGAGGACTGCTCGCTCTACCTCACGCTGGACAAACAGGCTGCCTTCGGCGGCGAGGTGCGCCAGGGCGACGGTATCACCCTTCGGGGCAAGGTCGAGGCCTACCCCGCGGAACGCGAATCCGCCGTCGAGAACGCCCGCGAGGCGTTCGAGGACGCCCGGGACTAGAGCAGGTCGATCACCCGCTCGGCGCCGACGAAGCCGTCGTCCAACCGATCGGTCACCTCGCCGTCCTCGAAGACGACGAGCGTCGGCACGCGCGTGACGTCGTAGTCCTCGATCAGCCGCGGATCGTCCCGCGGGTTGACGAGGGCCACGGGGACGCCCGTCCCTTCGGCGACGAGGCCGAGAACCGGCTCCATGGCGGCACAGGCGCCACAGCCGTCGGTGTAGAACTCCACGAGCACGCGGTCGTGGTCGGCGACGAACCGATCGAGGGCCGTCGCGGTTTCGAGGCGGGTAGGCGTCGGCGCGTCGGTCGAGGAACCGCGGTTCACACGGGGGCTACGCGCCCGAGACACCTGACGCTGACGCCCGTCGCTCGGGACGCCCGTCACGCTGGACGGCGCTCCACTCGGGCCGGCCGAGGGCGTCGTCCGCGGTCACTCCTCCCTGAGGCTCGGATGGGTCGGCTGTTCCTCGGGGTGGGACTCGGCGAAGCGGGAGCGCATCGTCTCGAGCGAGCGCGCCTCGCGCCGCCGGCGCTCGTCGGCGTCGATCTCCGCACAGCCCGGAGGCACCTCCCGACCGCGATCGGTGAAGTAGCCCTCGGGCGCGACCCAGTCGTGATAGAAGGGCCGGTCGTCGTCCTCGAGGAGCGTGATCGCCACCTCGGCGCCGTGGCCGGCACAGACGACCGCCTGGTGGGGTTTCTCGGCCAGGCGTCCCGCCGCGTAGAGTCCGTCGACGCCGGTGCGGCCCCGCTCGTCGGTGTCGACGAACGTCTTGCCGCGGTCGACGATTCCGACGCCCTCGACGTCGTCGAGGTAGTCCGTCTCGTTTTTCGTCGCGGCGACGACGTACTCGGCGTGGAGCCGGTCGCCGTCGTCGGTTTCGACCGCGAAGCCGTCGTCGGTCGGCGCGACGCGCGTGACCGTCCCCCGGCGCCGTTCGCAGCCGGCCTCCTCCGCACCTTCGCCCATCAACTCCAGCAGGAGGCGGGGGTTGACGCCGGCCGGGAAGCCGGGGACGTTCTCGACGTGGGCGTTCCGTCGCAGGATGGAGTCGCCCGCGTCGACGACGAGCGTGTCGAGTCCGTGTCGCGCGGTGAAGGTGGCCGCCGAGAGGCCGGCGACGCCGCCGCCGACGACGACGACGTCGCGGTCCGCGGGTCCGTCCGCCGAATGCGTGGTCATGTGTCGTCCCCCACTGGTCGGTCCGCCGCGATGAACCTCCCGGTCCGTCGACGGACCCGTCGGTCTCCCCGATTCAGGGCCATTTGATCCCGCAGCCACGCGACGGGCCGGGGTCGACGGCGACGTCCTCGCCGGCGCGGACGGCGTCGATGGCCTCGCGGATGTAATACTCGGTGGCCTCCTCGTCGGGACCCATGGCGTCGTCGAGGCGGCCGTGGTACGCCAGTCGGTAGGTGTCGCCGTCGCGCCGGAAGAGGAACGGATCGGGGGTACAGACGGCGCCGTAGGCGCGGGCCACCTCGGCGGCCTCGTCGCGGAGGTAGGCGTCGTAGGCGACGGTCCCGTTCTCGACGTACTCCCGCATCTTCCCGACGGAGTCCTCGGGGTACTCCTCGGCGTCGTTGGCGTTGATGCCGACCACCGTCACGTCGTCCTCGGTCGCCAGGTCGTTCAGGAGGTCGAACTTCGCCTGTGCGTACGGACAGTGGTTGCAGGTGAACACGACGAGCAGTGCCTCGGTGTCGAAGCTATCGAGGGTGTACGTCTCGCCGTCGACGCCTGGCAGTTCGAAGTCGGGGGCCGGATCGCCGGGTTCGAGTTCGGAGTCGGATTCCTGGAGTGCCATGGGCACGGGTAACGGCGCGGCGCCCAAATACCCCCCGCCGACGGCAATCGGCCGCCGGTCACTCCACCGAGACGAGATAGATGCCGAGGACGGCACAGCCGATGCCCGCGACCTTGCGGAGGGTAAGCGCCTCGTCGAGGAAGGCGATGCCGACGGCGGAACTGATCACGAGGAAGGTACCGAAGATGGGGACCACGGCGCTGACGGGGCCCAGCGAGAGCGCCCGGTAGTACGCGAGGATGCCGACGGCGAGGAAGACGCCGGCGAGGTAGAGATACGGCGCCTTCGGGTGGCCGAGATACGCCGACACGGACTGTCCCTCGTAGAGGACGACCCCGACGGTCGCCACGAGCAGGATGCCGTTGGTGATGAGCGCGGCGACGAAGCTCGGAACCTTCGGATCGCCGGTCGTCGCGAACCCGACGAGCGGGGCCACGGCCGAGTACGCGACCAGTGCCACCAGCGCCCACTGCAGATAGCCCATGTGGCTACCCGGCGTGGGCGACAGTATAGGGTTTCGATTCGGTCGCTCACGGCGGCCGGTGTGTCTCGACGTGGTCCGGAAGCGCCGACCGAGTCCCCGTCCCCCGCCCCGAGACGTAGTGGGCAGCACAGGCGTTGCCCGCCGCCAGAGCGAGTGCCCAGTCCCAGTCGGCCGCCAGGGAGCGAGCGAGCGCACCGCTGAACCGATCGCCAGCGCCGGTCTCGGTCGGGCCCCTCGATACGTCGAGCGCCGGGACGGTGATCCGTCCCGCCGGCGTCGCCGCGACGGCGGCACCCTCGCCGTGGACGACGACGCTCGTTCCGTCGGCCGCCGTCCGAACGGCGTCGAGGACCGACGCCTCGGTCGGTTCGTCGGCGGGTTCGCCGACGGCTTCGCCCAGTCTCGCCGCCTCGTCTTCGTTCACGCTCAGGACCACGTCGTAGGCGTCCCCGAGCGTCCGGAGGACCGCGAGGAGGTCGCGTGCCCCCGCGACCGTGAGTGGCCCGGGGTCGACACAGAGGACGCCGCCGTCGGGGTCGCGGGCGGCCATCTCCCGCATCGCCTCCCCGAGTCCCGGCGTCGACGCCCAGTTGACACAACAGAGCGCGTCGCGTTCGAGGAACGACTCGAGAGACTCCGAGAGTGCCGCCCGGAGGTCGGCGACGGTCCAGTCCGCGAGGTCCGTCGATTCCTCGACGAACATGACGTCGTCGTCGTCGAGCAGACAGACCGTGACGCGGGCGGGCGACCCCATGGACACCGCCTCGACGTCGAACGTGAACTCGAAGACGGGGTGGTCGAGATGGCCCGCGAGGAGCACGTCGTCGCCGAGGGCGGCCGCCTGTCGCGCCGCGTTCACCGCCTGGCCGCCAGCGTCGGTCGTCACGTGATCGAGGTCGAAGGAATCACGTCCCGCGGAGATGGCGGCGGCCAGGGCGGCCCGCGAGGTGACCGTCGAGTCTCCCTCGCGGAGCCGGTAGTAGTCGTCGACGCTCCCGTCGGCGAGGGCGCCGAAGGTCACCACCTCGTGATCGGCACGGAGTCGATCGACAAGCCTGTCGTACGGCACGTCGCCACCTACGACGGCGGCGCGGAAAACGTCCACCCACACCCGCGAACGGCCGTCGGATTCGGTCGAAGTCGCTCACGGGGTACGAACGGGCACGCTCACGACGGGGCCTCTCAGCCGATCCACACCGACGAGAACGCGTCGAAGAAATCCTCGTCGGTCCCGACCAGTTCGTGGGTGACCCCGAGGTCCTGTGCCCGACCCGAGACGTCGTCGACGAACTCGTCGACCCGCGTCCGGTACCGCTCGGCGAGGCGGCCGCCGAAGTAGGTCCGACGGGTCAGATCGGACTCCAGATCCTCGAAGATGGTGTCGCCGGCGACCTCGGGGTCGAGTTCGTCCGGCGAGAGGACCTGTACGAGGACGACTTCGTTGCGCGCGAGCGACGCGATGCCGGTCTCCAGGCCGTCCAGGTCGCCGATGCAGTCGGTGACGACGACCACGAGCGACCGCGAGCGGATGCCGGCCGCGTACTCGCCGAGCGCCGCCTCGAAGTCGGTGTCGCCGTCGGGGTCGGTCTCGTTGATCCGGTCGACCAGCGCCAACACCTCGCCGCGGGTCGCCGTGCCGGTGTCGATACGCTCGGCCCGGTCCCGGAACAGCGAGAACCGGAAGTCGTTGTGCTCCTCGGCGGTGAGGTAGGCGTAGCCCAGGCCGAGCTTCGCGCCGAACTCGAACTTGTGTTGGTCGCCCTCGCCGAAATCCATCGACGCGCTCGCGTCGAGCAGGACGTGGACGGTGAGGTTGCGCTCCTCCTCGAACTGTTTGATGAAGAACTCCTCGGTGCGGGCATAGAGGCGCCAGTCGATGAGGCGGGTGTCGTCGCCGGGGGAGTACCGCCGGTAGTCGCTGAAGGTCAGCCCCTCGCCGACGCTCGGGGACTCCTGTTCGCCCTTCTTGACCGCCGTCGACTGCTGGTTCAGCGACGCCTCGAACCGGTCGAGCTCGTCGAGGAAGTCGGGTTCGATGGGCATCTCAGACCTCGTCGAGCAACCGCTCGATCACGTCGTCGGTGGTGAGCCCCTGTCGCTCCGCGCGGAAGTCGAGCAGGATGCGGTGCCGGAGGACCGGCGGCGCCATCGCGGTCACGTCCTCCCAGGAGACGTGGTTGCGGCCGTGCAGGAACGCCCGCGCCTTCGCGGTGACGACGAGGCCCATGCTCGCCCGGGGACTGGCGCCGAAATCCACCGTGTCGGCCTCGCGGGTCGCCCGCACCAGGTTGATCGCCCGGTCCCGGACGTCCTCGGCGACCGGCACCTCGCGGACGAGCGACTGGATCTCGCGGAGGTCCTGCAGGCTCAACACCTTCTGGACCGGCGGGGTCGACCCGCCCTCGGTGTAGAGGTTCACGATGTCGCGTTCCTCCTCGAGAGAGGGGTAATCGAGGACGAGCTTCAGGAGGAAGCGGTCGGTCTGGGCCTCCGGGAGCGGGTAGGTCCCCTCCTGGTCGATCGGGTTCTGGGTCGCGAGCACGAAGAAGGGCCGCGGAAGGTCGTAAGTCTCGCCGGCGGCAGTCACCTGCTTTTCCTGCATGGCCTCCAGCAGCGCGGCCTGGGTCTTCGGCGTCGCGCGGTTGATCTCGTCGGCGAGGACGACGTTCGCGAAGATGGGCCCCTTCTCGAAGACGAACTCGCGTTCGCCGCCCGACTCGCGGATGATCTCCGTGCCCGTGATGTCGGAGGGCATCAGGTCGGGGGTGTTCTGCACCCGCGAGAAATCGAGGTCGGTCACGTCGGCGACGGTGCGGACCATCGTGGTCTTCCCGAGGCCGGGGTTGCTCTCGAGGAGGGCGTTGCCGTCGGCGAGGATGCAGACGAGCAGCCGTTCCAGGACCTCCCGCTGGCCGACGATGCGCTTGCCGACCTCCTGGCGGACGCGTCCGAGCCGTTCCTGTAGCGTGTCGATGTCCGTCGTTGGTTCGCTCATGAATCTGACTCCGAGTCCTCTCGAATCCGCAGGTTGTACTCGCGGATCAGCTCCGCGTCTTCGAGGCGCTCGCGCTCGTCGAAGCCCGCCCGCTGGCTCTCGACGGGGCTCGACGAGTCGAGGCCGCTGTTCCGGTAGGCCGCCGAGTCCACCTCCGTGCCGTTCCCGCTCCCCGAGCCGCTCGTGTCGATGTTCGCCTCCAGGTCCTCACTCCCCTCCGGCACGTCCTCGGCCTCCCCGAGGATCGAAGACCCGTCTTGGAGGCCCTCGTACTCCGTCTCGGTGCCGCCGTCCGGTCCCTCGGGCTCGGCGGGACCGCCGAGGCCGGAAAGCGAGATGTCGACGACGGCGAGTTGGATGGTCGCGATGCTGATGACCGAGACCAGCAGCATCACCAGCGCCACCCGACGGGTCGAGAGCAGGCCGATGCTCGATGCGTCCCGCAGTTGATCGAGGACGTCCTCGTAGAGCCGGAGGACGATCCGGGACTGCCGGTCGCGCTCGACGGCGTCGCGGGCGGTCCGCAGCGACTCGGAGAGCGAGGGGTTCGCGGCCGCGAACTGCTCGACGAGCGGCTGGCGGGTCCGCCAGCCCACCTCGGCGAGGAAGACGAGGAGGCCGGCGGCGGCGCCGACGACGGCCGCGCTCGACACCGTCGGCTCCGCGGGCGTCGCGCCGACGCCGGCGAGGGCGTCGAGGACTGCCCCGGGGATGGGGAGCCGCGTCGGCAACCCGGGAGCGCCGGCGACGGTCACGACGAGGTTCGCGAGCAGGGTCGCGAGGGCCGCGTCGACGACGGCGTAGATGAGGGCGACCTTCAGCCCCTCCCGGCGGATCTGTGTCAGGGCGCGCCGGAGTTTGCGCTCGACGGGTGGGGGGTCGGGATCGTCTTCGGCGTCGGCGGGCGTCGAGTTGGACATGGTATCAGTTGCACTCCGGCGGGGGATCCTCGACCTCCGAGCAGACGGCCGCAAGGTCGCTACGGAGCCGGTCGTTCTCCCGTTCGAGCTGTTGGATCCGGTCGTTTCGCCGTTGGAGCTGGTCTTCGAGGGTCGTCACTTCGCTCTCCAACTGGCTCACCTCGTCGTTCAGGTCCTCGACGTCGGCCTGCAGTTCGTCCCGCTCCTGGCGGAGGTCCTCGTTCGTGGTTTCGAGGTCGGCGACCTCCGACCGGAGTTGGGAGTTCCGGGATTCGAGCGTCTGGACCTCACCCTCCAGTTCGTCGACCCGCTCCTGAGCGTCCCGGAGGCTCTGGCGGGTCGAGGAGAGCTCATCCTGAGTCGACTCCAGTTGCCCCTCGGTCTCTTGGAGGTTCTCGGAGACCTGGCTCACGTCGCTCCGGGTGGTGCTGAGGCTCTCGTTGAGGTCCTGCAGTCGCTGGCGGGTCCGCTGGAGGTCGCGCTCGGTGGACTGGAGGTCCTCCCGAAGCTGTTCGTTCTCATGGCGGAGCTGGCTGTTCTCGGCGTCGAGTTCCTCGACCGACTCCTGGTAGTACAGCGTCGCGCCGGCGGTGCCGGCGACGGACAGACAGATGAGGAGGGCGAGGGCGAGGTTAATCGACCGGCCGATGAGGCTCATGGGAGACCACTCTCGGTTCGAGTACGACCGTTGTACACTTGAAGCCGCCGGACGATCACCTCGGTCAGGAACAGGAGGAGGGCGGCGGTCAACAGCGCCCAGTCCCAGTTCCGGCGCACGTCGCGCACCCGGGTGGACTGCTCGCGGGCGAACCGGGCGATTTCGGCGGCCTGATCCGACGAGAACTCCCGGCCGCCGGTCGCCTCCACGGCGTCGGACAGCGCCGACGAGGTGCCGAAGCCCGCGTACTCCGCGGGGTAGTTCGCGGCGTAGGTTGCCCCCGCGGCCGTCCGGTATCCGACCTCGGTCGGAGTCTCCTCGGCCCGGTAGACCCCCTCGCCGACGGCGCTGAACGCGAGGTCGGAACCGCTCGGCGGGTCGTCGCCGCGGTAGACCACGGTCGTCGGTTCGCCGACCCGGGTGTCGGAGACGTCGGTGACGCCCGAGGCTTTCCGCTCCGGGTCGCCGATGGCGTAGTTGACCGACTTGGTGACCACGAGGGAGTCCGGCCGGCTGAGCAGGCCGCCGAGGCCGCCGCCCTCGTCGTAGGTCGTGATGGTGGCGACCCGGCCGAGGCCGTAGCGCCACGACGCGACCGCGGGCGTGCCGTCCGGGCCGGCGACGAGGAAGTCCGCGCCCGGGCGCATCGACACGTCGTTGACCGACCCGGGCGAGGACTCCAGGGTGACGCCGCTCGTGATGAAGTGTCCCGAGTCGACGACCGTGAGCCCCTCGCCCTGGAACTGGCGGCTGCCGCCGCCGAAGAGCAGGCGCAGGCGTTCGGTCTCGCTCGCGCGGAAGTAGTTGCCGCCGGACTCCTCGGCGATCCGTCGGAGGACGCCCTCGTTGACGTTGCGCCCGGCCCCGACGGTGATGACACGGATGCCCTGCCGGCCGAGCGCGTTGGCGACCACGGCCGACCGGCTCTCCGTGTCGCCGCCGTCGCTGACGAGGATGACCGTCCCGCGCTGGCCGCCGAGCATCTCCTCGGCGCCCCGGAGGCCGTTGGCGATGTTCGTCGCCCCGCCGGCCTGGAGGCGGCTGATCCGGTCCCGAACCACGCCGCGGTTGTCGCTCAGGGGCGCGGGCTCGGAGACGCCGTAGGCCTGGTAGTTGAATCCCACGACGCCGACGACGTTGTCGTCGTCGAGTTGCGAGAGTGCATCGAGCGCGATGGCCTTCTGGATCCGCATGCCGCTGCCCGCGCTCCCCGAGACGTCGATCAGCATGACGATCCGCGCGCTACCGGGCGCCGACGGCCCGAAGGTGACCGGGAGCATCGACCCAACCGAGGAGTTGGCGTAGCCGCCGTTCTCGAAGCTGTTGGGGCCGCCGGTCATCAACAGTCCGCCGCCGTCGATGACGAACCGCTGGAGTTCGTCGACGTTCCCCAGGTCGTCGGCCGCGACGTTCTGGACCACCACCGCGTAGTACGGATCGAGGTTCTCGGGCACCGACTCGGCCCGGTCGACCCGGTACAGCTGATCGAGGTAGGTCCCGAGCGAGTAGTTCCCGCGGGAGACGTAGAGCACGCGCGGCTGGTCGACGACCCGGACGGTCTTGCGCGCCACGTCGTTGACCGCGAAGACGTCCTCGCCGTCGATTTCGGCGGTGATCCGGTGGCTCCCCGTCGATTCGAAGGTATGCGAGACGGGGACGGATCCGGTCCCCTCGTCGATCCGCTCGGTGGCGACCTCCTCGCCGTCGATGGAGACGCTCACGTCGACGGGGGAGCCGGCCTCGACGCCCTCGACCCGCACCAGAAAGCGACTCTCGACGCCGACGCTCGCCTTGTCGGGCCCGGTGAGGGTGACGTAGCGTTCGGTCCGTGTGGGCTCCGGCGAGACGGTGCTGATCGTGGCGTTGACGGAGCGGGCGAACTCCGCCGTCTCGGTCAGGCTCCGGCCGCCGGTCACCTGCCCGTCCGAGACGACGACCACCGACCCGTTCTCGCGGAGGTTGGCGGCGACGCCGTCGCCGATCCGGGAGTTCGTCCCCTGGCCGACCGTCGAGACGGTGACCGGGACGCCCTCCTCCTCGACGTCGGCGGCGAGGTCCTCGGCCACGTCCGGCGAGACGTCGGTGCTGTTCGAGCGGTCCACGAGCATCGACACCGAGGGGTCGCCCCGCGTCTCCGTCGTGACGACGGTGAAGGGGCCGGCGGCCGCGACGACGATCAGCGTCGCGACGACGACACGGGAGGCCAGCAGGAGCCGTCGGCTGCGGGTCGCGGCCGTCCCCGAGGCGCGGTAGTGGATCAGCAGGGCGAGCGCACCGACGACGACGGGGAGCGCGACGAGGACCAGCGGTCGCTCCAGGCCAACGACGGTGCCGTCCGACAGCGCCGTCCGCACGGCGAGGGCCCCCCACATCAGAGATCACCCCGGCGTCGGAGGAAGGCGACTTCGCCGACGACGACGAGGAGGGCTGACAGCGCGACCAGCCAGGTCAGCGGCCGCGGCACCTGCCGTTCCTCCTCGCGGGTGACCGCCCCGGGGTCGTCCGTGCGGTCGGCGAGGGGGACGGCGTCGACGTCGGACTCGGCCTCGCTGTACAGCGAGACGCCGACGCGCCGGTCGCCGACGGCGTAGAATCCGGCGGTGTCGAGCGGGACCGTCCGCGCCGAGACGGCGCCGGCGGGCGTCTCGACACGCGTCTCGTTGGCGAAGCGGAGGCGGTCACCCGTCCCGCGGTTGAGCGAGGAGAGCGACTCCCGGCCGGCGAGGTGGAACGCCGCCCGCTTCCAGAAGACGGGGTACTGGTAGTTGAACCGGAACGGGTCGTCGCCCACGTAGCCGTAGTAGAGCACCCGTCCCTGCCCGCGCTGGTGGGTGGCCACGAGCGGCGTTCCGTCGGCCGTCTGCACCAGCGCCGTCCCCGCCCGCAGCGACCCCTGGAGGTACGTCCCCGGCGGCGGGAAGTCGATGCCGCGAGTGAGCTCCGTCGTCGTCACGCGGCCGACCGACGGGTTCCGGTCGGTCCCGTTCGGCGAGAGCAGGAGGAGATCGCCGTACGTCTCCGGCGGACTGGGCTGGGCGAGGACGCCGACGCCGCCGCCGGATTCGATCACGTCGCGTCCCGCCTCGACGTTCCCGCGGAGGAGGCTCTCGGGCTCCAGATCGCTGTAGAGTATCACGTCGTACCCCTCCTCGACGGTGGTCGGCGGCTCGTCGACGGTCAGATCGACCTCCTCGACCACCGAGAGGGCGGTCGTGAGATACCGGTCGCGGTCGTTCGTCAGGAGGAGAACGTCCACCGTCGGATCGTCGGGGGCGGCGACGTAGGCGACGTCGTCGGTGGGGAAGGCGTCGCCGGGGGTCAGTTGCGCCCGGCCGCCGCCGCCCGGGATGGTGAGGCTCACCCGCTCGACGTCACCGGGACCGAGTTCGATCGATCGGCTGCGGCCGCCGAGTTCGACCGAACGGGTGACCGTCGAGTCGCCGAAGTTCTTGATCGAGAGGGTGACGTTGCGCCCCGAGAAGGAGCGGTCGACGATGCCGACGTTGTCCGCGCCGCCGCCCGCGAACTGGCGGAGGTCGACCTGCAGGTCGCGGGCCCGTGCGGACCGGACGGCGTCGGTCCATCCGTCGTCGGCGAAGTCGCTGAACACGACGACGCGTGCGTTCTCGCCGGCGATGGAGGCGGCTTGGGAGATGGCGGCGCCGAGGTCGGCCGACACGTCGGTGACCGCGAGTGAATCGAGGGTGCCCTGGACCTCCGTGTCGCCGCCGGAGCGGAGGGCGACGCGGCTCTCGGCGCCCGCGAAGACGACGGAGTTGGTGCCGGTGGTTACCTCGCGGGCGGCCGCCCGAGCGGCGTCGAAGCGCGTTCCGCCGTCGGTTTCGACGGCCATGCTCGCGCTCCCGTCGAGGACGATGACCGTCTCCTCGACGGTCTGGCTCTCCGAGACGGAGACGTAGGGACCGGCGAGCGCCACCGCGAGCGCGACGAGGACGAGCAACTGGAGGAACAGGAGGAGGTTGCGCTTGAGCCGTTCGAGCAGGGGGTTGCTCGCGTCGCGTTGGTCGTCGTCGAGCAGGAGTTCGATCGTCGGCAGTTCGATCCGGCGGGGGTCGGGCTGGACGAGATAGAGGAGGATGACGGGGACCACCGTCAGCAGGGCGACCAGCCCAAGCGGCGTGAGGAACACGTCGGAGAGGGCCATAGCTCCACTGTGTCGCCGCCGCCTATCGGTCTTTCGACGCCGGATCAGTCACCATCGATCGGGACGGATACTGACGCGTAAGCAAACCCTTTCACCGAGGGCGCCGACGGGAGGGTATGGCCGACAAGTTGGAGCTACTCGACCTCCTCCTCGAGGACGCCCGCGAGAGCACGGACACCATCGCGCGGCAGCTCGGATGCGACGAGAGCGAGGTGGAGTCGATGATCGCGGAGCTCGAAGACGAGGGTGCGGTCCTCGGCTATCAGCCGGTCGTCGACTGGAGCCGCGTCGAGACGGACCACGTGACGGCCGAGGTGGAGCTCAACCTCGAACTCGACCGGGAGACGAAGTACGGCGACGTGGCGAGCCGGATCACGAAGTTCGACGAGGTGACCGCGCTCCGCCTCGTCTCCGGCGACTACGACTTCGACGTGACCGTCGAGGGGGACTCCATGCGCGACGTGTCCATGTTCGTCTCCGAACAGATCGCGCCGATCCCGGAGGTGACCCAGACGGTGACCCACTTCGTCATGAACACGTACAAGAACCGGGGACTGGAGTTCACCGACAGCGACGACGACGACCGCCTCTCGATCTCGCCATGAAGCTCTCGGAGCGCGCCAGGAACACGCCCCCGTCGGGCATCCGACGCTTCTTCGAACTCGCCGAGGAGATGGACGACGTCATCTCGCTCGGGGTCGGCGAACCGGACTTCAGCGCGCCGTGGAAGGCACGGGCGGCCGCCATCCACTCCCTCGAACGGGGGCGGACCTCCTACACCACCAACCGGGGGATGCTGGAGCTCCGCGAGGCCATCGCCGGCCACGTGCCGCGGTACGACCTCGACTACGACCCCGAGACCGAGATCCTAGTGACGACCGGAGCGAGCGAGGCGGTGGATCTGGCGCTCCGTGCCCTCGTCGACCCCGGCGACGCCGTCGCGGTCCAGTCCCCGGCGTACATCTCCTACGGGCCGGGCGTGCGGTTCTCCGGCGGGGAGCCACTGCCCGTCTCGACCCGCCCGGAGAACGACTTCGTGATGACCTACGACGACCTGGAGCGGGCGGGCGCCGCCGACGCCGAGGTGCTGATGATCTGCTATCCGAACAACCCCACGGGGGCGACGGCGAGCGCCGGCGACCTCGCCGAAATCGCCGAGTTCGTCCGGGAGCACGACCTGACGGTGCTGGCCGACGAGATCTACGCGGGCCTGACCTACGAGGGCGACCACACCTCGATCGCGACACTGCCGGGGATGCGCGAGCGGACGATCGTCTTCAACGGCTTCTCGAAGGCCTACGCGATGACGGGGCTCCGCCTCGGATACGCCCTCGGGCCGAGCGAGGCCATCGACGCGATGAACCGCATCCACCAGTACACGATGCTCTCGGCGCCGACGACGGCCCAGTACGCCGCCCTCGAAGCCCTGGAGGCGTGCGACGACGACGTCGCGGAGATGCGAACACAGTACGACCGTCGTCGGCGGTTCGTCATCTCTCGGTTCCACGACATGGGCCTCGACTGTTTCGAGGCGACTGGCGCCTTCTATGCCTTCCCCGAGGCGCCGTACGACGACGAGCAGTTCGCGGAGGACCTGCTCCACTCGGAGGGCGTCGCCGTCGTCCCCGGCCGCGTGTTCGGCGAGGAGGGGTACGGACACCTGCGCGTCTCGTACGCCACGGGGATGGCGGACCTGAAGGAGGCGATGACCCGCATGGAGCGGTTCCTCGACGAACGCAGGGACGAGACATAAGAAGAATTATTTGTCGGCCTTCCGTGTCACAATCCGATGGTCGCGGGTGGTGAGATGGGACCCGACGACGAGGGAATCAGCTTCGCACACGCCCTGGCGACGTTGAAAGAACAGGGCAGCGCACTGCTCGTCGTCGGCTCGGTTCCCGAGGAGATGTTCGCGCAGGCGTCGGCCACGATGCTCGGCGCGCCGGACGCCGAGCCCCCGCGGCGCCGACTCGTCGTGACGCCGAAATCGAACCGCGAGCGGGGGGTCCGTCGACTTCGCGAGACCGGGCCGCTCTCCGCCGAGTACGCACGCCTGATCACGGGTGGCGAGCGCGCGCGCAGCGCGGCCGCGGGACGGTCCCTGGACGAGGTGTCGCCCCGAACCCACGTCGTCGACGGGTCCGTCGGCGACCTCGGGACGACGATCACCGACGTCATCGAGGAGTTCGAACTGTTCGCCGGGGAGCTCGCCCCCGCGGAGTTCCGGATGGCCTTCGACTGCCTGCCGACCCTGCTCGCCACGTACGGCCGCGAGACGGCGTTTCGGTTCGTCCACGCCGTCGTTTCACAGTCCCGGGCGGCGGCGGGGCTGGTCCACGTCGGACTCCCCCGCGACGTGACCGCGGAGGTCGTCCGGCTGTTCCAGCCGCTGTTCGACGCCACCGTCGAACTCCGCATCGACGGCGGGAGCCTGGACCAGCGGTGGCACTTCCGTGACCGCGACCTCACGTCCGACTGGCTACCAGTCGACGAACTTTCGTGACAATCAACCAACAATACCCTTTTGTGCGCGACGGCCGACTCGACGGATAGGATGAGTCGAACCGAACGGCCGGAGGGTTTCGGCGTCGAGACGGAGGGGGACGCCCTCGAAGTGTCGTTTCGGACACTCGATGGCGAACCCGGACTGGTCGTCGCCGACCTCATCGAGCGCAACCAGTTCCGGCTGTTCACCGACCGCCCGGTGTCGCCGACGCCCGTCGACCCCGCCGGCCATCGGTTCCCCGTCGACGCCGCCGTCGCCGTCGAGACGGACGAGATCGAGCTCCCGACGGTCGTCTCGGTCTGTGTCCGCGACGAGCACGGCGAGATGCTCGCCGAGACGGAGCATTCCGCCTACGAGGAGTTCCCACCCGGGAGCTACAGCCTCGAACTCTGTGGCCCGATCAAGATCTACCTCCGGGTCGAGGGACGCGTCACGGTCGCCTCGGATGTGACGCGGACGTGCATCGGGTTCGACGGCGAGACCGAGGTTCGGATCGGCGCCCGCTCCCACCACGAGGGTCCCGCGGCGACGCTGACGACGACCGACGACCCCGCGGACGTGATGGCGGCCGTCTCGGAGTTCTCCTCGGCGCTCAAGACCACGTCACCGGAGCGGTCCTACCCGACGCTCCGGGGACACCCGCCGCTGGTCGAACTCGGGGACCGGGTCGAGATCCCCGAGGGCGTCGTCTCGCCGGAGACGGGCATCAGGCTCGAACTCCCGCCCGAGTATCGATCGATCTACGTGGCGACGCCGCTGGCGTACTACCTCGCCGCCGACGTGGTTCCGAGCGACCGTCCGCGCCTCGTGACCGACGACGGGTTCGAACACGACCTCGATACGATGCGCGGGTTCGAGACGGAGGTCGAACGCGTCCTCAAACAGACGTTCTTCCTCGACTGTGTGACACGCACCGAGGGGTACTACTCGGTCGACCTCCACGAGCGTGAGGCCGTCGAGACGGACCTCGACCTCGATTTCGAGTGGCTGTACGACCAGTCGCTCGCGACACAGTTGGAGGAGTACCTCTCGATCCCGTTCGGCGCCGTCGAGGACGAACTCCCCGAGTGGCGGCTCACCTCCCACGTCGCCCCCACTCCGGAGAACGTCGAACTGCTGCCCTTCGTGACCAACGACCTCGCGGTCGTCCGGACGCCGCGGGACCAGCCGGAGTCGAGTTCTGCGGTCCAGACCGCCGCTGCCGACGAGTTCTTCCGCGATTCGGCGTTCACCCGAAGCACGGCGGCCGACGACGGCACGCGGTCGTACGTCCAGCCGGAGACGGCCGACTCGCTGGAGCAGTCCTGGATCGGTGAGGGGGCGCCCATCGGCGCCAGCAAGGCCACCACGGACGCCTTCTACAACCGCCTGGATCGGACCCCCGCCGACGGCGACATCGGCATCACGGTCGTCTGTAACGACCCCCGGATGGCCGACGAACGCGACGTCGTCGACCAGGTGTACGGCTCCCGCGAGGAACTCCCGTTCGACGTCCGGGTCCACCACGACCTGGGACGGGCGGAACTCCGGGAGGTCCTCTCCGCGGAGGCGGACCTCCTGCATTACATCGGCCACATCGACGCCGAGGGGTTCGAATGTGCCGACGGCAAACTCGACGCGACGACGCTCACGAGCGCCGGTCCCGACGCCTTCCTGCTGAACGCCTGCCAGTCCTACGAGCAGGGGTCGGCGCTCATCGAAGCCGGGGCCATCGCGGGCATCGTGACGCTCTCGGACGTGATCAACAGCGGCGCCGTCCGGATGGGCCGGATGCTGGCGCGGCTTCTCAACCGCGGCTTCACCGTCGGGAGCGCGCTCGAAGTCGCCCGCGACGACTCGATCATCGGCGAGCAGTACACCGTCATCGGGGACAGCAGCCTCTCGCTGGCACAGACCGACGGCGGCCCCCCGAACGTCTGTTCGATCGAACGGCAGGACGACGGCTACGAACTGGAGTGGCAGACCCATCCCTCCACGTCGTTCGGCATGGGGAGCCTCGTGATCCCGTGGATCGACGACGTCGACGAGTATCACCTCTGGTCGGGGAACTCACGGAGCTTCGAACTCTCGGGCGAGGAGCTACGTCAGTTCCTCTCGCTGGAGACGGTACCGGTGAAAATCGACGGTTCGCTCGTCTGGAGCGACGAACTCGACTTCTCGAACCTCTAAGGCCCGGAGATGCCACCGCCGTTGCCGTCGGCAGTGTAGGGACCGGAGATGCCACCGCCGTTGCCGTCGGCGGTGTAGGGACCGGAGATGCCACCGCCGTTGCCATCGGCAGTGTAGGGACCGGAGATGCCACCGCCGTTGCCGTCGGCGGTGTAGGGGCCTGAAATGCCACCGCCGTTGCCGTCGGCGGTGTAGGGACCGGAGATGCCACCGCCGTTGCCATCGGCAGTGTAGGGACCGGAGATGCCACCGCCGTTGCCGTCGGCGGTGTAGGGGCCTGAAATGCCACCGCCGTTGCCGTCGGCGGTAGTGGATTGTCGGGTCTCGTCGGCCGCAGTCACCGTGCCGCTGTCACGTTCGGACATCGCAACTGGACTGTCAGCCGGAAAATAATTATAATTTTTCGAGAATATCTGATAGTAAATATAATCAATTAACCCAGTTGACTACTGACATAAAATGTGGCGAGCAGAAGACGGCTGTCGACGGTGGATTCGTCGCGAAAAGATCGCGTTTCGTGTCTGTTTTCCTACTCTTCCGCGTCCGAGTCGCGGTCGATATCCTGATAGACGCGTGCCATATCGTCCATCTCGGCGAACCGTTCGAGTTTGTCGTCGAGTTCGGTCCGCAGTTCCTCGATGTCGTCGAGGAGTTGCTGGTACTTCTCGGAGTCGTCGAGCGTCGACGCGGGCGACTCGGATTCGAGCAGTGCTTTCTTGGAGGCGAGCGAGAAGAGTCGACGGACCCCTTCGTCGTACGCGTCGCGGGCGAGCAGGTTCGCCACCGTCCCCGTGAGATCCTCCCGGGAGACGGGTTTGACGAGGTAGTCGTCGAATCCCATGTCGATCACGTCGACGTCGGGTTCGACGGCCGTCACCATGGCGACTCGGCAATCGAGGTCCCGGTCACGGATGGCGTCGAGCACTTCGTCGCCCGAGAAGTCGGGCATCCGTCGGTCCAAGAGGACGACGCGCACCTCGTCGTCGAGTTCGTCGAGTGCCGTGCGACCGTCGTTGACCGAACGCACGCGGTAGGACTCGCCGAGCCACGTGGCGTAGAGTTCGGCCAAGTCGCGTTCGTCCTCGACGACGAGAACGAGGGGGGAATCGTCGGTCATATCTGCTCCCGGAGGGGAGTGCGGCCACTCACGGATGTCCATGTATCGCCGGAGCATATCAAAATACCCCTTGCGGAACCGACTGTCGTCGAAGATCGACGGACCCCGCCGGCGGGTCGACTACTCCTGGGGGCTGTAGTTCGGTGCCTCGTCGGTGATCATGACGTCGTGAGGGTGTCCCTCCGTCTGGCCGGCCGAGGAGACGCGGACGAACCGCGAACGTTCCTTGAACTCGGGGATGGATGCCGCGCCGACGTATCCCATCCCGGATTTCATGCCGCCGACGAGCTGGTGGAGCTCCGAGGCGAGCGTCCCCTTGTAGGGGGTGGCTGCCTCGACGCCCTCGGGGACGAACCCCTCGTCGTCGTCCTCCTCTTTCAGGTAGCGGTCGCCGCCACCCGAACGCATCGCGCCGACCGACCCCATGCCGCGGTACTGCTTGTACTTCTTGCCGTTCATGGTGATGACCCGACCGGGTGCCTCCTTGGTGCCGGCGAAGTAGGAGCCGAGCATGACCGCGTCGGCGCCGGCGGCGACGGCCTTGATCGCATCGCCCGAGTAGCGGATGCCCCCGTCGGCGATGACCGGCACGTCGTGGCGGCTGGCCACGTCGGCGACTTCGGCGACGGCGGTGATCTGGGGCATCCCCGCGCCCGTCACGACCCGCGTCGTACAGATGGAGCCGGGGCCGATGCCGACCTTCACGCCGTCCGCGAAGTCGACGACGGCCTCGGCCGCCTCTCGGGTGCCGACGTTGCCGACCACTACGTCGGCGTCGACCGTCTCGCTGATCTCGTGGGCGCTCTCGATCACGTTCCGGTTGTGGGCGTGCGCACAGTCGATGAAGAGCACGTCCGCGCCGGCGTCGTCGGCTGCGGTCGCCCGGTCGTCCTCGAAGGGACCGACGGCGACGCCGATCCGGAGGGCCCCGTCGTCGGCGCGGGCGGCGTTCTCGTGTTCGCGACGCTGGAGGATGCCCTGCATCGTGACGAGACCGGCGAGGCGGTCGTCGCCGTCGACGATGGGGACCCGCTCGATCTTGTGGTCGTACATGAGTTCGAGCGCCTCCCGGGCGGTCACGTCCTCGCCGGCGGTGATGACCTCGTCGGTCATCGCCTTGCGCACCTCGTCGGACTCGCCGACCTCCAGATAGGGGCGGATGTCCGTCCCGGAGATGATACCGAGCACCTCGTCGTCGTCGTCGACGACAGGCGCGCCGCTGACGCCCTCGTGTTCCATCATCTCGTCGACCTCGCGGACGGTCTGCTCGGGGCGGGCCGTGACCACGTTGTCGCGGCGAATCACCAGTTCGTCGGCGCGTTTGACCCGCTCGACCTCCACGACCATCTCCTCGACGGTCATGTTTCGGTGGAGGACGCCCAGGCCACCGTTGCGGGCCATCGCGATCGCGAGGTCGCTCTCGGTCACCGTGTCCATCGCCGCCGAGAGGACCGGGATGTTGAGATCCACGTTCGTCGACACGCGGGTCGAGACGTCGGCCTCGTCGGGTTCGACGTGGCTCTCCATCGGTCGCAGGAGGACATCGTCGAACGTCAGCGCCTCCGGTACCTGCAGTTTCGTCGAGAAGGGGTCCGAATCGGGAACGTCGTTCGCCATGTAATCCGTCGTCTCGCCGCCGGGAAAAACGTTGCGAGACGGCGTGTGCGCCTGTGTCGCCGTCGCACGCTCACTCGTACCGGAGCGCGTCGATAGGGTCGACGCGGGCCGCCCGCCAGGCCGGATACAGCCCCGCGAGGACGCCGACGGCGACGCCGACGCCCACCGCGGCGGCCATCCACCCCGGCGCGAGCGTGAAGCCGACCTCGGCGTACCGGGTCGCGGCGTAGCCGACGGCGACGCCGACCGGTAGCGCGAGAATCGCCCCGACGACGCCGAGCAGTCCCGACTCGACGAGAAAGAGGACGAGCACGTCCCGGTTCCGCGCGCCCACCGCCTTCATCACGCCGATCTCCCGGGTCCGCTCCGTGACGCTCACCAGCATGATGTTGGCGATGCCGATGGCGCCGACGACCAGGCCGATCACCGCGACGCCGGTCACGAACCGCGTGATCCGGTCGATGACCGACGAGATGCGGGCCGCGAAGTCGCCGCTCGTCCGTGCCGTCGGCTCCGTTCCCGCCGGCACCAGTCGCCGTGCGTCCGACTCCTCGCGAAGATACGTCGACACCGCCGCCTGCGTCGCCTCGGTTCGCGTCGGATCGGTCACAACCGTCACCTGCGGGTAGGCCCGCTGGCGGACCCCGACGCTCGGGCTCTCCACGACCGTGCGGTAGAACGGATCGACCGGGACGTACACCCGCGAGCCCTCCGCGAAGTCGCTCACCGGCAGTCCGCCCTCGGTCCCGTTGACGATCCCTACGACCCGCAGTTCGTGAGTCCGGTTCCCCGCAAGCGACAGCGTGAGGCGATCACCCACGCTGACGTTTCCCGCGAAGGTCCGCGCCGCCCGCTCGTTCAGGACCACCTCCTCGGTTCCCGAGCGGAACCCCCGACCGGCGACGATCCGCCCCTCGTCGAAGGTCTCCGGCGTCGTCGCCGTCACCCGCTGGCGGGCCACGGTGTCGCCGTCGTGGGTGAGCGAGTTGGCGTCGACGGTGCCCCGCGGGATGGCGGCGGTCACCCCCTCCATCGACGCCAGCGCCCCCACGTCGCGTTCGGTGAACGCCGGCTGGACCACACGGTCGAAGCCGCCGTCCTCGTCGTCGGTCGGCGTCGCGAAGACGTAGACGTTACTCGCGCTCGACCCCTCGATGTCGCCGACGATCTCCGCCTCGACGCTCGCGCCGAACGTGGCGAAGACGACGACCGACGCGATGCCGATGACGAGCCCGAGGACCGTGAGCGCCGACCGGAGTCGGTGGCTCCGAATCGATCGGGAGGCGATCCTGACGGCCTCCGTCGACTTCATCGGCCACCCTCGTCGAGGTCCTCGATCCGTTCGAGTTCGCCGTCCCTGACGTGGACGATCCGCTCGGCTCGCTCCGCGACGTGTCGCTCGTGGGTCACCAGGAGGACGGTGTTCCCGGCGGCGTGGAGCCGATCGAAGACGTCGAGCACGCGGCTCCCGGTCTCGGTGTCGACGTTGCCGGTCGGCTCGTCGGCCAGGACGAGCGCCGGGTTCGCGACGAGCGCGCGGGCGATGGCGACGCGCTGGCGCTGGCCCCCGGACAGTTCGGTCGGGTGGTGGTCGGTCCGGTCCCCGAGCCCCACCTCGGCGAGCAGTTCGTGGGCGCGCTCCCGCCGCTCCGCCCGCGGGACGCCCGCGAAGACGAGCGGCAGGCCGACGTTCTCGACGGCCGTCAGCCGGGCCAGGAGGTTGAACGTCTGGAAGACGAATCCGATCTCCGTCCCGCGGAGTTCGGCACGCGCCCGCTCGCTCGCCGCGGACACCTCCTCGCCGGCGACGACGACCCGGCCCGCGGTCGGCGTATCGAGCGCCCCGATCAGGTTCAACAGCGTCGACTTCCCGGAGCCGCTCGGCCCCATCACGGCCGTGTACGACCCCGCCGGGAGCGACAGCGAGACGCCGGCCAGCGCCTCGACGGTCCCGCCCAGGTCGTAGGTCTTGTGGACGTCGGTGAGCGTCACCACGTCGGCAGCGGTCGCCGTGGCGTCCGAAGCGGCGGTCATCGCCCCCGTTTCGGACGGGACGCTAATGAGTCGTGTGCCCCGCCACCCCCGATTCGCGACGTGTACCCGTCACCGCCGATTCGGCGGCCGACCGGATCCTCTTTGCACCGCGGCCCGTAGCGGCGACACATGACGTTCGTTGTGCCGTTCGACGGGTCGGAGCTGGCGGCGGCGGCGCTGGTTCGGGCCGTGGAGTTCGGCGACGTCCTGGACGAGCGGGTGGTGAGCGTGAGCGTGAGCGTGATCCCCGACGGAAACGCCGCCTACGCGCGGGAGCGGGGGTGGCTCGAAGCCGACGAGCCGTTCGACCGCGAGGCCGTGGTCGCGACGCTCCACGAGGACGTGGCGGCCCTCGCTCCGAACGCGGAGTTCCGGTACGAGACGGTGGGGCGGCGAGCGACCCCGGGGACCATCTCGAAGCGACTCCGGGAGACCGCCCGGAAGGAGGACGCCTCGATGGTGTTCGTCGGCAGCGAGAACGCCGGCCACCTGGTGTCGTCGCTGAGCAGCGTCGGCGGGACCGTCGCGGCCGACGACGCCTACGACGTCGTCATCGTCCGCCACCGGGCCCCGTCGAGGATAAAACGGGTTGCCGAGACGTCGCCACACCGGGCGGAGAAGTCCGACTTCTACCGGTGAGATCCGTCGCCGTCGCGGAGTCACACGCGCGCCGGACGGTCGTCTGACGGAACTATTTGTAACCCTCTCCCGTGGCGACTAACGCATGAACGAGGGAGACGGACTCGCGGAGATGGAGACGGTCACCGTCGAACTGGAGGAGGAGACGGTCGACGCCGTCGACGACATCGCCTTCGAGGACCACCGCGACAATCGGGCGGCGGCGATTCGAACCCTCCTCGACGAGTGGCTGAAAGACCGCGACGGGGACGAGCAGCGCGAGTGAGAACGGGGAGCGGGGACGGCCGCCGACCGCGACGCCGTCACTCCTCCTCGGGTTCGGTTTCGACGACTTCGATCACCGACAGCGGCACGTCACGGAGCGCGCCCCCGACCTCGCTTTTCGCGATGCGGGTGGCGTGGTTCTCGCCGTCGGCGTTGAACACCTCGATTTCGAGCAGGAGGCCGACCAGCGCGGTGTCGGCGGCGATGAAGGCGGAGTCGAACGGCTCGCCGCAGGCCGGGCAGGGCGTGACCCCCACCTCGACTTCGACGTACTCCTTGTCCTGTTCGTTCAGCCGCTTTCCCGCCTCGCTGACGGCGACGCCGATGGCGTCGTCTACGTTGTCGACGTCCCGGACCAGCCACGCCGCTTCCATGGCGACGAGATAGTTGCTCATACGTCCGACACGCCGTGGAGTCCCTCGTGTCTTGTGGTTCGTGCCCGGCGGCTCGCCTCCCCGACACACGCGTCCGAACCCCGACGGTAGAACCCGGAGTACGAAGTTTAATACCCCGTTAGCTACCATCCTCGTACCGGACGATCGATGAGTGAATCGAGGGGGACGGCGCCGCCGAAGCGGGACGACAGCGAAGTACAGGGATCGACGGAGCCGACCGAACAGGAGGTGTTCGACATTCTGTCGAACCGCCGGCGGCGATACGCGCTGTACGCACTCCTGCGCGACGAGACGACGACCATCGGCTCCCTGGCGGATCAGATCGCCGCCTGGGAGAACGACTGTGCAGTCGCCGACGTGACCCCCGCGGAGCGAAAGCGCGTCTACACCGCCCTCCAGCAGTCCCACCTCCCGAAGCTGGAGCGGACGGGGCTGATCAGTTTCGATCCCGACAGCGGCCGCGTCAACCCCACCGACGCCGCCGCGGAACTGGACTTCTACCTCGAAGTCGTCGGCGAGGAACAGCTCTCCTGGGACCAGTACTACCTCGGGCTCGCCGCCGTCTCGGCGGCCGTCGTCGCCGCCGTCTGGCTCGATCTCCCGCCGTTCGGCGCCGTCTCGCCGCTGGTCTGGCTGACGGCTGTCGTCGGCCTGTTCGGCGCCTCCGCCGCCGTCCACAACTACCGTTCGACCGGCCTGAGCGACGCCGCCGAACCCCCCGAAGTGCGGCGTCAGGACTGACGCCCGGCGACGAGGCTCCCGGCGAGCAGAAGTGCCGCCGGCGTCGCGTACCACGGCACGGCGACCAGCGGGCCCGCCGTCCCGATGCCGACGTCGAGCGGCGACACCAGAGCGCTACGGGGTCGACGCGGAAAAGCGTACCACGGGCGCGTGGGACACACACAACGGCTACGAGCGGCGCGCGTCGCGGAGGTCGTCGGCCGCGAGGCGGACGGTGTAGCCGGCGACTGCCAGGGCCTCCTCCCAGTCCTCCCCGGTCGCGCGCGTGTCGAGGGTGTCGAGGCCGTCCTCGAGGCATTCGGCCGTTTCGGCGCGCAGCTCCCGGAACAGGCGTTCTGCCTCGGCGTCGCGTCCCTCGAAGAAGTCGATCAGGCAGCCGTGCGTCCGGAGGCTGACGAGCGTCCGGCCGACCATTCCGCCGGCGACGCGGTGGATCGGCTCCTCGCGGCCGCGGAGGTAGGCGTGCATCGGGCCCGCGCCGTCGGCCCCATCCCCGTCGTCGAGGTCGGCGACCGCACGGACCCGACGGAGGTGGTCGGCCTCCTGGGCGACGACGGCGGCGTAGGTCTCGCGGAGCGTCTCGTCGGCGGCTTTCTCGACCCACTCCCGGAACGTCTCGCGGGCGGCGTCCTCGCTGTCGGCGGCGGCACACAACAGCGCCGCAGGGTCGGGCTCGCCGTCCGAGAGCGCGACGAGCAGGTCGCGGGAGCCGAGCAGATCGAGCGCCGCGGCGTACTCGGCCTCGATTTCGGCACGGAGGTCGGCGGCGTTCATCGATCAGTCGTCGGCGGCGGCCGCGCCGGTCGCCGTGTCCTCGATGCTCGGGGGATACTTCCCCCGGTCGAGCACCAGGTCGCTCTGCGGGCGGGCCATACAGGTCAGCGCGTACGACTCCGCCTCCGCCTCGGTGAGCGCGCGGGCGGCCGGCTGGGTCACCTCACCCTCGACGATTTCGGCGGAGCAGGCCATACACATGCCGACGCGACAGGAGTACTCCTGGGCGATGCCGGCGTCGAGGCACGCCTGCAGGATGGTCCGCTTATCGGACATCTGAATCGTCTCGCCGGTGCCGACGAACTCGACGGTGTATTCGGCCATGCGTCGGTCTACACCGGACCCATGCAAAACTCTTTATAGAAATTCGAGGAGAATACCCGCGCCTTTAGGCGCGGGGTGAATCCGACAACTCTTCCACAACCCACCGTCGATGACAGGGCCGGATATTCAACCATTCTCAAACCGAACCTTTACAAGAAAATCGAGTATAAGTGGTTATACAGACGTTCAGAATGCTAGAAGTCCACCGCACCTACCGAGCGAAAATCCTCAACCACGGCCAGGTAGAGGAACCGCTCGACCGGCACGGGTGGTCGGCCAGCAAACTCTGGAACGTTGCAAACTACCACTCCCGCAAAGTGTGGGAGAAAACGGGCGAAATCCCCGACCACGGCGACCTCAAAAACGAGTTGAAAGGTCACTCAAAATACAAGGGATTGCACTCGCAGTCCAGTCAGCGCGTTCTGGAGGAACTCGCTGAAGCCTTCAACTCGTGGTATGGCAAGAGGAAGTCCGACAGTCGAGCGAATCCGCCCGGCTACCGGAAGAAAACCTACTACGACTCAGAAGGCCATCGCGTCCACGAAGAACACCCTCGGTCAACGGTGACGTGGAAGCAAAACGGCATCAAACACGACTCGAAAAACAATCGTGTTCGTCTGTCCAAAGGCGCGAATCACAAGGAACACCCCAAGGCGTGGGAATACATCCTTGTCGAATACGAGACACGCCCCGGTGTCACCGTCGAAAACCTACAACAAGTCCGTGCCGTCTACGACAAGGCGAAAGGACGCTGGGAACTGCATTTCGTCTGCAAAGACGAAATCGAGACGCCCAACGCACCCGGCAACGAAACAGCGGGTATTGACCTCGGCATCTGTAACTTCGCGGCGGTCGCGTACAGTACGGAGGAAGCCGACCTGTACCCCGGCAATCGCCTGAAACAGGACGGGTACTACTTCCCAAAGGAAATCGCCAAGTGCGACGATTCGGGGGGCGAACGAGCCACTCGTCTCCACGCGAAGTGGTCGGAGCGCCGAAGCCACTTCTTCCACTCCTTAGCGAAGCACATCGTAGAACGGTGTGTCGAGCAGGAAGTTGGCCGCATCAACGTTGGGAAACTCGCTGGTGTTCGTGAGGATGAGAACGGCGAGTCGAAGAACTGGGGTCGGCACGGCAACCTCGACCTACACGGGTGGGCGTTCGACCGGTTCTCGAACATCCTCGAATACAAGACGAAAGTCGAGGGAATCGAAGTCGTAGAGGTCTCAGAGCGCGACACGAGCAAGACGTGTTGCGTCTGCGGGAGAGAAGACGACAGTCAGCGTATCGAACGCGGCCTGTACGTGTGTGAAGAGTGTGATACGGCGTTCAACGCCGACGTGAACGGGGCGGAGAACATCCGTCTCGACATCAATCAAAGTAACTCCGAGTCCGCACCCGTTTTGTGTGGGGATAGGAGTACCGGCTGGTTGGCACAGCCCGGAGTCTACCTTCATGACTTGTCCAGCGGATTCCAACCGCAGGAACAAGTGGTAGACTGCAAACCGTAATATCCCAATCCAGCGGCACGGTGCCGTGGGATTCCTCCGCCTTCAGGCGGAGGAGGATGTCAACCAGTCGGACGGCGCGGGGGACGGCGGCGCCGGCCCCACGAGTTCGACACGCGCCGTTCGTCCGTGAGTGGCACTCACAAAGCCGGTAGCCGCCGTGTACGACTCACGTCTGACACAAGATATATGTCTGTTCGGTGCGCTCGTCTCTAACGAGACGCAGGGGTTCGGGGGCAGTTGGTAGGGGTACTTTCGGTCCCCCGGAAGCCTGCGGGTGGTCTTTTATTGGATCGACCGACCAGTCAACTGACCGTTATGTCGACACGGACGGATAGCCGGGCGACTTCCGCCGAGAAGTAGTCGGCCGACGGGTCCGTTACTCGCCCCAGTCCTCTTCGAGTTCCGGGGCGGCGTCCAGTTCGACGGGGTCGAGACCGACGACTTCGAGTTCGGCGCCGCAGGTCCCACAGTCGACGATCTCTCCGACTTCCAGATCCTCGTGCAGGGTCACGTCGGCCCCGCATTCGACGCACTCGGGCATAGTTCGGCCGAGGATTGGTCGTGGGGGGACTTGAAGGATGCCTTTCGCGGCCGCTACTCCTCGCCAGCGAGGGGTTCGCCCTGTCGGTCGATCCGGGTCGCCGGCAGTCCCGCCCGGTCGGCGTGTTCCCGGACCGCGTCCTCGCTTTCGGCCTGGTAGTGACAGAACGTTCCCGTCACCGCGCCGTCGTCGTTCGTCAGCACCTCGGAGTCGACCCACTTGATGTCCACGCCCTCGGAACGAAGTTCCTCCAGCACCTCGCCCGACTTCTCGGCGGCGCCGTGGAGGTCGTCGCGGCTGATCGGTTCGTCCAGTTCGCGGAGGATCAGATAGTCGTTCACGTTCGATGGGGGATGTCCGGGACAATATAAAACTACCCCCGGACGAAGGCCACAGCTTGAAGCGGTGGCACCCGTTTGTCGTACAACGATGTCGTATTCCACTGCCGGCGTGTTGCCGGTCGAGGAGCTGGCCCCGGGGACGTCCCTGCTGGTCTCGGGGCCGCCGCTGACGCGCAAGCGGGAACTCATGATCCGCCTGCTCGGCGGCGAGCCGGACGAGGACGTGGCGATGGTGACGACGAAGATGGGCGCCGGCAACCTCCTCGAACTGTTCCACGAGTGGAACGGCCGGCGGCCGTCCGGCCGGCTCCACGTCGTCGACTGCGTGACCAGGGAGCGGGGCCTCGGCACCGTTCGCGAGACGGACACCACGTCCTACGTCTCGTCGCCGCGCGACATGACCGGGCTGAGCATCGAACTCTCCGGACTGTTCAAGCGGATTCACGCCACCGACCGACCGATACGGTTCGGTCTCCACTCGCTGTCGACGTTCCTGATGTACCACGACCTCCAGCGCGTCTACCGGATGCTCCACGTCCTGTCCGGACAGATCGAGAGCATCGGCGGGATCGGCGTGTTCGTCGTCGACTCCCCGACCGAGCGGGAGCGCGACATCCTCAGTCAACTGATCGACGGCATCGTCGAGACGCGGGAGAGCGAGGGCGGCTGTGAACTCCGCTTGCGGGGACTGGGCGGCCGCGGGGCCGGCTGGCGGACCTACTGATCGGTCTCGCCCGCCGACAGCGCGTCGATGCCCACGTCGGCGAGGGTGTCGAGCGAGGGCGCCGCATCGCGGTCGAACGTCACGGCGACGCCGGCGAACTCCTCGCGCGGAAAATGCACCATGATCGCGTTGTCGAACCGGCGGATGACCACGTTCATCTCGCCGTAGAGGCGGAACTGATCCTGGTTGGGCTGGTCGCCGAGCCCCTCGATGACCAGCTGTTTGACCTTCGCGTCGAACTCCTCGGGGGAGTACGTCTCCACCACGTCGTCGCGGGCGAAGACGACCTCGTGTTCGTCGCCTTCGTACCAGAGGGCGACCCGGAGACAGTCCGGAGCGATCCCCTGATAGCGCTCGACGAGCGCGTCGACGGCGTCTTCCATGCCCGAGGCGACGGTGGGTCGGAACTAATACCTTTGTACCGGGCCAGGATCGGCCGCCGGCACCGTCCCGTCCACGGTTCGACGCCGATATCCGGCGGGAGCGACACACCGGATCCCGCTGCCGTCACCGGATTCCGGGGACCCCTGCCAAAGTTTTAAATAACAGGTTCGCCACGACACTTATAATGGAACGTCCGAGCCGCCAACGTCAGCGGAGCCAGGAGACGGAACAGGAAGCGGACGAGTCCGTCGACTGTCCCGAGTGTGGGTCCGACAACATCGTCACGGACGCCGATCAGGGCGAACTCGTCTGTGAGGACTGTGGGCTCGTCATCGACGACCGGCAGATCGACCGTGGCCCGGAGTGGCGGGCGTTCAACCACTCGGAGCGACAGAGCAAGTCCCGGGTCGGGGCGCCGATCACCGAGACGATGCACGACCGGGGTCTGACGACGACCATCGACTGGAAGGACAAGGACGCCTACGGACGTTCCCTCTCCTCGGAGAAACGATCCCAGATGCACCGGCTGCGGAAGTGGCAGGAGCGCATCCGGACGAAGGACGCGGGCGAGCGCAATCTGCAGTTCGCGCTGAGCGAGATCGACCGGATGGCCTCGGCGCTGGGCGTTCCCCGCTCGGTACGCGAGGTGGCCTCGGTGATCTATCGACGCGCGCTCAACGAGGACCTCATCCGCGGGCGTTCGATCGAGGGCGTCGCCACCGCCGCCCTCTATGCCGCCTGTCGACAGGAAGGCATCCCCCGATCGCTCGACGAGGTGGCCGAGGTGTCCCGCGTTCCCCAGAAGGAGATCGGGCGGACCTACCGCTACATCTCCCAGGAACTCGGCCTGGAGCTCAAGCCGGTCGATCCCAAGCAGTTCGTCCCCCGCTTTGCCTCCGCGCTCGAACTCAGCGAGGAGGTCCAGGCCAAGGCGACCGAGATCATCGACGTCTCGGCCGAACAGGGCCTGCTGTCGGGCAAGTCGCCGACCGGCTTCGCCGCCGCGGCCATCTACGCCGCCTCCCTGCTCTGTAACGAGAAGAAGACCCAGCGCGAAGTCGCCGACGTCGCCCAGGTCACCGAGGTCACCATCCGCAACCGCTACCAGGAACAGATCGAAGCGATGGGCTTCCGCTAGCGGACGAACACCACGACTTCCCGGTTCCAGAGCGACAGCCGGTAGGTGCGCGCCTCGTATCCGTCGAGCCGCGGCGCGAGCGTCGACCGCTGGCTCGCGTCGGCGACGACCACCGGCGGCGTCTCCGTCGCCTCCAGACCCCGCAGGTCGCGGACGCCGTCCGTCTCGGCGCCCATCCGTTCGAGATACCACGGCAGGGGGAGGCGGTTGCCCCAGGTGTCGCTCACCGGCGGGCGCTCGGCCGCGGCGCCGTCGGGGCCGGCGGGGACGAACGTCGATCCGTAGAACAGCACGTCGGTCCCGCGGTTGCCCTCGATGGCGGCCGACACGTCGGCGACGAAGGGGTCGAGGTCGTCGGCCGGCTGGGCGTGGTGGACGAGGGGGTTCTCGGTCGTCGTCGGGCCGTACGCCGTGCCCGCGACGGCGACGCCGACCTGGCCGACGAGCGCGAGGCCGAGGAGGCCGGCGACGGCGACGGCCGTCGCGTCCGACCGATCGAGGGCGCGCGTGCCGTACCGGACGAGCAGGCCGACCGCCCCCGCCGCGGGCACCAGCGCCGGCGCGACGGTGTGGACGGTCAGCCACGCCGCGCTCTCCTCGGTGATCACCGGGAAGACCAAAAGCGAGGCGCCGGCCCAGTAGGCGTGGAAGGCGACGATCGGACGCGACGGGCCGCGGCCGTAGCGGTCGGCGAGAAAGCCCACCACGGCGAGCGCGAGGACGACGCCCGAGGCCGCCAGCAGCGTCTCCGCGTGCGCGCTCAGGTAGGGGAGCAGTTCGTGTTCGCCGCCCTGCCGCCGGCCGACGATGCGCACCCCGTAGAACGTCCGGGCCGCGCCGAGGACGGCCGCCTCGACGGTCGCCGGCGACGGCCGGATCGACCCGCCCACCCGCGGCGCGTAGAAGAACACGTGGACGACGAGGAAGACGGCGAGGGCGCCGAGCGCCGAGCGGGTGGAGCCGCGGAGTCGCTCGGCCGCGCGTGTGACGTGGTCGCGGGCGGACGGCCCCTCACCGACGAGGCGCCGCTGGTCGACGGTGAGCGCCGCCGCGGCCAGCCAGCAGAGCACGTAGCCGACGACGAAGCCCGAGGACGCGACGGCGAGGGCGAGGGCCGCGGCGCCGAGATAGCGGTAGCGCGGCCCGGCCCCGTCGAGGACGCGGATCGCACACCCGACGACGACGAGCGAGAAGACCGCGAGCGGCACGTCGCCGCGGAGGAACCGCCCGTAGTAGAGCAGGACCGGACTGGCGGCCAGGAGGGCGGCCAGCGCCACCGTCTCGGCGTCGCCGAGGCGGTACCGTGGCACCGTCCCGTCGTCGGGGCCGCGACGGACGAGGAGGGCGGCAAGCGGGGCGAGGCCGCCGACGACGGCGACGGCGGCGCGGGCGGTGGCGTCCGTGGCGCCGACCAGCGCGAAGACCGTCCGGTCGACGACATAGAGGAGGGGACCGCCCGCGATGGGGCGGTACTCGAACGCGCCGGAGTCGAGAAAGCGGAGGGACCAGTAGCCGACGCGGGCCTCGTCCCAGTGGAAGGGGCGGGCGCCGAGGCCGACGAAGCGGGCCGCCAGGGCGGCGACGGTGAGGACGACGACGGCGACGGCGACGCGGTCGATCCGGGGAGCGCCGTCGGACGGCTCGGCCGCTGACATACCGGTCCATCCGCCGGGGTGCCGGTGAACCTTTCGGAAGCCACCGACCGATACAAACCGGTGGATCCCGGAGGGTCGGTATGGACCTGTTCGGGACGGCGGGCATCCGCGGTAGCGTTGAGACGGACGTGACGCCGGAACTCGCGGTGGCGGTCGGGCGGGCGGTCGGCCGCGAGGCCGACGAGGTGGTGGTCGGCCGCGACGGTCGGACGACGGGCCCCGGCCTCGCGGCCGCCGTCGAGGCGGGCGCCCTCTCCGGCGGGGCCGCAGTCCGGCGGGTCGGCGTCGTCCCCACCCCCGCGCTCGCCTTCGCCTCGCGGGGGCGACGGGGTGTGATGCTCACCGCCTCGCACAACCCGCCGGGTGACAACGGCATCAAGCTCTTCGTCGACGGCGTCGAGTACGACCGCGCGGCCGAACGGGACGTCGAGCGACGGGTCGAGGCCGACGAGGGACCGGTCCCGTGGGACGGGTGGGGGGACCGTCGGACGTCGTCACCCCTCCCGGACTACTGCGCGGCGGTCGCGGAGTACGCCCGGGCGTTCGGCGCACCGCTCGACGGCCTGCGGGTCGTCGTCGACTGCGGGAACGGGATGGGTGCACGGGCCACGCCGGCGGTCCTCCGGAAACTCGGCGCGAGCGTCGTCTCCCTGCACGCGAACGTCGACGGCCACTTCCCGGGCCGGGGGAGCAAGCCGACGCCGGACTCGCTCGCGGACCTCCGGGGGTTCGTCGCCGACGACCCGGACGCCGCCCTCGGGATCGGACACGACGGCGACGCCGACCGGATCGTGATCGTCGACGGCGACGGCGAGGTGGTCCACGAGGATACCGTCCTCGCCGTGATCGCCGAGCGATACGTCCGGGCGAGCGACGCCGCCGACCCGGTGGTCGTGACGACACCCAACGCCTCCGGCCGGATCGACGAACGGATCGGGGCGGCCGGTGGCCGCGTCGAACGCGTCGCGCTCGGATCGCTCCACGAAGGCGTCGCCGACGTCCGGGCGTCCGGGGAGACGGTCGCGTTCGCGGCCGAACCCTGGAAACATCTCCATCCGCGGTTCGGCGGGTGGATCGACGGCGTCGCCAGCGCGGCCGTGATCGCCCGGTTCGTCGCCGCCGAGGGGCTCCCGACCCTACGGGCGCCCGTGACCGAGCGCCCCTATCGGAAGGTGAGCGTTCCCTGCCCCGACGGAGCGAAGGCGGGGGCGATGGAGCGGCTGCGGACGGCGCTCCCCGAGGCGTTCCCAGGGGCGAGCGTCGACACCGACCACGGGGTGCGACTCGACCGTCCGGACGGGTCGTGGCTGCTGGTGCGCCCGAGCGGCACCGAGCCCTACGTCCGCCTGTACGCCGAGAGCGAGACGGTTGAGAACCTGGTGGCGGAGGCACGGGCGGTCGTCGAGTCGGCCGTCGAGCGGGCGTCGTAGGGGCCGTGCCGGACCCCGGACCGGGAGCGAAGAGTTTTCACACAGCGGCCGCGACACCTCACCAATGATCACCCACGAGTACGACGTCGTCGTCGTGGGGGCGGGCACCGCCGGCTGTTACGCCGCCGCCAGCCTCGCCCAGGACGGCCTCGACGTCGTCGTCGTCGAGCGGAAAGATGAGGCGGAAGCGGGTCACATCGCGTGCGGGGACGCCCTGAAGGGAGCCGACGCGTTCCCGGACGCCATCCCCAAATCGCGGATCGAGGCCTCCTTCACGAACACGGGGGTCGATCACGGCCGGTTCGAGATTCCGGACCACGATACGGTCCTCGACATCCCGGTCCCGGGCGAGTTGGCCGTCATCGACCGCCACGAGTTCGGGCGACGGATCATCGACGGCGCCGAATCCGCCGGCGCCGAGTTCCACTACGACACCGTCGTCCAGGACGTCCGGCAGGACGGCGACCGGGTGATCGGCGTCCGGGGGATCAGGAAGGGCGATCCGGTCACCTACGCGGCGGACGTCACCGTCGACGCCGCCGGCGCCCTCTCGATCCTCCAGGACAAGGCCGACCTCGGGGGGACGACCTTCGACACCAACGTCTCCTACTCGCAGTTCTGCTCGGCCTACCGCGAGATCGTCGAGGTGCCGGAGCCTGTCGAGTGGGACGACGCCCTCGTGTTCAAGCCGACCCAACGCGCGGCGGGTTACCTCTGGTATTTCCCGCGCACCAGCACGACGATCAACGCCGGGCTCGGCTTCCAGATGACAGAGGAGCCGATGAAGCTGGTCCGGGACCTCCGGGCGGATCTGGAGGCCCGCCCCGAGTTCGCGGGCGCCGAGGTGCGGGACAAACTCGGCGCGGCGCTGCCGACCCGACGGCCCTACGATTCGGCGGTCGCGCCGGGCTTCGTCGCCGTCGGGGACGCCGCCGGTCACGTCAACCCGACCACCGGCGGCGGCATCGCCGGCGCAGCCTACGCCGGCACCTACGCCGCCGAGGCCATCGTCGGCGCGCGCGACGACCCGACGGAGGCGGCGCTCTGGGAGTACAACGAGCGGGTCATGGACCACTTCGGCGGTCGCTACGCCGGCCTCGACGTCTACAACGTCCTCTCCACCGCTGTCGACGTCGACGACCTGATGGGACTCCTGGCTTCGCTCCCCGGCGAGAAGCTCGCCGAGGCGCTGTACTCGGGGTCGACGTCGATGGGGCTGGCGCTAAAGCTCAAGAGCGCGATCAGGAGCTTCGGCTACTGGGGGACGATCCTCGATTTCTACCGGACCAAACAGCTCGCCGAGGAGCTGATCGACCGCTACGACGCCTACCCGTCGGGTCCCGAGGGGCTGTCGGCCTGGCAGGCTGACCGCGACGCGGTCATGGACCAGGTCTACGAGACGACCGGCGCCGAGCCGAAGTACTAGCGGTCCGTCCGTCGGCGTTTCCTCCAGTCACGGTCGCTCCGCGCCGATCCGTTCGACCGCCCCCGACAGCACGTCGACCGCGATCCGGATCGTCTCCTCGTCCACGTCGAAGGCCGGGGTGTGGTGCCCGTCCGGGTGGTCGGTGCCGACACAGACATAAGAGGCGAGGCCGCCCCGCGCCTGGACTCGCTGCATCAGGTAGGTGGCGTCCTCGCTCCCGCCGAGCGTGTCGCGGTCGCGGATCGAGTCGACGCCCGCGGTGTCACCGGCCACGTCCGCGACCACCGCGGCGAGTTCGCCGTCGCTCTCGCCGCTCGGCGCCCGGCCCGCGTACTCGACCTCCACCTCGCAGTCGTGGGTCTCGGCGGCGGACCGGAGGACCCGCATCGCGTGGTCGTCCATGTACTCCATCAGGTCGGTCGTCTCGCCGCGCACCTCGCCCTCGATGAACGCCGCCTCGGGGACGATGTTCGAGGCGGTGCCGCCGCCGACGCGGCCGGCGTTGACGCGGGTAGCCCCGTCGTGGTGGCGGGGGATCGAGTAGAGGTTCTGGACCGCCGTCGCCATGGCCTGAACCGCGTTGCGGCCGCGCTCGGGGTGGCCGCCCGCGTGGGCCGAGGCGCCCGAGAACTCGGCGTCGAAGTGGCTCACCGCAAGGAAGCCGTCGATCCCCGCGACCACCTGGCCGGTGGGGTGATCGAGACCGACGTGGAGCGCGAGCAGGTAGTCCACGTCGTCGAGGTGGCCGCCCTGGGCCATCGGCTCGCCGCCGGAGACGGTCTCCTCGGCGGGCTGGAAGAATACCTTCAGCGTCCCCTCGAAGTCACCCGCCGCGATGGCGTCGACGACGCCGACGCCGACGGTCGCGTGGGCGTCGTGGCCGCAGGCGTGCATATATCCCTCGTTCTCGGAGCGAAAGCCCTCGCTCGCGGGGAGGTGATCGGCGTCCTCGGCCTCGGTGATCGGAAGGCCGTCGATGTCGACCCGGACCCCGACCGTCGGCCCCGGGCCGCGCCGGAGCACCGCGACGAGGCCGGTGTGGCCGCCGGCCAGTCGGTCGACCACGTCCGCGCGGGCCCCGGCGTCGACCGCCCGTTCGGCCCACGTCGCGAGTTCGGCCTCGTCGGGCACGCCTCGGCGGTCCTCGGAGAGTACCTCGGGGCCGACGTACAGTTCGTCGAGCGGGCGCGTCTCGAGTTCGTCGACGAGGCGGGCAGTCGTGTAGAACTCCCGCCACGCGGGTTCGGGGTGGCGATGGAGGTCACGGCGCAGGTCCAGTAGCGCTTCGTGATCCGGGCCGTCGAGGCTCATGTCGTGGCGATGGCCCGCAGGGGAGATAAGTTGTCGGCCGGAACCGGCGTGTTTAATCCGGGGGGTCGACGACCCTCGAACGGGATGAGCGAAACCGACCTCCCCGACGGTCCACCCGAGGAGTCACGCGTCGAATTCTACGGTGGCCGGGCGATGAGCGCCCTCCCGCTCGCGATGTTCATCGTCTGGGCTATCGTCCAGAGCGGCCTACTTGGCATCGGCGACACCTCCGGTCTCGTCGTCGGCATGCTCGTCGGCCTCATCGTCGGCATGCTGTTCGTGAAGGGTAACTGGAAGAGTTACGCCGACGTCATCTTCGAGGGGATGACCCAGCGCGTGGCCGCGACGGCCGTCGTCGCCTGGCTCTGGGCCGGCATGTTCGCCGACACCATCCAGGCCGGCGGCTTCGTCGACGGCCTCGTGTGGGCGTCGAGCGCAGCCGACGTGGGCGCGGCGTTGTTCCCGGCGCTCACCTTCGTCTTCGCCGCCCTCCTGGCGACGGGTATCGGCACCGGATACGGCACGGCGGTGGCCTTTACCAGCCTCGTCTTTCCGGCCGGCGTGCTGCTCGGCGCCGATCCCGTCCTCCTGTTCGGCGCCATCCTCTCGGGTGCGGTCTTCGGCGACAACCTCGCGCCCGTCTCCGACACTACCATCGTGAGCGCGGTGACCCAGAACGCCGACATCGGCGGCGTCGTCGCCTCGCGGTTCAAGTACGCCATCGTCGCGGCGGTGCTCGCCCTGGCGAGTTACGTCGTCGCCGGACGGGCGATGGCGGGCGAACCGCTCGACGTGGCCGCGACCGCCGGAGCGGGTGCCGGCCCGCTCGGCCTCGTTCACCTACTCTCGATCCTGGTCGTCATCGGCACCGCCGTCCTGGGTCGACACATCATCGAGGCGGTCTCGTGGGGGCTAATCGTCTCGGTCGTCCTCAACCTGGCGCTCGGCCTCGCGCCCGCCTCGGCGATGCTCGTCTTCCGGTCGACGAGCGAGTCGGGGATCGCGGCGACGCTCGACACCCTGCCGGTCGTCGGGAGCGTGATCGAGATCGCACCCGACGCGTCGGCGACGGTCGGCGGCAGCCTCTACACCGGCGCGCTCGGCTTCTTCCCACTCATCGTCCTCGTCCTCCTCATCGTCGGCGCCGCGCAGGTGATGCGGGCCGGCGGCGGCTTCGCCGCCATCGAGGAGTGGCTGTTGGAGCACGTCGCGACGACGGTCCGGCGCGCCGAGACGACGATGGTCATCGGCACCGCCATCGTCAACGCCACCATCACGATCAACACGGCCGCGGAGATCGCCATCGCGCCGTTCATCCGCACGCTCGGTCAGCGGTTCAACATCAACGGGTACCGCCGGGCGAACATCCTCGACGCCAACACTTCGGCGCTCGGGTACATCTTCCCGTGGGGCGGCGGTGTGCTCGCCGGCTACGCCGCGATGATCCAGCTGCCCCAGCAGTTCGACTGGTTCACCGAGGCGATGCTCGCCAACCCCGCGGCGGTCTGGCCGTACGTCTTCCACGGCTGGTTCCTCGTCGCCGTCTTCCTCGTCGCGGCCTGGACCGGCTACGGACTCGAGTACGTCCCCGACCGACGGAGCGAGGAGGTGGCCCGCGTATGAACGTCGGCAAGTTCTTCGAGGGCTGGACGTTCCGGACGAACCGCCCGGCGTACGCGGCGGGCGACGAACTCACCGCCTACGTCACCGGCTACGCGAACGGGACGGCACGGGTTCGGATCGGCGATACGATCATCGCGCTCCCGGACGCGGAGCGCGGACTCGGCGACCGGCTGGTACGGCTCCGCATCACCGAGTTCGACGACGCCGAGAGCCGGGGAACGGGTGAACTCCTCGACGTCGTCGAGGGGGACGCGTAGCCGCTACTCGTTCCGGTAGCCGAGCGGTTTCTTGCGGTCGACCTCGATTTCGACGTGGACGCTGTCGGGGAAGTCCATATGTCCGACCCGACCAGCGACGTCGTCGCTGCCGTGGATCTCCAGTCGTCGGGAGTAGCTGGTGTACTCCCAGGAATCGAACTGCTCGCCCGGTTGGAGGGTCCGGTACTGGGGGACGGTGAGCCGTTCCGGCGGCGAGGAGTGAGGTCCCTTGCATTCGGCGCCCTTGCGCTCGACCATCCGCTTCAGGTCGGTCACGAGCGACTCCAGCACCTCGCGGTCCCCGCTCTGGAAACTGAGTTTGGTGACGAAGGCCATCGTTACTCCATCCGTGTGCGCGGGGGACCAAAAGCACATCCGTCCGTCCCCGGCAGTCGCGTCGAGGGACGAGCGACGTCCGGAACACCTCGGATCGGGCGACTCGCCGGGTTCGGGGCACGGAATCGGTCGGGTCGTCCTACTCCCGGCGGGAGGGTCCTCGCTCGTCCGACATTCTATTAACCCACGGCCGTCTACTGCGGGTAATGACGGTCGAAGCGACCAGTGCTGGAGCCATCCTCTTCCGCGACACCCGTGGCCACCGGGAGTACCTCCTCCTGAAGAGCCGACCGGGGGACTGGGAGTTCCCCAAAGGCGGGGTCGAGGGGGACGAGGAACTCCAGCAGACTGCGATCAGAGAGGTTACCGAGGAGGCCGGAATCGAGGATTTCCGGCTCATCGACGGCTTTCGAAAGGAGTACGACTACGTGTTCGAGGCCGGCGGCAACACCATCCACAAGACGGTCCACCTGTTCATCGCCCGCTCGTTCGAGGCCAGCGCCGAACTCTCGAACGAGCACCGCGACCTGCAGTGGCGGGACTACGAGCAGGCTATCAACACCATCACACAGGATGGTCCCCGCGAGATACTGGAGGAGGCCCACGAATACCTCGACGAACTCGTGGCCGAGGCCGAAGCCGAGGACGGCGACCGGACGTACGTCGGGTGACCGCATGACGCCGGCACGCCACAGCCCGACCACCCACCTGGGGCCGTGAGCGACGGCGTTCCCGGCGACGCGGAGTTCGGCTTCGAACTCGTCACCTGCCGGTGGGCCGAGCGCGCGTGGCCGCCGGAACCGGACCGCGAGACGGACGCCGTCCCGGTCGTCGCCCGCCAACTCGGCACCCGGAACCGCCGCTGGGACACCGTGGTCGTCGAGGCCGATCCGGCGGGGCTGGCGGCCCGCGCGGCCTTCGGGGAGCGGGCCCTCGACTCCGACCTGCTGCACGTCGTCCGACACGCGCCGGCCGAGTGGGCGTGGTATCGCGACGCCCTCCCCGAACCGGGCTACCCGTGGCGGTACGTCCGCGCGGCCGTCCACCGGGCGGCCGACCGGGACGTCGTCGAGACCCGACGGGCGGGCAACCGGATCGAGATCCGACGGATCGCCCCCTACCCCGACTGGATCCGCCGGATCGTCGCTATCGAGAACAAACCCGACCTCTCGGCGAGCGCGGCGCGACGCCTCGGCGACCAGATGGACCACGACGTGACGACGGCCCTCGCCGACGAGGTGTGGGTCGCGACGGCCGCCACCGGCGAGGCCGTCGAACCCGCGCTGCTCGAGGACCTCCCCGTCGAGGCTGGCGTGCTGGTGCTGGATTTCGACGGCGACGACCCGGACGCGCGGGTGGCGTGGCATCCGGCCGCCCTCGACCCGAGCGCCGACACGTCGCTGTCGGCGGAGACGAAGGCGGGAAAGCGGCTCGAACTCGCCGAGCGCGCTTACGGCGACGGCTGGCGGTCCTACGTCGAGACGATGCGTCCGGACTGTCGCTGGTTCGAACTGCGGTCGGAATCGGGGGCGTTGGTCCCCTGGTGTGCGGCCGCGGAGTGCCACCAGACGGCCGGGGAGTGTTCGGGCTCCTGTCCCGAGTTCCAGCCCGAACCGCCGTCCTGGCGCACCCGCGGGTGGCCCATCGAGGGCGGGCCCGGGAAGGGGATCCGGCGGTTGCTGGCGCGGCGCCGTCGTCGGGTCCGGGCGGTCGACCCCGAGGCCTGATCAGGAGTCGACGACTTCGACGTCGACGCGCTCCCGGTCGACGGCCAGTTTGAACGTCGGGACGGTGCGGTACACCACCTCGACGACCCCCTTGCGACGGAGGCTCTGGAGCGCCTCGCGGACGGCGTCGACCTCGGGGTCGGCGTCGAACGTCGCCCGCACCTTCTGGAGGACGCTCACGACGCTCTCGGAGCGCTCCGCCGGGCCGGCCACCACCTCGAACACCTGGGCTTCGAGTTCCGGCACGCGGATGACCTGTGGCCCGTCCTCGTCGCCCTCCATCCCCGGTTCGGCGTCCGTGAGTTCGGCCGCCTCCGGGGTCGCACAGATGTAGCTGTCGTCGTTTCGGTAGTAGTAATCGCTCAGATGTGCCTCCAGATATCCGTGCACCTCGCTGCCGCTGTCGAACCCCCAGCGCTCCTGTAGCTCCTTGTTCTTCGTCGGCTGGAGGCGGACGATATCCGCCAGTCGGTCACGTTCCTCCGGGGACAGCGTCATCGAGGGGCGATTCGTCGGTCTCCCATATCCGTGTTCCGTTCGACCGCGGGCCGCGACGCCGGGCGGCGCCCGCTCAGCGGAACCGCCCGAGGACCCGGTAGTCGTCGTCCGGCGTGTACCGCCGGAAGAGGAGGCTGTTGGCCAGCACCGAGACGCTGGAGAGGGCCATCGCCCCCGCGGCGAGGACCGGCTGGAGCAAGCCGAGCGAGGCGAGCGGGATCATCGCGGTGTTGTAGCCGAGCGCCCACACGAGGTTCTGCCGGATCTTCCGGAGGGTCGCGTCCGAGATCCGGATGGCCTTCACCACGTCGCGGGGGTCGTCGCGCATCAGCGTCACGTCCGCGGCCTCGATGGCCACGTCGGTCCCCGAGCCGATGGCACAGCCGACGGACGCGACGGCGAGGGCGGGGGCGTCGTTCACGCCGTCGCCGACCATCATCGCCGCCCGGCCCTCGTCCTGGATCGCCGCCACCGCGTCCGACTTGTCCTCGGGGAGCACCTCCGCTCGGACGTTCCCGGGATCGATTCCCACCCGGTCGGCCACCGCGCGCGCGGTGCGCTCGTTGTCGCCGGTGAGCATCATCACGTCGAGGTCGCGGGCCCGGAGCGCGCTCACGGCCTCGCTCGCGCTCGGTTTCACCGTGTCGGCGTCGGCGACGACCCCGAGGAGTTCACCGACGCCTGCGGCGGGAACCCGGCCGACCAGCATCGCCGTCTTCCCCTCGGATTCCAGCCGTTCCATCGTCTCGGCGGCGGGCGCGGGATCGATCCCGGCGTCGCGCAGGAGTCTCCGGTTGCCGACGAGGACCGTCGCCCCGTCGACCGTCGCCCGGACGCCCCGTCCGGGGACGTTCTCGAAGTCCTCGGGGTCGCCCACGTCGATGCCGCGCGCCCGGGCGCCGTCGACGATAGCGCGGGCCAAGGGGTGTTCGCTCCCGCGTTCGGCCGTCGCGGCGAGGCGGAGGACCTCGTTCTCGGTCGGGCGCTCGCGGACGGCCACCCGGCCCCCGTCGGCGGCTGCCCCGTCGTCGGTCGTCGGCCGCCCGTCCGCGAAGGCGACCACGTCGGTCAACTGCATCTCCCCTTCGGTCAGCGTGCCGGTCTTGTCGAAGACGACCGTGTCCACGTCGCGGGCGCGTTCGAGGACGTCGCCGCCCTTGAACAGGACGCCGTTGCTCGCGCCGATGGTCGTCCCCACCATCGTCGCCGCGGGCGTCGCCAGCCCCAGCGCACAGGGGCAGGCGATGAGAACCGCCGAGGCGAAGACGACGACCGCGAACTCGAAGGTCGAGACGGTGCCGCCGGCGACCGCGGGGCCGCCGGCGACGAGGCCCCACAGCGGCACCCACTCGACGACGGCGGCGAGTGTCTCGGGGAAGAGAAACCAGAGGACACCCCACAGGAGGGCGTTCGCGATCACCGCGGGGACGAAGTACGCGGAGATGCGGTCGGCGAGGTTCTGGATGTCGGGCTGGCGCGACTGGGCCTCCTTGACCGTGCGGACGATCTCCTGGAGCGCCGTGTCGGCGCCGACCCGCGTCGCCTCGACGACGAGCACGCCGTTCTCGTTGATCGTGGCGCCGACGACCTCGTCGCCCGCGCCTTTCTCGACGGGGACGGACTCGCCGGTCACCATCGACTCGTCGACCGCGCTGGTCCCGTCGACCACGACGCCGTCGGTGGGGATCCGCTCGCCCGGCCGGACCTTCATCCGGTCGCCGACCGCGACATCCTCGACGGGAACCTCGCGTTCGGCGCCGTCGGCGTCGACGAGCGTCGCCGTCTCGGCCTCCATCTCCAGCAGTTTCCGGAGCGCCTCGCCGGCCTGCCCCTTCGACCGGGCCTCCAGGTAGTTGCCGAGCGTGATGAACACGAGGATGAGCGCCGCGGTGTCGAAGTAGACCCGTCCCGCGACCAGATCCAGCAGGACGGCGACGGAGTAGACGTACGCCGTCGTCGACCCGAGGGCGATGAGGACGTCCATGTTGGCGCGGCGGTTCCTCACGAGCGCCGTGTAGGCGTTCCGGTAGAACGGCCGCCCGAGGAGGACCTGCACGGGCGTGGCGAGCAGGAACCCCACCCAGTGGAACGGGACGCCGAGGAGTCGGTCGGGGAGGTAACTACCCCCGAGCAGGAGTTCCTCGACGAGGAGGAGGAGGAGCGGCGCCGCGAGCGCCGCCCCGAAGACCGTCAGCCGGCGCTGTCGGCGGATCTCCGCCCGGCGCGCGGTGTCGCGGGCGTCGGGTGCGTCGACGGTCCCCGTGTCGTCCTCCCCCTCGCGGACCGGCGTGTATCCCGCGTCCGCGACGGCCTCGTGGAGTTCGTCGGGGGACGTAGCCCCGGAGACGTAGGTGACCTGGGCCTCGTCGGTGGCGTAGTTGACCGTCGCCTCGACGACGCCGGGGACGCCGTCGAGCGCCGCCTCGGTCGTCTCCGCACAGTTCGCACACGACAGGTCGGCGATCCCGAAGGTCGCGGTCTCCGTGACCACGCCGTAGCCCGCGTCCTCGACGGCCGCGACGATCTCGCGGAGCGACACCGCCTCGGGGTCGTACTCGACGGTCCCCTCGTCGGTGGCGTAGTTGACCGTCGCGTCGGATACGCCGTCGAGGGTCGTCAGGGCGTCCCCGACCGTGGCCGAGCAGTTGGCACACGACATCCCCGTGATGTCGAGCCGGGTGGTGCGTGGATCCATCGTGACGTATCCTACGCCCTCCACACTTAGGGGGCTTGCTGCTTCGATCCACGGGATCGAGGGGCCGGTAACTTTCGATCCGAAAGTCGTTCGGGAGGGGAGTCGGGCCGACACGGGCGGTGGGTTCTCGGGCGGTCCGGCGACGAAACGACAGGTCGAAGCGACCGAGCGCCCGTAGGCCCGACCGACATGTCACGAACGATCGGCGTGGAGGGACTGTCCTGCGAGCACTGCGAACGGACGGTCGAGGAGGCGCTGGCGGACGTCGACGGCGTCACGGCCGCGAGGGCCGACCACGAGACGGATACGGCGACCGTCGAGGGTGACGCGGAGACGGCGGCGCTCGTCGATGCGGTGGCGGCCGCGGGCTACGACGGGTCGGCGCCGGCGGTCGAACGGACGGCCTGACCGGTCGTCGCTCCCCAGCGGCCGGCCCGGGGGACCGCTCTCCCGAACGGTTAACCCCCTGGCCGTCGTCCGGACGGGCGTGTCCTGGAACACCGTCACGCTCGATGTCGACGACGGAATCGCCCGTCTCACGGTCGACCGCCCCGACGCGCTGAACGCGATGAACACCGAGACGCTGGACGAGATCACGGCGGCCATCGCGGAGGCCGAAGCCGAGTCGGCGCGGGTGCTCGTCCTCACGGGCGCCGGCGACGACGCGTTCATCGCCGGGGCCGACATCGACTACATGAAGGAGTTCTCGACGCCGGAGGCGCTCGCCTACGCCGAGCGCGGCCAGTCGGTCGTCCGCGACCTGCGGTCGTTCCCCGGCGTGACCATCGCCGCGATCAACGGCTACGCCTTCGGCGGTGGCTGCGAGTTCGCCCTCGCCTGTGACTTGCGGGTGGCGAGCGAGCGAGCGGTCGTCGGGCAGACCGAGATCGACCTCGGGATCATCCCCGGGTGGGGCGGCACGCAGCTCCTCCAGCGGCTCGTGTCCGACGAGACGGCGCGCCGGCTGATCTTCTTCGGCGAACGCCTCGACGCGCAGGACGCCTACGAACGGGGACTCGTCGGCGAGGTGGTCGCCCACGACGGCCTCTACGACCACGTCGACGAGATGGCGGCGGAGCTCGCGTCCAAGCCCCGCCATGCCCTCTATGCGGCCAAGGAGGCGCTCGACGCCTACCACGAGACCGCCGGCGAGGGCGGCTTCACCGTCGAACGCCGGGCCTGGAGCGGCCTGTTCGGCACCGCCGACCAGCGCGAGGGGATGGACGCCTTCGTCGAGAAGCGCGACCCCGAGTTCGAGTGAGAGGCGTCGTCAGTCCCCGGGCGACCACGGCCAGTCGACGGTCCGCTGGGGGTCACCCGTCTCGCCGACCTGCGTGCTCACGAGCACGAGCGCGAGCGTCGCGAGCATCCCGGCCGCGAGGAAGGGAACGGCGAACCCGAACCGCTCCAGATAGCCCGAGGCGAGGGGGCCGATGGCGACGCCGAGGCCGAAGGCCATCGTCAGCACGGAGAGGGTGGTCCCCGATTCGCCCTCGCGGGCCAGGTCGCCGGCGACGGCGAGCGACGGGGCGAAGACGAGGGCCACGGCGACGCCGAGCAGGAAGCGGGTGACCGTCATCGGCGCCGGGGAGAGGACGTAACCCTGGGCGACGGTGGTGGGGACGAGCAGACAGAAGCCCGCGAGGAGGAACGGGCGGCGCCCGTAGCGGTCGGCGGCCCGACCGATCGGGATCTGGAAGGCGACGTTGGCGAGGGTGACGGCGCCGAACTGGAGGCCGAACCAGAGCGTCCCCTGCCCGAGTCGCTCGTTGATCCGGCCTTCGAGGGTGGCGAACATGGCGATACAGATCCCCATGGCGACGGTGCCGAGACCGAGGGTGAACACCGGATCGAGGAGGCGGTCGTCGCCGCGGACGGCCACGGAGAGGTCGTCGCTCGCGGCCGTCTCCGGGCGTTCCGGATCGGAGACGAACGCCCAGACGGTCAGGAAGCTGACCGCGGCGCCGGCGACGGCGACGGCGAAGGCCGCGTCGAAGCCCCGGGCCTCGACGACGAGACCGGCGACGATCGGACCGAACCCGAAGCCGATCAGCCGGAAGGTGTTGAACACGCCGAAGTTGCTCCCGCGGTCGTGGCCGGTCGCGAGTTCGTTCACCAGCGCCACGGTACAGGGGATGGTGAAGGCGGCGCCGACCCCCTGGAGAACCCGCAGGAGGACCACGAGCCAGTACGACGAGACGAGGGCGTAGGCGCCGCTCGCGGCGCCGAGCAACAGGAGGCCAAAGAGGATGAAGGCGCGCCGCCGGCCCGTCCGGTCGGAGAGGCGGCCGGTGAACGGCTGGGCGAGGCTGTTCAGGAAGCCGAAAAGCGAGAGGACGATGCCGACGAGCAGGTACTCCGTGATCGTCAGCGACGCGCCGAGCAGCGACACCCGGGCCCCGACGAGCGACTCGATAGGCACCTGGCCGCTCGCCAGATACAGCGGGAGGACGACGATCAGAAAGGAGTTGCCGACGGCGTCGGCCATCCGCGCCAGGCCGAGCGCGAACACGCGGCGGTCCAGATCCAGCAGCCCCATCTCGTCTCCGGGTTTGCCACCCACGTACCTCACGGTTGCGCTCCCGATCCGGGGCGACCGTCGTGGACGCACGCCGGTGATCGTGCCCCGGATCGTGGGCCCGTAGCTATTCATACTCCGCGCACGAACGTCGGGGCATGGAGCACACCGCCGAGGTGACCGGCATCGGGGTGGGCACGAGCGACGACGGGTCGAACGTCCCCGCCGTCCTCCTCGCCGCCAGATCGGAGTATCTCCCCATCGTCATCACGGCCGACCAGGCGCGCGCGATCCAACTCGGACTGTCGGGGGAACCGTTCGAGCGCCCGCTCACCCACGACCTGCTCGTCGAGATGCTCACGGAGTTCGGTGGCGCCGTGGACGGCATCCGGATCGACGACCTCGCGGACGGTACCTTCTACGCCAAGGTTGACGTCGAGCGGTACGACGAGGGCGAGGCGCGGAAGTTCGTCTTCGACGCCCGCCCCAGCGACGCCATCGCGCTCGCGGTCCGCGTCGACTGTCCGATCACCGTCAGCGACGCCGTCCTCGACCGGGCCGGCCGCCCGGAGGACGAGTTCGAACCCGAGCGCATCGACGACTTCGACGAGGAGCCCTGATCCGGGCCCCGCGGCGCGGTCGCACCGACGAATCGAGGGGACTTTTCACGGCCCCGACGCACCCACACGCCATGACCGCGACGCTGGCGGAGTCCCACACCGAGATGACGGAGATCGTCCTCCCCAACGACACGAACACGCACGGGCGGGCGCTCGGGGGTGCCGTGCTGCACTGGATGGACGTCTGTGGCGCCATCGCGGCGATGCGATTCGCCAACGAGAAGGTCGTCACCGCGTCGATGGAACACGTCGACTTCAAGAGCCCCATCGACCTCGGCGAGGTGGTCGTCGTCGAGGCGTACGTCTACGGGACGGGAACCACGAGCATCGAGGTGAACGTCGAGGTGCGCGCGGAGAACCCCCAGCAGGACACCGAGCGCGACACCACCTCCTCGTTTTTCACGTTCGTCGCGGTCGACGACGACGGGGATCCCACGTCGGTGCCCGACCTCGACTGCCCGACTGAGGCCGAACGACGGCTGCGCGACGCCGCCCTCGACGACCGGCAGACGCAGTTCGAACGGCTCGTCGAGCGGATGGCGTGACCACTCGTCGAGGAGTTCCGGCGTCCCGCCCGGGATGCCGCGCATCCGGGTGAGGGGGTCGCCGACGCGGATGCCGTCGCCGGTGATGTCGAACTCCCGGAGCGTCCGCTCGAAGTCGCTCGTGCGCTGTTTCAGGACACCGATGGCCTTCCGGAGTTCGCCCTGAACTTCGGGGTAATGTTGTCGGCGGGGTAGCTGCTGTTCCCCTGGGTGGCGACGAACCCGCCGTGCAGGACCCCGTCGACCGCCGGCTGACCGACGCCATGGATGCCCCGATTCGGGCGGACGGGGGATAAGCGACAGCCGTCGTGACAACGAACGGTCAGAAGCCAACCCTTACGGGCAAGTGGCCCGGAGGGGGGACGCCACGGCCCTATCGGGATACATGTCACGGGAACAGGCGGATGGAGCGATCGAAGGGGGCGACGACACCCGTCCGAGCGTCGACGAGCCACGGGTGTTGTTGCTCATGGCTCCGGGTCGCAACCGTGACCTCCTGGTCGAGACGCTCGGTCGTCGCTACCGGGTCGAGACGACGACCGACCCGACGGCGCTGGAGACGCCCTTCGACTGCTGTGTGTTCGACCGACAGGGGCTCGACCGAACCGAGTTTTCCCGGATCGCCGACCTCGTCGAGACCGGCCGCGAGACGGGGAGTGCCTTCCTACCGTTCGTGTTGCTGGTCCCGGCCGAGACCGCCGATTCGGTGGGGACGGCCGTCTGGGACTACGTCGACGACGTGATCGAACTCCCGGTCGAACGGGCGGAACTCCTCTCCCGGATCGACAACCTGATCCAGCGACGACGGACCGCCGTCGAACTCGAATCCCGGTCCCGGAAGCTGGAGGAGACGGTCGCCGAACTCCGTCTGAAGGAGCGCGCGATGGACAGGGCACCGGTCGGGATCACCATCACCGACCCGTCGCGGGACGACAACCCGATGGTCTACGTCAACGATCGGTTCCAGGAGCTGACCGGCTACGACGCCGAGGAGGTACTCGGGCGGAACTGTCGGTTCCTGCAGGGCGAGGACACCGACCCGGAGACGCGTCGCCTGCTCCGGGAGCGGATCGACGCCGAGCAGCCGGTGTCGGTCGACATCGTGAACTACCGCAAGAACGACCAGCGGTTCTGGCAGAAACTCGACGTCGCTCCCGTCCGCGACGAGGACGGGCGCGTCGTGAACTTCGTCGGGTTCCAGACCGAGATCACCGACCGCAAGATCCGGGAGCGACGCCTCGAGGTGCTGAACCGCGTCCTCAGCCACAACCTGAAAAACAAGATGAACCTGATCGAGGGTCACGTCGCGTTGCTCCGCGAGGAGCTGGACCGCGACGGCTCGCTCGACTCGCTCGGGGTGATCGAGCGAGCGGCGAACGACCTCATGGCGCTCGGGGAGTCGGTGCGCCGGATCGACCGGATCATCTCGACCGCCAAACCCGCGGACGAACCGGTCTCCCTACGCGAGCGGATCGAGCAACTGGTGAGCGTCCTGCGGGACCGCTATCCGACGGCGACGTTCGACGTGACGCTCCCCGACACCACCTGCGACGTCGCAGTCGGGGGGTTGACAGCGGCCCTGGAGGAGGCGATGGAGAACGCCGTCCGGCACAACGCCGAGGACGCGCCCGCCGTCGAGGTCCGGGTCGACTCCCGGGACGAGGGGTGGATCGATATCGAAATCGAGGACGACGGGCCGGGCATCCCGGAACGTGAAGTCGAGGTGCTCGAAGGCGGCGAGAGCCCCCTGAACCACGCCGAACGGCTCGGCCTCTGGCAGATCCACTGGATCATCACCAAGGCCGGCGGGGAGTTCTCCGTGCGCGACGCGGAGTCGGGGGGAACCGTCGTCACGCTCTCGGTTCCGTGTCGCGACTAGTCGAAATCGGGGAGGTCGTCCGGCGCCTCGTACTCCGTCTCCCACTCGATGTACTCGTCGAGTAACACGTCACACACGGTCTGTCCGAGTTCGGTCATCGCGGCGTTGATGCCCGAGACCGTCCCCCACGAGTCCAGATCGGGGTGGTACTCGCGTTCCTTCCAGTCCTCGGGAATGCCGGGGGCGTGGTAGCCGACCCGTTCCGCGAAGGAGTCCCAGAAGAAGTCGAACCGGCGGAGCAGCCCCAGGTCCGTGACGATCCCGAACTCCCGTTCGTCGAGGTCGGTCGTCTCGGCCCACGCGCCGAAGGCCTCGGCCCACGCTCCCTCCCGGAGCAGGGCCTCGATCTCCTCGCGCTTGTAATCCGTATCCCCGACCACGTCCGCGTCATCGTACTCGTTCGGATCGGTCTCCTCGAGTTCGGGCGGGTCGGGTACGGCGACGTCGAGCGACATGGCCCCAGTTCGTCGCCCGCGGCGATAAAGCCTCGGCGCGTGCGCGACGGACGGTCGTCGCGCGGTGACCGCAACTGGAACCGCGACCTTTTTGTTTTAGGTTTGCCTAAAGGCTCTCGATGGACGCACGCACCCAGTCACACGCCGAGCCATCGTCGGGTCCGGCGGCCGCCGCCCCCGAGATAGCCGTCTGTGAGAGCGGCCCGGGCACGGCCGTCTTCCTCGAATCGGGGAACACGGACGGATGGATCGCGAGCGACGTGACCGTCGACGTCCGTCGGTGAACCCATGTCCGAATCGGATACCGAGAAGACGACGATCAGAACCGGTCGCGAGTTCGAACAGGAGTACCGCCTCGACGCCGACGAGGCGGGACGGTTCCTGATCGACCTCGGCGAACAGCTCAGGGACGGCGACGAACTGAAAATCGAGACCGACGAGTGGGAACTGCCCTTTGCCTTCGGCGAACCCGTGTGCCTCGACGTCGACTTCGACGGCGTCGGGGAGCCGGAACTCGAAATCGAACTGGAACTGCCGGGACGAACGGACGAGAGCGCCCCCGACGTCTCGTAGATCCAGCGGTCGAGGGGTCCCCGCTCTTTCTTTCGAAGCTACCCGAGAGACGGCTCAGCCGTCGCCGGAGAGCCACGCGGCGACCGCATCGCCCCACCGCCAGTGGACCTCCGCCGTCAGCCACGTCGCCCCGACACAGGCGGCGAGGACCGTGGTGAGAAAGCCCCACGGCGAGATCCAGACCGGGCGGAACCACGGGGCGCGGTGGGCCCACCAGGTCGCGATCGCCGTGCCGACCCCCGCGGCGGGCGTGTCGTCGGTGACCCGGTCGAGCCACGCCTGCGGGGTGGTCCGCCCGGCGCCCGGCGACTCGCCGGCGCCGTCGTGGACGGCGTAGCGCCCCGTCGCGTTCAGTTCCTGGACGGTCGGCCCGTTCGACCCGTCGCCGGTGCCGAGGCGCTCGGCGTCGTAGGGCGCCCAGGTGGCGTAGAACTCCCAGACCACCTCCCCGGTCGGCGTCACCTCGATCACTCGATGGCCGAGGCTGTCGACGACGAGCGTGTTGCCGTTCGGGAGGCGGTCGGCGTCCCGTGGCCACGTGAGGTTGCCCGTCAGCGTCCACGTGCGGTTCCAGGTGCCGTCCTCCCGGGCGTACTCGACCACGCGGTCGTTCTCGCTGTCGGCGACGAGTATCGTCGGGCCGTCCGGCCCGCGCAAGTAGTCGGGGTTGTGCTGGGCGTGTAGGACGTCCGTGTTCCCGTCGCGTCCCAGACGCATCTCGACGTCGCCGGTGGTGCGGTTGATGAGCAACACCTGATCGAAGTTGCGCGGTGAGACCAGCAGGCGGTCCTCGCCGACCGGATCGACATCGTTGACGTGGGTCCAGTCGTCGTCGACGCCGCCGTCGGTGTCGGCGGGGAAGTGGTCGGCGAAGCGCCACTCCCGGGTCACCTCGCTTCGCGACCGGTTCCAGACGACGACCCGGTCGCCGCTGGTGCCGTTCTCGACGTCCGTGCGCATGTGGGCGACGACCAGCCGGCCGTCGTCGAGTCGGTCGACGTCGTGCGTGTCGGTGAAGGGGAGCCGTTCGGTCCAGACGCGCTCACGGGTCTCGCGGTCGAGTTCGTAGACGAGCGTCTCGCCGTTCCGCGGGCTCACCACCAGCAGGTTGCCGTTGGGGAGCGGGTCGACGTCGAAGAACCAGCCGCCGACGCCGTCGCCGTGGTCGCCCTCGTACTGCCACCGGAGGCCGCCGTCGGGGTCGACCGAGAGGAGCCGTGGCGGCCGCGAGCGGTCGAACTGCCCGGCGAAGTGGACCCCTTGCGTGCTGATCACCGTCGCGTTCGCCGGTTCGCGCTCGACGGTTCCGGGTCCGAGCGAGCCGTCGTCGACGGGGTCGTACGCGAGCGACGAGCCGACCGAGACGAGCACCAGGAGGAGGAAGACGAGCGCGAACGCCGGACGGGGACGGATTCGACTGTCCACGCGGGCCGTGCGAGCGGTCTGCACCTGAATCCTGTGTTTCGTCGGCGCGACCGGGATCCGACGGACGTGACGCCCGACCACCGTTTTGATATACGCGCGGAAACTGGGACGGGTATGGACGACGTCAGCGACCAGTACGCCCCCGAGGACGTGGAGGCCTCGGTCAACGCCTACTGGGACGAACACGACGCCTACGAGGCGGCGAAGGAGGCCCACGCGGACGACCCGCCTTTCTTCTTCGTCGACGGCCCGCCGTACACGAGCGGACAGATGCACCTCGGCACGGCGTGGAACAAGACGCTGAAAGACGCCATCATCCGGTACAAGCGGATGGCAGGCCACGACGTGACCGACCGGCCCGGCTACGACATGCACGGCCTCCCCATCGAGGTGAAAGTCGAGGAGGAACTCGGCTTCGACTCCAAGAAGGACATCGAGGAGTACGGGATGGAGGCGTTCATCGAGGAGTGCAAGTCCTTCGCCGAGCGCAACCGCGAGAAGATGGACGAGGACTTCCAGTCCATCGGCGCGTGGATGGACTGGGACGATCCCTACCGGACCGTCTCGCCCGAGTACATGGAGGCGACGTGGTGGGCGTTCAAGCGCGTCCACGAGAACGGCCTCGTCGAGCGCGGCAAGCGGGCGATCAACCAGTGTCCCCGGTGTGAGACCGCCATCGCCGACAACGAGGTCGAGTACCACGAGATCGAATCCCCCTCCATCTACGTCCGGTTCCCCCTCAGCGACCGCGAGGGATCGCTCGTCGTCTGGACGACGACGCCGTGGACCATCCCGGCAAACGAGTTCGTCGCCGTCGACGCCGAGATGACATACCGGGCGGTCGACGCGACGCGGGACGGCGAGACCGACCGCCTCTACGTCGCCGCTCCCTGCGTCGAGGACGTCCTCCGCGAGGGGCGCTACGACGACTACGAGGTGATCGAGGAGCTACCCGGCGAGGAACTCGTCGGCTGGACGTACGACCACCCACTCGCCGAGGAAGTGCCCGACAACCCCGACGTCGAGGGAACGGGACAGGTGTACGCCGCCGACTACGTCGAGGCCGACCGCACGGGGCTGGTCCACTCCGCGCCCGGACACGGCGAGGTCGACTTCGAACGCGGACGGGAACTCGGGGTGCCCGTGTTTTCGCCCGTCGCCGGCGACGGCACCTTCACCGAGGAAGCCGGGAAGTACGCCGGACGGTTCGTCCGCGACGCCAACGACGACATCATCGCCGACCTGGACGCGAACGGGTACCTGCTGGCGTCGGGCACCACCACCCACCGCTACGGGCAGTGCTGGCGGTGTGACACCGACATCGTCTATCTCGCCACCGACCAGTGGTTCATCACGGTCACCGATATCAAAGACGAACTACTGGAGAACATCGAGGACAGCGAGTGGCACCCCGAGTGGGCCCGGGACAACCGGTTCCGTAACTTCGTCGCGGACGCCCCGGACTGGAACGTCTCCCGACAGCGCTACTGGGGCATCCCCCTCCCCATCTGGGTGCCCGAGGACGACCCCGATCCGGACGCCGAGGACATCCTCGTGATCGGGACGCGGGAGGAACTCGCCGAACGCGCCGATGGGGACCTCGACCCCGAGACGATCGACCTCCACCGGCCGAGCGTCGACCCCGTCACGATCACCGAGGACGGCGTCACCTACGAGCGCGTCCCCGACGTGTTCGACGTGTGGATCGACTCCTCGGTGGCGACGTGGGGCACCCTCGGCTACCCGGGTAACGAGGACGACTTCGAGGAGCTCTGGCCCGCCGACCTCATCGTCGAGGCCCACGACCAGACGCGTGGCTGGTTCTGGTCGCAGCTGGGGATGGGGACCGCCGCCCTCGGAGAGATTCCCTACGACGAAGTCGTCATGCACGGCTTCGCCAACGACAGCGAGGGTCGGAAGATGTCGAAGTCCCTCGGCAACATCGTCACGCCCCAGGAGGCCATCGACCGCTACGGGCGCGACCCGCTCCGGGCTTACCTCATGAGCCACGACCAGCACGGGGCCGACCTCTCCTTCGAGTGGGAGGGACTCGCGGAGACCCAGTCGACGCTCAACATCTTCTGGAACGTCTTCCGGTTCCCGCTCCAGTACATGGCGCTCGACGACTACGACCCCGCCGAGGCGGACCTCTCGGACGGGGAACTGACCGTCGTCGACGAGTGGGTGCTCTCGCGCCTCCAGTCGGTGAAAGCCGAGGTGGAGGCGGCGTGGGACGAGTACGCCGTCCACGACGCCTGCAACGCCGTCCTCGACTTCGTCACCGAGGACGTCTCCCGCTTCTACGTCAAGGCGATCCGCGAGCGGATGTGGGAGGAGGCGGACTCGGCGTCGAAACGCGGCGCCTACGCGACGCTCGCGACCGTCCTCGACGAGACGATCCGCCTGCTCGCGCCCATCACGCCCTACATCGCCGAGGAGATGTACCGGACGCTCGACGGGCGCGCGACGACGGTCCACCAGCTTTCCTACCCGACGGTCGACGGGACTCACCACGATCCGGAGCTGGAGCGGAACGTGGCGGTCCTCCGGGCGGTCGAGGAGGCGGCGGCCAACGCCCGACAGCAGGGCGGGCGCAAGCTCCGCTGGCCCGTCCCGCGGGTGCTCGTCGAGAGCGACGACGGGTCGGTCCGCGAGGCCGTCGACTCGCTGTCGACCCTGCTCGGCGAGCGGGTGAACGCCCGATCCATCGAGGTGACCGACTCGTTCGACGAACTGATCGAGCGCGCCGAACCGGAGATGGGCGTGATCGGCCCCGCATTCGGCGGCGACGCACAGGAGGTGATGGCCGCCGTCGAGGGGCGCCGCCGCGAGGAACTGGAAGCCGACGCCGACGGCCAGACCCCCTACGCCGTCACGCTCGACGGCGAGCGCTACGACCTGACGGGGGAGATGGTCTCGTTCCGCGCCGAACCCCCGGAGAACGTCGCCGGCGCCGACTTCGAGGTGACCGACGACGGCGACCGGACCGGCGGCACCGTCTACGTCGACACCTCGCTGACCGAGGATATCGAGGCGGAGGGGTACGCCCGCGACGTGGTGCGCCGGATCCAGGAGATGCGCAAGCGACTCGACCTGGACGTCGACGAGCGCATCCGCACCCGGATCGACGTCGACGACGACCGCGTGGCCGCGTTCGTCGACGAGCGGCGCGACCTCATCGCCGAGGAGACTCGGACCGCGGAGTTCGACGCCGACGCCGACGACCTGACCGAGGAGTGGGAGGTCGAGGGCGTCGCCGTCACCATCGGCATCGCGCGGGTCGAAGCCGAACAGCGGGCCGCATAAGGGCCGCCTTTCCTCCCTCGCCGCTACGCCCAGTAGAGCAGATAGAGGAGGTACAGGCTCGACGCGACCACGACGAGGCCGACCAGCGCGAACCCGACCGCGGCCACGGTCGAGACGGCGAACGCCGCGAGTTGGATCGACTGGAGGCCGACGAGGGCGGCGAACGCCGCCAGGAGCGTCCAGCAGACGGTGCCGAGGAGGGACCGCCCCGCAGTCCGGAGTTCGTCGCGAACGATGGCGCGGATCCGGTTCTCGCGGGGTTCGTCGGAGGGGACCATGGGAAGCAGTCGTCCCCGATCCTCCCTCAACGTGTCGGTGAGCCGTCCCGAGGCCGGACCGTACGGACCCCCCGAACGGCAGCGGGAGCCGCCTACCAGGTCAACCCCTCGTACGTGAGCCCGTCGCGGCGCTCGACGACCCGCCGGCCGTCGATCACGACGTCGCCGCTCATCAGGTCGAACTCCCGGTCGAGGTCGGCGAACTCGGGCCAGTCGGTGACGACGAGCGCCGCCGCCGCGCCCGAGAGCGTCGGCGACGCCGAGGCGAGGTACTCCACGTCCGGGAACCGCTCCCGCATCGCATCGGCCGCCCCCTGGTTCGGATCGTAGGCGATCACCTCCGCGCCACGGTCCTTGAGTCCCTCGATGATCGGGACGGCCCGGGAGTTGCGGATGTCGTCGGTGCCGGGCTTGAAGGCGAGGCCGAGGACGGCCACCCGCTCGCCCGCGACGTCGACGTGGGTATCGAGCAGGTCGAGCATCCGTTCGGGCTGGCGGTCGTTCACGTCGATGGCCGCCTGGAGGAGTTCGGGTTCGTACCCCCGGTCGCGGGCGGCGGCGACGATGGCCGCCACGTCCTTCGGGAAGCAGTTGTGAACGACGAGGCCGTCGGTCGTCACGAACGTGTGGTTGTCCGCGACTTCCAGCGAGTAGACGTCGACCGCGGCCTCCCGAGTCGAGACTCCGCTCACACTCACGGTCGTGTGCCGTCCGCCGTCTGTGTAGCCGGTCGGAGCGATCTGTCGGTCGTAACTCGCGAGTCGCTCCTCGATCCGCTTCCGCTCGGACGGGAGAAACATCCCAGCCAACTCGGCTATCTGTCGTTCCGAGCTCACCCTGAGGAAATGAGCCGGTGTCGTCGATTTCTTGGACTGTGATGTCTTGTAGCTCGGAACGATGCCGAGACTGTGCAGGAGGAACTGCATTCCCTGGATCAACTCCTCGCTAACCGAACCGTAGTCGTAGACGACGGCGTTCGAGTGGTTCGTGTATTCGACGTAACCGTCACCACGAAACAGTCCCGACAGGAGTGCTCGCCGGTTCGCCTCACGCTCCCGATACGCCGGATCCGGGATCCGTGCGGAGTACGAACCCGTCCCACAGCCGAGTCGTTCGAGGAAGTGGGCGAACACGCGACTCGAAACCTCGACGTGGGTTGCCGTCTCCTGTGTGTCCGTCCGGTACCGGATACCGAGTGCATCGAGGTAAGACGCCACATCCGAGACGTACTCCTGCTCGTCGGTCGGATGAAAGCTCAGAAAGACACGTTTCCGAGGGGTCGATCCGTTACCCGACTCGTCGGTGTGGATGTGTCCCTCACTGAGGTAGTAGCCGATGAACCGCCAGAACCGCTCGTCCGCGGGGATGACGGCGGGAACGTACGTCTGCCCGCCGCCGACGGTCGTATACAGGGCGACATCGTTCCGGTCGAAAGGGAGTCGAGCCTCGAATTCGAGGAACACGTCGAGTGGGATGTAGTCGTTCCGGATGAACTCGTGGACCCTGTCGTAGTCGAACCGTCCGTTGTACTCGTCGAGACACTCCCGGACCCGTTCTGCAACCGACTCCGCCTCGAACGACACTTTGAGATACACCGAGTCGTCGTCGAATTCGGTCGCCTCCGCAACGAAGTCGATGAGGTCGAACGATCCGACCGGATCGGCCGGCAAACCCGACTGGACGGGGAGCGCATCACCCTCGTCGATCCTGTGTGCTTGTCGAACGACCGACGAATCGTCGTCGACGACGACCATGGGGTGGTCGTGGGTGACGGTTACCTCCTTGTTCATCCTCGTCTCAATTGTGTGTAGCGTTCCATCGTACCGACGGCGAGTCGCGGCCACGACGGGCTTGAACTCCACGTCGCCGTCAGCGTAACTGAGCACGGACACGTCGTCCACCGATCCGTCGGCCACGTACTGGTCGAAGAAGTCGGCCAGCGTGAGGAGCGTCGTTCCATCGTCATCCTTCGCCAGAACACGCTGATCACCCGTAAGACAGCTCCCACCCCAGCCGACGCCGCTCCGCAGGAACCGCTCGCCGATGCGGTCGTCGAGGCCGATGGCGTCGGCCACCTCGTAGGCGTCGACGCCGTACTCCTTGCAGATGTTGCCGAGTTCGTTGATGAGGCTGATCTTGGCCGCGAGGAAGGCGTTGTTGGCGTACTTGATCATCTCGGCCTCGTCGAGCCCGGTGCGAACGACCGGGACCTCGTCGAGCAACGGCGCGTAGACCGCCTCCAGCGTGTCGAGCGCGCGGTCGTCGGTCGTCCCGAAGACGAGCTTGTCCGGGTGTTTGAAGTCGTCGACGGCGCTCCCCTCGCGCAGGAACTCGGGGTTCATCGCGAGGCCGAAGTCGGCCCCGACCCGCAGCCCGGACTCGCGTTCGAGGATCGGCCCGACCACGTCGGCGGTCGTCCCGGGGACGACGGTGCTCTTGACGACGACGGTCGGATGGCCCTCGACGTCGGCCAGCACCCCGCCGAGCGCCTCGGCGCCCGCCTCGACGTACGCGGTGTCGATGCTCCCGTCGTCGTTCGTGGGCGTCGGGAGCGCGAGGAAGACGACCTCGACGTCCGCCAGGTCCGCGTAGTCGGTCGTCGCGAACAGCGACGAGCCGGCGTAGCGGTCGAGCAGGTCGTCGAGACCGGGTTCGGAGATGGGCGACTCCCCCTCGTTCAGCCGTCTGACCACCGATTCGTCGACGTCGACGTTGATCACTTCGTGCCCGAAGTCGGCGAGACAGGCCGCGACGGTCGTGCCGACGTACCCGCTCCCGACGATACCGATCTTCATACCCCACCCTGTGCGACGACGGATCAAAGAGGGTTCGGATGCGGCCGATCCGGGCCGATCCCCCGGCGGTGACGAGCCGTCAGCCCGCCGGCGCGTCGACGTCGAACGCATCGAGGGCCGTATCGAGGCGCTCCGGGTCGTCGCTCCCCGGGAGCGGGCGCTCGGCGGTCCGACAGGGGGCGTCGACGGCGAGTCGGTCACAGAGCAGGTCCGCCGTCGCCTCGGCCATCCGCCGGTAGGTCGTGAGCTTCCCGCCGACGACGGTGACGAGGCCCGCCGCGCCCTCGGCCTCGTGATCCAGCAGGGCGAACCCCCGGGAGATGGCGCGGCCGTCGCGCCCCGACTCGTCGGGGGCGTACAGCGGGCGGACGCCCCAGTAGGTACGGACGGTCGGCATCCCGGCCACCGCCGGACACATCGCCGCGCACTCGTCGACGATCCGGTCGACCGCCGCGTCCGACCGCTCGAAGTCGTCCGGGTCGTCGACGGCGACGCTCGTGGTGCCGAGGACGGCGGCCTCGGGCGTTGGCACCACGATGTCGCCGTCGGCCGGCGGTCGACACCGGTTCAACACGGCGTCGACGCCGGGGTTCTCGACGGCGACCATGGCGCCCCGGGTGGGACGCATGGGCACCGAAACACCCGCGAGGGCGGCACACCGCTCGGCCCACGGACCGGCCGCGTTCACGACGGCGTCGGCCTCGACGGTCGTCCCGACCGTCCCGCCGACCGCGACGGCCCGCACGCGGCCGTCGGCGACGCGCATCGACTCGACCGGCGCGTGGGTGTGGATCGTCGCCCCCGCCTCGCGGGCGTCGAGGGCGTTCGCGACGACCAGCCGCGACGGCGAGACGACGGCGTCGGGGACGGCGAGGGCGCGCTCGACGGCCGGGCTCGCCTCGGGAACCCGCGCCCGGAACGCGTCGCCGTCGAGGGTCGTCGTCTCCATGCCGAGGTCGGCACAGGCCGCGCGCTTGCGCTCGAAGTAGTCGGGGTCGTCGCCGTCGAGTTGGAGGAAGTAGCCGCCGGTCTCGCGGAGACAGCCGCTCGCCACCTCGCGGAGGACGCGGTTCTCGGCCAGACAGGCCGCGGCGTCGTCGGGGTCGGCCTCGGCGTACCGGGCGCCGCTGTGGAGGACGCCGTGCGAGCGCCCCGTCGTCCCGCCGGCGAGGGCGCCGCGCTCGACGAGAGTCACGTCGACGCCGCGAAGGGCCAGATCCCGCGCGACGCCGACGCCGGTCGCCCCGCCGCCGATCACGAGGACAGTCGTGCGCATACCGTCCCGTGGTCGAGCCCCGCACTTCACGGCGTCGGTGGGGCGCTCCGTGACGCGGTGCTTTTAACGCCCCCGGCCGGAGCGGAGGTATGGTGCCACCGCTCGTACTGGACATCGACGGGACGCTGACCGCGCCGACGGGAGGGATCGATCCGCGGGCCATCGAGACGCTCCGGGAGTGGGACGCGCCCGTCGTCGTCGCGACGGGCAAGGCGTTCCCGTATCCCGTCGCGCTCTGTCATTTCGCGAACGTCCCCGAGCGGGTGATCGCCGAGAACGGGGGCGTGGTCTACGCCGACGACGAGGTGACGGTGACCGTCGACGGCGCCGACCGCCCCCGAGCGGCGGCGCGGGCGTTCGTCGACCGGGGCGGCGACTTGGGGTGGGGGGCGGCCGACACCGTCAACCGCTGGCGCGAGACGGAGGTGGCGGTCCATCGCGACGCCGACGCGGCGTTGTTGGGCGCCGTCGCCGAGGAGTTCGACCTCGAAGTGGTCGATACGGGCTACGCCTACCACCTCAAGACGCCGGACGTCGAGAAGGGGGACGGACTCCGGTCGGTCGCCGCGACGCTCGGCCGCGATCCCGCGGACTTCGTCGCGGTGGGCGACAGCGAGAACGACGTCTCCACCTTCGCGGCCGCCGGGCGGTCGTTCGCGGTGGCGAACGCCGACGACCGCGCGCGCGCCGCCGCCGACGAGGTGACCGAGGGATCGCATATGGACGGCACGCTGGAAGCGCTCGCCACGTTCGCGTGACGCCGGGGCGCCGTCGCCTCGGGACGAGCCTCTATGCCGGCGTCCTCTTTACCGTCCTCGGCGCCGTCGCGTGGGCCAGCGGGCGGCCGTTCGTCTTCCCGAGTCTCGGCCCCTCGGCGTTCGTCCTCGCCTTCGAGCGCCGGGGGGACCGGACGGCCACCTACCGGGTCGTCGGGAGTCATCTGATCGGCGGCGTCGCCGGGTTGCTGGCGTACACCCTGTTCGGCGCGGGCGTCACGCTCACGTCGACGCCGCCGGCCCTCTCGACGGCGGGACTCCGCCTCGTCGGCAGCGGCGTCTGCTCCATCGTCCTGACCTCGTGGGGCATGATCGCCACGGATACGAACCACGCCCCCGCGTGTGCGACGACGCTCATCGTCTCGCTCGGTCTGCTGTCGACCCCGCGGCAGGTCGCCATCATCGTCACGAGCGTCGTCGTCCTGGTCGAGGTTCACGGCGTCGTCGTCGGAGGGTTCCGGCGACTGGTCGGGGCGTCCCCGGTCGACGGGGTCTGATCACTCCCCGGCGTCGACGCTCTCGGCGACCCACGCCGCGAACGGATCGTGGCCGCCGGCGACGCCGATGCGCTCGATACGGGGGACGTCGTGGGGATGCCACTCGGCGACGCGCGCTTCGAGGTCGGCGTACCGGTCGTCGGTCGTCTTCGCCAGCAGTATCGTCTCGTCGTCCGCTTCCACCGACCCTTCCCACCGGTAGACCGAGGAACAGGGGACGAGGTTGACGCAGCCGTCGCGCCAGCGTCCGTGCCGCCTCGGGGGGAGCGGTGACGCACGCCGTGGGCATCCTCGTACTGTTTATTGTACGTCGTTACCGGTGGTTCGCCTGACTTGGCGAACCACCGGTAAACGGGTACAACAATCCGTATCAGGCGTCCGCGGGGTCCCGCTCCGTCTCGATGGGGACGAACGTGCCGTTGATGTCCCACTCGTGGATGCAGTACACCTCGCCGACGAGCCGCTTGCCGTCGTCGTCGACGTCGATGCGCCACGTGCTCGTCGCGTCGTTCCAGACCTCCCGCCGGCCGCAGTCCTCGCACTGGCGGGCGGTCGGTTTCCTGATTGTCACGCCCATGGCGGGAGTAGCGGTCGACGGGGATTTAACGGTACCGTCGGCGCACGGAATTTACGTCGTGCCGACCAATGGTCCCCATGGGCTTTCATACGTTCGACAGCGACCGGGCCGACGCCCTCGAAGACGCCGCGACTAGGTACCGATACTGCTCGCGCGAGGAACTCCACGCGCTCGTCGGCCCGCATTCCGACATGGTGCTCGCCGACATCGGCAGCGGAACCGGCTTCTACACCGACGACCTGGCGCCACACGTCGGGAGGGCTTACGCCGTCGACGTCCAGTCGACCATGCACGACTGCTACCGCGAGAAAGGGGTCCCCGAGAGCGTCGAGTTACTCGAGGCTGACGCCACCGACCTGCCCCTCGCCGACGACGAACTCGACGCCGTCGTCTCGACGATGACCTTCCACGAGTTCGCCGCCCCCGAATCGATGGCGGAGGTGGCCCGCGTCCTCCGACCGGGCGGGCACCTCGTCACCGTCGACTGGGCCCGGAACGGCGCGGGCGAGGCGGGCCCGCCGCGGGACGAAACCTACGCCCTCGGCGACGCCGTCTCCCTCCAGACCGACGCCGGCTTCGCCGTCGAACGCGCGACGACGCGGCCCGAGACGTTCGTCTGTGTCGCCCGCCTCTAAACCACGATACCCTCGGTGTACCGTTCGAGGGCGACCACGAGGGCGGCGCCGACGACGCCGGCGAGCGCGAAGACGAGGAGCGCTCCGGTCGTCCAGCCGCCGGGCGCGAGCGCCTTGCCCGCCTGCACGACCGGGGCGCGCAGGCCGCCGACGACGAGGCTCACGAGGAAGGCGAGCGTCGCGTAGCGGTAGGTGGCGAGCGCCCAGCGGACGGCGTGGGCTACGGATAGCAGGCCGACGACGGCGCCGATACCGAAGGCGACGACGGTCGTACCGGGGGCGATCACCGCCGCGACGCTCCCTCCGACGAGTAGGCCGAGGAGGCCGTCGACGAAGGCCGTCAACCGCCCGACGAGGAACTCGTACTGCCCCAGGATGACGAGGATGAGCGACCCCGAGATGCCGGGCAACACCATCGCGCTGATGGCGACGGCACCCACGGCGACGGTCACCAGTGGCGTGGAGGGGAGCGCCGTACCGGCGCTCCCAGCCGAGATGAAGGCCACGAGGAACCCGGCGAGGGCGGCGGCGACCCGTCCAGGGGTGTCGAGGGCGACTTCGGTGCCGAGGACGACCGCCGAGGCGGCGATCAGTCCGAAGAAGAAGCCGAACGTGAGGACGGGTTCGGAGTCGAGCGCGACGTGGAGCACGCGCGTCACCACGAGGATGGCGGTGGCGATGCCGCCGCCGAGCGCGGCGAGAAAGCGACCGTCGACGGCACGGAAGGCGGCGCGGGCGTCCGCGCGCCGCCCCGGAACCGGGGCGGCGAGGACGGACAGTACGCGCGCCGGCGTGACGGCGGTGATGGCGGCGATGAGGCGCTCGTAGATGCCCGTGATGAGCGCGATGGTGCCACCCGAGACGCCCGGCACGGCGTCGGCCGCGCCCATGCAGATCCCCTTGAGGTAGACGACGACCAGCGAGGGGAGGCGACGGTCCATCTCCCGTCAGGCCCGAACGTCGGCGGTGGGTGCGTGGAGCCGCGACTGGGCGGCGGGCGACGCGTCGTCGGTGCCCCCGCCGTCGTCCGGACTCTCGGCCCCGTCGGTCGAGCCGTCGACCGAGCCGGCTGGGTCCAGGGATTCGGACTCGTTACCGCCGCCGAGCGAGAGGTTCTGGAACGGGTTGTTCTCCTCCAGGGTCACCTCGCGGTCGCCCTCGATGTCGCCGTTGACGCGGCCTTCCTCGATCTGGACCTGGGAGCGGTACTGGACGAACGAGCCGTTCCGCGTGGCCAGGCCCGTCTCGATCGTGTACGGGCCGGTCGCCCTGACGCTCACGTTCGTGTAGCCGTTCGAGGGGCCGTACTCGTCGTAGCCCGTCGTGGCGTAGGGGAGCGTCATCCGGAGTTCGCCGTCGTCGTTCGTCCGGGTCTCCTGGGTGTAGGTGAACGTCTCGTTGGTCGTCGGCACCCGCATCGGCACCGTCGCACGGACCGACGTGTTCGGGGGCAGACCGTCGCTGGTGACCGTCGCTCCGGGCACCTTCTCGAAGGACTTCACCCACGAGGGCTCGTAGACCGTCTGCGACGACGGCGGCACGCCCGTCACGGCGAAGGTGCCCCGCGTGGCCCGCTGGTACTGCGAGGCGCTGGTGGCGTTCGACTCGCTCACCTTCACCAGCCGGTAATGTTCCAGTGCGGGCACCCGCTCGGTCGGGTAGTGGCCCACGCCGCCGATCTGTGACGTGCTGTCGTTGGCGACGTAGGACTCCGCGGCCGACATGTTGGGGAACTGGCGGAGGACCCGCTGGTTCTCGCCCTGTGGCCCGGCGCGGATGGAGATGGTCTCGCCGCTCTGGGTCTGTGCGCGGCGCTGTTCCCAGTCGACGACGATCGGCTGGGGCTCCATGGCGCTCCCGTGGTAGGCGTAGAGCCGAACCATCAGGCTGTCGTAGTACCGCTGGTTGCGCAGGTAGAAGAGCCCGCGGAGGTTGCTGGCGTACACCGGACCGTAGAAGTCGCTCTGGGAGACGTTCTCGGCGTCGTAGAAGACGGTCGGGGCGCCGAACTTCGACTGCGGGTTGACCATCTGCCAGTCGACCATCACGTACCGGGTGCCCGCGGCCTCCTCGTCGCGTTCGCCGAGGGCGTCCTGCGCGGCCGTCTCGTTCGGGGCGAGCAGGAAGTTCGCGGCGTCAGTAGCGCCCTGCTGGAACGGGTTGGCGTTCGGAATCCGCTCGCCGCGGACGGTGATCCAGTGGCCGTAGTCCCACCACGACTGCACGCCGTAGGCGCCGGCCGGGTAGTCGTAGTCGCTCGTCAGGGAGTACGTGCCGTAATGCTCCATCTCGTTGTCCGCACCGCCGAGGGTGCCGGGTGCGGGCGTGTTCGACTCCATCCAGTCGAGCGACCCCTCCCACTCGGTGATCGCACCGGGCCCCGTACTCTGGGCCGACTCCCAGGCGGTGCTGCTCCGATCGAAGTCGGGGTTGCCCGTGCTGCGGACGTTCATCGGCACGAGCAACACCGGCGTGACGATCAGCATCGCCGCCGCGAGCACCGCGAGCACCTGATACCCCTGCAGGTCGCTGAGCGCCTCGAACGACGAGACGTCGAGGTCGAGATACGCGAGGACCTGCCCGATCAGGTAGGCGTTGGCGATCGCGACCACGGGGGCCAGGTAGTAGTGGAACCGGACCTGGGTGAACGCCGCCGACGTCATGAAGGCGGCCCACACGACGAACAGCAGGTTCTCGCCGTCGTAGTTCGACTGGAGGACGGCCCCGAACAGCATCAGCGCCACCAGCGCGATGCCGATCAGTTCGGAGACGACGCCGACGGCGTCGCCGAGCGCCCGGAACGGCCCGGGGACGAGGAAGATGAGGCCGATCAGCGCGAGCGAGCCCGCGGCGTAGGCGACGCGTTCGGTCTCGCCGTCGCGCACCAGCGGCTTGGCGATCAGCCAGATGACCGCCGCCACGCCGGTAAAGAGGGCGAAGCCGTAGTCGGCCATGATCCGGCCGGTGGCGTCCATCGCGTTCTGTTCGAGGATGTCGGGCGAGAGGTACGGCTGTGCCTCGGAGATGGTCCGGAGGCCGGCGGTGGCGCTGAAGCCGATGAAGCTGAGGGCGTTCGAGGTGATCGTTCCCCACAGCGACGGGAGCGCGACGGCGCCGACGCCGGCCGCGACAGCGATCAGCCCGACGACCGCGACCGGGTAGAGCGACCGGTCGAGGTCGGCCCGGTCGAACTGCCGGGCGAGTCCGGCCATGAACGCGGCGCCGGCGCCGACGCCGAGCGCGACGACCGGCTGGAGGAAGCCGAAGTCGGTCGGGCTGAACGATCCCTCCTCGAACTGGAGGAGCATCAGGAGGGCGGCGACGACCATCGAGACGACGCCGACGAAGGCGACCGGCTCGGGCGAGCCGCCGGTGACGTAATCGCTGGTGAGCTGATAGACCAGGTAGACGCCGAAGACGCCGACGAGCAGGACGCCCGGCGGCCACACCCACATGTAGAGCGCGACGGCGACGCCCGCGAGGGCGCTCCAGAGGAGCGGCTGGCGGAGGGCCTCCAGGTCGCGGTCGAGGACCAGTTCCCAGACGGGCTTCTCGCGGCTGGCGACCGTCACCGCGATCATCAACGCCAGGACGGCGATCGTCTGGAAGAGCGGCTCCGCGATGTTGTGGTCGGCAAAGCCCACGAGGCCGCGCTGGAGGAACTGCCCCGGAAGCAAGAGGAGGACGACGGCACCGAAGAGACCGGCCAGGCGGCCGGCCATCCGCTTGCCGACGGCGTAGACGGGGAGTGCGATCAGCGCGCCGAAGACCGCCGGCGCGACCAGGAGTGTCTTCGCGATCAGGTCACTCGACGGACTCCCGAGGCCGACGACCAGCGCCGCCGTGGCGACGATCTGGTCGTAGAGCGTCCCGAACTGCGCGGCGTTCGTGCCGTACGGGAAGTTCGTCCACGGGTCGTACGGCATCGTGAACGGCCAGTTGCGCACCGTGTACTCGACCTGGCGGAGGTGATACCAGGCGTCGTTGCCGGAGAAGTACACCCGTCCGTCCCGGACGAAGGTACTGTACTTCTGGAGGCGGATGGCGAGCATCGTCGCCACGACGAGGACGAGCACGGGGACGTGGTACCACTCGAAAAAGAGGTCTACGACCGACGAGGACCCCTGTCTCTGATCGTCGCTCATTGGCCGAACGGACTGGGATTATGGGCATAAACCTTGTTATCTCCCGGCGGCCGCAAGGAGTTTCCACGCCCGAACGACGGGGCGTCGCCAACGAAAACGCTTATTCGCACCTCGGCGGAACGTCCGGGCGATGCAGGTGTCGGTCGTCGTCTGTACGTACGCGATGGAGCGGTACGACGCCTTCAGCGAGGCCGTCGAGAGCGTCCTCGCCCAGACGTACGAGCCGCTGGAAGTCGTCCTCGTCGTCGACGGGAATCCGGACGTGTACGACCGGGTGCAGGAGCACTTCTGTGACCGCGAAACCGTCGTCTGTCACTGCAACGATGAGAACCGCGGCATCTCCTACTCCCGGACCAAGGGTGCCGAACTCGCCTCCGGGGAAATCGTGGCGATGCTCGACGACGACGCCGTCGCCCACGAGGACTGGATCGCCGAACTGGTCGCGGTGTACGAGAACACCGACGCCGTCGCCGTCGGCGGCGACGTGCGCCCCGACTGGCAGACCGACCGCCCCGACTTCTTCCCCGCGGAGTTCTACTGGCTTGTCGGCTGCGTCGAACCCGGCTTCGCCGAGGACGGCGAGGAGATCCGCAACGGCTACGGCTCGAACATCTCCTTTCGCCGGGACGTCTTCCTCGAGGCCGGCGGCTACGACACCCACACCGGCCGCCGGGGCGACAAACACATCCAGGCCCACGAGGCCCCCGTCTGTATCCGGATTCGGGAGTTGACCGGGCGGGGCGTCATTTATACCGACGACGCGGTGGTGGAGCACAAACTGTTCGACTACCGCGGTGAGTTCAAGTGGCTCGTCTTCCGGTCGTTCTGGCAGGGGTATTCGAAGCGGGTCATGAACCTGCTGTACCCCGACGAAGACGGGGACGAAGCCGACTATCTCCGACTGCTGTTTCTGGATCGGGTTCCGCGGCGGGTGAAAGGGCTGTGGACGAAGCCGTCCGTCGCCGCCGTGTTGCAAATTTTGGCTATCGTTGTGTTCACCGGGGCCGTGGGGCTGGGGTATCTGTACGCGCTGCTGACGCCGGGGTTGTTGGAGAAGGTGGAGACGGTCGAGGAGTAGGTCGTACCGTTATCAGCCATATACTCGACGAACCGATCCGCGTTCGAACTTTCGCACCCGCTTCACGATGCGTCGTCTCGGTCGACGTACAGCCGGCAGTATCAGTCGACGATTCGTTCGAGGCGCGCGGTGTTTCGATCACGAACCACTCCGACGGCTTCGCGTGTCTTCGTCGCCGTCTCCTCGCTCCACACGCCCCAGAAGTCCGCGAGGTCGTTCATGCGAAAAGTACGATCCGATCCGACAAAGCCGTACCGTTCGCTACAGCGACGGCGGCCCGTCCACGTCCGCGCCCGTCTCGGACGGCGACGCTAGTTCACGCGCGTAGCCGCTCGCCCGTGCCGCCGTCATCGCCGCCGAGAGCGCGCCGAAGGCGAGGCGGTCGTCGAGCGGCAGGTCGGGAGCGTCCGTATCGAGCGGCGCGTGACGCGGCGGGATCGGCGGCTCCCCGTACCGCCCGGGGTAGTACCGCTGGAGCTGACAGTGACCCCGCCCGACCCGGACGTTCTTGTCGTAGAGGGAGCGAAACGACGAGCGCACCGGGTGGTTGACGACGGCGTCGGCGCAGTAGCCCATCTCGTAGCCCGCGGCGTCGACGCGGTTGCCGAACTCCATGTCGCCGCCCGAGACGAGACGCGGGTCGAACAGGCCCACGTCCTCGAACACCTCGCGTCGGACGAACAGGGCACAGGTCGGGGCGTAGCGGTGGCGGGCGAGATACTGCTCGACGGGGAAGCCGGTGTGAGCGTTGTAGCGGGCGGTTCGGGTGCGTTCGTCGTCGGGGATGGTGAGGTCGACGCGACAGCCCATGTAGTCGAGGTCGTCCTCGTGGAGGTGGGCGAGTGCACGGTCGAAGTAGTCGTCAGAGACCGTCATGTCGGCGTCGAGGAAGGCGATGACGTCGGCGTCGGTGTGGCGGATACCGGTGTTTCGGGCGGCGTAGGAGGACTGGACGTCGTGTTCCGTGTGGAGAACGACGTGATCGTGGTCACGTTCGTAGGACCGAACGACGTCGGGTGTGTTGTCGGTGGAGGCGTTGTCGACGAATACCAATCGTCCCCGGACCGACCGTACGGAGAGCGAGTCAAGCGTCCGTTTCGTTCCCGCTGGGTCGTTGTACGTGGGAACGACCACGTCGACGTTCACCATCTCTCCTTTCTCCTCTCCGACTCGCCACGATAAACGTTCAGATCAGGGCCCTGAACTTGTCGGCGAGTTCCTCTACGCCCTGGTCCAGCGTGTACACGGTTTCGAATCCCCGGTCGGAAATCTTCTCGTCGCTCACGATGTAGGAGAGTTGGTTGATGTTTTCCGCGTCGGTATAGCCGACTTCGACGTCGGGGAAGTGGTTCACGATGGCGTCGACGACGTCCTGGAGTCGACCGTTCTGTCCGACGACGTTGTACGCTTCGCCGTCGCCCAGTTCGCTCGCCGCGAACAGCATGGAGCGAACGGCGTCCTGTACGTGGAGGTACGGGCGCTTCTGGTTCTCGGCGCCGCGGTACACGGTGAGCGGTCGATCCATCGCCGCCAACATGGCGAACTTGTCGACGACGGTGTCGAAGCGCATCCCCGTGGTCCAGCCGTAGACGGTACCGAGGCGCAGGGCCGTCAGACCCATCTCCCCGTCGTACTCTTCGAGCATCTCCTGTTCCGCTTCCAGCTTCGCCTCCCCGTAAGGTGACTCCGGGTCACAGTCGAACTCCTCGGTTATTTCCTCGTCGGTCGTCCCGTAAACCGAACACGTGGAGACGTTGACGAACTCCTCGACACCCGCTTCCTGTGCGGCGTCGTACAGTTGCATCGCGGCGTCGTAGTTCACCTCCCACGTCTTCTCCGGAATGTCGAACGTTTCGGAGGCGTTCGTGACCGCCGCGAGATGGAAGACGGTATCGACGCCATCTAGGGCCTCTAAGACGGTTTCCTCGTCGCGGATATCTCCCTCGATGAACTCGTAGTCCGCGACAACGGGGAGGTCCCAGAGCGCGTGGAACCGCGGCTGGCGGTAGTTGTCCAGAATCCGGATTTGCTCGCCGCTGAACGACGGATGGTGAGGGAGTTCACGAATGAGGCGGGAACCGAGATAGCCGAGGCCGCCCGTAACCAGCGTAGTCATGTATCGACGGGTGTCTTATTCGATTGAATAGGTTTCGGTCTGGGACGTGAGGTACTCCCGATCGTCGGCGGGAAGTTCCCGAAACTCGTGAACTCGAGAACAGTTCAGCCCCGGACATTTCAGCGTCCGATTGCGTTCGAGTACGTTGCCGCCGACGATAGTCCCGCACCGGTCACACCGATGGGTGATGATTCTGAGTGTCATTGTTACAGTTCGAGCGTCGAATCCCGGCCGACGACGAGTCGATTGCCGTTCGGTTCGGTCTCGCGAGCGGTGATAGAGACGTCGGGGCCGAGGAGGCTATCGACGATGGTCGCCGAAGTCGTTACCGTCGCGTCGGCCATCATGACGCTCGATTCGAGATGGACGTTCTCGATGGTACATCCGTCACCAACGCTCGTATACGGACCCACGTACGCCCCTTCCCGCACGTGGACGTCGTTTCCGAGCGATACGGGGCCGCGCACGGTGCTGCCCGCCTCGATGACAGTCCCCTCGCCGACCTGAAGGCGGCCTTCGATCGTCGCATCGTCGGCGATATCTCCTCGAACATCGTTCGCGATGTCGTCGAGGACGAGTCGGTTGGCGCCGACGATGTCCTCGGGGGTGCCGGTGTCTTTCCACCACCCGGAGATGGTGTGTGCCTGCACACGATACCCATCATTGAGCAGTCGCTGAATGGCATCCGTGAGTTCGAACTCGCCCCGCCACGACGACTCGAGACCCTCGATACACTCGAAGATCTGTGGGGTGAACACGTAGACGCCGATGATGGCGGAGCGACTCGGCGGATCGTCGGGCTTCTCGACGAGCCGGGCGACGTCGCCTCGGTCGTCGTGGTCGACGATGCCGTACCGGGACGGGTCGTCGACCGTCTGGACCGCGATGCTGGCCTCGTGCGTTCTGGGATCGAATTCGGCGACGAGGTCGTCGATATCGTCGCCGAGAAGATCGTCGCCCAGATAGACGACGAACGTGTCGTCGCCGACGAAATCACGAGCGCACCCGACGGCGTGAGCCAGGCCGAGCGGGGCCCCTTGGAGGATGTACGTGATGTCGACGCCGAAGTCGTGGCCGTCGCCGAGTGACTCCTGAATCGCGTCGGCACCATGCTGTCCCAAGACGACGCCGATCTCGGTGATACCAGCCGAACGCAAGTCCTCTATCGCGTACTCGATAACCGGTCTGTTCGCCACCGGTAGCAGCTGTTTCGGTCCGGTATGCGTTATCGGGCGGAGACGGGAACCCGTTCCACCGGCCAATATGAGTCCCTTCACGGTGTTGTCGGTACCACATCCTCCCGAATCAATACTGTTGTGATTCGTCAGACCGAAACCTTCCCTCAGCCACGGATCCGGTCGTACTTCGCCTCCAGCGCCGGAGCAAGGCGGTCGATATCGTGGCGTCGCTCCATGCGGGAGCGTCCCCGACGACCGAATTCACCGAACAGGTCGGGGTCGTCACGGAATCGGGTGAGGGCGTCGGCGAGTCCCTTCACGTCGCCGGGTCGCGAGAGGAGCCCCGTCTCTTCGTCCGCGACGACGTAGGGAATGTCGGCGTGACTCGTCGAAACGACGGGTTTGCCCGCGGCCTGCGCCTCGAGCAACACCGTCGGTGCGCCCCCCTCGGAATCGCCCCGCGATCCGACCTTGCTCGGTGCCAGCAGTAGATCACACGAATGCACCTCGTCCAGATACGCCTCGTAGTCGAGGAACCCGGTGAACGTCACCTGGTCGAGGACATCCCGGTTTTCGGCTATCGTTCGGAGGTCGGTCTCGGAGTAGCCTTTCACCCCTTCGTCGCCGATGATTCTGAGTTCGGTGTCGGTGTCGCGGAACGTCGACGCGAACGCCCGAATTCCGTCCGGCATCCCCTTCTTTTCGACGAACCGCCCGACCATCAGAACGGTGAGCGGTGGCTCGCCGCTCGGATACGAGGGCTCGATGCGGTCGGTGTCGATGGCGATGCGTTGGAGCGCCACCTTGCCCTCGGGACAGCCGAGACGGACCAGTTTCTCCTTCATCGCTGGTCCCTCAACCAAAAAGAGATCGCCGGCGTCGAACAGGCGTCGATAGAGTCGGAGGTAGTACTGGCGCTTGAGTCGCTGTTTCGCCGTCCCGCCGCGGGTGACGACCTCCGACGTGTCGTAGCCGTAGAACGTCGTCACCAGCGGCCGGTCGGGAGTGCGATATTTCGACAGCGCTGCCCCCGTCGGCCCGAAATGTGCATGAATGAGCTCCGGGTCTCGGCGATCGATGATCTCCCCGTAGAACGGTGCGTCCAGTTTGGTTCGATGAACGGCCTCATACCACCATCGTTTCGGTTGCCAAACTGGCTGCGTGGAGAGCGTCTCCCGCGGCTGAAACGGGAACTTGTCGACGTTCTCTTCGGTGAGGCTACACATGAACGGATCGTATCGGGAGTAGTTCGTGAGGTACTGATAAATGAACGTCTCGGTGAGCGGGAGATAGCGAGTGCGGAAATGGCCGACCGTCGGCGGTGCCGATCCGGTCATACCTGGAGGGCCTCGACGACCCGCTGCTGGGTTGCCGTCTCCATCTCGGGGAACATCGGCAACGAGAGGATGCGATCCGAGAGGGCCTCCGCATGTTCGTACTCGCCGTCGACGTCCCGATAGTACGTGAGTTTGGAAATCGACGGATAGTGGACGCCGGTGAGGATGTCCTGTTCGGAGAGACGGTCGTAGAGTTCGTTGCGCGTGTACGGATACGAATCTTCCACCTCGACGACGAACAGGTGAAAGACGTGCGTCTTGTCGTCGGTGTCGGTGCCGACCCAGCGCAGGCCGTCGATGTCCGCGACTGCGTCGCGGTACCGTCGAGCGACGGCTCGTCGGCTCTCGTTCATGTCCGGGAGCTTCTCGAGCTGGTTCACGCCGAGAGCGGCCGTGATCTCGCTCATACGAAAGTTGAACCCGAGTCCGTCAACGTCGTATCCCCAAGCGTCCACTTTTTCGTCGGGGGACTTCGTCTGGTGGTGATTCCGGAGCTTTCGTACTTTCTCGGCGACGGTATCGTCGTTCGTGGTGACCATCCCGCCCTCGCCAGTCGTCATGTTCTTCGTCGCGTAGAAGCTGAAACAGCCGGCATCACCGAACGACCCGACCGGGCGACCATCGAGCGTCGCTCCCGGAGCGTGGGCACAGTCCTCGACCACCGCAGCGTCGTGTTCGTCGGCGAGATCGAGAATCGGCTCCATGTCACAGGGAAGTCCGTAGAGATGAACGGGCATGACCGCGTCAACGTCGTGGGTCGTGAGAACACGAGAGAGACTGTCAGGATCTAGGTTGCCGTTGTCGTCCACGTCCGCGAGAACGACGTCGGCATCGAGCAGACGCACCACGTTGGCCGTCGCGGAGAACGTCATCGCCGGAACGACGACGGTGTCGTTTGCTCCGATCCCGAGTGCTCGCAGCGCGGCGTATAGTGCCGACGTACAGGAGTTTACTGCGATTCCGTGGGCGGTATCGTGTGCGTCGGAGAAGCCCCGCTCGAACCGCTCGGTCTTCTCACCGAGGGTGAGCCATCCCGATTCGATAACATCTCGAACGTCGTCGAGCACCTCCGTCCCGATGACGTTCGTGACCTCGTACAGTGGAATCCGGTCAGCCATACACTACCCCTTCGCCCACGTCGGAATGAGCTTTTTGTTCCGGACGATAACAAACACTAACTATCGGTGTCGAAAAGGCAGTCGCAATGCGATTCATCCACGACGTGAGCGACGACCGGTGGTGGGATGTCGCGAACGCGTGTTCGTATGCGACTTTCTTCCACACGCCGCTCTGGGCGGATATCGCCACCGCTGCGGAGGACGTCTCGGGGGCTGATCCCGTGGCTGCTGAACTCTCCAACGGAACGACGGTCGTGCTACCGATGGTCCGCCTCTCTCCCGGAGGTAACCGGGTGTTCCGACGGCTCCGGTCAAGCTACGCCGGCTGTTACGGCGGGCTGATCGCCGACGGTCCGCTCACCGAGGAGGTCACCGAATTCTACGATCGTGTGTGCGGCTGGCGGACGGCGGAGTGTAAGGTCGTAGAGTCGCCACTCGCCCCGGAGGAACCCGGACTCGACGCCCTCAACGGAGGGACCGTCTCGACCGAGGAGGACTTCACACAGATCCTCCCGCTCGACCGACCGTTCGACGAGTTGTACGACGACTTCTCGAAAGATAGACGATACGGTGTCCGGAAATCCAAGGAAGCTGGCGTTTCGGTGCGCGGGGCGACGACACTCGACGACTACCGAACGTACTACGGCGCGTACCAGGCGTCGATAGAACGGTGGGACGACGTCTCGAAAACCTACTCGTGGGAGTTCTTCGAGCGCATCCACGAGCTCGCGACCGAACGACCGGAGTCGATCAAACTGTGGGTCACGGAGGTGGATGGCGAAATTGCCTCCGGCGCGTTAGTGTTTTACTGGAACGGCCACGCGGTGAACTGGCATGCCGCCGCCTACGCCGACTACTTTTCGAAGTATATCAACGATCGCATCCATGCCGACATCATCGAAGACGCGGTCGAACGGGGGACGGAGTATTACGACTTCAATCCCAGCGGCGGGATCGAGGGCGTCGTGAAGTTCAAAAGCGAGTTTGGACCCGAAAAACGACCGATCCGTCGCTGGTCGTACCACGACGCGACGTTCACCGCTGCTCAACGGCTTCGCGATTCCATCCAAACTCTGACGAGCGTCGTAGAGTGACGCTCACTCGAGGTAGCCCAGGTCCTGCAACCGCTCTTTGGTCTCCTCGTGGTCGGCCACGTCGGCGGCTGTAGCCTCGAACCGGCCTGGCGACTGCGACTCGACCGGCCGCTCGCACGGATCGCTCCCCGACGCGAACAGGTCGGTCAGCACGTCGCCGTCGACGTCTTCTGGGATCGGTTCCCCGAGCAGGTGCAACGCCGTGGGAGCGATGTCAACCAGGCCCGGCCGATCGAGGGCGGCCTCGTCGCCCGTAATCGACGGTCCCGCGGCCATCAGCACTCCCTCCAAGTGGTTGTCGGCGCGGAACTTGGCGCGGCTACCGAACACCCGCGACTCGTCGTCCGCGTTGACGTCTTTCACCTCGATGCCGTCGGCGTACCGCACGAACAGATCCGGGGCATCGTCGGGGAGTGGCGTCGGGTACACCTCGGCGGCGTCGACGACATCGTTGGCGATCTCCATCCCCGTCTCGGGGTCGCGAGCACGGGCGAGTTCTTCTCGAAGACGTTCGGTCGTCGCCTCGTCGTCGTTGAGGACGTACACGACGCCGTGGGGGAGGCCGACCGCCGCCGACCGCTCGAAGTCGATCCGACGCTCGAAGTCGCTGGTGTCGATGATCCGGTCGCTGCCGTACTCCCCGAGGCGGTCGACGACGCTGTCGGGCAGCGAACGCACCACGAGCGACTTCGCCCCCGCCCGTTCGAGGGCATCGTTTACCGTATCGATGACGCGCCCGACCGTCTGTCGCTTCGAGGTGGATTCCTCGTGGGTCGAGAGATAGCCGTTCTCGACCAACCACGCGTTGAGATAGAACACGCGCTGAATCTCGTGGAGTCCGTGATCGGAGTGGATCACCACGTCGTCCGTGTCGGTGAGCAACTGGCCCAGACGCTCGTCGATCACCTGCCAGAGATGCTTCACGCCGTCGGAACGCCACGACATGTGCTGAAGGTGGTTGACGTAGAAGAACGTCAGGTTCAGCAGCGCTGGCGAGCGTTCCTCGCGCAACCATTCGGCGACGTCGAACCGCTGGTGGATCATCTTCTCGAGGTCGTCGACGATCTCCTGCCGCTCGGGGTGATCGGCCGACGCCGGGTCGGTCGAGGGGTGAAGCTGATAGTCGAACTCGGTTTCGAGCGTCTCCTGTATCGACGCCGGATACGTGTACTCCTCGGGGTCGGCGTACGGTCCGCCAGCGACGAGGACGCCGTTGACCTCGCGAGGGGGGGCGTTGAGCGGGACGCCGAGGACGGCCACCGTCTCGTCCGGGTCGTCGAGATACTCCCAGTAACACTTGCTCGTCAGCGGTATCTGGTCGACCCCGACGAACTCCTGCCGGTCGCGGTCGAACTGCCGCCACCAGTAGACGCCGATGGAACTCGGCTGCTTGCCCGTCGCGTAACAGCGCCACGCCGGACTCGTCACCGGCGGCGTCACGCTCTCCATCCGGGCGCCGGTGCCGCGTTCGAGGATACCGGCGATGGTCGGGAGGTCGTCGAGCCAATCGCCGAACAGATCGAACGTGGCGCCGTCGATACCGACTACGATGGTCGAAATAGTATCACCAGTCTTGCTACAGTCATATCCAAAGACCGTATAAAAACTTTCTTTCGTCGCGTGAACCGTCCGATAGGGCCGAGCGGCTACCGGTCGTACCGAATGGTTCTGCCGATCCTCTACCGATCGTATCTTCCAAGGAATTGATATCCGTCAAGAGCGAAGGCCGGGCCAATGACCGAAAGCGTCGGAAATGATGATATTCCGACTACTGTCCATGCCTTAATTGAAGAGAGCGCAACGAGGGGGGTCGATCTACAGCGCTCGGATGGGGCATTCCCCAGCGGACAGAATGGAGCACTTGCTGAACGTCTTACTCCTGTCCGGGCAACCGCACACTGGTTATTGACGTTGATAAAGGCGCATGAGATCTCGAGCAACGAGGCGTTCGCTGTGGCAGCTGATAAGGCGATTGAGTTCCTCCTCGATACCGAATTCCGGCCCAACCAATACACATACTACGCTCGGACGGTCCAAGGCAAAGACAAATGTAATGGGGTGATCGGACAAGCCGCACCCATCCGTGCACTTGCATATGCTGGCATGAAATTGAACCGACCCGAATTGATCGAAAAATCACGGGAGGTGTTCTCATTACATCCATTCAGCAAGCGACTTGGACTTTGGGAGCGCGTCGAAACAGACGGAACGCTGCTCTCGTATGACCGAACACTCAATCATCAACTGATATTTGCCGCGGCCGGTGCAACGCTGTCTTCCGGAGATGGGGTAAGCGAACTCATCGGAGTATTTTTGCGCAGACTGAAATCGAATATCGGATTGCATCCCTCGGGGGTGATCAGGCATTATGTGAATCCATCTCTTCAAGATGCGACGAGCGTAGCGGTAGATAGCTCCCGACACTGGAAGATGATCTGGAACTGGATAATCTCGAAGTACCACAACTATTCCAACAATATGCTCAAAAAGGAAATCGGATATTTGCCAGTAAACGCATACGCATTAGCGGAATTGCGGCGGCAGTTTCCCGAACACTCTATCTGGTCGCATGATAAAATCGAGACCATTATACAAGGTATAAAACGGGATTCGGAGTCCATCGAATGGGATACGTACGAACAGGGTTCGATGGTTCCTTATATTCACTTGGCGTATGCGCTGTTGTTTCTATGCCGGGATTCTTTTCAGAAAGCATCCGACTTGCTGAAAAAAGGAATCAGGCAACACTATAATTCAGAAACGGGGTTGTTAAACAAAGATACTGCCGACCGACACGGAACGTCGGTTTGGATACTTGTAAACTTTCCAAACATCGAACTGGTTTAGTACGACGTATGACTGGATCGATCCGATTGGTCAGGCTAACACGAATCGGACGGAACGGGTAAGTACCTCTCAGTAGTGTCACCGACACCCACCGGATGGTCGGATCGTACTGGTGATTCAGACAGCGGACCATCCGAATGTTGGTGACTGCACCAGTCAAACGCACCACCGATTATCAACTCGATACTTATATGGCCAGTCCTAACAGTAGCGAATAGACATGACTGAGTTGGCATCAATAATCATAACCACATACTATCGGAACGAGTGGCTTCGTCTTGCCATCAAGAGTGCAATAAATCAAACATACGAAAACGTTGAAACGATAGTGGTCGACGATTCGGGAGAAAGGCACGCCGAAAACGTGGTCTCGGATTACGATGTGACCTATATTCCCCATGACAAGAACAGAGGGGCGAACCCGGCACGGAATACCGGGTTCCAAGCATCTAGCGGCAAATATATTCAATTCCTAGACGATGACGATCAACTACTGCCAGAAAAGATAGAGCGACACGTCGAAATCATTCGGGAAAACGAGGATGTTGGCGTGGCTTATTGTGGTTTCTTTACCGATGAAAAGGAAGGCAGGACCGATGGGACGAGCGATTCGCGTCGAGAGGTTCATCCGAAACCGGACGTCCGCGGGGACGTGCTCGAACAGGCACTAAGGATGTCGATGCATCCATGTATTCCCTCAACTATGCTGATCGAGCGGTCGGTTCTCAAATCTATCATGCCACTCACTCCTCGGCCCGCGCGTGATGGAATCGATATCCGTTTGTTACTGGCTAATAAGACGAGGTTCGAGTATAGCGACGAACTGCTTCTGGAGCGCGGAATTCATGAGGATCACCGCGGGGAGAAACCCGAAGCAATGCCAGATATGATTCGGGTCGTCAAGGATTACAAGGAGATCTATGATGCATACGATCCGCAAATCAGATATCAGCGTCTCGAAACCGTTTACCGCATGCATTCTCGGCGACTACTCGATGAGAAACTGTGGTCACCACAGGCAATTCTCTCCAGTCTCAAGGCACTTTATTGGATGTCGAAGCAGTCGTACGTGAACGTCGTAACGGTCGCATTAGTATTCGCTGCGGTGTTCGGAAAACCAGGCTACCGGATCGCTAGTTCCATTTATAATTCTACGAAGACCAGGTGAACAACGACCGTATGTCGGACTTTATTGCTCCGGCCAAGGAGAACGGAGCTCATTAAACGCTCACTACAGTCACTAAATTCGATTTGAGAAATCTTCCGGATCTGTACACAAATTGAGAACGGTTACAAATAGCCCATCTGTTTCAGGTTCGATCGAACATTTGCCGACAGTTCTTTTTCTCCTCTTGCTGGCACGGGATCGAGGTTTTCAAGATGGGCGCGGAGTTCCGGTAGCAGGTCAGTATTCATCTCTTCATCATGCCGGTACCGATCTTCATCAGGATAATACACTAGTTTGGAATCGGGCGCCTTCCAAATCGCTGCCTGTTTGAAGGGTGGAAACTCCGATTCTGGAAAATCGAGAGCGTCGGAGGATTGATTAAGCTTGCCGCTCCGATAGTGGACGAAAGCGGCATCACGTGAATCAGACTGCAACGGAAGACTATGAGTCGGGGGAGGCGATTCCCCGATCAATTTAAGCAGCGTCGGATAGAGGTCGTTCAGTTGTGCCGGATCCGAACGACGACTTGCTTCCAGCTGTCCGGTCGGGTCGCGGATGAGAAGAGGGACACGGACGAGTTCGTCGCAGATCGGGGACCCATGTCCGAACCGGCCACGTTCGCCCAGCAGATCACCGTGGTCACCGAAGACCACGATGACGGTATTCTCGTACTCGCCGGTTTCGATAAGAGAATCGACCAGACGTTCGATTTGGGCGTCGACCTGCAGTATCGATCCCCGGTACAAATCGATCATAAGTTCGAGCCTGTCCTCGTCGATATCGTAATTCCCTGTCTCGATCCCGTCGCGCTTTCGTTTCAGTTCCTGTTGGTACAGTACATTTTTGTGAAGGTTGATCAACCCTTCCTCCCCGAACTTCCGATAATAGTCGATATGCGGCCGGTATGCGTGATGAACGTCGTTGAGATGAACCATATGACAAAAGGGAGCGTCATCCGACTTCAGTCGGCGAATAGCTTTCGTCACCGTTCGTGCGCCCTTGAGCCGGTGTCTGAAGAATGCTTTCCGTGCTTTGACCGGTACCGCCTCCAACAGCTGCTTCGTTCCCTTGGTTATCGACGACGAATCCCGATCTCGAACCCCATCGCGTAGGTTGTCGAACCCATGTTGGACCATTCCGGGCATTCGTGTGTGCTCGTGGTCAAATCCACGTGCCATACCGCTAGTTCGAAACCAGTCATTGTGGGTGAACGATCGAGCCGTATATCCCCGTTCGACAAGGATCTCCGCCAACGTCGGATGATCTCCGAGGATGGTCTCGCCGTCGTTCAGACCGTGTTCGAAGGGATACAGACCGGTGAAAACTGATGCATGGACAGGAAGAGTCCACGTGGACGGTGAGATTGCCCGTTCGAATACCGTCGACTCCCCAGCGAGGTCATCCAGAAAATCCATCGTCCGTTCGGAATCATTTAGGAAGGAACAGAAATCGGAACGAAGGCTGTCGATCGAGATGAGTAGAATATTTGGAGCTGACATACCGCTCATTGTCGAAGGCTCTGATATTAGTATTGTGGAAAGTATTCACCTATACGTACCCCATCGCCTCCAAGTGCTCCTCCACGGAGGTCGCCACCTCGTCCTCCCGGAGGCCTTCCGGCGAGTGGGTCCCCGAATCGGTCGCCGACGTCTCCACCCACGGCACCACCCGCACGTCGGGATGGGGAAAGCCCTCCGGGTGGCCGTACGTCCCCCACTCGCCAAAGACGTTGCCGTGGTCGGCGGTGATCGCCACCCGCTCGGCGTCGATGTTCTCGAGGAGGAGTTCGACGTCGTCGAGGACGAGTCGGAGGTTCGCCTCGTAGAGATCCCAGTGGGTGTCCGCGTCGAGGTCGCCCGACTCCAGTCGCTTCCACCCGCGGGCTTCGTCCTCGGTCGGCTCCCGATCCTCCCGCATCGCGTCGGCGATGTAGGGGATGTGCGGTTGCATGTAGTGAGCGATCAGACGGTCGTGATCCCCCTCGCGTCCCGCGGCGATCGTCCGGTCGGTGATGGACCGTGGCGGGACGCCGTAGCCCTCGGGGTGGTCGTCCTGCCACACCATCTCCAGGAGATCGAAATCGTCGCCGTCGACGACATCCCACTTCGGCCGGCAGAACGGCACCGTCTCCTTGGGCGGGAACTCGTCGTCGAAGAAGATGGCCTGCGTGTGGCCGTTGCCGGTGACCATGGCGGTCCGGGCGATATCGTCGCGCCGGGCGTCGGTGAAGGTCCCCGCCAGCCACTCCCGGGAGTGGCTGCCGACGGACAGCACCCGGTCGATGGAGTCGACGAACTCGTAGTCGTCGGCGACGGCCTCCAGGACGTCGACGCGGCAGGCGTCGAGGACGACAAGCAGGTCCCACTCCTTCTCGTAGACGTTCCGACCGATCGATCGCCGGGACGTGAGCGTATACCAGAGACCGAGAAAGGCGGTGTAGGCCGCGTGCATCGCGCACCGTTTCGGTCCGTCGTCGTGGAACTGCTCGCGGTGTTCGTCCAGCCACGCCCGAAACGAGATACCCATCGTACCGACTGAAGCGCGGTCGATCTTCAAAGCGGTGGCGATCCACGTTCGCGTGGCCGATCAGTCGACGATCTGCTCGACTGTCTCGCGGAGCCGCGACACGTCGACCTCGATGTCGGGGCCGTCCTGACGGCCCTCGAGACGGTGGTACTCGAACCCGGCCGCCTCCGCGATGCGGGCGAAGTTCGTCTTCACGTTCGACCCGAACAGTTCGACGACTGCGACGTCATCGCTGTAGACGATGTTCGACAGCCCGGCGCCGTGGGGGCCGACGACCGCCTCGGCCTCCGCGAACAGTCGCACCTGTTCGGCGACGGGGAGTTCCTCCAGGCGGTAGGGTTCGAACCCGTAGTCGTCGAGGGCGTCGAGGACGGCGTCGTCGTTGTGGACGCGCCGCTCCCGTGCGCCCGCTCTAGAGACGTAGATGCGCCGGGAACGGTCGGTGTCTGCGTCGCCGCGAAGACCACTCGTCTGCCGTTTGAACCACCGGTGTTCCGCACCGGTGACCGTGCCGGCGAACGAGGGGACGACCGTCGGATCGGCGTCGTACACCGGCTCGCGGGCGTGCCGGATCGGGAAGTCCTCGCCGCCGAGGAGTCGAAGCGAGTCCCGCATCCACGCGGGTGGATCGGCCGGGACGAGTAGCGTCGGCTCGCGGCCGGTTTCGTCCCCGAACGCGTCGAGGAGACGGAGTTTCGGGAGCGTCTCGATCGTCCAGTGGTAGTAGTTTCGGTAGCGGGGGATCAACGGGCAGAGGAGGCCGGTCGAGTCGTCGGCGGGCCTGAGGGAATGGACGTCACCGGTGAAGATGTCGGTGACGAACCGCGGGCCGTCGCGAAACAGGTGATCGATGAGCGGGATGGTCGTGTACGCGGAGCGGTCCGCGGACGGCGAGAGCGACTCGACGACGAGTTCACCCTCGCCCGTGAAGATCGCGCCGCTCCCGGCGAGGATGCGACCGCCGGGGACGAGCGTCACGAATCGGTCCTCGTCGAATGCGGCGTCGGTCGCCGACGAGTCGATAGGTTCGGGGCGAAACGTCTCGGACTCGTCGAGCAGGCGATGACGGGGAATCGATGGGGGATAACCGCGTTCGAACAGGGTAGCGAAGAGGGGCGTGAAGACGAGTTTCCGCGAGAGGAGTTCGACGCCAGCGCGTCCGGTGTCCAGCGGTCCGCTAGCGTCGAGTTTCCGGCGGATCTTTCGAGCGGAGAGGTGGGTCCCGAATCGCATAGGTCGCTTGCCACGTTCCTCCCCGTGCGAGGATAAAGAACGATCGGAATCAGATTCGAGTCGGGCGACTTTTCACGCATAGGCGCGCATGCCGACGGTATGGGAGATAGCGCCATCGTCGCCGGCGGCGCCGGTTTTCTCGGCAGCCACCTCTGCGAGCGACTCCTCGCCGACGGCTACGAAGTCGTCTGCGTGGACAACTTCGGCAGCGGAACATACGACAACGTCGCACACCTCGACTCGAACGACCGGTTCGAGGTCGTCGAGACCGACCTGCGCGAGAGCCCCGACCTCCCGGCGGTCGACGAGATATACCACCTCGCCTCGCGGGCGTCGCCGGCTGACTTCACCGAGTTCCCGGTGCGCATCGCGCTGACGAACACCGAGGGCACCCGCTTCCTGTTGGATCACGCGCTCGAACACGACGCGACGATGCTCTTTGCCAGCACCAGCGAGGTCTACGGCGATCCGAAGGTCCACCCCCAGCCCGAGAGCTATACCGGCAACGTGAACATCCGCGGGCCGCGGGGCTGTTACGACGAGTCCAAGCGCTTCGGCGAGACGCTGACCGTGGCGTACAACGACGCGTACGACCTCGACGTGCGCACGGTTCGCATCTTCAACACCTACGGGCCACGGATGCGACCGGACGACGGCCGTGTCGTCCCGACCTTCCTCTCGCAGGCGCTCCGGGGTGAGGACCTGACCGTCTACGGCGACGGGAGCCAGACCCGAACGTTCTGCTACGTCGACGACATGATCGACGGCCTCCGCGCGGTCATGCGGACCGACGACATGAAGGGCGACGTGGTGAACGTCGGCGGCGAGAACGAGATCAGCATCCGAACGCTCGCGGAACGCGTGCTCGAGATCTGTGACACCGATAGCGACGTCGTCTACGAACCGCTTCCGGAGGACGACCCGACGCGGCGGCGACCGGACATCTCGAAGGCGCAGGAGATGCTCGACTGGGAGCCGGTGGTCGGCCTCGAAACCGGGCTGGAACGGACCGTCGAGGATGTCGATCGAACCCTCTAGATCCGGATCAGCGGTAGCCGAGTGCATCCAGCCGCTCTTCGACGACGTCGTCGGTCTGACCGCCGGTTTCGACCGGCGGTTCCGCGACGATCTCCCGACGCTCCTCGGACTCGATCACGTGCCACGGGACGCGAACGAGTTCGGGCGTGTACACACCGTAGTAGTGGCCGTACTTCCGACGCGAGGGGAGCGGGCGGAGCCGTTCCCCGACCATGTTGCCGTGGTCCGCCGAGACGACGGTCTTGCCGTCGATACCGTCGAGGAGTCGTTCGACGTGATCGAGGACCACCTCAAGATTCTCGCAGTACGCTTCCCAGGCGAGTTCGTGAGTCAACTCCGTTCCCTCCGTTCCCGCGCGGAGCTGTTGCCACACCGTCCGGCCGTCGATGGCTTGTTCGCCCCCGCCCCCATCACCCTGCTCGGTCGACCACCCCTTCGCGGCGATCCGGCGTCCGGTCTCGCCGATGAACGGGAAGTGTGGCTGCATGAAGTGGACGATCAACCGTTTGTTTGGGAACCGTCGGTGGGCGTCCAGTGCGGCCTCGACGACGGTTTCGGGGTGGACAGTCTCTAGGTCTTGGTCCCAGTCGTCGAGCAGGTCGATGACTGCGTGGAAGGTCCCGTCGTCATCGAGACCGAGTTTCGGGAGGTACGGGTTCGTGTTTACGTAGACGGTGTCGTGGAACGTGCCGGAGCCGAAGTTCCGATCGAGGAACTCTTCGCTCGTCGAGCCGGCCGAGATTCGCGACTCGAGGGTCCCTTCGAGAGCGGTCCGCTCGGCGAACATGTCGTACCGACACGCGTCAAGCAAGATGAGGGTATCCCAGTCCTCGTCCATGACGCGAGTCGCGGTGCCGTACCGCAGATGAAAGTATAGATTGTTCAACTCGATCGGGACATAGGACACCGCGGTCCGAACGAGGTTGGCGAGGCCTCGGGATCGGTAGACCGATCTGGCCCGATCCAGGTGGTGGCGCATAGCAGCCGGTACGGGGCTCCGGTCTAAGAACTTCCTGACTCGGGACGAGGACAGAAGGGTTATTCCGGTCGACGGAGCATCTCACCGTAACGCCACAATGTCACGTCTGCGCCTCGGGCAAACGTCCGTCGTCTTCTTTCTCGCCCGTTTGCTGGCGTCGGCGATTGGATTCGTGGCAACGCTGTACATCGCCCGCCTCCTCGGGGCGGCACCGCTCGGCATCTACCACCTCGGGATCGGGCTGGTGTCGTGGCTCGCCATCGCGGGAAAGATCGGCGTCTCGGGAGCCATCTCGAAGCGCGTGAGCGAAGGGGACGAACAGGGCGAGTACACGGTAGCCGGGGCGGTGCTGGTCGGGTCGTTGTTCGTCGTCGTCGCGGCGGGCGTTCTGCTCTTTCGGGCCCGGGTCAACGCCTACGTCGGCTACCCGGCGGCCGGATTCGTCGTGGCGATCCTCTTCGCCACGCTCGCATACAGCGTCGTGCGGTCGGTACTCACGGGACTTCATCTGGTCCACATTTCGGGGATCCTCTCGCCGGTCAAGATCGGCGGCCGGAGCCTCCTGCAGATCCTCGCCGTGGTGTCGAGTCTGGGCGTCGCGGGGCTGTTCTGGGGACATCTCGCCGGTATCGGACTCGTCCTCGCGGTCGGTCTGTTCATCGCCGTCCGCAACCTCCCCTCGCTCGGTGTGCCACGAAAGCGACACTTCCACAGCCTCCTGGAGTTCGCGAAATTCTCGTGGCTCGGCAGCCTGCAGTCCCGGATGTTCAACTACACGGACGTCATCGTTCTCGGGTTTTTCGTCTCGTCGTCGCTCATCGGGATCTACTCCGTCGCGTGGAACGTCGCACAGTTCCTGATCCTCTTTTCAGGGGCGCTGTCCTCGACACTTTTTCCCGAGATGAGCGAACTGTCGGCACAGCACGACCCCCAGGCCGCGGCCAACGTCGTCGAGGAGTCGCTCGCCTACGGGGGGCTGTTCCTCATCCCCGGTGTGTTCGGCGGGGCCCTCCTCGGAGACCGAATCCTGCAACTCTACGGCCCGGAGTTCACACAGGGGACAGCCGTACTGTTCGTTCTTATCGTCGCCAACCTGTTCATGGGATACCAGAACCAGCTGCTCAACGCGCTCAACGCCGTCGACCGTCCCGAACTCTCATTTCGCGTCAACACGGCGTTCGTGGGCGTGAACCTCTCGTTCAACGTTCTCCTTGTCTACCTCTACGGGTGGCTCGGTGCCGCCGTCGCGACGGCGGGCTCCGTCGCAATCAGTCTCGTCCTCGCCTACTGGTACCTGTCGGGAATCGTCTCGTTCGACCTTCCGATCGGGGAGATACTCCGACAGGGAGGGGCGGGCACGATCATGGCCGCCGTCGTCTACATCGGTCTGACCGTCGAGGACACGTACCACCTCTTGAACCACAACCTCGCGACCGTTCTCGTCCTCGTTGGGCTCGGCGCCGGTGTGTACTTCGCGACCCTTCTCGTCCTCTCCACCCGGTTTCGCTCGACGGTTCGGCGCAACCTCCCGCCTCTCGAACCGTACCTGTCGTGGTAGAGCCGAAAGTATTTGCAACCCGGGCCGCCAGGTAGGCCCATGAAGGCAGTCATCCTCGCGGCCGGCAAGGGCACCCGTCTCCGCCCGCTCACCGAGGACAAACCGAAGGTCCTCGTCGAAGTCGACGGCAAGCCGCTGATCGAGTACGCGTTCGACTCGCTGATCGACGTCGGCGTCGACGTCTCGGAGTTCGTCGTCGTCGTCGGCTACAAGAAAGAGCAGATCATGGAGCGGTACGACGACGAGTACCGGGGCGTGCCGATCACCTACGCCCACCAGCGCGAGCAGTTGGGGCTCGCCCACGCACTGCTCACCGCGGAGCCGTACGTCGACGACGACTTCGTGCTCATGCTCGGGGACAACGTCTTCGAGGCGAACCTGGGCGACGTGGTCAACCGGCAGGGCGAAGAGCGCGCGGACGCCGCCTTCCTCGTCGAGGAGGTGCCGTGGGAGGAGGCGAGTCGCTACGGCGTCTGTGATACCAACGAGTACGGCGAGATCACCCGCGTCGTCGAGAAGCCCGACGACCCGCCCTCGAACCTGGTGATGACCGGGTTCTACACCTTCACGCCGGCCATCTTCCACGCCTGTCACCTCGTCCAGCCGTCGGATCGCGGCGAGTACGAACTGCCCGACGCCATCGACCTGTTGATTCAGAGCGGGCGCACCATCGACGCCATCCGGATGAACGGCTGGCGGATCGACGTAGGGTATCCGGAAGACCGTGATGAGGCCGAGCGCCGGCTTACTGATACTGCGGAGTCTTCCGAGACGACTGATGATACGACCGCTGAAAGCGACACAGCAACAATGGCGGAGTCGGGGTCCACACCCTCAGAGTAATCCCGATCTACAGGCGGCCTGGCTCGAGTACCTCGAAGCTTGACTTGTGGCGGGTCACTCGGAAACGAACTCGTGACAACTTTTGTGGTCGGCGAAGTGAAGTCGGTGGCACATTTGAGGCTCCACGCTTTGGTTCGGTCTGTATCCGCTGTCTGCGTTGTTCTCGTGTGATCCGACGGGCTACGCATCGTTGTGCCGTCCGGTCCGAGAAACGGTATCTGTCGTGAGTTCGAAGTGCAGCCTGTCGATATAACCAAGGTATGACTGTCGTTCTCGCCAACATCCGCGGGTCGGAAGTCATTCGAAGTACGGCGTCGATGAGCTCCAAATGAAGCTGTCGACCCCGGTCAGCTAAGTCTTAGAAAATAGAAAAAGACGAAGGTCATTGGGTGAGTTAACTCATGTGAGCCGAGAGAATCGAAATAAAAAATCACGCTGTAGACTAAACAACGAACTCGTATTTGTAAGACTGTCACCCCACTGTGTCGAATGTTTTAGGCCAGAGTCTCCTGCTGAATCTCTCTCGGTCCTATAGATAGATACACCTCTCATACCGAGTGACATTCACGACGGATACCGCTTCTACCGAGAGAATTCTGGGAATACAGATGTAGAGCAGATCTATAGGATGAGTACCTCGTGACGTGACCCCGGGACAGCCCACTATCTTTCTACGAGGAGAGCCCCTCGCCGTTTACCGCGAGGGTTGTCACTTCGAGATGTAGTTGTCGTATCAGGGGACGTGTGATTGATAGAGTGTGCTAACTTTCTCACACCCCACTGTGTCGAATGTTCTCCACAGCAAACCATACTTTCTGATTAACTTTTCCTGTACTCTGAATCTGTGTAATTTTGGTTACTGTTCCTCACTATGTTGAATTCCCTTTCCAACGATCACCCCGTTCCACCACTACACACCCCACTGTGTCGAATGTTCCAGTCAAGATTTATTCTACTGAATGAATTAATTTTGCGACGCGCCGCGGTAGCGTGAGTCCTTCGAAGTCGCTGACAACGTTGACAACGATCTCCAAATCGACAGAGAATTGATACTCATAGTATTGACCCCCCGAACGACCTTCATTTCGGGAGTGACGGTCAAGAATGCCAAGCATCGCAAGGTCAGCAAGATGGTCATGCATACGGCGGCGAACTAATGGATCAATATCTGACCGTTCGGCAATTGTTCGATATTGTGGATAAATATCACGTACGCGGAATGGCTCCTTGGATTCAAGAGCCAACTGTAGTACCGCTACGAGTGAGAGATGGCCATGTCGCGTGAGTTCGCGCATCCCATGTTCGATTTGGCTCCGTTCAAGTTTATTGCGCGCTTCATGTACATCATTTTGAGTAATTCGGTCGTGGGCCGCAGCTCGTGCAACTTCACCAGCTTGATATAGTAAATCAAGTGCTTGCCTTGCACTTCCTGTGTCTTGGGCGGCAATAGCAGCACACAGCGCGAGTACCCCTGATTCAGTGGCATCATCATAGAGTGCGCCCTCAGCACGCCGATCAAGAATTGCTTCCAACTCGGGTGCATTGTATGGTGAAAAATGAATTTCTTCCTCACAGAGTGTGTCTTTCACTTTTGGAGAGAGGTTATCACGAAAACTGAAATCGTTACTAATTCCGATGACTCCAGGCTTTGTTTCTGTAAGATAGCCGTTTGAACGTGCTCGCGGGATTTCGTAGAGAATCTCGTCATCATTGCCAATATGGTCAATTTCATCAAGAATTATCAGGACTGTCCCGCCAATAGAATTGAGTTCCTCATATAGGAGATCAAAAACACGTTGTTGTGGATATCCTGTTGTACTGATCTGGTCGTCAGCCAGGCGCAGTGTATTAACTAGATTGACTGCCACTTGGTATGAAGAGGAAAGATTCGTGCAATTAAGCCAGAACACTGAAAGAGAAACATCATCGTACTTGACCGAATCTTCTTGTAGTTGTTTGAGTAGATATCGTGAGACAGCTGTCTTCCCGACACCTGTTTTTCCGTACAGGAAGATATTCCGTGGCTGGGCACCGTTTATCACTGGTTGAAGTGCAGTTTTGTATGTATCTAGCTCCGATTCTCGAGCCGTAATTGATTCTGGTTGGTAATCATCCCGTAGCATATCTTCGTCACGGAAGATATGGGTGTCACGAGTGAACGTTGTCATCAGTTGCTCACATATCTTGATACGGGGATAATAAAACCACCGCGTCAAATGTAGCGAATGAAAAAGAGGCGAGATAGATTTAGCGCTATAGTGGAATATACTCTATCTCACACGGTTCTAGATGTGGCTAGAACACTCGACATAGTGGGGTGTGACTGATGAAATACATGGCCAAAACAGAGAAAATTATACCTACCCTATTCGGAGAACATTCGACGTAGTGGGGTGTGAGAGTACCCAAGGCTGAGATGATAGCGGCTATTCCGTTCGTTCCTCGTCTCCCAAAGCAAAAATCCCCATACGGCCTTATGGCTACCCCCCACTTTTCTCACTCCAGAGTACCGTCATAAATATACGAAATTATAATTCTACTCGTGATTTAATCGCGGTTCTGTTCGAGGGTCAGTAACAAATTCATAGAGGCCCTCGGTGAGCTTTTTTATCCATCCTGCCGCAGTCAGCTGACTAAGAGCATAATTAACCTGTTGTTTGTTTAGATCCGTTCGTTTCCGCAAATATAGCGGGTTTACACGCCCCCATGGTATATCTTCTCCATATCCTTCTTTAAAAATATCTAATATCTGTTCTTCGTTGTCGGTTGGGGTATAATCCCTATTGACCATGCTCATGTGCGATGTCCGCTGGCAGTGTGATAGTTGTAACTCCATGATTTCACTTTGAATATTCCTAAGTATAATACTCCGTTAGAATTATGTAGATAGAATATCAACCATGGGATGAGCACAGATGCCTCGGAGAAAGCGAGGCCGGTGCTGGAACCACCGACCCCTGTGCTCCGCTGCTGGCCAACGAAGCATGAACGATTCCGATCCACCGAACAAAGAACCTGTCGTACAGTTTCCCGACTACGATTCAGCCTGCCCACCGCTACAGCGCTGTCCCGCCTGCGGAGCCATCGGACTCCCGGAACGACTCGCGGTCCATCGCTGTCCAGATACGCCAACGCCCGATTGAGTACACACCCACAGAAACCCCGTCTCACTCCTGTTCCAGCCCGAGCCGAGCCGCGTGACATCCGAACCGTAACGATCCATCGGTGTGCGGAGGCACTCCAAGTCATCACCGGCGTTCAGGCTACAGACGTCTGTACCGACAACCCCCACCTTGAGTATCCCGTCGTGGAAGTCGTCGTCGGTCCGGACTACCACCTCGTACCACCCCGGATCCTGCGGACCCTCGCGGCCCATCACTGTGGCCTCCACGGGCTCCAGGCTCGGCAGCATCCCCAGTCGTGGGTCCTCGAAGCGGTCTGTCCACCGCTCGAAGAGTCTGCAACCAGTGCCACTTCAACACCCCGCTAACGACTTCCTTGATCCAATGACACACCGACCAGACGACGACCCATCCACCGCTGGCTCTCGTTTCGCCGTCGAGACCGGCATCACTCGCCGCCTCGAAGACGAACACTCCAGAGCCACCCTTGAGGTCACGCCCAAGGCAACGACAGACCAGACGCTCCTTGTCGGATTCGGTGGCCACTGGGGTACCACTACTACCGAGCTCACCCCCTCTCAGGCTCGTGAGCTCGCCAGTGCTCTCGAGAAGGCGGCCAGCCATCTCGAAGCAACGACGACGGCCCCAGTAGACGGTCAGTCCTCAACCATGTCCACCGAAACGGACACTAAAGAATGGCGGACGACACCGGACGACCCACTCAAACAGACGGGGGATACCGATGGATCCCGGTGACGACGATGCCGACGCGGACCCACACGATCCCCCACGCGACACCACCCCTGGACGCGGCCAGGGGCAAGGCGTGTGGCTGGAGATCCAACTGCAACAGGCCCTCGAAGACTGGGGATATGCGACTGCCCGTCGCGAGCCCCTCGTGGCACTCACCGCAGACGTCGTTGCCTGTCGCCAAGAGCCCCGGGACGAGCCCGCCGACTACCTCGTTGCCGAATGCAAAGACTGGCAAGATCGCCCCATCGACGAGACCGTGATCATCCGGCTGTGTCTGCTGGCGTTCCTTGGTCGTGCCATGCCGGTCCTGTGTCACACCTCCAGACTCACGGATCGGGCGTGGCGGCTGGCCCAAGCGTTTGATGTCCGCCTACTTACCCTCCAAGATCTCGATGGCGACGAGTTCCCACCACTGATCCGCAAGCGGCCACCTCAGGCAGCTGATATCCATCGGGACTCGGTTGACCCGGAGACCCTTCGACAAATCCTCCCAATCACACTGTGTCGCCCCCCGCACGACCAGCCTGATGCCGATCTCGAAGCGGCAGTCTTCTCTCCCATCAAGAGCGCACCGTGTTATGTGCCCGATCGGACTGGCCACGAGGACTACGCCGACACGTACTTCACCCGATATCGACGACGCGAACATCGCAAACGAGACACACAAGACGACGACCAGTGACAGTCTTCCCGCCCGGACATCCTCTCGCGGTTAAAACGGTGGGTCCCCCCACTGGGGGTCGAATCCACGGACACGGAGAGGTTCGCAGGTTCGTCGTCACGGTGGACGATGACCTGCGTTTCGGGCTGTGCTAGTACAGCCCCCGCCTCGGACAGCGGTTTCGAGAACTTGCCCAAGGCTCGTTTGTCGATGTTCAGCGCATGCGTTGTCGTCTAGTCCCCACTCGGGACACTCGAAGCGTCCCTGCGTTGCTCGGGCGCCCTCGCAGCACAGCGGTTGCACGTCTGCGATGTGTCGTATTCGTCGATCAACTCCACATCGATGTCTGCGTCGTGAGTTGTACTCGATGTAGTTCAACAGAATCGCCACCCGCTGTTTTTATAATACTTGAAAAAAAACTCTTATTAGAGACAATACTCATCACGTTCTTCGGAGCAATCCGACTTGTCCCCCTTTGATGAGTATTGTCTCGTTTCCCGTTGTGTAGAGTTGCCACTCCAAGAGTTGTGGTTGTCGCTCACGATTACCGGTATACGAAAGATAGGGAATCGTCAGCGAATGGTGGCGAACCGGCCGTGTTAGAGTTCGACCGATTCCTCGCCGGAGAGGGACTGTGGCACCTGGATGCGGATGATGCTCGTGGCACCGCTCTCGGTGTTGATCCGGAGGGTGGCCGTCTCACCCGGCTCCAGCGGGCCGTTGCTGAACGCGTCGTTGTAGTCGAGTGCGGTCATGTTGATCGTGACGACCAGTCGGTCGGTCCGACTGTTGAGGATCAACCCGGATCCGCGGCTCTCGTTGAGCGAGTTGTCGTCGTCCTGAAGCGCCCGCGTCCGGTCGTCGGGACCGGTCGCCTCGCTTCGGTTGATCGCCGTCTCGTTCGTGAACGCGAAGCGGTCGGTGCCGTTCGGCGCGATCAGTTCGAAGGTGGTCGCGCTCATGTTGATGTCGCTCGCGCCCGGTGCCTTCTGGACCACCATCGACACCTCGTTCACCGCCAGAGACGTGTTACTGAGCGACGTGTTCGCCTCCGACTCGGTCAGGGTGACGTTGTCGCTGGTGTTGTAGTACGAGACGTTCCCGGTTTTGGAGACGGGTTCGAGGCGGTCGGTGACCTGTGCGCTGCTTTGTTGTCCGGTCTGTTCAGACTGCGTCTGGAGGAAGCCAGCCGTGTTAATCAGGACACCGGCCGCAATCGCTGCGACCAGAACCATCGCGATGAACACGATGAGCGTCCCGATACCGACTTGGCCTCGGTCAGTTCGTTCTTCGAACATTGTTGCTTCGTGTGCAGATGTCTGGGAAGTCCTCTTAACTCTCAGGACCCAGTTATCACATCGAAAAATCAGGATGTGGGACTCGGAGCTCCGGGTTATGAAACTGAAGACAACAATTTGAACCCCGAAACAGGATATGAGCAATGGGGGCCTAAAACTCTTATCGATGTGTTGGGTCGTAACGGTCACGCCCAATTGTGGTTCTCCCAGCCCTCGTCGTGCTTCAGCTGGCTCTTGATCTCGAATGGTTCCCACTCACATTCCTGATAGAGGACATCGGCCAGTTGGCCGAACTCCCCATTGTCGAGTTCGATTCCCCGGTCCCCTCGATTCGTGATGTAGGGCGCGGAACGCAGATCGTCGAAGACGTCGCTGGCGGCAGGGTAGTCGCTCGTATCGATAGCAGAGATAGAAAGACGATTTTCCTCAACGATAGGTGCCCCCCAGCGATGTTCGGCTATCATCGCTGCGAGGAGCGCGCATTTCACTGACGGCTTTCGCATATGCCTCTATTTTCACTCTATCTGATAAGCGTATGTTAATACGCGTTTACGCTCAAGGAAACAGTCACATGCGTAGGCGGGTAAACTGACAGTATGAGCGAGTCACCGCAGAACCACCCGGCGGCGGAGAAAGACACCAAGGAGGCCCGCTTGGAGAATCCGAGTGGCGTCCTCTATCTCTTCCAGCACGAGAGTGTCCCGATCCTCATCGACGCCATCCTCACGCTGCCTCCGGGACGGGAGTTCAACAGGACCGAGCTCGCCGATCACGCCGGCGTCACCCGGCAAACCGTGAGCAACTACATCGACGTCCTCTTGGAGACCGATGTGGTTGAGGAGGTTCCGAACACGTCCCCGCGCCGGTATCGCGTCGCGAAGAGCGACGTCGTCCAGGAGCTCTTCGAATTGAACAGTGCCCTGAACGCCGCCGACGAGTGACGATGGCCGACGAACAGATCTACTAAACTCCGTGGAGACGAGGTAGTCTTTGACCTCCTCCCACGGCTAAACAGTAGTTGCTGAAGTAGGAGAGAGCCGATTGTCGTCGGGTTCGTTGTCTCGGTATGGTTGAGACAGCTGAAGCAAAACAGGTGAGTCGTGCCGCCTCGTCGATGCTGTTTCCGGAGCTTGAGTTCGATGTTGCGGACAACGGCACGTATCCGAGCGAGGACTTCCAGCGAGTCCTCGCTCGGATTGCCTTCGACAACGAGTTTGCCAACGCTGGCGCGAAAGCCTACCAACTCGCCCGTGGCGACGATGTAGATGTTGGAGCCGAGTCACGGAATCCACTAGCAAGAGCGCTGCTGTATCATCTTCGTGGACTTGACGCGGACGCGGTCGACGATCAGTTCGACCGCGTCCGCGATGCTGTCCTCGCCGAAGCAGCCCGCAACCGCCTGTTCACACGTCCCGTCGACGTTGCGATCGACGTTCACGACTGGCTCTACTATGGTGACAGCGACACACCGCAGGTCTCCCGGACTGATCCCGACCAAGGAACCGACTGTGCCTACAAGTTCGCCACCATCTGTATCGTTGATCCGAGCGTCCGATTTACCCTTGGATGGGTGCCACTCAATGGTGAGAAGACCGACGAGTTGGCGGACGTACTCCGCCAACTCGTCTCCCAAGCGCGAGAGTACGTCGATATCAATCGTGTCTACCTCGATCGTGGCTTCTACCGCGTCCATCTCGCGTTGACGCTGGAAGATCTCAACGTGGAGTTCGTGATGCGTGCGCCACAGACACGGAAGGTACAGCAGTTCATCGCTGACCACGATGAAGACACATTCGTTACAGAGTACGAGATGGCACGGTCGAATCCACCGACGGGCCGGACGACAGTCCGGCTCGTCGTCGTTCCACATCGCTCCCGTGAGGACGATCACTTCTGCCTGGTCACCAACCGCGAGGTCACGCGCGACCTCGCTCACCCGCTGGCAGAGGCCTACCGCCGTCGGTGGGGTATCGAAACATCCTACCGAAAGGTCACGGAGTTTCTCCCGAAAACGTCCTCACCGACGTTCTCTGTCCGGTTGTTCTACTTTCTGTTTGCCGTGGCTCTCTACAATCTGTGGGTGTTGACGAACCTTCTACTCACACCGGATCGGGCGGTCGGGAGCACTCCAGTCCTCCCGACCGCCCTGTTTCGAGCGTTTCTCGGTCCAATTCCGGACGGATAGCGTGTCACTCGGCGGCTGACTCGGGTCGTCTGCCCGAGTCAGGACGCCGCTGGCTACTGGCGAGACTGCCAGAACATCCCTCGTCAGCGGTTCTTGGCCGGCAATCAGCAACCACTCTCCTCAGATGGTAACGCCGATCGTGAATGAACCTGAAGATACGACTCCTTTTCAGCAGCTCTCACGGTTGAATCAGCAACTACTGTAAATCCGTGGGATTCCCCGAAGGGGGATAGAAGATAGCTCAGAGAATAATACGACCGTATGCTCCGATTCAAAACGACAGTACGGCCGTATTATATGCTCTAAAGCGTCAGTACGGCCGTATTCACTTCCTTCATCCCTATTATGCCTCCGTCCATTAGCTGATTCGCTCGCTCATGACGGTCGCGATTCTTCATCGGGACCGAAAGGCTGTCAAGTGCCCACTGAACGAGTGTTGAGAGCGATTCGGTCCGACCGTCATCGTCAGTTTGGGGGACCATCACTGTGATAGTTTTATACCCCCAGAGAGCTTGCCGAACGATGTTCGTATAGAAGCTTCCGGCCTTCGATCTCGTCCGATATTCGACTTCTACGGCTAGGATTTCGCCGTCAGGCCGACGGACCCACAGATCGGGCCGTGAGCCGCCATCTTGGCGGACGAGGTAGGCATCATACCCTTCGCTTTCGAGACAGATACCGGTCAGTTTGACCGCACGCCAGTGTTCCAGAGTCCCGTCATTGGCGGTAGATCGAGTTTGATCGAATTCTGTGTTCTCGATAGGTTCATCGGCGGTGATTGTGGCCTGTTCGGGGGTGAGCTCAGCAGGGTCAACCCCGACATCGTCGATGTCGAGTCCAACGGCCCCCGGACATCCTGCCATGGGTTCTCGGGCGGATCGATGGTCCCGAGCCCGACGAAGTGCTCGAGGTCGACTTCACGTGCGAGGAGACTCGTATACGAACAGAGATCTTCGAGTATATCGGAAGCGCCATATTGGCCACGGCACATCCCGACGAACTCTGTTTCTCCCCTGATTCGGTCACGGTCACTACTAAACCATGAGAGGCCACTATCACGGATTGGTGTAACTTCATCATCATCTAACCAGCGCACATTATATGCGTCGTCGATGACAGCAAGACTCGAACTCGTGCCGAGTTCAGCGAAAGATTCGGCCGGATCGCATCGCCGTCCCATCCGGAGACACTGAGCATACTCGCTTTCCGAGCGGATCCGGTAGGTCGGGTCAAACAGGAAGATCCGGACTGTCACCTGATATTCATACTTCTCAGGGAGCTTTTCCGGCCGCCGATAGATAACATGATAGAGAAACGGCTCGTCGGCTAGATCCTCAAATAGCGCGTTTGCATCCGCGCCGGATACTTTCTTTCGGCCAGCGATTTTCTGGTTGTCATTGACCATCACGAGGCGGCTCCCAACAGCAGGTTTCCGGCCGAAGACGCCGATCGGGAGCGTCCCGGCACGCATCTTGAGTGCATCCGGTAACTCAGCGCTCAGTGTGTCATAGACTGTCTGTAGCGGCTCTGGAAGCGGGTCATCGTCTGCTCCACGGGATTGTACTCTGGCCTGTGTCGTCGATTGGACCGTCGGGTCGTATGCACGGAAGGCATACATCAGGCCATCAGCGACGGGCCACGTAAACTGTTCAACGTCATCGACCTCAATCCGGCTTTGCGTGAAGATGTCGGCGAGTGCGATCGTGCCTTTCGTTGGCCCGGTGTCGAAGGTCGTTTCCATCGACGCAGGGACTTTGACGAACACGACCTTTTCGCGGTCGAAGTTGGTCTCCTCTACGGGCGGTGGGCTAACGGCGATGCCGGGATTAGAGCCCGAACCGTCGGTTGTTGCCATGGTATGCTGTGTGGTGAGTGTGTTTAGCGAGCCGTTCGCGACAAGTTGCTGGCCATGTCCTCACTGGATTGGTCCGCGTTGGGCGACGTCGCCTCAGTCCAGCTGGCAGTGAGACACTCACCAGCGTGTGTCGGTGTGGTGTCTGCATTGCTGAGAGGTCTCCATATCGCGGGATGGCGCTGTCAATCGGTTTGGTGGTTCTGGCTGACTTCTATCGTGGTAATTGGGGGGACATATAAAACAAATTGTTAGAGTTAGCAATGCTACCCCGAATATCGGGACGTACTCCAGAAGTCCACGAAAAAGACAGCATATCCTCAGTGGATCAGGTCGAAAAAGAGCAGCATTTGCACTCGCTATCTTGCCACAGAGTCCGTGTGTTCGGGCCGTCAACCTCGACTCAGTCTCGCTCTACATTCGACTGTGAGTCCAGCCATGTTCCATCGTGAGTGTGTTGCGAGACCGAGATGAGACGGCTTCGCTTGGACTCCAACGAGACAAACATTCACCAAGACACAATTGGGACAGCGACGACCCTTCATCAAGACACGATTGAGACAGCGACAACCCTTCATCAAGATAGCGACGAGGGTACATCGAGATTCCACAAGGACAGAGACAAGAGTTCATCGAGATCTCTACCCGGCCCTACTATTGATTGAGCCAAGCACAACTCCTCCACTCGTTCTACCCGTCGACAATCAGGCAAAAGGATACTCTGGATGAACTTCTTCCAGACTTGTCCACTCTACAACAGGGAGCGAGAACTTGCTGAGTGTTCCTCTCGTTACAGTCCTGATATGGATTCATGGGACTTGTGGTCCTCCTGTGAGGCCCGCTGTGATAGATGGTTCCACTCCTGTTCGCTGGATCCTCGATGACATCCTTGGTGTCTGCAGTAGCTCTTCCAGCCAGTCGCAGGCTGCTACCAGTAGCGATCCTGTCGATTCGCGTGGGTGCATGTTATCTGTGGCATCACTACAGATATCTCTGAAGCGGTGACGATGACTAGTGTGTTCTTCGATCGTCGTTGGCGTTAGTTGGCCATGTTGGAGGGATATAGATGAGTCTCGTGGGGGACTCAAGAATGCTTCATGGAGCGTTCGGAGGTTGCTCGGAGGTTGCTCGGAGATTGCTCGAAGGTTGCTCGGAGGTTGCTCGGAGATTGCTCAAGAGTTTCTTGGATAGGGAGCGGGCGCTTCACTGAGGGGCTCTCTCCCTACTTGGCTATTCGAACAAACGACAAACGAGAGACGGATTCGCCATGCGACAGGTACGTCTTAGTCCATACTTATCCCGTTGGTGTAACCCCCGATACAGACGGGGGGACACGGTGTGAAGCACGGTGTGTGGCATCGATAACACTGAGCGGCAGGCACCCGACGAATCGACAGATGGCGGCAGGTGTGTGGCACTCATCTCCGACTGATATAATACTAATAGCCGGGCCATACACCAGTGATGTATCGCATACTCTCAGTCCCTCCAGGAGGGACCCAGATGTACTTCTCGCCACCGGCAGATCCTGGCTGGAAACTCAGGAGTGACAGTCCACTCTTTTGAAGACAACCATCCGTGGACCGCATCGCAAACCGAGGTTGTCTCTTGGGGTCGTGCCAACCGACCCGTATCGGTGAACACGACACACGCGACTGGACTACACACCTAGGTTCGACAAGCAACACCGTGCCGCCACCGGTGAGACACCAGCGATCGGTCAGGACGCATGTCTTCTGAGTCCGCGATCCGAAGCGAGCTCCGCACGGACGGCCGCCCCAAATCTCACTCAGCACTGTCTTGGAGAACACCACCGATTACACCATCCCCGAGTGCCGAACACGTTCTAGGTGAGGATGGGGATGGTAGCGGTCATCGATCGGCTGGCAATCTGTCGTTCCGGTGGTGGCCGTCGCTGTGTCCGCCCCGCTCGATCGCTTGGTGAGCGACGGCGCCACCGACTTGCCCCACATCCCGCTGGTAGTAGGCAGGATATCGAGTCGGTGCTGGGCCACCACGAGAGTCAGTTGGGCCAGCCCTGTCGTCTCGCCTGTCCGTGGGTCGCAATCGATCGGTTCGGAGTGATCGAACGTTAGTCGACTCGGACCAACGAGAGCCCTTGGGTGACTGGCGTCGCTCCCAACTCGTGGCGGGGTCCTGTCCCGCTTGGCATGCCCACCTGGAGAAATAGCTGTCTGTCTGCGCGAAGGAATCCGGTGTCACTATCGGAGGAAATCATCCTGTCCGTGGTGGGGACCAACGCAACGTCTCGCGTGTTCCACGTGACTCCCGACGAGTAGTCTGCATCACTACGCCGACGAACCTTTGCTTCGACGTCCCCAACACGAACTGGTGAGCTTCGCATCACCACTCGTTGCCTCTATGTCAGACCTTTTCATGCTACCCGGCTCGATGCTCAAAAAAGCTCCCGGTTGCTCTACGTGCTCTGCTGGAATGAGTTACTCAGATCTGCATTGGTGAATTCTCTGATACATAAATTAATAATCATTTCACCAGTCTGATTACTAGTCAGAGTAGAATGAGTACGATAGAGATTAAATGGGACACACTGTGGTCGATAGTGATATGTTATGCCGCCATACGAGCTGCCGTCTTTATTCTTGCAGGACCCATCCCACGTTGGAGCGTTGCTTGCGGCTATCATATGGGTGGCGTCCCGTTGTTGGGACTGGTTCTTTTTTGTCCCACTCAATGGCTTCCGATACGTCCTTGCGCGTCGCTATCTCGCGGTCTGGTGGCTCGTATTCGAGTCCAATTTCTTTCAGTACCCGTGGTAAATACACCGGCGCGTACGTTACCCCAAACGTGGTCTCAAGAATCGATACGACCTCAGCCGTTGTACAGGGTTGCTCCCGTTCGATGATCGCTCGAAATCGCTCGCGATTCTCCTCGGACAGTTTTGGAGGCCGGCCACCGTCATAGTCGGGCATCATCGCTGTAATCCCGCCTGCATTCCATGCCTTGAGCCACCGATAGCCAGTCGATCTGGATAATCCCTCTCGACTGATTGCTTCCTGAACCGAATCACCGCAATAGAGGTTCTTGATAAATCCAAGCCGGCGGATTCGTGGCCCCTCATCTGCCGCTTGGAGTCAATCGTCTAACTCCGTTTCGGGGATCCGCCGCACAACTGTCACCGATTCGCTCATACAGCGATGTATTCTCAAACCTTTTCTAATTACTGTCGGTCGGGATCTGCCACCGACACATCGCTATCCGCTCGCAGTGGCCGCCGTTCCAGTCTAGATATCCGCAAGCACGGACCCAGCAGGCCTGCCTCCCCAACATCGGTGTTCCTTCTTATCCCGTTCGGCATTTTTGGGCCTCTTATCGGGGCCCTCCTGCTCCGTCGTCACAGTCAACCGGCAGACCTCGTGACATCTACACTATTACTATTATATCAGTCGGTGGTGAATGCCCCACACCTACCGCTGTCGGCCGATTTGACGGGTGCCTGCCGCCCAGTGTTATCAATGCCCCACACCGTGCTTCACACCGTGCCCTACAACTCGAACATGACTCCATGATAGAAATGGAGCCCTCTCGTCCAGTGTGAGCTACGCGCCGGGGCGATCTGTGAGATATAGTACAAACAACCGAATACAATGATCGGCCACTACTCAGTCACTCATCTATAGAATAATATTGGAAGGCGGTTCGAAACGATCTGTTTGTATCTCCCAGTGGAACTGAAGGTCGAGAGAAATGCGACCGAAGACAGCCATGCAAACCCAACCACCAACTCCAGTTGATCCCGTACCGACGACAGCAACGACAACCGCCAGTAGCGAGAGTGATGTCGTCAAGACACAACCTGCACCGTGTTTCACGATCGAATTCGACCCCAGTGACGAGGCTCGTCGGCGCTACCGCTTCGAGCCCAAACGCGATACGACAGGCTGGTGGCGCTACGAAGACGAGTGGACCGGTACCGAATGGCGGTGTCTCGCCCGCGAATCTCTCAGGATGGTCTCGGTGTCGGTCGACGGTCGTCCAGTCCTTGACCCACCCTTCCTTTCTCTCTGACTAACTATTTGCGTGCGCCCAGCGTCCCGCACTATTGGAGCGACTCACGTCATTCTCGTATTCACGCCGCCAGTTGTCGGACTCGTTGTCCATCCCGAACCGATTTTCGCCTTCGACAGCATTCGTCTCACCGATATCAACGGGCTCGAAGTCGTCGAAGATTCCTTCGCGCTGATAAATGATTTCGACAGGTAGTTCGCTTCATCGGCTGTCCTCCGGCGTTCGTTGCCCGATTCGATGTCTCTAGACGCCGGCGAAGGCCTGCCGGAAACGCAGCCATTCCTCGATGTACTCTGGCCTTCTTCAGCTACCATATGCGTCCGGACTGGCCATCCAATAGCCATGTTCCTTCACAGAAGGAGTACTTCGCACCGGTAGTGTGATGAAACAAGGATTCATTTCATTTCTAACTAGTTCAGTCGCCATCAAGTGTAGTGAGAGAAAATCATTACACGTGGTTCCGTAGGCTTGGAGTCTCCCTCGATTTTCGTTTCATTCGAGGTTCCTCCGGAACTATTTTGATTGTTCCCTGCCCGATGTTTCGATGATGGCTCCCGACAACGTCTGCATTCTCGTCCCAACCCTCGACGAGGCCGAGACTATCGGCGACGTGGTTGCGGACTTCCGCGACGAGGGCTACGAGAACGTCCTCGTGATCGACGGGGGATCGACCGACGACACCCGGGAGGTGGCCCGCGAGGCCGGCGCCCGGGTGGTCGAGCAATCGGGATCGGGGAAGGGACAGGCGGTCCGCGAGGCCGTCGAACGCCACATCGACGCGGCGTACGTCCTCATGCTCGACGGCGACGGAACCTACCGCGCCGCCGACGCGGACGCGATGCTCGAACCCCTCCGCTCGGGCGAGGCCGAACACGTGATCGGGAACCGCTTTGCCGACATGCGCTCGGGGGCGATGACGGCGCTCAACCGCATCGGCAACCGCCTCATCAACGGGGCCTTCGGACACATCCACGGCAAGTCCTTCGGGGACATCCTCTCGGGGTATCGGGCCTTCACCCGGGAGTCCTTCGACCGGATGCACCTCACCGCCGACGGGTTCGGCATCGAGACGGAGATGGCCGTCGAGTGTGCCAAACGCGGCATCCAGACGACGGTGGTACCGATCACCTACCTCCCGCGGCCCGCGGGGTCGAACACCAACCTCCACCCCATCCGCGACGGCGGAATCATCATCCTCGAACTCTACCGCCGGGCCAAGACGAACAATCCCCTGTTCTACTTCGGGAGCATCGGCGCCGTCTCGACGGTCTCGGGCGGGGTGATCGCCGCGTACGTCGGCGTGGAGTGGGTCACCCGACAGGTCTCCCACGAGGTGCTCGCCGTCGTCGCCGCCTTCGCCATCCTCGTCGGCGTCCAACTGCTGATGTTCGGCGTGCTCGCGGACCTGATCCTCTCCCTGCACCGCGAGCGGATTCGGGACGGGGACGGCCGGTGAGGCCGACGGCGGGTCGCTTCGATTCGGATCCGCCGACGAACCGAGGATCACACGTGTCGATGAAACTGAATAAAGCCGGGTTAAATCGGTCTCGTGGTTTACACGTCTGCACGGTTGATTACGACGAGGGGAGTACCACCTCGACGGCCAACGCATGGATCAGTACACGGTTCTGGCGCTCGTCGTGGGGCTGCTCCTGATCGCGTCCCTGGGCGCGGTCGTCGTGGCCGGTCGTCTGGGGAGGGTCGGGACCCGCGGGGGGACGGGCGACGAGGGGACGGACGACGCGTCCGACGGCGATCCGGACACCGCGGGCGCCGCCACGAGGAGTTCGGACGCCCGCGACCGCGCCCGAACGGCCGAGAACGGCCGCGACCGCGCCCCCGGTCGGATCACCGAGGACGACCGCGAACGGATGCGCAGGCACCTGAACAAACCTCGGGCGCGCCGACAGCCGGAGGATCTGCTGCCGTCGGACGAGGACACCGACTCGGACGGGTCGTGACCGTGGCGCCTCGGGAACGGTCGCCTTCGGGAGAAGGTACAAACCCGCCGCCGCCCGTCTTTCGGGTATGCGCGACCTCGACGAGACGGATCTGGCGATACTGCAGGCCCTGATGGGGAACGCCCGGAAACCGTGGGCGGAGATCGCGGAGACGGTCGACCTCTCGCCGCCCGCGGTGTCGGACCGCGTCGACCGCCTCCAGGAGATGGGCATCGTCCGCCGGTTCACCGTCGACATCGACCGCTCGAAACTCCGCGAGGGGGTGCCGGTGCTGGTCCGCGTCGAGACGCCGACGGCCGCCGTCGACGACGCCCGGGCGAGTCTGCGGGAGGCCGAGGCGGTCGAACACCTGTTCACGACCGCGGAGCGCGACCTGATCTGTTATGCCCGCATCCCGGACGGGGACGTCCCCCGGTGGCTCGACGCGACGCTCGCGGCGGACGCCGTCGATGACTACACGGTGACGCTCCTGACCGAGGGGGAGTGGACGCCGACGGTCGGCGGCACCGGGTTCGCCCTCTCGTGTGCCGAGTGTGGCAACACCGTGACGAGCGAGGGGACGACCGCCCGGATCGGCGGGGAACGCCACCAGTTCTGCTGTCCGTCCTGCGAGCGCCGGTTCGCGGAGCGATACGAGCGGTTCGACGAGGGCGCCGGCGACGGCGCCGAGTGATCGTCCGAACCGTTGATTAGGGTGCCGGCCGTCGTGCCGGGCGATGTCGGACGAGGGCGGCGTCCCGTGGCGATCCGGGCGGCTCTATCTCCTCCTGGCGACGGCCGCGGTGGCACCGCTCGACGTGAACATCGTGGGGCCGGCGCTCCCCGCCATCGCCGACGCCTTCGGCGTCTCGAGCACGCGGAGCGGCCTCGTCATCACCGCCTTCGCCGTCCCGGGAGCCGTCCTCGCGCCGGTGGTGGGGATGTACGCAGACCGCCTCGGACGCCGCCGGGTGATCGTTCCCTGTCTGCTGATCTTCGGCGTCGCGGGCGTGGCCGTGACGCTGGCGACGGAGTTCTGGATGGTGCTCGCCCTCCGGGCGATACAGGGGAGCGTCGGCGGGAGCATCCTCGCCTCGCTGACGCTTGCGCTCGTCGGCGACTACTACGAGGGCACGCGCCGCAACGCCGTGATGGGCGCCGTCAGCGCGGGGATCTCCTTCAGCGCCGCCGGCGGTCCCGTCCTCGGCGGGACGCTGGCGACCCGGTCCTGGGACGCCCCGTTTCTCCTCTACGGGTCGAGCGTCGTCGTCGCCGTCCTCGTCGTCCGGTATCTCGACCCGCCGACGGCCGGCGGCGAGGGTCGGCACGACGGCTCGTACCTGCGCGACGCGGTGGCGTCGCTGCCGACGCGGGAGGCGCTGACGCTCTACGGCGCGACGCTCGCGAGTTTCGCGCTCTTCTTCGGCGGCGTCCTCACCGCCGTCCCGTTCCTGCTGGAGGGAACCTACGGCCTCGAATCGGGGCGGATCGGCGCGCTGGTGACGGGCGCGATGTTGCTCGCGGCGGTGGTGGCGGTGTGCAACGGCCGGATCGCCCGCCACCTCTCGGATCTGGGGATCGTCACCCTCGGGTTCGTCTGTTACGCCGCCGGGCTCCTGGGCGTCTGGGCGGCGCCCTCCGCGCCCGGCGTCCTCCTCGCGCTCTGCGTGTTCGGCGCCGGCCACGGACTCGTCCTCCCGTCGGTCGCGTCCGCGTTGTCATCGATCGCCGGCCCCGAGTTCCGCGGGGGCGTCATGAGCCTGCGAACGAGCGTCGTCCTCGGGGCACAGGCCGTCGGGCCGCCGCTGTTTACGCTGCCCGCGACGGAACTCGGTGTGGGGTACGAACTCCCGCTCGGGGTCGCCGGGGTGGCCGCCGGCGTCGGCGCCCTCGCCCTGTTCGTCGCCGCCGGCGGCCGAGCGGGCGTCCGCGTCGCCCCGGAGTGAATCCGGGCGGGCGCCAAAGGGCAACGTTTAGGCCGCCTCCGCGGGGTGAGTCACGCATGTCCGAGACAGTGCTCCTCGTCGGCGGCGGCGGGCGCGAACACGCCATCGCCCGCGCCGTCGCGCCGGACTGTGACCTCTATGCCTGTGCGAGCAACCGCAACCCCGGCATCGCCGACCTGGCCGCGGAGGTCCGATCGATCGACGAGACCGACGCCGACGCCGTCGTCGACTTCGCGACGGACGTCGACGCCACGCTCGCGGTGATCGGCCCCGAGTCCGCCCTCGCGGCGGGGGTCGCCGACGCCCTCGACGCCGCCGGCGTCTACGCCTTCGGGCCGGGGGCCGAGGCGGCACGCATCGAGACGGACAAGGCCTACCAGCGGCGGTTCATGCGGGAGAACGACGTCCCCGGCTGTCCCGACTTCGAGACGTTCGAGGACACGGAAGCCGCCTGCGAGTACATCGACGACTACGACGGTCACTTGGCCGTGAAGCCCGCCGGCCTCACCGGCGGCAAGGGCGTCCGCGTCACCGGCGACCAGGTGACGAAAGCCGAGGCCAAGGAGTACCTCCGTGCGTCGGACTACGACCGCGTTGTCCTCGAGGAACGGCTGGTGGGCGAGGAGTTCACCGTCCAAGCGTTCGTAGCGAACGGGTCGGTGCGGGTAACGCCGGCCGTCCAGGACCACAAGCGTGCCTACGAGGGCGACGAGGGGCCGAACACCGGCGGCATGGGGAGCTACAGCGACGCCGACCCCACGCTCCCGTTCATGGACGCGACGGACTACGAGGCCGCCGTCGACGTCCTGACGGCGACGGTCGACGCCCTCCCCGAGTACAAGGGCGTCCTCTACGGCCAGTTCATGCTCACCGCCGACGGCGTCCGCGTCGTGGAGTTCAACGCCCGCTTCGGCGACCCCGAGGCGATGAACACCCTGCCGGTCATGGAGACGCCCTTCCTCGACGTGCTCACGGCCGCCCGGGACGGCGACGCCCTCCCCGACCTCGAGTTCTCGCCGCGGGCCACGGTCTGTAAATACGCCGTCCCCGCGGGCTACCCGACCGACCCCGAGTCCGGCGCCCGGATCGACGTCGACGAGGACAGCGTCGCGCGCGCGGCGGCCGAACACGGCACCGACGCCGGCGAGGCGCTCCTCTTCTACGCGAGCGTCGACGCCCGCGAGGACGGCCTCTACACCACCACCTCCCGGGCCTTCGCGGTCGTCGGTGTCGACGGGACCATCGGCGACGCCGAGGCCATCGCCGACGCGGCGCTGGACGCCGCCGGCGACGGGCTGCGGGTGCGCGAGGACATCGGCAAACCCGCGCTCGTACAGCGGCGGATCGACCACGTCGAGCGGCTTCGGGAGTGAGGCTGCCGGGCGTCGACTGCGGGATCGAGACGGTCAACGGTCCGACGAATCGAGAGGCGCATGACGGACGTGTGACGGTCTGCAAACCTTTATTTCGTCACGTCTCGTCGTTCCGTCAATGGCGACGTTACGGGATTCTCTGGGTGACCTCGTGGCGGACGTCGACGGTCTGTTCCTGTTTTCCCCGTCGGCCCCCCACTACGAGCGGTTCGACGACGTCGACGTGACGCAGGTGGTGATCGCCGCCGAGAACGGTGTCGACGCTGACGCGTTCGTCGAACTCCCGCTGGGGTTCGAGAACGTCCGCGACCGGATCAAGTTCGGTATCGAGGGGGCGATGGAGCAGGGGTTCGTCGCCGAGGGAGACACCGTCGCCTGCTCGCTGGCGATGTTCGGCGACGACGCCGACACGGTGGTCCGGATACGGGTCGACGAGTCGGTGCGGTCGGGGGTCTACGACCTGTTCATCGACTCGCGGGCCGAACCGGGCGTCGTCCGTGACGTCTTCGAGGTGGCCATCGACCTCGGCAAGAAGGGGCAGAAGGGCAAACCCGTGGGGGCGCTGTTCGTCGTCGGCGACGCGGGCAAGGTGATGAACAAGTCCCGGCCGCTCAGCTACAACCCCTTCGAGAAGTCCCACGTCCACGTCGGCGACCCCATCGTGAACGTGATGCTCAAGGAGTTCTCGCGGCTCGACGGGGCCTTCGTCGTCTCCGATGCGGGCAAGATCGTCTCGGCGTACCGCTATCTGGAACCCTCCGCCGAGGGCGTCGACATCCCGAAGGGACTCGGGGCGCGTCACATGGCGGGCGGCGCGATCACCCGGGACACCAACGCCATCGCCATCGTCCTCTCGGAGTCCGACGGGATGGTCCGGGCGTTCAAGCGCGGCGATCTGATCCTGGAGATCGATCCGGAGGAGTACTGAGATGCAAGGCGGGTCGGTTCGAGCGGCCCTGTCGGCGGTTCCGCTCCGGTTCTGGCTGGCCCTCGGGACGCTCGTTCTCGGCGTCCTCCTCGGCTGGCTGGTCCGGATCGTCACCCGGCGACTCCTCCGGCGGGCCGGCGTCCCCGGTGCCATCGAGGGGACCACCTTCGAGCGAACCGCCCGCGAGTTCGGCACCTCGACGGTGGCGATCCTCGGGGCCATCGCCGGCTACTTCGTCTTCGGCATCGCGGTCTTCGCCGCCATCGCCGTCGCCGAAATCGAGTACGTCGCCCAGTTCTGGAACGCCGTCGCCGGCTTCCTGCCCCAGCTGTTCCTGGCGGTGATCGTCCTCATCGTCGGCGTCGTCCTCGGGGACAAGGTGGAGCTGGTGGTCTCCGAACGGTTCCGCGGGGTGAAGCTCCCGCAGGTGAACGTCCTCCCGCTGGTGGCGAAATACAGCGTCTTCTATCTCGCGGCCCTGATCGCCCTCGGCCAGGTCGGCGTCGCGACCGCCGCCCTGATCGTCCTGCTCGCGGCCTACGTCTTCGCGCTCGTCTTCCTCGGCGGCCTCGCGTTCCGGCAGTTGCTCTCGGCCGGCGCGGTCGGTGCGTATCTCCTCCTGCACCAGCCCTACACCATCGGCGACGAGATCCGGGTCGGCGAGGTCCGGGGGATCGTCCAGGAGATGGACCTCTTCGTCACTCACGTCGAGGCCGACGACGAGGAGTACGTCCTCCCGAACGACAAGGTGTTCGCCGACGGCTTCGCACGGATCCGGACCTGAGCGCGCCGCCGGTGCCGGGTTCGCGATGGCGGGGACGGGTGTCGACGACGGCCCGCCGGGCTCACTCGCCGTCGCCGTCGCCGTCACCGACGCCGCCGTCGACCGGCCGGGCCGGCACCCCCGCGACGGTCGTCCCCGGCGACACGTCGCCGGTCACCAGGGAGTTCGCCGCCACCTTCGCGTCCGCACCGACCTCGACGCCGGGGAGGACGACGGCCCCCGCGCCGATCATCGCCCGTTCGCCGATCACCACCTCGCCGGTCCGGTACTCCGCCTGCAGGAACTCGTGACAGAGGAGCGTGGCGTCGTAGCCGACGACTGCGTCGGCCCGGATCGTCAGGAGTTCGGGCCAGAACACGTCGGGGGTCGCCTCCAGGCCGACGGCAACCCCGGGTTCGACCGTCGCGCCGAGGCGTCGCAGGACCCAGTTTTTCAGCCGCAGGCTCGGGGCGATCCGGATCACCCAGACCGCGAGGTAGTTCAGAACGACCCGGAGCGGGCCCTTGGCCTCCGTCCAGTGCCACAGCGAGTTCCGCGGCCCGGCCGTCGGGATCCGGTCGAGGCGGTCGTGTCGCCGGGCGGCGTCCGAATCGCTCACGCCCCCACTTCGGGAGCCGCCGTCTTGAATCCCGTTACCGCCGGGCGACCGATCGGTCCGAAGCGACCGTCCCGACGACGAGGTAGGCGGCCGGGAGACAGCCGAGGAGGGTACCGACGCCGACTACCAGCCAGGCGTAGCGGTTCGGTGGGGTGAGAACGAGCGCGACGGCGGTGGGGACGCCCGCTACCACCAGCGCCAGCGTCAGCCGTTCGGCCGACGCCATCTATCTGACCGCGGCGTCCCGGCCGAGCGTCTTCGAGACGTACGGCCCGTCCTGGTGGTAGCCAAGCTTGTCGCGGTAGTAGCGGCGAACGCCGATGCCGCTGATGACGCTCACCTTGTCGTAGCCGGCCTCGGCGGCCAGTTCCTCGGCGCGTTCGAGGAGTCGGCGGCCGTAGCCGCGGTGTTGCCAGTCGCCGTCCCCCTCGTCGCGGATGCCCGCCTCGCTCCCGTAGACGTGGAGTTCGCGCACGAGGGCGGCGTCGTCGAGTTCTGGCCGCACCGGGTCGTTCGGGAAGCGCAGGCGGCAGAAGCCGATCAGCAGGTCCGCTGCGGGGTCCTCGAAGCTGAGGAAGTGTTCGGTCCCGCCGCCGGCCTCGTAGGTCAGCGTTCGGAGTTCCACCCGCTCCGGATCCGGGTCGGCGTCGTTGTGTCCGACCTCGCGGGCGCGGATGTCCCGTGGCGTGATGCCCCGCTCCTCGGCCCGCTGGGTCGCCAGCTGTCGGAGGTTCGATTTCCAGACGCCGGCGTCGATGTGGTCGGCGGGGATGTCCCGTTGCACCCGCTGGAGGCGAGTGTACTCGGGGATCAGATCCATCACCTCGGCGACGAGGTCCGCGGCCGTGTCGTTGTCCAGTGGCTCGAAGTCGTCGCGGCGCCACATGTCGTACGTGCGGGTGCCGCGGACGACCAACGTGGGGTAGATCTTCAGGTAGTCGGGGCGCCAGCGCGGGTCCTCGAAGAGCTGTCGGAAGTCCTCCAGACACATCGCCTCGGTCATGCCCGGCTGGCCCGGCATCATGTGGAACCCGACCTTGAACGCGGCGTCGCGCAGGCGACGGTTGGCGTCGATGGAAGCCTGCACGCCGTGGCCGCGGTGCATCTCGCGGTTGATCCGCTCGTAGGTGGTCTGGACGCCCACCTCCACCTTCGTGCCCCCGAGTCGGAGCATCCGGTCGATCTGTTCGGGGCCACACCAGTCGGGCTTGGTCTCGAAGGTGGTGCCGACGTTGCGCACGTCGGCCGTCTCGTTCTCGGCGATGACGTCCGCCAGGTATCGAAAGTCGGGGTCGTCCTCCGCGAAGCTCCGCCCCTCCGCGGGGTTCGGTGTCGCGTCGACGTCGTAGTCGTTCAGCGCCTCCAGCGCCCGCTTGACGAACCACTCCTGGTAGTCGTGGCTCCGGGCGGTCATCGTTCCGCCCATCAGGATGAGTTCGACCTTGTCGACCGGGTGACCGATGTGTCTGAGCTGTTCGAGCCGAAGGGTCACCTGTCCGTACGGGTCGTAGTCGTTCTGTTCGCCCCGCGCCGCGGCCGGTTCGTGGCCCGTGTAGCTCTGGGCGCTCCCGAACTCGGAGGCGGGGCCGCCGGGACAGTAGAGGCACTTCCCGTGGGGGCACATGTGCGGCGAGGTCATGATCGCGACGGGCGAGACGCCGGAGGCGGTGCGGACGGGCTTGCGGCGGACGACCGCCTGCACCTCGTCGCGTCGCTCCTCGGGCGCGTACTGGAGGATGTGGGCGTTCTTCGGCACCTTCGCGGCGCCGTGTTCGGAACAGGCGTCGAGCTTCGCCGACTCGAGGTCGTCGCGCTCGAGGTCGCCGTCGAGGATGCGCTCGACGAGGTCCGCACACACCCGGTCGAACGCCTCGCTCGGGGCGTCGACGCCAACGCTGTCGGTCATCGTCACCGTGTCGTCGGCTCGCGAGGTTAAGGGTATCGCTCGGCCGACTCAGAGCCGGTCGACCGCGGCGTCGACGACGGCGTCGACCGCGGCGTCGCGGCGACCCGAGAGGAATTCGAGGCGGCCGTCGCGGACGCTCGCGGCGACGATGCCCGCGTCGGGCGCACTGTCCGCGGCGTCGCCGGCGACGCCCCGCAGGTCAAGGTCGGCGTCGCTCCGCAGGTAGAGTTCGTCCGTGCCGACGCCGACGATCAGGCGTGCGTCGTCGTCGTGGCGACGGTGGAGTTCGTCGAGCAGGAGGCTCGTCGGCGGGAAGTCGAACCGGTGGGTGTAGGCGTCGGTGTCGAGGACGTCGACGGTGACGCCGTCCGTCTCGCGGCGGTCGATGTTGGCCGTGGCGGTGTCGACCTCGGCGTCGAGCTTCTGGCGGAACTGCTCGCTGATGTGGCCGGCGAGGCCGCCCGCGTCGTCGAACAGCAGGTCCGTGATGAGTTCGCGCTTGTCCTCGTAGGACTGGTAGTACGCCTCCAGCGCGATGGCCTCGCGGAGTTCGCGCGTGCGGTCGGCGTCGTAGCCGGCCTCGGCGGCGAGGTCGAGGGCGCTCTCGGGAGCGTCGCCCCAGTAGGAGACGGCCGGAAGGTGAGCGATGCCGTCGCGGACCTCGGGGTTGACCGTCGCGGCGAGGGTGGCGGCGAGCGCGCCCGTCGAGAGGTCGGCGGCGGCCGCCCCGGCGAGGCCGGGGTTGACGATGGCGTCGCAGTCGTCGGCGACGGCGGCGTCGGCCACCTCGGCGTCGACGACGACCCGTCGGGCGCCGTAGATGCCGAGCAGGCCCAGCCCGTCGCTGGATTCGACCGTGCTCCCCGTGCCGACCAGCAGGACCAGCGGGAGTTTCTCGTCGTGTCGGTCGCGGTCCTGGAGCATCCGGGTCACGTCGTTGGTGGCGTCGTCCATGTCGTAGACGGAGCCCTCCAGCGGCCGCCGAGTGAAGTAGTGGTACTCGGCGTCGGCGGCGGCGTGCTCCTCACGGATCAGCGGGAGGACCGCCCGCTCGATGGCCGCGCCGGCGACGTAGCCGTCGGCCGACGCGACGTGGCGAACGACCACGGGACGGGACTCGAGGACGGCCCGGCGGATCGTCTCCGCGGCGTCCTGCAGGGACTCGGCCACGGCGTCGACGGCGTCGTGCTCGACCAGCGAGGCGACCGCGTCCGGTCGGGCCTCGGCCGTCAGCGCGTCGGCCAGGCGCTCCTCGACCGTCGCCGCCTCGTCGTCGGTCAGGATCGTGAGCTCCTCGGTCTCGACCTGGAGTTCGTCGTAGCGACGCTCGACCTCGCCGTCGAGGCGAACGACGCTGCCGACCTCGGCGTCGGGGTAAGCGCGGACGCCGGCCTCGACGAAGGCCGCACAGTCGACGACGCCGGTGCCGTCGCGAAGCTCGAACACCGTCGGACCGCTGGTCTGGCGGACGCCGACGATCTCGCCTTCGAGGCGAACCGTCTCGCCGACGCGGTCGTCGAGCGACGACACGTCGACACGGTCGGGGGTGCCCGTCCCCGCGACGGCCTGGCGGCCGTTCGTCTGGGGGGTGGGTTCCTGTTCTGACCCCGACGGGGTCTCCGTCGTCGACGATCCCGCGTCCCGCTCGCTTTCGGCGTCGTCCTCGCTGTCTTCGTCCTCGTCCTCGTCGTCGCTCGGAGTCGGCCGCTTCCGGACCGGGCCGGCGTCCTCGTCCTCGTCGGCGGTCGACTCGTCGATGGGGTCGCCGTCGGCGTCGCCCTCGGGGTCGTGAATCCGGGCGCCGCGGAACTCGCCGCCGGACTGTCGTTTCGACCACGCGAGGTCGACGTTGCCGTTGTCGCGGACGTTCTTCACCTGGACGAACACGGTGTCGCCCGGCTCCCAGTCCAGACTCTCGAGTCGGCGGTCCAGCTCGCTCCGGTGGAGCAGCCCGGTCACGCCGGGCGAGAGGTCGACGAACACGCCGAAGTCGGCGAAGCCGTCGACCGTTCCCTTGTAGTACCGTTCCGAGACGAGTTGGTCCGGGGCGGAGCCGCGGAAATCAAACCAGACGTCCTCTTCGTGGGTGATCCAATCCATTGAGGGAATCGAACAGCCGCAACCTAAAACGATTGTCGAAACGACTCGGAACCTTAGATGATGTACCAGGCCCGCAAGAGGGCGTGGAGCGCGTCGAACCCGCCGAAGCCGTAGCCGAAGAGGAGCGCGGCGGGAAGTGCGCTCGCGAGGGTGGCCCGGCCGGTCGAGGTGTCGTGGACGACGGCGAGGCCGACGACGAGCAGCGCCGCCCCGTAGAGACAGCACGCGACCCGGAGCCCGGGGACGGGCGCCGCCGCCAGCGGACAGGGCGCCGTCGCGTAGGCGATGACTTGGACCGTCTCGCTCACGCCCGCCCGGTCCCGGACCGTCGCCATCAGCGCGAGGGTCTGGAGCGCCGCCAGGAGGTGGAGGACGGCGGGCGCGACGAGCACGGCCACGAGGAGGACGGCCACGGCGGCCCGGAGCGGCCCGGCCGCCGGGAACCGGCCCGGATCGAGCAAGGCGAGGCCGAGCGCGTACGCCACCGCCATCACGACGGCGAACACGAGGCCGGGCGCCTGGTCGCCGGGCGCCACCCCGTGACTGAAGAACCGTCGGGGGCGAACCAACACCTCCGCCCACGCGCGGGCGACGCCGCGCGGTCCGCGGTCCCGGCCACCGCGGGGGTTCTCGACCCACGTCGTCACGGACGTGTCTGTGACGCCGGTCGGCAAAGGGGTTCTGATTCACCCACCGACGTTCTGGTTGCTCTCGAAGGTCGACGGATCGGGTTCGATGGTGGCGTACTCGACGATCCGTCGGCCGAGGGTGTCGACCCGCGCCGCCAACGTGTCGTCCACGAGCCGACCGTCCTCGAACGCCGCCGACGCCCGCGGGATGGCCGCCTGGTGCGGGAGCACCCACGCGTCGAGCGCGCGACACACCGACCGTAGATGTTCGAGCGTCGTGATCGGGAAGGCACCGCCCGCGACGCCGAGGAGGCCGACCGTCTTGCCCTCGAACTCGTCGAACCCGCAGTGATCGAGGGCGTTTTTCAACACGCCGGAGTACGAGCCGTGATACATGGGCGAGCCGAGCAACACGGCGTCCGCCTCGCGGACGCGACGGGTGAACGCGGCGGCGTCGCCCTGGCCGTCGACGTCGGGGTCCAACGGCGGGAGGTCGAAGGCCCGAAGGTCGAGTAGTTCGGTGTCGGCGCCGGTCGCCTCGGCGGCGTCGAGGGCACGGTCGAGCGCGAGCCGGGTGTAGCTCTCCGTCCGGAGGCTACCGGGGACTGCGGCGACGGTGACCATACGTGGGGGTGGACCGCCACGGGCAAAGGTCCCGCGGCCGGCTCACCACTCCAGTCCGCCGTTGACCCCCAGGACCTGCCCGGTCATGTAGTTCGCGTGGTCGCTGGCGAGAAAGCGGACCATGCCCACGATGTCCTCGGGGTCGGCGAAGCGGTCCAGCGGGATCTTCTCCCGGATGTTGTCCTGGACGCGTTCGGGCACCTTCTCCAGCATGTCCGTCTTGACGAACCCGGGCGCGACGCAGTTGGCCGTCGAGCCGTGGGAGGCGAGTTCGAGCGCGAGCGTCCGCGTGAACGCGAACAGGCCGCCCTTCGAGGCGGCGTAGTTCGCCTGCCCGTAGTTCCCCTGCTGGCCGACGACGCTGGAGATGTTGATCAGGCGCCCGTGGTCCGCGTCGCGGATATCCTCGAAGAAGGCTTTGGTGCAGTTGAACGTCCCGCCGAGGTTGACGTCGATCACCTGCTGCCAGTCGTCGTGGGTCATCTTCTCGAACTTCCGGTCGATGGTGATGCCGGCGTTGTTGACGAGGACGTCGACCGAGCCGAGTTCGTCGTGGACGTTCGCGGCCATCGCCTCGACGTCGACCGGGTCGGAGACGTCGCCCTGTGCACACATCGCCGTCTCGCCTACCTCTTCGATCCGATCCACGACCGCCCGTGCCTCGTCGTCGGAACTCCGGTAGTTCACGACGACTTCGCCACCCGCCCGTGCGAGTTCGTACGCGATGGCCCGACCGATCCCCCGGGAGGCACCGGTGACGAGACAGGTTCGCCCGTCGAGGGGGCGCGGATCGAGCGGTTCCAACCGTTGAGCCGTTTCGGACATACGTTCCCTTATGGTTCGTAATGCGTGTTAACTATTCCCGATGGGTGGGCGGAGGGAGCGCTGCGCAGTAACCGATTCGTGATGAGGGATGGTAACGTGTGGGCAGCCGCACGGAGCGCCACGCGCCGAGGGGCCGTCGCCTCTCGAGTGACACGTCGTGGGTCCCGTAACGCGCCGGGCCTGTCGACGATCCGATGTCGGGAACTTATGACGGGGGCCACTCAGGGGTAGTGTATGAGGGTCCTGTGTGTCGACCCGGACACCGACGCGGGACGCGCCACGGGGGCCGCCATCCGTGACGCCGGTATCGACGCCACGGTCTGTGGTACTCTCCGCGAGGCCCGCGAGGCGCTCGACGACACCGTCGACGGCGTCGTCACCGAGTACGACCTTCCCGACGGGACCGGCCTCGAACTCGTCGACGCGGCCCGCGACGTCGTCCCCGACGCGACGTGTGTCCTCTTCACCGACGCGGTCTTCGACGACCTGGACACGGCCGCACTCGGGACCACCGTCGTCGAGTACGTCGACAAGGGATCGCCGGACGCCCACGACGAACTGGTCGACCTGCTCACGTTCAGCATCGACAACCGAAGCCAGACGGCCTACCCCCTGCCCCCGAACGAGGAGGCCCGTCTCGACGCCATCGAGCGGTACGTGTCCGACCCGGACGCCCTGGACGCGTCGCTCGAACGACTCACGACCGTCGCCGCGGCGCTGTTCGACGTCGAGGCGGCCACGGTCGGATTCATCGAGGCCCGACAGGAACGGTTCGTCGCCTGTCACGGCACCGACGTCGACAGCCTGGACCGCGAGGACACCGTCTGTACCTACGCCATCCTCGACGATGGGGTGATGGTGATCCCCGATACGCACGACGACCCGCGGTTCGACACGAACGACGCCCTTGACGACGCCGAGATCCGGTTTTACGCCGGTGCACCCCTCCGGACCGACGAGGGGGAGGCCATCGGCGTCTTCTGTCTGTTCGATCCGGAACCGCGCACCTTCGACGCGGCGGACCGGGAGTTGCTGTCGACGCTCGCCGACGAGGTGATGGCGAACCTCGAACTCAGACGGCGTCTCCGCGCGGCGACGGGTGAGGGCGATGAGTGAGTACCGCTTCGAGGGGTTGCCGCTCGACCCCGTCCGCGGCGGGACGAGCATCCTCGTCGCCGGGCCGGCACACGGCGGGACCAGGGAACTGGCCTACCGGATGCTGGTCGGCGGCGACGAGGAGGGCGTCATCGTCCTGACGACGAACACGACGGCGGCCGACATCGCGGCCGAGTGCGAGACGGTCGGCATCGAGGCGACACCCGACCGGATGGGCATCGTCGACTGTCTGGACAGCGACGAGAGCGGCGTCCCCGCCCGGGTGCTGACGGTGTCGAGCGCACAGGACCTGACGGGCATCGGAATGCGCTACTCCAAACTCTACCGGGAGTTCCACGAGGAGGGGATCGAGGCCGTCCGGACCGGACTGTTCTCGATTTCGACCGTCCTGTCGCTGACGGAACTCCAGACCGTCTCCCGGTTCGTCCACACCCTCGTCGGCCGGGTGAGCAAGGTCGACGGCCTCGGCGTGTTCCTCGTCGATCCGGCGATGCACGACGAACGCGAACTCAGGACCATCTCGCAGTTCTGTGACGGCCGGATCGACGTGCGCGAGGGGCCGGAACTCCGGTCGCAGGGCTTTCTCGACGGCGACTCCGAGTGGATCCCGTTCGACACCCTGGCGGAGTGACGCCGGCCGAAAATCTCAGCGCTGATACGCGTCACCGAAGGGCTTAGGTTCGGGGGTCCGATGTGCGGTCGATGTCAGAGTCGGGTGACGAAATCCGCGTGCTGCACGTCGACGACGACCCGGACGTGGCCGATCTGACGGCGATTTCCCTCGAACGCCAGGACGAGCGGTTCGTGGTCGAGACGGCCCACGACACGGGGACGGCTCTCGACCGCCTCGACGACGGGGTCGACTGTGTGGTCTCGGACTACGAGATGCCGGATGGGACCGGGATCGAGCTCCTCGAAACCGTCCGCGACCGCTACCCCGACCTGCCGTTCGTCCTGTTCACCGGGAAGGGGAGCGAGTCGGTCGCCAGCGAGGCCATCTCCGCGGGCGTCACCGACTACCTCCAGAAGGGCGCCCACGCCGACGGCTACGCCATCCTGGCGAACCGGATCGACAACGCCGTCGATCGGTACCGAGTCGACCGGGAGCGACGCCGGCACCTGGACGCCATCGAGACGGCACAGGAAGGCATCGCTATCCTGGACGACGGGGAGTTCGTCTACGTCAACGAGGCGTACGCGTCGCTGTACGGGTACGACCCGGACGACCTGGTGGGGGAGGGATGGGAGCGGATCTACCCCGACGACGAGACGGAGATGATCCGCGAGGAGGTGCTCCCGACGGTCAGGGCGGAGGGGAAGTGGCACGGCGAGACCACGGGACTCCGGGCCGACGGCAGCACGTTCGTCGAGGACCATCGCCTCGCCACGACGGACAGGGGGGAGTTGATCTGCTCCGTCCGGGACGTGAGCGACCGGCGGGAGCGAACCCGGCAGTTCGAGGCCGTCTTCGACAACGCCTACACCTTCGTCGGCCTCCTCGACCCCGACGGGACGGTCCGGGAGGCCAACCGGACGGCCCTGGAGTTCGGCGGCGTCGACCGCGAGACGGTCGTGGGCAAGCCACTCTGGGAAACGTGCTGGTTCGCGACGGGCGAACGGGCCCGAGCGACGGTCCGCGAGGCGGTGCGGCAGGCTCGCTCCGGCGACCTGTTCCGCGACGAGGTCCGCGTCCAGGGAACGGACCGCGAGGCGATCATCGACTTCTCGGTTCGCCCGATCACCGACGAGCGTGGCGAGGTGACCTCGCTCGTCCCCGAGGGCCGAGAGATCACGGAGCGCAAGCGACGCGAACGGGAGCTCCAGCGGAGCGAACGGCGCCTCGAAGCCGTCTTCGAGGACCCCAAGATGCTCGTCGGGGTGCTCTCCACGGACGGCCGACTGCGCAAGGCGAACCGGACGGCGATGGAGCTGCTCGACGCGGACCACGAGGACGTGGTCGGCGTCCCGTTCCCGGAGACGCCGTGGTGGCCCGAGGAGAGCCGTGCGGACGTCCGGGAGTGGATCGAGCGCGCCGCCGACGGGGAGTACGTCGAGTTCGAGGCCGACAACGTCGACTCCGGGACCGAGAACCGGAGCGTGAGCGGGACGATCCGTCCGGTCACCGACGAGTCGGGGACGGTCGTCTCGCTCATCGTCTCGGCACGGGACATCACCGAACGGCGGGAACACGAGCGGGCGCTCAGCCGCCGGAACGAGCGGCTCGACGAGTTCGCGAGCGTCGTCTCCCACGACCTCCGAAACCCGCTGAACGTCGCCAGCGGCCACCTAGCCGTGGCTCGACGGGAGGTCGAGAGCGACCACCTCGACGAGACGGCCCACGCGCTGGAGCGGATGGACGACCTGATCGAGGACCTACTGACGCTCGCGAAGACGGACGACCGGGTGGGCGACTTCGAGACGGTCGACCTCGCGGCGGCGGCGCGGGACTGCTGGCGAAACGTCTCGTCGCCGGACACGAGCCTCCACGTCGAGGCGGAGGGGGCGATCCGCGCGGACCGGAGCCAACTCCAGCAGCTCTTCGAGAACCTGTTTCGGAACAGCGTGGAGCACGGCTCCACGAGCAGCCGGACGCAGTCCGGCGACACCGTCGAACACGGTTCGACGAACGGCCGGTCGGAGACCGACGACGGATCGACGAACGTCACCGTCGGCGAGCTGCCCGGCGGGTTCTACGTCGCCGACGACGGACCGGGGATTCCGGAGGAGGAGCGAGAGCGGGTCTTCGAGAGCGGTTACTCCACGTCGACCGACGGGACGGGCTTCGGCCTCTCGATCGTGTCGAAGATCGTCGAGACCCACGACTGGACGGTCGACGTCGTCGAGAGCGATGGCGGCGGAACGAGGGTCGAGATCACCGGCGTCACGCGTCCGAGCGAGCGCCAGTCGGCGGCGTGACGGTGCCGTCGCGTCGAGCGGTCAGGTCCGTTTGCCGATCTCCTCGCGCAACACGTCGCTGACGACTTCGCCGTCGGCCTTGCCGCGGAGGGCGCCCATACACTCGCCCATGAGCGCGGAGAACGCGCCCATGCCCTCCTGCTCGACCTGGTCGGCGTTGCGCTCGACGACGTCCGCGACGGCCGCGCGAACCTCGTCCTCGGAGACGCCGGCGAGACCGGCCGCCTCGACGGCCGCCTCGGGGTCGAGATCGGGGTCCGCGGCGAGCGTCCCGAGCACCTCGTCGACGCCCTCCTTCGCCAGGTCGCCGTCCGCGACCAGCCGGAGGGTACCGAGCAGGTGGGCGTCGGTGAGGCGGTCGACGGCCACGTCGTCGCGGCGGAGCTCGGTCAAGGTACCCTCCAGCACGCCGGCGGCGAAGGTGGCGTCGACGCCGGCCTCGACCGCCCGCTCGAACAGGGGCATACGCCGGCCGTAGGCTACCTGCTCGGCCAAGCCGGCGTCGAGGTCGTACTCGCGCCGGTACCGCTCGACTTTCTCGGTCAGCAGTTCCGGGCGCTCGACGTCGCTCGGGTCGAGTTCGACCGGCGGCACGTCCGTCTCGGGGTACATCCGCGCCGCGCCGGGCAGGGGCCGGAGATAGCGGGTCGTCCCCTCCTCGGTGGCGTCCCGGGTCTCCTCGGGGACGCCCTCGATCCCCGTCCGGGCACGGTCGGCGACGGCCTCGATGGCCAACTCGGCGGTCTCGGGGTCGTCGGCGACGATGGCGACGGCGTCGTCGGGGCCGGCATCGACGGCCTCGCGGAGCGACGCGACCTCCGCCTCGGTGACGCCGTAGGCGGGGAGTTCGTCGGTGTGGAAGATCCCGCCCGCGCCGTGGCGCTTGGCGTGGTCGGAGAGTTCGGTCCCGAACCGGCGGTCGGGCTGGAGTTCGCGCCCGACGAGGCCGTCGAAGCCGTGGAGCGGGACGGCCCGCACCGCCCCGCCGTCCTCGAGCGCGCTCCGGAGCACGCCGCTGTCGGTGTCGGCGAAGACGTCGGTCACGTCCCGCGGGTCGCCGACCGCGGCGTCGCGGTCGTCGAGTTCGGCCGCGACGTCGAGCAGTTCCACCTGGCGACGCACCTCCAGCCGAACGATCTCGTCGATCTGATCGAGCGCCTGGACGCCCTTGATCTCGACGCGGGCGCCCTCGGCGATGGAGACGTTGACGTCCTGCCGGATGGTGCCGAGGCCGCGCTTGACGGCGCCGGTCGAGCGGAGGAGCATGCCGATCCGCTCCGCGGCCTCCCGGGCCTGTTCGGGCGTGCTGATGTCCGGGCGGGTACCGATCTCGACCAGCGGGATGCCGAGTCGGTCGAGACTGTAGCGGACGCCCGCGTCGGTCTCCTCGACGCGGCCGGCGCTCTCCTCCTCGAGGAGGAGGTCCTCGACGCCCACGGGGCCGGCCGCCGTCTCGATCTGCCCGTCCTGTCCGACCAGGGCGCTCCGCTGGAAACCGGAGGTGTTCGAGCCGTCGACGACGATCTTTCGCATGACGTGGGCCTGATCGACGACCGTCATATCGAGGAGGTCGGCGATCTGCAGGGCCACCTCAAGGGCCTCGTCGTCGATCCTGTGGGGCGGTTCGTCGTCCTCCTCGACGAGACAGGTGGTCTCGAAGGCCAGATACTCGAACTCGCGGTCGACGCGGCTCTCCTCGACCGCCGCCTCGTCGAGTTCCCCGAGTTCGCTCGTGGTCGGGTGGAGATACCGGGAGAACGTCCGGACCGCCTCCTCGGGTTCCCGACGCTCGGTCGGACACGCACAGAACAGTTTCGTCGCGGTGTCGAGTTGCTGGTGAATCTCCAGCCCCGCGACCAGCCCGAGCGCCTCGTAGTCGTACTCGCTCATCGTCGGTATCTCTACCCGGCGAGCCTAAAAGCGTTCAGTCTGCGAGTCGCCGCCGGGGCCGGAGCCGTCGCTTTCGGTTCGACCATTGTCGACAACGGACGAAAACGGATACGTCAGCTCCCGAAAACGCGTATACTAAGGAATCTTTATTGGGAAGCGAGCGGCCTTTATATGCGCAAAACATGTCCGAAGACGTCGAACTCCGTCGTACGCAACTCGCGACACCGGCCAGCGATCCCGACTTCATGGAGAGTGCCTCGCGGAGCGACGCCGACGAAGTCTTCCTCGATCTGGAGGACTCCGTGGCGCCGAACGCGAAGGCCGAGGCTCGGGAGCCGCTCATCGAGGCGGCCCAGGAACACGACTGGTCGGACAAGATCCTGTCCTTCCGAATGAACGGCATCGACACCAAGTGGTGGTACGACGACATCATCGAGGTCGTCGGCCGCGCGGGCGAGTACATCGACGACATCATCGTCCCGAAGGTCGCCGGCCCGAGCGACATCCACACCGTCGAGAACCTCCTCGCGCAGGTCGAGGAGAACAACGGGCTGGAAGTCGGGGGGATCGGTCTGGAGCCCCAGATCGAGGACGGCGAGGGGATGCACAACGTCCACGACATCGCCCACGCCTCCGACCGCCTCAGCTCGATCATCTTCGGCCCCGGCGACTACTCCGCCGCGATGGGGACGCCCGGCCTCGACATCGGGCAGTTCCCGGACTACCCCGGCCACTACTGGCACCACGCGCTCTCGGAGTGTAACGCCGCCGCGAAGAGCGCCGGCCTGCCGTGCATGGACGGTCCGTACGCCGACATCGACGACCCCGAGGGCTTCCGGACGTCGGCGGAGCGCGCCAACATGATCGGCTGTGACGGCAAGTGGGCCATCCACCCGAGTCAGATCGAACTCGGCAACGAAGTGTTCGCGCCCGATCCGGAGGTCGCCGAACGCGCCGAGCGCATCGTCGACGCCTACGCCGAGGCGATGGAGGAGGGCAAGGGTGCCGTCTCCGTCGACGGCCAGATGGTCGACGAGGCCACCAACAAGATGGCTCAGGAGATCGTCGCCAAGGCCCGCGCCGCCGGCATCCTCTAATACGGATTATTGTAACTGGTTGCCGGTGGTTCGCCGGACCGTCTCGGCGAACCACCGGTACTGACTTACAATAAACAGTATAACTCGGCTGCGAACCCGTCCCGTCGCCTATTCTTTCGCACCCACCGGACAGCCGCGGATCTCGCCGCCGCGCATCCCTTCGGCGAGCCAGTGGATCGAGAGCACCAGCGCCACCAGCGCGAGCAGGGCGAACTCCAGGCCGTCCAGCGGCAGGAGCGTCACCAGCCCCGCGGCACCGAACAGCGACAGGAGACCGGCGATCACGGCCGAGCCACAGGCCGCACACCCGGCCCCGAGGGTGCCGAGGACGACCCCAAGCAGGCTCCCGCCCCCGCCTTCCGCCGAGAGCCGGTGTTCGCGCACGTGGTAGGCCACGAGGGCGACGTCGACGCCGACGAGGACGGCGACCAACACGACGACCGACCCCGTCAGCGGTCCGTACGAGGTGCCGACGAAGGGGAAGAGTTCGGCGAGGATCGGGACCGGCACCCGTCCGACGAGGGCGTCGCGGACGGTCGCGAGGTTCCCCGAGAGGACGAACCCGACGAGCGCGACGGCGGCGGCGCCGAAGGCGACGGCGGCGTAGCGAGGCCCCCCGAGGACGAGCCGTGCCGTCCGGCCCATCAGCCGCCAGTCGTCGGCGCGGAGGGGCAGGCGAACCGCCACGCTCACAGCTCCAGCGCGCCGGTCACGAACTCGAAGCTGACGGAGCCGGTAGCGCGCGTCCGGTACTCGCCGTCCCGGAACAGAAAGACCGTCGGCGTCCCGCTCACGTCGGCCGCCTCGCTCGCGTCGAGGTCCGTCTCGACGGCGTCGGCGTGGGCCTCGCTCTCGGCGTCGGCGACGACCCCCGCGGCGTCCACGTCGGTCTCGGCGTCGAGAAACGCTTCGGTCCGGTCGAGGACGTTATCCGGGCCGAAGGCGTCCTGCCGGTCGAAGTAGTGGGCGGCGAGCGTCCAGAACGCGTCCGCGTCCCGGGCGAACGTCGCCTCGAGGGCGTAGATGGCCGGCTCACCCCACGGGTAGACGACCGGGATGGTCCGGGCGACGAACGTCGCCTCGCCGGGGTCGACGAGCTCCGACCGGATCTTCGGGACCGTGTTCCGCTCGAAGGTGGCACACCGGGGACAGGACGGATCCTCGAAGGCGACGATGGTGGCCGTCGCGGACCCGGGGTCGGGGCCGAGACGGGGCTGGGCGGCCAGATCCGCCCCGACCGGATGGGTGGAGAGCGAACGTGCTTCGTCCCCGTTTCCGTTCCCGGCCCCGCCGCCCGTTCCCAGACAGCCGGCACCGAAAAGCGAGAGTCCCGCTCCGAGGGCGCCACGACGCGTGAGCCGTTCCGGGACCGAACCGTTCATGCAGGGACGGACCCGCCGGGCGGAAAAGACGTTTCGCCGGGTGTGAGCGGCGGGCGCACGACCCCTTATTCCAGCGGTGCGACGAGTTCGACGACGTGCCCGTCCGGATCCTCGATGAAGGCGGTGCGCGCGCCGGCCGCGGGCTGGTCGCCCGGTTCCTCGACGACGCCGTAGTGATCGACCGTCTCGAAAACCTCGTCCACGTCGTCGACGCCGAGGGCGAGGTGGTCCCAGGCGGTCCCCGCCTCGAACTCCGTCTCGCCGTCGGTCTCGGAGAGCTGGATCTCGACGCCGTCGGGGTCGGCGACGTACCGGTTCTCCGTCTCGCCGTCGGGCGTCTCGAACGACCACGACTCCTCGAAGCCGAACTGCTCGTAGAACTCGATCGACTCGTCCGCGTCGGCGACGTTCAGACAGACGTGAATCAGGTTCATCGCGTCTCCGACACGCCCCGCCGCGGACAAAAAGATGTCTGAACGGGGCAGACCACCCGGGGGTCCGCCACGCGCCCCCAAGCAGTGTGTCGATTCGCGGAATCGTGCGTGGTCGTTCGTGTAGGATTCTGTCGGTCGCGGCAATTATTCAGACATCACGTTCAGATAGACTGCAAGACGGCGACGGGGCGCTCAGAGACCGTAGCGTAGGAGTTATACCAACTCAGTACGGTGTGAGACGCATGGCCATTGATGAACGATCAACGGAATTAGAGACCTCGGCGGACTCCCTGGGACACGACCACCCCGACGCCGAGGAGTATCGGGCACTGGCCGAAGACCTCCGCGAAGGCGTGCAGGGGGACGTCTCCTTCGACGAGTACGCGCAGGTACTCTACGCGACGGACGGGAGCATCTACCAGGCCAAGCCCGCGGGAGTCGTGTTGCCACAAACGGTCGACGACGTGCAACACACCGTCGAGACGGCGGCCGAACACGGCGTGCCGATCCTGCCCCGAGGCGGGGGGTCCTCGCTCGGGGGGCAGACGGTCGGGCCGGGTTGTGTCGTCGTCGACTTCACGCGGTACATGGACGACATCGTCGACGTCGACCCCGAGGGGCAGCGCGCGGTCGTCCAGCCCGGCGTCGTCCAGGACCACCTCGACAACCGGCTGGAAGACCACGGTCTGAAGTTCGCACCGGATCCGGCGTCCTCGAACCGTTCGACGGTCGTCGGCGGCATCGGCAACAACTCCACGGGAGCACACTCGGTGCGGTACGGCATCACCGACGCCTACACCGAGGAACTCGACGTCGTGCTGGCGGACGGGTCGCTGATCCACACCGAGGAGGTCGTCCTCGACGGCGAGGAGTGGGAGGAGAAGGTTTCCGGTGACGGTCTGGAGGCCCGGATCTACGAGACGACTCGCCGCCTCGTCGAGGAACACGAGGAAGAGATCGAGGAGAAGTATCCCGACCTCAAACGGTCCGTGTCGGGGTACAACCTCCAGAAGGTCATCTACGAGAACGACGCGGGCGAGGAGGTCATCAACCTCTCGAAGCTCTTCGTCGGCGCGGAGGGGACCCTCGGCGTCATCGTGGAGGCCGAGGTGTCGCTGGTCACCCTGCCCGAGGAGACAGCGCTCGTCCTCTACTGCTTCGACGACCTCGTCGAGACGATGCAGGCCGTTCCCGAGGCACTCGAGTTCGACGTCGGCGCCGTGGAGTTGATGGACGACGAGGTGTTCCAACTCGCCGCCGACTCGACGGAGTACGCCCAGTACGTCGAGATGATTCCCGAGGGGACGAAGGCGGCGCTGATGCTGGAGTTCGACTCCGAACTCGTCGACGACTTCGAGGCGGCCATCGCGGAGACGAACGACTACTTCGTCGAGAACGGCGACGCCTTCCACGCCATCGAGGCCTACACCGAGGAAGACCAGGCCGACATCTGGAAACTCCGCAAGGCCGCTATTCCCCTGCTCATGGGGATGAAAGGCGACCCCAAGCCGTACCCGTTCATCGAGGACGCGACGGTGCCGCCCGAGGAACTGTCGGAGTACGTCTTCGAGTTCGAGGAGGTCCTGGAGGATCACGGCACCTCCGCGGCCTACTTCGCCCACGCCGGGAGCGGGACGCTCCACATCCGACCCATCCTCAACCTCAAGGACGGGGAGGGCATCGAGAAGATGCACTCGATCACCGAGGACGTTACCGACCTGGTGCTCGACCACTACGGGTCGTTCTCGGGCGAACACGGCGACGGGATGGCGCGGACGGAGTTCAACCCCAAGATGTACGGGGACGAACTCTGGACCGCGTTCAAGGAACTGAAGACGGCGTTCGACCCCGACTGGCATATGCACCCGGGTAACGTCGTCTACCGCGAGGGGCCGGAGGATATCGGTCCCGATTCGGAGCGGGGCGTCAACGCCGACATGCGCGAGAACCTGCGCTACGGCGCGGACTACCAGTCGGTCGAGCCCCAGACCGCGCTCGACTTCGAGGACGAGGGTGGCTTCTCCCATCTCGTCGAACTGTGTAACGGCTGTGGCACCTGCCGGCAGACGGACTCGGAAGTCATGTGTCCGACCTACCGGGCCAGCAAGGAGGAGATCCAGACCACCCGCGGCCGTGCGAACATGCTCCGGGCGGCGATCAGCGGCGAACTCGACGAGGACGAGATCTACTCCGATCGCTTCCAGGAGGAGGTCATGGACCTCTGTGTCGGCTGTAAGGGCTGTAAGAGCGACTGCCCGACCGGCGTCGACATGGCGAAACTGAAGACGGAGGTCAAACACCAGTACCACCAGGAGGAGGGTGTCAGCCTCCGCGAGCGGGTGTTCGCGAACATCGACACGCTCTCGAAGGTCGGCTCGATGCTCGCGCCCGTCTCCAACATCGCGCCCAAGATTCCGGGCGCGCGCAAGGTGATGGAGGAGGCCATCGGCATCTCGAGCGAGCGCGAACTGCCCACCTTCGCGAGCGAGAGCCTCGAAGCCTGGTTCGAGCGCCGCGGCCGCTGTCAGGTGGCCCCGAGCGACGCGGAGGATCAGGTGTTGCTCTTCCCCGACACCTACACGAACTACATCTACCCCGACGCCGGGAAGGCGGCCATCGAGGTGCTCGAGGCGGCGGACGTCTTCGTCCGCATCCCCGAGGACGTTGCTCCCTCCGGGCGTGCGGCCTTCTCGTCGGGGATGCTCGATCTGTGCCGCGAGCGCGCCGAGCGGAACGTCTCGGCGCTGCGGGAGGCCGTCGACGACGGCTGGTCGGTCGTGTTCATCGAGCCCTCGGACGCCGTCATGTTCCAGGACGAGTACCGCGACCTGCTCTCGGGATCGGCCGTCGAGGCCGTCGCCGACGCCGCCTACGGGGTCATGGAGTACGCCGACGTGGCCGGACTGCCCGAGTCGGTCGAGTTCGCCACGCCCGAGCAGTCGCTGTCCTACCACGGCCACTGCAACCAGAAGGCGACGAACAAGGACCACCACGCCCTCGGCGTCCTGCAGGGTGCGGGCTACGACGTCGACCCGCTCAACACGACCTGCTGTGGGATGGCGGGCTCCTTCGGCTACCACGAGGAACACTACGACATCTCGCAGGCCATGGGGAACCTGCTGTTCGAGGAAGTCGAGGAGAGCCCGGGCGATCAGGTGACTGCACCCGGGGCGTCGTGTCGCTCCCAGCTCGGCGACGAGTACGACGACCATCCGCCACACCCGGTCGAGAAGCTCGCGGACGCGCTGTGATGAGCGAGGGAACGTTCACCGTCACGGTCGACGGCACGGCGGTCGGGGCCACGTGGGCCGACGAGAGCCCCGAGACGCGCCGAGCGCTGGCCGACGCGTTCCCGCTCGAAGGTGGGGCCACCCGCTGGGGCGACGAGCTCTACTTTCGCGTCCCGGCCGACGTCGGCGCCGAGGACCCGCGGGTGGCGGTCGAACCCGGAGCGATAGCCTACTGGCCACAGGGGTCGGCGCTCTGTCTGTTCTGGGGACCGACGCCGGCGAGTACGGATTCGACGCCGCGGGCCGCGTCGCCGGTGAACGTCGTCGCCCACCTCGACGATATCGCTCCCTTGTCGGTCCTCCCGAGCGGTGCCGGCGCGACGGTTCGCGTCGCCGACGACTGACAGGAATCCGACTTCCTCCCGTCTCACATATTCCTCTTCGAGAGCCGCTCACACTCCGTTGAGTGGCTTCTGCGCGTGGCTGCCGAATAGAACCATTACTCCGCTGTCATGCATCGATGATTATTTATGATATGACAAGCCTGGATAACATGGATCGCACAGACGATGGTAGCATGACCCACGAAGTATGATCCCATCCAACCAGGGGAGACAATGACAGATACCCACGACGAAAAACGAGTCGAAACCGACGGTGGTCTGACGGAGGACGACGTCCACACGACCGCCGAAGTCGGTGAACAGTATCGTGCGACGGTGTACCGGGACGTCGACTACGACGACCTCGAGGTGGCACCCGAGACGAGTGAGTACCCGAGTACGGACGGCAAATGGGGCTTCCGGAAATACGACATGCCGAAGGTCCCGAAAGTGTCCCACCTCGTCGGACCGAGCGCCATCATGCTCGGTGCGTCGCTCGGGAGCGGCGAGACGATGTTCTGGCCGACGCTGGTCGCCCAGAACGGGTGGGGCCTGTACTGGGCCTTCTGGGTCGGCGTCATCACCCAGTTCTTCATCAACACGGAGATCCAGCGCTGGACGATCGCCACGGGCGAGAGCATCTTCCGGGCGTTCGACCGGATGAACAGCTTCTGGCCGTGGTTCTTCCTCGTGGCCGGCTTCTTCCACGTCGGGTGGCCCGGCTGGGCGGCCGGCGCGTCGGAAGTACTGGCCGTCTGGACCGGGATCGTTCCCCGCGGGAACTGGGCCGTCATCGGCGTCGCGACGATGATCCTGATCTGGCTCAGCTACCAGGCCGGACCGATCCTGTACAACGCCATCGAGAAGGCCCAACTGATATTGATGTTCGTCGCCATCTTCGGCGCGGTGATCCTGGCCTTCATCGCCGGCTCGGTCGGCCAGTTCGCCAACATCCCTGCCGGGGCCGTCAACTTCGGCGCGCTCCCGCAGGACATGGACATCGCAACCTTCCTCGGCGGCCTCGCGTACGCGGGCGCCGGCGGGTATATCAACCTCGCACAGGGCATCTGGGCCCGCGAGAAGGGGTACGGCATGGGTACCTACCAGGGCCGGATCAAGAATCCCCTCCGCGGCTCCGAGCCCGAGGAGGTCCACGGCGGCTTCACCTTCGAGCCGACGAAGAAGAACCTCCTCCGCTGGAAGCAGTGGTGGAAGGTCACCCAGCAGGAGCACTTCCTCACCTTCGTCCTCGGTCTGCTCATCGTCGCGACGGTCGCGATGACTATCTCCGCCGAGTACGCCAGCGGGACGGATCAGGGCGCCATCAACATGTGGCTCGACGTGATCATTCCGCAGCTCGGCGCGCTGCAGGCCCAGCTGATGTACGCGGTGATCTTCATCGCCCTGTTCAGCACCCAGTACGCCATCCTCGAGGCCTTCGTCCGCAACAGCGTGGACATCATCTTCGAGGGGTACGGCCGCGGTGCCGGGTGGGACCTCTCGCGGGTCTTCCTCGCCCTGCTCACGCTCTTCACGCTGTGGGGCATCCTCATCATCGTCGCCCAGTTCCAGCAGCCGTGGATCCTGCTGGTCATCGGTGCCGCCATCGCCGGCGCGATGATGTGGCCGTACAACGCCTTGGTGACCATCCTGAACACGACGCGACTGCCCGAACACACCCAGCCCGGCTGGGGCCGCATCATCGCGATGTGGTGGGCGACCGGCTTCTTCGGGTACTTCACCGTGCTGCTCATCGGTGGCGTGCTCACCTCGCCGGAGTCCTACGGGCTGAACTTCCCGGCCTTCGAGACGACGGTCGGTGTCGTCGGGAGCGGCCCGGCCGGCTACGCGCTGTGGGTGTTCGCGCTCGTCGTACAGATCTACACGATGTATCGCTCCGCGACCGGGAAGATGAACGCCTCCGGCACCGTCGAGGGGTCGGAAGACGCGCGCGGCTTCCTGTCGTAACGCACCGCTTCGCCGACCAACCGTTTTTTATTGCCGTCGTCGCCAAGTGAGACCATGGCATCCCAGACGCAGTCCCCGGACCGTCCGCTCGGGACCCTGTTGCGGTTGCTGGTCACCTATCGCCTCTTCATCTATCTCGGCGGGCTGATCGCCATCGGCGTGCCGCTTTTCCTCCGGCGGGCCTACGGCACGGAGCTCTCTCCGGGCGCTCGCACGGCCATCGTCGTCGTGAGCCTCGGACTGATGATCGCGACGTACATCGGCGAACGCCGCGTGGGCCGCGACCACGTCGACGCCGAAACCGGCGAGTCGACGGAGTCGTACTCGCTGCGTCTGCGGGCGTCCATCGCGACGGCCGTCGTCGGCCTCGCAATCGGCATCTACGTCGTCATGGAAGTCAACCCGCTCACGGGGGCCTTCTTTATCATCGGTGCGTTCCTCTTTGCCTACATGGGGTACCGAACCGAACGGGAGGGTGCGAATGGCGTCTGAAGCCGGGGGCGCCCCCGACGCCGACCTCGACGAGTCGGACCTGGAGGTCGACCTCGACGAGTTCGACGACCTCCCTACGACCGACATCGAGACCGAACTTCACGTCCACTTCGGGATGGCCGGCTCCTTCCCGCTGCGGATGGCCGACATCTTCTTCGCGAGCGACGGGCTTCACCTCGCCGAGTACAGCTACATCACGCCCATGTTCGGGCTGGGGACGAAGAAACACCGCCGCGAGGCCAGCGCGATGCAGGAGATTTACGAGGTCCACGGCCTCGACGAGGTGCTGTTGCAGGCCGACACCGTCTACTGGTTCAACTACGAGGGGATCGACCGCGTGGTGCTCAACCGCGGCGGCCGCTTCGGCCGGCCGAAGCTCACCGTCTACCCGGCCGACGAGGGGGCCCGATCGAACGCCTACCGACTCCACGAGAACGACGACACGGACGCCCTCGCCGCCGAGTTGCGCGAGGTCGCCGAGGGCCGACCCTTCGAGGTAGTCGTCGAATCCGGCTGGGGGTTCGCCCCGCGCGAGAACGTCCAGCGGTTCTTCAGTTAGGCGTCGATCCGACGCGTTCCCGGCCGCGGAGCCAGACGTGGCCCGCGGCGGCGACGACGACGCCAACGACGTAGAGCGCGATCAGGACCACGGACAGCAGGGCCCGGCCGACGGCACCGGTCCGGTCCCGGCGGTCGGCCAGCGATCCGCAGGCGTCGACCAGCCACCGGACGGCGCGGGTCGGTCCCGCGTCGGGGTGGCGAGCGAGCGTCGCGGCGATGGGCGGACTCACGGCCTCGTAGACGCGGAGGAGCGCCCGTCCGGAACGGGTCGGCGCCATCACGTCCGCGCGGAAGCCACGCAGCGAGTCGAGGGTGGGCCCCTCGCCGGCGGTGGCGGTCGTGATGAAGCAGTTGGAGTGGTGCTGTGTGATCTCCGCGCGGTGGAGGTCGCTCTTCCGATAGCGCGTCGTCTCGGCGGGCGGGAAGTCCGGATCGGCACAGACGAGATACTCCGTCTCCGTGTGCCGGAGGAAGACCTTCTCGTGGTCGAACTGCTTGCCGGCCGCGGTCACCACCAAGAGGTGTTTCTCCCGCCCGTCGCCGACGCCCATCTCCGACAGGTCCTCGTCCCCGTCCGCCGGCGGCCCCGCCCCGTCGTCAGTGCTCATACGGGTACACGAACGGGCACCGTAATGAGCGTTGTCCGATGGCCGGCCGGCGACCTTTTGCCGGTCGAAGCCCAATCGTGAGCGTGTCGCCGCCGATAACCGTCCTCCTGAGTTCCCTCCTCTTTCGGACGATCATCGTCGGCGCCGTCCTGCTGGTCGTGAAGTTCATCTACGAGGGCGTGTTCATGCAGGCGGGGATGTTGTTGCTCGCCCTCTCCTTTTTCGCCTACCTCTCCTTTACCGAGGCCCGGCTGCTGGAGTGATCAGAGGTAGCCGTTCTCGACCAGCAACTCGCCGTTCAGGACGCTGGCGCCGGCGGCGCCGCGGACGGTGTTGTGAGCGAGGCAGTTGAACTTGACGCCGTGGTCGGTGGACTGGACGCCGCCGACACAGATCTGCATCCCCTGACCGCGCATCCGGTCCATCCGGGGCTGGGGTCGCTCGGGGTCGTCGAAGACGTGGATGAGCTGGTTCGGCGCGCTCGGCAAGTCGACGCCGGGGAACTCCCGCATCGCGTCCGCAACTTCGTCCACGTCGGGGTCGTCCGCGAGGTCGACGAAGGCGTTCTCCAGGTGGCCGTCGAGCGTTGGGATGCGGTTACAGGAGGCCGCGACGTCCATGTCGTGCCAGGTGACCGCCGCGCCGTCGAAGTCGCCGAGCAGTTTCCGGGACTCGGTCTCCATCTTGTCCTCCTCGCCGCCGATGTGGGGGATGGCGTTGTCGATGATCTCCATGGAGGTGACCCCGGAGTAGCCGGCGCCGGAGACGGCCTGCAGGGTGGAGACGTCGACGCGTTCGATGCCGAACCGATCGAGCGCCGCGAGCGGCGGAATCATCGTGATGGTCGAGCAGTTCGGGTTCTTGACGAGGGCGCCGTCCCAGCCGCGCTCGTCGCGCTGGACCTCGATCAGGTCGAGGTGGTCGGGGTTGATCTCGGGAATCGTCAGCGGGACGTCCTCGGCCAGCCGGTCGTTCGAGGAGTTCGAGGAGATGACGTAGCCGTCGCGCGCGAAGTCCTCCTCGACGTCGACGGCGACGCTGGAGGGGAGCGACGAAAAGAGAAGGTCGACGTCGTCCGGCACCGCCTCGGGCGTCGTCTCGCGGACGGTCATCTCGGCCACGTCGACGGGGATTGGGGAGTCGACCCGCCACTTCGCCGCCTCCCGGTACGGTCTGCCCGCGCTGTCCTCGCTGGCGGTGAGCGCTGCGAGTTCGAACGTCGGGTGCCCGTCGAGAAGCTGGATGAACCGCTGTCCCACCGCACCGGTCGCACCGAGGATGCCGACTCGTACTGACATACGAGCCCATGCGGTTCACTCGCATAAGGCCGTTTGGATTCGGCGCCACCGCGCCAACGCGGCGAATCGACCGAACAGTCGGTTATCGCCACGTATCTCTCGGAGATCCAACGGATCGTCCACCCTTCGGATGTTTCGGTTCCGGATCGGAACCGTCGGGGCGAACGGCGGGGTGTCGGGTCGATCGGGTCAGTTCACCGATACACTAACGGGGGAATCGCCTGAAAGGGGGGATATGTTCCGCAAAGTCCTCGTCGCCAACCGGGGCGAGATCGCGGTGCGCGTGATGCGCGCCTGCGAGGAGCTGGGGGTCCGGACGGTGGCCGTCTACAGCGAGGCGGACAGACACGCCGGGCACGTCCGCTACGCCGACGAGGCGTACAACGTGGGGCCGGCCCGGGCGGCGGACTCGTATCTCGACCAGGAGGCGGTGCTGGAGGCGGCCCGGAAGGCCGACGCCGACGCCATCCACCCGGGATACGGGTTCATGGCCGAGAACGCGTCGTTCGCGGAGCGGGTCGTCGAGAGCGAATGTACGTGGATCGGACCGCCGCCGTCGGCGATGGAGCGGTTGGGCGAGAAGACGAAGGCCCGGCGCGTGATGGACGCCGCGGGCGTCCCCGTCGTGCCGGGGACGACCGATCCCATCGAGGACCCCGACGAGGTGGAAGCCTTCGCCGAGGAACACGGCTACCCGGTGGCGATCAAAGCCGAGGGCGGCGGCGGTGGCCGCGGCATGAAGATCGTCGAGGGGCCCGACGAGATCCAGGCACAGTTCGACGCCGCCAAACGCGAGGGCGAGGCCTACTTCGACAACGACTCCATCTACTTGGAGCGCTATCTCGACGCGCCACGGCACATCGAGGTACAGATCGTCGCCGACCACCACGGCAACGTCCGCCACCTCGGCGAGCGGGACTGCTCGCTCCAGCGTCGCCACCAGAAGGTCGTCGAGGAGGGCCCCAGCCCGGCGCTCTCCGACGACCTGCGCGAGCGGATCGGGGCGGCCGCCCGCCGGGGCATCGCCGAGACCGACTACACGAACGCCGGCACCGTCGAGTTCCTCGTCGAGGACAGCGCGGGTTCGAAGAACCCGCGGGCAGACGACGAAGTCGTCGACGGCGAGTTCTACTTCCTCGAGGTCAACACGCGCATCCAGGTCGAACACCCCGTCACCGAGATGATCACGGGCATCGACATCGTCAAGGAACAACTCCGCGTCGCCGCGGGCCAGGAGATCGGCTTCGCACAGGAGGACGTCGAAATCGACGGTCACGCCATCGAGTTCCGCATCAACACCGAGAACGCGGCCAACGATTTCGCGCCCGCGACCGGCCGACTCGACACCTACGACCCTGCGGGCGGGATCGGCGTCCGCGTCGACGACGCCGTGCGCCAGGACGACGAGATCGGCGGCGACTACGACTCCCTGATCGCGAAACTGATCGTCCACGCGGGCGACCGTGAGGAGTGTCTCGCCCGCTCGGAGCGTGCCCTCCGCGAGTTCGACGTCGAGGGCATCCACACCGTCATCCCCTTCCACCGGCTGATGGTGACCGACGAGCGGTTCACCGAGGGGACCCACACCACGAACTACCTCGACGAGGAACTCGACCCCGAGCGCATCGACCGCGCGGTCGAGCGCTGGGGCCCCGACGCGGAGGACGACGCCGACGAGACGGTGACCGAACGCGAGTTCACCGTCGAGGTCAACGGCAAGCGCTTCGAGGTGAACCTCGAAGAGCGGGGGGCGCCACCGCTCCCGACGGACGCCGGGACGGGCGACGCCGCGGGCGGCGGTGGGATGGATCGCCCCGACGCCGCCACCGACGACGGCGAGGGGAGCGTGGCCGCCGGCGACGGCGAGCGCATCGAGGCCGAGATGCAGGGGACGATCCTCTCGGTCGAGGTGGCGGCCGGCGACGAGGTGGCGGCCGGCGACGTGGTGCTCGTCCTCGAAGCGATGAAGATGGAAAACGACGTGGTCGCCGAGAGCGGCGGCACGGTCGCCGAGGTGCTGGTCTCGGCGGGCGAGAGCGTCGACATGGGCGACCCGCTGGTCGTCCTCGAATGAGCGAGCGCGACACTCGTCGACGACTGCTCGACGAACTCGCCGCCGCCGAGGGGCCGGTGTCGGGGCCGGCCCTCGCGGACCGCCTCGACGTCTCGCGGGCGGCGGTCTGGAAACAGATCGAGGCGCTGCGCGAGGCGGGGTTCGAGGTGGCGAGCGGCGCCGACGGCTACGCCGTCCGGTCGATCCCCGACTACGGCGCCGACGCCATCGCCTACGGCCTCGACACCCCGTACGCCGTCGAGTTCCACGACCGGCTCCCGAGCACGAACGACCGGGCGCGCGAACTCGCCGCCGAGGGGGCGAGCGATCGACTGGTCGTCGCGGACGAACAGACCGGCGGGCGCGGACGGCTCGACCGCTCCTGGGACTCGCCGCCCGGCGGCGTCTACGCGAGCCTCCTCCGGCGGCCCGACCGACCCCCGGCCCACGCGCCCGTCTTCACCCTCGCGGCGGCGGTGGCCGTGACTCGCGCCTGCCGGGAGGCCGGCGTCGACGCGGTCATCAAGTGGCCCAACGACGTGTTAGTCGCCGGGTCGGAGCGAAAGCTCGCCGGCGTGTTGACCGAGATGGAGGGCGAGGCCGACCGGATCTCCTGGCTGATCGTCGGGATCGGTGCGAACGTCGACGTCGACGGGGCGACGCTCCCCACGGGGGCGACGAGCGTCCGTGCGGCGGGCGGCGACGTCGACCGCCGGCGGTTCTGCCAGCGGGTCGTCGAGACGGTCCACGGCCTCGCCCCCGACGCCGTGCTGCCGGCGTGGCGCGAGAACGCCGTCACGCTCGGCCGACTGGTCCGCGTCGAGACGCCCGGGGGGACGGTCGAGGGCGAGGCCGTCGACGTCGAGTTCCCAGGGGCGCTGGTCGTCCGAACCGACGACGGCGACCGCGTCGTCCACGCGGGCGACTGCGAACACCTGCGGCCCGCCTAGTCCTCCACGGGGACGGTCGTCACGGGGACCGACGAGGCGCGGATGACCCCCTCGGCGACGCTTCCGAGGAGGAGGCGGTCGATACCGCCGCGGCCGTGGGTGCCCATCACCACGAGGCCACAGTCGTTCGCCTCCGCGTAGCGGACGATCTCCCGACTCGGCTTGCCCTCGACCACCGCCGTTTGGACGGGGACCACCGGCTCGTCCGCCTCCGACCGCTCGACGGCGATCTCTCGGACCCGAGCCACGGCCATCTCCGCATCCTCCCGGAGCAGGCCGTCGACGCTCTCCCACGAGGACTCCATCGCCAGCCCCGCGTAGGCGTCGGAGTTGAGCACGTAGAGTCCGTGAACGGTCGCGTCGTGGATCGTCGCCACCTCGATGGCGTGTTCGATGGCTCGCTCGACGCCGTCCGATCCGTCGGTCGGGACGAGGATGCGTTCGTACGCGACCATGTGCACTGATACCACACCTCGATACATAACTCTTGACACCGGTCGCGGACGTGGCGACGACCCCTGAGCCGGATGGTTAAATCGCGGTCTGAGCTTAGTGTACCGTTATGTCGTCGTGTAATCGAGTCGTCCACATGGCCCTCCAACTCGGCCGAACGTGTATCGACGGTATCGAACGGGTGTTGACCCGGACCGGCGCCCTCCTGCTCGTCGGTCTGATCGGCATCCAGTTGCTAACTCAGTCGCTAATCAACACGGCGGTGGTGGATATCTTCCCGGCCGGACCGGCGGGGGAGCTCGAAGCGCTGCTCGGCTTGACCCTGCCGATCCCCGGAGCCGTCGCCGGCGTCCTTTTCGTCTGCGTCATCGTCCTCAGTTCCGCGTACTTCGTCGTGCTGTCGCGAGCGCTCACTCGTCCGACGGCGGAGCTTTCGACGTTCCCGCCGACGCTGTGCACGCGGCGGCTCGGCCGCGCGACGCTGTCGATGCTCGTCGGGGGGCTGGTCGTCGGGGTCGCCGTGACGCTCGGGTCGATCCTGCTTTTACTGCCCGGAATCTTCCTCGCGGTCTGCTTCCTGTTTTTCATCTTCGCGGTCGGCGTCGAGGATCGGAGCTGGATCGGCGCCCTCAAGCGGAGCTGGGCGCTCTCGCGGGGCCACCGACTGAAACTCGCCGTCGTCGTGATCCTCGCGGGCCTGATCGGTGGCGCGGTCGGGACGGTCGGAACGGTGCTCGATCTCGCCCGCTCGCCGGTCGTCGCCGAACTCGTCTCGAACACCCTCAGTAGCGTCCTCTTCGTCTTCCTCTACGGGATCATGGCGTCCGCGTATCTCCGGGTGCGTGACGAACGCGCCGGCGGGAGCGGGCGATCCGGGGCGACCGATCCGACGGGAAGCGTCGACGCCCTGGACGGGTAACGGAACGGCGCGAAACCGCCGTGACGGTGCTCCCCGACCTACAGCACGACCCGGTCGACGTCGTCGACGCCCGCGCGCCGGACGACGGCCCGAACCGGATCGCGGGCCCCGGCGAGGTTGTCGGAGTCGCCGTCGAGGACGAGCAGTTTCGCCGGGCGTCCCGGCTCGATCAGGCCGCAGTCCAGGCCCACGAGTTCGGCGCCGTTGACGGTCGCCATCCGCAACACGTCGCGGGCGTCGACGGTCCCCACTTTCGCCGCGAACGCCATCTCGCGGAACATCGACGGGCTGTTGAGCATGACGTTGTCCGTCCCGAGCGCGACGGTCGTCCGATCGAGCAGGTCGGCGACGGGCGGGGTGCCGACGCCGGTGACGAGGTTCGATCGGGGACAGACCACGACGGGGACGCCCGCGTGTTCGATCCGGTCGAGGTGGTGGGGTTCGGGGTGGACGACGTGGACGAGGAACGTGGGATCGAGGTCGAGCGCGGGGTCGAGATCGGTGGGGTCCCGCTCGCCCGCGTGGATGCCGAACGGCTTGCCGGCCTCGCGTGTGGCGGCCCGTTCGTCGGTGAAGTCGGCGTCGCGGGCACCGCTGGCGCCGAAGCCGTCGGCCTCGTGCATCGCCGCGACCGTCTCCCGGCCGAGGACGACCGCCGCGACGTCGAGGCCGTCGAGCGCCGCCCGGACGGCCCGCACGCCGTCGACGCCGCCCTCCCGGAACTCGACGGTCGCCGCCGTTCCCGAACGCTCCATGAACCGGAGGGAGCGGCGCATGGCCGCGACCTTCTCCGCGTCGCTCGCCGCCCGCAGGAGGCGGTGTTTGAGGCCGTCCGGCGGGGCGACCAGTTCGTCGAGCGAGAGGCCGGCGCCGGCCTCCTTGGCGATGGAGTCGCCGATGTGCGTGTGCGCGTTGACGAAGGCCGGACAGACGATGGCGTCGCTCTCGACGTCCGACTCCTCGACGGCGGCGATTTCGCCATCCTCGACGACGATCCGGCCCTCGACCGGATCGAACGCGCGCCCCCGGAGGATGGTGCCCTCGACCTGCATGTGCGAAGTGGGGCGGGCGCGGGCCTTGAAGCTATCCGAACTCGTCGAGCGTGGCGTCGAGGCCGCGGCGAACCGTCGAGACGAGCGCGCCGTCGATGTCGAGTCCGAGGGTCCGGACGGCGGTCCGGCCGACCCGGTCGACGGCGCCGGGAGGCGCGTAGACGCCGAGGCGCCACTGGTTGCGACCCGCGGTCCGGAGCGCGGAGACGAGCGGCGACTGCCGGTCGAGTCGCCGGATCTCGCCGTTGACGACGACCCGCGACGAGGATTCGCGGATCCCCGGCGGCGGCGGTACGTCGAGGATCACCGCGTCCGGATCCAGGTCGGCGTCGGTCGCCATCTCGCGCTCCAGGTCCCGGATCCGATCGTGGTCCGCCTCGCGGAGCGACGCGGGCACGTCGTCGAGTTCGGCCCACACGGCCCGCTTGTAGAGGTCGCGAGTCGAGAGGCGGTCGGCCAGGTCGGCCGTCGCGTCGGTCCGCCGGAGCGTCACCAGCAGGTCGGCGTCGTCGAAGCGGCGCACGCGCTCCGGGTCGTGGCCGGTGTCGTCGAGGAGTCGTTCGGTCGCCCGCCGGAGCATCGCCTTCCCGATGCGCGCGACGTGGTGCTGGTACACCGTCGGGTTCATCAGCGCCCGGGCGAGCAGGAGGCTCTCGGCGGTCTGGACGTTCCCCTCCGCGATGACGAGTTCGCCGTCCCGGAAGGTGAGCTCCCGGACCAGCCGGCCGTGGTCGATAGTGCCGTACGGCACACCCGTGTGGTGGGCGTCGCGGACGAGGTAGTCCATGCGGTCGACGTCGAGTTCGCCGGAGACGAGTTGGCCGTACCGGCCGTCGCCGGCGATCAGGTCGGCGACGGCGGCGGGCTCGAGGTCGTGGTCCCGGAGGACGGCCCCCACCCGGCCGCTCGTGACGAGGTCGTCCACGTCGTCGTGGAGCTTGCCCGTCCGCCGGTAGAGGAGGCGTTCGACGTTGTGGCTGAACGGGGGATGTCCCACGTCGTGCAGGAGGGCGGCGGCACGCACCCGTTCGGCCGTGCGCCCCGCGACCCCGAGGTGACCGAGCGCCTCGCTCGCGAGGTGGTAGACGCCGAGGCTGTGTTCGAAGCGGGTGTGGTTGGCCGACGGATAGACCAGGGAGACGGTCCCGAGCTGGCGGACCCGCCGGAGCCGTTGCATGGCCGGCGTGTCCAGCAGGTCCTCGGCCACGCCCGTCACCTCGATGTGGTCGTGGACGCTATCCTTGATCGTCGCCATACCGACGGGTTCGGCGGCCTCGGATATATACTCGGGGCCGGACGCCGACGGAGGCGGACGAACCGGCCCGGGACTCTATGGTCGTTCAGCGCGTCCATCCGGCCATGACGACCGTGGCGATACTCGTCTACGACGGGTTCGACGAACTGGACGGGGTCGGTCCCTTCGAGGCCTTCGGGATGGCGGCCGACGCGGGCGCACCCTTCGAGACGTCGCTCGTGACGCTGGACGAACGGGAGCGGATCACGGCGTCCCACGGCCTCCGGATCGAGCCCGACGGGCGACTGGCCGTCGACGACCCGCCGGATCTGGTCGTCGTCCCCGGTGGCGGGTGGAACGACCGCCGCGAGCAGGGGGCGTGGGCGGAGGCCGAACGCGGCGCCATTCCGGACGCGCTCGCCCGGGCCCACGACGCGGGCGCGACGCTGGCGGCCGTCTGTACCGGCGGAATGTTGCTCGCCCGCGCCGGCCTGCTCGACGGGCGGCCGGCCGTCACCCACAGCGGCGCGCTCGACGACCTGCGGGCGACCGAGGCGCGCGTCGTCGACGCCCGCGTCGTCGACGACGGCGACGTGGTGACCGCCGGCGGGATCACTTCGGGGTTGGATCTGGCGCTCCACCTGATCGAGCGGTTCGCGGACCGCGAGACGGCCGAGGGGGTCGCGGAGGGACTGGAGTACGAGCGACGGGGCGAGCGCTGGACGTCGTGAGTCGGCCCCGTCAGGCCTCGGTCAACCGGAGCAACCACCCGATCAGGAGCGCGGCGAGACCGCCCCCGGCCGCGAGCGCGTACCACCCGGCGGCGTAGCCGGCGGTGTCGACCAGGTAGCCGAACGCCGGCGGGGCGACCAGTCCGCCGACGTTGATCGTGAGCTGGCCGCCGGCGGTCGCCTCGCCAACCCGGTCAGCGGGAACGAGCGCAGTCATGCAGGCGTAGTAGGTGGCGGGGATCCCGAACAGGAAGAGACCGAGGGCGGCGAAGCCGGCGGCGGCGACGAGCGGCCCCTCGACGAGGGTGACGGCGACGAGACAGGCCGCGCCGGCGAGCGACTGGCCACAGAGGACGAGCGCGCTCGCCCGGGCGTCGCCGGCGGGGAGGCGGTCGACGAGGACGCCGCCGCCGATCCGGCCGACGCTCCCGGTCAACTGGACCAGCGCGAGGGTCGTCCCCGCGAGGCCGGCGGCGACGGCCACCGATTCGGTGAGATAGAGGACGACGTAGGCGGTGGTGGTGAAGATGGTGCCGCCGTAGAAGAAGCCGGCCGCCGCGAGCGTGCGGTAGTCGGGGCGGGCGAGCAGCCCACGGACGTCGGGGAGGCCGGGCGAGCCGTGACCGCCGTCGCCGCGATACCAGTAGCCGAAGGCGACGGCGACGAGGGCGGCCGCAGCGGCGGCGACGAAAAAGCCCCCGCGCCACCCGAAGCGCGTGGCGGCCACCCACGTCACCAGCACGGCCCCCAGCCCGCTCCCGACGGTCACGCCGACCTGTTTGAGGCTCATGGCCAGGTTCCGGCGACCGGGCGGCGCGACGGCGAGGATGGCGCGGTTGGTCGCGGGCATGGCGGCCGCGTAGGCGCCGCCGATCACCAGCAACGCGACCAGGAGCGCCGGATAGGTGGGCGCGACCCCCACCCCGACCGCGCCGGCGCCGAGCGCGAGGAGGCCGGCGATCATGACCGGCCGCTCGCCGTAGCCGTCGACCAGCGCCCCCATCACGAACAACAGGAGGGTGTAGCCGAGCATCGTCGCGGTGATGGTGACGCCGACGAGGGTTCGCGAGAGCGTGAACTCCGTCCGGAGGAAGGCCGTCGCGGCGAAGATGGCGTAGAAACAGAGGCTAGCGACCGTCTGCCACCCGCTCACCAGTCCGACGCCACGCCAACCACGCATCGTACTCCCCCGTCGACCACCCCGTTACAAGGGTCTGTTCATCCGCTCGAACGCCCGTGTGGCGTGTTAGCGTGCGTTTCCTCAAAGCTTAACAGCGTCCCGATACATCATCTGTGTGGAGGTTATTCCAATGAGCTACGAACTCGACCCACTTCCGTACGATTACGACGCACTGGAGCCGCACATCTCCGAACAGGTGCTGACCTGGCATCACGACACCCACCATCAGGGCTACGTCAACGGCTGGAACAGCGCCGAGGAGACCCTCGAGGAGAACCGCGAGGCGGGCGACTTCGGCTCCTCGGCGGGCGCCATCCGGAACGTCACCCACAACGGGTCGGGGCACATCCTCCACGACCTGTTCTGGAACAGCATGTCGCCGGAGGGAGGCGACGAGCCGAGCGGCGCCCTCGCCGACCGGATCGAGGAGGACTTCGGCTCCTACGAGGCCTGGAAGGGCGAATTCGAGGCCGCCGCCGGCAACGCCAGTGGTTGGGCCCTGCTCGTATACGACAGCTTCTCGAACCAGCTTCGCAACGTCGTGGTCGACAACCACGACGAGGGCGCCCTCTGGGGTTCCCATCCCATCCTCGCGCTCGACGTCTGGGAGCACTCCTACTACCACGACTACGGCCCGGCCCGCGGCGACTTCGTCGACAACTTCTTCGAGGTCGTCGACTGGGAGGAACCGAGCGCCCGCTTCGAGCAGGCCGTCGAACTGTTCGAGTAAGCGGTAGCCGCAACGCGACGACTCGGCCGATCCGATTTTTTTCGCCCCCACCCAGCCAGTGGCGATACCACGCCGTCAGTTTCGACGACCTAACCAAACAGCACAAGCCGGATGACAACGTTCGAACCAGTATGACACGATCGGTTACGCGACGGCGCCTCGTCGTCACCGCAGGCACGCTGACAGCGGCTCTCGCCGGCTGTACCGGCGGGACGGACGACACAGCCGAACCGACGCCCACGACGACGGACTCGACGGCCGCCCTCACCGATTCCGCGCCCGTTCCCGAGGACGCGTCGTGTGGCGTCTGTAACATGATGCCCGCGAAGTTCCCGGACTACAACGCCCAGTTGACCGTCGAGGCTGGCGACCGCGTCTTCTTCTGCTCGTCGGGCTGTCTGGCTGCCTACTACGTCGACCCCGGCAACTTCGAGCCGGCCCACGAGGGCGCGACGTTCGCGGGGCTCTGGGTCCACGACCACGAGACGACGGAGTTGATCGGCGCACGGTCGGCGTGGTTCGTCCGCGAGACGAACGCCGATCGGGTAGCCGACCCGATGCAGCGCAACCCGTTGCCCTTCGCTGCCGAGAGCGACGCGGAGGCGTACGTCGCCGAGTACGACGAGCTCTCCGAATCGGATATCCTCCGTCTGACCGACTTCGATATGGATCTGGCGACGTTCTACCGCGGCCGCTTCTTCGAGTAGGTTCGGTACCGTTTACGGGGCCGCCCGCCTATCCACACGCATGCCACGACCCAAGGAGTCGTTCGACGAAACCTTCCCCTGTGAGTTCTACACGCCCGAGGAGTTGCTCGACCCGGAGCGGATGTACACGATCGGGGAGATCGCCCGCCTGTTGCAGGGGCTGGAGCCCGACGCCGAGGTCGACGAGGGGACCGAGGCCGTCATCGTCGACTGGGCGGTGCCGTGGGTGATGATCAACGCCGAGGACCTGGTGATCGCCGAACCGCCGACGGAGGAGGATCCGGGCTACTACGGCCTGCGGGAGGACTAGCCCATCCGCGCCGCCTCGCCCGCCCGTTCGACGGTCGCGTAGGCGTCGGTCGTGACGCTCGGCCCGTGGCCGGTATGGAGGGCCGCGAGGTCGGGATCGACCGTCTCCCGGAGCCGGTCGATGCTCCGGATCAGCGTCTCGCGGTCCCCTTCCTCCAGATCCGTCCGTCCGAAGGCGCCGTTCGCGAACACCAGATCGCCCGCGAAACAGACCCGTGTCGACGGCGCGTACAGGCAGACGTGATCGTTCTTGTGGCCCGGCGTGTGGACGACCGAGAAGTCGTCGTCGCCGAGGCGGACCGTCCCGCCGAGTTCCCGGTCGACCGACGGCTGACCCGGATCGTACCCCCACGTCTCGACGCCGAAGGCCTCGCGGACGGCGTCGACGTTACCGACGTGATCCGGGTGGGTGTGGGTGAGGACGACGGCGTCGAGGCCGTCGCTCCGGGCGTCGACGCGGCTCACCACGTCGAAGTTCGCGCCGGTGTCGACGAGTACCGTCCGGTCGCCGGTCACGAGGAAGGCATTGCTGGTGAACGCCTGCACGTCGGCCGCGAGGTTCTCGATATCGGTCATGTGGTTGCCCTACCGGTCCTCGCGGCTTGAACGGTTCGTCCCGGCCTCGCTCCGCTATCCCTCCGCGTAGCGAGGGGACCGCGTCCCTCGGGCCCACCGTCGAACCGGCGGATTGCCGTCCCCGGGCCTCCGCGGCGTCCGCGGCCGTGGGACTAGTTCCGCACCCACTCTTCGAGCGTGAACGCCTCGTACTCCGTGCGGTCGGCGAGGTTCCAGTCGTCGGGGTTCCAGTCGGGGAAGGACGTATCGCCCTCGTACTCGTCGGGGATCCGACTGAGCACCATCCGGTCGGCGTGGGGCTGGAACAGGTCGTAGATCGCCGCGCCGCCGATGACGTAGGCCCGGTCGCTCCCGAGCGATTCGACGGTCGCCACCGCGTCGTCGACGCCGGTGGCGTGGTGGGCCGACGCGACGTCGTACTCGGTCGTCGACCGACTCAACACGACTTGGGCGGTCCCGGGGAGGTCGTCGCGCATCGAATCGAAGGTTCGCCGACCGAGGATCACGGGCGAATCCGCGATCCGTTCCCGATACTGGCGCTTGTCGGCCGGGATCGACGGCCACGGCAGGTCGCCGTCCCGACCGATCACGCCGTTCGCCGCCACCGCGGCGACGGTTATCAGTTGCATGCCGTCTCTCACCTCACCGCCGTCCGCGGTCGTCCGTCGGCGGACGCCGCGACGCGCATCCGTTCCATCGGGGATTATCGTCGCGGCGTGGACAAAAACGTCCCCCTCGGGTCGTCGGTCCCACGATGGGGCACTCCCGATGGTTAAAGTAGCCCGGCGCCCCCCTCGAAGTTATGGACGTCAAACTGCTCGAAGCGACGCCCGATCCGGAGCGGGTGATCTGCTCGGCGGCGCGAAACGACTACCTCTCGGAGTTCGTCGGCGACGTCCCCTTCGAGGAGGCGATGGAGGGGATCGACGGCGACACGATCGAGGAGAAACGGGAGACGCTGATCGGCCACCTGCTGGATCACGGCCACTTCGGCCCGTTCGAGCATCCGCAGGCGACCTTCGCCATCAAGGGCGTCAGCCGGTCGTGTATGGCCCAGATCACGCGCCACCGACACGCCAGTTTCGACATCCAGAGCATGCGATACGTCTCCTTCGACGACGTCGACCCCGCGGACGTCGAGGAGGGAGCGATGGTGGTGACGCCGCCGTCGGCGGTCGATCCCGACTGGATCGGCCGCAACCAGTCGAGCGGCTCCGTCGACGAGGAGACGGTCGCCGAACGCAAGCGCGTCTTCCGCGAGACGGTCCGTGACTCCGTCGAGTCCTACCAGCGACTGCTCGACCTGGGGATGCCGCCGGAGGACGCCCGCTTCGTCCTCCCCATCGGCACCGAGGTCAACATCGTCATGTCGGTCAACGCCCGGATGCTGATGCACATCGCGGACATGCGCGCCGCCGCCGACAGCCAGTGGGAGATCCGGGAGATGACCGAATCCATCCTCGACCTGGCCGCCGACTGGTGTCCGACCACCTTCGAACACTACGAGAAACACCTGAAGGGTCGGAAGAACCGCCTCGCGCCCTGATCCGCGATCCGAGGCGCCGACACGTCGTCGCCACGACTTATTTCCGTCTCCGTGTGCTACTGTTTGCCATGGTTGATCGACCGGTCACGGCCGGCGAGACGTACGTCGTCGCCATCGAGGAGTTGGGCGACGAGGGCGACGGGGTCGGCTACGTCGACGAGTTCGCCGTCCTCGTCGACGGCGCGTCGCTCGGCGAGACGGTGCAGGTCGAGATCACCGACGTGGGGTCGAACTTCGCCCAGGCCGACGTCCTCGGCGACGAGTTCGGCTTCGACTGATACGGATTATTGTAACTGTGTACCGGTGGTTCGCCGGACTATCCTGGCGAACCACCGGTACTGACTTACAATAGACAGTATGAGCGGAGTCGCCGGGACGGGTCGATGGGCGTCCCGACGATCCGAACGTCTTTCCGAACCGCCACCCCACGGCCGAGCATGTACCTCACCTTCCTCGGCACCGGGAGCGCGATGGCGCTCCCCGACCGGGCACAGACCGGTCTGTTGCTCGACGACGGTGATCGGCGCCTGCTGGTCGACTGCGGTGCGGGCGTCCTCCACCGCCTCGCGGGGACCGACGCGGGTTACGAGGGCGTCTCGACGGTGCTTCTGACTCACCACCACCTGGATCACGTCTCCGACCTCCTAGCGCTTCTGAAGGCGCGGTGGCTGGCCGGCGAGGACTGGCTCGAAGTCGTCGGCCCCCGGGGGACGAAGGCCCTGGTCGACGACCTGCTCTCGGCTTTCGACTACCTCGACAGCCGGGTCGACCTCCGGGTGCGCGAGGTTGGCGCCCACGAGTTCTCGGTCGCCGGCTTCGACGTCAGCGCCCGCGAGACGCGGCACTCGGTCGACGGCCTCGCGTACCGGTTCGCGGGCGCTGCGGGCGACCTCACGATCAGTAGCGACACGGAGGCCTTCGAGGGGATGGCCGCCTTCGCCGACGGCTCCGCGGTCCTCGTCCACGACTGCTCGTTTCCCGACGACGTCGACGTCTCGAATCATCCCACACCGTCGACGCTCGGCGACGCCCTGGCGGGCCACGACTACGGACGGGTCTACCTGACCCACCTCTACCCCCACACCGAGGGCCGTCACGACGAGATGCTGGACGCGGTCGAACGGCGGTACGACGGCGACGTGCGCTTCGCCCGCGACGGGCTCCGCGTGGAGTGTTAGATCACGTCCTCCGGGTCGTGTTCGGCGGCCATTCGCCGGGCCTCGGCCGCGTACTGCTCGCGCCGGTCGTCCGCGACGTCCCCCAGGTCGGTCGGGGACGCCTCGACCGCCGCGGTCGTATCGCGGACATCGGAGAAGGAGGTGAGCGCGCGCTCCTTCCGGAAGTACCGCTCGCCATCGGTCGTCGCGTACGTGAGGATGATGACGTTCTGCTCGTCGTCCGAGTACGTCCGCTCCACGAGCCAGACCCGGACGGTGTCGTCGGTGGCCATGGGCCAGGCGACGGGGCCCCCGAGTGAAAAGCGACCGACCGGACCGCGCCGTCGCTACGTCGTGTGAGTCCGGTGAATCGCCTCGGGGTCAAGCCCCGGGGTATTCGCCTTGTCCGCCGATAAAAAACGGCGTCGTGTGAGCCGTCGCTCCGAAGCGACGGGTCGAAAGTCGTCTTAGTTGCGAACGACGTTGGTCGCGCGCGGACCCTTCGGGGAGTCCTCAATTTCGAATTCTAGTTCCTGTCCTTCCTCGAGGTCCGGACCGCCAACGTCCTCCATGTGGAAGAAAACGTCGTCGTCAGCATCCTCAGTCTCGATGAAACCGTAGCCGCCAGTGTTGTTGAAGAAATCAACCTTACCGTTTGCCATTGCAAATATACGTACAGCCGCTTCGGGGATAACCCTTGCGAGGGTCGTGGTACCACGACCGCCGATCCCATACGGTTTACTGTAAGCCATCACCGGGGGGTTCGCCGGACCGTCTCGGCGAACCACCAGTGAACAGTTACCGTACTCCGTATCAATCGATCCGGGTTCCCGGCTCGCCGCCCGCGAGGAAGGCCGGCAGGTCGTCGGCGCCGAAGACGTACGCCGGCGCGTCGAGGTCGAGGAGGGTCCGGACCTTCCCGGCCATCCCGCCGGTGACGTCGGTGGCGTCGCTCCCGCCGAGGGCGTCGGCCACGTCCGCGAAGGAATCGATCCGGTCGATCACCGCGCCGTCGGCGTCGTAGACGCCGTCGACGGTCGAACAGAGGCCGACCCGGTCGGCGTCCAGCCCCGTCGCGAACCGGACCACCACCTCGTCGCCCGAGATGATCGTCGTCCCGCTCCCCGCGTGGGCGATGACGTCGCCGTGCGAGACGGGGACGAACCCCTCGCCGAGCATCGTCCGCACGGTCTGGATGGGGAGTTCGAGCGTCGCCTCGGCGTCGCGGGCGCCCGCCGAGAGCGGGTGGACCGGCAGGGCCGGGACGTCGCAGTCGTGCAGTCGCGCGAGGACGAACCGGTTGAGTGTCGTCATCGACCCGTGGATCTCGAGGGCCGCGCCCGCGTCGGTCGTCCCTTCGGTCACGCTCACGCCGTGTTTCTCGGCGTAGTGGTGGCCGAAGCTCCCGGCGCCGTGGACCAAAGCGAGGTCCGCGGGGGCGCCGCCACCGACGGCGTCGGCGACGGCGTCGGTCGCCGCCGAGAGCGCGTCGTCGTCGAGCGTCTCCCGGCGCTCCTTGTCGGTGACGAGGCTTCCCCCGAGTTTGAGGACGGTCGTCATTCCAGCCTCCGGACGCCGTCGGTCGCGAGTTCGGCACGGAAGGCCTCCTCACAGCCCGGCGTGAACTGGAGCGCGGTCAGCGTCTCGGGCGTCGGATCGAGGGCGACGATGCAGCCGCCGCCGCCGGCCCCGGTCAGTTTCGCGCCGTGGGCACCGGCCTCGCGGGCCGCCCACACCATGCTGTCGAGCGACCGCGAGGAGACGCCCAGGGATTCGAGCAGACCGTGGTTGAAGTTCATGAGCCGACCGAGTTCCGTCAGCCGGTCGTCGGCCGACCCGTTCTCGGGGTCGAGGAGCCGTTCGCCCGTCCGGACCAGATCGCCGATGGTCGAAACGGTGTCGGCCGCGAAATCGTACTCCTTCTTGAGCGCGCGGACGCCGGCGACGAGTTCGCCGGTGTCGCCCGCGCCGCCGTCGAACCCGACGACGAAGGGGAGGTTCGGCGTCTCGATGGCCCGGCAGTCGTCGCCCTCGACCCGCACGGCGCCCCCGACGGCCGAACAGAAGGTGTCGGCCCGGGAGGCCTGGCCGTCCTGGACGGCCGCCTCGGCGCGGTACGCGCGGTCCGCGAGTTCCCGCGCCGAGAGCTCGTGGCCGAGTTCGCGGGTCGCGGCGTCGATGCCGGCCACGGTCACCGCGGCCGAGGAGCCAAGCCCTGCCCCGAGCGGGATGGAACTCTCGACGGTGATGTCGAAGCCGGCGTCGGGCCGGCCGACGGCCTCGCGGGCCTGTTCGACCGCCGCGTCGACGTAGCCCATCGCCGCCTCGACCAGCGACGCCGGCACGTCCACGTCCGGCCGGCCGTCGGTCGTCCCCGCGTACTCGACGGTGAAGCCGTCGAGGCTGAGGTCGGACGCCTCCACGCGCACGTGGTCGTCGTCGCGGGCCTCGACGGTCACCGTCGCGCGCCGCTCGATGGCACACGGGACGGCGGGTTCGCCGTAGACGACGGCGTGTTCGCCGAAGAGGTACACTTTGCCCGGCGCACTCGATACCGTCATACGAACCCCTACGGACCGGGCGTCGCTTAAGGAGTCCGGATGGGCAGACGGATTACCGTGACCGGTTACCGGTGGTTCGCCGGACCGTCTCGGCGAACCACCAGTACTGACGTACCGTAGACGGTATCACTCCTCGTCCAGGTCGGCGAGGTCCTCGAGTTCGTCGAGGTCGTCGCCGCCGCCGCGGAGCTTCTTCGCGACGACCGCGAGGAGCACGAGGCCGCCGAGGACCAGGAGGAGTGTGCCGAGTTTGCGCCCGGGACAGCCACAGCCCTCGGCCGCGTCGCCCTCGTCCTCGTCGTCGACGGTCGCGTCGTCGTCGTCCGACGACCCGCCGAGCGTCGCGGGACCGATCTGCACCGTACCGTCGCCGAGGTTGAGTTCCAGGAGGGTGAGCTTCTTGTCTACCATACCGACCATAGCGCCAGCCGCGACTTATATTGTCGGTTGCGTGTCCGGACGCAACCGACTTGGTCGTCCGCACCAAGGGAAGACCGATGGATCGGCCCGAGGCGGAGGTCCCCGAGCGACTGGCCGCCGCGGCGGACGACGTCGACGTCCTCGAACTGCTCGACCCCGCCGTCCGCGACTGGTGGGTCGACCGGTTCGGGGCGTACGTCCCCGAGAACGGCGGCTTCTTCACGCCGCCACAGCGGGGCGCCATCCCGCTCGTCCACGAGGGGGAGAACGCGCTCGTCTGTGCCCCGACGGGCAGCGGGAAGACCCTCGCCTCCTTCATCGCGATCATCAACGAACTGTTCCGCCGGGAGCGGGCCGACGGCCTCGACGACACGGTGTACTGTCTGTACGTGTCGCCGCTGAAAGCACTCGCCAACGACGTCCAGCGGAACCTCGCTGACCCGCTGGCCGGCATCCGGGAGCGACTGGAGACGCGGGGGGAGTCGACGGAAGTGCGACAGGCCACCCGCCACGGCGACACCGACGACGCCGCCCGCCGGCGGATGCTCGCGGAGACGCCACACATCCTCAACACGACCCCCGAGACGCTCGCCATCCTGCTCAACGCCCCGAAGTTCCGCGAGAAACTGCGGACCGTCGAGTACGTCGTCGTCGACGAGATTCACGCGCTCGCCGCGAACAAGCGCGGCACGCACCTCTCGGTGTCGTTGGAACGGCTGGCAGACCTGACCGAGGGCTCGCCGACCCGGATCGGCTGTTCGGCGACGGTCGAACCCCTCGATACCGTCGCCGACTTCCTCGTCGGGCGGGCGGAACCGGGTGGCCCGGCCCGGGACTGCGAGGTGGTCGACGCCCGCTTCGCCCGCGAGTTCGACCTCCGGATCGACTGCCCGGTCGACGACCTGGTCGCCACGCCCGGCGACGTCGTCCGCGACCGCTTCTACGACCGCCTCCACGACCTGGTCGACTCCCACACCAACACGCTGGTGTTCACGAACACCCGCTCGGGTGCCGAGCGGGTCCTGCAGGCGCTCCGCGAGCGCTACGGCTACGACGACGGGAACTCCGGCTGTCACCACGGGAGCCTCTCGGCCGAGCGCCGGGACGCGGTGGAGGCGGCGCTCAAGGCCGGCGACCTCGACGTGGTGACCACCTCCACCAGCCTCGAACTCGGTATCGACATGCCCCACGTCGACCTGGTAGTGCAGGTCGGCTCGCCGAAATCCGTCGCGGCGTTGCTCCAGCGGGTCGGACGGGCTGGCCACCAAGTGGGACAGGTCGTCGAGGGGCGCGTGGTCGCCCTGGACCGCGACGACCTGGTCGAGTGTGCCGTGATGGGCCGCAAGGCCGAATCCGGGTTCGTCGACCGCGTGTTCGTCCCCGAGAACGCCTTCGACGTGGCCGCCCAGCACGTCTATGGGATGGCGATCAACGGCGTTCGCCCCGAGTCCGAGGTGCGGGCGATCCTCCGCCGAGCCTACCCCTACCGGAACTTCGGCGGCGACGACTTCGAGACGCTCTTTCGGTACCTCACCGCCGATTACGAGGGACTGGAGGAGCGAAACGTCTACGCGAAGGTCTGGCGGGACCGGAACGACCCGCCGGACGGCGAGCACCACCACCCGTCGTTCCCGGTCGGCGAGCCACTGATCGGCAAGCGGGGCCGCCTCGCGCGGATGATCTACCTGACGAACGTCGGGACCATCCCCGACTCCTTCGCCTGTGACGTGTTCGTTCGCGGCGGCGAGGAGTGGGTCGGCCAACTCGACGAGGACTACCTCGACACCCTCGATCCGGGCGACGTGTTCGTCATCGGCGGCGAGCGCTTCGAGTTCCGCTACCGTCGCGGTTCGAAGGTGTACGTCGACCGCACCGCCGCCCGGCCGACGGTGCCCTCGTGGTACTCCGAGCGCCTGCCGCTCTCGGCGGACCTCGCGCGGGAGATCCTCGCCTTCCAGCGCGACCTCCTCGACCGTCTCGGCGAGGGCGGTCCGCCGGCGGCCCGGGACTGGCTCCGGAGCGACGTCCTGTCGGAACGGGCGGTGCGGGCGCTGACCCGCCTCTACGACCAGCAGGTCGCCTTCGCCGGCGCGGAGAGCGTCTCGACGCCGACCCGCCTCGCCATCGAGGAGGTACGCGACCGGGAGGCCTACCGCCGCCGGTACTACGTCCACGCCGTCTACGGGCGGCGGTGCAACGACGGCCTCTCGCGGCTGCTGGCCGCGAAGTGTGCCAACGAGGCGACGGCGAACGTCACCGTCGCGGTCGCCGACAACGGCTTCGTCCTCTCGATGCCGCTGAACCGCCGGATCGACGTCGCCGGCCTCCTCCGGGGACTCGACCCCGACGACGTGCGGGCGGAACTCCGGGCGGCCCTCCGGGGGACCGACCTCCGCAAGCGGTACTTCCGGATCGACGCCACGCGCTCGCTGATGATCCTGAAACGGTACAAGGGGACGGAGAAGTCGGCGGCTCGCCAGCAGGTCGAAAGCGAGACGCTCCTCTCGCTGGCCGACGACCTGGAGGACTTCGCGGTGATCGAGGAGACCGACCGGGAGCTACTGGAGGACAAACTCCACGTCGAGGGGCTCGAACGCGTGCTTCGGGGGATCCGGTCGGGGAAAATCGAGATCAGCGAGCGGACGGTCGAGACGCCCACGCCGCGGGCCTTCGGCCTGGCGACCCTCGCCGCCACCGACACCGTCCTCGCCGAGGACGAGGACGCGGTGCTCCGGGAGTTCCACGAGCGGGTGCTGGCGGATATCGACGGGAGGTCGGCGGGAAGCGACGCCGATGTCGCCGGCGGTAACGGGCCACGCGGAGCGGACGGCGACGGGTAACGGCACGACTGACCGGCCCGGCGGGCGGACGGATCGACCAACGGACATTTGTCGGTGTGGCAAATACGATCGGGTGACGGAAACGGTGATTCGGCTATCGCCGGGGACGGTCGGGGGGCCACGATGTGGGACATAGGACGGTCGTCATGGTAAGGTCGGCTCACGCTCTCGGGTAGATGGATCTCTCGCTCACGCTGTTCGTGCTGCTGGAGCTCGTCGTCGGCGCGACAGCGACGGTCGTGGCGTTCGTGGCGTGGACCTACCGCGACAGGCCGGGGGGAACTCCTCTGCTGGCGATGGCGGTCACGGGCGTCGCCTACGCGGCGACGAGCGTCGTCGAGTCGACCGTCGGCGACCCGATGCTGTGGGAGCTGGTCACGGGCCTCCAGTATCCACTGACGGCCGCCCTCGCCGTCGAGTCGTTCTACCTCGCCGCCGAGTTCACGCGGCGCGAGCGGTACCTGCGGCCGGCGGTCACGGGGCCGCTGGTCGGCGTGGTGGTGGTGATCCTAGCAGTCTCGCTGACCGATCCCGCACACGACCTGCTTCGAGGCCCACCCGAACTGACGGCCATGGGCGTGTTCACCGCCACCTACGGCCCGCTCTTCTGGATGCATACGCTCGTCTCGCTGGCGATCATCCTCGCCAGCGTCACCCTGTTGACCGTCGAACTGGCGAACGCGGACGGGATCTACCGCGAGCAGATCACAGCCGTCGTCGTGGGCTTTCTGCTCGGAATCGCCTTCTTCCTCTGGGAGTCGCTCGCACCGATCCATCCGGCGTTCAACCTCGCGACCGTCGGGATCGTCGGCTGGTGTTTCGCCACGCTCTGGGGCGTGTTTCGGGTCGATCTACTCGAAACGAGACAGGTCGCCCGCAAGACGCTCATCGACGGCATGGCCGATCCCGTCATCGCGCTGGACACGGAGGACCGCGTCCTCGATACCAATCCACGGGCGCGCGACCTCCTCGACCTCGACGACGACGACGTCGGAACCCCCGTCACGGCGGCACTCTCCGCGTATCCGCCGCTGCTGGACGCGATCGGTGCCGGCGAGGACGAACGGGAGATCACGCTCCGGCGGGACGGCAGGGAGCGCCACTACCGGATCAAGCAGTCGCCGGTGTATCACACCCGGTCGCACGCGGGCCGCCTCGGCGATCGCGAGGTCCGACTCGGTCGGACGGTAGTGATCGAGGACGTGACCGAGCGCAGGAACCGTGAGCGGGAACTCGAACGACAGAACGAGCACCTCGACGAGTTCGTGAGCGTCGTCTCTCACGACCTTAGAAACCCGCTGAACGTCGGCGCGGGACACGCCGAGCTGGCCCGTCAGGAGTGTGACAGCGACCACCTCGACGAAGTGCTGCGATCGCACGAGCGGATGGAGGCCCTGATCGAGGACCTCCTGACCCTGGCGCGGAGCGGGCGCTCCATCGACGAGACGGAGGCGGTCGACCTGCCGGCGGTCGCCCGGCGCTGCTGGCGGAACGTCGAGACCGACGGCGCGACTCTCTCCGTCGAGACGGACCAGACGGTCGTCGCCGACCGGACCCGCCTCCAGCAGCTGCTGGAGAACCTCGTGCGGAACAGCGTCGAACACGGGTCGACCGACAGCCGGCCGGAGGCCGACGATAGCGTCGAACACGGAGCGGGCAACGACGACGGCGTCACGGTCACGGTCGGTGCGGTCGAGGACGGCTTCTTCGTGGCGGACGACGGCTCGGGGATCGACGCGGCGGAGCACGAGCGGGTGTTCGAGAGCGGCTACTCGACCGGGGACGAGGGGAGCGGGCTCGGATTACACATCGTCGAACGGATCGCCGAGGCACACGGTTGGTCCGTCCGCGCCGCCGAGAGCGCGGCGGGCGGGGCGCGCTTCGAAATAACCGGCGTCGAGGCGGCGTAGGTCTCGGGTCGTCGTCACCGCCGCGCCCAGTCCAGCATCCGGGCGTAGAACGGCTCCGACGCCAGCGCCCCGGCGTCCCCGACGAGGACGAGCGACTTCTTCGCCCGCGTGAGCGCCACGTTCACCCGCCGGGTATCCTCGAAGATGGGGCCGTCGAGGTCGCCGGTGGCGACGAAGGAGACGACGACCACCTCGGCGCTCGACCCCTGGAAGCGGTCGACGGTGTCGACGGCCACGTCCACCCGGCGGCTGATCTCCGCCACCTGCGCGCGGAAGGGGGCGATCACCACCACGTCGTCGGGGTCGACGCCGGCGTCGAGGTACTCCGCGACGACGGCGGCCACCCGCTCGGCCTCGACGGGGTTGGCGTTGCCCTCGCGGCGACCGTCGGGGTCGATAAATCGGACGCCCCGCCGAAGTTCCGGACCGAGGGCCGCCCCGTCGACGCCCGGGAGGTCGGAAAGCGTCCCGCCGGCCACCTCGGGGGTCGCCGGACGGAGCGCGCCGTCGTAGAACTCCCGGGAGGCAAAGGCCTGGATGCGCTGGCTCATGCGGTACTGTCTGTCGAGCATGGTCGCGGCGTCGGGATGCGCGTCGTGGAGGCGCTCGAACAGCGATGTAGCGAGCCGTTCGTCGCCCGACTGGACGACCGGTGGGAGTTGCTGGTGGTCGCCGACGAGAACGAACCGGTCCGCGAGGTTGATGGCCGCGAGCGTCCCCGGCTCCGTCAACTGCGACGCCTCGTCGACGACGGCGACGTCGAAGGAATCCTCGCGGAGCTCCCGGGAGCCACAGGTGGCGGTGGTGGCGGCGACGACGGGCGCCGACCGGAGCGCGGCCGCCCGGTCGTTCGGCTCGCCCCGGCGCTCCAGGCGCACGTCGAGCATGTCCTCGCGGACGCCAGTCGCCGTGCCCACCCGAGCCACGTCCTCGAACCCCTGTTCCCGGAGGGCTTCGAGGGCGTTGTCGACGGCACGGTTCGTAAACGCCGAGAGGAGGACCCGCTCGCCGCGTTCGACCAGCGCTCGGACGACGTGGGCGATGGTGTAGGTCTTGCCCGTCCCCGGCGGGCCGTGGACGAGCGCGAAATCCTCGGCGCCGACGGCCCGCCGGACGGCGTCGTTCTGGGCATCGTTGTTGTCGACGAACGTCTCCGCCACCTCGTTGAAGGTGGGGTCCCGCCGGCCGAACAGGACGTCCTTCCGCTCGGGGTCGCCCTTCAGGAGCGCGTCGTGGAGTGCCGTCAGCTGGCGCGAGACCGAAATCTCCGAGGGGTAGACGTCGAGCCGTCGTAGGTCGAGCGGTTCGTCTACCCTGACGACCGCCTCGTCGCCGAGTTCCTCGATCCGCCCGAGTTCGGCGTCGCCGTCGATGGGGTCGCCCGCGCTGGCGAGGGCGACGTCGCCCTCGCGGAGTTTCGAGACGGCGCCGTCGGGGACCCGTGCCCGGAGTTCCCAGTCGCCGTCGGGGAGCTGCCGACGGTCGAGCGGCTCCAAGTCGATCAGGGCGCGGTCGGCCGCCGCCCGCTCGGCCGGTCGCTGTTCCCACAGCTTCCGGTACTCCGCGTGGACCGCCCGGCGCTCGTCCTCGATGGCCCGGTAGAACGTCTCGAAGTACTCGCGTTCCTCCTCGGGGATGGCGGTGCCGACCTGTCCGGCCTTGGACTCCTGATCGAGGCGCCCCGAGACGACCATGCAGGTGTCCTGCTCGAAGCACCACTCGCATTTGGCGTCGGCCTCGTAGCCCGTAGGGACGCGACGCTCGGCCTCGGCGGCCGCGATCTCGTTGCGCGTCCGGACGACGAACTCCAGCAACCCGCGCCCGACCGAGAACTCCTTGGCCGGGGAGAGGTCGCCGCTCGCCTCGCTCCGGTCGAGGGCCGCATTTTTCGTGTAGAGGAGCGTCCCCGTGTCCGGCGGGTCGCCCGACTCGCCGAGCAGGAGGGCGTACGTCGCCGCCTGGATCTTGTCGTGAAAGCGCGGGTCGCGCTTGGTGTTTTTCCCCGTCTTGAGTTCGACCGGCATCCCGCGCCGGAGCGCGTCGGCGCGTCCCTTGATGCCGAAGGTGGGACTGATGAGCGTGTACTCCGAGCGCCACTCGTCCTCGTCGGTGAGGGTACCCTGTGCCAGCCACCCCTCGATGGCGGCGGCGTTCCGGCGCACCTCGTCGCGGACCTCCTCGGCCTCGCGGCCCAGCAACCCGAGTTCCAGCCCCGCGGCTTCGACGTGGTCCGCGACGGCGGCGTCGAGGTCACGGCCCCGCAACAGGTCGCCGAACACCTCGTGGACGATGGTCCCCTTGACGACGGGGTAGGCGAGTGGCACGCCCGAGAGCTTGTTCAGGTAGTACATCCGCGGACACTGCACCCACGAGCGCACGTCGGTCACGTCCACGAGGAAGTCGGGTTCGAGGACGACGTAGGAGTCGCCGGTCGTCGCGTATCCCCGCTCGCCCCGGAACTCCGTCTCTTCGGCCTCGGTCACGAGGAGGTCCATCCCCTCGCCCGCGTGCTCGGCGGTGTGGGTCCACTTCCCCCAGAGCGTCACCGTGACCGATCCGTCGGCCGTCGCCGCCCCCTCGCCGTCGATGCGCTCGGGACGGATCGTCGCCTCGACGAGTTCGCGTTCGCCGTGTCGCGTCGAGACGCTTCGCACCTCGCCGACGTCGATGATCGTCCCGCGGAGGTTCACGACCGGGGGTGGGCGGTCGCCGGCGAAAAACCCTGCGGGTCACCCACCGTCGCCGTCCCCCTCGCCGCTCCGGACGTCGCCGAGGCGGTCGACCGCCTCGTCGTCCGCCGCCGAGACCGTGGTTCGCCCCCGCGGCGACCCGGGCGGGCCGTCCCCGGCTTCGGCCGACCGCACGTCCGTCGACCCGCACAGCGGGCACGCCCCGGTCGGGTCCTCGACGGCCGTCCCGCAGACTGCACAGACGACGTCGCCGGTCGGGTCGTCGTCCGCCATCTCGCGGTCGCCGGTCGGGTCGTCGACGTCGACCGCTCGCTCGCCCGCCGTCGGCGCATCGGTCCCGCCGGCCACCGACTCGGCGTCGGGGATGGACACCCGGTCGGGGCGCTCGACGTCCTCGCCGTCGCCCGACGTGTCGTCGCCGTCCTCGGTCGTGGCAGCGTTCGGAACCGTCCCCGACGACGTTTCACCCTCCGAGGGGGGCGATGGATCGAGATCCGACGGCGTCTCCAACGGTCGGTCGTCCCGGTGGACGACGGTGGGGGACTCGCCCGCGAACCGATCCTCGTCATCCGGGGGCGCGTCGTCGCCATCAGTCCCGTCGCCGAAAAAGGAGCCGAGCCACGCGCGGAGGCCATCGAGGAGCCCCGTCATCGGTAATGTTTGAACAGGAGCGCCTTCACGTCGTCTTTGGTCCGGACCTGCTCGGTCGTCCCGTCGGGCAGTTCGACCGCGTACCGCTCGTCGCCGTCGGACTCGCCCCACTTGTCGTCGTGGGTGTCCAGCAGACTCATCATCTCGTTCAGCATGGCGTCGTCGCCGCCGGTCGTGGGGTCGCCGTCGGTCGTGGGGTCGCCGTCGGTCGTGGGGTCGCCGTCGGTCGTCCCGTCCGCGGCCTCGCCGTCGTCGTCGTCGACGACACGGGCCGTCGCGGCCTCGGTGCCGTCGACCGAGTCGCCCCCGTCGGCGTCGTCCGCCGCGTTCGCGGGGTCCGCCTCCTCGTCGTCCTCGTAGCGATCGAGGAGATATTCGACGGCGTCGCGGGGCCGGACGTGGCCGTACTTGCCGACCACGTCGCGCGCGATCTCCTCCTGGAGGGCGCGCAGACGCTCCTCCTGTTCCGAGGTGATCTCGATTTCGGGCATTGCCCGAGTTTGCGTCCCGCGACCTATGAAGGTGGGCGTCTCCGCGACCGATACACTCTCGGGGATCGCTCGTCAACCGCGGCCCATGCGGGTCAGAGAGTGGCAGGACATCCTCGACGACGTGAGCGAAGGAACCGTCGACCCGGACGGGTGGCGTGCCGTCGCCGGACAGCGCCGTGACGGCGTCGGCGAGGATCTCTATCTCGGCCATCCGGGCGTCGGCGTCTACCACCTGAAGACGTACGCGAAGAACCCGTACGACGTCCGGGGCGTCGGCACGAAGGTCACCCGGTCGCTCGACGACGACATCGCCGCTCACTTCCCGACCGAGGACCGCCCCCGGCGCTTCGCGGTCCAGTCGCCGCCGGAGAACGAGGACGAGGCCGAGTCGACGGCCAGACGGCTGGCCGAGACGGTACGGGTTCACGCCGAGGCGCCGACCACGCCCGAGGACTTCTTCGAGGACGTGATGGACGCCGTCGACAGCCCGGCCTACGGACCGATGTCCTTCGACCTCGCGGACCGCCCCGAGCCGCTGGACGCACTCTCGGAGACGTTCGAGGAGGCGGAGGAACTGCTCGATGCGGAACTCGATGATCTGATCGAAAACGACGGCGTCGGCCGCGGCTTCCAGTGACTACGCGGCGTCGGCGGCGCCCTTGGCTTCGAGGAGCTCCTTGTACCGGTTGCGGATGGTGACCTCGCTGATGTTGGCCACCTCGCTGACCTCGCTCTGGGTCACCGTCTCGTTGGTGAGGAGGGCGGCGGCGTAGACGGCGGCGGCCGCGAGGCCGACCGGGCTCTTGCCGCTGTGGACGCCGCGCTCGCGCGAGGAGCGGAGCAGTTCGCGGGCCTGTCGGCTCACCTCCTCCGAGAGGTCGAGATCGGAGGCAAAGCGCGGGACGTACTGCTCGGGGTCGGCGGGTTTGACCTCGAGTTTGAGTTCGCGGACGACGTAGCGGTACGTCCGGGTCAGCTCCATCTTCTCGACGCGGGAGACGGTGGCGATCTCGTCGAGGCTTCGTGGGGTGCCGGCCTGGCGCGCGGCGGCGTAGAGCGCCGCAGTGGCGACGCCCTCGATCGATCGGCCGGGCAGGAGGTCCTCGCTCAGCGCGCGGCGGTAGATGACGCTCGCGGTCTCGCGGACGTTCTCGGGCAGGCCGAGCGCCGAGGCCATGCGATCGATCTCGCCGAGGGCCTGTTTGAGGTTGCGCTCCTTCGAGTCACGGGTGCGGAACCGCTCGTTCCAGGTCCGCAGGCGCTGCATCTTCTCGCGCTGGCGCGAGGAGAGCGCCCGCCCGTAGGCGTCCTTGTCCTGCCAGCCGATGTTCGTCGACAGCCCCTTGTCGTGCATCATCTGGGTCGTCGGGGCACCCACGCGGGACTTGGAGTCGCGCTCGCTGGAGTCGAAGGCGCGCCACTCGGGGCCGTGGTCGATCTCGTCCTCCTCGACGACGAGCCCACAGTCGGCACACACGGTCTCGCCGTGTTCCTCGTCGGTCACGAGGGAGCCGCTACACTCGGGGCAGTTCGGGGCCGTCCGCTCGTCCGTTCGTTCCTGTTCTCGCTCGGCCGCGTCCGTGGTACTGTATGTCGTTGTTTCGCTCATGGTTGGTGTCGGATGCCCCCGTACCGAGAGAGAAGCGAAGAGACGAACGGCGGGTGGGTCCTTAACCAAAGGTACGGTCGTGACAGTTATAAACGTTTTGGCCCCGAAACGCCCGAATTCGGGTCGTTAACGGTCTTACACGGGTATTTTGCCGTGTGAGTGAGGCACACGGACGCGCCGGCGACGTATATATCTATTTCGCTCGTCACGTGGGCCAAGCTACTTGACCGCAGCGACCGAACCCGCGGTATGTCGATCACGCTGTACGCGCTCGACGGCTGCCCGTACTGTGAGAAGATCCACGACGCGCTCGCGGCACACGACGTCACCTACGACACCGTCTGGGTCGAGGCGCTCCACTCGGAACGAAACGAGGTAAAGCGAGTCAGCGGCCAGCGAGGCGTCCCGGTCCTCGTCGACGACGACCACGGCGTCACGATGGCCGAGAGCGACAACATCCTGCAGTACGTCGAGCGAACCCTGGCATGACGGTCTACACCGGCCGCGGCGACGAGGGCATGACCGACCTGCGGGACATGTCCCGCGTCTCGAAGACGAGTTCCCGGATCGAGGCCTACGGCACCGTCGACGAGGCGAACGCCCTCATCGGGACGATCCGACCGTCGGGGTACGACGACGTCGACGACCGGCTCGAACGGATCCAGAACCACCTCCACATCGTCCAAGCGGACTTCGCGAACCCCGACCCGGACGACGACGACCCCGCCGTCGACGAGGCCCACGTCGAGGAACTGGAGGCGTGGATCGACGAGGCCGAGGCGGAACTCGATCCGCTGCAGTCGTTCGTCCTCCCCGGCGGGAGCGAGGCCGGCGCCGCCCTCCATCACGCCCGAACGGTCGTCAGGCGGGCCGAACGGCGGGCGGTCGACCTGGCCGACGCCGACCCGGTGAACCCCGTCGCCGTCGCCTACCTGAACCGGCTCTCCGACGCGCTGTTTACGTTCGGTCGCCTCGTCAACGCCCGCGACGGCGTCCGCGAGGACCGCCCGACGTACTGAACGGGCGACACACCACCGCGCCCCCGTGCCGACGGCCGGTCATCCCCCACAAGAGCTATATTTGTCGTCCACGTCTGGTCACATATGAACAAACACTTCGAAGACGCACTGTACTACATCGGCCGCGCCGGCGAGCACGCGAAGGAAGGCGTCATCGAGGAACTCGATCCGCTGGAGGAGCGATTCCGGGAGCTCACCGGGGAGGAGAAGGAGCCGGAACCGTCGCGCCTGGAGAAGCTACAGGACGACCTGCAGGAACTGGAATCCCGGGCCGAGGGCGAGGCGAAGACGGCCATCGAGGACGCCCGCGAGCGCATCCGTCGGTACCGCTCGGGCGAGTAAGACAATCCTTAAGTCGGCGTCGCCGGTACCGACGTACTGCGCGGGTTGGTGGTCTAGCCCGGTTATGACGGCTCCTTCACACGGAGCAGGCCGGCGGTTCGAATCCGCCCCAACCCACTTCTGCCGACGCAACGACGACGAGCGAAGCGAGGAGTCCGTTCGTCGTCGAAGTGGTCGGCGGATTCGGTCCCAGAGGACGAGCGAAGCGAGTCCTCGCGGTTCGAATCCGCCCCAACCCACTCGTTTTCCTGACGTTCCTGAAGGAGGGATGGAACAGGCCGGCGTTCCCGCCGAGCGGAGCGAGGCGGGAGGCAGCGGACGACCGGCGGGAGTCCGCCAGCGTTCGAATCCGCCCCAACCCACTTCTGCCGACGCAACGACGACGAGCGAAGCGAGGAGTCCGTTCGTCGTCGAAGTGGTCGGCGGATTCGGTCCCAGAGGACGAGCGAAGCGAGTCCTCGCGGTTCGAATCCGCCCCAACCCACTTCCCCTGCATCGTACCGAGCTACCGGTGACAACCGCGGTTCCACGCCGGCACGCGCAAGAAACAACTTTCAAGCCACCGGGCGGTTCACGTGTAGCTATGGATATCTCCGATATTGCGACTCCCGAATACATCGAAGTCGACGCGGGCGAGCGCTTGGGGAAGGTCCGTTCCATCTTCGAACGCGAGAACCCCAAGGGGCTCATCGTCACTCGGGACGGCGAGTACGCCGGCGTCATCGGCGAACGCGACTTGGTTCGATCGCGGATCGAAGACGACACCAAGGCCGACGTGCTGATGAAGTCCGCCCCGCGGGTCGACCGCACGGAGGACGTCCGCGAGGTCGCCCGGGTCCTCGTCGAGGGGGGAACCAAGGTCGCCCCCGTCTACGAGGGCGAGAAGCTCTGGGGGATCGTCACCGCCGACGCCATCCTGGAGGCGGTTCTCGACAGCCTCGACGCGCTGACCGTCGAACAGATCCAGACCGACGACGTGATCACCATCGGCGAGAAGGCCCACGTCGGACAGGCGATCAACCGACTGCGCGAGCACGGCGTCTCGCGACTGCCCGTCGTCGACGACGATGACGGGTCGCTCGCCGGCGTGTTGACCACCCACGACATCGTCGACTTCGTCGTCCGTGACGCCGACCGGCAGGGTCGCGGCGACCGCCGGGGCGACCTCGATCGGATGCTCGATCTGCCCGTCTACGACCTGATGACCAGCCCCGTCCTGACGACGACCGCCGACGAGACCGTCGAGGACGCCGTGCGGACGATGCTCGACAACGACGTGTCCGGTCTGGTGGTCACGCCGACCGAGGCCGACGACGGGACGGTGGCCGGCGTGCTCACCAAGACCGACGTGCTCCGCGCGCTCACCTTCACCGAGGAAGGACAGATGGACGTCCAGATCACCAACGTGGCCCTGCTCGACACCATCGCCCGCGAGGAGATCGTCGAGGGCATCACCGACGTGGCGGACAAGTACCAGAAGATGCAGGTCCACCACGCCCACGTGCGCTTCCACGAGCACAAGGAGAAGCTCCGTGGAACGCCCCTGATCCAGTGTCAGATCCGCCTGCGGACCAACCACGGGCAGGTCGCCGGCTCCGGCGAGGGGTACGGCGCCGATCACGCCTTCCACGTCGCGGCCGACACGCTCGAGCGAAACGTCCTCGAACTGAAGGGACTTCGGGCCGACGAGCAGTACCGCGGGCAACTGCTCCGGAAACTCGGCGAACTATAGGCTCTCCTCGCCCGCGGCCAGGCCGTCGCCGGTGATGCGGAAGGTGACCGTCTCGCCGGCGGGCTTCGACCGGTGTTTCTCCAGCGTGGCTCGCCGGTTGCCGCCGCGGAACCGATCCAGGCGGACGACCGTCCCCGTCCAGTGGTTGAGCGTGTTCCCGCCGAGCGCTCGCGTCCGGTCGGCGTCGGGATCGGTGAACACCTGGTTGGTGACGACGACCGCGAGGTCGTGTTTCCGCGCGAGCGACAAGAGGTGGGTCACCTGCCGCCCCACTCGTCTGAGCGTCTCGCCCTCGTCGCCGTCGCGGCGTTCGAGCCGATAGAAGCCCGTGGCGCTGTCGAGGACGATCAGCTCCGCCCGGGAGGCGAAGTCGGCGGCGTCGCGGACGGCCTCTTCCTGTTCGGCGAAGTCGTGAGCCTCGGTGACGACGATGCGGGAGGTAACCGCCTCCAGGTCCCCGTCGTCACCGAGAACCCCCGTCGCGAGCTGTCCGAACCGTTCGACCGAGAGCCCCTCGGTGTCGATGTACACCGCGGTCCCCCCCTCGGCGGCGACCTGGACGGCCGCGGAGAGCGCGACGTTCGTCTTGCCGGCGGCCGGCGAACCGTACAGTTGGGTGACGGTACCGCGTTCGAAGCCGCCGCCCAGAAGGTCGTCGAGCGGGGCACAGCCGGTCGACACTGGCGCTGGCTCTGACTCGGACACACACCTCATCGGTCGTTCCGGGTCATAAACCCTCGACACCGCGGTCGTCGCTCGACCGCGATACGTTTTACCGCCGCGGCGTCGAAGGGAGGTCGTGATCGTCGTCGCCACCGCGGACTTCGAGCTGTACCACGAGGTCGTCGACCTCCTCCGGGAGCGCGGCGTGGCGTTCACCACGGTCGAACCGGACGACGACCTGCCCGAGGGGACGTCGGTCGTCGTCACGGCGCCGGACGACCACATCGACGGTGACGCCGACGTGGACCGCGTCACCGCGACGGCCGACGAGGCCAGACGCGCCGTCGACGAGGCACTCGCACTCCTGCGTGGCGGCGAAGGCCGGACCGTCGTCGGGGTCGATCCCGGCACCCGGCCGGGAGTCGCTGTCCTCGCCGGCGAGACGGTCGTCGCGGCCTTTCACGTCCCCCTCGCCGACGCCGTCGAGACGATCCGCCGGGAGGTCGCGGACGCGGTCGACCCGCTGGTCCGGATCGGCGACGGCGCCCGCATCCAGGGGGCCCGACTCGTCGACGACCTCGACGACGTGACCGTGGAACTCGTCGACGAGACGGGGACGACCCCCTACCTCGGAACCGGCACTCGGGGGATGGGCGACGTCCTCGCCGCGGTCAACATCGCCCGTCTGGAGGGCGAACGGGTCGACTCGCGGGAGATCGAACCCACCGCCGGCGAACTCCAGCGGATCAAGGACCGCTCGCGGCGCGTTTCGACTGACGACCGGACCATCGACGACGCGCTCGCCCGCCGGGTCGCCGTCGGCGACCTCACCGTCGAGGAGGCGCTGGACGAGCACCGCGACTAGACGCGCGCCGTCGCCTCCACCTCGATCAGCATCTCGGGGTCGATCAACCGCTCGACCTGCACCATCGTCGTGGCCGGCCGCCCTCCCGAGGAACGTCGTTCCTCGCTCTCGTCGAACGCCTCGGCGTGGGCGCGACCGATGGCCTCCCAGTCGTCGATGTCGGTCACGAACAGCCGGGTCCGCACCACGTCGGACAGCGAGGCGTCGAGTGCCGCGAGCGCCGTGTCGACGTTCTCGATCGCGCGACGGGTCTGTGCGTAGGGATCGCCGGGACCGACCACCGCGCCGTCGTCGTCGGTCGCCGTGGTCCCCGAGACGTGGATCTCGTCGCCGGCGCGGACCGCCCGCGAGTAGCCGACCGCCGATTCCCACTCTGTACCCGAGGAGACGCGTTCTCGCTCCATGTCGGGCGCTCGACGCGGAGCCTCGAAACGGTGTCGCCTACCGGTCCCGGATCGCCGCCTCGGCCCGTTGCAACACGGTGCGGACCGGCAGGTCCGTCGCACGGGCGACCGCGAGCGCGTCGTCGTACTCCGCGCTCACGTCGTAGACCGTCCCGTCGGCATCGGTCGCGACCTTCACCGCCACGTCGTAGTCCTCGCCGTCGACGTCGAGCGTCGCCGTCTCGAAGAGCCGGTCGGCGACCCAGCGGTGCCCGGCGCTCCCCTCCCGGACGCCGAGCGTCCCCGTCTCCTCGGCGAGACGGCGCGCCACCCGCTCGGCGTCCGCGGGGTCGACGACCACCTTGACGAGGTGACCCGGTCGCGATTTCTTCATCGTCGCGGGCAGGATCGACACGTCGCGGGCCCCCGCCTCGGCGAGCGTCTCCTGCAGCGCCCCGAGGACCTCCGGCGTGGCGTCGTCGAGGTTGGTTTCGAGGACCGTGATCGACTCCCGACGCAGCCCGCCGCCGCCGTCGCCGACGAGCGCCCGGAGTACGTTCGGGCGGTCGGGAACGTCCGCGTCGCCGGCGCCGTAGCCGACCGTGTCGACGGCGAGGTCGGGGAGTCGGTCGGCGCCGTCGGCGAGTTCCGCGAGGATGGCCGCCCCGGTCGGCGTGAGGAGTTCGCGGTCGACGGGACCACCGCGGATCGACCAGTCGGCGTCGGCGACCACCTCCGTCACCGCGGGCGCCGGGACCGGGTAGGTGCCGTGACTCATCGTGACGGTCCCCCCGCCGACCGCGACGGGCGTCGTCACGATCCGCTCGACGTCGAGGTCGGCGACGAGGAGGCAGACACCCACCACGTCCGCGATGGCGTCGTCGGCGCCGACCTCGTGGAAGTGGGTGGTATCGAGGTCGGTACCGTGGACCGCCGCCTCCGCCTCGCCCAGGCGACGGAAGACCGCGAGGGCGTTCCGCTCGACGGCGGCGGGGAGATCCATGCCCTCGACGAGAGCGACGACCTCGGGATAGGTGCGGTCGGGGCCGGCGCCCTCGGCATGCGTGTGGGTATGGTCGTGGTCGTGACTGTGGTCGTGGTCGTGGCTCTGGTCGTGACTGTGGTCGTGGTCGTGGCTCTGGTCGTGACTGTGGTCGTGGTCGTGGCTCTGGTCGTGACTGTGGTCGTGGTCGTGGCTCTGGTCGTGACTGTGGTCGTGGTCGTGGCTCTGGTCGTGACTGTGGTCGTGGTCGTGGCTCTGGTCGTGGCCACGCTCCGGGTCGTGCTCCGGACGCCGCTTCCGAGCCGGATCGTCGGCCTCGGCGTCGTCGAGGATCACGTCGACGGTCGTCGCGTCGATGCGGGCTTTCGTCGTCGACCCCACGTGGTATCGGACGTCCAGCGCCGCCTCGACGGGGTCGAGGACGGCCGGATCGGCGCCGGCGGCGACCAGGGCTCCGAGGAGCATGTCGCCGCTCGCCCCCATGCGGCCGTCGAACGCGAGCGTGTGCATACCCCCTCGGTCGGGTTCGACGGGCAAACGGCTTGCGACCGCCGTCGGACCGGCAGGGGTTTGTACCGCCCCGTCGTATGCTACGGTATGTCACAGTCCACGGCGAAATCGGACCCCGAAACCCCGGGTAACAACAAACTTATCCCGCATCATCGCCCAGTCACGACCATCCTCGCGGGTACATCATGAACGAAGTGCAACTCGAAGTGGCGAAAGCGTACCCGAACGACTCGGGACGCGGCATCGCCAGACTGGACCCCGACACCTTGCTCCACCTGAAGCTGTCGCCAGGTGACATCATCGAGATCGAGGGGGCCGAGACGACGGCGGCGAAGGTGTGGCGTGCCGACAGACAGGACTGGAACACGGACACCGTCCGCATCGACGGGTTCACGCGACAGAACGCGGACGTTGGGATCGGCGAGCGTGTCACCATCCGCAAAGCGGAGGCGACGAAAGCCGAGAAACTCGTCCTCGCGCCGCCGGAGGAGGCGAGCGTCCAGTTCGGCTCCGACGCCGCCGGCATGGTGAAACGCCAGATCCTCAAGCGCCCGGTGGTCGAACGCGACATCGTGCCCGTCATGTCGAGTACGAACCACCCGTTCATGCGCTCGCCGGGACAGGCCATCCCGCTGATCGCCGTCGAGACGGAGCCCGACGGCGTCTGTCTGGTCACCGAGGACACCGAGGTCGAACTGCGGGAGGAACCGATCTCGGGGTTCGAGAAGACCGGCGGCGGCATCACCTACGAGGACATTGGCGGCCTGCAAAACGAGATCCAGCGGGTCCGGGAGATGGTCGAACTCCCGATGAAACACCCGCAGATCTTCAAGAAGTTGGGGATCGAACCCCCGCAGGGCGTTCTCCTCCACGGCCCGCCGGGGACGGGGAAGACCCTCCTCGCCAAGGCCGTCGCCAACGAGACGTCCGCGAGTTTCTTCTCCATCGCGGGCCCGGAGATCATCTCGAAGTACTACGGCGAGTCCGAACAGCAGTTGCGCGAGATCTTCGAGGACGCCAAAGACGAGTCGCCGTCGATCATCTTCATCGACGAACTCGACTCCATCGCGCCGAAACGGGAGGACGTGACCGGCGAGGTCGAACGCCGCGTGGTGGCGCAGTTGCTGACGATGATGGACGGCCTCGAAACCAGAGGGCAGGTCATCGTCATCGCGGCGACCAACCGCGTCGACAGCGTCGACCCCGCGCTCCGCCGCCCGGGCCGGTTCGACCGCGAGATCGAGATCGGCGTCCCCGACGAGGAAGGGAGGAAGGAGATCCTCCAGATCCACACCCGCGGGATGCCGCTCTCGGACGACGTGAGCCTCGATCACCTCGCCGACGAGACCCACGGCTTCGTCGGCGCCGACATCGAGAGCCTCACCAAGGAGGCGGCGATGAAGGCGCTCCGGCGCTACCTCCCCGAGATCGATCTCGACGAGGAGGACATCCCGCCGAGCCTCATCGACCGGATGATCGTCAAGGACGACGACTTCGGCGGCGCGCTCAACGAGGTCGAACCCTCGGCGATGCGGGAGGTGCTGGTCGAACTCCCGAAGATCACGTGGGACGACGTGGGCGGGCTGGAAGAGCCAAAACAGAACGTCAAGGAGGCCGTCGAGTGGCCGCTCTCCTCGCCGGAGAAGTTCGACCGCATGGGGATCGAACCCCCGAAGGGCGTCCTCCTGTACGGCCCGCCGGGGACGGGGAAGACCCTGATGGCGAAGGCCGTCGCCAACGAGACCAACGCCAACTTCATCAGCGTGCGCGGCCCGCAACTCCTCTCGAAGTGGGTCGGGGAAAGCGAGAAGGCGATCCGGCAGACCTTCCGGAAGGCCCGGCAGGTGTCGCCGACGGTCATCTTCTTCGACGAACTCGACTCGCTGGCCCCCTCGCGCGGGAACGAGGTCGGCAACAACGTCTCCGAGCGCGTGGTCAACCAGCTCCTGACGGAACTCGACGGGCTGGAGGAGATGGGCAACGTGATGGTCATCGGCGCGACCAACCGGCCCGACATGATCGACCCCGCGCTCCTCCGCTCGGGGCGGTTCGACCGCCTCGTGTTCATCGGCGAACCCGAACAGGAGGGTCGCGAGCAGATCCTGAAGATCCACACGCAGGACTCGCCGCTGGCTCCCGACGTGAGCCTGCGCGAGATCGCGGAGATCACCGACGGCTACGTCGGCTCCGACCTGGAGAGCATCGCCCGCGAGGCGGCCATGGTCGCGCTCCGCGAGGACGACGAGGCCGAGGACGTGGAGATGCGCCACTTCCGGCAGGCCATGGAGAACGTCCGCCCGACGATCACCGACGAGATCATGGACTACTACGAGCAGATCGAAGAGCAGTTCAAGGGCGGCGGCGGCGAGAGCTTCGCCGAGCGCGGCAGCGGCGGTCGCATCGGCTTCCAGTAACGCCGCCACGGCAGGTTTATCTCCCCGTCAGTCCTGCCTCGGGACGTGGTGTGGGATCCGACGCTGTACTCCGTCGTCGGCATCGCGGCGGCGGCGCTGTTGTTCGTCGTCGCCGCGGCAGGGTGGCAACACCGAACGGAGCCCGGGGCCAAGGCGTTTATCGGTCTCATCACGGCGCTCGGCGCGTGGGCGCTCGTCTACGGGATTCAACTCGGATTCACGACTCTCGACGCACAGCTCGCCTGGCAGCGCGTCGCCCTCGCCATCGGGGGACCGGTGCCGACGCTCTGGTTTCTCTTTGCGGTCCAGTACACCAACCGCGACGCCTGGCTCACCCGTCCGGTCCGGGCGATCATGCTCCTCGATTCGGCGGTCTTCGGCCTGCTGACGCTCACGAACCCGTCACACGGCCTCGTCTGGCACGACGCATCGCTCGTCTCCTACGGCACGCTCCAAGCGCTCGACATCGCGTTCGGGCCGGGGTATCTGCTCCACATCGCGTACACCTACGTCGTGACGCCGATCGGGTTCGGTCTGCTCGCGGTCGCGGCGCTCCGGTCGACGCTGTATCGCGCGCAAGCGGGACTCTTGGTGGTGGGGGCGATCCCGCCGCTGGTGGCGAACGCGGCGTTCTCGCTCGGACTGCGATGGACGTCGTTGCCGCCGGTCGATTTCACGCCGTTCGCGTTCGTGATCACGGGGCCCTGTTTCGCGCTGGCGCTGTTCCGATTCGACCTGCTGGAACGCGTCCCCGTCGCGAGACGGAAGATCGTCGCGGACGCCGACGACGGGTTCGTCGTCCTCGACGAGGACGAACGGATCGTCACGTTCAATCCGAGCGCGGCACGGCTGCTCGACGATCCGATCGAGGGACGTCCGCTCCGAGAGCACCTTCCGGCTGGAAGCGACGGCGCGACGCTTACCGCCCTCGACGGGACGACCCTGACGGCGGTCGTCGGCCAGCAGCAACGCGTCTACGACGTGACCTGCTCGACCCTGTCGGACCACCACGACCGGGTGGTTGGCTACGTCCTCCGCTACCGGAACGTGACGGATCGTCACCGGTACGAGAAGCGCTTGAAGGTCGCCAACCGGGTGTTGCGACACAACCTCCGCAACCGGATGAACGTCATCATCGGGTGGGCCGAGGAACTCCGGGAACGTGACGACCCGGAGGTCGCCGCCGCCGGCGAACGGATCACCACGACGGCCGTGGACCTGGTCGAACTGGGATCGCAGGTCCGACTGCTGGTCGAGACGGCCGACGACGTCGGCGAGACCACCGAACGGGTCGTCCTGCGTGATCACCTCGAACCGTTGCTGAACCGCCTGCGGGAGAGTCATCCCCAGGTCGCCGTGGAGGCGGACCTCCCGTCGACGGCGACGGCGGTCGTGCCGAGCGCGAAACTCCTCGTCATCGCCGTCGAGAACCTGCTCCAGAACGCCGTCGAACACAACGACGCCGAACGGCCGTGGGTCCGGTTGGTCGTCGAGGACGACGGCGAACACACGCGAATCCGGGTGGCCGACAACGGGCCGGGCATCCCCGACGACGAGCGGGCGGTGTTGCGCCGGGGCAGCGAGACGCCCCTCGAACACGGGAGCGGACTCGGCCTCTGGCTGGTCCACTGGACCGTCACCGCCGCGGGCGGCGAGGTGTCGTTCGGGGAAAGCGACGCCGACGGGAGTGTCATCACCCTCACGTTGCCGTCCGGTACCGACGGCGGGGCGGCGTCGGCGTAGCGGCCCACGGGCCGGTGCGTATTAGTGATTCGTCGGCGTACGCCAGCGTGGAAGGGTGGCTCAGTGGTAGAGCGCACGCCGTCGTCCGCCCGACGAGGGTGGCCGGCGGGGCTGTCGACCGACCCCGGTCGGCGCGTGGCTTCGCGTGGTTCGACTCCCGCCCCTTCCACTTCGGGTTAGGAGTTGCGGGGTGAGCGAGCGTCGCGAACGTCGGCGCCGTCACGGACCATGTCCTCACAGCGGGGACACACGCGCGGTTCCTCGACGCTGTTCGGCGTGAACACCCGGGCGTAATCGCGAGTGACGAAGGCTCCACAGTTCTGGCACTCGGGCATACCGCCGGAAAATCACGTCAGATTTGACATAAGTCTTGGGGGATCGGCGATCACCGGGCGTCGTCCGGTCCGTTCCGACGGGAAGCGAACGGCAGCGACGGCGCCCGACCTTCGGTACGTTTATTATTCCGACCACCCGCTTTTGATGGCATGGGCGGACGACCCCTCGACGTGCTGGAGGCCTCGCTCGACGAGGACGTGACGGTGTATCTCAAGGACGGCCGTGCGTTCCACGGCCTTCTCGGCGGGTACGACCAGCATATGAACGTCGTGCTCGAACCTGGCGACGAGATCGTCGAGGGCGCCCTCGACGATCCGAACGTCGAGCAGGTGGACAACACAACCATTATACGCGGCGACAACGTCGTGACGATAAGTACATGACCGGAGCAGGAACGCCGAGCCAGGGCAAGAAGAACAAGACGACCCACGTCAAATGTCGACGTTGCGGTGAGAAATCCTACCACGTCCGGAAGAAGGTCTGTTCGTCGTGTGGCTTCGGCAAGTCGGCGAAGCGACGCGACTACGAGTGGCAGAGCAAGGCCGGCGAGTAACCCGGCTCCGAGCGGGCCGACGCTCCGTTTTTCGTCTCTCCTCACGATCGCCGTTCAGCAGGGATAGCGGCGCTGATACGGCCTATCGCCGCTCGGGGTCGAGGCGAAAACGTACCCAATAGCGTGCCTTTTTACCCCGCGGCACACTACCCACGCTCATGGCACACGGGCGGGATCACCGTACCCCGGACGGGATGACCGAGAAGTGTGGCGTCGTGGGCGTTTCCCTCGCCGACCGCGACGCCGCTCGGCCCCTGTATTACTCGCTGTACGCACTCCAGCACCGGGGGCAGGAGTCGGCCGGCATAGTGACCCACGACGGGTTCCAACAACACAGTCACGTGGAGATGGGACTGGTGGGCGACGCCTTCGGCGCCGACGACCTGGACCAGTTGAACGGGACCGCCGGGATCGGTCACGTTCGGTACCCGACGTCCGGCGGCGTCAACGCCTCCTGCGCTCAGCCGTTCTCCGTCTCCTTCAAGTCCGGATCGCTCGGCCTCGCACACAACGGCAACCTCGTCAACGCCGCGGAGATCCGCTCGGACCTCGAGGCGCTCGGCCACGCCTTCACCTCCGACGGCGACACCGAGGTGATCGCCCACGACCTCGCGCGCAACCTGCTGGAGGAGGACCTCGTGCGGGCGGTCAAGCGAACCATGGGCCGCATCCACGGCTCCTACGCCCTGACGATCATGCACGACGACGCCGTCCTCGGGGTCCGCGATCCGGAGGGGAATCGCCCGCTCTGTATCGGGAAACTCGACGACGGCTACGTGTTGGCCTCGGAGTCGGCGGCCATCGACACGCTGGACGGTGAACTCGTCCGCGACGTGGCTCCCGGGGAACTGATCGTCCTCGAACCGGACGGCTCCGGATTCGACTCGTATCAACTCGTCGACCGCGACGACACGGCCCACTGCTTTTTCGAACACGTCTACTTCGCCCGCCCGGACTCGGTCATCGACGACGACCTCGTCTACGACGTGCGGCGTGACCTCGGGCGCGAACTCTGGGCGGAGAGCGGCATCGATACGGACGTGGTGATGCCGGTGCCGGACTCCGGGCGCTCCTTCGCCTCCGGCTACGCCGAGGCCGCGGGCGACGACGGCGGCGACGTGGAGTTCGCCGAGGGACTGATGAAGAACCGCTACGTCGGCCGGACGTTCATCATGCCGACACAGGACGAGCGCGAACGCGCCGTTCGGCTGAAACTCAACCCGATCCGGAGCACGGTCGAGGGCAAGACCGTCACCATCATCGACGACAGCATCGTCCGTGGCACCACCTCGACCCAGTTGGTCGACCTCATCCGCGACGCCGGGGCCGAGGAGGTCCACGTCAGGATCGGTGCCCCACCGATCGTCGCCCCCTGCTATATGGGGATCGACATGGCGAGCCGGGACGAACTCATCGCGGCGGACAAGAGCGTCGACGACATCAGGGAGATCATCGGCGCCGACAGCCTCTCCTATCTCTCCATCGACGCCATCGCCGACGTCCTGGGTCGGGCGAAAGGCGACCTCTGTCTGGGCTGTGTGACCGGGGAGTATCCGTACGACATCGAGGGCGAGCGGACCGACCGCGACGTCTCCCGGCCGGCCGTCGGTGGCGAGTCCGCGCCGGCGGACGACTGAACTCCCGTCACCGAACTGACCGAAAACCCCGCGGATCGGGCCCGAAACCGGCAATATTTTTGAAGGGGTCGTGTGTAGGAGGAGGCGACCATGAGCGAGGAACGCGACGCTCGGCTGGGACGGCGGCGGCTGTTGCAGGCGAGCGCCGGGGCCGTGGGTGCCGGGCTACTCGGTGTGGGAGCGACCGGGACCGCCGCGGGCCAGTCAGGCCCGTTCGACGGATGGATGAGTGACGTGAGCAACTACGAGGGCGTCGTCGACCAAACGGGGTCGGGCGAGGTGACCGTCGAGGTGGGCGTCGAGGCCAACAACGGCGCGTTCGGGTTCGGTCCGGCGGCCATCCAGGTCGACACCGGGACCACCGTCGTCTGGGAGTGGACCGGCCAGGGCGGACAGCACAACGTCGTCGCGGAGGAGGGCGGCGACTTCGAGAGCGAGCTCTCCGCCGAAGCCGGCTTCACTTTCGAACAGACCTTCGACTCCGAAGGCGTCGTCAAGTACTTCTGTACGCCCCACCGGGCGCTCGGCATGAAGGGCGTCGTCGTCGTCGGCGACGTCGACACCGGCGCGGAGGTCATCAGCGGCGGTGGCGGCGACGGCGGTGGCGGCGGTGGCGACGGCGGTGGCGGCGGTAACAGCGGTAGTGAGGGGAGCGGGAGCGGCGGTGACGGCGGCAGCGCGGCCAGTCAGGTGATGTCCCTGGCGATCGGCGGGTCGCTCGTCGCCGCGTTCCTCTCGCCCATCGTCTTCGGGCTGATCCTGATGCTCCGGGATGCCGGCGGCTCTCGCTCCGACGACGCGAGCGCCGAACACGGGGAGCCGAGCCACGAGGACTAGTCGACGACGCTCGCGTCGGCGACGAACGCGCGGATGATCGCGCCCTCGGCGCGGTGGAGCCGTTCGCTGGCGGTCGACTTGGCGATATCGAGGTGATCGGCCAGCTCGGTCAGCGTACAGGTCCGCGGCGTGTGGTAGTAGCCGCGTTCGACCGCCGTCTCGAGCAGGTCGCGCTGGCGGTCGGTGACGACCGACTCGGGGTCCATCGAGGTGCGGACCGACCGCACGTCGAACTCGAGGCCGAAGGTACGAAGCTGGTCGGCGAGCGACGACAGTCGGTCCCGCGAGGCCGTGAGTTCGAGGTCGGCGACGCCGTCGACGATGGTGATCGGCGGCTCGAACGGCGTCCGGGAGTTACGGATCGAGAGCAACAGGAGGGGTTCGTCGGTCTCGAACTGGATCAGCGCCCGGTCGTCCCCACGGTGGAGCAGTTCGAAGACCCGGACGCCGGAGACCGCATCGAGCTGCGAGAGGACGGCCTCCATGTCGGGGGCCGTGATCTCGACCAGCCCGACGCCCGTGTCGTCGTCGTCGGGGAGCGCGGCGAGTACGCGGAAGGTCGCCTCGGGATGGCGCGACGAGAGATCGGCGATCCAGACGTCCTCCGGAAGTGTCACCGCGAGCCGTGCCGTGGGCATGACAGTACGGTTGTCCGCGACGGGTATAAGTCGGTCTCGACGCGCCGGAACGGCGAACGGATCGACACCGACCACAAGGATGTCAGGCGTACTGTGCCCCTTCGTGGCTGGTGCCGTGGGCGTCGGGGTCGTAGATGTCCTCGTTCTCCTCGCCGACCACGTCGACCTCCGCGAGCATCCCCCGGCGGGCGACGCGACTGAGCGCGTGGTCGACGAGCTTGATCCGCTCGGGGACGGGCGTGTCCATCTCGCCGATCATACAGCTTCCGGGCGGCACCTTCACCGTCTGGATGTTCTTGTCGGCGTACGCCTCGAAGTCACCGTCCTCGGGGATGCCACCGTCGCGGTAGGCCCGCTTCCAGACGTTGCCGATCGGGTGGAAGTTGCTGGAGTAGTTCGGGCCGCCGTCGACCATGAACACGCGCACCCGTTCGCCCTGCTGGACCTCGATCGGGCCGCGGTTGGCGGCCGCCCACGCGTACTTCTCGCCGTTCAGGAGGACGTAGGTCGGGTTCTCGTTCCGCATCGCGGCCATGTCGAAGCTGTGCTTGCCCTCCTGTCCGACCTCGCCGTCGGTGTACACCTCGTGCTGGCCGAAGTAGAGCTCGCGGTCCACCTCGGGGAGTCCCCCCTCCGGTTCGACGAGGATCATGCCGAACATCCCGGCACTGATGTGCATGTCGAGGTTCGGCACGGCACAGTGGTAGATGAACGCGCCGGGGTAGTCGGCCCGGAACCGCATGGCGTTCTCCTCGCCGGGTGCGGCGGTGGTCGCCACCGCCCCGCCGCCGGTACCGTAGACGGCGTGGAGGTCAACGTTGTGTGGCAGCGCGTTACCCGAAGGACTCTCGAAGGTCAGGTCGACGGTGTCCCCCTGCCGGACCCGGATCATCGGGCCCGGAATCTCCCCGTCGAACGTCATGAAGTCGAAGGTGACGCCGGGTTCGATCTCGGCGGTCACCTCCTCGGCGGTCAGCGTAACCTCGTGCGTCGTCGGCTCGTCCCGATCGATCGGACCCGGGATGTCGGTGGGATCGGCAGCCACCTGGTCGGTAGTCGGCGTCGACGTCTGTTCGACCTGTTGTCGCTGCGTCTCGGCTTCAGAGGCTCTCGGAGCCTCGGCGCTGCACCCTGCAACTGTCGCCGCGCCGCCGATACCGAGCGCCTGGAGCGCCCGTCGACGGGTGGTTTCGAACATCGGGTGTCACCTCTGTTTGGATCATCGGGAGCAACCCGTATCAACCGGTCAGTCGATTCCTGACGGGTGGGTCCGCGACCGAACCGGTTCGGCCGGGTGCATAAAAGGGCCGGCGGACGGGCGACGAACGGTCGCTCCGACGGTGACGCGGCAACGCCGCGCAGTCAACAGCAGAAGATGAACGGGTAGACCAGGCTCACGCGGTCCTCGTCCTCGATTTTCGTGTCGAACCCGTCGAGGACCTCGTTGAACTTCCCGTTGACCAGCACACGCGCGTAGGGTTTCGTCTGTTCGCCCTCGGGATTCTTGTGCCACGTGCCCGGGAGGTTCTCCGGGGGTTTCGCCCACCCGTCGGTCGTCGCCTCGGCCTCCGTCTCCGCGACGAGCATCTCCGCGAGCCCGGGCTGTTCGTCGAACAGTTTCTCCAGCAGGTCCCGGAGGGTATGCCCCTCGAACGTGAACTCCTGGTGGGGCTGGTCCATCGCGTCGCGGACGTGTCCGGTCGCGTGGAGCGCCACCGTCGTCGTTCGTGGATCCGTCCGGCCCTCGGAATCGGTAGTCGTACTCATGACGACTACACATACGTGAGTATCACCCGAAAAGCTGTGTCCGAACATGTTCGATCGTCTCCGTGTCGTCGTCGCGCTCCGGGAAACGGCGGGCCTAAGTGAGTTCCTCGGCGAGGGGTGTGTATGGTGCGCGATCCGCTGTCGGGCGACGATCCGCCCGACCTGCAGTCGGTGTTGGACGCTCTCGACGACGCCGACTGCCGGACCATCATTCGGCACCTCGACGAGCCGATGACGGCGACCGAGGTGTCGGAGGAATGTGATATCCCCATGTCTACGACCTACAGAAAACTCGACCTACTGACCGAAGCATCGTTACTCGTCGAGGGAACGGAGATCAGACCGGACGGTCACCACGCCACGCGCTACGAGGTCGACTTCGAGGCCGTCACCATCGGGGTGACCGAGCAGCGCGACCTGGACGTGAGTATCGACCGGCCGTCTCACAGCGCCGACGAGCGCCTCGCGTCACTGTGGGGGGAGGTTCGCAAGGAAACATGAGCCACATCGACATCGCGCTCATGGCGGTCAAGACGGGGACACTCCTGCTCGGGAGCCTCATCACCTTCCTCTCGCTCAAGGCCTACCGTCGGACCGGGACGCCCGCGCTCCGGGCGCTCGGCATCGGGTTCGGTCTCGTCACCGTCGGCGCGCTCCTCGCCGGCGTCGGCCATCAGTTCACCGCGCTCTCGCTCACGCACTCGGTCGTCATCGAGAGCGGACTCACCCTCGTCGGCTTCGCGGTCATCGTCTACTCGCTGTACGTGGAGTGACACCGGTTCGGCGCCGGTCTCCTCGGGTACCGTTACGGTCGGTTGCGACGGGATCGACCCGTGGTCGGTCAGTAGCGGAGATAGAGCAGGCCGTAGACGACGTTGCCGAGGACAAAGGAGAGCAGCCAGAGCGCCGCGGCCACCCGTCCGACGCGGGCGTGGGCGGTGTCGGCGAGCGCCGCGACCGGACGTGTCGTCCCGAGCAGGAGCACGTAGTACAGGAGGGGGATACAGACGATGGCGAGGAGGATGTGGACCGCGAGGAGGGGGAGATACACCCAGCGGCGGACGGCGTCGGGGCCGGGGAACTCCGCGGGCCCAACGAGTGTCACCTTGTAGAGGTAGAGCACGAGGAAGACGGCGAAGAGGGCGGCCGAGGTAAGCATCATCGCGCGGTGTCTGTCGAACTCGCCGCGGCGGGCGAAGGCGATGCCCGCGGCGATAGTGACTACGGCGACGGCGCTGACGGCGGCGTTGACGTGGGGGATGGCGGTCAGAACCGCCTCGGGCGCGCGCGGAACGGCGCCGCGGGGAATCGCGCCGAGCACCGCGCCGAACACCAGAGCGAGCGACGCGGCGGTGAGGACGGCGGTGAGTGCCGGCACGCGGTTCCGTGCGTCGAGCTGCATACCCGACGGTGGGGTAGCAACTCACAAAACGTCGGGGATTTCGGTGCGGGCGCCACGACGGAGGCCACCGAACGACGACGGGCAAAAGGAAAGCCATTTCAAATACCCCCGACAACGGTGGTATGCGTACCGACGAAACACAGAACACTGCGAGCGTGGGTAGCCAAGCTAGGCCAACGGCGCAGCGTTGAGGGCGCTGTCCCATAGGGGTCCGCCGGTTCAAATCCGGTCCCACGCATCGCACGGACGCGAACGGACGTGAGCGGCCGGGGATGCACACCCGGGTTCGAATCAGGGAGAACGCGCGAGCGTTCGACCGTGGTTCAAATCCGGTCCCACGCATCGCACGGACGCGAACGGACGTTCGCGCCCACCGATGCAGGTGATTCCCATCCGGGACATCACCCACGCAAAACTTCTCCGCGGACGTCGACGGCGAGCGGCAGCCACGACGAAGCGTTCAGGTGCGCCCGGTCCGAACGGGCGCACATGGAACCGTCTTTGCCTCTGCACGCCGTCGCCGACGCGGGCTTTAGGTCGCCCGGGCTGGTCGCCGTCGTCGTCGTCGCCACGCTCGGAGCAGCCGTGCTCCTCGGGGTGGCCTTCGCCGCCTTCGTGCAGCGGCGCTCCCGGCCCTACCTCCTGCTCGTCGCCGCCTTCGCCGCGCTGCTCGGTCGGTCCGCCGTCGTCGGGATGAGCCTGCTCGGGGGACTCTCACCCGCGGATCACCACCTCTTCGAACACGGCCTGGACGTGGTGTTGGTGGCGCTCGTCGTCGCGGCGGTGTACTACGCCCGGAGCGTCGACCGGGAGGTGTCGGCCTCGTGACGACCCAGCGCGACCGTATCCGCCGACACGTCGCCGCCAACCCGGGCGACCACTTCAACCGGCTCGCCCGCGAACTCGATCTGGCGACGGGGCAGGCCCAGTACCACCTCAAGAAGCTCCGCCGGGCGGGCGACCTGGTCGCGGAGCCGCTGTACGGCCGCACGCATTACTACACGCCGGAGTACGACGCGGCGGAGCGGGGGGCCATCGCCGTGTTGCGACGGGAGACGGCGCGGGACGCGTTGCTCTCCCTGATCGACCGGGGGCCGAGTCCACCGGGGGCCGTCGCGGCGGACCTCGGCATCGCCCGGAGCACGCTGGAGTGGCACCTGGATCACTTAGTCGAACAGGGCCTCGTCGAGAAGCGACGCGACGAACGCGGCCGCGTGACCCTCGCCCTGTCGCGGCCGGGGGCGACCGCCCGCGCGCTCCGCGAGGTCGAACCCACCCTCCCCGAGCGACTCGTCGATCGGTTCACGCGACTCGTCGACGGACTGGTCGCCGACGAGTAGCCTTCGAGAGCCACACCACAACCCGCTTCCCGTCGAGGCCCGAAGGCTCCGCCGACCGATGTCCACCGACGGCGACCGATCGCGGCGCGCGGTTCTGAAGGCGGCCGTCGCACTCGGCGGCGCGAGCGCGCTGAGCGCCTGTCTGGACCGCACCGACGACGACCCCGTCCCGACGGGCGATCCCGCATCCAAACCGCCCAGACAGCACGCGTGGCGCGAGTACGTTCGCCACGACGATCACGGGAACACGCAGCTACCCGCCCACCAGATCCTTCTGTACCTCGATTTCGACGTCGAGGGGCCGCCGACGGACGGGGACCGGGAGGCGCTCGCGGCGTCGCTTACCGCCCTCGACCGCGCCTACGCGTGGCGTCACGAGGGGCTCCTCCACTCGCTCGCTTACTCCCCGGCCTACTTCGACCGGTTCGACGCGTCGCTCCCCGAGGGGGTCGACCTCCCCGAGCCGACGGCCCTGTCGCCGTTCGAGTCGCCGACCTTCGACCGACAGGATGCCGTCCTCCACCTCGCCAGCGACCGGGCCGACGTCGTGCTGACGGCCGACCGCGCCCTCCGCGGGGAGCGCGAGACGGCCAACGGCGTGTCGGTGCCGCCGCTGACCGAGGTGGCGACGGTGGCGTCCCGGCGGACGGGCTTCGTCGGTGCCGGCCTCCCCGCGGCCAACCAGGACGCGGCGGGCATCCCCGACTCGGAACCGGTGCCCGAGGCGTCGCCGCTGTTCATGGGCTTCCAGGCGGGGTTCCGCGGCAACCAGGCGACGGAGGACTACGTGACCATCGAGTCGGGGCCTTTCGCCGGCGGGACGACCAAAGTGATCGCCAACCTCCGCCAGCGACTCGACGACTGGTACGACGAGCAGTCCGAAGCGGAGCGGGTGATGGAGATGTTCAGCCCGGGGCACGCCGAGAACGGCCTCGTCGAGGGCGTCGGCGACAACCTCGGGTCGTCAAGCGGGATCGACCGGTTCGTCGACGGCATCGTCGACGACGCACGGGAGCACGGCCGGGTCGGCCACGCCCAGAAGGCCGCGCGGGCCAACCGCGACACGGACGGGAACGTGCGCCTGCTCCGCCGACATTTCGAGTCGACCGACGACATCGGGTCGGATCAGCGGGTCGCGAGCCTGCATTTCCCGTCGCTCCAGCGGCGGATCTCGGCGTTCGAGGCCGTGCGCCGGGCGATGAACGGGACCGACCTGACGGAAGCGACGCCGGCGATCCGCCAGCGGGTCAACAACGGCATCCTGGAGTACATCTTCGTGCGTCGCCGGGGGAACTTCCTCGTCCCGCCACGTCGACACCGTGTCCTGCCGACGCCGCGGCCGGAGTGAGCACCCGTTCGACGACCGGACCAGAACCGGTTTTCCGTCCGAGCCCCGAGCGGGGATATGAAGCGCCGGGAACTGCTCCGGACGGGCGCGGCCCTGTCGGGAGCGCTGACGCTCGCGGGCTGTTCTAGGCTGATGGAGACGCGGGCGGCCGGCGTTCCCCCGGTCCCGGAGGACCGTCCCGACGGCGTCTACCTCCCCAGTCACGTCGAGGGAATGGAGATGGTCGGCACGGCGTCGAGCGGCGACTACGTGGTCGGCCTCATGTACAGCTACCCCCACCGGTTCTGGAACGTCAACGGCGAGAACGTCTCGCTGACCGAGATCGACACCGACGACGCCGTCCACCTGATGGCGAGCGTCTGGGACGCCGACACCGAGGCGATCCTCCCCGACACGGGCCTCTCGGCCGAGATCTATCGGAACGGGTCGCTCGTCTCCCAGGAGGCCATCTACCCCATGCTCTCCCAGCCGATGGGGTTTCACTACGGGGCGAACTTCGGCCTCGACGGGGAGGGGACGTACGCGGTCCGCCTGAGCGTCGGTGCGGTGTCGACGCGCCGAACGGGGGCGTTCGAGGGGCGGTTCGCCGACCCGGCGACCGTCGAGATCCCCTTCGAGTACAGCGAGGCGGCGAAAGAGGAGATCGAGTTCCGAACCCTCGACGACCGGGCCGGCACGCCCGGGGCGGTCGACCCCATGGGCATGGAGGGGCTCCCCGACTCCTTCGCGCCGCCGGAGTCGGCGCTGCCGGGGCGTGTCCTCGGCGCGGCGACGAGCGACGACGCCCGCCTCGTCGTGACCGCACTCGACGGCCCGCCGACGGGGATCGACGCGGAGGGGACCTACCTCGCCGTCTCGGCACGGACCCGGTACAACCGGATGGTGATCCCCGCGATGGGGCTGTCGGGACGGCTAGAGCGCGACGGCGAGGCCGTATACGACGGCGAGTTCGCGCGCACGCTCGATCCGGACCTGGGCTATCATTACGGGGCGGTCGTCGACGGCGTCGAGTCGGGAGACACACTCACCCTCTCGACGACCGTCCAACCACAGACGGCGCGCCACGAGGGCTACGAAACGGCCTTCGGCGGAGTCACGGGCGGGATGCCCGACGTGACGGTCGAGGCACCCTGAACGACAAGGGATTTATCGGTCGATGTCGTTGTCACGGATATGGCAGGCCCCGTCACCGACGTACTCGCCTGGGCCGTCGTCGGCCTCTTTCTCGTCGGTGCCCTCCTCCGGTGGCAGGACCGCGACGGCGGTCGGGCGGTGACCGTCGCCGCGTGGGCCGTCTTCGCCGCCTTCTGGGCCGCGCTCGTGCCCCACTTCGCGTTCGAACAGAAGAGTTTCGTCGAGGGCTTCCTCTCGCTCGTCGCCGTCCCCGCGTCGCTGTACGTGGGCTGGCTCCTCTACGACGGCCGGGACTCCCTCTTCGTCCTCTCGAAGGCCATCGCCGTCATGGGCGTCGTCTACCTCCCCTTCGAGACGATTCCGGCGCTCACGGTCGGCGGCCTCGCGCTCCCGTCGCCTCGCTATATCCTCATCTCACATACGACCGCCCAGACCGAACGGGCGATGGAACTGTTGGGCTACACGCCGACGCTCGTCGAGGGCGACCAGGGGTATCTCAACACGTTCAAGTTCGTCACCGAGGGCGGACACGTCATCCTGTTCTCGATCATTCTCGCCTGTACGGGGCTGGGCAGCATCGCCATCTTCGTCGGCCTCATCGGCGCCGTCGAGGCACCGCTGCGTCGAAAACTCCGGGCCCTCGCCGTCGCCGTGCCGATCATCTACGTCCTCAACATCGCGCGCACGACGTTCATCGCCGTGATGTTCGGCGAGCAGTACATGCAGTGGTTCGTCGACGAGGTGCTGTTCCTGTTCGGCGGCACCGACCCCTACAAGGTCTCGTTTTACATCTCGGATCGCGTCATCAGTCAGGTGCTCGCGGTGTTCGCCCTGATCGGCGTCACGTTCCTCGTGGTGCGTGAACTCCCCGAACTCCTGACAATCGTCGAGGACGTCCTCTATGTCGTCACCCGCGAGGAGTACGACCTCCGGGAGGCGCTCGACCTGCCCGAACCGGACGAGATCGGACCGGGCGCCGATTAGGGGGAGACGGCCACAATGCTTTCGTGGGCAGGCTGAGCGTTCCTGATCGGTATGGCGTGTCGCGGCGGCGGGCGTCACCCGGCCTCAGAGCCTGCCGACCCCGACCGCTTCCCCCGTTCGACAGGAACTCCTCAACCGTATTAAAATTTTATCCCGTTTACCCGTGTTTTTGCAAAAAAAACCGGCGATCTCCCGCATCTGCATAATATTTTCGTGATATTTTTCGCGTCGGTGTCGCGTTTCCAATGGTGGATCGACGCTCCCTACTCCGGGAGGAGCGCCGCGGGCGCGTCCGCGAGCGTCCGGAGGGCGTCGGCCTCGACGTGGTGGACCTCGCCGGGGATCACCAGCAGGTGGAGCGGGTCGCCGAAGTCGCGGTCAGCGAGCGCCGCGAGGCGGTCGGCGGCGACCAGTGGATCCGGGCTCCCCGCCCGCGCCACGGCCACGGCGAGGCGGTCGGGCCACTCCGCGGCGAGCAGATCCGCGGCGACGTCGGCGGTCATGAACCGCTCGCCGGCGTCCGGTCCCCGTCCGTCGTCGACCTTGATGTCGAGGTAGACGAGGGTGTGGAGGCCACGCTCGCGGTTGGCCGCGACCGAGTCGACGACCGAGTCGGGGACGCCCGCCCCGCCGTGGGCACGGGGGAAGGGGAGCGTGACCGCCTTGCCGAAGCGGTAGTTCTGGAGGCCGGTGAGGCCGCTTGCGGCGGACTGGGCGGTGACGCCGTGGACGACCCTGGTGTCGATCCCGCGGTCGATAGCGCGCAGGCGGAGGTCGACGTGGGTCGTCGAGATCATGGCGTCGCCGGCGGTCAGGAAGACGGCGTCGCCGTCCGCGGCGGCGTCGAGGATGGGATCGGGGTTCCGTTCGACGCCGGCGCGGTCCCGGACCTCGATGTCGACCCCGTGGTGGGATTCGAGGGCGTCGACGCTGGTCCCGACGAGGCGACTGGTGTAGAACTCCGCGAACGCACGGTCGGCCGCACGGAGGGCGTCGCGTCCCTCGACCGTGATCGACCGTTCGTCGTAGAGTCCGAGGCCGACGAAAGTGAGCATACGGGTCGTGGGACGCGAGCCGATAAATCAGGTGCGTCTCGCGCGCGCTTGCCGAACGTCCGCGCCGTCGCGGACCAGATCCTCACAGTTCGGACAGACGCGCGGTTCCGTCATGCCGGTGGGGGCGAACACTCGGACGTAGTCGTCGGTGACGAACGAACCACAGTTCTGACAGCTCGGCATACGTGCCAACGAGTGACGTGAACCATCATGTACGTTACGGCCGACCGACGTGATCGGGACGGGAGTCGTCGTTTCAAGTGCTCGGGGGTCGAACGGCCGCGTATGTACGACGCGATACTCGTCCCGACGGACGGTAGCGAGGGCGTCGAGCGGACGCTCGACCACGCCCTCGAGATGGCGCGCAACCACGACGCGACGGTCCACGCCCTCTATGTCATCGACCGTCGGTTCGAACTCGCGGCCGACGAGGACCGCGACGACCTGATCGCCCGCCTCACGGAGCGCGGCGAGGGGGCCGTCGCGGCTGTGGCCGAGCGGGCCGGGGCGGCCGGCGTCGACGCCGTGACCGGCGTCCGCGAGGGCATCCCCTACAAGACCATCCTCGGGTACGCCGACGAGGCGGACGTGGACGTCATCGCGATGGGGACCCACGGCCGCACCGGTCGGGACCGGCTCGCCCACCTCGGTTCGGTCACCGAGCGCGTCGTCGAGAACGCGACCGTCCCCGTGTTCGTCGTCAACATCGGGGACGACGCCGACTGAGCTACCCGTCGCGTTCCTGTGCGTCGACGACGGCGACGCCCGCGAGGTTGACGATGTCCTTGACCTCGTCGCCACGCTGGAGGACGTGGACGGGGTCGTCCATGCCGACCAGCATCGGCCCGACGGCGTCGGCGCCGCCGAGGCGCTGGAGGAGCTTGTAGCCGACGTTACCGGCTTCGAGGTTGGGGAAGATCAACACGTTCGCGGGTTCGCCGAGCTCGGCGAAGTCGTAGGTGCCCTCGAGGACGTCCTCGACGACGGCCGTATCGGCCTGCATCTCGCCGTCGACCGGGAAGTCGACCGCCGGATCCGCTCGGAGCCGCTCGGCGGCCCGCCGGGGCTTGCGCGTCCCCGCGTTGTCGACGCTCCCGAAGTTCGAGTACGAGAGGAAGGCCGTGCGCGGCTCGACGTTGAAGCGGCACGCCAGGTCGGCGGTGTGGCGACCGATTTCGGCCAACTCGTCGGCTCCAGGATCCTGGTTGACGGTGGTGTCGGCGACGAAGATCACCCGGTTCCGGAAGGCGAGCATGTAGACGCCGGCCGCGTAGTCGGCGTCCTCGGCGGTCCCGATCACCTGGAGCGGCGGCCGCAGCGCCGAGGGATAGTGGTGGGTCAGTCCCGTCAGGAGCGCGTCGGCGTCGCCGGCCTCGACCATCACGCTCCCGAAGTAGTCGGTGTCGGTGCGGACGCGGTCCGCGGCCTCGACCCGCGTGAGGCCCTTTCGCTTGCGGGCGTCGTAGAGCCGGTCCGCGTAGGCGTCGAGCACGTCGGCCTCGGTCGGGTCGACGATCGCCGGATCGAACTCGAGGCCGAGGTCGGCCACCTGCCCCTCGATCGTCTCGCGGTCCCCGAGCAGGACGGGGTGGGCGATCCCCTCCTCGACCATCCGGGCGGCGGCGCGGATGGTCGTCGGGTTCGTCCCCTCCGCGAGGGCGACCCGCTTGGGGTCGGTCTTGGCCTTGTTGAGGACGATCCGCATCATCTCGCGGTCCTTTCCGAGGCGGGCCTCCAGGTCCTCGCGATAGGTGTCGAGGTCGAGGTCGACCCGGGCGACGCCGCTCTCGACGGCTGCTCGGGCGACGGCGGGGGCGACCTCGAACAGCACGCGCGGGTCGAGCGCCTTCGGGATGAGGTACTCGGGACCGTAGCGGAGCGGGTCGTCGCCGTAGGCCTTCGCGACGGCGTCCGGGACGTCCTCGCGGGCGAGTTCGGCGAGTGCGCGGGCGGCCGCGACCTTCATCTCCTCGTTGATCTCGCGGGCGCGCACGTCGAGCGCGCCCCGGAACATGAAGGGGAAACAGAGGACGTTGTTCACCTGGTTCGGGAAGTCCGAGCGGCCGGTGGCGGCGATCACCGTGTCGTCGCGGGCCGCCCGGGCCTCGTGGTATCCGATCTCGGGGTCGGGGTTGGCCATGGCGAAGACGACGGGGTCCCGGGCCATCGAGCGAACCATCTCGGGGTCGACGAGGCCGCCGACGGCGAGGCCGACGAAGACGTCGGCACCCGCCATGGCGTCGGCCAGGTCGCCGGCGGGGCGGTCGCTCGCGAACCGTGCCTTGTAGTCGTTGATCTCGCCCGCGTCCGCGCGCGCAGTCGTGATGATTCCCTCGGAGTCGACCATCGTCACGTTCTCGCGGGGGACGCCGAGCGAGACGTAGAACTCGGCGGTGGCGATGGCACTGGCGCCCGCGCCGGCGAAGGCCACCTCCAAGTCGGCGAGGTCCTTGTCGACGAGGTCGACGGCGTTGAGCAGGGCCGCCCCGGAGACGATGGCGGTGCCGTGCTGATCGTCGTGGTAGACGGGGATGTCCATCCGCTCGCGGAGCCGTTCCTCGATCTCGAAACACTCGGGGGCCTTGATGTCCTCGACGTGGATGCCGCCGAAGGAGGGTTCGGTGAGCGCGACGGCCTCGACGATGGCGTCGGGGTCGTCGGTGTCGAGTTCGAAGTCGAACACGTCGATGTCGGCGAAGCGCTTGAGTAGGACACCCTTCCCCTCGATGACGGGTTTGGACGCCTGCGCGCCGATATCACCCAGTCCGAGGACGGCCGATCCGTTCGAGACCATGCCGACGAGGTTCCCCTTCGCGGTGTAGGTGTAGGCGTCGGTCGGGTCGTCGGCGATGGCCCGACAGGGCGCGGCCACGCCCGGCGAGTACGCGAGACTCAGGTCGCGTTGCGTGCTGGTCGGTTTCGTCGTCTCGATGGCGACCTTGCCCGGCGGATCGCGCCGATGGTAGTCGAGGGCGTCTTCGTCGAGTCCCATACCGCCGACTCGACACCCGCGCTGATAAAACGGGGCGGACGGTTACGCGTCCGCGGGCGGGGTGTCGAGCCAGGTGCCACGCAGGCTGGCGGCCCACTCCGGCCGGCGCTCCCACGGCACGTCGGACGGGAGCGCGGTGACGACCGCCGCGCCGGCGCGGATGCGGTAGGCGTAGACGGTGGTGCCGTCGATCTCGTAGAGCACGCGGTCCCACGGCCGCCCGGCGAAGGTGGCGGTGCCGGACGCGGTCACGGGGCCGTCATCGGCCGACGCGACGGCCGACCGGGCGACCTCGGGGGAGGCGAACCGTTCGACGTACAGCGGTTCGGCGTCGAACCCCGCGTCGACCGTGTCGATCAGCATCGTGACGCCGGCCGTCCGACTCGGTGATCGGACCGGGCCGAAGAGGTCGGTGAGGACCGGTTCGAAGTCGTCGAGTCGCTCGCGGTAGTCGACCGTGTCCTCGAGGAGAGCCACGGTACCGTCCTCGCCGACAGCGTACAGTTCGTTGTACTGCGGTTCGTTCTCGTGATCGCCGATCGGATGCGGGGGGGAGTGGGCGTGTGCGTGGGTGTAGGTCCGGTGCCCGCTCGGGAACTCGTGGGTGTGCCGGTCGATCCCGTCGCCGGCCGTCGACTCGGTGCGGTCCGGATGGGACCAGGTGACGAAGTCGTCGTCGGCGCTCACGAGCGCGACGACCCGGTCGTCCCCGCCCGGGACCAAGGTGTCGTACAGTGGCCCGTAGATCGGCCGCCGGGAGAACGCGTTCTCGACGTACTCCGTCGAGATGGCCCGCTGGTAGAACACCCGGGCACTGGAGAGCGCCCGCCGCTGTAGTTCCTCGTCGTTCCGGGTGACGCCCCGCTCGAAGTCACGGACGTAAACGTTGTCGCCACGCCGGAGCGCGGCGTCGACGACGAAGTGATCGACGAGGCTCGACCGCACGTAGTCGGCGACGGTCGTGGTCGCCTCCCGCAGCGCCGTCACGTGGGACTGGGTCGCCTCGTCGGCGGTCTCGGCGTCGCCGATGGCGCCGAGCACCCGGTTGACCCGCGTTCGGAGTCCGCGGATGGCCGCCGGATACTCCGTGCGGAACCACTCGAACTCCGCGACGACGTCGGCCGTAGCGCCCGCGAGGTCGGCGTGGGCCACCGGCGTCGCCGTCGCCGTCGCCGTCTCTGTCGCGTTCGTCCCGGTCGGTTCGGGGGTCCCCGTTGCCGCCGCAGTCGACCCGCCGTCGGCGTTCGATCCGTCGTCGGCGGTCGTACCGTTGGAGCCGTCGAAACACCCCGCGAGGATGGAGGACTGGGCGAGCGCCGCGGCCGCCAGGAGTCCCCGTCGGGTCACGGACATTCGGTGAAAGGGAAGGCCGGCGGCCAATTAGCTCTGTCGGCCGACCACTCGGCGAGCGTTAACGTCTTGAACCGGGGTGTCGAACGACGCCGTATGAACCTTCCATCGTTGACGACGCCGGACGGTCTCTTCGAATACATGATGGTGTTTATCCTCCTCGCCGCGGCGCTCGGGTTCGCAGTCATCTACTTCGGCGGGTGACCCCGCCCGGCCCGTCTACGGGTAACGTTCATGATAGTGTGCCCGAAACGGGTAGCCGGTGTTACACCGATGACAACGACCGAAGACGTGCTGGACCACCACCTCGACGCCTTCACCGCACAGGATCTCGACGAGACGCTCGCGGACTACACGGACGAGTCCGTCGTCATCACCAACGTCGGGACGTTCCGGGGGCTCGACGAGATCGAGGGCCTGTTCGCCGATCTGTTCGAGGAGTTCTCCCAGGAGGGCTCGCGGATCGACCTCGAACGGAAGACCGTCGAGGACGAGTACGCGTACATCGTCTGGAACGGGGAGACCCCAGAGAACGACTACGAGTTCTGCACCGACACGTTCGTCGTCCGTGACGGGACGATCCACCGACAGACGTTCGCCGGGAAGATCGAACCGAAGGCGTAGCCGTCGGCGTCAGGACGGTCGGACGAAGACGCGGCCGTCGGCGTGGACGGTGACCCGCATCTCCTCGACCGCGAAGGTTACGCTCATCGAGGGGCCCGAGTCGGTCACGAGCGCGTCCAGCGCGTCGGGATCGACGTAGTCGAACAGCGGTCGGTCGCTCCCCTCGCGGGCCACATCGAGCGCCTCGGCGACGGCGATGCTCGGCGGGAGACCCTCGGCGTCGAAGTCGGCCACGTACGCGTCCCGGTCGTCGTCCCAGGAGGCCGGGGGATCGGTCCCGATCATGGCCGACGGGACACCTCCGTCGCCGCTGGAGGGAGGGCCGTGTTACGGCCGCTCGAGGGAGATTCGGCGATACGCCGCCGTCGGGGGCCGCGATGGTGGTCGGGCATGATGTGTGCCTGTGCTACGGGGACCAGCTAGCCGCCTCGCTGGAATACGTCTTTTGGCAAACGTGTCTCAGGCTTCGAGCACCTCGACGAGGTTCCCCTCCGGATCCCGAACGAAGAGGATGCGCGTCCCGCTCTCGGTCGTTCGGGGTTCGCTGAGGGTGGTGACGGCGGGGTCGAGGCCGGCGTAGAAGGCGTCGAGGTCCTCGACGGAGAGGCCGAGGTGTTTGGCCCCGGGGCGGTTCACGGTCCCGCCGGAGGCGTCGGGACCCTCGGGGTCGTACTCGACGAGTTCGATCCGGGCGCCGCCGGCGTCGAAGTGGGCGAACCGCCCGGTGGCGCCGTCGACGTCGACGGCGTCGGCAAAGGCTTCCCCCGAGACGCTGAACCGCTCGGGGTCGCCGAGCCCCAGGGTGTCGCCGTAGAACTCGACCGCACGATCTAGGTCGGAGACGGTCACGCCGAAGTGGTGGGCAGCGAGTCGGGTCACGTCGTCGGGCGGGGCCGCCGTCGACATAGCGGCTTCGATACGGCCGGGGGAACCTTCTTTGAGATCCGGGCGTACTAGCAGTCATGCGACCGACACTCGGCGAGTGGCGCCGCCTGGCGCTTCTGGTCGTCGCGGTAGTCGCCCTGGTGGCCGTGGCGGGCGCCGCGACGACCGGCACCGACGACGGGCAGCCCTCGGGCGAGTCGGTGCTCAACGACACGCGGGACCGGTACGCGGCCGCGGACACCGTCGTCGTGACGGCGAACGTGACCGTCGACAACGGGAGCGCGAACCGCACGTCGACCGTCGAGTTCGCCGCCGCGGGTAACCGGTCTCGGACCGTCGTCGCGGGCCAGAACGTCACCTACCGGACCGGCGTCAACGAGACGGTCGCCTGGTACGTCGGCCCCAATCGGAGCGTCGCCGTGGAGCGCGGCGCGGCCGGCCGCGTGGCCGGCGTCGAACCCGTCGGGAACGCCTCGTCGACCCTCGACCCCACGAACCGGTCCGCCGACGAGGCGAACCTGAGCGCCACGTACCTGCGCCGCGGGAGCGACGACGGGACGGACGCCCACGTCGTCGAGGTGCGCCCGGACGACCCGTCGGCGACGACCACGGCGACCGTCTGGGTCGCCGTCGACGACTCGCGGCTTCTGCGGGTCGAGACCGAGGACGGGACGAACACCACGGTGATCGACTACCGCGAGACGCGGTTCAACGCGAGCGTCCACGACAGCACCTTCGACCCGCCGGGCGACCGCCTCTCGGTCGCTTCGGTCGAGCGCTACGACGCCTTCGGCGCGGCGCAGACGAACACGAGCCTCGACCTGCCGCGGCTGGACGCCGAGTTCCGCAACGCGACGGTCCTCACGCGGGCCGCAGGCACCAACGTCGCCCAGCGGTACCGCGACGACGGCGACGACGTGACCGTCGTCTCGACGACGGCGGACCGCGAGTTCGATCGGTCGGGCGAGAACGCCACCCGCGTGACCGTGGACGGCCACGAGGCGAACGTGACGACGGTCCGCGACGCCGCCGTGGTCTACTGGGAGGACGACGGCGTGACGACGGCCGTCGTCGTCGAGGGGAGTGAGGACCGAGCCGTGTCGCTGGCCCGCCGACTGGACGGGTAGGGAGGCACCGCGACGGCCGGATCGGTGCCGTCGACGGTCGTGGGGCCCCGTCCCACGCAACGTTTAATACCGCCGTGGCCCCACTTACGCCTATGGCTTCGAAGCGTTCCATCGCCACGCGCACTGCCGCCCGGACGAGTTCCGTCGAGAACTCCGGCATCTTTACAGCGCTGGCGAATTTCAAACGCTTCGGAACCGACGCGAACGTCTCCGACCGACCCGATAGGTCGCGGGCGTTACACCACCGGTCGGCCGATGGTTACGGCCGCTAGCGTGGCATGAGCGTCTCTCAACACCCGATCGCACTCCGCCTCGAGCGACGCGTCGGTGGTGCGACGAAGCTCCTCGCGACGGTGATGATGCTCCCGCTGATCGACGGGATCTTTCCCGCGCTGATCCTGGCGGGGGCGCTCACCTATCCGTTCGGCATCCTCGAGACCGGCCTGCTCATCTTCGGTGGCTCGGCCACCGTCGCCGTCGTCCTCGCCGAGATGGACGGCTCGCCCCGCGAGCGCGTGCGTGCCATCGCGCTGCTGGCGCTCGTCCTCCTCCCGGCGGCGGCCGTGGAGGCCGCGCTGGCGCCAACCGTCCAGAGTCTCATCGACATGGCGGTCTTCGAGCGGTTCGCCGGGTTGGTCATCCTGACCGTCGCGGCCAAGACGGCGAGCGCGCGCGTCGGCGAATACCTCCCCCGGCCGGCGGTCATCATCGGCCTGGGGCTGATCGCCAGCCTCCAGCCTGCGGGGGCGTCCGTGACGTTCGTGGCCGATCCCGGCCTCGTCGTCCGCGGGGTCGCCGCCGCCGGCGTCGGCGTCGGCTTCGCCATGCTGATCGCGGCGCTCGGACCGGTGCTGCAGGAATCGGTCGACCTCGATCTGTTCCGGTTCGGGAGCGCCGTCGCCCTCGGCATGCTGGCGCTCTCCGTGTTGGGCCTGATGCCCACCGAAGCGCCCGTGGCGCTCGGCGTCCTCTGTGTGACGGCCCTGTTCTCCTTCGACCCCGGCCGTGCCCCGGCGGCGGACGACGCGGACGCCGGAGACGAGGATCCGGCCCCGGAGGGGTCACCGGAGGTCGCCGACGAGGACGCCGACGCCCCCGCCGAGGACGAGGGTCGCCCCTCGCCGTTCCCCGTCGAGGAGGAGTCCCGCGCCCCGTGGTTATGATACTGTTTATTGTACGTCGTTACCGGTGATTCGCCGAGACGGTCCGGCGAACCACCGGTGAACAGTTACGATAATCCGTATGAGTCGTCCGCCGACCGGACGGTGAGCACGGGAAGCGGGGACGACCGGACGATCCGTTCGGTGACGCTTCCGAGCAGGTATCGGTCGATGCCCTGTCGGCCGTGGGTCCCCATCACGATCAGGTCGGCCTCGGCCTCCTCGGCGTAGTCGAGGATCGATCGGTGGACGGCCCCCTCGACGACGGCCGTGTCGGCCTCGACGCCCGCGTCGGCGGCCGCCTCCGCGACCGCCGACACGGCCCGCGATCCCTCCTCGTGCAACGCCTCGACGACCGTCGGCGTACTCTCCCCGAGGACGCCGTACGACCCGCTGTCGACGACGTACAGCGCGTGGATGCGGGCGTCGTATCGGTCGGCCAGATCCACCGCGTGATCGACCGCCGCCGCCGAAGCGTCGCTTCCGTCCGTGGGCACCAGGATGGTTCGATACATACGTCCCCCTAGGTCGGCCGGCGGGCGTAGTGTTGTCGGCGGCCAGCACGGTCCCGGGTCGCACGCTTCGGGTTTTTATCGGTGGATCACGAACGAACCACCATGAGCGAGCGAGTGCGGGCCCGCGTCTTCGTCTCGGGACGGGTCCAGGGTGTGTACTACCGTGCGAACACCCGGGACGCCGCGCGAGCCAGGGACGTCGACGGCTGGGTGCGCAACCTGAGCGACGGACGCGTCGAGGCCGTCTTCGAGGGCGAGGAGGCGGCAGTCGAGTCGATGATCGAGTGGTGTCACACCGGCAGTCCCGCCGCCGACGTCCGGGACGTCGACGTGAGTTACGAGAAACCGGACGGCGAATCGGACTTTACGATCCGCCGATGAGTGAGGGTGACCGACCGACGTGAGTTCGGTCGTCAAGCTCGTGGCCGGCGTCGTCGGCGCCCTGGGACTCGTCGTGACGCTCGGCGCGGGGTATCTCGTCGTCCGCGGACCCTTCCTCGGCGGCCCCACGCTGGCGCCGCGACCGCTGCTCGCGACGCTCGGCGCGTTCGTCGTCGGCGTCACCGTGGCGGCCTGGGGCGCCACGCGCTACGCCAGACTGTAGTCGGTCGCACGACGGGGCACGGTTTCGATCCGGCCGATTACCCGGGATCCCAGCAAGACTTATCCGTGTGTACTCCTGACATGGTTTATAGTCTCGGTTACCAGCGGACTGGTCGACCGCCCCCGCCGTCCGGCGTCCCCTGGAGTCAACGCACGCACCCCGTGGTCGCGACCGGGGCGTGGTAGAAGTAGCCATACCACACGCGTCGGGGGACGTGACGCCGGTCCTCGGGCCCGAGACACGACGAGACAATGACGAAGGAAACCCTCGAAGACCTCAGCCAGCACTACAAGGAATCGGTTCCCGCGGACCTCCGCGAAGCGAAGCGCTTCGACTGGTATCTGGACGAGGTGTACGACCATCCGCGGATCGCCCGTAACTCCCACCAGCGTGTCGCCGACATGTTCGACTACTACGGGACGGAGTACGACGAGGACGCCGGCGTGGTGGAGTACCTCATGGCCTCGGAGGACCCGTTGCACGACGGGGAGAACACCTTCTACGGCCGGGAGGTCCACGAGTCGATCCACGAGTTCGTCAACAAGGTGAAAAGCGGTGCCCGGGGGCTCGGCCCGGAGAAACGCATCAAACTGTTGCTCGGGCCCGTCGGCTCCGGAAAGTCCCACTTCGACTGGATGGTCCGGCGCTACTTCGAGGACTACACCATGAACGACGACGGCCGGATGTACACCTTCCGGTGGACCAACCTCTGTGACATCGTCCGCGATCAGGACCCCGCGGACGACACCGTCGTCTCGCCGATGAACCAGGACCCCCTCGTGCTCCTCCCACAGGAGCAACGCGATCGGGTGCTCGAACGCCTGAACGGGGCGCTGGAGGCACCGTACACGATCCGGAACGAGCAGTCGCTCGACCCGGCCAGCGAGTTCTACATGGATCGCCTGCTGGCCCACTACGACGACGACCTGAAGGCCGTCCTCGACAACCACGTCGAGATCGTCCGGCTGGTCGCCTCCGAGAACAAACGCCAGTGCGTCGAGACCTTCGAGCCGAAGGACAAGAAAAACCAGGACGAAACGGAGTTGACGGGGGACGTCAACTACTCGAAGATCGCCATCTACGGCGAGAGCGACCCCCGGGCCTTCGATTACTCCGGAGCGTTCTGTAACGCCAACCGCGGGCTGTTCAGCGGGGAGGAACTCCTGAAGCTCCAGCGGGAGTTCCTCTACGACTTCCTCCATGCCTCCCAGGAGCAGACGATCAAGCCCAAGAACAACCCCCGGATCGACATCGACCAGGTGATCGTCGGCCGCACCAACATGCCCGAGTACCGGGACAAGAAGGGCGACGAGAAGATGGAGGCGTTCAACGACCGCACCAAGCGCATCGACTTCCCGTACGTGTTGGAGTACAGCGAGGAGGCCGAGATCTACCGGAAGATGCTCCGGAACGCCGACGTGCCCGACATGCACATCGAGCCCCACGCCATGGAGATGGCGGGGCTGTTCGGCGTCCTCACCCGGATCACCGAACCCGACGGCGAGAACGTCACGCTCGTCCAGAAGGCCAAGGCGTACAACGGCGAGATCGACGAGGCCGACGACGTCGACGTCAAGAAACTCCGGGAGGAGGGTGAGCGAAAGGCCGACATCGCCGAGGGCATGGACGGCGTCTCCGCGCGGTTCATCGGCGACGAGATCGCCGAGGCCATCATGGATGCCACCCACCGCGGCCGGGGTTACCTCTCGCCGCTCTCGGTGTTCACCCACTTCGAGCGCAACCTCGAGAACCACGGCTCGATCCCCGAGGAGAACGTCGACCGGTACCACCGCTACCTCGAACTCGTCCGCGAGGAGTACAAGGAGCGGGCCATCGAGGACGTGCGCCACGCGCTCGCCTACGACGTGGACGAGATCCGGCGGCAGGGCGAGAAGTACATGGACCACGTCATGGCCTACATCGACGACGCCACGGTGACCGACGAGTTGACCGGGCGCGAGCAGGAACCCGACGAGACGTTCCTGCGATCCGTCGAGGAGAAGTTGGACATCCCCAGCGACCGCAAGGACGACTTCCGACAGGAAGTGTCCAACTGGGTGAGTCGTCGCGCCCGCGAGGGCGAGGGGTTCGACCCGCAGGACAACGACCGCCTGCGGCGCGCCCTGGAGCGAAAGCTCTGGGAGGACAAGAAACACAACATCAACTTCTCGGCGCTCGTATCGGCGAACGAACTCGACGACGACGAGCGGAGCGCGTGGGTCGACGCGCTCATCGAACAGGGATACTCCCGCGAGGGCGCCACCGAGGTCCTGGAGTTCGCCGGTGCGGAGGTCGCAAAGAGCGAACTGGAAGGATGACGGGCGAGTACATCCGCGCGGGCGACGAGGCGCTCTCCGGCGCCTACGAGGAGCCGATGAGCCTCGAGGCGTACGTGGAGACGGCGATGGAGCGGCCCTCCATCGCCTCCCACGCCCCGAAGTACCTGCTCGAAGCCATCGAATCGATGGGTACCCGGACGGTCATCGAGGAGGGGAAACGGCGGGAGCGCTACCGCTTCTTCGACGACCCCGCCAACGACGGGGAACACGCCGTCCTCGGCAACACCGAGGTGTTGAACGGCTTCGTCGACGACCTCCGGACCATCGCCGCGGACCGAGGGAAACGCGAGAAGATCATCTGGTTCGACGGGCCGACCGCGACCGGCAAGTCGGAACTCAAGCGGTGTCTCATCAACGGCCTCCGGGAGTACTCGAAGACCGAGGCCGGGCGCCGGTACACCGTCGAGTGGAACGTCGCCAGCGGTAGCGAGGAGCGAGGCCTCAGCTACGGCGACGGGGTCGACCGCGAGGACGACTGGTACGAGAGCCCCGTCCAGTCCCACCCGCTCTCGGTGTTTCCCCCCGGGGTGCGGGCGTCGATACTCGACGACCTGAACGCGGGGAGTCACATCCCGATCCGGATCGAGACCGACCTCGATCCCTTCTGCCGGGAGGCCTACGACCACCTGGAGGAGCGCTACCGGCGGGCGGGCGGCACCAACCTGTTCTCCTCGATCACCGACCCGCGACACCTCCGGGTCAAAAACTACGTCGTCGACGTGGGGCGGGGCATCGGCGTCCTCCACTCCGAGGACGACGGCTCGCCCAAGGAGCGACTGGTCGGTTCGTGGATGCCCGGGATGCTCCGCGAACTCGACTCCCGGGGGCGGAAGAACCCGCAGGCGTTCTCCTACGACGGCGTCCTCTCGCAGGGCAACGGCCTGCTGACGGTCGTCGAGGACGCCTCCCAGCACGCCGACCTGCTGCGGAAGCTCCTGAACGTCCCCGACGAGGGACGGGTGAAACTCGACAAGGGAATCGGGATGGACATCGACACACAGCTGCTCATCATCTCGAACCCCGACCTCGACGTCGAACTCGATCAGTACGCCGACCGGAACGGCCGTGACCCGCTCAAGGCGCTGAAGCGGCGCCTCGACAAACACGAGTTCGGCTACCTCACCAACCTCTCGCTGGAGGCCGAGTTGATCCGCCGAGAGCTGACGGCGGAGACGGCCGTCTGGGAGGCGGAGGGGTACGCCGACCTCGAATCGCGGGTCCGCGAGGGCCTGACGCTGTCGACCCGCGACGACGACGGCGTCGTCGAGCGCGAACTCGCCCCGCACGCCGTCGAGGCGGCCGCGCTGTACAGCGTCGTCACCCGGTTGGACGGCGAGGACATCCCCGGGAACCGGACGCTCGTCGAGAAGGCCCTGCTCTTCGATCAGGGCTACCTCCGGGAGGACGACGAGCGGATCGAGGCCGACGAGTACGACTTCGACGGCGACGACGGGAGCCACGGGGTTCCCGTCACCTACACCCGCGACGTGATCGCGGACCTGCTCCAGACCGACGCCGACCGACACCATCCGGACCTGCCGGTCGAGCGGGTCGTCATGCCCGACGACATCCTGGACGCGATGGCCGAGGGACTGAACGACGCGCCGGTCTTCTCGCGGGCCGAGGCCGCCGAGTACGAGAACCGTCTCGCGGTCGTCAAAAGCTACGTCTTCGACCGACAGGAGGCGGACGTCCTCGACGCGCTGCTCGCCGACAAGGCCGTCGACGAGGAGACGGTCGCGGAGTACGTCGAACACGTCTTCGCCTGGGCGAACGACGAGCAGGTCGAGACCGAACGCGGCCCCGTCGATCCCGACCCCCTGTTGATGAAGGTGTTCGAGACCGAGCATCTGGGGCGGTTCGGCGCGAGCGCGTACGACGGCGACCGACCGGCCGACCGGGTCGAGGAGTTCCGTCGCGAGAAGGTCATCACGGCGATCAACCGCTACGCCTGGGAGAACCGGGACGAGGACTTCGCCATCGAGAACGTCGACGTGGCCGACATCCCGGTCATCCGGGCGGTGCTCGACGCCCACGACTGGAGCGACGTGAAGCGGCTGTTCGACGACTTCGATCCCGCGCAGTGGACGGACCCGCCGTCGGGCACCGAGACCGAGCGGCTCAAGGAGCGCACCCTGACTCACCTGCAGGATCACGGCTACTCGGCCGCCTCGGCGGAGCTGACGGGGCGGAAGGTGATGCGGGAGGTGGGCTACCGATGGGACTGAGGGAGGACCTCGAACGGTTCCGCGAGGTCGGCGAACGGCGCCGGGAGGACCTAGAGGAGTTCATCCGCTACGGCGACCTGGGGGGGAGCGGCCCGGAGAGCATCCGGGTGCCGATCAAGGTGGTCGACCTGCCGGAGTTCGCCTACGATCCCCGGGACCGCGGCGGTGTCGGGCAGGGGCAGGACGGCACGCCCGACGTCGGCCAGCCGGTCGAGGGACCGACGCCGGACGACGCTGACGGCGAGGGCGACGAGGACGGCGACCCCGGCGAGGAGGGCGCCGACCACGAGTACTACGAGATGGACCCCGAGGAGTTCGCCCAAGAACTCGACGAGGAGCTCGGCCTCGACCTGGAGCCGAAGGGCAAGGAAGTGATCGAGGAAGTCGAGGGCGACTTCACCGAACTCACCCGCGCGGGGCCGAACAGCACGCTCGACTTCGAGCGCCTGTTCAAGCGGGGGTTGAAGCGAAAGCTGGCGATGGACTTCGACGAGGAGTTCGTCCGCGAGGCCATGCGCGTCGACGGGGCCACCCCCGACGAGGTGTTCCGGTGGTGTCGCGAGGAGAACGTCCTCGTCTCGCGGGCCTGGATCGGGGACCGGTGGGACTCGATCCCCGACGACGAGCGCGGGCGATGGGAGAGTTTCGAGGAGATGGCCGAGAACGTCGAGCGGACCACGACCCTCGAACGCATCCGTCGTGAGGGGCTCCGGGAGGTGCCCTTCCGCCGCGAGGACGAGCGCTACCGCCACCCCGAGGTGATCGAGCAGACGGAGAAGAACGTGGTCGTGGTGAACATCCGCGACGTGTCGGGGAGCATGCGCGAGGGGAAACGCGAACTCGTCGAGCGGACGTTCACGCCGCTGGACTGGTATCTCACCGGCAAGTACGACCGCGCGGAGTTCGTCTACATCGCCCACGACGCGGAGGCGTGGGAAGTGGACCGAGGGGACTTCTTCGGCATCCGGTCGGGCGGGGGAACCCGCATCTCCTCGGCGTACGAACTCGCCGCGGAGATCTTAGAGGAGCGGTACCCCTGGGCGGAGTGGAACCGCTACGTCTTCGCCGCCGGCGACTCGGAGAACTCCAGCAACGACACCCGGGAGAACGTCGTCCCCCTGATGGAGGGGATTCCGGCGAACCTGCACGCGTACGTCGAGACCCAGCCGGGCGGGACGGCGATCAACGCTACCCACGCCGAGGAGGTCGAACGCGCGTTCGAGGACCACGACGGCGTCGTCGTCACGTACGTCGCCGACGCGGCGGACGTGACCGACGCCATCTACGAGATCCTGAGCTCGGAGGACCAATGAGAGACGACCGCATCGACGCACGACGGGAGGCGAGCCGACTCGCGGAACCGGTCGAGGAAGCCGCGGCGCTGGCGCGGAAACTCGGCCTCGATCCGTATCCGGTCAACTACTGGATCGTCGACCACGACGAGATGAACGAACTCATCGCCTACGGCGGGTTCCAGCGACGTTACCCCCACTGGCGGTGGGGGATGGCCTACGACCGCCAGCGCAAGCAAGACCAGTTCGGCATGGGGAAGGCCTTCGAGATCGTCAACAACGACAATCCCGCTCACGCCTTCCTGCAGGAGTCGAACTCGCTGGCCGACCAGAAGGCGGTCATCACGCACGTCGAGGCTCACGCCGACTTCTTCGCGAACAACGAGTGGTTCGGGCTGTTCGGCGACGGCCAGGACCGGGACGACGAGCACGCCGATCCCGACGCCGCGGCCATGCTCGAACGCCACGCCGAGACCATCGCCGGCTACGTCGAGGACCCCGCGATCGACCGCGACGAGGTCGAGCGGTTCATCGACGCGGTCCTCTGTCTGGAGGACACCATCGACCAACACCGCGCGTTCGCGCGCGCCGACGAGCGCCGCGAGAGCGACGCCCCGCCCGATCTCAGGGAGCGCCTCGACGACCTCGACGTCTCCGAGGACGTGCGCCGCCACGCCTTCGACGAGGAGTGGCTGGACGACCTGGCCGAGTCCGAACGGACGGACGCCCGACTCGAAGACCCCCACACGGACGTGCTCGCCTACCTCCTCGAACACGGCCAGCGGTTCGACGAGGAGTCGGGCAAGGCCGAGCCGTTCGAACCCTGGCAGACGGACGTCCTCGACATCCTCCGGACGGAGGCGTACTACTTCGCCGGCCAGAAGATGACGAAGGTGCTCAACGAGGGGTGGGCCAGCTTCTGGGAGTCGCTGATGATGAGCGACGAGGGCTTCGCCGCCGACGACGAGTTCGTCACCTACGCCGACCACATGGCCCGCGTCCTCGGGGCGCCCGGACTCAACCCCTACAAACTCGGGAAGGAACTCTGGGAGTTCGTCGAGAACGTGACCAACCGCCGCGAGGTGGTCGATCACCTCCTCCGCGTCGAGGGGATCACCTGGCGGAACTTCCACGACGTGATCGACTTCGAAGCGGTCGAATCGCTGCTGGCGCCGGACCCGGCCGTCGCCTCGATCACGGCCGACTCGCTCGCCGACCTCGATCCCGACGATCCGCGGATCGACGCCGAGGCCCTGGAACGGGCACGAGCGGGCGAAGTCGACGTGGAGCGATACCCCTGGAAGGTGCTCACGACCGCGGGGCTGGCCGAGCGTCACTTCTCGCTGTCGAAACCGCAGAACAGGGGGTTCCTCGGCCGGATTCGGCGGTCGGAACTCGAACGGCTGGCGCGGTACATGTTCGACGACGCGAAGTACGACGACGTCGAGGCGGCCCTCGACGACGTCGATTACGAGGCAGGCTGGCGGCGGATGCGCGAACTCCGGGAGAGCCACAACGACGTGACCTTCATCGACGCGTTCCTCTCCGAGGAGTTCGTGGCCGAGAACGACTACTTCACCTACGAGTACTCGCGGGCGACCGACGACTTCCGCGTCGCCTCGGACGATCCCGAGGACGTGAAAAAGAAACTCCTCCTGCAGTTCACCAACTTCGGGAAACCGACCGTCGCCGTCTACGACGGCAACTTCGACAACCGCAACGAACTGCTCCTCGGCCACCGGTACAACGGCATCGACCTCGACGTCGAACAGGCAAAGCGCGTGCTCGAACGCACCTACGAACTGTGGGGACGGCCGGTGAACCTGATGACCATCGTCAAGCGGTACGACGAGCACGAACTCGAGATCGCCCGGCGGCGCAACCGCGAACCGACGCCGACGGAGGTGGGCAAGCGCATCCGATACGACGGGGAGCGGTTCGAGACCCACGACCTCGACCCGGACCTCGAGGAGCGCATCGCCGCCAACGACATCGACTACGACACGAAACCCGACGACTGGCTGAACTAGTCGGCGTCCGCCACCGCGTCCCCGTCGATCCGGTCACGGCGCGCGAGATACGCGTTGGCGCCGGCGACGACGGCAAAGAGGGCCACGATCAGACCCGCGGCGGTCAGCCCCGACACGACGCCGAGCCACGCCGCCGCGACGAGGCAGGCGGCGAGCGCCGAGAGGCCGAGATAGCACGCCCACCACGGGACGTCCCGCTCGTCCGGGGTCGCCAGATATGGCTCCAGGTCGGCGGCCCGGTCGGCGAGAGTGATCGTCCCCCGGTTCCGGTCGTACTCGACGATCCCGGCCTCGTCGAGTTTCGGCAGGTGGGTCTGGTGGAGCGACGTGTAGACGCGCTTGCGCTGTTTGTAGTCGACCTCGGACACCGGCACGTCGTTCTCCCACGCGGCGATCCGCTCGGCGAGGTCACGGAGCGACGCCGATCCCCGGTTCCGGTCGAGATAGCGGAGCACGTGCCGCCGTCGCTGGTTGCTCAGGATCGAGAAGACGGTGTCTCTCGACAGCCGATCGGGACGTCGGCGTTCGCGGCGTTGGGGCTTCTGTATGGACATGAGTGGTCCGACCCAGCGGCGGTCGCTCCGGCACAGGATTCCGACCGAACGCACCGTGGCGGTCGCGTACCGTATACTGTACCGGTTGATTGATAAATTCACTCCCCGTGGCGATCGGTCCGGTCCCCGGACGACGCGCTCGCCGACGCTCGTCGGCGTCCATGCGGAACCGGGCGCACGTACGTTCGCTCGCAGTGAACTACCCCACCCTACCGCTCGCCTGACGGCTCGCGCTTGAGGGAGGGGCTTCCTGTTTCCACGACGCGCTTTGCAGATACGGACGTATCCACAGGGAGCGCAGTCTCCACAGGCGTTGATTCGGAGCGCCCCGCTCCTAACCGCTTCCTGCCGCGAGAAAGAATGTTCCACGCCGCGTTCGCATCTCTATCTGCCTCAAACCCGCAGGCAGGACAGGAGTGTTCGCGCACCCACAGCGGTTTCTCGGTCGAAACGCCGCAGGACGCGCACTCTTTCGTCGTTCCGCGTGGATTCACGGCGACGAAGTGCGTTCCCTCGCGTTCGCACTTGTATTCGAGCATCCGAAGGAACGTCCCCCACGCCGCTCCTGCGCGGTTTCGAGAGTTGCCCGGCAGTTCGACCAACCCCTTCGCGTCCAAGTCCTCAACCGCCACGAGGTCGTACTCTCGGGCGTAGTAGGTCGAGAGTTTGTGCAAGAAGTCGCGGCGCTTGTTCTTCAATTCGGCGTGGCGTTCAGCCACGACACGGCGCTGTTGCTCCCAATTCGAGGAACCGTGTTCCTTCCGCGAGAGGCCGCGCTGTGCGCGTTCCAACCGTTCACGCTCGTCTGAGAGGTCAAGTGATTCAACGGCGGTTCCGTCTGTGTCGTGGGCGTACTTGAGAATCCCCACGTCGATACCGACGCACTTCTCGGGATTCTCCGGTTTCGCAGGCGGGTCGTCCGGGGTTTCGACGCCGAGGATAGCGTGCCACTTTCCGGTCGGTTCTTGCTTGACGGTGACGGTCTTAATCTCGGCGCCGTCGGGGAGGTCGCGGTGGAAGGTGAGCGGGATTTCTCCGAGTTTCGAGAGCCACAGTTTTGTCCGACCGCTCGTGTTCTTGAGCTTGAAGCCGGATTGACTGTAGGTGAAACTGCGGTACTCGCCCGGCGCTTTCCACTTGAGCGTCCCGACGCGGTAGCCGTTCTCTTTGCGACCGCGAAGCGTCGAGAGGTTGTCGTACAGCCGTTGCACGACTTTCTGAAGGACCTTTGAGTGAACTTGTTTCAGGTCGTTCCACCACTTCTTGAGACTTGGCAAGAGTTTTTGCTCGCTGTATGCCGAAGTATCGTCGGTTCGGTTGAGTCGGTGAAGGAAGTGGTTGTAGACCTGTCTACAGGTATCGACAGTCCACGATAACTGCTCTTCGAGAGCGTCGGACGGTCGGAGTCGATACCTGTAGTTGTAGTTCACGAGCGTTCTTCGATGAGTTCGTCAAGTTTCTCTTGGACGAACGAGGACAGACTCAGGTGGTTCTCCTGAATCCACTCCTCTTGGTCGTCGCGGATAGAGATGGTCTTGCGCGTTGCCACACCATAAGTTATGCAAAAAACGTACTAAATCGTTGCGATTGTGTGGGCCTGTGGGCCGAGCGACGAACGTGTTTGAGAGCCGTGCGGCGCTGTATCCCCTCCCTACTCGCTCCCTTCGGTCGCTCGTTGAGGAAGGGGCCTTAGCGCCTCAATTCAGGTAATGCTCGGTGGGGGATCCGAACCCGATTGCGAGACTCGCTATCGCACTCTCGCGTGGTTCAAATTCCGTTCCTGCGCGTGCGTCGTCACTCACTTCGTTCAGAATCATGCTCGGTCAGGGATTCGAACCCTGGTCGTCGGCTCGAAAGGCCAACATGATTGGCCGGACTACACCAACCGAGCTTCGTTTATACTCAACGCCCGACCCGACCACGCGCCGGGTGGCATCTTGCCTGCGACTAATTCGACGGATGCACGATTGATAAATCCCTCCTTTTCCGTCGGCGAGACGAATTTGGTTCACCGAGCTACGCTAACGACGAGTCTGCACGCGCGAGAGGGTGGCGTAGTCGGTTCCGAAGACCCGCTGACCGATCCGCAGGAGGTCGTCCACCCGCGCCTCGAACGACGACTCCCGGTCGGCGACGACGTCGTACATCTCCCGGAGGGCCGTCTCGCGGAACTCGAGTTCCTCGCGGCGGCGGCGACGCTCCGTGACGTCGCGAAAGCAGACCGTGAGTCCCGTCGCCGAGGGGTACGCGCGGACCTCGAACCAGACGTCGAGCGGGGCGTAATACTCGTCGAAGGTGACGGACTCGCCCGTCCGCATCGCCTTCCGGTATCGCTCCTCGAAGGTCGTGCCGCGGGCGTCCGGAAACACCTCCCAGAGGGTCCGTCCAACGAGTTCTTCGGCCGCGTCCGCCTCGCCGACGGCGTCGTGGACGAGTTCGCGGGCCCACTCGTTCAGATACGTGAACCGCCACTCGGTGTCGAGGGCGAACACCCCGTCGAGTATCCGGTCGAGCACCTGCTCGAACCGCTCGTCCCCGCCGACCGTGGACGCCCGGTCCGCGCCGTCACTCATCGTCGATCACGACCGACTGTTCCATCGCCGTTGGTAGGCGCCACCGGCAAAAAAGGCCCAGCGGTGGTCCCGTCCGCGTCACGCGACGAGGTCGAACGTCGCGGTGCGGGGATCGGACGTCCGGTGTAACTGGAGTTCGCCGATGGCCACCGACGCGGTCAGGCGGCCGGCCGGCCAGTCGTCCGTCTCGAAGGTCATCGCGTCCTCCCAGGTGTAGAGTCCCGCCGTGTCGACCGTCCGGTCCATGTCCCGGTTGCGACGGACGACCAGGTCGTCGTCCGCGAGGACGTCGACGCCCTCCTTGAGGTTGATCGTCCCCGAGGGGACGCGGAGGCGGTAGCGAAAGGCGACGACGGCGGGCTGCCCCCGGGGGAGCCGGGCGATCCGGTTCGCCGCCAGGTCGCCGGGTTCGCTCCACGTCGAGACCAGGGCCACGTCGAGCAACTGGGGCCGATAGCGCTGCTCCGGCGGCGTGCGCGTGGGCGTCGCCGTCGGCGTGGCGGTCGGTGTCCCCGTCGCCGTCGACGACGCCGTCCCCGTCGGCGTCCCGGTGTCGGGCGCCGTCCCTGTCGATCCACATCCGGCCAGTCCCGCCCCCGCGGCAACGAGAAACGCACGCCGATCCATGCCCCCCGTTCGTGGAGTGATCGGTATAAGCGTTCGTCACCGTCGGAGCCGGCGGCGGGGCCGAGAGGTCGTCGTTCCCCCGCACCCACGGAGGTTCGCTGGGGGGGTTCGAACTCCCCGAACCGCTCGCTATGCTCGCGGTTCTCTACCTCAAATCCGCAGGAGACGCTTTCGCCTCGCAACGCGGCTGGCTGGCTCACGGCGACGGCGTTCGCCATCCCGAGACGCTCACCGGTCGGCGTCGACGGAAATGCGCTGGCTGGGATTTGAACCACGGTCGTTTCGCTCGCGACGCTCGCTCCACTCCCTGATTCGAATCCGCAGGAGGAGTTTTCGGACTGCGGAAACGACTCGCTTCGCTCGTCGTTTCGTTGGAGTCCGAAAATGCGCTGGCTGGGATTTGAACCCAGGTTGTGACCATGGCAAGGTCACGTGATACCACTACACTACCAGCGCCCTTCGCATTTGTACGAACCGGGGACGGATTATTAAGGGTTCCGAAATCGCGCCCAACCGAGGGCGGGCGTGGTGATCGTCCGCACGTGAGAGGGTGCCACGAATCGCCGTTTCGGGGCGTGTGACGCCGTCACAGCCCGCTCGAGCTTTCGCTACCCTTTTACCGGAGGATGCGGTACGAACTGCACAGTCTAGTGACGTGACGCGGAAAGGCCCGGCATGACGCTCAGCGTGCTCGTGCCGTCTTCCCTCGTCCGGGAAGCCGAGGACAAACGCGAGGCAACTCGCAAACTCGGTTACGTCGCCCGTGCGGCGACGGTGTTCCGGGCGGATCGGCTGGTCGTCTTCCCCGACGGGGACGGCGAGCGCCGATGGGGAAGCGGGTTCGTCGAGGTCGTGCTTCGGTACGCCGCCACGCCCCCGTACCTCCGAAAGGAGGCGTGGGGGCGTCGGGACGAACTGGAGTACGCCGGCGTGTTGCCGCCCCTCCGCGTCTCGTCACGGACCGGCTCCGGACCTGACCGTCCGGGGTCGTTGCAAGAAGGAATCGTGACCGAGGTCGGACCTGACGGCCGCGTTCGGGTCAATTGCGCACTGCAACACCCGATCTCCCTCCTCCTCCCTGACGGGATGGAGGCGAGCGAAGGAGAGCGCGTCGCCATCAGGATCTCTTCGAGAGAACCGGTCCGCGCCCGAATCGTCGACGAACCCCCGCCGGGGTTCGCGGTTCGGCGCGCGGACCTGTCGGAAGCGCTGGCCCGTCCCGACGCGGGACTTCGCATCGCGACGTCCCGCCACGGGACGGCGCTGTCGGTCGACCGATTGGCCGACATGGCCGGGCGCCGGGGCGACATGACCGTCGCCTTCGGCGCGCCCGGGCGAGGGCTTCCGAGCATCCTCGACGTATCGGTCGAGGACGTCGCCGGTGCGGCGGAGTCCGCCGCCGGCGACACGGACGTCGAACCCGGACCGGGGTTCGACCTCTGGCTGAATACGATTCCGCGGCAGGGGAGCGAGACGGTGCGAACCGAGGAGGCGATGTTCGCGTCGCTCGCGCCCCTGACACTCACGGAGTAAATCCATGCCACAACCAAGCAGACCACGAAAAGGCTCGATGGGATTCGGTCCGCGCAAGCGCGCGACCAGTGAAGTCCCGCGTATTCGCTCGTGGCCCGACGACGACGGCGCCCCCGCGCTGCAGGGCTTCGCCGGCTACAAGGCCGGCATGACCCACGTCGTCATGGTCAACGACGAGGCCAACTCCCCCCGCGAGGGGATGGAAGAGTCGGTCCCGGTGACCGTCGTCGAGACGCCACCGATGCGGGCAGTCGCCCTGCGAGCCTACGAAGACACGTCGTACGGACTGAAGCCGACAACCGAAGTGTGGACCGACGAGTTCCACCCGGAACTCGACCGCACGCTCGACCTGCCGGCCGAAGACAGCTTCGAGGCGGACGCCGACGCGCTCCGCGAGGCCGTCGAGAGCGGTGCGGTCGACGACCTCCGGATGATCACGCACACGGTGCCGAGCGAACTGGCGAACGTCCCGAAGAAAAAGCCCGACGTGATGGAGACGCGCGTCGGCGGCGGCTCGGTCCACGAACGCCTCGACTTCGGGCTCGAACTGCTCGAGGACGGCGGCGAACACGACATGTCCGACGTGTTCCGCGCCGGCGAGTTCATGGACGCGAGCGGCATCACGAAGGGGAAGGGTACCCAGGGCCCGGTCAAGCGCTGGGGCGTCCAGAAGCGGAAGGGCAAACACGCCCGCCAGGGATGGCGCCGACGGATCGGCAACCTCGGTCCGTGGAACCCGTCCCGCGTGCGCTCGACGGTGCCCCAGCAGGGACAGACGGGGTACCACCAGCGGACGGAACTCAACAAGCGCCTGATCGACATGGGTGACGGCGACGAGCCGTCCGTCGACGGCGGCTTCGTCAACTACGGCGAGGTCGACGGGCCGTACGCGCTCGTGAAGGGCTCGCTGCCGGGGCCGGACCAGCGCCTCCTGCGCTTCCGTCCGGCCGTCCGACCGAACGACCAGCCGCGCCTCGACCCCGAGGTGCGGTACGTTTCGACCGCATCCAACCAGGGATAACATATGCAAGCAACAGTACGCGATCTGAGCGGCGAGGATGCGGGCACGGTGGACCTCCCCGAGGTCTTCGAGACGGCCTACCGGCCGGACCTCATCAAGCGTGCCGTCCTGGCCGCACAGGCGAACCGAAAACAGGCGTACGGTGCCGACCCCTACGCCGGGCTGCGAACCCCGGCGGAGTCCTTCGGGAGCGGCCGCGGGATGGCCCACGTGCCCCGAGAGAACGGGCAGGGCGCCCGCGTGCCCCAGACGGTCGGCGGGCGCAAGGCGCACCCGCCGAAAGCCGAGAAGGATCAGGGGAAAGGAATCAACGACAAGGAGCGAAAACTGGCGGTCCGTTCGGCCATCGCCGCGACGGCCGACGCCGAGCGCGTGGCCGAGCGCGGCCACGAGTTCGACACGGACCTCTCGCTCCCGCTGGTCGTCAGCGACGACTTCGAGGATCTGGTCAAGACCCGCGATGTCGTCGACCTGCTGGAGACGCTCGGCGTCCACGCCGACGTCGAACGCGCCGACGACGGCCGATCGGTCAAGGCCGGACAGGGCAAGGCCCGCGGGCGCAAGTACCGCGAGCCGAAGTCGGTCCTGTTCGTGACGAGCGAGGAGCCGTCGAAGGCGGCCCGGAACCTCGCCGGCGCGGACGTGACGACCGCTCGGGAAGTCAACGCCGAGGACCTAGCGCCGGGGACGGACGCCGGTCGCCTCACGCTCTGGACCGAGAGCGCCGTCGCGGAGGTGGCGGACCGATGAGCTCGGTCATCAAGCACCCGCTGGTGACCGAGAAGGCGATGGACAAGATGGACTTCGACAACAAGCTCCAGTTCATCGTCGACATCGACGCGACGAAAGGCGAGGTCGCCGAGGCGATCGAGTCCCGCTACGAAGTGACGATCACGAAGGTGAACACGCAGATCACCGCACAGGGCGAGAAGAAGGCCGTCGTCTCCCTCTCCGAGGACGACGACGCGCAGGAAATCGCCTCGCGAATCGGGGTGTTCTAAGATGGGACGACGCATTCAAGGCCAGCGGCGTGGTCGCGGTGGGCCGACGTTCCGTGCCCCCAGCCACCGCTACAAGGCCGATCTCGAACACAAGAAGGACGAAGAGCGCGACACGATCTCGGGAGAGATCGTCGACATCGAACACGACCCGGCCCGCTCGGCGCCGATCGCGGCCGTCGAGTTCGAGGACGGGGACCGACGGCTCGTCCTCGCCCCCGAGGGTGTGACGGTCGGCGAGACGATCCAGGTCGGCGTCTCCGCGGAGATCAAGCCCGGGAACACGCTCCCGCTGGCGGAGATCCCCGAGGGCGTCCCGGTCTGTAACGTCGAGAGCAGCCCGGGCGACGGCGGCAAGTTCGCCCGAGCCTCCGGGACGAGCGCCCAGCTCATGACCCACGACAAGCGCGTCGCGGTCGTGAAGCTACCGAGCGGCCAGGTCAAGCGCCTCAACCCGCAGTGTCGCGCCACGGTCGGCGTGGTCGCGGGCGGTGGGCGGACGGAGAAGCCGTTCGTCAAGGCCGGCAACAAACACCACAAGATGAAATCGCGCGGCACGAAGTGGCCGCGCGTTCGCGGGGTCGCGATGAACGCCGTCGACCACCCGTTCGGTGGCGGCGGCCGCCAGCATCCCGGGAAGCCCAAGTCCGTCTCGCGGAACGCGCCGCCGGGACGGAAGGTGGGCGACATCGCCTCGAAGCGAACCGGACGCGGAGGTAACAAATAATGAGTTCCGATTACCGAACCGGCCGCGAGGGTGAGTTCACCTACCGCGGTCACACGCTCGACGAGCTGCAGTCCATGTCGCTCGACGAGGTCGCGGAACTGCTCCCCGCTCGACAGCGGCGAACCATCACCCGAGGCCTGTCGCTCGAACACCAGAAGCTCCTCGACAGCGCCCGCGAGGCCGGCGAGGAGGAGACGGCCAACGACCCGATTCGGACCCACCGACGGGACATGCCGATCGTCCCCGAGATGGTCGGGCTGACCTTCGAGGTGTACAACGGCCAGGCGTTCCAGCGCGTCGCGGTCGAACCCGAGATGATCGGGCATTACCTCGGCGAGTTCCAGCTCACCCGGACGTCGGTCGAGCACGGGCAGGCCGGTATCGGCGCGACCCGGTCCTCGAAGTTCGTGCCACTCAAGTAACACATGGGAATCAACTACAGCGTCGAGGCCGACCCGGAGACGACCGCCAAGGCGATGCTCCGAGAGCGGCCCATCAGCATCAAGCACAGCAAGGCCATCGCCCGCCAGATCAAGGGGATGACCGTCGCCGACGCCCAGGAGTACCTCCAGGCCGTCATCGACGAGGAGCGGTCGGTTCCGTTCAAACAGCACAACACCGGTGTCGGTCACCGGAGCGACATCGACGGCTGGGACGCCGGTCGCTACCCCGAGAAGGCCAGCAAGGACTTCCAGAAACTGCTCACGAACGCGAGCAACAACGCGGACGAGCAGGGATTCGACGGCGAGTCGATGACGATCAAGCACGTCGCCGCCCACAAGGTCGGCGAACGGCAGGGTCGCAAGCCCCGCGCGTTCGGTCGTGCGGACCCCTGGAACACCACGCTCTGTGACGTCGAACTGATCATCGAGGAGGTCGAGGACTGATGGCTGACGAACACCAGTTCATCGAGAACGGGCTGCAGCGCTCCCAGATCGACGAGTTCTTCGCGGACGAACTCGGCCGCGCGGGCTACGGCGGCATGGACGTCGCCAAGACCCCGATGGGGACCCAGATCGTCCTCAAGGCCGAGAAGCCCGGCATGGTCATCGGCAAGGGTGGGAAGAACATCCGCAAGGTGACCACCGAACTCGAGGAACGGTTCGACCTCGACGACCCCCAGATCGACGTCCAGGAGGTCGACGAGCCGGACCTCAACGCCCGCATCGTCGCGGACCGCCTGGCCAACGCCCTCGAGCGTGGCTGGTACTTCCGCAAGGCGGGTCACACGACCATCGACCGGATCATGGAAGCCGGTGCCCTGGGCGCCGAGATCGTCCTCTCCGGGAAGGTCACCGGCGCCCGCTCGCGCGTCGAGAAGTTCAACCGCGGCTACATCAAGCACAACGGCGAGCCCGCCGAGTCCATCGTGGACGAGGGCCAGGGCGTCGCCGTGATGAAACTCGGGACCATCGGCGTGACGGTGAAGATCATCCCGCCGGGCGCCGAGCTCCCCGACGACTTCGAGATCGCCGAGGACGCCGACGTCGAACCGGTCGAGCAGGCCGCGGAGACCGGCGGCGGCGTCGAGGAACTCCTCGAGGAAGAGCCCGAGGAGGTCCCCGACGTCGGCGAGGACGAGGACGTCGAGGTACCGACCGAGACGCCCGACGACCTCGACGAGGGCCTCGACGAGGAGATCGTCGAGGAAGTCGTCGAGGAGGAACTGCCGAGTGAGGACGAGGACGACGAGGCGTCCGCCGACGCCGACGCGGCCGAGTCCGACGACACCGACACCGTCGACGAGGACGTCGACGAGGAGACGATGGACGAGGCGGCGGACCTCGTCGAGGAGATGGAAGACGTCGACGAGGAGGAGGACGCATAATGGCGATCCTGCACGTCGATGAGATCCGCGACATGACGCCGGCGGAACGCGAGGCGGAACTCGAGGATCTCGAGACGGAACTGCTGAACGCGAAGGCGGTGCAGGCGGCCGGCGGGATGCCCGACAACCCTTCGCGAGTCGGCGAACTGAAGAAGACGATCGCGCAGATCAAGACGATCCAGCGCGAAGAAGGCGACCTCGAATAATGCCACTCACACCCGAGACCCTCACACGACACGAACTCGTCGGCCTGCGGACGCGGGTCGTCGAGTCGACGAACCCCGACAGCGTCGGGATCGTCGGCCGCGTCGTCGACGAGACGATGCGGACGCTCGTGATCGAGGGGGATCGGGTGCGGCGCGTCCCCAAACGGGGGACGACCTTCGAATTCGCCCTCCCCCAGCGCACAGATGAAGCCGCCGACGCCGAGAAGACGTCGGGGACCGCGCCCGAACTTCCGTCGGAAACTGCCGGTCGAACCGGTCAGTCGGACGGTTGCGAGGACGTGGCCTACGTTACGGTGGATGGCGCACGACTGCTCTCACGACCCGCCTTGCGAACCGAGAAGGCAGGTGTATCCACATGGCGATAGGACTGAACGTAACCGAACCGGAGGAGCCTTGCTCCGACCAGAACTGTCCGTTCCACGGCTCGCTTGCCGTCCGCGGACAGACGCTGGAGGGCACGGTCGCCTCCACAGCGATGGAAAAGACGGTCGTCGTGGAACGCGAATACGACGTTCGCGTTCCCAAGTACGACCGATACATGAAACGCCGGAGTCGCATTCCGGCCCACGCACCCCCGTGTCTGGGCCTCGCGGAAGGCGACCGGGTCCGCATCGCGGAGACGCGACCCCTCTCGAAGACCAAATCACACGTGGTCGTCGAGCGACTGGGAGGTGACGAGTGATGGAGGCGCTGAAGGCCGACGTCACGCGTGGCCTCGCCAAGGGGTCGCTCGTCAACTGTGCGGACAACACGGGGGCGCGCGAGCTGAAGATCATCAGCGTCGCGGGCTACTCCGGAACCAAGAATCGACACCCCAAAGCGGGCATCGGCGACAAGGTGACCGTCTCGGTCACCAAGGGCACGCCGGAGATGCGTCGGCAGGTGCTGGAGGCGGTCGTCGTCCGCCAGCGCAAGCCCATCCGGCGCCCCAGCGGCACGCGCGTAAAGTTCGAGGACAACGCCGCCGTCGTCATCGACGACATGGAGGAGCCTCGCGGGACCGAGATCAAGGGTCCCGTCGCACGCGAAGTCGCCGAACGCTTCGGGAGCATCGCATCGACAGCGACGATGATCGTATGACTCGACAGCCACACAAAGAGCGCACACGGAAGCGAAACGCGCCCCTGCACGAGCGTCACGATCAGGTTCGCTCCACGCTGGCCGCGGACCTCCGCGAGGAGTACGACCAGCGGAGCGTCCGCGTCAACGCGGGCGACACCGTCGAGGTGCTCCGCGGCGACCACGCCGGCACGGAAGCCGAAGTGATCGCGGTGGATCTGAGCGACGAGGTCGTTCACGTCGAGGACGTCACCGTCGAGAAGGCCGACGGCGAGGAAGTGCCTCGGCCCCTGGACGCGAGCAACCTCCGCGTGACGGAACTGGACCTGGAAGACGAGCGCCGGCAGGCGCGCCTAGAGGAGGATAGCGAATGACGCGACATCAGAAACGACTCTCGGTTCCGAAGTCCTGGCCGGTCGAGCGGAAGACCGCGACCTGGACGGTCAAGGCCGGTGCCGGTCCGCACGGCGAGGCGGGGGTTCCCCTGCTGATCGTCCTGCGGGACGTGCTCGGCTACGTCGACTCGCGCAAGGAAGCCAACTACGCGCTGAACCAGGGGAGCGTCCTCGTCAACGGGGACGCCGTCTCCGACGTCGAACGCCCGATCGGGATGTTCGACATCCTGGCGTTCACGGAACGCGAGGAGTTCTACCGCGTGTTCCCGGACGAGGGCGGTCGGCTGGCGCTGACCCCCATCGACGCCGACGCGGCCGGTAGCCGCCTCGGCAAGGTCGTCCGCAAGACGCAGGTGACTGGCGGCGACTTCCAGTTCACCCTGCACGACGGAACGAACGTGCGCGTCCCGGCCGACGAGGCCGGCGAGTACGCCACCGGTGACTCCCTGGTCGTCGACAACGAGACCAAGGAGATCGTCGCCCACTTCGTCTACGAGGAGGGCGCCCTGGTGACGGCCGTCGCCGGCAGCCACGCCGGCGAGATCGGCGAGATCGACACGATCACCGTCACGCCGGGCAGCGGCGACAACGCCGTCACCGTCAGCCAGGACGACGGCGAGGGCTTCGAGACGATCGAGGACTACGTCGTCGTGATCGACGAGAACTTCACCGGAGATGCCGACGACGAGTCGGCAGCAAATCGGACGGAGTCCGACGGAGGTGACGACGAATGAGCGAGAGCGACACGGCGGACTTCCACGAGATGCGCGAACCGCGGATCGAGAAGGTCGTCGTCCACATGGGCGTCGGCGAGGGCGGTCGCGAACTCGCGGACGCCGAGGACATCCTCGAGGACGTCACCGGACAGCAGAGCGTCCGGACGACGGCCCGCGGGACGGTCCAGAACTTCAACGTCCGCGAGGGCGACCCCATCGGCGCGAAGGTCACCCTTCGCGGCGAGAGCGCGGTCGACTTCCTCGAGACGGCGCTGCCGCTGGTCGATCTCTCGGCCTCGCAGTTCGACGATACGGGCAACGTCAGCTTCGGCGTCGAGGAACACACGGCGTTCCCGAGCCAGGAGTACGACCCGAACGTCGGCATCTACGGGCTCGACGTGACGGTCAACATGGTCCGTCCGGGGTACCGCGTCGCGAAGCGCGACAAGATGTCCCGGTCGATCCCGTCGAACCACCGACTCGACGCATCGGACGCGGTCGACTTCGTCGAAGCCACATTCGACGTGGAGGTAACGGAATGAGCGAAAGCGAAAGTGAATCAGGAACCCAGGACGGGCGCGACGTGACCGGAGAGCACGCCACGCCGCGCACCGACGACCGCCACCAGTGTCGTCGGTGCGGGCGCAAGCAGGGACTCGTCGGCAAGTACGACATCTTCCTCTGCCGGCAGTGCTTCCGCGAGGTCGCCCGAGATATGGGATTCAAGAAGTATCGATAACAATGGCAGGGAACGATCCCCTCTCGAACGCGCTCTCGGGGCTCGACAACGCCGAGAGCGTGGGACATCTGTCCCACACGGTACAGCCCGCCTCGAACGTGATCGGCTCCGTACTCGAGGTCTTCTACGACCGCGGGTACATCGACGGATTCGAGTTCGTCGACGACGGCAAATCCGGTCGCTTCGAGATCGAACTGAAAGGCGCGATCAACCACTGTGGCGTCGTCAAGCCCCGCTACTCCGCGGGTGCGGACGAGTTCGAAAAGTGGGAGAAGCGGTATCTCCCGGCCCGCGACTACGGGGCACTCGTCGTCACGACGAGTCACGGCGTCATGAGCCACTACGAGGCCCGCGAACAGGGTATCGGTGGCCAGGTGATCGCATACGTCTACTAAACCATGAACCGAACAGAAATCGAGATTCCGGACGACGTATCCGCCGAGGTCGACCACCTGGATCTGACCGTCGAGGGTCCCAACGGGAGCGTCACGCGACGCCTCTGGTACCCCGACGTGTCGGTGACGGTCGAGGACGACCACGTGGTGATCGAAAGTGAGGCCGACGACGCCAACACGCGCTCGACGGTCGGCACCTTCGAGAGCCACGTCGAGAACATGTTCCACGGCGTGACCGAGGGCTGGACGTACGAGATGGAGATCTTCTACGCCCACTTCCCGATGCAGGTCACCGTCGAGGGCGACGAGGTCGTCATCGAGAACTTCCTCGGCGAGCGAGCGCCGCGGAAAGTTCCGATCCGCGGCGACACCGAGGTACAGGTCGACGGCGAGGAGATCACCCTCTCCGGCCCCGACAAGGAGGCCGTCGGACAGACCGCCGCCGACATCGAACAGTTGACGCGCGTGCCCGACAAGGACACCCGCGTCTTCCAAGACGGTGTCTACATCACCCAGAAACCGCAGGCAGGTGGGGCGTAGATGAGCGCAGACGACGACACCGAGATCGAGGAGGTCGAGGACATCGGCGGCGTCGGGCCCTCGAAGGCCGAGGCGCTCACCGACGCCGGCTACGAGTCGATCGAGGACCTCAAGGCGGCGAGCCAGTCGGAACTGGCCGACATCGAGGGCGTCGGTAACGCCCTGGCCGCCCGGATCAAGGCCGACGTCGGTGGCCTCGAAGTCAGCGAGGAGACCGAGGCCGAGGTCGAAGAGGAGACCGAGGAAGCGGAGACCGAGGAGACGGAGACGGAACTCCGTCCCCGCGGTCACGCCGACAAGACGCCGGACCTGGACGCGGAGGCCGCCCGCGCGCTCGTCCAGAAGCGCCGGGAGAGCAATCCGCAGTTCAACCGCCAGGACCACCACAAGAAAAAGCGCGTCGACCCCTCGTGGCGCAAGCCGCGCGGGAACCTCTCGAAACAGCGCCGGGGCATCAAGGGCAAGGGCGCCACCGTCGATGCGGGCTACCGCTCGCCGACGGCGGCACGCGGCCTGCACCCCAGCGGCTTCGAGGAGGTCCGTGTCCACAACACGGACGACCTCGAGGGCGTCGACTCGGACACCGAGGCCGTTCGCATCGCGAGCGGTGTCGGCGCGCGCAAGCGCGAACGCATCGAAGACGTCTGTGAGGACCGCGGGATCCGCGTCCTCAACCCGACGTACATCGAAGTCGAAGTGGAGGAAGCCGAATGACGGATCTGAGTGCACAGAAACGGCTCGCGTCCGACGTGCTCGACGTCGGCGAGGACCGCCTTTGGTTCGACCCCGAATCCCAGAGCGAAATCGCGGAGGCGATCACCCGCGAGGACATCCGTGACCTGATCGAACAGGGCACGATCCAGGAGAAGGACACGTCGAACAACTCGCGCGGTCGCGCCCGCGAGCGGGCGGACAAGCGAGCCTACGGCCACCGAACCGGCGCCGGCTCCCGTCGCGGGACCGCCGGCGCACGGAAAAACGAGAAGGAGGATTGGACGAGTCGCATCCGCGCCCAGCGGCGTCGCCTGCGCGAGTTGCGCGACGACGGCCCGCTCGACGCCTCCCAGTACCGCGAGCTCTACAACAAGGCTGGCGGCGGGGAGTTCGAGAGCGTGGCGCGACTCGAAGCGTACATCCGCAACAACTACGACGTGGAGGTGAACGACTGATGGCAACAGGCCCACGATACAAGGTCCCCATGCGGCGTCGCCGCGAGGACCGAACCGACTACCACCAGAGGTTGCGCCTGCTGAAATCCGGCAAGCCGCGCCTGGTCGCTCGCGTGAGCAACAGGCACGTCAGGGCGCAGCTGATCACCCCCGGTCCCGACGGCGACGAGACCCACGCGGCCGCGTCCTCCGAGGACCTCGCGGAGTACGGCTGGGAGGCCCCCACGGGCAATCTCCCGAGCGCGTACCTCACGGGGTATCTCGCGGGGATCCGCGCGGTCGACGCCGGCCTCTCCGAGGCCGTCCTCGACATCGGTCTCAACACCGCGACGCCGGGCAACAAGGTGTTCGCAGTACAGGAAGGCGCAATCGACGCGGGACTCGAAATCCCGCACAGCGAGAGCGTCCTCGCGGACTGGTCGCGCAACCGCGGCGAGCATATCGCCGACTACGCCGAACAGCTGGACGAACCGCTGTACGGCGGCGACTTCGACGCGACGGAACTCCCCGAGCACTTCGACGAAGTGCGCGAACGACTGATGGAGGATCATGAGCAGTAACGATTACGGCGACGGCTGGGAACCGCGCACGCGGCTCGGCCGCAAGGTACAGGACGGCGACGTGACGTCGATGAAGGAGGCGCTGGAGTCCGGGCTCCCGCTGAAGGAGGCCGAAATCGTCGATCAGCTCCTGCCGGGGCTGGACGACGAGGTGCTCGACATCAACATGGTCCAGCGCATGACCGACTCCGGGCGCCGGGTGAAGTTCCGGTGTGTCGTCGCGATCGGTAACCGCGACGGCTACCTCGGCTACGCCGAGGCCCGCGACGACCAGGTCGGCTCGGCCATCCAGAAGGCCATCGACGTGGCGAAGCTGAACATCATCGAGGTCGACCGCGGCTCCGGCTCCTGGGAGGACCGCGCGGGCGGTGTCAACTCCCTGACCCGGAAGGCGACCGGCAAGGCCGGGTCGGTGACGGTCGAGATCATCCCCGCCCCGCAGGGGCTGGGGCTGGCGGCCGCACCCACGGTGCGGAACATCCTCGAACTCGCGGGCGTCCAGGACGCCTGGACGAAGTCGACGGGCAACACCCGGACGACGGTCAACCTCGCGAAGGCGACGTACAACGCGCTCCGGAACGCCTCGCAGTCGCGGACGCCCGAGCGGGCGCGCCGCAAGCAGCGCGAAACCGGGGTGACCGAGTGATGGAGGCGCTCGTCCAGATCCGCGGCGAGGTGAACATCTCGGGCGACGTGCAGGACACGCTGGAGATGCTCAACCTGCACGCCGTCAACCAGTGTACCTTCGTCCCGGAGACCGACGCCTACCGCGGCATGATCACGAAGGTCAACGACTACGTCGCCCACGGCGAACCGTCGGCCGACGTCGTCGCGACGCTGATCCGCCGGCGGGGCGAACCCGAAACCGGTTCGGGCGAGGTCACCGACGAGTGGGTCGCCGAGGAGACCGACTACGCCGACGTCGACGCACTCGCCGCGGCGCTGGTCGACGAGGAGACGACGCTGCGCGAGCAGGGTCTGGCCCCGTCGCTCCGGCTTCACCCGCCGCGAGGCGGACACGACGGCCTGAAGCATCCGACCGTCGAGGGCGGCCAGATCGGCAACCACACCACCGAGGAGATCGATCGACTGCTGGAGGCCATGCGATGAGCGACAAGAAAAAGCGCCAACGCGGGTCGCGAACCCACGGTGGCGGCACCCACAAGAACCGGCGCGGCGCCGGGCACCGTGGTGGCCGCGGGCGTGCGGGCCGCGACAAACACGAGTTCCACAACTACGAACCGCTCGGCAAGCACGGCTTCACCCGCCCCGAAACCGTCCAAGACGAGGTGCGCGAGGTGACGGTTCAGGAACTCGACGAGAACGCCGCCCTGTACGCGGCGGACGGCCTCGCCGAGGAGACCGACGGTGGCTACCGCCTCGACGCCCGCGACGTCGCCGAAGACGGCTACGACGCGGACGTAGTGAAGGTGCTCGGTGACGGGCAGGTCCGCAACGAACTGTCCGTCGTCGCCGACGCGTTCACCGCGGGCGCGGTCGAAAAGCTCGAATCCGCCGGCGGCAGCGCCGACCTCTCGGAGCGAGCCGAGGAGGCGGCCGAGGACGCCGCTGACGATGGCGACACCGAGGAGTCGGACGAGGAGTAACCCATGGGATGGAAGGAGACCGCCGAACCGGTGCTGACGCGGATGCCGTCAGTCAGGCGTCCGGAGGGGCACGTCCCCTTCCGGCGCAAACTCGGCTGGACTGCCGGCGTCCTCGTGTTGTATTTCTTCCTGACGAACATCCAGCTGTTCGGGCTGGACGCCGGCACGCAGAGCGACCTGTTCGGCCGCTTCCGATCGATCCTCGCCGGGTCGCAGGGCTCTATCCTCCAGTTGGGGATCGGGCCCATCGTCACGGCGAGCATCGTCTTGCAGCTGTTGGGCGGTGCGGACCTGCTCGGTCTCGACACGGACGACCCCCGTGACCAGGTGCTGTACCAGGGCCTCCAGAAGCTCCTGGTGGTCGTGATGATCTGTCTGACCGGCCTTCCGATGGTCTTCGCGGGAAGCTTCCTGCCGGCCGATCAGGCGGTCGGACAGGCGCTGGGGATCGGCCTCCAGGGCGTCCAGACGCTCCTGTTCGTCCAGATCGCCGTCGGCGGGATCCTCATCCTGTTCATGGACGAGATCGTCAGCAAGTGGGGCGTCGGCTCCGGGGTCGGCCTCTTCATCATCGCCGGCGTGAGCCAACAGCTCGTCGGCGGCCTGTTTAGCTGGGAGGGCCTCGGCGGCACGCCCGGCTTCTTCCCGACCTGGTTCGCCATCCTGACCGGCGCCCAGGACATCGCCTCGCCGCTCACCGCCGAGGGGCTGCAAGCGCTCCTGCTCGGACAGGGGCAGCTCCTCGCGCTGGTGACGACGGTGCTCATCTTCTCCATCGTCGTCTACGCCGAGAGCGTCAGAGTCGAGATCCCCCTGGCTCACGCCCGCGTCAAGGGTGCCCGCGGTCGCTTCCCGGTAAAGCTCATCTACGCGAGCGTCCTGCCGATGATCCTCGTGCGCGCCCTGCAGGCGAACATCCAGTTCGCCGGGCGCATCCTCAACAGCACGTGGAATGCGATGCCGGCGTGGCTCGGCCAGTACAGCAGCGGCCAGCCCGTCTCCGGGCTGTTCTACTACCTGGCGCCAATCCAGACTCGGAACGACTGGATGTGGTGGCTGGCCGGCACCTCCGCGGAACCTTGGCAGATCATGATCCGGGTGGGGCTCGACCTCACCATCATGGTGATCGGCGGCGCCATCTTCGCCATCTTCTGGGTGGAGACGACCGGCATGGGGCCGGAGGCGACCGCTCAGCAGATCCAGAACTCCGGGATGCAGATCCCCGGGTTCCGGCGTAACCCGCAGGTCATCGAGAAGGTCATGGAGCGGTATATCCCGCAGGTGACCGTGATCGGTGGGGCCCTCGTCGGGCTCCTGGCGGTCGGCGCCAACATGCTCGGTACCATCGGACAGGTCTCCGGAACCGGCCTCCTGCTCACCGTGAGCATCACGTACAAGCTGTACGAGGAGATCGCCGAAGAGCAGTTGATGGAGATGCATCCGATGATGCGCCAGATGTTTGGCTCAGAGTGATAACAGCGTTATCACACTGAGTTGGGTATTCCCCGTCATTTTTTCTCCCTAAGTCGACCGGCCGTTATGACCAGCACTGAAGACGAGGCACGTACGATCCGAGGGAGAACATCCTGTGAGCAAATAACGTGTCCGCGTATCGGTTTTTGATTGTTCTGTTAGTGTACTCCGACGAGTACGTAGAGAGACAAATGTATGAGCTCCTCTCAAAATATGGGACAGAGAAAGTAGAAAACCAGTTCAGTCGACAGGCTTGGTGACGAGGGGCCTGTTGAAATCCTCAGCATCTCGCACGAACAACGTGCTGCATACAGAGCATTCATTCGGTCATAGATTCTACGAGCGTTACCACTGCGCTTTATCACCGCCTGAACCGCCTGTTCAGCCTGCAAAAAATATACATATAACAGACACGTCAATATTCCTGCATCGATGGACCCGCTCACGACGTCGTTGTGTATTAATCTCACTGCCACGGGGATCGCTTCGGGTGCGGGTGTCACGAAGAGCAAGGTCAGGGAGATCTTCCGCCGCGAGAAATACAGCGACGATCTTGAACACGTCGCGACGGTGTTTGCCAAGGAGCTCAAAGACGCGATCAAGGCTGAGGATGTCCGCCGGGAGACGGACGTACTCACGGGCGTTACCAACAACTGGGAGGCCATCGTCAAGGAAGTGACTGGCCTCTCAGTCGACGACGTCAGTGCACAGCGCGACCGTGAGCGCGACCAAATCGGGCACCTCTTTGCCGACGAGGAAGACGCTGCCGCCCAGATTGCTGAGGCCATCGCCACCGTCCAAGGCTTCAATCTCGAAAACACGCCCCAGTTGCGCGAAGAACTCATCACGGCTGTTGGCAACGCCTACACCGAAGCCGTCGCTGCGTTCGAGAAACGTATCGCCGATACCGACCTCGGTGATGTCTTTCAGCAGGAACTCCAATTGGATATTCTCGAGCAACTCGGGGAGCTACAACAGCGGCTCACCCGACTCGTCGACGATGTGTCGCTCTTGTTGACCCAAGCCGCTAGAAACGAGGGCTTCCGCCAGCTCTCGCCGGCGTACTTCGATGGGGCACCGGTCGATCCGGAGACTGCGTGGCGGACATCGTTCACGCTTGCCGAGGTTGAGGCCGGGATTCCAGCGTCTAGAGTCGGCCGCGAGTCCGAAACCGCCGAAGAGGAACTATTGGCGACCCTCCGGAACGGGACCGATCGGATCATCCTCGGACGCGCCGGCGCCGGCAAGAGCACCCTCTGCAAGCAGATCGCCATTGAGTGGTACCGCAACGATTGTGGGCCGGTGCTCTACCGCGTTAGCGATCCGAGCGCCGCCCCCTTTGAGAGCCGCGATGCCCTCCGAGAGACCATCGACCGGACGGACGGGCACACGCTTGTGGTCGTTGAGGACGCCGTACGGTCAAGCTCGAATGCGATTCTCAAACTGGTCGCAGAGTACGAACGTGACGACAGCGCGACTTTCCTGCTGGACGCACGAAAATCCGAACTGGAGGCTAACGAGAGTGCCCAGAGGCTCGATTCCAGCACCGCACAGCGTCACCTCACAATCGCCAGACAAGACATCGATGCGTATCACCTGCGAGCGATCACCGAAACCGACATCCAGCGAGTGGTCGCTGCGTTCGAGGACGCCACTGGCAAGACCGTCGCACGGTCGGCAGCGAATCTCTACGAGCGAGTCCGGAGCGAGGTACCCGAGGAGTTTGGTGACTTTCTAATACTGACGTTTCACCTGCCCATCGGGAACGTCGCCGCTGATGCCGCCGACAATAGGGGTGGCCTAGAAAGTCACGTCCGGGCGCGGTACGCGACACTCGAGAACCCGGGGAGTGACGAGGCGTTACGTGACCTCTCGGGGTTCGATCCCGACCTTCTGGCGGACGTGGGTGTGATGGTGAACCTGCTAAACGCCAGTGGCATCGGCATCTACCCAGAACTGGTCCACACCCTCGGGTATGAACACGGGCACAGCATCGAGGCCCATGACGAGATCGCTGCGATTCGCGCGACGTTGGAGGATTGGTTCCTGTATCCGACCGGCGACAGCGAACAGGTGCGCTCGACACATCCGCTGTGGTCAACGCTGTACCTGCGCGTGCTGGCGCAAAATCACGCGGAACGGCGGGCAAGAGTTAGTAATCAGCGGCGCGAGCGATCCGAGCCACGGACCGGCAAGTGTCTAGAGGCGCTATTCGCGCTGTTCGACGAAGCAGACCATCGCGAGGCGCTTGACCGCGAGTTCCGCAGCTCCTCGGTGCTGGCTGCTATCGACGATGATGCACAAGCGAAGGCCAACGAGTACGTCCGGTTGATTTTCGAACTGTTCGAACGGTGGCCGGTGCTGGCCCCGCTAGCGGGGACGACTGACACCGCTCGGTACGACCTGCCGGATACCTGTCCTGAGACGACATATCAGTGGGTTGTGGATACACGCGGTCATGCATACCTTGGTCGCGGTGAATGTCAAAAGGCACGAACAGAATTTGAAGAGCGCTTAGATGAGGCTAGGGAGAGTGACGATCGCCAAGGCGAAGCCAACAGTCTCAACGGCCTCGGGCGAGTCGCCCGGCATCTGGGAGAATACGAGGAAGCCCGCCAGTATCACCACCAGAGCCTCGACATCTGCCGCAACATCGGCAACCGCCAAGGCGAAGCCATGAGTCTCGGCCACCTTGGGTCGATTGCCGTGAAACTAGGCGAGTCCGAGGACAGTTGGGACTATTTTCAGCAGAGCCTCGAAATCTTCCGAGACATCGGTGACCGTCAGGGAGAAGCCAAGAGTCTCGAAGGCCTCGGGCTGGTCGCCAAGCATCTGAGGGAGTACGAGAAAGCCCGTCAGTACCACCACCAGAGCCTCGACATCTTCCGTGACCTCGGCGACCGCCAAGGCGAAGCCGGCAGTCTCACCAACCTTGGGGCGGTCGCCCGGCATCTGGAGGAGTACGAGAAAGCCCGTCAGTACCACCACCAGAGCCTCGACATCTTCCGTGACCTCGGCGACCGCCAAGGCGAAGCCAACAGTCTCGACAACCTTGGGGCGGTCGCCCGGCATCTGGAGGAGTACGAGGAGGCCCGCCGGTACCACCACCAGAGCCTCGACATCTGCCGCGACACCGGTGACCGCCAAGGCGAAGCCAACAGTCTCGACAACCTTGGGGCGGTCGCCCGGCATCTGGAGGAGTACGAGGAGGCCCGCCGGTACCACCACCAGAGCCTCGACATCTGCCGCGACACCGGTGACCGCCAAGGCGAAGCTTGGAACCTCAACAATCTTGGAGTGGTCGTCGAAGAATTGGGCCAGTACAAGGACGCCCGAGCCTACTTCCAGCGGAGTCTCGAACTCTTTCGAGAACTCCGGGATCCAGCCGCCGAACGGGTCAAATCGCGCTTAGAGCAGTTACCCGAGGGCGAGTAGTCGCCTCGCATCGTCGGGTCTGCCCAGTGATCCGGAATCCAACCTCGTTTACAATGAATACGTTGTACTGGGCGCCACCTCTGTCGCGGAGTCTGACCCGCTATATACGCGCTCTGTATCCAGCACGACCACCAGAACCTATACTGAGTGAAGATTTCAACAAAACCCGACGAGGTAGATTCTACACCAGAAGCCCACGGAAGAAGATCGCTTAGTGAGGCGGGCAGCAACACTCTAATCAGGTATGCCTGTTACGTCGTAAGGAATGAGCGAGACGTTCGATTCGTTGGGGAAAAATCCGAGGACGAACGAAGGGTTGCGGAGTCACTGGGCAGGGTATTGGGAGGACTTGGTTACTGATCTTCGTGATGACTCGCTTGAAATCCTCGATGGGCAGCCGAATTTGCGGAGCGCGTTTCGGAAAGATACGTCGTTAGGGCAATCGGAGCGGACGATTGCGGAGGATCACCCGAATCGGGAGATTCTTGAGCTACTGCAGAATGCACGGGACGAAGCGCAGTACGCGGATGATGGGCAGGTGTTTATCGCTGTCACGGATGAGGGGTTACTAATTGCGAATAACGGGCGGAGTTTTAACTTCCACAACCGGTCGGTCGAAGAGGCGGCGACCGGTATCGGAAAGACGTCGAAGGACACGCCTGATGAGATTGGAAAGATGGGGATCGGTCTCAAGTCGATCCTCGGGAAAGGGGAATCGTTCGAAGTGTGGACGGAGACGCCTGACGCGTCGGGTGAGAAGCAAGCGCTTCGCGTTCGGTTTTCGAAGGCATATCTACTGGCTGCGATTTTGAATACGATCGGGTACGATCACGGCGTGGACGGGCTGGATGAGGAATTCAACACTGATGTATTCCCGGTTGATATTGATTTGAGTCGGAACCGGAACGGGAAGTCTCCGGGCGATTTGAGTGCGGATAACCGGCGGGCATTGATGCAGTTGTTTCTGTTCGCGTATCCGATCCCGTTGTCGCTGTCGGCGCGGCGAAGCGAACTCGCTGGTCTTGCCGACTATTTAGTCCACGGGGATGACCGAGTTCCGGCCCCGAATGATACCGTAGCGGAGTACGGTGGGGAGTTTTCGACTGCGGTGTTCGTCGAGTTTGCGGACGAGAATTGGCGAGAGATCGTGACGGAACTCTACGACGTGGACACGGTGAGTGAATTGCCAGATGATGCTGTTGAGGAGTCGGGGATTGCCACTACGCCTCCGGAACGTGTCTGGTGGTATGTAGACGGAACGCGGTCCGGATCGCTTGATCCGGAGACGCTGGTTCATTTCGGCACGATCGACGAGGTGAACGCAGTCCGCGTCTCGGACAACGAGGTTGACGAGCACATTTCGTGGGAGATAGAGCCGGAACCCGGTGTTCTGAGTGGCGATTCCGTGCAACATACGGAATGGCGAGTCACGCAGGTTGATCGAGATGGGACAGAGGAGGAGACAGTCCATGTGTTCGACGGGTTCCGGTTACCGGCCGGCGAGCGGGATCACGGGACGCGGGTTCTGGTTCCACGTCCGAGTGACGATTGGCCTGTTATCGAGAGGGACCGGTTTAGGGACGGGAAGTCGCATTCGCTGAAGAATTACTCGTTGTACCTATATTACCCAATTAGTCAGCGGAATCCCGGGTTGTCGTTTTCGTTACACGGCGAGTTTTCGGTGACGCCGAATCGGCAGAATATCAAGGACGTGTCCCAGCGCTACGTGGATTATAATCGCCGTGTATTCGAGGAGGCAACGGAGCTTGTCGGGCGCGTTGCCGAGCAGACGGCGGAAGTCACTGAACCGGAGTATGACTGGTTGAGTCTGTATCCGTGGGTGTTGCTGCCAGACCAGACACAGGAAGACGAGTGGGAACCGGACTCGCGACCGACCGAGGCTGATGAGTTGCTCGGCTATCTTCGACAGCAGCTGTTGGACAGGGTGTGGGAGGCCGAGTGTATTCCGATTGCCGGTGGGCCTTCTGAGGCCCCGGCGCAGATTCAATCTGACACGGACGAGGCTGGGGCTACGGATTCGAATTCGTTGTTGTTAGATTGGTCGAGCGATGGGTGGGATGGAATGCGTGCGGTGTACTTGTTGAGTGATCAGTTGCCGGTAGCGGGAGCGCCGGCGTTGAAAACGGACGATCGGCCGTTCGGAAGTCTTGGGGACGGCCGCGTGTCAGTTGCAATGCCAGCCGCGGATCGAATCTGGGGGCTGTCACAGCTTCGGGACGCGTCAGGCGATCGACTGGTGAATCGCATTGAGAGTTTACTTCGTGTGACTGACGAGAACGAGGCTACTGTGACGGCGCGGTTACGAGATCGGTGGGTCGAGTTGGTTTCTGCGGCGCTCGCACGGAGTGACCGTGCCAGTGACGGTGAGTCAGGGGTACAGTGTGCGGCTGATCCAGCTGACGCGATACTTCGGGCGACAGCTCGGTATTTCGAGCCGGTGTCGAGTTCAGAGATCAGTGATTTACTTGGAGCGAATCGGCGTGCGTTGGACGGTGTGTATCTCTTACCGTGTCAACTGAAGCAGTCAGAACCTGAGGATGAGTCGGAGGGCGTTGAGGAGGAGTCTCAGAAGAGGATGTTGCTGCAGATCGAGAATCAACAGGTTCGGTCGGAAGGGGATCGGCGGCAGCCGCTGTCTCGAACGATTCTATGGAACGTTCCCAATGACACGACGGACGTCATTGCTCCGCCGGACGACGGGCAGTTCACTGTGTTCTTCCTCGCTGAACTCGCTGAGACCGATGACCGGATTAACGCATTACTCGATGAGGCAGGGGAGTCTTGGGGAATCCGGAAGTACCAGACTGACCGGCAGGAGTATTTCCGGTCGCTCGTTGCCAGTTTCGAGCGTGAACAGAATAATCGGGTATCTGCGACTGCGCTTCGGTTTCTCGCGGAGCGTGTCGATGAGTTCACCGCCGCAGACCTGAACGCACTTCCCGATGGGTACGTCGCGCACGAGTTGTTAGAAACCATATTGAAAAACGGGGAGTACGACCGGTTGCGGACGCGGTTCCGGCTTCGACAGGCTTCACTCATGTGGGCATCACTGTCAGAAGCGGAGCGAGCTGACGTGCCGTTAGGTGCCTGTGAGTTCGGCCCGCAGTGGTGGCCGTTTCTGAATGAGGAACTGGATGACCCTGAGACCGATGTGCTACAGAATCCGTCCTTGAGTCTTGATACGGTACTTGCCCGGAGCGAGGATGATGCCAAGTCGTCCATCCTTTCAGAGCCGTCCGGTGCCCCGCTCGGAGCCGGGGAGACAACACTCCCTGGGCCGTTCGATCCGGTTTGGGAACCAGTGTACGCGCAGATGGAGACCGCAGACCCGGTGACTGCAGCCAGGGGGCTTGCGAGGACACTGTCCCTCTTCGGTGTTAGCGTCACGCCGAACGTGAGTGCTCTATGTCATCACGGGCCTGGATTACAACGGCCGAACGAAGGTGTGACGAAAGCGTCGTGGGACCCGCGCGAATGGAGGCTCCCTGAAGCAGACTCGTACCGGTCGGATGTGGTAGCGTTACAGCGAGAGCTTATTGAAGACGGTCAGGACCTCAATTCTCCAGCGTACCTTTCGTTCGTCACTGGATTTGGGAATCACTCGGTCCAGACCGGGAAGCACACGAGTAGCCAGTGTCACGGTCGGCCGTATACTGTGGATCGAGGGTACGGATCGCGTATTAGTTCGTGGGTATGGAGCACGGATCTGCAGTGGGTGACTGCTGATCCCGCTGGGCTCATTCAGTGGTTAGAGCGACACGAGGGCACGTTACGGGAAACTGTGCTGGAAACTGGCTGGTATTGTGATGGTGGGAACAATCACATTCAGCGGCCGTGGTCCGAAACGATGCCGACGGTCTTCAACTGGCAGCTTCGAAACACAGCGTGTTGGGACCCGGTGTTCGATGATCAGTTCTCAGGGTGGGTAGACGAGGCGTGGGAAGAAGACGCTGTGCGATTGCGGTGGGCTGTCCAAGACGGTGGTCGCGGTGAAGTCACACAGCTTCTCCCGACAGTCCCGAGTGACTCGGAATCAGACCCGCAGGTATCCGACGATCTGCTCTCGTGTCTCGGTGTCGAACCGATTGATGAGCTAACTGCGATTCAAGCGGCAGATAGGCTCCAGAAGCTCCAAGCAGTGCTAGCTACAGAGGACTCGCTTGACGATGTGCACCCTGTTCGAATGCGGACTGACGGTGTGGAATCGGCGTGGATGTATGTGTACACTGAGTTGCTGAATCCGATTCTGCAGTCGTTAGCTGATCCTGTGGAACACGTGCCGAGCGTCTTGGAGTCTGAGTTACTGACGCATCTTCCACTCCGGTTCCGGAACGAGGAGTGGTATGCTGTTCCGATTGGGCAGATACAGGACGAAGGGGAGGCTGAGCTGAAGTTCAAATACCATACGCAGCGGTCGCTACGACAGTGGGAGAAACAAGAAGTCAGGAACTCAGATCTGTATCTACTGAAACCGCCGACCCGCGGTGGCCTCACGCCGTTAGCAGATGCGTTAGGTGTCTCGTCACTGGACGTTGAGCAGCCGATCCTACAGGCTGGTGAATTGAACGGATTGTCCGAAGACGGGTTACAGCCAGTGAAACAGGAATTAGAGCGGCGGACAGAATGGATTCTGGCAACGCTGAATCGGTCGGCCCCCGATACAATCCGTGAGTCGCGAGACACATTCCAGACGGCGATCGACCATCTCGCTCGTGCGCAGCTACACGAGGAGCAAACGGACGACTTCTTCGATATCCGGTCTCGGCTGTATCGAGTCTCAGATGACGATGACGCACCGCTGGGGATCGTCTTAAACGACGACGAGATTCATGATTCTGATCCGCAGGAGATCGTTGAAGCGACTGCCGCGGGGATCGCATTCCTCTTCGAGATGCCAGGTCGATACGAGGAGATCCAGCCTGCACTGAGGGCGTCGTTGCCGAGTCCAGAGAAGTTAGAACGGGAGTGGGAGCAACGCGGTCACGACCTCGATCTGGTTCGGACAGCACTTGGTGTGCAGGACCATCGTGAACTCCTCCGCGACGTCGAAGCACTGTACGAATTAATCAAGGTGCTCGGTGGAGACGCCCCAAACAACGTGGAGCGGATCCGGTCGAATTTAGCCGATACAGATTCCGGCACGATCCAATGGGTCCGCAGTCAGTTCCTGATTGGGATTGACATTGAGGAGACGCCTGAACCGCCGTCTCCGCAGGTGGCAGAGACGATTGACCTTTTGTCTGAGGCAGGGACCCGGTTACCATCGGAACTAGAGAGCGACACCGTTACTCCGCTGTTCGAGACCGTTATCGCAGAGCAAAACACCAATCACGAGCAGTGGGTTGAGTGGTCGCATGCACTTGCAGCACACGATGGTGATGTGTCTTCGTTCATCCAGTGGATTGCTGCGAATTCACGACTTATCACGGAGCGGTGGATCCCGTCCCACCACGCTCGCTGGTGTGCCAGAGTCGAGCAGTTCTGCATCCTTCGTGACGAGCGGGAAGACGCCGACTTGGCATCGATTGCAGCGCTTGAAGACGTACTCCCGTCCATCGAGACGGATGATCCGATTGCTTGGGAAGATACACCGACAGCGTCGACGAATCTATCAGATATTGATTTTTCGCCTGCTGATCGGTGGTTCGACGTCGCAGCAAAGGGAACCTTCGAGGATCGAGTACTCACACCGCTTATTGAGACTGTGAGCGAGCACGCTCCAGGGGGTCGGAAAGAAGATGTCGCGGTTGCTCTCAGGGACTTCATTCTCAACGGGGAAGTCCCGGCCTCACAGGTAGACTCTCGAAAACGCCAGCAAAACGCGTTTCGAGAGGTGCAATCACAACTTGATGGCGATCTTGACCTCAGCAACGGGATGGTCTCTGGTCGAGGCCGCACGACAGTAGCGACGTTCGGTGGTGGCTCCGGTAACAAGAGTGGTGACGGGGATACACCCCAGATTTACGGCGAACGCGGAGAACGTGCTGAAGCAACTGCGGTTATCCATATTCTACAGCGACTCGGTCGATGGTTGGATGAAGAGAGAAACGACTTCGATTGTTTGCTGACCGAGCTTGCGGGGCTTGAAGCTGATCAAGACAGCGCGGGGTACAAGTGGCATACCAAGAACCGCTGGAATGGGTCTCTAAAGCGGTATTTCAAGCATGAGTTTTCAGCGAAGGAGTATCAGTCCCTGGATCGGTTCAGGAGTGGAGACAGTAATCTGTGGGATAATCCGTTTGTGCAGATCCTCAACGCGACACAAGAGTATGGGCTCGGGTTCGATTTCATCGACCCGTTTGGGCCCACTGCAACACAGGATCAAGACGCTACTCCGACACTGGATATCGTCCCAGTCGAAGTCAAAGCTGCAGGCCTGTCGTCGGAATCTAAATCTGTTAGTTTCCGCTTTTCGACGAATCAACTCCGGCAAGCTCAGGCGTTTGTCTCTGCCGGGTACCAGTACGTAATCCGATTATTTGCGACCCCTGGGATTGAGTCGGATAACTGGCTGCATGAGACACGAATCGTGGATGAGATCATCCTGAACGAAGAGAATCCACCAAGTGCTGCATTAGGTGGATTCGACTTGGAGGACCGATCAAACGGTTCTGCAACAATCCCTGCCGATGCAGTCGCGGGCGGTGAAATGTATATCGAGCGTATGTTTGAATGACTAATTCACGCTCTGTTGAAAGTTGTGAGTACGAGCGTGACGAGACGTTCGACAGCTCTGAAGTGATTTGATTGGCCACCGCTTGGATAGCTGTTCTTCTAATCTCGAATCAGATGTTCTGCTCAGAGTAACAACGTTGTTATCACACTAATCGGGGGCATCACCCCATCATTTTTTTCTCCCAAAGCCGACCGGCCGCTATGGCCAACACCGAGGATGAGGCACCATACATACGTGTGCGTCTTCCGCCGGAACAGAAGCAACGGTGGCGAGAATACGCCGAAGAACACCATCATGGGACTATCAGCGGTTTAGTTCGGGAATCCGTTGAGAACACGATAGATGATGAGTGGGTACTACAGAGCGAAAGTTCCAGAGATATTGATCTGGATGAGCTTGGGCTTGATGAATTGAAAGGCGAGATCGAGACAGTGAATTCGAAAATAGATGAATTGATCGTCCACGGGTTGGGTGTTGAGGACGATCAACTCTCTCAGGATGAACTTGTAGAACTCTCTGCGAAGTGTGAGGATAGGCTACCAGAGGTTCGAGGTGAGGAACACCTCAGGGCCATCTTGGAACTCATCCGTGAACATCAGATTCCGATGGATATGGACAAGTCTGGAATCGTTGTTGATATCTCGAACTATTTCGAGCGAGATCAGCACGAAGTTTGGCAAGCATTAGAATACTTAGAGTCTGTTGGATCAGCACGCGTTCAATCTGTTATCATCGACAGTGTCCGCCACTGGTACATCCGGAATCCTGATGTGGAAATGCGAGAGGAAGTAGAGGAGTATTTAACCCATGAATAGGGACGATTCGGGGCAATTCAGCACCAAAGATACGCTCTCAGATGAGTACCACGAATATTTCGAAGATTATTCTCAATGGGTTACGACTCATGTTGATAAAGACCGGACAAAGGAGCGGCTTGAGGCGGGTGTCAAAGCGTGGTTGAGATTCTGTGATAAGCAGGGATTAGATCCACTAGCTGTCGACGAAAACGATGTTCGGATCTATATCGATGAATTAGTTCGCGAAGAATACGCTGAGACGACCATAACAAGACGGGTAGCGTCAGTGTCAAAATTCTACATCTACCAGCGTAACGATCCGCGGAAAACAGCAGAGATCGATAATCCAACAGAGAATATCAAACTTCCACGCGATTATAATATACAGAATCTCTCTGAATACGTACGGGTTCTTGATCAGAAAGGCAAAATGGACATCATTTCGCCAAGTGCATCGGATGTCCGTAAGTTGTTTGAACACGTCCCTGGAAAACGGAATTTCACACAGACTAGAAACGAACTCATTCTTCGGCTGTTCTGGCAGACTGCACTCCGCTCCGATGAGATGAGTAGGGTGAAAACCAGAAATGTCGATGATGACGATAGGGAGATCACCGTCCGATCGGCTAAGCTAAATCGTAAGGAGCATCCAGAGTTGTATCACCGGCGTGTGTGGTGGTCCCAAGACTTGGATTATCAAATCAAACGATGGCGGTCTCTTCGAAGCAATGCAACTGAGGATTCAGAGTTCTTCTTTGTGGATTCATCAGGCAATAGCCTATCACCGTCGTATTTGTCCAGAATTGTAAAAGATACTGCACGTCGAGCGGGGATTCAAGAGCCCTTAACCCGGGATGAAAGCGGGGATGTCAAACAGCATCTCTGGACTGCACATCGGTTGCGACATGCCCGAATCACGTACTTGGCTAATCAGACCGATATGGATCTCAATCACTTGCGGATGATGGCAGGCCATGCGAAATTTGAAACGACACTCCAGTACGTACACACGGACTGGGATGCAGCACGCGACTCATATCAGTCTGCGGTAAACGATCGTAGTTGATTATCGTGAGCCTCCGTTTCAGTAGTCACGAGCCTCTAGGAGTCGCTTGATTGAACACTCGGAGAGTCCGGCTTCGGCTCTACGCTGGTAGAGTCATCGATAGCTACTGATTACCTCGGATGACTCAATCACGCCGTCGTGGATGGGGCAGAACCGGATGGTACGTTTAATCCCTACGACGACTCGAGTGACAAGGTGAAGCTAATCACAACGGAACAGACCGAGGCTGTCGATAATCAGAGTTCCAATTCAGATAGAGCTTGCTCAATCATGTCACTCTCATCTGCAGTCGGTTCGTTCTCTCCGATTGCATAGTCGTAGAGGAATCCCGGATCTTTGTCTGCATCAGTTATATATCCGACTAGTGTTCCAAATTTGGTTGTCTTCCACTTTGTGTGCTCCCAATCTTTCGAGATACGCTGTATGAGTGGCCTCTGTGTCCATTCTTGATACTTCCCGCCATCTGAGTGTTCATGCTCGCCGGCAAGCAAAGATGTAATTACCTTTAGATTTTTTCCATCGTAATCGATTTCATGATACTGTGCTCCCTCACTTAGATGTATTTCTACAAGTATGTTTTCGGCATTTGCGTCCATACCAGCTAGGAGGGCTTTACTCTTGGAAACTGCTTGAATAAGTTCGTCAATTCGAGTGATTTCTGTATTCTCAATTAGTTCTTCAAGATGCTGTTCAACCTTTCTTATTTCCTGTTTACGCTCTTCATTCGTTTGCTCTTCCTCAACTGGAGAAAAATCAACCTCGTCAAGAAGATAGTCAACTAGTGAAGAAGACCGTGTAAGGCCCGCAGAATCAATACAATCAGCAATAATCTTATCACGTGTCTTAATATTCCACTGGAGTGATCCAGCGCTTTGTCTCGATAGGTTGTCCATCAGAACCCACGCTTTTAGCTTTTGATTGAACGTATCAGCGAGTTCTATTGGTTCATCGATAGTGTTTTTTGTACCTGGATAGCGTTGCATCGGATCCTGGTGCATCACCCCGACGAAGATTCCAACGAGCAGATCGAGCCGTTCGTCTTCGGATAGGTATGAGTTGGATAAAAGTCGTAGTGAATGGCCTAGTTCGATGCCAAAATTTATTGGCCCTGTTGTCTGGCTGAAATCTTTTTCGTCAGTGTTGCCAATCGGAGGTTCTCGAGGCTCGAAATCGTGGTCTTGCCCATAGAACAACTCTTCTAGGTTTGACTCCCAATCCCAAGAATTCCAATCACCGGATAGATCTACTCGTTCCCAGATCTCTGCTTCCCATCCTTCTGTAAAAAAATCAGCTCCAGCGAGTATTCGTATATCTGTAAATAACCGTTCAATCCGTTCGGGTAATTTCTCGACTTTGTTTTTTCTAATATTTTTGAGATACTTCCCGGGCGCAGATACGTTAGAAAATGCAACGTCGTCACCAATTCTGGTTCTCTGTTTCGGTGCGAGATGAAAGTCACGTGTATTTTCTTGATTAGGATGTTCGTCTTCGTCCATACAACGTGCTGGCATTTTCCTTTCGTCTATACCTTGTGAAAGACATGGAACCTAATGTAAAACTAAATTCATTTTATCGGGCGAGAGTGTATGGTAGTCGTTGACAACCTTTAAATACAAATTGGATTTCTCGGGGCCCCAAGGGTGGAGTCAGTACCCCTTGGGTCGTACCTGTAGCCGTGAAAGCTCTCTACCGGCATAAAGGAGGCAAGTGGCTCGACGAATGCGAGGAGGTACTCTGCGAGTCCGACGAACGTGCTTCTACGCCACGTGTTCACTCTCATCGGACGAGAACTGATTTCCTGAGTCGAGGGCGATCATCATGAGTCTTGTTGCGACTAAATTCCACGAGGTTGATATGTTCTGGTGGTTCACTGATAACGGTCTCTCGCCCTACCGGGCACTCGGTGAACTTATGGAGGAATTTGAAAACGGATGGGTCGAGACGGAAACCAACCTCTCCGACGGCACATGGACCGTGCGATTCGATTATAATTCCGACACAGGTATGACTCCTCGAGAGTCCGACGGAATTGGCGGTGATCGCGCCTACGAGTACCAGATTCATGCGGAAGGTCCAGGTGAGAAAAGCGCCGATTACGTCTTCTCGCCTCGGTGGGACGAGCAGAGGAAGCCGAACGGCGAACTCATGTCCCGGCCTTGGTGCGGTGGCGAGGGTCTCGATATTCATATCCAAGGATCATACCTCTCATTCGAGGAATATCATTACCTCTTGCAGAAGTTCATTCAAATACTCTCCAACGAGGCCGGTCTCAATATCTCTCGTCGATATTTTAATCGGATTCGACCTGACTCGAAGATCGCCACGGCCGAACGCTACGTTCGATTGAACCGAGAGTTCGCCAAAAAACTCGTCCGATCGACGGGTGCCTTCTACAAGATCATGCACCTTCTCGCTAGGGAGAAGGGTACTGCGTGGGTCTACAAGGGTAACAACTCCGATGTCGTAGGGAAACGTCACGCCTTTGACCTCCCGACTACCTCTTCGAAGGAGTTGATCAACGACCACCAATACGGCAAGCGCGCCAAGTGCTATCATCCGAAACACGTTCGCAGTGAGGAGTCCGATGATGATCCCCTTTCCTCGCCGAAGTTCGGCGTTGCTTTTCACTCCTCGATCCACGGTGAATCCGTCGCATGGTCGAACCGAGATACCCTTCTACGCGAACTTGACGAGACGGTGATTAATGTGCTTCAGTGGGCAGGTATCCCAACCTCTCCAGACTCGACAGTCTTCGTTGAGGACGACCACTTTGAGATTCGTGAGTCCAAGGATTCGATCGGTCTCTTTGCCGACCCGACACCCCAACTCGAAGCCGAGCAGGAAAATCTCATTATGACCGTTCTCCAAGACATTTCTCCGAGTGCTCGAAGCCTTATGAAGACTGTTGCTGCCGACGGTGGAGAGATTCACTACCAAGATATCGCAAATAAGACAGATTATTCAGTGAGTCAAATCTATCGTGCCCTAGAAGAGGTAGGTGATCTCTTTGTCAACGACAACGGGCTCGTTCGCTTCTACTCCGAGAAAATCAAACAGGAGATTACCGGTACCGTCGAGCGAGTCGAGAACTTCGTTGCTGACGGAATCAATACTATCGCCCGTCTTGCAAATGTCGAGACTCGCTCATCGGCCGACTCAGCTATTCAACGATGGATGGATAAGTACGGTGTGGAGTTCCAAGAGGCTGCTTGCGAGGCCGACCATGGTACGCTCCGCTTTGATATTGTACTTGCAATTGTCACCTCGTTCGGTGCTCCCGACTATCAAGAAGTTCTTAAAGAGGGTCTTGATGCGTGGATCAGTGCCGGTCGAGACCCTAAAGCGTTCGCGAATCTCCGATTTGAGGCACGTGAAATTCTCGGACGGTCTCGAAACGACGGTCTCGTGCGTCGCGAGATCCACTGGTAATCCGTTTGTGAGAGACATCTCTATCTCTTGCCCCTGTTGTTTATAAACACCACATCCTAACCTTCCTTTCAGGTGGAACTCGTTTTGACGTGGTTCGACCATGATCGCCATTGAGCCGCGGGTGCCGTTCCCGATACCCGGGAATATCCCCTTAGGGAGTGTCCCTAAGAGCGATAAACTCACGAAATACCTCGATACTCTACGAACTCCACCTGAAGCACGTGAAATAGGGGTTCAATCTCTGTTCAGATTGGCAAATTGAATGCGACGTACTGACTTGATGCAACGCTTCTGAATCTCACCGGTTCAGCGTGGGCATTCAGATTGGTCAACCGACATAGTGCTTCGATCGATAATAGTTATTCCAATAACAAGCGCGACTAACGCGGCGAGTAGCGACGTTGGTTCCCCATGCTGGAGCGCCGTGGCCTCTCCGGTTAGTTGCATGACCAGATAACATAGTCCACCCAGTAGGAGATATGTTGCAAGTAGTCCGACCTTTCGATGCGTAGGCATCTGAGCAAGTGGATAGTAGGCAAACTGTGGATCAAGACGTATTGCCTGATCTTTTGCCGCTGCCCACTTCGCCGCTGTTCGTTCAACCGCGTGAGCACTTTTGCCAGCTATCCAAGCGACCCAACCCGGTGGTCCAGCAATCGACTTTGTACTCTTATCATCTCCAACTCCCCGTTTTGCGAGCTTAATTAATCTATCAAGTTCATCGAAGATATCTGGTCGGGATCGAATTGCAGGCTCAAGACGACGAAGGGATTCAAGATCGTCTACACTAATTTTGTCCTCTAGCAACATATCCAAGATATCCTCGTCAGAAGCTTTCGGATCTTGGACTGAGTGCCGAACCGCATGTAGGTCCTCAGGGATCTCATTCGTACACCAGATACAGACATCGAGATTTCTTGTCGTCCATCGACTGCACTCTGGGCAGTTGAGCGGGGCAATTGGGTCCGGTTCCTCAAAATTCTCTATGCTGTGTCCATCGGCCATCGCGACGTGCTTTGCGGTTTCTTCGCCAAATTTTGCGATATAATGTGCTGCTGAATTACCGCGAATCCCCCAGCCGAAGAAATTCCGCAGATCATATTCATCGATCATCGGTTGACGGGCTAAGCAACTGGCCCGAGACCGGCGCATATGCTCGGGATTGTAATCTTTTTCAATTCCCGCGCTTTCGCCAGTGACCTTGATTGCGCGCCAGATAGCTTGGTATCGGATCGGCTTGTCCGACTTATGGTAGGTCCAGACGCGGGTTTCGGGATCTGGGCCGCCGTTCTCGTGTGCCGGATGTTTATGATATAACCACTTCCGCAGCATCGCTGATCCAGCGTATAGGTGGATGTCTCGAGTCCCGTGGTAATCATTTTTTGTATCATCAGTTACAGAAATGATAAGATGATCTCCTTTGTCCTTGATCTGTTTGAATTGCAACTTCCACAACTCGGCTTCTGGACGAAGGCCTGTACTCCACGCGGTCAGAATAAGGGCTTTGTCGCGGATCTTGTCCGTTGATTCAACCATCTTGATGATGTCCGGCCATTCGAGAATATTCGTCCGCATGGGAGTTGGATCATCATTGATGTAGCTGCTCGGAGTGAGTTCTTTGAACCGATCCGGCATATCACCATCAGTCATCATATCACCGTAGATGCGTAGAGCAGTCAGGAAGGATCCTTTAAAATCGTCGGAGACGTCCATATCTTCAATGACCATAGTGACCTCATCAAGTGCCGCTCTGACGTCATCGCCATAGATTGTTTCTGCGAGGAGGTCTGTTTCCTTGCCGATTCGGAAGCAAAGTTCAAGATAGCCACCAATTGTCGCATCGGAAAAGCGGAATTCTTTGGTATTGTACGAGTGCATCGCCTCTTCAAATGAGTGGAGGGCCTCTCGGTCGTTCTTACAGAGTTCGTCGCTATCCCGGATGTGTCGCTTGACCCGTTCAAGTCGGCCATGCGTGTCGTACGACCATTGACGGTCGTCGGGACCATCACTTCCAACGTCCGAGGATGTCATATACTAGACTTTTGACGGCTACTACTTAAAACCCCATACCAAAATACAAAATAGACCACTATTTCCAGCTGCTCAGGCAAAAATTGATTATAGACTATATAAAATGGCGTCAGAAAATACAGAAATACGATGCTGATGGGTCCGCAACAGAATCTAAGCGACGTGGACTTATCGGGCTGCGACAGATGATCAAGTCAGGACCGACTCAATCATATATCATAGTCTACTGTTATACTCCCTCAGACGGATGAGGTCACGCTGCCTTGAAGTTCGTGATCCGTTTAGTATCGAATTGTGAAATCATAGGTCAGGGAGGCAGTCGCTACGCTGGCTGTGGTGCTAGACAAGGTAATTTCGGCGAAAGGACAGAGGAGATGCACAGCATCTACACAAAAGACCGTGTAACCGTTGAAACTGGGATATTCTGTTCAAATCGCGATGAGGAGGGCTGTCCTTCCCGCCGATGATGGTATGCACGTAGAGCCACTTTGTGAGATCTGTTTCGCGGATGGCAAGATCTTCGTGCTCTCTAATGATTTAGGTACTGTCGCCAGCAGCGAAAGATCGAAAATAAGTCATCGTTCATATACAGCTAGGACGTTCATATCTGGTTCCGATTTTAATGTTCCAACGAGACGGAGCCCGTGTTTCTGACCTCGCTTTATGAAATTGTACGCGAAGGTCCCATTTGGATACTGCTTCTTCGGTTCAAGATGTAAATGAAGAGTTTCTCCGCTTTGTTGCAGAGGAAGGCGAAATGCGATCCAGTCAATTCGCCCATGCTCTTTAGCCGCGGATTCCACCACTTCCATTGCCTTCTTCGGTTCGAAAAATTCCTGGAATTGGTTCCAGTATTCATGTCGTTGTTCCTGAAGCTCTTGAGGATCTTCAAACTCTGTCCTCTCGGGATATGACATGATCGATTCAATATCTTGGTCGTCGCCGCTGCTAGCACGATCCAGAATTTCAGAGTGAATATGCTCGATGAGTTCTTCATAGAGTGGTTCAACAGCTCCATCTTCAAATTCAGCGGCTACTGGTACGAGCTTTGTTTCAACCAGCTCCTCGTTTTGATTGGCCTCCTTTTCATTCGGCAATTCTAAATATACAAGTTCTCGAGGCGTCTTGTCGATCTCTTCTTTTGCCCTCCAAGTTTGGTCATTTGGTAACTGGTTGATATGGATTCTATCTTGACGAAATTTATCGTAATGAATCGATATCTCTGCTAATTGGCGTGGGGCGGTTGCTGTAAATTCGTACGCAGTTCTATAACTTTCCGAACTTTGTTTCTCATACTGTCCCTTGAGAGTCGTCTTGAGGGATACATCCGCCGATGCTAGCATTTCCAATAGCCCTGGGGGCGCAACTTTTCCTTTGGCTTTCCCTTCCCCCTTTGCGCCCCCTTTTTTGACAGTTTGGGAAGATTCTGTCTCTTCCGACTCTACCTTCTGCTCCTGATATATACTGCTTGTTAGCGGCTGTACCACAATATCGTGGAACTGGCCGATTCGTTCTTCATCAATAAACAGCGGAATATCCACAAGCCAATAAAGGCCATCTGGGAGATCTTCCTCATCTGTGGACTCACTCATCAGATTCAGGTTTTCAAGCAAGGCCGATAACATTTTCCACACAACAGATACGATCGAGGATAAGACCATTTATCGAGCCTGATTTAGTAATCTGTAGTTCTGGTTTTGTGAACGGGGGCCTGCACGTCATCCCGTATTGAGAATAGTTTGAAGTCCATTTCTAAGCAGGAGATGGAACGAGTTCGGTGCTGGTTCAGTTTAGTTACTAATTGATCAGCTGAGACAACTGTAGCAATCCGAAGCTCAATATCCTCCCGGGAACCACCCTGTAAGACAGCACCGTCGTGGATAAGTTGGCTTAGCCTGTCATCATACGAGATCACGTCCATATGCCGTAGGACATTTGGAAGATTGTAGTCAGGGAAAACAGTGAATTCGCAGGGATTTTCGAGAATAGATATCTCTGACCCATTATATCGTCCGTAAGCCATTCCCAGGGCTAATTGTGCTCGCTTATAAAAATGGACGGGAAATACACTATCCCGGATACTGAGTGAATGAGTATCATCAAACGAAGGGAAGTTTTGGGTTATTTTATTTATAATTCCATTTTCAACATCAAATAATACCGGGTGTGCTTCTGTTAGGAGATTATGAAAGCGCCCGTCATAATGGTTAACCAGCTGTTCACCAACTGATCGCAGAATTCGATGTCGCTCCTCAAGAAGTGGTATCTGCCGACCGTTGGCCGATTGGAAGAGTTCTCTGACATCGTCTTCAGTTAGATTCATCAAATACTTCCCTGACAAAACGGGTTTCCCTCGGTCATAAGCTCGCTTCAAGCAAGCCCACATTCCAAACGCGCCGCTCCATTCAACGCCATTATACTCGGCTACAAATTTATCTCCAGTTTCGAAATCCCTAAAAGCAAAATTAATACTGTTTCCTATAAAAAAGAAGTCGAGTACATCCTTCACGGTAGTGCTATTCTTTTGCTCGTCAGGGAACACTGGAGCCCGCCAATCTGGTAACTCAAAGACCTCATCCTTCCAATTCTTCGTCGTCAAATCTATCTGATCATAATGGATGGTAATGTGCTCCAAATGAGGAAGAGCTCTATAGACGGACTCTCGGACAGGAGTGCGAGGGAGGTCGCTGTCGATTCGAGTCACCTTGATTGTCTCTCTTTCCCCAATTAGAAAAATCCTGCCTCAAAGGGTGAACAGTCATCGATAGTGTACTCGAGTATTCGGATTATTTTGCCGAGTTAGTCCATACACGAACTATGATCGAAGCAGGAATGCGGGCAGAAGTCGAACTCAGGGCGGCGGCCGTCTGCGCGCTGACGGACGTATATCGTTTCTTATAGCACGCTGACTATCTTCCGTCTACGCTCTCCACCGGGACTACAAACTCTTCAAGATACTAATATTGTTGACAATAATGTCTATATTACGCCGCCCACGGTATATTGACCCCGACGAATCTACGACCTCCGATTTAGACGTTACATCTTGCTGCCTGCCCTACGTGCTACAGGTCGATGTCAAGTTCCTCCTTGACGTAGGTGTTGACATCAGAATGTGCGTTGGTAACGACCTTACAGAGTTCACGATTGACCAAGAGGCCGCGACGAGTAATGTTAGCTGAGCCGGCATAGATCCAGTCGTCGGTGATAACGGCTTTTGCATGGAGATCAGAGACATCAATAACCTTAGCGTTCCGTTCGACGCGGGATTTGATGTAATCGTTGTGGTCCTCATTGCCGTTGATGAGGAAGGTGATCGAGGTATCGGTGAGTTCGGCAACGGCTTCGGAGAGGAGGAGTTCACGGCTGGATGTTTGGTCGTTCACCGGGAAGCGAAGTTCGACATCACTCAACCACGGGGAGACGAGGACGACTCTGTCTGCGTGGATCAGGGTATACCCGATGAAGTAGGCGAGTTCGTTAGAAGGTAAAGTAAATGCTCGTGTCATCGATTTCTCCTGCAGGGATTTGCTCACGATCAAACATTTCATCAACGGCGTCGTCAGCGCCCACGAAGTCGACGAGGTGGTGGCGGAGTTCCTGCAACAAGACGTGGCTCAGGACTTCCTCTTGGTCGTGGCCAGAGATGCATTCCCCGGTGTGCAAATTTTCGACACAGCCGTCGATATCCGGGGAAAAGAACAGTGACTCGACACGGGACAGCTCAGCCAGATCGACGTTCAGTGCGTCAACGCGTCCCTCGGGGAAGGCATCAGCGCCTTCCAGCTGGGCGTCGGCCACGGTGTGCTTCACGGTGTAGGCGTCGCGGAGAGGGATGGTTTCCTCGTCGCTGAGCTGGGCGGCCCGGTCACAGGTCGACAAAACCTCCTGCACCACTTCATCCCTGATCTCGGGGAAGACCATGTCAAGTTGCTCGTCGAGATACGTGTCGACACAGCGTTGGACAGCGTCTTCATCGACGCCGTGCTTAGGTAGATCGTCGACGAACTCGGGGGCGGCCCAGAGTTCTTCATTGATGACCTGTGTGTTGTAGGTGATGCGGATCAGTGATTCGAGCAGAGTGCCGGGGTCGTTCTCCAGTTCATCGTAGACGAGGTCGACGATACCTTGGCCGCCTTCCGTCCGTTCGAAGATGAACACGATGCCTTCCTCGGGAGCCAAGCCGTAGAACAGCATGGACGGGTTGACACCGCCGACGTCCGCGACTAAGTGGAGGAAGAAGTGGGCAGCTGTATGGTACGCTAATTCGTCGACTGGGACTTCCTCCAGGTTCTTGTACCGGGCGACGTCAGCGATGAGTTCCTCGTTATCCTCGACGTGGGTGATGAAGTCGGTGAGGTCGTAGATGAGGCCGCGTGTCTTCAGGTCGAAGCCCAGCGGCGTCTCCGGACTGTCGATTTCGCGTTGGATGCGGTCGTCACCGGTGAACTGGATGCCCATATCACCCATTGGCCGGGCCGGTGTGATGTCGAGAGAAACCCCTTCCAAGGTGACCTGGCCGCGGAGCCTGGCGAGCGCGAGGCTACCGGTCGCGTCCTCAACGTCGGTGTCGCGGGCGACGGTCCGGACCTGGGGTTCGGCATGAACTTTGCCCCACGCAATCTCATTGTGCCGGACGCACCGTTGATCGTCAAGCAGGGTGAGGCACTGCGGGCAGTAGGCCACGATGTTGAGCGCGCGTTGCCCGGTGACGTCAGGAATCTCTGAGAGCTGGATGGAGTCCGGAATCAGCATCCCGTTCCGCCGGTCGCCGGGGATGTCACTGAAGTCGAACCGGACCTTATTGCCTGTCGGCTGTTCCCCGTAGTTCTCGACTTTGGTCGGTGGGAGGAAGACGTGGAGATTGGTGGATTCGTTTTGGAATTCACTGCGGTACGGTGCGTGGGAGTGGACGAGGCTGTCGATGGTTTCCTCGTTGCCGTCGAATCCGTCGGGACCGATCACGGTGAAGAACTGGCCGCTACTGTCGAAGTACGACGGCGGAACGTACCAGATCTCATCGCGGTAGGCGCGGTCGGTGATCTGGAGATAACGGTGGAGGTAGTAGGCCGCACGGAGCAAATGCTTCACGTAGTGAAGGCTCATATGCGGCCGGTTCACCCGGACTTCAGGGTCTCGTTCGAGGTCGCGGTACTCTCCGAGTTGGTCGAGGACCCGGCGTAGGTAGTATATCTGATAACGTTCGTCGATATTCTCCTCAAGTCGACCATCACCGGCGATCGAACTCAGGATGTCGACGGCGTCACTGAGATCGGTGATCCGGTCAAGGGAGACGTCCTCGGGGCGGTCATCGATGTGGATGTTGACCTGGGCGCGGAGCCCGATGAGGTCGCCGACTGCCGAGATGATTCTGCCGAAGAGCTGTTCGTACTGTTCGACGCGTTCAGTTTCAGCACCGCGGTAGCCGTCACGGGCCTCCTCACGTAGCTCCTCGAACTCGTCGCGGAGCTCGTCCAGGTCGTCAACAAGGTCAGCGGCGTCGCTCTCATCCACGTGGCCGTGGTACTGGTCGGTGATGTCGACGTAGTGGCTGATGACTTCGAGGGTGCGTTGCCGGACTTCGTCGACGTACTGTTCGAAGGCGTTGTCGCTGCGGGTGATTTCACCGCTGTCGATATTGATCAGGTCATCGACCTCCGCAAACTCCTCTTCCAGCTCGGTTTCACGTTGGTTGAGGATGTCGCGGAAGGACTCGATCCCCGTCTCCGTGGTCAGCGGCTCAACGGTTTCGTCGATGTCGAATTCGGCGCGGAGGAAGTCGCTGGGATTGACCAGTAACTGGTGGAACTCCTGGTACTGCTTGTCCTGGGTAAGGAACTCTTCGAGGAAGGTTTCTTCTTCGCCGCGGCGGATGCGACGGTTTTCGATGTCGCTGGCCCGGGTGTAGTAGGTGTTGAGCGTGGTGTGGATCCACTCGATGACCTCGTTGTCGGGTTTGAGCGGGGTGCGGAGTTCGGAGCTGAGGAAGCGGTCCGCTCGGTAGAACATGTTGGCGTCGTTCGTCAGGTTGGAGAGGAAGACGAAGATGTGGGCATCCATCCCTTCCTCCCGAGCGGCGCGGCCGGTCCGCTGGACGAAGGAGGACAGGTTCTGCGGCGTCCGGTACTGGGTGACGTGCTTGATCTCGCCGATGTCGATCCCGACTTCGAGGAACGAGGTTGAGAGGAAGATATCGCTGTCAGCGGCGTCTTCCGCGTCGAACCCAATCTTGGAGTAGACCGGGAGGAAGTCAAGGGCACGGTCCTCGATGAAGTCGTAGCCCATGGCGTCGGCGATGTCGGCCCAGTCTGCTTCCGGATTCGCCGGTTGCTGGCCGCGCGGCGACCGATCGGTATGGTGGTGCCACAAAGGCGGTTCGCCTTGGCTATCGTTGCCGCGTTCGGCGTCGTCGAGCTGGGCCTTCTTCTGGTTGACCTGGCTGATGCTGTCGATGAACGACAGGGCTTTGCCCTCGTTGCCGTCGGTGTCGCGGAGGAGGCCATGCCCGATCAACAGCAGTTGCTGGATCATCATGGAGGAGGCACCCGGCCCGTCCTCCGGTGATAACAGGAAGTAGTAATGCTCCTTGTCGTCGTGGTCCTGTTTGAGGTCGGATTCAGGGACGTCGACCGTGGCTAAATGGCCGGAGGGGAAGTCGAACAGTTTCCGGATGAACCGGTCAGCGTTGTCGATCGTGGCGCTCGCCCCAATCCAGAGCAGGGGCTGGTCCGTGATGTCGTTGATGTTGTCGATGATCTTGGCCGCGTGCGCACCACGTAGCCGGGTATACAGGTGGACCTCGTCCAGGACGAACGTATCCACGTCGTCGATGATGTCGTAGTTCGGTTTGAGCGCGAAGAGTTCCAGCGACTCCAACGTGGTCAACAGGATGTCCGGGGTTTCCCCATTCTTGATCCGCTGCCGGCTCAGGACGAGTTCGTTGTTGGTGAAACTGTGGGTGTTGTCCGCCTCGCAGCGAATGGTGTAGGAGCTCGAACTCCCATCATAGGTGAACGCGTTCGTCGTATTCTCATCGCCGCACCAGCAGTGCGCCAATTGGAACGTTTCCCGTCCGTTCTCGGATTCAAAGTACTCATCGCGGACCTCATCCACGCTGTAGGGCATACCACCCATGTAGACACCGACGGAGAGCGGTGCCTGCTCACCGGCAGGACGCATGGAGTGGACGTGCTTCAGGATGCGGCCGAGCTGGTCTTGGAGGAGTGCCCGCCGCGGATAGACGATGACCGTGGTGTCCTGCTCACCGTTCCGCAGCTGTTGGTACAACGGGCCGAGAAATGCCTCGGTCTTCCCGAACCCGGTCGGAGCCGACAGGATCGCGGCATGGGGCTGCCCCGTGTTGTGCCGTTGCTGGTGGAAGTCGTTGATCAGCTGCCAGCTGTCAACCTGAAAATCGAGCGGGTCGAAGTCGAAAATCTCGAGGATGTCGTCTACGAACGGGTCGTCGCCGTTGTACGGGGTGGACAGCCGGCGTTTCTGCTCTTCGCTGGTGTATTTGACTGCGTCAGTCACCGAGTCGCCGTCGTGATCGGTGCCGAGTAGTTGGCGATTGAACAACATCCCGCGGATCAAGGGGCGGACCTCAGCCGGGATCCGGTCAGGGTTCGTTGTATGGTCGCTATATTGCATTAGTGGCGAGGTTGACGATCCGCCAGTCAGTTAGAGAACGTGTCATCGATTCGTATGCTGAAGAGATAGAGAGGACTATTTGAATAACTTTGCTCTGGAGATGTCGGTGCCCGCTGATCGACTAGCTGTTACCGGAACCCGGATTTGTTTGGAGAGGATATGTCAAAATTCTCGCATAATGTTGTTTTCAGTAGATGCGCTAAAAACAGTGGAGTTCTCGTCAACTGCACATCTGAGCGTAGATCAAGAGTGAACCTTTTTATTCTACGTCTTGAAGGCTAACGTCCGAAGATTGTATTATCCTTAGCAATACGTCAGGGTTATCAACTAAGAATTTCTCCAAGTCCCTCCAATGTAGAGCATCCTTTTCAGACGCATGTCGATGCCGGAAGACACCCCCTGCATTGTACATCGCTCTCTCAGCGGGCGGAACTCTGACCCAAAGTATAGTCTCCCCATCAATAGTCGGTCTTCGGGTTTTGATCCGCATTGACGGGTTAATGGTATCTGTCGCCCAATTTCTAATTTGGCTCTCTAGATCTTCAATGTCTTCTACACCTATTGGATCCACATTATCTGATATCCCAACAAATATTTCTCCCCCTCCTGCGTTAGCTATTGCTACCATTTCCTGTGTGAATGATTGATGGTCTAATGGTTCTTGTTTCAGTTCCACAAGTTCATCCTCGGATCGATCAATTAGATCCCTAGCAGCCTTGTTGACAAACGAGATTCCTTCGTAGTCTGAATCCGGTAGAGGTTTCCCCGCAAGATAATTGGCACCCATTAATATTGCTTGAATCTCATTTTTCTTCGAAGTGGGCGCTATATTAAACTCAAAAAAGGAGATCTTCGGGTCCGGTGGGAAATTCTCTTGATCTGACTGTACTTTTTGGTGTATATTCCTTACTGCTCCAATATATGATAGTATACTACTATCTTCGCTTCTTACTCGAAAGACTCCAGGTTTTCGGGGGAAAGGATCATTATGGATATCGGATGGGTTGAATCCTTCACTCCATGGCAGTCCCATCCAATTGTCTGAGGTGACGTCGTCCCAGTTTTCCCAAGTAATCTTATTGTAATCGACTTCTCGATATTCTTGGTCGGAGCCAGAGTTCACTGACTGATCATTATTCAAATCTGAATATTTACCGTTGATATTCGCTGTACTGCCAAAGTTAGCTATTGGAGACCGTCCTGTAATAGCATGATGGCGTGCTAAACATGCAGCCCATATCCCAATGACATCTTCATATGAATGAGAATCCAAAAGCATCCATGAAACGATAAACTCGTCTCCGATGTCTCTCTGGATTTCCCATAGAGCTGGTCCGGCAGTGTGTGGTTCGTTGTCCGGTTTTTCGCTTTCTTCTAAAGCATAGCCTAATTTCCGTACCCTATCTCGGATACTCGAATTGGTTTTTGCAAATAGATAAATTGCGTTTGATCGTAGATGAGATACTCTATAGATACCTGGCTTAGTAGGAACATCTGTCAATGTGTCTGGATTGACTACCTTCCGCCATTGAGACCAATCTGCTTCGGCTTCAATACGGGGTACCATTCCAGACATTTGAGGGTCGACTGATAGTTTAGATATCAATTGCATAAATTTTGGTTTATTAAACACTCTGCGTACAGGTACAAGACCCGTCAGTCGATGAGGATCCGAAGAATGAGCACAAAGTCTATTGAGGGGTCGCCGTCTCCACCTTTATACGGTCAATGCCATCTCCGTTGAACGCGTTTACCACCGCCACGGATCGTGCCTCCGAGATCACGTGGTGGAATCGGAAACTCACCAAGCTCAACCGTATTTCAGGCGTTACCAACGCTACCTCCTTCGTCTCCAACGAACTAGTGGATACCAAAGGTCCGTATCTCGAATTTGTCTCACCGCCAGCCACAGCGGAGCGGCCAGCCACCGAGTTACTGGACCAGTACGGCTACGATGACCGGGTTGTCGACGCGGTCGTCGACGAGTTGTTCGGTGGGGACCGTACCGGGTCGCTCTATCAGCACCAGGCAGACACGATCGAGGCCATCGAGACGGATCCCGACGACAATATCTTGGCTGTGCCGACAGCGACCGGGAAAACGGAGTCGTTCTTCCTCCCGGTACTCAATGACTGTGTGGCGACGGACGACGACGGGTTGAAATCGATTGTCATCTACCCGATGAAGACGCTGGGTGTCGACCAGCTCAACCGGTTCCTCCGCTACATCGACACGGTGAACCAAGAACTGCCACGCGAAGAGCGCGTCACCATCGGGATCTGGGACCGAGATACGCCGGCAGCTGTCGGACCGCGTGACTTCGACCTGGATATCGGTGCCAACGTCCGCGGTCTGGAGTGCCCCCGTACGCAGGACGATTTACAGGTGACCAGCGATGGGACACCGGGCAGCGAGGACTGGACGTATCCGTGGCTCAAGATCACCCGGGAGCAGATCCGTGACGGGGTCGACATCCTCCTGACGAACCCGGAAGCGCTCGACTACATGTTCGTCAGCAACAACGAGGCCACCCGTGACATCCTGGGGCAAGGCCCGGAGAAAAGCCCGGTCCAACACTTGGTCTTCGACGAAGCCCACGTATGGAGCGGGATCTCAGGATCAAGTATCGGGCTGCTCACTCGCCGCCTCAAACAGTTTTACGCAGCGCACGACCCACAGGTCACGCTGGTCTCCGCCACCATCGAGAACCCCAGCGACCTGGCATCCGTCCTGACCGGGACGGATCGAGACGACGTCAACGAGCTCGGATTCACCGCCCGCGACTTCCCGGTCACCGGGACGACTGATTTCGACCGGTTTGCGGAGTGCTCACTCCGCGACATCGTGGAAACAATCGTCCTCACCGAACGCCACGCCGTCGACCGAGAGACGTTCTGCGACAGCTATCCCCAGTTGACCGGTGCCGTCACTACATTGGAAGTGATCGGACTCCTGGCAGGGCCAGACCCGTTGACTGTGCCGGACCAGCACCGAGACTGGGTGTTCGCCCCGATCGCTGATTGCATCGACACCGAACAGGAAGACGATACAGCGAGAGCTGTCCAGAACGGTGGGACAGCACCCGGGATCGCCGCCGAGGAACTGGATACCTTGACGGAACAGGTGGTGGAGCACGGTGATCTCGGCGGCAGATGGTTCCAGTTTATCCGTGATACGGTGCCGGAAGTCGCGACTGTTGCATCGTGGTTCATGGACGAGTCGACCACCGAGGTCGAGTTCGAGCACTACGCTGACCTCGTGAACCGGCTTGAGGAAGCAGGTGCGTCGAACCCGGAAGAAGCGGTGTCAGCTCTGCTTGCCTTGGGCCGGGCAGCCGGGATGGTGACGGCGAAGTACCATATGTTCGCCAAACCGCCGCGGAAAGTCTACTGGTGCCAGACGTGCGAGGAAGTGACCCGTGGCCGGTCCTGTCCGGAGGGCCACCAGACACGGGAACTCCGGTTCTGCCGGACCTGCCACCACCCGTTCGTCGAAGCCGACACCGACAACGAAGACGAGGATGGGGATGAGGACGACGAGGTGTTCCAACCGGTCTACGGCGGCGGGACGGACGGGCCGTGTCCTGGCTGTACGTCGTCACGGCTCCGGTTGACCGATATCACGGTGCCGACGCCGACCTTGCTCTCGTTCATGTTGACGTCGTTGTGCCGGTCGATGCCGTCCGAGAAGACGTTGGTCTTCTCTGATTCACGGTCGACAGCTGAATCGGTCAGCAACGAGATCATCGGGACGGAGTACGGGTTAACCGCTGAGACGCTGTACGTGAAGCAGTTGATCGAGGAAGGTGGCCGAGCCGAGGCCCGGTCACTGTTTTACCCGGTGTTGGATACACTGCGGGAGAAATACTGGCAGCCGCTGCGACAGAACACACCGGACCGGGAAACGGATGCAAACGATATCCTCGTTGAGCTGTGGAACGTGATTGAGCCGAATGCACGGCTCTCCCAGTGCCAACATCTCCGTGAAGCAGCGCTTGTCACCCCTGCCTGGGTCTATACCTGTCCCGATCCGAAGACCGCAGCGATCGGCCACGAGGTGTTCAATCTCTTCGTCAGCCGGTTCCCGCCTCAGTTCCAGAAACACGGAATTAAGTTCCAGGGGTACACCCGGGAGCGGTTGGTCAACAAACTCGAGTCCGAGACCCGGTTCACCGAACAGGAAATCGACGAGGTTGTCGATGACGTGTTGCAGGGCTTGCTGGACGGCGACGTCCTTGAACTTAAAACGTGGGACGACATCCGCAACACGATCCTCAACGCGAGGAAGGATGAAGCAACTGAGGACGACGTCTTCGAGTACATAGAAGACCAGATCGCCGATTTGGAAGCACGTGGCGGCTACAGTGATGGCGGCGGCGGCATCTTCATCGTCCACGACTACGCGAGTAAGACCGACCTCCAACTGGTTCCCCAGGTAACGTTCTGCGACGACTGTTACACAGCGTCACCTGTCCCCCGTGACGGTGACGGCCTTGCCCACTGCCCGACCTGCGCCAATACGGTCGACGTCCACCAACGGTTCCGTGTCGAGGACGACGGCTCGATGACCCTCCTCGGCTGGGCAGACGTCGAGACAGACTGGGAGTACCCGGTCGACCACTGGGGCCACGACATCCTTGCACCCCTCATCCCGAGTGAAGGGCCGCCGGTACCGCGCGACCAGGTCGAGACGATGGAGTTGGACTTCATCACGGTCGGAATCCATAAAGGGGACGTCCCACCGACACTACGGAGCGCCATCGAGGAAGGGTTCCGGAAATCAGATCCGGACGTCAACATCGTCAGCGCGACCCCAACTATGGAACTCGGCGTGGACATCGGCACCCTGGATTCAGTGGCACAGGTCGGGATACCGCCAACCTTGACCAACTACGTGCAACGCAGTGGCCGAACCGGGCGGACACGCGGCAGCGAATCCCTGGTAGCCACCACGGTCCGCGGCACCCATCCTGTAGACGCACACTACTACGACGACCTGGACCGGTTCTTCGGCAGCTTCGACCCTGTCCGTGTCCCGGACCCGTTCGACTTCGACGAAGTCCTGGCCGGCCATGTCGTGACCGAGGTCATCGCCTATCTCGCCCGCAACCTGCATCCCAGCGACACGTTCGAGGAGACCTACCAGATTGATCAGTCGGTCGACTCGGTTGCCGAGTTCGCCGACCGGGTGGAAGCGAATCTTGACGAGCTACGCACCTTCGTCCGCGACGACGTGACGGATCGGTTGCGGGACCATATCGAGCCAGTGTTCGGGCAACGCGGCTTGGAGGTCTTCGACGCTGTCTTCACCAGTGACGGCCCGATGAGCTTCCGGAAACGGACACAGCAAGCCTGTGGCCAGCTCCGCAGCTTCAGTGACAGCACCGACCTCGACGACGTGCGTAACGGGAATGACCGCCTGGATTTCTGGCTCAACCGGCTGGGCTACTTAGCGAACTACCGCGAGTTCGGCCAACAGTTCCCCGTCCAGTTCGAGGGCAGCAGTGAAAGCATCTCATTCCAAGGTGATGGCCGCCTCTACGACTTCTACCCCGGTGAGGAAAATGAGCGAGGGGCAGTGATGACCCTGTACGGCTCAACCTACCTAGTGTCGGACGTCGAAGGAACGCAGGAACCGTTACAGACGGTGGCGATCTGTACCAACGAGGACTGTACCCGGCCGTTCGAAAGCTACCGGACAGCAGCAGAGCAGTGCCCACACTGCGGCAGCCCGTTAGACGCGATTTCGGTCCACGGTGTCCAGGCAGTCAACTGTCGGAAAGCCCGCCAGTTCGAAGACCAGTACAGTACCTCGCCCATTATGACGACCCACATCACGAGCCGTGGCGAAACAACGGCAGGCGAAGAAGCCACGATATTCGGCCTTCCCTGCGACGTCGCGGTCGGCGGCTACGAGGTAATCGACTTCATCCCAGTGTTCGAACGTCGGCACACGATGGGATCCGGGAAAGAGATCAAAAGGTCTGAAGCACGGATCCCTGACAGCGACGACGGTGATGCTCGGTACGCGCCTGTCGGGAAACAGTACGCCACACAGGGAATCTGTCTCACGTTTGACCAGGCAACGGTGGCTGACCGCCTGCCGGATGAGGCGTTGGAGCAGGAAGACGAGGCGGTGTGGCCCCAACTGTTCATCAGCTTGGAACAAGCGTTGACGAAAGCGGTCGCCGTCGAAACCCAGAGTGACCAAGACGATTTCCGCGTGAAGGTGACGGCCACCGGCGACGAAGTCCGTGTCTACATCGTCGACAACCGGCAGGGTGGCAACGGGATCGCGACACAGGTTGACCGGCACTTGGACGCTGTCGTCGACGAGGTCCGAAACGTGGTTGACTGTGACGAGTGTAGCGGCTATTGTGAGAACTGCCTCCTGATCGAGCGGACACCGGCCACCTATCTCGACAACGACTTGCTGAACAGGACGCTGCTCGCGGAGGCATTAGGACAAACACCATGACCGCCGTTCCCCAGTTACAGATGATGAGGCAGTATCGATGAAGTGGGAGACGATCCAATCGTTCCTCTCCCAACAGGGCGTGTTCCTCATCCACGACACGACCGAGCAACGGTCGCAGTTCGGCCTGCTCCGCTGTCTCCCCGCGCTCGATCGCCTCGGTGTCGAGGAGTTCACGTATCCCTGGAGGTGGCGGCAGCTTCAGAGCGGCGATGGACGGGGCTTGTTCTCCTATGAGTACAGCTTGCTCCAGAACATCGAGTACGAGGACCAAGTGTTAGCGGCTTTGACGACGCAGTACTACGAGAATGAGACGCAGCATTCGATCGGCGGCCTGATCAACCGGTGGCAGGAGAGAGGGACGATGGTCGTCGTTGCGGACGAGAAACAGTTCCAAACTCAGCAAGGGCTGCGCCCGCTCTACCACGAACCCTTCGCCATCGCACAACGCCCTTACGACGATGTGTATGATGCCGTGAGCCAGTGGTACAACGACCAGGGATTCGATTTCCCGCTTACCGACACACGGAACGTCTTCCTCCAAGACAACGCTATCCTGTATGAACGTGTAGCCGGTGAGACCGTGACGCAGACGACCGAACTCTTCTCCCTGTTGAACGATGCACCGTACCTTCCACTGTACGACGCGATTGCAGCAGCGTTCCGAAGCGACGACGGGCCTGGCACCAGTCCCAAGAAGGATCACGCGTTGCAGAACTTGGTCTCGTGGCTGCGTCGCCGTATCGAATGGGACTCCTCGACGGCTATGTCGGTGGTCCGTTCCCTGAATTCTACGGTCGCGGAGAACACGCGTGCGTTCGATCCAGCTGCTGTCGCCCAAGATGCGTCGATGAGCGATGCGCGGCGCGAAGCACGTAACCTCGATTCGACTCCTCTAGGGCAAACTTACAAAGCGTGGCTACAACGGAGCCCATAATGACAGATCCTGGCCAAGGATATCTTCTCAACACCATCCAGAATCCCAGGTCACTCAAACCGGTCTACGAATCAGTCAACCGCGGCAATACGACTGACGACGAAATTGTCGACGATACCGGACTGAGTGCTGCTGCCGTCGATGAAGGGGCAAAGGGGTTACAGCGGTTAGGGCTGCTTGATTCCAAAGACGAAGAGTACACCGTCCGTGACTACACGTGGTCCACGGGCGACGAGACGCTAGACTTCCAGTTGACCGCGTTAGAACATCTCGCGTCATCTCTCACACCGCCTGACTGGGGGAAGCAAGCCGTCTTCCACTTGAATTACGCGTACCTCATCAAGAAAGACTACCAGCGGATCAACGACAACGACGAAGCAGTCAGGAAGCAGATGGACCGCTGGGAACGTGACACCTTGGAGTACTATCCGACGTACCGTGGTGACCGGATCGATCTGAACCCGAACAAGATGGAAAACTGGGGCCGCCTTGCCACCTACCTTGGCCTGCTCCACCAGTATGAGACACACGAGTTCACCGTCTACCCCGACCCATCACTCATCTCCCACTCGATCAAACGGGCACATGACGCCGCTGGCCGAACGGTCGACGGCAACCCCGTCATCGAGGTACGGACGTATCTGGACTGGCTGTCGAACAACCTGCTCTACCTTCCAGACGACACTGGCGGTGTGCCCGCCATCCTCAGCCGTTCCCTCTACCAACTGATGAACGAGGAGCGGATCCGCCTAGCAGAGATCGGTGATCAAGGTGCTGTCGCCTTCGACCGGATGCCGACGCACGACCGCCGCGAACAATCAGCGAACTCCATCGTTATCACGTCATGAGTAGCGAAACTGTATCCTCCCCTCCCGACGATTTGTTCTGCCCACACTTCCACGAAAAGGATGAGTCCGACCTGCGCAGCCTGTTCAGCCGGGTTGCTGCCGTCCGCGCCGAGAATCCGGACCTGTTCTGGTTCACGCACCGCCCGATCGAACTCTTCCAGACTGAAGGCGGTGTCGACGGCCCATCGTTGGAAACCGATGAGGAACGAGTCGTCACCGAGGACGATGTCTACCAGGATTTCTCCGGAAGCCGCAACAAGAACTTCGCCGTCGTCATCGAGGGCGAGGTCGGAACCGGGAAATCGGAACTCTGCGTGGCGCTCACCCATCGGTTAGAGAACGACGCTGACCGTCCGATCCTCCGCGTCGACAAAGACACGGATTTGATGTCGATGCTGACGGAGGATATCCCTGACTTCTACCAGAAACACTTTGACGAGACGTTGGAGACCTCGTCCCAGTTCAAGCGGCTTGAAGACGATATCAAACAGCGGCCGCGGATGGTCGCAAGCCAAGCCGCCTACACCGCGTTGCTGGAGATTGGATGGGACGGCTACGAGACCTCGACGACACCGGAGCAAGAGGACGCCATCGTCGAGTTCGTGGCGGAACGGATCCGCGACCGGTTGGTTGAGCCTCGGCAGTACGGCGAAGAACCGAACTTGGTGACCGAGCAGGAATACGAACAGAACAGCTTCCTCCAGGTCTTCGACGAGGACGCCGACGCCTTCGAGGGGCATCCAGCGGAGAAACTGAGCAGCGGGTTCTGGCAGGCACTACTCGACCAGTACGATACCCCGCCGTTGACTGATCTGCTGGAAGAAGTCAGTGAGAAGTTCAAAGAGAAATACGGTGACAAACGGCCGGTCGCTGTCTTCGAGGACTTCTCGATCACCGGGATGCAGGCGCGGCAGCTCCGCAACTTCATGGAACGCGACAACCCCGGTGATAACTGGGATTTCATCGTCGCTGGCACCCGTGATTCAACGGCAGTCCTCCACAAACGGACCGCGGAGGACCGGTTCCGGTTCTACCGGACGAACAAACAGAACTCCAACCAAGTCCTCTTCCTCGACGACGAGACGGCTGTTGACTTCATCCGGCCGTACCTCGGCTACATCAAGCACCACGATGGCAGCGTACGCTACGACCGGGACGCCGGCGACTTCACCTTGCTGGACCCGGATCCGGGCTCACTGTGCGCGTCGTGTGGTTTGTGCGAAGACAGCTTCCGCGACTTGTACCCCTTCAACCAGCAGTTTATCGAACGGATCTACACCGGGATTGATGAGAGCGAACAGTCGCCCCGTGAACTGATCATCGTCGTCTTCGAGACCGTGCTCGAATACTTCAACGGGACGGCAACGTGTCCCGCCACGGCCAGCCCGTTGAATCACGTGACTAACCGGGTCGCAGCCCATGACGACGTCTACCGGGAAGCCGAAGTCTTCGCCCACGTCGCCAAATGGTACGGCGATACCGACCGATACGACAAGTACATCGCCGTTGACCGGGCCTTCCTCGAAGCATTCGGGCTGCTTCCCGAGAACCCAGAAGCGGACGACCTCCCGGCAAACATCGAACTGCTGGATGACCACGTGAAGATTCCCGGTGTCGAGTACATCCCGCCCGAGGATGAAGAGACGGAGCCGGGTGAAACCGACGAGGACGACGAAGGTGAGGACGAGGCAGGTAGAGACGAGGAGAAAACTGAGGAAGACGATGAAAGCGGTGAAGGCGGTGATGGCGGAGGGTTGAGCCGTGTTGAGCGGATTATCAACGAGCAAAGCGGCTACGTGGACAACTGGTACGCCAATCCACAGGACGAATCGTATGTCGAGACGGACGCCTACCTGCGGACGGCGTTCACCGACCTCATCAATACGTTGACGCAGGATTACTCACTGTGGACGGACTGTGACCTTCGGTACAACCTCAGCCGGTCGGATGATCCGTTCGTGTATCCGTCTGCGGAGTCCTCGCCTGGCCCGAACCAGATTGTACTTGACCCGCAGGATTTCCAGCGGTCTGATATCCGTGAACTGTTGAAATACGGGATCCGAAGTGACGAGGCGGATGCGAGCGCCGACGAGCAACGGATCCTTACGTTGGTCGGTGGCCAGTTGACGGAGTATGCCCGGCAGTGGCGGGCCAAGGTCAGGGATCAGTATATCGGGGATACCTCGGTCTACTACAAGTACGACCCACCGTACGGGTTCGACGACTTCGTCCTCGCAGCATATGCCTGGATCGTCGTGCTGGATGATCCGTGGCAAGAGGTAACGGCAGCAACCTTGAACGAGCGGTTCGCCGACGGTGAGGACTACGCGTTGGACACGACATTAGAGACGGCTCTGACTGATGAACTAGCTCCTGAAGCACAGGAGTACATCAAGGAATTCATGCAGTATGCGGTGGCATTCGACTCACTTGTCGCAGAGCGTCTCGCGGTCAATGACTCCACATTGGACTTACCTCGTCTCCGTCGGTGGTTTTCCTATCACGATCCGGAGGACGTGTTGAGCAGTCTCCGTGCTGACCCGGACGGGTTGAGCTCGCGTGTTCGGTTCGATACTGACACGAAACTGGTCGACATGGTGACCAAGGCGTATCGGATGCAGAAGTCACTGGATCAGCAGGAAGACCAGATGCAGGAATACACGACGGCCCGGACGGCGCAGGATGAACTGGGAGGGACCGACATGGAGCGGATCCATGACAAGGTCGATGTCTTGGATAACTACGAGGTAGACCGCTCGTTGTACGAGTCGCTGCTACAGTTCGATTCGTACAGCCAGGCCGAGGTGGACGAGGTGGTCGCTGCCAGTAAGTTATGTCTCAACACGTTGACTACGTCGACGCAGGACTCGATCCACAAGATGCTGATCGAGTACAAACTGATGGAACACGAGCTTATCGAGGCATTCAATGGGTTTGACTTCGAGACAGGTGAATCGTCGTCTTCCTTTGCTCCGTATTTCCAGGAGGTGAGTCAGTACTATGTCGGAGACGAGTGACCAGTCGCTGTTCGAACAGGAACTGGAGACGGTCCACCAACAGTATCTCCGCCAGGACTTGGAGGACCGGTTAGAGGAGGTAGCTACCGAGATGGAGGAGACTATGCTACAGGCGATCATCGCCAGAGACTTCCTCGATTTAGAAGCCGAGGTCTCGGACGAGGCCAAGGAGAAGGTCCGCGAGGCAAAAGGGTGCGCCGCGGATCGGGATTTCGACGCCTTAGACGACGTCATCGACGATGTCGAGGACCAGGTCAGTCAGGATGCCCGCCAGATCGAGAACACAATTCAAGAAGAACGGACCGAGGAACGGGACCGGGTCAGGGCGATGCGGAAATTGAACGAACATGTTGAGGCAGCCGACATGGGCAAACTCAAAGCACTCGAGTCGCTGCTCGACGACTGGGACTGGAAGGCCCAAGTCTACACTGACGAAGCCGAGGACTCATTCGAGGCGAAACAACAGGAAGCCCATGACGTTGCAGCCACAATGTCGAACGCCCTGCAACAGATACAGGAAGACCTGCTCGGAAGCTACAGCGGCACCACCCTCGAAGACGTAATGGATCAACTGCTGTCGGACGACCCGCTGTATTTTAATGACCTCACCGAAGAAGAACGCGAGGCACTCACCGGATCAAACCTTGCTGACTACCTGGAAATTCGGCTTGGATGACGTTCTCGCCATTAAAATGATACAAAAGGCAAGTAACCAAGCCGAGCACTAACGTTCATAGACTTGGTGTGTGTCAGTCGAGTATACTCGATGTCAGTTACATTTCCTCGGACACGGTTTGTGGCAGCCCTCGCACTACTCGTTCTCGTCCCTACAGCACTCCTCTACACATGCTACTACTCCTTGACCAGTGGAGCAGTCGTCGTTACAGGATTATTGATCGATGTGGTCGGTGCGGTTGTTTTGGTGGTGCCTGACTGGCCAGCAATGAACCGACGGTTTGAAACTGGACGGTTGAAGCAAAGCCAAGATGAGACACTCAAGCCGTTTCCCGGGTGGGTTGCTGCGGATCCCGATTTAGATGATGAACACCTGCTCGCTCCAGCTCGATCTCCCACCTTCGACGATCTCTTACATCTTATTCGAGATCAATACGAGGGGTCAGACAATACATCGTCGGATATCGCGTGGGGCTGTGTCGATACCATCAGTCCAGAGGAACATGGGTTTCACGAGGATGACATCCGAAAAGCGCTACATCTGACTGGCGATGGTGTCGACAACGATGTCTACGTCGAACTAAAACCCGTCCAGTACTTCGTTCGAGAGCGCATCCGAGAACTTGACTCCCGGTTTCGACGAAGCGGCATATTCCTCATCCTGCTCGGCTTCAGTATCCAAGCCCTTGGCACCGCTTTCATCTCTCCCTAACGCCTACTGGTCACTCATCCGACTTCTGCAATATCTGCTTCTGGAAACTCTCGAACCTCACGGAGGTTCTTATCGTTGGATCGGTACTCAGCTTGTACCAACTCAGCACTGGCTGGTCGCACGGATTGAGCCGATGCAACAGTAATCGGGTAGTAGAATACTTACGACAGCCGACCAAATGGTCACCAAATGCGTGGGATTGCCACGGAATCGATCGGATCCTTTCTCAACCAAGTATTGAGTTTCGCCGTGGCACTTCCAGATATCGTCGCCTATGGCGGTATCGCAGTCATCGGCCTCTACATTGTCAAGTTGCTGTGGCCGTCTTCGACATCGACACGAGCTCCTCAACCAGTAGCGACTGCTTCGACATCCACCGACTCTTTTCCCTCCCCTAACAATGATCGTTCTCCCGATAATGACGATACAGACGGGCCGAGCGATGAGCAGGAGCAACCATCTGAACTATCCGCAGTGGATAAGGACGATTCCGTTCCCGAGGACGCGAAGGAAGAGGTACAACCGTCACCACCGCAGCAGCCATCCACTATCGCGACCCAATCGGCAACGGAGTTGGAGAACAAGACTATCGATAGCCCATACACGCAGCAAACCGACTATTCCACTGCAAAGCGAGATGTAACCAAGGGACGTCAGGGTACTAAATCCTCGTCTGCTCGGACAGGATATCGACGCTCTCTTCATAGCTCGTGTAATAACCGTTCCTCAGCATTGTCGCGATTAGGGCGGCAGCTTGTCGATCCGGTCGAAGTGAAGACCGGTGTTGACCCGGCTGGCTTCGACTATTCCTGGAATGTCGCGGAATTCGGGCTGGATGCTACCGGCGCAAGCGTAGACGCTGGAGGCGAATTATTCTATTTCGAACTCCTTCGTTCACCGATCAGCCACGAGGCGGTCGGCAGTTCTGTGGAAGTGACTGGCTCATCGTTGCTCCGACATTTGCTCCGCGAAGCGCTTACTTCCGGCTCCAAAACAACGTCCAGCGAACAAGCCAAAGAAAACAACCGGCAACGTGAACCGAACAGGGAATCCCCCCAGCGTAGGCAGCAATCAGCACAGCAGCCACCTGCGGACGGTCGTTCACAGAGGCGGAGACGACAAGATGCGCTACCCCGAGATCGGGTTACAACAGTTGACGAGCAGCTCCCCATCTCACCGAAGCGGGAACCCTCTGTGTATCGAGACCAGATAGACAATCGAGTCACTGGCTCTTCCGTCCCTAACAACGAAGAGACGATCCGAAACAAGTCTAGAACCCCGCCAACGACCTATGAACCGCTGCACGACTTCCCCACACTCGACGACCTCGTCGACGGTACTGTCTATGACGCATCCAGCGGGGTCAACGCGGCAGGGATGGAGGTAGCCGCTGACACCTCGAATCGTCGGGACGACAAGCAACTTGGACCACGCATGGAAGAGCTGTCACAGTGGGTGGAGCTTCCGAGGACTGAGCCGTCCCGCCACAGTCGGGATCAGGCACCGGGCAGGCGAACAATCGAGGAAGCAACCCCTGACGAAGAGCCGGTCACCCCTTTTACCGAGATGGGGCGAGGGCTTGATTCGATCGGAGTCGATATGAATCAGCTGGATTCATCAACACAGGGACTTGGCGGATGGCCAGAAACTGACGATACCCCCATGGAGGGGGACAACGATTTCTTCGGTATCGGTGAAACTGCCAGCCGTGTTGAAGACGGAGCCTGTGCTGTCGAGTTCCAAGTTGAGGACGAGGTAAACCCGGTACTTGCTGATATTGAGGCGATGGAAGAAGAGCTGTCATCGCAACAGTTCCCCTTCTGAACAGGGAAGCGTGCCGGAAGAATAGAGTGAGACAAACGTTTTTAGCCGGTTCGATGTGTGTACCTTCATATGCCTGAGAGCGAGACGGACGAGCTTGACTACTATCCGCCAGGGTGGACTGAGCACATTCATGACGAGTACTACATCGAGTGGGTGTATGATGACGATGAGACCATCTTTGTCCGGCTTGATGGGACGATGGGAGACGGAGACTACTCAGTGATCCCGATTACCGGTGTGAACGCCGACAGTGAGGAGTTTGTGACGAAACCGATCGACCGGCTCGCCCGTGAGGAAGCGTTCGAGGTGGCAGCCACGCTCATCTACGCGATGAATGGTACCGCAGGCCGACTCAAAGGAGAAGACCAATTCACCGGCGACCAGACCGAGGCATAAACTAGTCTCGCCCATTCGATCTTCTATCCCGACTTAGACGATCAAGAAGTTGCCTTGCGAAGCAGTCTGTCAACAGGTCGGTCCTCGCTGACACGGTGTGTTCCCCGCAGGACAAAGCCGTCCTCATACCCTAGGATCGACTTCGCCTCAGCCAAACCCATCGAGACTGAATCGTCGTACTCCTGAACAGTGTAGACACTGATGGCAGGCCCACCATTCCAGTACTCGTCCCGGATGTAGTCCGTTTCACACCTCACCCCAATTCGGCCATAGGCAACAAACTCACCAGTCCCATTCAGATAGAACAGCAACGGCTCATCCGATTCCATCCGCTTCCACGTTCGCCTGTTCCGTTCCCAGGAACCCTGCGCGGGATCGGTTCGAACACCCCAGACACGAGCCGTGACCGGGAAGTCAGCCGGCCGGTTCTCCCAGCCGTTCAAATCAAGGGGTTCTGCAAGCGTCGCCCGATACGACGGTTCATCCATCGGAACGAGATACAACGTCATACTAGGTACATACGCAAGGTGCATCATTAGAAACTAATCCCACGAACCTCTACCATAATCGAACGGACCGACTACTGGTACCAGCACGGCAGCCTCTACACTGCCTGCAAGGACTGCGACGAAGTTCTGGACAAGAACCCGGCCTACGACGTGTTTGAAGCCGTCGAAACCGGAGAATTCACTGAACTGACCGACGACAGCTACGACTCGCTATAGGTTGGTCGCTCCGCGTACTCGATCGGGTCCTCGACACCGGCCTCCTGGAACGCTTTGAGCCGGTAGGCACAGGCGTCACAGGTACCGCAGGCCGGTGCCTCCTCACGGTAACAGCTCCACGTCAACTCGTACGGCACATCCAAGTCGAGGCCCCGCTCCGCGATCTCGGTCTTGCTCCAGTCGACGAACGGGGCGACTAACTCGATCGATGTTTCCGGTTTCGTTCCGACCTCGATGACCTGTTGAAACGCGTCGAAGAACTCAGGTCGGCAGTCCGGGTAGCCGGAGTAATCCTCGCTGTGTGCACCGAGGAAGATCGCGCCGCAGTCGTTGGCCTCGGCGTACGACGTCGCCATCGACAGCAGGTTCGCGTTCCGAAACGGGACGTAGCTGGACGGGATCTCGTCGCTGTCGAGATCCACTTCCTCGACGTCGATGCTGTCGTCTGTGAGGCTGGATGCACCGATCCGGGCGAGGTGGTCGGTCTCGATGTGGAGGAAGTCAGCTACATCCATGTAGTCGGCCAATTGCTGAGCGCACTCTGACTCTTTGTCTGCTGTCTGTTGGCCGTAGGTAGTGTGGAGGAAGTACAGGTCGTAACCCCTGTGTACCGCCTCGAATGCTACCGTCGCACTATCCATGCCGCCTGATACAAGCACAACCGCACTACCTTGGTCGTCTGTATGGTCAGTCATTGTTGTGGTTAGGTTTCTGGTGCGTCATTCCAGAGGTCGACGTGGAGGCGCGGCGTATACTGATATCCGTGCTCCATCGCCACCTCAGCAGTCAGTTCACGCGTCTCCGCCAACCGCTCCCGCGTCGCTCCCTCCGGCATCAACAACACGTCCGAATCCCGGATCGTCGTCGCGGCAGCGTCCCGCAGTCGCTCGACCAACTGGTTGATCTCCGGCATATCGTCACAGCCGGTGACAACAAACTTCAGCTGGAAGTCGTAGGTCTCGATAAGCTGGCACAGCGCATCGATGTCGACCCGGCGGTTTTCATGCCGGTCAGCCCATTCCCCCTCGCCCCGCGGATCCTTCGCTGTGGTTGGGGTACTGTTCGCCAGCTTTGGACTGATACTTGCAAGGTCGATCGCGGTGTCGCGGTAGATCGTACCGTTCGTCTCGACGGTCGTATGGAAGCCGGCAGCACTGAGTCGGTCCAGTAACTCGGCCGTCTCCTGGTGGAGTAACGGTTCGCCACCGGTGATGACGACGTGCTCGGCTTCGTCGTGGCCGGTGACGCGGTCGATGATAGCGTCGATGTCGAGCCAGGCATGGGTCGGTTCCCAGCTGGTATGGTAGGAATCACAGAACCAACACCGGAGGTTACACCCGCTGGTCCGGACGAACACGCTTGGCATCCCGGCCAGTTTGCCCTCGCCCTGTAGTGAGTAGAACAACTCGTTTACCGGCAACCCCTGTTGGGCTTCCGGATCGGCTGCTTCATCAGCCGTTTCAGCGTCCGAGCTCACCGGCATCGGTCTACAACGGCCCTCCAGCAGCAAGTTCACCGGTCTCTCGGACTTCGACTACAACGTCACTGACCGTGTCCGGTAATACGTCCTCCAATCGTTGTTCGAGGACGAGTCCCATGACTTCGGCTGTTGGTGGCTGGTCTAGGACGACGGCAGCATCGCTGTCGCCGCTGGCCTCAAATGCCTCGATCAACGGGTCGTCCTGTTCAACGAGGAACCGGTGATCCCAGTCAAATAATACTTCAGTAATATCTCCTTTGTCGACGACCCATCCTTCCTCGGTCAAGGTGCCGGTCACCGCGACACGGATCGCGTAGTTATGGCCGTGGGGACGGCTACACTTGCCGTCATGGTGCAGAATGCGGTGACCCGCGCTGATCCGTATTGGCCGATCACGTCCGACATGTAGGGTCCGTTCCGCCTCTGTAAAATCCTGTGAGGAGATGATTGGTTCTTCTAGTGCGTGCTGAGGCATACTGCAGTATTACTTGGGGCATACTTAAGATTGGGCTACTCACCGAAAGGAACGAAGGCCATCTTCGATTTGGTTGTATTTCTGATGGTTTCTACAGCGAGGGGTTAATTGAGGTGTCGCATAGAGGTACTACACAGGTTATTTGATGTCTGCATTCAGAACTCTTGCAAAGGCTAGGTACGGTCGGCAAGGCGAGATAGAGACGTCTGCCGGCCAGATTCAGACACCTGCGCTTCTCCCTGTTGCGAACCTTATCGGAGGGACCACACCAAAATCAGGCGGCATCTGGCGGTACACGCGTCGCCATCTCTTCCAGAGTGACACCGTCCAAGGTATCATGTTCCAGACGATGACGTTTCTCGACTACAACCTCACCCCGGACAACTTGGCGGAGTGGCGGGAGAAGCCGCTGAAGCAGCACTTCGAGGAGAGTGACGTCGAGCCAGGGTTTACGCAGCCCTTGTTTGTCGACTCCGGCGGGTTCAAGCTGATGAACTCGACGACGTTCGGACAGCCACCGGAAGATGGTGGGAGCGAGAACGACTGGGGTATCTACACGAACCCGGAGAGCATCCTGAAGCTACAGTTGGATTACGGCGCGGACATCGTCGCCACATTGGACTTCCCAATTCCTCAGAACCTGAACCGGGAGGAGGCCACCGAGCGAATGGAGTGGAGTATCGACAACGCAGTCGAATGTCTACAGTTGCTCAATGACGATGAGAAGCTTGAGGAATGGGATGTCGACGGGACACCGTCCGTCTACGTAGCGATTCACGGCCATAGCTACGAGGACGTCAATTGGTACGTGAGCCGATTTCTGGACCGGGCTGAGGAACTCGATGAAGCGTTCGAGGGCTTTGCGCTTGGATCACTTGTCCCGCTCAGCAACTCGCCGAACGTCCTCGTCGACATCGTCCAAGGTGCAAGGGATGCGATACCGGAGGAACGGTACGACGACATCGCGCTCCACGTCTTCGGTATCAGCGGCCGGCTCTGTCCCCTGCTCTCCCTCCTCGGTGTCGACACGTTCGACTCCTCGAACTACCTGAAAGCAGCTCGCAACAAGAGCTTCATCCATCCGGAGACGTGGCGGCGGACCAAGTTGAGCGACTGGGATGAGGGGGACTGCGATTGTCAGGCATGCCAGGATATTTACTTCGACGATATGCGGCACGCCCTGTTGGAGTCGGATGTTAGCTACAAACGTATCGAGGGGGAGCACGGCAAGCACTACAAGAGCGAGTACTACGCACAGATAGCTCACCACAACTTTGAGCTGTATAGCCGTCAGATGCAGGAGGTACGGGACGCCATCGATGACGGCGAATTGCTTGAAATCGTGGCGGAGTTCGCTCAGGGGAAGAACATTGTCGAGAAGGGATTGAAGCGAGCACAGCTTCACAACCCGGAGCTCCGCGAACAGCTGGCTGACATCGGCTACGAGGAACTCGTTGCGGGACCGGACGCTGAAACGTTCCAGACCAAACTCTCTGGCTTCCTCGAAGGCGTTGAAGACACGACGCGGGAGAAACGGACCATCTCGTTGAAGCACGGTCCCAACGATTTCAGCATCCTCCAGCAGAACAGTTACCAGCCGCCAAGCGAGGCAGATGTCCTGCTGATTCTGCCGTGCAGCCAGGAGAAACCCTACTCCGATTCTCGGACACAGCAGGCAGTACTCTCTTTGCTTGAGGAGTACCGGGACCGGTTCCACAAGATATCCGTCTCAGGGTTGTACGGCCCTGTGCCAGAGGAGTTCGAGGAGGCGGACCCGGTGATGAGCTACGAGTATGTCCTCACCACTGCTGACGACGACCAAATCGAACTCGTTGCGAACCGCCTTGCCCAGTACCTGGACCAATTCGGTGAGCGATTCGACCACATCCTGGCCTACACGACAAGCAAAGCATATCGTCGTGCCATCGATGAGGCATTCACTCGGTATGGCCGGGGTGAGATATACCCATCTGATCCCCGAGCCCTCCAACTGACTGAGCATTTCCGCAGCGAGAATATCGACGAGTTTGTGGGCCGATTTACGAGTTCACTGTGAGGCGTCCCAGCTATCCTATGCGCCTCCGTTGATTCTCCACAAAGACTAAGGTCTCCTCACGCGATCAGCAGACAGATGACGTCACTATTAGTCCAATCGTGTTCCGCGACAAAGAAATCGGTGGACACACCGGTGCCCGCCATCGATTTGTACGATGGATACTTCTTCAGAATCATCAAGAAGGCACTACGCGCGGACCAGTTTCAGCCCGGACTTGACATTATAATTATATCTGCTGAGCATGGTATCGTTGAAAGCGATGACAAAATAGGATATTATGACCGTCGGATGGACACAGATCGTGCTAACGAATTGAACGGCGAAGTCGTCAGTGCTATTGCGAAGAAAGTCGCTGACAATAAGTATGGCAAAGTATGGGTCAATCTGGGGGAGGATTATTTGCCGGCTATTGACGGAATTGAAGTCGCTGTCGATGTCCCGATTCACTATATTGAGGGCAGTGGCATCGGTATGAAAGGCAAGCAATTGAAGCATCTGGTGTCCAGCGGCCGATCGATTCCGGTGCATGGTGACTGATAGTATGGTGTCGTTTGATACCGTAGCAGAGGCAGGTGAAGCGCGGCGTGGCCAGCTCCAAATAAACGACCGGATCTTAGAAACACCGCATCTGTTTCCCGTCATTAACTTCTACGGCGGCGGCAACGAGGGCGCTCTATTTGGTGGCGGCGTCCACCGTACGATCAAGGAGTTCCTTGCTCACGACAACGAAGTCACCGGTGGTGAAGACTACAGTGACCTGTTCCGTGGTGTAATGACTTCCATCTCTTCCTTGGCTGACTACGGCATTCGAGAAAAGAAGCTGGACTGGTATCTTAACAAAGAAATCCGTGAGTGGGAATGTTTCAGCGATTATGATGGGATGATCTTTGCAGACTCCGGTGGCTACAAAATCCTGAAGCAGGGCGGTCTAGAAGGTGAGGACTTCGAGAAGGACATCGATCAGGACAAAGCCTTGGATATGCAGTTGGACCTGGGCCCTGATATCGTCGTCAATCTAGACCATCCGATTCACCCTGACGACGAGTTCGAGGAACGAATCGAGAAAATGGAGCAAACTGCCGCCAACGCTGCTCAGTTCGCAGAGCGCCGTGACGAGGTCAACGGTGCATGCTATCTGACAGTCCACGGCTACTACGAGGCGATGCTTGAACGGTCCTTCGATCTTATTAAAGATGAGCTTGCAGAACCGATCCCCGAGATATTCGACGGGATTGCATTAGGTAGCCTAGTCCCCCGGAAGGACAACGTCGAGGTTCTTATCGAAGCAGTATCCGACTGTAAGCGGGTGATGCAACAGCGAGGTTACGGAGATCTCCCCCTGCACGTATTAGGAATTTCGGGGAACACGATGCCGTTGCTCGTCGCTGTCGGAGCTGACTCCTTCGATTCCGCATCCTATCTACATCAGGCGATCAACGGTAAGTACTGCGTCAATTTGTTTGAGACGGTCCCGGTGGACGAGGCAGACTTCGACGCCTGTGATTGTCGCATCTGTAACGACGATTTCCACCGGGCACGGATGCGGAACGAAATGGACGACCTGTATCAGAAAGATATCCTTGGTTCGGTCGCCGCACACAATCTGGCGATTCAGCAACGCGAGCTCCGCCAGTTCCGCCAGTTGATCGCCGAGGGTGACCAAGAGCAGGTAGCTGACTACCTTGAGGAGGCTGTGAAGGACCAGAAAGGCTTCCGCAAGTTCGTCTACCAGCTAATCAACGAACGGATGAACCCATACTTCGAGGAGACAGACACAACCTATGCATAAGACACCACAAGTCAACGAGGTCAACGAGTTCATCGAGATTGCGAGCGACTTCGAGGACCCGTTGGAAGTCATCAGAGAAGCATTGTCGAATTCCTACGACGCAAACGCAACCCAGGTCGACATCAAGATCGAGCAGGACAATGAAGGACGGAACACCTTGGTCATCAAAGACGACGGCCACGGGATGGACGAAGACGACCTATCGTCGTTCTTCGATCTCGGAAACTCGAACAAAGACGATGCTATCGGGTACAAAGGCCACGGAACCAAGATCTACTACAAGAGCGATAAGATCCGGGTCGAGACAGTCAAGGACGGGACCCGAATCGAGTCGATAATGGACCAGCCGTGGGCGAAGCTGAACAACCGCGAACTCCCCAGATACTCGATCGACACGGCAGACGTTGACGAGCCGTCACGCACCCGGATTGAAGTACACGGATTCCGGGCTGGCCAGGGCTTCGACCCGCAGCAGCTCACCTACAACAAGATCGAGCACTACATCAAGTGGAAGACCATCGGCGGCTCGACAGCCTGGTACTTCAACGACGACTTCCACGAGATGGATATCAACGTCGAGCTCTCACCCATGATCGACGACACCCGAGACCCGATCGAGACCGATAATAGGTTGAAATTCCCTGCTGAAAATCAGGATCCAGAAGGTGAGTTCGTCGCCGAGGAGATGTGCAAGCATTACCCGCCACGGGAGCTGAATGTCACGATCGATGACGGCCGGGAACTGACGATGGAGGTTGTCGGGATGGTGGGTGGGAAGGAAGCACGGAACAAGCTGCCGACCTATGGGAAGCACTCTGCCCAGTTCGGGATCTGGCTGGCGAAAGATCACATCAAAGTCGAACGGTACAACGACGCGATAGGTGCGGATAACGAATTCTTCCACTTTTTCTTTATCGCCAACTGCCAAGACTTGGAGCTCTCCGCCAACCGGGAGAAGATCCGGAACAAATCCGGGAACATCTACCAAGCCATCACGGACGAGCTGGACCGGTACATGACCAAGGTGTGCCAAGAGTCGTGGTACCGGAACTACATCGAACGCCGCAAGCTTGAGGACAAGAAACGCAGTATACGATCACAAGAAAGTTCACTCCAAGAACGGTTAGAACGCACCCAAGAGCAGGAGGGGCTGTCGCCGTCAAACCCGGCTGAGGTCATCGCCGCTTTGGAACGGTACAGCGCTAACGGTGCACCTGAATCCATCCATATCGCGGACTTCCAAATGGACGATGAGGTTAATGCGATCCTCGCCACTGACGACGGGTTCGACAATGCGTCGTTACAAGTGAAACTTAGCGACTTCTTTGAAGACGAGACACCGCTGACCAACATCGACCGGTTCGTCTGCTGGAAGCTCGGTGATCTTGACGCACTTAAGAGGATTGAACGATCGTCCTATATGGGCGAATCTATTCGCTTTGACTTCCAGAAAAACCAGATTCAGTACGGCGATGAGAACCCAAAGACAATTCCCGTGGTTGAATTAGACAACAAAATTACGTAATTCGATTACGTCGTTACTCTTGAATCTCGTCGATTCCAAGGAAGTCCTGAAGATTCTCTTCGAGTATACGTTTGTGTTCATAGAGCGTACGTCGTGTATCATCGCTGTGGTTGGCGTATTTGATTTTGTCGACCATTCGGTTGATGTGCTCAATCTTCTGCTTGACCCGGTTATACGGTTGTTGTCGAAACGCCTGTTCGTCCTCAGACATGAGTGCGAAAGTTCCATCAGATTCCTTGAGATTGAATTTCCCCTGCTGAGTTTGCATATCGCTCTTCGCTGGGAAATTTAGATAGGGCTGAAAATAATCTAGTAGTTCCTGTTCGGCTTGGTCAGTCTGTTTGGTCGTCCACCAAGAAACGGAGACAATATCCCATAGATCAAGCCGACCATAGCTTGAGACACTGGAGTCTTGTCGGATAAAGTGCTGTCGTAGTCTGCGGCGGAGATTACTTGACTGGCCCGCATACGCTGGTCTATTGTCCAAATCAAACATACAGTAGACTCCCTCTTCGGGTGGAATTGGGGTAAGGTCCATTATTCAGTATCAATGAGTTCTATTCAGTCCTATCTAATAACTTAAGCTCTTCATCAATTCCGATCAGATGGTAAGAATCATAAAAGCTCGCGTTGAAAATAATTGTGCCAGACATAGTCACTTGATTACTGACTACTCACGATCATCGATCAAGTGGAGCAAAATTATCGAGAGTCTGTGGGAGCACTTGTTGAGCTGGTTGGCCTTACCAAGTGAATTGAAGCCCCCGTTGGAATCTCCTTGGTAAGGTTCGCTTCGAGAGTTGGTTTATACCCGCCGGGAGAGGTGGAACGGACTCGTGGGTTGTGGCAGACACGCCCGAGAGGTCCGTCCACATGGTAAAACGTATGAGCGGAACAAGTGCTCCCGAACGAAATCGACGTGTCGCTGAGAATCAAGAACCCGAAGCAGCAATTGCATTCACCAGTCGTGCGGATGGTTCCCGACACCGGTTCCGGTTTCTCCAACTCGAAGAGCAACCCGGGATGTGGCGACTCCACGAAATCAAAGAAGACCGAAGTTGGCGTATCGTTGGCTGTGAGCCCATCCAAGGGCTCAGAGTTGGTCAGACGGAACCGCATCCCGAGCACGCCGAACAGCACCGTATCGTGTGATGGACCGGTCGAACCAATCATCATCTGAGATATCTAATCTACAACCTGAACAACCAGAGTCAACTGCCGAGACCAGTCCGTACGGGAACCAAGCCTACGTACTCGGTGCGACTGACGACATATCGGCCTTCGAATCGAAACCGACGGTCATTCTCTGTCCGAACTGCGGTGATGTTGTCGCTACGCACAAACAGGGTCTCCCGCGGGTTGTGCCTCAATTCGATGTGTGCTGTACGACCTGCCAAGTCGAACTCCGCCGCTGGTGTGCCGTCGCCGTCGACGCAGCCTACAGAGCGTCAGTCGAACCGCCGACTCTCACGGCGATGACACAGGCATACTGGAACGAGTGGCTCTGGGCTGGTATTACCAACTACAAAGGCCAGCCTCGAAACGACGAGTACACGAATCGTCTCAGTACGAAGGCCTCAGAATTCGGCTGGGACTGGGAACTCACCTGTCCGCTCTGTCGGCGAGGGATAAGCCAGCTCAAGCAGGAGATTCGAGATACCCGTGATAGTCTCGACTATCACCACTGGTCGACGAATCCCGACCAAGGTATCACGCTCTGTCGGGAATGTCACGACATCATCGGCTTCGACAGCTACGACAACCAAGTCGAGGAACGTGCTCACGAATGGGGGTTCCGATCACGAAACGATCTGCAGATCGTTCGACTCGCTCTCCGTGAGGCGATCGCGACCGACCAACCGGTTCAACTGGAGATGGCGACTGACCTCGTCAACCGATATAATCTGATCCAGTCGCCAGAGGAGGTCAAAGAACTGCTCAGAGCGGTTCTTCTAGACTCCAATCTCTATGATCGATTTGTCGATGACTCGCTGTACCAAGGTCTCGCTAACTGCTGACTACATCTGTGGAACGTTTCAGCTCCATCCACTGCGCTCGGCGAGGGCGAACGGATAGACCGGACCGCTGCTGGCGCGTCTCAGTTCGATACCTGCCTCGGTAAGCGTCCAACGAGAATTGACGATATCGTCAACGAGCAGAACCGGCTCTGTGCGAACCTCGTCGGTAATATTGAATGCGCCGCGGACGTTCCAACACTTCTGATAAGAGTTCTCGAACGTCTGCTGCGAGGGTCGCTCGTCACACCTCTTGACAACGGCGTCAAAACCAAGATCTAGGGTTGCCGCCAGTCGTTGCGCGAAGTCAACCACAGCCCCCTCGTTTGAAGTCGAGGGAACAGCCGTCACCCAGGCTGGCGCTGGTTCCGGGTTCCACTCCTCTAAGAGGAGGGTTGCTGCCGCCTCAACGAGGTCCTCCGAGAATTGGGTCGATTCGCGCTTGGCTTGTCTCACTTCTGTCCCCCAGCCAGGTGTTCCCAGTATCGAGAGGGCTCGGCCAGGTTCGAGCGTCTCTGCTGAGTCGATACGCGAGCGCCCACCGTCTTCCAAGTGAACCATTTTTCGAGGAGAGATTACGGTGCCTCCTTCACGGTCATAGTGTCTCCGCGCCGCTTGGACAAGCGAGTCATCCCGGACGTCTGTCGGAAGAAACGGGCCGGTGCAGTTTGCACAGCGGCCGCATGGTTCCTCGAGTTCGCCATCGAGTTCGTCATCGATGAACTGCATGTAGCAGTCGTCGGTGTCGACGAACGCCCGCATTCGATCTAGTTCACGACGGCGCTGAGCGGTGACTGCTTGGACGTGTTCGGCATCGTACGTCCACGCGTTCGTCGTCCGGACGTACCCGCCCTCTTCGCGAGCGAGCGCCTCTTCCACGTGGAGGATGTCGATGGCTTTGTCGATGGTCGCCCAGCTGAGATTCGCTGCCTTGGCGATATCGTGTTTCGTCACCGGTTCGTCGCTATCTTCGACAGCTGAGAGTACACCTTCGAACGCTTCGGGCGAAGGGAATGCGTTCTCGATGAAGTACTCGGCTATCTCATCATCTTCCGCTCCCGACAGCAGGATGGCGTAGGCATCGTCGAGTGACCGCCCGGCGCGTCCGATCTCTTGGTAGTACCGAATGAGGTTCGGTGGTCGCTGGAAATGGATGACGTAGCCGAGATCAGGCTTATCGAATCCCATCCCGAGTGCATTCGTCGCGACGAGTGCGTCGACCTCGTCGTCGAGGAGGAGTTGCTCGCGTGTCTCGCGCGTATCGGATTCTAACCGACCGTGATATGGAAGCACATCGAGACCCTGTTTTATCAGCCACTCTGCGACGATCTCTACTTCGTCGACAGTGAGGCAGTAGATTATCCCAGCGTACTCCGTTGATGAGACGTTCTCTGCGAGCCAAGCGAGTCGGCGTTCACGTGACTCGAGGTTGATCGCCTGGACGTGGAGTGACTCTCGAAGTAACGGGCCCCGGATCGGATCGAGACCAGGAAGTTGTTTGAGAATGTCATCGACGACACGGTCGTTTGCAGTCGCCGTCGTCGCCGCAACAGGGACGTCCTCCGGTAGACGATTGACAATTCGTTTGATCCGCCGGTAGTCAGGACGGAAATCGTGTCCCCAGTCGGAGATACAATGTGCCTCGTCGACGACAAACAGCCCGAAGTGTTGCTCCATCTCGGCCAATACGTCGTCGCGGAAGCTGGGCTTGGCGAGCCGCTCCGGTGAGACAAGTACGATATCGCATTCGTCGTCTACAATCGCTTGCTTCGCTGCCTCCCACTCTTCGACATTGCTCGAATTGATCGTCACCGCCTCAAGTCCAAGCGTCTCCTCAGCGTTCTGGATCTGGTCTCGCATCAGCGACAGTAGCGGACTGACGAGCAGGGTCGGTCCGCCACCGTGGTCGCGCCGGAGGCGTGTCGCGATGAAATATACCGAGCTCTTCCCCCATCCTGTTCGCTGAACGAGCAGGATCCGGCCACGCTGGTTGACGAGTTGGTCGATCGCTTCCCACTGTTGTGGCCGAAACGTCGCGCCGTCTCCGACGCTTTGGCGTAAGAGATCGAGCGCTCGCGACCGGGAGACGCCATCCGACACTGTGGATCTCTGCTTGGCTGACCCCTGGTCTTTGGCGTCGTCTCGGAGTTGGTGCAGAGTCTGAGCATCGAGGTATCGTGTCTCTTGTAAGTCGTCCATCGAGATCGTAGCGACAGTCTGGAGTTCGCGGTAGCCGGCCTCATACAGAAGATACCGGTCACGAATCGAATAGTCGTCGAGTCGAAAAATGGAGCGTTCCTCGTCGTCGAATAGGTCTTCCAATGCGTGCCGTTTGGTTTCGAAACTCCCCCCGAGGTACGCGATGTCTGCAAACGCATCCATGACGTCTGCCCGGGGAACGGAATACTCGGCGGCAATTTGGCTGAAAATCGTGTCGTCATCACCGCGAAGTCCCCGAGCTGCCTCCCTGATACACTCAGCCATATCCCGACTGATACTCGGGACTTCGCAGAGGGTGTCGATATCGGCGTCGGCAACGTGACCGACCGTCGTGAACCCGTTATTCGCAAGGCCCTCGGCCCGAGTCTCTCCGACGCTAGGAATATCTGCGAGCTCTGTCGTCGTGTTACTCATCGACTTCGGATCAGTCCCTCACTAGGTATACAACTCTACGGTACTTAAAACAGATTTGTCAATCACCGACAACTGCACGGGTTAGAATGAGTGATCTTCTCTAATGAACACACATTCGGGGCACGAGTAGAATCGGTCTACTACGTAGTGTCGGATCTCTATTGGTTCGTGCCCGCATTCGGGACACTCCGGCCCGTATTCCGGTTCCATATCTATTCATACTCTATGACATATTATGGTTCTTTCCTAGATTACCTGATACGGACGCCGAGAGCGACTACTCACGGATATAGTGCTCATACCCACTCGAGCGCCGCGTTGTGCTGCGCCACGTATTCGAGATTCAGACGCACCTCAGACAGCGGGATTCGCTCTCCAGCCCTATCGACGAGTGTCCGCTTCAGCAGATCGCTCTGAGTGTTGAAAGATGGGTTCACTCGCAATCGGTAGTCCTGATCAATGGTGAATAGCTCACGGTCGAATGCGGCGTGGTGGGTTTTGCTCAGCGGAAGGGCGTTCGTCAGATCGGCTCTATGTTCCGGATAGTCGCTCCACGACAGGATATGGGCCACGTCTAATAGTCCAGGATGGTCGACACCAGAAATCGGACAGGTGCCGTCGTGACGGGAGAGCACCGTGGCTCGGAATTCAGGGTCTACCGAACGGGCGTGTACGGTAGTCTGGTATGTTCCAGCTCCCATCTCTGTGTCGGCTGCCGTCGATGACCAATCTGATTTCGCCCAAGTCACGACTGCGTCCTCGACAAAGTGCCGCCCATCATCCGTCAGCCCGTATTCGTCGCCTCGTTTTTCGACGAGTCCCATGCTCCGCAGCCAATTCACGCGCTGTTTCGCCATGTCCGTCTCGCCTCTCGTCCAGCCCAACTCCGGGTGTGTATTCAATTGCTGGTCGCTGATCTCCGCGAGCGACATCGACCCTGCGGAAAGCGCGTACAGGAGACTTCGGAAACCAACATTCCGACCACACATAATCCGGAGGAGTGTCTCGGTATCATCCTGTTGGACGTACTCTCGTCCGACCTCTCCAAGCTGCCAATGCTCTCCGTTTCGGTGCAGGAATCCGACTTGCTGGAGATACTTGACTCGCCGCATGATCGAGTTGCGACTCGAAACGTTCGCGAACGTGCCTCGGTGCCACCCGACGAGTTCGTCGGTCGTCGGAGAATGTGCCTCCACGAACTCGAGAATCGCGTCAAGTGTGTCGACGTAGTGTGCCCCGCCGCCGAACATCGGGACGATACTGCGGAGCCGATCCGGAGGCATAACGACATGGTGACAGAGTCAAGGTATGGATCTTTCCCCAATTCGACTCTGTTGGCCGTGCTGAATTGATCAACATCTGGAATTTCTCGAGAGTCGTATGGTTTCTCTTCTTGTAGATTCTCGAAGGTAGATCCAAACGCTAAGCGCGACCTCTGTCATCACGCACTCCTACTCTCTGCTTATATTGCTTGTCTACGCAAGAAAGGTACCTTCAAAACTGTAGACTGCTTTCAACGGTACGGAGAGATACTGTCGATGATAGAGTTTCTAGATTCGTTGCTGTGTATGTTCACCAGTCGGGTAAAGAGCCGAAATGGGTCGTATACCTTGGAGATCCCAGAGCAGGAAATCGACGTGGGATCGTTGGAAGAGGGGAAGAGATACAAAGTGGCGTTGTTCGAAGCTGGTGAGGTTGGATCCGCTGAAGATACAGGTAGCAATGCATCTGGTTTTACTAGTCAACCGTCGGGTACACAGCAGCGACCCGATAAGAGTCCGGAGTTGGATCAGCCGCCCGTAGATGAAGGTGAGATCCGAGAAGTTGAAATCGAGGATATCGGTGAGAAAGGGGATGGTATCGCACGTATACCACCTGGCTACGTTGTATTCGTCGAGAAGACCAGTCCGGGGGACCGGGTCCGGATCAAAATTACTGAAGCACGGGACAACTTCGCGTTTGCAGAGGTAGTTGGCCAAGTCTAACACTTGTTTGTGCGCTGGGCACGGAAGCTGTCAGCGTATCCAATCGGTGATTTTCCTACATCAACACGGATTTCTTCTGGGATTTTCACCGTTGTCTGGACACTGATTTCGATCTAACGCTGGTAACGGAATTGTCGGCGGTCCGGCTCAGAGATACGAACGGGATACGGGATTGAGGGCCAGTAAGCGACGGAGAAATTGAAGTTGCAAAGCAGCGGCTTAAGGAGTTCCGTAAATAGGTCCGCTAGGACTTCGGGGACCATCTCGGCAATAGCTCGATAACAGTACATCGAAGACACCGGCCAAGACATTCCCAATACCATACTCATAGCTCTCCATAGGTCGGTCTCCTGATTTGCTCTGTGATAACTAAATTATCACAAATAACGATTGATGCGCCAGATGTTCGGCTCGGAGTAACGGGCCGCACATCCCCTTCGGACACGCTATTCTACCGTCGCCACGGAGGCGTTCGCGCAGGAGTGTGCTATCGGCGGACGCAGTCGACGTTACGCCTCCGGTTCGACGAAGGTCAGCATCTCTTGGGGGTTGTCGACGAGGATCCGGTCGATGGTCGACTGCTCGACGCCACGCGCCCGCAGCATGGGGACGACGTTCTCGAGGATGTGCCCGTATCCGAACCCACCGTACGCCCGTCGCTGCATCTTCAGATAGACGTCGTGGGCGAACAGGAGGTTCGAGGCGTAGCCGTCCTCGATCAGTTCGGTGACCGAATCGAGGCGCCAGCTGTCGGAGGGATAGGCATCGTCGTGTGCTTCGAGGTACGCCCCCATGCCCCAGAGGTCGTACTCCAGATACGCGCCGCGTTCGGCCAGCTCCCGCTGGTAGTCGAGGTCCTCGAACACCGTTCGGTCCATATGATCGACGACCACGCGCTCCGGCGCTAGCCCCTCCTCCTCGACGATGTCGAGGACGTCGAGCCCCCACCGCGAGGTGGGCTTGGTACGGCCTTTCTGACTCCGCTTGGTCCGCCCCGGCGGATGGACCGTCAGCGACGCGCCGGTCCGCCGGGCGGCCCGTGCGCCCGCTCGCAGAACGGCTTCCTCGTCCGGGTAGATGCGGTCGCTCAGCCCGATCTCTCCGACGATCCCGGCCCTGATGTCGGTGTCGCCGATCCCCTCCCGGACGTCGCTCACGAACTCGGCTTCGAGTCGCTCCGTCAGTTCGGCGGGATCGAGCGACGAGAACCGCTCCGGATGCGCGGGTTGGGTGTAGTACGCGGTTCCGTGGACGGCGTTCAGGCCCGTCTCCCGGGCGATTCCGCGCACCCGCTGGGGGTCACAGCCGAGGTTCTTGGGCGTCACGTCGACGACGGTGTCGCCACCGCCGCGCATGAAATAGGAGAGCTCGTCGATGGCCTCCGCCATCGAGTCCAGTCGGAGGTTGTCCTCGTGCCCCATCGGGTGCCGGCGGACGTACCAGAGGTTGTCGAGTTGGATCGGCTCCGAGGCGACGGCGCGTTCGTGGGCCGATTCGGGGGGGTCGAACCAGGCGTCGACGGCGTCGATGAACAGGTGTTCGTGGGTGCTCGTGATCCCGACCTCGCCGGGGTCGATCGGTCCGTCTACCGTGACAACACTTCCCGTGTCACCGTCGGTCATGAGAGATACCACCGCAGGTGAGTAGAAAAAGTCTTGCGCCGTCGGTCCCGTGACGATGGCGGGAGAGCGACCGGACACCCGAGGACGCCGGGGGACGAGGGCTCCGGGTTTATACTGCCGGCGTGCCAGGGGGGAGCCATGACGCCCACGGTCACGCCCCGCTGTGCCGGGTCGCTTACCATGGACGCGAGCGTCCTCGTCGAAGGTCGGTCGGGCACCATCGAAGCGCCGTCCATCGTCTACCTGATCGAGGGCGAGGAGACGCTCCTGGTCGATACGAGTTTCGGCGACCCCGGTCTGATGGCCGACCGCCACCCGGGATACGAGTGTCACCGGACCGCGGGACAGGAACTCGACGCCGTCCTCGCCGACGAGGGGTACGATCCGGCGGACGTGGACGGCGTGGTCCTCAGTCACCTCGACTGGGACCACTGTTACAACCTCGATACCTTCGGCGCCGACACGGACGTTTACGTCCAGCGCCGGGAACTGGAGTACGCCATCGCGCCGTATCCGATGCACGCCGAGCGCTACGAGGCGAAGTCGCTGGGGCGGGAACCGCCGTGGCTGACGGTCGATCTGACGCCGATCGAGGGCGAGACGGAACTCTGTGCGGGCGTCACCGCCGTGCCGACGCCGGGACACACCGTGGGCCACCAGTCGGTCGTGGTCGAAGCGGACGCGGGGACGACGGTCGTCGCCGTCGACGCGGTGCCGACGTTCGACAACGTCACGGACGACCCGTCGGCACCGATCCGCCGGGGGCTGGCGATGGACGAGTTCGCGTGGCGCGAGAGCGCACTCGACGTACTCGACCGGGCGGATCGGCTGCTCCCGGGCCACGAGTGGGGGATCCTGGACGCCGAGCCCGCGGGACTGTAGTAGTGTTTGTGACTGTTTGCACACCTGATCGCACGCAGTCCCGCGATCCGGTGTGCGATGTCTTACAAGAGCTACGATAGCCTGACACCGTGTCGGCGACCCGTCGGAGCGTCTCGTGATCGGCCGCGGAGTAGGCGATCATCCGGACGTCCGCGAGCGTCGTCGCCTCGTAGTCGGTGATCGCCTCGAAGCCGAGTTCGGCCCCCTCGGCGAAGTCGACGCCGGCGGCGCCCGTCCCGAGGACGGGAACGTCCAACGACGTACAGCCGGGGTCGTCGGCCCGTTCGCGCCGCGGCGGAGCGCCCCCGCGACACCGCTCCCCATCCGGAGGCTGGTCCCGGCGGCGTTCACCAGCGTCCGCGGACTGGGCAGCGGCGTCCCCCCGAACGGTGGTGAACTCCATGGGCGAGGGTACGGCGAGCGCCGACAAAATACCGGGGCAGGAGCGGCGGGCGAATCAGGGTTCGGCCGGACTGGGTCCCCGACGCGCGCCCTCGACACCGCGGAACTCGAAGCGGGCACCGCCGGTCTCGCTTTCGGTGACTCGTACCGTCCAGTCGTGGGCGTCGGCGATCTCCCGAACGATCGAGAGGCCGAAGCCGGTGCCGGAGGGGTCCGTCGAGTAGCCGTCGTCGAAGATCCGCTCGCGGCGGCCCTCCGGGACGCCGACGCCGTCGTCCTCGAGGTAGAAGCCGCGCCGGGGCCCCGCCTCGGTGGCGGTCGGGGCGTCGGCGCCCGCGCCGCGCACGAAGTCGTCGAGGGCGCCGACGGTGACGGTCAGGGCGTCCCCGTCGTCGGGGTCCAAGCCGTCGTCGGCCGCCGGCCGACTGCTCGTGAAGCCATGCTCCACGGCGTCGCCGGTTTCGCCGGCTTCTCGAGGGACCTCCGATCCCTCGTCGTCACCGGACTCCGTCCGGTTGCTCGTGGAACCGTGTTCCACGGAGTTCCGAATCAGGTTCTCGATCAGGCGCCGCAGCCGGCCCTCGTCGGCCCGGACGGGCCGCGAGTCGTCGACCCGGAGTTCGGCGTTCGGGGTCTCGACGTGTCGCCAGCACTCGCGGACGATCCGTTCCAGTTCGAGCGAATCGGCGTCCGCGTCGGTCACGGGACCCCCATCCCTGGCGAGCGTGAGGAGGTCGTCGATGAGCGCCGACATCCGGTCGTGGGCCCGGTCGACGGCCGCGAGGTCGTCGCTATCCCGGGTCTCGCGGGCGAGTTCGAGTCGCCCGCGGGCGATACCGAGGGGGTTCCGGAGGTCGTGGGCGACGATGTTGGCGAACCGCTCCAGGCGCTCGTTGCGCCGCTGGAGGGCCCGCTCGGACTCCAGACGCGACAGCGCCCCGGCGACGAGTTTGGCGAGGACGCCGGTGATTTCGAGGTCGGCGTCGTCGAAGGCGGCGAGGTCGGTGTCGCCGACGCTCAGGACGCCGTACTCGCCGACTGGGAGGTACATCCCGGCCCGGAAGTCCCCCCGGTCGTACCCGTCGTCGACCTCGGCGAGTTCGTCGTAGAGCAGGGGCTCGCCCGTGCGGTAGACCCGCGCGGCGGGTGTGTCGCCGTCGATCCGGTAGTTCGGGCGGGCGCCGGCCTCGGCGACGGACCCCTCGGTGGCGACGGCCGTCCGCAACAGACCGCCGGCCTCGTCGGCCAGGCGGAGCGTGGTGTGTGGATACTCGAGGATGTGTTTCGCCGCGTCCGCGGTGATCCGTGCCACCTCCTCGAACGTCGTCGCGTCCATGAGGCCGCGACTCGCGTCGTGGAGCGTCTCGAAGCGCCGCTGGCGCTCCACGAGTTCCCGCTCGCGGCGCTTCAGGTGGGTGACGTCGTGCTGGAACCCGACGAAGTGCGAGACGGTGCCGTCGTCCGTGAGTGGCGTGATCTCGACGTGGTTCCAGAAGACGCTACCGTCCCGCCGGTAGTTCCGGAGGACCGTCGAAGCCGACTCCGCGGCGTCGACGGCGGCCCGGAGTTCCGCGATCCGGTCGGGATCCGTCTCCGGTCCCTGGAGGAACCGGCAGTTTCGCCCGAGGGTCTCCTCGGGTCCGTAGCCGGTGAGCCGGTAGAACGCGTCGTTGGCGTAGACGATGGGGTTGTCCGCCGCCGTCGGATCGGTGATGACGACGCCGAGGGGCGCAGCATCGAGCGCCCGGCGTCGCACCAGGTCGCTCACGCCATCGCCCGATCGCTCGGGGTCGTTCGGTGGCATCCGGTGGGACTGCGCGGAGTCGACAGATAAGCCTTGGCTCTCGGTGCGAACCGCCGCGCGACGACGCCTCGATCGTTGCCGCCGCGAGTCGTCGGTCGGGGCGGGGAACAAATGACGGATCACCAATACGTGCGGTGGTGAATGTCACCACGTGACACATCCATCCCCTAGTAACGATCATGAAGGTTTATTATGGAGGGGTTCAATGATGGATTCACGATGCAACGCGTCGCACTCGTATGCTGACCTCGGTTCGACGAGGCAGTGACGGCCGGTAACCGACCCAGCATACGACACACCCAATGAGCACGTCCCGACGCACGACCCGGAAGAACCGTTCGACGATCACTATCGAGCCCGTCATCCCGCTCCAGCCGCGGTCCGGAACCGGTCCGACGACCGACGGTCGGCGGGACCGCCCCGAATCGACGGACGACGCCGAACCGACGACGACGATTCCCATGATCGACGCCGGCGGCCTCGGGCCGAAACCCGGAACGGACTGATCGGCCACGCCGTCTTCTTTCCCCGTTTTTCGCCGCGTCCGAGCGGCGCCGCCGTCGGATTCCGGTAAGGGTTTTGATCGCCGAGCCACAAGGTCGGGTACGATGGACGAATCCGAACTGGAGGCGGAACTGCGCAAGTTCGGCATCGACGTACACGACGTCGAGGCCGTCGACCCCATGGAGCTGTCGTACGTGACGGCCTATCCGGGCGAAGAGGTCAACCACATGGAGATGGGACAGATGCTGAACGGGCTGCTCGACCTGGCGCGGGACGGCGAGTGGGAGCCGACGCGGATCGAGGCGACGGTCCTCCGGTTCGAGGACGAGGTGATGAACAGGTGGTACGCCAAGACCGAGTGGTTCGAGGATCTACTGCAGTACCGGATCTCGGAGACCGAGTTCTCGACGAACGTCCTCGAGACGCTCGACGAGGACCTCGAGTGAGATGCCCGTCGCGACGGGCGTCCGGCCGGCCGCCGACCGATTCGAGTTCGCGACGACGACGCTGAGCTTCGGGAGCGAGGCCGGCCCCCGTCGCGGCCGACTCTACCGCCCGGACCGGCCGTCGTCGCCGCCGGTCGTCGTCCTGGGACCGACGGTCGCCGCCGAGTCGTCCTTCGGCTACCCGCGATACGCCGAGCGGTTCGCCCGTGCCGGCTACGCCGCCTTCGTCTTCGACCACCGCGAGGCCGGGGGCGGCGGCCCCCGCAATCTCGTCGATCCGGACGCCCAGATGGCGGACTGGCGCGCCGCCGTCGACCGGGTTCGCCGCCTCGACGGCGAGCGTCGCCGGATCGTCCTCTGGGGCTTCGGCCTCGGGGGCGGCCACGTCGTCCGTCTGGCGGCCGAACGGCGACGCGTCGCCGCCACGGTCGCCGTCTCGCCGCTGGACGGCCGGGCGTTCGCCCGCGCCCGGTCGCCGGGCTACCTCGCGCGGGCCGTCGCCGCGGGCGTCCGCGACCGTCTCGGCGCCCCGCTGGGTCGGTCCCGGTCGGTGCCCGTCGTCGGCGGTCCCGGGGAGTTCGGGCTCCTGCCGCGGACGCCGACCGGCGAGGCGTATCTCGACTGCGTCCCGCCGGAGAGCGACTGGCACAACGAGACGCCCGCCCGCGGCCTGCTCTCCCTGTTCCGTTACCGGCCGCTCGCGGACGCCGCCGACGTCGACTGCCCGACACTGGTGCTCGCTGCCGGGGAGGACGACCTCGTCCCGCCCGGGACGGCCGCGACGGCCGCCGACCGCATCGACGGCGCCACCTACCTCCGACTGCCGGTGGGCCACGTCGACCCCCTCGGCGACGCCTTCGAGACGGCCGTGGCGCATCAACTCGCGTTTCTGGAGGGCGTGGTCGACGTTCGGTAGCCGACCACGGAGCGCGTGGTCGACGTTCGGTAGTCTTCGGATCCGTCGTCAGTCCGCAGAATCGAGCGGAACGACGGCGACGGGACGCGAGGATGCCAGTAGGACCGACTGCGTAGTGCTGCCGAAGACGACTTTTCCCGTGGGGTTGCGCTTTCGCACGCCGACGACGAGTTCGTCCGCGTCCACCGCCTCGGCGTGCGCGAGGAGGTCCTCGTCGGGGTCGTTGCCACGGACGAACTGGTGGGTCTCGACGGTGGCCCGGGCGCCCAGTCGCGACTGCACCACGTTGATGGCGTCCTCGCCGTCGCGGGCCGTCTCGGCGTCCGTCCGCGACCCGCCCCACAGGGAGTTGACGGCGTGAACCGTATCCTCGGGGTCGAGTCGGTCGTCGAGGTAATCACACAGCGCGGCGCTCGTGTCGACGGTGTCGGTACCCAAGACGTAGGTGGGCATGGGGCCCCCATCGTCGTCCGGAGGGATAAAATCCGCTTTCACCCTCCGCAAAGCATTTGCGTAGTCCGGGAGTTTCCGCGCCTATGCGTCGCGAATCAGCGCTGGCCGCGGGTGCGGTCGGCGTCGTCGTCCTGGCCGTCGTCGCGGCGGTCCTGGTCCCCGGTGCCCTCGCGGATCCCAGCGAGGACCGGCCGGTCCGCCCCGGTCCAGTCACCATCGCCGACATGGAGATTTCGGCGGGCGACGTGACCGGCGACACCGTCACCCTGAACGTGGGGACGCGCCTGTCACACCGCGGGCCGCCGGCCCGGAACGTCAGTCTCCGGGTCCAGGCCGTCGACACGGAGTCCGGACTGGTCGAGTCGACCCGTACCGTTTCCGTCGGGAACCTCAGCGAGGAACGCGAGGTGGCGGTCCCGACGAACCTGACCGTCGAGCGCGAGGGCGGCTACCGGATTCGGGCGGTCGTCTACCGCGACGGCGAACGGATCGACAGCGGAGCGCGCGAACTCCGCGGACTGGAGGCGCTCCAGCCGGCCTACGCCCGGAGCGACGTCCGGTTCGCGTCCGCGGACGCCCTCCCCCCTGTCTCCTTCGCGGTCGCCGAGGCCGGCGAGGACCGGACGACACTCGACATGCAGGTCGCACTGACCAACGAGGGCGACGAGCAGCCGTCGGATCTCCGCGTCACGGTGACGCTCCGGCAGGCCGACTCGAACATCGTCGCCAACCGGACGGCCGTCGACGTGGGGTCGATCCGCCCCGGCCGCACGGCGACCGTCGAGACCCGGCTGACCGTCCCGGCGGGGTACAACTACTACGTCGACGCGGTGCTCTGGAAGGACGGTGTCGTCATCGACAGCACCCGGGGCGCCGCGAACCTCGATCCCTCGGAGACGATCAGCGTCAACGAGACGCGTCGCGATGTGGAACTGGAGGTCGGCGACTTCACCCGCGGCGACGGGCAGGGTGGCGACCGGCCCCGGCCCGAGGCGACCGGGATGCCGACTGCCGGCGGCGGCCCCGGGTTCGGCGTCGGCGTCGCCGTCGTCGCCGTCGTCGCCGCCGCGCTGTTCGCCCGGAGGTGGACCAAATGAGCGACACACACACAGACACCGATCCGAGCACCGACACCGACGAGACGAGCGAGAGCGACGACGAGGACACGGGCGCCCGCGTCCGCCGGTACGCGAACTACGCGATCCTCGTGGTCCTCGGACTCCTGGCGTTCGTCGCCGTCGTCCGGCTGTATCTCAGCGTCTCGAACGCCATCGGGACGTGGGTCACCCGCGAGTACCGCTCGCTGTTCCAGGCGGCGTTCAACCTCGTCGTGTTGCTGGCGGCGGGCGTCGGTATCTCCTATCAGCTCCGCCGGCTCTACGGCTAGCCTACGAGACGAGCAGCCACGCGACGAAGACGGAGACGCCGCCCAGCCCCGTGCTGAGGACGGCGTGAACGCGGAGCCGGTCGAGCAGTTCGTGGGCGTCGCCGGTCACCGTCAACAGGTCGTGGACGTCGCTGCCGAGTTCACACCGCGGCAGGAAATCCATCGCGACGTGGAGGAAGATGCCGGCGGCGAAACCGAAGACGACGCCCCGGACCGTCGGCGCCGCGGGCAGGGCGATCAGGCTGGCGAGGATGGCCATGATGCCGACGCCGGCGGCGGGTAGGAGCAACACCATCGGGTCGCGGTCGTTCGTCACCAGCCGGCGGGCGGCCGCGTAGCCCGCCGGCCCCTTGTGCGAGACGATGGCGAGGCCGAGGATCGGTCCGAGGTCGGGCATGTTCCCGTAGACGACGCCGATGATGAGGCCCGCCGAGAGGGCGTGGGCCGTCAGCTCCGTGGCGGTCCGGTCGAAGGGGACCTCGAGGTGGGCGAGCCGATGACCGACGGTGTGGCTGGCGAAGCCGATCAACAGGCCGAGGGCGACGCCGAACCCCCCGAAGGTCGCGTCGTGCGCGATGGCCTGCGGGACGAGGAAGACGGCGGCGCTCGTCACCATCGCGCCGCTCGCGAGGCCGTACCCCCAGACGAGCGTCCACGGCCGCCCGCCGAGCGAGCGACGACCGAGCGGGATCCCGGCCGCCATCGCGGCGAAGGCGACCCACGAGATCCCGAGCAGTTTCCAGGCCCCCCCGGTCGCCGCGAACCAGGACAGCCCCACGAGCGTCACGGTGGCGGCGGGGCCGACGAGTGAGCGTCGAGTCACATTAACAACTATCTAATTGGTGTTAATAACACGTTCGGTTCGACGGGCGCGTTACCGCGTCGCCGACTTCCAAGCCCGCAGGTCGAGTACCTCCCCGTCGACGGCCTCGGCCTCGGCGTCGCGGGCGGCCCAGACGAACATCGGTGCCACGTCGTCGGGGTCCCGGCCCGTATCGCCGCTCAGATCCGTGGCGACGTAGCCGGGGTCGACGACGCCCACGACCTGTTCGAGGTCGGCGGCGAAACCCCGGACCAGCGCCTCCGCGCCCGCCTTCGAGACGGCGTAGGCGCCCATCCCCGCCGTCGACTCGCGGGCCACGGCCCCCGAGGGGACGAGGATCCGACCGTCGGCCGCCAGGTGCGGGAGCGCCTCCCGCACCGTCGCGAAGACGCCCCGGAGGTTCGTCCGTACCGTGTCGTCGAACCGGGAGTACGACTCCTCGTGGAGGGGGCTCTCGCCGGGGTCGCCGTGGTTGACCGCGGCGTTCGCCACCACCACGTCGATACCGTCGCCCGCCCTGGCGGCCCGTTCCATCAACCGCTCGACGTCGAACTCGTCGCGCACGTCGGCCCGCACCGCCGTCGCCGCGTCACCCGCGTCGACGATGCCCTCGACGACCGACTCGAGGGGCTCCCGCCGCCGCGCACAGCAGGTGACGTGGGCCCCCTCGGCCGCGAACCGCGCCGCGACGCTCGCACCGATCCCCCGACTAGCACCCGTGACGACCACACTCGTTCCGTCCATGCACGCCGTTAGGTGGCGACGAGCATGAAAGGCGGGCCGACTCCCCCGTAGGAGTTTGTCAACACCCATCATACGTTTTCGATCCACCAAGTTAAATTCGGAATTTTTAAGCTCGTCCGTCCCGGATCGGTTGTATGAGCCGACACACCGACACCGACGAGCGTACAGACGTCGACTACTACCTCCCCGGCGCGTCGATCCGATCGACCGATCCCGGCCCGGTCGGGCGATTCCTGACCCGTCTGTTCCGCCGCCGCGGCCGCTTCTGAGTGCGGCCTGCCGGCGGTTCGTGAGCGTTTTCCTTCCTGCCGCCCTCCTCTCGCTAGATGAGCCTCCGTGTGTTCGATCCGCTCCACGTCGTCGCGGCCCACCTCGCCGTTCTCGTCGCGGTGCTCCACCTGGCGCTCGGCGTCACCAACTGGGTGACCTACCTCGCGGGCGGGATCGTCATCCCCCCGGACGTCCGCTGGCCGCTGTTCGTCCTCTCGGGGGTCGCCATCGTGGCCGGCGTCGTCGCCGCCATCGCGGGCGCCGACCGCCGACCGCTCTACGCCGCCGGCGTGGGGCTGATGGTCGTCTACGTCGTCGGCTACTTCGCCTGGCACGTCGGCGGTCACCGACCGCTCCTGTTCGTCGGCCCCGGAACGCATCACCACGGCTCGACGTTCGAGTACCTGCTCGCCCACGTCTTCGCCGGCCCCGTCGAATTTCTCGCCCTCGCCAGCGAGACGGCGCTCGCCGGACTGCTCGGCTACCTCTACTACCACGACCGCTGATCGACCGCCTTCGCGCGACCCGCGCGACCCCGGCATACACTTTTGCCCCGACGGCGGCGAACGGCGTGTATGGCACGCGATCCCTTCGTCGTCGTCGGCGGCGACGCGGCCGGCCTGAGCGCGGCGAGCAAGTTCCGACGCGAAGCCGACCGTGACGTCGTCGTCTTCGAGCGTGGACGGTGGATCTCCTACGCTCACTGTGGCGAGCCCTACTTCGTGGAGGGGACGGTCGAGCGACTGACCGACCTTCTCTCGCTGTCCCCGGCGGACGTCGCGGACCGCGGGATCGACCTGCGCCGCGGCCACGAAGTCGTCTCGGTCTCCCCCGAACAGCGGACCGTCACCGTCGAGGCGGACGGCGACCGGTTCGATCAGCCGTACGCCGAGTTGCTGGTGGCGACGGGTGCGAGCGCGACGACCGGCGCCTTGGACACCGCGCTCGACGGCGTCTTCACCATCCACGGCCTCGATTCCGCGGCGGCGACCGACGCCTACCTCACCTCACCCGCCGAGTACGACTGGAGCCGTCTGGGCGACGGTCCGGTCGACGAGGCGCGGGTCGAGCGCAACGCGGCGCTGGACCCACCGGAGCGGGCGGCCGTCGTCGGCGGCGGCTACGTCGGCGTCGAGATGACCGAGGCGCTCGTCGCCCGCGGCGTCGACGTCCACCTGTTCCAGCGCCCGGAACACCTCCTCCCGCCGTTCGGCGAGGCGATCGGCGAGCGCGTGGCCGACCACCTCGCCGAGCGGGGGGTGACGGTCCACACCGGAGCGTCGGTGACGAAACTCGTCGGCGACGACCGGATCGAGGCGGTGGCGTACGACGGGGAGCGCCTCCCGGTCGGGATGGCGGTGATCGGGATCGGCGTGACGCCGAATACGGCCCCTCTCGACGGCACCGGTGTCGACCGCGGACCGGGCACTGCCGTCCGCACCGACGCCTACGGACGGACGAGCCTGCCGGCCGTCTACGCCGCCGGCGACGTGGCGACGGCGAGACACGCGGTGACCGGCGCGGAGACGTGGGTGCCACTCGGGCTGACCGCGAACCGCGCGGGACGGGCGGTCGGAGCGACGGTCGCCGGCGACCCCACGCCCGTCGGCGAGGTGGCCGGCACCGCAGTCGTGAAGGCCTTCGACCTGGAGTGTGGTCGGGTCGGCCTCACCGACGAGGGGACGGCCGCGGCCGCGGGGTTCGACCCCGCGAGCGAGACGATCACGGCGGGATCGCGCTCGGGCTACTACCCCGGCGGCGACGAGACGACGGTGACGCTGCTCGCCGACCGGACGACCGGTCGGGTGCTCGGCGGCGCCATCGCCGGCCGCGACCGGGCGGCCATCCGCATCGACACGCTGGCGACCGCCATCGAGAGCGACCTCACCGTCGCCGAACTCGAACGCCTCGACCTGGCCTACGCGCCCCCGTTCAGCCCGGTGTGGGACCCGGTGCTCGTCGCCGCCAAGGTTCTCAACGGCCGACTGGACGACTGAGCACCCCGGCGGCCACACCGCGGGCGGGCGATCACTCTCCCTCGCGACGGCGGGTAGTATATACGGATCACGTCCCTACGGCGGGGCATGAACGATAGCTCGCCGGTCGGCGACGCCGACGGTCGGTCGGTGGTCGTCGTCGGCAGCGGATTCGGCGGCCTCTCGACGGCCTGTTATCTCGCGAACGCGGGGGCTGACGTGACGGTCCTGGAGAAAAACGAACAGCTCGGCGGGCGGGCGAGCCGCCTGCACACCGACGGTTTCCGGTTCGACATGGGGCCGTCCTGGTATCTCATGCCCGACGTGTTCGAGGACTTCTTCGCCGACTTCGGGCGCCGGCCCGAGGAGTACTACGGCCTCGAACGCCTCGACCCCCACTATCGGATCTTCTTCAAGGACGGCGACCGGGTCGACCTCGTTCCCGACATGGACGCCAACCGGGAGACCTTCGAGGCCTACGAGCCGGGCGCCGGCGACGCGCTCGACGACTACCTCGACCGGGCGGCCTACACCTACGACGTGGGGATGGAACATTTCGTCTACGAGGACCGCTCCCGCCTGCGCGATTTCGTCGACCCGGACGTGTTGCGGTACGCCCGCGGGCTCTCGCTGCTGGGGACGATGCAGGACCACGTCGAGGAGTACTTCGATCACCCCAAGCTCCAACAGATCGTCCAGTACTCGCTGGTCTTCCTCGGCGGCGCACCGAACAACACGCCCGCGCTCTACAACCTGATGAGCCACGTCGATTTCAACCTCGGCGTCTACTACCCGGAGGACGGGATGGGCGGCGTCGTCGACGGCATCGTCGCCGTGGCCGAGGAGTTGGGTGTCGACTTCCGGGTCGACCACCCGGTCGCGGAGATCAGGGGCCGGGAGGGCGCCTTCGCCGTCCGCACCGAGGACGGCCGGGAGTTCTTCCCCGACGAGGTGGTCTCCGACGCCGACTACGCCCACACCGAACAGGAACTCCTCGTCCCCGAGGACCGTCAGTACGACGCCGACTACTGGGACTCGCGCACCTACGCTCCTTCCGCGTTCCTCCTCTATCTCGGCGTCGAGGGCGACGTCGACCCGCTCGAACACCACACGCTCGTCCTCCCGACCGACTGGGACGACCACTTCGAGACCATCTTCGGCGACCCCGCCTGGCCCGAGGACCCCGCCTACTACCTCTGTGTTCCCTCGAAGACCGACGACACGGTCGCCCCCGAGGGCCACAGCAACCTCTTCGTCCTCGCACCGGTCGCCCCCGGCCTCGACGACGGCCCGGAGCGCCGCCAGCGGTTCCGCGACCTGTTGCTCGACGACATCGCCGAGCACACCGGCGTCGACCTCCGGGACCGCATCGTCGTCGAGGAGCGCTTCTCGGTCTCCGAGTTCGCCGACCGCTACAACAGCACCCAGGGGACGGCCCTCGGCCTCGCACACACGCTCCGACAGACCTCGCTTCTCCGCCCGCCCCACGCCTCCGAGGCGGTCGACGGCCTCTATTTCACCGGCTCCTACACCACCCCGGGCATCGGCGTCCCCATGTGTCTCATCAGCGGCCGCCTGACGGCCGAGCGGATGACGACGACTCGATGACGATGCCGGGGGCGGCCGTCTACCTGTTCCGGACCTCGCGCCCCCGGTTCTGGCTCTATCTGGCCGGGCCGGTCGCCGTCGGCGTCGCCTACGCCGCGAGCGATGTCGGCGACCTGTTCACCCCCACGACCTTCGCCCTGTTCGGATACTTCCTCGTCCCCGCGAACGTCCTGCTGTACGGCGTCAACGACGTGTTCGACGTCGACGTCGACGCGGAGAATCCCAAGAAGGAGGAGCGCGAGGTTCGGTACGGGGGCGACCGGCTCGTTCCCGCCGCCGTCGGTCTGAGCGCCCTACTCGCGCTCGTCCCGCTCGGGCTGACCCCCCGCATCGCCTGGCCGTGGATCGCCGGGTTCCTCCTCCTGGGGGTCGCCTACAGCGCGCCGCCGCTCCGCCTGAAGACCCGCCCGCCGCTCGACTCCGTCTCGAACGGCCTGTACGTGCTGCCCGGAGCCGCCGCCTACGCCGCGGTCGCCGGGGTCCATCCCCCGGCGCTCGCCGTCCTCGGTGGGTGGCTCTGGTCGATGGCGATGCACACCTTCTCCGCGATTCCGGACATCGAGCCGGACCGGCGGGCGGGCATCGAGACGACCGCCACGCGCCTCGGCCAGCGGCGGACCTACGCCTACTGTGCGCTCTGCTGGGCGCTCGCCGCGGCCGCCTTCGGCCTGCTCGACCCCCGACTCGGCCTCCTCCTCGCCCCGTACCCCGTCGCCGTCGTCGGCGTCGCCGCCTCCCGGGTCGACGTCTCGCGAGCCTACTGGTGGTATCCGGCCGTGAACACCGTCGTCGGCGCGCTCCTGACGATGGGCGCGCTCTGGAGGCTGGTCCATGGGTAGCGAGGGCGGCGACGGTCCCGCCGGAGCGACGGCGAGCCGAACGGCTCGGCCGACCCGAACCGAGCTGCAGGCCCGCCTCGACGACCTGATCCGCGAGAACCGCGTCACCGTCGCGGTGGTGTTCCCCGCCGTCGGTTCCGTCCTCCTAGTCGCGAGCGCCGAGGGACTCCTCCCGCCGCCGCTCGCGTTCGAGCCGTTCACCCTCCTGCTCGGAACGCTCGTCATGCGCTCGCCCCTGCTGGTCGGAATGGCGCCGCTGATCGATCGCCGGGCGGCCGTCGGCGTGACCGCCCTCGCCGGCTACGCCTACGCCGTCGAGTTCGTCGGCCTGCGGACCGGCTGGCCCTACGGCGAGTTCTACTACGCCATCGACCTCGGGCCGGAGGTCGCCGGCGTCCCCGTCGGCCTGCCCGTCTTCTTCCTGCCGCTCGTGGGCAACGCCTACCTCCTCTGTTCACTCCTGCTCGGGGAGCGAGCGCGGGCGGCCCGGATCCGCCTGCCGGCCGTGATCGGGACGGTGATCGCCATGGATCTGGTCCTCGATCCGGGGGCCGTCGCGCTCGGCTTCTGGGCCTACCCCGGCGGCGGCCCCGTCTACGGCGTGCCGCTGTCGAACTTCGCGGGGTGGGTGCTGTCCGCGACGGTGACCGTCCTCGTCCTCGACGCCGTCCTCGACCGGACGGCGCTGCTGGATCGGCTGGCGACCTGTGAGTTCGCCCTCGACGATCTGGTGAGTTTCGTCCTGCTCTGGGGGGCGGTCAACGTCTACTTCGCCAACTGGGGGGCGGCCGCCGTCGCCGGGCTGTTCGGCCTCGGGTTGCTCCGTGCGGACCGCTTCGACGTGCCCCTCGACGGGCGGTAGGGCGGCGGGTCATACCGATTATTGTAACTGTTTCCCGGTGGGTCGCCGGGCCGTCCTGGCGACCCACCGATAACGACTTACAATAAACAGTATCAGGTCAGCCGGCGGAGCCCCTCGACGGCCCCGCGCAGGAGCCGTCGGCCGATGCCGCGGGTCGAGTGGGTCCGGTCGTGGTCGGGGTCGGGATCCGCCGGAACCTCCGGCACGGCGCTCACCCGCCGGAAGACGGTCTCGGGATCCCGGTTCCACTGCCAGTGCCAGCGGGTCCGGGCCACCAACAGCAGTTTGCGGAGCGTGCCGAGACTCGGCGTCTCCGAGAGGACGTCGTAGTCCCGTTCGCGGATCAGCCGGTGGTGGTCGGCGTACAGTACCGCCGCGACCAGCACCGGAAGCTGGCAGTCCGTGGGGAGATACTCGATGCCGGCGACGCCCTCGCGGTAGAGCGCCTCGGTCCGTCGGAGTTCCCGCTCCATCGCCCGCCGGAACTCGTCGCTGACCTCGAAACGTCGGAGGTCCGCCTCCGAGATGTCGTACTCGTCGAGCGTCTCGCGGGGGAGGTAGATCCGGTCGCGTTCGACGATGTCCTCGCGGACGTCGCGGAGGAAATTCGAGAGCTGGAACGCCTCGCCGAGCGCCGTGGCGTGGGGACGGGCGCGCTCGGGATGCTCCGGATCCATCACCGACGTCATCATGCGGCCGACGGCGGCCGCCGAGCCGTCCATGTACGCCCGGAGTTCCGCGAAGGTCTCGTAACGATCCTTGGTCACGTCGGTCAACATCGCGTCGACGAAGGTGTTCACGTCGGCGTCGTCGATGTCGTGTCGCTCGCGGAGGTCCGCGAAGGCGGCGAGGACGGGGTCGTCGGTCGGCTCCTCGCCGAGCGCCGCCGCGCGCAGCCGCTCGAGTTCCGCGCGCTGCTCGGCGGGGGGGACGCCCTCGGCGTCGTCGACCACCTCGTCGGCGACCCGGAAGAAGGCATAGAGGACGTACGTCGCCTCCCGGACCCGCTCGGGGAGGAGCCGCGTGGCCAGGTGGAACGTCTTGCCTGTCCGTCGCTGGATCGCTTTCCCGCGGGCGACGCCGTCGTCGCTCACCATCCGTTCGCTCCCGTCGGCGGCGTCGCGGTGGATGGGGCCCGACGGCGGTTCGCGTGTGTACTGTCGGACGGGCTCACGGCCGGGGCCCGAGCTAGTTCAGCACCTATCATGTCACCAGAACGTATCGCTGCAGTCGTAGACGACCCCGTGGTTCGGACAGACGTACTTGCAGTGACGACGGTGCATCGCCGTCTCACAGCGGGGGCAGGGTCGCCCACCTGACGCAGACATGTCACCCATTCAGAGCCACATCGACATGACTGTTCCGCCGTCGCCGCTCCGCCTTGCGGGTTCGGAACGTCAGGCGATCCGCGACCGTCGTTTCGGCACCGGATCGAGCCGGGTCGGGCGCGTCAGATCAGCACTCCGACCAGCCACAGGACTCGCAGGTCTTGCAGCCCTCGGAGTAGTAGAGGCTCATCGAGCCACACTCCGGACATTCGGGGCTCTCGCCCGCGGCGAGGAGGTCGTCGGTGTCGTCACCGGCCGTCGCGGCGGCGGCGCCGCCGTCGGCCTCGGGCGACTCGTCCATCGCCTTCGCCTCGGCTTTCTCCAGTTCCGTGAGGTTCTGCTGTTTGGGGTAGGGCTTGTCGATCTCGCCGTCGAGGTAGCGCCGCATCGCCGTCCCGATGGCGTCGGGGATGGAGTTGATCTGTTCGCCCTTGTCCCAAGCGACCTTCGGCGAGCGGATGCCCTGGAGTTCGGAGGCGATCTCGCGGGGGTCCACGCCCGAGCGCAGCGCAGTCGAGATGGTCTTCGCCAGCGCCTCGGTGAAGGAGGCGGTGAAGCCGCCGGAGTTGCCGATGTTGGCGAACAGCTCGAACGGCCGGCCGTCCTCGTCCTCGTTGATGTTGACGTAGAGCTTCCCGTAGCCCGTGTCGATGCGTTGGGTGATGCCGTGGAGGACGTCCGGACGGGGCCGCTTGGTGCCGAGTTCGCGCTCGCCGTCGGCGGCCGCGAGCAGTGCCGACAGCTGGGTGTCGAGGGCGGCCTGAACGTCCTCGTTGTCGAGGAAGCCCTCGATGCCGCCGAACACTTCTTCGATCTGGTCGATCAGCGCCTCGGCGGCCTCGCTCTCGTCGGCGAACTCCGTGTTCTTCGCACGGGTGGTCAGCACCTGCTTCGAGCGCGTCCCGTCGCGGTAGACGGTGACGCCCTTGCCGCCGTGTTCGTAGATGTAGCGGTACACCTCGTCCATGTCCTCGACGCTGGCGGAGTTGGGGAAGTTACAGGTCTTCGAGATGGCGGAGTCGACGCCCTGCTGACACGCACACTGGACCGCCGCGTGCTGTTTCCCGGAGAGGTCGCCGGTGACGACGAACAGTTCGCCGATGGGGTCCGGAACGGTGTCGAGTCCCTCGACGCCGTCGAACTCGTTTGCGGCCATCTGCTCTTGGGCCTCCCGCTTGACCGCGTCGATGTCGATGTCGTTGGCCTCCAGCGTCCGCAGGAAGTAGTCGTCGAACTCGACGAGCATCTCGTCGCCCTGCACGTCGTCGGAGACGTTTTTGTAGTAGGCGACGTTGTAGATGGGCTCACAGCCGCCGGTCGTGTTGCCGACCATCGAGGTGGTGCCGGTCGGCGCGATGGTCGTCGTGTTGTGGTTGCGGATCGGGAACCCGTCTTCCCACTCGTCGGCGTCGAGCCCGGTGTGGTGTTCGAACCACTCGCGGTAGCGGACCGGGTCGGCGTACTTCGAGTCGTCCCAGTCCTCGAAGGAGCCGCGCTCCTCGGCGAGTTCGTGGGAGGTCCACTTCGACCCGTGGTCGATGTGGGTCATCAGCTGTCGGGCCACCTCGTTGCCCGTGTCGCTGCCGTAGCGGATGCCGAGCTGGACGTACAGCTGTGCCAGTCCCATGACGCCCAGGCCGATCTTGCGCATCTGTCGGACCTTCTCCTCGATCTCGTCGACCGGGAAATCCGACATCGTGACGACGTTCTCGAGGAAACGAGTGCCGTACTCGATGCGGTGATCGAAGGCCTCCCAGTCGACCGCCTCGTCGAGGAACGCCTCGACGGCCGCGGCCTCGGAGTCGTACTCGTCGGCGTGCTCGTCGGCCCAGACCCGCCAGTCCGGCGCGTCCTGCGCCGCGAGCGTCGAGAGGTTGATGTGTCCGAGGTTGCAGGCCTCGTACTCCTCCAGGGGCTGTTCGCCACAGGGGTTCGTCGCGAGGATGCGGTGGTCCGGGTGCTCCTCCACGTCGAAGGAGTGCTGTTTGTTCACCCGTTCGAGGTAGATGACGCCGGGTTCGCCGTTCTCGTGGGCGCCCTCGACGATGTCCTCCCAGACGACTTCCGCGGGGATGGAGAGCTCCTCGCCGACCGCGACGTACTCGCCGAGGCCGAACATGTCGTACAGCTCCTTCGTCTCGGGGGTGACGACGTGGGGGTCGCCGGTTCGGGGGTTGGTGAACGTGAACTCCTCGCCCGCCTCCAGGGCCTCCATGAACTCGTCGGTGATGCCGACGGAGATGTTGAAATTCGAGAGGTGACCCTCGACGGCGTTACGGAGGTGTTTGGGGACCTTCCCCTCGTCGTCGATGAGTTCGCGGGCCTCCTCCAGGGCGTCCGCGAAGGAGGTGTGCGTGAAGTCGTCGGGGTCGTTGAGCCGGAGGGTGTGTGCCAGCGAGACGTCCTTGTTCTTGGCGTGGATGAACTGGATGACGTCGGGATGCGAGATGCGCATGACGCCCATCTGTGCGCCCCGGCGCGCCCCGCCCTGGGCGATGGTCTCACACATCTGGTCGAACGTGCGCATGAAGGTGATGGGCCCGGAGGCGATGCCGCCGGTGGAACCCACGGGGTCGCCGTAGGGGCGGAGCCGCCAGAAGGCATAGCCCATGCCGCCGCCGGACTGGAACACCTGTGCGGCCTCCTTGGCCGTCTGGTGGATGTCGTCGATGTCGTCCTCGGGCGAGTCGACGAAACAGGCCGAGAGCTGCTGGAGCTCGTCGCCAGCGTTCATCAGCGTCGGCGAGTTGGGCATGAAAGAGAGGTCGCCCATCAGCCGCTCGAACTCCTCCCGGGTCTCCTCGACGGTGTCCCGGACGTCGTCGGGAAGCTCCGGGACGACCGTCTCGTAGGCGAACTTGTTGACGTTGTACTTCGAGAGGGTCGTCTCGGCGTCCGCGTCGGTGGTGACACCCGCCCCGAACACGTCCTCGGCGAGTTCGTCCCGCCGCGGGTGGTCGGGCTTCAACTGGTCGGGCGTGACCGTGATCTCCGTCCCCTGCTTGCGCGCCTCGAACACCGCCTCCGCGAGCGCGATGTTCTTCGCGACACGCGGGAAGAGGTCCTCGGGCTCCTCGATCAGGTCCCCGTCGGCGTCCTTCCGGAGGTACCGTGCGGGCAGGATGTTGTGATAGGCGTTGTCGGTGAGACGCTCCGCGAGTGTCTCCCCGTCGGTTCGTTTGATCGGTAGTTCCACGTCGTCGGTGTCGATGTCGTGCGTACTCATGTGTCGGTCGTGCTGATCGCGTCGCGGGTTCCCCACCCCGAACGGGCGCCGGGCGTGCGCCGGTCGCTGGTTCGAATCGGTGCAACCGTGACGGTTGCTGTAAGTGGAATCGGGGGTGTAAAGGCGTTGGTTCGTCCGTCGAACTATCCGATTCCTGTCTACTTCACGGTGTCGGCCGATGACCGTCGGTCACCTACACGGGTCCATCATCGCCCCGCGAAACACATAACGATGTGCAGACCGGAGTGAAAGTAGAAATTGGCGGAACAAATCGGGAGACTGCGACGGGAAATCCAGTCGAACGAAAGGGGGGTCGGCGAACGCGAGACGGACCGTCGAGTGATACACCGCTGTCATGGTAGGCGCTCCCACGTGGCGGACAGCCGGGAGAACGGACGGTCGTACGTATCCGATTTCTGATAGAGGAGATCGACGGACGGGACGAGGGGCCGCCCACAGACTTATGCATCCGCTGTGAGTCCGTATCGAATATGTCGCTCACGGCGCAGGTGGCGCTTCAGCTTGGCGGTGTCCTCGGCGGACCGCTTGGACAACTCCTCGCGACCATCGTCGCCGTCGGCGTCGTCATCCTGGTCGGCCGCGTCCTGTTGAAGGTGGCCTGGCGGCTGGTGACCATCGCCGCCGTCGTCGTCGGGTTGCTCCTCCTAGCCTCGCTGTTCCTGCTCTAGGCCGTCGCGTCCGGCGTCCGGGCCGCGCGCAGGAAGTTGTCGATCACGTCGTGGCCGACGGCGGTCAACACGCTCTCGGGGTGGAACTGGACACACTCGATGGGGTGCTCGCGGTGGCGGATCCCCATGACGAGTTCGTGTTCGCCCCCCTCGGCGTCGGCGTGGGTCGTCGTCGCCGACACCGCGAAGCAGTCGGGGACGTCCGTCGCCACGAGGGAGTGATAGCGGCCGGCGCGAAAGCCCCCTTCGAGGCCGGCGAAGACCCCCTCGCCGTCGTGGTCCACGGCGTAGGCCTTGCCGTGGATCGGTTCCGGGGCGTGCCCGACCGTGCCGCCGTAGGCGTAGACGGCCGCTTCGAGGCCGAGACAGACCCCCAGGGTCGGTACGTCCGGGCTCACCTCCCGGAGGACCGCGTTGGTCACGCCCACGTCGCGGTCGTTCTTCGGGTGTCCGGGTCCGGGACTGACGACGATGGCGTCCGGATCGACCGCGCGGACCGCATCGAGGGTGGCGGTGTTTTTCAGCACCTCGACGGTGATCGGGTCGCCGGTCAGCGGATCGGGGTGGTCCGAGATGTACTCGACGAGGTTGTAGGTGAACGAATCGAAGTTATCGATGACGAGGACCTTCATCGGCGCACCCCCGGGGCCGTCGTCTCGATCCGTTCGAGCGCGTCGAGGACGCCGCCCATCTTCTGTTCGGTCTCCTCGTACTCGCTCGCGGGGTCGCTGTCGGCGACGATACCCGCGCCCGCCTGGACGGTGATCCGGTCCTCGGCCCCGTGTTCCACCGTCGCGGTCCGGATGACGATGGCGAACTCGGCGTCGCCGGACCACGAGTAGTAGCCGACGCCGCCGCCGTAGACGCCCCGGGCGTCGCGTTCGAGTTCGTCGATGATCTCCATGGCGCGCACCTTCGGCGCCCCGGTGAGCGTCCCGGCGGGGAACGTCGCCCGCGTGGCGTCGAAGACGTCGAACGGCGGCGACCGCTCGCCGCCGGCGCCCGGATCCGTTCCGGTCGCGAGCGTCCCCGTCACCGTCGACTCGATGTGCTGGACGTGGGAGTATTTGAGCACGTTCATGAACTCCTCGACCCGGACCGATCCCGGCTCCGAGACGCGGCGCACGTCGTTGCGCGCCAGGTCGACGAGCATCGTGTGTTCGGCGCGCTCCTTGCCGTCGGCGAGCATCTCGCCGGCGAGCCGCCGGTCCTCGACCGGACCCGACCCCCGGGGGCAGGTGCCGGCGATGGGATTCGAGACGACCCGTCGGCCCCGCACCGACACCAGCGTCTCGGGGCTGGCGCCGACGATGGACCGATCGCCGTGGCGCAGGAGGTACATGTACGGCGAGGGGTTGACCGCCCGGAGCGACTCGTACAGCCCCAGGGGGTCGACCTCGCCGGTGAGTTCGCGCTTCCGGGAGATGACGCCCTGGTAGATGTCGCCGTCGAGGACGTGTTCCTTCGCTCGACGCACCGCGTCCTCGTACGCCTCGCGGGGGCCGGCCGTCTCGCCGGTCTTCACGAACCCGCCCGTCTCGGGCGCGTCGTGGGCCGCGAGGGCGCGCTCGACCGTCTCGGCCTCGTCGAGGAGGCGGTCGTGGACGGCGCCGGGGTCCGCGCCCGGTCCGACGACCGGGGTGAAGACGAGTTCGACCGTTCCCTCGGCGTGGTCGAAGGCGACCGTCCGCGTCGTCAGGACGAACTCCGCGTCGGGGACGACGGGGTCGGGGCGCTCGACGCCCACCTCGTCGAGCCAGAGGTCGTAGACGGCATCGTAGGCGAGGAAGCCGACCAGCCCGCCGTCGAGGTGCTGGCGGTCGGCGGCCGGGAACCCCACGCGGTCGACGTCGGGCAGGGCCGTCCGGAGGGCGTCGAGGACGTCGGCGTCCCCGCCGTCCGCGTCGAGGCCCGCCCGCTCGGCGAGCAGATCGGCCGCCCGGCCGCCGAGCGACTCGACGGTCACGTCGGTTCCCGTGACCGAGACGACGGCGTCGGGGTCGTAGCCGACGAACGAGTAGCGGGCGTGGCGGTCGGTCCCGCCGCCGGAGGTGAAGGCGCCCTCGGGATCGCTGGAGGGGGTCTTCTCCGCGCTCTCCAGCAGGAACCCGTAGTCGCTGCGGTCGTCGAGGGCGGCGTAGGCCGACAGGGGCGTCGTCTCGACGTCGAGCGTGACCGCGAGGCGGGCGACGGCCGGCTCCGTGCGGCCGGCGAGGGCGTCGGCGAAACTCGCCCGGTCCGTGTCGGGCGTCACGGCGACACCTCCACGCCGGCGTTGCGAACGAAGGCCCTGACCGCCTCGTGATCCTTCTCGCCGCCGCGGCGTTCGACGCCGCTGGAGACGTCGACCGCGTAGGGGCCGACCGTCCGGGCCGCCTCGGCGACGTTCTCGGGGGTCAGTCCCCCCGCGAGGACGACCGGCGTCGAGCAGTCGTCGACCAGGTCGGCGGCGGCGTCCCAGTCGTGGGTCTCGCCGGTCCCGCCCGCGCCCGACTCGGTCGTCGAGTCGATCAGGACGGCGTCGGCGACGCCGTCGTACCCGCGGACGCGGTCGGTGGCGGCCGCGTCGACGGCCGTGATCACGTCCGCGCGGGCCTCCCGGCGGACGTACCGGACGTCCTCGGCGTCCAAGTCGCCGTGAAGTTGGATCGCGTCGGGGGCGACGGCGCCCGCGAGTTCGACCGCACGCGCCGGGCTGTCGGGCATCGACACCAGCACGGTCGAGAGGAAGGGGGGCGCGGCCGCGACCAGGTCGGCCGCGCGGTCGGGGGCGACCTCCCGGGGCGTGTCGACGCTCACCTCGGTGATGATACCGACCGCGGCGGCGCCGGCCTCGGAGACCGCCCGCAGATCCGTCTCGTTGGTCACACCGCAGATCTTCGCCCGGACCATCACACACCCCGCAGGTCGTCGAGTTTGGCGGCGGCGGCGCCGGAGTCGATAGCCTCGCGGGCCGCGTCCACGCCGCCCGGCAGGTCGTCGGCGATCCCGGCGACGTAGAGGGCCGCGCCCGCGTTCGCGAGGATGATGTCGCGTTTCGGCCCCGTCACCTCGCCGGCGACGATGCCGCGGAGGTCGGCGGCGTTCGCCTCGGGGTCGCCGCCCGCGACCGCCTCGACGGGGGCCCGTTCCAGCCCCAGGTCGGCCGGCGTTAGCGTGTACTCGGTCACCTCGTCGCCGTCGACCTCGGCGACGGTCGTGGCGTCGTGGATGGCGATCTCGTCCATCCCGGCGCCGTGGACCACCATCGCCCGGTCGACGTCCATCCGAGCGAGCGCGTGGGCGAGGACGGGCACGAGGTCGGGGTCGTAGACGCCGACCACCTGCGCGTCGGCGCCGGCGGGGTTGGTCAGCGGCCCGAGGACGTTGAACACCGTGCGCATCCCCAGTTCCTTCCGCGGGCCGATGACGGCCTTCATCGCCGGGTGGAAGACCGGCGCGAGCATGAAGCCGATGCCGTCGCGCTCGATCGCTCCCTCCACGGCGGGCGGTTCGGCCTCGACGTCCACCCCGGCGACCTCGAGGACGTCCGCGCTGCCGGAGGTAGAGGAGACGGAGTAGTTGCCGTGTTTGGCGACGGCGGCGCCCGCGCCCGCAGCGACGATGGCGCTCGTCGTCGAGACGTTGATCGTATCGTAGTCGTCGCCGCCGGTCCCGCAGGTGTCGACCAGTGGCGACCGGTCGGGGGTGATGGTCCGGGCAGCGTCGCGCATCCCCTTCGCGAAGCCCGCGATCTCCGTCTCGGTCTCCCCCTTCGCCCGGAGCGCCGCGAGCAACGCCCCGATCTGGGCCTCCGTCGCTTCCTCGAAGACGGCCCGGGCCGCGTCCCGTGCCTCCTCGCCGCTCAAGTCCTCCCCGTCGGTAACGCGCTCGATATAATCCTGCATGGATGAACACCAGTGTATTAGTTCGGGTTACGATGAACAAATCTATACATCTTCATAAACCTATCGTCCGGCGGCCGTCGGCGGGGCGGGGGCGCGAAACGGCCCTCGACGCGGCGGGGCGGCCGAACCGCGGCCACCCCGATGCCGGCGTATAATTCCCCCGAAATCGCCGCGCCGGGCGGCGTTCCGAAAGGTTCAATTACCGGCCACCGGTACGTTGTGATGCGTCGAAACGCACGCAACGTCCGGGTTGGTGGTCTAGTCCGGTTATGACACCTCCTTGACATGGAGGAGGCCGGCGGTTCAATTCCGCCCCAACCCACTTCTGCCGACGCTACGCGAGGAGCGACGCGACGAGCCGGCGCCGGCGAACGGATCCGCGGATTCGAAGCAGGGAACGAAGCGAACTCCGTGAGCGAAGTGACCGTGGTGCAATTCCGCCCCAACCCACTTCTGACGACGCAACGACGACGAGCGAAGCGAGTCCTCGCGGTTCGATTCCACCCCAGCCGCTCTTTCGACCCCAAGGGTTAGCGGCGTGGCGGCGGTACGCCGACACGTGCCCGCCGATTCACGAGCGAGCTGGACGGACCCCGCGTACGTCGCGACCGTCGTCGGCGTCCTCGCGACAGGGGCGGTCGTGTTCTACAGTGCGACGGCCCGCTCCGGTCCGACCGTCGACGAGGTCGTGTTCGTGGTCCTCTCGATCACCGTTCCCGCCACCGTCGCGTACGAACTCGCGCGCCGGTGGGGATGAGCCGTGCGGTCGCGCCGTCGCGGTCCCGCCGAGCCGTCACCCCGCCCGCACCCAGAGGTCGCGGCCGACGACGACGACGGCCGCCGCCACGGGGAACGCGACGGGGAGGGAGCCGACGGGTCCCGTGTCGGCGCCGAGGGCGACGCTCGCGGCCACGACGAGGACGGGGAGGACGGGGCCGCCGACCAGCGCGGCGCCGAGGAGCGACCGGTCGCCGCGGAGGTAGCCACCGCCCCAGGCGAGCAGTCCCGGAATCAGGAGGACGAGCGCGAGCAGGCCGAGGGCGACGCCGAACAGCGCGTTCAGCGTGGCGGTCAGGTCGGCGGTCGCCCCGGGGCCGGTCGTCACGAGGATGACCGTCGCGAGCGTCCCGACGCCGGCGCCGGCGAGCGCCACGACCGCGGTCCAGCGCTGCCAGCGCGCCATCCGCTCCCGGTCGCGGCGAAACAGGGAGAGCAGACCCAGCAGTATCGCGAGCACCGCGACCAGCGCCACGACGGGGATGACCGTCCGCTCGACCCACAGCGCGCTGAACCGCGGCGGATCGAAGACGTAGGAGTCGGTGGGCACCGGACCGAACCAGCGGGTCGGAACGGCCGCGACGACGACGAGGAGGCCGCCGAGCGCGGTCAGCCCGCCGACGAACCGACGGTCGGGGGACCACACGGTCAGCCACCCCCGACGGCCACCACGGTGCCGTCTCGCGTCGCCGTGACGACGCCGCCGTCGAGGACCGCGGGCGACACCACGGGTTCGGCGCTGCGATACCCCCACGTCGCCTCGCCGAAGCGCGCGGTGAACGCGAGCAGTCGCGGGGGGGTCGGTCGGTCCCCCGCGTGCGACTGGATGGCGAAGGCGTGGTCGCCGGCGGCGGCGGTCACCGCCCCCTCGCCGACGAACGAACACCAGCGCGGGTCGGGGGCGCCGTCGCCGGTCCGGTCGAGGGCGAACGTCGCCTCGCCGGCCTCCCCCGGTCGTTCGACGGCGTAGACGGTCTCGGGGGTGACGACCGGGGTCGAGTAGGTGCGTCCCCCGCCCCGGTCGACGAGCCAGCGCTCCGTGCCGTCGTCGAGGGCGGCCCCGAGGATCCCCTCGCCGGTACCGACGTAGACGACCCCGTCGGCGACGGCGGGCCGGGACCGAGGGTCGACCGACGACGACCACAGGCGGTCGCCGGTCGCGGCGTCCAGTCCGCGCAGGTCCCCGCCGGCGACGACGACGGCGCCGTCGGCGACGGCGAGACGCGACCCGCCGTCCGTCGTGGCCGTCCACCGACGGCCGCCGCCGGCGGTGTCGAGCGCCGCCAGTTCGTCACCGGTGGGGACGAACACCGCCCCGTCGGCGACGGTCGGCGACGCGGTGGGGACGACCCCGGTGGCTCGCCACCGCTCGGTCCCGTCGTCGGTTCGGAGGGCGACGACGCCGTCGGCGGTGGGGACGTACACGGTGCCGGAGCGGACGACCGGCGGCGCGGGCGTCGCGCCGTGGCCGCCGGCCGACGTCGTCGCGGGCGAGAGGTCCCCGTATCGCCACTCCTCGTGGCCGTCGCGGAGCGAGAGCGCGAACGCGCCCGCGCCGGTCGTGAGGAAGACCCGGCCGTCGGCGACCGCCGGCGGACTCACGTCGGCCGTGACGCCGTCGACCGTCGGGGCGGAGAGCGTCGTTCGCCAGCGGAGCGTCGGGGCGTCGGTCGGCGGCCGGCGGGACGGCGCGAACCCGGTGTTGGCGGGGTCGAACCGGGGCGCGGGCCAGTCGCCGCCGGGGAGCGAGTCGAACCCCCGATCGGCCTCGCCCGTGCCGAACGTCGTCGACGGCGTCGGCGTGTCGTCGTCCGGACACGACGACGAACAGCCGCCGAACCCGGCGACGACCCCCGCCGAGAGCGTACCGAGAAACGTCCTGCGTTCGATGGAGGGCATCGGTCGTCTATTGTGACACCTCCGTGAAAGGTGTCTCGGATCGTTGCAGGCGGAGAGAGACCGGGGGACCACGCGGCGGGCGACGGCCACGCGTCGACCATGGTAACCGTTATGCCAGTACATGTCCTACGTCATCACATGACAGAGACGCTGGTCAAAGAGGCGATGACCACGCCGATGCTCACGCTGGACGCGGAGGCGACGGTCGACGAGGCGTCGCGCGGGATGCTGGAGGCGGGGATCAAGTCGCTCGTCGTGGTCGGGGAGGCTTGTCGCCCGGAGGGCATCTTCACCTCCACGGACGTCCTGCAGGTTGCGGCCGACGGCCGGCCCACCGACGAGGCGACCATCGGGGAGTACATGACCTCGCCGGTGAAGACGGTCGACCCCGACACCTCGCTCTCGTCCGTCGGCCGCCGGATGGTCGAGGAGGAGGTCAGCCACCTCCCGGTGACCGACGCCGACGGCAACGGGGTGGGGATCCTGACGACGACGGACGTGACCGAGGCGCTGTCGGCGGCCGAGTTGCCCGCCGGATCGACGTAGCGTCGCCGCACGAAGAGTTACGGCCCGGCGAGGCCGTTCGTTCCTATGGCCATCGACCTCGAACGGCTCGTCCGGTACCCCGCGAACTCCGAGGAGTGGGCCACCATCCTCCTCGTCGGGGGCGTGCTGACGGCGCTGTCGGTGTTGATCGTCCCGGCCGTGCTCCTGCTCGGTTACCTCCTCCGGGTCCTCCGTGCGGGCATGGCCGAAGCGGCGGAACCCCCCGGGTTCGAGGACCCACGAACGCTCCTCTACGAGGGGACGGTGGCCTCGATCATCGTCCTCGTCTACCAGTTCGTCCCCCTGTTCGTCGCGACGCTGACGGTCGGGGGGACGGTCCTGGCGGTCCTGACCGGCGTCGAAGTCGGTGTGGTCCCGGGGCTGGTCGGTCTCCTCGGGGGGCTGGCGCTCGCCGCGATACTCGCCGTGGTCCTCGGCTACGTCACCCTGATCGGCCTCGCCAACTACGCCCACGAGGGTGACCTCCGGGCGGGGTTCGACCTCGGCGTGTGCCGCGCCGTGGCGTTCGACGGCGCCTACGCCGTCCCGTGGCTGTACGGCGTTCTCCTTCTCGTCGCCGGAAACGTCGTGGCGGGAGTCCTCGGGTTCGTCCCCGTCGTCGGCGTGCTGGCCGTCTTCTACGCACAGGTGGCGGCGGCCTGGGCCTGGGGCAAAGGGTTCGCCGACGCGAGGGGTCTCGACGACGCGCCGGAGTCACAGGGGACGGCCACGGGGTGAGCGCCGACCGAGGACCACAACCCTGAAGCGCGGCGCCGTCGGGGTCTTCGGTATGGCTACCGTCGCGGAACGCCTCGGCGTCGAACCGGCGCGGCTCTGGCTCGGGTCCGTCCTCGCCTTGCTCGCCGCGCTGATCGGCGGGTCGCTCGTCTTCCCACGCGCCGTCTACGACGGCTTCGTCTGGCACTACTTCTGGGGACCGGTGCAGGCGGACGCCAACGCCGCCGTCTGTGCCATCCGCGAGGGCGGCACCACGCGCTATCTCTACGACAGCGCGGCGTGTTCTGCGGCGGCCGAACCGGTCGCCTACCCGGGGTACACCCTCGTCTCGGAGGTCGGCTACGTCGTCGTCCTCCTGATCGCTCTCGCCGGGGTCGTCTTCCTCTTACAGCGACTCGAGATCGGCTCCGACCGCAGCCTCTTTTTCTCGCTCCTGCCGTTCGTCTTCTTCGGCGGCGCGCTCCGGGTCGTCGAGGACGTGACCGACGCCCCCACCGAGTCCGTGATCACCTACCCCCTGAACACCCTCCTCATCAGCCCCATCATCTACTTCACCGTCTTCGCGGTGACGCTGCTCGCCTTGCTCGCGAGCGTGACGCTCGAACGGAAACGGGTCGTCGAGCGGTACACCAGCCCGCTCGTCGGAATCGGGTGTGCCGTCCTCGTCACGACGCTCGCCTTCCTCCTCTGGAGCGCCGTCGTCCCCGGGGGTCCGGGCACGTTCTACCCGCAGGTGCTCGTCGTGATCCTCGCCGGGGCGACGGCCTCGGCGGGCCTCGTCTGGTGGCTGCTCGAACGGTACGCGCCGGCGGTCAACGCGGGCACCGGCCGCATCGGTGCGGTCGTCATCTGGGGACACGCTGTCGACGGCGTCGCCAACGTCGTCGGCCTCGACTGGATGGTCGCGCTGGGTGCCGGGACGAACCTCGTCCCCAAACACCCGGTCAATCGCTTCATCGTCGACGTCACCGCGTCGACCCTGCCCGCCTCGGTGCTGGCGATCACCGGAGACACCTGGCCCTTCCTCGTCGTGAAACTCGTCGCCGCGACGCTCGTCGTCTGGCTGTTCGACGAGCAGATCTTCGAGGAGAGCCCGCAGTACACCATCCTCCTGCTGGTCGCCATCCTCGCGGTGGGGCTGGGTCCCGGGACCCGCGACATGCTCCGGGCGACCTTCGGCGTCTAGGGGTACGGGTGGAACGGCCGGTCGAGACGCGGTTCGTACCCTAGGTCCCGCGGGACGGTCTCGGCCCGGTCGCCGAAGTAGGGGTCGTCGACGAACAGGGGTTGGGCCTCGGGAGAGAGGACGCGGACCGCCTCGAACCCGAGGGCGGCGACGTCGGGGGTGGTGAGCCGCGCGGCGAACGTCGAGAGGCCGGCGTCGGCCGCCCGCTCGACCACCGCGTCGAGTTCGGCCTCGCCCGTCGGCACGGGGTCGGGACCGACGCTCGCCGCCGGCACGCCGTCGTCGGCGTCGGTGAACGCCCGCGTCTCGGGCGGCCGGTCGGCGTACCGGCCGATGGCGCCCTCCTCGGCCGCCGCGTCCTCGGGACCCAGCGCCCGCAACTCCATCCAGTTCTGGAGCGCCTCCGCGAGCGCCGACCGCGCCGCCGCCCCGGCGTCCAGGTCGGCGGCCGAACCCAGGGCGAAGCGGGGCCACGCCCCCTCGCGGTGGACCGCGACGGCGACGACGGGCACGTCGACGTCGCCGGTGACCAGGACCGGCGACACCGATAGCCGTTCCGCGCGGGCGCGGTCGGCGAGCGCCGCGAACCCCTCGTCGTCGACGGCGAGCCCCAGCGGTTCGTACGTCGAGTACCACGCACACATCGTCGCGTCACGCTCGATCACCTCGTAGAGCCCCGAGCGAAGCGCCTCGGCGCCACTGCTGCCGAGTCCCAGCCCCGTGGTGATCGGCGGACGGTGTCGCTCCGTGGGCGGCGGGTAGTGGACGAACTCGGCTGGCAGGGAGACGGCCTCGCCGGTCCGCAGGTCCGTCCCCGGCACCCAGGGAATCGGGGCGTCGGGGTCGACCGTCGCGTCGTCGGGGCGGACGAACGCCGCCGGCGAGACGCCGTCCGCCCGGGCCGCCGGGGGCGCCGTCTCGAACGACGCCTCCCGGTAGGTTCCGGCACAGTAACGCTCCAGTCCCTCGCCGAGGGCCTTCATGAAGGCGCGGTCCCAGTCGTCGTCGACGCCGGCGGCGTAGGCCGCCGCGCGGGCGTCGCTGTAAACGGTCGTGTCGGCCGTCGCGGCGATGTAGTACGGTGCGGGGAACGACTCGCGCTCGCCGATCCGAGTGAGTAGGCCGACCCGGTCGTCGACGGCCCGCTCCGCCCGAGCGAGGGCGTCGTCGAGGGCCACGTCCCGGAATTCCGTCCGGAGGGTCCGGTCACGGTCGTCCGGCTCGGGAACGGCGAACAGACGCCGCTCGTCGCCGGGTACCTCGACGACCGTGCCCGCGAGGTCGGCCCCGGCGAGCAGGGAGACGGCGCGGCGGCCGGCGACCGCGCCGGCGAGGCGGACGGCGCTCCGATCCCCCGAGGGCGTGCCGTCGGCCCCGTCGTCGGCGTCGGCGGTCGACGCCACCCGGGCCCGCAGGTCGCGGTAGCCGACGCCGTCCGCGAGGACCGTCACCGCGGCGTCGAGGTCGGGGACGGCCCGGCCGCCGAGGCCGCCGATCTCGACGGCCAGCCAGTCGGTCGCCGCGTCGTCGGCCGTCCCGAACGCCGGGGCGCCCGTGGGCGCGATCACGACGCCCAGGGGGTAGGCCCCGAGTTCGTCGGGCGTCGTCGCCGTCGCCGTCGCGTCGATGTCGTCGAGGGCGGCCCGGACCGATTCGGCGGCCGGGCCGCTTCCCGCGATGCCGATCTGCATGGGACGGCCGAGGCCCCCCGGCGGCAAAAGTGATCGGGAGTCGGCCGGGTCGGGAGGGCGGCGGGCCCGACCGGCCCCGTCAGGCGGAGTGGTTGAGGGTGACGGCGGCGAGCTCCGCGGGCGTCACCCCGTCGAAGCGGTCCCCGTGGAGTTTCAGGCGGAGTCGGGGACGACCCACGTCGATGGGGACCTTCTCGGTGCGGATCAGCCCCTCTTCCTCGAGGGTGGTCTTGGTTCGCGAGAACGTCGCCTTGCTCGCGATTCCCACGTCCTCGCCCCACTTGCTGATGTCGTAGAGGAGGACGTCGTTGTGGGCCGCGACCAGAAGCGTGAGCGTCACCTCGTCGAACTGGGAGGCGGCGTCGCGGGCGTCGTTCAGGGCATCGAGGGCGGCGTCGAAATCCTCGCGGACGTCCTGCCCGATCTCCTCGGCGAGGGTCTCGCGGACCCGCGAGAGCGGGGGCGTCCGCAGGTCGAACGTCGGGGCGGGGTCCCACTGGGCGCCGTAGGTCTCCCGGACCGCGTCGACGAACGCCGTCTCGTCGCCGCCGAGGGCGGCCACGCGGTCGCCGACGGAGACCAGCGCCCACACCGCCGTCTCGGTGACGACGAGCGTGTTCGTGCTCCCGGTGCCGCCCGCGCGCATGGAGAGGGTGCCGGCGGCGACGTGGTCGGCCGCGTTGCTCGCGACCACGAAGTCGTCCATCACGTCCTTCAGCAGGGCCTCGTCGGCCAGGATCCGGATCGACGGCGGGTCGCTCGCCGAAGTGGTGACGGCCATCAGTGCCCGTACCGCCTCCGCCGTCGGATCGACCAGCAACAGTTCCTCGGCCGACTCGAAGACGGTCTCGAGTATCTCCTCGAACACCTTCCCGTGCAGGTTCGCCCCGGCGACCATGGCCCCAATACCGGCAGGTCCGTATTAATTTTAACGACGAGCGGTGCTCGTAACAGAGTAATTCCCGCCTCTACGTCGGCTTAATTTTTCCTCCGTGGGATGTGGCACCGTCGATCGACGGGACGGCGGAGAGACAGGTTTATGCGTCGCTTGTGCCGGAAGTACGTATGGAACACGAACACGTCCGCGAAGCCGATCCGGCGGTGGCGACGGCGCTCGCCGACGAAGTCGACCGCCAGCGGAACACGCTCTCGATGATCGCCTCGGAGAACCACGCGAGCAGGGCCGTCGTCGACGCCCAAGGGAGTGTCCTGACGAACAAGTACGCCGAGGGGTATCCGGGCGAGCGCTACTACGCCGGCTGCGGCCCCGCCGACGCCGTCGAGGAACTGGCCATCGAGCGCGCGAAGGAGCTGTGGGGCGCCGACCACGTCAACGTCCAGCCCCACAGCGGATCGCAGGCGAACATGGCCGTCTACCTCGCCACCCTGGATCCCGGCGACAGGATCCTCTCGCTCGAACTCGAACACGGCGGCCACCTCAGCCACGGGCATCCGGCCAACTTCGCCGGCCAGCTCTTCGAAGTCGAACAGTACCGCGTCGACCCCGAGACCGGCTACCTCGACTACGAGGGGCTGGCCGACATCGCGGACGAGTTCGACCCCGACGCCATCGTCTCGGGCTTCTCCGCCTACCCACGGACGGTGGACTGGGAGCGGATCGACGCCGTCGCGGACGCCGTCGACGCCTACCACGTCGCCGACATCGCCCACATCACCGGCCTCGTCGCTGCGGGCGTCCATCCCTCGCCCGTCGGGATCGCCGACTTCGTCACCGGCAGCACCCACAAAACCATCCGAGCCGGCCGCGGCGGGATGATCATGTGCGGCGAGGAGCACGCCGACGCCGTCGATAACGCGGTGTTCCCCGGCGTCCAGGGCGGGCCCCTGATGCACAACGTCGCGGGCAAGGCCGTCGGCTTCGGCGAGGCCCTAGAGGACTCCTTCACCGAGTACGCCGAACAGGTCGTCGCGAACGCCCGCGCGCTGGGCGAGACGCTCGCCGACGCCGGCCTCACGCTCGTCTCCGGCGGGACCGACACCCACCTCGTGTTGGTCGACCTGCGTGACTCCCATCCCGACCTCTCCGGCGGCGACGCCGAGGCGGCCCTCGAATCGGCGGGGATCGTCCTCAACGGGAACACCGTCCCCGGCGAGACGCGGTCGCCGTTCGACCCCAGCGGGATCCGTGCCGGCACCGCCGCCCTCACCACCCGCGGGTTCGACGAGGCGGCGATCCGCGAGGTCGGGGACCTGATCGTCCGCGTCCTCGACGCCCCGACCGACGAGGCCGTCCTCGCGGCCGTGAGCGAGCGGGTCGACGAACTCTGTGCGGCCCACCCGCTGTACGAGTAGCGTAGTCCCGCCGAACCGTCGCCCTCTATCGACGTATATAGCGCTCCTAGTAACAGATATATCTCCGTCTTCCGAGGAGTTTGTAATGACGTGCCGGACCGGCGCGATACTCCGAGCGGCGTACGACGACCTCCACGTCGGCATCGTGTTGTACGATCCCGATACCGGCGCGGTGCTGGACGCCAACGACAGACTGGAGTCGATCTTCGGGTTCACGACCGGCGAACTGCGCGACCTGTCGGTCGGGACCTACACCGCGAACACACACTCCTTTTCGGCGTCGGAGTTCCACGAGCGCCTCCGCGCGAGCGCCGACGGGGAGCCCCAATCGTTCGTCTGGCGGGTCAAGCGCGGCGACGGGGAACTCGTCTGGGTCCGGCTGCACCTCTCACGACGGGCGGACGGCCTCGTCCGCGCGGAGGTGCGTGACGTCACGGACTCGTATCACACGCAACGCCGGGAGGAGCTGTTCTGGCGACTCCTCCGACACAACCTCCGAAACGGGGCGAACGTGCTCACGGGCCACGGCGAGCGGATCGCTACCGAGGCGGAAACCGAAGGGGTGCGCAGGTCGGCGGCAGTCGTTCGCGACACGGCCGGCGACCTGGGTCGGATGGCGGAGTCGGTCACGGAGATCGAACGGGCGATGAGGGGGGAAGACGGGGGACGGCGACGACCCGTCGCCGACGCGATCCGGGAGGTGGCCGACGACCTGGCGGTCGATCGTCCCGCGGCGACGGTCGAGATCGCGGAACGCGAGCGGATGTGGACGGTCGTCGACGACGCCTTCACCCACGCCGTCGCACACGCGCTCGAAAACGCCGTCGTCCACGCCGATCGGTCGGGGCCGGTCGTCGACGTCGCGGTCGGCCCGTCGCCGAACACCGGCCGCGTCGAGATACGGATCGAGGACGACAACCCCCCGATACCGAACGCCGAACTGCGCGCGCTCGACGACCGCGCGGAGACGACCACCACGTCCCACGGATCGGGCGTCGGGCTGTTCGTGATGAAGTGGTGCATCGAGTCGCTGGGCGGGGAACTCGCCATCGGGAGCGACGATCACCGCGGGAACACGATCCGGTTCTACCTCCCGCCGAAGGCACCGTCCACGTAGCCCCGGCGGGGATCACTCGACCGGCGTCTTGACCACCACCACCGGTTCGTCGGCGAGGCGGACCACGCGGTCGGTGACGCTGCCGAGCAGGCTCCGGTACTCCTCGGGGTGTCGACGGGTCCCGAGGACGATCAGGTCGACGCCCTCCTCGCCGGCGTAGTCGACGATCTCCTCGTGGGGGCGACCGTGTCTGAGCGTCTCGATCACCTCGACGCCGTGCTTGGCGGCGCGATCGGTCACCGCCGCGAGCGCCTCCTCGCCGACCTCCTCGAGGCCGTGTTCGGGGCCCTCGCGTTCGTCGACGTACTCGTCGCCGCTGTAGGCGGAGTAGACGTCGCTGTCGACGATGTAGAGGGCGTGAAGCATGGCGTCGTGGAGGTCGGCCAGGCCGATGGCGTGTGCGGTCGCGTCCTTGGAGGCGACGCTGCCGTCCGTCGCGAGCAGGATGTCATCGTACATATGGGAGGGTTGGCGGCCGCGTGTGAAAAATCCACACCGTGGCTCCCGGCGGCTGCGACTGCGGCAAACGGTGACTTGAATAGCACACGGAGACCCGGTTCGGGTATGACCGACGTTATCGACGGCGACGCCGTGGCGGCGGACGTCCGTGAGGGACTGGCCGACGCCATCGGGACGCTCGACGACGCGGGCGTCACGCCCACGCTCGCCACCGTACTGATGAGCGACGACCCCGCGAGCGAGACGTACGTCTCGATGAAACAGCAGGACTGCGCGGAAGTGGGGATCGAGGCACGGGACGTGGAACTCGACCCCGAGGCGCCCGCCGAGGAACTGTTCGAGACGGTCGCGGACCTGAACGCCGACCCCGCGGTGAACGGCATCCTGGTCCAGATGCCCGTCCCGGACCACGTCGAGGACCGGGACGTGATCCGCGCCATCGACCCCGCGAAGGACGTCGACGGCTTCCACCCCGAGAACGTCGGCCGACTGGTCGCCGGCGACCCCGTGTTCAAGCCGTGTACCCCCCACGGCGTCCTGAAACTCCTCGACGCCGCCGGCGTGGAGACCGAGGGCGCCGACGTGACCATCGTCGGTCGATCGAACATCGTCGGCAAGCCGCTGGCGAACCTGCTGCTCCAGAAGGCCGACGACGGCAACGCGACCGTGACGGTCTGTCACTCCCGGACCGAGGACGTCTCCGAGAAGACCCGGCGGGCGGACGTCGTGATCGCCGCCGCGGGCGTCCCCGAACTCGTCGACGGATCGATGCTCACCGACGGTACCGTGGTGATCGACGTGGGCGTCAACCGCGTCGAGCGCGACGGCGAGTCGACGCTCGTCGGCGACGTGGACTTCGAGAGCGCGAAGTCGAAGGCGCGGGCCATCACGCCCGTACCCGGCGGCGTCGGCCCGATGACCCGCGCGATGTTGCTCTACAACACGGTGAAGGCGACGAGCCGACAGGCCGAGGTGCCGGTCGACCTATAGTAGCGATTGAAACTGTTTGCACAGCCGACCGTACGCAGTACTGCGATCGGCTGTGTAATGACTTTCAATCGCTACTATACCGTAACCGGTCGCGGGCGGCCGCGAGCGCCGTCTCGTCGTCCTCGCGGAGGTACGTGCCGATCTCACGGGCCGCCGTCACGAGCGACTCGGCGTCCGACGGCGATACGTCGCCCTGGAGCGCTTCGATCCGCTTGATCCGCTCGCGGAGGGTTCCGAGCGCCCGTCGGGCCTCGGAGTCGGGGTGTTCGTCCAGCCACGCCAGCAGGTCGTCGCGGTAGGCGTCGGCGGCGTTCGCGTCGCCGAGGCCGCGGGCCGGGGCCAGCGCGTCGGTGACCGCCGACGGTCCCGGCCGGCCCCCACCGTCGGCGTCGCGGAGGAGCGCGAGGACGTAGGCGTGGTCGGCGTCGGTCGGGGACCGGAGGCGGTCGAAGGCGTCGACGACCTGCAGGAGCTCGGCGGCGGCGACGAGCGTCTCGTCGAGCGGGCGGAGCTGCCCCCCGTCGACGAAGCCACGGCGGCGGACGTACGTCCGCAGGTCGCGCTTGCAGTCGTCGACGACGTCGTCGAGTCTTCCCTCGGCCGCGGCGGTCCGGTACGGCGTCAGATCGAGCGTCGCCGGCGAGTCGGTGTGGAGGGAGCGGTCGTCGACGCCGACGCTACGGAGGCTCTCGCAGTCCGGACACGCCACGCTCCCCGTCTCGTAGTACGACCACCGGCAGCCACAGTCCTGGCACTCCCGTCGGCCGCGAACCTTCATGCCCGTCGTTCGCCGGGCGGCGACAAAAGGCCGACGCTCGGCCGGCGGCCGGGGGATACAGGTGGCCGGCGCCGCCACACGAGACCATGCGAGACGAAACCGAGGTGCGCGAGCAGTACGAGTTCCTCCGGGAACAGCTCGACGACGACGAGATGCGCCACGAGGGCGTTCGGGAACTGTTCACTCACTACAAGCGGGCGCTGGGCTGGGTGTTGGAAGAGGAACACATGTGAGGCCGAGGCGGTACATTTATATCTCCCGGCTCCACAGGTTCAGGTGACGCTTCGTCTGGAGGGCCGAAGCGTCAGCGGGGACCAATTCAGGGCGGCAAGCTTCCACGCGATTTTCGCGTGGCTTGCTTTCCTTTTGTCGTACCGAACTCCCGAGTCGACCGACCGGTCAGCCCCGGCCACGGACGTTCCGGCTACCCGCTCGTACGGATCGGTGTCCCGACGGGACCGATCCCCGACGACCCGTCTCAGTCACCCGCCGTCTCGTTCTCGTCCGTCCCCAGACTTCCGGGGTCGACCGCGAAGGGTCGGATGGGTTCGGATTCGAGGAGTTCGGGGAGAACGATCCGTGCGAAGTGGACGATCAACACGAGAAGCATGGGCGCGAGGAAGATGCCGTACCAGCCGAACAGCAGGGGCCCGAAGGTGTAGGCGATCATCAGGCTCCCGACGTGGAGACGCCGTCCCGAGACGTACGGCCGGAGGACGAGGTCGGGGATGGTGTCGACGACCACGAACGAGACGGCCACGAAGGCCACGACGAACCAGAGCGTGGTCGGATCGGTCAGGAACCCGACCCCGGCGAGGTAGGCGGTCACGGGCACGTAGACGAGTTTCATCCCGACCATGGGGACCAAACTCGCTACGCCGGCGAGCAGGCCGACGAGCGGCGCGGCGGGAATCCGGAGGCCGGCCGGCGCGTAGACGTTCAGGATCGAGTACATCAGAACGCCGATGGTCCCGGTCAGGACGGCGTTGAGGATGTTGCCGAAGAAGATGGCCTTGAAATCGCGGTCGACGGCCCGGACGTACGCTTCGAAGACGCCGCGGTCGTCGCCGAACCGTGCGAGCGTCCACCGCGCGAACCGACCCCCGTCACGGAGCAGGTAGAACGCGAGCGCGAGCATCACGAACAGGTGGACGGCACCGACGCCCAGAAACGCCACCGTGTCGACCGCCGAACTCAGCGACGACAGCAACGACTGCAGGCCCTCGCCGGTGAGGTACCGCTCGGGGTCGAGCGCCAGGAGGGCGGCCGGGTCGGCGACGGTATCGAGTAACTCGGAATCGACCAGCGGCCACCGCGCGGGGTCGAGCATCCCAGTGTTGACGTATTTCATGAGTTCGTTCAGCGCGATGCTGAGGGCATACAGGACCAGGAGGAGCGCGGGGAGCGCGAGGGCGAAAAGCGAGATGGCGGCCGCGAGGCTGGGCGGCCGGACCACCCGCCGCATACGGCCGTAGATGGGCCGGGTGGCGTAGTAGATGAACACGCCGAAGACGAAGGTGCCGACGAAGGAGTAGACGACGTAGGTCAGCGCGGCGCCCAGGACGAGCCCCAGACTCCACCATCCGAGCCGATAGCGGGACGGCCTGAACTCCGACATGGTAGCCACAGTCGGGTGCCGGGGTGAAAAACCTCCCCTGCGCCGGCCTCAGGTCCAGCGATCGAGCCCCGTCTGGACGAGCGCGTCCTCGATGCGCTCGAAGCCGCGTTCGACCTCCGCGGCGTCGACCTCCCAGTCCTCGATCACGTACTCGCGGGCGGCGGCCACGTCGGGGTCGACGTCGCCGTCGAGGGCGTAGTCGTCGGTCACGGGCGGATCACGGAAGAGCTCCCGCACCCGGTCGGCGTTGGCCACCTGCCAGCCCTCGGCGTCGAGGGCAGCCCACAGGTCGCCGTGCTCCGCGATGGCCCGGAGTGCCGTCTTCGGGCCGACGCCGTCGACGCCGGGGTTGAAGTCCGTCCCACAGAGGATGGCCACGTCGATCAGCCCCTCCCAGCTGATGCCGTGGCGGTCGAGGGTCGCCTCCAGGTCCATCAGTTCGGGCCGCCCCTTGCTCGTCAGTTGTCGGAGGGTGAGCGGCGCGCCGAACAGCAGGGTGTCGTAGTCCTCGCTGCCCGCGTAGTCGGCGTCGCCGCGACGGGCCATGTACGCCGCCTGAGCCTCGCCCTCGGCGGGCGCGTCGACAACCGGCACGTCCAGGCGGGCGAGCAGTTCGCGGGTCGTCTCCAGGATGACGTCCGTGAGTCGCTGGGTGCGCGCTTCGAGGCGGGCGGCCTCGACGGCGTCGCCGCGTTCCTCCGCCTCGGCGCGCCGCTCCTCGGCGCGTTCGCGCTGTTCCCGACGGGCCGCCACCTCGTCGTCCTTCAACTCGGTCACGCCGCCGTCGAAGACGAAGACCGGCGTCAGGTCGTGGTCGAAGAACTTGGGCAGGCCCTGAACGACCCCGACCAGGTTGGCCACCTCCTCGCCCGCCGCGGTGGTGTACACCTCGTCGTTCGTCCACTTGACCGTCGTCGTGAGGTAGCGATACAGCCAGTTGTGCGCGTCGACGGCCACGACGCTACCGGCCACCTCGTCCCAGTCCACCTCGGAGAGGGCCGCGAGCTGTCGGAGGTCTGCGTTGCCCATCGCTCGCGACTACGCGGGCGCGGGCTTTCAACGTCCGGGTTCGTGCCCGCCGCCGACGCGCTCGCCGTCGGCGTCGACGCCCGGCTGCGGGGCGACGGTCGGGGGCGGATCGCCCCCGAGCCAGTCGTCGAGCCGGGCGGCCAACCCTTCGTTCAGGTCCCGCTCCCGGTATCGGTCCAACCCCGCCCGGTACCGTTCGGGGTTCCGGTCGGCGGGCGTGGCCGCGGGTCGCTCACAGACGAGTTCCGCAAGCCCCGTCTCCCGACCCGTGAAGGCGAAGCCGGCGCGGTAGGCCGCACGGTAGGCCGCGGGGTTGTTGACGGCGATGCGGACCCGGTCGTACCCCCGGTCGGCGGCGCGGGTGGCGACGAAGGCGAGCAGCCGGGGCCCCAGCCCCTCGCCGCGCCGGTCGTCGCGGACGGTCACGTAGCGGACGACGAGGCAGTCGGCGTCGGTGCGGTCCGCGCTGAACGACGCGGCCGCGAGCACGTCGCGGTCGAAGTCGTCGTCGGGGTCGCCCTCCGGCGGGGAGTCGGAACGACGCACGACCGCCGTCCCCGTCGATCCGCGGACGAACTTGCCCGCGTAGGCGAACCGGCGGTAGTCGAGACGGAGCGTGGGAGCGCCCGGCGGCCACCCGAGGAGGGCAAACTCCATGCGACCCGTAGCCGTGCGTCCCCGAAACCTTTGGCGCTCGGCCGTCGACGTGGTGTATGACCGACGACGGTGCGGAACGCGGTTCCACGGGGGGGCGGTGGGAACCCGGCGACGTCGACTTCTTCGACCGCGTGGCGCGCCTCTACGACCGACTCGCGCCCGAGGCGGATCCGGAGCCGCTCTGGGCGGGGCTGGCGCGGGCGGACCGCCCCGTCGAACGGGTGCTCGACCTGGCCGGGGGCACCGGCCGGGCCGCGCGGGCGGCGAGTCGGCCGGGGGCGGACGGGTGGCGCGCCCCGACGGCCGTCGTCGTCGACGCCTCGCGGCCCATGCTTCGCCGGGCGGTCGAGCAGGGGTCGGCCGCGGTCCGGGGCGACGCCGGGCGGCTCCCGCTTTGCGACGGGGCGGTCGACGCCGCCGTCGTCCTCGACGCCTTCCATCACCTCCCCGACCCCGACGCGGCGCTCGTGGAGGCGGCGCGGGTCCTCCGACCGGGCGGGGTCCTGGTGATCCGGGAGTTCGACCCCGGGACCGTCCGGGGGCGGGCGCTGGTCGCGGCCGAGCGCCTCGTCGGCTTCGACTCGACGTTCCGGGGACCGGAGGCGACGGCGACGGCCGTCGCGGCCGCGGGGCTGGCGCCCTCGGTCCTCGACCGCGGGTTCGCGTTCACGGTTGTCGGGAAAAAGCGGGGAAGCCATTAGGCCCCAGTCGCAAGCGCGGATATGGCAAACGCAGTCGCGGACTTCTTCGACCGCCGCCTCGACGGCCGTGCGACGCCGCTCGCGGTCGGCGACCTGCTCGTCGTCGCCGCCGTCTTCAGCGCGGGCACGGTTCACCACAACGGCCTGCCGTTCGTCCTCGGGAACCCCGGCTACCTGCTGAGCACCATCGCCCCGTTTCTGATCGGATGGATCGTCGCGGCACCGCTGCTCGGAGCGTACGCTCCCGGCGCCGCCGAGTCGGCGAAGGCAGCCGTCCCGCTGGCGCTCCGCTCGTGGCTGGTCGCGGACGCCATCGCGCTGGGGATTCGCTCGCTGCCGTTCGTCCACGGCGGCGTCCAGTTGTCGTTCGTCGCCATCTCGCTGGTGACCGGGCTCGTCGGCCTCGGACTCTGGCGGACGCTCTTTTTCAAGCTCCGGTAGACCGGATCGGCCCACCGGGGGACTCACGGGCCGGCGACGACGGGACGCCCGCTCAGTCCCGGACGACGAGATAGACCGCAGCGGCGGACGCCACGAGCGCGAAGCCAGCCAGGACGCCGAACAGAACCCCGGCGTCGGCGTACGTCAGGACGGCGCCGGCGACGGCGCCGCCGAGCGCACCGACGCCGAAGGAGCCGAGGTACGTGTAACCGTAGGATAGCCCGCGCGTCCCGGCGGGAGTGTAGTCGGCGACGGCCGCCTGGTAGAGCGGCTGGGCCGCGAAGAGCGTGAGACCGAACACGGCTCCGAAGGCGAAGAGAGGGCCGATCCCCAGCGCCGCCACCGGGAGGAACGAAAGCGAGAGGAGGGCCAGGAGGCCGAAGACGCCGGCGATGCCGTACTCCGGGGGAACGTGGTCGGTGAGCTTCCCGCCGAGATACTGTCCGGCGATGCCGACGAGCAACAGCCCCGCGTAGAAGTACCGTTCCGGCCTGAGCGTGCGTTCCGCCCCCGCCTCGATACCGGGGACGAACGCGGCGAGGGGAACGGGGTCGAACCCGGGCAACCCCTCCAGTAAGTTCGGCAGGAAGGTCAACACCCCACGGTAGAACAGGCCGTTCCCCATGACGATCACGAAGACGACGACGAAGGCGCCGGCAAAGAGGAGTCTGGACTCGGCGACGAACTCGGACAGCGAGTCGACGCCCCCCTCGGCGCGAGGGTCGCCGCCGTCTGTACCGACGCCCTCGACGGCCGCCGTCTCGTCGAACTCGGCCCGGAGAGCGTAGAGTCCGGCGAGGACGGCCGGCACCGCGAGCACCGTCGCCACCGCCGTCCAGTCGAAGAGGAGCAGGAGGACGGCCGTCAGAAGGGGTCCGAGCCCGATGCCCACGTTGCCGGCCGCGCCGTGGTACGCGAAGCCGGTCCCACGCGCCCGCATCCCCTTACTGATGAGCGTCAGCCCGGCGGGGTGATAGACGCTCGCCGCCAGCCCCCACAACAGGAGGGACACCGTCACCACCACGAGGTCGGGCGCAACCCCGAGAAGGAAAAAGGAGCCACCCATCCCGAACAGACAGGCGGCGATGAGTCGCCGGGATCCGAACCGGTCGACGAGGATCCCACCCGGCAACGCACCGAGACCGAACAGACCGTAACCGGCGGTGACGACCAGCCCCAAGGTCGCCTGGGTGACACCGACCTCGAACCCCGCGAGGGCGATCACGTCGAACTCGGCGAGCCAGATGGTGACGAAGATCGGGATCGATAGCTCGTAGGTGTGGACCATCCCGTGTGCGAGCATCAGTAATCCCACGATCGACCGGTCGTTCGAGTTCACGGTCGAAAGAACGCCATCATCCAACTTAATTCCTGCTGGAATGGGCTGTAAGTATAATTATCGTCGGTGTTGGTCTTTCGACTCAAAACTTATGAATTAGTTATCGAATGGCTTCGAAATGGTTCTTCAAGTTCACGGAAAAAGCTATGTGATGCCCACACATACTATCGATCGGATCGTACCATGGTTGGATACTACGACTGCGTGCTCGGTCTCGTCCCCGTCGCCCTCGTGGGCCTCACCGCGGTCCTCGTCGCCCGTGGGTTCGCGTTCACCGTCGCCGTCCCCGCCGGCGCGGGAGCGGCGGCGCTGATCGTCGGTCACGCGCTGTTCGTCAACGGACCGGTTTCCCCCTCCGCGTCGGGGCGGGCGACGGACGATCGGTCGCCCGTCGATGCCGACTGAGGCCACCCGGTACGCGTCGGTCCCCGTCTCCGGGCCAACAGTATAACTACCCGCACGCACTGAGAGGCGGTATGACCGACACGCTGTTCCTGTCGAGCGAGGACGTCGCGGGACTGGCGACTCCCGCGGAGTACGTCGACGCCGTGCGCGACGGCTACCGCCAGCGCGGCGAGGGGGCGCCGGCCGAACCCCGGACCGCCCTGTACAACGAGGAGCCACCGGGGCTGTTCACCTCCTACACGGCCGTCCTCCCCGACACCGGAGTGATGGGTGGATACGTGTACGGCGCGGGCTTCGGCGAGGGCGACGCCTGGTTCGTCACGCCGCTGTTCGACGCCGACTCCGGGGAACCGCTGGCGCTCCTCGACGGTGCGAGCATGAACCCGTTCAAGACTGGCGCCGCGGGCGCCGTCGGCGTCGACGCCCTCGCCCGCCCGGACGCGTCGACGATGGCGGTCCTGGGGGCCGGCGCGCAGGCCCGCGGGCAGTTACGCGCGGCCGCGACCGTCCGCGACCTCGAAACCGTGTGGGTGTACTCGCCGACCAAGGAGAGCCGCGAGGGCTTCGCGGGCGAGATGGACCGACTGCTCGACGCCAGCGTCGCCGCCGTCTCCTCCAGCGCCGCCGCCGTCGAGGGCGCCGACGTGGTCGTCACCGCGACGAACTCCCCGGAACCGGTCTTCGACGGCGACCTGCTCGACCCCGGCACCCACGTGACCGCCATGGGCCAGTACCACCCCGAGAAGCGGGAACTCGACGACACCACGGTCGCGCGCTCGACGTACGTGATCGACCTCCGGGGACGGCTCACGCAGGACGCCGGCTCGTACATGCACGCCGTCGAGTCCGGGGCCGTCGAGGCGGACCACTGTCACGGCGAACTCGGCTCGGTCGTCGCCGGCGAGCGTCCGGGCCGGCCCGACGAGGAGGCGATCACCGTCTTCGACAGCGGCGGGACGGGCATCGAGACCGTCGCCGCCGCCGCGATGCTCCACGGGAAGGCCGTCGAGGCGGGATTGGGGGAGACCATCTCGTTCGCGCCGGCCAGCGAGGCGCTGACCGGACGGGACGATCACTCCAGCCGGTAGCGCAACAGCGCCGCGATCCCGCCGAGGTTCTTCAGCCGCTGGCCGGGCTCGAACTCGCCCGAGAAGACGACCACGTCGCCGCCCTGTCGCTCGACCGAGGTGATGACCTCGTCGGCGTCGACGTCCCAGTCCCCGCGGCCGCCCCGCTCCTCGCGCAGCCGGTCGTCGAGGACGAGCAACGTCTCGACGGCGCCGTACTCGGCGGCTTCGGCGGTCGCCTCGGGACCGTACGTCGCCTTCGTGCCCGTCGCCATCCGCTCGGTCAACTCGTCGATGAGTTCCGCCTCGCGGGCGATGCGCGTCTCGTCCTGGACGTCCTCGACGGCGCCCCGCTTCAACACCTCGTGGACGCCGCGGTCGCCGACGCCCGAGGTGTCGACGGTCGTCGTCAGTTCCGCCACCTCGGGGAACTCGTCGTCGAAGTGATCCAGGGCGTCGCCCTTCGTGAACCCCGGCCCCGCGAGGATGATGGCGTCGGGATCGAGATGCGAGAGCGCCTCGCCCAGTTCGTGGAACAGCTCCGACCGCGGGCGGGCGTACTCGCCCTTGCCCGTCGGCCGGGTGAACGAGGCGTACTCCTCGGTGCCGTACTGGGCGACGGTGTGGACGTGGGCCTCCCCCTCCTCGACGGTCGCGATGGCCACGTCGGGGTTCTCGGCGGCCGCCTCGGCCTCCTCGACCCGTTCCATCTGGTCCGGTTTGAAGTGTTTCTCGATGGTCAGCTCGTCGTGTTCCTCGACGTTCAGCGTGTGGTGGTGGCCGAGCTGGTCCTCGCGGGAGCAGCCGACGATGACGCCGCCGACCCGGAGCCGGTTGGCGAAGCGGGCGAACTCCACGTCCTCGACCTCCAGGGTGACGTGGATGTGCTCGCGCTCGCCGCCGGTGTCGCGCATCTGATCGTCGTCGCGCTGGATGCGTCGGCTCGTGTCGCCCTCCACGTTGTCTCCGGGTTCGAGGACGTAGGAGAGGTGCCAGAGGTCGTCGACGTTCTCGGGGACGACCGCCAGCCGGGTGCGTCCCTCCTCGCCGCGACCACGGCTCTGGATTCGCATACCGGAAGGTCGCCGCCCACGGCCACATACCTTGCCATTCCGGACGGCGTGGACGGCCGTGACCGTCCGGCGTCAGGCCGTCGTCGACTCCGCCCCCACGCCGCCATCCTCGTCGTCGTGGAGCGTCAGTCCCCGGACGTCGCCCCACGCGTGGCCGACGACGTAGTACGCGGCGACCGCGGCGTAGAAACTCAGGAACGCCCCGACGAGCGTCCCGAGCACCGGCACGGCGTTGAGGGCGCCGGCGACGATGCCGGCGCCGACGAGGAGGGCGAAGGCGAGCAGCCACGCCGTGGCGTACGTCCCCGAGGAGAGGACCGGACGCAGGTCGTCGACGGCGAAGCCCGCGCGGAGCGACCCCCGTTCGGCGTAGTTGGCGACGGCCGCCGGCACGACGTACGCGGCCAGGAGGCCGGCGATCAGCGCGAAGAGGCCACCCACCAGCACCACGCCGCCGACGAGCAGTCCGCTCCGGGGACCGGGGCCCGCGATCAGCGCCCCGGCCGCGGCGGTCGCGGCGACCAACAGTCCGGGAACCACGCCGTAGACGAACGCGATGACGACCGCCCGGACGCCGTCGCCCGCGAGCGGCCCCCAGTCGTCGAACCGCGGTGGCACGTCGTCGCCGTGCATCGTCCCTCGGAGGACGCGGACGAGATAGCCCGCGACGAGAATCGCCGGCAGAATCAACACCCCGAGGAGTGACAGGAGGCCGCCGATCAGAACCGTCTGTACCCAGTCGTCGCTCGTCCGGAGGTAGGTGAGTGATTCGTCGAGCATGGTGGCTGGCGACGGAGCGGACCGATCCGACATCGCCCGAACATATAACACAGCTGAAGATATTAAAGCTGCCGAGGGTCGGCGTCAGTCCCGGAGGTCCCGCAGCGCGTCCCGGAGGTAGAGGACCGACTCGTAGCGGTCCCGCTTCCCTTTCGCCAGCGCGGTCAGCAACACGTCGTCCAGTTCCGCCGGCACGTCGGCCACCTCGCTCGGCGGTGTCGGCGCCTCGTGCAACACGCGGTGCATCGCCTTCGCGGGCTTGCCCTCGAAGGGCGGTCGACCGGTGAACAGTTCGTACAACACGGCACCCAACTGGTAGACGTCGGTCAGGTCGTCGGCCGGACCGTACGAGTCGTCGAACTGCTCGGGGGCGGCGTACTCCGGCGAGAGCCCCTCGACGCTCGCCGAGTGTTCCAGCAGGTGTTTCGAGAGCCCCCAGTCGGCCACCTTCGGCACGTCCCAAGCGCCGTCGACCGATCGGAAGAGCACGTTCGCCGGTTTCAGGTCGAGGTGAGCGACCCCGCGGCGGTGAGCGTGGCGCACGCCCTTCGCCAGCGCGACGGCGGTCCAGCGGGCCTGCTCGAACGGCAGGTCGCCCGCCCGTTCGCCGAGGTGACCGGCGTCCATGTACTCCATGGCGATCCAGGGGACTGGACTGGCGCCGTAGTCGACGACGCCGACGACGTGGTCGTGATCGTCGATTTTGTCCCACGTCTCTGCCTCCTCCATGAGTCGCTCGACGGCGTCGGTGTGGAGCGTCCCCTGCATCCGCGGGCGTTTGATCGCAAGCGTCACGTCGCCCGTCGGCGTCGGCAGGGTCGCCTTCGACACGTCGGCGTTGCCCCCGCCGCCGATGGGTTCCTCCTCGGTCAGGGCGGCGTAGTCGACGCGCACGTCGGGCGCCCGGGGGATTCGTTCCGGTGGACCGGAGCCGGCGGCGGTGCGGTCGGTCGCCGAGGAGAGGGCGGGAGTGATAGCGGCATCGGTGCCGTCGTCCGCGTCCACTCCGACATCGACCACGGAACGGCGGCGGTCAACGTCCGGCTCCGGCCCGGGGACGCCGGCGGATTCCTTCATCCCCCCGTCGTCGTCCCGGATACGCTCCGGCGTCGACCGGTCGCTGCCGCGGGAAGAGCTGCCCTCGCCTCCGCCACGGGACCACCACCACAGGCCGGCACCGAAGGTGACGGCGCCTACCCCCACTGCGGCGACGGCCTCTGCGGCCGGGAAGCCATCGTCACCGCCCGATTGTACCGGCGTTCGCGTCGGCGTGGCCGTCTGCGTTCGCGTCCGTGTCGGCGACGCCGTGGCCGTCGCCGTACCTTCGACGAAGAACGCGACCACGTCACCACTCTCCCCGTCCGAGACACGGATCGTGTAGGTCGCCGGAACGGCGTCGGCCGGCGTCGTGAGGGTCGTCCGCCACCGCCCGTCTGCATCCCACTCGGTGACCTGCGCCTCCGAGACGGTCGTCCCCCCGGGATCGTTGAACGCGACCGTGACTGCGTTCCCGTCGAACCAGCGGTTCGTCATCCCCTCGACGACCACCGTCGATCCCACCGGGACGGGGTTGATGCCGCTCGCCTCCTCGCCCGCAGGGTAGACGTTCTCGACGACGGTCTCGGCCTGTCGGTGTCGGAAGACCGACGTGCTCATGATGTCGTCGCTGCGCGCCTCCTCCACCGTTTCGCCGAGGAGCCGAACCCTGACCTGATCGCCGGTGAGGTCCGACGGGAGGGTGTTGAGGTAGGCTTCGAGCGAGTCGCCCCCGTCGCCCCCACCGATCCACGCGGGATTCGACCCGTCGCCGAGGTGTCCGTCGGCTCCTTCCGAGATGACGCTCGCGCTGACCCGTCCTTCGCCGACCGAACCGACCGTCACTTCGGTTTCGAAAGTCCGGTCGGTCACAGGAGTGACCGTCAGCGACCGGCCGCCGTCCTCCCCGACGACGACGATCCCCACCTCGTCGACGACCCCGCCCGTCTCCCCGCTGACCGCGAAGGTACCATCCGGGACGGCGACCTGTCCGCCGACGGTCCTGATCGAGGCAGCGAGGCTCGCCGTCGCATCATCCTGTGCCTTCACGCCCGCCGCGCCGGCCACCGCCGTCGCCCCGACGACCGTTCCCCCGACCGCTCGCAACGCCGCCCGTCGCGTCCACGGTGCGTCCATCGTACACGACACTTCGCACGACCCGGATAAGTGATTCGCCGACGCCGCCGTTCCCTCCAATCCGTCTCAGCCGACGGTCACGTCCTGCAACGCGTCCCGGAGGTAGAGGACCGACTCGTAGCGGTCGTCCTTTTCCTTCGCCAGTGCTTTCAGCAGGATGTCGTCGAGTTCGGGCGGAAGGTCGGTGAGGTCACTCGGCGGCGTCGGCGTCTCGTGCAACACCCGATGCATCGTCTTCGCGGGCTTGCCTTCGAACGGCGGCCGGCCCACGAACAGTTCGTAGAGGACAGTCCCCAACTGGTAGACGTCCGTGATCTCGTCGACCGGGCCGAACTCGTCGTCGAACTGCTCGGGGGCGGCGTACTGGGGCGAGAGCCCCTCGACACTCGCCGAGTGATCCAGCAGGTGTTTCGAGAGCCCCCAGTCGGCCACCTTCGGCACGTCCCAGGCGCCCTCGACCGATCGCAGGAGGACGTTCGCGGGTTTCAGATCGAGGTGGGCGACGCCTTTCCGGTGGGCGTGGCGGACGCCCTTGGTGATGCCGAGGGCCGTCCACAGCGCCTGGTCGAAGTCGAGTTCACCCGCCCGCTCCCCGAGGTCACCGGCGTCCATGTACTCCATGGCGATCCAGGGCAGGGGTTCGGCGTCGTAGTCGACGACGCCCACGATGTGGTCGTGGTCGTCGAGTTTGTCCCACGTCTCGGCCTCCGCCATGAGCCGCTCGACGGCGTCGGTGTGGAGCGTCCCCTGCATCCGCGGGCGTTTGATCGCCAGGGTCACGTCGCCCTCGGGTGTGGGAAGGGTCGCCTTCGTCACGTCGGCGTTGCCGCCACCGCCGATCGGCTCCTCGTCGGTCAGGGCGTCGTAGTCGACCGAGACGTCGGGCGCCCGGGGGATGGACTCCGGCGGGGCGCCGCGGTCCGCGCGCTCGGTATCGGCCGACGGATCCCGCCGCCGGCGGCCGTCGACTCCCGCGTCGGTCAGCCGGTCGGCCAGCAAACCGGCGCGGGCCGCCGCTTCCCGGAGCCAGCCGAGGCCGTCGTCGAACCGCAGCCCCTGGATCTCCCGTTCGGTCCCGTCGAGTCGGTCCAGTCGCCCGTCGACGGTGTCGACGTCGACCGCGTCGCTCCCGCCCGCCGCGTCGCGGGCCCTCCGGTACGCCTCGCGGGCGTCGTCGAGGAGGGAGAGCGCGCGGTCGTACTCGCCGGCCGCGGCGAGGTTCGTCGCCTCGACTTCGAGGCTGTCGCCCGCCTCGATGGCGTCGGCGGCGGGGTCGACCGTCCCGTCTTCGTCCGCGTCGGCGTCGGCCGCCCCCGATTCGCCGTCGGCCGCGTCGGACCGGAGACGTTCGACGTCCTCTTTCGGCCACGAGACGCCGTCGGGGTCGTCCTCGCCCTCGTCGTCGCGGATGCGCTCCAGCGCCGTCGGCGTGTCGTCGTCGCGGACTGGGGGGCGGTCCTCGCCGCCCCCGCGGCGGTAGCGACGCCAGAGGACGCCACCGGCGAGTGCGGCGGCCGACGCCGCGGCGACGGGCCAGGTCCGTTCGAGGAACAGTTCCCCCGACGGCCCGATCACCGGCAGGTCGACCCCCGCCGAACCGGTCCGGTTCGGCCCGCTCGTGAGCGCGTGAAGCCGATAGTCGCCGTCGTAGACGTAGACGGTGCCGCCGGCGACGACCGGCGAGCGGGCCCAGTCGGGCAACTCGAAGCGCCACCGTTCGCTCCCGTCGGACGTATCGACGGCGTACAGGGTGTGATCGACACAGCCGACGTAGACCGTGCCGTCGACGACCGCGGGCGAGAAGACGCCGCCGTCGGTGCCGAAGCGCCAGCGATCGCTCCCGTCGGACGCCGAGAGCGCACGGAGCCCGTCCCCGTCCTCGACGTAGACGACCCCGTCCGCCACCGCCGGCGCCGACGTCACCCGGTCCTCGGCCCCGGAGCGCCAGCGCTCGCTCCCGTCGCTCGCCGAGAGCGCGACCAGGCTCTCGCCGACGCCGACGTAGACGGCCCCGTCCGCCGCCACCGGCGACGTCGTGGAACGGTCGGTCTCGAAGCGCCAGCGCTCGCTCCCGTCGCTCGCCGAAAACGCGTACAGGCCCGCGTCCGAGCCGTCGACGTATACGGTCCCGTCGGCGATTGCCGGGACCCCGTCGCCGACCCGTCGGGGCGTCGAGACGCGCCAGCGCTCGCTCCCGTCCGACGTATCGAGCGCGTACAGGGCGTTCCCGCCGCCGACGGAGACGGTCCCGTCGGCGACGGTCGGTCCGAGTTCGACGTTCGTCTCGAACCGCCACCGTTCGCTCCCGTCGGACGCCGAGAGCGCGTACAGCGCGTCCTCGCCCACGGCGTAGACGACCCCGTCGACCACCGCCGCCGCGGCGTGCGTGACGGGGTCCGCCGCCTCGAACCGCCAGCGCTCGCTCCCGTCGGACGCATCGAGCGCGTACAGGCGGTCGCTCGTCGCGGCGTAGACGACCCCGTCCGCCACGGCGAGCGAGGCGAACTCGCCCATGGAACCGCGTCGCCACGCCTCGCGCACGCCGTCGGTCGGCCCGGCGTTTCCCGGCGCGTAGCCGGTGTTTCCGGCGTCGTGACCGACCTGCGGCCACGACTCGTCGGTCTGGGCGCTCCCGACGTCGGCCGTCGAAAACAGCGTCCCCCCGGCGGCCACCCCGCCCGCGACCCGCAACGCCTCCCGCCGCGTCCAGCGGTCGCCCATCACTACCGTCGACCGATGGAACGACAATAAGTCCTCGGCCGCTACTCCTCGACGATGCTGCTCCCGCCGGGCGGCAGGAACTCCTGGATCTTGTCGGGGCTCGCCACCTTCCGCACGAACGACTCGTCGGCGAAGCGCCCCTTGAGCTTCCGGTAACACCGCTTTGCGGCGTCGTTCTGGGCGAACTTCCCGGGTTCGAGACGGAGCGTCGTCTCGGCCCGCGGTTCGACCGCCGACGGCGGCCCGCCGATGACCCGCGTCTCGGGCTCACACTGGATGCCGACGGCGACGCTCGCGGAGACGTCCCGGAAGTAGGTGCGGTCGCCGCGGATGACGAACCCGCCCTTCTCGATGTACTCCCCGCTCTCGGGGGTCTTCGACACCTGGTCGGGGTCGACCATGTAGGCGTCGCCCGCGAAGCGGCCGTCCTTCCACACCGAGGAGTAGGAGACGGCGAACCGCGCGGCCTCCTCCAGGCTGGAGTCGGGGAAGTCGACCTCGCGGGCCTTCTCGCTCGGCCCCGTCGCCTTCAGCACCGTCACCGGGCCGCCGTGGGCCTGCGCGTGGAAGAAGCGGTCGTTGCCGTCCATATACTTCTTCACCAGCGCCTCGTTCTCGTCGGCGTTCCGGCCGCCGATGACGAGAAAGTCGTCGCTCGTGTGGAACCACCGGAACTCCTCGTACCAGTGTTCGGGCTGTTTGATCGGCACCGAAGACATCGAGCGCCAGTCCACGTCGCGCTCCTCGTCAGCCTCCTCGTCCGCGTCGTCCTCGTCGTCGGCCTCCCACTCCTCACGCCGGCGCTCGACTGCTTCCAGTTCCTCGCGGGTGTTCTCGATGGCGGCCAGGGCGCCCTCCTTTTTCTCCTCGATGCGCTTGGCCTCCGTGTACCGCCGGTCGGCGTTCTTCTCGACGCCCACGGAGGGATCGACCGGGACGACGGTCCCGTCGAGGTCGACCGTCACTTCGCCCTCCGCGGGGTCGACGTCCTCGACTGCCTCGGCGGCGGGGATGCCACGCTCGGCGCCCGCCGCGAGGGTCTCCTCGATCTCCGCCCACGGGACGCTGTCCTCGCGGGCCGCCCGGACCGTCGAGATGACCTCGTCGACGAGGTCGTAGTGGGCGTAGAGCGCCTCGGCGCGCTCGCGTTCGGCCGCGGCCTGCTCCTCGAACCCCTCGATGGCCCCCTCCTGCTGTTCGATGATGCGCTGCTGTTTGGCGATCTCGGCCTCGAAGTCCGGGCGCTCGGTCCCGGTGGTCTCCTCCTCGGGTTCGCGCTCCAACCGGTAGAAGTAGTCGTCGAGGGCGGCGTTGAAGGAGTCGAACCCCTCGGCCGACAGCCCGGATCGCTCCTCTAGGGGGAGCGGCGTCGCGTCGACGACGCGGTCGTCCTCGAGATACACCCGCGGGTCGAAGTCGCCGTTTCGGACCCGGTCGGCCAGCCGGCCGATGGCGTCGTAGAGCGCCTCGTACTCCGCCTCGCCGGCCTCGGCGATATCGAGGCCCTTCTCGACGCCCGCGCGCGAACAGATCTCCTCGCCGTAGAGCCCGCCGAAGTTGAGCTGTGTCGCCAGCGTGCGGACCACGTCCGTGTCGGAGTCCTCCATCTGCCGGACGAAGGCGTCGTAGCCGACGGTCAGCGGGTCGACCCGCGAGTCCGGGAAGCCGTACTGCGAGCCGGGGGCGACCGTCCGCGATTTCAGGCGCACGGTCTCCAGGCTCCGGACCACCTCGCCCGTCTCGTCGAGGACGGCGACGTTGCCTTGGCCGAACAGTTCGGCGACGACGGTGGTGTTCTCGTCGTCGCGCTCGAACTCGAAGGAGAGGATGCGGTCGAACTCGTACTGCTCGACGCCGGCGAAGTCGGCGCCGCTCAGGCGGTTTCGCAACATCATCGCGAAGTTCGGCGGCCGCCCCGGCGCGTCCGCGACGTGTTCGGGGTCGGCGACGTGGGCCCGCTTCACGTCGCCCACCTCGATCAGCAGTTCGACGCGGCCGCGGTCGAAGTCCCGCATCCGGAACCGCAGGAGGTCGTCGTCGTAGAGGTAGACCTTATCGACTTTCGCGCCCTCGTAGCGCCCGAGTTCGGCGACGAGGGCCGCGAGGTCGACGCTGGTCAGTTCCCGCTTCGCGTCCATACCGCTCTTTCTCCGCGGGGCGGAAAAGGCGTGTCGTTGTCCCGACGGGAGACGAGCGGGTCAGACGGATTATCGTACCTGTTTCCCGGTGGGTCGCCGGACTGTCATGGCGACCCACCGGTAACGGCTTACGATAACCAGTATCAGTCGTCGCTCAACACCCCCTCCGCCACCGCCATGTCCTCGACGTCGGGGTCGTCCTCGGAGACCCGGAGGACGAACCGCTTGCGGACGAGGTCGGCGGCGTAGATGGCCGTCCCGAGGATGATGAGCGTGTCGCCGGGGAGCCGCGCCCAGAACAGGGTCTGGACGATTGGCTGGTTGTAGAAGGCGAGGCTCCGGCCGGCGGCGTAGCTCCCCGTGAAGATGGCCTCCAGTTGCAGGAAGCCGACCGGGAGGACGGAGACGAACACCATCAGCGCCAGGCCGACGTTCCAGCACCAGAACGACGCCCGGAGCCACGAGCCGTCCCAGCGCTCCGGCTCGATGGACAGCTGGAGCATGTAGCTGACCATGCCGAGGGCGAGGAAGCCGAAGGCGCCGAACATGGCGGCGTGGGCGTGTCCCACGGTGAGGTAGGTACCGTGCTCGTAGTAGTTGATCAGCGGGAGGTTGATGAAGAAGCCGAGCACGCCGGCGCCGACGAAGTTCCAGACCCCGCTGGCGACGATGAACATGAACGGGATCTTGTAAGGGAAGTCGCCGGACTCGGTCATCGCTCCGTACTGGCCGAGCGCCTCGTAGAGGATGAACACCAGCGGGATGAGTTCGAGCGTCGAGAAGACGCTGCCGATGGGCACCCACATGTCGGGCATACCGACCCACCAGTAGTGGTGCGAGACACCGATGACGCCGGTGCTCATCACCAGAAGCGCCTGTAGCATGACGGCCTTCTCCGCGCTGCGCCGTCGGAGCAGGTTCATCGACACCAGCGTCAGGCCGACGATAGCGACGATGAAGAACTCGAAGGCGCCCTCGACCCACATGTGGACGACCCACCAGCGCCAGAACTCGGTCACCGCGATGTTGGTCTCGGGGGTGAAAAAGAAGCCGGCAGTAAAGAGGAGGGCGATGGAGCCGCCGGCGTAGAGGATCATGTGCGCCAGCCCGTACACCGGTTCGCGGTCGAGCAGGGGCTTCAGGCCGCGGATCGCCAAGACGGCCCAGGTGCCGAAGCCGGCCAGCAGGCCGAACTGCCAGACCTTGCCGACTTCGAGGTACTCTAGCCCCTCGTTGCCGAGGAGCCACCAGAGGTCACCGAGGTAGCCGTTCGCGCCGAGCCAGATGCCGCCGAGGCCGCCGACGGTGACCACGACCACCGCGGCCAGCAGTCCGTCGATGTACGTCGACTGGTTCTTCGGCTCGTGCCCGGTCAGCAGCGGCGGCAGGTACAGCCCCGCGCCGAGCCACGTGGCGGCGATCCAGAGGATGCCGAGGTCGATGTGCCAGGTCTTCGCGATGGAGAACGGAAGGATCTGGAGGATGTGGACGCCGAACACCTCCTCGATGCCGAAGAAGCCGGCCCGCTCGATGTAGAAGTGCGCGAGCAGGCCGCCGAGCAACACCTGTGCGAGGAAGAGTCCGGCGGCGACGGGGACGAAGCGGAGCGCCGAGCGCTGACTCGGGAAGACGCTCACGTCGCCCGGTTCGGGCACGGAGAGCCCATCGGCGGACGGTTCGGGCAGTCGGACCGAGCGGTAGAGCCAGATGCCGAAGCCGGCCCCCGCGACCAGCAACACCATGGCGATGACGCTCCAGGTCATCGCGGCGGCGGTGGCGTCGTTGCCCGCGCCGGGCGCGTACGGCCACTCGTTGGTGTAGGAGTGGTCACCGCCCGGCCGGTCGGTGTGGGAGAACCACGCCGTCCACATCGCGAAGTCCGCGAACTGGCGGGCGTCTTCCTCGCTGTCGATCATCCCCTCGGGGACGCCGCGCTCGTGGCTCCCCTCGTGGTAGCGCTCGACGTACTCCTCGCGGACCTGCTCGTGGGCGTACAGCTCCGCCGCCGAGTACTCGATGTCGCCGCCGCCGTACTCGCCGTCGAGGTCCTGTTTGACCACCTCGTCGACGGCGGCCCGCTCGCCGGTCGGCAGCGAGTCGTACGCGGCCCCGTACCGCTCCTGGGCGTAGTACGACCGCATGTACTGGGTCTTCAGCGCCAGGGCATCGGCGGTGTAGTCCTCGCCGTAGTACGCCCCGTTGCCGAGGATCGACCCGTGGTTCATCAGGCCGTGTTTCTGGAACGCCTTCTTTCCGTCCCTGATCTCCTGATCGGTGACCACCGTCTCCCCGTCGGGACCGACGACCTGGTCCGGAATGGGCGGTGCCTCCTGGTACGCGAACCACGCACCGCCACCCATGACGACGAGGTTGAACACGAACGCCACGGCGATCACCTTCGCGATCGTCTTTCGGGTGAGCCTCATGGATCGACGTGGGAGACACGACTCCTTGAACCGGAGCTCCATTCCCGACTCTCGGGGGACCCCTCGAACATGTTCGATCCTTGGGTGGGGTGTGTCCGTCGAATCCGTTCGGCCCGGGGAACGGGGTACCAGGAGTTACTATAACCCTCCGGAAACACTGGGTGCGGTATGCGACTGGAGGACTACTGGGGGGTGGGACCGAAGACGAGCGAGCGTCTCCGCGAGACGCTCGGGGAGGACGCCGCCATCGACGCCATCGAGTCCGCGGACGTGCGCGCGCTGACCGACGCGGGGATCACGCGCGGCCGGGCGACGCGCATCCTCCGTCGAGCGAACGACGAGGCCGGGATGGACGCGCTCGCCACCCGGGATACGCGGGCGGTGTACGACGACCTGCTCGAACTGGCGAGCGGCTATGCCCTCACCCGGCACGCGGCCGACCGCATCCGCGTGTTGACGCCGCTCTCCGAACGCGGGGCCGTCGAGGACCGCCTCGACGCCGTCGACGCCGCACGCGAGGCCTGGACCGCCCTCGACGACGCGGGCCGGGAGGCGGTGGTCGAGGCCTTCGCGGCCTACGACGCCGACGACGGGAGCGAGCGCGCCGCCGTCGACGCCGCCCTCGCGCTCCGGGACGCGGGGCTCGACGGCACGGCCTTCGACGCCCTCGGCGCGGTCGATCCCGACGCCCTCCGGGAGGCGGCCGACGCGCTCGGCCACGTGACCGCCGACGGGGTCGCCGCGGGGGCCGACGACCGCCTCGACGACCTCCGGGCCCGCCTCGACGACGCCCGCGCCCTCGAGAACGACGCCTTCGACGTGCTCGAACGGGTCCGCGAGACGGGCGTCCGCGACCTGGCGGACTTCCGGCGGGCGTTCGCGGACTACGTCGACCGCGAGACGGATCTCTCGCGGTCGGCCATCGAGGAGGCCGCCCCCGAGGAGGCCCACGACGCCGCCGACTTCGTGAGCACGGCCCTCCGGGCGCTCGTCGACGATCTCGAACGGCGGGCGACCGAGCGCGAACGCGAGATCGAGGACGACCTCCGGGCCGCGGTCGCCGACGCCCGGGCGGACGTCGACCGGGTGCTCGCCGCCGTCGACGACGTGGCCGTCGACCTCTCGCTGGCCCGCTTCGCCGAGGCACACGACCTCGTCCGGCCGACCCTCGGGGGCGACCGCCTCGCCGTCGAGGGGGCGCGCAACCTCTTTCTCGACGATCCGGAGCCCGTGACCTACGCCGTCGGCGACCACGGCCTGTCGCCCCCGAGCGGCGACCGCGTGGCGGTGCTGACCGGCGCCAACAGCGGCGGCAAGACGACGCTCTTGGAGACCTGTTGTGCCGTCGCGCTCCTGGCGGCGATGGGGTTGCCAGTGCCCGCCGACCGCGCCGAAGTCGGGAGCTTCGACGCCGTCGTCTTCCACCGCCGGCACGCGAGTTTCAACGCCGGCGTGCTGGAGTCGACGCTGAAGTCCATCGTCCCGCCGCTGACCGACGGCGGCCGGACCCTGATGCTCGTCGACGAGTTCGAGGCGATCACGGAGCCGGGACGCGCGGCCGACCTGCTGAACGGGCTGGTCGACCTCACCGTCGAGCGGGGCGCCCTCGGCGTCTACGTCACCCACCTCGCGGACGACCTGAGCCCGCTCCCCGACGCCGCCCGCATCGACGGCATCTTCGCCGAGGGGCTGACCGGCGACCTGGAGTTGCGGGTCGACTACCAGCCACGCTTCGGCACCGTCGGGAAGTCCACGCCCGAGTTCATCGTCTCGCGACTCGTCGCCGACGCCGGCGACCGACGGGAACGACAGGGGTTCGAACACCTCGCGGCCGCCGTCGGCGAGGAGGCGGTCCAGCGCACCCTCGCCGAGGCGTGGGACGAGTGATCCCCCGCGGAGCGTGCGACTCTTAACCCCGCGCCCTCTGTGAGGGGTATGTTCCGGGACCGGTCGGACCTGCTCGCCGACAACCCTCCGTTTCGCGGGTACGGGGCGGCCGTCACCGCCGGCCCCGACGGTCCCCTCGTTTTCGTCGGCGGCTTCGGCGACGCCAACCGCGTCCTCCGGACCGAGGACGGTGACGTCGTCGACGCGGCCTGTGGCGTCCTCGCCGACGACGGCCGCCACGCCATCGGCGTCGCCGCGGCCGACCTCGACGCCGACGGCCGGGAGGAGGTGTACGTCCACAACGTCGCCTCCTTCGGCGGCACCTCCGCGGAGGCGGACCTGCTCCTCGATCCGGAGGGGGAGGGCTCCCGGTGGCGCGACCTCTTCGCCGACCCGGTGAACCGGGGGCGGGAGAACTACCGTGTGGGGCGCTCTATCGCCGCCGTCGACCGCCTCGGAACCGGCCGCTACGGCCTCTTCGTCACCGGATACGGCGCCCCCGCGCGCTTCTACGAGGTGGGCGACGACGGCGGGATCACCGACCTCGCCGACGCGGTCGGCCTGGACGTCGTCACCGGCGGGCGCTCGGTCGCCACCGGCCCCATCCTCTCGGAGCGGACGGACCTGTTCGTCGGCGCCGAGCGGGGGCCGAACCTCCTCCTGCGGAACGCCGGCGGGAAGTTCGTCGACGTGGCCCGGGAGTACGGCGTCGACGACCCCGAGGAGAACGCCCGGGGTGCGGCGCTCGTGACGCCCGACGGCGCCCCGACGCCCGACATCGTCTGTGGCAACTGGAACGGCGCGAACCGGCTGTTCGCCCGCGGCGACGCCGACGACGACGGCTTTCGGGACACGGCGCCGCCGGCGCTGGCTCGCCCGGCGCGGGTCCGAACCGTCGTCGCCGCCGACTTCGACAACGACCGCCGGACGGAACTGTTCGTCAACTGTCTGGGTGCCCCCAACCGCCTGCTGACGTACGGCGACGACGGCTGGACGCAGACGGGCGTGGGCGACGCCCTCGAACCCGAAGGGATGGGCACCGGCGCGGCCGTCGCCGACCTCGACGGCGACGGGACGCTGGAACTGCTCGTGGTCCACGGCGAGGCCGAGGCACAACCGCTCTCGCTCTACAGCGCCCCCAACGATGGCGACTGGCTCCGGGTGCTCCCGCGGACGCCGGCCGGGGCGCCGGCACGTGGCGCCCGGGTGGTCCTCCGGACCGACGCCGGGCGACAGGTCCGTGTCGTCGACGGCGGGAGCGGCTACCTCTGTCAGATGGAACCCGTCGCACACTTCGGCCTCGGCTCGGCGGTTCCCCAGGCGGTCACGATCCGCTGGCCCGACGGCCGCGAGCGGACGGTCACGGACCCGCCCGCCCGGACGACGATCCGTCCCGCACACCCGGGGTCGCCGTCGCTCGCCGACCGAGGTAGCGGGATTTAAGATGGGGTCCCCGCTACTGACTGGAAACATGATCGACCCCACGTCCGACATCGGCGAGGACGTCGACGAGAGCGACGCGCCGACCTGTCACACCTGCGGGAAGAAGATCGTCATGGAGCCGGAGCACCGCGTCGTCTCGTGGATCGAGGACGACGCCGTCGAACACCTACACTTCTGCGACGACGAGTGCCACGAGGGCTGGAGCGGGCGCCGGCCGGGGCGCTGACCGATCGCGTCGGGGGCTACCCACCCTCCGTCCCGAACCGATCCAGCCCCAGCGACAGCATATCCGGACTCACCGGCTGGAACTCCGCGCGCTCCCACGCGGGCAGGTAGTCACGAACGCCGTTCCACCGGTCCCGCGCGTAGCGCTCGTCGACGAGCACCCGGACGCCCCGCTCCGCGGGGCCGCGGATGACGCGACCGATCGCCTGGCGAGCCTTCCGGACCGCGGGCACCGTCAACGCCGTCTCGAAGCCGTCTCGGCCCTCCTTGTCCCCGCCGAACGCCCGGTCGTACGCCGTCACGACCGCCTTCGTTCGCGGCCGCGTCGTGTCGACCAGCGGGACGCCACACACCACCGCGGCGTGCAGGCGGTCACCGCGGTAGTCGACGCCCTCGGTGAGCGTCCCCCGGAGGCTCGTGACGAGCGTCTTGCCGCCGCCGTCGAAGAAGTCCGCCTTCAGCTTCTCGGTCGCGCCGTCGTCGCTCGACTCGTCGAGCAGGACCGGCGAGTCCAGACGCTCGTCGAGGCGGCCGGCCATCCACTCCGCCTCGGCGTAGTTCGGCATCCCCACGAGGACGTTCCCGCCGCGCCCGGCCACCTCGGCGACGGCGTCGACGTACACCCGCCGCGTCTCGGTGTCGTCGCCGACGGCGCCGCGGTTCTCGTAGGTGTAGGCCGGCGCGTCCACCGCGAAACTCTCGCGGTTCTCTGACGGGAAATCGAGGCCGTACGTCCGCTCGACGACCGGCCGGCCGTCGTCGGCGAGGCGGTCGAGGCCCGTCACCGTCCGGAAGACGTCGAGCGGTTCCAGCGTCGCCGACATCAAGACGCCGCCGCCGAAGTCGTCGAGTCGCTCCGCGATGGCGTCACCGGGCACGCAGTTGTGGAGCGACAGCCGGGCGTTGTAGGCCCGCCGCCACGAGTCGCCGGGTTCGGTCTCGTTCCACGTCCGCGAGAGGTCGACCGACCGGAAGAACCGGGTGTGATCCGCGCGGTACCACGCCCCGAGCACCCGACCGACCGTCGGCGCCGCCCGCTCCCGGTCGGCCTCCTCCAGTTCGTTCAGGACGCGCGCGACGACGGCGCCGACCGCCTCGGCGCGCACCCACACGTCGTCGCCGTACGTCCCGTCGGCCCACTCGGTGAACGCGTCCGGGCCCGGCCGCTCGGGGTCCCGGAGCGGAATCTCGTCGTCCGGGAGGTCCCGCATCGACGCGCGCCACCCCGGACGCTCCCGGTCGAGGTGGGCACGCACCCGCCGGTCGAGCTCCTCGCGCAGGTCGCGCACGAACGACCGCGTCGCCTTCAACTCCGCGAGGCTCACGTCCGACTCCTCGAGTTCGCCGCGGACGAGGTCCGCGTCGCGCTCGGTGGCTCCCGATCCCGGCCCCGAGTCGTCGAACTCGACCGGCTGGATCACCCGGGTGAGTTCGGACTCGGCGTCCCGGAGGGTGGCGTCACCCACCCCGTCGCTGACCAGGTCGCGCACCCGCGGTTCGAGCATGTGCGCCTCGTCACAGATCACGAACGTCGACTCGTCGAGCAGGGCGCCGGTGAACGACTCCGTCGTCCGCGGGTCGAAGGCGTGGTAGTAGTTGCCGATTGTCACCTCGACGTGGGGGATGAGCGCCCCGAGGATCGAGTGCGGACAGGTGCCGTGTCCCGCCGACAGGGCGACGAGGTCCTCGGTGTCGAGCAGGCCGCGGTCCGCGAAGTCGAAGGGAACGGCCTCGACCGGGTCGCCCTCCTCTGGCAGGTCGTCGAGGTACTGCGCGTAGAAGGGACAGTATTCCGTGTCGCCGCGCTCGGCGGTGTCGGGCGGATACGGCGTCGGCTCGTCGGCCGTCTCCAGGAAGTCGGCGGTCGACCCGCCGCCGGTGTCGAGCAGCCCGGTCTGGGCGCGGCGGGCGTCGTCCGCGAGCGCCGCGGCCGTCGTGGGGCCCTCCGCGCCCGTCAGATTCCGGGTTCGCTCACGGAGACCCTCACACCGGTCGTAGACGGTGGACTCGTCGACCCCGGCGACGCGCTCCCGGCTGTACGGACAGACGTCGGCCTTGCCGACCAGCGTCAGCGCCGAGACGGGACGCCAGTCCGCGGGGAGTTCGTCGTTGATCGTCCGGACGTCCGCCTCGAACTGGCGGAGTTGCTGTTTGACGCTCGTGAGGACGGCCACCCGCTCGAACCGGGAGTCGGGGTCGCGCACGCGGTCGATACCCGCCGTCAGCGCGAGCATCGTCTTGCCCGTCCCGCAGGCGCCCTCGATGACGGCGAAGCCGCCCCGGTCGGCCGTCTCGATGGCCGTCTCGATGCCGTCGGCCTGATCCGGGTACGGCTCCTCGTGGCCGAACACGTCGCGCCACGTCTCGCCCATGCTATCCACAGGCTGGCGACGTCCCCGGATAAAAAGCTCGGCTCGCACCGCCGACGGGATCAGAGCAGGCTCCGACCCAGCACGATCACCGCGAGGTTGTTGGCGAAGACGGCGAGGCCGACGGCGACGAGGACGCCCAGCCAGACCTCGATCAGGAGCGCGAAGTAGCGGTCGGCCGGCGACGGCGTCCGGCGCAGGCGGCCGACGAGCAGGCGGAAGAAGCCGGTGACGAGCACCACGACGACGAGGTGCGCGCCGACCACGACGAGCGTGGGTCGGCCGAGCAGCCACCGCATCAACGGGTTGCCCTCGGCACCGCGGCCGACGACCCGCGCCGCGGCGAGTGTCGTCAGCAGGTCGACCGCGAGCAGGAGAAAGAGCGCGACGGCGATCCAGTCCCAGTACTCCTCGATCCGCGACTCGGTGACCCGCCGCGAACGGGTCACGGCCGGCCTCCGGAGCGGAGCGCCGACGGACGGGACGCGCTACTCGACACTGGCCTGCCGGCCCCCACTGTCGTCGGTGTCGCGCCCGTCGCCGCCACGCCGCCGGTCACCGTTCGCCGCCCGGTCGTCGCGCGCCTCGTCGCCGCCGTCGTCGCTCCGCCCGCTTCGCTCGTCCTCGCTCCCGGAGCGACCGCCGTCCGCGTCCGTCCCCTCGCCGTCTGCCGTGTTCGACCCGTCGGGACGCACGCTCTCGTCGTCGCGGCCGTCGTCGCGGGTGGCGTTGCGCGTCCCGTCGTCGGATCGGTTCCGCGCCGGTCGCTCGGCCGCGGCGGTGCTCGCCGCGCGGTCGGCCGTCGCGGCGGTCGAGGCGTCGACGCCGGCGTCCGTCGCCGGCCCGTCGGCCCCGGCGGCCGGGCGGTCGGCCCCCCGTGTCGCCTCGACGGCCGCGAGGGCGTCGATCGGGCCGTCGTCGCCGTCGGCGGTGCGTTCGAGGATGGTCTCGACGCGTTCCGGGGAGGGGTCGCGGTCGCCCGACGCCATCAGCGCCGCGGTGCCGGCGACGTAGGGGGCGGCGGCCGACGTCCCGGCGAGCTCCGTCGCCCGCGTCCCGGCGTTCGCCGGGGCGAGCAGATCCACCGTGCCGTTCTCCGAGAGGGAACTGTACGCCGCCCGCTCGCCGTTCGCGGCCGCGCCGACGGCCACGACCCGGTCGCTCGTCGCCGGCGCGACCATGCTCCCGTGGGCGGTGGCGTGTTCGAGTCCGTGGTTGGCGGCGAACACCTGCACGCGACCCGGGGTGGCGACGGGGTCGTCGGCGTAGACGGCGAGGTAATACCGCCCCTGGGGAACCGCGACGTCGATACCCTCGACGCTCACCCCCGGGCCGGTCTCGTCGGCCGTCGACTTCGCCACGACGCGGTCGGGCGCGTTCGGGAGCCGACGGTAGAGGTAGAGGTCGTAGTCGGCGGCGGACTGCCAGCGCAGGCGGGCGGTGACCCGCCCGCGAACGCGTTCGCCGTCCGCGAGGTGGTTCGCCGCATCGCCCTCGGCGAAGCTGACCCACCCGTCCGCGGTCCCCGTCCCGGCCCAGTGGCGGTCGGCGTAGTTGCCCGCCGAGGTGACGAAGACCACGCCCTCGGCGGCCGCCGCCTCCGCGGCGGCGGTGATCCGACTCCCGTCACCGGCGACGCTCGGGAAGTAGCTCCCGGAGTCGACGACGACGTCGACTCCCTGGTCGGTCAGCCACTCGACGGCGGTGGCGTACTCCTCGGGCGTCGGCGTCCGCCCGACGCCCGCGAGATAGAGGTCGGCCGACGGCGCCGTCTCGGAGACCACCTCGGCGACGGCGGTGTCGTGAGCCGTCGATCCCGGATCGCCGCCGATCCGCCGGTGCTCGACGACGTGGGGGGCCATGACGCGGTCGTCCGCATCGAAGCCGCGGCCGATGACGCCGACCTCGACGTTCGATCCCGTGAGGCCGCGGTCGTGGACGGCGTCGGCCCGCACCGACCGGAGCGCGTCGGCCGTCGCCCCGGCGCTCGACGGGTGTCGCTGGACGGTCGAGCCGATGGTCGGCCCGACATCGCCGCCCGCGGTGGCCGCCCCGGTCGACCGATCGTCGGCGGTCGAGGAGGGGACGGGCTGTGCGAACGCGAGGACCACTACGACCGCGAGAAGGACGACACGCGCGCTGGAGGCGTCGAACATGGCGGATCAGCGACGGTATTGGTCCCAGACGACGAGCAACGAGAGGACGAGGAGGCCGCCGGCGAGGAAGGCGACACCCGGGGGGACCAGGCCGAGAAGCGGCCCCGTCGCGCTCCCGACGCTGTCGCCGACGCGGGGCGCCGTCCCGGGGCCACCCAGGTCGACGACCCCGGTACCGAACGCCCGCTGGACCGCCAGCGCCCCCACCGCCAGGACGGCAAGGGCGCCGACGAACCGCTCCAGCGAGTCGAGAAAGCGCTCCTTGTCGTCGTCGGCGCCCACGCAGACGACCAGCGAGTCCTGCGTGGGCGCGTACACCTTCATCTCGCGTCCCTTCACCGAGTACCGCGTGTCGGCGACCTCGACCAGCCCGGCCTCTTCGAGGTTCCCGAGGTGATGGCGGACGTTCTGGAGGGAGGTCGACACCGTCTCCGCGAGCTCCGACGCCGTCGCGGGGCGTTCCTCCAGGGCGGTCAGGATCGAACGGGCCGTCTCGGAGGAGAGCGAGCCGATGAGATCCTCGGCGTCGTCGTCCGTCAGGGACAACACGCGGAGCTCGCCGTCGCCCTCCGCGCTCACGTCTCCCTCCGCCTGTGACGGTAACAACCCTGACATCAGGCCGTGGATTACCAATCCAGGGTAAAAACGCTTCGCCAGAATCTCATTCAGTAATCCTACTGATACTAGTCGTCGCCGGACGCGGTCGGGAGGACGCCGCGGAGATGCAGGGCCGCGAGACAGGCGAGCAGGGCGAGGAGGGCGCCGGCGAAGCCGCGGAAGATGGCGTCGAACGGGTAGAGTTCGCCCAGCGCGCCGACGGCGCCGCTCCCGGTGGCCTGGACGACGAGCGCCAGTCCGCCGTAGACGGCGTAGGCGCTCCCCCGGTTGTCCGACACCGTGCCGAGGACGTACGCGTCGAGGGCCGGAAAGAGGCTGTGGGCGACGAGGCCGAGGCCGACGCTCACGACCACGAGCGCGGCCGTCGACCGGGCGACCGTCAACGCCACGACGCCGACGGCGACGCCGGCGCCGATCATCAGGATGTACGGGACGTGCGGGAGGCGGTCAGCGAGACTCCCACCCAGCCAGAACGCCGGCAGCCCGGCGGCGAAGGCCACCGTCAGGAGCGTCCCCGCGGCACCGGCGGTCAGCCCCTTGGTCGTGACGAGGTAGGTGACGTAGAAGTTGAACACGCCCTGCCAGACGAAGCCCGTGCCGCCGACCATCACGACGGCCGCGAGGATGACCGGCCAGTGGCCCAGCGCCGCGACGAAGTCGTGGTCCCTCCCCCGCGGAACCCCGCCGTCCCGTCGGCGGGCCACGACCAGAAAGAGGAGCGTCAGGGTCGCACCGAGCACCGCCAGCAGCCAGAAGACGGCGCGCCAGGAGTCGGCGGCCACGAGCGCGACGGTGAGCGTCGGCGCGACGACCGCCGCCGCCTGGGCCGCGGTGCCGTGGATGCCGGCCGCCCGCCCGATTGCGTCGGGGTAGAGGTCGCCGATGAGCGGGACGGCCGCGGCGTAGTACGCCCCGGAGGCGACGCCGATTGCGAAGGCGCCGGCCTGCAGGAGCGGGAGGGACGTCGTCGTGGCGGTCAGCGCGGACGCGACGGTCAGGAGCACGCCCGCCCCGAAGACGATACGTCCGCGGGCCACCCGGGTGACGAGGTAGCCGACCGGGATGCGGGGGACGGCGGTGCCGACCCAGACGAGCGTCGTCACGAGGCCGACCGCCCCCGTGCCGACCCCGAACGTGGTCCGGAACGTCTCCAGAAGGGGGGCGAAGGCCACCCGGCCGAAGTTGGCACAGAACACCAGCCCACAGAGCGTGCCGAAGAGCCGACGTGTCACGGTCGCCCTTCGACCAGGTGGGGCACAAGCGTTGCGCTCCCCGTGGCGAATAGTATAACGGCCGCCGGGGCGAAGCCGGGGTATGATCACCGCAGAGCGGATGGCGGCCGTCGACGAGAACGCGGCCGCCCTCGGCGTCCCGCGCAAGCAGTTGATGGAGTCGAGCGGCAACGCCGTCGCGCGGGCGGTCCGGGGAGCCGCCGACCCCGGCGCCGCCGTCGCCCTCGTCTGTGGCCGCGGCAACAACGGCGGCGACGCCTTCGTCGCCGCCCGTTTCCTCGACGACTACGACGTGACCGTCCATCTGCTCGGCCGTCCCGAGACCATCGGCACCGACATCGCCCGCGAGAACTGGGGGGCGCTGACCGCCGCCGACTTCGACACGCGGGTCGTCTCCGACTCCCGGGATCTGGCCCTCGACGATCCGGACGTCGTCGTCGACGCCCTCCTCGGCACGGGCGTGACGGGGGCGCTCCGCCAGCCCGAACGCGCGGCCGCCGAGGCGATCAACGGGACGGCGGCGACGGTCGTCGCCGTCGACGTCCCCTCGGGCGTCGACGCCGACACCGGCGAGGCGGCGGGCGTCGCCGTCGACGCCGACCGGGTCGTCACCTTCCACGACGCCAAACCGGGGCTGGACGCCCTCGACGCGGCGGTGACCGTCGCCGACATCGGCATCCCCGAGGCGGCGGAACTGTTCACGGGGCCGGGCGACCGCCGACTGCTCTCCCGGCCAGCCGACACGCACAAGGGCGACTTCGGCGAGGTGCTCGTCGTCGGCGGCGGACCCTACACCGGCGCGCCGGCGCTCGCGGCGCAGGCGGCGATGCGCGCCGGCGCGGACCTCGTGCGAGTGGCCTGTCCTCGGGCCGTCGCCGACGGGGTCCAGGGGTTCGAGGAGGGGCTGATCCTCCGGCCGTTCGACGGCGACCGACTGCGGATCGACCACCTGGATCACGTCCACGAACTCGCCGCCGCCCACGACGCCGTCGTCCTCGGCCCCGGCCTCGGCGACCACGAGGCGACGCTCGCGGCCGTGCGGGACTTCCTCGCCGACTTCGACGGCCGGGCGGTGGTCGACGCCGACGCCCTCGGGGTCGTCCCCGACGTCGACACCGACGCGACGCTCCTCTGTACGCCCCACGGGGGCGAACTCCGGGGGATGGGCGGGCCGAGCGCCGACGACTGGCGCGACCGACTCGACGCCGTCGCCGACTTCGCCGCCGACCTGGGACACACGCTGCTAGTGAAAGGCGCGTACGACGTGATCGCCGACGGTGAGCGGGCGCGGGTCAACCGGACGGGCAACCCGGGGATGACCGTCGGCGGCACCGGGGACGTCCTCGCGGGCGCCGCGGGGGCGCTGCTCGCGACGCAGGACCCGGTCGACGCCGGCGCCCTCGCCGCCTACGCCAACGGCCTCGCGGGCGACCGGGTCGTCGACCGACAGGGGTATGGGTTGCTCGCCAGCGACCTGTTGCCGGAACTCCCGCGGACCCTGTGGGGTGGTGCCGATGAGTGACGACCCCGCCGACGACCTCACCCACACCGACGAGTCCGGCAACGTGCAGATGGTGGACGTGGGCGACAAGCCCGACACCGCCCGCCGCGCGGTCGCCGCGGGGACGATCCATCTCCAGCCCTCGACGGTCGCCGCCATCCGCGACGACGACATCGGGAAGGGGGACGTCCTGGCCACCGCCCGTGTCGGCGCCGTCCAGGCCGTGAAACACACCTGGGAGACGATTCCGATGTGTCACCAGATCCCGATCACGAACGTCGAGACCGACTTCGCGGTCGGCGAGGATCGGGTGGACCTGACCGTCGCCGTCGAGACGACGGGCAAGACCGGCTGCGAGATGGAGGCCCTGGAGGGCGTGACGACCGGCCTGAACGTCGTCTGGGACATGGTGAAGGCCGCCGAGAAGGACGACGACGGCGAGTACCCGGACACGGCGATCAGCGACGTGCGGGTGACCGAGAAGGTAAAGCGGCCGCTAGACTGATTCGACGGCCGCGAGGTCGCCCGCCTTGGCGCGGGCGCGCTCGACGACCGACGGCGGCGCCTCGAACTCCAGGGTGAGCTGTTCGCCCTCGTACTCCTCGGCCTCGACGTTGCCGTGATCGTGGACCCAGGAGACGAGACTCATGGCGTCGTCCGAGACCGGGAGGACGAGCCGTTCGAACTGCCAGTCGGGGAGTTCCCGCTCGATCCGGTCGCGGAGTTCGTCGACGCGTTCGCCGGTCAGCCCCGAGACGGCGACGGGGTTGGGGGCGAGCGCCGACAGCGCCTCCCGCTTCTCGGCGAACTCGTCGTCGTCGACACGATCGATCTTGTTCAACACGGTGACGATGGGCGCTTCGTTGCGCTCGTACAGCGTGTCGTGGCAGGTGACGAGCTTCTCGCGCATCTCCTCGACCGGCTCGCTGGCGTCGACTACCAGCAGGACGAGGTCGGCGTGATACACGGAATCGAGCGTCGACTCGAAGGATTCGACCAGCCAGTGGGGCAGGTCGGAGACGAACCCGACCGTGTCGGTCAGGAGGACGTCCCGGCGACCGGTGTCGGCTCGGCGGGTGGTGGTGCCGAGCGTCGTGAAGAGGCGGTCCTCGCTCTCGGCGGTCGTCTCCAGGTCCGGGTGGCGGTCCTCGTTCTCGTCGACGTCGAGGTCCGCGGCCAGCCGGCGCATTAGCGTCGACTTGCCGGCGTTGGTGTAGCCCGCGAGCGCCACCAGATCGAAACCGGACTCGCGGCGTCGCTCCCGCCGCGTCGCTTCCTTGTCGGCGATGGAGTCCAGTTCCCGCTTGATGTCGGCGATCTGGTTTTTGATGTCGCGCTCGCGGCTCTCGTCGTACTCCCCGAGGCCCATGAAGCCGGGGCGCTCGTCCCGCTTGGCGAGGCTGGTCTTGGCCTCCGCCCGCGGGAGTTCGTAGCGAAGCTCCGCGAGTTCGACCTGTAGCTGTGCCTTGCGGGTCCGGGCCCGCTGGCCGAAGATGTCGAGGATGAGGGTGAAGCGGTCGACGACCTCGACCCCCTCGGGGAGCTTGCCGCCGATGTTGTACGTCTGGTAGGGGCCGAGCCGGTTGTCGACGATCACCGCCTCGGCGTCGCGGTCGACGGTCAGGGCCGCCAACTCCTCGACTTTCCCCTCGCCGAAGCCGTAGGCGGCGTCCTCCTCGCGGGTCTGGGTGAGTTCGCCGACCACCTCGTGGCCCGCGGCACGCGCAAGCTCCTTGATCTCGTCGAGATCTGCGTCGCCGCGGTCGACGCGCTTGGCGACGATGGCTCTCATCGGTGCGTCCACCCGTCGGGACCCGGTTGTGTTCCCTGCACGTTCTACCGTAGCGGTAGGCGCTCGAACCACTTAAACTCCGCTCGCGCGCCACAAACGACTTACCCCCGCACGGTCCAGAGGGGGTATGGACGGGCTCCTGTATGCGTTGCAACTCGGGATCGACCCCCAGCAGTTGGGGATCGAGTTCGGGAGCGGGGCCGTGATCGGGGGGATCATCGGCTTCGCGGCCAAGAAACTCGCCAAGATCATCGCACTGATCGTCGGCCTCGAACTCGCGCTGTTCAAGTTCCTCGAATCCCGGGAGATACTGACCGTCGACTGGGAGGCGCTGTCGGCCGGCCTGCTGCGAACGGGCGAGGGGGCGACCGCCGGCCCGCCGGGCTGGGTGTCGACCATCCTCTCGACGCTCTCGGTGTCGGTGGGCTTTACCGGCGGGTTCCTCCTCGGCTTCCGGCGGGGATAGCCGGCCGGCGGCGCGTCGATACTGCCCGCGGCCTTACCGGACGTTGAGGTCGTCCTCGTCCTTGACGATCCGGGTCTCCGCCTCGCCGCTCGTGACCTCGTTCACCAGGTCGTAGAACTCGTTTTGCATCCCGGCCGGGAAGGTGAGCACGCCGATCCAGGAGCCGTCGGCCTGCCACTCCTCGCTGTCCAGGTCGGCGAACTCGCGGATCTTCGCCTGGGCGCTGCCCGCCTTGTCGGCGGGCACCTGGACCGCCACGGTCACCTCGGCAAAGCGGATCGGAATCACGGGTCGGAGGGCGTCGAGCGCCTCGTCGACCTGGGTCTCGACGCGCTCCATGGGATCGACCTGGAAGCCCGCCTCCTCCAACGCCCGCTCGATCCGTTCGGGCGGGTGCGGGGCGTCGTCCATCTGTGGGTTGACCGCGTTGCGCGCGATCCGGTTGATCAACTGCTTGCGCTTTTGCTCTTGCATCTCGCGGCGCTGTTCGGCGGTGATCTGGATCTCGCCGCGCGTGACGACCTCCGGGATGATCTCCAGGGGATCGGTCGTCCCGAACACCTCTTCGAGGTCGTTCTCGGCGGGCCGATCGCCCCGCGAGGCGTTCTCGAAGACGTCCTCGGCCGCGATGACGTCCTCCAGGTCGCCATCGAACTCGCCGCGCTTGATGGCCAGCGCCGCGTCGGGGTCGATCAGTACCTCGAAGCGCTCGCCGTGGGATTCGAGGCGGGCGGTGACGGCCTCGTCGAGTGAAATCATACGGCGAGGTAGATACTCCGGGGGTATATACTCTCGGCCCGGGATTCGGGGCGCGGGCGCCGTCGCCCGACGAACCGGCCGGAGGGCGGCGGCGAACGCCCGATCGAGGGGCAGCCTCAGGAAAGGTCGTCGATGACGTCGATCAGATCCGCCTTGTCCTGGACGCCGATCAGTCGCTCGGCCTGCTCGCCGTTCGCGTAGAACTCGAGGGTGGGGACGCTCCGGATGCCCCGATCCTGGGCGAGTTCCTGGAGTTCGTCGATGTCGACTTTCAGCACGACCGCGTCCGTCTCGGCGGCGATTTCCTCGACCGTCGGCTCCAGCATCTTGCAGGGACCACACCAGTCGGCGTAGTAGTCCACGAGGACGACGGCGTGTTCCGAAACGAGTTCGTTCAGGTGGTCGTCGTCCTCGACGTGGATCGGTTCGGACTGCTCCGCGGTCGACTTGCTCATACCCCCCGTAGCCGTGCGAACCCCTTAACGGTTGAGTCGTTCTGGCGTCGTCACGCACGACCGTCAGGGCCGTCCGTCGACGCGATACCGGAGGACGACCCCGTCGCCGACCCGGTCGACGTCGACGAGGTCGAGGGCGGGGAACGCCTCGACGAACCCCTCGCCGTCGGCGAGGGTTGGGGCGTCGCGGCCGCCGACGACGAGCGAGCCGACGAACACGCTGAGTTCGTCGACGAGGCCCGCCTCGAACAGCGAGAAGACGAGTTCCCCGCCGCCCTCGGCGAGCAGCCGGTCGACGCCCGCATCGTCGAGGGCCGCGAGGGCCACAGGGAGGTCGACCCGCTCCTCGCCCGCGCGGATGGCCGTCACGTCGGCTCCCGCGTCGCGGAGAGTGTCGAGTCGGTCGTCGGGCGCCGCCTCGGAGACGAGCAGGTAGGTGGCGGCGTCGTCGTCCAACACCGTCGCGTCGGTCGGGGTCCGGGCGCGGGAGTCGGCGACCACTCGCGCCGGGTTGGCCGGGCGCCCGTTCCGGAGGCGTTCGACCCGGCGGTCCTCCGATTTCACGCCGAGGTGTGGGTCGTCCGCGAGGACGGTCCCGACGCCGACGAGGACGGCGTCGGCGGCCGCCCGGAGGCGGTCCACGCGGTCGAAGTCCGCCTCGCCGGAGATGCGGACCTGGCGGCGCTCGCGGGTCGAGAGCTTCCCGTCGACGCTGGTCGCCGCGTTGACGACGACTTCCATGCCGAACCGTTCGCGCGACGGCGCAAACCGCTTTCGGTGGCGGCCGTGACTCACCGCGAGCGGCGCCGGTATCGGCGAGCGGCCGGGTCGGGGCGGACGAGGTTTTTATGACCGCGCGACCAACCCACCACCCGATGCAACTCGACGATCATGCCGAGGAACTCGCCTCCGACCTCGGCGCAGACAAAGCGGAGGTCAAAGAGGACCTGCAGAGCCTGCTCGACTACAACGTGCCCATCGAGGAAGCGAAGGGGAGCGTCCGCCGGAAGCACGGCGGCGACGGGGGCTCCTCGGCGACGCCGACGGCAAAATCGCTCGCCGACGTCGACCCGGAGGACGGCTCCGTCACGGTGACCGTCCGCGTCCTGACCAAGGGGATGCGCTCGATCCGCTATCAGGGCGAGGACCAGGTCATCCGGGAGGGCGAGTTCGCCGACGGGAGCGACCGCATCGCCTACACGGCCTGGGAGCCGGTCGACTTCGAGCCCGGGGACTCGATCACCGTCGGCAACGCGAACGTCCGCGAGTGGGAGGGGAAACCCGAACTCAACCTCGGGACGAACACCACCGTCGCGGCCGCCTCGGACCCCGTCGAGACGCCCTACGAGGTGGGTGGCGACCGCGACCTGATCGACCTCGAACCCGGCGACCGCGGCCGGACCGTCGAGGTGACTGTCGTCGAGGTGGAGAGCCGGACCATCGACGGCCGGGACGGCGAGACGGAGATCCTCTCGGGGGTCGTCGCCGACGAGAGCGCCCGTCTGCCGGTGACCGACTGGGATCCCCACGCCGAACTCGAGGAAGGGGCGTCCCTCCGGCTCTCGGACGTGTACGTCCGCGAGTACCGGGGCGTCCCCCAGGTGAACGTCACGGAGTTCTCGACGGTCGAGCGGCTCGACCGCGAGATATCGGCGCCCGACTCGGCCCCCCGACTGGGGGTCGGCGAGGCCGTCGAGTCCGGCGGGCTGTTCGACGTGGAGCTCGTCGGCAACGTGATCGAGGTCCGGGAGGGCTCCGGGCTGATCGAACGGTGTCCGGACTGCGGACGGGTCGTCCAGAACGGCCAGTGTCGCGCCCACGGCGAGGTCGAGGGCGAGGACGACCTGCGGGTGAAGGCCATCCTCGACGACGGCACCGGGACGGTAACGGTCGTCCTCGACACCGACCTGACCGCCGACGTGTACGGCGGCGGGATCGAGGAGGCGAAGGCCGAAGCACGCGACGCCATGGACAAGGAGGTGGTGGCCGACGCCATCCGCGACCGGATCGTCGGCCGCGAGTACCGCGTTCGGGGGTCGCTCTCGGTCGACGAGTACGGCGCCAACCTCGACGCCGAGACGTTCGTCGAGTGCGCGGACGACCCGGCCGACCGCGCGAGCGAACTGCTCGCGGGGGTGGCGCGATGAGTTCCGCCGACGACGGCGACGACGCGGGACCGGGGCGGCGCGAGGTAGCCCACCGCCTGTTCGCCGCGGAGTTCGACGACGCCACCGTCTCCTACGCCGAGAGCGACGAGGAGCGCGCCCCGAAGTACGTCGTCACGCCGACGGGCGCGCGGGTGAACCGCCTGTTCGCGGTCGGCGTCCTGACCGAAGTGGAGTCGGTCAACGAGGACGTCCTCCGCGCCCGGATCGTAGACCCGACGGGGGCGTTCGTCTCCTACGCCGGCCAGTACCAGCCCAACGCCGCCGCCTTCTTCGAGCGGGCGGACCCGCCCGCCTTCGTCGCGCTCACGGGGAAGGCCCGCACGTTCGAACCCGAGGACGGCGACCGGGTCTACAGTTCGGTCCGCCCCGAGAGCGTCGCCGAGGTCGACGCCGAGACGCGCGACCGGTGGACGGTGTCGGCCGCCGAGGCCACGCTCCGTCGCATCGCCGCGATGGCCGAGGCCAAGACGCTCGACGTCGAGGGCGAGGCGCTGCGGTCGATCCTCGAAGACCGGGGGTACGACGCGTCGACGGCCGCGGGCATCGAGGTCGCCCTCGATCACTACGGGACGACGACGGCGTACCTCGACGCGCTTCGGGGGGTGGCCCTCGACGCCCTGGAGGTCGTCGCCGGCGACCGCGACGCCGTCCGCTCGCTCGACCGCGCGCCTGGCGACGCCGGCACGTCGTCGCTCGGGCCGCTCCCCGCGACGGTGACGGGCGACGCGGGGTCGATCGACCCCACGACGACCGCCGACGCGGGCGACGGGGCGGGCGTCGCCGACGACGCGTCCGCCGACGAGGGAATCGCCGCACCGTCGACCGACGACGGCGAGGCCGGGTCGGCGGAGACCGCCGCGGCCGAGACGGGGGCCGACGCCGCGACGGGGACGGGCCCCGAGACGGCGACCGAACCCGGGGACGCCGAACCTGAGCCGTCGGCCGCCGAGTCGTCGGGGACGGCGGACGACCTCGGCGACTTCGACGACGCCGGCGAGACGGCGGACGACCTCGGCGACTTCGACGACGCCGGCGGGACGGCGGACGACCTCGGCGACTTCGACGACGCCGGCGAGACGGCGGACGACCCCGGCGACTTCGACGGCGGCGTCGGGGACCCCGACGAGTCCGCCGACGACCTCTACGAACTCGACGAGGAGGAGCGCCGCGAGGTCGAGGAGTCCTTCGACGTCGGCTTCGAGAGCGGGGCCGAGGTCGACGAGCCGGGCGAGGCCGGCATCGACGTTCCCGGGCCCGAGGACCTCGACGCCGAGGCGGACGCGACCGGGACCGAGGGCGGAACGGCAGCCGACGACGGGGGGGACGCCGACGCCGGATCGGCCGCGACGACCGACGAGGGCGGTGACGGGGCGACCGGCGCCGCGGACGTCGACCTGGAGGCTGTGGCCGTCGAGGCGATGGACGAGCTCGACGACGGCGACGGGGCGGCCCGGGACGCGGTCGTGGCGGCGGTCGTCGACGAGTACGGCGCCGACCCCGGCGCCGTCGCCGACGCCATCGAGGACGCGCTGATGAGCGGGAAGTGCTACGAGCCGAGCGAGGACAGCCTGAAGGCGATCTGATGGCGGCGGTCGAACCGGTTCCGGGCGAGCCGGCGGCGGTCGCGGACTGCGGCGACGAGCGCGCGCTGGTCGTCGCGGACTATCACGCTGGCATCGAGACCGGCCTCCGCTACGAGCGGGGCGTCGAACTCCGGAGCGACGCCGACGGCCGCCGGACGCGCCTGCTCGCCCTAGTCGAGCGGGTCGAGCCGGATCGGGTGATCGTCCTCGGGGACCTGATCCACCGGATCGGCGACCCGGGCGTCGACGAGCGCGACGAGGTGGTGGCCCTCCTCGACGCGCTGGACGATCGGGGGCTGCCGCTGACGCTCGTCCCCGGCAACCACGACGGCGGCGTCGCCGAGGCCTACGGCGACCGGCTGACGGTAGCCGACGCCGGCGGCCACCGCCGCGGCGACGTGGGGTTCGTCCACGGTCACACCTGGCCGGATCGGTCGATCCTCGGCGCCCGGACGCTCTGTATGGGCCACGAGCACCCGCAGGTCCGCCTCGAAGACGAGGTGGGGGGCGGCCGGACGGAGAAGACGTGGCTCCGGGGCCCCCTGCGGGCCGACCCGTTCGCCGACGAGTTGGGCGTCGACCCGGCGGCGCTTTCCTGGCCCGATCCGCCGCCGGAGCTCGTCGTCTTCCCCGCGTTCAACGACCGCTCGGGCGGGACGTGGATCAACGTCGAGGGCCAGTCCTTTCTCGCGCCGTTCCTGCCCGCAGCCCTGGACGACGCGGCCGAGGCGTACCTACTCGACGGGACGCGACTGGGCGCGTATCGGCGGATCTGAGCCGGGACGGCGGCCGTGGGCGAACGGTGAGCTTAATCGGCTCGCGCGACTACCGCGGTCGATGGCAGATACGGAGTCGTCGCGGATGGACGCCTTCACCCACCTCGGCGATCGGGTGCGGTCGGCGCTCTCCGAGCGCGGCTTCGCGACGCCGACGGAGCCACAGCGGCGGGCGATCCCGCCGCTGGCGGCCGGCGAGAACGCGCTCGTCCTCGCGCCGACGGGGACGGGGAAGACCGAGACGGCGATGCTGCCGGTGTTCGACTCGATCCACCGCGCCGAGGACCGGTTCGGGATCTCGGCGCTCTACATCACGCCGCTGCGCGCGCTCAACCGCGACATGCGCGAGCGGCTGGACTGGTGGGGCGAGTACCTCGACGTCGAGGTGGACGTCCGCCACGGCGACACCACGCAGTACCGGCGGGGCAAGCAGGCCGACGACCCCCCGGACGTGCTGGTGACGACCCCCGAGACGCTGCAGGCGACCCTGACGGGCGAGAAACTTCGAACGGCCCTGTCCGATGTCGAACACGTCGTCGTCGACGAGGTGCACGAACTCGCGTCGTCGAAGCGGGGCGCGCAGTTGACGGTGGGCCTCGAACGCCTCCGCGACCTGGCCGGGCCGTTCCAGCGCATCGGCCTCTCGGCGACCGTCGGGTCGCCCGCGGAGGTCGGCCGGTTCCTGACCGGCGACCGCGACTGTGCGGTCGTCGAAGTCGAGGCGGGAACGAACGTCGAGTTCCGGGTGCGCGAACCGGAGGTGACCGACGAGGACGAGGCCCTGGCGGGGAAGCTGGCGACCGACGTCGAAATCGCCAGCCACGTGCGGACGATCCGCGACGTCGTCGCGGCCCACGAGTCGACGCTGATATTCGTCAACACGCGCCAGACCGCGGAGGCGCTCGGTTCGCGGTTCAAGCGCCTGGAGGAGCCCATCGGCGTCCACCACGGATCGCTCTCGAAGGAGGCCCGGATCGAGGTGGAGGACGCGTTCAAACGGGGCGAGGTCGACGGCCTCGTCTGCACGTCGTCGATGGAACTCGGCATCGACGTGGGACGGGTCGATCACGTGATCCAGTACGGGAGCCCCCGGGAGGTGGCTCGCCTCCTCCAGCGGGTCGGCCGCGCGGGGCACCGCCGGGACGCCGTCTCGGAGGGAACGGTCGTCACGAGCCACCCCGACGACACGCTGGAGGCGCTGGCCATCGCCCGCCGGGCGGTCGCGGGCGAGGTGGAGCCCGCGACCATCCACCACGGGAGCCTCGACGTGGTCGCCAACCAGACCGTCGGCCTCGTGATGGACCACGGCGAGGTCGGCGCCCGCGAGGCCTACGAGACGCTGACGCGGGCGTATCCGTTCCGCTCGCTGTCGGAGGCGGCGTTCCGGGCGGTAGTGCGCGAACTGTCCTCGAACCGCCTCCTGTGGCTCGACGAGGACGCCGACCGCCTGGAGAAATCGGGGGGAACGTGGCGGTACTTCTACGCCAACCTGTCGATGATCCCCGACGAGGAGACCTACGAGGTGTACGACCTCTCCGCCCGGAAGACGGTCGGGACCCTCGACGAGCGGTTCGTCCTCAACTTCGCCGGGCCGGGCGAGACCTTCATCCAGCGCGGCGAGATGTGGCGGATCACCGAGGTGGACGAGGAGGAGGCACGCGTCGAGGTGACGCCCATCGAGGACCCCGGCGGCGAGGTGCCGTCCTGGACGGGCCAGGAGATTCCGGTGCCGGCGGCCGTCGCGGGCGAGGTGGGCGAGATGCGCGACGTGGCGACGACGCAGTTCGAACGCGGCGCCGACCGGCGGGCCGTCGCCCGCGAGTTCCTCCCGCGGTATCCGGGCGACGAGTACACCGTCCGCGAGGCGCTCGACCCCGTGGAGCGACAGGTGGAGGCGGGCGCCCCGACGCCCACGGCCGACCGCCTCGTCGTCGAGGGGCAGGGCCGAGGGGTCGTCCTCAACGCCCCCTTCGGCCACGAGGTGAACGAGACGCTCGGCCGGCTGTGTTCGGCGCTGATCGGTCAGAAGACCGGCTCGTCGGTGGGGATGGAGGTCGACCCCTACCGGATCGAACTGGAGGTGCCCGGGCGCACCGGGCCGTCCGACGTGGTGGAGGTCCTGGAGACGACGGATCCGGACCACGTGGAGGGCCTTCTGGAACTCGCCCTGAAGAACTCGGGGACGCTGAAGTTCACGCTGGCGCAGGTGGCCGCGAAGTTCGGCGCGCTCAAGCGGTATCAGGGGCAGGGTCGGTTCGGCGCCGACCGCCTGCTCGCGGCCCTGGAGGATACGCCGGTGTACGACGAGGCGGTCCGGGAGGTGTTCCACACCGACCTCGCCGTCGACGAGGCAGCGGCCGTTCTAGAGGGAGTCCAGACGGGCGACATCGAGGTGACGACCGCCCGCGAACACACGCCCATCGGCACGGGCGGCCGGTCCAGCGGCCGGGAACTGCTCGTCCCCGAGAACGCCGACGCGAGCGTCGTCGAGACGCTGAAAGAGCGCATCCGGAACGACCGGGTGATCCTCGCCTGCCTCCACTGCACGGAGTGGACGCGGAAGACGAAGGTGCGGCGGGTGCCGGACCAGCCCCGGTGTCCGGAGTGCGAGTCGACCCGGATCGCCGCCCTGAATCCGTGGGACGACGACGTGGTCACGGCGGTGCGGGCAAAGGAGAAGGACGACGAGCAGGAGGGGATGACCGAACGCGCCTACCGCTCGGCGAACTTAGTCCAGAGCCACGGCAAGCGGGCGGTGATCGCCATGGCCGCCCGCGGGGTCGGCCCGCACAACGCCGCCCGGATCATCGCCAAACTCCGCGAGGACGAGGACGACTTCTATCGCGACATCCTCGAACAGGAGCGCCAGTACGCCCGGACGCAGTCGTTCTGGGACTAGAGATCCACGGGGAGCGACGGCGAGACGGCCTCTAGCGCCGCCTCGAAGTCGGCGGCGGTCAGAGACACCTCGTCGGCGTGGTCGTTGGCCTCGGCGGCGGGGTAGGCGTCGGCCACCGAGCGCACGGCACGCATGGCCGCCTCCCGGCAGACCGCGGCGAGGTCGGCCCCGGAGTAGCCCGCGGTCCGGGCCGCGAGGTCGTCGAGGTCGACGCCGTCGGCCAGCGGCTTCCGGCGCGTGTGGACCGCGAGGATGGCCCGGCGGGCGGCCTCGTCGGGACCGGGCACCTCGACGTGGGACTCCAGGCGGCCGGCCCGGAGGAGCGCCGGATCCAGCGCGTCCTTTCGGTTCGTCGCCGCGAGGACGATCAGGTTGGGGTTGTCGGCGACGGCGTCGAACTCGGTGAGGAGTTGGGAGACGACGCGCTCGGTCACCTCGCTGTCCCCCCGATTCCGGTCGGTCGCCACGGCGTCGATCTCGTCGAAGAAGACGATGGCGGGGGCGGCGCCGCGGGCGCGGTCGAACACCTCGCGGACGGCCTTCTCGCTCTCGCCGACGTAGCGATCCAGGAGTTCCGGTCCCCGGACGTGGACGAAGTTGACGCCGCTCTCGGCGGCGACGGCGCGGGCGAGGAGCGTCTTGCCCGTCCCCGGCGGTCCGTAGAGCAGGACGCCGGCGGGCGGGTCGGCGTCGGCCGCCTCGAACAGCGGATCGTAGGTGAGCGGCCACGTCACCGCCCGTTCGAGGGTGGCTTTCGCCTCCTCGAGGCCGCCGACGGACTCGAAGCCCTCGGTCGGCGCCTCGGAGACGTACTCGCGCATGGCGCTGGGGTCGACGGCCGCCATCGCCGCCTCGAAGTCCTCGCGGGCGACCGAGATGTCGTCGGTGGCGGTCCCCTCGCGGCGGGCACGGCGGAGCGCCGACATGGCCGCCTCCGTCACCAGCGACTGGAGGTCGGCGCCGACGAAGCCGTGGGTCCGGGCGGCGAGTCGGTCGAGGTCGACGCCGTCGGCCGTCGGCATCCGGCGGGTGTGGACGTCGAGGATCTCGCGGCGCCCCGTCTCGTCCGGGACGCCGATCTCGATCTCGCGGTCGAAGCGCCCGCCCCGCCGGAGCGCCGGGTCGAGGTCGTCGACCCGGTTGGTCGCGCCGATGACGATCACCTCGCCCCGCGCCTCCAAGCCGTCCATCAGGGAGAGGAGCTGGCCGACGATCCGATCCTCCATCCCGCCGCCCTCCTCGCGTTCCGGCGCGACCGAGTCGATCTCGTCGAAGAAGACGATCGACGGGGCGTTCTCGCGCGCGTCCTCGAACACCTGCCGCAGTCGTTCCTCGCTGTCACCCTTGTACTTCGAGACGATTTCGGGCCCCGAGACGGAGACGAAAGTGGCGTCCACCTCGTTGGCGACCGCGCGGGCGATCAGCGTCTTACCCGTGCCCGGCGGCCCGTAGAGCAGGACGCCCTTGGGTGGGTCGACGCCGAGCCGGGCGAACAGCTCCGGCTCCGACAGCGGGAGTTCGATCATCTCCCGCACGAGGTCGAGTTCGTCGTCGAGGCCGCCGATGTCCTCGTAGGTGATCCCGGTGGTCGGGCGGCGGCCGGCGCCGGCGTCGCCGTCCGCCCCGTCGGTCGGCCCGTCGCGCGAGACCGGATCGTCGCGGGCATCCTTCGGTCGCGTGGCCGCCGCGTCGGCGGGCCCGCCGCGCAGGCGGAGGTCGGTCGCCTCGACCATCCGGACGGCGCCCGCGGGGGCCGTCTCCCGTACCACGAACGCGCCGGGGTCGAGACTCTCGACCCGAATCCGGTCGCCGGCCCGCAGCGGGCGGCCGTCGAGTTCCCGTCGGAGTTCCCGCCGGACCGCGTCGCGGTCGGCGTCGACACCCGTCGGCACCGCAAGGGTGACCGACTCGGCGTCCGTGACGGCGGCCGTCCGCACGCGGACGGCATCGCCGACGGCCACCCCGGCGTTCGCCCGCGTCCCGGCGTCGATCAGGACGGCGTCGTCGGGGACGCCGGCCCGCGCCGGCCAGAGTTTCGCCACCGTCGTCCGGTCGCCTTCGAGCAGGACGGCGTCGCCGCTCAGGACGCCGAGTCGCTTCCGGGCCGCCTCCGGGAGGCGTGCGATGCCGCGGCCCGCGTCGCGCTTCTCGGCGGCCCGAACCGTGAGTTCGATCCCGGCGCTGTCGGTCATCGTCGGGCGGTAGGGCCGGCCGGGCCTTTACGCTTCGCTCCCGCTCGGCCCGTCGGCGAAACCGTTTATGTGGGCTCCGGGTCGATCGGGTCGCATGGTGTCGGATCTGCTGACCGTGCCGGTCGTCCTCGTCGCGCTCGGCGCGGCGAGCGTGTACACGGGGTGGAAGCGTCGCCGCGTCCACGCCCGGATGGCCGCCCTCGAACCGACGCCGATCGGGTCGCTCCCGGCCGACGGCCGCGTCGAAGTCGAGGGGACGGCGACCCCCGTCGACGACCCGATCACCGCGCCGGTCTCGGGGCGGGAGGCCGTCGTCGCCGCCTGGACGGTCGAGGAGTGGGACGAACGCGGCGACCGGGGGCGCTGGCGGGAGGTCGCTCGCGGCATCGAGTCGGCCCCGTTCCGCGTCGACGACGACACCGGCTCGGTCGCGTGCGAACCGATCTCGAAGCGGGAGACGGCCGGCAAGTGGACGCGGACGACGGGCGTCACCGCCACCGAGGGCGTCCGGATCGACGACGCCCTCGCCGAGTTCGCGTCGTTCGCGGTGGAGACGGAACTGCCGCCGGACGCCGATCCGCCGCCCGGCATCCGGCGCCTCCACGCGGATCACGGCCTCTACGAGGACACCGGATCCGTGACGAACGTCGTCGACGTCGGCACGGAACACGGCCACCGACGATACACCGAGGGAACCGTCGACGTCGGCGAGTCGGTGTACGTCCTCGGACGGGTCGAGTCCGACGGGAACGGGCCGACCGTGACGACGCCGCGGGAGGGGCCCTTCGTCGTCTCGGACCGGGCCGAGGCGGCGCTGGAGGCGTCCATCGAGGGCACCGCACGGCGGCGACTCGTCGGGGGCGCCGTGGCGACAGTCCTCGGCCTCGCGGGCGCGGGGTACCTGCTCGCGCCGTTCTGACGCTCGGCGGGCGGAGCGTCGGGAGCGACCCGCCACGGCGGCGGACGAACGGGCCCAACGTTGATTAGCGCCGGCCGCGCCACTCCGGGCGTGACACCCACGACCGACGACCACGGCGTACCGACGGCCCGCCCGCGGGGGTGGGCGTGATGCGATACCTCGCCCGCACGGCGGACGGGCGGCCCCTGCTCGGCGACGACGCGGGGTTCGTCCCGCTCGCGGCGGCCTACCCCGACGCGTCGAGCGTCCGTGACGTGTTGCCCGCGGCGTCCGGCGGCCTCGTCGACCCCGACGAGGCGTCGGCCGGGCGGGTCGGCCGCGACGGGCTGACCCTCGGTCCGGCGCTCGCCGACCCCGGCAAGCTGTTCGGCATCGGCCTCAACTACGCCGACCACGCCGCCGATCTCTCGGAGGAGCCGCCCGACGAGCCGGCCAGCTTCTTCAAGCCGGCGACGGCCGCGACGGGGCCAGGGGGGCCGATCCGGCTGCCGCCGGCGGACGTCTCCGACCGCGTCACGGCCGAGGCGGAACTCGCCGTCGTCGTCGGCCGGACCTGCCGGAACGTCGCCGTCGACGAGGCCGCGGCGGTCATCGCGGGCTACGTCCCCGTCGTCGACGTGACTGCGGAGGACGTCCTCCAGCGCAACCCGCGGTTCCTGACGCGGGCGAAGAGCTTCGACACCTTCCTCGTCCTCGGGCCGCACGTCGCAGTCCCGGAGCCGGGACGTGACCTCGCCGACGTCGAGGTGCGGACGGTCGTGAACGACGAGGTGGCGGCCCGCAACGTCGTCGGGAACATGCACTTCTCGCCGCGCGAACTCGTCGCCTTCCACTCCGAGGTGATGACGTTGGAGCCCGGCGACGTGATCTCGACGGGGACGCCCGGCGCGGCGGTCGTCGAACCGGGCGATCACGTCCGGGCCGAAATCGACGGGGTCGGACGCGTCGAGGCGGACGTGGTGCGTTAATCCCGGTCGACGGGTTCGAAGGACGGTTCCCCGTCGACGAAGGAGAGCGAGAGCCACGAGTCCACCTCGACGGCGTCGGGGGGCTCGCGGGCCAGCGCCTCGGAAACGCGGAACGCCGAGAGGTGGCCCGTATCGCGGATCCACGCCATCCGGACCGTCTCCGGATCGTAGGTGCCGATGGTCGAGAGCGCCGCGACGATTGCGCGTTGGTCGTCGGGGAGGACGACCGGAACCGTCGCCTTGCGAAGCGAGTTGCTGGTGAGCGCGTTGGTGTACACCTGATCGAGGTCGAGGTCCTCGACGGCCGCCCGGGTGGTCAGGTCCGCGAGGCCGATGCCGTTGCCGTTGCCGTGGGTGGCCTCGGTGAGCCCCCGGACGACGATCCGGTCGATCGACGGCGACGCGGGGTCGTCGGCGTTCAACACGCGGTACCGCCCGATCACGTTGGTGTCCATCCCCGCCCCCGAGACGTCCTTGCCGATGCGGTCGACGACGAGGACGTCGAGGTCGTCGTACGGCAGCGTGGGCATGTACTCGTCGGCGGCGGCCTTCAGGGGTTCCTCGGCGTCGGGCAGGTCGGCGGCGGGGACGCCCTCCACGGCCGCGGTGCGGTCGTGGAAGTTCTCGACGACGGCGATCCCGCCCAGCAGCGGCGTCGATTCGCGGACCACCGCGTACGCCGCCTCGATGACGGGGACGTACCCCTCGTCGAGCGCGTGTTCGTGGGCGGCCTTCGCCCCGGCCCGCTTGCCGAGGCCGATGGTCGCCATCTTCGTCAGGCCGCTCTCGAACCGCCCCGTGAAGTTCGTGTGGGCCTTCACGCGATTGACGACGACGACGCCGTCGGCCGCCAGTGCGGCCGTCGAGAAGGGGACGGGGGCGCCGACGGCGGACTCGCCGAGGGTCGTCGTCTCCATCCGGGCGTCGATCGGACAGCCGAGGGCGTCCTCGGTGAGGCCGATGCCGGCGAGCGCCTCGCGTTGGCCCTCGGCGGTCGCCCCGCCGTGGCTCCCCATCGCCGGCACGACCACGGGGTCGAACCCCCGCGCCCGGAGTTCGTCGACGACGGTCCGGGCGATGGGGACGACGTCGTGGATGCCGCGACTCCCGAGACCGACGGCGACCGTCGCGCCGGTCGGCAGGTCCTCGAGTGGAAGGGCGTCGAGTTCGGTGCGAGTCCGGCCACGCACGTCGTCGAGCGTCGGCGTCTCGGGGTCGTAGCGGACCCGCGCGAACCGCGGGAGCGCCGGGTCCGAGAGCGCGGCGTCGACGACGTCGCCGTCGGGAAAGCGCATGGAAACCCTCGGGGCGAGCGGTCCGTAAACCCCCCGGCGTGCGGTCGGTCCACATAGACATTTAGTACCGGCCGTCGAAACGCCGGCCATGGCCGAGCGACGCGACAGGCGTGCCGACGTATCGACACAGTCGACCGACGTGGAGCGAACGGCGGACGGCCGCCGCGACGGGAGGCGGTCTTGAATGCGCGATTACGGTGCGGGGCCGAGCCGGCGGGCCGACGCCCGCGACGTCCGGATCACCGACGTCGAGACGGCCGTGATCGAGGGCAACTTCGACTGGAACCTGGTGCGGATCCACACCGACGCCGGCGTCACCGGCCTCGGCGAGTCCTACCGCGGCGGCCGGGTGACGGACATCATGGGGTACATGACCGACTTCCTCGTCGGCGAGAACCCCCTCGACGTCGAACGACTCTTCCGGCGGCTGGTCCAGGAGACGTCGGGCCACGGCGGGACGACCGGGAAGGTGGTGACGGCGGCCTCGGGGGTCGAAATCGCCCTCTGGGACCTCGCGGGCAAGCTCCTCGACGTCCCCACCTACCAGTTGCTCGGCGGGAAGTACCGCGACGAAGTGCGGCTCTACTGTGACTGCCACGCGGGGGAGGCCTACGCCGTCGACACGGGGTACACCGACTACGGCGACGAGGCGGCCTACGAACCCGCGGCGTACGCGGAGACGGCGACCCAGGCGGTCGAGTTGGGCTTCGACGCGATCAAGTTCGACCTCGACACGCCCGCCGACAACGATCCCGATCCGTTCAACGGGCGGCTGTCGGCGGCGGACGTGGCCGAAAAGGAGGCCATCGTCGAGGCAGTCGTGGAGGCCGTCGGCGACGACGCGGAAGTCGCCTTCGACTGTCACTGGGACTACTCCCTCGACACCGCGAAGCGCCTGGCCCGGGCGCTGGAGCCGTACGAGCTGCTGTGGCTGGAGGACGTCGTACCGCCCGAGAACGTCGACGCCCAGCGCGAGGTGGCCCGGTCGACGTCGACGCCGCTGGCGACCGGCGAGAACCGCTTTCGCGTCCACGAGTTCTCCGACCTGCTCTACGACTTCGCCGTCGACGTGGTGACGCCCGACCCGACGACCTGTGGCGGCCTCGCGGAGTCCCGGGCCATCGCCAACCGGGCCGAGGAGAACTACATCACCTTCTCGCCGCACAACGTCTGTAGCCCGGTGGGGACGATGGCCTGCGTTCACCTGGGAGCCTCCGTCCCCAACTTCGACTATCTCGAGTACCACGCGCTGGAGGTGGACTGGTGGGACGACCTGCTCGTCCGGTCGGATCCCCTCATTCGGGACGGACGGATCGCCGTCCCCGAGAGGCCGGGATTGGGCGTCGAACTCGACGAGGACGTGGCCGCCGACCACGCCAAGGGCGAGGGCCTCTGGACGTCCCGGACCGATTGACGGGCGTCCGGGCCGGGGCGCGGACACCCGTCCGCGCGGCTTACCGCCTCCGACCGGATTTATACGTTCCCGGACGGAGGGGACGGACATGGACCTCGAACTCGACGGCACGAGCGCACTGGTCACCGCATCGAGCAGCGGCCTCGGCAAGGCGTCCGCACGGGCGCTGGCCCGGGAGGGGGCGAACGTCGTCGTCAACGGCCGGGACGAGGACCGACTGGCCGCGACCGTCGACGAACTGCAGGACGTCGGCGACGGCGAGGTGATCGGCGTCCAGGGCGACCTGACCGAGCGGGCGGATATCGAGCGCCTGGTCGAGCGAACCGTCGAGGCGTTCGGGGGCATCGACTCGCTGGTCACCTCCGCGGGCGGGCCGCCCTCCGGCCCCTTCCTGGAGACGACGGATCAGGATTGGTACGAGGCCTACGACCTGCTCGTGATGAGCGTCGTCCGGACCGTCCGCGAGGCCGCCCCGTACCTCGGGGAGTCCGAACAGGGGACGATCACCTGCATCACCTCGCGGTCGGTGAAGGAGGCCATCGACTCGCTGGTGCTCTCGAACTCGGTGCGGATGTCCGTCGTGGGGCTGGAGAAGACCCTCTCGCAGGAACTCGCGCCGGACGTCCGGGCGAACGCGGTGTTGCCAGGTCCCCACGAGACCAGCCGCATCGAGGAGTTGATCGAACAGGCCATCGAGCGCGGTGACTACGACAGCTACGAGGAGGGGCTGGCCGACTGGGCCGAGGGTAACCCCCTCGAACGCATCGGCGACCCCATCGAACTCGGCGACACCGTCGCCTTCCTCTCCTCGCCCCGCGCGGGCTACATCAACGGCGTCGCCCTGCCCATCGAGGGCGGCGAGAGCGGGTCGAACCTGTAGCGTCGGCGTCCCGACGAGAACGGGAAATTTTTCCGGGCACGAACGGAGACCGTAGGATAATGGACTGGAGTGCGTGATGTCGATTCGAGTGGACTGGCGACAGAGCGTCGCGCTCACCGGGACCGTCATCAAGTATCTCTCCGTCGCGATGCTCGTGCCGCTGGCACTCAGCCTCGTCTACGGGGAGGACACCGTCGCCTTCCTGCTGTCCATCGGCATCTCGGTCGCCGTGGGCCTCGCGCTGGAGCGGTTCGCCGACGACCCGCAACTCGACGCCCGGGAGGCGTTCCTCCTCGTCGCCCTGGCGTGGGGCGCCGTCGCGATCATCGGCGCGATCCCGTACGTCGTCGCGGGCTACGGCACCGAATCCGCGCTCCGACACCCGATCAACGCGCTGTTCGAGTCGATGTCCGGTTTCACCACGACCGGGGCGACCGTCACCGAGGAGATATCCTTCGACCAACACTCCCGAGCGCTGCTGATGTGGCGCCAGCTCACCCAGTGGCTCGGGGGGATGGGCATCATCGTGTTGATGGTCGCCATCCTCCCCGAGGCGGCGGTCAACGGCGCGCAACTGATCGATTCGGAGGCCCCGGGACCGGAACTCCAGAAGTTGACGCCGAAGATCGCCGAGACCGCCCGGCTCCTCTGGCTGTTCTATCTGGCCTTCACCGTTCTGTACGTCCTCATCCTGCTCGGCCTCCACTACGCGGGGCTGGCGCCGAACATGGACGCCTACAACGCCGTCGCACACGGGTTCACGACGCTGCCGACGGGCGGGTTCTCCCCGCAGGCCGACAGCATCGCCGCGTTCTCGCCGGCCGTCCAGTGGGCCGTCATCCCCTTCATGCTAATCGCGGGGATGAACTTCGCGCTGTTTTACCTGCTCGTCCAGGACGACTACGCCGAGTTCCTCCGCGACCGCGAGCTACAGGCCTATCTGGGGGCGAACGCCGGCCTGATCGTCGTCCTGTGGGGCCTGCTTTTCACGGGGTCGGCGCCAACCTTGGAACTCGGGGGCGTCACGCAGGGGGCCGTCGAGAACTCGCTCCGGCAGGCGACGTTCCAAATCGCCTCGCTCCTGAACTCGACGGGGTACGCGACGAGCGACTTCGCACAGTGGGGGACGACCGCACAGGGGCTCCTCCTGTTCGCGATGTTCGTCGGCGGGTCGGCCGGCTCCACCGGCGGCGGCGTCAAGGTCGTCCGCTGGCTGGTGGTCATCAAGGGGATCCGCCGACAGCTGTTCACGACGGCCCACCCCGACGCGGTCAAACCGGTTCGGCTCGGCGGCCACGTCATCGACGAGGAGGTGATCCGGGCCATCTACGGGTTCACGCTGCTGTATCTCCTCACCTTCGGCGTGGCGACGATCCTCATCCTGCTCGACGCGGGGCGTGTCGGCCTAGAGATCACGACGCTCGAAGCGATCAGCGCGAGCCTGGCGACCATCGGCAACATCGGCCCGGGATTCGGCTTCCTCGGCCCGTTCGGGAGCTACGTCGACTTCCCCTCGACCAGCAAACTGCTGATGGTCTTCCTGATGTGGATCGGCCGGCTGGAGATCATCCCGGTGTTCGTGATGTTCACCGGCGCGTTCTGGACGGAGTGAGGCGGTACCGAGCGGGGCGACCCGTCGCGGCCGTGACGTTATGTGAATCCGTGGCGGAGTCCCGCAATGACCGACGCTTCGAACCCACCGACCCCGCCGGCGGGGCTCCCCGACTCGCTCGCGGCGGAACTCGCGGAGTTCACACCCGCGGAACTCCGAAACACGATCATCCACGCCCGGAAACGCCACCAGTTTCACGAGGAGCGGGAGTCGCCGGTCGAGCCGGGGCCGGGTGACGACATCCTTCGGGCGACCGACAAGGGGGCTACACCGAAGTCGTGAAGCGGTTCTACTGTGGCGAGGGCTGCGACGACTGTCCGCACGGTCCGTACCTCTATCACGTGCGTGGGGAGGATCACCCCGAGGGCGAAGTGCGTCCCGAGGAGGACTGACGGGGCCGGCGATCCCCCGTCCGTCACGGATCCAGGCCGTACAGCCCGGCACGGACGAACACGAGGACGGGGATGATCTCCAGGCGGCCGATCCACACGTTGAGGACGAACATCGCCTCGGCGACCGGGGACATCGTCGGGCCGGTGCTGCCGGAGGAGAGGCCGACGTTGCCCTGGGCGCTGGCGACTTCGAACAGCGCGTCGGCGTAGCCGAACTCGGGGCCGACGACGTTGACGAGGACGAGACTCCCCACGAGGGCGATGAGCCACAGGAGGGAGACGATGGCAGCCTCGCCGAACTCCCGTTCCATGGCAGCCCGGTCGAGCGTTCGGCCGCCGAGGCGGGCGGTCACGACGGCGTTTCTCGGGAGGAACACCCGCGAGAACTACCTGACGGTGCCGTGGTCGATGGTGTAGCCACGGCGATTTTGATGCCCCCGACGGTCGATCCGGCGGCGCTCCCGAGCACCATCACGCCGACGACCAGCACCTGCAACGTCTCCTTGGTCGTCGCGTCGTCGTTGATCACCAGACAGTCGTACTGCCTCGCCGCCCGATCGGCCCGGCCCTCGTCGCGTTCGATGGCGGCCACCTCGTTGACGCCGGTGGTTGCGATTTCAAGTAGGAATATGCCGATGTCGCCCGCTCCGACGATCACGAGATACATCGCTCGCGTGTTCCGAGTCGACGGTTGAAATACTGCCACTCTTCGCCCCTGGAGCACTGGTTCGCTATCGCGACATGCGATTTATCGAGGCGTTTCGGGAATCAGTATCTTCAACACGGCACGCCCCGGAGTCGGGGACATGAGCCTCGAGATGACCCGCGACTGTCCCGAGTGTGCGAACGACCGGTTCTGGCGGACCGCGAGCACGACGATGCATCTGGGGGAGAAGACGAAGTGGACCTGCACCGAGTGTGACTACAAGCTGATCCGGATCGACGGCATCGACAGCGCCGAGGCCTGATCGGCGCTATTCGACGTTGTCGCGGTACTCGTCGGCGGTCAACAGGTCGTCGAACTCGCTCTCGTCGCTCGGTTCGACCTCCAGCATCCAGCCGTCGCCGTAGGGATCCTGGTTGAGCAGTTCCGGCGCGTCGAACAGGTCCTCGTTGACGGCGGTCACCGTCCCCGACACGGGCGAGAGGAGGTCCGAGACGGCCTTGATGCTCTCGACGACGCCGAACTCCGCCTCGGCGGTCACCTCGCTGCCGACGTCGGGGAGTTCGACGAACACGACGTCGCCGAGTTCGTCCTGTGCGAAGTCGGTGATGCCGATGCGGACGGTGTCGCCGTCCGTCGTCGTCCACTCGTGCGATTCCAGATACCGCCGGTCGGTGGGTACGTCGAAGCTCATTTGTCGATGAATGGTGGGCTGACCACCTTTGCCTGCTTCGGTTCGCCCCGGACCACGACCCGAACGCGGGTTCCCGGGGGTGCCTCGTCGGCCGCGAGGTAGCCGAGGCCGATGGGTTCGCCGAGCGTGGGACTCATCGTGCCGCTGGTGAGGTGGCCGAGGTGGTCGCCGTCGGCGTCGACCACCTCGTACCCGTGTCGCGGGACGCCCCGTTCCAGCAACCGAACGCCCCGGAACCGCTCGTCGATCCCCTCGCGCTCGACGCGTTCGAGCGCGTCACGCCCCACGAACGACGTATCGAGGTCGACGGTCCAGGCGATGCCGGCCTCGTAGGGCGTCCGGGGCTCGTCCTCGGGGTCGAAGTCCTGACCCGAGAGGAGAAAGCCCATCTCCAGACGGAGGGTGTCGCGCGCGCCGAGCCCGCAGGGCTGGCAGTCGAACGCCGACCACACCGTCTCCACCTCGTCCCACGGACAGAGGAACTCGAAGCCATCCTCGCCGGTGTAGCCCGTCCGTGACGCGAGCGAGCGGACGCCCGCCACCTCCAAAAACGAGGCCTCGAACCGGTCGACGTCGCGGGTCGCGCCGTTCGTCGCGTCGGCGGCGAGGTTCGTCGCGTCCGGCCCCTGTAACGCCAGCATCGCCCACTCCTCGGTCGTGTTTCGCACCGTCGCGTCGAGGCCCCGCTCGTCGCGGTGATCGACCCACCGCTCGTACATCTCCTCGTCGTGCCCGGCGTTCGGGACGAACAGGTACCGGGGACCCGCGTCGTCGGGCAGCCGGAACACCACCGTGTCGTCGAGGATGATCCCGTCCGCGTCGGTGATGCAGGCGTACTGGGTGTCACCCGGATCGAGTTCGGTCACGTCGTTGGTGGTCAACCGGTTCAGCAACGCCGTCGCGTCGGGACCGGACACCTCGATTTCGCCCATGTGCGAGACGTCGAACAGTCCGGCGGACTCCCGGACGGCCGCGTGTTCGGTACTGATGGAGTCGAACTCCACCGGCATCTCCCAGCCGCCGAATTCGGTGAACGAGGCACCCCGCGAGGCGTGTGTCTCCCGCAAGGGTGGCTTCCGTAGACCCATACCGACGCAACGACGCCTCGGATCCTAATGCTTTGGTCCGCTCGGGACTGCCCGGACGGTGGATAAATCCTATGTCGCGATAGCGAAGCGCGGTGCGGGGGCGATCACGGCGTGCGTCACTCGTGTGGGTCGTCGATGGACGCCAGCCCCTGTGCCATGAGCCGGCGGGCGATCACGACGAGGCCGTTGCCGAACCCCTCGCCGAAGATGGCCTGTTCCTCCCCGGAGTCGGGGACGATGGAACTCACCAGGATCGACGCCCGGTCGACGAGGAGGAGGCGACCGATCGCCGTCTCGTCGGTTCCCGCCCGCCGAAGCCACTCCAGTCCGGAGAGAAACGTCGTGGCGTCGGGGAGGGCCGTCGCGATCCGCTCCTGGAGCGGTTCGGTCAGCGCGCCGACCACGGCGTCGACGTCGTCGTCGACCCCGTCGAGGGTGTCGACGAGGTCGTCGGTGAGAAGGGATTCGTCGCCGACGACGAGGACGACCTCGTCCGAGGCGTCGGCGATGAGGTCGTCGGCCCGGTTCTCGATAGCCTCCCGTCCGGACATCGCCCACACCTCCTGGATCGCCTTGCCGTCGTCCTCGTCGACGACTTCGATCGTCTCGAGGGCCGTGTGGAGGCGGTCGACGCGGTCCTACCGGTCGCGGAGCGTCTCGGTCGCCTCGGCCAACGGGACCGCCCGGAACTGCTGTGGGCTGGAGTGCTGGATCTCGACGAGTCCCTGTGACTCCAGCACCCGGATCGCGTCGTACACTCGGGTTCGGGGTACCTCGGTCATCTCGCTCAACTGCTTCGCCGTCCCCGCACGGACCCGTGAGAGGCCGACGAAACACCGTGCTTCGTACTCCTTGAGCCCGAGTTGCTGGAGTACGTCGACCGCCCGTTCCAAGTCGTTTGTCGTGGTCATGTGTCCCAACCTCACGGGATGACCCTGTGATTCGCTACCCGATTCTCCGTCGGGCCGGATAGATGTTGTCACTAGCGGAGTGACGGACTCGAAAGGTAACGCCGTCGTTCGCCGTTCGTAACCCGATCTCTCAGATGACGTTTTTGTTGTGATTCGATCGGTTACAGTGTCGGCATCGCTCGTAAACAGCCGTTCCACGGATCGAGGAACTGGACCGCGATGTGACGCATTTGATCACAAAAGAGATATATCGGGAGAGTTCGAAGGTCCCTCTTGGCACGCAGAGTTCTGTGTCCCAACCACCGTTCTACTGCGTGCCGACCCGGCCACCCCGTGGTCGGGTTCGCACTCGCGCCGGCGGCCGGTGATCCACTACTCCCGTCGAGCGACTCGCACGGCTCCCGAGTGTCAACGTCGTCCGGTGCTCCCCCTCGATACGCCCGACGGCCGGGAGTCGGCGCGTCGTGGCCGACGGCTACGGCTCGCCGGTGAAGTCGACGGCCGTGATCTCGAACCGGGCGCCGCCACCCGCCGCGTCGGTCACCGTGATGTCCCATCCGTGAGCGCCGACGATCGAACGCACGACCGAGAGGCCGTATCCCGTCCCGTCCTCGTGGGTGGTGTAGCCGTGTTCGAACACCCGGTCGCGGTCCGCCGTCGGGATGCCCGAGCCGTCGTCCTCGACGTAGAACCCGTTTTCGAGCGGGCCGACGGCGACGTGTACCGGGGGGGCGCCGGCTTTGCCGGCTTCCCGAGGGATCTCCGATCCCTCGCTGTCGCCGGACTCCGTCCGATTGCCCGTCGAACCGTGTTCGACGGTGTCGTCGGCGCTTTCGCGCCGACTGCTCGTGGAACCATGTTCCACGCTGTTCCGCAGAAGGTTCTCGAACAGCTGGACCAGCCGGTCCGGATCGGCCATCACCGCCGGGACCGGGTCGTAGGTACAGGTCGCATCGCCCGACAGCGCGCCCTCCTTGGCGATATCCAGGACACGCCCGATATCGGTCGTCTCCGGCCGTTCGACCACGTCGCCCTGTCGGGCCACGCGGAGGAGGTCGTCGACGAGGTCCTCCATCCGGTCGGTCGTCGCCTCGATGGCCGCGAGGTGTTCCGGGTCGCCGGTCTCCCGGAACAGTTCGAGACGGCCGTCGACGACCGACAGCGGGGTGCGGAGGTCGTGAGAGAGGATGTCCGTGAACTCCTTGAGCCGGTCGTTCTGGCGTTCGAGCATCCGCTCGCGTTGCTTGCTGGCGGTCGTGTCGTGGCTGACGACGGCGTAACCGTCGGCGCCGTCGGTCCCGAGCGGCGAGACGGTACAGGTCGCCCAGAACACCGATCCGTCGTCCCGGACGTGCCAACCCTCGATTTCGATCGGGGCGGTCGCCGCCTCGGCCAACAGGTCGTCGAGCGGTGGCGGCGTCCCCCGATCGTCGGCGAAGAGCCGCTCCAGTCCCCGGCCGACCATCGCGTCGGGGTCGTGACCGTAGAGGCTGCGGGCCACCGCCGGCCACATCGAAACGTCGCCGTCGGCGTCGAGCATGAACGTCGCGTGAGCGGCCGTCCCCTCGAGGAGCCGTCGGTACGCCCCCTCGTCGTGTCCCGTTCCAGTGGAAACGTCGGATGTGGCGTCCATGTGTCAGGCGGTGCGAGGGCGGCCGTCGTCACCGCCCGCGTCGCGGACGGGATGCCTCGTCATGGAACACGAATCGTCCTTCGACGGCCTAAAGTGATGGTGTTTTCACAGTTCCTGTCGTTTCGATTAATCGGGTGACAGCCGGCGAGCGTCCGGGAGGCGACATCCGGGACGAGTTCGACACGGACGCTCCGGAGTCCTCGATCGAGCGGCGCGAGGACGGCGCGTCGCTCGGCGGCGGCGTTCCCGTGCCGGATCGTCGACGATCGGCTCGACACCGAGTTCGAGAGCGACGACGTCGAGGATCGACGGGTTCGTCTGCAGCCGTCTCGGCAGGGTTCCCGAGGTGGGCGACCGGATCGAAGCGGGTGGGTCTCTCCTCGAGGTGGCGGCCGTCGACGACACCCGCCTCGAACGGTTCGTGCTCCAGGCGGCTGACGACGACGCCTAAAAACGGGGGAGATACCAGCCCTTTTGACACGCCCGTGTCTGCCTCCGCTATGTCCGTCGTCTCGGTCGCGCTTGCCGTTCCCGGAACGTCGACGCCCGTGACGGTCGAGATGCTCGTCGTCTTCGCGCTCATCCTCCTCGCACTCGTGCTCTTCGCGACGGAACGGTTCCCGGTCGACGTCACGGCCATCCTGGTGATGGTCCTCCTGATGGTCCTCGAACCGTGGACGCAGATCTCGCCACGCGAGGGCATCTCCGGGTTCGCCAACCCCGCGACGATCACCGTCCTGGCGATGCTCATCCTGAGTACGGGGATCAACCGGACCGGTCTCGTCCAGTTGCTGGGCCGGAAGATGGCCGCGTTCGCGGGAAGCGACCGGCGCAAGCAACTCGCGGCGACCATCGGTGTCACCGGGCCGGTCTCGGGGTTCGTCAACAACACGCCGGTCGTCGCCATCCTGGTTCCCGTCATCGCCGACCTCGCCCACGAGGGAAAGACCTCCCCGTCGAAGCTGCTCATGCCGCTTTCCTTCGCCTCGATGCTCGGGGGGACGCTGACGCTCATCGGGACCTCGACGAACATCCTCGCGAGCGACATCGCGGCACAGTTGGGCGCCGAAAACCCGGCCCTCGGGTTGGAGGCGTTCGGGATGTTCGAGTTCACCAAACTCGGGGTCGTCGTCTTCGTCGTCGGCGCCCTCTATCTCAGGACCGTCGGGGTGCGGCTCCTGCCGGAGCGGGTGCCGGCCGACGAGGACCTCGTCGAGGAGTACGACCTCCAGGAGTACCTCACCGACGTCGAGGTTCCGCCGGAGTCGCCGCTCGTCGGGCAGACCGTCGATGAGGCGCTCGGCGACGACGACCTCGACATCGACGTGTTACAGCTGCTCCGGGGCGGGGAGGGGTTCTCCGACCCCCTCGCGCGCAAGGAGATCCGTCCGAACGACACGCTCCGTCTCAGGACGAACCGCGAGACGCTCGAACGGATCCTGGAGGCCGAGAGCCTCTCCCTGTCGGGCGGCCCCGAGACCGAGGACGACCTAGGTCCGGACGACGAGCCGCCGATGCTCGTCGAGGTGGTCGTGCCGTCGGGGTCGTCGCTCGTCGGCGAGACGCTGGCGAGTTCGACGTTCCGTCAGCGCTACGACGCGAACGTCCTCGCTTTCCGGAGCCACGGCGACGTGGTCCGGGACCGCTTCGAGGATATCCGCATCCGCGTGGGGGACACGCTGCTCGTGCAGGCGCCGCCCGACAGCTTCACTCGCCTCGTCGACAACGAGGACTTCATCGTCGCCCACGAGTTCGACGAGACCACCTACCGGCGCGAGAAGATCCCGTTCGCGGTCGGGATCATCGCCGGCGTCGTCGCGCTCCCGGCGCTGAACCTCCTCCCCATCGTCGTCTCGGCGCTGGCCGGCGTCGTGGCCATGGTCTTCACCGGCGTTCTCAAACCCACGGAGCTCTACTCGTCGGTCGAGTGGAACGTGATCTTCCTGCTGGCGGGGGTGATCCCGTTGGGGATCGCCCTCCAACAGACGGGGGCCGCGACGCTACTCGGGGAGGCCGTCGCCGCGACGGCGACCGTCCTCCCACCGATCGGCGTCCTGTGGGTGTTCTACCTCGCCACCGGGCTCCTGACGAGCGTCATCAGCAACAACGCGAGCGTCGTGTTGCTGATCCCGGTCGCCGCCAACGCGGCCCAGGCCATCGGCGGGAACGCCTTCGCCTTCGTCCTCGCGGTGACGTTCGCGGCCTCGACGGCGTTCATGACCCCCGTGGGCTACCAGACGAACCTCTTCGTTTACGGTCCCGGCGGCTACCGGTTCTCCGACTTCCTGCGCGTCGGCGCGCCCCTCCAGCTCCTACTCTCGGTCGTCACCGTCCTCGGCATCGCCTTCTTCTGGGGCGTCCGGGCGTGACGGAGGTCGCTCCCGCCGTGCGACCGACCGCAGCAGTCGATTCGTCTATAACCAGTCCAGTGCGAATTCCGTATCGGCGTTCGACACGGGGTCGTTCGGAACGGTTTAGTACGTGACGAGCGAACAGCTGCCGATCACGGACCGATGAGGGAGATCGAGTTCTCGGTAGCGTACGAGCCCGGCACCGACGCGCTGATGGACGTGTTCCACGAGTACCCCGCCCTCTCCTGTCGATCGTCGGCCTGTTATTCGAGTCCGTCGACGATGTGGCGGATCGACCACGTCCACGGCCCGGAGGCGGGGATCGAGGCGTTCGCGGACGTGTTCCTCGACGAGGGGCGTTGTAACGAGTGTCTGGACCAGCCGGGGTGTGACTCCCGGCGGGAGTATCACGTCCTCGACGGGACGCCGACCTCGCGGACGATCTACACCTACCGCGAGGAGGTCCACCGGTGTCACTCGCTACCCTACTTCGTGTTGGACCACGTCGGCGAGGGCGTGGTCTTCGAGTCCTGTCGGACGGACGGCGGGTACCGGTGGAAGATCCTCTATCCCGGCGAGCAGGCCGTCGGCGAGCTGTTCGACACCATCGAGTCGAACCTTCGGGACGGCCTCTCGCTGGAGCTCTCCCATCTCCGGCAGTCGGGAAAGTGGGACGCCGACGTCCGCACGGCCTTCCAGCTCTCCCACGAGCAGTGGGAGGCGCTGACCCACGCCGTCGAGGCGGGCTACTACACCCGTCCGCGCGAGGCGACGGTCGCCGAGTTGGCCGAGGATCTCGGCCTGCCGCGGTCGACGGTGCAGTACCGCCTGCGCTCCGCGGAGGACGTCGTCGTCTCCGAGTTCGTCCGCAACACGCTCTAGCCGAACAGGAGCCGAACGTTGTACGCGGTCGTGAACGCGCCGACGAGTGCGAGGGTCGTCGGCGGCCCGTAGTAGAGCAGGGGGTCGGCGTCCCGGGCGCCCGCGAGGCTGATCCCCAGACAGACGAGGAAGGCGAGGAGTTTGAGCCCGACCAGCCCCCAGAGGCCGAAGGCGTCGATGGCCGTCCGGAGGACGGCGTTGGCCTCGCTCACCGAGGCGCTGAACTGCACGAGCGCGATCGTGGTCACCACGTCGCCGACGCCGTAGGTCGTCGTGGCGACGACCCACAGCCGGGAGAACTCGGTGGGGTCGTAGGGCGTCCCCTCCAGGGACAGGGCACCGCCTGACACACCGGGAGTGGGACGGCACGACACAAAACGGCGTCGCCGCCGACGGTCGGAACTCCGGAGACGGCGTCGTGGCTCGGTCCGTACCCCGGCCGTCCGGGAACCGGGACGTATATGTCCGCGAGCGGGGTAGGAGGCCCATGGACCCCCTCGGGTGGCTGTCGGACGGCGGGGACGACGAGCCACGCGTGGCGCTGTTCGTCGACGGGCCGAACGTCCTCCGCGAGGAGTTCGACGTGGACCTGGACGACGTGCGCGAGGCGGCGACCGCCGCGGGCCGACCGGCGACAACCCGGCTCTACGTCGACGAGCACGCGACGCCCGAACTCATTCAGGCCGCCGAGGCCCGCGGGTTCGAGGTGATCGTCACCAGCGGCGACGTCGACGTGAAACTCGCGGTCGACCTCACCCGTTTTGCCGTCGAGGATCGGGCGGACGTGATCGCCGTCGCCTCCCGGGATACGGACTTCAAGCCGGCCGTCGAGACGGCCAACGCCCAGGGACTCCGCACCCTCGCCATCGCGCCCGGCGAACACGGCCGCTCCGACGCGCTCCGGAACGCCGCCGGCGAGAGCGTCACCCTCGACTGAGCCGGCAGTCAGCCGACAGAAACGCCACGGGGCGCGAACGCAGTCACTCCGTGGCGGTGGCGTTCTCCGCGCTCAGTTCCCGGGCCTGGTCTACCCACTCGTGCTCCGGAAACGGGGCCGGCTTGACTTCGTACGTGTAGCGATAGTCGTCACCGTCCGCGTCGACGGTGACGTCGAACGCGTACACGACGCCATCGTCGACCCCGAGTTGGAGCGTCCCGTCGACGACCGGCGGTGCACGGGTGTCCGGGCGGCTACCGGTCGCCCGGTAGGTGACGACGGGGACGCCGTGGTGTGTCGTCGTGTCGACGGCTTCCCACGTGTACGCGTCGAGGAGGCCGGGATGGCGCCCGATGTTGGTGGGAGCGACGCTTCCGTAGTTCCGGTCGTACCGGTAGTACGCGTCCGTGGCCGCGTCGTAGACGAAGGAATCGTCCGCGTCGAGTTGCTCGCGTTCGCGTTCGGGGACGCTATCGGCCGGCTGGACGAACGCGTACGTCGACCCGTTTATGTAGACCCGGGCGTCGTTCCAGCGTTCGCCGATGATCGCACCCGTCGAGGAGTCGATGTAGTAGTTCCCCTCTACGAGCCGACGCTCGGGCGGCGCCGTATAGACGATGGCGTACGACTCCCAGTGATCCCGGGGGCTGTCCGCGACGCTCCGGTTGTCGGCGTCGAGCGCCGCGAAGTCGACGTGGTTCGGCCCGGCACCCTCGGGATACTCCCCGTCGGGGGTCGGGGATCCCGTCCCGTCGGACGGGGTCGCGGGTGCGGCACAGCCGGCCAGGAGGACTATCGTCGCCGAGAGAACGATCGTGAGGCGTCGATCCATCGTGTTATCGCGGTATCTCGGACGGGTGGTACGTAATGGTCCTGATGGGTCAAACGGTGATCGTAGTCCCGGGGAACGCCCCGGTCGGACCGACGGCGAATACTCTCCGGCCGCCCGTATCGGGCGCGGTCGACGGGACGATCCGACCGAGTTTTGCCGGCCGAGCCCCCAGGGACACCCGTGACCGACCCGGAACTCGACACCCCGGTACTCGACGATCACCTCCACCTCGATCCCGACGCCGGGCGGGGGCTCGACGCGGTCCGTGACTTCCGCCGACTCGGCGGGACGCACCTGCTCGTGGTGAACAAGCCGTCGTGGCACCTCGGCGTCGAGGCCGATGCGGGCGAGGACTTCCGTGCCGTCTTCGAGCGGACGCTCGAGGTGGTGGCCGACGCCGACGACCTGTTGCCCGGCCGCGCGTGGCCGGTCCTGGGCGTTCACCCCGGCCTGATCTCGCGGCTCGTCGACGAGCGTGGCCGCTCGGCGGCCGCTGCACGGGACCTGATGCGGGCGGGACTGGACGTCGCCGCCGAGTACGTCCGCGACGGGCGCGCGCTCGCGCTCAAGTCGGGACGCCCCCACTACGACGTCCCCGAGGAGGTGTGGGACGCCTCGAACGCGGTCCTCCGGTACGCCCTCGAACTGGGGGCGGAGTTGGACTGTGCAGTCCAGTTGCACACGGAGGCCAGCGAGGACTTGACCGAAATCGCGACCTGGGCCGAGGATCGGGGGCTGTCGGCCCACCGCGTCGTGAAACACTACGCGGGGGCGACGCTCGCGGGGCCGACGCCGAGCGTGATGTGTCGCAAGGAGTGGCTCCGCGAGGCCGCCGAGCGGGGCGACCCGTTCCTGATGGAGACGGATTTCGTCGACGACCCCGACCGGCCGGGCGCGGTGATGGGGCCGAAGACGGTCCCCCGGCGGGTCCGGATGCTACGCTCGGAGGGGTACGACGACGCGATCAGGCTAGCCCACGTCGAAACGCCCGCCCGCGTCTACGGAATCGACACCGAGGCGACGCTGACGGGCTGAGATCGGCGTTCGACGGGTACCAACGGGCACATAGGAAAGGCCTTTGAGTCCACGAACGTTCGGTCAGGGTATGACCGACGTGGAGGACACGTTCTACACCGAAGACCGCTGGCAGAACTGGATCGGGAGGGTCGCCGAGGAGGACCTCGACCCGGAGAACGAGGATTCGGCGCGACTCCTGCTCAACCTGCAGGACGACGCCGCCATCGCCGTCGCGAAGATCATCAGCGCCCACGAGGACGGCCGCCTCGACGAGGAGGCCGCGATCGACGAACTCGCCGGCGTCCGCGACATCGTCCTCGACGACGTCGACCTGGAGGACGAGGAAAAGCGGATGCTGGTCGACGGCGTCCAGACGAGCCTCGTCTGTGTGTTCTACGCCGCCGAGGAGTACATCGCCGCCGGCCCGGCCGAGGACGGTACCATCGAGGAGTACGTCCACGCGGCGGCCGACGCCGAGGCCAACGAGGACTTAGACGCCGCGCTCGGCTACCTCGTCCAGGCCGGAACGCGCATCATCGACGGCGACGAACTCGACATCGCGCTCGTGGAGGACCTGGAGTACGGCCTGGTCTCCGAGTGGGTCAACGGGCTGGACAGCCTCCAGAGCGCGATGAGCGACCCCGAAGTCGTCGAAGAGGACGAGAACGAAGACTGATATTCGGGCCGGCACCCTTTTGAACGCCGGTGGCAAAGGCTCGCTATGCGATTCCGGGACGACCGGCGAGCCGCCGCCCTCCAAGTCGGCGCCATCCTCCTCCTTGGCTTTCTCGTCATCGGCTTGGCGCTCTACCAGTCGACGGTCGTCCCCGACCAGAACGAGCGCGTTGAGTTCGACCACAACCAGCAGGTTCAGCAGAGCCTGCAGGACGTACGCAATGGGATTCTACGGACTGCGGCCGCGGAGCGCACCAGCCCGACGACGGTACCGCTCGGCACGCGCTATCCGACCCGGATCGTCGCGGTGAACCCACCACCCTCCAGCGGCCGCCTCGCGACCGACTCCGGCGGCGACGTGACGCTCGTCAACGCCACGGCTATCAACGACGAGACGGCGGACTACTGGAACGGGACGAACCGCTCGTACGCGAGCCAGCGGCTGACGTACGACCCCGACTACAGCGTCTACCAGAACGCGCCACGGACCGTCTACGACGACACCGTCCTCTACAACGAGTTCGACGGCGGGAGCCGGGCGGCGACCGGCCAGCGCCTCCTCGAGGGGAACCTGATCTACGTCGTCGCGCTGAACGGGTCGCTGGGCCGGAGCGGAACCCAAGCGGTGTCGGTCAGTCCCACGCCCGTCAGCGCGAGCGATCGGACCGTCGCCGTCAACGGCAGCGACATCGACATCGAAGTCGATACGGACCTCTCGGAAGAGGAGTGGGAGCGCCTGCTCGAAGACCAGTACGAGTCGAACGGCGGTCGGATCGCGGGCGACGCGAGCGGCGTAACCGTGAGCGGCGGCACCCTGACCGTCGACCTCGTGTCGAACCGCACCTACCGCCTGCGGATGGCGAAAGTCGGCGTCGGCACCGGCGTCACCGACACCAGCGAGCGGTATCTGACGGTCGTCGACGGCGCCGACAGCGTCACCACGGGCGGCACCCGTCGGATCGTCCTCGAAGTGCGGGACGGCTACAACAACCCCGTTTCCGGCGTGACGGTCGGCGCGAGCGTCAACCGCTCGGACGCCGCCATCCGCCCGAACAACGGAACCTCGGACGGACAGGGACAGGTCATCTACGAGTACGTCGCCCCCGACTCGCTCTCCTCTGCTCGGGACGACAGTATCAACTTCAGCTTCGAGCGGCCTCTGGACCCGTCGACTTTTGATGGCGACGAGCCGGAGTCGGTGCGGATCAACGTGACGGTAGTGTCGCTGGGGGGTGGCGAGTCGACCGAAGCCGATCGGGTCGTCTACGACGGTGCACCCGGTGGCGAACCGGGCAACGCGAACGGTCGCCTTCGGTTCGACATCCGCAATCAGGGAGAGTCCAACGCCGAAATCGTGGCGTTCAGCGTCACCGACGGAAGCACGTCCGACGAACTGCAGGTCGGCAGCAATTCGAACGAACTCGAAATCACGGGCGGAGGGACCGATGGGGAGGCGAAAGCACCCGGAAACAACGGTTTCGACACGGACGGCACCTCGGAGACGCTCGATCCGGACGCAGTAATCGCCCCGGGTGCGACCGCCGAGGTCACACTCGAGCAGTTCGAATCTGGCGGCAGTGACGTCGACCTCAGCGACGCCACGAAGGTCGACAGCGCGGCCGCGGCCGATATCACCGTGACCTTCGAATTCATCGACGGGAGTACCAAATCCTTCTACTTCGCGCTCTGAGTCCGAATCTCAATATCACGACTAATACTGCCGACGACAGACTCATACCACCTCACGAGCAACGCCGAGGCGACAGATGCCCGACCGCGCCCAAACCGAACTCGTCGGCGCCATCCTCGTCGTCGGCCTCGTCGTGGTCTCCGTCGGCGTCGCCGGCGCGTACGCGATGGGCACGGTCACGCAGGCCTCGGAGACGCCGGAGGCGACCGTCACCGGTCAGATCGACACGGACGGAATCGTCCTGTCCCACCAGGGCGGCGACTCGCTCCCGAGTGACGACCTGCGCCTACTGGTGCAGGTGAACGGGAGCGAGACGGGACTGGCCTGGAGCGACGGGACGCTCTCGGGCGGCGACGACGCCTTCGACCCCGGCGAGGGGTGGACCGTCTCGCGGGACTACGCGCCGGATAGTCTGGTGACAGTCCGACTGGTCGACGACCCCTCGAACACGATGCTGTTCCGGACGGAGACGACGGTGACGGGGCAGGAACCGGTCGAATCCGACATGGGTGGACAGATCGATGCCGTCGACAGCGAGGGCGAGATCGAACAGGGCGATATCCCGACGAGTTCGGACGAGTCGGAGGAAGAAGAGGAAGAAGAGGAAGAAGAGGAAGAAGAGGAAGAAGAGGAAGAAGAGGAAGAAGAGGAAGAAGAGGAAGAAGAGGAAGAAGAGGAAGAAGAGGAAGAAGAGGAAGAAGAGGAAGAAGAGGAAGAAGAAGCCGGCAACGGCAACGGTAACGGCAACGGCAACGGTAACGGTAACGGCAACGGCAACGACTGAAAGCCCCGTTCGAAGCATCGATCCGTCCTCGTCGGATCGATGCGGGGTCGACCGCCCGCGTCGACATCCGCTCTCGTGCCGTCGAACGACCTCTCGGTCTTGCGGCGACGAAGGCTTCGGTCGCGTCGTTCTCCGTTCCGTGGTTCTCGCCGTTCGTCTCACCGATCGTCACACCTCGCTTGATTCGGGGCTGACCGACCGTCGTCATCGCCGCCACTCCACTCCGCGGCCTCGCTTCTACTTCGGGGCCCGCGCTACGCGCACCCCGTTTCGCCACGAGGCCTTCCTCCGGTCGACCTCGCTTTCGCCGAACCCGTATTTCGACGTCCGACGTATCCTGCATCGACAAACCCATATAGCGGCTCCCGCAACCCGAGGGTATGACAGCCGTCGGCATCGACGCAATCGAAATCTGGACGGGGAAACTCGCCTTGGACCTGGCCGAGACGTTCGCGCCGGCCAAGGACGACAACCCGGAGAAGTACACGAAGGGGCTGGGGCTGCGGGCCTCCTCGTTCCCGGACACCTACGAGGACATCGTCACGATGGGCGCGAACGCGGCCAAGCGTTTGATGGACCGGAAGGGGCTGGAACCGGACGACATCGGCCGCATCGACGTGGCGACCGAGAGCGCGTTCGACAACTCCAAACCCGTCTCGACGTACATCGCCGGCTGCCTGGAGGACGTCTACGACGGCGACTTCCACCACGCGAACAAGGGCGAACGGAAGTTCGCCTGCGTGGCTGGCACCCAGAGCATCGACGACGCGTACAACTGGATCAAGGCGGGGCGCAACCGGGGCCGCGCGGCGCTGGTCATCGCCACCGACACCGCGCTCTACGCCCGGGGCGATCCCGGCGAGGCCACGCAGGGGGCGGGCGCGGTGGCGATGCTCGTCGACGAGGACCCGAACGTGGTCGAACTCTCGACCCACCAGGGCTACGGGAGCGCCGACGAGACGGACTTCCTGAAGCCCAACCAGCAGTTCCCGAGCGTCGACGGCAAGCGCTCCGTGCAGGTGTATCTGGCGCGGATGCGCGAGGCCCTAGAGGACTTCGAGTCCGTCGCCGGGCGCACCCACCCCGACGACTACGCGTACATCCCCTTCCACACGCCGTTCCCGGGGATGGTGCGGAAGGCCGCGCTGCTCGGCTTCCGGCACATGACCCGCGACACCGAAGTCGAGGACGGCCTCGCCGACGAGATCGGACGCCAGCCCCGCGAAACCGACTTCGAGGACTGGGACGCCTACGAGGGAGCCATCCGCGAGTACATGGACGCGCTGAAGGAAACCGATACCTACGACACTTGGTACGCGCGGGCCATCGACCCGACGCTCACGCTCTCGCGACAGGTGGGTAACTGGTACACCGGGTCGGTCCACGTCGCCCGTGCGAGCGCGCTCAAGACCGCCGCCGAGACGGGGCGGGCGCTCTCGGGCGAGAAGCTCCTCCTCGGCTCCTACGGCTCCGGCGCGCAGGCGGAGATCCACTCCGAGACGGTCGCCGAGGGGTGGCGCGAGGAGGTCGAGGCACTCGACATCGACGAGCAACTCTCCCGGCGCTACGACCTGAGCTTCGAGGAGTACGGGCGCGTCCACGACGCCCACAACCACGAGAAAGAACGGGAGTTGGAGGAGTTCACCGTCCCGGGCGGGGAGTTCGTCTTCACCGGCTGGGGCCGGATGAACGAGCGAACCTACGAGTACGTCGACTAAGGGAGGTCGCGGAGTTCCGCGAGCGCCGTATCCAGATCGCGGTTCGATACCGCGAGGGCGAACCCGTCGATCTTGGCGAGTTCAGTCGCGTGCTCCCAGAGATCCGCCGGTTCCAGACCGTGGAGCACGACGGCGTTGGGGGTCGGGTTCACCACACGCAGGGCCACGAGCGGCGACTCTCCCCGGGTCACGTCGGTGAACACGAGCGCGCGGTTCGTGCTCTGGCCGTACAGCCGGTAGAACTCCTCGCTCGGGAGGCGCGTGATCGCCTCGATGCTGTTGATTACGGTGTGCCCGCTGACGTGGTCGTGCTCGCCGCCGATGACCTCCGTCGCCTCCATCACCTCGTAGAACCGCTCCAAGGGGATCGAGGTCGGATACTCGCGGAGGTCGTGGACGATGTCGCTCTCGAAGCCCGCGGAGATGACTCTGGCGTACTGTCGGATGCGCCCGCCGCCGCGTGACTCGTCGATGTCGAGCAACGCGCGGACGATCCGACTGACGACGCCGATGCCCGGGCTCTCCCGGCGGCCGCTCTCGTAGTCGGAGATGACAGACGAGGAGACGCCCAGTCGCTCGGCGAGCTCCGTCTGTGAGACGTCGAAGTCCGTGCGCCACTTCCGGAGCGTGGCACCGGGGTTGGAGCTGAGCGTGATCTCGCCGGCGATCCGCCTGGCGAGGTCGTCACGGGGCTCGTCGCTCATCGGTCACCCCACCCTCCGAGGGACCAGATCATATCCGAAATCCGGGCGGTGAGCGCAAAAGGGTACCGAAAGGCCGGACGTTGGACGATCCCCCGAAGCTTTGTCGATCCGGTCCACAGGGACGGTCGATGCCACGAACCATCGACGCGTCGGCCGTCGCGGATCTCGCCGACCGGCTCTACGAGGCCAACCGGACGGGGGAGCCGATCGATCCGCCGGAGCAGCCGCTGACGGTCGCCGACGGCTACGCCGTCCAGCGCGCGGTGCTCGACCGCCGCGAGGACGCGGCGGGGCCACCGGTCGGCTACAAGGTGGGGTTCACCTCGGCGGCGATCCGGGACGAACTCGGCGTCGACGAACCGGCGTACGGGCGCGTCCTCGACGGGACGGTTCGCACCGAGGGGCGACTGGATGACGGGCTGATCGAGCCGAAGGTGGAGCCGGAGCTCGCGCTACGGCTCGGGGAGCCGCTGGAACCGCCCGTCGACGCCGTCGACGTCCTCGCCGCGACGACGGCGGTCGTGCCGGTCGTCGAAGTCGTCGACTCGCGGATCCGCGACTGGACGGTCGAGGCCGGGAGCGCGGTCGCCGACAACGCCCTCGCGGCTCGGGTGGTCCACGGCGGCCGGACCGCCGCCCCGACCGACCTGGATCTCGAACTCGAAGCCGTGGCCGTCCGCCGGAACGGGGAGCGGGTCGCGACCGGCGTCGGCGCCGACGTCCTCGACGGCCCCGCGCGAGTGGTGGCGTGGCTGGTCGAGGCGCTCGCCGACCGCGGGAAGCGGCTGGCGGCCGGCGACCTCGTCTCGACGGGATCGCTCACGTCGCTGGTGTCGCTCGACCCCGGCGACACCGTCGAGGCCCGGTTCGCGTCGCTCGGATCCGTGACCGTCTCGCGTCCCGAGTAGGCGAGCGATCCGTCCGGCGGCAGGTGGCCGTGAAACGCGGCGACAGTATCAAGCCCGTGACGGCCAAGGCCTACCCATGCCCTCGACGGTCGTCCACCTCGCCGTCGGCGGCCTGATCGCCGCCGCGCTGCTCGGCGACGAGTTCGACCGCCGTGCCGTCGCCGCCGTCCTCGTGGCCACGGCGGTGCCCGACCTGGACACGTTCGCCGGGCTAGTCGTGCAGGGGGGCCACCGGGCGCTGTTGCACACGTTCGTCCTGCCCGCCGTCGGCGGCGCGGTTCTCGCCTACGACACCCGGCTGCGTGCCCGATCCCGCGTCCGCGACCGCCTGGGAACCCGGGGCGTCCGCGTCGCGTGGGTCGCCCTCGCAGCCTTGCTCTGTGGCGGCATCCTGCCCGACCTGATGACCAACGGCGTCAACGCCTTCTACCCGCTCCACGACCGCTTTTTCACCGTCGACGGCGAACTCCTGCTGTCGAACCAGCGGGGGGTGGTCCAGACGTTCGTCGACCTCTCGGCCGAGCCCGAGCGGACGACCGAGAACACCCACTACTGGACGGGCGTCGACCCGTCGCCGGGGGCGGAACCGGAGAACGTCGAGCGGATCTTCCCGGTCGTCCGCTCGGGGTTCCAGCTGCTCGTGATCCTCCTCGGAGCGTTCACGCTCGCCGCGCGGTTCGCCGAGGAACGGTAGCCCGGCCGCGCTTTGATGGGACTGTGACCGTTACGGGAAACGATGGCCTCGAAGACTGCCCTCCTGTGGCTCCGGCGCGACCTGCGTCTCCACGACAACCCGGCGCTGGCCGCTGCGGCGTCGGCCGACCGCCTGCTCCCGGTGTACGTCGTCGATCCACGCCGGTACGGGACCGCGACCTTCGGCGGCGCGGACTCCTTCACGTTCGAGAAGACTGGCGGGCACCGCGTCGCCTTCCGGTGTGAGGCCCTCGCCGACCTGCGCGAACGCCTCCGTGACCGGGGGAGCGACCTCGTCGTGCGGACCGGGGAGCCGTCGTCGGTCGTTCCGGCCCTGGCAGCCCGAGTCGACGCCGACGCGGTCCACGTCCACACGCGGCCGACCCCCGAGGAGCGCACGGTCGAGCGGCGGGTCGCGGACGGGCTCGAGGACGTCCCGCTCGTCCGCCGCTGGGGGCACACGCTCTATCACCCCGACGACCTCCCGATGGCCGTGGACGAGGTGGACGACACCTACACCCCGTTCCGGAAGCGCGTGGAGTCGGCGGCGACGGTTCGGGACCCGCGTCCGGTGCCCGATCTCCCGACTCGACCGGCGGTCGACCCCGGAACACTGCCGACGCCCGGGGATCTCGGAGTCGAGAACCCGTCCCACGACGACCGGGCGGTCCTCGACTTCGAGGGCGGGGAGACCGCCGCCCTGGAGCGCGTCGAGGAGTACCTCTGGGAGACCGACTCGCTCCGGGAGTACAAGGAGACCCGGAACGGCCTGCTGGGCCGGGACTTCTCCTCGAAGTTCTCGCCGTGGCTGAACGAGGGGTGTCTCTCGCCGCGCCGGGTGAGCGCGGAGATCGACCGCTACGAGGACCGCCGCGTCGCGAACGACTCGACGTACTGGCTCCGCTTCGAACTGCGCTGGCGGGATTTCTTCCAGTTCCAGTTCGCCAAGCACGGGGCGACGTTCTTCACGCCGGGCGGCATCCGGGAGCGCGACGTCGACTGGATGGACGACGAGGCGGCGCTCGACCGGTGGAAACGCGGGGAGACGGGAATTCCCTTCGTCGACGCGGCCATGCGGGAACTGAACCGGACGGGCTACATGTCGAACCGGGGGCGCCAGAACGCCGCCTCCTTCCTCGCGAACGACCTCCGGATCGACTGGCGGAAGGGCGCGGCGTACTTCGAGACGCGACTCGTCGACTACGACCCCGCGTCGAACTACGGCAACTGGGCGTACGTCGCCGGCGTCGGCAACGACTCGCGGAACCGCTCGTTCGACGTCCTGGGACAGGCAAAGCGGTACGACCCCGAGGCGGCGTACGTCACCCGCTGGCTCCCCGAGCTCGACGCGCTCCCGCCGGCGGCCGCCCACGAACCGTGGCGGCTCACGCCGGCCGAACGGGCCGAACACGGCCTGGAACTCGGCGTCGACTACCCGCGACCGATGGTCGATCTCGAGGGGTCGGAATGAGCTGTTCGGTGGTGTACGTCCGGGTGGTGGACGGGGACGGGGACGGGGACCTCCTGGTCGCGCCGGCGGGAACGACCCTCCGGACGGCTCTCCTCGACGCGGGTCACTCGCCGTACACGCGCCTCACCGAGCGCGCGAACTGCGGCGGCCGGGGGCTGTGTGCCACCTGTGGCGTCCGGATCGAGGAGGGAACGGCGCCGCCGACGGACTGGCACGACGAGTTGGCGTCACGGTGGGGGTATCCGCGGCTCTCCTGTCGGATTCGACTGGAGTCCGACCTGCGGGTCCGGATCCCGGAGAAACGGATCTGGGGGCGGCGAGAGCGGACGAACGGGTGACCGGGTCGTTCGACGGGCTGCCGTGACCGTTTCCCGACGAGGTGCTCCCGATCAGGCGGGGCGACCATCGACGTCGGTGCCGACGAGGTACGTGCCGATGGTCAAAAGCGCCGCGGCGGCGAGCGCCAACAGGTCGACGGTGAACGTGGTCCCGGGGAACACCGCCGGGAAGAAGGCCGCGGTGCCGACGACCATCAGAACGATCCCGATCAGTCCTCGCTGCGAGAGGCCGAGCATACGACACCTCTCCGTTCCCAGGTACATAATTGATTACGCTTCGTGTCGGGAGCGGATCACCGACCGTGTTCGTGGCCGAGGACGAGGGCGGCGACGTTCACGGACAGTAGGCCGGCGAACACCGTCGCCTGCTGGCCCTGAAGGCCGCCGACGAGCAAGGGGAGATAGAGGAAGGGGAGGGCGACGGCGATCCAGAAGGCCAGGAACCTGAGCGGCGCGGCGACGACTTCGAGGCTCCGCTGCAGGGGCCAGGCTTCGACGAGTTCGTGTGGGCGGGGCAAGCGGTCGATGGGGGCGGTGGGGGACGAGTTCGACATCGGGGACACCTCGTTTCCTCGATGCGCCCCGGACCCCATATACCCCACAGAGCGTTGGCGTCGTTTCGGGGATTTTCACTCCCGACCGCGCGCAACACGACACCGTTCACGACGTCTCGAATCGGAATCTAACCTTTTATAGAGCTATCTCACTTTTTTATTCTGTTTTTAGATATCGGATACAAGTCGCCGAGCGATCGGGGCGTTCGGATCGGTCGGAACCGGTGTTCTCTTAACGACGGTGACGCGTAGGTGCTGACGAACGTTCATGTCGAACGCGAGCGCCACCACAGAGCGGCAAGTCGACAGCAACCTGTTCATCACCGTCTCCGGCCCGCCGGGGTGTGGTGCGACGACGCTCACCGAGGGGTTGGCGGAGGCCCTCGACTGTGGGTACGTCATCGGCGGCGACATCTTCCGTGACCTCGCGGCTGATCGTGGGCTGTCGGTCCAGCAGCTCATCGCCAAGGCCGAGGAGGACGACCGGATCGACCGGGCGCTCGACCAGCGGTTGCGCCGGATCGCCGAACAGTGGGGTGCGGCGAACAAGGCGTTCATCCTCGAATCGCGGCTCGCGGGGTGGCTCGCGGGCAACCGGGCCGACCTGCGGATCTGGCTCGACGCGCCCGAGGAAGTGCGGATCGAACGCCTCAGCGACTACGAGGTGAGCTACGAGATAGAGCGGCCCGACGAGCGCGCGTCCAACGACGTCCGCCTCGAAGAGCTGGACGACGAGGATTCGATCGGCCCCCTGCTTCGCGTTCGCGAGGTGAGCGAGGCCGGGCGGTACGAGAGCTACTACGGCATCGACGTCGAGGATCAGTCCTTCTACGACCTATCGATCAACACCGCGCGGTGGGAGGCCGACACCGTCCTCGACATCGTGCTCTCGGCGGTCGAGGGGTACGAGGCCGAGGCGGACGAGGGGTCCTTCACCACCCGCGACGTGGACATCTAGTCGTCGCCCAGCCCCCGGATCGACGCGCCGAGCCGCGGGAGCTCCGCACGGATCGCCCGGCGCTTGACTAGGAGGAATCCCAGGAAGATCAACAGGAACCCGGCGGCCGTCGCCGGAGAGAGCCCCTCGTCGAGGAAGAGCCAGCCGGCGAGCGCGGCGAACACCGGCGCGACGTAGGAGACGAGGTTGATCTCGACGGCCCCCAGTCGATCCAGCAGGTGGAAGTAGATGAGAAAGCCGAGCGCGCTCGCCGCGAGCGCGAGATAGGCAAGCGAGAGGACCGCCGTCGTCGAGAGGCTGACGTCCGCGACCGACTCCCCGAGGCCGACGGCGACGAGATGCATCAGGAGGGCACCGCCGATCATCGACCACGCCTCCATCGTCTCGATGGGCAACTCGGCGTCGATGCGCCGAGTCAGCACCGACCCGAGGGCGAAGGCCGTCGCGGCGCCGAACACGAGCAGCTTCGCGACGACGCCGCCGGTCACCAGCGCGTCGGGGTCCGGGCGAGCGAGGACGGCTACGCCGAGCAGCCCACAGAGCAGGCCGACGCTCCCGACGACGGTCAGGCGTTCGGCGGGGAGGAGGGCGCGAGCGAACCCGGTCGTCAGCACGGGGCTGAGGCTGACGATGACCGCGGCGGCGGCACTGGTCACCGCGGGATCGGACTCGCCGAGAAAGAGCAGGACGTGATAGCCCGCAATCAGGAGCGTCGATCCGACGGCGATCAGCGCCCACTCGCCGCGTCCGCGGGGAAAGGGGTCGTCGACGGCCCAGACGGCGTAGCCGAGCATGAGTACGCCGGCGACGTCGTACCGGAGCGCCGCGAAGAGGACGGGCGGGAAGTAGGCGAGCCCCGCCTTGATCGCCATGAACGCGGAGCCCCAGACGGCCGCGAGCGCGAGAAAGAGGCCGAAATCTCGGTACCGGGACACGGCCTACCCTCGGCGCGAGCCCGCACTCAACGTTTCGATTCGACGCGCTCGTCGCGAAGCGCCCGCAACACGTCCTGTCGGGCGACGATGCCGACGAGTCGGCCGCCGTCGTCGGCCTCCCGCCGACTCTCCGAGGAGCGTGGCTCCTCGCGCTCGACGACCGGGAGCCGGTTGATGTCCCGCTCGTCGTCGGCCAACAGGTCGAGGATCGTCTCGAGGTCGGTGTCGGGCACGACCGTCACCACGTCGCTCGTCATCACCTCGCTGATCGGCCGGCCGGCGTTCCGCGCGAGGTCGATGCCGAGGTCGAGGTCGTCCCACGACACGTCGACCGCGTAGGTGAGCGTCTCGGTGAACGGCGGGAGACCGATCGGGATCCAGAGCGTCCGATCCTCGGTCCCGAAGAGGTGGACGAGGTCGTGTTGGGTGACGATGCCGACGACACGCTCCTCGCTGTCGACGACCGGAAAGCCGTTGAACTCGACGTCCGCGAGTCGACCGAGCACCTCGCTCACCTCGTCGTCGGGGGCGACCGTCTCCACGTCGGTCTCCATCAGGGACCGGGCAGTCAGGGTCATGGCTGCAGAGACGCCCGTCGGCCGTGTAGGTGTTACGCAACTGGCGGGGGAGCGACACGCCGGCGCCGTCGGTCAAGCTGATGGAGATAAACGAAGCGTCGTTCGACCTGCAGAGCCGGATCTGGATCCGGGATCCGGGCGACTCCGACTTCCTCGGGATCCGCGGGCGGTTCGTCAAGGACGTCACGGACCGATTCGAGGCGGCGGGGATTTCCATCCCGTACCCCCATCGGACCGTGGAGGGGTCGCTCGACACCTCGGGACGGGAGCGGTCGGAGGCCATCTCGGACGACTGACACTGTTTATTGTAAGTCAGTACCGGTGGTTCGCCGGGACAACCCCGACGAACCACCGGTGAACAGGTACAATAATCCGTATGAGTGTCGGACACGACGGGCGGACCGCGCGTGGCGGGAGCGTGACGCGGCACCGAGAAGCGGGCAGGGTGTTCGATCGGCGGAACACGGGCCGGATTCCGCCGTACGTTTAAGTAACCCGACTCCAAACGCATCGTATGGCCGTTCACGGCCGTTCGACGCTCCGGGACCTGTTCGACGACTCGCCCACGCCCCACATCGCGCATCCGCCGCGCACACACCACCGACATTTCTACGTCGCCACCGACGGCTCCTACCGCGCGGACGGTGGCGGACTCGGGGCGGTCATCGAGACGCGCGACGGTCGGCGGGTCGCACGGATCGCGCTGCCGGACACGCCGCCCGACAACAACGTCGCCGAGTATCGGGCGCTCCACCTCGGTCTCGACGTCCTCGCGGCCCGTGCCCCGCCGGGGTCCCGCGTCGGCGTCCTCGTCGACCACGACGACCTAGCGGCGAACGTCAACGACGCGACCCTCGCGGCCGGCCACCCCGACTGGGAACCCGCCCATCCGGTCGAGGTGCCGACACACGGCAAGTACCACTGGCGAGGGGTCCGCGCACGGATCGCCCACTTCGAGGAGCTACGGGCGGCCCGCATCGACAGCCGGGTCAACCCCGCACATCCGCTCGCCAACGCCCCCGATCAGTACGCACACGTCAACCGCCGAACGGACCGGTGTGTGATTCCCGCGTCCGGCGAGCGTGCGCCGGAGGACGGCCGTGCCGACGCCGGGAGCGAAATTCCGCCGCCGTCGCGGGCCGAACGGCGGGCGGGCGACTGATACCGTTTGTTGTGAGTCAGTACCGGCGGTTCGCCAGAGCAGTCCGGCGAACCACCGGTGAACAGTTGCGATATATGAGCGCGGACACGCCTCCGCGTCGGCGAACGCGTGACTACGCGTCGCGTTCCTGTGCGTCGACGACGGCGACGCCCGCGAGGTTGACGATATCCTTGACCTCGTCGCCCCGCTGGAGGACGTGGACCGGTTCGTCCATCCCGACCAGCATCGGCCCGATGGCGTCGGCGCCGCCGAGCCGCTGGAGGAGCTTGTAGCCGATGTTCCCCGCCTCCAGGTTGGGGAAGATCAACACGTTCGCTGGGTCGTCGAGTTCCACGAAGTCGTAGGTGCCCTCGAGGATGTCCTCGACGACCGCCGTGTCGGCCTGCATCTCGCCGTCGACCGGGAAGTCGACGGCGGGATCCTCGCGCAACATCCGGGCGGCGCGCCGCGGTTTGCGCGTCCCCTCGTTGTCCACGCTCCCGAAGTTCGAATACGAGAGCATCGCCGCGCGCGGTTCGACGTTGAACCGGCGGGCCAACTCGCCGGTGTGGCGGCCGATCTCCGCCAACTCGGCCGCCCCGGGATCCTGGTTGACCGTGGCGTCGGCGACGAAGACCACCTGATTGCGGAAGGTGAGCATGTAGACGCCGGCCGCGTACTCGGCGTCCTCGGCCGTCCCGATCACCTGGAGCGGCGGCCGTAGCGCCGACGGGTAGTGGTGCATCAGGCCGGTCAGCATCGCGTCGGCGTCGCCCATCTCGACCATCACGCTCCCCAGGTAGTTGCCGTCGCGGACGAGTTCGTTCGCCTCGCGGCGGGTGATCCCCTTGCGCTTGCGGAGTTCGTACAGCCGGTCCGCGTAGGCGTCGAGTTCGTCCACGGCGGGGTCGACGATCTCGGGATCGAAGTCCAGTCCGAGGTCGTCCATCGCCGTCCAGATGGCCTCGCGGTCGCCGAGGAGGATCGGGTGGGCGATGCCCTGTTCGGTGATCTGGTAGGCGGCGCGGATCATCTTCTCGTCGGTCCCCTCGGCGAGGACGACCCGCTTGGGGTCGGTCTTGGCCTTGTTGAGGACGACCCGCATCATCTCGCGGGACTTGCCCAGGCGGGCTTCGAGCTCCTCGCGGTAGGTGCTGAGGTCGATGGACTTCCGGGCCGCGCCGCTCTCGATGGCCGCCTGTGCCACGGCCGGTGCCACCTCGAACATCACGCGCGGGTCGACCGGCTTGGGGAGGATATATTCGGGGCCGAACTGGAGCGGCTGATCGCCGTAGGCCTTCAGGACCGAGTCGGGGACGTCCTTGCGGGCGAGGTCGGCGAGGGCGCGGGCGGCCGCGATCTTCATCTCCTCGTTGATCTCGCGGGCACGAACGTCGAGGGCGCCCCGGAAAATGAAGGGGAAGCCGAGGACGTTGTTCACCTGATTCGGGAAGTCGGAGCGGCCGGTGCCGACGATGACGGTGTCGTCGCGGGCCTCCTTGGCCTCGTGGTATCCGATCTCCGGCTCCGGATTGGCCATCGCGAAGATGACCGGATCGGCGGCCATCGACTGCACCATCTCCGGGGAGACGATGCCGGCGACCGACAGGCCGACGAAGACGTCGGCGCCCTCCATGGCGTCGGCCAGGTCGCCGGCCGGGCGGTCGCTCGCGAACCGCGCCTTGTAGTCGTTGACCTCGCCGGCCTCGGCGCGCTCGGTCGTGATGATGCCCGAGGAGTCACACATCGTCACGTTCTCGCGGGGGACGCCGAGCGAGACGAGGAACTCGGCGGTGGCGATGGCGCTGGCGCCCGCGCCGGAGATGGCCACGTCGAGGGATTCGAGCTCCTTGTCGACGATGTCCGCGGCGTTGACCAGCCCCGCGCCGATGATGATGGCGGTGCCGTGCTGGTCGTCGTGGAAGACCGGGATCGACATCTCCTCGCGGAGGCGTTCCTCGATCTCGAAGCAGTCGGGCGCTTTGATGTCCTCGAGGTTGATGCCGCCGAAGGTCGGCTCCATCGCCCGCGTCGACCGGATGATGTCCTCGGGGTCGTCGAAGTCGAGTTCGATGTCGAAGACGTCGATGTCCGCGAAGCGCTTGAAGAGGACGCCTTTCCCCTCCATGACCGGCTTCGACGCCTGCGCGCCGATGTTGCCCAGACCGAGAACGGCCGATCCGTTCGAGATGACGCCGACGAGGTTGCCCTTCGACGTGTACTCGTAGGCGAGGTCGGGGTCCTCGTCGATGTCGGAGCACGGCGCCGCCACGCCGGGGGAGTACGCGAGGCTCAGATCCCGCTGTGTGTTCGTCGGCTTCGTCGTCGAAATCTCGATCTTCCCGGGAGGATCCTGTCGATGATACTCCCTGGCGTCGTCGTCGAGTCCCATAACCGCGACCACAGAGGGTGCGGGTAAAAAAGTATCCGAGGGGAGACGGACCGGTTCGCGGCGGCGGGACGGGCGGGCCGCGACGGCGTTCCCAACCCCTGGGCAGGTCGGACAGGTCTAAGTGCGCGTGGTTCCGAGACGCGCGCATGAGCCGCTCCATACGAGGGATCCGGGAGGCGATCAGCTTCCCCCGGTTCGCGGCGTTCACGACCGGGATGACCCTCTCGCTCGTCATGCTCGGGATCTACACCGCCGCGACCGGGTCGGGACTCGCCTGTTCGGCCCAGTGGCCGCTGTGTGACAACGGGCTGCTCCCGCAGACGATTCCGAGCTTCATCGAGTGGTTCCACCGCCTCGTCGCGATGGTGACCGGGTGGTTCATCATCGGAACCGCGCTCTGGGCCTGGCGCCGGCCGGGCCGGCGGACGCGCCTCGCGGCGACGCTCGCCGTCTGTCTCCTGCCCCTCCAGATCAGCATCGGGGCCGTGACCGTCACCCTCAACGGCCTCCTGCCGGGGGGTTACTCGGCGCCGACGCAGGGCGCCCACCTCGTCGTCGCGCTCACCATCTTCTCGTTGCTCGTCTGGACGACCCTCTCGGCGCGGACCGAGCGCGGTCCGTCGCTCCCCCGCGTCCGGAAGGCGCTGGGCGTCGCCCTCGCGGCCGTCGTCGCGAGCGTCTTCGCCAGCCGGGTCTTCACCCCCGTTCCCTACTCCCCGGCCGCACAGGCGCTGTTCTACGGGGCCGGCCTCGTCGCCGTCGCGGCGCTGCTCGCCGCGATCCGCTGGCTCGCCGCGACGACCGTTCCACACCTTCGATACGCGACCGGACTGGCCCTCCTCTCCCTCTTCGTGGGTATGCTCCTCGGTCGCGACCTGGTCTTCTACACCTCGACCGTCCGCCTGATCAACGCCGCCTGTTTCGCCCTCGCGGCGGGCACCGTGCTGGCCGCGGCGCTACTGGCCCGGCGGGCCCGACCCGACGGCCCGACCGGAGCGGTCGCCTCCACCCGGGGCGACTGACCGGCGCCGTCACGCGAACTCCGTGACTACCTCCACGCCCGTCGTCTCGTAGTCGGTCATCGCCGCCAGCCGCTCGGGGACCTCGTCGAGTGACACCTCGCGTCGAACCAGCCGCCCGGGCTCGATGGCATCCGATTCGAGCAGGCGGAGGAGTTCGTCGTACCGCGTCGGCGGCATCCCGCGAGCGCCCTTGAAATCCGCCTCCATCATCGCCATGCGCTCGACGGGGAGCGACACCTCGCCGCGCTCCTCGTCGGTCGTCAGGCCAACCTGGACGTGGGTCCCGCGCCGGCGCAGGGAGAACACCGAGTTTCGGCACGTCTCGGCCACCCCGAGGGCGTCGACGGAGACGTGGGCGCCGCCGTCGGTCGCCGAGCGCACCTCGCCGGTGACCGCGCGGCCGTCGCGCCCGTCGGCGTTCACGACCGCGTCGGCGCCGAGGTCGGTCGCCAGGTCGAGGGCCGCGTCCCGGATGTCGACGGCGACGACCCGCGCGCCAAGGGCGTCGGCGATGTGGACCGTCGAGAGGCCGACCCCGCCACAGCCGTGGACGGCGACCCAGTCGCCGCCGCCGACCTCCCCGCGTGCGGTCAGCGCGTGGAAGGCGGTCATGAACCGACAGCCCAGGGCGGCCATATCGCGGGCCGAGACGCCGTCGGGGAGAGCCATCGCGTTGTAGTCGGCGTGGGGTACGTGGACCTCCTCGGCGAAGGCGCCCTGGGCCTCCTGTTGGAAGCCGAGCGCGAGGCCGTCCTCGCAGACGTTGCCGTGGCCGCCGAGACACTGGGGGCAAGCGCCGTCGCCGAGGTTGAACGGGACGGCGACGCGGTCACCCTCGCTCACGCGCTCGACGTGATCACCGACGGCGACGACGCGACCGGCGGGCTCGTGGCCGAGGATCTGGCCGTCGGTCACGCGGTCGCCGACCCACTCGCCGTGGCCCTGCCACGCGTGCCAGTCGCTCCGGCAGACGCCACAGGCTTCGACGGCGACGACGGCGCCGTGGGGCGCCGGTTCGGGTCGGTCGACGTCGGTGATCTCCAGCGGTTCCCCGTGCTCGCGGAGGACGGCAGCTCGCATACGCGACCCCACGCCACGGTGTGACAAAAAGTGTCGTCACATGAAATCCGAGAGGCCCGCCTGCCCCTCGTCGTCGTCCGCTTCTCCGTCGGGTTCACCGTTCCCATCGTCGCCCTCGGGGTCGGCCGTCGACTCCGGCGCCGCCGTCGCGGCCGCGTCGTCGCCGTCGTCGATCCCCTCGTCTCGGGTGCCGCCGAAGGCTCCGGAGTGTTCCTCCATCTCGGACGCCCGACGTTCGTTCGCGTCCTCGACGATGCCGGCGACCTTGTTCGTCGTCTCGCCGCTCCCGGTCACGAACGACACCGCCTCGGCGTCGAAGTCGTAGTACGCCGCCATCGCCACCGTCAGGTCGCGGGGTTTGCAGTGGTGGGTCATCGCCGCGAGGAAGGGCAACACCTCGCGGCGGGCGGTCGCCATGCTGAAGCCGCCGCGTTCGGCGACCGTACGGACCACCTCGTCGGCCGTCGAGTCCGAGGAGGGCCAGAACTGCGGGCGCGAGAAGCGCGTCCACCCGCCTTTCGACCCGTCGCGGGCGGCCGCCACCCCACCGGCGAGGGCGTCGGTCGCGTACCGCCAGTAGCCGTACTCCTGGCTGGCGCGTACCCGTCCCAACCAGCGGTCGGCGTCCGCGAGAGCGTCGTACGCCCGGGCGAGTTCCGCCCCCTCGTACACCTTCGGGGCGTTCTCGGCGACCCACTTCGTCAGATCGTCTGGCGTCTCGTCGACGCGGTACGCGGACTGGATCGCCTCCTCGGCGGACTCCTCTTTCAACACCGCATCGAGGAAGGGGAAGACGTCCAACCCCCGGTCGCGGTCACCCGTCGCCACGTCGTCGACGGTCAACCGCCGGCCGTCCTCGGCGGCGGCCTGGAGGTCGTTGACCGCCGATCGGAGGTCGCCGTCGTTGACCTCCGCGATCCGGTCGAGGGCGTCGGCCTCGAACTCGATTCCCTCCCGTCGGCAGATATCGCGGAGGACGGGGACGATGGACCGGGCGGACACGTCGCGGAACTCGATCTCCCGGCAGGCGTTGCGGAGCCCCCGACTCATGTCGTAGTAGTCGTTGGCGATCAGGACGATGGGCTGGTCGGCGTCCTTCACGACGCGGGTGAGGGCACTGGCGCCCCCGCGGTCGTAGTTGCCGTGGATGTTATCCGCCTCGTCGAGGATCACGAGCTGACGGCCGCCGCCGTCGCCGCCCGTCGCACCGACGAGGGTCGTGTTCTTGGACGCCCGTCCCGCGAACCGTTCGATCACGTCGGCGGTCCGCTGGTCCGAGGCATTGAGTTCGACCGTCTCCCAGCCCATGTCCGACGCCAGCGCGTGCGCGGCGGACGTCTTGCCCACGCCCGGACTCCCGTGGACGACGACCGCCTCCCGGTGGTCGTCCCACGCCTCCGCCCACTCGGCCAGCGCGTCACGGGCCTTGTCGTTCCCCCGGACGGCCGACAGCGTCGACGGCCGGTACTTCTCCGTCCAATCTACCATCACCGGAGGAAGGGCGGAAGCGCGTTTAGTGGTTGCGGAGCACCCCGCGAGTCCGACCCTCGACTCGCTCTGTCGTGTGACTGTCACCCACACATTTATGAATGATGGCTGACGACTTCACCGTGGCCGCGGCCCACCTCCCCCCACTCACGACTGGCATCCCAGTTCGAACGCGACATCGTCGTCGTTCAGGGCCGCGGTTGCGTTTTTGACGTGTTCGACGTCCAGCCCCTTCCGGCGTTCGATTACGTCCGTCCCGGACGGCATCGACGGCGCCGTCGCTGTGTGTATAGCGTCGATAAAAGAGACCGCGTCGGGTGACCGCTTTCGGCGGTCAGTCGTGATCAGTTAGTCGCGCCGAGTGGCCAGCAGTGCGGCCGCGAGCAGCGCGATGACCGCGACGATGGCGCCGAAGCCGGGGCCGCCGCCCTCGGTGGGCGTCGGCGTGTCGGTCGGTTCGGCGGTCGCCGTGTCCGTCGGCTCGGGCGTTGCCGTGGCCGTCGGTTCGGGCGTTGCCGTCTCAGTCGGCGTCGGTTCCGGCGTCTCCGTCGGTTCCGGCGTCGCCGTCTGGACGTTCTGGACGATCTCTACGGTGACGATGTCCGTGTTCTCACCGTCGTCGGCTTCGAGGTCGTACGTCCCCGTCTGGACGTCCTCGAGCTCGATGGTGGTCGACCACGTGCCGTCGTAGGACCATTCGTCGGTCGTCGACAGCGCGACCGAGTCGCCCTCGGTCGTCAGCAGTTCGGCCGTGATCGAGTTGTCGTCCGGACGGAGGTTCGTCTGGCCTTCGACGACCATCGTGTCGTCGACTCCGACCGGGTTGACGCCCGAGGCTTCCATGCCTTCGGGGTAGACGTTCTGGATCGTCGACTGCGCGTCGGCGTACCGGAACGTCGAGGTGACCATCCGGTCGTCGCTCGCGACTGCTTCAGTCGTGTTGTCCACGATCCGGGCACGGACCTGAGCGCCCGTCAGCGTGCCGTCGCTCGGCACGATGTCGTCGACAACGTCCGTGTCCGTGTTGCCGTAGTTGCCGTCACGACCCGGGAACAGGACGTGGACGCTGACACTCTGGGAGCCCTGGACGTTGTTGATCGTGACCTCGTCCTCCGAGAACGTGTTGTCGTCGTCCACGGAGATGTCCGTGGTGTAGGTGTTGCCACGGTCGCCGACGAAGATCACGTCGACGTTACTGGCACCGAACGCGGTGCCCGAGATGTTGACCGTCGAGTCGGTCGTCGAGACCTGCCCGCCCACGGTCTTGACGTTGGCCGTCAGTTCCGTGTCGGTCACACGCAGGGACATCTGCGTGCTCGTATTCGTGTTGAACTCCGAGGTCGTCAGGTCGTCGGTCACGTCCTGGTTGAGTCCGTCGACGTCGAGCGCGCCGAAGCGGTAGGTGCCCGGCTGGCTCAGGATATCGCTGTCCTCCGAGAGGACGATGTCTTCCTCTTCGAAGGTGCCGTCAGCGTCGACGGTGAGCGTGTCCTCCCCGTCGATCGGGACGTGTTCGTAGTTGTTGTTCCGGCGGGCGTAGAAGGCGACTTCGTCGATGCCTTCCGAGGCCGTGCCGTTGATGTCGACTTCGCTGCCGACGACGTAGGTGCCGCCGGGCGACTCGATGGTGAGGTCGCCTTCGTTGACGGTGAGGGTCTGCTCGTCGTCCTCACCCTCCTGATCGGTGTTGCTGCCGATCTCGAAGGGAACCTGAGTCGAGGCGTTGTACAGCGTGAGGTCGACGTCCGAGTCGTCGAGGTACTGCGTTTCGACCTGACCGACGCCGACACCGGTGTCGTCGTCGATGGTGATGTTCGCGTACGCGTAGTCGATGGTGCCGGAGACTCCGGTCGAGTCCGCAACCGAGCGGTTGACCGCAGTGTCACCGGAGTTGTTCACGAAGCCGACTTCGCCCGTGTCGCCAACCTGGCGGAAGATGCGCGCGGCGTTCTCCGCAGTCAGGGTGTCGTCACGGAAGTCGTCGGACTCGATGATGACCGTGTGGGTGTCACCGGCGTCCGAACCCTGGATCTCGAAGCGGACGTCCTCGCCGCGAGTGACTTCGTCCGAGTCGAGCACGAGGTTCGCGTCGTCGTCACCGGTGACGGTGATGGTCGTGGACTGGGACGCCTCACCGAAGCCGAGGTCGTCCGTGCCAGCGAGGGAGATCGTGTAGGTGCCGGTACCCGTGTTCGCGAGGTCGATCGGGTAGGCGACTTCGTTGTCGGAGATGTCGCCACCGCGATCGCTACCATCATCGGTCGTGTACTCGGTCCCGCGGTCGCCGGCCGACCGGACGGGACTGTTGGACGGGTTGACGTTGTCGTCGACGACGTCACCGGTCACGTCGAGACCGGAGTCGTCCTCGACGGTCAGTTCGAGGTCCTCGGCGTTCTGGTAGTTCCAGGCGCCGATGACCGTCAGGTTACCAGCACCGCTACCGTCGCTACCGGAGCTCGGACTGGTACCTTCCGCGACCGAGCCGCCGGCGATGTCGTTGAGGTTGCTGTTCAGGACGTCCAGCGTGGTGACACGCGGCGTCTGGACAGTGACGTTGTTGTTGCCGTTGTCACTGTAGCGACCGGTGGACTGGCTCTGGGGGATGTTCGGCGTTTCGAGCGGAACACCCTCGTCGTTCCCGGCGACCTTGGTCGGCGTGCCGGAGAAGCTGTCACCCAGGAAGACGTCGGACTCGCCCTGGAAGACCGTCGCACCGGGGAAGATGTAGCCTTCACCGTCCGCGGTGTTGAAGTTGCCAGTGCCGTCCGCGTTACCGGCACGGTTGTCGTCACCGCCGCCGGAGACGTAGTCGAAGGAAGCACTCACCTGAGAGGAACCACCGACCGTATCATCGATGTCGATAGACCGGGCGCCACCAGAAGTAGTGGCCACACCTGTCGTATCAACGTCGACAACCACTTGGAGCGTATCCGTGGCGTCACCGCTGCTTGCACCACTTTCGGTGATGCCAACTTCAATAGTGCCCCCGTTGTTGGTACTATTGTTGGCGGACAGGTCCGTAGACCCAGTGAAATTTGCGCTTTCGAGGGAATTCACCGAGTACTCGCCTGTATCGAGGGTGAAGTCCACCGTATCTGTACTGTCATTGGTAGCCGTCACATCGACCTCAATGGTCTGTGTCGTGCTGCTCGCTCCGACAACAACGTCCGTTGCGGACGCGTTGCTAAGACCAGATGAGGTCACACCTGCAGCAGCCGTCCCCGACAGCGCCACGGTACCAGCGAAGACGCTGAATACCATGAGCGCAGCAAGGACGACCGCGCGAGCTTTCTTGTTATAGTCTGTCATTTTTTTGCGTTGTTGATCTGCACCGCAGTGACAGTCCGGAGGTCGGTCCTCTTTCGTGCCGGTTCGTGATCTTGCCATCCGGGTGGACAGCGCGACCACTGGTAGGGGTACGGGCACTTCTTTATCCAAGTCTGGTATATGTTTTGTGGTATTGTCGTATGTGTCAGACGTTCTCAGAGAAGGGCGAAATCGGGGACGGGACGGCGGTCGGCGCGGTCGTGATCACCGTTCGTGTTCGACGGACCCGAACCACGAACGGGAGCGCGACGGCGGACCGGACACCATTTATGTCGGGGGAGCGGAGGACGACGTATGCGACGCCGCGCGTTCCTCGCTTCGGCCGGAATCGCCGCCCTCGCGGGCTGTTCGAACGGCGACGGTCCGAACGACACGACGCCGACCGGGACCGAGACCGGGACCGAAACCGGGACGGGAAGCGGCTCCGCGGAGTTCGAGTTCCTCGGGGTCGAGGCAGCCGACCAGGTCTCGATCAACGTCCCGACCACCTTCGGGTTCGGCGTTCGTAACGTCGGCTCGGCGGAGGGGACGTTCACCGCGACCCTGGAGACGAGACGGGCCGGCGAGGAGTGGACACAGGCAAGCGAGATCGAGATGTCCCTCGCTGCCGGCGAGACGGGCGAGTGGCACAGCCCCCGGTTCGCGCTCAACTATCTCGACACCTACGAGTTCCGGCTCCCGGCCGTCGACGAGACGTGGTCGATCGAGACGATGCCACGACGGCTGGATTTCGGCAACTACTACGCCGTCCCGACGGGGCTGTACATCAACGTCCTCGGCGGATCGTTCGAGGCGGAGTATCCGACCAGCGACGAAACGACGAACGCCACGGCGACCCCCACCAACGGGACCGCGACGCCCGAACCGACCCCCACCAACGGGACCGCGACGCCCGAACCGACCCCCACCAACGGGACCGCGACGCCCGAACCGACCCCGACGCCGAGCACGCCGAGTCCCGACGAGGGGGATATCTGGGCGGTCATGCGCATCGACGTGCGGAACCGCCTCCAGGAGCCACAGTCCACGCCCGATCCCTCGGAGTTCGTCCTCGAGATCGAGGGCGAGCGCCGACCACAGCACCAGGAGGTCAGCGACGACCCCTACGACGGCGGGGAGCTGGCGGCCCGAACCGTCGAACGGGGCGACCTCGTGTACGCCGTCCCCGAGGGGACGCGTGCACGCGACGTCACGTTGTGGTGGGAGTCGTCGCTCCCGGGCGGCGACGTGAGATCGATCTGGACGAAGTAGGCGATCAGGGGAGGGCGGCGACGGCACAGCCGGCCATCGCGACGAGCAACAGCGCGGTCGACAGCGCTTCGACCATGCAGCCGACGGGCGAGAGCACGTGAAAGACGTCACGAAGGGTGATCTCTATTTGCATTTTCGTATTCCAAACGACGATTGTATCTCGATGTTTTAGAGTTTGACGCTCCAATTCTAACTATTTATTGTATTCGTGGGCGAAAAACGTTACATACTTCTTCCGATATCGTGGACGTCGCTGTCCGAGTGAGAACGGGAAGGAGTGCCCGGGGTGGGCTCCGAACCCACGATCTCCGCATATCCCAGGTACGAGGCTCGGCGGGCCTCACGGGATCGGGAGGCTTCCAAGGCGTATCCGCACCGAAGCTCGAATACCCTATGAGTGCGGCGCTATGTCCAGCTAAGCCACCCGGGCGCACTCACTCGTAGGCAAATCGTCCCCTTGAAGCTTCCCATATCGGTCCACCTCTCGGGGACGGAGTGGCGGCGGCTGGTTCGGGGCGGGAGGGGCGACGACCGCCGCCAGCGACGGACAGCCGGCAGAATTATCATCCGCGGGGGGAACACTCCGTCCATGAGTTTGCCGGAGATCGTCCAGTCTAGCCTCGACGGCGAGTCCGTGGCGGCTCGGGTCGGACTCGGCGGCGAGGACCTGCTTCTCGTGACGCCGACGCGGACGCTCGTCTACCGGGCCGAGGGCCTCCTCTCGGACGAGGCGGTCGAGGAGTTCCCGCACGACGCCGAACACGTCGGCGTCTCGGAGGGGCGACGGAAGGCCGAGATCACCCTCGATTACGGCCTCGACGGCGAGCGGACGTTCTCGGTCCCGACGAAGCAACTCGACCAGGTGATCCACCCGGTGCTCGCGGGCGTGTTGAACGCCCGGGGCGTAACCGACACCGGCGAGACGGTGAAACAGACCTACCGCTTCAGCGAACTCACCATCGTCGTCACGAGCGCGCGATTGGTGCGTCACATCGGCGAGGCCGTCTGGGACGAGGAGTACGACGAGTACCACTTCGACGACGTGACCGACCTCGATTTCGAGGAGGGGAGCGTCGCCACGTCGGTCGTCATCACCGTCGGCGGGCGACAGGAGCGGTTCAAGGCGCCGAACGATCAGGCGCGGGCGCTTCGCGAGGGGCTCGTCGAGGCCGTGTGTACGCACCACGGCGTCGACGGCCTCGACGACCTCCGGGCGGCCACGGCGACCGACGACGAGGACGACGAGGCCGAGGAGACGGTATCGTTCGGCGAGGGGCCGGCGCCGCTGGGATCGAGCGACGGTGCGAATGTGGACGAGGGCGAGGAGAGCGAGGACGAGTCGGCGGCGACGACCGGCGCGGCGGACACCGCACCCGTCGGCGAGGGTAAAGAGAGCGGGTTCGACGACTCCGGCTTCCAGTCCGCCGGCGTCGTGGACGACCCCGCGGTCGCGCGGGAACTCGCCGAACTCCGCGAGGCGGTGGAGGCCCAGAACGAGCGCCTCGAACGGCAGGAGCGGACGATCCAGCAGTTGATCGAGGAACTCAGACAGGGCCGGTAGCTACTCCCGGCCGAGCACTTTTCGCACGCAGGAGGAGCCGAAGGGGCCGAGTTCGCCGGCGTCAAGCCGGACGAAGTGGCCGGTCGAGAGCGACGCGCCACAGCGCCGACAGTCGAAGTCGCCCTCGCGCGAGACGACGTCGCGTTCGAAGCTGACGTAGCCGCCGCGGCGGACGCGGATCCGGCCGTCCTCGCGTTCGAGGATGCCTCGCAGTTCGGCCTCGTCGAGGATCCGCCGCACGAGCGCCGGATCGGTCGTCACCGTCTCGATCCGGTCGACGGCCGCCGGGAGCGGCAACTGCTCGTGTTCGAGGTTCGCGAGCAGATCGAGCGCGAGTTCGACGCGCTCCTTCCGGGGGGTGCGGTCCGACTCGGTCACGACCGCCCGTTCGACGGCCCTCGTCAAGAACGTCCCGACGAAGGACAACGCGTTTGGGGCGGGACGACGACCGGAGCGTATGGACCGCCGGATGCGGCTCGTCGCCGGCGCGGGGCTGTGCTCGCTCGTCGCCGTCCTCGCGTGGGCGAGTTCGCCGGCGTGGGCGCTCGGCCGCCTGGCGTGGGTGGCGGCCGATCCGCTGCGCCTGACGGCCGCGCTCGTCGTCGTCGCCGCCGTCCGGCCGCTGTTCGCGTGGCCGACGACGTTGCTCGCCGTCGTCGCCGGCTACGGCCTGGGACTCGCTGGGCTTCCCCTCGCGCTCGCGCTCGTAGTCCTGACGAGCCTCCCTCCCTACTGGCTCGCCGGGCGCGGCGTCCGGGAGGGGCGGCTCACGGCCGCGGGCGAGCGACTGGTCGCGGAGACGGGCGACCTGCGGAGCGTCGTCGGGAGTCGGCTCCTGCCGCTCCCCTCCGACGTCGTCTCGGCCGGCGCGGGCGTGGCGGGGGTCGCCCCGGGGACGTTCGCGCTCGGCACCGCCGTCGGCGAGGTACCGTGGGTGGCGGCCGGCGTCGTGGCGGGCGACTCGTTCGCGACGCTGGAGACGGCGTCGCTGTCGGCGGCGATGGATCCCCGCGTGGTCGTCGGCGCGGCGCTCCTCGCGGCGCTCGCCTTCGCTGGGCCGGCGTACCGCCTGATCGCCGGCTCAGTCGAGCAGTGACTCGCCGGTCATCGCCGCCGGACGCTCGACGCCGGCGAGTTCGAGCAGCGTCGGCGCCACGTCACACAGGGAGCCGCCGGTCCGGATGCGTCGACCGCCCGAGGGGTCGTCGCCGGGCGCGAGGTAGACGACCGGAACCGGGTTGGCCGTGTGGGCGGTGTGGGGATCCTCGGGGGTCCCCATGTCGTCGGCGTTGCCGTGGTCGGCGGTGACGAGGACGTCCCCGCCGGCGGCGTGGACGGCCTCGACGAGGCGAGCCAGCTGGGCGTCGACGGCCTCGACGGCCGCGACGGCCGCCTCGAAGTCGCCCGTGTGACCGACCATGTCGGGGTTGGCGTAGTTCAACACGAGCACGTCGGGGTCGTCGCGCTCGATGTGGTCGACGGCGGCGTCGGTGACCGCGGCGGCGCTCATCTCGGGGCGCTCGTCGTAGGTCGACACGTCCGGGCTCTCGACGATCCGGCGTGTCTCGCCCTCGAAGGCCACCTCGCGGCCCCCGTTGAGGAAGTAGGTGACGTGGGCGTACTTCTCGGACTCGGCGATCCGCAGTTGGGTCCGGCCGGCGCCGGCGAGCGCCTCGCCGAGCGTTCCCGCCGGTTCGAACGGCGGGAAGGCGACGGGGAACTCGAAGCGCTCGTCGTACTCGGTCATCGTGACGAGGTGGGTCTCCGGGGGGTCGACGGGGTCGGGCCACGCCGGGTCGACGGCCGCGAGCATCCGGACGAGCTGGCGGGCGCGGTCGGCCCGGAAGTTGGCGAAGACGACGGCGTCGCCGTCCCGGAGCGGCGGCCCTCCCTCCACCAGCGTCGGCTCGACGAACTCGTCGGTCTCGTCGCGGTCGTAGGCAGCCGCGACGGCGTCGACGGCCGTCGGCGCGGCGTGCTCGGCCTCCCGTTCGACGATGGCGTCGTACGCGCGCCGAGTCCGCGTCCAGTTCTCGTCCCGGTCCATCGCGTAGTACCGGCCGATCACCGTCGCCACGTCGCCGGTGCCGTGGTCGTCGACGGCAGCTTCGAGCGCCCCGAGGGCGTCGACGCCGGCCGTCGGCGGCGTGTCGCGGCCGTCGGTGAAGGCGTGAGTGACCGCCTCGACGTCGTGTCTGGCGGCGAACTCGATCAGGGCGTGGAGGTGTCGCTGGTGGGAGTGGACCCCGCCGTCGCTGACCAGGCCCAGCAGGTGGAGCCGTCCGCCCGTGGTCCGGACGTGGTCGACCGCCCCGCGGAGGGCGTCGTTCTCGAAAAAGGAGCCGTCGTCGATGGCGTCGTGAATGCGCGCCAGCGGTTGCGTGACCACCCGACCGGCGCCGATATTGAGGTGACCGACCTCGCTGTTGCCCATCTGGCCGTCGGGCAGGCCGACCCGTCGGCCGGAGACGTCGAGGGTACCCGAGGCCCCCGTGGCGAGAAAGCGGTCGAACGTCGGCGTGTCGGCGGCTGAGACGGCGTTGCGGCCCGGGCCGTCGAGGCCCCATCCGTCGAGGATGACCAGCGCGGCGTCCATGTCCGGAGCGAGGCCGCCGCCGGTTAACTACCTGTTGAATCGGGTCAGTGCAGGTCGAGCGTCAGCCCGAACTCGTCGAGGTAGAACTGCTCGCCGACGCCCTCGTCCGCCAGGTCGTTGAACGCCTGCTTCACGACGTGGGGGTCGTACCCCGCCTCGCGGACGTCCGCCAGGGTGACGGAGTCGGCGGTCACGTCGTCGACGTACGTCTCGCGGACGTGGTCGACACACGCGGCCACGCGCTCGGCGGTCACCGGCGGTTCGAACAGCGCGGCGTTGTCCGCGACCACCGGGTCGGTCTCGTCGTAGTAGAGGGTCCCGTCCTGGAGGTCGACCAGACAGAGGCTCAAGCGCCGGCTGAACCGGCTGCCGCCGTCGCCGTCGCCGCCGGCGACCTGTCGGCGGGCGCGCTCGGACCATCCCGTCGGCGACGCCACCGCGAGGAGGTAGTGGTAGCCCTCGCGTTCGGCCTCGTAGACGACGGGGTTGACCACGTCGAGCAGTCGGTCGACGTCGGCCGGCGCGGCGTCGAAGCCGGCGCGGACGTGGGCGTCGAGGTTGCTGATCACCTGCGCCTCGATCACGAGCGTCGGATCGCGCGAGAGGCCGAGGTACCGCTCGTCGGTGACCTCGTACCGCGCACAGCGGTTGTGCGGATACCGTTCCGGGTCCTCGTCGTCGGGGAGGAGGTCGAGCAGGCGGGCCCGGTCCGTGCGCCGCTCGCTGCGGTCCTCCCAGTAGCCGTCGGGGACGTCCCGCGACCCGTCGGGCGTGTGGACGACCGACGCCTCGTGCATCGAGATGTCGAACCGGCCGAGGTAGTCCATCTCGAACAGCCGGGCCATCGGGGTCGTCACCACGTCGTCGCCGCCCTCGGGGTCGTCGTCGCCGACGGCGGCCTCCAGGTCGGCCCGCCGCTCGTCGAGGCGCTCGCTCTCGGCGGCCAACTGCTCGCGTTCGCGTTCGAGGCGGCGGACCTCCGCCTCGATGCGCTCGTGCTGGGCGTCGAGGTCCGACAGTTCGTCGTCGAGGATGGCCGAGGCCTCCTCCCGGACGGCCTCGCGGGCGGCCTCCTTCGTCTCCTCCCGGACGGATTCGAGGCTCGACGCCTGTGCCTCCAGGTCGGCCTTGAGTTCCTTCACCTGCTCGACCTGCGCGGCGAGTTCGGCCATCGCCTCGCCGCTGCGATCGGTGTATCGCTCGATCCGGGTCTCGGCGCTCGCGTCGGCCGAGGGGTCGAGGAGGGCGGCCTCGAGTTCGCGGAACTCCCCGCGCAGGTCGCCGTCGATCCGTTCGGAGAGGTCGGCGAGGCCGGACTCCAGTTCCTCACTCACGCGCTCGCGTTCGCGCTCGGCCTCGCCCACCGCGGTGATCGCTTCCTCGATGGTCTCGACCGTGTGGACGAGTCCCTGGGTCTCGACGTAGACGAAGAAGCCCTGTCGGATCTTCTCCCGGCGCTCCTCGTAGCGCTCGATCAGTCGCTCCATCACGTCGCGCTGGACGTCCGGATCCTCCAGCAGGTCGTCCAGGTCGCTGAGTTGCGTGGCGGTGTACTCGGTCACGAGTTCGTACACCTCGCCCTCCATCCGGCGGACGCGGGTGGCGATCTGTTCCTCGGAGAGCGCGTCGAACTGTTTGTACCGCTCGAAATCGACGACCGCCTGGAGTTCGGCGTCGACGAAATCGCCCGCCATGGCGGGCGGAACGCCGCCGTCGTCGTAGAAACTCGCCGCCACGAAGAGCCTGGCGAGGCGGAACTCGCTGCGAATGCGGTCCTCCTCGGCGCCGGTGAAGAAGTCCGGACACTCCGCGGTGAACTCGAAGACGAAATCCTCCTCGTCGGCCTTGAGTTCGTTGTACCGCTCGATGCGGGCGCGCTCCGACAGCCGTTCGAGCGCGGCCAAGTCCTCGTTCAGCACGCGATCCTTCGTGTGGGTCAGCTCCCTGTATCGCTCCTTGCAGTTGCTCATGCGTGGGTCAACTCCGCTGGCTCGCCGCGTAGTCCGTCAGTTCGGTCTCGAAGAACTCCGCCAGGAACGACGGCGCGTCCGAGTAGCCCCTGATCCGGAGCCGCACCGTCGTCCCGTCGTCCGCCTCGTCGAGTTCGTAGGCCGCCGTCGCCCGCCCCTTCTTCGTGTACATCTCGTACTCGTTGTGCGCCGCCGACTGGAGGACCGCCTTCTTCTTCGAGAGCATGTACTCGACGAACGACTCGACGGCGTCCGGCTCCGCGGGCACGGTGCGTTCGACGGTCCGCGTCGTCGGCGACACCTCCGCGCCGCTCTCCTCCAGCCGGTAGGCTCGAATCCGCTCCTCGGGGACCTTCGAGATGAGCCGCTCGTAGAGGCTGTCGTGGTCGACGTCGGCGGCGAGTCGAACCACCCCTTCCGGCCGACGCAACTCGCCTTCGGACCAGTTGTTGAAGAGATACTCGACGCGCTTTCGCTCGGCGTCGTCCGCGTAGTCGACGACGTAGAGGTACGACGGCTCGTCGGTCATCGACGGGACGCGACGATGGGGGGATCACCACACGCCCTTCCGACGCGCGGGCTCTCGACGGGGTCACTCACTGTCGGTCACGCTCGTTCGAACGTGTCGGACCCGAACCATTAAAGTGTTTCTCCGAGTGGGTTTCGATAGATAGTCTCCACTATGGAGAAACGATGTTGCTCCTGATGGGAGAAAAGTTTAAGTCAATAGATATGGACATTCATCGTGAACGTCGAGGGAACACGATACATGGCACCTGTGCACTGGCTGTCCGCCGGCGTACTCGCACTCAACGTCGTCATCGGCGTCGCGCTCGTGTTGGGCGTCTTCATGTTCATGGAGCGTCGCATCCAACTGGGCGCGTTCGGGGGCCTCTTCGCGGGGGCGGCCGTCATCTACGTCGAGGCGACGATAGGGGAGCAGCTACTCCGAGTTAGTGTCGGCGAGATGAAAATTCTCGTCCTCGCGGCGGCGTTCGGCGCGGTACTGGGCGTCGTCGGAACGGTCTTGACGGTCAAGCCGGAGCTATGAGCGACCGTCGCGCCGGCTAGGGGGCATCGTGCGGAGAAAGTATCATGACGGTACCACAACGAAACACGAATCATGGAAGTTCGAAGCTGGGTCAAAGAGAAGTTCGGCACCACCGATCAGACGCTGTTGAGCACCGAGGTCTACTCCGACAAGGACCTTCGGCGTGACAAGATCAAGCTGGAGCGCCAGCGCAACCGCATCGAGGGGGAGATCGAGGAGCATCGGACCAAGTACAAGAAGCTGGTGAAGGAGGCCGCCGGCGAGGACGAAATGCGAAAGCAGGTGCTGGCGAAGAAGGCGAAAAACCAGAAGAAGCAGTACCAGCTCAAACAGAAGAAGTACCAGAAGACCTCGATGAAGTACGGGACGCTCCTCTCCATCGAGGGGGCCCGGGAGCTACTGGCGGAACAGGGGAGCAACACGAGCCCGGATCTCGCCATCGACGACGTGATGGACCAGGATCTCCAAGTCGACGAGTTCGAAGCCAAGATGGAGGAGAAGATGGTCGAGTTCGACATGGAGGTCGACATGATGGACCGCATCCAGGGGAGCCTGGATTTCAACTTCACCTCCAGCGACATGTCGATGGACTCCGACGACGACGTCATGGGCACCATCGAGGACCTCGAGGAGGACCAACTCGACGAGGAGGAGATCGACATCGAGGACGACACCAGCGTCTCGGCCAGCGCCGAGGCGTCGGTCGACGTCCAGGCGGAGGAGATCGACATCGAGGACGACATGAGCGAACACGGGCTCTGATCGCCCGCCGACCATGGACGAGAGCATCCAGCGGGACATCCTCCAGGACCGGTACGAGAAGTACCGCACGAAGGCGGACGAACTCAGATCACAGGGAGACGCCGAGGAGGCGGCGGCGTACTACGAGCGGTGTGCCGACGCGATGGCGGATCTGGCCGAGACCGAATCCAACGAGTCGCTGGCCAAGAAACGCCGGAACCTCGCGCAGAACCTCTCGACCGTCGCGGAGAAACTCCGGGAGTCGGGGACCGTCGAGGCGGACGTCGCGGACGGTCGGGACGGTGTCCCATCCGGCGACCGGGACGCGGCCGCCGACGCCGGGGAACCGACGGCGGACGCGGACGCGGACGCGGCGGCGGTCGCGGAGGCCAGCGAGTACCTGGAGTCCCCGCCGGATCTCGACTTCGAGGACGTGGGGGGGATGCACGACCTGAAGCGGACGCTCCGGGACAAGGTGATCGACCCGCTGGAGCGGTCGGAGCTGTACGCGGAGTACGATCTCGGCGTGGTCAACGGCGTCATGCTGTACGGCCCCCCGGGAACCGGGAAGACGCACATCACGCGGGCGCTGGCGGGTAAACTCGGCTACAACTTCGTCGACGTCGAACCCAACGACATCACGAGTTCGCTGGTGGGCGAGGCGGCGGACAACGTCGCCGAACTCTACGACGTCGCCCGCGACAACCAGCCCTGCCTGGTCTTCGTCGACGAGGTGGACGCGCTGATGCCGTCCCGCAGCGGCGGGTCACAGAAGACCCAGAGCGAGCGCCAGATGGTCAACCAGTTCCTCACGGAGTTGACCGAGTGTCGGGGCGAGGACGTCATCACGGTGACGGCGACCAACATCCCCGACGAGGTGGACGGCGCGGCGACGAGCCGGTTCCAGGAGCGGATCGAGGTCCCGCCGCCGGACGCCGAGGCCCGCGAGGCCATCCTCCGGGTCCACCTCCGGGACCGGCCGGCGCTCCCGGACGAGATCGACTGGGATCGGATCCGGCGGCTGAGCGAGGGGTACTCGGGGCGCGACCTGGAGGTCGTCGCCGACGACGCCGCCCGCAGGGCGCTCCAGGAGGCGGTCGACGCCGACGAGATCCAGCATATCCGTCAGGAGCACGTCGAGACGGCACTCGAGGAGACCGAACCGAGCCTCGACCACTGGGACGGCTAGCCGGCGGGCGAATGCCGCGGGTCGACAGGCGGCACCTTTTTTGTGGGTAGTCGATCACGGCACAGTCACATGACAGAGAGACGGTGGGACACGTGGTGGTCGAACTACTTTCTCGCACTGGGCATCCTCTCGGTCGTCGTCGCCGGCTACCTAGGGTGGACGCTGAGCCAACAACCCCGGATGGGGGGGATGGGGTCGGTGATCGGGGTCGTACTGGCGCTCTTCGGCGTTACCGCCCTGCTGAACGTGGGGATCGGCCTCTGGATCAGGCGGGGGAGCGCGTACGCGTGGTACGTGGGAATGGGGCTGCTCGCCCTGTCGGTGCTCGGATCGCTCGGCGGCGGCGGGGAGGCGATGGGCGGTGTCGCGGTTTCGGGGATCGGACTCGTCCTCGGCTACCTCGCGCGGGACGACCTCCTCGAATCCAAGACGGTGACCGAGGACGCGTCGTCGACCCCGGCCGAGTCGACGGGAGCGGGCGGCGGTCGGGACCCCGACCGCCGGCCGAACCGCGAGGGGGAGACGGCGCCGCGGGACCGACCCGCCTCGACGGCCGACGACGCGGCGGGGGCACGACGGAACGCGGGCTCGGCGTCCGGATCCCCCGAGCCGGCGGCAGAGACAGGAGCGGAGGCGGGGACGGCCCAGTCGATGGACGCGGAACGACCATCCTCGGCGGCGTCGCCGGAGTCCGGCAGCGAGGACGGGACGAAGTTCTGCCCGTACTGTGGCGAGGAGATTCCGGACCGGGCGGACCACTGTCCGTACTGTTCGTCGTCGATCCCGTAACCCGGGGCGACCGGACGCCCAACTCCGTCGAAATCCACCGGGGCAGCCCGCAACAGCCGCCCCGTGTGTTCGCGCTAGCGATGTGATTCGATCCTGATGATCGGGGTCCCGCTCCTGTCGGCACTGATCGTGGTTGTCGTCGAATCGGCCTCGAACCGGAGGGTGATTGAGATTGTGTTCTTGGAAGAGTCGGTCGAGCGCGTCAGTGTCGATGTCCTCGTTGATGAGCCACTTGAGGATATCCTCGTCGTGGGCCTTCGCAACCGCCGTGACGACGGCCGTGCTCAGCTCTTCGTCCGCGTCCGGCTCGTAGTAGAGATCCGCCGTGTCGTCCATACGTGCAATTCGGCACTCGACACCAAACCCGTCGGTACCAGTATATGCTGGCGTAGTGACCCGTCGGGTGGAGAACGGTGTCGACTGCAGTGGGTTTCGGCGGAGCGCGACTCCACGGAGGGTTACGGCCGCCTCAGAGGTCGGCGCCGCAACTGATACACGTGTTCCACTCGGGGTCGACCTCCTCGCCGCAGTGTGTACAGAAACGGGTCGCGTCGGGCGACCCGCCACCCCCGTCGCCGGCCGCCGATCCGCCCCCCTGGGAGTGCGATTGCCGGTCGGTCCGGGCCGGCTCCCCGGCCCGTCGGTCGGCGGTCCCCTGACGGCGTTCCCGCTGGGCACGATCGCCCTGCGGCTGTGATCGGCCGCCCTGGCCCTGTGGCGGCCGGTCGGCCGCGGCTCGCTCGCCGCCGGCCCGACCGCCGTCGGCGCCGGCCTCGGGTTCGGCGGAGGCGGTGATGTCCGACCGGTTGACGACGCTGTCCTCGACCTGCGTGCGCTGATCCTTGACGGTCTTGCTCTGGTCGACGCGGGTCGTGCTCTGGTCGATGGTGTCGACGTTGGTGGTGCTTTGATCGACGTGAGTCTGCTGGTTCTTCCGGTCGACCATGTCGCCCTGCACGTTCGTCACCTGGTCGGGCCCCTTCTCGACTTCCTTTTTCGTTTCGAGGTACTCCTTGCCGGCCTTGGCGACGGTTTCCTTGGCCGCCTGTCGTTTCTTCTTCGCCATGATCGTGTAGTCGTACAGCCCGAGCAACATGACGACGAGGATGGCGAACGCGGAGGCGCCCAGCGCCGACCCGCTGAGGTTCCCGACCGCCAGCGCCAACCCGACGAGCAGGAGGATGATCGCCCCGATCCGCAGGAAGCCACTGAACTTCGAGAGGTTGTCCGGCGCGTCGATGTCCGGATGGTCCCCCGCGACCGCCGCCCCGTACAGTACGACCGACAGTGTTTGCGCGACTACCATACTGCCAGCCTGCGAATCGACCGACTTTAATCTTGGCCCGAGCGACATGTTCGAATACAGGGAGGTATCGTCGACACCGTCGGCGCCCGGACCCCGACCGGGCTTTCGTCGGGTGGCTGTCGGTGAGAGGCGACCGGACGGGACGGGCACGGGCGGACGGGGCAACCTTTATTCCCATCCTCGTATCATGTTTTCCGATAACGAGGTTCTCGGGGCGTCCCCGGTGGGGGTGGGCGCGGCCGTGAGCCACGGGAGACAACCAATGCCTTCGACATGCCCGAACTGCGACGGACGTGTGCCATCGGACGGCGACTTCTGTCCGAACTGCGGGGAGTCGCTGTCGACGAACTGTCCCGGCTGTGGGGAGTCGCTACCGATCGACGCCCAGTTCTGTGCCAACTGCGGCCAGGACCTCACCAGCTCCACCGGCCAGCGGGGATCGGGGAACGCCGCGGGAGGCGGCAGTTGGCGACTGGGCGACGACGAGTTCGCCAAGCGCGTCGACGGCGCCGCCCTCGACGGCGACGGACTGCTCGCCACGCTCAGCCGGCGAAAGGACGTCGAAATCGAGGCCGGTAATCGGGCGCTCCTGCTCGAGAACGGGAAGCTCGTCGAGACGCTCGAGGCCGGCAAACACAAGCTCGACAGCCTCGGCAAGCGGATCCGAGAGCTCAGATCCAGCCACAATCTCACAGTCGTACTGGTCCAGGAGGGGCGGACCACCGTCGCCCGCTCGTTCGACGACATCCGGACGGCCAGCGACTACCTCGTCGACGTCACGGTCGAACTCGACGTGGGGATGCACGACCCACAGACGTTCTTCCGTTCGATGATGGCCGACCGGGACGTGCTGACGACCGGCACGTTCAACCAGTTGCTCGGGCGGGCGATCCGGAACGCCCTGGAGGCGACCATCTCGGAGTACGACCACCAGGAACTCTACGGGAGCAAGGAGGTCAAGCGTCGCGTCGCTCGCGAAATCGAGGAGCAGTGTCGCTCGGTCCTCGAGAGCAACGGGCTCGAACTCGTCGAACTGGTCTCCTTCGACTACGACGACGACCGGGGCGAGATCCGTCAGGGCCGCAAGGACGTCGACATCCGCGAGGAGAAAGAGGAGATCAAGGACCGCGAGAGCGAGCTGGACCGGCGGGGGCGCGAACGGCAGACCGAGGACAAGGTCCACGGGGAGAAACAGCGCGTCCGGAAGGAGTCCGCCGAGATGAGTGCCGACCACACGCTCGACAAACAGGAGGTCGAGCAACAGCAGGAGATCGACGACAAACGGCGCCGGCACGGCCACAAGGCCGAACGGGAGGACGTCGAACACGAGGAGGACGTGCGGACCTACCGGACCGAATCCGAGGTCGAGCGCGAGGACATCCGCCACGAGCAGGAGATGAAAGAGCGGGAGCAGGAACACGAACAGGACGTCTCCGAAATCGAGGATCTGGTCGACCTCAAGCGGAAGAAAGACGAGCAGAAACTCGACAAGCAGGAGCGCAAACAGGAGATGGAGATGCAGAAAGAGAGCCACGAGGTGGACGTCGAGAAGGAGCGCCTCGAGGCTCGCGACGACGTGGACGCCCAGACCCTCGCCAGCATGGAGGATACGGACGAGGAGATGATCGACCTGGCGAAGATGGACAAGGCGGAGAACCTGAACGCCGACCAGCTCGACTCGCTGGGCGCCCAGAAGAGCGACGAACTGGCGAAGGCCCGTCAGGAGGCAAACAGCGCCGAGAAGGAGCGCGAACGGGTCGAGGACCAGAAGCAGTTCCGCGAGGAGATGCAGGACATGATGGAGGGATCGATGGATCGCATGGAGCGAACCACCGACAAGGCGATGGACAGCATGGGCGGCGCGGCGGAGGCGGCCGCCGAGGACACCTCGGACAACGTCATCGTCAGCGGCGAGGGCGGCGACTCGTCGGGCGGGGACACGACCATCGTCCAGGGCGGTCCCGGCGGGGGTGGCGACGGCACCACCGCCGAATCCGACGGCGGAGCCGACGACCCCGAGAAGATCATCGTCTGTCCGAGCTGTGGCTCCGAGGAACCGTACACCAACGACTTCTGTATGGGGTGTGGACAGGAGTTCTGACCGGCGTCAGTCCTCGGTGATGAAGAAGGCGACCATCGTATCCTCCCAGCGGGAGAACTGCACGTCCGTCACGTCGTGGTGGTCGAGGTAGGCGTTGATCTGGGACTCCATCTCCTCGATGCTCGTGGATTCGTACTGGAACTCCAGCACCTGCACTTGCATGTCCGCCCGTCCGGACGAGCGGGGTATATGCCTTCGGGCCGGCGTCACACCGACGCCACGGCGGACGTTCCGTGACACAGGGTCACGACGGTCGTCGGGTGAAGCGTCACCGACGACGGGCCCCGGTTCGGCCACCGGCCACGGCACGCGGGCGGTCACTCCCCGTCGTACAGGTCCGCGAGCGCGTCGCGCAGGTAGACGATGTCGTCGTAGCGGTCGGCCTTTTCCTTCGCCAGCGCCGTCAGTACCACGTCGTCGAGCGCGGCGGGGACGTCGGCCACCTCGCTGGGCGGCCTCGGTCGGTCGTCCAGTACCGCGCGCACGACCCTCGTGCGCTCGCCCTCGAACGGCGGCCGGCCGGTGAACAGCTCGTAGAACACCGCCCCCAGCTGGTAGACGTCGGTGAGGTCGTCGACCGACCCGTAGGACTCGTCGAACTGCTCCGGCGCGGCGTAGTGGGGCGACACCCCCTCGACGCTCGCCGAGTGATCGAGCAGGTGTTTCGACAGCCCCCAGTCGGCCACCTTCGGGACGTCCCAGGCCCCGTCGACGGACCGAAAGAGGACGTTCTCGGGTTTCAGATCGAGGTGAGCGACGCCGCGTCGGTGGGCGTGGCGCACGCCCTTCGTCACCGCGAGGGCCGTCCACAGCGACTGCTGGACGTCCATCGTCCCCGCCCGGTCGCCGAGGTGGCCGCCGTCCATGTACTCCATGGCGATCCACGGGAGGGGTTCGGCCCCGTAGTCGACGACGCCGACCACGTGGTCGTGGTCGTCGAGTTTGTCCCACGTTTCGGCCTCGGCCAGCATCCGCTCGACGGTGTCGGTGTGGAGCGTCCCCGAGAGGCGTGGCTTCTTGACGGCCAGCGTGACGGTGCCGTCCGGGGTCGGTGCCGTCGCCCGGACGACGTCGGCGTTCCCGCCGCTTCCGATGATGCCCGCCTCCGTGAGCGCGTCGTACGCGACCGAGACGTCGGGTGCGCGCGGGATCTCCGTGGGCGGTCCCCCCGGCGGTCGGTTCCCGGTCGACGGCCCGTCCGCCGGCCGTTCGACGGGGTCGTCGCCGGGGGCCGGCGCGTCGGCCGCGGTGCCGAGCGAGACGTCCGCGAACCCATCGGTCGCCTCGTCGGGCGTCACCGGGGTCGATCCCGCGTCGGGTGACGGTCCGGAGTCGGCGTCGGCCACGTCGCTCCGTTCGGATCGCGGCGACGGTGTGGACCCGGAGTCGTCCGCGGTATCGGAGTGTCGGGACGGGGACGCGGAGCGACCGCGGCGCGGCGACGCGGGGCCGGGACCGTCGAACGTGGACGTCGTCCCGTCCGATCCGCCGGACCCGTCGCCGGAGCGGCGCAGCCACCACCAGCCACCGCCCAGTCCGGCGGCGAGCAGGCCCGCGGCCGGCAGGACGACCCCGCCGTCGCCGCCCGCCGCGTCGTTTTCGGGGTCGCCCCCGTCCGACGAGTCGCCACCCGCCGGGGCCGCCGTGGACGTCGCGGTGCGGGTCGGCGTCGCGGTGGGCGTCGGGGTCGTGGGCTCGCCGGCGACCGCAATCAGGAAGTCGTCGGCCGCCGTCACGTAGACGGTCCCGTCGGCCACCGCCGGGGAGGACGTGATGTCGTTCGAGTGGCCGTCGTACGCCCACAGCCGGTCGCCCGTCTCGGCGTCGAACCCGTACAGCGTGTCGCCATCCGCGAGGTAGACCGCGCCGTCGGCCACGGCTGGCGAGGAGCGCCGGTCGCCGGGGTCGGCCGACCATCGCTCCTGGCCCGACGCCGCGTCCAATGCGTACAACGCCGTCCCGGCCGCGAAAACGGTCCCGTCGGCTACCGCCGGCGATGCGAACCCCCAAGCGTCGTCGGCGTCGGCCGTGAACCGCCACCGCTCGTCGCCCGACGCCGCGTCGAGGGCCAGCAGGACGTCGTCGTAGTCCCCCGGATAGCCGACGTAGACGGTGCCGTCGGCCACCGCCGGTGCGGCGTCGACCGGGCCGTCCGTCTCGACCCGCCACCGTTCAGTCCCGTCGTCGGCCGACAGCGCGTAGACTCCCGCTTCGGGACGGTCGGGGTTGGAGACGGAGGTGTCCCCACCGCTACCGACGTAGACGGTGCCGTCGACGACCGCCGGTGAGGAACGCACTGTATCGCCCGCCTGGAACCGCCACCGCTCGGAGCCGTCGTCGGCCGACAGCGCGTAGACGGCCCCGTCGGTGCTGCCGACGTAGACGGTGCCGTCGACGACCGCCGGCGAGGAACGCACCTCCCCGTCAGTCTCGAACGTCCACGCCGGCCGTCCCGAGTCGGTCGGGAGAGCGTAGATGCTCCCGTCGGTGCTCCCGACGTAGACGGTGCCGTCGACGACCGCCGGCGAGGAGAAGACCTTCCCGCCCGTCCGGTACCGCCACCGTTCGGACCCGTCGGCGACGGGGAGTGCACGGACGTAGCGGTCGTTGCTCCCGACGTAGACGGTTCCGTCGACCACCGCGGGCGACGACGTCGGGCGGTTGTCGTCGGCAAACACCTGGCCGCTCGGGCCCGCCGAGGCCCACGTTCGGTCGACGTCGGCGACCGGCCCGGAGACGGCCGGCGCGTGTCCGGTGTTCGCGGCGTCGCGGTGGTGTTGGGGCCACGACTCCTCCGAATCGGACTGGGCCGCCGCGAGTCCGGTCGCCCCGTCGACGGCCGAGTATCCGGCCGCGGCGCCCGCGGCCGCCCGCAGGAACTCCCGTCTCCTCGGCGCCATACGGTACGAACGTGCTCTAGGACCCTCATAACGGTTTTCCCGCGGTGTGACGGAGTCGATCGTCCGAACGGGGTGGACGGGGTCGAGGGCCGACCCCCCCCCCCCGGGCCGGCCCCAGATTTATGTATCGGGTGGAATATCTCGGATCGTATGAGTTGTCAGGCACCGGGGATGCTCGGGGACGACGGTCCGGTCGACGATCGGGTCGCCAGGACCGAAGTGTTGGCTCGGGCGTTCGCCGACGCGGCAGGGGAGTTTTTCGAACGGCGGAAACAGTACGAGGACGCCATCGAGGAGGCCGAATCCGAGAAAGATCGGATGAAAATGATCGGAATCGGAGGAGTCGGCGTCGGGGTCCTCCTCCTCGTGGTCGGCGTCGCCGGCGGGAACGGGGCGTCGCTTCCGCTGATCGGGATCGGACTGCTGGTCGCCGCTGCGGGCGGCGCGTACGCGTACACACAGTACCAGGCGGCCGAGGAACGGATCGAGGAGAACCGCCGGAACCTCCGGGAGAACGAACCCGACGGGGAGGTGTCGTTCGTCTCGCAGGTGACGGTCCCGTTCTATCTGGTCCCGTACCAGGAGCGGTTCATGATCTTCGACGGCCTCGATCAGGCCCCCGAAACGCGACTGGAGCTCGCGAACATCGACGGCGACGCACTGACGAGCGAGGCCGAGCGGTACGGGGAGATGATCGACACCTTCGAGGAGACGCTCGGCGGTGAGTCGGTCGTCTCGCCGGAGTTCGCCGAGCAGTTCGCGCCGGACGTGGCGGAACACGGACGGCTCGAACGGCCGTTGCTCGATCGGATCGACGCGATGACCGACGTCGCGTCGTCCGTCTCCCACGACGTGGTCGACGTGAACGTCCACGCGAACGACGCGAAAAGCGAGAGCATCCGGACCTTCGCCGAGCGCGGGGCGTTCCGGGAGGGGAGCGACCTGCCGAGCGTGCCGACCCGGCGGTCGGCGGCCGAGAGCGAGGCGGCGGTCGACGAGATCCGCGGCGTCGAACAGGAGGCAGTGAGCGGCGACCTGCTCTCGCAGGCCCGCGAACAGCGGACGTTCGTCAACGAGACGGCGACCGAGTTCGCCGAGCGACTCCAGACGAACGAGGAGGCGGTGAACGACCACTACGGCGCCTACGCCGAGTCGGCGGAGACGGCCGTCCACCGCCACGTCTGTGCGGAGTGTCTCGCGGAACGCATCGAGGACATCGACGGTCGCCTCGATCTGGTGTCCGAGATCCTCAGTTCGGAGACGGGGAGCCTGGGTGCGGCGCTGAGCGACCGCGACCTCGACGAGGGGTACGACGGCAAGTTCACCGAGAAGATCCGCAACGACATCCAGCGGGAGATCCCCGAACTCTCGGAGACGCTCAAGCGGGCGTACAACACCCTGCCGGAGCTGGGCGCCGGCGGCGGACACTGTGAGGTCCACGGCGAGGTGCAGACGACGCCGGTCCCCGACGGCGGCGCCATCTTCGGCGAAACCTGGCGGAGCCTCTACTACGCGTTCCGCGAACCGATCATGGAGAGCGCCGACGACCTCGAACGCGACGCCGAGGAGGTCAGACAGAACAAAGAGCAGAAGATGATCGACATGACACAGTACGAACAGATCAAGGAGCGGGCCGAGCGCGACTACCACCAGGTCAGGTCGGATTACGAGGCCGCGAAGACGGTCCAACGGAGGCTCCGCTAATGGCCGAGCGCGACAGGGTTCGGATCACGAATCCGGGCGACGTCGGGGACGCCGCGGCCAGGGGCATCAAGAGTCAGATCTCCAAGCTCAACAGTTCGATCGAACAGACAAACCGGGAGATTCAGAACCTCGAGAAGCGCATCGGGGAACTGGAGCAGAGTTTCGCGCGGATCGAACAGACGAAGGCGGCGGCCCGGGCGGAGGCGATGGAGGACCTGGTCGACGATCTCAAAGAACAGGTCGACGAGAAGCGCGCGGAGTTCCAGCGGCGCCGACGCGACGTGCTGGAGGATTACCGCGACAGCATCCGGCGGCTGAAGGACCGGTTCGTCGGGACCATCTCCGGCAACCGCGAGCAGTTCGATCAGGTGGAGTCTGAACTCGCCGATATCGAGGAGCGTCGAGGGGAGACGGCGGCGGCCGCGGGCCGGTTGAGCGACGGGGCAGCCCGGGAGTACGATCGGCGTCTCGACGCGGTGATCGAGAGCCGGAACGGCTTCCTGTCGGCGATCAACGACTTCCTCGACGACCGCGAGACGACGGCGGAGACCATCGACTCGCTCCAGACGCCGCTGCCCGGCGTCTCGGGAGTGACGACCGTCGAGGTGCCGTTCTGGGTGGTCGGCATCGAGCGCGACGGCCGGGAGGAGGTCCGGGTGTTGCCGGTACTGGCACGCGGGAGCGGCGACGCGTCGGCGACGCGCGCCCAGCCGTACGTGAACTACCTCCGGGAGCATCCGACCCACAGCTACGGCGACATGGCCGACGCGGTGTCGGAGTACGTCCGGCGAGACGAGGTCCGGGACCGGCTGGCCAAACAGGACGGCGAGTTCGCCGACCCGGACGTCCTCCGGCGGCGCGACGAGACGCTCGATCGGTTCGTCGACGCGCTGGCGGAGTACCAGCTGGACGGAGACGACCGATCCGGGGAGGCGTCCGGGAGGGCGACCGACGCGGCGGAGCAAACGGAGGTGGCGGCGGATGACTGAGGAGGCGAAGGGCGCGATCACCTCGGAGAAGATCGAGACGGATAACACGAACTTCGCGACGGTCAGAGCCGACCAGACCTGCGAGGAGGTGCTCGTCCCGCGGGAGAACGCGTACCGACAGCTCAACTGGCAGATCACCTTCGAGAAGGGCTCGGTCTACAAGCCACAGGAGGACGTGGGCATCTACGCCGACGAGGTCGACTGCAAGTACGGCGTCCAGATCCGGGGGGACGTGTTCGGCCGGAGCGCGGTCGGGCTCGAACACGGCGGCGCGGCCCACTCCGGCGCCGACCGTGCGGACGGGGAGACGCCGGTCGTCGGTGCGCGGGTCATCGGGTCGGTGCTCTCGGATGGACAGGTCGACATCACGGAACCCGCGTCGCGGATGGACGACTGGGAGCCACGGCCGGTCCGGGTGTACGGCGACGTGGTCGGCGATCACGTGACGGTCGAGGCGCCGACGGTCGTCTACGGGACGGTGAGCGCCGAGACGACCCTGCGGGCGAACGCCCCGCTGGTCGTGGTCGGCGACGTGCGCTCGGAGGGGATCATCGAGGCGTCGGACCTGTTCGCGTTCTCGGTGAGCGCTCGGGACGACGTGACCCTCGGCCACAACGTCGCGGTGATCAACCCGGAGCTCCGCTCGGACGAGGGGAGCCTGACCATCGCGGACCGGGTGGGCGTCCTCACCCCCGACCTCCTGGAGCGGATTCACGAGGGGAACGACGTCGACGCGGTCGGGCCGTGGGTGTTCGACGTCGACGCCGTCTGGGAGGGGTCGGTCCTGGTGCCCCCCGACGTCTCGGATCACGGGCAGGGCCAGGTCACCAGCCGCGCCTGGCGGACCGTCGAGGAACCGACGGAGTCGCGGTCGAAGGCGCGCCGGCTCTTCGAGTCGATGATCGAGCGGACGCGCAAACGGCCGCCGGACTTAGAGGAGTTCCGGTACGCCGGCGTCGGGTCGGCCGCCGGCGGGACGGAGATCACCGTCGAGGGCGACATGGTCGTCGGGGAACAGGAGAAACGCGTCGACGAGAGCACGACCGCGGTCGACCGGAGCACGGAGGTCCACGACGAGAGCACGACCGTCGAGGACAGCGTCGTCAACCGGTCTGACCTGAGCGACGGCGACGGGGAGGACTGACCGTGCCCTACTGTGATCGACACAACGAGGTGTACAGCGGCCCGGAATGTCCGGCCTGCGCGGACGAGGGCGGGGACACGGCACCCGCCGAGGACGGGCCGGGCGCGGGCGGGGACGCCGGCGCGGCCGGGGGCATCGACGACCTGGTCGACGAGGCCGTCTCGGCCGCGACGGACGCCGTCGACGACGCGGACGACGTGGTCGTCGGGGAGCAGTCGAAACGCGTCGACAGGAGCACAACCGTCGTCGACGACAGCACCGAGGTCCACGACCGGAGCACGACCGTCTCGGACAGCGTCGTCAGCGACTCGGAGATCGACGCCGGCGACGGCGCCGGCGAGGGGACGACCGTCGTCGACGACAGCGTCGTCAGCGACTCCACGGTCGGCGGCGGGGGGGAGACCGAAGTCGAGGACAGCGTCCTCGACGACGCGACCGTCGGGGACGAACACGTCGAGTCGGCGGTCGGCGACGTCGGCGGTGGGTCGGACCCCGATCCGGCGACCGACGACGACGCGGCGTTCTGCATCTACTGTGGCACCGAGATTCCGGCGACCGCGGGGTTCTGTCCGGCCTGCGGGGAGGAACAGTGAGGGACGTCCACAAGACACTTACGCGGCCTCGGAGATGGCGAACCAACGGACGCGACGGAGGGAGGTCCGCATGAACGACATCGTCAGCGAACTCCGGACACAGGCACTCGAATCGACGTACGGCGAAGACCGCCGGGACGCCCTAGAGCGACTGGCCGACCGGTACGACGAGGCCGGCGAGGCCGAGCGTCGGGAGATCCGACAGACGCTCGCCGACGTGGCGCGGGACGCCACCCACAAGGAGGAGCGCGAACTGGCGCGCGAGCGCCTCGACGACCTCTACGAACGCGACTCGGCGGCCGCGGGGACGGTCGTCGGCACCTACTGCTGGCTGGCCACCGAGGCGGACTACTCGGGGGAGCGCGAGGCCGCCCTCGACCGCCTGCGGCGGATCGGCCGGTCGGGGGTGTCGGCCGACCTCCGGGACCGGATCGCCGACACCTTCGAGACGGTGACGGCGGAGGCGACCTACAGCGCCGAACGCGAACAGGCTCGTCGAGGGCTATCGGAACTGCCCGACGGTGGCGACGCGGACGCGGACGGCGACGCGGGCGCGGGCGGTGGCGGGGCGGGCGCGTCCGAGAGCGGCGACGCCTACCTCGCCGTCTCGCTCACCGAACACCTCGTGGCCGCCCGGACCGAGGGCGCCGACGCGTGTCTCGGCCGCGCGGAGGAACTCCACGACTTCGTCGACCGCCATCCCGTCGACGACGACGCCTACGGGGAGGTCCGCGACGACCTGTCGTCGCTGGTCGACCAGTTGAGCGTCGTCGCCGACGGGCAGTCGTCGCTCGGCGAGGAGCGCCGGACGCAGGTCGAACGGGTGGCCGATCGGACCAAGCGACTCTACCTCCGAAGCGGCGACGACTGACCGACCGGCACGTCTTTCAGCGCCGCCCGGGAACGAGCTGTCATGTCGAACGGTTCGGATGAGGGCGTCAGCGTCGGCGTGCTGTCGCTCCACAACAGCAAGGAGACGAAGGCGATTCTGAACGCGGTCGAGGACCTCGGCCACGATCCGGTGTGGCTCCGACAGGAGAACACGACCGTGACCATCGAGGACAGCACGGTCACGGTCGAACCGGACGTCGACGTGGTCACGAACCGGCTTCTCCTCTCGACGACGGGCGATCCCGCGGAGTTGCTGGGGCTGGCGACGACGTTCGAGCGGATCCGGCCGATGCTGAACGAGCCGGACGCGGTGTTGACCGCGATCCACAAGTTCGCGACGGCGGCGACGCTCGCCGACTGGAACGTACAGGTGCCCGACGCCTTCCTGGCGCTGTCGAACGAGGGACTCAACGAGGGGCGGGAACGGTTCGGCGACGTGGCCGTCTACAAGACCGCCATCGGCACCCACGGCGGCGGGACCTGGAAGGTCGACCTGACGGAGCCGGTCAATCCGCGGGTGGGCAACCGCCAGGCGTTCCTCCAGGAACTCGTGGAGCGCGACGAGAGCGAACACCGCGACCTGCGGGTGTACGTCGTCGACGACGAGATCGTCGGCGCGATGTACCGTTACGCGCCGGAGGGTGACTGGCGGACCAACGTCGCCCTGGGCGGGGCCGTGGCCGACGCCAGCGACGACCTCCCGGAGACGGCCGCGGAGACGGCGCTGTACACGACCGAGGTGATGGGACTCGACTACGCCGGCGTCGACCTCATCGAGGGCGAGGACGGCTGGTTCGTCCTCGAGATCAATCCCACGGCGGGGTTCAAGGGTCTGTACGAGGCGACGGGGGTCAGTCCGGCGCCCCACATCGCGAAACTGGCCATCGAGCGCGCCGGGGGGACGGTCGACGAGGAGCGCGTCCGACACCTCGCGGCGACGCTCGACGACTCGACGCCGGCGTGCAAGCCACGGACCCTCCCGCCGGAACAGGAGGATCTCCCGCTCATCGGCTACATCGAGGAGGTGATCGTCAGCGGGACGAGCGGGTCGACGCAGGTGATGGCCAAATCCGACACCGGGGCGACGCGGACCAGCATCGACACGGAGTTGGCCGCCGACATCGGCGCGGGACCGATCAAGAGCATGACGCGGATCCGATCGGGGAGCGTCAAGTCGGGGAAGGCCCGGCCGGTCGTCGACCTGGTCGTCGGTATCGGGGGTACCCAACACACCGTCACGGCGAGCGTCGAGGATCGGAGCCACATGGACTACCCCGTGTTGCTCGGCCGGGACGTGCTGGAGCGGTACCGCGTCGACGTGCGACGCCGCGCCGACGGCGAGGAGCGCGACGGGAGCGAGGTGCTGGAGGAGTAGATTTTTCAGCCTCGTTCCGGAACCGGTCGGGCGATGACCCCGCTGGAACTGACCGTTCGGCTCGTCGCCGGCGTCCTCCTCATCCTGGCGAACGGCTTTTTCGTCGCTATCGAGTTCGCGCTCACGCGGGTCCGCCAGTACCCCGAATCCGAGTTCGACACGCCGGCGCTGCGTCGCGCGTGGGAGATGACACAGGACCTCGAGATCTATCTCACGAGCTGTCAGGTCGGCATCACCGCCTCCAGCATCGCGGTGGGTATCGTCGCCGAACCGGCGCTCGCCGCGCTGTTCGAGCCGGTCTTCGCGGGGAGTGCTCTGGCCGGCGTGGGACTCGGCGCGCTGATCGCGTACGCGATCATCAACCTCCTCCATCTGACCCACGGGGAGCAGACGCCGACGTATCTCGGCGTCGAGCGCTCGAAGTTCGTCTGTCGGTACGGCGCCCGCCCACTCTACTGGTTCGCGTGGCTCATCTCGCCGGTGATGCGGATCGGCGACGGCGTGGCGAAGGCGACGCTCAAGCTGTTCGGCATCGAGATGACGGGGGCGTGGCTGGAGACCGAAGAGGAGGTGATCGAGTCGCGGGCGGACCTGCGCAACCGCCTCGGGTCCCTGCTCGCCGAGGGCGACCTCCCCGAGGAGCGCCAGGAGGAGGTGCTCAACGCGCTCGAAGCCGGCGAGACGGCGGTCGAGGAGGTGATGACCGACGCCGCGGACGTCGTCTCGCTGTCGACGACCGACTCCGTCGCTGAGAACCTGGCGGCGATCAGCGAGACGCCACACACCAGATTCCCGCTGTTCGGCGAGGACCAGTCCGACTTCCGGGGGATCGTCTACACGCCGTCGATCGTCACCCACATGGACGCCCTCGAAGCGGGGGACCGGACGTTCGAGGAGATCGCGGCCCCGCCGATGACGGTCACGGCCGACACCAGCCTCAGCGACGCCTTCGACCAGTTCCAGGCCGAGGATCAGGAACTCGCGCTGGTGCTAGCGGACGGCGAAGTGCGCGGTCTCGTCACCGCGACGGACACGCTAGAGGCCGTGATGGGCGAACTCGAGGACCCGCTGGACCGGGTATACGGCTAGTCCACCACCCGCACTTCCTCGACGGCGTCGGCGACGTCCTCCTCGACCTGCCACAGGTAGAGACTGGCGTAACTGCGGTACGGCGCCCAGCGCTCGGCCCGTTCGGCCATCGCTTCGCGGCCGATGTCGCCGTACAGCGTCCGCATCCCCTTGCGAACTCCCAGATCTCCGACCGGGAACACGTCGGGACGACCGAGGGAGAACATGAGCTGCATCTTCGCGGTCCACGTCCCGACCCCGGTGATGGCTGTGAGTTCGTCGATCACCGCCCGGTCGTCCATCCCCGCGAACGAGTCGAGCGTGTAGCCACGATCACGGAAGGCCGCCGCGACGTTCGTCACGTACCGCGTCTTCTGCCGGGACAGCCCCGCGTCACGGAGGGTATCCGTCTCCGCGTCGAGTATCCCCTCGGGGGTCACCTCGACTGCCTCGAAGAGGCGTCGCCGCGTGGCCGCCGCGGACGCCATCGACACCTGCTGGCGGAGGATGGAGACGACGAAGCGGGCGAAGAAGTCGTCGGCCGGATCGATCGAGAGGTGGCCGTGGCGCTCGATCAGCGGCCGGAAGTCGGGATCGGTCCGGAGGGCGTCGATTGCCTCGTCCATACCGGCGGTGAGCGGGCCACGGTCATAAGCGGCCTGCCGCGAGCGCCGTCACGCGGTGTCGTCTCGGACGAGTTCCTTCTTGAACGTATAGCAGAACCGCTCCATACCGAGTTCGTCCTCGTAGAAACGGTGTGCGTCGCTCCGCCAGAGACCGGATTCGAGCGTGATGCTCTCGCAGTTTCGCTCGCGTGCCCAGTCCTCGAGGAACGCCATGAGACGGCTGCCGTGGCCCTCGGAACGGCGGTCGGTTCGCGTGACCAGATCGTACACGAACAGGTGGCGCCCGTTGTAGAAGTTCGTTCGGAGCGCGACGCCCGCGACGGAGACAACCTCCCCGCGTCGGAAGAGCGCGAACAGGCGGTACCCCTCCTCGTGCATCCTGCGCAGCCGGTCGATGAACTGGTCTTCGGACAGGTGTTCGCGGAGTTGACTGAGCACGGGAAACGCGGCACGCCACTCGGCTTCGGTCGTCAGTTCTCGAACGTCGGATGTGCTCACACCGCACGGTTCGGGATCCGGTACCAAAACGGTATCCACCCCGTCGCACGGTCGGCGGACGGATCGGAGGGCCACCCCGCCATCGGTCGCCGGAGGGAGGCTCGACCACTGCGAGACCGGGTGGACAGTGCCGACGGTCCCGTCACGTTCCGGCCGGCGCCAGCGGATCGAAGTCGTCGGGTCGGTCGAACAGGCGGTGCGCGGCGGCGACGGCCCCCACCGAGAGGAGGAGCGTCGCGAGGATCAGCGGCACCCCGGGGTCGTACCGGAGCGGCGGGTGGTAGCCGAGCGCGTAGTCGAAGACGTCGTTCAGGAGGAGGGCGGCGAGGGCGGCCTTCAGCGCCCGGTCGGTCGTCCGGCCGTAGTAGGGGATCACGAGCGCCTCGACGACGAACAGCAGGTGGGTGAGGACGATGCCCCAGTAGTCCCAGAGGGCGGCGCCGGCGAAGCCGAGATACTGTTCCGGGTGGAGGTTGAGGGCGACGACGGTCCAGAGGCCGTACTTGACGAGCCAGACGAACGCGAAGGTGTGGAGGTAGACGAGCGGCGTGTTCGTCGGCGCGTCGGCGACGCGACGGCGGCCGAGGAGCGGCAGGAGCGTCGAAAGGGAGAGCGTCACGAGTGCGAGCGCGGTGGGGGAGTCGGCGAAAAGCGGGTAGAGGAAGGTGGGGAGGTCCGCGAGGGAGGTCGGCGAGGCGTTGACGTAGAAGCTGACGCCGACGAGGAAGGCGGCGCCGTTGGCGACCAGGAGCGTCGAGAGGCTGGGCGCGTTACCGAGGTAGTACTCCACGTATCGCCCGGCGTCGAACGAGACCGAGACCATCGATGGGTTGCAGGGGCGGTCGGTGGTAAAAGCTGTCGCGTCCGGCCGTCGCCGGCGTCGGTTCGACCATTTAAGTAGGCGCCCCGCGGAGTGAGGAGTATGACTGCGGACGCGGCCTTCACGTACGACGGCGGGAAGGTCGCCCCCGGGGAGCGACAGAACCTCCGGTATCGAGTCAGCGAGACGTATCTCGGCGACCCGGTACGCATCCCGGTCACCGTGATCAACGGGGAGCGGCCGGGGCCGACGCTGTATCTCTCGGCGGCCGCCCACGGCGACGAACTCAACGGCATCGCGGTGGTGCGGTCGGTGGCCTACGACTGGGACCTGACGGACCTGGCGGGGACCGTCGTCTGTCTCCCCGTGTTGAACGTCCCCGGCTTTCTCACCCAGCAGCGGTATCTACCGATCTACGACCGCGACCTGAACCGATCGTTCCCGGGCGATCCGACCTCGACGAGCGCCAAGCGGATGGCCCACTCCATCTTCCGGAACTTCGTGGAGCCGTGTGATCTGGGCATCGACTTCCACACCTCGACGCGGGGGCGGACCAACACCCTCCACGTGCGCGCCGACGTGGACCGCCCGGCGGTGTCTCGGCTGGCACACGCGTTCGGGGCGAGCGTCGTCGTCGACGGCGAGGGGAGCGATGGGACCCTCCGCGGGGAGGCCACGCGCGCGGGCGTTCCCACGATCACGGTGGAGATGGGCGAGGCCCACCGGTTCGAGCGGTCGCTCATCGACGAGGCCCTCGCGGGCGTCCGAAGCGTCTTCGCCGAGTACGGTCTCGACGAACGGGGTCGGGTTCGGTGGCCGGGGTGGCGGACGGTGGTGACCGAGAAGACGTGGATCCGGGCCGACGCCGGCGGCATCGTCGACATGCATTACGACCGCGGGGAGGCGGTGCGAGAGGGCGAACGGGTCTGTACGGTCACCGATCCGTTCAAAGCCGACGGGACGCCGATCCGGGCGCCGTTCACCGGGGTGTTGCTCGGGGTGCTGGAGAACCCGGTCGTCTACCCCGGCAACCCGATCTGCCACCTGGCCGAACTCGACGATTCGACGGCGCGGATCGTCGAGCGACGAGCGGCGGATCGATGATCGACGGGATCGGAAGACGGCGGGGAAGCGAGCGAGCGCGTGTGGCGGGCTCCCGTACGTAACTTCTATACCACGCCGGTCCCGACTCCCGGACGAGCATGAGTCAGTCCTACGATCGGGGCCTCATCGAGGACTTCGGCCGGTGGCGGGAGTTCTCGGCGGGAATGTGGGCCTGGATCTTCCACAAGTTCACCGGGTGGGTGCTGGTCGGGTATCTGTTCACCCACGTCGCCGTGCTGAGTACGGCCCTTACGTCGGCGAGCGCCGATCCCGCGACGGTCGCGGCGAACCAGGACCTCTACACGCAGACGATCCGGACGCTGGAGAGCCTGCTGGTGGTCCGCGTTCTCGAGGTCGGACTGCTGGCGGTGGCGGTGTTCCACATCCTGAACGGGACGCGCCTCCTCCTGGTCGACCTCGGGATCGGTCTGGAGTCCCAGGATCGGAGCTTCTACGCGTCGCTGATCCTGACCGGCGCCATCGTCGTCGCGAGCGTCCCCACGTTCCTCGCGGGGGTGTCGCTCTGATGGCCGAGCGCTACTCGTCGTTCCGGAAGGGCGGCCGCCTGTGGCTCTGGCAGCGCATCACCGCCGCCTTCCTCATCGTGGTCCTCGCCTTCCATTTCTTCCTCCTCCATTTCGTCCACCACGCCGACGAGGTGACCTTCCTGATGAGCGCCAACCGGATGGAGACGTGGAGCTACTACTCGCTGATGGTCCTCTTTCTGGTGACCGCGACGTTCCACGGCGTCAACGGGGTCTACAACGCCCTGATCAACGTGGGGCTGTCGGGGACCAAACGGCAGGTCGTCAAGGGGGTCCTCGTCGTCGCGAGCCTCCTCCTCCTCGTACAGGGCTTCCGAACCGCGAACGCCTGGGCGGGCATCGACCTCCTCCCGATACTATGAGCACGCAACGACCCGAGACCGAGACCGAGACGGAGAGCGCGGAAACCGACGCCGAGGCGGCCGAGGGGACGCCGAAGGAGCGGCGCCTCGACGAGAAGCGCCGCCGCGCCGAGGAACGCGAGCGAAAGCGAGTCGAGGAGGCCGAACGCGTCGCGGCCGACGCGGAGCGATACCACCTGAAGGTGTTCCGCTACGATCCGGAGGTGGCGGGCAAACAGGAGCCACGCTTCGACGACTTCCACGTCCCCTACGAGACGGGAATGACGGTGCTGGACGCGCTCATCTACGCCCGCGACGAGTTCGACGCCAGTCTCACCTTCCGACACTCCTGTCGCCAGGCGATCTGTGGCTCGGACGCGCTGTTCATCAACGGCCGCCAGCGCCTCGGCTGTCAGACCCAGCTCTCTGATCTCGATCAGCCGGTGCGGATCGAACCGCTCCCCCACCAAGAGGTGGTGAAGGATCTGGTCGTGGACATGGAACATTTCTACGACCAGATGGAGTCGGTCGAGCCGTACTTCCAGACGACCGACCGACCGGACGGCGAACTGGAGGAACAACGCCAGAGCCGGGAGAACCGCGAGAAGATCAAGACCTCGACCCGGTGTATCTGGTGTGGGGCCTGCATGTCCTCCTGTAACATCGCGGCGGGCGACAACGAGTATCTCGGCCCGGCGGCGATCAACAAGGCCTACCGCTTTGCCATGGACGAGCGGGAGGGCGAGGAGATGAAACAGCGTCGGCTGGAGATCGTCGAGGAGGAACACGGCGTCTGGCGGTGTCAGACGCAGTTCTCCTGTACCGAGGTGTGTCCGAAGGATATCCCCCTGACCGAACACATCCAGGAGCTGAAACGCGAGGCAGTCAAGAGCAACCTGAAGTTTTGGTAACCATGTACGAATACGACGTCATCGTGGTCGGCGCGGGCGGGGCGGGCCTGCGCGCGGCCATCGCGGCACAGGAAGCGGGCGCGGACGTGGCGATGGTCACGAAACTCCACCCCGTCCGGAGTCACACGGGCGCAGCGGAAGGCGGGATCAACGCCGCGCTCCGCGAGGGCGACGACTGGGAGCTCCACGCCTACGACACGATGAAGGGCGCGGACTACCTGGCCGACGCGCCGGCGGCGGAGGCGCTGACCCAAGAGAGCCCCGAGGAGGTCATCCAACTCGAACACTGGGGGATGGCGTTCTCCCGTGACGACGACGGGCGCGTCTCCCAGCGTCCCTTCGGCGGCCTGTCGTTCCCGCGGACGACCTACGCGGGCGCGGAGACGGGCCATCACCTCCTGCATACGCTGTACGAGCAGGTGGTGAAACGCGGCATCGACGTCTTCGACGAGTGGTACGTGCTGAACCTCGCCGTCTCGGACGAGGAGCGCCCCGAGGACCGGACCTGCCACGGCGTCGTGGCCTACGAGACGGCGACGGGGAACGTGGAGGCCTTCACCGCCCGGGACGGCGTGATCCTCGCCACCGGCGGCCTGGGCCAGGTGTACGACCACACCACGAACGCGGTGGCCAACACCGGCGACGGAGTGGCGATGGCCTACCGCGCCGGCGTCCCTGCCGAGGACATGGAGATGATCCAGTTCCACCCGACGACGCTCCCCTCGACGGGCGTCCTGATTTCGGAGGGCGTCCGCGGCGAGGGCGGTATCCTCTACAACGACGAGGGCGAGCGGTTCATGTTCGAACACGGGTACGCCAAAAACGACGGCGAACTCGCCTCCCGGGACGTCGTCTCCCGCGCCGAGCTGACCGAGGTCAACGAGGGTCGCGGCATCGAGGACGAGTACGTCCACCTCGACATGCGCCACCTCGGCGAGGAGCGCATCCTCGACCGCCTGGAGAACATCCTCCACCTCGCGGAGGACTTCGAGGGCGTCGACGGGCTGGAGGAACCGATGCCGGTCAAGCCCGGGCAACACTACGCCATGGGCGGTATCGAGACGGACGAGTTCGGGCGGACCTGCGTCGACGGGCTCTACGCCGTCGGCGAGTGTGCCTGTGCGAGCGTCCACGGGTCGAACCGTCTGGGCGGGAACGCCCTGCCGGAGTTGATCGTCTTCGGCAAGCGGGCGGGACGACACGCCGGCGGCGAGGACCTGGGCGACCCACGCATCCCCGTCGGTCGGACCGGCGAGGTCGAACCGGGTGACGTCGAGACGCCGGTCGAACTCGGCGAGCCCTGGGGCGCGGCCGCCGTCGCCGACGGCGGCGCGGCCGCCGAGGCGGCCGAGGCCGTCGTCGAACGGACGCTCGAACGCGAGCGCGAGCGGATCGACCGCCTCCTCGAACGCGACGAGGGGACCCAACACGCGGACATCCGCGCGGCGGTCCAGCGGACGATGACCGAGAACGTCAACGTCTTCCGCGAGGAGAGCGCGCTGAAGGAGGCGCTGGTCGACATCCACGCCGCGCGCCAGCGCTACCGCGACGTCTACGTCGCGGATCCGTCGAGCACCTACAACACGGACCTGATCCAGACTATCGAGACGCGCAACCTGCTCGATATCGCCGAGATGATCACCGTGGGCGCGCTCGCCCGCGAGGAGTTCCGTGGTGCTCACTGGCGCAAGCAGTACCAGGAGCGCCGCGACGACGAGTGGCTCAAACACACGATGGTCTCGTGGTCGGACGGCTCGCCCGAACTCTGGTACAAGCCGGTCGTCCTGGAGGGCGAGGCGGGCGCCTACGAGCCGAAAGAGCGGAGCTACTGAGAACGGCCCGACGTCGGTCCGACCGGTGGACCGCCACGTCGTGTCAACTCCCTAATTACATGAGACGATAATTGGCCGGTTGATTTATCCCTCACGGCCGCATCTCTTTCACCGACACACGTCGAGGCGTGCCCGCGCGGGAGCTTCTCCCCCCGGCTCCGGCCCGGCGTGTCAAGACAACCATGAACTTCAAAGAACTACTGACGGAGGATCGGGCGGTCAGCCCGGTCATCGGCGTCATCCTGATGGTGGCCATCACCGTCATCCTCGCCGCCGTCATCGGTACCTTCGTCCTCGGACTGGGCGACCAGGTCAGCGAGAGCGCACCGCAAGCCAGCTTCAGCTTCGACTTCAACGTCACGGACAACAGCAGCGTCACGATCACCCACGAGGGTGGCGAAACGCTGGAGAACAGCAACATCGGCGTCAGCGGCGACAACGGAGCCCCGAACGGTGCCAACAACTTCACCGGTGATACGATTACGGCGGGCGACTCCTCGGTGTACGGCAGCATCGATGCCGGCGAGACGATCCGCGTCGTCTGGACCAACCCCGCCGGTGGCTCGACGAACACCATCGCCCGCGCCACCGCACCGCAGTAATCGACGCCGTCCCGACTTTTCGGTTTTTATCGACGCACCCGACCAGTCGGCGGTAGATCTCCGTGATACCCCCCGTATCGATGCGACGGCATGACCCTCGTTCCCGACGGTTTTGCCTCTGGATATCATCAGGGATAATTTATGGGCGAGCTTATTACGCTCCGGCCTCTCTGTGGCCTCACACACGTCGAGGCGTGCCCGCGCGGGAGCTTCATCCCCCCGGCTCCGGCCCGGCGTGTCAAGACACCCATGAACTTCAAAGAACTACTGACGGAGGATCGGGCGGTCAGCCCGGTCATCGGCGTCATCCTGATGGTCGCGATCACCGTCATCCTCGCCGCTGTCATCGGCACCTTCGTCCTCGGACTGGGCGACCAGGTCAGCGAGAACGCACCGCAAGCCAGCTTCAGCTTCGACTTCGACGGCGGGGCCGACGGGGATTTCACCGGAGGCAGCGACGATCTGGTGAACATCACCCACGAGGGCGGTGAGACGTTGGACGCCGGCGAGATCAGTGTCCAAGGAGATGGAACGAACACTCTGACTGGAGACCCCGCATTCAGCGGTGTCATCAACGCGAGCACCACCGCCACGTACGAAAACGTCGATTCCGGCGAGACGATCCGCGTCGTCTGGACCAACCCCTCCGGCGGCAGCACGAACACCATCGCGCGCTCGACCGCACCGCAGTAACGCGCCGATCGGCTACCGTTTTTTCGCGACGGATCGGAACCGCCAGTATCAGTACCGACGGGACCCTACGCCCCGTATGGACACCGACACGTTGCTGACGCGGGACACCCTGCTCGTGATCGCCCTCCTCGTCGTCGGCATCGGCGGGTCGGGGATCGCCCGCGGACTGCTCGCCGAACGGGGGTACGACGTCCTCGGGTCGGCCGTGTTCGTGCTCGGCTACGGGACGATGGTCGCGCTGCTGTGGTGGGGGTGGCTCAGGCCGCTCGACATCACCGGGCCGAGCGACCGACGGGAGTAGGGGGGCGACGGCCGTCGGTAAACGGAACTTTAATGCCCGATTCCGGGCGAGTTGTGAGTAGGAATGCTCCCGTTACAGGTCATCGACAGTTTCCTGCTCAACTACAACGTCGGGCAGGCGCTGTTGCTGTTTTTCATCCTCGCCACGGTCGGGGCGCTGCCGCTGAAATCGAGGCGGATCATGGCCATCAACGTGACCGTCTTCGGTCTGGTGTTCATCATGACGCCACAGTCGCTGGCGCCGATCCACTACCTGTTCCTCGGCATCGTCCTGCTGGTCGTCGGGCCGGTGCTGTGGGTGACGGCCGAGCGGTGAGGAGCGCGACGTTTAACCGGGCGAGGATGCAACCCGAGGTATGACGAAACCGGGTGTCCCCGGCGACACACGTACGATCGACCTCCCCTGTGGGGAGACCGTGCCGGTCACGGAGTTCGACCTCGGGATGCGGGAGTTCGAGTGTGCCTGCGGCGACGCCCACGCCGTCGTGGTGGACGTCCACCCGCCGGAGCGGTTCCTGCCGGAGTTCCTGGTCGAGGTGTTGCGGGAGACGGTCGAGACGACCAGCGAGGAGATGCCGGAGTTCGACACCCCCCACCTGCTCGGTGTCGTCCTCGAGGAGTTCCCCGCCCGCGTGGCGACGGCGGACCTGAGCGAGGAGGGCGACGTGGGCTATGCCCTCCTGTGGGTGACGGACTTCGACGCGCGTCGCCTCCACGAGATCATCGTCGAACTCGTGGTGGAACTGATGGAACACGCGGTCAGTCATGCCGAGGACGACGCCACGATCGAGGAGTTCGAGCGACGGATGCTCGATTTCGACGTCTCGACGTTCGTCGAGCAGTACCGATCGGAGCGGGACCTGGACGCCGACGACGTATACGTGTGAGTTACGCCGTCTGACAGTCGTCGGACGGTCGTCTCACTGAACACTAAGGCGTTCCCGGCCGTTGTAGGACGTATGCGCCCCCAGTCGACGCAGTACGAGAAACTCCGGGGCGTGCTCTCCGAGGCCGACGAGCCGTTGACCGCCCGTGAGATCCTGTCGCTCCTGGAGGAGCACGAGGAGTTCGAGAGCGCCCACCGCGTCGCGACGGTTCTCGGCCGGTGGGCCGAGGAGGGCGACGTAGAGGTCCTCCAGGGCAGTCCGTATCGGTACCGACTGAACACGTAACGGGTCCCACCTGACGAGCGACCGACCCTCGGGAGCGACCGCTCGGGCGACGCGACGACGGCCGAGTTCGGCGGACACACCGCCGCTCACACCGACACCGTGGGACGGCGGACCGCGCGACCGTCAGTTTCGAAATCCGTAATCCAGTTGCGTATCTCGTACTGTTCCGTCGGGCTTATTACGATGTGCGGACTCCGATCGGATGATGACCGACGAGGCCACCGTGGCGGACACCTCCGCCACCGAATCCGAGAACCGGACGATACTGTTGATCGGAAGCGGTCCGATCCAGATCGGACAGGCCGCCGAGTTCGACTACTCCGGCGCGCAGGCCTGCCGAGCCCTGCAGGAGGAGGGCGCTCGGGTCGTCCTCGTCAACTCGAACCCCGCGACGATCATGACGGACCCGGAGATGGCCGACCGGGTCTACATCGAACCCATCACGACCGAGGCCATCGCGGAGATCATCCGGCAGGAGCAGCCGGACGGCGTGATCGCCGGCCTCGGCGGGCAGACGGGGCTGAACGTCACCGCCGAACTCGCCGAGGAGGGCGTCCTCGACGAACACGACGTCGATATCATGGGGACCCCCCTCGACACCATCTACGCGACCGAGGACCGCGACCTCTTCCGCAAGCGCATGGAGAAGATCGGCCAGCCGGTGCCGGCCTCGACGACCATCGTCCTCGACGACGACGAGTCGGCCGAGGCGATGAGCGAGGACGCCCTCCGTGACCGGGTCGCGGCCGCCGTCGAGGAGGTCGGCGGCCTCCCCGTCATCGCCCGGACGACCTACACGCTCGGCGGGTCCGGATCGGGCGTCGTCGACGACATGGACAAGCTCGTCGAGCGGGTCCGGAAGGGGCTTCGCCTCTCGCGGAACGACGAGGTGCTCATCACGGAGTCCATCGCGGGCTGGGTCGAACTGGAGTACGAGGTGATGCGCGACGCCGACGACTCGACGATCATCATCTGCAACATGGAGAACATCGATCCGATGGGCATCCACACGGGCGAGTCGGTCGTCGTCACACCCTCGCAGGTGATCCCCGACGAGGGCCACCAGGAGATGCGCGACGCCGCGCTCGAAGTCATCCGCGAACTCGGCATCCAGGGCGGCTGTAACATCCAGTTCGCGTGGCACGACGACGGCACGCCGAGCGGCGAGTACCGCGTCGTCGAGGTGAACCCCCGCGTCTCCCGCTCCTCGGCGCTGGCCTCGAAGGCGACGGGCTACCCCATCGCCCGCGTCACCGCGAAGGTCGCGCTCGGCAAGCGCCTCCACGAGATCGAAAACGAGATCACCGGCGAGACGACGGCGGCGTTCGAACCCGCCATCGACTACGTGGTGACGAAGGTCCCGCGGTGGCCGATCGACAAGTTCGACGACGTGGACTTTACGCTCGGCCCGGCGATGAAGTCGACGGGCGAGGCGATGTCCATCGGCCGCACCTTCGAGGAGTCGCTGTTGAAGGCGCTTCGCTCCTCGGAGTACGACCCGGCGGTCGACTGGATCGACGTGGACGACGAGACCCTCGAACGCGAGTATCTGGAGCGCCCGAGCCCGGACCGGCCCTACGCCATCTTCGAGGCGTTCGACCGCGGCTACACCGTCGAGGACGTCGTCGGCCTGACCGACATCAAGGAGTGGTACGTCGAGCGGTTCAAGCGCGTCGCCGACTCGGTGGCGGCCGCCGCCGAGGGCGACTTCACCGAGGCCGCCGTCAAGGGCGTCACCAACGCCGAAATCGCCTCGACGGCCGGCACCGACGTCGGGAGCGTCGAGACGTCGGTCCCCGGGCGCACCTACAAGCAGGTCGACACCTGCGCCGGCGAGTTCGCGGCCCAGACGCCGTACTACTACTCCTCGCGCAAGCCGGAGTTCGTCACCGGGCCGTTCGAGGGCGACGCCGCGGCCGGCGAACTGCGCGTCGACCGCGACGTCGAGAGCGTCGTCGTCGTCGGTGGGGGCCCCATCCGCATCGGCCAGGGCGTGGAGTTCGACTACTGTTCGGTCCACGCCATCCAGGCGCTTCGCGAGGAGGGAATCGACGCCCACGTCGTCAACAACAACCCCGAGACGGTGTCGACGGACTACGACACCTCCGACGGCCTCTTCTTCGAACCCATCACCGCCGAGGAGGTCGCGGACGTGGTCGAGGCCGCCGACGCCGACGGCGTGATGGTACAGTTCGGCGGACAGACCTCGGTCAACATCGGCCACCCGCTGGAGGCGGAGCTGGAGCGCCGCAGCCTCGACTGTGAGATCCTCGGGACGAGCGTCGACGCCATGGACCTCGCGGAGGACCGCGACCGGTTCAACCGCCTGATGGACGAGCGCGGTATCGCCCAGCCGGAGGGGGGCTCCGCCACCAGCGAGAGCGAGGCGATCGAACTCGCCAACGACATCGGCTACCCCGTGCTGGTGCGCCCCTCCTACGTCCTGGGCGGGCGCGCGATGGACGTGGTCTACGGCGACGACGAACTGAAGGAGTACATCGAGGAGGCGGTTCGGGTCTCGCCCGACAAGCCGATCCTCATCGACGACTTCCTCGAGGACGCGGTCGAACTCGACGTCGACGCCGTCGCCGACGGCGAGGACGTGTTGATCGGCGGCGTGATGGAACACGTCGAGTCGGCGGGCGTCCACTCCGGCGACTCGGCGTGTATGATCCCGCCGCAGGCCGACGAGGTCCGCGACGTGATGGATCGGGTCCGCGAGGTAACCCTCGAAATCGCCCGCGAACTCGACACCGTGGGGCTGTTGAACGTCCAGCTCGCGGTCAAGGACGGCACGGTGTACGTCCTCGAGGCGAACCCGCGGTCCTCGCGGACGGTCCCCTTCGTCTCGAAGGCGACGGGCGTCCCCATCGCCAAGCTCGCGGCGAAGGTGATGGCCGGCGACGACCTCGCCGACCTCGACGTCGAGGAACGGATCCCCGAGCAGGTGAGCGTCAAGGAGGTCGTCCTGCCGTTCGACCGCCTGGAGGGGAGCGACCCCCGCCTGGGGCCGGAGATGAAATCGACCGGCGAGGTCATGGGCACGGCCCAGCACTTCGGCAAGGCCTACGAGAAGGCCCAGTCGGCGACGGGGAAGGCCATCCCGACCGAGGGGACCGCCGTGGTCGACCTCTCGGCCGAGGAGTTCCCCGCCCCCGACAGCGAGGCCGGTCAGGCCCTGCTCGATGGCTTCGGCGACTTCTTCGACGTGCGGGAGTTCGACGACCTCCGCAAGGCCATCCGCACGGGCGAGGTGGACGTGATCGTCTCGCGGAACCGCGAGGCCCTCGAAGTCGCCGTCGAAGAGGACGTGACCTACTTCTCGACGCACGCCTCCGCGAAGGCCGTACTGGAGGGGCTTCGCCACCACGACGACCCGATGGACGTGCAGGCAATCTCGGACCGTCCGAAGCGGCGGACGGAGTGGGGCGGCGAGTAGCGGCCTGCGCCGACCCGATCAGTCCAGTTTCCCGAGCGCCTCGAAGAAATCGGCGGCGGGGCCGGCGACCCGCATCGGCGAGTCGGCCCGCGCGACGCTGACCTCCGCGGGCGGCGCGAGCTCCTGTAACACCCGCCCGTCGCCGACGACGACCGCCCGGTCGGCCCCGGAGACGGTCACGCTGACCGTACTGTCCGGGCCGACCACCAGGGGCGGCATCCCATCGCTCGCACACATCTCGTTGACCACGATGGCGTCGACGCCGGGGTGGACCAGCGGCCCGGACTCGCTGAGGTTGTAGGCGGTACTCCCCGTCGGCGTGGCGACGAGGAGTCCGTCGGCGTGCCCGTCGGAGTACCGCTTCCCGTCGACGCTGACCTCGATGTCGACCCCGCCACCGGGGCCCCGGATCGACCCCTGGACGACCACCTCGTTGGTCGTGGGGGGCGCGGTCCAGCCGTCGCCGCTGGCGGCCAGTCGCGGCGCCTCGTGGACGGTCAACTCGCCGGCGCGGAACGCGGCCACCTCGTCGAGGACGACGTCGACCGCCTCCTCGGGGCCGACGGCGTTGAGGAAGCCGACCTCCCCGAGGTTGACGCCGAGGATCGGCGTGCCGTCGGCCCCGCGGGCGGCAAAGAGGAAGGTACCGTCGCCGCCGATGCTGACCACGAGGTCGCAGTCGTCGAACGCCTCGATGGGCGTCCCCTCGACGTCGAGCGTCTCGGCGGTGGTAGTGTCGACGGCCACCGTCACGTCCGCCTCGCGGAGTCGCCGGCGCAATTCGGCGGCGAGAAAGGCCGCCCGGCCGTTGTCCTTCTGTGCGACGAGACCGACGTGCATACCCCGGCCTCGCCCCCGGGAGAAAAAAGCCCACCGGAGACAACATTCATGATACCTCCGTTCGGAGTGCATCCCGATGGCGCAGTACGTGCCGACGACCGTCGGGCCCGGCCGCGGGGACCGGCGGACGGGTCGTCACCGCCGACGCCGTGGACGTGAGCGTCCATGAGTGGAGACGACGACTGGTTCGAACGGGCCGTCGGCGAGGCCGACGACGACGCGGAGGGAGACGAGGAACGCGAGACGACCGAGCCGGATGTCGACCCGTCGGACGACGACTCGGAGCGGCCGGACGCCGAACCCGACACCCCCGACCCGGACGCGTTCGAGGGGTTCGGGGACGAGTCGGGAGGGTCCGGCGCCGCGGTCGACCCCGATAGCGGGGACGACGACGGATCGCCCTTCGAGGAGGACTTCGCGAGCGCCTTCCAGAACGCCCCGGACCCGGAGGGTGGGTTCGGTGGCGGCGGTCCGGGGCCGGGTGGCGGTCCGGGCGAGGCCGGGCCGGAGGCGGACTTCGGCGGTGGTTCGGGGGGCCCCGGCGCCCCCGACGGCGCCTCCGCCGAGGACTTCGACGAGAACGAGTTCGAGTCGGCCATCGAGCGGATCGACCTCGGCATCGACGGGCTCGACGACATGATCCTCGGAGGCGTGCCGAAGCGGTCCCTGATTTCGGTCATCGGATCGGCCGGGACCGGGAAGACGACCTTCGGGCTCCAGTTTCTCAACCGGGCACTGGCCGACGGGAAGCGCGGGGTCTACGTGACCCTAGAGGAGAGCACCGACCGCATCTACGACACCGCCGAGGAGAAGGGCTGGTCGTTCGTCGAGTACGCCGACGAGGAGCGACTCGCGATCGTTCACCTCGACCCGGTCGAGATGGCGAACAGCCTGTCGAGCATCCGGAACGACCTGCCCGACCTGGTCAAGGCGTTCGGCGCGGACCGCCTCGTCCTCGACTCGGTGTCGCTGCTGGAGATGATGTACGACCACCCCTCCGACCGCCGGAGCGAGGTGTACCAGTTCACCCGCTCGCTCAAGGAGGCGGGGGTAACGACGCTCGTGACCAGCGAGGCCAGCGGCGACAACCCGTACAGCTCCCGCTACGGGATCATCGAATATCTCGCGGACGCGGTGTTCGTCCTGCAGTACGTCCGCCCGTCCGACTTCCAGGAGACGCGACTGGCCGTCGAGATCCAGAAGATCCGGGACGCGAACCACTCCCGGGAGACCAAACCCTACGAGATCACCAACGAGGGGCTCAGCGTCTACCGGCAGGCGAACATCTTCTAGTCGTCGGCGGACGCGGGCGCCTCGCGGGCGACGGGGTCGAAGCCGTCGAAGTGGACGAACTCCTCGGTCGAGCGGCGGAACTTCCGGGGCCGTTCGAGGTCGGCGGCCTCCTCGGCGGGGTGGCCGAGGGTGACGAGCATGACGGGTTCGTAGTCGGCGGGGACGTCGAACTCGTCGTGGAGGGCCGCGGCGTCGTAGCCGCCCATCGGACAGGACGCGATACCGCGGTCCCACGCGGCGTGCATGAGGGCCATGGCCGCGAGGGTACAGCTCTGGACGGTCCAGACGCGACGCGTCTCCGCGTCGGCGTCGGCGAGGCCGTCGACGGTGTCGAGACGGGCCTCGGCGGCGTCCTCGTTCGGGAGGTAGCCTTTCTCCAGCAGGTCCGCCGTGACGCGCTCGGCGTGGTCGCTCGGATCGAGGGTGCCGAGGACGACCACCGCGGCCGCCGCGTCGGTGACGTGTTCCTGGCCGTAGGCGACCGACTGCAGGCGTTCGAGGTCCTCGCCCTGGACGACGAGGAACTCCCACGGCTGGAGGTTGAACGAGGAGGGGGCGAACCGTACGTCCTCGAAGAGATCGACGAGCGTGTCGTCGTCGATATCCGTGTCGGCGTACTGGTGAACGGACCGGCGGGTGTGAATGAGGTCGTCGAACTCCATCACCGAGCGAAGGGGCCGAACGGACATGAACCGGCGGAAGGCGGCCGTACTCGCCGGGTGTGGGGTGGTCACATCCGCACTACCGGACCACGGTCACGGGCGTCGGCGACCGTCGGACGACCGCCTCGGCGACGCTCCCGAGGAGGACCCGTGAGATGCCCTCGCGGCCGTGGCTCCCGAGGGCCACGTGATCGAAGGCGTCCTCCCCGGCCACGTCGACGATGACGCGGGCGGGACCGCCGACCTCGATTCGGGTGGCGAGCGGACCGTCGGCGCGTTCACGGGCCGCGTCGAGCTGTTCCTGTGCGTGTTCGCGCGCCCGTTCGTACCACGTCTCCGAACTCCCGGGGAACCGTCCCCCGAACCCGGCGGTCACCGGGTCGATGACGTAGAGGAGGGTGTAGTCCGCGTCGGGCCACTCGTCCAGCACGAACCGGAGCGTCGCCTCGGACTGGGGCGTCCCGTCGAAGGGGACGAGGACGTGCGATGGCATATCCCGACCTACGCGGGAGGGATACAAAAGTACCGCCGGCCAAGGGCGTCGACGATGGGCGACCGGGCCCAAGAGCGGGGGTGGGACGTCCCCGGACTACGGGTCGGCGCCGGTGGGCGTCGCCGACGCGTCGGGACGGCCGTCCGTCCCGGTGCCGTCGACCACGAAGGTCGTGAGGAGGTCCTCGAGTTCGCCGGCCTGCGTGGCGACCGAGGACACGCTCTCGCTGATCTCGTCCATCGACGCGGTCTGTTCCTCGACCGCGGCGGAGACGCTCTCGGCCTCGGCGGCGGATCCGTCGCTGATCTCCGTGACCTCGTCGATCATCGATACGACTTCCTCGATGCTCGCGGCCTGGCTGTCGGTCGTCTCGCTGATCTCCCGAACCCCGTCGTCGGTGCGTTCCGCGTTCGACGCGACCCGCTCGAACACCTCGACGACGTCGGTGACGGCCTCGATCTCCCGCTCCATCAGGTCGCTGGCCCGCTCGACTTGGGAGACGACGTCGTCCGTCCGCGACTGCGTCGCCGCGATGCGATCCCGAATGTCGCCCGCGGAGTCCTGGGTCTCTTCGGCCAGCTGCTTCACCTCGTTGGCGACGACGTCGAACCCCTCGGCCGAACCGCTACCGCCGTTGCCGCCGTCGCCGGCGCCGGCGCGCGCGGCCTCGATGTTGGCGTTCAGTGCGAGCAGGTTCGTCTGCTCGGCGATGTCGGAGATGACGTCGGTGATCTCGGCGATGGCGTCCATCTGGGTTTCCAACTCGTCGACGGTCTCGACCGTCGTGTCGATGGAGGCCTGCACGCTCCGTGCGTCCTCGAGCATCTCGTCGGCCAGCTCCCGCCCGTCGGCGGCGATGGTCGTCGTCTCGTCGGACACCTGCGCGACCTCCTGTGCCGACGCGGCGACCTCCTCGATGGCGGCCGAGAAGTCGGACACCTCGCCGGAGGCCTCGTCGAGCATCCGCCGTTGGTCGTCCGTCCCGGTCGCGATCTCCTGGATCGAGTCGCTCACCTCCTGGCTGGCCTCCGCGACCTGCCGGGTCGCCGAGTCAGCCTCGGACGTCTGGGTTTCGACCGCGGCGGCGAACGACTGGATCCGGGTGACCGTCCCCTCGATCTCCCCCGTCATGTCGTTGAGCGCGTGGCCGATCTCGGCCATCGCCTCGCTCTGGCTCTCGGGGTCGACCCGGACCGTGAGGTCACCGTCGGCGGCCCGCGACATCGCGTCGCGGTACTCCTCGGCTTTCTCCTGTAGGTGTGCGTTCAGCTCCTCCACCTCCTCGCGTTGCCGTTCGGCCTCGGTTTTCAGTTGCTCCGCCTCGGCTTTCTCGCGTTCGATCTCCGCCTGCCGCTCCTCGAGGTCGTCGATCCGCGTCGCCCGTTCCCGTGCCCGTTGCAGTTCCCGTTGTGCCTTCTTCCGGGACCGCTCGATCGAACTGAGATGGATCGTCAGCGCGCCCGCGAGGACGGCGACGAACCCGCCGTGGATCACGCCCCACACCCACGGGTTCAGCTGTGCCGCGGTGTGGTTGTAGACCCGCGACGGGTCGATCATGCCGAAGAGACCGTGCGTGACGACGACGTACGTGATCCCGACCCCGAACGGCAGCCAGTCCTCGTAGATGGCCGCGATCCCGATGGCGACGAAGAAATGGAAGTGTGCCTCGATGTAGCCGCCGCTCACGTGCACCAGCGTCCCCGAACAGAACGCGAGCCCGGTCACCGCGAGCACCGTCCGCAGCCGGCGGCCGAGCTGCGGCACCGCCGCCGCGCCGGCGAAGGCGACGATGATCCCGGTCTCCAGCAGGAGGGTTTCGAGCGGAATCGCCGGGAGCGTGGCCCCCGTCACCGGCTCGGTCCCTTCGAGCATCCCGAGCCCAAACAGCACCGGAACGTGCACCAAGACGGTGACGATGAAGTACTTGTGGCGACGTGCCCACACGTCGTCCGGGATCGTACTCCCGGTCGGTATGTACGCCAGTAAGCCATCCAACGATCGGTCGACGTCGACCTCGGTTTTTTGTTTCCCCGATGATATTTCCTCGGTCATATGAGCCGACTACCGCATCGGACAGTATAACATGTAGGCCCCGAGTATCATCGGAGAGAACGACGCAACCGGCCGATATTCGGGGAAGCCCTCCGACCGGGCGGCACCCCCGAGTCGAGGGGGGCGACCCCGACGCAGGCCCGTGATCGGACGCCGCCACGACGGGCCGGCGGCCGGCGTCGCACACACAGCCCTTATCACCTGTCGACGTTTACCTCACGTCATGGACTCGGCGGTACTACTCGATCTCCTCGGCAACGAGAACCGCCGGCGGATCCTGCGACTGCTGTCGCGGAAGCCCTGCTATGTCACCGAGATCAGCGAATACCTCGGGGTGAGCCCGAAGGCCGTCATCGATCACCTCCGGAAACTGGAGGAGGCGGGCCTGATCGAGAGCCACACCGACGACAAGCGGCGGAAATACTTCCACATCTCCCGGAACCTCCGCCTGGAGGTGAGCGTCTCGCCGTACGGGTTCGGCGCCAAGAGCGCGTACCCCGCGAGCCCGAGCCTCGATATGGACGGCCACTGTCGGCACGTCTCGCTGGACGCGCCGGGCGAGGCCGAGGACGACGTGCAGGAACTCGCGACCGCCTTCGAGCGGTTACAGACCCTAGAGAACGAACTCTCGCTGGCCCAGCGGTGGGTGTACGGCCGGATCACGGAGGTGTTGGAGCGGCTGGACGACCACCTGGGCGTCGACGCCGACAACCGCTTTCACGCCGAGGTGCTGGCGGCCGTGGCGACGGGTGCCCGGACCACCGACGAGGTCGTCGACGCCGTCGACGCCCCGACGGACGCCGTCCGGGGCGCGCTCAACACGCTCGCCGACCGGGGGGTCCTGGCCCGACGGAGCGACGAGTGGCAGGTCGCGCGCTCGTAGCTCGGCGGTCATCCGGCCCTCACGCGACATCGTGCAGCGCCGACTGAGGCGAAAGAGTTACCATCGAGTGTAAAGTTTCCTTTACAGTAAAGGGTGCTTTACATGCTAGCAGCGACACACACCACGGCAGGGATCACCCGTCGAACGTACAGAGGACTGGTGTACGGCGTGGTCGGGATCGGTATTCTCGGACTCCTCGTCGGGCTGGCGACCGATCGGCATCTCGTCGGAACGGTCCTCTATCTGCTCGGCTCGTGGATCGGGGGTGTGATCGCCGTCGTGGCTCCGAGATGGAGCGACCAACAGTTGCAGGACGAACGGGACGATGCGTTACACAACCGTGCGAGCGGTCTGGCAATGGGAATCACGATGGCACTCGGCATCGGCATCGTTCCGGCCCTGTACGTTCTCGAAGCGGGCGGGTACGTCGATCTCACGGGGGCGATCGGTGGGGGGATACTGGTCGCGTCGGCGCTCTTTCTCCTGTACGGCGTCTGCTTTGGAATCGTCAAGCGGCGACCATAGCGCATGCGGAACGATCTCCCCAGGCGACGCGAGGAGGCAGGGATCAGTCAGGCGGAGCTCGCGGACGCGATCGCAGTCACCCGCCAGACGATAAACGCCATCGAACGCGACCGGTACGATCCGTCGTTGGAACTCGCGTTCGAACTCGCGGCCCATTTCGACTGCCGGATAGAGGACATCTTCGACCCACAGCTCGACCGGTAGCCGGGCGGTGGGACGCCCCCGCCGTCTCCCCGTCGGGCACCGCCCGCCGCCTATAGCTCCCGGGTCAGGCCCGCCCGGAGGTCGCGGCCGAAGTAGTGCCCCAAGAGGGCCGCGATCAGCCCGGCGGTCGTGCCGACACCCGCGACCTGGAGCCCGTAGTCCGCGACGACGGGCAGGAGGGCGGTGTCGAACGCCGACACGACAAACCCGATTCCGGCCGTGAGCGCGCCCGCGAGGCCGGCTTCGACGTATCGGTGGTCGGAGACGACGAACGCGAGGACGAACCCGGCGAGCGCGATGCCGAGGAAACGCCCGACCGAGCCGATCAGCGGGACGCTCCCACCGGCGACGAGGCCGACGAGCGAGAGGACGACCGCGAGGAGGAACGGACGGAGGGCGAAGATCCTGGCCAGTCGACGGCGGAGGCCGGCGAGGCGGCCGGTCGAGGCCTCGGCGTCGTCGGTGCGGCGGAACTCGGGGCGACGCATACGCCGACTCGGGGGTCGAGCGGCAAGTGACTTGCGCCCAACGAATGGATTCAAGTCCGCCCGGGCGGTACCGCGCTGTATGAACCCAGGGGATCGCGTCCGCGTCGAACGCGGAAGCGTCGCAAACGAGGGCGTCCTCATGCCCTCGACGACGGCCGACCACCTCGTCGTGAAACTGCCGGGCGGGTACAACGTCGGCATCGACCGCGAGGCGGCGGCGGTCGAGGTGCTCGAACGCGACGTCTACGACGTCGATGGCGCGGGCGAGGGTGCGGGTGCGTCGACCGTCGAGTTCGACGACGACCTGCCGACCGTCTCGCTCATCTCGACCGGCGGCACCATCGCGTCGACGGTCGACTACCGGACGGGCGCGGTGACCGCCCAGTTCGACGCCGAGGACGTCCTCCGGGCGGTGCCGGACCTAGCGGGGCGGGCCAACTACCGCGGCCGGGTCGTCGCCAACATCCTCTCGGAGAACATGACACCCGACGTGTGGCGGGAGCTCGCCCGGGCCGTCCACGAGGAGATCGAGGCGGGCGCCGACGGGGTCGTCGTCATGCACGGCACCGACACGATGCAGTACACCGCGTCCGCGCTGTCCTTCATGCTGGAGACGCCGGTCCCCGTCGTCTTCACCGGGAGCCAGCGCTCCGCGGATCGTCCCTCCAGCGACAACGTGATGAACGCGGTCTGTGCCGTGGAGGCGGCCACGAGCGACCGCGCCGAAGTGCTGGTCTGTATGCACGGATCGTCGAGCGACGACGCCTGTGCCCTCCACCGGGCGACCCGGGTCCGCAAGAACCACACCTCGCGGCGCGACGCCTTCGAGACGGTCGGCGCGGAGCCCATCGGCCGCGTCGACTACGACACGGAGACCGTCGAGTTCCGCCGGGACGGCCCGGAACGGGGCGAGACCGACCTCGCCATCGCCCCCGACCTGGAGACGAGCGTCGAACTCGTCAAGTTCACGCCGGGGATGAACCCCGCGGCCCTCGACCACCTCGACGACGCCGACGGCGTCGTCATCGAGGGGACTGGACTGGGACACGTCGCCACGGACTGGATCGACCGGATCGAGGAACTGGTCGACGGGGGCACGATCGTCGCCATGACCAGCCAGTGTCTCGAAGGGCGGGTCTGTGACCGGGTGTACGACACCGGCCGCGACCTGCTCGACGCGGGGGTCGTCGAGGCCGGCGACACGCTCCCCGAGACGGCGACGGCGAAGCTGATGTGGGTGCTGGAAAACCGGTCGGAGCCGGCCGCAGCGATGCGGGAGTCGCTCGCGGGCGAACTCCAGCCGCGGTCGACGCCGTGGCGTTGAGTGGCTGCCCCGACCCGAACGGGCGACGAGTGCTACGCCGGGACAAATCGGCGCTGGCTTACAGCTCCGTCTGGACGTCGAGTGCGTTCAGCTGATCGACTTCGGTACTGATCGCCTCGATCCGACTCGTCTGTTCTTCGTTGGCGGCGGCGATGGTTTCCGCCCGGTCGGCAACGTTCTCGAAGCCGTCCGTCGTCTCGTCGACCATACTCGCGATCTCCTCCGTGCTGACGGCTTGGTCGTCGGTAGCCTCCGCGACTTCGGTGATACCGTCGGACACCTCCTCGACGACTTCCGCGATCTCCTGGAAGTTCTCCCCCGAGTCTCGAACCTTCTGCGCCCCGTCCTGTACGACCTCGTTAGTCTCTTCGAGGCTTTCGACCGTCTCCTCGGTATTGGTGCGCACCTCGGCGACGATCCCCTCGATTTCGCCGGCACGGCGCTTCGACTCCTCCGCTAGTGACTTGACTTCGTCGGCGACGACAGCGAAGCCCTCGCCGGCTTGGCCGGCGCGGGCGGCCTCGATCGAGGCGTTCAGCGCGAGCAGATTCGTCTGGTCGGCGATGTCGTTGATGACGTCGACCAGTTCGTCGATCTTTTGAATGCTTTCGTGGAGGTCCTGTATCTCGCGGGTGGCGGTCTGTGCTTCCGTCTCGATCGTCTCCATCATCTCGATTGTCGCCTCGGCGTCGGCCTCGCCCGCGCGAGCCTTGTCCCGGGCTCGATCGCTAATGGCGTTCACCTCGTCCGCCGTGGCGGCGATCTCCTCCACGGTCGCCGACAGGTTCGACACCTCGCTGTCGACCTCGGTGATCGAACGGAGCTGCTCGGAGGTGTCGGTACTGATCCCTTGGGAGGCGTCAGCGACCTCGCGTGCAGTCGCTTTCACCTCGTCGATCGCGGTTTTGATGCTACCGGTCGCCTCTTTGCGGTCGCTGATGTCGTGGAACGTCTCGCTGATCGCGACGACGTCGCCGTCGTCGTTGCGGATCGGACGAACCACGAGTTCCGTCGGGATGACACGGCCGTCGTAGCTTTCCTTCTCGACTTCGACGCGGATTTCCTCTTTTCCGTTGTCGACGATCTGTTTGAGGGTGCAACTGTCCGTCCCGCAGACATCCGGGTGACAGAACTGGTCGTAGCAGTTGAGGAGTTCGCTTCCCTCCGCTTCGACTCCGCCCAGCTCCGTCATCAGATCATTTTCGACGACGACATTGAACTCCGTGTCCAGAATACGCATTGCTGCCCCCGTCGAGTTCATTATCTCGCGTATGCTGTTCGAGAGGACATCGTGGAGTTCGTCGTGGTCGAGGGTCTTTCCGCCGGTGATCTCCTGTGAAAAGTCGACACCGCTCGTGGCACCGGACTCCTGTGTCGCCATACCGCTAGCTGCGAGAGTCTTGTATAAATGTATCACCGCTAGCTATTCACAATTGAGAATTTGATCCCGGTCGAACGGGCCACCGACCGCCGAACCGATCCACAATCCACTTATCGCTCCCCGGCGGAAGGTGGGTATGATCCACGTGGTCGGCGGCGGCATCGCCGGACTGTCCGCCGCCTACCGGCTCCAGCAGCACGGCCACGAGGCGACGGTGCTGGAGGCGAGCGACGACCTCGGGGGCCTGGCGGCCACGTACTCGACCGCCGGCGACGACGTCGAGAAGTTCTACCACCACCTCTCGAAGTCCGAGGAGACCATCGTCGAGTTGGCCGAGGAGCTGGGGCTCGGCGACCGGGTCGAGTGGCTGGTCGGGAAGAACGCCTACTACGTCGACGGCGTGGTCCACCCGCTCGACACCCTGCCACAGATCGCCGCCTACCCCCATCTGAGCCTCTACGATACGTTCCGCCTCGGCCTCCTGACCCTCGAAATCGACGTGCGCGGCGGGCGTCCCCGGTTCGACACGTACGACGACCTGGAGGCCTTCGAGGACGTGCCGATCAAGGAGTTCCTGCTCGAACACACCACCCGTGGGGTCTACGAGAACTTCTTCGAACCCCTGCTCGACGCGAAGTTCGGCGACCGGAAGGAGGACGTGAGCGCCGCGTGGCTGCTCGGCCGGATCAAGTTCCGCGGCGAACGCGACCTGCGCCGGGGGGAGATCCTCGGCTACTTCGAGGGTGGCTTCGCCGTCCTGATCGACGCGCTCGTCGACGCGGTGGGTCGGGACCACGTCGAGACGGGGACGCGAGCGGTCGACCTGTCGACGGCCGGGGGCGCCGTCGAGTCGATCACCGTCGAGACCGAGTCGGGCACGGAGACCCGGTCGACCGACGGGGTGGTCGTCGCGACGATGCCGAACGTCCTCGAATCGCTGACGGGGTACACCTGCGAGATCGACTTCCAGGGCGCCGTGTGCGCCGTGATGACGATGGACGAACCACTCACGGAGACGTACTGGCTGAACGTCGCCCACGACGCCCCCTTCGGGGCGTTGATCGAACACACGAACTTCGTCCCGCCGGCGCGGTACGGCGGCGACCACCTGTGCTACATCGCCAGCTACGTCCAGGACCGGGAGGAGGACGTCTGGCGGATGGACGACGACGAACTGGAGGCGACGTGGCTGGATCACGTCGGGGAGATGTTCCCGACGTTCGACCGGTCGACGGTCCGGGAGTTCCGGGTGGCGCGCAACCCGCGGGCGGCGCCGGTCTACGAGCGGGGATATCTCGATCTGGTCGTCCCCTACGACCTCGGCGACGCGGTGGCGGAAGGGGTCTACTACGCGGGAATGGCGAGCCGGGCGCAGTATCCGGAACGGAGCCTGAACGGCGGCGTCGTCGCTGGCTTTACGTGTGCTGATCGGATCGCCGACTAGGCGCCTTCGGACTCCCGGACGTCGTCGGGGGTGACGCCGGGGGCCTCGGTCGGGTCGACGTCCTCGGGTTCCTCGATTCCGCCCGCGACGACGTCCTCGCCGGTGTCGACGTACACGTCGTCGGCGAACCCGCCCTCGGCGTGGGGATGTTCCGGATCGTCGAGTTGCTCGGGTGTCGAGGGGGCACTGGCGACCCCGCCGGCGGGCCGGAAGTCGCCGAGCGGGTCGTCGATGGTGATCCCGTGGCGCTCGAAGAAGTCGACGTAGCGCTCGTAGTGGTCCTCCAGTTCGTCAGTGGGGAACTCCATCATCTCCACCCAGCCGTGGTTGTAGAAGTCGAAGTTCGCCTGAATGTGGGTGATCTCACGGGCCTCGGCCTCGGTGTACCCCTCGTTGAGCGCCGCGAGGTAGGTGTCCATGGTCGCGTCGAAGAAGTCGTCGAGGTGGGCACGACGCGCCTCGCGGACGTCTTCGTCGGCCTTCTCCAGGAAAACGCGCGTGTGCAGGTCGACCAGTTTGTCGTTGACGATCGACCCCACCACCGGGAGGGTGAGCGCCTTCCGGGACGCGAAATGGCGGACGTTCTGGCTGATCTTCATCGCCGTCGGTTGGGATCGTTCGCCCTTCAAGCCAACGGTGCCCCGTCCGGGTTCGAGGCGAATTTCGCGGATAGCAATCGACATTAACCCGTACCTCCAAACGTCGGGGTATGACCCAGTCGTATGTGATCATCGGCGACGGGATCGCGGGGAGCTCCGCGGCGGAAACGTTGCGCGAGGGGGCGCCGGACGCCGAGATCACCGTCATCACCGACGAGGGTGAGGCTCTCTACAATCGTATTCTCATCAAGGAGTTCGCCAAGGGCAAACTGCCGGAGATGCCCGTCTCGATCCACGAGCCCTCGTGGTACGAGGAGCGCGACATCGACCTCCGGCTCAACACGCTGGTCACGAACGTGGACCCGGAGGGGCACCGACTGCGGACACACGAGGGGGAGCGCATCGAGTACGACAAGCTCCTGGTGGCCACGGGCGGGACGCCGGCCCAGCTTCCGGTCGAGAACAGCGACGCCGAGGGCGTCCACCACTTCTGGACGTTCCAGGACGCGCGGGCGATCCGCGAACACGTCGAGCGAGCGGAGACGGGCATCGTCGTCGGCGCGGGGCTGCTCGGCATCGACCTCGCGGCCATCTGCGGCGAGCAGGACGTCGACGCCCACTACCTCATGCGTGGCGACTGCTGGTGGCGCTACGCGCTCTCGACGGAGGGCGCGGAGATCCTCCACGAGGCGATGCGCGAACGCGGCGTCGAGCCGGTCTTTGGGAGCAGCGTCGACCGCTTCGAGACCGACGACGACGGCCACGTCACGGCCGCGATCGACCCCAACGGCGACCGCTACGAGGGTGACTTCGTCGGCATCGCCATCGGCCTGGACTTCAACACCGAGATCCTGCAGGGGACGGGCGTCGAGTGCGACGACGGGATCCTCGTCGACGAGTACATGCGGACGAACGTCGACGACATCTACGCCGCGGGCGACATCACGCGCTATCACGATACGATCCTCGGCGAACGCGCCCAGAACGGGTCGTGGGACAGCGCCAAATCGCAGGGGACGGTCGCCGCGAAGAACATGCTCGACCCCGAGTCGGAACCGTTCCGCTTCGTCTCGTCGTACTCGATCACCCACTTCGACTTCCCCTTCCTCTCCTTTGGCCACCCGACCATCGGCGACGACGAGGCCGAACGCAAGTACTCCGACACGGAGTGGCGTCGCCTGGCGTTCAAGGACGGCAAGATCGTCGGCGGCGTCCTGATCGGCGACCTCTCGCCACAGAGCGCCTACAAGCAACTGATGGAGGAGGAACGCGTCGTCGCGGACCAGAAGGAGGTCCTCCTCGAGAAGTCCGTGGACCTGGAGAACCTCGCCCCGACCCAGGAGCAGTAACGACCCCACCCCGCCCTCTCCGTCGCCGCCCGTCCTCGCCGAACCTGAATCCGAGACGAAACGTCCCGAGAATTTATGTGAGGGGTCCGAAATTCGTACGTAGTGTGGCAACGAAACTCACGGAGCGTGTAAACGTGTGGCGAAGGGATCGACACCGGGACGGGCGGGTGGACCGGAGCGTCGCGTCATGATCGTCGGGGTGCCGTCGGAGACGGCCGAGGACGAGACGCGGGTCGCGCTCATCCCCCCGGTGACGGAGAAACTGGTCGACCGGGACGTGGACGTCTGCGTCGAGAGCGGCGCGGGCGTCGGGTCCGAGTGGTCGGACGCGGCGTACCGCGAGGCAGGGTGTACGGTCGTCGACGACCGGGAGACGGTGTTCGAGCGGGCCGACGTGCTCTGTCAGGTCAGAGGGCTCGCGGCCAACGAGAGTGAACCGATGGACCCGTACCGCGAGGGCCAGGTGGTGATCGGGACGCTCGGCCCCTACGACCTCGAAGAGGGGACGTGGCAGGAACTGGGCGACCGCCGGCTGAGCTCGTTCGCCCTGGAGTTCATGCCCCGGATCAGCCGGGCACAGAGCATGGACGTGCTGTCGTCGATGGCGAGCGTCGGGGGGTACAAGGCGACCCTGGTGGCGGCCGAGCGGCTCCCGAAGCTCTTTCCGCTGGAGATGACCGCCGCCGGTACCGTCCAGCCGGCGGAGGTGTTCGTGATCGGCGCGGGCGTCGCGGGACTGAAGGCCATCTCCACGGCGGAGCGTCTCGGCGCGTCGGTCCGCGGGTACGACATCCGGCTGGAGGTGAAACAGGAGGTCGAGAGCCTGGGTGCGGACTTCGTCGAACTCGACCTAGAGACGGAGGGATCGGGCGACGACGAGGGGTACGCCGTCGAGATGGGCGAGGAGTTCTACGAACAACAGCGCAAGGAGCTGGGACGGGTGGTCCCCGAGTCGGACGTCGTCATCACGACGGCGGCCATCCCCGGCGCGCCCGCGCCGGAACTCGTGAGCGAGGGGATGATCGCGGACATGGACGACGGGTCGGTGGTCGTCGACCTCGCGGCGGCGGATGGCGGCAACTGCGACCCCACGGTCGCCGACGAGACGATCACCTACGAGGGCGTGACGGTGTTCGGGCCGACGAACCTCCCGGCGACGGTGCCGAAGACGGCGAGCCAACTGTTCGCCAACAACCTGTACAACTTCCTGGATCACCTGCTCGCGGACGGCGAGCTGGTCATCGACACCGAGGACGAGATCATCGACTCGACGCTACTGACACACGATGGCACGATACGACGACCCCACGAGGAGAACGACGAACCGGCCGACGAGGAGGCGGGGACGGATGAGGAGTGAGCCATGACGTTCGTCCAGAACCTGACGCTGTTCGTGCTGGCGGCCTTCGTCGGCTACGAGATCATCACGAAGATTCCGACGAACCTCCACACGCCGCTGATGTCGGGGGCCAACGCCATCTCGGGGATCACGCTCCTGGGATCGGTCGTCGTCGCCGGCTCCGGCTCCGACCTGCTCGCGACGGCGCTCGGCTTCGTCGCCGTCGTCATGGCGACGATCAACGTCGTCGGCGGGTATCTCGTGAGTCACTTCATGCTCGACCAGTTCAGCCAGCGGGGGAAGTGAGATGGCGGGCGTACTCGGCGGGCTCCCGAACTCGGTGCTCCAGTTCGTATACCTGATCGCCAGCGTCCTCTTCATCCAGGGGTTGCGCGACATGACGCATCCGCGGACGGCGACCCGGGGCAACGGCATCTCCTCGCTCGGGATGCTCCTCGCGGTGGTCGTGACGGTGCTCTGGTTCGAAATCGCCTCCCCGCTGGTCCTCGGCGCGGCGCTCCTGGTCGGCGGAGCGGTCGGCGCGTGGCTGGCGGTGACGGTCGAGACGACCGAGATGCCACAGCTCGTCGGTCTGTTCAACGGCTTCGGCGGCGGCGCCTCCGCGCTCGTCGCCGGGGCGGAACTGGTCGACCGCGTCGTCACCGGGAGCGGCCTGCCGGTCGGCGTGACCGCGACGGCGGCCATCGCCGGTATCATCGGCGCGGTGACGTTCTGGGGGAGCCTCGTCGCCGCCGGCAAGCTCCACGGGGTGGTCGGCGACTCGCCCGTGAGCAGCACCGTCGGCCACGGGATCAAGGTCGTGACCCTGGCGGCCGCCGTCGCGAGCGGCGTCGTGCTCGTCGCACAGCCCGGCTTCGTCGGCGGCGCACCGGTGTCGTCCTACTGGGTCCTGGTCGCCGCCGCGTCCGTCCTCGGAATCTTCCTGGTCGTCCCCATCGGCGGGGCGGACATGCCCGTGGTGATCGCGCTGTTGAACTCCTACTCCGGGCTGGCCGCCGCCACCACGGGGTTCGTCCTCGGCAACACCGTCCTCATCGTCGCGGGGACGCTGGTCGGGGCGTCGGGACTGATCCTGACGGTCATCATGTGTGAGTCGATGAACCGCTCGCTGGTCAACGTCCTCTTCGGCGGCCTCGGCGGCGACGACGAGATGGAGGACATGCCGGACATCTACGAGGGATCGATCAGCGAGACGTCCGCCGAGGAAGTCGAGATGTTGCTGGACGTGGCCGACCGCGTCGTCATCGTTCCGGGGTACGGGATGGCCGTCGCACAGGCCCAACACGCCGTGGCCGAACTGGCCGAACTGCTGGAGGAAGACGGCGTCGACGTCGAGTTCGGCATCCACCCGGTCGCGGGCCGGATGCCGGGCCACATGAACGCGCTGCTGGCCGAGGCCGACGTGCCCTACGACAAGATGCGGGAACTGGAGGAGGTGAACCCGACGTTCTCGCAGACGGACGTGGTGATCGTCACCGGCGCCAACGACGTGGTCAACCCGATGGCGAACACCGACGACTCCAGCCCCATCGCGGGCATGCCGGTCCTGGAAGTGGGCGAGGCCCGCTCGGTGGTCGTCAACAAGCGGAGCCTCAGCCCCGGGTTCTCCGGCATCCCCAACCCGCTGTTCGCCGAGGACAACACGAGTATGCTCTTCGGCGACGCCAAGGCGTCGATGCAGGAACTGGTGAACGTCTACAAGGAGAACCGCTGAGCGACCGACGGGGGACGCCCCCCGACGAAACCTTTATCGTCCTAAATGTGTATTGTTGTCACATGTCACGCCCCGTCGACGCCGACTACGACGTGAACCGAACCGACACCGTGCCGGAGAGCGCACGAGTGCGTCACTTCGACGAACTCGACGACTCGGCACAGCAGTATCTCGTTCACGTCGCGGAGGGCGTCTCTTCCCGGGACCCGACCAACCTCTCGGAGCTGAACGAGGGCGACGTGGTCGTGTTCACCGACTACTACCACGTTCAGTAGCGGGATCGAAGCCGTTTTGCCCGGTGGTGTGGTAACTCGTCCATGGACAGCGGCGGGACGATGACGCTCGCGTTCGAACTCGGGGCGCTCGAAGCGCTCGCCGATCCGAACGCGGTCTTCGACGACGCTCGACAGTGGACCGAATACGTGGGCGTCCTCAGCGACCAGCCGACGTACGTCGTCACCAACTTCACGCGCAAGCGACGCATCCGTCAGGACTTCTTCTCGGGGCCGCGGGGCGTCCGCGAGAGCCTCGACAACGTGGCCGACCAGTTCGACACCGACCGTCACGTCTTCATCGGCACGACCGACGAGGACCGCGCCGCCGCCGAGGACCACGACTGGGAGTACCTCTCCGTCGAGGAGGCCGCGGAGTTCGCCGACTGGGAGCTCGGCGAGACGGACGAGGAGGACCCCTTCGAGGGGGAAAGCCGGGACGATTGGCCGTAGTCGCGGCGTAACGGTCGACGGACGTCACACGGGACCGAGTGGATCGAAAGCCATAATCACGGCGGGTCCTTGCCGATAGTCGATGAGTCACCAGTTGCCTGACGTACAGGCAAGCAAGCCCGACGTGACCGTCGGGCTCAGTCAGGTCGGCGTCACCGGGGTCGAGAAGCTCGTCACGATCGACCGGAACGGCAAGCGACCGATCGTCTTGATGGCGGAGTTCGAAGTGTTCGTGGATCTGCCCAGCGGCCGCAAGGGGATCGACATGAGCCGAAACATGCAGGTGATCGACGAGATCCTGGAGGCGGCCGTCTCGGAGCCCTCCTACCGCGTCGAGGAGGTGTGTGGCGACGTCGCCGAGCGACTCCTCGAGAAACACGACTACACCTCGACGGCCGAGGTCCGGATGGAGGCCGACTACGTCACCCGGGAGCGGACGCCGGCCTCCGACTTAGCGACACAGAACACCGCGACGATCATCGCGGGCGCCGTCGCGACCGAGGAGGGGACCCGAGAGGAGATCGGTGCCCGGGTCACCGGGATGACGGTGTGTCCCTGCTCGCAGGGAATGTCCGAGTCGCGGGCCCGCGACACCTTGCGTGATCTCGGCGTCGACGAGGGAACGGTCGAGACGTTCCTCGATCGGGTCCCACAGCCGGGTCACTCACAGCGCGGCCACGCGACGCTCACGATCACGAGCGACGGCTCGCCCGACGTCGACCTGCGGGACGTGATCGACGTCGCCCGGGACGCGATGAGCGCGCGGATCTACAACCTCGCGAAGCGGCCGGACGAGGATCACATGACCTACCACGCCCACGCGGACGCCAAGTTCGTCGAGGATTGCGTGCGCTCGCTGGCCGAATCCGTCGTCGAGGAGTTCGGTCACCTCGCCGACGACGCGGTGATCCACATGAAACAGTCGAACGACGAGTCGATCCACCAGCACAACGCCCACGCGGAGCGGGAACTCACGCTGGAGGCACTCCGCGCGGAAGTCGACGGCGACGCCGCCTGATCACGGCCGCTGCACCGGGGTCGACTCCGCCCACTGTTCCTCGAAGACGGTCCGCACGTCGTCCGCGAAGGTGGCGTCTTTGAAGTCGATCATGGCGAACACCTCGCTCGAATCGAGCGGGTTCGGCACCTCGATGCACACCTCCTCGCCGTCGATCAGCGTGAACGTCCCGTCGATGCTCGGCGACCCCCGGATCTCGTAGCGGTCGTAGTCGCCGAGTCGGGTCTCGAAGCGCTCGTTGAGTTCCTCGGGGACGGTCTCGATCAACTCCGGGTGGACGAGCACCTGCACGGTGACCCCGCGGTCGAGCGCCGCCTCGAACGCCTCGAGGACCTGCTGGCCGACCGTTCCGAGGTCGATCTGTGGGGAGGGGAGACCGACGACGTAGTGGATCTGCTCGTCGGCCGCCGAGAGGCGTTCGAGGAACAGTTCGACCGTCTCGTCGGCGCCGACCGCCGCGGTCCAGAACTGCCCCTGGACGGAGTCGGCCGCGTCGAGGTCGTCGATCAGGTCGTCGGCCACGGCCTCGTATCGCTCGGCCTGCTGGTCGAGTTCCCGCTTCCGGGCCTCGACCAGGCGGTCCAGTGCGGCGTCGGGTTCGACGGCGACGTACTTCTTGGGCCGACTGGCCGCCTGACTGCGGACGAGGCCGTTACCCTCCAGATCGTTCAACACGTCGTAGATCCGGCCCATCGGCACGTCGCTGGAAGCCGACAACTCTTTTGCCGTTGTCGGCCCCTGATCGAGGAGTTCGCGATAGGTCCGCGATTCGTACTCGGAGAGGCCGAGATCTCGGAGCGTCGCCATACGTCCGCGTGCGTGGCGAGAAGTAAAAACGAACCGTTCGTTTACTCCGCGGCGAGGTCGGCAACGGCCGCGGCGAGGTCGGCCGGGGCTCGGACCGTCCGGGAGCGGTCGCCGACGGTCACGCGTGCCGTGCCGGGGTCCGGATCGGGCGCCCGCGGGCGGACGACCGCCTCGTGGTCGGCGACCCGCAGGGCCGCCCGGTGGAGGTCGCTGCCCGGGTCGGTCGCCACGCGGATCGACAGCCCCTCGCGCCCGAGGCGGGCGGCGACGGCGCCGTAGCCGGCGACCTGGACGCCCAGTCGGTCCCAGGCGCCCGCGAAGGCGCCGACGGCGTCGCGTGCCACCTCGCGGTATCGCTCCTCGCCGGTCAGGGTCGCCAGGTCCAGGAGCGCGTCGGCCATCTCGACGTTGCCGTCGAGGGGGTGGAAGGCCCGGTCGAGCAGTCCCGGCCCCTCGGCCGGCCCGTCGCGGAACACGCCGTCGTCGAACAGCGACTCGATGGCCCGGTCGGCGACCCGGCGGGCCAGATCGAGGGCGCCCTCGTCCCCGAGCACCTGAACCGCGCGGGTAGCCGCGGCGACGGTCCACGCCTGATCCGCGAGGACGAGCGTCGGCGCGTCGGGGGCCGCGTAATGTCGCACGACGCCGTCGTCGACCAGCTCCGACCGGAGCGTCGAGAACGTCCGCCGCGCGTACTCCCGGGGACGCTCGGCGTCGGTGTACGCGGCGAGGGTGAGCAGGGCGTCGACCGCGAGGGCGTTCGAGTCGGCGAAGGCGGTCAGATCCGTTCGCGGGCCGGTGTCGTCGCCCGCCTCGGTCGGGGCCTGACTCCCGCCGAACGCCGACCCGTTCCACAGAGCGTCGATCAGGTACTCGACGGTCCGGTCCGCGGGCCGTCGGTACGCGTCCTCGCCCGTGTAACAGTACGCGTGGGCGAACGCCCGCACCAGCGCGGCGTTGTCGGCGAGGAGTTTCGCCCGGTCGGGATCCCCCCAGTCCCGGGTCCGGGCGTAGCGGAAGAAGCCGCCCGCATCCTCGTCGAAGAGCCCGCGGGTGATGGCGTCGAGGGTCTGGCGGGCCTTCGCCCGGTCACGCTTGAGGGCGAACTCGACGGTCCGGGGCAGGGGGAACTTCGGGGCGTCGCCCCAGCCGCCGAACTCTTCGTCGAAGGCGCCGTCGACCTGGCCGGCGAGGTGTTCCTCGATGCGGTCGGTCACGGGCCCCCGCGGTGGCCGGTCGTCGCGCAGGCTCCGGGGGATGCGCCCCGCGTCGGCACCGCTCGTGTCCCAGCGCTCGCGCACCCGGTCGAGGACGTCGCGCATCCCGTCCGGGCCGAGGAAGCCGGCGCTCGCGATCCGCTCGCCGTCGGGCGTACAGAACACCGTCGACGGGAAGCCGCCGACGTTGTAGCGCTCGCGGACCCGGGGCTGGCGGTCCACGTCGACGCGGACGGGCACGAACCCGTCGTTCAGGTTGGCCGCGATGCGCGGTTCGGCGTACGTCCGGGCGTCCATCTCGTGACACTCCCCACACCAGGTCGCCGTCAGCGCGAGCAACACGGGCGCACCGCGGCGGCGAGCTTCGTCGAAGGCGGCCTCGTCCCACTCGCGCCACTCGACGCGTGTCCCGTCGGTCATACCGACACTCCGTGGCGGGCGGGCCTAATACTGTTCATTGTGAGTCATACCGGTGGTTCGCCAGGACAGTCAGGCGAACCATCGGTGACCAGTCACGATGATCCGTACACTTCCTCACGGCCGCCGACGCGACGGCGTCAAAAGGGCTATGGGCGGGCGCCCGGTAGTGGACGTATGCGCCTGCGCTGGGTGTTCGTGCTCCTGTTGCTCGTCCCCCTCACCGACGCCCTGTTGCTCGTCGTCGTCGCCGACGCCGTCGGCGCGCCGACGACCGTCGCGCTGGTCGTTCTCACCGGTCTCGTCGGGATGTTGCTGGTGCGCGCCGAAGGGCGGCACACCGTCCGCCGCCTCCAAGAGCGGGTCGCTACCGGCGAGGTGCCGACCACGGAACTCATGGACGGCGGCCTGCTGATCGCCGCGGGCGCGTTCCTGCTCACGCCGGGACTCGTCACCGACGCCATCGGCTTCCTGCTCGGCGTGCCGCTGACGCGGGCGCCGATCCGTGCCCTCCTCGAACGGGGCGTGGTACGGCCGTATCTGGAGCGCAAGAGCGGCGGGTTCGTCACCGGCGGCGTCTACACCGGCGGCTTCCCCGACGACGAGGACGTGTACGACGTCGACCGCGGGTCCTACCGCGTCGACGACGAGTGACTGCCCCGAACGGAAACGCTTAAACGAAAGACCGCGCAAGGGACTGATGCGCTCACCTGGGCCAATAGCTCAGTCAGGTTGAGCGCTCGGCTGATAACCGGGAGGTCCGCGGTTCAAATCCGTGTTGGCCCACCTCCTTCCCGGCCGGTCCTCGACCGGCCGGGAACTGGGGCCGTAACTCCCCAGCCATTTCATCTCGATTCACCCACCACCCAGACCCCTCTCCGCACGCGCACGCCAAGGTTCCGCCACACCCGGAGGAGGAGCATCGGGACGCATATTTGCATCGGCGACGAGGGAACACCCAACGATGGCGAGCGACGAGCGAATCCGCACGACACACATCGGAAGCCTGCCCCGTCCGCCGGAACTGCTCGACCTGCTCGAGAAGCGCCAGGACGGCGCGGCGGTCGACTCCGACGAGTGGGCGGCGACCGTCGAGTCGGCCACGCGCGACGTCGTCGAGCGCCAGGTCGCGGCCGGCCTCGACGTCGTCAACAACGGCGAACAGCCCCGCGTCTCGTTCAACTGGTACGTCGCGGACCGGCTCAGCGGCATCGAGGGCGAACGCGAACAGGAACTCTGGGCGGACCTCCAGGAGTTCCCGGACTACGCCGAGGAGACGTTCGAGACCGACGTCATCGACCTGTCGATGCATCCGGTCGTGACGGGGGCAGTCGAGTACACCGGGCGCGAGGAAGCCGAGGCCGAACTCGCGGCGTTCCGCGACGCGCTGTCGGCCGTCGATGCCGACGTCGAGGGGACGTTCATGACCGCGGCGTCACCCAGCGTCGTCACGGCCACGCACGTCGACGAGTACTACGACTCCTACGACGAGTTCCTCTTCGCCGTCGCGGACGCGATGGCCGAGGAGTACGAACTCGTCGCCGAGAGCGGCATGACACTCCAGATCGACGCCCCGGAACTCCTCACCGTCGGCCACACCGCAGCCTACGCCGACGAACCCCTCGAGACGGTCAAGGAGGCGACGCGTCTCCACGTCGAGGCGCTCAACGAGGCGCTGTCGAACGTCCCGAGCGACCAGGTTCGGCTCCACACCTGCTGGGGGAGTTACGAGGGACCCCACCACCTCGATACGGATCTGGCCGAGATGCTGCCGGAGCTCTACGAGGCCGACATCTCGGGGCTCAGCGTCGAACAGGCCAACCCGCGTCACCAACACGAGTACCGCGCGTTCGCCGAACACCCGCTGCCGGACGGCTGGACGCTCCTGCCGGGCGTCGTCGACGTGAAGACGAACATCGTCGATCACCCACGGACCGTCGCCGACCGCTTGGAGCGGGTCGCCGAAGCGGTCGACGATTCGACGCCGCTGGTCGCCGCGCCGGACTGCGGGTTCGGCACGCAGGCCGGCCTCGGCATGGTCGATCCCGAAATCGCGTGGGCGAAACTGGAGGCACTCGTCGAGGGCGCCGAAATCGCGACCGAACGTCTCTACTGAGGAACGGTCGATCCCCGAGCGTTCGCGCCCCGGCCGGGGGCGTTGGCCACAAAATTCATGTCATGGTACGACATACCACGGACATAGCGAGGTGATGGTACAGTCTATCCGATCACTCCCCCCAGCGGCATGCCACCCGAGCATCGAGCGGTGATCACGTAGCCCGCCTCCGTTTTCACGGTCGGCTCCGTTCACATCACAGCCGTTCCTCCGGCACGTCGGAACGAACCCCGAACCGTTAACTCGGGCGGTGCGAACCGACCTGACCATGGGGACGCTACTGACGGACGTCGTTGCCGACGTGGCCTACGACCTCCGTCGTCTGCACGGACTCTGGATGGCGCTTGCCTTCCCACAGCTTCGCGATTCCCATCCAGTCGTCAGCCGCTGGAGTCCGGAGACGACCCGGGAGCGCGTGAGCTACCGGGTCTGGGCGCTTCTTGGCGCCGTCGGGCTGCTCGTGGGCTACCCGCTCGCGGTCCTGGGGTTGCTGGTCCGATTTCACGTCGGACAGGTCGACCGGACGACCGCCCGCCTGGGCGCCGTCGGGACCGTCCTCCTCGCGACGCTCGTCTGGGGTGGGTTGACCGCGCTCGCTCGCGTTCGGTTCTCGGCGGAGGGGTTCCTCGCCGTCGCCGCCGCGGGCTCCGTCGCCGTCGTCTCGACGATCCTGGCGCTGCTCTTCCGGCGTTTCGGGGGACGCACGACGACGGTCGTGCTGGCCTACCCGTTCGCGGTGGTCGCGGTCTTTCTCCCGCCGGTGGTGGCGGCGCTCTACTCGCCGGCGCTCGCCGCGGCCGTCTTCCCCCGGAGCGAGACGCTCGCGGTGTGGGTGCTCGATACGCTCCTCGATTACCGCGGGCTGAACACCCTGATCCGCCGGCGGTTCGAACTCGTCGGGGTCGCGTACGTCGGCATGTGGGGTGCGCTCGCAGTGCCGGTGGGATGGGCCCTCGGCCTCCTGGTGACGCTCGCGAACCTCGTCCGGCCGACGGTCCCCGACGACGGGACCTGACCGGGGACGCGTCGAAAATGGACACCTCCAAGGGCGCGCGGCGACTCCCCCGTGTGTGGTCATCATCGTGACCTGCCAGGAGTGTGGTCGGGGGTACTCGCGCACCCGGTTTCTCGGCGAACCGGACCCACACGGCGCGCGGCCGTTCCAGTGCCCGAACTGTTATGCGTATCTCGGGCGCACCGAGCAAGGGTCGTCCTGATACCCTCGGGTCGGCGTGTCGATCACGGCCAGTGGGGCGGGGCCCCTGACGCCGTGACCGGACGGACGTTTCTCCCCGGTCGGGTCGTCGTCGAACACGAGAGGGATCTGAACCACGGTCGCTTCGCTCCCTGGTTCAAATCGACTGGGAAATTTCCGGCCGGCTGGCTCCCTCGTCACTCCGTTTCTCGGTCGCAGTTGCCGGCCGAAAATAGCGGGAGGTAGATTTGAACTACCGATCTCCGGGTTATGAGCCCGGCGGAATCTCCTGGCTATCCCATCCCGCTACCGAACCCTACCGGCGAGCCGGCGTTAAGGGTTTTGAAATCCGACCGCGGAACGGTGATCGCCGAACGTTTAATGTGACTCCGTGACACAGGGGCGGGCATGGTCGAAGCGTTCGTGAGACTGCTCTGTCCGGAGTGCGGCAAGGACTGGGAGGACGGCCCGACCGACCTGCCCGGCCATCGGAAGAACTTCAGCTGTCCGACGTGTCACGCGACGCGTCGGCTCGCGGAGTTCATGCGGACCGAACGCGACCTGGAACTCGTCAAACAGTTCGAGTGATCAGATCTCCGAGACGGCGGAGAGCGCACCGCAGGCGTCACACTTCAGCACCGTCGCACCGCGTTCCTCGACCAGTCGCGTGTCGGGCGAGCCACACTCGGAACAGGTCACGAACGTCTCGACGTACTCGTCGAGGGCGTCGCTCACGCGGGACTGCTTGAAATCGCCGGTGAACCGGGCGCGACCCCGGTCGTCGATGCTGGCGCTCGTCCCCAGCTCCGACTGGAAGAACTTGAGCAGGTGGTCCCGCTCCCGGTTCAGCCGGTCGTGCGTCTCGGCGAAGTTCTCGTAGATGGTCACGTTCCCCTCCGGACGAACCTCCGGGTCGGGAACCTGAAACCGGTCGACTGAGTCGGTTATTTCCGGCGTCTCGGTCAGCGCCCGATCGAGACTGTCGTCGTAGTCCATGGTTCGATGTGGCGGGGCCGACGACTAAAACGTTTCAGGACCCACGCGGGAGGTCGGAACGTGGTGGCGGCGACGGGACGGCGCGTCGAGCGGGGCCCGGACGCGGTCGAGATAGGTGAGAAACACCGCGGTCTGTGGCGTCGACTCGACGGCCCCCCGATCCGAGTCGTAGACGAGCGCGCCGGCCTCGTCGAAGGTCGGGTGGTGCGACCGGTGGAGGGAGACGTACACACGCTTGCGCTGTGTGGTCGTCAGGTCCGCGACCGACACGCCGTTCTCCAAGGCAGCGACGTGTTCGGCGAGGTCACTCCGCGTCGTCGCCGAGTTCGACGACAGATAGACGAGGACCCGTCGCCGCCGCTGGTTTCGGAGGACGTGCAGGATTCGATCGATCGAGACGGGTCGTCGCCCCGACTCCGCGTCCGTGTCGTCGTGTCTTCGAGCGCATGGTGTGGCGTGTACCCCCGACCGTGGGTGACGGCGGCGGCCGCCGAGCGCCGCAGACCGGAGAACCCCGCCGAGACGCATGTTAACTCCACTCAAGATAATAATATAACCTTCCACTCGCTATGGATGGTTGTTATGAAAAAGCAGGAGCTCATTCACCTGCACGGCCTTCTGGCCGAGGTAGAGAAACAGTGTGCGGCGTGGCATGACGGCGAAATCGACCTGACGGCGTACGAGGAGATGGGGGTACGACCCACATCCATCCACAAGTCGAAGACCGACCACAAGGCGGCCGTTTTCAAGCTGGCCAACGGCATCACTTCGTCCCTGGACACGTCCGAGGAGCGCGTCGCTCCGCACGCGGACTGAACACGTACGGCGCAGTCCCCGGTGTACCCGAACCGACCAGCGGCGGCGCTGACGCCGCCGGCGGTCACTCGTCGACGAGTTCCTCGAACTCGGGGATGAGGTCCTCGTCGTCCTCGTCGGTCGACGCCTCGCTCTCGCTTTCGTCCCCGCCGCTCTCGCTTTCGTCCTCGTCGTCCGCCGTCGGCTCGACCGACAGGACCGACAGCGGGACGTTCTCCAGTCGCTGGCCGATCTCCTTGCGTGCGATGCGCGAGGCGTGTTCCTCCTGTTCGACGTTGAACACCATCATCTCGAGTTCGAGGGCGACGAGTGCCTCGTCGGCGGCGATGAACGCCGGGGGGAGTTCCTCGCCCGACGGCGAGGTCCGCGACCCCATCTCGATCTCCACGTAGTTGAGGTCCGGGTTCAGCATCTCGCCGGTCTTGGCGATGGCGATCCGGATCGCCTCGTCCGGGGTCTCTACGTCGTACACCGGGACCGCTGCCTCGACGACGACTCGACAGTCCATACCACACCAAAGTTGTATTCCCACCGTCATGAAGCTTCGGCCGCACGGCTTCATCGACCGTCCCCCTACCGACGGGAGGACCGCCGTCCGGGCGGGACTCGATTCGATAGGCGTTCAACTATGTTTTCTCCGGTATCGATCCAATCGCCCTATATACCGCTCTATACTCTTTTCGATCTGGTTTGGTTGAACACCAGTACAATTAACTTCGGCGGAGTCGATCGTCGACACGATGCCCCACGGGACGGAACGGCTCCGACGATATCTGGCGGACGAACTCGGGGAGTGTCGCGACGAGGACGTGGAGCGACGGCTCGACGAACTGGGAACGCTCGAGGCGACGCTCGGGACGGCGCGGGTCGACGCCGAACTCGACGTGCTCTCGGCGCTCGCCAACGGGACGCGCTACACGCTCGTCCGGGTGCTCGTCGCCGCGGGCGAGGAGCTCTGTGTCTGTGAGTTACACGCCGTCGTCGACGTGAGCGAGAGCGGGCTCAGCCACGCCCTCTCGACGCTGGTCGACGCCGGCCTGGTCGAGGGTCGAAAGGACGGCCGCTGGAAGAAATACCGGGCGACCAACCGCGCCGTGGCGCTGGTGACGCTGCTCGACGGGAGCGTCGACGATGAGTAACGCACACGAACACGGGCCGAACTGCGGCTGTGAGAGCTGTGGCGATCCGCGTTCGATGGATTTCCTCGACAAATACCTCACCGTCTGGATCTTCGGCGCGATGGCCGTCGGCGTCGGCCTGGGTTTCGTCGCGCCGTCGGTGACGGGACCGATTCGGGACCTCCACCTCGTCGAGATCGGGCTCATCGTGATGATGTACCCGCCGCTGGCGAAGGCCGATTACTCGCAGCTCCGGACCGTCTTCGCCAACTGGCGCGTTCTCGGCTTGAGCCTCGTCCAGAACTGGCTGATCGGCCCGACCCTGATGTTCGGACTGGCGGTGGTGTTCTTCGGCGGGGTCGTTCCCGGCCTCCCGGCCCGACCGGAGTATTTCCTCGGCCTCGTGTTCATCGGGATGGCCCGGTGTATCGCGATGGTACTGGTCTGGAACGAACTCGCCGAGGGATCGACCGAGTACGTCACCGGCCTGGTGGCGTTCAACAGCCTGTTTCAGATCGTCACCTACGGCGTCTACGTCTGGTTTTTCGGCCTCGTGGTTCCCCCGTTACTGGGCATGGAGTCGCTCGTCGCGGGAATCACGGCCTTCGACGTCTCGCCGGCCCAGGTGTTCGAGGCCATCGCCGTCTTCCTCGGCATCCCCTTCGCCGCCGGCGTCCTGACGCGCTACGTCGGCACCCGTCGGAAGGGCGACGAGTGGTACGACGAGGAGTTCGTCCCGCGGATCGATCCGCTGACGCTCGTCGCGCTCCTCTTTACCGTCGTCGTGATGTTCGCCACCCAGGGTGGAAACATCGTCGCCGCGCCGGGCGACGTCCTGTTGATCGCCGTTCCGCTGACGGTCTACTTCGTCGTGATGTTCCTCGTGAGCTTCGGGATGGGTCGGGGCATCGGCGCGGACTACTCGACGACGACCGCCATCGGCTTCACCGCCGCCTCCAACAACTTCGAACTCGCCATCGCCGTCGCCGTCGCCGTCTTCGGCGTCGGCTCCGGCGTCGCCTTCACCACCGTCGTCGGGCCGCTCATCGAGGTGCCCGTCCTCCTCGCGCTGGTGAACGTCGCACTGTACTTCCAGCGGCGGTTCGACTGGGGCGGGGACGTCGACGGAATGACGACGGCGGACCCCACGCCCGACGATTAACCATGACCGACACCAACGCCGCCGAGCCGACCCGCATCGCCTTCGTCTGTGTCCGGAACGCCGGCCGCTCGCAGATGTCCGCCGCGTTCGCCGAACGGGAGCGCGACCGACGGGACCTGAACGTCGAGATACTGAGCGGCGGGACCCGTCCCGCCGAATCGGTCCACGAGGGAGTGATCGAGGCCATGGCCGAGGTGGGGCTCGACCTCACGGACCGGACACCGCGCGAGATCGGCACGGCCGAACTCCGGACCTGCGACTACGCCGCCACGATGGGCTGTTCGACGCTCGACGTGGACGCGATCCGCGACGACGTCGACGTCCGCGATTGGGCGCTCGCCGACCCCGGCGGAGCCGACCTCGACCGGGTGCGCGAGATCCGTGACGAGATCGAGGGCCGCGTCGCCGCGCTGTTCGACGAGGTCGAGTAGCGGCCGATTACTCCCCGCCGGCCCGGAGGTAGTAAAACAGGTACGTCTGGGCGTAGCCGGCGTACTCGCCGCCGAGGCGCTCGCGGATCGCCCGGGAGGTCCCGGCGTAGGAGCCGCGGTCGCAGTCGGGGTAGTGATCGGCGATGGCCGAGCGGATCCACGTATCGAGCGGCACCGCCTCCAGATAGCCCAGCGAGAACAGTAACACGCAGTCGGCCACCTTCTCGCCGACGCCGACGAAGCGCGTGAGGTACTCGCGGGCCTCCTCGTAGGGGCGACCGCGGGCCTCCGCCGGCGCGGCCTCGCCGTCGTCGACCATCGCCGCCGTCCGCCGGACGTAGGGCGCTCGGTAGCCGAGTTTGAGCTCCCGAAGTTCCTCCTCGGTACGGGCGGCCAGCTGGGCCGGCGTCGGGAAGGCGTGGTACGTGCGGCCGTCGACGGCAAGCGTGTCGCCGTACTCGCGGGCGAGCGCCCGCTGCATACCGTGGATGCGCGAGACCCGCATCTGTGCCGAGCAGATGAAGGAGATCAGACAGGGAAAGGGCGGGTCGCGAACCAGCCGCATTCCCCGATACCTCTCGTACGCGCGGGCGAGCAGTGGATCGTCCGGAGTGGCCCCGAGGATGGCGTCGAGGTCGTCGTCCAGGCGGAGCAGGTGGGTGAGGATCGGGACGGCGTCGGTCGTCGACTCCCACTCCAGTCGCCCGTCTGTCTGGCGGACCCGGACGACCGCCGGCTCGTTGCCGACGGCGTCGAGCCGCGGGACGACCGTCTCGTACCACGCGTCGCCGCCGTGGGCGTCGTCCCGCTCGTACATTCCCCCGTCCGGGCGGGTCCAGAGGTAGCTCTGGCCGCTCTCGACGGTCGCCTGCAGGTCGAAGGGACCGTCGAGGGAATCGAGCGGGATGGTGCCGCGTTCCATGCGAGCGGGTCGGGCCGCCGCCGTTTCCCGGTTTCGTTTCTACTCCTCGTAGACCGCATCGAGCGGCGGGGCCTCGATCCCGCGGTCGGCGCGGTAGTCGGCGGCGACGGCGAGGACGGCGACCCCGAGGGATTCCCACCACCACGGCTGGGTGCACCGTCGACAGCGGGTCGCGGACGAGGGCGGCGAGCGGCGTGGCCGGGCCGCCGAGGTTCTCGACGCCGCTCGGGAGGGCGAACACGCCCGCGCCCAGCGGGAGCGCGAGGGCGCGAGCGGGCGGGTCGCGGACACGTTCTCGGTGCTGAGGGAAGCGAAAAATAACTTGCGTGGCCGCCCGGAGCCGCGTGTTCGACAGTATTATTCCGCTCGTCCGACTTCGACCGGTATGAGCGAAATCGTAGTGACGCTTCCCGACGGGTCGGAGCTCTCCGTCGCGGAGGGGTCGACGGTGGAGGACGTCGCCTACGAGATCGGGCCGGGCCTCGGACGCGACACGGTCGCGGGCGTCGTCGACGGGGACCTCGTCGACAAGGCCACCCCACTCGAGGACGGCGCCGAGCTCGTCATCGTCACCGAGGACAGCGACGAGTATCTCCGAGTGTTGCGCCACTCGGCGGCGCACGTCTTCGCACAGGCCCTGCAACGGCTCCACCCCGAGGCCAAACTCGCCATCGGGCCGCCGACCGACGACGGCTTCTACTACGACGTGACGAACGTCGACCTCGACAGCGAGGACCTGGAGGCCATCGAGGCGGAGGCCGAGGAGATCATCGCCGAGGACCTGCCGATCGAACGGGAGGAGCGGCCGCGGGCGGACGTCCTCGAAACGTACGACGACAATCCGTACAAGCGGGATATCCTGGAGACCGAGGCCGCCGGCGAGGATCCCGTGAGCGTCTACCGACAGGGCGAGTTCGCGGACCTCTGTCAGGGGCCACACGTCGAGTCGACCGGCGAGATCGGCGCGTTCAAACTCCTGAACATCTCCTCGGCGTACTGGCGGGGTGAGGAGGACAACGACACGCTGACGCGGGTGTACGGGACGGCCTTCGCAGACGACGAGGAGATGGAGGCCTACCTCGAACGCCGCCGAGAGGCCGAGGAGCGCGACCACCGAAAGCTCGGCCGGGAGCTCGACATCTTCTCCATCGACGAGACGACGGGACCGGGACTGCCGCTCTATCATCCCAACGGCAAACGCATCCTCGACGAACTCGCGGCCTTCGCCCGCGACCTGAACCTCGATGCAGGGTACGAGCCCGTCGAGACGCCGCACCTCTTCCGGACGGAGCTCTGGAAGAAGTCGGGCCACTACGAGAACTACGTCGACGACATGTTCCTGCTGGACGTGAACGACGAGGAGTACGGCCTGAAGCCGATGAACTGTCCGGGCCACGCCACCATCTTCGACCAGCAGTCCTGGAGCTACCGGGACCTCCCCGTCCGCTACTTCGAGGACGGAAAGGTGTATCGCAAGGAACAGCGCGGCGAACTCTCGGGGCTCTCCCGCGTGTGGGCGTTCACCATCGACGACGGCCACGAGTTCGTCCGCCCGGACCAGATCGAGGACGAGGTGACGCTGGTGATGGACAACATCGTCCGCGTCTTCGAGACGTTCGGCCTCGACGCCGAGGTGGCGCTTGCCACCCGCCCGGAGAAGTCCGTCGGGAGCGACGAGATCTGGGAACGCGCCGAGTCACAGCTCCGTGCGGTGCTCGAATCCCGCGACATCGAGTACGACGTCGAGGCGGGCGACGGGGCGTTCTACGGCCCGAAGATCGACTTCGCGTTCGAGGACGCCCTCGGTCGCGACTGGGACGGGCCGACCGTCCAACTCGACTTCAACATGCCCGAGCGCTTCGATCTCACCTACACCGGCGAGGACAACGAGGATCACCGCCCGGTGATGATCCACCGCGCGCTCTACGGCAGTTACGAGCGGTTCCTGATGGTGCTCATCGAACATTTCGACGGGAAGTTCCCCCTGTGGCTGGCACCCGAGCAGGTCCGCATCCTCCCCGTCAGCGACGACAACCTCGGCTACGCCCACCGACTCGCGAACGAACTCGACGACTTCCGGGTCGAGATCGAGGACCGGTCGTGGACGGTCGGCCGCAAGATCCAGCAGGCCCACAGCGACCGTGTCCCCTACATGCTCATCGTCGGCGACGACGAGGAGTCCGCGGGAACCGTCTCGGTCCGGGACCGAAAGGAACGGGAGCGCAAGGACGTCGACCGCGAGGCCTTCGCCGCCCACCTCCGGGCGGAACGGGACGAGAAGCGGATCGGACCGGACTTCCTGGACTAAAACATCGCCCGGTTCTCGTCGTCGACGAGGTTCGGGAGTCGATAGCGGGCGCCGGTGTCGAACTGGCGCTGTGCGGTCCGGGCCCGTGGCGGCGTCGACGCCGCGGGCGTTCCGGCCGTCCATCGGCCGTCGGTGAGTGTGGGATCGGTGCGTCGGTCGGTCGTTGACTGCTGGTGTGTGCTCATTCCGTGTCTGCGAGGCGGCGGCGGCGGTCGAACGTCGATACCCGTCGGTGGAGAACTCAGTTGCGTACGGGTACGACGTGCGGGGGCATCGATCCGAACGAGTTCCCGATCCTTCATAAAAGTTCCTGTTCGTCCATCGTACCGCTCGGCGGCCGACGGCTTCAGTCCGATTCGCGTGGCGATATCTCGGAGACGGCGATGAGGAGACGGCCGTCGTCGAGGGCGGTGACCAGTTTCGACTCGGTGAACGTGCTGCCGTCGGCCCGGAGTCCGGTGCTGCGACCGGTCCACTCGCCGCCCTCCTCGACGACCGGCAACACGTGCGTTCGGATGTGCTCGACTTCCGCCTCGGGGTGGAGTTCCGTCCAGTGTTTGCCCGTCACCTCCGCCGGCTCGTAGTCGTAGACGTCGGCGTAGCCGGGGTCGACGCGGTCGAACCGTTCGTCCGGGCCGACGATACCGACCGCGTCGACCGCCGTCTCCGCCTCGGGGGCGAACCGGCCGTCCGCCCCGGCCGCGTGTTCCACGCGCCGGATCAACAGCGTGTACTGGTCGGTGCCGACGCCCTTTCGGAGGTAGTCGGTCACGCCGGCACGGACGACTTCGGCGGCCACGTCGCCCGTCTCCTCGCCCGAGAAGAGGAGGAAGGGGATCTCGGGATGGGTCTCCCGAACCGCCCCGAGGAAGTCGATACCGTTCGTGCCGGGCATCCGGTAGTCGCTGACGATACAGTCGAAGTCGTCGTCGCCGTCGCCGTCACGGAGTCGCTCCAGCGCCGCTTCCGGCGACGTGACCGTCGTAACCCGACAGTCGACCGACTCCTCGCGTTCGAGATAGAGTTTGACCAACTCGCCGAGCGCGGCGTCGTCGTCGACGTGGAGGATCGAGAGTCCCGAATCCGGATCGCCCGTCGTCATACGTCGAATCGGGGCGATACGAGCTTAAATCTCCCGCGACACCCGCTGTCACCTCGCATCGGGGACGTGCGACGTCGTCGGCCGGTACCGAGCCGAACGGGCGCGAGTGACCGACGTCCCACCCACCGTCGAGATTCGTTTGTTTACATATATCGTGAATATATTAGGCGTACTAGTACTAATATGTATATTTACGCCAGATTCTTATGTTTCTGTCGTCGAACCTGGATGTATGTTCGAACGATCGAGACGCGGGACGATGGCGGTACGGATCGGGGCGACGGTCGTGGCGGTCGGACTGTTGGTGTTGACGGCCGCCGGTGCGGGTGCGGCGGTCGGCGGCGACGACGTGGCCCCGAACCATTCGGCCGACAGCACGAGTCCGGTTCGGATCTACGAACACGAGACCGTCGACGGCGAGACGCTGCATACGATCGAACTCGCCCCGGCGACGGTCGATCCGTCGAGTGACGACGTCCTCGGCGTCGTCGTCCTCCCGGAGCGGGATCGGATCTGCCAGTCGGTCGCCGGCGACGGCGCCGGGTGCATGGAGGACGGATCGACGGTGGAGTCGTACTTGGACGCGGCCGGCGTCGAACGGGACGAGAGCGGGGAGTACGTGGTCTGAGGCGCCGGTCGAGTCCCGATAGGCGTCGGCCGACGGCGGGACGCCGTCCGCCTACCCGATCGGCGCCATGAGGAACCCGCGGGCCATCACGAGGATAGACGCTGGCCATCGACCCGACCGGATCCGCGAAGAGGCTGGCGGCGACGATTATCAGGCGTCCACGGTCGACGACTGCCTCGTTTTTCGACGCGGGGGACGTTCGCGGCCGCCGCCACTTCGTCGGTCCGTCGGCACGACCTCGCCCCGACCGAACGGGCGCTGCGGTATCGTCGTGTGTCCGGGTCGACGTCGAACACTGCCGGCGAGAGAACCGGGTCACGACCGAGCCATCGGCGACGGGGCGGGCCTCCGTAGCCGCTTCGCTCCTCACTTTCGTTCGGAGCGGAAGCGGGCCGGGAGGGAGTTGAACCACGCGAACGCCTCGCTACCGCTCGGCGTTCTCCAGTTCAACTCCTTCCTGCCGGTTCCCTCACCGCCTCGCCGTCGCTCGGCGGTTCGGTGCACGGGCCGGGAGGGAGTTGAACCCCCGACCGACGGATTAAGAGTCCGTCGCTCTACCTGACTGAGCTACCGGCCCTACGCCAACCGCTATCCGTGGGCCACTAAAAGGCGTTTCCCTTCGAGACGGTGGGAAGAAGGGACGAGGTTAAGTGAAACGCCGGGATACGTCGGTCACATGAGCAACGCGGCCCCGGTGTCGACGATGTCTTCGTACGCGATCCTCGGCTGTGGGAGCGTCGGTCACGCGGTCGCGGAAGACCTCGCGGAGGAGGGCAAGAGCGTGCTGATCCTCGACCGGGACGAGAGCCGCGTCGAAGCGCTTCGCGACCAGGACCTCAACGCACGGCAGACCGACATCCGTGACGAAGAGGTGGCGGAGTTGGTCGCCGACCGCGACATCCTCCTGATCCTCGCCTCGGACGTCGAGGCGAACAAGGCCGCGGTGTCGACGATCCGCGACCGTGGCGGCGACCAGTTCATCATCGTGCGAGCCTCCGATCCGATCTCGGAGGACGAACTCACCGAGGCGGGCGCGGACGTGGTGATCAACCCCTCGCAGGTGATCGCCGAATCGGCGCTGCGGGCGCTGGAGACGGGCGAACTGGAGTACAAGGCCAAACAGTTGGCGGACATCCTCCGCTCGGGGGCGGGCGACCTCGCCATCCTCACCCACGACAACCCCGATCCGGACTCCATCGCCAGCGCCGTGGCGCTCCAGGCCATCGCCGACGCCCACGACGTCGAGGCCGACATCCTCTATCACGGCGACATCGGCCACCAGGAGAACCGGGCCTTCGTCAACCTGCTCGGGATCGAACTCCTGCCGCTCTCGGAGGCGGAGTCGCTCGACGACTACGACCTGGTCGCGCTCGTCGACCACATGAAGTCGGGTGACATCGGCCTCGACACCGGCGTCGATATCTTCATCGACCACTACGAGCCCGAATCGGAGTACGGCGCCGAGTTCATGGACGTACGGCCGAACGTCTCCTCGACGTCGACCATCCTCACGAAGTATATCCAGGAGTTCGACCTCTCGCCGAGCGAGGCGGTGGCGACGGCGCTCCTGTACGGCATTCGCGCGGAGACGCTGGATTTCAAACGCGACACCACACCCGCGGACCTGACGGCTGCGGCGTATCTCTATCCCTTCGCCAACCACGACACGCTCGAACAGGTCGAATCGCCGTCGATGTCGCCCGAGACGCTCGACGTGCTGGCGGAGGCCATCCAGAACCGGCAGGTCCAGGGGAGTCACCTCGTCTCGAACGCGGGGTTCATCCGCGACCGGGACGCCCTCTCGCAGGCCGCCCAGCACCTCCTCAACTTGGAGGGGATCACGACGACGGCTGTCTTCGGCATCGCGGACGACACCATCTACCTCGCCGCCCGCTCGAAGGACATCCGCATCAACATCGGGAACGTCCTCGACGACGCCTACGGCAACGTCGGGGAGGCGGGGGGCCACTCGACACAGGGGAGCGTCGAAATCCCGCTCGGCCTGTTTACGGGCATCGAGGCCAGCGAGGACAACCGCGACACGCTCCTGTCGCTCGCCGAGGAGGCGGTCCGCAAGAAACTGTTCGACGCGATGGGCGTCGAGAGCACCGCGGGCGAGGCGACGAACGGCAGTTAAGCGACGACTTCCTCGTCCTCGTCTTCCTCGTCGAGGCGTTCGACCACGTCGTTGATCAGGATCACGTCGCCGACCGCACGGACCCAGCGGTAGGGGATCATCACGCCCTTGCCGGCCTCGATCCGCCCGGCGAACAGTTCCTGGCTCAACTCACCGAGCGCGAGCCCCGTGACCGACTCCTGTCCCAAGTCGAGGCGGACGTCCTCGACCTCCCCGACGAAGACTCCGTTGTTCGAGTACACCTCGCGCCCGACGAGTGTCGTGATCTCCTGTGGCGTGCCGTCCATATGCACTTCCTGTTCGTGGCGGGTCTTAATAGTTCGCGGACCGCCCGCGACGGCCGGACGGCGACGCGAGTCACTCCCGAAGGAGGAGCGCGAGAACGACGAGCAAGACCACCTGTGCGACCTTGTCGACGGCGCCGAGCGTCCCGACGTCGGCGGGGAAGGCCTTCGTGCCGGCGGCGAAGTTGACGTAGTACCACAGGACGATCTGTCCGGCGGTGAAGGGGATTCCGAGGCGATAGAGGAGCCCACGGCGGTAGTTCGCGACGACGGCGGCGCCCGCGGCCAGGAACACGACTCCGGCGAACAGAAAGGAGAGGCCGAGCGGACTCGGGGCGAACCCGACGCCGAGTCGCAGGTGGATCAGTCCGGTGACGACCGCCAGCAACACGCCGGCGTAGTGTAGCGGTCCCAACTCGCCCGAGTCGACGAATCCGGTGTCCGTCGCCGTGCTCATACCACGTCTCGGGGCGGCTCGCGCATAAAATCACGTGCTGGCTCCCGTGGGTACGAGGGATTATGCGTCTCCAGCCCCCCGAACGGGCATGGCCGACGGAACCCGGCAGTGGGTCGTCCGTGCCCTCGTCGCGGTGCTGGTGCTGTCGGCCGGCGTGGTCGCGGTGGAGTTCGTCGCACACGCACGCGACCCGGCGGCCGGCGACGCCGCGGCGTCGCAGGCCCGACAGCCCTACGCGGAGCGGCGAGCCGTCGCCCCACCGGCGAACGGGACGACGGTGATCACGGTCCAGAAGTTCCGACGGAACTTCGTCGTCGCGTTCGCCCCCGACGGCCGGGTCCGCTACTTCGATAACTCGCTGGATCGATACCACGACGTCGACCCGGTTCCGGAGGGGACCCACACCGTCGAGTTCGTCGGTGCCGAATACGACGGGGATACGACCCACCTGCTCGTCCGGCGGGTGAACCTCACGACGGGCGCCACGCGGGACGTCTACCGCCACGCCGTCCCCCGCACCGACCGCCCACACCGGTGGCACGACGTCGACCGACTCGACGCCCACCGGCTCCTGGTGGCGGACATCCGTGACGACGCCGTCTTCGTCGTGAACACGACGACGGGGGAGCGGACCTACGAGTGGCCGGCACAGGCCCACTTCGACACGGAATCCGGGGGCCAGTTCCCGCGGGACTGGACGCATCTCAACGACGTCGAACGGCTCCCGGACGGACGATACATGGCGAGCCTCCGCAACCAGGACGCCGTGGTGTTCGTCGAGCCGGGTCGGGGCGTCGACGCGTCGTGGACGCTCGGGCGCGACGACGCCCACGGGATCCTGTACGAGCAACACAACCCGGATTACCTTCCGGGAGCGGAGCCGTCGGTACTCGTCGCCGACTCGCAGAACCGGCGGATCGTCGAGTACCGACGCGAGAACGGGTCGTGGGTGCGGACCTGGTCGTGGCGCGACGAGGGGATGGCCTGGCCACGCGACGCCGACCGGTTGCCGAACGGCCACACCCTGATCGGCGATACGAACAGCGGCCGTGTCCTCGAAATCGACGAGACGGGGACGGTGGTCTGGCGGGTCGACGGGCTCCCGAGTTACGACGTGGAGCGACTGGGGACGGGCGACGAGAGCGCGGGCGGCCGCTCGGCCGAACGGCTGGGCCTCGCGAACCGGAGCCCGGCGGCCGGCTCGCCGTCGACGACCCGCCCGGGACGGACGGTCATCCCCACCCGGGTCAGCAACACGGTGGCCTTCGTCTCCCCCCTATGGCTGTCGGCGACGGGGCGGGCGGCGGCGGTCGTCGGCCTCGTCGCCGCCCTAGCGCTCGCTCTGCCCGTGGTGGGGGGGCGACTGCACCGCGTCCTCGCCGCGGCGGCGCGAAGAGGTAAACCGTAGCGGTCCCAGGGTGAGGTGAATGGCGGAACGCAGTCAGGACGGACGGGTGCGTGGGCCACAGGGCCGGATCCAGGGGTCGACGGGAGGGGGTCGATGACGCCGGGCGTCCCGACGCAGTCGGCGTGGGTCGGCCAGGCCGTCCGGCTCTCGGTCGAGTCGGCCGCCGGAACGGCGGCACGGACCGGGCCTGGCGCGCGGCGGCTACTGGACTGGATCGTCGGTATCGACGCGTGGGCGGTGGGGGTGATCCTCGAACTCAGACACCCGCTGCTGACGAAGCTCATGGCGTCGGTGACGGGGCTCGGGTCGGCGTCGGCCGCGGTCGTGTTGCTCGGCCTCTGCTATCTGGCGGGGTGGCGACGGGACGTCGCGGTCGCCACCGTCTCGCTTGCGGTCGCCGGCGTCGTCGTCGCCGCGCTGATGGCGCTGGTCCAGCGGCCGTTCCCGCCACAGCCGGTGTGCGTGACCGACGGATCGGGGGTGCCACACTCGTTCCCGTCCGGACACGCGGCGGCCGTGACCGTCTACGCGCTGGTGTCGCGACGCTCCGAGGCGCTCCCGTTCGGGGTCGTGACGGCCGTCGCCGCCCTCGTCGCGTTCTCGCGGATCTACCTCGGGACCCACTTCCTGAGCGATACGGTGGTCGGGGTGGCCATCGGCGGCGCCGCGGTGGTGCTTGGTCGGCGGGTGATCGACCGCCGGGACGGGCGACCCCTCGGCGGGGTGCTGGCGGACGAATGACTCCCGTCGCGCCGATCCACCCCGCACCGGGAGGGCGGTGATGCTCTTCGCGACCCATCTCGTCGCGGCCGTCCTCCTCGGCCGACGGTGGACGCTGTCCCCGGCGTGGCTCGTCGCCGGCGCGGCGCTCCCGGACGTCGTCGACAAACCCTTGGCGATGGTCGGACTCGTCGACCTCTATCACACCGTCGGCCACTCCGCGCTGCTCGTCGTCCTCGCGGTGCCCGCTGCGGTCGCCGGGCGACGGGGGCTGGCTGTCGCGGTCGGGTGGGCATCACACCTGGCGCTCGACGCGTTCCACGTCGCGATCAACGGCCGCCCCGAGGACGCCGTCTTTCTCGTCTGGCCGCTCGTGACCCCGGCGACGCCGCTGAAACTGCCGCCCGGGGACTTCTTCGTCTACTACCTCTGGACGCCCTCGTTTTTCGTCGAAATCGGAATCTGGGTGGCCGTCGGGGCGGCGGCGGTGCGCGCGTGGCGCCGCGGCCGGGAGTGAGGGTCTACCGTGGCGCGATCAGTTCGACCGGATGCCGCGAGGGCCGGGAGAGCAGGGCGTCGAGTTGCTCCAGACAGGAGGTGCCACTCGCGACGACCGTCCGGTCGCGCGTCTCGGGGGTCGAGAACTGCTCGGCCAGGTCCTCGCCCACGTCCATGCTCAGCTCGTAGTAGGTGTCCTTGTACCCGAAGGAGCCGGCCATGCCACAGCACTCCACGTCCGAGGTGGCGACGTCGTAGCCCAAGTCCTCGAGGACGGTCGTCGTGTGGGCTTCGAGGCCCAGCGTGCGCTGCTGACAGTGGGCGTGGTACGCGACGTCGTGGCCGTCGCCCGGGCGGAGCCCCCCGGCGTCGGCCCCGTTCTCCAGCAGGCCATAGACGTACTCCATGATCTCGTAGCTGTGCTCCTGGAGCCGTTCGGCGGACGCCTCGGGGAGGAACCGCTCGTACTCCCGCTCGAACATCGCGAGGTCCGAGGGTTCGATGACGACCACGTCGCGCCCGGCGTCGAGGTGTTCGGCGAGGGCGCCGTAGACGTCGTGGGCGTGGTTCTCGGCGGTGGCGATCATCCCCTGGGAGAGGGGCGCGCGGCCGCTGGAGCGCATCGAGGGCACCCGGACGGAGACGCCGAGGGCCTCCAGGGCCCGGACCGCGGCCTTGCCGCGTTCGACCTGGACGTGGTTGGTGTAGACGTCGGGGTAGAGCACGACCTCCCGGGAGGGATCGGGCACCGTCGAGGAGCGTCGCTCGAACCAGTCGACGAGGGTCTCCCGCTGGAACTCGGGGAGGTCACGGCGGGCGTCGACGCCCGCGACACGTTCGAGCGCCCACCGGGCGGGTGCGGTGTCGGCGAGCCAGTTCGAGACGGGGGCGGTCGCGCTCCCGAGTTTCGCGAGCGTCTCGAAGTTGCCGAAGAGGCGCTTATCGAGTTCCAGCCCGCCGGGCTCCTCGTCGGGGGTGAGCCCCTCGACGAGGAAGTCGGCACCCTCGGGCTCCTCGCCGCGGTTGATTCGGTCGCGGACGACCGTGTTGATCCACGGGATATCGATTTTGGTGGGACAGCCGTTGACACACCGCGAACAACCGGTACAGAAGTCGTTGAACTCGGCGGCGGTGTCCAGTCCCTCGATGCCCGCCTCCCAGCCGGTACCGATGCCGCCGGAGTACGTCTCGCCGCCGAAGGCGTGGCCGCCGACGTGCTGGAAGTTGGCACAGGAGTTCGAACACTGGCCACAGCGGATGCAGTACAGCGTCTCGCGGAGCTGCTCGTCCTCGCGCATCGCCATCCGGTCGTTATCGATGAGGACGAGGTGGAAGTCGCGGTTCGAATCCCGCTCGGAGAGGGGCGTCTCGTCGTCGTCGAAATCGAGGGTCGGCGAGTCGACCGGTGGGGTGAAAAGCGAGACGTAGGCGGTGAGGTCCTGGCCCGTACCCGAGCGGGCGAGGAGTTCGAGAAACGGCGAGAGGTCGTCCGTGGAGGGGACGATTTTCTCGATGCCGGTGACGGCGACGTGTGTGTCGGGCGCGACGGCACACTTCCGGGCGTTGCCCTCGCTGGTGACGATGGCCATCGTCCCGGAGTCGGCGGCGACGAAGTTGGCGCCGGTCATGCCCACGTCGGCGTCGCGGATGAGTTCACCCAGGCGCTCCCGGGCGAAGCTGGTGAGTTCGTCGGCCGTCTCCGGCGGGTCCTCGGGGTCGAACACCTCCCGGAACAGGTCGGCGATGCTCTCCTGGGAGCGGTGGATGGCGGGGGCGATGAGGTGGGAGGGCGTCTCGTCGGCGACCTGGACGACCCACTCGCCGAGGTCCGTCTCCACCACCTCGACGCCGTCGGCCCCCAGGGCGTCGTTGACGTCGAGTTCCTCGGTGGTCATCGACTTGCTCTTGACGACGCGCTCGGCGTCCGCGTCGGCGGCCACGTCGCGGATGTAGCGGTTGGCGTCCGCGGCGTCGTCGGCGACGTAGAGGTGACCCCCGTTGTCCTCGACGGACTCCCGCAACTCCTCGATCAGTTCGGGGAGGCGCTCGATGGCGTCCTCCTTGATCTCGCGGGCGCGGGTCCGGAGTTCCTCGTAGTTCTCCAACCCGGCGACCGCCTCCTGGCGCTTCCGGTTGAACCCCTTGGTGTTCTCCTCGATGGCGGGGCCCTCGGTCGCCATCAGCCGCCTGATCTCGGCGGCCTTGTCGCCGCTACCCTTACTCATCGAGCATCACCACGTGGACGGCCTCGGGGCCGTGCGCGCCGAGGACGAGTTTGCCCATGTCGGCGGTGGCGCTCGGACCGGTGGCGACGACGGCGCTCGCGGCGTCCTCGCGGGCCATGTCGCCGAAGCGGTCGAGCGCCTCGGGCAGGTCGGGGAGGACCTCGTCCGCACGGACCACGGGGACGTGGAGTTCGGGATAGAGGGAGACGGGTTCGGCGCCGTCGGCGGTCGAGGGGAGGAAGACGCTCCCGTAGTTGGCCACGCCGAACGAGGCGGGGGTGACGCCGGTCGCCGCCCGCTCTACGGCCGCCGGCGTCGGGTCGACGGTCACGGCGTCGGGGTACTCGACGTCGAAAGGGAGGGGGACGCCGACGGCGGGGTCGCGGACGATGTCGGCGAGCGTCGATGCGAACGCATCGGCCGTCGTCCGGGTGAGGTCGACCCCGAGTTCGTCGAGGGCGTCCTCGAACGTCGATAGCGGGTTGGTGGTCGTGGTAGCCATGTGCACGCGTTTGGCGTCCGGCCGTTTTGTAGCTTCGGTCCGGCGCCGACGTCACCGAAACGCCCGCCGACTGTCGAGGGCCGCGACGGTGCCCGCCGCGGCACGCTTCGCACGGATCGACCGGATCACCGCGGACGCCTGCACGAGCGCGTAGCCGAGCCAGAGGGCGTAGCCGCCGGGGGCGCTCCCGACGACGCCGACGGTCGTCCCGAAGGCGTCGACCCCGGCCGTAACCGCCGTCTCGCCGAGCAGGAGGACCGAGAAGTAGCCGTAAAAGCCCGAGGCCCACCAGAGCACGGCCACCCGTCCCCAACCGGGTTGGAGGTGTTCGGGCAGTCGCCCGGTGTTGACGAGAAGCGTCAGGAGCGTGTAGGGCCACATCATCAGCCCGGAGAGGGCGGCGCCGACGACGAGCAGGAAGAAGGGGCCGCGGTCGCCGAGCGGCGCCGAGAAGAGGAGGATGACGACCACCCCCCACACGGTGAAGGCGGTGAGCAGCCACCAGAACAGACGGGAGAGGTCCCACCCCGCCTCGCGGGCGAAGGCCTCGTAGACGGCGTCCGCGGAGTTGCGGACGAACGACTCGACGATGGCGTACTCGGTGGTAAAGAGCGCGAGAAAGAGCAGGACGAAGACGAGTGCGGCCCCGACCCCGCCGAGGGCGGGGGCGATCCGCCCGAGCCACATATCGAGGGCGTTCGCCCCGGCGCCGGGGGCGTGGCGGTGGGCGACGGCCATCAGGACCGTCGCCACGAGCAGGAGGCCGAGGACGAACGTGAGCAGGTGTTCGACCTGGATCACCCGCCACCAGCCGCGCCAGCGACGGAGGTTCAGGTCGGTGGGGCGGAAGGTGAAGCCGTTCCGGTGGATCGCTTCCGGGTCGTCGCCGCTGAACGGGTTGTGGACCCGGCCCTGGTAGTTGCCCATGGCGTACCCCTTCTCGCGGGCCCAGAGGCTCTGTGAGAGGTTGAGGTAGCCGCCGGCGCCGGCGAAGGCGAGGCCGCCGAGGAAGACGGCCACGTCCATGTTCGGGGGGAGGGTGCCCACGCTCCCGAGCGACGCGGGCAGGGCCACGAGTTCGCCGACTGCGCCGCCGACGGCGGCGAGGGCGAGCGCCGTCGCGATGGCGAGCGCGAGGAGTCCGATCTGGAACGCCTCGACGGCGTTGTACATCACCGACGACGCCTGGTAGGAGCCCCAGACGAGGAGCATGAGCGCGACGGCCAGGGGCTTCCAGGCGGGGAGGCCGAGGAGTGTGGACCCGGCAAGGCCGGTCGCGGTGGCAGCGACCTGTGCGGCCCCTGCGGCCCAGCCGGGCCACCCGAGGCTGAGGAGACCGGCGACCAGGAAGACCCACGGCCACGCGCGGTGGACGCGTACGTACGACCGAAAGACGCTCTCGCCGGTGGCGAGCGTCCACCGCTGGAGCTCCGTGTTGACGAAAAACTGCGTGAGGACGCCAACCCAGAACGCCCAGTAGAGCCCCCAGCCGTGGCGAGCGATCAGCCCCGGCCAGAACAGCGTCTCGCCGCTCCCGAGCGACGCGCCGAGCATGATGGCGCTCGGCCCGACGACGTGGCGGACGCGGGGCACGCGGGGCAGTTCGGCCAAGCGGAAGGCACCGCCGGTCCCGCGGTCGGGGTAGTCGACCGTCTCGGGCGCTCGATCCAGGTCGTCGTAGGGGAGCGGGCAGTACCACGTTCCCCGGTACTGGCGGCCCTCGACCGCGGAGGCGTACACCGGAGCCTCGGCGTCGTCGTCGCTCGGCTCCGTCGCCCCCGCGTCGTCGTCAACCACGGCGACCCCCGCCGCGTGACGTCCGGCGGTCGCTGGGCGTCGGCGTTCCCATCGGTGGCGACTCGGGAATCCCCCGAAAAAAACGAACCGATCAGTCGCCGCCGAGGAAATGCCAGAGGTGGCCCCGCTCCGCGGGCGGATCGACCCCCGGCAACCCCTTCAGCGCCGGCTGGATGGCGTTCCACCACGACTCCGGGGATTCGTAGCCTGCGGGGTGGTCGTGATAGACGTCCCGGAGGAAGTCGGCCTTCTTCGCCTCGGGGTGGGCCGCCAGGTAGTCGTAGGCGGCCGACAGCGCCTCGCGGCGGGCCTCCAGGGTCGGCCCGCTCCCCGGCAGGTTCGCCTCGCGAATGGCGTTGGCGACGGCGAGCGGTCGGTCGTCGGTGTCGGCGGACGGGTGGGACGACTCCCGCGCCATCGGCACCCACCACACGCGACTCCGCGCGCCGACCTTCCGGGTCTTCAGCCGCCCCCGGTCGACGAGCGCCTCGAGTTTGTTGTGGGCCGTCCGTCGCGAGCAGTCGACCGCCTCCATCACGTCGCTGGCGGTGAGCGGCCGCGCCAAGTCGTCGCGCTCGTCGAACACCTCCAGGACCGCCTCCGGCGGGATGCGGTCGGCGTACTGGCCGTCGTCGTTCCGCGGGCGTTCCTCCCCGGCCATGGTCGAACCCTGTGCACACGAAAACAAAAGCCTTCGCACTCGTGTGAACGACAGCACACACGAATGAACAGGGGGTACACACGTGTGTCGTGGCTCGGGTGCGGGACGGCGGACCGCCGCCGACAGCCCCCCGAAACCGCCTTCTTTCCGGTGCAGTCGAACGGACTGGCGCGTGTGAACCGCTCCCGAGCCACGCCGCATCCATCACGAAAAGCGAGGAACGATGGATATATATCGGGGGGAACGATGGCAGGGAACGATGCCAGAACGATCTGCGAACGGTTGTGGAACGGATCGGCGAGTCGACGGCGGAGGTGTGCGATGGCGCTGACCGACATCGCCGTCGCCATCACGCCGCTGGCGATCATCGCCTACCTGATGGTCGGGCGGTTCTGGCCCGCGACGCGGGCGATGCCGGTCGCGTGGCTCGTTGCCATCGTCGCCGGCTACGCCGGGTGGAACATGTCGCCGACCTGGATCGGCGCCGCCACCGTCAACGGCTTCATCACCGCCGCGAGTATCCTCTGGATCGTCTTCGGGGCGATCCTGTTGCTCTATACGCTCAAACGGACCGGCGCGTTCGACGCCATCAACCAGGGGTTCGCCTCGATCAGCGACGACCGCCGCGTCCAGGTGGTCCTGCTCGTGTTCCTGATGGGATCGTTCATCGAGGGCGCGGCCGGCTTCGGGACGCCCGCGGCCATCGTGGGCCCCCTGCTCGTCGGCCTCGGCTTCCCGCCGCTCGCGGCCGTCGTGGTCGCCCTCACCGGGAACCTGATGGCCATCACCTTCGGCGCCGTCGGGACGCCGCTCATCATCGGGATGATCGACATCTTCGGCGACGTGGAGGTCATCTCCTCGGCCGTCGCCGCACAGGGGATGACCGTCGAGGGTTGGGTGGCCGACATCGCGGTGTGGGCGGCCTCGTTCCACGTGGTCGTCGGCGCCGTCCTGCCCTTCATCGGTGTGGCGATGATGACCCGGTTCTTCGGCGAGGAGCGTTCGATCAAGCCCGCGCTGGAGGTGTTGCCGCTCACCCTCTTCGCGTGGGCCTCCTTCGCCGTGCCCTACTGGGCGACGGCGTACTTCCTGGGACCGGAGTTCCCCGGTCTGATGGGTGCGATGGTCGGCCTATTCGTCACGGTCGGCGCGCTCAAGGCCGGCTTCTTCCACCCCGACGACGAGTGGGACTTCGGCGACCAGTCCTCGTGGCCCGACCACTGGGTCGGCGAGATCCAGCCCGGCGAGTCCGCCGACCGCGAGGCGGGCGTCGCCGCCGACGGCGGCGTCGTCCGGACGATGTCCCTCTGGAAGGCGTGGACGCCCTACGCCCTCGTCGCGGCGCTGCTCGTCGTCACGCGCGTCGTCGACCCGGTGACGGCGTTCCTCCAGTCGACGCTCGTCCTGCAGTGGGGGTCGATCTTCGGCACCTCGCTGTCGGGGTCGCTCGCGGTGCTGTACCTGCCGGGGGCGGTGTTCGTCGCCGTCCACCTGCTGACGATCCCCATCCACGGGATGTCGAAGGCGGAGGTCGTCGGCGCCTGGAGCGAGACGATCGAGAAGGTGACCCCCGCGGTCGTCGCCCTGCTGTTCGCGGTGGCGACGGTCCAGATCATGCTCCAGTCCGGCACCGCCACCGGCACCGACGGGATGTTGATCGTCCTCTCGGACGCGATGGCGAACCTCGCCGGCGGGGTCTACCCCTTCTTCGCGTCGCTCGTCGGTGCCCTCGGGGCCTTCCTCGCGGGGTCGAACACCGTCTCCGACATCCTCTTTGGCACCTTCCAGTACGGCGTCGCCGACCAGATCGGCTTCCCGCGTACCATCATCCTCGGTGCGCAGGCCGTCGGCGGGGCCATCGGCAACCTCATCGCCGTCCACAACGTCGTCGCGGCGCTCGCGGTCGTCGGCCTCGTCGGCGAGGAGGGCCGCGTCATCCGCTACGAGCTCATCCCGCTCGCGTACTACGCGACGGCCACGGGGGTCCTGACGCTGCTGTTCGGGTACGTGCTGTTCCCCGGGACGTTCTAGTACCCGGAATTTAAGCGGCCGTACGCCAAGTGGCCGCCGATGGCAACGACAGACGACTCCGCCGACGATCCCGCGGCGTCGGGGGAGTACGACTACCGGAGCGACGACGTCGATCGCCCGGGGATGGTCGACGACCTCGAGGAACTGATCGAGGGCGACGTGCGGTTCGACGACTACTCCCGACAGCTCTACGCCACGGACGCGAGCGCCTACGAGATGACCCCCGTGGGGGTCGTCTTCCCCACGTCGACCGCGGACGTGGCCGCTGTCGTCGAGTACTGCGCCGAGCGCGAGGTGCCGATCCTGCCCCGCGGCGGCGGGACGAGCCTCGCCGGCCAGACGGTCAACGAGGCGGTCGTCCTCGATTTCTCGCGGCACATGACCGACGTGGTCGAGGCCGAGCCCGACGAGCGGCGGGTGCGCGCACAGCCGGGCGTCACGCTCGGCGAACTCAACGCGGAACTGGCGCCCCACGGCCTCAAGTTCGCCCCCGACCCCGCGTGGGGCGACAAGAGCGTCCTCGGAGGCGCCATCGGCAACAACTCCACCGGCGCCCACTCGCTGAAGTACGGCAAGACCGACGCCTACGTCGAGGAACTGGAGGTGGTGCTGTCCGACGGGACCGTGACCACCTTCGGCGAGGTGTCGCTGGCGGAACTCCGGGCCGGGGCCGATCCCGAGGGAACCGTCGAGGAACGAATCTACGCCGCGGTCGAACGGATCGTCGACGAGGAGGCCGACGAGGTGCGCGAGCGGTACCCCGACATGAAGCGCAACGTCTCGGGGTACAACCTGGACATGCTGGTCGACGAGGCCGAATCGGGGTCGATCAACCTCGGCCGCCTGCTCGCCGGCAGCGAGGGGACGCTCGCGATCATCACCGAGGCGACCGTCTCGCTCGAACCCGTCCCGGAGACGAAGTCCGTCGCCCTGCTGACCTACGACGACCTGCTCGACGCGATGGCGGACGTGGCGCCCATCCTCGAACACGACCCGGCGGCCGTCGAGGTGATGGACGACGTGTTGCTCGACCTGGCGCGGGACACCGCGGAGTTCGCGGACGTGGTCGGGATGCTCCCCGAGGGGACGAGCTCCGTGCTGCTCGTCGAGTTCTACGCCGCGGGCGACGACGACGGTCGCCGGAAGGTCGCGGACCTCGTCGCCGACCGCGTCCCCGACGCCGACCCCGAGGCGACCCCGGGCGAGGGGGCAGCCGACCGCACGGACGCTCCACGGGTCGCGCGGGCGGCGATGGAGGCCCACGACGAGGAGACGCGGGCGAAGTTCTGGAAGATGCGCAAGTCCGGGCTGCCGATCCTGCTGGGGCGGACCACCGACGAGAAACACATCGCGTTCATCGAGGACACGGCCATCCCGGCCGAGAACCTGCCGGACTACGTCGCCGACTTCCAGGCGATACTCGACGAACACGACACCCTCACCACCTACTACGCCCACGCGGGGCCGGGCGTCCTCCACATCCGGCCGCTGGTCAACACCAAGACCGTCGAGGGCGTCCACGAGATGGAGGCCATCGCCGACGCCGCGACCGACCTCGTCGTGAAATACGACGGCTCCGTCTCGGGCGAACACGGCGACGGCCGCGCCCGCACCCAGTGGAACCGGAAGCTGTACGGCGACCGGCTCTGGGGGGTCTTCCGCGACCTGAAGGGTGCCTTCGACCCCGACTGGCTGCTGAACCCAGGGACGGTCTGTGGCTACGCCGACGACGAGCCGATCCCCGACGGGCTGTCCGACCGAGCGGCCGCCGCCGACATGACCGAGAACCTCCGCTTCGACCCCGACTACGAGTTCGACGCCGGCTTCTCGTCGACCCTCGAGTGGGACAACGAGAACGGCATGCAGGGCATGGTCGAACTCTGTCACGGCTGTGGCGGCTGTCGGGGCCCCCAGGAGACCACCGGCGGCGTGATGTGTCCGACCTACCGCGCCAGCCAGGAGGAGATCACCGCCACGCGCGGACGGGCGAACCTGCTCCGGCAGGCGATGAGCGGCGACCTGGACGCCGACGCGACCGACGTGGAGTTCATGCACGAGGTGCTCGACCTCTGTATCGGCTGCAAGGGCTGCTCGAAGGACTGCCCGAGCGAGGTGGACCTCGCGAAGCTGAAAGCGGAGGTGACCCACGAACACCACCAGCGACACGGTGCCAGCCTGCGCGATAAGCTGTTCGCGAACGTCGACCGCCTGAACGAACTCGGGTCGGCGCTGGCGCCGCTCTCGAACTGGGCGGCGAAGGTGCCCGGCGCCCGCACGGTGATGGAGAAGACCCTCGGCATCGCGAAGGACCGCACCCTGCCGACCTTCCACCGCGAGTCGCTCGTCGACTGGTTCGACGACCGTGGCGGCTGCCGGGTTTCGGCGGCCGAGGCCGACCGGCGCGCCCTGCTCTTCCCCGACGCGTACACCACGTACAACCACCCCGAGTCGGGGAAGGCCGCCGTCCGGACTCTGGAGGCGGCGAACGTCCACGTCCGTATCCCACGGGACGTGAGCGGGAGCGGCCGTCCGCCGTTCTCGAAGGGCTTCCTCGACCGGGCCCGCGAGCAGGCGGCGACGAACGTCGACGCCCTCGCGCCCCGCGTCCGCGACGGCTGGGACGTGGTGTTGGTCGAACCCTCCGACGCCGTGATGTTCCAGTCCGACTACCGCGACCTACTAGCCGGCGAGGACGTCGATATCCTCGCGGACAACGCCTACGGGATCATGGAGTATCTCGACACGTTCCGCCTCGACGAGGCGCTGGAGGCGGACGCGGACGGCTCGCTGACCTACCACGGCCACTGTCATCAGAAGTCGACACGGAAGGACCACCACGCGGTCGGCGTGTTGCGGCGGGCGGGCTACGCGGTCGACCCGCTGGACTCCGGGTGCTGTGGCATGGCCGGGTCCTTCGGCTACGAAGCCGAACACTTCTCGATGAGCAAGGCCATCGGGTCCATCCTCTTCGACCAGGTGGACGACAGTCCCGGCGAGGAACTCGTCGCCCCGGGGGCCTCCTGCCGGACGCAACTCGGCGACCACTACGACGCGGAGCCGCCGACGCCGGTGGAGAAACTCGACGCCGCGCTCAGGTAGGATCGAAGGGCGTCGCCGACGTCCACAGGCGCTCGTGGAGCGCCCGTGCCCACCGCGTCGCCGCCGGCGTGTCGTTGCCGAGGAACCCGCGTGGGGCCCCGTCGTCGTAGACGACCAGCCCCATCTCGGGGCCCGACGGCGTCTCCGCGAGGACGAGCGTCACGGGGTCGTCCCGGTCGACGTGACGGATCGCGACGCGGCCGCTTGCGACCGCCTCGCGCATGTCACCGGGACGGGTCGCCGCCTGCCGCTCGATCACCCGCTCGGTCGTGACGAAGGAGACGGTCATCCCCGCCTCCATGACCCGGTCGTGATAGAGTCGCGCGTGGCGGGAGAGATACCGCCCGGTGTACACCGACACGTGCGTCGCCGCCTCGACGATGTCCCCGACCGCCGCGACGGGACGACTCGGCGCGTGTGGCGCCGTCTCGATCAGCGTCGCCCCGTCGACGACCGCCGGGTCGAGGTCGAAGACCACCTCGACGCCGGCGAACAGGGGGGCGGCCTCGCCGAGAGTCTCGATCCGCCGGGTGTACCGATCGTGGACCTCGGCGGCCAACCGTCCGGACGCCGTGGTGCGGTAGCCCGACGGAGTCGACGTCACGAACCCCACCGTCGACAGCTCGCGGACGGCCCGATCGACCGTCGACCGGGAGACTCCGAGCCGGTCGACGAGCGTCGCCTTCGAAACCGCCCCCTCGTCGAGCGCGCGGAGCGTCTCGGACCGGCGAACGACGACCGCGGCCGGGGACGGATCGGTCATCGCGTCACGCCCGGCTGCGGCCCGAACCGTCGGGTCCGTCCCCAACCGGCACAGCATTTATATATCACGTTTCAGCGGTTGACGTGTTCGCCGCACGACAACATCAAGTCGTCGATCGGTGTACATCGGTACGCCGGGGTGCCTCTGACACGCGGGGTCGTGGCGGGTTGCCCGGCCCGCCGTTCGATCCGGCGCCGGACCGCGACGGATGCGCCCGGATCCGTCGACGGTCGGGTGCTCCCGGTCGCCCGACAGCGGTCGGGATTCACCCTCTCGTCGCGTCGCGATGTGCCGACCTGACGGATTCGGTCAACGCCGACAGCGACGGGGCCGCCGCGAGGTGGGACCGGCAGTCGCAGTCCGAGGCGCCGAAGCCGTCGATCGGCCCGTCGGGCAAGCGCCCGGCGACGGCACACTCGACGTCCGCGCCCGCCGACGTGACGACGGTGATCAGATCCGTCGCCGGGTGGCCGGTGAGGTAATCCACGTGCCAGTGGCGGGTGTCGCTCGCGCCGGCCGCCAGCCGGCGGTGGCGGTCCACGCGGGCGAACCCCCCGCTCCCGAGGGCGCTGCCGGTGTAGGCGTAGGCGCCGGCGGGGAGGCGGTGGGTTCCCAGCGCGCCGACCTCCAGCTCCGCGTCACGGGACAGTTCGAGAAGCAGGGTGTAGGTGCCGCCGTCCGCGTCGGTCATGGTCACACCCGGGCGGTCGAGGGGCAAAGGTCGACCGGAACCGGTTTGTTCGCGTCGGCCCGAGCGGGGGCGTGGACGATGTCGTCGACCGACTGCGGGAGCGGGACGGCACGGTCGCGGACTACCGAGTGGTGTCGGGACGCGACCCGACCTACGCCGACTGCGATCTGGAGTCGCGGCTCGCGGGGGCGCTCGACGAGCGCGGGGTCGACCGCCTGTACCGCCACCAGGTCGACGCCGTCGAGGCCGTCCGCGACGGCCGCGACGTCGTGTTGGCGACGCCGACCGCGAGCGGGAAGAGCCTCGCGTACACGGTGCCGGCGTTCGAGCGGGCGATGGCCGACGGGGAGCGAACGCTGTATCTCGGCCCACAGAACGCCCTGATCGCGGACCAGGCCGCGAGTCTGGAGGGCCTCGCGAGGGACCTGGGGTTCGGGAGCCGGGTGTCGGTCGCCACCTACACCGGTCGGCTCTCGCGGACCGAGAAGCGCGACGTCCGGGACCGCCGACCGACCGTCCTGCTGTCGAACCCGGACATGCTCCACTACGGCCTGCTCCCGCACGGCCACCGGCTGTGGGAGTGGCTGTATTCGTCGCTCTCGCTCGTCGTGATCGACGAGATCCACGGCTACCGCGGCGTGTTCGGGAGCCACGTCTCGCTCGTGCTCCGACGGCTCGCCCGCCTCTGTGAGCGGTTCGGGAGCGACCCCCAGTTCGTCTGCTGTTCGGCCACCATCGGCAACCCCGTCGAACACGCCGCGCGCCTGACGGGCCGCGAGGCGTCGTCGTTCGCCCTCGTCGACGAGGACACGAGCGGCCGGGGGCCACGGCACTGGCTGCTCTGGAACCCCCCCGAGTACGAGGGCACGGGCGGCTCGGGGCGCCGCCGGTCGAGTCACGTCGAGACGAAGCGGCTGTTCGCCGACCTGGTGGCGGCGGGCCACCAGACGCTCGCCTTCACCCGCGCGCGACAGACCGCCGAACGCTACGCGACCGAGAGCGCCGACGCCCTGCGCGACCGGGGCGAACACGGCCTCGCGGGACGGATCGAGGCCTACCAGGCCTCGTTGCGCGACGAGCGCCGCCGCGAGGTCGAGGACGGCCTCCACGACGGCCGAGTGGCGGGCGTCTGGTCGACCAGCGCGCTCGAACTCGGCGTCGACGTGGGCGGACTGGACGCCGTCCTCCTCGACGGCTACCCCGGGACGCGGATGTCGACGTTCCAGCGGGCGGGGCGCGCGGGGCGGGGGTCGGATCCCGCGCTCGTCGCCCTCGTCGCCGGCGAGGACCAGCTCGATCAGTACCTGATGGACCACCCCGACACGCTCTTCGACGGCGATCCGGAGCGGGCGACGGTCGATCCCGGGAACGACCACCTGCTGCCGGACCACGTCGCCGCCGCGGCGACGGAGAACTGGCTGTCCCGGGCGGACGAGTCACACTTCGGCGACGGCTTCCCCGACGTGGTGGCGGACCTGGAGGCCGCCGGGCGACTGGAGCGCCGGGAGACCGACGCGGGCGTCCGCTGGACCCACGCCGGCGGGGGAAGCCCACAGCAGGCGACGAGTCTCCGGAGCGTGGACGACCGCGAGGTGGACCTGCTGGCCGACGGCGACGTGATCGCCACCCTGGGACTCGACGACGCCCTCCGGGACGCCCATCCGGGCGCCATCTACCACCACCAGGGACAGTCCTACGAGGTGACGGACCTCGACCTGGACCGGGACGTCGCGACCCTCCAGGCGACGTGGGCGGACTACTACACTCGGGTGCTGACCGAGAAGTCGGTCGCGGTCGAGCGCGAGCGCGAGTCGACGGCGCTGTCGGCCCGCCCGGACACCGCGGTCCACCTCGCGGACGTGACCGTCACCGAGCGGGTGACGGGGTTCGAGCGCCGGGATGCGGGCCGGGGCGAGACGCTCGGCCGCGAAACGCTCGACCTGCCGGAGACGACGCTGCGGACGACGGCGCTGTATTTCACCGTTCCGGGCGACGTGGAGGCGGAGATGCGGGCGCTCGGCGACTTCCCCGGCGGCATCCACGCCGCCGAACACGGCCTCATCTCGCTGTTTCCCCTCCATCTCCTCTGTGACCGGGCGGACGTGGGCGGCCTCTCGACGCCACACCACCCCCACACCGGCGCGAGCACCGTCTTCGTCTACGACGGCTACCCCGGCGGCGTCGGCCTCGCCCGCGGCGGCTACGAGCGGATCGAACCCCTGCTCTCGCGGACCGAACGGCTGATCGACGGCTGTGACTGCGCCGGCGGCTGCCCGGCCTGCGTCCAGTCGCCACACTGCGGGAACGCCAACGAGCCGCTGGCGCCGGCACCCGCGGTCCACCTGCTCGAATCGCTGACCGGGGCGACCGACTAGCCGGACGATCACGAGTGTCGCGTCTGCGACGGTTTAGGGAGACCTAATCGACAGGTATTTTAGGTGGCCCTAAAGAGTGGCGGGCATGGAAACGGACGTCTGCGTCATCGTACCGACCATCAGGGAGTACGAATGCGTGCGGTCCTACGTCGCGAACGCCGAGCGTCACGGCTTCGACACCGACCGACTGGAGTTCGTGCTGGTGACCGAGGACTTCTGCCCGGCGGGGGAGATGGAGGCGATGCTCGACGACCTCGGGGTCGCGGGCGAGGTGTTCGACGGGAGCCGGCGCGAGGAGTGGTTCGAGGCCCAGGACGTCGGCGAGTACAGCCACCTGATCCCGGCGGCGAGCCACGCCCAGACGAGTTTCGGCCTGCTGTACCTGTGGGCCAACGACCATCCCTACGCCGTCTTCATCGACGACGACACACGGCCCCACGAGACCGTCGATTTCTTCGGCACCCACCTCGACAACCTGACCGAGGAGCGGACCGTCGAGTCGGTGCGGTCGGACACGAACTGGGTGAACGTGCTGTACCACGCAGCCGACGAACACGGGCTCTACCCCCGTGGCTACCCCTACTCGGCGATGGACGAGACGGTCGAGACTGGCGAGGCCGAACTCACGGACGTCGTCGCCTCGCAGGGCCTGTGGACGAACGTCCCCGACCTCGACGCGGTGCGCATCCTGATGGACGGCGACCTGCAGGGGCAGGCCGAGACGCGCCTCACTGCCGACGACTTCGGCCCGGACTTCGTCGCCGAACCCGGTCAGTATCTCACCGTCTGCTCGATGAACCTCGCCTTCCGCCGCGAGGTCGTTCCCGCGTTCTACCAGTTGCCCATGGACGACAACGAGTGGTCGGTGGGACGGTTCGACGACATCTGGAGCGGCGTGTTCCTCAAACGCGCTGCGGACCTGCTGGACAAACGGATCGTCAGCGGCGACCCGCTCTGTCGCCACGACAAGGCGCCCCGGTCGACGTTCGACGACCTGCACAACGAGGTGGCGGGGCTGGAACTGAACGAACACCTCTGGGAACTGGTCGACGACGTCGACCCGGCCGTCGAGAGTCGGGGCGCCGAGGCGTACGCCACCATCTTCGCCTCGATGGCCGACGCGCTGATCGAGGCGGAGGCCGACTACCGCAACGGCGAGTTCCTCGCACACGTCGGCGAACACATGCACGACTGGCTGGACTGCCTCGACGAACTCCAGTCCGTCGAGCGCGCGGTGCCGGCCGACGACTGACCGCTCGCCGAATCGGCAAGTATAAGTGTTTTAGGGCGGCCTAAACGAACTATGGAAGACGATACTTCGCGATCCCTCCGACGGCGTCGGTTCCTCGCGACTGGCGCGGCCGCGACGGTCGGTGCGCTGGCTGGGTGTAACGGACTGCCCGGAGGTGGCGACGGCGGCGACGGCGGCGACGGAACGGTCAGCCTGAGTTCGTTCCGCGGATCCGGACCGCTCATCGAGAACCGGGCGTCGCTGAGCGGGACCCGGATCGCCGACCTCCCCGACCTCTCGGGGGAGCTCACCATCTACCTCGGCGGCGGCGAGGGAGGGCTGTACCGCGACCTGCTGGCGACGTTCTCGCAGATCTACCCCGACTTCACCGCCCGTCCCCGTGAGGGCGGGACCGCACAGCTCGCCAACACCATCATCGAAGAGGGCGAGAACACCCCCGCCGACGTGTTCTGGGCGGTCGACGCCGGCTCGCTCGGCGCGGTCGACGAAGCGGACATGGCGGCGGACCTCTCGAGCGACGTCGTCGAGTCGGTGCCCGAGGAGTTCCACCCCACGGACCGGTGGGTCGGGACCGCGGGCCGCGCCCGGAGCGTCCCGTACAACACGAACGCGCTCTCGGCCGACGACATCCCGGACACGGTGATGGACTTCCCCGAGACGGAGGCGCTGACGGAGGCGATGGGGTGGGCGCCGACCTACGGGGCGTTCCAGGCGTTCGTCACGGCGATGCGGCTCATCGAGGGCGAGTCCGCGACCCGCGAGTGGCTCCAGGCCATGCTCGACAGCGGCGTCACGGAGTACCCCGACGAGTTCCTGACCTCCAACGCCGTCGCTGACGGCGAGATCGGCGCCGGCTTCGCCAACCACTACTACGCGCTGCGGGTGCGTTCGGCACGCTCGGACGCGCCGCTCGATCTGGCCTTTACCAGCGGCGACGCGGGCGCGCTGATCAACATCGCCGGCGCGGCGGTCGTCCAGGGCACCGAGCAGTCGGACCTCGCCGAGAACTTCGTCCGACACCTCCTCACGGTCGAGGCCCAGGAGTTCTTCGCCACCCGGACGTTCGCCTACCCGATGATCCCCGGCGTGCCGCCGGTCGGCGGCCTCCCCACCATCGACGAGCTGAACCCGCCGTCGATCGACCTCCAGGAACTCGCGAACGTCGAACCGACCCTCCAGCTCATGCGGGACGTGGGCGTGCTCTAGGGGATGAGTCGCGAGGATACCGGCGTTCGGCGGGCGGTCGACTGGCTCCGTGACGCCGCCGTCTCGCCGACGCGCGAGGGCTCCAACCCGCTCGTCGCGGGCGTGGCCGTCCTGGTCGCGGTGACGGTTATCTCGCCGCTCCTCTGGCTGTTCCTCCGGGCGGCCGCGGTCGGGCCACGGGAGGCGCTGTCGATCCTCGTGACACCATCGACGGTCGACGTGTTCGTCAACAGCGTCGCGCTCGTGGCGTCGGTCACCGGCCTCTCGGTCGCGCTCGGCGTCCCGTTGGCGGTGTTGACGGTGTTGAGCGACCTGCCCTTCCGCCGGTTCTGGACCGTGGCGCTGTCGCTCCCGCTGGTGGTGCCGAGCTACCTCGGCGCGTTCGCGTTCGTCTCGGCGTTCGGCCCGCGGGGCGAACTCGCCGAACTCCTGTCGCCGCTTGGGGTCACGGTGCCGACCGTCTACGGCTTCGAGGGCGCGACCCTCGTCCTCGGCCTGTTCGTCTATCCGTACGTCTTCCTGACGACCCGGGCGTCCCTGCTCTCGTTCGACACCGAGCAGTTGGAGGCGGCCCAGACGCTCAACCACGGCTTCCGATCGGCGTTCCGTCGCGTCGTCCTCCCACAGATCGCTCCGGGGATGACCGCCGGCGCGCTCCTCGTCGCCTTCTACGCGCTGTCGGACTTCGGGACGCCCGCGATCATGCATTTCGACACGTTCACGCGGGTCATCTACGTCCAGTACAACAACTTCGGCCGCGGGACCGCGTCGCTGCTCTCGATCCAGCTGCTGGCGGTGACCGCGCTGGTCCTGTTTCTCGAATCCCGGCTCGGCGACGCCGGCGGTGACGGGTACGGCGGCGGCGTCGTCGGCACGGACTCGCCCGTCGCCTCGCTCGGGTGGGCCAAGGTCCCGGCGCTCGCGTTCTGTGCGCTCGTCGCCGCGCTGACGCTCGTGGTGCCCGTCGCCATCTTCGGCATGTGGCTGTTGCGGACCGGCCCCGGCTACGCGTCCGCCGGCATCGGCTTCCAGTGGGACTTCGCCATCAACTCCGTCTACGTGTCCGTCCTCGCCGCGGCGGGGACGGTGCTCGCGGCGCTCCCCATCGCCTACGTCTCGGCGCGGTCGGATTCGCGGCTCGCACGGCTCCTGGAACGGTCGACGTACGTCGGCTACGCCGTGCCGGGCATCGTCCTCGCGCTCGCGCTGGTGTTCCTCGGGGCGAACTACCTCCCCTGGCTCTACCAGACGCTCCCCCTGCTGGTGTTCGCGTACGTCGTTCGCTTCCTGCCACAGGCGGTCGGGTCCACCCGGTCGTCGGTGATGCAGGTGGACGCGAAACTACTCGGCGCGGCCCGCACCCTCGGGGAGACGCCCCGGGGTGCGTTCCGGCGCGTGACCCTGCCGCTGATCGCCCCTGGACTCGTCGCCGGCGCCGCGCTCGTCTTCCTGACGACGATGAAGGAGCTCCCGGCGACGCTCATCCTGCATCCGACGGGCTTTACAACCCTAGTGACCTACATCTGGCGTGTGCAAGAAGCGGGCTACTACGGACGGGCCGCGCTCCCGGCGCTGGTACTGGTCGCCGTCTCCGCGCTCTCGATGATCCTGCTCTTGCGACAGGAGGGAGACGATGGCTGAAGATACACTGGGGATGACCCGTCGGTCGACGACGGAGACGGGGGATCCGGCGGACGCACCGTCGATGCTGACGCTCGACGGCGTGACGAAACGCTACGGTCCCGAGACGGCGGTCGACGGCATCGACCTGACGGTCCGCGACGGTGAACTGCTCACGCTCCTCGGGCCGTCGGGGTGTGGCAAGACGACGACGCTCCGCATGATCGCCGGCCTGGCGATGCCGACGAGCGGTCAGGTCCGCGTCGACGGCGAGGCGGTCGCCGCCGACGGCGACGGCGTCCCCCCCGAACAGCGGGACGTGGGCATGGTGTTCCAGGAGTTCGCCCTGTTCCCGCACCTGACCGTGGCCGAGAACGTCGGCTTCGGCCTCGACGACTGGGACGCCGACGAGCGCGAACGCCGGGTGGCCGACCTGCTCGATCTGGTCGGCCTCTCGGAGTTCGCGGACCGCTCGCCCGAGAACCTCTCGGGCGGACAACGACAGCGCGTCGCGCTCGCCCGGTCGCTCGCGCCCGAACCCGAGGTCCTCCTGCTCGACGAGCCCTTCGCCAACCTCGACATCCGACTCCGCGAGCGCATGCGCGAGGAGGTCCGCCGCATCATCAAGGAGACGAACGTCACCGCCGTCTCCGTCACCCACGACCAGGAGGAGGCGCTCTCCATCTCCGACCGGGTGGCGGTGATGAACGACGGTCAGATCGAGCAGGTGGGCCGACCGGAGTCCGTGTTCGAGCATCCGAAATCCCGGTTCGTCGCGGACTTCCTCGGGCAGGCGAGTTTCCTCACCGGCCGGCTGGCCGAGAACCACATCGACACCGGTCTCGGGACGCTCTCGGCCGACCTGCTCCAGGGGTTGAGCTCCGAGTACGACGGCGCCAGGATCGACGTGCTCGTCCGCCCGGACGACCTGCGGGCGACGCCGTGTGACGGCGACCGCCGGACCGGCAACGGCACGCTCGTCGGTCGCCAGTACACCGGCCCCTCGTTCGTGTACGCCGTCGAACTCGACACGGGCGACGTCGTCCACTGCGAGCACAACCACTCGACCGACCACGAACTCGGCGAACGGGTCACGGTCGACCTCGTCGCCGACCACACGCTGGCGTGGTACCCCGCGGAGTGACCGACGGATCGGGGCGGCTCACCCCCCGAACCTACCGCCTGCTCGCCGCCGCCCTCGCCGTCGGCGGGGGGTTGCTCGTCCTGCTGGTGGCCACGCGCCTGTTTCCGTATCACTCGCTCAACCACGACGAGGGCGTCTACCTCCAGCAGGCGGCGATGCTCCTCGACGGCCGGGTGTTCCTGCGACCGCCCGTCGCGGAGGCCTACCGGCCGTGGTTCTTCGTCGAGACGCCCGACGGGGCGCTGTACTCGAAGTACGCCCCCGTCCCGGCGGTGATGTTCGCCGTCGGCGAACTCCTCGGGGGCTACCGCCTCGCGCTGGCGGGAATCGCGGCGGCCAACCTCGCGCTCACCTACACCCTCGTCGCCGGGGTGTTCGACCGGCGCCGAGGCCTGCTCGCGGCCGTCTTCCTGCTTACCTCTCCGCTTTTCCTGATCGAGTCGTCGGTCTTCCTCCCGTACGCGCCGACGACGCTCCTCAACCTCGCGTTCGCGGTGGCGTACTTCCACGCCCGGCGGACCGGGAGCCCCCGGGCCGCCGCCGTCGCCGGCCTCGCGGTGGGGATGGCCTTCTTCGCCCGCCCCTACACGGCCGTCCTCTTCGCGACGCCCTTCATCGTCCACGCGCTGTGGACGCTTCGCGGCCTGGATCGCGCGGTCGTCGCCCGGCAGGCCGCGACGGCCGCGCTCGGCCTCGTCGGGGTCGGCGTGGCGCTCGGGTACAACGCCCTCACGACCGGCGACCCGCTCGTGTTCCCCTACGAGGCGTTCGCCCCGCGGGACGGCCTCGGCTTCGGCCACCGCGAGATCCTCGCGTACTCGCGGCAGTACACCCCCGAACTGGCCCTCCGGGTCAACGGCCGGGTGCTCGCGATCCTGTTCGGCGAGTGGGTCGCCGCCGGCCCCGTCGGAACGCTTCTGGCGGCCGTCGGCGTCGCCGGCCTCCTCCGGCGCCTGTACCGCGACCGGTCGGCCGACCCGCGGCGACTCGTCCTCGCCGGCCTGTTCGTCTCGGTGGCCGTCGGCAACGTCTACTTCTGGGGGAACCTGAACGTCCTCGGCGACCTCGGGCAGGCGAACGACGGACTGGTGGCGAACCTCGGGCCGTACTACCACTTCGACCTGCTGGTGCCGACGGCGGCCTTCGCCGCCCACGGCGCCGTGACCGGCGGCGAGCGGGTCCGGGCGACGCTCGCGGCGCGGGTCCCCGGCGCCGCGCGGCGACGCCGGATCGGGGTCGCCGTCGCAGTGCTCTGTCTCCTCGCGTTCGCGGTGCCGGCGGCGACGGCGCTCGCCGACCCCGTCGAGCGCAACGCCGAGGTGACCGAGACGTACCGGAGCGCGTACGCCCCCGTGGACGGGATCGAGGACGGATCGCTCGTCTTCCTCCCGACGCCGTACGGCGACTGGATGAACCACCCGTTCCAGGCGCTTCGCAACGATCCCGACTTCGACGGCGACGTCGTGTACGCGCTCCGGGAACGACAGTTCGACGTCGTCGACGCCCACCCCGGGCGGACGCTGTACCGCTACACCTACCGCGGGACGTGGGCGCCGACCGCCGGCCAGACGGTGCGCCCGCGGATCCAGCCCGTCGACCACGTCGCCGGCGAGCGGGTCGTCCTCGACCTGCGACTCGGCGTGCCGCCGGGCGTCGAACGCGTCTCCATCCGCCTCGAATCGGAGGAGGGGCAGGCCTACTACGTCACGAACGGCACGCCGACGCTCGCCACCCCGTCGCTGGTCGTCGGCGACGGCCGCGCCCGCCTCCGCGGCGTGACGGCGGTGGACGGGAACGCGACGGTCCCTGTCGACGACCGCGACGAACTGCGGGTGACGGCCTTCGCCGACTACGGCGCGGGCAACGGGTTCAGCTACCGACTCGAACTGCCGACGGCGACCGAGGGCGACCGGACCCGCGCCCTGACGCCCTACGTCGAGGTCTGCCGGCGGGCGCTGCGGTGTGGCGGCGAGGCGGCATACGTCCCCGAGACGGCGCGCGACGGTGTCGTCGTGGAACACGACCTCCGAGCGACGAACGCCACGGTGTCGGCCGACCGCGACCCCGCGCTCACAGCAGCGTCAACCGGGTCGTGAAAAAGGAGTCGGCGGCATCCGCGAGGGCCGCCTCGGGGTCGCCGCTCGCGTCCACGGCGGCGCGGGCGACGGCCTCGCGGTCCAGGTCGTCGAGGACGGTTCGCTCCCCGAGGAGGACGAGCCGATCCGGATCGCGCGCGTCGAGGACCGCCCGGCAGTCGTCGAGGTGGTCGGCGACCTGTTCCTCGCGGCGACGCTCGAACCGGGCCTGCGAGAACCCGCCCTTCGAGTGGCGACCCTTGACGTCCGTCTCGACCGTCTCGACGTCGACGAGCGACCCGCCGTCGTAGCGGCCGACGGCGAACAGATCCGAGCGCACCAGCGCGACGGAGAGCCCGTCGGGCGGACGGAACCAGTCGGGGTCGAGACGGAAGCTATCGCCCCACTCGACGAAGGGGTCGGGCGCGAGCGGCGGGGCGAGGGCGACGCTTACGAGGCCGGCGTCGTCGACGCAGACGAGCGCGGGTGCGACGTCGTCGAGGATCGCCGCCCGGTCGCCGAGGGCGTCGGCGACGGCGTCGGTAGCGGGATCGTGATCGGAGGACGCCGCGCTGTCGGGCGATCGTCGCGCCGCGTTCCCACCGTCGTCGCGGGGCTCGGTCGGGTCGACCATCGCGGTCAGCGCCCCTTCGGATTCGGTCGAGAGGCTCCGGAGGCGGGCGAGCACCTCGTCGAGTCGGTCGCCCCGCAGGTCGTCGGTGCCGCGTGGGGCGAGCGACACCTCGCGGTCGTCGCGTTCGGCGTCGAGGCGACCCTCCAGGTCGGCGATCCGGTCTTCGAGGCGGTTGACCCGCTCCTCGGCCTCCTGACGGGCGGTCACGGCCTCGGCGCGGCGGTCACTCTCGGCGTCGAGCCGACGCTCGAGGTGCCGCTTTTCCTCTTCGAGTTCCTCGATGCGTGCCTTCAGTTCGGCCCGCCCGAGCAACGAGTCGAGCATGGATAGAGGGGCGAGCGCGGGGGCCTTCTACCCTGCGGCCGCGCCCGGCCTACACGGCCTCGTCCGTGACGCCGCCGGGGTCGTACCCCGAATACCGGAGGAGTTCGGCGGCGCGGTCGGGTTTGGCGAGGAACACCTCACACCGGTCGGGGAGGTCGGTCTCGGTGACCGTCGGCGGGAGTCCGAGCGTCCCCGACGGGACGCCCTCCTCGCCGAGCACCGGGAAGTGACGCCCGTCGAGTTTCATCACGAGCGGCGCGTCGAGGCGTTCGACCCCCTCGCCCGTGGCGTAGAGGCGTTCGTTCATCCGTTCGTGGTCCGTCCGGTGGATGACGGCGTGGTCGCCGTCGCGGGGCTGGACGTACAGCCGTCCGAGGTAGTAGCCGGAGGAGAACTCTTCGAACATGCGATTCGGTACACGTTACCATACGTCACGATATAAGTCTTGTCGGGGGGATTTATCACGAACCGCCCTCAGCGTCGGTTCTTCATGGACCAGACGGCGACGACGCCGAGGAGGACGGCCGGAACCATCGGGAGGACGAGCATGGCCGTCCGGTAGTGGGCCCCGAGGACGGTCCCGCCGGCGGGCCAGAGGTAGATGGCACCGGGAATGACGAGGACGGCGACGACGACGGCCGCGACGAGCACCCACCCGACCCAGCCGAGGTCCGCGTCGTCGTCGGGCGCCGGATCGCCGCCGCGCGGCGGGTCCCCACCGGGGCGGACGACGGGGGGGTCGTCGGCGCTCACCGTCGGTGACGGGCGTCGGACCGACTGCCGTGCGGTTCGCCAGGGTCGTCGTGAGTCACGAAAGAACGGGGTTGCATACCCGTGAGAACCATCGCGACGGACAAAACGCTGTGGTTCGGCACGGGCGAGGGCCTGGCCGTCGCCGCGGACCGCTAGCCGCTCGTCGTATCCGTGCTCCCGCAGTCGGGACACCGCTGGAGCGTCCCGAGCGACGGGTGAGTCGCGGTGTCCCAGTCGTCGCTGCCGGCCGGCGCCTCGAATCCACACTTGAAACACGTTACCTCCGTCGTCGTGGATTCGTCGACCATACGCGCGGTTACGGGGGGAGAGGCCAAAGGTGTTTCTCGTCCGACGGGCGGTCGCGGCGCTCCCGCCACGGCTTTTGTGGCGGCCCCCGAATCCACGCCCATGACCGACGACCACGCACACGACGGCGACCACGCACACGACGGCGACCACGCACACGACGGCGACCACGAACACGACGACGACCACGCACACGATCACGGCCACGGCGACGATCACGAACACGACCACCACCACCACGACGTCGAGACCCTCGGCGCCGCGGTGGTGACGGTGACCTCCACGCGGGGACTGGACGACGATCCGGCGGGCGACGCCATCGCGGCGGCGTTCACGGACGCGGGCCACGGGATCGTCACCCGTGAGTTGATCCCGGACGACTACGACCGCGTGCAGGCGACGCTGAAGAACCTCGCCGGGCGGGACGACGTGGACGCCGTCGTAAGCACCGGGGGAACGGGCGTGACCCCCGACGACGTGACCGTCGAGGCGGCCCAACCGTTGTTCGAGAAGACCCTGCCCGGATTCGGCGAACTCTTTCGCCGGCTCTCGTACGAGGAGATCGGGACGAAGGTGGTCGGGACGCGGGCGGTCGCGGGGGTCGTCGAGGGGACGCCCGTCTTCTGCCTGCCGGGGAGCGAGAACGCGGCACGGCTCGGGGCCGGGGAGATCATCGTGCCCGAGGCCGGCCACCTCTCGGGGTTGGCGAGCCGCGAGAGCTGAGGGCGACGAGGCCTCATGCTTTAAGCCCCCGGACGAGTAGGGTCGGAACATGAGCCAGCAGGAACCAGAGCGAGAATCCGAAGCGGAGTCCGAGTCGGCGCCCTACCCCGGAGGCAAGGACCCGGACCTCCGGAGTACCGACGTCACCGAGGGCCGTGACCGCGCGCCCCACCGGTCGATGTTCCGCGCGATGGGGTTCGACGACGAGGACCTCTCGTCGCCGATGGTCGGCGTCCCCAACCCCGCCGCGGACATCACGCCGTGTAACGTCCACCTCGACGAACTGGCCGAATCGGCCATCGAGGGCATCGACGAGGCGGGCGGGATGCCGATCGAGTTCGGCACGATCACCATCTCCGACGCCATCTCGATGGGGACCGAGGGGATGAAGTCGTCGCTGATCTCACGGGAGGTCATCGCCGACTCCGTCGAACTCGTCTCCTTCGGCGAGCGCATGGACGCCCTCGTCACCATCGGCGGCTGTGACAAGAACATGCCCGGGATGATGATGGCCTCCATCCGGACCGACCTCCCCTCCGTGTTCCTCTACGGCGGGTCGATCATGCCCGGCGAGCACGACGGCCGCGAGGTCACCATCCAGAACGTCTTCGAGGGCGTCGGCGCCGTCGCCGAGGGCGAGATGTCCGACGAGGAACTCGACGACCTCGAACGGAACGCCTGTCCCGGCGCGGGCTCCTGTGGCGGCATGTTCACGGCCAACACCATGGCCTCGATCAGCGAGGCCATCGGCTTCGCGCCGCTCGGATCGGCCTCGCCGCCCGCCGAGGACGAGGCCCGCTACGAGGTGGCCCGCGAGACCGGCGAACTCGTCGTCGACGTCGTCGAGTCGCGGCGCAAACCGTCCGATTTCCTCTCGCGGGAGTCCTTCGAGAACGCCATCGCGCTCCAGGTCGCCATCGGCGGGTCGACCAACGCCGTCCTCCACCTGCTGGCGATGGCCGCCGAGGCCGGCATCGAACTCGACATCGGGGACTTCAACCGCATCAGCGAACGGACGCCGAAGATCGCCAACCTCCAGCCCGGCGGCGAGCGGGTGATGAACGACCTCCACGAGGTCGGGGGCGTGCCGGTCGTCCTGCGCGAACTCCTCGACGCCGACCTGCTCCACGGCGACGCGCTCACGGTCACGGGCGAGACGATGGCCGAGGCCCTCGACCGCTACGACCCGCCAGCCGTCGCGGACCTCGACGCCGACTTCCTGCACACGGTCGACAACCCGATCCACGAGCGCGGCGCCATCCGCATCCTCTCGGGCAACCTCGCCCCCGAAGGCGCGGTCATCAAGATCACCGGCGAGGACCACCTCCACCACGAGGGGCCCGTCCGGATCTTCGACGACGAGGAGAACGCCATGGAGTACGTCCAGGAGGGCCACGTCGACTCCGGCGACGTGATCGGCATCCGCAACGAGGGGCCCCGCGGCGGCCCCGGGATGCGCGAGATGCTCGGCGTCACGAGCGCCGTCGCCGGCCAGGGCCACGCCGAGGACGTCGCGCTGTTCACCGACGGCCGCTTCTCCGGCGCGACCCGTGGCTTCTCCATCGGCCACGTCGCCCCCGAGGCGTTCGTCGGCGGCCCCATCGCCGCCCTGGAGGACGGCGACGTGATCACCATCGACATCGACAGCCACGAGCTCTCGGTCGACCTCAGCGACGAGGAGATCGAGGAACGGCTCGACGGCTACGACCCCGAACCGAACTACACGTCCGGCGTGCTGGCGAAGTACGGCCGGATGTTCGGCTCGGCGGCCAACGGCGCGGTGACGGATCCGGGCGCGAAGGACGAGTGACGGCCTAGCGGGGGCCGGCGGCTCGTTTTGCTCCAGCTTTTGCGACGAGCGGTCGCGACCGGCGGGAGCGACCCGAGGACGTAAAAGGTGGAACTGGCGCGGTGACGGATCCGGGCGCGAAGGACGAGTGACGGCCTAGCGGGGGCCGGCGGCTCGTTTTGCTCCAGCTTTTGCGACGAGCGGTCGCGACCGGCGGGAGCGACCCGAGGACGTAAAAGGTGGAACTGGCGCGGTGACGGATCCGGGCGCGAAGGACGAGTGACGGCCTAGCGGGGGCCGGCGGATCGTTTTGCTCCAGCTTTTGCGACGAGCGGTCGCGACCGGCGGGAGCGACCCGAGGACGTAAAAGGTGGAACTGGCGCGGTGACGGATCCGGGCGCGAAAGGAGGGGAATCGCTCAGTCGCCGGTGCCGGCGTCGACGCCGTCGGCCTCGATGTGTCCCGTCTCGGGCGCCGCCCGTTCGCCGCGTGCGGACTGGAGTTTTCCGAGGACGACGGCACAGACGTAGATGGCCACGGCGAAGAGGACGATGATCCCGCCGGCCGTGACGCCGCCGTAGTAGGCGGCGGCGATGCCGAGCAACACCGCGAGTTCCGCGAGGACGACCGAGACGACGAGCGACTCGGAGAAGCTCCGGGACACCTGCGTCGCGCCCGCGACCGGAACGACGAGCATCGCCGCGACGAGGATGACGCCCATGATCTGCATCGCACCGACGACGACCATCGCCGTCAGCATCACCATCACCCGGTTGTACCAGTTGACGGGGATGCCGGAGACGGCGGCCGCCGTCTCGTCGAAGGTGACGTACAGCAGCTGGTTGCGCGTCACGGCCACCGTGCTCACGATGACGGCAAAGAGCACCAGGAGGATGGCCGCGCTCCCCGGCGACACGGTCGAGAGGTTGCCGAAGAGGAACTGGTTGACCCCCACCGCCAGTCCGCCCGCATTGAGGCTGATGAGCGTCGTCCCCAGCGCGAACCCAGTCGACAGGACGATGGCCATCGACACGTCGTTGTAGGCGTCCGTGACTTCGGAGATGAGTTCGATGCACAGCGCGGCGATCATCGCCACGACGACGGCGGTGAGATACGGCGAGACGCCGAGGTCGATGACGGCGTTCAGGAACAGGCCGACGGCCACCCCGGCGAAGCCGGTGTGGGCCAGCGCGTCGCCGATGAGCGCGAGCTGTCGGTGGACGAGGAAGGTGCCGATGAGCGGCGCCATCACGCCCACGCAGAGCCCGACGAGTATCGCCCGGTGCATGAACCGGTAACGGGGGTTCAGCATCTCCAGCCCCGTGGCGTAGTACACCCAGTCCATGAGCCAGTACCACTGCTCCAGGACCCACAGAGGGGCATCGAAGACGGCCTCGCCGACGGCCTCCAGCACGCTCCCCAGCGCGAGCACGGCCGACGGATCCAGGGTCACGAGGGGGCTCGCGACGAGCGTGGCCGCCGCGTCCGCGCTCATCCGTCCACCTCAGCGAGGAACCGCGCTTCGGTTCCGAACGCCCGGGCCAGCGCGTCGCTGTCGACGAACTCGTCGGTCGGCCCGTCGAAGTAGACTTCGCGGTTCAGGCAGACGACGCGGTCGGCGTGCTCGACGACCGCCCCGAGGTCGTGCTCGATGAGGAGGACGGTGATGCCCCGCCCGTTGAGCGCCGCCAGCAGGCCGTAGAAGGCGTCGACCGACTCGGCGTCGACGCCGACGGTCGGCTCGTCGAGCACGAGCAGGTCGGCCTCGCCCGCCAGCGCCCGTGCGATGAACGCGCGCTGGCGCTGTCCACCCGAGAGCTGCGTGACGCGTCGGTCGGCGAAGGCGCTCATGCCGACGGTCGAGAGGGCGTCGTCGACGATGGCCCAGTCCTCGCTCGACAGCCGGCCGACCCCGACGTGCGGGAAGCGGCCCATCTTCACCACTTCGCGGACGGTGATCGGCATCCCCTCGGCGGCGTTGGCCTGCTGGGCGACGTAGCCGATCCGTTCGCCGTCGTCGAAACGGTCGGCGCGCTCGCCGAACAGGTGGGCCGTGCCCGTGTCCGGTTCGAGCAGTCCGACCATCAGCTGCATCAGCGTCGACTTCCCCGAGCCGTTCGGCCCCACGATGGCGACGTACTCGCCCGGGTCGACGGTCAGCGACACGGCCTCGACGACTGGCGTCGCCGTGTAGCCGAAGGTGACGCCCGCGAGGTCGATCACCGGCACGGCGTCGGCGTCCCGGGTCATACCGGCTCGAAGTTCCGCCACCGTTCGACCCAGCCCGCCGACGGGGCCGCGTCCTCGGGACGCTCGTTGCCGAGGACGATGTCGAACGTGGGCATGTTGATGTTGTACGCGATCTCCTCGTATCCCCAGTCCTCCGCGACCCACTCCTCGCGAACGCCGGCGTACGGCGTCACGGGGAAGTACGACTCCACGGCCGTCTCGCGGACGAGTTGCTGGGCCGGGCGCTGGGATTCGAAGACGCCGTTGGCGATGTAGCGGATGTCGTTCTCGCGGATGACGCGCGCCGCCTCGCGAATGTCGGCGGGCTTGACGTCACCGCTCGCCGCGAGGTTCGTCACGAGCGGCCGCATCCGCACCCCGTAGCGCACGCCGACGTACTGGAAGGCGTTGTGCGCGGCCAGCTGGACGATGTCGCGGTCGGCGCGGTCGAAGATGGCCTCGTAGTCCGCGTCGATGCGGTCGAGGACGTCGGCGGTGTACGCCCCGGCGTTGTCGCGGAAGGTGTCGGCGTACTCCGGCACCAGTTCGGCGAACCCCTCGGCGATGTTGTCGACGGAGCGCTTCGCGCGCTGGGGATCCAGCCAGAAGTGCGGGTCCTTCCCCCGCTGGGAACCGACGCCCTCCTCGTCGCGGTCGAGCGTCGCGGCGAGGTCGACCAGTTCGACGCCCTCCCGGGCGTTGATGAGTGCCGTCTCGACGTCGTCGCCCTCGATCGTTTCGATTGCTCGGTCGGCCCAAGGTTGGAAGTCCGCCCCGACGTGGACGAACGCGTCCGCTTCGATGATCCGCTGGGTGATACTGGCGTTCGGCTCCCAGCCGTGCCCGTGCAGTCCCGTCGGGACGAGGTTCTCCACCGTCAGCGGGGTCCCGTCGGCGACCTGCCGGCCGAAATCGAAGAACGTGAAAAACGAGGCCACCGCGACCGGGCCGTCGCTCCCGGCGTCGCCGTCTCCCCCCGACGGGTCCGGAGCGCTCGGCAGCGCCGTACACCCGGCTATCCCCGCAAGCGCCGCCGCACCGCCGGCACGAAGCGCGTCCCGTCGCGTCACCGCTCGCTCGCTACGTGTATCGAGTGACATAGGTTATCATCGAATCCATTGATTAGATGTGTCTAATTCTATAGTTGGCCCACTCGTATTTGTAGGTTGTGGTGCCAGCCCCCTGGTGGGACGCCTCGCGGCTCCGCTCCGGCGCGTCGGCGGCGGCTCCCGGCGTTCCGTCGCCGTTCGCGAGGGTTAGTCGTCGAACGCGTCTGCGAGCGTCTCGTGGACCCCGACGACCATCGTCGGCACGATCAGCATGAACAGGTGTTCCTCCAGCGGGATGCCGAGCAGATCGATCCCCGTCCGCATCGGGATGGCGAAGACGCCGACGGTGAGGGTGTACCAGTCCCAGACGTAGGCGACGGGGTAGAGCACGGCGACGGTCCGCGCGGCGGCACGGACCGCGTCGGCGCGAACCACCAGCGCGACGGCGACGACCCCCCACAGCACCTCCGTCGCGAGGTAGGTGTAGGGGCCGAGCGCCGTGACGTCGGGCCCCGCGAGGCCGGCGAGGGGACGGAGCCAGACGGCGACGACGAGGAGGGCGAAAAAGAGGTAGGAGGCCCGCACGAGCAGCATGGTCGCGGTTTCGGGGTCGGCCCGGCGGGCGAACAGCGCGACGGCGACGAAGGGGACGACGGCGAACGCGGAGCCACGCGGGACGACGCCGGTCGCCGAGAGCGCGAGGACGGCGACCATCCCCGCACCCATGAGCGTGCCGGCGACGGTCCGCGCCCCGTCGCGGCCGAGGACGACCGCCACGGTTCGCTTGTCGACCGAGCGGTCGTAGTCGTAGTCGGTCGCGTCGTCGACGACCTTGATCCCGGCGAGGACGACGACGAAGACGGCGGCGAAGGCGACGACGGCCGTCGAGAGGGTGCGGGTCTGGACGTAGTACCCGCCGAGGAGGGCGAAGCCGATGCCGACCGGGTAGCCGAGGGTCGCACCGAGGGGGCTGGTGTCGAGTTGCGGCGCGTGGAGGACGGCGACCAGCCACCCGGGCAGGGCGAGGGCGGCGGCGACGGGGTCGACGCGGACGACGAGGGCGGCGACGCCGGCGAAGAAGGCGGCGCTCGACCCGAGGATCGCGAGGTGACAGCCGCGTCGGGTCAGCGGGTGGTCGTCGTCCTCGCCGCGGCGGTGGAAGTCGACGAGGCCGTCCTTGACGTGGGCGGTGTAGAGCGCGGTGAAGGCGACGGCGAGGTGGAGGAGGGCGAGTCGGGGGAGTTCGAATCCACCGAAGACGGCGCCGAACCCGGAGGCGGCGAGCGGCGGGGCCATGAACACGGGGTGGACCTGCGAGGCGACGGCGCCGACGGCCGCTCGCGGGCCGGAACCGTGTCGGGCGATGGACATGATACGCTCGTACGTACCACACCCACATATACTGCCGGCCGCGACGTTTTACGTGACAGCGGCGACGACGTCCGGGCGTGGCCGGAACCCCCCATCACGCGCTCGGCGATCCGCTCCTGACGGGAGCGGTCGCGACGGCGGTGGCCACCGTCGTCACCGGCGTGGCCTGCCGGTCGCGTCGGGCGGACGCCCGGGCGGCCGCGCTCCGCGGCGGGGTAGCGTACGGGGTCGGGTTCCTGCTCCTGTGGGCGGGGGTCCGCCTCCTGTTCTGGCGGTTCGCGGTCGACCCGCGCGACTCGCCGCTCGTCGCGGTCCTGATCGTCGGGGGCGCGACGCTCGCGCTCGCGGTCCAGGGTGGCCTGCCCCTGTTTCTCCACGCGAGCCGGGGGTTGTGGACGCCCGTCGCCTGGCTGTTCGGGGCGAGCTGGGTCTGTGCGTACACCTTCCTGCGGGTCGGGGGCGAGGCCGGGGCCTTCTTCCTGCTCGCGCTCTGGACGCTCGCCGTCGTTCCGGGCGCGCTTTTGGGCCTCGCGGCCCTCTGTGGCCTGGAACTCGGCGGCCGACGGGTCCGACGGGGCGGGTGGCCGTGGTCGTGAGCGGTGACGAGGAGCGCACCGCTTATGCCGACCGGCGAGCACCGACCGTTCATGACGACCGCACGGGAACGGCAGGGGCCGCTCGACGGGCTACGGGTGGTCGACTGCTCGGGCATGATCGCCGGCGGGTTCGCCACGACACAGCTCGCGGACTTCGGCGCCGACGTCATCAAGGTGGAACATCCGGAAGGGAACGATCCGCTTCGGGAGTGGCCACCTTACGACGAGGGCGTGTCGCTCTGGTGGAAGTCGATCGGCCGGAACAAACGCTGCGTGACGCTGGATCTGAGCACCGCCGAGGGGAGCGCCCTCCTGCTCGACTTGCTCGCCGACGCCGACGTGCTCTTCGAGAACTTCCGGCCGGGGACGATGGAGAAGTGGGGGCTCGGTCCCGAGCGACTGCACGAGGAGAACCCGGGACTGATCGTCGTCCGGCAGTCGGGGTACGGACAGACGGGACCGAAGTCGGACAAGCCCGGGTTCGGGACCGTCGCCGAGGGCATCTCGAACTGGGCGCACGTCAACGGCTTCCCGGACAGCAAGCCACTCTTGCCGCCGATCAGTCTCGCGGACCTCACCGCCGCGAACTGCGCCGTCCAAGGCGTCATGTTCGCGGTCTTCGAGCGTGACGTGGGTCGATCGGGGGGTAGCGGCGAGGGGCAGGTAATCGACATGAGCCTCTACGAGCCCCTCTTCAGGCTCTTCCTCTCGGAGGTGGAGGCGTACGACCGGCTGGGCGAGGTCCGGGAACGGATCGGGAACCACCACGAGAGCGCGGCGCCGCGAAACGTCTACGAGACGGCCGACGGCTACATGACCCTCTCGGCGTCGGCGCAGTCCATCTTCGAGAACGTTGCCGCGGCCATCGACCGGCCGGACCTCGTCGACGACCCGCGCTTTGCCGACAACGAGGCCCGCGTCGAGCACGCGGACGAACTCGACGAGGTGATCGAGTCCTGGACCCGGGAGCGCTCGACCGAGGCGGCCATCGCGGAGATGGAGGCCGCGGACGCCATCGTGGGGCCCGTCTACGACATGGCCGACATCTTCGAGGACGAGCAGTACGGGGCTAGGGGGAACATCGTGGAGGTCGAGGACGAGGATCTGGGATCGCTGAAGACCGCGGCACCCGTCCCGCGGTTCACCCGGACGCCCGGCACGGTCGAACACGCCGGACCGAGACACGGGCAGCACAACGACGAGGTGTACCTGTCCGAACTCGGGCTCGACGAGTCGGAGTACGACCGCCTCCGCGACGCGGGCGTGATCTGATGCCGGTCTCGCTCCGCGACGTGACGATCAGGGAGGGCGCACAGATGCCCGGCCGGGAGTACGCCGTCGACGACCGGGTGACCGCCGGGCGGGCGCTCGACCGGCTGGGCGTCGACGCCGTCCAGGCCGGCTTCCCCGCCGTCGGCGAGACGGATCGGGCGGCGATCCGCCGACTCGCCGCCGCGGGCGACGTGACGGCCGACGTCGTCGGTATCGCCCGCGCGAGGGTCGCCGACGTCGAGGCCGCCCTCGACGCCGAGGCCGACGTGATCGAGGTGTTCGTCCCCACGTCCGAACGTCAACTCGAACACGTCCTCGGGACGTCCCGCGCCGAGGCGATGGAGATGGCGAGCGAGGCGCTCGACCGGGCCCGCGAGGGCGGGGCCGCGGTCCACCTCACGCTCGTCGACGGCTTCCGGACCGATCCCGAACACCTCGCGGCGACCGTCGACGCCGTCCCGTCGGTGCCGACGGTCACCGTCGCGGACACGGTGGGCGCGCGGACGCCGGACCGGGTGCGGGCGGTGGTGACCGACCTCCTGGACCGCGGGGTCGACGGGGACCGTCTGGGCGTCCACTTCCACGACGACCTCGGGGTGGCGACGGCGAACACGCTCGCGGCCATCGGCGCGGGCGCGACGACGGCCGACGTGAGCGTCGCGTCGCTGGGCGAGCGGGCGGGCAACGCGGCGCTCGAACAGGTGGTTATCGCCGACGAGGTGGACGGCACCGGCGACTGTGCGGCCGCCGTCGACGGGGCCGAACTCGTCCCCGCGTGCGAGGCGGTGCTCGACGCGCTCGGCGAGTCGGTCGACCCGCGGACGCCCGTCCTCGGCGCGGACGTGACGACCCACGAGTCGGGCATCCACACGGCGGCGATGCTGCGGGATCCGGGGACCTTCGAGCCGTTCGATCCCGCCGACTTCGGCGGCGAGCGTCGCCTCGTCTTCGGCCCGGGGAGCGGCCGCGGGAGCGCCCGCGCGCTCTTAACGGAGGCGGGGATCGATCCGACCGACGAGCGGGTCGAGCGGCTGCTCGGCCTACTGGCCGACGGCGGGCCGATGAACGCCGACGCGGCCGCGACGCTCGTCGCGGAGGCGTTCGATCCGTGACGTGACGTGTGAGCGCGGCTCACGGAACGGATTTAGGACGCCGGACCCTTTCGAGTCCATGAACTACGATACCGCCCTCGACCGGGCCTACGACACGTTGCCGGAGCGGACACGCGAGGCGGGCGACCGCCTACAGGTGCCGGATCCGGAGGGCCAGACCGACGGCGCCTTCACCCGGCTGACGAACCTCGGCGACATCGCGGCGGCGCTGGGTCGCGAGCCGGAACACCTCCACCGCTCGATCCAGCGCGAACTCGGGACCAACGGTCAGTTCGACGGCGACCGGGCGCGGTACAACGGCTCCTTCACCGTCGACGACTTCGACGCCGCCGTCGACGCCTACGTCACCGAGTACGTCACCTGCTCGGAGTGTGGCCTGCCGGACACCAACCTCGTCCGCGAGGACGGCGTCGACATGCTCCGCTGTACGGCCTGTGGGGCGTTCCGACCGGTCGCCAAGCGGCCGAAACAGAGCGCCGACGCGGGTCAGCCGACCCTGGAGGAAGGGAAAACCTACCAGCTCCAGATCACGGGCACGGGCCGGAAGGGCGACGGCGTGGCCGAACGCGGCAAGTACACCATCTTCGTCCCCGGCGCCCAGGAGGGACAGGTCGTCGAGGCGTACATCGACAACATCAGCGGGACGCTCGCGTTCGCGCAGCTGGCCTGACGTTCACACGAATCGAAACGCATAGCCCGGCGGCCGGCGTCGTCGGCCCATGCGACTGGCACGCATCTCCACCCCGCACGGTACGCTCACCGGCGAGTACGTGGACGGCGTCGTCCACGCCGACGGCGACAGCTACGCCGTCGGCGAGGACGCACACCTGATGGCGCCCTGTGACCCGACGGCCGTCTTCTGTACCGGCCGGAACTTCGGAGCGAAGATCGACCAGATGGGCGAGGGCGACCGGCCGGATCGCCCGGACTGGTTCGTCAAGCCGCCCCACGCGCTCCACCCGCCGGAGCAGCCGATCGAGTATCCCGACTGGGTGGACTCGTTCACCTACGCGGGCGAGTTGGCGGCCGTGATCGACGAGCGGTGTCACGACCTCTCGGTCGGCGACGTCGACGACGCCCTGCGGGGGTATACGATCCTGAACGACCTCGACGCCTACGAGCAGGACCGGCGGACGGCCCGGAAGGCGTTCGACGGGTCGGCACCGCTCGGGCCGTGGATCGAGACCGACGTCGACCTCGACGGGATGGCGATGGAGACGGTCATCTCGGGGGAGCGACGGCAGTCGGCGACGACCGACGAGATGCTCTTCTCGCCGCCGGAGATCATCGCCTTCCTCTCGGAGCGGTACACGTTCCGCCCGGGCGACGTCATCTCCTTCGGCAGTCCCGCCAACCCGGGGCTGATCGAGCGTGGCGACACGGTCGAGATCACCTACGAGGGCGTCGGGACGCTGCGAAACACGGTCGCGTAGGCCGTAACGCCTTTCGCCGCCGGGGACGCCGGAGGCACATGGCCGAACGTCTCGACCTATCGGACGGGTTCGACGTCCACGACTACCGGTCGCGGCTGAAACTCCACACCCAGGACGGATCGTCGATGTACCTCGAAAACCGGGAGGGGCTCGGCTGTCCCGCCTGTGGCCGCGCGTTCGACCGCCTGTTCGTCTCCGAGGACGACCGGGTCACCTTCGGCAACCCGCCGGACGCGCCGTTCTGTCTCGCGCGGACGCCCGAGAAGCTGTTGCTGTTGACTCACTAGCCGGGACGGAACCGAAAAGCGTGAAGGGGTACGGCCTGAATCGGTCGAACGATGTACGAGGATGTTCTGGTCCCGACGGACGGGAGCGAGTCGATGGACGCGGTGGTCGAACACGCCGCCGACATCGCGGCACGACGAGACGCGACGGTCCACGTGCTGTACGTGATCGACGACCGCTCGTTCCTGACGCTACAGGACGGGATGAAGTCGGACGTCGAGGACGAACTCCGGGCCGAGGGCGAGACGGCGACCACGTCGGTCACGGACCGACTGGAGCGCGACGGCCTCGCGGTCCGGACGGAGATCAGGAAGGGCAACCCCGCCGACGAGGTGCTCGCCTACGCCGACGAGGCGGGGATCGACCTCGTCGTGATGGGGACCCACGGGGCCGACTACCAGCGGAACATGCTCGGCAGCGTCTCACAGAAGGTCGTGACGATGTCCGACGTGCCGGTGCTCACCGTCAACATCGGCGAGCGGACCTAGTCCTCGGGCTCGAAGTCGAGCGCGACGGAGTTGATGCAGTAGCGCTTCCCGGTGGGGTCGGGGCCGTCCTCGAAGACGTGGCCGAGGTGGCCGCCACAGGTGGCACACAGCACCTCGGTCCGCCGCATCCCGTGCCGGGTGTCCGTCTCCAGCTCCACGCCGCCGGCGGCGGCGTCACCAGACGTTGTCTGGTTGCCCGTCGAGCCGTGATCGACGGCGTCACCAGACGTTGTCTGGTTGCCCGTCGAGCCGTGATCGACGGCGTCACCAGACGTTGTCTGGTTGCCCGTCGAATCGCGTTCGACGGCGTCGTAGAAGCTCGGCCAGCCGGTGCCGGAGCCGAACTTGGTGTCCGAATCGAAGAGGGTGGCGCCACAGCCCGCACAGGCGTAGACGCCGTCCGCCTTGCGGTCGAGGTGGTCGCCGCTGAACTTGGGTTCGGTTCCACGCTCGCGCAGGACGTGGTATTCGTCCTCGTCGAGGCGCTCGCGCCACTCTTCGTCGGACAGATCGGTCGCGTCATCGGTCATGGAACCCGCTAGGGGAGCCAGACACATAGCCTCGGCGCCCCCGGACGTAGCGATCAGGCCCCGCCCCGGGTCGGGACGCCCTCGACGTCGAGCAGGTCGGTCAGCCCGCCGAGTTCGTAGGTCGGCTCGGCCGACAGATCGTACGACTCGCGGTGGGGGCGGCGGACGAAGGCGGCGTCGAGGCCGGCGGCCCGCGCCGCGAGCACGTCGGACTCGCTGTCGCCGACGAACAGGGCCGTCTCGACGTCGAGGTCGGCGAGCGCTCGACGGAGGTAGTAGGGTTCGGGCTTCTTGCGGTCCAGACTGCGGACCGTCGGGGCGCGTCCGTAGGCCGTCTCGAAGAGGTCGCGCGTGGCGAAGAAGTCGTGCATGAACTCGACGGTATCCTGCTGGTTCGAGCTGACGATACCGCGGGGGGCGTCGATGGCGCGGACGGCATCGAAGTCGTCGTAGAGCGTCGCCCGGCCGTCGCGGAGCGCCGCCCGCTGGGCGTGCGAGGAGTGGTAGTCGCGGGCGCGCCAGAACCGCTCGGGGTCGAGGTCGTACTGCTCGCACACCGTCGCGAGGAGGTCGGGCGTGACGCCGACCGCGAGTCGGTCGACGTCGTCGGGGTCGGGGTCGGGGACGCCGAGGGCGTCGAAGGCCTCCCACGTGGCCCGCCGGAGGACCGAACGACCGATCGGTTCCACGAGGACGCCGTCGTTGTCGAACAGGACCGCCTCGTAACCCATACGACGACGTAGGGGCCGGCGACGAAAAACGTTTCACCGGCGGCGTGCCGCGGGGTTTAATCCGTTCGCCCACGATGTCCGCGTCGATGGTCGACAACCGCGTCGGACGGCGGACGCTCCTCGGCGTCGGCGTCGGGCTCCTGTCGTCGCTCGCCGGCTGCTCGGGGTTGTTCATCGAACCGGAGCCGACGACGACGACCACGCCCGACGGCACACGGACCCGGACGGGGACGCCGACGCCGACGCCCACGGCCGCCGACACGGCCGGGTCGACGGCGAGGGCCACGTCGACCGCCGCCCCCCTGCCGAACGACATCATCGAGGTGCGGAACCACACGCTCGCCGTCCGACGGAGTCCGCTGGAGACGGTCGCGTTCGTCGACTACCGGTTCGACGTGGAGAACGTCGGCGGCCGAACGATCAGGGACGTCGAGTTCCGGGTCGACGTCCGGTACGAACACGAGGACGTCTCCCGGATCGTCGCCACGGACGTCCACCGGTTCGTGTTCGATCCGCGGGCGGAGACCGACGACGAGGGGGACGTCGGCCTCCAGGTCGACGAAACCCGCCGGATCCGCGAGACGGTCCGGTTCGAACGCGACGGGCGGGACGAGGACTGGATGGACACCGAGCGGTACGACCTCGAACTCGCGGTCCGCCGGATTCGGTACCGCTGAGTGACCTCCAGAAGATACTTACTGTGGAATGTGATACCTTTTCACGATGGGGAGGGAGTCACGACGACGACGGGCGATCCGGCGAGCAGTCGTCGGACTCGTCGTCTGTAGCCTCCTGTTCACCGCGGGCGTCGGGAGCGGCGGCGCGGCCGCACAGGGCGCCGACGGCCCCGTCTTCGCCGACGCGGTGACGACGGAACCGCGTGGCGACGTGGCTCGACTCTCGATGCGGATCGGTGACCACGACCGGGTGACGCTGATGGTGCGCGCCCCCGACGGGGCGTACGACACGCGGGTCCGCGCCACCGACGCGGACGGCGACGGGCGGGTGACGGTGTCGCTCAACACGTTCCGGGCCGGCTGGACGGCGGACGAGTCGGCCGCGTACGCCGTCGGCTCCGAGGACCGCCTCACGTCGGTCAGACGCCGCACCGACCGCCTCGACGGGCCGTTGCCCTCGGGCCGGTACAACCTCGTCGCGGTCGCGGGGACCGACAGCACGTCCGCGACGCTGGTCGTGGAGCCGAACGGGGTCGGATCGGCGACGGCGGCGACCGTGCCGCGGGACCGACTCGACGGCGACGCCGCCACCGTTCCCGGGACGGAACGGGTCGAGACGGGGCGTGTCGCGGTCGGCGATCACGCCGTCGTCGCGATCAACGCCAGCGGCCTCGGTGGCGTCCTGGCGTCGACCCGACCACCCGGGCGGAACCTCGTCTATCCGACCGACAGCACGCCGGGCGCGTCGACGACCCACACCGTCGGGATCGACGCCGACCGGTCGGTCGACCCGGAGACGGTCACCGTCGAGTACGCGACCGGCGCACCGCGGGGGTTCGATCACGTCGGGACCGACCACATCCGTCACCTCGGGATCGACGTGGACGGCGACGGCATCGTCGAGAGGGACCTCGAGTCCGCCGTCACGGCGGTCGAGACGACCGACAACGCCCTGCGGATCGACCTGGCGACCGACGCCACCCTCGCCGCGAACGAGACGCTGCTCGTGCAGTACCGGGCGACGAACCCGTCGGGGGCGGGGCCCCACGAGGTCCGCGCCTCGGTCGACGGGACCGTCGAGCGCGAGGGGCAGGTGGTGTACGGTGTCGCGGGTCGCGGCACGCTGGGATACGGGGTCGACCTCGGCCTGACCGCCGCGGGCGACCGGACGGTCGTCGATCCGCTCGCCGCCGTCGACTACCACTACGCGGACGGTCGCCTGTACGCGCTCGTGAACACGTCGACGCTCTCGGTGGGCGAGCGGTACGGCGTCGGCCTGATCCGGTGGGGTGTGAGTCCGCTGGCCACGGAGACGGGGGCGGCCGCGGCGAGCGTCGAACTCACGGAACGGCGGGCGACGGTCGTGACGCCGAGCGCCGACGACCCCCCCATCGCGGGCGGCGAGACGGTCGTCCGCGCCGAGACGACGCTCGCACCCACCACCGAGGTGGTCGTCGAGGTGGCCGGGACGGGGCCGGACGCGTTCCTGTTCCAGCGGCCCACGCGCGTCGGCCCCGACCGACGCCTCGCGGCGACGTTCGAGTTACCGCCGACCGCCGAGGGACGGCCGATCACGATCCGAATCGTCGACGACGGGCGGGTCGTGGGCGAGCGGCGGGCGACCGCCGAGGCGAATCGTTAAGTCGATCGGTTCCCGACACCCGCTATCCCGGCACCAGCCGGCATCGTATCCATGCTCCCTCTCGCCGGCGTCGCGTTCGGCATCGCACTCCTCCTCGGCACGGGCGCGTACGCCGTGGCCAGGGTCGACGCCGTCGACGGTCGGCGAGCGCTCGTCGGCGGCGTCGCCCTGCTGGCCGTGGGCGGTGCGCTCGCGGTGGCGGTGCCCGCCGCCCCCGGCGCCGGCGCCGGCACCGCGGACGGGACGGACGCGAGCGCGAACGCGAGCGGGGATCCGTTGACGACCGTCGAGGGACGGACGGCGGACCCGCTGACGGCGACGGGGAGCGTGAACGCGACGGCGACAGCCACCGTCGTCGCCGCCGCGTCGGGCGACCGGATCACCTACCGCACGGCGTCCGGAAGTCGCCGGACGGTTCGCCTCGCCGGCGTCGACGCACCGGGGGTCGGGGGCGACGCTCCCGAGCGGTTCGACGGCGTCGTGACCGGAAGTCGGGGCCGGACGTGTCTCGCCGACCACGGGCGGCGGGCGCTGGTGTCGTTGCGGACGCTCGTGGGCGAGTCGGTGACCGTCGAGGCCGTCACGGACCGGCCGGCCGGCCCCGTCGCGGTCCTACACGCGGACGGGCGATCGATCAACCGCCGGGTCGTCGAGCGCGGTCACGGACGGGCGACCGACGACCGGTACGCCGACGCGGAGGAGGCCGCACGGAGCGCGAAGCGGGGTCTCTGGTCGTGTGGCGTCGTCACCAACGACCGCCCGCTCCGAGGACCCAACGCCACGGGGGTTCGGATCGCCGCGGTGCGCCCGAACCCGCCCGGCGACGACGCCGACTCGCTGGCCGAGGAGTACGTCGTCGTCGAGAACGCCGGTCGGACGACGGTCGATCTCTCGGACTGGCACCTCGCCGACGACGACGGCAACCGGTATTTCTTCTTCGACGGCCGGGAACTCCGCCCGGGCGAGCGGCTGGTGCTCCACGTCGGCGCCGGACGGAACCGGGAGGGCCACCTGTACTGGGACGCCACGACCCCGGTGCTCGACAACGACCACGAGTCGCTGCGGCTCGTCGATGGCGACACTGACCGAGTGGTCAAATTCTCCTACTGAGCGAACTGCGACGAGCGGCGCTCTCCGTCGTCTCAAACGCTGAAAAACCCTGCTTCCGTTTAACTACGTTTTCGTTTTATTCTGGTAATCGTCATCGTTATCATCGGCCGACCGCAGGTGCGACCATGAGACGGATCACGATCCTGGCGGTCGTCGGCCTGCTGGTGGTCGCACCGGTAGTCCCCGGCACCGCGTCGAGCGTCGTCACGGGAAACCCGGAGTTGAGTTACAGCGTCGCCGACGACACGTTCGGGCCGAACGAGGAGGCCAGGCTCACCGTCGTCGCCACCAACGACGGGAACATCGAGGACGGCGGCGTCGGCCGCTTCGAGGACCAGGTTCAGACCGCACGGAGCGTCCAGATGGACGTGCAAGAGGGACGGATAAACGCGCCGATCGAGGTGAAGTCGGGGACGGTGACGGCCGGGAGCATCGGGCCGGGCGGCGCCGCCGAGTTCGGCTTCGACCTGGAGATCGGTGACGCCGAACCGGGGAGCTACACCGTCCCGGTCGAGGTCACCTACCGCCACGCCCGGGCGGTGATCTACGAGGGGCCGACGTCGGCCCCGAGCGAGACCGAGTACGTCTGGCTCGACAAGGAGCGGACGGTCGACCTGACGATCCGGATCGAGGAGACGTCCACGTTCGACATCGTCTCGGAGGGATCGAACGAGCTGTTCGCCGGCGACACCGGCTCGATGGCGTTCACGATCGAAAACACCGGGAGCCAGACGGCACGGAACGCGACGATCCGACTCTTTTCCCGGGCCTCGGGGCTCTACTTCGGGAGTCCCGCCGCTCCGTCGGCGGAGAACGGAGTGTTCGTCGAGAGCCTGGCGCCGGGCGAGACCGAGCGCGTGTCGGTTCAGGTGGGCGCGACCGACGACCTCTCGCCGGGGAACTACCCGGTCGACGCCGTCGTCGCCTACCGTGACGAGAGCGACATCGGGCGTGAGTCGGATACGCTGACCGCCGGGGTGCGGGTCCGTCCCGAGCGCACCTTCTCGATGGAGGGGCTGAAGACGCGGAACTTCCGGGTCGACGAGTCCGAGGCACGGATCTCGGGACGGATCGTCAACACGGGTCCCGCCGTCGCGCGGAACGTGGTCGTCAGGATGAGCGGTCAGGGTATCGTGGCGCCGACGAACGGCGAGACGGCGGTCGGGACGCTCGACCCCGGCGAGTCCGCGCCGGTGAACTTCACGGCGGCCATCCCCAGCGAAGCCGAACCCGGCTCGAACTCCTTTGCCTTCGAGGTGGAGTACGAGAACGCCGACGGCGACGTGCGGACGGCCGCGAACCCGCTCCGCAAGACGCTGGCCATCGGCGCCGAGCGCGACCGGTTCGAGGTGACGGACGTCGAGACGTCGGTGACCCCAGGCGGGACGGCACGCCTCAGCGCGGACGTGCGCTACGTCGGTGACGACCCCATCTCGGCGGTCAACGCCAAACTGTTCACGAGCGACCCGCTCTCGTCGTCCGACGACGGGGCCTACCTCGGGACGATGCAGCCGGGCGACACCACCACGGCCACGTTCCGGATCAGCGCGACGAGCGACGCCCTCCCCAAGCAGTACGCCGCGTCGATCGAGGTCCGGTACGACGAATCGGACGGCGACACCGAGTTCACGGACGGCATAGCCATCGGCGTCGGCGTCGAGGAACCGTCCGGCGGCCCGCCGGTCGTCCCCATCGCCCTGGGCGTGGTCCTGCTGCTCGTGATCGGCGGCGGCGTGTGGTACCGCCGACGATGAACGGAACGTCGACGGTCGCGACCGCGAGCACCGAAGGCCGTCGACGGTCGGAGGTGGACTGAGATGGACGCGCTGCGATCGGTGTTCCGCACGATCGGTCACGAGATTCAGGCCCATCCGGTCGCCACGCTCCTGATCGCGGCCGTGTTGCTGTTCGCCGCGCTCGGCGGTGCGGCACAGATCACGAGCGTCACCGGGGATCAGGCGTTCACCGGCGACAACCCCACCCTGGAGACGTACAACGACGCGTTCGACCGGGGCTCGATCTCGGTGTTGCTCCGGGGTGAGACGACCGATCCGGCGACGCTCAGAGCAGTCGCCAGGTTCGACGACCGGATGTCGAGCGTGGCGGACGTCGCCTACGTCACCAGTCCGGCGGACCCCGTCAGGGAGAAGTACGGGCGCATCCCCGACTCGCAGGCGAAGATCGAACGCGTCCTCGGCTCCCCCGACGTCACGTTCGTGCGGGTGGTGTTCGAACCCGGCCTCACACAGCCCGAGGAGCGCCCCATCTACACGGAGGCGCTGGCCGCCGAGGAGTGGGCGCGCTTCCCCGCCGGCGTCGACGTGATCATCACCGGTTCCGCGGCCTTCTCGGCCCAACTATCGGAGCTCATCGGCCAGAGCACGAACCAGTTGCTCGGCCTGGCGGTGGGGCTGATGATCGTCGCCCTCTTTTTCCTCTTCCGGGGCGTGCGGTTGCGGCTTCTCCCCATCGTCGCGGTGTTCACGGGCGTGCTCTACACGTTCGGCGCCATCGGGTACGCGGGCATCCCCAACTCGACGCTGACGAGTTCCGTGTTCCCCATCCTGATCGGCCTCGGCATCGACTACTCCGTGCAGTTCCACGAACGCTACGAGGAGGAGTTGGAGTCGGCACCGCCACGCGAGGCGCTACCGCAAGCGCTGTCAGGTATCGGCCCGCCGGTGTTCGTCGCGATGCTCGCCGCCGCCCTCGGGTTCGGGGCGACCTGGATCTCGACGGTCGGAACGCCCGCGTTCGTCTGGTTCGCCCAGACCTCGATGTTCGGGGTCCTGCTCACGTTCCTCGCGGGCATCCTGGTCCTGCTCCCGATCCTGACGCTGTACGCGCGGTTCCGCCGGCGCGGCGTCGGCGAACTCGATCACCACGACTTCGACGGCGACGGCGACGGCGACGGCGACGGGCCGGAGGGGGGAACGACCGACCCGACCGACTCCGACCGGGTCGGTGCCTTCGGCCGGATGCTCGGGCGGACCTCCCGGACGCTCGCGGCCAACCCGGGTATCGTCCTCCTCGTCGCGCTGCTGTTGATGGGCGCCGGCTTCCAGGCCGGCCAGGGGCTCGACACCCTCGCCGATACCGAGGAGTTCGTCCCGCAGGACCTGCCGGCGTACGTCGACCTCCAGCAGTTTCGCTCCCAGACCGGCGGGGGGTCCGCCGTGCAGTACGACGTGCTCGTCACGGGGGGCGAACTCACCCATCCGGAGGTGTTACACTGGATGCAACGCTTCGAGCGGGTGGCCGTTGGCGCGCCACTGATCGAGGGTATCGACTCGCCGGCGACGCTCGTCGCGGAGCACAACGGGGGGGAGATCCCCGAGACGCAGGCGGGCGTCGAGCGGGTCCTGTCGACGGTGCCCGAACGCGAGCGGGCCCAGTATTACAACGACGGCGTAGCCCACATCACGGTCATCGGTGCCCAGGACATGTCGACCGACCAGACGCTCTCGTTCATCTCGAACGTCCAGGACGCGATCCGGTTCAGCAACCCGCCGCCGGGCGTCGATGCGACCCTCACGGGGACGGCGGCGATCACGCCGCCGTCGGTCGTCGAGCAGATCGAGAGCCGGAACGTGACGACGGGGCTCGGGGTCCTGTTCGTCTTCGGCCTCCTGCTGGCGTACTACCGGAACCTCGTGAAAGCGGTCGCCCCGCTGGTGCCGATGCTCTTCGTCATCGGGTGGCAGAACCTCTACATGGCGGCGCTGGACATCCCCGTCTCGCCGCTGGGTGCCTCCCTCGGCGCCATGACCGTCGGGATCGGCGCCGAGTACACCATCATCGTGATGGAGCGGTACTACGAGGAGAAAACGCAGGTGGGCGTGAGCAAACTCGACGCCGTCGAGACGGCCGCCACCCGCGTCGGCAAGGCCATCTCCGTCTCGGGGATGACCACCGTGTTCGGGTTCTCGGCGCTGACGCTGTCGCCGTTCCCCATCCTCGCCGACTTCGGCTACCTGACCGTCGGCGTCATCTTCCTGACGCTCGTGGCCGCGCTGGCGACGCTCCCGCCGACGCTGATCGTCCTCGACGGCCTCGCGGAGCGGCTCTCGCCCCTGCTGGGCGGCCGCGGGACCGATCCCGAGCCACAGGGGAACGCCTAACTGGGCGGGTGTCGAACCGACACCTATGCCTACCGCACCCGCGGATTCGGAGTACGGAACGACGCTGGTCCCGACGGTCACGCCCTTCTCGGACGGCTCGGTCGATGCCGAGGCGGTGGCGGATCTCTCGGAGTTCGTCCTGTCGAACGGGGCCGACGGCCTCATCCCCTGTGGGACGACCGGCGAGTTCGCCAGCCTCTCGCTCGACGAGTACGAGACGGTCGTCTCCGCGAGTGTCGACGCCGCCGACGGCGCGCCGGTCCTCCCCGGTGCCGGTCACACCAGCGTCGCCGGCACGCTCGAACGGATCGACATCGCGGCCGACTGCGGTGCCGACGCCGTCCTCGTCGTCCTGCCGTACTTCCACGGCGAGAACGGTGCGGGCGGCAACGAACGGTTCGTCCGCGCGGTCCTCGCGGAGACGGAACTGCCCCTGATTCTCTACAACATTCCCTCCTGTGTCGGCCAGACGATCGACGCCGATCTGATCGAGGCGGTCGCGGACCACCCGGACCTCGCGGGGATGAAAGACACCAGCGGCGACCTGACACACCTTCTGGAGATCGTCCGCCGGACGGGCGAGGACTTCCACCTGTTCCAGGGCTGGGACAGCCAGCTCGTTCCCGCCATCTCGATGGGCGCCACCGGCGGGATCAACGCGGTGACGAACTACTTCCCCGGCATGATGGCGGAGACGATCGACGCGGCGGCGAACGACCTCGACCGTGCGCGCGACCTCCAGTTGGACCACATCGCGCCCCTGTTCAACGCCTCCCTCGAGTTCGGCTTCGCGCCGACGACGAAGACGATCCTGGTCGAACGGGGCGTCATCGACGACGACGCGGTGCGACCGCCGCTGGTCGAACTGGACGACGACCAGAAGGCGGCGGTGCGTGACGTCCTCGATGCCACCCGCGGCGTCGCCGCCGAGTAGAGCCGCGAGGCTTATCCTTCCACCCGCCGAACGTGGCGTGTGAGCCAGACGACGATCCGGATCGACCCACACGTCCACTCGTCGGCCTCCTACGACGGCCACGACCCCGTCGAGTTGCTACTGGAGCAGGCGGCCGAAATCGGCCTGGATGGGATCGTCGTCACCGATCACGACGTGATCCACGAGTCGGTCCGGGCGGCCGAACTCGCCCCGGAGTACGGCCTGTTCGGTATCCCCGGCGTGGAGGTGTCGACGTCGGTGGGCCACCTGCTGGCCATCGGCGTCTCGGAGATGCCGCCCCGACGCGCACCGCTCGACGAGACGATCGACTGGGTCCGGGACCACGGTGGCGTAGCCGTCGTTCCCCACCCGTTCCAGCGCTCGCGACACGGGATCCCGCGGCGCCACCTCGTCGACTGTGACGCGATCGAGGTGTTCAACTCGTGGCTGTTCACCGGCTTCCGGAACCGACGGGCGCGGCGGTTCGCGACGGAGAACGGTTACCCGGCGCTCGCCGCCAGCGACGCCCACTCGGTGCCCCACGTGGGCCGGGCGTACACGGAACTCGTCATCGAGGGCGTCGACCGCGCGGACCTCGACGGGGAGTCGGTCCTGAAGGCGGTCCGCGAGGGGTCGATGCGGATGCGCGGCCGCCGACAGCCGATCCCGGCCTCGGCACACCACTACGCGGTGGGCACGGCGCGAAAGAGCGGCTACTACGCGAAGGTCGGCGCGCTCAGAGGGCGGGCGGCGGCCAAGGCGAGCGCGATCCGCGGCGTCCAGCTGTTGTCCGAACTTCCCGGTCGCTGACCGGTCGGCCGACGTTTTTTGTAGTGGTGAGCCAACACCCACCCATGGCGAACAGAACCCGCGCCCTCCTGTCACGGATCGCACGGTCGTACGTGCTGTTCGTGGCCGTGGGCGTCGTCGTGGGACTCGCGCTGGCCCCCGTCGCGTGGAACGCCACGTCCTCGGAGGGGACGGTCGCGGTCGTCCCGGTCGCGGGCACCATCGACGGATCGACCTCCGCGTCGGTCACGGCGATGCTTCAGCAGGCCCGGAACGACCCCGACGTGAAGGCAGTCGTGTTGCTCGTAAACAGCGGGGGTGGTGGCGCCGCCGCGAGCGAGGAGTTGTACCTGCAGACCAAGCGAACGGCCGCGGAGATGCCGCTCGTGACCAGCGTCGACGCCGCGGCGGCCTCGGGCGCGTACTACACCATCGCGCCGAGCGACCGCATCTACACCAAGCCGGCCTCGACCGTCGGGAGCGTGGGGGTGTTGGCGACGGCACCACAGCCGCTCGAACCGACGGACCTCGTCGCCACCACGGGGCCGAACAAGCTGACCGGCGGCGACGAGCGCGAGTTCAACTACATCCTGGAATCCCTGGGTAATGCCTTCATCGGCGCCGTGTTCGAACAGCGCGGCGACCGGCTGGAGCTGACCCGCACCGAGGTCGAACAGGCCCGCATCTACAGCGGCACTCAGGCGGTCCGCAACGGCCTCGCCGACTCCATCGGCGGGCGGCAGGCGGCGGTCGAACACGCGGCCGACGAAGCCGGGCTCGACAACTACGACGTGCGTGTCATGCGACCGGACGGCACCGCGCGGTTCCTCTCGCGGTCGAACTACCTCGCGTCGACCGCGCCGGACAAGGAGATGGTCTCGGCGGAGTACCTCTACGGCGAGGACCCCGGCGGCCCCGTCTTCCTGATGGTGCCCGCGACGTATCTCGACACGGCGAACGACGACGCGGACTCGCCGGCCCCGCGGACGAACGGCACGGAGCGGGACGTCGACAACCGGACAAGGCCGGCCGCCGCGGCGGCTCCGGGAGGGACCCATGTGGTTGCGTGAGGTGGGCAAGCGGCTGGCCGTACTGCTCCTGACGGTGGCCGTCGTGGTGGCCGTCGCCAGCGTCGGGCCGACGCTCCTCTCGTCCGACGACGGCGGCGACGAGACGCTCCAGAACCCCGAGTACGCGCCCGAAAGCGTCGCGCCCGACCCGCTCCCCGCGACGGGGACCATCGACGTGTCGGGGGCCGACCCCACGACGAACGGGACGGTCCTCATCGATCGGGGACACGCCAACCGGTTCTCCCGGGCGGACATCGAACCGCTCGTGGACGCGCTGATCCGACAGGGGTTCACCGTCGAGTTCTACAGCGACGGTGACCTGGCGAGCCGTCTCGAGGACGCCGACGTCTTCCTCGTGATCGATCCGGGGTCGGAGTACCTCCCGGGTGACGTCGACGACGTGCGGCAGTTCACGGGCAACGGCGGGCATTTGGTGATGGTCGGCGAACCGGACCGGACCGCGATCAGCAGCAGTCTCCTCGGCACCTCGATCCAGAACCAGGAGAGCCGCCTCACGACGCTCGCCTCCGCGTACGGGATGAGCGTCGACACGCAGTACCTCTACAACCAGGAACACGCCGACGGCACGTTCAAACACATCGTCGCCCGGCCGACGGGAGGGGGCGGAGTGGACGGCGTCGAGCGGGTGACGATGTACACGGCGGCGTCGGTCACCACCCAGCGGGGAACGGTCCTCCTGCGGAGCGCCCCGAACACCCACAAGTCCGGGAGCGACGAGGTGACCGGCGAGTATCCGGTCGCGGTGCGCACGGAGAACACGGTGTTGCTCGGCGACAAGACCTTCCTGCGCGGGGATCGGTTCAACGTCGCCGACAACGAGGCGTTCATCGCCTACCTCGTGGAGTTCATGCTCGACGGCGATCACCAACCGGCAGGCGGGACTGAAGGAGACACCGGGCGAACGCCGACGGCGACGCCGACAGCCACGCCGACCGAGACGCCGGCGTCGACCCCCACGCCGACGGCGACGCCGACACCCACGCCGAGCGACGGGGACTGATACGGATTATTGTAACTGTTCACCGGTGGTTCACCGGACGCTGGGCGAACCACCGGTAATGACTTACAATAACCGTATGACCGGTCGCGCGGTCAGCAACGTTATCCCGACGGGCCGCCAGGGACGTGTATGAGCGATCCCACCGCGACGCTGCGGACGACACACGGGGACATCACGGTCGAACTGTTCGCCGATCGGGCGCCGCGAACCGTCGAGAACTTCGTCGGCCTGGCGGAAGGCACCGACGATCCGGACGCGCCGATCGAAGCCGGGACGGGCGCCTGGGAGGACCCCGAGACGGGCGAGAAGCGAACCGATCCGCTCTACAGCGACGTTCCCTTCCATCGGATCATCTCCGGGTTCATGCTCCAGTGTGGCGATCCGACCGGCACCGGCCGCGGGGGTCCCGGCTACACGTTCGACGACGAGTTCCACGACGAACTCCGTCACGACGGCCCGGGTGTCCTCTCGATGGCGAACCGTGGCCCCGACACCAACGGCTCGCAGTTCTTCATCACGCTGGACGCCCAACCGCACCTGGACGGCGACCACGCCGTCTTCGGCGAGGTCGTCGACGGGATGGACGTCGTCGAGGAGATCGGGGCCGTGCGGACGGATCCGAACGACCAGCCGACCGAAGACGTGCGCCTGACGTCCGTGGATGTGGAGCACTGAGCGGGCAGGGACGACGGCGAGCGATCGACCGGTCGAGCCGAGGCGCCGGAGGGCGGGCCCGTGAGCCCGACGGTCGAGACGTCGCGCGACGCCTTCCACGCGGCGGCCGCGGGGGCGACGGCGGGGACGCGCGTGCCCGTCGAGGTGACCCTCGATGTCGATCCCTTCATGGCCTACCGCCGGGCACGCGGGGAGGCGCCCTCGGTGTTCTTCGAGACCGGCGGCGGACAGCCGGGATGGGGATACTTCGGCGTCGATCCCGACGTCGTCCACGAGGTCGGCGACGACGGGGCGCTGGCGGCGATCACGGACCTGGTCGCGTCGGAGTCGCTGGCGCGTGGGGACTGTGCGGTGCCGTACCCCGGCGGCTTCTTCGGGTGGCTCTCCTACGACGTCGCCCGAGAGATCGAGGATCTGCCGGCGACGACCGTCGACGACCGGGGGCTGCCACGCCTCCAGCTCGCCCGGTACACCTGCCTCGCGGCGTGGCGGGCGGGCGAGTCGACGCTGCGGCTCGTCGCGACGCCGCGGGTCGACGACGACCCCGACGCCGCCTACGAGGCGGGGGTGGACCGCGCGCTCGACCTCGCGGCGGCGGCGCGGACGGGCGACCCGTCGGTGGCCCCGCCGCCGACCACGGGACCGGTCACGTTCGAGAGCTCCTGCGAGCGGGGGGCGTACGGCGACCGGGTGCGGCGGGTCAAGGAGTACATCCGCGACGGCGACACCTTCCAGGCGAACGTCTCCCACCGGCTGACCGCGCCGGCGGCGGTCCACCCGGTCGAGGCCTTCGCCGCGGTCAGGGAGGTGAACCCGGCGCCGTACTCGGGACTGATCGAGTTCCCGGGCGTCGACCTGGTGAGCGCGAGCCCGGAACTCCTGTTGGATCGGGCGGGCGACCGCCTGGAGACCGAACCCATCGCCGGCACGCGGCCGCGCGGCGAGGACGCGGCGGCGGACCGCCGCCTGCAGGCCGACCTCCGGAACGACGAGAAAGAGCGGGCGGAACACGCGATGTTGGTCGACCTCGAACGCAACGACCTGGGGAAGGTGAGCGAGTACGGATCGGTCACGGTCGACGAGTACCGCCGGATCGACCGCTACTCCGAGGTGTTCCACCTGGTCTCGACGGTGTCGGGGCGACTCCGTGACGACTGTGACCTGGGTGACGCCATCGGCGCGGCGTTCCCCGGCGGGACGATCACGGGCGCGCCCAAACCGCGGACGATGGAGATCATCGACGAGGTGGAACGGCACCGCCGCGGCCCGTACACGGGGAGTATGGCGGCGGTGGGGTTCGACGGCCGGGCGACGCTGAACATCATCATCCGGACGCTGGTCCGGCACGGCGACGAGTACCACCTGCGGGTCGGCGGCGGCGTCGTCCACGACTCGGTGCCCGACCGCGAGTACGACGAGACGCTGGCGAAAGCGCGGGCGCTGATCACCGCCGTCGACACCGCCATCGGTGACGACGCCGAGATGGACGTGGAGGTGGGTGCCCGGTGACGCGGGTCCTGGTCGTCGACAACTACGACTCCTTCGCGTACAACCTGGTCCAGTACGTCGGCGAGGCGGCCGACGAGGTGATCGTCCGCCGGAACGACGCGGTCGACCTCGCGGGGATCCAGGCGATCGACCCGGACGCCGTCGTCGTTTCGCCCGGGCCGGGAACGCCGGCGGAGGCGGGCGTGTCGATGCCGATCTTCGCCGACCTGGAGTACCCCACGCTCGGCGTCTGTCTTGGCCACCAGGCGCTGTGTGCGGTCCACGGCGCCGAGGTCCGCCACGCCCCGGCGGTGGTCCACGGCAAGCGCTCGACCGTCCACCACGACGGCAGAGGGGTGTTCGCCGGCCTCCCCGACCGGATCGAGGTGGGGCGGTACCACTCGCTCTCGGTCGACACCGGAGACGTCCCGTCGGCCCTGGAGCCGACGGCCCACACCGACGACGAGGACGGCGTCGTGATGGGCGTCCGCCATCGGTCGAAACCCCACGTCGGCGTTCAGTTCCACCCGGAGAGCATCCTGACCGACGACGGCAAGCAACTCGTCCGCAACTTCCTGGATCGATGCAGTACCACGTGAACGGTCGGCTGGTGCCCGCGACGGAGGCGACGGTTCGGGTCGACGACCGCGGGTTCCGCTACGGCGACGCCGGCTTCGAGACCTGCCGGGCCTACGGCGGAACGGTCTTCGAGTGGGCGGCCCACCGCGACCGTCTCGTCGACACCTGCGAGACCCTCGGGATGGGCGGGGCCGTCCCGGAGGACCTCCGGGAGCGCGTCGCGGCGACGCTCGACGCGAACGAGCTCGCGGACGCCTACGTTCGGGTTTCGGTAACGCGGGGGGTCCAGACCGGGAAGCTCACCCCCGATTCCGAGGTGGATCCGACGGTGGTCGTGGTCGTCAAACCGCTCCCCCGGGGCGGCGTCGACGGGGAACCGGTGTGGGACGGTCCGGCCACGGTGCGGACGGTCGAACGCCGGCGGATCCCGGAGGCGTCGATGCCCGCGGCCGCCAAGACCCACAACTACCTCGACGGGATACTGGCCCGACTGGAGCTACGGGGGACCGACGCCGACGAGGCCCTCGTCCGCGACGTCGACGGGTTCGTCGCCGAGGGGGCGACGAGCAACGTCTTCTTCGTCGACGACGGTGTCCTACGGACGCCGTCCCTGTCCGGACCGATCCTGCCCGGGGTGACTCGGCGTGTCGTCCTCGACCTGGCGGCGGATCTGGACGTCCCCGTCGAGACGGGACGGTACGGCGTCGACGCGGTGAGGGACGCCGACGAGGCGTTCCTGACGAACACGACGTGGGAGGTCCGACCCGTAGCGACCGTCGACGGGCGGGCCGTCGGCGGCGGCCCGGTGACCGACCGCCTCGCGACGGCGTTCGACCGCCGGGTCGAACGCGACCACTACCCGGCTGAGTGAACCGACGTCGCTCCCGCGGCATAAGTGACAATTTCGTTATTATTGTCTGACGATGGTTTATGATCGGCGGGCTCCGTATCGGAACCATGGACGTGGACCCCATGAACGCGGGCCGAACCGAGGCGGACGGAACGCTCGACGCCGACGAGGCGGAGGCGACGGCGACGGTCGTCGACGCGGACGAGTCGGGGAGCGAGTCGGTGGACGCCGACGAGGCGGCGGACGACACCGCCGACGCGGAGCCGCTGACGATCACGTTGCCCGACGGGAGCGAGAGCGTCTCGGAGGCGATCCTCTCGCACCGGCGGATGTTGACGAACCCGTCCGAGCACGGACTGGTGGCGGCCGCGGAGGGCGAGGAGATCCTCGACGCGGTCGAGGCGCTGTCGTCGGACGTTCCCGAGGACCTCGACGAGGAGCTGACGACGCTCGAACGGTCGGTCGAGGGGATGGTCGACCGGATGGACCGCCAGGAGCGACGGATCGAGGAGCTCCAGGACACCGTCGAGTCGCTGGCGGAGATCCTCGGTGCGTCGGTCGAGTTCGAGGAGCAGGCGTAGGGTATCGAAAGCCACTTGCGGCGGTGCGGGGAACGGGGATCCGGGCGAGGGTGGCCGAGCCGGGCCAAAGGCGGCGGGCTTAAGACCCGCTCTCGAAGGAGTTCGGGGGTTCGAATCCCCTCCCTCGCACTGCCGCTCCGAACGAACGTGAGGAGCGTGCCGTGCGTCCAGGGGATTCGAATCAGGGAGTGAAACGACCGTGGTTCGAATCCCCTCTCACTGTCTTCGACCGAACGTGAGGAGCGTGCCGTGCGTCCAGGGGATTCGAATCAGGGAGTGAAACGACCGTGGTTCGAATCCCCTCCCTCACACGGAAAGGGTGACGTGGTTCGGCGTCGAGGTGGCAGTAGCTCCGTGGCGTCGTACGAAAGCGAAAAGCGACGTACGGGGAAAGAGGGGTCCGTACGATCGCTTGCCGCCCTGAATTGGTCCCCGCTGACGCTTCGGCCCTCCAGACGAAGCGTCACCTGAACCAAACGGGGGGAGAAACTTAAGCGTGCCGCCGGCGGCAGGGCGGGCGGGGAGCCGAAAGCGCCCGCCGGGGCGACACGGGGGACTTTTTGCCGCTCACGCCCTCCCTCGGGACATGACCGAGGCATCCCGGGCGACGCGGGCGTTTCGCGACCACGCGGACTTCGACCGCGTCGACGATGGGCGGTTCGAGGCGACGACGACACCCTTCGACGCGGTGGTGGAGGCACGCGAGGTCGACGGGCGGATCGAGTACGACCTGACGGTCCGGGCGCCGTCGCTCTCGGCGGCCGTCGAGGAGGACGTGGCGGCGGTCGTCGAGGAGGGGTGGCTGGAGACGTTCGAGTTGCGGGTGGCCGACGCCGACGGCGTCGTTCGGGGGGAGCACGACTTCGACCCGACGGTGCGGCTGACCGAGGAGGCGGTGATCGTCGAGCTGACGTTCACCGACATCGACGAGCGACGGGGTGTCGACGACGCCGCCGCGGTCGTCAACTACGTCGAGGGCACCTACGTCCAAGGGATCATCCCGGGATACGAGTATACGGGTACGGCGGCGCAACTGATCGACCGGGCGCGGGGACAGTAGAAGCGACAGGGCAAAGCCGGTCGAGACCCCACGTCCGCCATGGCGACGCTTCTGGATTTCGCCCTGATGGGCGCCGTCTTCGTGGGTAACACCCTCGTCGCGGCGGTCATGACCCGCTTTTTCCGCATCCAACTTCGCACCCGGTGGGGGCCGGTCGTGTACACGGCCCTGCTGGTGCCGGTCACACTCGTGATCACGACCATCGTCGCGTTCAGCCTCGGCGTCGGCGTCGATCTCGGGAGCGCGGGGGCCGTGATCGGCCTGATGGTCGGCCTCCCGACGATCCTCGGTGCGACCATCGACGTGCTGTACGTGCCCGCGCCCGACGAGTACGAACTGCCCGACACGACAGGCTAGTCGACCAGCCGGTCGACGGCGGCCGTCACGTCGTCCAGGACGGCCGCCTGCGGCCGGTCGGCATCGATGCGGACGAACCGCTCGGGGTCCGCGTCGAGCAGTCGCTCGTAGCCGTCGCGGACCTTTCGGAGGTGGGCGACCCGTTCGAACTTGTTCGTCCGGCCGCTGCGCTCGGCGGCCGTCTCGGGGTCGACGTCGAGGTAGAGCGTCGCGTCCGGCCGACGGGAGACGGGGTCGTGGATCGAGCGCACGTACGCGAAGGGGTCGGGGATCGACGAGTCGGCGAGCGTCGCCGCCTGGTAGGCCACCCGCGAATCCGAGTAGCGATCGGAGACGACGAGCGAGCCGTCGGCGAGCGCGGGGCGGATCACCCGGTCGAGGTGGTCGGCGTGGTCGGCCATATAGAGGAAGAGTTCGGCCAGCGGATCGGCGTCGTCGTCGTCGATGGAGCGGGCGACGGCCTCCCCGTACCAGGAGTCGGTCGGTTCGCGCGTGAACACGGCCTCGGGGTGACGGTCGCGGAGCGCCCGCCAGGCCGTCGTCTTGCCGCTCCCGTCGAGTCCCTCCAGCGTGATGAGCATACCCGTGCTACCGGAGCGAGGGTGGTTAACGGTCGGGGTCCGTCGCGGCGTCCGTCGCCCATCGTATTCCGTCGTTGATATGACCGAAGATCGCGGCGCGGTGGCGATGTGCGCCGTGCGAACGGTTCACAGCGCGTTAGCTTTAGGTCGATTCGCGGATATGTATCGGCTATGAAGATTCTTGTAACCGGCGGGACCGGGTTCGTGGGCCGACACCTGTGTCGCGAGTTGAAATCGCGGGGCCACTCAGTGACGGCGCTCGCGCGACGGCCGAGCGAGGGCGAGTTGCCCGGCGGCGTCGAGAAGGCGATGGGGGACGTCACCGCGTACGATTCGCTGGTCGAACCCATGGAGGGGATGGACGCGGTCGTCAATCTGGTCGCGCTCTCGCCGCTGTTCAAGCCCTCCGGGGGCGACGAGATGCACGACCGCGTCCACCGCCAGGGGACCGAGAACGTCGTGCGCGCGGCCGAGGAGACGGGCGTCGAGAAGATCCTACAGATGAGCGCGCTCGGCGCGGACCCGAACGGCGCGACGGCGTACATCCGTGCCAAGGGCGCCGCGGAGGAGATCGTCAAGTCGTCGTCGCTGCGCTACGTCATCTTCCGGCCGTCGGTGATCTTCGGTGACGGCGGTGAGTTCGTCCCCTTCACGAAGAAGCTCGCCCCGCCGTATTTCACCCCCCTGCCGGGCGGCGGGAAGACGCGTTTCCAGCCCGTCTGGATCGGTGACCTCGCGCCCATCCTCGCGGACGGGCTCGAGGACGAAGCCTACGACGGCGGCATCTACGAGATCGGCGGTCCGGAGCGACTCACGCTCGCCGAGGTCGCGCGGACTGTCCACGGGAGCGAAGGCCGATCCGCGACGGTGATCCCCGTCCCGATGGGCCTGGCCAAGATCGGCCTGTCGGTGCTCGGATCGCTCCCCGGCGCGCCGATGGGCGCCGACCAGTACCGCTCGCTCCAGTTCGACAACACGACCGATCACAACGACGTGGAGGCGTTCGACGTGAGCGAGAGCGGCCTGCGGACCCTCGGGGACTACCTCGCGGATCGCTGACGGACGGCAGACGCACGTCGGACGGCGGCCGGTCGCCGAGGACACCGCCGCTGTCTGGCGATCCGACGCGTCGAACCGTCGGGTGACGGACCGCTCGCCCACAAGGTTTATGTCCGCAATACACCTGCGTTATTCCCAATGAAGAGGGGTCTGAAACGATGAAACTGGCCATGATCGGTTTCGGGCAGGCCGGCGGCAAGATCGTCGATAAGTTCCTCGAGTACGATCAGCGGACGGGGAGCGAGATCGTCCGGGCGGCGGTCGCGGTCAACACGGCCAAGGCCGACCTGATGGGGCTCGAACACATTCCCCAGGACCAGCGCGTGCTCATCGGCCAGTCCCGCGTGAAGGGACACGGCGTGGGCGCGGACAACGAACTCGGCGCGGAGATCGCCGAGGAGGACATCGGCGAGGTACAGGGGGCCATCGACGGCATCCCGGTCCACGAGGTCGACGCCTTTCTCGTCGTCGCCGGTCTCGGGGGCGGCACCGGGAGTGGTGGCGCGCCGGTCCTCGCGAAACACCTCAAGCGCATCTACACGGAACCCGTCTACGGTCTCGGTATCCTCCCCGGGAGCGACGAAGGGGGGATCTACACGCTCAACGCCGCCCGCTCCTTCCAGACGCTCGTCAACGAGGTCGACAACCTGCTCGTGTTCGACAACGACGCCTGGCGGAAGACGGGCGAGTCCGTCCAGAGCGGCTACGACGAGATCAACGACGAGATCGTCCGCCGGTTCGGCATCCTGTTCGGCGCGGGCGAGGTCAAGCAAGGCCAGGAGGTCGCGGAGTCCGTCGTCGACAGTTCCGAGATCATCAACACCCTCTCGGGCGGCGGCGTCTCGACCGTCGGCTACGCCTCGGAGACGGTCGAGCGCAAGGGGAACTCGGGCGGACTCCTCTCGAAACTCACCGGCAACGACGAATCGATCGAGGACCAACTCGACTCGGCGAACACAACCAACCGCATCACGAGCCTCGTCCGCAAGGCGGCGCTCGGCCGCCTGACCCTCCCCTGTGAGATCGACGGGACGGAGCGTGCCCTCCTCGTGATGGCCGGGCCATCGGCGTACCTCAACCGGAAAGGCATCGAACGCGGGCGGAAGTGGCTCGAAGAGCAGACCGGGAGTATGGAGGTCCGCGGCGGCGACTACCCCGTCAACGACAGCGACTTCGTCGCCTCGGCCATCCTGCTGTCCGGGGTCACGAACGTCCCCCGCATCAAGGAGCTCCAGCAGGTCGCCATCGAGGCACAGGACAACATCAGCGAAATCCGCGAAGAGAGCGAAGCCAATCTCCAGAATCTAGTCGAAGATGACGAGGACGAACTCGAATCGCTCTTCTAGGGTCGTCCTCGCCACACTCGTCGTTCTGCTCGCCGCGACCGTTCCGGCGGCGGCAGTGTCCGTCACTGGCGAGGACGTCCCCGAGGAGGCACAGGTCGGTACGCAGGTCTCGGCGACCGTCACGCTCGACGAACTGTACCAGAACCCCGAGAGCGAACGGTGGCAGCTGTCGGGGTCGACCGAACTGACCGACGTCTCGTGGACGGTCGTGTTCTACGATCAGACCGGCTCGCAGGTCGACCTCGTCGAACCCACCGGCCAGTCGTTCGCCGGGGTCGACATCGCCGCGGAGACCGGTACGGCCGAAGTCGAGGTGCGTGTCACCGGCACGGTCCCCGAGGTGGCTTCGTACAGCTACGACCCGGCCCAGGAGTTCCAGCTGATGGAGGTGACCCGCGGCCAGCAGGGCGGCGCCAGCAACACGGTCGATAGCTGGACGACTCATCACTACACCGAGCGGAGCGCCGCGGCCCGGGAGGCCATCGACGAGGCGGGGGGCGCCATCGAAACGGCGCGGTCGAACGGCGCCACCCCCTCGGACGCCCAGGCCAACTACGAGGACGCCGTCGCCGCCTACGAGGACGGCAGCTTCGACGTGGCGACCAACCTCGCCAACCGGGCGACAGAGCAGGCGAACCAGGCCCAGCAGTCCCGGCAGACTCGGCAGTTGATCATCTACGCCGTCGCGGGACTGCTCGTCCTCGGTCTGCTGGTCGGGGGCGTCGTCTACTGGCGCTCCCAGCAGGGTCCCGAGGACCCGCTCGGCTGAATGCGGTTTCTCGTTCCGTTCGAGGCGACCCGGCCCAAGACGCGACTGGACCCGGTGCTCGACGCCGACGAACGGGCGGCCTTCGCGCGGGCGATGCTCCGCGACGTCCTCGACGCGCTCCGCACCGCCGGCCACGACCCGACGGTCGTCGCGACGCGGGCGCTCGACGAGGGCGACGTCCCGGTCGCGGTCGACGAGCGTCCGCTCTCGGCGGCGGTGAACGCCCGACTCGGCGAGAGCCTGCCGGTCGGGGTCCTCGTCGCCGACCTCGGTCTGGTGACGCCGGCGGCGGTGAGGTCGCTGGTCGACGCGGGCCGCGACGCCGACGTGGCCGTGGCTCCCGGGCGCGGCGGCGGAACGAACGGGCTCGTCGTCTCCCACCCCGACTTCCGGGTCGACTTCCACGGCGTCTCCGTGCGCGATCACCTGACCGCCGCGCGGGACGTGGGCGCCACGACCCGGGTCGTCGACTCGATGCGGCTGGCGACGGACGTCGACGAACCGGCGGACCTGGTGGAGGTGTTGCTCCACGGCGACGGCGAGGCGGCGGCGTGGCTCCGGGCGGCGGGGTTCACGCTCGACGCGGGCGACGGACGGGTCGGGATCGACCGAACGGCCTGACGGCCGATCAGGACTGCTTCCAGTCGGGCTCCGAGCGGGGCGGCGAGAGGACGCCGATACCGACCGCGGGTTCGTCGCCCCGGTTTTCGGCGCCGTGGAGTTCGTCGCTGGTGAAGAGATACGAGTCGCCCGGGCGGAGCGTCACCTCCTCGTCCTCGGTGATGGCCGTGAGTGTCCCCCGAATCATGTAGCCGATCTGTTCGTTGTCGTGTCGATGCACGGGAAGCGTCGCGCCCGGTTCGACCCGCCAGTGTTTCATCGACGCGCGCTCCCCCGACGCGAGGTCCGCGAGGTACACGCCGTCGGCGACCTCGTCGCCGTCGGCCGTCTCGTCGCTGATGCGCCTCATTGATTCCTATCACGGGGATATGATCGGTTAGTAATAAAGGTTCCTGAGGAACTTTTATATGAATACGGTCGTACCGTGCGGGTATGCCAGGCGACGACACGATCAGAGTGTTCCACCTCCCGTTCTCGTTCATGCTGCCACAGCGCGTCGCGGCCGACCGCGGCTACTTCGCCGAGGAAGGACTGGACGTCGAGTTGATCGAACGGGACCGGACCTGCGTGACGAACAAGTATATCCCGGCCGAGGAGACGCTGACCGGCGACAACGACGTCGACCTCTACCCCATCTGTAAGTGGGAGAGCCTCAAGCGGACCTGGGAGTTCGACGACGGACGAATCGTCGCCAAAGGGACCTTCGCCGACCAGCCCTACGCCGTGTTCGTGCGCCCCGACTCCGACATCGAAGCGCCCGCCGACCTGGCGAACACGCCCGTCGGCGTCAATCGCCGGACGGGGCAGGAGTACACCGCGATCCGGGCGCTCGAGGAACACATGGACGAGGACGAGGTGGTGATCGAGGGCCACGGGATGCCGACCGACCGCCTGCGCGCGCTCCGCGACGGCGACGTCGAGGCCGTCACCCTGCTCGATCCCCACATTACCCTCGCCGAACACCTCGGCTTCGAGAAGGTCCTGGAGTTCGAGAACCACATGGGCGTCGTCGGCGCAGACGGCCTGGAAGGCGAGACCCTCGACGCCTTCATGGCCGCCTACCGGCGGGCGGTCGAGACCATCAACGCCGACCCGTCGGCCTACCGCGACCGGTACCTCGACATGCTCTGGAAGGACAGCGAGGTGGCCCCGGACCTCTTCGAGGACGTGGATACCGAGGCCGTCCGCGAGTCGATCGAGGTGCCGGAGTACGAGGTGCCGGAACTCGCCGACCGCGAGGATCTGGACTACCACCTGTCGTGGATGAAGCAACGGCAGTTGATCGACGACGACGCCGACATCGACGCCATCGTCTCCCCGGTACGGTGAGCCGCCGTCACATCGACGTCCAGCGGGCGGCGTTCGACGAACACGGCGACGACCCCGGGGACCTGCCGACGATGCGTGCCCGGTTCGAACACAACGGCAGCCCTCGGTATCTCCTCTATACCATCAAGCGGTTCGGCCTCGACCGTGACTACGGCTTCCACCTCGACGTCGAACTCGTCTCGGACGACCTCGAAAGCGGGATGGAGACGATCCGGGAGCGGTTGGACGGGGGCGGGACCGACCTGGTCGACACCGACTTCATCTCGGTGGCACGGGAGCGGGCGGCGGGCGCGAACGTCGTCGCCGTCCACCCCTACGGCCGGACCGTGGGCGGCCTGGTCGCCCCCGAGGACACCGACCTCGGGGGGATCGAGGACCTGTCGGGCCACCGGATCGGCGTCACCCGGCGGCTGGACAAGAACTGGATCCTGACGCGGGCGGCCTGCCGCGAGTTCCACGGCTTCGACCCCGACGAGACGACCACGCTCGTCGAGGCCGGATCGCGGGACGGGCTGACGCGGATGATCCGCGAGGGCGAGGTCGACGCCGGGTTCCAGTTCTGGCCGCTCGTGCCCGAACTCACCCGCACGGGACCGTACACCGAGGTCCAGTCCGTGTCGGCCCTAGTCCAGCGGCTCTCCGGAACCGAGCGGAAACTCCCGGTCGCGACCTTCGTCACCGGCGAGTCGTACCTGGACGAACGGCGGGAGACGGTACGGGCGTTCGCCGCGGCCTCCCGCGACGCCGTCGACCGCCTCGTCGCGGACGACGGCCTCTGGGTCGAGATCGGCGACCGACTGATGGCCGACGACGATCCCGCGGTCGTCCGGGCGGTCCGCGACGGCTGGCGGGGGATGGTCGTCCGCGACTGGGACGAAGGGACCGTCGAGGGGATGTGCCGGCTGTTCGATCACCTGGAGGCCGTCGCGGGATCCGAGGCGCTCGGCGTCGAGGCGATCCCCGCGGGTACCTTCGAGCCCGACCCCTGAGACGGATTATCGTAACTGTGTAGGTGGGTCGCCAGGACGGTCCGGCGACCCACCGGTACGGACGTACAATAGACGGTGTGGGTCCGCCCCGGGCCGTCGGTAGAACTCATAAACCTTTCCGAGGAAATTTTATCAGGATACGGTCGTACTTGCGGGTATGCCGATCCACCAGACGCGCGTGCCACGCCGCCGTGAACCGACACGTCCCGGCGTCGGACGTCCCGACGACGAGTCGCCACGGACCGCACCGCCCGCGGGTCGACGATGACCCGGAGCCACGTCGACACACAGCAGGCCGCCCTCGACGAGTACCACGACGACCCCGGGGATCTGCCGACGATGCGCGCCCGGTTCGAACACAACGGCAGTCCGCGCTACCTGCTGTATACGATCAAGCGGTTCGGCTTCGACCGCGACCACGGCTTCCACCTCGACGTCGAACTCGTCTCCGACGCCTTGGAGGACGGCATCGAGACGGTCGAGGCCCAGCTACAGGAGGGGCACGCCGACCTCATCGACATCGACTACATCTCGATCGCCCGGGAGCGGGCGGCGGGCGCCGACATCGTCGCCTTCCACCCCTACGGCCGGACCGTGGGGGGGCTGGTCGCCCCCGAGGACTCCGACATCGAGGGGCTGACGGACCTGTCGGGCCACCGGATCGGCGTCGTTCGTCGCCTCGACAAGAACTGGATCCTGACGCGGGCGGCCTGCCGCGAGTTCCACGACTTCGACCCGGACGAGACGGCTACGCCCGTCGAGGCCGGCTCGAAGGTCGAACTGACGCGGATGATCCGCGAGGGCGAGGTCGACGCCGGGTTCCAGTTCTGGCAGATCGTCCCGGAGATCACCGAAACGGGACCGTTCGAGAACGTCCTGCCCGTCTCGGAGCTGGTCCAGCGCCTCTCGGAGACGGAGAACAAACTTCCCATCGCCGCCTTCCTCACGAGCGGTGACTACCTCGACGAGCAACGCGGGACCGTACGGGCGTTCGCGGACGCCTACCGGGACGCGGTCGACAAACTCGTCGAGGACGACGAGATCTGGGAGGAGATCAGCACGAAGCTGATGACCTACGACGACCCCGACGTGATGCGTGCGGTGCGTGACGGCTGGCGCGACATGGTCGTCCGCGACTGGGACGAGGAGAGCGTCGAGGGGATGTATCGGCTGTTCGACCACCTCAAGGCCGTCGCGGGTGCGGACGCGCTCGGCGTCGAGGAGATCCCCGAAGGAACCTTCGAGACCGATCCATGACCGAGACAGTCACCTTCCAGCTGAACTGGGAACCGAACGGCTTTCAGGCACCGTACTTCCTCGCGCGCCGTGAGGGCTTCTTCGCGGACGAGGGGCTCGACGTGGAGTTCGTCGAGGGGCACGGCTCGCCGTTCGCCGCCGAACAGACCGCCAAGGGGCGGAGCGATCTGGGCCTCGCCGGCGGGAGCGCCGTCCTCTCGGTGCGAAGCCAGGGGCTCGATCCGCTAGCTGTCGCCGCCGTGAGCCAGAAGACTCCCGCGACGATATACAGCCTCCGGGACACCTTCGGCGAACCCTTCACCGAACCCGAACAGCTCCGGGGACGGACGGTCGCGCCCTCGGCGACGAAAACCCGCATCCTGACGCTCCAGTTGCTCGAGGACCGGGGGATCCGGGACGACGTCGGGGTCCACGACGTCCAGAAACACACCCACCACCGCGTCGAACACCAGCTGCTCGACGGCGACGTCGACGCCGCGGTGGGCGTGGTCACCAACGGCAAGGAACTCGAACGCGAGTACGACCGGACGGCCGACGAACTCCTCATCGGCGACTACCTCGACGTCTACGGCATGACGGTCGTCGCCAACCCCGAGTTCGCCGAGTCGAACCCCGAGACGGTGCGGTCGTTCCTCCGGGCGACCGCGCGGGGCTGGGAGGCGGCGACGAACGACCCCGAACGGGCCGTCGAGGCCCTGATCGATCGGAACGCACAGCTAGAGCACAACCGCGAGGTCGAGCACATGAAGTTCCTGGCCTCCGCCGAGGATCTGCAGTTCACTGAGTTCGTCCGCGAGGCGGGCTGGGGACACTTCGACGAACGGCGCTGGGAGAACCTGGCCGAGATGCTGGCAGAGACCGACCTGCTCGAATCGTCGGTCGACCCCGCGGCGGCGTGGACGAACGAGTTCGTCGACGACGCGGACCCGGTGATCGCCGACTACGCCGAGCGGATCGGTCGGTGAGGGGCGATCAGGCACCGAGACGCCAGAGGGCGCGGTACACCGTCCACGGGTCGCGGTCGACCCGGTCGGCCACCCCCGTCACCGCGTCGAGATACCGCCAGTAGTCCGCGGGCGCGAACGAGGGCGGCGGGGAGTCCGGGAGTTCCCGCACGTCGTAGAGCGCTTCCCACTCCCGGTCGCCGACGGCGACGTACGCCTCCGGATGGAGGAACGCGAGGAACGCCGAGGCGACGGCGACGTCGACACCGGTTAACGACGTCAACCGATCCAGCTTTCGCTCGCGGTCAGCCGCCGCGGCCGCGTCGGTGATGGCCTCGACCATCGCCTCGTAGTCGTTGTCGAGGAATCGCTCCTCGGCGGCCCGCCGGTCGGCGTCGGGGATGGCGCGGCGCCGGTAGTACCACTGGACGACCCATTCGGCGTCGCGCCGCCCGAAATCGCCGTCCGCCAACGTCGCCGGCAGGGTCTCGACGTGTTCGCGCTCGACCAGGTTGAACGGTTCCTCCCGCTCGTAGGCCGCCGTCAGGTCGTCGACCGTCGCCGCGGTGAGGGCGTCGTCGGCGTCAGCGGCGTCGTGGTCGCTCATACGGTATCGTACGCCTCCGAACGGGTGAACGTTTCCGTTTGCCAAGATATCCGCGCGTGCCGACGCGAACCGCCGCTTGAGCGGCGTTTGCACGGTACTGGATGACAACATTGATGTTCGACCGTCCGGATTTTTACGTACGATGTCATCCGAATCAAGCGGCGAATCGGACGGGCCGACCAAGACGATCTGTCCGTACTGCGGAGTGGGATGCGGGATCCAGATCGCACAGGACGACGACGGCGAAGTGACGTTTCGTCCGTGGGGCGACGCCCCCGTCAACGAGGGAAGTATCTGTATCAAGGGTGGCGCGGCCACCCAGTCGGTCAACCACGAGGATCGGCTGACGGATCCGCTGATCCGGGGCGACGACGGCGAGTTCCACGAGGCCACGTGGGAGGAGGCCTACGACCTAGTCGTCGAGAACATGGAGCGCATCCGCGACGACTACAGCCCGCAGGCGATGGGCTTCTACGGCTGTTCGAAGGCCATGAACGAGGAGAACTACCTCATCCAGAAGCTCGCCCGGCGCTACGGCACCAACAGCGTCGACACGTGTACGCGGATGTGTCACTCCTCGACGGTGTACGCGCTCAAGAACAGCCTCGGCGAGGGCGCGATGACGAACAGCATGGCCGACCTGGAGGAGGCGGCCGACGTGTTCTGGATCCAGGGTGCCAACCCCGGCGAACAGCACCCCATCGCCAACAGCCAGTACTTCCGGCAGGCAGTGCTGGAGGGCGCGACCGTCATCCAGGTCGACCCCCACGCCAACAAGACGACGCGGTCGTTCGAGATCACCGAGACCGACCGCCACATGCACCTCCAACTGGAGCCGGGCACGGACATCCCGCTGCTCAACGTCGTCCTCAAGACGGTCCTGGAGAACGACTGGGTCGACGAGGAGTTCGTCGCCGAGCGCACGGAGGGCTTCGAGGATCTGAAGGAGACCCTCGAGGACTTCGACAAGGAAGCGGCCGCCGAGGAGTGTGGCGTCCCCCTGGAGGATATCGAACGCGCCGCCGAGAAGTACGCGATGGCGAACAACGCGGCCATCTTCACCGGGATGGGGATGAGCCAGCACACCTGCGGCGTCGACAACGTCCAGAACGAGATCAACCTCGCGCTGGTCACCGGCAACCTCGGCCGCCCCGGCACGGGCGTCAACCCGCTCCGCGGACAGAACAACGTCCAGGGCGCCTCCGACGTGGGCGCGATGCCGAACGTCCTGCCCGGCTACCGGGACGTGTCCGACCCCGAGGTCCGCGCGGACGTCGAGGAGGTCTGGGACTTCGAGATCCCGTCCGAACCCGGGCTGACGAACGTCGAGGTGTCCCACGAGATCGGCAACACGATCCAGGGGCTCTACATCATGGGCGAGAACCCCGTGATGAGCGAACCCGACACCAACGAGGTCGAGAAGCGCTTAGAGGAACTCGACTTCATGGTGGTCCAGGACATCTACAAGACCGAAACCGCCGAGTACGCCGACGTGATCCTGCCCGCCACCTCGTGGGCGGAGCGCGACGGCACCGTCGTCAACACGGACCGCCGTACCCAGCGGATGCGCGGCGTCGACAAGGTCCACCCGAACACGAAAGACGATCTCGAGATCCTGTGTGACGTGGGCAACCGCCTGTTCGGCGACGGCTCCTTCGAGTTCGAGGGGCCCGAGGAAGTGTTCGAGGAACTCCGTCAGGTCGCGCCCATCTTCCACGGGATGACCTACGACCGCCTGGGCGAGGAGGGCATCCACTGGCCCTGCTACGAACCCGGCGACGAAGGTGACGACTACCTCTACGGGGACGGCTTCACGACCGAGAGCGGGCGCGGACGGATCGAGGGCGTCCGCCACCAGCCGCCCAAGGAGGTGCCCGACGAGGAGTACCCGCTGATCCTCACCACCGGCCGGATCATCGAACATTACAACACGGGGACGATGAGCCGTCGGTCCGACACGCTCAACCGCGTCGAACCGGAGAACTTCGTCGACGTCCACCCGAACGACGCCGAGGAGTACGGGATCGAGGACGGCGACTACGTGACGCTCAAATCCCGGCGCGGCGAGATCGAAGTCGAGGCCCGCGTCACCGACGACATCAAGGAGGGCACGGTCTGGACCACGCCCCACTTCGCCGACGCGGCGGGCAACCGCCTCACCAACGACGTGCTCGACGAGCGCGCGAAGATTCCCGAGTACAAGGCCGCTGCCGCGGAGATCGAAGTCACCGTCGAACCGGACGCGTCCGACGCGCCGGCCGACGACTAACGCTCCCCGAGGTCCTCGATCAGCCGGACGTCACAGTCCAGGCAGGTCGCCATCAGGACCCGTTCGGACTCCGTACAGCAGGTTTCGACCGTCTCGGTCTCCTCCTCGTCGAGGTCACCGCCACAGCGCGGACAGTAGGTCAGAAGCTTCCGGAGGTCACGGAGCGTCGCGACCCGTTCGTCGGGGGAGAGGGCCTCCCACGCCTCGCCGCCACGCGCGTCGAGGACGGCCGCGGCCGCGGCGTCGGCGAGGAGCGCCGACTCCGAGAGCCACCGTCTGAGGCCGCCGTCGACGACGTAGGCCACGTCGCCCGACACGCTCGATGCCGTCTCGACGCCGAGCAGCGTCGCCACGTCGTCGTCCGAGACGCCCGCGTCGCGCATCCGCTCGATCCGGTCGTCCCACGCGTCGGCGAAGGAGTCGATCAGGCGCCCGCCCTCGGCCGTCGCGCGGACGGCCACGCCCTTGACTGGCACGAGCGTCTCGCGGAGTTCGAGCTCCTTCCCGAACAGTTCGAGCAGCCACGGCGGGAAATAGCGCATCGTCAGCGTGGGCGTGCCGGGGACGAGGTATCCCCGGAAGTAGACGGCCCCGAGGCCGACGAGGAGAACGGCGAGGCCGCCGGGCGGACCGAGCGGAACGGTCGCGGCCGCGGCGGCCACGACCGTGAGACACACGTTCACGACGGTACACGGGAGACACCGGTTCTCACCCGTATACTCCGGACGGCGTAGCCGGTCTCCGACCGAGCGAATACTCATCACTCCCCGTTGGCGGTACGTCTCGAAAAAAGCTACGTGCGAAGTCGACTACTCGTCGCTACTGCGCCGGAGTGCGCCGTACGCGCCCGCGCCGATGGCGGTCAGGGCCGCACCGACGCCGAAGCCGGGGCCGCCGCCGGAGGTTTCTTCGCCGTCACCGCCGTCTCCACCGTCGCCGCCGTCCATGTCGCCGCCGTCTCCACCGTCGCCGCCGTCGCCGCCGTCCATGTCGCCGCCGTCTCCACCGTCGCCGCTGCTCGTCTCGGTGGGCGTCGCCGTGGCACCGCCGGCGACGTCGAACTCGCCGCCCTCGCCCATGTGTTCCTCACAGAAGTACTCCGCGAGGTTGGATCGGGCCTGGAACTGGATCGTTCGGCTCTGTCCCGTCTCGAACACGTACTCGCCCCGGCGCACGACGCCGTCGGAGGTCGTGACCACGAGGTTGTGTCGCGCGGGCAGCCCCTCGCTCTCGGGGTTGTAGCTGTTCGTCCACTGGATGGCGTAGTTCTGGCCCGCCTCCACTTCCAGCGTCGGGTTGGCCTCGCCCTCGATGCCGGAGGGAGCACGGCCGACGAACCCTTCCTGGGTCAGTTCGAGTTCGAAGGTCTCTGACTGAGCCGTTGCCGAACCCACGGCACCGGCTAATCCCGCCGTCGTTGCTGCAGCGCCGATCAGGAACGTTCTTCGCGTCGCCATATCCGTCCCGTGTATCCCACATCAAATAAAATTACGGGATATTAACCGTGAGTTTCAGGTTCACAGTAGCTAAATCCGGCGCCTCAGGCCGTGAAAAAACGGAGAAGTCGGTCGGTGTCGCTACTCGCTGAGGCCGAAGACGGCGACGGTGGAGCCACGGCGACCGCCGTGGAGCCAGCCGGAGCCGCCGACCTGGACCGCGACGTACTGCTTGCCCTCGCCGGGGTCGTACCAGCTGGACAGCGACGAGCAGATCGGCGCGCCGAGCTGGAACTGCCAGAGTCGGTCGCCGTTCTCGCCGTCGTAGGCGATGATGTTGCCGTTCTGGGTGCCGGTGAACGTCAGGCCGGTCGCGGTCGTGATGGAGCCACCCCAGAGGTAGTCGCTCGTGGTGTCCGAGGAGATCCAGTCACGCCAGACGCGCTCGCCGGTCGCCGGATCGACGGCGACGACGGCGCTCAGGTTGCCGTTCCAGTCGTCCGGCTCGTCGACGTCGGGCCAGTCGTTGAGGCCGCCGCCCCAGTAGGTCTGCCCCGCCTCGTACTGGGCCTCTTTCCAGAAGATCTCGTGGGGAGCGTTGTTCTGGTTCATGTACATCAGCCCAGTCTCGGGGTTGTACGACGGCGGCTGCCAGTCGTTGCCACCGTGTGCGCCCGGCACGAAGGCGACCCGCCGGTCCTCGTCGGCGTGCGGGACCATCTTCCACATGTTGATGTGCTGGGTCGTCTCCTGGGACCGCTCGAGGAGCTGCCCGTTCTCGGCGTCCATGGTGTAGACCCAGGCGGTCTTGCCGGGGCTGAGGACGACGTCGCGCGTCTCGCCGTCGCCCATCTCCATGTCGTTGACACGGATCTTGGTCGCCGAGGAGTCGTAGTCCCAGACGTCGTGGGGGGACTCGCCGTAGTGCCACTGGACGGAGCCGTCGGTGGCGTCCAGGGTCAGGGTGCCGATGGTGTAGCGGTTCGGACCGGGACGGACCGTGCCGTCGAAGTCCGGACCGGGGTTGCCCACCGGCGCGTGGAGCATCCCGGTGTCGGGATCGAGCGTCGGCGTCATCCAGACGGTGCCGGCGCCGTGTTCGTGGGAGTCGCCGGCCCACTCCTCGGCGGGCGTCGTGTTCGTGCGCCACATCTCGTCGCCGCTCTCGGGGTCGAGGGCCGCGACGAAGCCGCTGACGCCGTACTCGCCGCCGGCCGAGCCGGTGATGACCTGACCGTCGTAGACGATGGGCGCCCACGTCGCGGAGTACCCGATCTCGTGGTCGCCGGTCGAGGTGTACCACGCCTCTTCGCCGGTGTAGCGGTCGAGCGCCACGATCCCGGAGTCGAGGGTGGTCATGAACACCTTGTCGCCGTGGACGGCGAACCCGCGGTTGTTCGCGTCACAGCAGAGAAGCAGCCCCTGCGGGTTGGCGTACGTGTAACTCCACAGCGTCTCGCCGGTCCGGGCGTTGATCGCCTTCGCGTGGTTCGGCCCGTTGGTCTGGTACATGACCGGCGGATCGCCGGGCACGACGATCGGGACACCCTCCATGCTGGAGGCGACGCCGCTCTGGACCAGATACTCGAGTTCCAGATCCTCGACGTTGTCCGGCGTGATCACGTCCGCCGACGTGTGGCGCTGCTGCTGATAGCCGCCGCCGTACATCAGCCAGGATTCGGGGTCCTCCTTCGCGGAGGCCGTCAGGTCTTCCTGGGTGACGTCGCGCTGGGGGATCTGGTCGATGTCGAACTGCTGCGTGATCGACTCGTCGGGGAGGTTGGTCAGCGTATAGCCGTCCTCGACCTCCACCATCTCGATGTTCTGTGCCGCCTGTACCGCCTTGTCGTGTTCGTGAATGCTAGCCATGCGTTACGCACCTCCCGTGCGTGGGGCGCGCATTTCGTCCGTGATGCGCATCACGTCGTTGGTCAGGTCCTCCTGGCCGACGATCATCATGGCCGCGCCCGCCGAGAGCGCGGCGGTGAGCTGTGCGTCGCCGAGTTCCTGACTGCCCGCGAGGTCCTCGGCGGCGTTGGCCAGCAGATGCAGTCCGGCGTACATCTGCTTGAGGTCTCCGTAGTTGTTGTCGAGGATGGTGTCGGTCAGGAGTACCTCGTTCTGCCAGAGGTACGTATCCAGGTAATCCGTCCACAACAGGACGCCGGCAGCCGCTCGCTGGTGGAGCGGGGCGACGTTCTCGGGGTCGAACCCTTCGACGCCGGCGGGGATGTTCTTCGTGGGCACCCACATCGCCAGGCGTTCCTTGTTGTTGACGACGTTGACCATCGTCGAGGTCAGTTCGGACTCGGTGTAGCCGAGTTCGAGCAGTGCGGAGGCCAGGACGGGCGTGTCGATGAACTCCCGAGCGGTCGCCCCGATGTGCTCGGGGGTGAACTCGGGGAGGTGCTCCTCGACGCTCCCGAAGAAGCCGACTTCCACGAGATGCTCGTGGATGGCCCACCCGGGCTCGGCGAGCTCCTGATAGGCCGTACTGTCCTCGGCCGGGACGCCCATGGCCCGCAGCTCGTCCAGCTGGGCGATCTGTTCTTCCAGGGCCGCGAGTTCGCTACCGAGCAGACCCGCGTCGAGTTCGCCCGTCAGGTCGTCGCTGATGGCCTCCCCCATAGCGGCGAGTTCCCCCGCCGTCTCCCCTTCTACTTCTCCCCTGAGGTCGCTCAGGGTGAACTCACTACCTGCTGCCACTGCGCCGGTCAACCCGACGACCTTGAGGAACTGCCGTCGATCCTCCTGGTCGATCTGGGGCATTCCGTCTGTTACATATTGCGACATGCCATACCACTCCGTACGTAGGGAAGGAATTGTCTATATTTAACTTTGTGATATATTTCATTATTTAGGACGTAAATTAAAGTAAATGACCGACGATCGTATCTAGGAGGTGTCACGAGCGCGAGAACGGAGGGCGACTCGCCGTTGTCGGATTACCGGTCAGCGGACCGTGAGGTTGCCGACCATCCCCGAGGACACGTGGGGGACACAAACGTAGGTGTACTGGCCGGTAACCTCGAACGTGTGCCGGTAAGTCGTCCCGGCCTCGTTGAGCGAGAGGTGGTTGATGTCGTCGCCGGAGATGTCGTAGCTCGCGAACGGCTCCGCACCCTCCGGAAGCTCCACCTGGCTCGCGGCGTCCGGGTGACCCGAGACGTTGTGGCCGCCGGAGTCGAAGACGAACTCGACGGTATCGCCCTGCGAGACGGCGGTCGTCTCCGGTTCGAACTGGAGACTGCCGCCGGGACCCACGGTGATCGTCGCGTCCGCCTCGCCGGCCGGCGTGGACGTCGCCGTGGCCGTCGCCGTCGCCGTCGCCGTCGGCTCCGGGGTGTCGGTCGCCGTCGCCGTCGCTTCGTCGCCACCGTCGCCACCGTCGCCGCCGTTGCCGCCGCATCCGGCGAGGCCGGCGAGCACGGCGCCGCTGAACGTGGCTGCGAATTTCCGTCGCGACAGGAACTCCTTCGACTGCTTTGAGACCATCGAGTCGAACTTCGGTTTTGATCTATTAAACCTGATGAAGTCCCGCCAGGGACTCCCACACACGCGGAGGAACGTGTACGATCCGTGACTCGATCGCCGAGCGTTCGCCTGCAGTTTATATATGGACCGGACCGAATGGGGGGACGTGCGAGTTCGAGAGTTTCCGGTCCTCGGCGACGAGGACGAACGAGCGGTCGAGGCGTTCGCCGCGGGGCTCGACCGCGAGGCGGCGCGCGTCCTCGCCTACCTGGTCGGCCGCGAGGAGTCCGACCGCTTCTCCGGCGAGGCGGCGTCCCGACTGGCCGTCCGCGTGGGCGTCGACCTGGGCCGTGACCGCGTCTCGGACGTGCTCGCGACCCTCACCGACCACGGCCTGATCACCGAGACGACCGTCCGGAGCGAGGCGCCGGGGCGACCGCCCAAGGGGTGGCGGGCCGACGGCGGCTTCGATCGGACGGTCGCCCGCGTGCGCGCCTGCCACTCCGAGGCGCTGCTCGACCGGGCCGCGACGGTCGCCGCGGCCCTCGGCGACGATGTCGACGTCGACGCCGACGCCCGGACCGACGATGGGAGCCCCGTCGAGGTTGGCCTGAACTGGGATCCGAACGGGCTTCACGCCCCACTGTTCGCGGGGACGTACGAGGCAGACGTGAGCTTCGACGGACGTCGCGGCTCCGCCGCCGCGCTGTCGGCCGTCGCCGACGGCGACGTGGACGTGGGGCTCACCGGTGCGGCCACCTTCCTGCGCGCTCACGCGGACGGGAGCGACGTGGTCCCGCTGGCACTCTACTACCAGCGGGCGATGGTCGTCCTCTACACCACTCGCGAGACGTTCGGTGCCCCGCTCCGGAGCGTCGAGGACGTCCGCGGTCGGCGGGTCGCCATGCCCGCCGGCTCCGAGACCGGTGCGCTCGGGCGCCTCTTCCTGTCGCAGGCCGGCGTCGTCGACGACGTGACCGTCGTCCGCGCCGAGGGCGAAGAGCGCGAGGCCCTCCTCGACGGCGACGCCGACGTCGCGACCGGCGTGTTCACCGACCCGCTGGAGTTGGCGGCCGACGGCCACGACGTCGACTCGGTGCTCGTCGCCGAGCACTTCCCGGTCCCGGGCCCCGCCTTCGTGGTTCGTCGGGAGACGCTCCGGGACCGCCCCGGGGCGCTTCGGACGTTCCTCGAGGGCTCGATGGACGGGTGGAGCACCGCACGGACCGATCCCGCGGCGGCGGTCGAGGCCGTCGGCGACCGGAGCGACGAACCGGCCGCGGCCGAGCGGCGCAAACTCACGCAGGCGCTCGATCGCTTCGCAGGCAGCGACGCCGTCGAAAAGAACGGCTGGGGGTGGCACTCGGGGGAGACGTGGCAGCGCCTCCGGATCGCCCTCGATCAGGCCGACGCACTATGATCCACGCCGAGAACCTGTCGGTCAGTTACGGTGACCTGCGCGCGCTCGCCGACGTCGACCTCGACGTCGCCGACGGCGAGTTCGTCACCGTCGTCGGCCCCTCCGGCTGTGGCAAGACCACGCTGTTGCGGACCATCGGCGGGCTAGAGGAGCCGACGACCGGCGAGGTCACCGTCGACGGCGACCCGCCGGCGGTCGCACAGTCGGCGGCCCGCCTCGGGTTCGTCTTTCAGGAACACACGCTCCTCCCCTGGAAGACGGCCATCGAGAACGTCACCTTCCTCCGGCGGATGGCGGGGAAGGATGCCGACTCGGCGGGGGCGCGGGACCTCCTCGCGACGACCGGCCTCGACGGCTTCGAGGACGCCCGTCCGTCCGAACTCTCGGGCGGCATGAAACAGCGGGTCGCCATCGCCCGCGCCATCCACCTCGGCGCCGACGTGTTGCTCATGGACGAGCCGTTCGGCGAACTCGACGAAATCACCCGCGACGAGATGAGCGTCGAGATCCTCCGCCTCTGGCGCGAGAACCGCAAGACCGTCGTGTTCGTCACCCACAGCGTTCCCGAAGCGGTGTTCCTCGGCGACCGCTGCCTCGTGGTCGCGGCCGACACCGAGGGCGATCCGACCGCCGACGGGGCGCCCGGGCGTGTGGTCGCCGAGTTCGACGTCGACCTCCCGCGCCCCCGCGACGAGTCGGTCTTCGGATCGGAGGCCTTCGGGGCGCAGGTCGCCCGGGTCCGCGGGGCGCTCCACGGCGACACATGAGCGTCGCCGACCGCGTACCGGCCCCCGACGCGACGTTGCCGGTCGCGGGGTTGGTCGCCGCCGTCGCCTGCTGGTGGGCGATCACCGTCGCCTTCGCCGTCCCGGCCTTCCTGTTGCCGTCGCCGACCGCCGTCCTCGCCCGCCTGGTCGGCAATCCCGGCTTGTATCTGACCCACGCCGTCGAGACGCTCCGGAAGATCCTCGTCGGCGGCGCCGCCGGCGTCCTCGCCGGCTTCACGCTCGCCGTCGTGGTCTCGGCGGTCCCCCTGCTCAGACGGGCGCTCTACCCCTACCTCGTCGCCGCCCGCGTCCTCCCGAAGATCGCCGTCGCCCCCATCTTCCTCATCTACTTCGGGATCGGCTTCGAAACGGCCGTCCTCTTCGTCGCCCTCGTCGTCTTCTTCCCCGTCGTGGTCGGGACCGCCGCCGGCCTGTCGCGGACGCCCGAGGCACACCTCGACTTGCTCCGCTCCGTGGACGCCGACCCCCTCCGGACCTTCCTTTCGGTCCGTCTCCCACACGCCCTCCCGGACGTGTTCGCGGGGCTGAAACAGTCGGTGACGCTCTCGGTCGTCGGCGCCGTCGTCGCCGAGTGGATCCTCTCGAACGACGGACTGGGCGCGCTGATCCTGGCCGCCTCCGAGAACGTGCAGGCGGACGTGATGCTCGCGGCGCTCGCGGTCCTCCTGCCGATCGGGCTGGGGCTCTACGGCGGCGTGACGCTCTGTCAGCGCGCGGTGACCTGGAACTAGCCCCAGTCCAGCCGCCGTTCGACCGCCGCGGGGACGAGATAGAAGACGAGACCGAGGAGCGTGAGCGTCCCGAGGGCGGCGAAGGTGGTGCTGGTCTGCAGGAACTCCGCGGTGTGAAAGAGTCGGTAGCCAAGCCCGGACTGCAGGGTGAGAAACTCCGCGACGACGGTCCCGACGACCGACAGCGCCGCCGCGAGTTTCACGCCCGCGAAGACGCTCGGGGCGGCCGCCGGGATCCGGACCCGAAGGAAGGTCCGGACCGGCGGCGCCCGGACCGATCGGGCGAGGTCGGTGTACTCCCGGGGAACCGACCGAAGGCCGTCGACCGACGCGATGGCGACCGGAAACACCGTCATCGTCGTGACGAGCGTCGCCCGCGAGAGGACGCCGTCGCCGATCCAGAGGAAGAGGAGGGGCGCGATGGCGACGAGCGGGGCGATCCGCAGCGCGATCAGGTAGGGGTGGAGGACCGCCGACGCGGCCCGCGACCCGACCATCGCGAAGGCGAGGGTGAGGCCGACGACGACCCCGCCGGCCAGTCCGAGGGCCGCGGTCAGCGCCGTCACCCCCGCCGCCGCGAGCAGGGTCCCGCGGGCGACGAGAAACGCCGTCGCGACGTCCGTCGGTCCGGGGAGGACGACGGTCGGCACACCCGTCGCCGTCACGAACCACTGCCAGCAGGCGATGACGACGACGAACACCGCGGTCGGCGGCCAGACGTGACCGAGGACGGTCCGGACGGCGCCGCCGCTCGCCGTGGGGGCGTCGACCGACGGGAGACGCCGGTCGGAGGTCGCCATCAGACTTGGTCCGCGTACGAGCCGACGAACTCGTCGTCGGTGTCGAGGTAGTCGTTGGTCCAGACGGCGTTCGGGTCGACCTCACCACCGAGGGCGTCGGCGTCCGCCAGGGCGTCGTGGACGACGCGCCAGGGTTCGGCCTCGCTCCAGCCCCAGCCGTGCTCCCTGACGGCGTCGCCGAGCATGAAGTCCCGAGCCATGGTCTCCCACTTGCGTCGCTGCTGCTCGCGGGACTCCGCGAGGACCCCGTTGGCCTCGACGAGCAGGTCGGTCGCCTCGGCCGGCCGCCGCTGGGCCCACGCGGCGCCGCGGGCGGTCGCCCGCAGGAAGGCCCGGACCGCCTCGCCGTTCGCGTCCGCCCACTCCCGGTTCACCGCGACGACGTGCCCGTAGGAGGGGATGGTGTCGCCGACGGGGAGGCTATCGACCGTATACCCCTGGGCCTCGGCGCTGATGGCGTCGCCGAAGACGCCGCCTGCGGCGTCGATTTCGCCGGCGAGGAGCTGCTGGACGGTGTCGTATCCGGTGTCGACCATCTCGACGTCCTCGCGGACGCCCGCCTCCTCCAGGAGCAGCGACGTGAGCATCCGCACCATCCCGGGGCCGGTGCCGACCGTCTTGCCGGCGAGCCCCTCGACGTCGCTCAGCTCCCCGCCGAAGGTCTCGCGGGTGGAGAACACCACCGCCGGGCTCTTCTGCATCACGACCCCGACCGACAGCGGCGAGAGGTCGCGGCTGTTGACGTTCAACACCTGGTCGCCGCTGGTGACCGCGAAGTCGACGTTGCCGAGGCCGACCTGCTTCGCCGAGAAGGTCGACCCCTCGCCCGTCTCGATGGCCGAGAGCGTCAGCCCCTCCTCCTCGTAGAAGCCCCGTGCCTTCGCGGTGAAGTAGGGGACGTGCAGGCCGCTCGGCTTCCAGTTGAGCAGCAGCGACGATTCACCCGGAATCGGCGTTCCCGTGGCGGTTCCGGTCGGTGTCGCCGTTCCGTCGTCGGCGCCGCCGCCGGTCCCGCCGAGACAGCCCGCGAGTCCCGTCGCTCCCGTCGCCCCCGCCGCGACGAGAAACGACCGCCTCGTCGGAGTCCGTTGCATGCGCGGCTATCAGGACACGGGTGGGATAAAAATTCCGGAGGAATGTTTATCAGTTGACTCCGATCTTGTCCTCGGGCGGCGACCACTCGAACTCCAACTCCAGTTCCAGTTGGCGGTGGGTCTCGCCGACGAACTCGACTTCCACCTCGATGGGTTCGTCGAACTCGAAGGGAATCTCCCACTCGTCGGTCGAGATGGTGAGTCGTGGCTCCGATTCGATCTGATCGGCGAGGTCACGCAGGAACGCCGCCGTCGACTCCCGGGAGAGGCGAACCTCCCGCTCGAAGTAGCCGTCGGAGACGGTTCGTGGCCCGTCGTTCGCGTCCGGCAGGTCGGCCATGGGGAAGCTATAGAGGAGAGGGGTAAAATAGTGTGCGTCCCAAGGGCCGACGATCGATGTCCCTGTTCGACGTTCTCGGCAGCAAGGCGCGCCTGCAGATCATCCGGGAGTTGGCCACGGAGCCACGGTACGTCTCAGAACTCGCCGATCGGGTGGGGATGGACGGCAAGACCGCCGCCCACCACCTCTCGACGCTGGAGGAGGCGGGCATCGTCGAGAGCTACCGCACCAGCCGACGGAAGTACTACCGGCTGACCAAGCGCATCGAACTCCAGGCGTCGCCCGAACCGGATCCCATGTTCCTCCTCCACGCCGACGACGTCGAGGAGGCCGACTAGCCCTCGACGGGGAGCGTCGCGAAATAGCGGACGTTGATCGCGAGATAGAGGACGTACATCCCGAGCAACAGGGCGCCGTGGCGGCGGTCCATCTCCCCCTTCCAGAGGAAGTAGCCCGAGAGCGTGGCGAACACGAACAGCGACGGGAGGTGGAAGAAGACGGTCTCCCACCGGAAGTCGATGGTCCCGACCAGTCCGATGATCCCGACGTTGGCGGTGACGAAAAAGAGGAGGCTACCGATGACGCCCCCGACCGCGACGTCGTAGTAGCCGAGCCGGAGCGGCTCGACGATCAGGAGCAGGTCGTCGAGCGTGAGCAACACCGTCACCAGCGTGACGCCGACGAACGTCCCCGTGAGGTTCCACGTCGACTGGATCCCTTCGACGCCGGTGGCCGCGCCCTCCGCCCCGACGACGATGCCGCCGATGGCCACGAACAACATCGCGGGCCAGAACCACTTCAGTCCCGTGAGCCGCCGGACCGGCCCCGGAACGTACGACGGGACGCCGGCCTCGCCCTGCCCGTCGGCCGCCGCGACGACGTCTTTCACCTCGTCGGACTCCATGAAGGTCCGGTCCATCCGGCTCTCCCGCCAGAGGATGTATCCGAAGATCATCACGTAGACCATGATGAGCATGACCGAGAGGGCGAGCGTCAGCGTCCCGGACAACAGCGGCGGGACCAGCAACACCGGCGAGGCGACCATCAACAGGAGGTAATCCTTCGGCACGTCGACGACGAACGGGACGGCGAGTGCACCGAGCGCGAGCGTCATGCCGAAAATGGAGACGGCGTTGCCGATGGCGAGGCCGAACGCGACGTTCTGCATCTCCGCGAACCCGGTGAACAGCCCGAAGGCGACGTTGTCGAACTCCCACCCCGAGAAGATCACCGCGAGGACGAACGCCGAGACGCCGAACCGGAGCGCCGTCCGGATCAACGCGTGGATCAGGAGTTCGATGCTCGCCAGCAGGACGAGCGATCCCACCAACAGCGTCGCCACCGCAGCGAACCCGGACACCTCCAGCAGCTCACCTTCCTCGCCCGCCTCGCCGGGGTCGTCGCCCTCCTGCGCGGCGACGACCCCGGTTCCGACCGCGGAGAGAAGGAGCACCCCGACCAGTACGACGAGCACCCGACGGCTCACGGATATCATCGGCGGCCGTTACGGATGGCCCTTCTTATGTGTCCCCCTGCGTGTACTCGGGTACGTTGAATTATTATACACGCAATCGAAACGGCCCGTCCCGCCGGTTCGAGTCGAGCGAGCGCCACGGTCGCCCGTTCGGAGCGCGTGTACCGTCGTTCACCGAACTCGGTCCCTGTAGGTCCGTTCACCGTAGGAAGCTACCCCGAAACGGAGGTATAAGCCGTGGGTGCCCCTTCGGACGGTCGAATGTCGCGCCATCGACGGATTCCAGTCGTCATCGTGTTGCTCCTGACGTTGCTCGTCGCCTCGCCGGCCGCTTCGGCGGTCGCTCAGGACGCCGGCGTCGACGGCCCGGTCGGAACGGCCGTCGCACAGGAAGCGGGCGGGGAGGACGAAGCAGGTGAAGAGGAGGAAGGTGGGATCGAAGGCGCCATCGAAGGCTTCATCGAGGCCCAAGGGACCATCGGGGCGGCCATCATACTTCTCGGTGGTATCCTCTTACTGACCGCTTCGACCGAGAAGTTGATCAGCTACCTCGCCCGCGCGTCGATCAACATGAAGATGTCGCTGTTCGCGCTCGCCATCGTCTTCACCGGCTTCGAGTTCGACGACACGATCCTCGCACTCGTGCTCTCGGGCGGCGGTCTGGAGGAAGCCGCGCTGGGGACGGCGCTCGGGACGGGACTGGCGATCATCGGTATCACGCTCGCGCTCGCGGCGATCATCAAGCCGTTCCCGGTCGATCTGCCGACCGACTACGTCGTCATCTTCGCGCTCTCGCCGCTGATCCTCGTTCCCTTCGCCCTGCTCGGAACGCTGACGTTCGTCCACGGGCTGGTCCTGACGGCCTTCTTCGTGTTCGCCTTCGGCTACTTCATCGTGCGGGAGCGCCAGCGTGAGATTCCGGTGTTCCGTGACACGGAACTCGGGAAGGACCTGCAGCCGGACGGCGGCGTTGCCCGTCCCCAGTCGATGGACGAGATCCCGGAGGACCGCATCCTCGGCGACCTGGCCGACTCCGGACTCGTGTGGATCGTCCTCTCGATCGTCGCGCTCGTCGGCATCGTCTTCGCCGCCATGTTGCTCGAAGGCGGCTCCGAAGTCGTCATCGAGGGCTTCGGCATCTCGGAGACGGTCTTCGGCGCGACCTTCCTCACTCTCCTCCTTACCGGGGAGGACCTCCTGCTCACCATCGAACCGGTCCGCCGGGGCTTCCCCGAGATCGGCGTCGGCAACGTCATCGGGAGCGTCCTGTTCTCGGTTACGGGGAACATCGGCGTCATCATGTTCCTCAGCGAGGTGGCCATCTCGCCGTCCGTGCTGACCTTCCACCTCCCGGCGATGATCATCGTCACCGCGCTAGCCGCGTACTTCTTCTACCGAGGGGAGATGAAGCGCTGGCACGGCTACCTGCTCGGCGGCCTCTACGTCGCCTACTGGGTGATCGCGCTCGTCGTGTTCAGCGGGGTGCCGATCGGGGAGTGAGCCACACGGATCGTCGTAACCGTTCACCGGTGGTTCGTCAGGTCCGGCGAACCACCGATACCGACACACAATAAACGGGCTCATACCGCGTAGTTCGCGACCCAGTAGGCGACGTACGCGCCGAGGAGGAGGACGCCGGTGGGACGCCCCACTTTCCCCCGGTAGAAGGCGGCGGCGACGATCAGCAGCGTGCCGAAGAAGAAGGGCCAGTGGACGGTCATCACCGCCCCCGTGGTATCGAGGGGGCGGACCAGCGCGATCAGCCCCGCGTTGGCGCTGACGAAAAAGAGCATGCTCCCGACGACGTTGCCGACGCCGATGTGGGGGCGCCCCCGGCGGACCGGTTCGACCGTCAGGAACAGTTCCTCCAGCGACGCGATGAAGCTCATGACCGTCGCGCCGAAGGCGAGGCCGGTCACGCCCAAGAGAGTGAGCAGGCCCTGTGCCCCCTCGACGGCGATCTCGGAGCCGACGGTCATGCCGACGGTGGCGAGGAGGGCGATTCCGAGAAACGCCGCCCCCTCGTGGCGCTCGGGGACGTGTTCCTCGACGAAGTCGTCGACGTCCAGATCGAGGTCGACGTCGAACCACTCGTCGTCCTCGTCGATGCCCGGGTCCTCGTCCTCCATGATCTCGACTTCCTCCGCCGAGAGATAGCGGGTGTCGGTGTAGCGTTCGAGCGTGTAGATGACGGCGAGGTAGGGGACGAACGTCGCGGTGAGGACGGCGCCGTCGAACCGCGAGAGCGTGCCGTCGAGCGCGAGGCCGAAGAAGAGAAACGGAGCGAGGAGGGTGATCCCGAGGTAGTTCCGGGGGACGTCCGTCTCGAAGGGGACCAACACGCCGGCGAGGCCGACGGCCCCCCCGAGGATGAACAGCGCCTCGCCGAAGACGGTGCCGAGCGCCAGGTCGGGCAACTGGTCGTACGCCGCCGCGACTCCGAGGATCACGTTCTCGAGGTCCGTCCCCGCGAGGACGACGGTGAGGAAGAAACCGGAGACGCCGAGGGCGAGCGCTCCCTCGGCGACGGCCTCGATGAACGTCTCGACGCTGACGATGACGACGGCGACACCGACCAGGAACAGCACGACCGAGACGAGTTCGCCCGAGGGTCCGAGTACCATGCGAGTTGCAGGGAGAAACGGAGGGGCCGACATAAATCCCGGCGACACGGCAACCCGCCGTCGACGCCGCCCGTCGGCGGATTTTATATCGGGGGCGGGAATACTACGCCCGATGCGCTTGGGTCAGTTCAGTACGTCGGCGTCGGAGCGGCCGTGGTGTGGCGTGATCGTGGACGACGAGACGGTGGTCGACCTCGCGTCGGCGGGCCACGCGGCGGGCATCGACGTACCGCGTCGGCTGTCGTCGCTGCTCGACCGGTGGAACTGGGCGGAGAAGGCGTCGATGGCGGTGGCGTACGCCACCGAGACCGGGACGGGGCTGGTGTCCCGCGAGGACTGTCGCCGGCACGCCCCGGTGACCGATCCGGGGAAGGTCGTCTGTGTGGGCTTGAACTACGAGGACCACGCGCGGGAACTGGACCTGGCGATCCCCGACGAGCCCGTGCTCTTCTCGAAGTTCCCGACGGCGGTCACGGGGCCCGGCGACGAAGTCACCTGGGATCCGACGTACACCTCACAGGTCGACTACGAGGCGGAGCTCGTCGGCGTCGTCGGCCGGGAGGCCCGCGACGTCCCGGTCGAGGACGCGTGGGAGTACCTCGCCGGGATCACCGTCGGCAACGACGTGACCGCCCGCGACCTCCAGGAGCGCGACGGGCAGTGGGTCCGGGGCAAGAGTCTCGACACCTTCGCCCCGATCGGGCCGGACCTGGTGACGCTGGACGAGGTCGACGACCCCCACGACCTCGACGTCTGGACGGAACTCGACGGGGAGCGCCTGCAGGACTCGACGACGGCGAACTTCATCTTCGGGCTGGACGAACTCCTCGCCGCGTGTAGCCGGGCGTTCACCCTCCATCCCGGCGACCTCCTGTTCACGGGGACACCGCCCGGCGTCGGGACGTCCCGCGACCCGCCGGTCTCCCTCGACGACGGCGACCACGTGACCGTCGGCCTCGAAGGCGTCGGCGAACTCACCAACGTCTGTCGCCACCGGTCTCCCCAACGGTAAAGTCGATCGGCCACCCGAGGGAGGATATGCACGGGCCCGTGGGGGGAAGGGTCGCCGGCCGCGCGGACGCGACACGCGGGGTGGTACGGTGAGCCTCATCGCCGTCGTCGAGATTGATCACCCGGACCTGGCGCTCGCGCCCACCGTCCGCGAGACGGCGGCGTCGATCCAGGTAGTCTCCCACACGGCGACCGACCCCGAAACGGGGATGTTCTTCTTTCTCGTCGAATCCGACTCCTTCCGGACGTTCGAGGCGGCACTCGGCCGCGACCACACCGTCGAAGAGTCGACGCTGATCGCCGAAGCGTCGACGACCCGGATCTACCGACTCCAGCACACCCCGGGGACGAAGCTCGTCTCGCCCATCACGACCGAGATGGGCGGTCTCACCCTCGAAGCCGAGAGCACCGACACCGGGTGGTCGGTCCGGTTACAGCTCCCGGACCGGGAGACGCTGAGCACGATCTGGGAGTACTGCGACCGCGAGGGTATCGACTTCCGGATCGACCACATCTACAGCCTCGACGAGTTCGCCGTCGACGACGGGGTGGGGCTCACCGACCCCCAGCGCGAGACGCTGGTGACCGCCTACGAGGCCGGCTACTTCGAGGAACCCCGCGACACCTCGCTACAGGAACTGGCGGACGAACTCGGTATCTCCCCGACGGCCGTCGGCGGCCGCATCCGACGCGGAACCTCGCGGCTCATCGAGCGGACGCTCCTGTCGGACGAGTGACCTCATAAACGCCACAGGTGAGACACCCGCAGAGTCAACGGGCTGCTCGAACATCTTCGCCCATGAGCACTGCTACCACGGATCCCGAGCGGATCCACCACGTGCACCACGACAGGACGGACGGCCCCCTGAGTGACACCCTCGTCGACGCCGTCGCCGCGCTCGCGGACACCGATCCGGAGGACCTCCCACCGCTCGACTCCCGAATCAACGTGGCCGCCCTCGACGGACTGTGGAACACGGCGGGCGACGAGCGACCACCCGACGGCTGTCTCACCTTCACCTACGGCGGCTTCGCCGTCGTCGTCCGGAGCACCGGCACCGTGTTCCTGCGCGAGACGGAGTGATCGAAATAGTTCGAATAACATATATTAATACCTAATATTCTACGTATTGATACGGCGTCCCGCGAGTCGCCGTCACAGTGGAGACAAGATTCGTTGTACCATTCCGTCTAAAAGTGAATATGACTCGACTGTTCTCGGTGTGAACTGCGTTTCGTGTTCCGTTAGCCGAATGTTTCCTCCGCCGTCGATGGGCTATCGGTAACCTATCGGCTCAGGATGAGTATATATAATTTGGTAGTTCCGGTCAGACGAGGGCGACGTGGTCGTCACGTGGCTCCCAGAGGGCACCGGTCAGCCGCCGGTCGTGGACCGCATCGAGCGTCTCGCCGACGGTCCAGCCCCACTCGCTCGCGGCCGCGCTGACGGCACCGAGGGCGACGTCGGGGTCACCCAGCGCAGCGACGACGGCGTCGACGTCGGGGTCGGCGGGGACGTCGGCGGCGAGCGGTGGCGTCCGCTCCCACGACACGTCGTGGCCGGTGACCGCGTGGTGGCGGCGGTAGAAGGCCACCACCTCGTTCGGGTCGGTCGCCGTCGTCCGCTCGGTGCAATCCGGACAGCACGCCACGAACGGGACGTCGTCGGCCGTCACGCGTTGTAGGCCTCCTGGGCGAGCCGGTGGAAGCGGTGGAGGGTGTGTTCGTTCGGGCCGAGCTGTCCCTGTCCGAGCGCGCCGGACCGGAGCCCCTCGTACTGGCGTTCGACCAGTTCGAAGTCCTCCTCCTGGAGCTGGCGGCTGGTCCGGACGAACTCCTCTTCGGCCTCGGTGAGCTCCGGCTCCGCGAAGTAGTAGTCCGCGATCAACTGGAAGCGCTCCTCGTCGATGGGGTCGATGATGTAGGTGCCGTAGCCGTCGGCGGTACCGTACATGTTGACGGTGAAGTTGGGCCAGAAGTAGTGGAACTGTGCCTCGTGTTCGTCGTGGATGCGGAGTTCGTCCTCGACGTCCTCCTCGTGGGTGTAGTGGAGCACCCAGTGGTAGTCGTTGACCTCCAGCGCCGACTCGTCGAGCTGGATGCCCGTGATCCAGTCCTGGTGGTTCGCTTGGCAGTGGTCACACTCCGAGTAGTTCCCCCCGAAGGTCTTCCAGTTGCACGCCACCTCCGAGACGTACCGGCGGGCGTGCTGGTACTCCTCGAGCGGCAGGGACTCCAGACGCGTCTTCAGCTTCCCGGCCTGTTCGGCGAGGGAGAGCGGCGGATCGTCGGCGAAGTTCAGGAAGACCAGCGGCCCGATGCTGTCGGTCCGGACCTCCAGTAACCCGTTCTCGTCGGGGTTGAGGCCGGCCACGTCCGAATCGTCGAGGTCCGGGTTGAGACTCGCCTCCTCGAAGCTCCGCGGCGTGCTCCGCAGGTCCCCGTCGAGGTCGTACGTCCAGAGGTGGTACGGACACTGGATCCGACCCATGTTCCCGGGGTCGGTCATCGGCGTGTCCGCGACCATCTTCGACCCGCGGTGCGCACAGACGTTGTAGAACGCGCGCACGTCGCCGTCCTCGTCGCGGGCGACGATCACCTGCTTGTCGCCGACGGTGCGGGTGAAGTAATCGCCGGCGTCGGGGATGCAGTTCTCGTGGCCGGCGTACACCCAGTACCGGGAGAACACTTTCTCTTTCTCCATCTCCCACACGTCGGGGTCGGTGAAGTATTTCGCCGGCAGGGCGTTCGTCTCGTCGGTGATATCGGGGCTCACGGCCTGCACCTCGTCGACGTCCTCGTTCCACCGTGTCATGTACCGACACGTCGACGGCGGGACCCCAAAGTCCCTAACCTGTCTCACGTGAGGTGCTTAAGTACCCGATTCGTGTTATTACAGCAACACGGTATCGCAGCGACGGTTCGTTCGATATTCAGTCGAAAAGCGACTGTTCGGTCGGTCGTAAGGCGTTCGGTTCGTCACCCGTCGATTCGGCTGCGGCGCCACGTTTCGGTGTCGTCCACCTGGTTGAAGGTGTAGATGTGGAGCCCCCGGATGCCGTAGTCGGGGTCGGCGGCGTACGGTGCCAGTCCGTCGACCAGGTCGTCTGGGGTGTACTTCCCGCGCGACCCGACGAGTTGGCGGACGAACCCCACGATCCCGCTGGTCTTCCGGAGGAAGCGCACCGAATCCCCGACGCCGACCTTCTGTGAGATGCTCAGCAGGCGCTGATACTTCATCACGCCGGGGATGCCGACCTCGACGGGGAGGTCGATCCCGCGGTCCCGAACCGTCTCGATCCACCGCCGGACCGCCTCGGGGTCGTAACAGAGTTGCGTCGTGAGATACGTCGCGTGGGGAGCCTTCCGCTCCATGGCCTCGGCCAGCGTCCGATCGTCGAGGAAGTCGTGTCCCTCGGGGTAGCCGGTGATGCCGACCTCCTCGAAGGCGTAGCCGAGGTCCTCGAGCGCCACGAGGAGGTCGTGAGCCGATTCGAACTCGCCGATCGGGTCCTCGCGGTCCCCGCCCGGCACGAAGATATCGCTGATACCCGCGTCGGCGAGTCGGCCGGCGACCTCGTCGAGGTGATCCCCGTCGCGCACGTAGCGTGCGGCGACGTGGGGGATGGGGTCGTAGCCGCGGGCCGCCGCCCGCTCCGACCACTCCACCGTCGCGTCGAGGCCGAGCTGTGGCGAGGCGGTGACCGCGATCTCGGCGCCATCGGGAAGTCGTTCCATCTGCCCCTCGAAGCTGTCGAAGGGCATCAGCTCGAAGCGGGGATCGGCCAGCAGGCTCGATGCGTCGTCCGGGTGTGTGGTGAGAGACATGTCGAATCCGGGCGTCGGGGGTTGGGTCGGCTGGCGGTTATGGCTGTCGGGAGATCAGTTCTCGGAGTCCTGGCGGGCGTTCAGCTTCGCCTGCTCGCGGGCGCTCGGGTTGACCGACTCCTTGAACGGGACCTCCGCGACCGTCGCGTACGCGGGCTCGCCAGACTCCTCGGCGTACTCGTCGGGCAGATGGACCGCGAACTCCAGATCGAGGTCCTCCTCGTAGATCTCGTCGTTCAGGAGCGCGTCGGTCTCGGACTGTAGCTTCTCCGCGGGCACGAACCCGAGTCCGATGTTCGTCTCGAGGTCGGGGTTCCACCACGGCGAAGTCATGTAGCCACACTCCTGGCCCGTGTCGGGATCCGAGATGATCCAGAAGTCCGGCGCGTACTCACGGATCGGCTCGCCGGCGATCTTCAGGCCGACCAGCTTGAGGTTGAAGGGGTACTCGCCGTTCTCGATCAGCTCCTTCTGGCGTTCGAGTTCCGCCTTGCCGACGTAGTCTGCGTCCTTGTCGTCGGGGACCTGGTAGCCGAGGTTGACCTGGAACGGCGAGGTCTCGTGATCCATGTCCTGCCCCCACGAGAGGATGCCGGCCGCGATCCGGCGGTGGTGACCGGGGGCGATCTGTCGACCGCCGTGGGCCTTCACCGTCTCCATCACGGGGTCCCAGACGCGCTCGGCGTTCTCGCTCGCGTCCTGGACGTAGATCTCGAAGCCCTTCTCGCCGGAGAAGCCGGTCTGGCTCACCAACACCGGACAGCCGTCGATCTCCGCCTCCATCAGCCCGTAGTAGGGGATGTCGCTCACCTCGTCGCCGACGACCTCGACCATCACGTCCTCGGAGAGCGGTCCCTGGATCTGCATCGGCGCGACGTCGATCTCGTCGATCTCCACGTCGAAGTCCATCCCGACGTTGACACCCTGGATCCACTGCATGAGCGTCGAATCGGAGATGGAGAACCAGAACTCGTCCTCCGCGATCCGCAGGAGGATCGGGTCGTTCAGGATGCCGCCGTCCTCGTTACAGAGGATGACGTACTTCCCGTGCATCGGGTCGATCTCCGTCGCGTCGCGCGTGATGAGGTGGTTGGTGAGCGCCTCCGCGTCCGGTCCCTTGACGCGGATCTGTCGCTCCACCGCGACGTCCCACAGGGTCACGCTCTCGGTCAGCGCCTCGTACTCCTTCATCGCGCCGCCGTCTTCCGGCTCGACGAGGCCGCGCGGATGGTAGATCCGGTTGTAGACCGTACAGCGCCACGCCCCCTCCTCGTTGAACGACTTGTGGAAAAAGGGCGACTTCCGGACCCGCGTCGAGACGAGCATCTCGATGCCCGGATCGCCGGTCTGTCGTAGGTTCCGTGGCAGCGTCCGATCCGACTGATCGATCTCCGGGTGGTTCGGGTGGGCGTCGGCCGAGGAGTGGTCGTCTGTCATCGATCGTAAACGTTGGTCTCCGGACGCATAAGGATACACCTCAGCTATCTCGGGCGTATAAGAGGGATCCGCCGAGCGGCATCTTCTGTTAACAGATATAGTATTGTTAATTAGAGGACGTTCTCGTTCCGTACGACCGAGCCAAAGCGTCAAGACACTCCCCTTCGAACCCGGGCGTATGAGTTCGAACGACGAGCGGCGCGACGTCATCGTCGTCGGCGTCGGCGGCATGGGCAGCGCGACTGCGTACCACTTAGCCGACCGGGGGGTCGACGTGCTAGGACTGGAGCGGTACGACATCCCTCACACCAACGGTTCCTCCCACGGCATCACCCGCATCATCCGGCGGGCGTACTACGAACACCCCTCGTACATCCCGCTGATCGAACGGGCGTACGAGCTCTGGGACGACCTGGCCGACGAGACGGGGCGGCCGGTGATCCACCGGACCGGGTCAATCGACGCGGCCCCGCAGGGCAACGAGGTGTTCGAGGGGTCGCGCCGCTCCTGTGAGGAGCACGACATCCCCCACGAGGTGTTGACGGGGGCGGAGTGTAACGAGCGGTTCCCGGGCTACGACCTCCCCGCGGACTACCGGGCGGTCTACCAGGAGGACGGGGGCTTCGTCGTCCCGGAGCAGTCCATCGTGGGCCACACCGAGGCCGCCCAGGCGCGGGGTGCCGAGATCCGTGCCCGCGAGGGCGTCTACGACTGGGCACCGACGCCGGACGGCGGCGTCCGCGTCTGGACCGACCGGGACACCTACGAGGCGGATCGGCTCGTCCTCGCGGCGGGCGCGTGGAACTACAAACTCGCGGACGCCCTCTCCGGGCTGGCGGTGCCCGAGCGACAGGTGCTCGCGTGGTTCCAGCCCGAGACCCCGTCGCTGTTCGAACCCGACAACCTCCCGGTCTGGAACATCGAGACGCCGGAGGGACGGTTCTACGGTCTCCCCATCTACGACGTGCCGGGGTTCAAACTCGGCAAGTACCACCACCTCGACGAGGCGGTCGACCCTGACGACTACGACACCGACCCCCAGCCACAGGACGAGGTGGTCCTCCGCGACTTCACCGAGAAGTACTTCCCGAAGGCCGCCGGGCCGACGATGAGCCTCGCCACCTGCATGTTCACCAACTCCCCCGACGAACATTTCATCCTCGACCGACTACCGGATCACCCCCAGGTGACCGTCGGCGCGGGCTTCTCCGGCCACGGCTTCAAGTTCGCGACCGTCATCGGCGAGATCCTCGCGGATCTGGCGGCCGACGGCGACACCGATCACCCCATCGAGATGTTCCGTCTCGACCGGTTCGACCGCGCTTAAACGTCGCAGGTGAGGCACCCGGAACCTTTTGATCGGTTCGGCGAGACGTACGGGACGTTCCATGAGTGCGGATACCTCACTCCCGGAGTCGGCACGGACCGTCGTCGTCGGGGCCGGCGCGGTCGGCTGCAGCGTCGCGTACCACCTCTCGGCGCTCGGCGCCGAGGACGTCGTCGTCGTCGATCAGGGCCCGCTGCCGGTCACCGGCGGATCGTCGACGCACGCGCCCGGTATCATGTTCCAGACGTCGCCGTCGAAGCTCATGACGAAGACGGCCCACTACACCAGTCGTCTGCTCTCCGACGCCGGCGTCTACGACGAAGTCGGCGGCATCGAGGTCGCACGATCGGAAGAGCGGATGGACTTCCTCCAGCGGCGGGTCGAACACGCCACCGCCTACGGCCTCCCAGACCCGCAACTACTGACCCCCGCGGAGGTGACCGACTACCTCCCGCTGGTGAACGAGGACGCCATCCGCGGCGGCTACTACTCGCCGACCGACGGCCGAGTCGACGGCGTCGCCGCCCTACAGTGGTACATCGAGGAGTCCGACGCGGACTTCTACGGGCACACGGCGGTGACCGACCTCGACGTGACCGGCGGCGAGGTGACCGCCGTCGAGACCGACCGGGGGACCATCGCCTGTGACCGCTGTGTGCTCGCGACGAACAACTGGGGCTACAAGACCGGCAAGCTCGCCGGCCTCGACCTGCCGATCGCTCCGGTCGAACACCAGTACGCGGTCACCGAGCCGCTTGCCGACCTCGCCGGCGCGGACCCCGCGACCCGCGTCGACACCGCGGACCTGGAGGTGCCCGGCGACCGCCGCATCGCCGACGCGATGGGCAAGGCGCCGAGCCGCCCGGTCGGGCGCGACCAGGACCACTCGCTTTACTTCCGCACCCACGGCGACGCGCTCGGCCTCGGCTCGTACAACCACGAGTCGCTGACGGTCGACCCCGACGCCATGGGCGAAAACACCGCGGAGCGACAGGCCTCCGTCCACGACTTCACCGACGAACACTGGGAGCGGGCGACCCACCCCGACCGCGACACGTCGCCGAAGCGGGCCTTCGAGGAACTGCTCCCGGTCACCGAGGGGGTCGACTTCTCGGCGACCGAGAACGGCATCTTCGTGTTCACCCCCGACGGGATGCCGGTGCTGGGCGAGACGGCCGCCGTCGACGACCTGTGGACCGGGCTCGCCATCTGGTGGACCCACTCCGGCGGGTACGGGAGGATACTCGCGGAGTGGATGGAGACGGGCGTGCCGAAGCTTCCCGACGGCCCCGTCGACACGGGCGCCATCCACGTGAACCGGTTCGCACCCCACGCCGGCAGCAAACGCTACTTCGTCGACCGGGGGGGCACGCGGTACCGCCAGGTGTACAGCATCGTCGAACCCAACTGGCAACCCGACGATCACCGCGGCCTCCGGCGGAGTCCTTTCCACCGTCGGCAGGAGGAACTCGGCGCCGAGTTCGTCCAGAGCGGCGGCTGGGAGTCCGCCCAGTGGTACGAGTCGAACGCCGACCTGATCGACCGCTACGCCGACCGCATCCCCGAGCAGGAGGGGTGGCAGGGGATCAACCGCTCGCCCATCGAGGGGGCCGAACACCTCCACACCCGCGAGCACGTCTCCATGTTCGACATGACGTCGTTCAGTTCCATCGCCGTCGAGGGCGCGGGGGCCGCCGACTTCCTCCAGCGGGTCTGTAGCAACGACGTCGACGTCGACCCGGGGCGGGTGCGGTACTCGCTCCTCCTGAACGAGGGCGGGAACATCCTCGCGGACGTGACCGTCGTCCGGCTCGGCGCCGACGAGTTCGTGGTGACCACCGGCGGCGGCAACTCCCCGGGCATCCACGGGGCCTGGCTGAAGGAACGTGCCCCGGACACCGTCTCGGTCACCGTCGAGGAGGGCGCCCGCACCACCGTCGGGCTCTGGGGACCGAAATCGCGGCTCCTGCTCCAGCGCGTGACCGACGCCGACGTCTCGGCCGAGGGGTTCCCCTACTTCTCCGCCAAGCGGCTGTACGTCGGCGAGGTGCCGGTGCTCGCGCTCCGGGTGTCCTACGTCGGCGAACTGGGCTGGGAGCTGTGGGCGCCCGCTGAGTACGGCGGACGCCTCTGGGAGGTCCTGTGGGAGGCGGGACAGGACCTCGACGTGCGCCCCATGGGCGGCGGCGCGCTGGAGTCGATGCGCCTGGAGAAGGGCTACCGACTCTGGGGGACGGACATCGACACCGACGTCGGTCCGGTCGCGGCCGGCCTGGAGTTCGCCGTCGACACGGACACCGACTTCGTCGGCAAGGCGGCGCTGGCCGAGCGTCGCGACTCGGGCGTCGACAGCCGGATCGTCCCGCTCACGCTCGACGACTCGACGGATCGCCTGCTGAGCGGCCGCCCCGTCACGAAGGACGGCGAGACGCTCGGCTACGTCCAGGCCGCCGACTACGGCTACAGCGTCGGCGCCTCCATCGCCTACACATACGTGCCGACGGAGCACGCGGACCCCGGAACCGCGGTCCGGGTCACCTGCGAAGGGGAGACGTACGACGCCACCGTGCGCGAGGAACCGCTGTTCGATCCCGGTCGGGAGAAGATCCTGCGCTGACACCCGGGACCCGACGCTTCACGGAACACCAAGCTTTATCTGACATAACGAGAACCAATCTATGTGGCTCACTGCCATGGGTGCAGCTACCCATGCACAGGAACCGACGACCCCCCGCGAGTGGCGGTGGAGCGACCGAGCGGTCGCGGACAACACGACAACCGACGATACGAGCACACGACCCATGAACGACCCACGACGGACGACCGGCGACTGCTGGACGGAGGTACAGTATGGCTGAATCGGACGAGACGACCGGCGAGATGTCCGACGGGTTACAGGTTGAGCTGTTCCACCCGGACTCGGACCGCGAACCCGGCGACACCAACATCCAGGCGCTCGGCTTCGACATCCACCCCGTCGTCTTCCCGGTCGCGCTGGTGATCATCGCCCTCTTCATCGCGATCACCGTCTTCTTCCGAACGCTCGCGCAGGCGTTCGGGTGGACGATGGTCGTCACCCAGGAGACGGCCCAGGAGAACGGCTGGGAGGTCCTTCGACAGATCCAGGACGGCGTCGTCGTGTACCAGACGGCCAACGACGCGTACAACGTCATCTTCAACTTCATCGGCACCAACTTCGGCTGGTTCTACCTGCTCGCGGTGAACCTCTTCATCGTCGTCCTCCTCTTTTTCGCGTTCAGCAAGTACGGCAAGATCAGGATCGGCGGCGTCGAGGCCGAGAAGGAGTTCAGCGACTTCTCGTGGATGGCGATGCTGTTCAGCGCCGGGATGGGGATCGGCCTCATGTTCTTCAGCGTCACCGAGCCGATGTTCTACTTCAACACGCCGCCGTCCTACTTCGGCGCCGAGGCCGGTACCGGCGCCGCCGCCGCGGCCGCGATGGCCCAGACGTTCTTCCACTGGGGCTTCCATCCGTGGGCCGTCTACGGCCTCGTCGGCCTCGGCCTCGCGTTCTTCTCGTTTAACCGCGGGCTCCCGCTCACCTTCCGGTCGATCTTCTGGCCGCTGCTCGGCGACCGGATCTACGGGTGGCCGGGCCACGTCATCGACCTCGTGACGGTGTTCGCGACGCTCTTTGGCCTCTCGACGTCGCTGGGGCTGGGGGTCGCACAGGTGAACAGCGGGCTCTCCTACGTCTTCGGCAGCGGGATGCTCGGTGTCGCGGACGTTCCCACCGGAACGACCCCGCAGGTGTTGCTCATCGCCGGCATCACGGCCATCGCCACGCTCTCGGTCGCGGCGGGTCTCGACGGCGGCGTCAAGCGCCTGAGCACCATCAACCTCTACCTGATGTTCGCCCTGCTCGGGTTCCTGTTGCTCGTCGGCCCGACGGTGTTCATCCTGGGGACCTGGGTCGAGGGCCTGGGCGCGTACTTCCAGAACATCCTCGGACTCGGCTTCTTCACCGGCACGCTCTCCCCCGCGGCCAACGGGACGCCGACCGGGTGGACCGTCTTCTACTGGGGCTGGTGGATCGCGTGGTCGCCCTTCGTCGGGATGTTCATCGCCCGCATCTCGAAGGGGCGCACCATCCGCCAGTTCGTGCTCGGCGTGCTGTTCCTGCCCTCGCTGTTCTCGACCATCTGGCTCTCGACGTTCGGCGGCAGCGCGCTGAACAGCGCGCTCGGCGGCGGTGCCGTCCAGACCCAGTACACCGAACTGGGCTACGGCGCCTTCGAGACCCTGGGGATGTTCATCACGCTGAACCAGTACCCGCTCGGCATCGTCTCGGGGCTGCTGGCGACGCTGCTGGTGATCACCTTCTTCGTCACCTCCTCGGACTCCGGATCGCTCGTCATCGACCACCTGACCTCCGGTGGCAAACACGACGTGCCGAAGGCCCAGCGTGTCTTCTGGGCGGTCACCGAGGGTGCCGTGGCGTCGGTGCTGCTGATCGGCGGCGGACTGACCGCCCTGCAGACGGCCGCGATCACCACCGGCCTCCCCTTCGCCTTCATCCTCTGTCTCATGTGTTACACCGTCTACCTCGGGCTCAGCAACGAGTACGAGATCCTCGAATCCGAGGAGTTCGCCGAGACCATCGAAGAACTCTCCGACCGCGAGAACGTCGACGTGGTGACCGCCGGCGACGAGATGGTGACGGACGTCAGGGAGGGCGACGACGCCGCAAGCAGCGACTGACGGCCGCCCCTCGGCCGGACCGCCTCGGCACCGGCGTCGACCGACCCTCGCCCGACGATTTATTTCGACCGCAGCCCTAGGCGGAGCCGTGGCCGACGACTCCTCCGGTCTCGTCCCGACGCTCGGTTCGGCCGGCAGACGGACGTTCGAGTGGCTCCGGTGGATCGTCGGACGGCTGCTCGCCCCGCTCCGCGTCGGCGACGGCCCCAACGAGTTCCGCCTATCGAGCGTCGAGACCCACACCACCACCCTCGACGGCGACACCGGCTGGGCGTACCGGCCGCCCGCGACGCTCCGGTGTCCGGAGTGTGCGACCGACATCATCCAGGGCGGACCACGGGAACCGATCGACTGTCCCACGTGTGCGGTCGACCTGTCGCCCGAGCGGTTCGCCGACCTCGAACTCCTCGCCCTCCGGTGTCCGCTCTGTCGGACGCGGATGCAACACGGCCGACGCCACCCCGAGACGTTCGACGTGCCGGAGTGGGCGACCTGTCCCAACTGCCAGTATCACTGGGAGTTCAAACACTTCTACTGAACCGGACGGTGGGTCGGGACTTTTGGGGCCGGCGCGCGTCGGGACGACTCGATGCCCGAGATCGTCCCGACGGTGCTGGCGGTGCTGATCGTCGTCCTGTTCGGCGTCGCGCTGTCGCTCATGACCGTGGGCCGGCTCGACGTCGCCGGGGTGACCTTTCTGAGCGCCAGCCTGCTGATCTACCTCCGGGAACGGTGGCTCGGGCGCGGGCCCGCGTCGTGACTCATCCGGAGTAATGTGACTGCGTACCGTGGTTCGCCAGGACAGTCCGGCGAACCACCGGTGCTGACTTACGAGTGTCAGTCGTTCATCCGTTCGCGGACGGTGACCACCGGAACCTCGGCGGTCCGGACCACCTTCTCGGCCGTGCTACCGAGCAGCGCCCGGAACCGCCCCCGGTAGGCGGTGCCGAGGACGACGGCGCTCACGCCCTCGTCCTTGGCGTAGTCGACGATCTCCTCGCCCGGCGAGCCGGTCCGGATCACCGTCACGCAGTCCAGGCCCGCCTCGCTCGCCATCTCGCAGACCTCCGTCGTGACCTCCTCGCCGTACTCCCGGTACCGTTCGCGCATCTCGTCCTCGTCGTCCCGGAGATACACCGTCCGTGGCGCTCCCGGGAGGTCGACGACGTAGAGCGCGTGGACCGTCGCCCCACAGGTCGCCGCGAGCTCGATGCCGTGCTCGGCCCCCTTCCGTGCCTCGTCGCTCCCGTCGAACGGGATCAGAATGGTTTCGTACATCTGTCTTCCTTCCTTACCAGTCGTTCTCCTGACGGGAGCAAATAACTTGGGGGCCGTCACTCGGCACCCTCGCGGGCGTCGTCGCCGTCGAATAGTCCCGAGAGGCCGTCCCCGTCGGCCTCCTCGTCGCCGAGGACGGCCCGGCCGAGCAGTCGGCCTCCGATGACCGCCGGGCTGACGACCGCGTCGGCGCCGACGGCCTCGAGTTTGTCGACGTGTCGCTGGTCGCTCGCCGCGGCGACGATCCGCACCCCCGGGGCGGCCTGCCGGGCGGCGACGACCGCCAGGGCGTCCCGGGCGTCGTCGTCGGTGGCGACGACCACGCCCCTGGCGGCGTCGATACGGGCGTCGAGCAGCGGTCCCTCGTCGGTCGGGTCGGCGGTCAGGACGTTCACCTCCCGCTCGTCGAGGGCGCTCGCCCGGTCGGCGTCGGGGGTCACGACGACCACGTCCGTCGTCGCCGCGAGTTCGTCGAGAAGCGGTTCCGTCAGGTCGCCGTGGCCGAGGACCAGCACGTGATCCTCGAGCAGTGTGAGTTCCGAGGCGGTCATGGTTCCGAAGGCACTGGAGATCCGCGATTCGAGCGCCGGGATGAGCAGCGATCCCGTGGCGACGGTGAACGCCCCCGTCCCGAGGACGATCACCGAGAGCGTGAACAGCTTGGTCACCTGAGTCGTCGGCGTCGCGTCGCCGTAGCCGACGGTGGTCCCCGTGACGATGATGTAGTAGAAGGCGTCGGTCAGGCTCCGGACGCCGGCGAAATGTTCGCGCATCGCGTAGGTGCCGACGGTGCCGTACACCTGCACCGCGACGAAGGAGAGCAGGGCGACCGTCTGGAACGGGGTGAGATCCAGCGCCCGATCGAACCCGCTCCGGTTCGCCGCCACCAGCGGGAGGCCGACCGCCGCCGCGACGAACGGCGCGAGGTCGGTCGCGTCCCCCGTCACCAACGGCACCGCGAGGAGGGCCGGATACAGGACGAGTGCCCCGTCCCACGCCAGTCGGTAGCCGGCGCGCAACCCCGCCGCGACGACGATCAGCAGGAAGGCGAGGAAGACGCTCGCGAGCGGCAGGATCGCCGCCACCCCGGGCGGGAGGAACGCCGCCAGCGGCCCGGTCGGGGCGACCGACCCTTGACTGAGACGCGAGAGGCCGGCGACGAACGCCAGGGTGGCGGCCGCCCCCGTCACCAACACCGCGGTCCGTGCCCCGGAGAACGCCCGCCAGTAGACCAGCGGCACCCGGTCCGGCCGGTGGAAGAGTTCCTCGAGCGCCGTGTCGGTCGACGGGTCCGGGGGATCGGCGGCCACGACCGACCCATTCGTGACGGCGAACCAAAAAGTGTGAGTCGACGACACGCATATGAGCCCGGCCGCCGACGTGTGTGACATGGCGACACAGGGAGCGAGCGGCGTCGAGCGTCTCGTGCGCGCGGCGCTCCTGCCCGTCTGCGTGGCCGCCGGGGTCGTCGTCGTCTCGGGGTTTTTCTTCCCCTGGATCGTCGGCGGCGTCGTGAGCGGCCGGGGGTGGCTCGTCGTCTCCCTGCTCTTTTTCGGCTCCGGACTGGCCTACCTGGCCCTCCTCCCGCTCGACGACCCCGCCGCCGACGCCGACGGCCGGCCGGGCGCCCCCTACCTCCTCCGGGTGCGACACGTCGCCTGGCGCAACTGGGCGAGCGGCTTCCTCGCCCGACAGGACCCGATCACGTTCGGCGTCCCGGTGCTGGTCTTCGCCGCCTTCTTCGCCGTTCGGCTCGCCGCCCCGACGGCGACGACGGCGGCCGTCACCGCCGCCGGCGACGTACTGTTCGGCGAGTTCGCCCCGCTTTTCGTCGTGGCGACGTTCCTGGCCGTCTGCTACGCGTTCTTCCTCTTGGTCGGCCCGTGGGGCGCGATCAAACTCGGGGGACCCGACGCGGAGCCGACCTACACCTACCCGACGTACTTCGCGATGGTGTTCACCGCCGGCATCGCCGCCGGCATCGTCTTCTGGGGGCCGGCCGAGTCGCTCTTTCACTACGGGTCGCCACCGCCGGCCGCGGACGTCGCCCCCCGTTCCGACGCCGCCGTCGTCGTCGCCCTGAGTTACGCGTTCTTTCACTGGGGCGTCTCCGCCTGGAGCGCCTACCTCGTGCTCGGCGTGCCCATCGCGTACTTCACGTACTGCCACGGCGCCCCTCTGCGGGTCTCGACGGTGCTGGCGCCGTTCCTCGGCGTCGACGGCCTCGACGGCTACGCCGCGCGGACCGTCGACGTGCTCGCCGTCTTCGCCACCATCGGCGGCGTCGCCACCTCCGTCGCCATCGTCGGCCGGCAGTTCCTCGCCGGCGTCGGCTTCCAGTGGGGGGTCGGCTTCGGCGGCGTCGGCGCCCTCCTCTTCGTCGCCGGCCTCGTCGTCATCTACGGGGTCTCCGCCGAGAGCGGCGTCCAGCGCGGCATCCGGCGCATCGCCGGCGTCAACCTCCTCCTGTTCGTGCTCTTCGCGGCGCTCCTGCTCGCCGTCGGTCCCCGCGGGTTCGTCCTCGATACCGGGACCGCGGCCCTCGGGCGGTACGCGGCCGAGTTCGTCCCGATGAGCCTCCGGGGCGGCGGGGAGTGGGCCGCCGAGTGGACGGTCTGGAACTGGTCGTGGTGGTTCTCCTGGGCGCCCTTCGCCGGCCTCTTTCTCGCCGCGCTCTCGAAGGGGCGACGGGTGCGGACCGTCGTGTTCACCGGCGTCGTCGCCACCTCGGCGGCCTCCGTCTGCTGGCACCTCCTGCTCGGCGGGACGGCCCTCGGGCTCCAGCACTCGGGGCGGGTCGACGCGCTCGGCGCCGTCGCGACGAACGCCGGTGCCGAGGCCGTCGTCGCCTTCCCGGTCTTCGCCGCCCTCCCGCTCAGCCGCCTCCTCATGTTCCTGTTTCTCGCGCTCATCGTCGTCTTCATCGTCACCTCGGCGGACACGTCGACGCTCGTCGTCTCCATCCTGGCGACCGAGCGGGGACACGCCCCCACGACCGGCAGCATCGTCTTCTGGGGGGTGCTCCAGGGCTGTGTCGCCGGCGCCGTGTTGCTGGTCGGCGGCGGCGAGTCGCTACAGACCGCGGCGGTGGCGACCGGCGGCCCCTTCGCCCTCCTCTCCGTGCTCTCCCTCGTGGGGCTGACCCGGACCTTCCGCCGACACGAGCGGGGGCATCCGACACTCCTCGACCGGGCGGCCGTCGCCCTCGTGGCGACGCCCCTCGGGCGGTTCGTGCCGTTCGACCGGGAGAACTAGCGCGACCGCTCGACCGGCCGAAGATCGGTCGGCCCCTTGTCGAAACCGAGCCAGACGCTCAACAGCGACGCGACGACGAGCAGATACGGGGGGTAGAGTGCGACGGCGACGTAGACTGCCGTCGTCGGCGTGAGGGATCCGGACCGATAGAGCCAGCCCAGGACGACGAGGCCGAGGACGCCTCCGGCGAGGACGCCGAGTCGGAAGGCGCTCCGTGCGGCCGGGCCGGGTGCGGGCGTCGGGTCGGGATCCACCGACATCGATGGCTCGACTACGCGTGCGCACCGCTTAAGCCGACCGATTCCGAGTGGTCGTCTCCCGTCGGGACGGCGTCACTGCGTGGCGATTTCGGGTGACTCCAGGGAGACGGTGTCGAACCTCGACCGGAGGCACTCGGCCTCCTCGGGGAGCGCCGCCGCGACGACGTAGCGGGCGTGTTCGTCGAAGAACTCGAGCAGCCCGCGGATGCGCTCGGCGTCGAGCATCTCGATGGCGTCGACGACCACGATCGGTACCGTCGCCGACACGTCGTGGACGAGGTAGCCCGACAGGGCGATGACCAGGCCGACCACCTCGCGTTCACTCTTGCTCAGGGTGTCGACCGCGGCGCGGTAGACGGCGCCGTCGTCGGTCGTCCGCACCACCTGCAGGTCGAAGACCGTCCCGCCGTCCACGTGCCGACGGTCGATCCAGACCCGCTCGATGCCGTCGTAGTCGAGGCGGTCGAGCACGCGCTCCATGCACTCGTTGACCGTCTCGACGGCCTCGCGCTCGATCCGGTCGATCCGGTCGCGGAGGTCGTCGAGGCGGTCGTCGACGTCCGCCCGTTCCTCGCGGAGCGAATCGGCCTCCGTCGCGGCCGCCTCCGCGGCCTCGATTTCGTCCCCGACCGCCGCGAGTTCGCGTTCGAGACGGCCCCGCTCGTACTCCAAGTCGCTCACCTCGCGGTGGCGCTCCAGCAGGTCGTCGTCGGCCTCGGCCTCGTCGAGGTCCGCCTCCAGGTCGCGGATCCGCTCCTCGGCGGCGTCGATCCGCTCCTCGAGGTCCGAGATCGTCCGTTCGCGGTCCTCGATCTCCCGTTCGAGGCGTCGCCGCCGGTCCTCGAGGTCCGACCGCTCCTCGAGGCGGGTTTCGAGGTCCGACCGCCGCTGCCGGCACTCCTCGATGCGCGCCTCGACGCTCGATCGCTCCTCCCGTTTCGCCCGGAGGATGGCCTGGACGGCCTCCACCTGCTCGCGGACGTCGGCCCGCTCGACCGACTGGCCGCAGGTCCAGCAGGTGATCGACTCCGCGGCCGGGTCGAGTCGGTCGACGACCTCGCCCTCGTCGAACCCCTCGGGCAGCCGGCTATCGGCGAGGAGCGCCTGGTTCACCTCGACGATCGGCCGCAGGGCGTCGATCGTCTCGTCGAGGCGTCCCTTACGCTCCCGGAGCGCGGAGAGGTCGTCGTCCACGGCGTCGAGCCGCGATCGGACGCTCTCGCCGCCGAGATCGGCGTCCAGCGCCGACAGCTCCGCCTCGACGGCGTCGAGATCGTCGCGGAGCGACTCGACGGCGCGTCGCTTGGTGTCCCGGCGGTCGCGGAGGCGCTCTCGTTCCGCGCGGGTGTCGTCGAGGGAATCGAGGAGGTCCTGCGTCGCCTCGGCGGCCGCCCGGTAATCCGTCTCCGCGAGCGCCGCCCGTTTCGATTCGAGCCGGTCGCTCACCTCGTCGCGTCGCTCCCGCAGTCGGCGCGCACGGACCTCCAGTTCCGGGATTGCGTCGGCTCGCTCGTCGAGGTCCGCGATCCGTTCGTCCAGTTTTGCCCGTCGCTCCCGCAGTCGGTCGATCTCGGCGTCGATCGCCTCGGTGTCGACCGGGCGCATGAGCAGTTCGTGGAGGTCGCCGCCGTCGACGACGGCCCGCCGAACGGGGTTGTCCTCGTCGAGGCGGACGAAGCAGTCGACGAGCGTCGCGTCCGTCGTGTAGGGGGTGGCGTCCTTGACGAGGGTTCGGCCGGCAGCGTCGTCGTCCGCGCTCCCTTCCTGGCGGCCGAGTTCGACCGCGTAGTGCTCGCCGTCGAGGTCGAGCGTCACCGATCCGGTCTCGGCGCCGCCCCGGAGCGGCGGCGGCGAGCCGCCGAGGACGGCCCCCAGGCTCCCCAGCAGCGACGACTTGTTCGACGCGTTCTCCCCCGCGACGACCGTGATGCCGGGCTCGAACGTCACCGACGCCCGCTCGATGCCGCCGACGTTCCGGACGCTGACCGTCATCCGCTCGTCAGCCGCGTTCGACTCGTCGACCGTCATTGTGGTGGACCCCGACGTCTCCCGTCGAGTGTATCCGTCGTACGACGGGGCTGGCCTATTACGTTTGTGCCTGACTGCCGGGTGCTGTTCAGATTAGCTGATTCCATGCGAAGGCGAACGATCTGAGCCACTCGTTTGCAGTTTCTGCTTCGGCCTTGCTAAAACAGTTCGAGAAACTGGTAGTTCTGCGTTTTACTTCACGAAAAACACGTTCGACGCTGTTCCGATTTCCATGACGTTCGTATCTGAAATCGAGGCCGTGGCGACGGCAGGCGTCGTTCAGCGGTTTCGCACCGTCGACGAGAAACACCGCGTCGTCAACGTCGTGTTTCTCGCGTAATTCGCGAAAGAACGAGTAAGCGATAACGTTCGTTCTCGTCGGTTCGAGCTTTGTATGGAGTAATTCGTTCGTCTCCGGATCGACCGCGGCGTACAGCCAATACTGCTCGTCGTTGAGTCGGATCACCGTTTCATCAACCGCAACGTGATCCGGGCATCGACCCTCTTCGGGCTGTAGATCGGCCTTGTGAACCCAGTTATGAACGGTGGATCGTGCGCGTTCAACACCGAATATCTCAAGTATGGAAACAGTATTCGAAAGTGACAGTCCAGCAAGATGGAGCTGAATACTGAGCTTCATCAACAGCCGAGGTGTTGCCTCTCGTTCCACAAAACCTAACTCGATTCGGTCGATACACCCGTTGAGGCTAGCGTTTTCGGGCATGAACAACTTAGAAAACGCTACGCCTCACCTTTCAATCCTTATCTGAACACGAGGGACTGCCGCCGGCGCCGGGGCGGGATCAGCCGTCGCGACACGCACACCCGCCGCGTTCGAGCAGGCGGAGGAGGCGGTACTCCTCGCCGCAGGTCGTACACGTCACGCGTGCGTCGACCGACACCGACAGTTCCCCGGCCTCCAGGGCGGCCGTCTCGGACAGCCGCGAGAGCTCCCGCTCGGTGACCGCCTCCGCCCGGCCGAACAGCCCGTAGACGGTGTCGGTGACGGTGCGCTCGTCGACCGACTCCGCCTCCCGGCCGGTGTCCACGTCCGCACACTCCCGGAGGTGCGTGCGGACGGTGCCGTAGGTGACGAAGTCCTCGCGGAGGCGCTCCACGTCGACGCCGGCGCGCGTCAGTCGGTCCCGAGCCTCCGTGCGCGCCGCGTCGCTCACGTCGTCGCCGGTCAACAGCCGGTAGACGTTCGCCGCCTCGTCGTCCAGGAGTTCCATCCCGGCCGCCCGCATCGCCGCCGCGAGCACCTCGCGGTTGAAGAAGCGTTCGAGGTCACGGAGGCTGTCGCCGCCCGTCCGCCGTCTACGGACCAACCGCTCGGGCAGCGTCGACAGTCCCCGACTGGCACAGACGTCGTCGATCTTGCAGCCGCCGTCGTCCCCGTCGCCCTCGGCCATCGTCGGGAGGGGTACGCGAGTCGCCCGGATAAGTTCCGCGCCGCGACCGAGCCAAGGCTTAACCCCACCGTGACGAAAGGGGGGACGATGGCGTCGCTCCGCGCTCGCGTCCTCCGACCGTCCGGACCCGAACTCGCGGTGTTCGTCTCCGGGGTCGCCAGTATGGGTCTGGAGATCCTCGCCGGACGGATCGTCGCCCCGCAGTTCGGCTCCAGCATCTACACCTGGGGGAGCATCATCGCCGTCTTCCTCGCCGCGCTCTCGCTCGGCTATCACCTCGGCGGACGGCGGGCGGCCGATCGCGCCACCGACGAGCGCCTCGCGTGGCTCCTCCTGGGAACGGCCGCCTACGTCGCGCTCGTGGTGTTCGCGAGCGACCTCCTGCTGGCGACGGCCGGGGCCGTACCCCTGCCCGGCCGCTTTGCCTCCCTGCCCGCCGTGGCGCTCCTGTTCGGGCCGCCGACGTACCTGCTGGGGTTCATCAGCCCCTACGCCGCCGAACTCTCCGAGACGGAGGGCGTGGGGGCGGCGTCGGGTCACGTCTACGCCGTCGGCACCGTCGGCAGCATCGTCGGCGCTTTCGGGACGACGTTCGTCCTGATCCCCGCGCTCGGGGTGGAGGCCATCGGCGTCGGCTTCGGGCTGTTGCTCGTCGCGACGGCGCTGTGGCTCACCTGGCGGGGCGGCCGACGGGAGCCGACCGTCGCGAGCGTCGTCGTCGCCCTGCTGGTCGTCGGCGCCGGCTTCAGCGGCACGCTGGGCGTCTCGCCCGGCGGGCCCGTCCTCCACCAGACACAGACGCCCTACCAGGAACTCGAGGTCACCCAACTCGGCGACGTGCGGACGCTGTACCTCGACGGCCAGCCCCACAGCGCGATGGACGTCTCCGATCCCGACCGCCACGTCTTCGATTACACACGCTACTTCCATCTCCCCATGCTCATGACCGAGGACGTCGACCGGGTGCTGTTCGTCGGCGGCGGCGGGTTCACCGGCCCCAAGCACTTCGCCGAGGCGTACGACGTCACCGTCGACGTGGCCGAGATCGACCCGGCGGTGATCGGGGCCGCGAAACGCTACTTCGACCTCGAGGAGTCCGAGCGACTGAACGTCCACAACACGGGCGGTCGACAGTTCCTCCGGGAGACGGACCACACCTACGATCTGATCGTCCTCGACGCCTACAAGAAGGACAAGGTCCCCTTCCAGTTGACCACCGTCGAGTTCATGCGCCTCGCCGAGTCGCGACTCGACGACGACGGCGTCCTCTTCGCCAACCTGATCTCCGCCCCCAGCGGCCCGGCCTCGAAGTTCTACCGCGCGGAGTACAAGACGATGGCGCGGGTCTACCCGCAGGTGTACACCTTCCCCACGGCGGAGGGGAGCGCCGTCCAGAACGTGGAGGTCGTCGCCACGAAGTCGGACGAACGGCTCACCGAGGATGCGTTACGGCGGCGAAACGACCGGCGGGAGATCGGGATCGACCTCCGCCGGGAGATCGGATACTACCGGCCGCCGCCGCCGACCGACGACGTGCCCGTTCTCCGGGACGACCGGGCGCCGGTCGACGCCCTCCTCGACCCGATGGTCGGCCGTCGGTACGTGGTCCAGCGAACCGCCGAGAACGGGACGGAAGCGCCGGCACGTCGCCGGCGCGGCCGCTCGCCGGTTGGCGTCTGATACGGATTATTGTAACCGTTTACCGGCGGTTCGCCGGGCTGTCCAGGCGAACCATCGGTACTGGCTTACAATAAACAGTATGAGGGAATACGGACGTGATCGTCACCGCGAGGTGACGGCCTCGTCGTGTTTAAACCCGAACGACGTTCGTCGCGCGGGGGCCCTTGGGGGCCTGTTCGATGTCGAATTCGATCTCGGTCCCCTCGGTCAGATCCTCACCGCCGACGTCCTCCATGTGGAAGAAAACGTCCTCGTCAGCATCCTCAGTATCGATGAAACCGTAGCCGCCAGTGTCGTTGAAGAAATCAACCTTACCGTTTGCCATTGCGTCTACGACGAACCCGGGTGTACTGTTAAGCGTTCCGCATTCGTCCGTGAAACGGCCGTCGGATCGTTCGAATATGCGAAAATGAACGTCACATCGAACGAACGACGTTTCGGAACTTCGAACCGGATTCGTCGCCCGTAGCGTCGAACCCGGGCGTCGAAACCACGTTTTCGTCGGTTTCGTGTGACGATCGATCCGTCGACGGTCGGCGCTACGTCCGGATCTCGATTTCGGTCCCTTGGGTCGCCTCGGCCATCACCGGCAACCGGACTTCGAGGATGCCGTTGGTGTACTGCGCCGTGATCTCCTCGTCGTCGACCGTCTTCGGGAAGCGGAACCGGCGGTGATACGTCCTGCGCTCCCCGCGTTGCTCGTCCGCGTGTTCGGCGGCGACGTTGAGGACGGGGTCGTCCCAAGAGACGGTGATCTCCGCGGGATCGAAGCCCGGCATCTCGACGCTCAGGACGAACTCGTCGTCCTCCTCGTACAGTTCGTAGTCGTTGCGACCCGTCTCGAACAGTCGGCTCGGGAAGTCGGTGCTCTGGAGCCAGGAGTTCGCTGGACTGGTCGGGAGGGACATGGGTGGTCACCTCGCGTCCAGTAGGACGTTGTTTGTGGTTCGTAATAAATCTTGGTATAAAGAGAACTTCGAGGAAGTTTCTGAATGGCTGTCGAAGTTCGGTGGGGAGCGTAGAAGCCGCGTTCGGTCGTCTGTTTCCGAACATCCGTGACATCATATCACATTATAAAATCCTCGTATAGTTTATTTTGGGCGGAACTCGGGCAGCAAAATGGGACGGCCTCGGCACTCACGACTCGGGATCTATCCATAGTGGATGTGTTTAGCACGGCTATAGAGCCCGTTCGTTCCGTTACTGTTCGTCCAGCATCTGGATGCCTTGCTCCACGATCGCCTCGGTCACGAACAGGCTCGTCTCACGTTGGAGTGCCCGCATGAGTGCCGCCGCCTCGTCTCTATCTAGTAATTCCCGAGCGTGACCGAGCGCGATGACGCCGATAGAGCCGTGCACTTCGATGCCCGCGTCGGATGCTACCTCTCTGGCAGCGAGGTCGTCGGTTAGGAGAACGACTCCCCGCTCTTCAGCGACCGCAATCGCGGCGCGTTCTCCGGCGTCCAGTTTTTCAGTTACGACGCGGCTTTCATCGGCTTCGATGAGTTCGTATGAGAGGTCGGCCAACCCGTCGGGAACACCACCGGCCTCGACTTCCTTGGAAACCGTCTCTGGAACGAGGAGTGTATCAAACGTGGCGAACAGTTCGAGCGAATCGATTTCGGCGAGGTGAATGAGCGGTCCCGAATCCGAGACAGCCGCAAGCGTCACGCGTTCAAACCCCAGTCGACATCTTCCTCGACGACCTCACGCTCTCGCTCCGCTCGCTCGACTTTCGTCCGACCGACACGTTCGATTGTTTCCCCGCGGTCGAGTTCGCCGTCGAGGTACTGTGCGAGCACGAGGTCCTCCCACAGGTGTTCGAGACCGCGTTCGAGTGCCCGCTCGAGTACTTCGGACTCCGGAAGACCGCGGGCTTCAGCGATCTCTCGAACCCGGTCGGTGATCTCGGCGGCCATACCGTATGATTGCTCGGCAATGTTCTTAAATCCGTGTCTGCCTGCCCGACGACAATCTGACCGGGCCTATGTCTACCGTGGCCACAACCAGATACCCTTAGGCACTGAGTCTACCGTCAAAAATGGCGGCCTCGGCACTCATAGGGCTCGTCGTCGTCGGGTGCCACCCCGACTCGGAGTGGTGCGCTCGTCATCGGCCGGTGAACCGTCCGGGGTGGAGGCCCAAACGGGTTTCCCTCCGACGCCGCCGTGGGGCCTCGTCGCCCGGACGGGGTGGCGACATCACTCGATCCGGTCGCGGGCGCCGGCCACCAGAAGCGGGAGGGTAATCGTGGCATCGCCGAGGACGGTGACGTTCTTCGCCGACTTCTCCAGCTTCCCCCAGGACCGCGCTTCGTCGAGGGTCGCCCCCGAGAGGCCGCCGGTCGAGGCGGGGTCGGTGGTGAGCTGGACGCCGTAGTCGTAGGCCTCGGGCACCGTGAGCATCGTCTGGAGGACGAAGTTCTTCGGGACGCCGCCGCCGACGACCGTCGCCCCCGTCTTCTCGGCGTCGAAGGCCACGTCGGTGACGTTCGTCATGTCCGCGAGGGCATCGAGCGTGAACGACGACACCTGCGAGTGCATCCACGCCTGGATCCCCAGTACGGAGTCCTGGATCGCCGGCACGAACACGGGGACGTCGTGTTCGTAGGCCGCGGCGGCGATGCCTGCGTCCTCGGCCACGTCCTCGCGTTCGTTGACCTCGCTGTTCGCGCGGCCGAGTTCCCGCGTGAACTCGCTGATGGCGACGGTACCGTCGAACTCCGGGAAGACGTGCTCGCGGAGGTGGGTTTCGAACAGCGTGAAATGCTCCTGGGGGAGGTAGACGTTGTAGATGCGGTCGACCCCCTCGTCGCGGAGCTGCTCGTCGTGTTCGCGCTCCGCGCCCTCGGGGCCGGTCCGGCCGTGGTGGTGTTTCCCGCCGACGGCCTCGATGCTGTCGTGGGTGAGGTTGGCGCCCGTCGTCACCAGCGCGTCGATGTGGCCGTCGCGGATCAGCTCCGTCACCACCGACCGCATCCCGCCGGGCACCATCGCGCCCGCGAGGCCGAAGAAGTTGGTCACGTCGTCTCGGCCCAGCATCTCGGCGTAGACGTCGACCGCCCGGCTCAGGTCCGCCGCGCCGATGCCCGCCTTGCCGTACTCCGTCGCGAGGTCGCCGACCGTCATTCCCGCCCACACCTCGGCGTGACCGAGCGGGTCCTCGTGGAACTCCTCGCGGGGTACCTCGCCGCCCTCGTCGCCGTCGTCGTCGGTCATGTCCGGGCCTCCGCGTCCGAGCGGTTTCAACGGTCCGATCCCGCGCGCCGCTCAGAGCCCCGTCGGATGCTCGACGTACGTCGTCTCGATGCCCCACTCCTCGAGCAGGTCACCGACCCGCCGGACGCCGAACGTCTCGGTGGCGTAGTGGCCCGCGAGGAAGACGTTGACCCCGCGGTCCCGGGCCTCGTGGTACGCGGCCTGTTTGCCCTCACCCGTCACGAGGGCGTCGAGGCCGGCGGCGGCGGCCGCTTCGATCCAGTCCACGCCGCTCCCGGTGACGATGCCGACCTCCCGAATCTCGTCGGGACCGAAATCGAGTACCTGCGTCTCGGTGTCGAGTTCCCGGTCCAGACGGGCGGCCAGGTCGTCGACGGCGTAGGGCTCAGCCGCCGTCCCGCGGGTGCCGACGACCTCCGGACCGTACGCCCCGAACGGCTCGCGGTCCCGGAGTCCGAGGACGTCGGCGACGCCGGCGGCGTTGCCCAGTTCCTGGTGCCCATCCAGCGGTAGGTGGGAGACGTACAGCGCCACGTCCTCGCGAACGAGCGGCGCCACCCGATCGTAGTGGAGGTCGGTGAGTCGGTCGAAGCCGTCCCAGGCGAGGCCGTGATGGACGAGAAGGACGTCGGCGTCGCGCTCGATCGCTTCGTGGATCGTCGCCCCGGCAGCGTCGACGGCGAGGGCGACGCGCTCTACGTCGCCCTCCCGGTGGCCCACCTGCAACCCGTTCGCGCTCGCGTCGAGGTCGGCGTAGTCGTCGGTGCGTAGTTCCTCGTCGAGTCGGTCGGCGAACTCGCTGCGGTCCATACCGGCCCGTCGGCCGGCGGGGATTTGTAGGCTACGGGCCGGCGTGCGCGAAGACGAAATCGCGGAGGAGCGCGCCGGCGAGGGTCGCGGCCTGCCCGTCGTCGCGGTCGTTCACCTCGACGGCGTCGACGCCGGCCGCGTCGGGGGCGACCGCCCGGACGACGTCTCGGATCTCACGGGCGGACAGCCCGCCCGGTTCCATCGTTCCGGTGCCCGGCGCGACCGCCGGATCGGCGGCGTCGACGTCGACACTGAGGTAGGTCGTCGCCGCGTCGAGGTCGACCGCCGCGGCCATGGCCTCGCGGACGGCGTCGGCCCCCCGCTCGGCCACCGTCTCGGGTGGGAGGACGGTCACGTCGTCCTCGCGTGCCCGCGCCCACTCGGCCTCGCTCCCGGCGCGGGCGCCGACGATCACGGCGTGATCTGCCGTATCGAGCGCCCGGCGGGTCACGCAGGCGTGGCTCCAGGGGTCGCCGTCGAACGACTCCCGGAGGTCGAGGTGGGCGTCGAGACAGACGAAGAGGTCGGGGTCGACCGCTCGGACGCCCGCGACGGTGACGGTGTGTTCCCCGCCCAACAGCACGGGCGTGGCGCCGTCGTCGACGGCGTCCGTCAGTTCGCCCGTGAGGAAGTCGACGTACTCGGCGGCGTCGCTCCAGGCACGGAGGTCGCCGGCGTCGTGGACGCCGAGTTCCGAGAAGTGTCGGTCGGTGTGGTGGTCGTAATCCTCGAACGATTCGGCGAACCGCCGGATCCGATCGGGGCCGAACCGTGCACCCGGCTGGAAGGTCGTCGAGCGATCGAGCGGTGCGCCGACGACGACGTACGCCGCAGCCGCACGGTCGGCGGTCGCACCGGGAAACATCTACACGATCTTCCGCTGACCCTCGTACTCCAGATATTCGATCTCGTCGTCCGGCGAGAGATCCTCGTCCTCGGGGATCCGCATCGTGAACGTCTCGTAGGTGTCGAGGTCCATGATCTGGGCGTCGTCGCCGGAGACGGAGACGACCTGTCCGCCCTTCCGCTCGACGATGGGCACCCACACCTTCGCGTCGACCGGCTGGCTGAGCGATCGCTTCTTGCCGTCGAAGACGCCCGTCCCCTCGATGCGAGCCTTGGCACTCCCGTGTTTCCCCGGTTTGGCCGTACTGTACGCGTTGATCTTACACGGGGAGTCCTCCATCATCACGTAGCTCCCCTCCTGCAGTTCTCGCACCTGCTTTTGCTCTCTCGCCATACGGATCGATAACGGAAGGCGGTGTATAAACGGTTTGGAAAGCTCTGCGCGGCGTATTCGTTACGCCGGCGACGGATCGTTCGTCCCGGCGGCGACCCTCCCCGTCCCGGCGGCGACGCCCTACTCGTCGCGGCGGCGACGCCCTACTCGTCCCGGCGGCGACGCATCTCCTGTCTGGTGAACTGGGGCCGCGCACGCACGCCGCGTTTCCGCCGCAGCGAACGATAGAGCAGGAGGCCCACGGGGAGGGTGATGACGCCCGCGACGATGGCCGCCTCGGGCGCCTGATTGAACGAGTAGAGGATGGCCGTCGAGAGCACACCGACGGCGGCCAGGATGCTGTAGGCGATGCGCTTCGCGAGTTGATCCAACACGTCGTGCTCGTCGTCGATCTGGATCTGAACGGTGAGGTCGTCCCGTTTGACCCGATCCAGCACGTCGTCGAGTTTCGGCGGGACCGTCACCAGCGAGCGGGCCGTCTCCTCGAGTTGGTCGCCCGCGGACTCCACGGCCTGCCGAACACCCTCCTCGCGGTACCCCTGTTCGGAGAGGTAGTCGGTGGCGACGCTGATGAAGTCGAAGTCGGGGTCGAGGGTGACACAGACGCCCTCGACCACCGTCGCGACCCGCATGATGAGCGCGAAGTTCCGCGGCAGGCGTAGCGGGAACTCGTAGATGGTGTCCTCGACCTGCTGGATGACCTGCTGGACGCGGTACTGCTCGAGGTCCTCGCCGCGCACGTCCGCGATGGCGAGTTCCATCACCTGCCCCATCACCTCGCGGTCGGCGGTGGGACTGAGCGTCCCCATCTCGACCATCGAATCGAGGATGCCGTCGATGTCCTGGTTGGCGACGGCGATGTAGAAGTCGACGATCTTGTCCTGGAAGAACGCGTCCACGGTCCCGCTCATGCCGAAGTCGTAGAAGATGATCGAGCCGTCCTCGGCGACCGACAGGTTGCCCGGGTGCGGGTCGGCGTGGAAGACCCCGTCCTCGATGATCATCTGGAGGTAGATGCGCTGGAGGCTCTCGGCGAGGTCGCTCCGGTCCAGCCCCATCTCGTCGAGGCGGTCGACGTCGTTGATCTTGGTCCCGCTGATGTACTCCATCACGAGGACGCGCTCGCCGGAGAGTTCGTCGACGGCCCCGGGAATGCGGATTCGGTCGTTGCCCTCGAAGTTCTCCCGGATCTCGCCGAGCATCCGACGCTCCCGCGAGTAGTCCATCTCCTCACGGATGGTGTCGGAGAACTCGTCGGCGAGGTTCGACACCGAGAAACTCCGCGCCTCGTCGGTGAACCGGAGGAGGATGGGCAGGAGCCACGCGATGGCCCGGAGGTCCGCCTCCACGAGGTCCTCGACCCCCGGCCGTCGGACCTTGATCGCCACCCGCTCGCCCTCGTAGGTGGCCCGGTAAACCTGCCCGAGGCTGGCACCGCTGATGGCCTCGCGCTCGAAGTCGTCGAACACCTCGTCGACCTCGCCGACGTCGGCTTCGAGGACGGGCCGCGTCTCGGCCCACGGCGCCGGCGGCACGTCGTCCTGGAGGCTGGTCAGGACGTCGATGTACGCCGGCGGGAGGACGTCCGGCCGGGTCGACAGCAGTTGCCCGAGTTTGATGAACGTCGGCCCGAGGGTGAGCAGCGAGTCGAGGAGGCGGTCGGCGCGCTCCCGCTGGGTCTCCGGGTCGACGCTGCGGCGGCCGCCGAACAGGAAGTACTTCCGGCGGTCGCGCCAGTACGCGATGATCAGGGGGAAAAACTGGTAGAGGACGCGGACGAAGCGCCAGTACGCGCGGAGGTTGACCAGCGTAACCACCCGGGCTTACGCGTCCTCGATGGGGATGGGCTGCTCCGGCGCGGCCTCGTACTTGGGGAGTCGGAGTTCGAGGATGCCGCGGTCCGTCGACCCCTCGGCCCCCGCGCCCGTCGCGTCCGGCGGGAGGGGCAGCTCCGCGTCGAGGAAGAGCGGCCGGTCCTCGCGGACGTACTCGAAGGACGGGGGGAGATCCTTCTCCCGCCGGGCCTCGATGTGCAGGCGACCCTTCTCGACGCGGACGTCGACGGTGTCCGCGGTGGCCCCCGGCAGGTCGACGACCAGCAGGTAGGCGTCCTCGCTCTCGAGCAGATCCGCGAACACTGCTTCGGGGAGGTCCCGAAGCGCGTCCCGCAGTGCTGACATGGGATGGGGTAAGGCGCGGGGATCGAAAAAGGCCGCGGTGTCGGCGGCCGCCCGCGGCCGTCGGCCCCCGCGGGCCGGCTACGGGTTTTTGTATCCGCGAACGCAAGGACGGGTATGAGTCACGACGACCTCGAACGCGCGGGGTTCAAGGACCGAACCCGCGTCGCCGAGGCCCTGGAGACCGTCCTCGAGACGGTCGCCGGACACGACCGAACCGAGCGGGTGGCGCTCGGCCGAGCCGACGGCCGGGTCCTCGCCGAGACGGTGACCGCCCCGTCGCCCGTCCCCGGCTACGACCGCGCGGCGATGGACGGCTACGCCGTCCGCGCCAGCGACACCTTCGGCGCCAGCGACCGGTCGCCGACCGTCCTCCGCGAGGGCGAGGGCGCCGTGAACCCCGACGAGGCCGTCCGGGTCCACACCGGCAGCGACCTGCCCGAGGGCGCGGACGCCGTCGTCATGGTCGAACACACCGAGACCGTCGGCGACGAGGTGGAGGTGTTCGACGCCGTCGCCGAGGGCGAGAACGTCGGCGACGTCGGCGAGGACGTCGCCGAGGGCGAGCGACTGTACGAACCGGGCCACCGGATCCGCCCCTCGGATCTCGGCCTGCTGAAGTCCGTCGGCGTCGACCAGGTCGAAGTGTACGACCCGCCGACCGTCGGCGTGATCCCGACGGGCGAGGAACTCGTCCAGCGCGACCCCGAGCCCGGCGAGGTGATCGAGACCAACGGCCTGACCGTCTCGCGCATGGCCGACCGCTGGGGCGCCATCCCGACCTACCGGAACGTCGTCGACGACGACCCCAACGCCATCCGCGCCGCGATCCAGCGCGACCTCGCGAAGGACGTCGTCGTCACCACCGGCGGCTCGTCGGTCGGCGAGCGCGACTACACCCCCGAGGTCGTCGACGAGTTGGGCGAGGTACTCGTCCACGGCGTCGCCCTCAAACCCGGCCACCCCGTCGCCCTCGGGGTCGTCGAGGGGACCCCTGTCGTCATGCTCCCGGGCTACCCCGTCGCCTGCATCGTCAACGCCGTCCAGTTCCTGCGGCCCATCCTCAAACGCGTCGGCAACATGCCCGTACCCGAACACCCGACCGTCGAGGCCGAACTGTCCCGGAAGATATCCAGCGAACCCGGCACCCGGACGTTCGCCCGGGTACGCCTGAGCGAGGGCGACGGGGACCGCCCGGTCGCCGAACCCACCCGCGCCAGCGGGTCGGGCGTCCTCTCGAGCGTCGCCCTCGCGGACGGCTGGGTCGTCGTCCCCGAGGCCCGGGAGGGGTACGACGCCGGCGAACGCGTCGCGGTCGAGGACTGGGAGTGGTCGGCGTGACCGACCGTCGAGGGGGTGGTCGCCGATGAGCGACCGACGCCAGTTCCGTGACCTCGCCTCGCCCGCCGCGGCCCGCGAAGCCGTCGACTCGCTCGATCTGTCGCCCGAGCCCGAGAGGGTTCCCCTCGACGAGGCCCGGGGCCGGGTCCTCGCCGAGCGAATCGACGCCGAGCTCGACGTCCCGGGGTTCGACCGCGCGAGCGTCGACGGCTACGCCGTCCGCGCCAGCGACACCTTCGGCGCCGACGAGGCCGATCCCGCCGTCCTCGACCTGATCGGGACGGTCCACGCCGGCGCCGAACCCGACGTCGAGGTGCGGGACGGGACCTGTGCCGAGATATCGACCGGCGCAGTGTTGCCACCGGGCGCCGACGCCGTCGTCATGGTCGAGCGCACCGACGAGACCGACGCGGGCATCGCGATCCGAACCTCGGTCGCGCCGGGCGACCGCGTGATGGTCGCGGGCGCGGACGTCGCCGCCGGCTCCCGGGCGTTCGGTCCGGGCACCCTGATCACGCCCCGCGAGATCGGCCTGCTGTCCGCGCTCGGCGTCGACACGGTGCCCGTCCGCGGGACGCCCACGGTCGGCATCGTCTCGACCGGCGACGAACTCGTTCGACCGGGCGGCGACCTCCACAGCGAGGCCGGCCAGATCTACGACGTGAACTCCTACACCATCGCCGCGGGGGTCGAGGAGGCGGGCGGCGAGGCCGTGCTCTACCCCCACGCCGGCGACGACTACGACGAGATGGAGCGCCTGCTCGTCGAGGCCGCCGACGAGTGTGACCTCGTCCTCTCCTCGGGGTCGACCTCCGCGAGCGCCGTCGACGTGATCTACCGCGTCATCGAGAGCGAGGGGGAACTCCTCCTCCACGGCGTGTCGGTCAAGCCGGGCAAACCCATGCTCGTCGGCCGACTGGAGGACTCCGCGTACGTCGGCCTGCCGGGCTATCCCGTCTCCGCGCTCACCATCTTCCGGACGTTCGTCGCGCCGGCGATCCGCGAGGCGGCGGGGCTGCCCGAACCCCGCACCGCGACCGTCGAGGGGCGGATGGCCGTCCGCGAGCGATACTCGGAGGGGCGGACCCGCCTCATGCCCGTCGGGCTGGTCGAGGCGGGTGACGGTGAGGCCGACACCCTCGTCTACCCCGTCGACAAGGGGAGCGGCGCGACGACGAGCCTCGTCGAGGCCGACGGCATCGTCGAAGTCGACGCCGACACCGACTACCTCGCCGAGGGCGAGCGGGTCACGGTGCAGTTGTTCTCGCCGGACGTCCGCCCGCCGACCCTCCTCGGCGTCGGCGAGGACGACCCCGCACTCTCCCGCCTGCTCGACCGACTGGAACGCCCCCGCTACCTCGACGTCGGGAGCCGACAGGGGCGACGGCGCTTGCGCGACGGCGTCCCCGACGTGGCGGTCGTCTCCGGCCCGACGGACCGCGACGTCGACGCCGTCGACCTCGGCGGGTGGACCCGGGAGTGGGGCCTCGTCGTCCCCGCCGGCAACCCCGCGGGGGTCGACGGCCTCGCGGACCTAGTCGACCGCGACCTCCGGTTCGTCAACCGGGCGACAGACGCCGGCCTGCGCGCCAGCCTCGACGCCGAGTTGGACCGCCTGGCCAACAGACGGGCGACCGAGCGCCGCGATCTGACCGCCGCCATCGACGGCTACGAGTTGACCGTCAAGGGGTTCGAGAGCCCGGCGCGGAAGGTCCTCGACGGGGCAGCCGATGCGGGCCTCGGCCTCCGGGCGACCGCCGACACGCTCGACTGCGGGTTCGTCCCCGTCGGCACCGAATCCGTCCGCGTGCTGGCGAACCCCGACCGCACCGACAAGCCGGGGGTCACGGCGCTCGAGCGCGCCGTCGAGTCGGCGCTCGACGGCGCCGTTGCCGACCTCGACGGCTTCGAGGCCTGACCGGCGTGGGCGCGTCGGTACCCGTTCACGTGCCCGAGAGTATATGTGCCCCGGCGGACAAGGTGCCGTCGTGTCGACTCAGCCGACCGTCCTCCACGTCGACGACGACCGCTCGGTGCTCGACCTGTCGAGCGAGCGGGCCAACGACGCGGCGGTGACGTGGCTGACGGCGTCCGATCCCGCGGACGGCCTGACGACTCTGACCGACCGCGACGTGGACTGCCTGGTCAGCGACTCGATCCGAACGGACGGTGGCACCCCGTTCGTCGTCCGGGCGGCCGACGTCGACCCGGACCTCCCGGTCGTCCTCTTCACCGCCGCCGACCGCGAGTCGATCCCCGGCGCCACCCACCACGTGGCGACGCGACACGTCGAGAAGGAGACCGGCGACGCGTTCGCCACCCTCCTCGACCACGTCGCGGCGGTCGTACCGATGCCGGGGGACGCCCGCGTCGACGACCCCGACACGACGAACGGATCGGGGATCGCACCCCGTCCCGAACGCCGGGCGGCGGGCCCCGACCGCTCGGGCGCCTGGGTTCCCATCGAACGGTACGAGTGGCGCGACGAGAGCACCGACCTCGCGACGACCATCGTCACCGCCGTCGAGGAGTACACCGGCCGGGACGCGTCGGCGCCGCCGCTGTACGAGAGCATCGACGCCGAGATGCTCGAAGCGCTCCTCAGCCGACCGGACGGGGATTCGCGGAGCGGGATTCAGGTGCGCTTTTTCTTCGCCGATCAGGAACTCGCGGTGACGAGCGAGGGGCTGATCCTGTTGCGGACCGAGACGGGCGGGGAGTGATACTGTTTATTGTACGTCAGTACCGGTGGTTCGCCGAGACGGTCCGGCGAACCACCGGCAACCAGTTACAATAATCCGTATGGGGCCGGCGAACGCGAGTCGGGATCAGTCGCCCGCCGCTCGCGGCGTCGCCCGCAGTTCGTCGAGCGACCGCACGCGGTAGTCGCCGAGGACACAGCGCCCCCGACGGTACGGACCGTGCCGCTCGACGTGCACGCCGTCGAGGCCGGCGTTCCACGCCGCCCCCACGTCGTTCGGACCGTCGCCGACGAGGGTGCCGGCCGTCCCGTCCTCGACGCCGAGGTCCGACATCGCGCGATAGACGGGGGCAGGGTCGGGCTTCCATCCGATCTCGTGGGTACAGGAGACGACGGTGTCGAACCAGTCCCGGATGTCGAGGCCGTCGAGGACCGGATCGACCAGGTACTCCTGACAGTGGGTGACCAGGCCGACCGGCCGATCGAGGTCGGCGACGAACGCGGCGTCGTCGTGGAGGAAGGTGGCGTCGGCGCGGGCCGCGGGATCCTCGACGTCGTGGAGCGTCGCCCAGAACGCGTCGGGATCGATCCCCCACTCGCGAAGCTGGGGGGTCCGCTCCCCGGAGAGACCGTGCCAGAGGATCTCGACCTCGCGCTCGGAGAAGTCCCGGCCGAGCCGGTCGCCGACGCGCTCGAACACCTCCCGGGCGTAGGAGGGCTCCACGTCCACGAGCGTCCCGTCGAGGTCGAACAGCCAGAAGTCGTAGGCGTGTGCGACCATTCGTTCCTCGGTAGGCGCGGACGGATCAAGTGTGTTCCGGCCCGGTCACGCCAGTATTAATAGGGGTTCCACACGGTTATCCGTCGATGAACGTCTGCTCGATCGAGCCGGCGGAGCGGACGCGACACGCGACCCCCGGCGTGGCCGCCGCGTGGCCCGTCGACGAGGCGCTCGGGTCGACCGCGACGGCGCCGGAGGCGCGCCCGCGAACCCGCGCGGGCGGTGATCGGGATGTCTGAGGGGGACTACACCTTCGCCGACCTCCCCGTCCCGCCGATCAGGCCCGGGACGAGCGTCCTCCTCTCGGGACCGACCCACGCCGGCACCCGCCAGCTCGCCTTCCGGCTCCTCGTCGGTGGCGACGACGAGGGCACCATCGTCATCACGACCAACGCGCGGGCGAGGCGGGTGATCGAGGACTGTCGTACCGCGGGGCTGACCGTCGGTCCGGATCGGACGGCCGTCGTCGACTGCGTCGGCGACGGCGACGACGACCTCCCCGCACGGGTGGTCGGCGTCTCCGGGCCCGCCGATCTGACCGGGGTCGGGATGCGGTACTCGAAGCTCTATCGAACCTTCCACGAGGCGGGACTCGACCGCGTCCGGACCGGCGTCTGTTCGGTGTCGACCCTGCTCTCGTTCAGCGACCTCCAGACGGTCTCGCGGTTCGTCCACACCATGGTCGGTCGCATCGACAGCGTCGACGGGTTCGGCGTCTTCCTCATCGACCCTGAGACACAGGACGCGCGGACGGTCAGCACCGTCGGGCAGTTCTGTGGCGCCCGGATCGAGGTCCGCGACGGCGACGCGGGGCCGGAGCTCCGCACCCGCGGGCTCGCGACCGGAAACGGCGACTGGACGCCGTTCGACCCCCGTCCCGGGGGGCCCTGATCACTCCATCACGCGGATCGAACTGCCGAGGTGCGCGTGGAGGACGTCCCGCGGTGGGTCGTCGAAGGCAGGGTCGTCGGCGATGGCGGCCCGGAGGGCATCGAGGTGGGCCTCGTCGGTGCGCAACTCGCTGAACCGGACGTCCGTCACGGGGGCCGAGAGCCACTCCGCGGCCAGCGTCCGGAGGTGGCGTTCGTCGCTCACCTCGCCGCGCCAGCAGGCGTCGCGGAAGAACAGCCAACCGTCGGTTCCCGGTTCGTCCGCGGGTCTGGTTACGACCGTCTCGAAGGTGTCCGGGTCCGCCTCGACGCGCGTCGTATCGAGGGCGACGGTCACGCGGAAGACGTAGGCGGCGTCCGTCACCGTTCGGCGTCGAACAGGCCCGCGAGACGGAGGTCGGCGTCGGTGATCCCGCCCGCCTCGTGGCTGGTCAGTCGGACCTCGATTTCGTCGTAGCGGATCGTGATCTCGGGGTGGTGGTACTCCTCGTCGGCCACCTCCGCGACCCGGGTCGCGAAGGTGACGCCGTCGAGGTAGTCGTCGAACGGATACGTGCGGACGATTTCGTCGCCGTCGCGCTCCCAGTCGTCCGGGAGGCGGCGGTCGACCTCGTCGTCGTCGAGGCGGTCGGGCATACCTGCTTGTCGACCGGACGTGGAATAACGGTTGGGGCGCCTACTCCTCGTTCAGCCGGTCGAGGACGTGCTGCGGGATGTCGTCGGCGTCGGCGCCCTCGCGGGGCGTCTGGGCCGTCGGGGTGGACGGGCGGTCGCCGCCGAACTCGGGGTCGAACAGGCCGAGTGCGGTCTGGATCGTCGTCCAGTCGTCCTCGGCGGCGGCGTCGCGCAGGCTCTTGGTCGGCGCGGCGAGCAACTGACCGACGAGGGCGTCGGCCAGCGAGGCGACCGTCTCGCGTTGTTCCTCCGTCAACTCGCCCTGGGACTCCAGTCGCGACAGGGCGGTGTGGAGCTCCCGGTCTTTGACCATCTCGGCGCTCTCGTACATCGCGCTGATGACCTCGTCGGCCTGCCGTCGCTTGAACGAGTCGATCAGCCGCTCGAACTCCTCGTCGATCATCCGTTCGACCGTCTCGGCGGCCTCGCGGCGGCGCTCCCGCGTCTCGTCGGTGATCGCCTCCAGGGAGTCGATGTCGTAGGCCACGACGGGAGCGAGGTCGTCGACCGCCGGATCGACGTCCCGCGGCTGGGCGAGGTCGATGACGAGCGTTTCGCCGGCGCCGTCGAGGGCCGGACGACCGAGGACGTGGGTCGGGCTGTTCGTCGCCGTGACGAGCACCTCGGCCCGCTCGGCCGCCGTGGGCGCGTGGTCGAGGCCGACGCCCTCCGCGGGCGTCTCGACCTCGTCGGCGAGGTGGGTGGCGTGTGGGACCGTCCGGTTGGCGATCACGAGCTTCGAGATGCCCGTGTCGTCGAAGGCCTTGGCGGCCAGCCGCCCCATCTCGCCCGCGCCGACGACGAGCGCGGTCGCCCCGTCCAAGTCGCGCTCGCGGTCGGCGAGTTCGACCGCCGCGCTGCCCAGCGACACGACGCCCTCGTTGATCCGGGTCTCGGTCCGCGCCCGCTCGCCGACGTGCAGGGCCTTCGTGATCGACGGATCGAGGACCGAACCGATGCCGCCGGCGCCGCGGGCCCGCTCGAAGGCCGTGCGGAGCTGACCGATGATCTGGTCCTCGCCGAGGACCAGGGATTCGAGCCCGGCGGCCACCCGCATCAGATGCCGGATGCTCGTCTCGTGGTCCATCTCCCGGACGGCGCCGTCACGGACGTCGGGGGCGAAGTCCGCGAGCGCCGCGCGGCCGGCCGCAGCGTCCTCGCTCACGACGTACGCCTCGGCGCGGTTACAGGTCTGAAGGGCGAACGCCTCGTCGACGCCGTCGCTCGCCAGGAGGTCGCGGACGGCGGTAGCCACGTCCTCGGCGGCGGCGGACTCGATCTCGTCGACGGTCGCGTGCCGGTGGGAGACCGTCACCCCGCTGATCACGCCCGTCGTCACAGGTACTCACCTCGGGACACGTGGATCATACGCTCCGATTCGCGACACCGTTTGCGTCCGTCCTACCTAAACTCTTCCAATAGCGCCGGCCACGTACCGGCGCTAGCTCCCGGTTCGGGGTCCGTCCCGACCCCGCCGACGCCGGCCCCGACGGCCGGACGTCCCCCTGACTCCGTTGCATACGCCACCCTCCGAGGTACGGCATCTTAAACGTCCCGTCGTCTACCGAGCGGTGAAAACTGTCGGCGGGTCGTGCGGTCCGCCGGCGGCGGACGAACGGTCCGGCTCGGAGGGGGTACTGTAACTGGTCACCGGTGGGTCGCCGGACCGTTCTGGCGACCCACCGGTAAACAGGTAGCATAAACACTATCAGGCGTCGGTGGCGACGTCGCCGTCCTCGAGCACCACGCTCGTCACCTCGTACCCCCGATCGCGGACGTCGGCCACCAGGGCCTCCTGGTCCACGTCGGCCTCGTAGTAGAACACGATGTCGAAGGTGCCGTTCCGGAGGAGCTGCTGGCACTCCCAGACGAACGCGTCGTCCTCGACGGTCAGGCCCTGGAACTGGTTCGAGGAGAAGTCGGTGTCGTCGTTGCCGGCGTAGATGTACGTCTCCCCCTTCCCGGCGTGGGCGGCGATGACCTCGTTGAGTTCGACCGTGAGTTCGTGCATCTCGAGGTCCTCCTGGCCCGTGAGGTCGGTGTGGACGATGGCCCCCGCGAGTTCGATGTCGCCGGGCTCCAACAGCGCCTTCGTCCGTCGGTAGAGGTCGTCGTCGACTACGTCGCTCATAGCTCCGGATGGTCGGTCCAGCGTGTTACCCGTGACGGTTCGCGGCCGGCGGTCATCCCAGCCGTTCGTCCAGGATGAGGCGGGTTTTCGTGTTCTGGACCTCGTCCAGGTCCCGCGCCTGCGTGATGAGTTCGTTGACCGCGCGGGTGTCGGCGGCGTCGACCACCATGACGATGTCCCGCTCGCCGGACACCTGCCAGACGAAGTCCACCTCGTCCCACTCGGCCATCCGGTCGGAGACGCCGGTGGTGTCGACGTCGACGGCCACCGACACCTCGATCATCGCCTTGACGTTGCCGGTGCGGGTCGCCACGGTGAACCGCTCGATGATCCCCTCGTCGACGAGACGTTCGACCCGGTTGCGGACCGTCCCCTCGGAGGTGCCGACCCGGTCCGCGATTTCGGTGTACGGGGTCCGCGAATCCCGGCGGAGGATCGCCAGGATCCGACGGTCCAGTTCGTCCATACGGCGCCTTCGGCCGGGGCCGACTTACCGATTACGAATTTCGTAACTCAGCTTCGAAAGCAAGGCTTATTTGAGGTGACGGCCTGTGTTTCTCGTAATGTCGGACGCCTACCTTGCCCTGGAGGACGGTCGCGTGGTCGAAGCGCGTGGCCGCGTTCCGGGTCGGACACGTGGTGAACTGGTCTTCACGACCGCCTACACCGGCTACGAGGAGAGCCTGACCGACCCCTCCTACGAGGAGCAGGTGCTCACGTTCTCGTACCCGCTCATCGGCAACTACGGCGTCCGATCCGAGCGCTTCGAATCCGACCGCGTCCACCCGCGTGCGGCCATCGCCCGCGAGTTCACCGAGGACGTCGTCGAGTGGCTGAACGAGGAGGGCGTCCCCGCCATCGACCACCTCGACACCCGAGAGCTGGTCACCTCGATCCGCGAGGAGGGGGCGATGCGGTGCGGGCTGGCGGTCGGTCCCGACGCGACGCCCGAGGACGCGAAGGCGGAGCTCGACGCCTGCCAGGGCATGAGCGAGCACGTCGACATCGGGGCGCAGGTCAGCGTCGACGAGCCGACAGTCTACGAGGGCGGCTCGGCCGCGACGGTCGCCCTGATCGACTGCGGCGCCAAGGGCTCGATCACCGAGTCCCTGCTCGAACGCGACGCGACGGTCCACGTCCTCCCCTACGACGCGACCCCCGCGGACGTCGCGGCGGTCGATCCCGACCTCCTCTTCATCTCGAACGGGCCGGGCGACCCCGAGAACTTCGAGGCCGCCGAGGCGCTCGTCGAGGAGTTCGTCGGCGACCTGCCCGTCGCCGGCATCTGTCTCGGCCAGCAGGTCGTCGCCAACGCCCTCGGCGGCAGCACCGAGAAGATGGCCTTCGGCCACCGCGGCGTCAACCAGCCCGTCCGCGACCTGGAGACCGACCGGGTCGTCATGACGACCCAGAACCACGGCTACACCGTCGGCGAACCGGGCGACCGGCTGAGCGTGACGCAGGTGAACGTCAACGACGGCACCGCCGAGGGCCTGGAAAACGAGGAACTCGGCGTCATCACGCGCCAGTACCACCCCGAGGCCCACCCCGGCCCCAACGACTCGCTCGACTTCTTCGACGACGTGCTCGACCTGGTGTCGACGGACACCCCCGTCGCCACCTCCGACTGATCGGCCGGCCCACCGTCGCTTCCACTCGGGCCGCCGGTTCCCCCGCCGAACCACGCCGAGCAGCAACGCGACGACCGAGCCGGCGACGGGGGATGAACGTGATCGGCACGCCGGCGAAGGCGACGGAGACGTGGAAGAACGCGAGCCCCCGGAGCCACGGGTCCCGCGGCGCCGCCGGGAAGTGCCGAGTCGCTGGCGGGAGCGCCGACGATGGTGGGGCCGACGATGAACCCGAGGCTGAAGGCGCCGGCGAGGCCGAGTGCGCTGGCCCGGTAGCCGTCGAACCCGTCGCGCCGCCGGGGACGCCAATACACGGGGCGACGGGCGGGACAGGGAAAAGTCCCGTTCGGTCGCGACGAGTGTCGACCTTCGGCAGGTTTTTGACCCGACTCGCGCAACCCCGTGGCATGGTCACGGTCAGGGCTCCCGCGACGAGTGCGAACCTCGGTAGCGGGTTCGACGTGTTCGGCGCGGCCCTCGACCGGCCGGCGGACGTCATCCGCGTCGAGAAGGCCGACCGGACGACCATCGACGTGAGGGGGTACGGGAGCGAGTTCATTCCCGAGGACCCCGCGGACAACACCGTCGGTGCCGTCGCCGAGGCGCTCGACGCCCCGGCCCACATCCGCATCGACAAGGGAATCCGCCCCTCCTCGGGACTGGGATCGTCGGGTGCCAGCGCCGCCGCGGCGGCGCTCGCGCTGAACGAACTCTACGACCGCGGGCTCTCGCGCAAGGAACTCGTCCCCATCGCGGGGAAAGGCGAGGCGACCGTCTCCGGCGAGGTCCACCTCGACAACGTGGCGCCCGCGCTGCTCGGCGGGTTCACCGTCGCCACGGGCCGGGACGTGACGACCGTCGACGCCGACATCCCGCTCGTCGCCTGCTTGCCGGAGATCGCCATCTCGACGCGCGACGCGCGGGACGTGGTGCCCGCCGGGGCGACGATGGAACAGCTCGTCTACACCGTCGGTCGGGCCGCCACGCTGACGACCGGGATGTGTCGGAACGATCCGCGCCTCGTGGGCAAGGGGATGCACGACCGCCTGGTCACACCGGCCCGGGCCGACCTCATCTCCGGCTACGACGAGGTGCGGGAGGCCGCCCTCGCCGCCGGCGCCACGGGCGTCACCGTCAGCGGCGCCGGGCCGGGTGTCCTCGCGGCGTGTTATCCCGGGGACCGACGCGAAATCGCCGCCGCGATGGTCGAGGGGTTCGCCGAAGTGGGTGTCGACTCGCGCGCCTACCAGACGAAGATCGGCGGCGGCGCCACGCTGCATCGCGACTGATCGTCGGTCGGGGTGGCGGGCCGTCGTGATTCTCACGCGATGACGATGCCCGCCGGTTTATCAAACGTCCCCGGCGTTCACCCGATGGACATGAGCGACGGCGACGGCGAGGATGGATCCACCGACGGTTCGGCCCGCGGCGGCGGGTGGACGGACGCGTCGTGTCGGGAGTTGGACCCGGCGTGGTTCGAGCGGGCCGTCGAGGCCGCCGGGCACGCGATCTTCATCACCGACTTCGAGGGGCGGATCGTCTACGTGAACCCCGCCTTCGAGGCGGTGACCGGGTACGACGCCGCCGACGCCGTCGGCCGATCGCCGGACATCCTCAACTCCGGACACCACGATCCGGACTACTTCCGACGGCTCTGGGAGACCATCGTCGCCGGCGAAGTCTGGCAGGAAGAGATCGTCAACCGCCGGGCAGGCGGCGAGAGCTACATCGCGAACCAGACCATCGCCCCCATCGTCGACGACGAGGACGGCTCGATCACACATTTCGTCGCGATCCAGACGGACATCACCGAGCGCAAGGAACACGAGCGGGCGCTCGAACGGAGTCGCGACCTCTCGGCGCGGACCGAGGAGACCGCCGACGTCGGCGGGTGGGAACTCGACGTCGAGGCCGGCGAACTCCGGTGGACGGCGGGCACCCGCCGGATCCACGGCGTCGATCCGTCGTACGAGCCGTCGCTCGAAGACGCTCTGCGGTTCTACCACCCCACGAGCCGCGACAGGATCCGGGGGCTCGTCGAGCGCGCACTCGACTGGAACCTCCCGTACGACGTGGAGGCTCAGCTCGTCACCGCCGACGGGACGACCCGGGTCGTGCGGACGACGTGCCAGCCGGTCGGCGACGGGCCGACGACGGTCCTCCGGGGGACGATCCAGGACATCACCGAGCGGAAGGCCCGTCGCCAGCAGTTGATGGTGCTCAACCGCGTCCTCCGGCACAACCTCCGGAACGGGCTCAACGTGGTGATCGGCAACACCGAGCGGGTGCTGACCACGCTCGACGCCGTCGAGGACGCGGTCGAGGATCCCTCGCTGCTCGCGTCCCTCGAGGAGACGCGGACGGATCTCGGGGCGATCGTTTCGGCGGCCGAGGAACTGGTCGACACCTCGGAGCGGGCCCGACAGTTCGACGACCTCTACCAGCACATCCGGGACGTGCGTCCGGTCGGGATACGGCCGCTACTGGAGGCGGTCGCCGCGGACTACCGCGAGGCGCACCCCGCAGCGACCCTGCGGGTCGAGGGGGCCGATCCGTTCGTCCTGGCCAATCGATACGCCGTTCGGGTCGCGCTCGAAGAACTCGTCGACAACGCCATCCAACACTCGTCGACCGCCCCCGAGGTGACCCTTCGGGTGGCCGAGGGGACCGACGGGACGATCCGAATCAGCGTTGCTGACCGGGGGAAGGGGATCCCCGAGATGGAGCGGGAGGTGATCGAAGCCGGCGAGGAGCGACCGCTCAAACACGGGAGCGGGCTGGGTCTGTGGATCGTGAAGTGGCTCGTGACCCCCCTCGGCGGAACGATCGAGATAGCCGACAACGAGCCGAAGGGAACGGTCGTCTCGATGGTGTTCCCGGCCGCCAAGTGGCGCCCCAGCGCGGACGGTCCGGAACCGTCCGACGCGCGAACGTAGCGACGTCCCGGCTCAGACGCCGCGGCCCTGCAGTTGCTCCTCTTCGGGCATGTCGGCGTTCGACTGTCCCTTCATGCCCTTGCCCACGTTCGTCGCGATCTCGGCCAGGCGCTCGGGGTCGTCCCAGTTGTTGACCGCCTCGACGATGGCCGTCCCCATCGCCTGGGGGTTCTCGGCGCCGAAGATACCCGACCCGACGAAGATGCCGTCACAGCCGTGGTGCATCATGAGCGCCGCGTCGGCCGGCGTCGCGATGCCGCCGGCGGCGAAGTTGACGACCGGAAGCCGCCCCATCTCGGCGGTCTCGTGGACCAAGTCGCGGGGCGCGCCGTGCTCGCGTGCCCACCGCTCGCGCTCCTCGTGAGCCATCCCGTCGAGTTCCCGGATGGCGCCTTTGATCGCCCGCTGGTGGGTGACCGCCTGGTTCACGTCGCCGGTGCCGGCCTCGCCCTTGGTTCGGATCATCGCCGCGCCCTCGTCGATCCGCCGGAGCGCCTCGGGGAGGTTCCGCGCGCCACAGACGAAGGGAGCGGTGAAATCGCGCTTGTCGATGTGGTAGTCGTCGTCCGCGGGCGTGAGCACCTCGCTCTCGTCGACCATGTCGGCACCCTTCGCCTGGAGGATCTCCGCTTCCTTGGTGTGGCCGATGCGGGCCTTACCCATCACGGGGATAGACACCTCCTCCAAGATCTCCGTCAGTGCCGCGGGGTCGGCCATCCGGGCGACGCCCCCGCGCTTGCGGATGTCCGCGGGAACGGCTTCGAGGCTCATCACCGCGACGGCGCCGCAGTCCTCCGCGATGCGGGCCTGTTCCGCGTTGACGACGTCCATGATGACGCCGCCTTTCTGCATCCGTGCGAATCCACGTTTCACCAGCTCGGTACCACGCCGAAGCTCTTCGAGGTCCGTCTCGGTCATGGCTGACGTTACGGTGGGACCCACTTAACGGCGGCCTTCCGGTAATCGTTGCCGGTCGGGACCACGCGTCCCCGACGAATACGTGTCCAGCGCCCCAACGCCCGGCCATGACCGACCGCGATCCGGACCGCCGGAGCCCGCTCTCGCCGTACTACCCGTCCGAGACGCCGGACGTCCCCGGGGACGGGCGGACGTGGTTCGCGTCCCGGCCGTCGCGACGTTGCTGGTCGGGGCGGCCTACGCCCACCGCACCCCGTTGCTCCCCTGACCGCCGACACCGCGGACCGCCCCGCGTGCTGGGACCGCCACCGATTTACCGGACCGGTCCCTCCCGTCGAGCATGTCCTCCGGGCCGGATGCCGCCGCCGTCGGTCGGCTCCGCGCGCTCTTCGACGGCGACGGTCTCCCCGAGGCCGACGCCCTTCCCCGGTGGCTCGCCCCGCTTCCGCGGGCCGTCGAGAACCTCGGCCTCTCGCTCGCGCCCGCCGTCGTCGCCACCAACCTCGTCGGCACCGTCTTCGGGTTCTGGTACTATCGCTTCCAGTTCGCGGCCGAACCGCTCGCGGCGTGGCCGCTCGTCCCCGACAGCCCCGTCGCGACGCTCTTCATCGCGCTCTCGCTCGGCCTCTGGTCGCTCGGCCGCTCGAACGAGGTGGTGGACGCACTCGCCTTCTTCGGCTGCTGGAAGCTCGGCCTCTGGACGCCCTTCGTCCTCCTCGTCTTCGCCGACGGCTTCCTCGCGACCACCGCGCTCCCGATGTACGCCTTCCTCCTCGGGAGTCACCTCATGATGGTCGTCGAGGCGTTCGTCATCCACCGGTACAGCGACTTCCCCGTGGGCGCCGTCGCCGTCGCCGTCGCGTGGTACGGCCTGAACGACCTGGTCGACTACTTCGTCCCCGTGGTGGGGACGCCCCACCACACCCTGCTCCCCGGCCAGCGCATCGTCGACGGGACGATCACCCACCTCTCGCCGACCCACGAACTCGCCGCCGCGGGCGCCGTCGTCCTGACGCTCACGGCCACGTTTCTCACGCTCGCGACGCGGGTGAAGAAACTCGAAGCACGGTGACCCACCGCCCACGGTTATGCGCCCGTGGCCCGTAGGTGGGGCGTGACCCTCTACGACCGACTCGCCGACCTCCCGCTCCGGATCGACCGCGAGACCCGCCGCCGCCACGAGCGCGACACCTCCAGCGACTTCATCCGCGCGACGACCGTCTTCGAACTCCACGGCGACGGCCGTGTCGGCCGCGGCGAGGACGTGACCTACGACACCGAGGATCACGACGCCCTCGCCGACGTCGGGGCGCTCGCCCCGACCGGCGAGTTCACGTTCGACGCGTTCTCGGCCGCGCTCGACGATACGGACCTCTTTCCCACGAAGGAGCCCGAACGACCCTCGGCACGCCACTACCGCCGCTGGGCGCTCGAGAGCGCCGCCCTCGACCTGGCGCTCCGGCAGGCGGACACCGACCTCGCGTCGGCGCTCGGCCGCGAGCGCTCGCCGGTGACGTTCGTCGTCAGCACCCGCCTCGGCGACCCGCCGACGACCGACCGCGTCGAGGCGATCCTCGACCGACACCCCGACCTCGAACTGAAACTCGATCCGACGAGCGACTGGACGGCCGACCTCGTCGCCGACCTCGCGGCCACCGACGCGGTCCGGGTGCTCGACCTGAAGGGCCACTACGTCGGGACGACGGTGGACCAGGCGCCCGATCCGGAACTCTACGAGCGGGTGATCGAGGGGTTCCCCGAGGCGGTGATCGAGGACCCCGCGATCACCGAGGGGACGCGGTCGCTCGTCGAGGGCGCCGCCGACCGCCTCTCGTGGGACGCCCCGATCACGGACGTCGAGAGCGTCCGCGACCTCCCGTTCGAGCCGCGCTGGCTCAACGTGAAACCGTCGCGGTTCGGCACCGTCGAGTCGCTCTTGGAGACCATCGAGTACGCCCGCGAGCGCGACGTGACGCTGTACGGCGGCGGCCAGTTCGAACTCGGCGTCGGCCGCGCACACGTCCAGACGCTCGCGGCGACGTTCTACCCCGACGCGCCGAACGACGTGGCGCCGGGGGCGTACAACCTGCCGGCGCTGCCGGCGGACCCCCCGGGGAGCCCGCTCGTCCCGAGCGACGACCCGGTCGGTCTCGACTTCTATAGTAGCGATTGAAAGTCATCACACAGCCGATCCCAGTACTGCGTACGGTCGGCTGTGCAAACAGTTTCAATCGCTACTATAGTCCCGGTCGGCGTGGGCGCGCACCCAGAGTTCGCCGATGCGGGAGAGGCGCGTCCGGTAGGACTTGCCGTGTTCCTCCTGTTCGATGTACCCCTTCCCGCCGGGGCCGAGGCGGTCGACGTTGTAGATGACCTTCGACCGGAAACTGTCGGTGTACTCCTCGCCGAGTTCGGCGGCGAGCGCCTCCGCGAGTTCCGAGACGGACTCGAACTCGCCGTGTTCGCCGAGTTCGAACAGGATCACCTCCTCGAAGGGTTTGACGTTCGAGAAGGAGGCGACCGGGAGTTCCACGATGTGGTTCTCGCCGATGCGCTTGGCGCCGATGGTGGTGCCACGCTCGTCGAACTCGTCGAGGAGGCCAGCGGTGCCGTCGAGCCGTTTCTCGATCCGTTCGGCCGCGACGTCCTCCGCCTCGTCGAGGAGCCCCCGAAGCAGGTCCCGGTTGGCCCGCAACTCCTCGGCCAGCTCCGTCTCCAGGTACTTCTCGGGGGCGGTGTAGTAGGTGTGGATGCGGTCCCGGTCGGCTTGGCGTTCGAGCGTGATGGAGTGGGCGGCGGTGGCGAAGGCGAAACTCACCGGGCGGGGCATCGAGCTCACGTTGACCCACACCTCGCCGTCGGGTGCGCCCTCGTCCAACTGGTCGTTGATGAGGTCGTAGGCGCGCTCGAAGGCGGCGTCGTAGTCGTAGACGTCCTCGATGACGACGCGGCTGGTCTCGGCGCCGAGCAGGTTCTTGAAGTCCTGTTCGAGCTTCTCCGAGATGTTCCGCGAGTACTCGACGTTCGCTTCGCTCCCCACGGCCCCCTCGAGCAGGATGACCCGGTCCACGTCGAACTGGTCGCGGATCAGCGGCGCGATCAGCCGGTCGTAGTCGAAGCCGACCGGGACGATGTGGGTCTGCATGCGTGGAACGTGTGTCGGTATTCATATAAACGGCCAGTCTCCGAATCCGGCGGGTCGCAGTCAGGCGGTCAGCGTCTGTTTGATCACCACCGCGTTCGTCGGCGTGTGAACGACCCGAACCGTGATCGACTCGCCGGACGTGAGCCGGCATTCGGTGCCCGCCAGCCGGAACGTCGCCGTTTCGCCGCTCGACCACCTCCCGTCGACGGTACGGCCATCCTCGCCGATGGGGCCGGTGACCGAGTTGAACGAGTTGTCGAAGACGTCGTCTCCCCTGACGAACTCGCTCGTGGGTCGCGGATCACCGCCCGACGCCGGAAGGTTCACCAGGCGACCGACCTTCCCACAGACCGCCTGCGCGTCGACGACAATCTCCAGGTCGGCGACACGGAGCGTATCCCCGCCGCGGTGCGTGATCCGCACGACTCCGCCATCGTTGCCGTCCTGCGGGACGAACTCGCCGGTCGACTGGGCGACCGTCGGCGCCGGATCGGGCGACCCGTCGGTGGCGCCGAACAGGTACGCCGACGCCGTCGCCGCGAGGACGACCACGATGGCGATCAACAGGACGTTTCCGATCACCGCCGAGGACGCACGTGACCGACTCCGGCCCCTCATACGTGTGAATTTCGGGGGTAGCAGCACATATAACCCCCCGATTCGGGAGCGACGGCCCCCGCGTCAGCGCCCGCCCTGATCGGAGACGCGAACCTCGTCACCGACCGAAATCGCTCCCCCACGATCCGCCTCCGGCACCCGCGAGATGAGCATGAGCGTGTAGTAGTGGGGGAAGGCCTCGGGGTCGGCCCACTCGGGAAAGGTCGCCTCCCGGCGCTCGACGAACCGCTCGCGGAAGTCGGGGAGCGGGTCGCCCGTCTCGGGGTCGCGTGAGGGGACGACACACCGTGCACAGGGTTCGACGCCCTCGAAGCGGACCGGGCCGTCGCCGCCGTCGACGACGAACTCCGGCGCGTCCGGACCGACGAACCGGTCCTCCCAGAACGCGGGAACGCCGCCGACTTCGACGTTGGCCCGGAGACGGCGGCGGGCCCCATCGACGGTCATGTCGTCGAACCACGACGCCACCGCTTCGAGGGTCGCCGTGCTGATCACCGAGGGGCCGGCGTCGGGGCGGTCGACGAACGCCGGCGGTTCGCGCCCGCGGAAATCGACGGGTTCGCCGACGAACTCGCCGAACCACTCGCTCGCGGCCGCCCGGCCGTCGTCGGTCGAGAGGTCGAAGCGCCGTCGCTCGTCGTCCGCGGGGTCGACGGTCAGCGTGCTCGCCTCGGGGTCGAACGTCGTCCGCAGGGCGTGGATGCGGTCGGTCTGCTTGCCGTTGTACGCGAGCGTCTGTATCCCCTCACCAGTCTCGATGGCGCCCGCGGCGGGGTCGCACATGGCGTACTCGCGGTCGCCGGCCACCGTCCCCGCCTCGGTGAGCCGCGCCGATTCGATCGACATCCCGTCGAGTCCCTTGACCGGATAGCATCGCAGCCGTTCGATGTGTGCCATCGAGCCCCGATACGGTCGAGGGTCGGATAATCGTTGGTTCGAACGCCGCCGCCCCAGACTGTGTATCGTAAGTCAGTACCGGTGGTTCGCCAGAACGGTCCGGCGAACCACCGGTGAACAGTTACAATACTCCGTATCAGATCCGCGAGAGCGCAGCCCAGACGAGGACGCCGACCAGCAACAGGAAGAAGGGACCGAAGGCGACGGAGACCCCGACCGCCGTCGACGTCTCGACCCGGGGCGTGAGAAACAGGCCGGCGGGGACGGCGAGAAAGAGGAGGGACAGGCCCGCGCAAGCGGCGATGGCGGCCGGATCGCGATCCGGTCGGTCCGTCCGCGCGACCGGGAGGTCGAGTCGCTCGACCGCACGGTCGACGTCGCGGACGGGCCCCAGGCGAACCTCGTCCCGATCGACCGAGTCGACGCCCGAGACGACGAGGGTGCCCGTCCCGAGCAGTCGGTCGGCGATGGCGTTTCGCACCGACACGTCCATCGTCGGCTCGACGGAGACGATCCACTGTGGCGCATCGAGGAGGCGGTCGTAGGCGACGAGCGCGTCGCCACGACGCCGGTACTCGACGGTGCCGTACCGGAGGTAGTAGCTGAGTACCCGCGCGGCGACGACGGCGAGGACGGCGAGGCCCGTGACGGCGATCAACGGGGGGTCCCGGACGAGGAGCGCGAACCCGAACGCCGCGAGGGTGCACAGGCCGAGGCGGTGCACGAAACCGAAACCGATGGCGCCGACGCTCCCGAGCAGGACCGATCGGCGGTCGGCGGCGACCCTCGCGATGACGGCGGCCTCGGGCACGTCGAGTTCCGGTGGTGGCTCACTGAACGCCGCGCCGCCGCCGAATCGCTCGCCGAGGTGCAGGATCGGTCGCCCGACGCGGTCGGCGTAGAAGCGGGACGCCGAGACGCCGGTCTTCGCGAGGACGGCCCCGGCGAGGACGACGAGGCCGCCCGCGCGGCCGGCGGTGCCCAGCCAGCCGAGCGTGACGATCACCAGCCCTAACAGTCCCGGCGTCCGCAGGACCTCCCGAGCGGAGACGTCCCGGTACCGCTCGTCGCCGACGTACTCGGAGACGAACGACGACGCTTGGGCCACGAGCAGGGCCACGATGCTGAGACCGAGCGACGGCGAGAGGGCGGCCGTCGGGGAAACCCAGGACAGATAGAGGACGGTGAGGGGGCACACGGTCACGACCCAGAACCCGAGTATCGACAGCGCGAACGGGACGTTCCGCGGATAGATCGGCGGCCACCCGTCCCGAGGCTGCCAGCCGCCGCGTTTCGCCCGGAGTTCGTGTAACGGCTCGATCCCGCCCGGGACCGACGGGGATCCACGTTCGGCGAAGAGCGCCTTCAGGGCGGCCAGGAGGACCGTCGCGAGCGCCTCGACCCAGTAGACGATCAGCAACGACGTGAGGTCCCACCCCCAGGCGAGGACGCCGACCAGGGGAAGGAGGTTGGCACCGATCACGGCGAGCAGACCGGCCGCGACGACGGTCGTGGCGTCCGGGCGAGTCCGCGGGGAACCCATCCGTACTGGACCGATCGGGAGCGACCGCCATGTACGAACCGGTCGCGGTCGTATCGACCGGGGACGGGCGGTACGGAGTACGACAGGTATTTCCCGTCCGCCCGAAAAGTATATATGCGTACATGGGTCGCCCCATGTGTCATCATCACCATCATCGCCCCTCCGAGGGGATCATCAATGGACGACACAGCCAAATATCTCATTCACGCATCGATCGCGGCCGACGGCGTCGTCGAGCGGAGCGACGTCGTCGGCGCCGTCTTCGGGCAGACGGAGGGTCTGCTCGGCGACGAACTCGACCTCCGTGACCTCCAGCAGTCCTCCAAAGTCGGTCGTATCGACGTCCAGATCGACAGCGAGAACGGACAGTCGTTCGGACGAATCACCATCGCCAGCAGCCTCGACAAGGTGGAGACGGCCATCCTCGCCGCGTCGCTCGAAACCATCGACCGGGTCGGTCCCTGTCAGGCCTCCGTCGAGGTGACGAACATCGAGGACGTCCGCGAGGCGAAACGCCGCAAGGTCATCGACCGCGCGAAGGAACTGCTCGCGGGGTCGTTCGACGAGAGCGTCATGGACTCCTCGAAGATCCTGGAGGAGGTCCGCGAGAGCGTCCGGATCGACGACATCACCGAGTATCGCGGCCTCCCCGCCGGGCCGCGGGTGGCGGACGCCGACGCGGTCATCGTCGTCGAGGGACGCGCGGACGTGCTCACGCTCCTGCAGTACGGCGTCAAGAACGCCGTGGCCGTCGAGGGGACGAACGTGCCCGACACGGTGGCAGACCTGACCGAGGAGCGGACCGTCACCGCCTTCCTCGACGGTGACCGGGGCGGCGAACTCATCCTGCGCGAACTCGCGCAGGTGGGCGACGTGGACTACGTCGTCTTCGCACCGGAGGGCCAGTCGGTCGAGGACCTCGAACGCCACGAGGTCATGTCCGCGCTCCGCGATAAGACGCCGTACGGCGAGCTCTTCGATGACGAGGAACCGGCACCCGCCGTCGACGGGAACGACGACACCGTGGAGTCGGTCCCGACCGCGGCCGCGTCGGCGGCCACCGCATCGACGCTCGAGACGGCTCGCTCCGAGACGGAGGGGACGGACGGCGAAACCGACGACGCGGGCGCCACGGCGAACGCGGACGAGACCGCCGATCCCGACGTCGACGACGACCCCCCCGACTCGAACGGGACGGTCCGGGACGACCCGTCGACGCTCCGAGGTCACGTGCGGGCGGTGATCGAGTCCGAGACGGGGTCGGCACGCCTCCTCGACGACACCTTCGAGATCATCGAGACGGTGCCCGCGGCCGACGCCTTCGACGCGGTGTCGGGGACGGATCCGGTCCCGTACGCCGTCGTCCTCGACGGCGAACTCACACAGCGGTTGCTCGACGTGGCGGCCCAGCGTGGCGTCGAGCAGTTCGTCGCCCGGTCCTCGGACGAGATGGTCAAGACGCCCGTCGACGTCCGAGTGCGGACGGTCGATCAGTTGGCGGCGGCCGACTGACCCCGGCGGGCTACCGTCGGTACAGGATCGCCGCGCCGTCCGCGAAGAAGTCGGGCAGGCGGCGCGCTTCCTCGAAGCCACAGCGACGGTACAGCGACCGCGCCGCTTCGTCGTCGGGGGCGACGGTGACAGTGAGTCGCTCGGAGCGGGCGGCACACGCCGACAGCAACGCGGTCGCGATTCCCTCGCGGCGGTGGTCGGGGTCGACGACCAGCTCCGCCACGTAGGTCGTCCCGTCGCCGGGGACCGCGAGCAGGTACCCGACCGGGCGGTCGTCGTCGGCCGTGGCGACCAAGACCGTGGCCGGCGAGTACGCGTCGGCGTCGAGGGCGGCGTCGAGCAGTCCCGGACTCGGTTCGCGGAGGTAAGTCTGGAGACGGGCGAGCGTGGGGGCGTCGGTCGGCCGCGCGTGGCGGATCACAGCAGCAGGGCGGCGAACGCGGCGCTCGCGACCGCACCCGCGAACGTGCCGAGGAAGTTGACGGTCTGGTTGCCGACCCGGCCGCCCTCGAGGGTCGCCCCGAGGAGGCTGTCGACGGTCATTCCCGTGACGCCGCCGGCGACGACCGCGAGGGCGGCGAGCCACGGCGATCCGAACGCGAAGAAGCCGACGGCGACCCCCGAGACGACCGCGGCGCCGACGACGCCGACGACGTAGCCCTGCCAGGTGATCCCGCCGTCGGTGCCGGGATCGACCCGCTTGAGGGTCGTGATGAGCCGCGGGTTGTCGAACAGGACGCCGATCTCGCTGGAGAGGGTGTCGCTCATCGCGGCGGCGAGCGATCCGGTGAAGGCAAAGCGGAAGAGTTCGCCGTCCATCGGCATGCTGCCGCTGGCGGCGAAGCCGATGACGGCCACCAGCGCCACGGCGGCGTTGCCGAGGACGTTCCCGCTGCCGCGGGCGCCCTCGTTGTCCTCGGCGACGCCGCGGGAGCGTTTCTCCTCGTAGCGGTACTTCGCGGAGAGACCACCGATACCGAAGAAGGCGATGAGGACGGCGAACCACCCCACGCCGCCGAAGACGAGGGTGAGCAGGGCTAGCAACACGCCGGTCACCATCCCGGGGACCGACGCGGTCCCGGTCCGATAGGAGAGGTAGCCGAGCGCGACCGTCACCGCGAGGGCGACCCCGACCTCGGGAAGCGCCGCGTCGACGCCGATGGCGTCGAACAGCCAGAGTAGGAGGCCGACCGAGAGCATCACCAGCGGGTCGTCGCGCGCGTAGAGGATCGAGCGCAGCAGCGCCGCGACCAGGGCGCCCGCGGCCGCGAGGAAGATGACGGCGGGGAGCGCGGGAGGCGTTCCGAGGTTCCACCCGACGGCGAGTTGGCCGACGAGCGCGGCGAGGAAGGCGGCGATGCCGTATCCGGCGGTCGTCCGTCCCGGGTCCTTCGTCGTGTCCAGCCGTTCGACGACGCGGGCGCCGACCCTGCCGTAGGCGACGACGAAGACGGCGGCGACGAAGACGTCGGTCGGCATCGACCGCTGGGGGATCGTCGAGAGGAGGGCGAGGCCCGTCGCCGCGAGCGCGAACCCCGCGAGGCCGTTGAGCCGGCCGTCGCGTCGGTCCTGCGGTCGGGCGAAGAGTTCGAACACCGGTCCCTCGTCGACGACGAACGCGGCGAGGAGCGCCACGATCGCGAAGGGGGCGGCGGCCGCCCGCCCGAGTTCGGGGGCGGCGAGCGCGAGCGTCCCGACGACCGCGAACCCCCCTGCCCGACGAAGGGTGGACGTCACACCCACCGGTATCCCCGACGGCCACTTAACGCTCCCGACACGCCCCGCTCACGCCCGGCAGTCCGCCGAATCCGTGACCTTTTGAGCGACCGTTTCCTCCCTCCACCGTGGGACTGTACGACCGCTATCTCGCGCTCAGGCAGCGGCTCCACGACGGCGACCCGCCCGCCCACGTCGCCCTCGTGCTCACCGAGCGCGACCTGCTGGAGCAGGGGGCGTACGACCGACTCGAACGCGTCCTGCGCTGGGCCTTCGAGTACGGCGCCGACCGCGTCACCGTCTCGGTGAGCGTCCTCGACGAGGCGGTGGTGCCGACGCTGGAGCGCGAACTGCGTTCCATCGACGCGCCGCGTCCGCTCGCCGTCCGCGGCCCCGACGACACGGAACCCGTCGCCGCGCCCGTCCAAGTGAACGTCGGCCTCGGCGGCAAAGGCGAGTTCGCCGCCGCCGTCCGGTCGCTCGCCGAGGCGGTCGACGAGGGTCGCGTCGACCCGGAGGACGTCGACGAGACGGACGTCGAGGACCGACTCGTCTTCCCGGACGAACCCGACCTGCTGATCAAGACGGGCGCCGAACGGCTCTCGGATTTCATGATCTGGCAGTCCGTCTACTCCGAACTGTACTTCACCGACGTGAACTGGCGGGACCTGCGAAAGCGCGACTACCTCCGGGCGGTCATCGATTACCAGAACCGCCAGCGGAGGTTTGGACGCTGAGCGCGAGCGAAGCGTCCAAACGTCGAGGGACGAGCGGTGGCGAGTCCCTCGTTCGGTCGATAGACCGAATCACGTCGACACGTCCCCGACCTCGATCCGTCCCTGCAGTTCCCGCTTCGACGCGGGGCTGATCGCGATGCCGGCCGCGTCGAGACGCGCCTTGATCTCGCGGGCGTAGGCCGATCGGACGGCGAGGACGTCCTGCCGTCGCGGGTCGTCGAGCCAGTAGTGGACCCGGAGCACGACGGCGTCGCCGCCGAACTCGTCGACGTAGGCCTTCGGCGTCGGCTCCCCTTCGATCCCTTCGACGGCCGTCGTCGCCGCGGTGAGGGTGTCGAGGGCGTCGCCCACGTCGGCCTCGTACGCGATGCCGACGCGTTCGACGATCCGGCGGCGCTTCCGGCCGTACGGGCGGGTGATCGCCTGCCCGGTGAGGGTCGTGTTCGGCACCGTGATGAGTTCGCCGTCGGGGGTGAGCACGCGCGTCACGCGGAGCGTGATGGACTGGACCGTCCCTTCCCCGTCCGTCCACTCGATGTAGTTGCCGACGTTGAACTCGGAGTCGGCGACGAGGACGAGGCCGCTGACGATGGAGCCGATGACCGTCTGTCCGGCCACGCCGACGGCGAGCGTCCCGGCGGCGATGACGAGCGCGGAGTCGCCGACTAGGTCGCCGTAGCCCGCAAAGCCGGCCGCGGCGAAGAAGGCGACCACGAGCGAGAGCAGGCGGACGTACCGCGAGACCGCCTCCCTGATCGTCGGGTTGTTCCGGTTGCGCCGCTCGACGTACCGCGCGATCAGCGGTTCGACGACGAACCAGCCGACGAGGGTGACGACGACGAACCCCACCAGAAACCAGGCGCCACGGACGAGGAGTGGACGGTAGTCGGCAAGTCCTCCCGGCCCGACGACCGGTGGCGGCGTGGTCGTCACCTGTGCGATGACGGACATGTGCGGCGATCACGGGCCGACGGTACAAAGCTACCGCCGTCGTCGCGCCCGCACGATCGACCCGTGCTCCGGCGACCGGATCGCTCCGGACGGTGTCACTCGGCGGTTCGATCCTGCCGGTCGAGTTCGGCCGCCACCTGCTCGGCGCCGCCGTGAGGGAGCTTCTCGCGGAGACGCCCGACTACCTCGCGGGTCTCGACGAGCGAGGAGCCGGCGACCGCACGGACCAGCGCGACCGCCCGCTCGGTGCGGGTGTGTCGCCACGACGCCTCGCGGGATTCGTAGGTCCGGATCGCCCGCAGGAAGTCCACCTTCGAGAACTCCGGCCAGTAGGGCGCACAGAAGAAGACGGCGGCCTCGTTGCCGTTGGCGTGCCAGGGCAGGAAGTTGCTCGTGCGCTCGGCACCGCCCGTGCGGACGATCAGGTCGACGTCGCGGACGGGACGGGCGTACAGGCGCCGTTCGATCTCCGCGACGTCGACGTCGGCGGGATCGAGACAGCCCTCGTCGACCGCCGCGAGCGTGTCGCGGGCGGCCCCGAGCAGTTCCGCCCGGCCCCCGTACGCCACCGCGACGTTCAGCCGGAATCGGTCGTAGTCCTCGGTCCGTCGCTCGGCGTAGGCGACCGCCTCGCGGACGCGCTCGGGCAGGCGATCGATTTCGCCGAGCGCCCGGATGCACACCCGGTTCTCGTGGACGCCCTCGGCGTCGGCGAACTCCCGGAGTTTCGACTCGATCAGGTCGAACAGGTGTTCGCGCTCCGCCTGCGGTCGGTCGAAGTTCTCCGTCGAGAAGGCATAGAGCGTGAGCTCCTCGACCCCGAGGTCCTGACACCAGCGGAGCACCTGCTCGGTCGTCCGGGAGCCCTCGCGGTGGCCGGCGGTGGCCTCGTCGCCCCGTTCGCGGGCGTACCGTCGGTTGCCATCCATGATGATGGCGACGTGGTCCGGGCCGTCGCCGATATCGCGACGGAGGAGCCGCTCGTAAGCGCGGTCGAGCCAGTTCCGGACCCGCGAATGCATGGTCGGTCCGACGGCGCCGACCGGTATGGATCTTTTGACATTCCGGGTCGGGCGCGTGGCCCCGTGACGACAACCCCTATTAGCCTCGGGCGCCTCCCCTCCGACGATGAGCGACCCGTCCGCCCCGGCGGTCGAGGGGGTCGAGTTCGACCACGTCCCGGCGACCGACCAGCACTTCGAGAACGCGCTGGCGAAGGCCCGAGACGGCGTCCGACTCACCGTCGCCGACGGGGTGGAACTCCTGACGACCGGCACCGACCGTGAAGGGATCGATCCCGCCCGCAAGGAGGCGGTTCTGGAGGCGGCCGACCGCCGACGCGCCGAGATGGTCGGCGACGACGTCACCTTCGTCGCCAACCTCAACAACAACGTCACGACGGCCTGTGACACGGGCTGTCTGTTCTGTAACTTCAAGGATCGCGCGTCGGCGTTCGAAGCCGACGCAGACGAGGACCACGGCGGGTTCACGAAGACGCCGTCCGAATCCCGGGAGGCGGTCGCCGAGGCCGTCGAACTGGGAATCTCCGAGGTGTGCTCGGTCAGCGGCCTCCACCCCGCCTTCGCCCTCGATGCCGACCACCGCGAACTGCTCGAATCCGCCGCGGATCCCGAGGCGGTGAACTACCGCCCACCCGAGGCGTACACCACCTCGCCGGGCACCTACGCCGAGCAGATCCGCGCGATGTCCGTCGACGGCGTCCACGTCCACTCGATAACCCCTGAAGAGGCCTACCACGCCCGCCGCGGCACGGACTGGTCCTACGAGGACGTCTACCGGCGACTCCGGGACGCCGGCCTCGACAGCGCGCCCGGCACCGCCGCCGAAATCCTCGTCGACGAGGTACGCGAGGTGATCTGTCCGGGCAAGATGGACACGGGGGAGTGGCTGGACGCGATGGAGGGGGCGATGGCCGCCGGCCTCCCTGTCACCGCGACGATCATGTACGGACACGTCGAAAACGAGATGCACCGCGCCCTGCACCTGAAGCGGGTGCGCGACCTGCAGGACCGAACGGGCGGCATCACGGAGTTCGTCCCCCTCTCGTTCATTCACCAGCGGACGCCGCTCTACGAGCAGGGGCTCGTCGACGGCGGCGCGACCGACGCCGAGGACGAACTCATGATCGCGGTCTCCAGGCTCTTTCTCGACAACGTCGAGAACATCCAGACTTCGTGGGTGAAGTTCGGCGACGCGAAGTCGCTGAAGACCCTCTCCTGTGGTGCCAACGACTTCATGGGGACGCTGCTCTCCGAAGAGATCACCAAACGCGCCGGCGGCGACTACGGCGAGTTCCGCTCGGTCGCCGACTACGTCGACATGGTGACGGCGATCGGCCGCCGGCCGGTCGAGCGCTCGACCGACTACGAGCGACGGCGGCCGATCGACCCCGACGAGGCCCCACACGGCCCCCGCCTCGGCCCGCACGCCGACGGGACGCCGATGCTCGGTGGATCGGCGCCCACGGCGGACGACTGACATGATGGCGACGACCCACGCGGCCGTCGGCCTCCTGCTCGCGTTGCCGCTGACGGTCCTGGCGCCGGAACTGGCACCGGCCGCGGCGCTCGCCGCGATGATCGGCGGGATCTTCCCGGATTTGGACCTCGTGGCCGGGATCCACCGCCGGACCCTCCATTTCCCCGACTACTACTGGCTCGGCGCGGTTCCGGCGCTCGCCGCGGCCGCCCTGGCGCCCGGTACCGCGACCGTCGCGGCCGCCTGGTTTCTCCTCTCGGCGGCCGTCCACTCCGTCAGCGACGTCTTCGGTGCGGGGACGGAGGCCCGCCCGTGGGAGCGAACCTCCGCGGAGGCGGTCTATCTCCACTCCCGGAGTCGGTGGATCGCGCCACGGTACTGGGTTCGCTACGACGGCGCGCCCGAGGATTACCTGCTCACGGTCTGCCTGCTCGCGCCCGGCCTCGTCACCTTCGGGCCGACGGTCCGGCGCGTCGCCCTCGCGCTCATCGCCGTCGGCGGCGCCTACACGCTCGTCAGAAAGCACCTGCCGGCCGTCGAGGAGCGGTTACTGTAGGGCGCGATACCGGCGGCCGGCGTCGTCGTCCGCACGGAGCGCCTCCCTGATCGCGGGGCGGAGCCACTCCCGGTCGACCTCGCTCTCGGCCGGCGTGACCGCCCCGCGTCGGTACGCCGCCGGCAGGTACCGGTCGTGTGTCGGCAGCCGTTCGCGGAGGGGAACGCCCGCCTCCGCCGCGAGCGCCGACAGTTCCTCGACCGCCGGCCACGCGTAGTCGGGGTTGATGTAGTCGTCGGTGACCGGCGAGACGCCGCCCAGATCGTCGACGCCACAGTCGAGCAGGTCGCGGGTCGGCGCGAGGTTCGGCGGCACCTGCACGGACACCTCGGGGGGGAGGGCGACCCGCGCCATCGCCACCGTCTCGCGCATGGTCGGGACGCCCGGCCGGTCGAAATCCGAGCGCTCGTTGGGCACGACCGGCTGGACGATCACCTCCTGGACGTGGTCGTAGCGGTCGTGGAGTTCGCGGATCGCCAGCAGGCTCTCCGCCCGGTCGCGCCGCGACTCGCCGATGCCGACGAGGATCCCGGTGGTGAAGGGGACGGCCACCTCGCCCGCGGCACGGATCGTCCCCAGGCGGCGCTCGGGGGTCTTCCGTCGCGCCCCCGCGTGGGCGTCGACGTCGGCCGTCGTCTCCAGCATCACCCCCATGCTGGCGTTGACCTCGGCGAGCCGGTCCAGTTCGTCGGCGCGCAGGTCGCCGGGGTTGCTGTGTGGGAGCAAGCCCACGTCGAGGGCCATCTCGCAGGCGTCGTAGAGGTAGTCGAGGACGGTTTCGTACCCCCAGTCGTCGAGTTGGTCGTGGACGGCCGTGTACCGCTCGTCCGGGGCGTCGCCGAAGGTGAAGAGTGCCTCGGTGCAGCCGGCTTCGGCGCCGAAGTGGAGTTGCTCACGGATCGCCTCGGGCGGCATCAGGGTGGCCTCGCCGGGCACGTCGTAGAAGGTACAGTACGTGCAGGTGTACCGGCAGGCGGTCGTCAACGGCAGGAAGACGTTCCGGGCGAAGGTGAGTTCCGGCGCCGGGTCGACGTCGGCCGGCGTCACGGCGAGCAGGTCGTCGACGGCGTCGGCGTCGACCAGCGCGTCGGGATCAACCCGCTCGTCGTCGGTCTCGGGAGCCCGTGACATGGCCTCCGCTCGTCGCCCGACGATAAAAAACCCTCACGGTGTGGCTTCGTGTTTAGTTTGGAGCATTGTGCCAGCGAGCGAAACTCTGCAACCAGTTTTCAGCTGTTGCTGGGTCGACGTGGCTGAAACAGTTTGAAAACGAAGAGGTTCGTCGTTTTACTTCTCTAAATATACGTTCGATGGCATTCCGATTTCCGTGGCGTTCTGTCTGAAATCGGAGCCCTGATCGGTCAAGTGCAGTTTGGAGATGTTTGGCGCCATCGACGAGAAACAGGGCGGACTCAACATCGTGTTTCTCCCGCAGTTCGTTGAGAAAGATTTCAGTAAGAGCGGTTGTAGTGGTCGAAAACAACCGTAGATGGAGTAATTCGTTCGTCTGTGGATCCGCGGCGGCGTACAGCCAGAACTGCTGATCATTGATTCGAATCACGGTTTCGTCAACCGCAACCTGATTCGGAGCCTTCCCGCTGACTGGCTGTAGATCGGCCTTCTGCACCCAATCGTGGACCGCTTTCCGAGAGCGTTCGACACCCAAACTACCAAGAGCAGAGACGGTATTCGAAAGTGATAGTCCAGCCAAGTGCATCTGAATACCGAGCTTCATCGCCGGCTCGGGTGTCCGCTCTCGTTCCACAAAATCCAAATTGATCCAGTCGCTATGTCCGCTGAGGCGGGCGATTTCTGGCATAGATCACCGAGAAATTCTCCCGCCTCACTCTTCATCGTTAACTAAACACGAAGCGGTGTGGAGGGAAAACCTATATCGGGACCGGCCGACCAGTGGCGACATGGACGCCGTCGATCACATCAACCTCGACGTGGACGACCTCGACGCCGCGTACGCCTTCTACCGCGACGTCCTCGACCTCGACCTCCTGCGCCCGCCGGAGGAGTTCAAGGGGGAACACGTCATGTTCGAAACCGACGGAGGGACGGTCGTCACGCTCGTCGAGACGGGGCGCGGCGAGCGGTGGGACGACCGGGGACTCGATCACCCGCTCGACAAGGCTCACGTCGCCTTCGAGACCGACCGCGAGACCTACGCGTCGCTGATGGACCACCTCGACGGCCAGTTTCCGAACCAAGGTCCCTACGACTGGGGCGAGTTCGAGGGGTTCTACTTCCTCGATCCGTCGGGGAACCTGCTCGAAATCGTCACTTACGACCCCGCGCCCGCGGACCGGGAGCGGTCCCTGATGGACCACGACGACGTCGAATAGGGCCGGTCGTCTTCGACACGCGCTCCGTCGAACCGGTCCCGAAGAGTACTACTCGTCTTCGACACGCGCTCCGTCGAACCGGTCCCGAAGAGTACTACTCGTCTTCGACACGCGCTCCGTCGAACCGGTCCCGAAGAGTACTACTCGTCTTCGACACGCGCTTCGACACCCGCCAGATCCTCGATCACCTGCATCACGCCGGAGTTGTCGTCCTTGCCGCGCCCGGTCTCGACCATCGACTTGTACATCTCGTGAACGAGTTCGGTCTGGGGCATCGGCGCCCCGTACGCCTCGCCGGCGTCGGTGGCGATCCGGAGGTCCTTGTACTGGTAGTCGGCGAAGAACCCGGGTTCGAAGTCGCCCTGAATCATGCTCGGGGCGCGGTTGTCGAGCGTCCAGCAGCCGGCGGCGCCGCCGCTGATGGCGTCGACGACCGCCTCCAGGTCCGCACCGGCCTTGTAGGCGAACACGAGCGCCTCGCTGACGGCCTCCATCGTCCCCGCGACGACGATCTGGTTGCACGCCTTGGTGACCTGTCCGGCGCCGTTGTCGCCGCAGTAGGTGATCGTCTCGCCCATGACCTCGAGGATGGGGCGACACTCCTCCAGGATTTCCTCGTCGCCGCCGACCATGATCGAGAGCGACGCCTCGATGGCGCCCTCTTCCCCGCCGCTGATCGGCGCGTCGAGCATCCGGGCGCCCCGGTCGCGGACCTCCGCGGCGAGTTCCTCCGTCACGATCGGCGAGATGGTCGAGTTGTCGATCACCACGTCGCCCTCGCTCAGGCCGGCGAGCACGCCGTCCTCCTTGCGCATGACCTCCGCGACGACGTCGTGGTCGGGGAGACACATGATCGTCACGTCGGCGCGTTCGGCCGCTTCCTTCGGCGTCTCGGCCGCCTCGCCGCCGGCGGCGACGTGTTCGTCGACCGGTTCCTGCGACCGGTTGTGCCCGATCACGGTGTAGCCCGCATCGAGCAGGTTCTTCGCCATCGGTCCGCCCATGATCCCCAGTCCGACGAACGCGATCGTCTCGTCTGCCATGTGGGTTTCACTCACCTCGCCCGACATAAATGAGTCGGATGTGAGCACTCCGCGCGGCACGCGATTGATGGGCGTCGGCGTCGAACCGGAGGGTATGACAGCCGACACACCGACCGACTGCGGACCGGCCGACGACGCACCCGAACGCCGCCTGGGCCGGCGCCTCCGGGAGCGCGACGAGACCCTCGCCGTCGCCGAATCCCTCACCGGCGGGCTCGTCGGCTCGCGACTGACCGACGTCCCCGGATCGAGCGAGCACTTCGACCGGGGCGTGGTGGCCTACTCGAACGACGCCAAACTGACCGACCTCGGGGTGAGCCGGGAGTCGCTCGACGACCACGGCGCCGTCTCCGCGCCCGTCGCCCGCGAGATGGCACAGGGCGTCCGCGACACGGCGGGGACGGACTGGGGTGTCTCGACCACCGGTATCGCCGGCCCCGACGGCGGCACCGACCAGAAACCCGTCGGCCTCCTCTTCGTCGGCGTCGCCCACGCCGCCCCCTGGGGGAGCGGCGACTCCTTCGTCCGCGCCGAACGCCACGTCGTCGACGGCGACCGCTGGGCGGTCAAATCCGAGAGCGCTCGGCGAGCCCTCCTAGCCCCGCTGGCCGCGATGGGCTAGTTCGTCGTCACCAGCTCGACCACGTCGCGGTCGTCGAGTTCGTGGCTCCCGCCGATCTGCCGCGACGAGCGGCAGTCGATGCCGTGGAGCAGCCCGTCGCCCAGGTCCGAGTGGATGTGGTGGGCGAAATCCGCCGTGGTCGACCCCTCGGGCAGGAGGAAACAGTCGCGGAAGGTTCCCTTCTCGCTCGTCGACCCGTCGTCGCTCCCCGGGAACACCGCGATGAGGTCGAGCGCGTCGAACAGCGCCGTCTCCAGCGACGCCTGTACGCCCGTGCCGCCGTACTCGGCGAGCAGGTCGCCGATCCGCTCCAAGCCCTCGGCCTGTTCGTCACTCGGCTCGCCCGTCACGTCGAAGTCGTCGTCGCCCGGCCGGTAGTCGATCGTTCCCGCTTCGTCGGCGGCCTTCAGGGCCTTCTCCGCGTGGGCGCTCGCCGGCACGACGGTGAGGTGGTCGTAGTCGGGGTCGTTCCGGACCGCCTCGAAGTTCGCCGCCGCCGCGGGGTCGTCGATCTTGTTCGCCGCGATCACGATGGGTTTGGTACGCTTGCGGATCTCCCGGGCCAGCGACTCGCGGTCCGTCCCGTCCCACGTCCCGGGGTCGAGTTCGAGCCCCAACGAGAGGATCACTTGCTTGATCTCGTCCTCGTTCGTCCGGAAGGCGCTCATCTGCTCGGCCAGGTCCGCCTCGATGGCCGCGTCGGCGCCGTGGTATTTCGTCTCGAACCGCTCGATTCCCTTCTCCAATATCTCCAAGTACCACTGGTCGAGCTCCGCCTCCAGGAAGTCGATGTCGTCGCGCGGGTCGTGACCCTCGGTGGGTTCGCCCTCGCTGTCGGTCTTCCCCGAGAAGTCGACGACGTGGACCAGGACGTCCGTCTCGTTGAGGTCGCTCAGGAACTGGTTGCCGAGGCCCTTCCCCTCGTGGGCGCCGGGGATGAGGCCGGCGACGTCGACGAGTTGCACCGGGACGAACCGCGTGCCGTCGTCGCAGTAGCCGACGCTCGGGGTGCAGGTCTCGCCGAACTCCGGGGCCGCACAGTCGACGCGGGCGTAGGCCTCTCCGACGCTCGGGTCGATTGTCGTGAACGGATACGCCCCCTCGGGCACGTCGTTCATCGTCGCCGCGTTGAAGAACGTCGACTTGCCCACGGAGGGCTTGCCGACGAGTCCGATGGCGTAGCTCATGCCCCCAGTCCGCGACGGCGGGGCAAAAACGACGCCATCCCGCCGCAGTCCGACAGTCAGTCACTCACACGACACACGACTCGCCGGGCGCGGACGACCGCCCCAGTTATGTCGCCGGCGCACCGAACGCGGGTATGACCGACGACTCCGAGGCGCCGGCCGACACCTTCGGCGTCAGCATCGGCGTCGACGACGACGCCCTCCGGTTTCTCGTCCACGTCCCCTCGAACCTCACGGCCCCCTGGGACGACCGCGACGCCTTCCAGCGACTCGTCGAGGAGGCCGTCTGGGAGCGACTCGATCGGGAGCGAACGCTCGGGGCGGTCGGTCGGGTCGCCGACGCGGGCGAACGCGTCGAACTCGGAACGGTGACGCTGACGCCCGACGGAACCGTCGTCGACCACGACCTCTCCCTGCCCGAGACGTGACTTTCGAGGAGCTCCGGACGGCCGCCATCGACCGCGCGCTCGTCGGCGACGATCCGGAACCCGCCCTCGCCCTCGCCGGCGTCGTCGACGCCGCAACCCCCGACGACGACGGTGACACGAGCGAACGGCCCGTCGATCCACTCGCCGCTACACTCCTGGCCATCGGATCGCTCGCGGCCGAGCGCGACCGCTCGCTCGACGAACGGGCGTGGGTTCCGGGCACCGACGCCGACCCGTTCGTCCTCGCCGGCGCGGCCGCCGCCGTCCGCTCGCGAAACCTGTCGCTCGACCGGGCCGCCGACCTCGCGAACTGCTCGCCGGCGACGCTCGACGCCGCCCTCGACGACCGAACGGAGGAGTGATCGCGTCAGTTACCGGCCGTTCCCGCCGGCGTTGCCGTTCCCGCCAGCGTTGCCGTTCCCGCCGGCGTTGCCGTTCCCGCCAGCGTTGCCATTACCGTTACCGCCGTCATCGTCGTCATCGGCCTCGTCGTCTGCCTCGTTGGCTTCGTCCTCGCTCTCGCTCTCTTCTTCGTCCTCGCTCTCGCTCTCTTCTTCGTCCTCGCTCTCGCTCTCTTCTTGGTCGTCCGATTCGTCTTCGCTCTCCTCTTCGTCCGATTCGTCTTCGCTCTCCTCTTCGTCCGATTCGTCTTCGCTCTCCTCTTCGTCCGATTCGTCTTCGCTCTCCTCTTCGTCCGATTCGTCTTCGCTCTCCTCTTCGTCCGATTCGTCTTCGCTCTCGTCGTCCTCACCATCGGACTGACCCGGGGCCGATCCGGAGTTGCCCGGCGCGTCGTCCGATTCGTTCCCGTCGGACTGACCCGGGGCCGATCCGGAGTTGCCCGGCGCGTCGTCCGATTCGTTCTCGTCGGACTGACCCGGGGCCGATCCGGAGTTGCCCGGCGCGTCGTCCGATTCGTTCTCGTCGGACTGACCCGGGGCTGATCCGGAGTTGCCCGGCGTCTCGGTGGGCGGACCGGCGGGGACGATCCGGGACTCGTTGCCCTCGTCGTCGGTCTCGTTCCCGTCGTCATCCTCGTCCGCGCCCCGATCCGGGCCAGCGTCGGCCGGCGGACCCGCGCTCTCCGGCGGACCGCGTTCGCTGGCGTTGTCGGAGGGGTTGTTGTTCGTCACGAACTCCGAGACCTGCTGTCCGAGCGGGCCGCTGAAGCCCGACCCCTTCAGCGCGTCGACGAACGCCGAGACGACCTGCCCGAACGGGCCGGTCGACTCCGGCGGCGACAGTTCGGTCGTCGTCGTGGCCGACTCGCCGCCCTCCGTCGCGGTGACCGTCACCGTCACGTTCTCCGACGGCGCGGGCAACACGACGGTCCCGCTCTCGCCGGTCTCGTACTCGCCGGCGCCGGCGTAGGTGCCGTTATCCGTGGCCGTCACCTCGACCGTCGCGTTCGCGACCGGTTCGCCGAGCCGACCGACCGACACGGTCACCGTCCCGTCGTCGGCCTGGTTCACGCCCACCGCGAGCGTCTCGACCGGCTGGACGACCACCGACGTCGACGCCGTGTCGTTGTCGGCCGTCGCCGTGATCGTCAGTTCGACCGGCTCCGACGGGTTGGCAAGCGCGACCGTCCCGTTCGCGTCGGTCGTGTACTCGCCCGCGTCGGCGTACGTCGCGTTCGCAGTCACGTTCACCGTCGCGTTCTCCACCGTTTCGGTCCCGCGCGTGACCGTCACGAGGACCGACCCGTCGTCGGCGCCCGTCACGGACGCGTCGAGGGAAGGATCGAGCGTCGCGGCCGTCGTCGCCGTCTCACCGTCGGCCCTCGCCTCCACGGAGACCGTCACCGGCTCCTCGGGCGCAGGCAGGGACACCGTCCCGTTCGCGTCGGTCGTGTACTCGCCCGCACCTGCGTACGTCTCGTTGCCGTCGGCGGTCACGTTCACCGTCGCGTTCTCGACCGTGTCGTTCCCGCGCGTGACCGTCACGACCGACGAGCCGTCGTCCGCCTCCGCGACGCTCACGTCGAGGACGGGATCGAGATCGGCCGTCGTCGTCGCGTTCGCGCCCTCATAGGTCGCCTCCACGGAGACCGTCACCGACTCGTCCGGTTCGGGCAGCGACACCGTTCCGTTCGCGTCGGTCGTGTACTCGCCGGTCCCCGCGTACGTCTCGTTCTCCGTCGTCACGTTCACCGTCGCGTTCTCGACGGCCGTTCCGTTACTCGTGACCGTCACCGTCGCGTCGCCCGTCTCTTCGTCCTGTGTCACGTCGACGGACAGCGACCCCGACTGTGCCGCCACCGCGGCCGGGGCCACCGCCGACACCAGCAACACGACTGCCATCAGTATCGCACCGGTTCGTTGCGTGTTCATTCCGTCCGATCGGTGTACCCCCACCCCGTTAAATCGGGACAGCGCTGAACCCCGGTTTGGCCGGGTTTACGCGGTTTCACGCCGATTAAATCGGGTTTAATTCGTCCGACGGAACCCGAACCGCGTGGCGGTCGCTGGTCGACGTATGAAAGACGGCGAGCGACAGTGCCGTCGCTCGCCAACGTGAGTATGAGTGGTGAGGCGGCGAATCGGCACTCCCAGAGGGTCGCCCACTCCAGTACTGCCCGATACGCAGGCGGGCTTAACGTCCGTGTTCGGGATGGGTACGGGTGTTTCCCCGCCGCTCTGGCCGCCTTCATGCCGACCGACGGAATCGAACCGTCGCGATGCCAATGCCGGTAGGGTCCAACCGTACGTACGTGCGATCCAGTTAGCGCCTGGACCCGACGGTCAAATCGAATCGGGTCACAGTGCGAAATCCAATGAATGTGGCTCGGACTGTTAGTGCTCGCGGGCTGAACGTCTCGTTGCCTTGACGCGTACACCCCGAGTCTATCTAACTCGTCTTCTACGAGTGTCCTCGGTGGTACCTCTTTTCCAGGTGGGTTTCGAGCTTAGATGCGTTCAGCTCTTACCCCGTGGTGCGTGGCTGCCCGGCAACTGCCTTTTCAGACAACCGGTACACCAGTGGCACCCAGGCGGAGTTCCTCTCGTACTATACGCCTGTTCCCGTCAGGTACCTTCAACACCCCCAATAGATAGCAGCCGACCTGTCTCACGACGGTCTAAACCCAGCTCACGACCTCCTTTAATAGGCGAACAACCTCACCCTTGCCCGCTTCTGCACGGGCAGGATGGAGGGAACCGACATCGAGGTAGCAAGCCACTCGGTCGATATGTGCTCTTGCGAGTGACGACTCTGTTATCCCTAAGGTAGCTTTTCTGTCATCCACGGGTCCCATGAATGAACCTCGTGGGTTCGCTAGACCACGCTTTCGCGTCAGCGATCCTCGTTGGGAAGATCACTGTCAGGCCTCCTTGTGCTCTTGCGCTCTCTTTCGGGTTTCCGACCCGAATGAGGAGACCATCGGGCGCGCTCGATATCTTTTCGAGCGCGTACCGCCCCAGTCAAACTGCCCGGCTACCGGTGTCCTCCGCCAGGAGTGAGAGTCGCAGTCACTACCGGGTAGTATTTCAATGCTGGCTCGGTGGCCCGCTAGCGCGGGTACCTGTGTAACGCCTCCTACCTATGCTGCACAGTAGCGACCACGTCTCAGCGACAGCCTGCAGTAAAGCTCTATAGGGTCTTCGCTTCCCCTTGGGGGTCTCCAGACTCCGCACTGGAACGTACAGTTCACCGGGCCCAGCGTTGGGACAGTGGCGCTCTCGTTGATCCATTCATGCAAGCCGCTACTGAAGCGGCAAGGTACTACGCTACCTTAAGAGGGTCATAGTTACCCCCGCCGTTGACGGGTCCTTCGTCCGATTGTACTCGGTGTTCAGATACCCGCACTGGGCAGGATTCAGTGACCGTACGAGTCCTTGCGGATTTGCGGTCACCTATGTTGTTACTAGACAGTCGGAGCGCCCGAGTCACTGCGACCTGCTCTTCTCCAGAGCAGGCATCCCTTATTGCGAACGTACGGGACTAACTTGCCGAATTCCCTAACGCCGGTTGCTCCCGACGGGCCTTGCCTTTCGCCGGCAGAGCACCTGTGTCGGATCTCGGTACGATCACCACACTCGTCTTTTCACGGGCTCTAGGTACGACCGACTTGCGCTGTCTCGAGGGTCGTCCGCTTCCTGCCATTACGGCTTCCACGGATGTACTCGATTCGACCGGGCGAAAGCCCGGCTCGGTTGTCCCCAAAGCGTCGACTTTCAATGTGTGGCGGTGCTGGAATATTAACCAGCTTCCCTGTTGTCTCGGTCGAGTTACGGCGAGACTTAGGATCGACTAACCCTCGGCTGATTAGCAGTGCCGAGGAACCCTTGCTCGTAAGGCCGTCGGGTGTCACACCCGACTATCGCTGCTACTGTGACCAGGATTATCGTCACCACTCGGTCCACACGAAATCTCTCCCGTGCTTCCGCCCGAGCGGAGTGCCAGCCTACGCGATTGTCCTGTGATGGACACGGGTAGGTCTCGGTGGTGGATTTGAGCCCCGATCATTTTGGGCGCCCCGAACCTCGGCCGGTAAGCTGTTACGCTTTTCTTAGAGGGTAGCTGCTTCTAAGCTCACCTCCCGGCTGTCTAGGGCTCGGGACCACCTTCGATCGCACTTAATCCACACTTGGGGACCTTAACCTACCGCTGGGTTGTCTCCCTTACGGTGCACAGGCTTACCCCGCACACCGGACTCCCACCGTCTGTGGCGTCCGCAAGTTCGGAGTTCGACAGGATGGCCGACTCCTCTCGGAGGCGGGTCATCCAATCGGTCGCTCTACCTCGCGGACTACCTCAGGTGAGGTCATGCTTCGACATGTTTCGGCTGGAACCAGCTGTTGCCGGGTTCGATGGGCCTTTCACCCCTACGCATAGGTCACGGGAGGGTATTGTAGGACACCACCCCTAACGGGCCTCCACGTGCCTTTCGGTACGCTTCACCCTGCCCACGCGTAGATCACCCGGTTTCGGGTCGCATCCGCTTGACTCCCCGCGCTTGAACACGGTGGCCCTGGTCGTAAGACTGCGGCCGTATCGGTTTCCCTGTGCCTTCCCCGATGGTCGGGTTAGGCTCGCCAAGCAAATGCACTCCCTGGTTCGTTTTTCAAAACGCACGACGGAACATCGGCTTCCTTCGAGTCCTACTAACGGGTCGCCCCGTGTTCGTTTGTCGAAGGACCTTGTATGCCCCGTCGCTCGATCGCCAGCTGAGTTCAGGCTCTATTTCAGTTCCCTTCTCGGGATACTTTTCAGCGTTCGCTCACGCTACTTGTTCGCTATCGGTCTCGAGGAGTGTTTAGTCTTCCCAGTTGATGCCTGGGACGTTCACGAGGAATATCCAATCCCCGCTACTCTGGGACTGATTCCCATCGTACTGCAGCCCGATACGGGGCTGTCACCCTGTATCGCGCTCCGTTTCAGGAGACTTCTCGGGTTGGGTCGGATGTTGAAGATCAGCCCGACACCACATGTCTCGTAAGAGATTCGGTTTGGACTGGCCCGCGTTCACTCGCGGTTACTGACGGGATCGCGGTTTGCGTTCTGTTCCTGCTCCTACTGAGATGTTTCAATTCGGAGCGTTCCCCATTGCGCGAGGCAATTGCGAGGGGATTCCCATTCGGAAATCCTCGGTTCTTTCCCTCCATGCGGGTCCCCGAGGCTTATCGCAGCTTGGCACGTCCGTCGTCGGCTCTCGAGCCGAGCCATTCACCAGCTGGCACAGTAGCCAGATTGATGGTTTGTCACACTAGTGACCCGGTTTGACTGTCGGGTCCAGTGGACGCCTGGATCGCACGTACATACGGTCTCATTACGCTCTCGTGGATGCGAGCGCGTTCGACCCTTCCCATCCGCGCTTTCGCGGGATGGTGCATCGGTCTTGCGTGACTCAACCGAGCGCCGTCGTGCACTTAAGGCGTGCGATTCGGGCGTCGGGTGAGCCGGCATGGACCCGCTGGGATTCGAACCCAGGGCGTCCTCCTTGCAAAGGAGGTGCTCTACCGCTGAGCTACGGGCCCGGTCTCCGTGGAGGAGACGCGAGACGAGATGTGTGAGCCTTGGTGGTTCTACGGCGCCCGGTCGGCCCGGTGGCCGAACCGTGGACGGCAGTGGTCGTGGTGGGCCGTCCCGGAGGGACGGTCCCGATCAGTAGGAGGTGATCCAGCCGCAGATTCCCCTACGGCTACCTTGTTACGACTTAAGCCCCCTTGCGGAGCCCAGATTCGACCGAGGAACTCGGCCTCATCCGGACCCCACTCGGGTGCTTTGACGGGCGGTGTGTGCAAGGAGCAGGGACGTATTCACCGCGCGCTGCTGACACGCGATTACTACCGAATCCAGCTTCATGAGGGCGGGTTTCAGCCCTCAATCCGAACTACGACCGAGTTTAGGAGATTACCGTCCTCTTTCGAGGTTGGAACCCATTGTCTCGGCCATTGTAGCCCGCGTGTAGCCCAGCACATTCGGGGCATACTGACCTACCGTTGCCCGTTCCTTCCTCCGTGTTGGCCACGGCAGTCCTCCTAATGTACCCACCCGGGCGAACCCGGTGCTGGCAATTAGGAGTGCGGGTCTCGCTCGTTGCCTGACTTAACAGGACGCCTCACGGTACGAGCTGACGGCGGCCATGCACCTCCTCTCAACAGCTCTGACAAGGTCATCAACCTGATCGTCATTGCTGTTGTCGATGCTGGTGAGATGTCCGGCGTTGAGTCCAATTAAACCGCAGGCTCCTCCGGTTGTAGTGCTCCCCCGCCAATTCCTTTAAGTTTCATCCTTGCGGACGTACTTCCCAGGCGGTCTGCTTAGCGGCTTCCCTACGGCACAACACCCGCTCGTAGCGGGAGTCACACCTAGCAGACATCGTTTACGGCCAGGACTACCCGGGTATCTAATCCGGTTCGAGACCCTGGCTTTCGTCCCTCACCGTCGGATCCGTCTTCCCGAAGTGCTTTCGCCATCGGCGGTCCGTCCAGGATTACGGGATTTCACTCCTACCCAAGACGTACCCTTCGGGTCTTCCGGTCCCAAGCCACACAGTTTTCACCGGACGCCCGCCAGTTGGGCTGGCGGATTTCCCGATGAACTTGCGTGGCCGGCTACGAACGCTTTAGGCCCAATAAGATCGGCCATCACTCGAGCTGCCGGTATTACCGCGGCGGCTGGCACCGGTCTTGCCCAGCTCTTATTCCAGTACCTCCCTACGGTACTGAAAAGCGAGGACTGTATGCCCTCGCACTCGGGGTCCCCTTATCGCACTTGCGTGCAGTGTAAAGGTTTCGCGCCTGCTGCGCCCCGTAGGGCCCGGAATCTTGTCTCAGATTCCGTCTCCGGGTTCTTGCTCTCACAACCCGTACCGATTATCGGCACGGTGGGCCGTTACCCCACCGTCAACCTAATCGGCCGCAGCCACGTCCTCCAGCGTCGGAACGTTTGCGCGTCCCGGCATTCCAGCGTGGGACGGGTATGAACTATTAGCCTCAGTTTCCCGAGGTTATGGTTCTCTGGAGGGTGGTTTGGCCACGTGTTACGGAGCTATTCGCCACGAGTGTAAACTCGTACGACTAGCATGGCTAAATCGGACCCCGATAGCAATGGCCTCCGGCAGGATCAACCGGAATGGGCTCACTCTTGCGAGTGAGGGGTGGCGGGAAACGTAATGTTTCCGCGTCGTGTAGACCACTGAGGTCCGTGGTTCGGGTCACCGGATCGACCGGGTGACACCGAACCACCAAGGCTCACATCAGATTCCGGCTTACGGCGGACCGCAGGGGTGGAATCCTCATGTTTCGTTCGGACCTGAACCGAGGAGGGCGACCCACATAAGCCCGTTGATCGGGCCCGGGAATCGCCCGGTCGGTCTGACCGGTCCGAGTGAGGCCGAGGGCACCGTCGCCCTCGCCCTTCGCATTACATTCCGAGTGGAGGTTAATACTTAACCCCTCTGATCTCCGCCGAGATCGGCAGACGCGCTGATATTTGCGTGGTGATCCCTCTCGTGGGTGCCGGTCGCGTGGCGACCCCGCCGCTCGTCGGCCTGCCGTGGTCCTTTATAAGGATGGGGGACCCAATGTCGCGCATACGATGAGTGATCCGGCAGATTCGATCGAGATTCAGAACGTGGTGGCGTCGACGGGCATCGGACAGGAACTCGACCTCGAGGCCTTGGCGGAGGACCTCCCGGGAGCCGACTTCAACCCCGACAACTTCCCGGGACTGGTCTACCGCACGCAGGAACCGAAGGCGGCGGCGCTGATCTTCCGCTCGGGCAAGATCGTGTGCACGGGCGCGAAGAGCATCGACGACGTGCACGAGGCGCTCGGCATCATCTTCGGCAAGCTCCGCGACCTGCAGATCCCGGTCGAAGAGGACCCGGAGATCACCGTCCAGAACATCGTCTCCAGCGCGGATCTGGGACATACCCTCAACCTCAACGCGCTGGCCATCGGGCTGGGGCTGGAGGACGTGGAGTACGAACCCGAGCAGTTCCCGGGACTGGTCTATCGGATGGACGATCCCGACGTGGTCATCCTGCTTTTCGGCAGCGGAAAGATCGTCATCACGGGCGGGAAGCGGACCGTCGACGCGGCCGAGGCGGTCGAGGTGATCGTCGACCGAATCGACGACCTGGGCCTTCTGGGGTAGCCCCGGTAGGTGGCCGCGTCGCGGGCGTCGTCACCGGCGGGTCACAACGCGTTTCTCCGTCGGGGTCCTACGGCGGCCGATGACCGAGGACCCACCCGACGAAGCCGTCACGCTGGAGTCGTTTCTCGACGCGTTACAGTCGGAGGGACGGCCGGTCGCGACGGCCCAGCAGATCGCCCGCCGACTCGATCGTTCACAGGCGGCCGCGAGCGAGGCACTCGACCGTCTCGCCGCCGCCGGCGACGTCGAACGTCTCGATGTCGAATCCGATCCCGTGGTCTGGTATCCGGCCGAGTGGGGCCGACTAGCCGACCGCGAACGGGTGGTGCTCTTTCCGGACCGCCGCGAACTCGTCGTCGATCAGCCGAGCCAGTACACCCGCGCCCAGCTCTCCCGTGTCGCCCACCTGGTCGACACCTCCGGAACCAAGGGCTATCTCTACCGGATCCGCCGGGAGGACGTGTGGGCGGCGCCGTTCGACGACCTCGACGATTTCCTGGGCACCCTCCGGTCGGTCCTCCCGCGACGATCCCCACACCTGGAGGAGTGGATCGAACGCCAGTGGACCCGCGCGCGCCAGTTCACCCTGCGGACCCACGAGGACGGCTACACGGTGCTCGAGGCGGCGAGCGAGAGCCTGATGGGCAACGTCGCCAGGCAGAAACTCGACGAGGAGCACCTCCACGCCCCTATCTCCGAGACCGAGAGCTGGGTCGTCGAGGGGAGCGAGGCGGCGATCAAGCGGATCCTCTACGAGTCGGGCTATCCCGTCGTCGACGAACGTGATCTCGAAACGGGCGACCCCCTCGACGTCGAGCTCCGGACCGAGCTTCGCGACTACCAGCGGGACTGGGTGGATCGCTTCCTCGACCAGCGGGCGGGGGTGTTCGTCGGGCCGTCGGGGAGCGGAAAGACCGTCGCCGCCATCGGCGCGCTGGTCGCCGTCGGCGGCGAGACGCTGATCCTCGTGCCGAGCCGGGAACTCGCCGGGCAGTGGCGGACGGAACTGCTGGAACACACGACGCTCGATCCCGCCGACATCGGGGAGTACCACGGCGGCGAAAAGGAGATCCGTCCGGTTACCATCGCCACCTACCAGGTCGCGGGCATGGACCGCCACCGCGCCCTGTTCGACCGGCGGGAGTGGGGGCTGATAGTCTACGACGAGGTCCACCACATCCCCAGCGAGGTGTACCGGCGGAGCGCGGACCTCCAGAGCAAACACCGCCTCGGCCTCTCGGCGACGCCGGTCCGCGAGGACGACCGGGAGACGGATATCTACACGCTCGTCGGACCACCGATCGGCACCGACTGGGACGCGCTCTTCGACGCCGGCTACGTCCAGGAACCCGAGGTAGAGATCAGGTATCTGCCGTGGGCGAACGACGAGGAACGGAACGCGTACGCGAGCGCGGAGCCGCGCGCGAAACACCGGATCGCGGCGGAGAACCCGGCGAAGGTCGACGAGGTGCGCCACCTGCTCGCCGAACACCCGACGTCGAAGGCGCTCGTGTTCGTCGACTGGCTGGACCACGGTCGCGAGATCGCCGCCGCCATCGACGCGCCCTTCGTGAGCGGCGAGACGCCACACCATGAGCGCGACCGACTGTTCGCGTCGTTCCGGGACGGCGAGCGCCGGACGCTCGTCGTCTCCCGCGTCGGCGACGAGGGGATCGACCTACCGAACGCGGAGCTGGCGGTGGTGGCCTCGGGGCTCGGCGGATCGCGCCGGCAAGGCGCCCAGCGCGCCGGGCGGACGATGCGCCCCGCGGGGAGCGCGACGGTGTACGTACTGGCGACGCGGGGGACGAGCGAGGAGGATTTCGCCCAGCGCCAGATGCGTCACCTCGCGGAGAAGGGCATCCGCGTGACCGAGAGCGGCGTGGAGTGAGGGGGGCGAAGCGGCCGGGTCAGTCGACCCGATCGAGGGCGGCCGCCAGCGCGTCCATCGTCCGCTCGACCTTCTCGACGTCGGCGTTGTACCCCATGTGACCGACGCGGAGCACGTCGTCCGCGAGGTCGCCGAACCCGGTCGAGAGCGTCACGTCGTGGTCCGTGCGCAGGCGTTCCTGCAGCGCCGTCGCCCGCCCCGGCACCGCGAAGGCGGTGACAGTCGGCGAACTCCGCTCGGGATCGGGGAACGGCTCCAGCCCGAGTTCGCGTCCGCGCTCCCGGCAGAGCCGCGCGGCCTCGCGGTGGCGGTCGTAGACGGCATCGAGACCCTCGTCGAGCAACAGGTCGAGCGCCGCCTCCAGCGCGACGACCAGGGTCGACAGATGGGTGTAGGGGTACGGCTGGTCGGCCCCGTGCCACGGGAGCAGGTTGGTGTAGAGCGGATCGGGGTCGCGGGCCTGGATCCGCTCCCACGCCGCGTCGCTGACGGTGCAGACCGCGAGTCCGGGCGGCGCGCTGAAACACTTCTGGGACGCGCCGATGGCGACGTCGATGCGGTCGGTCGGGACGGGCGCCCCGCCGAGCGACGAGACGGCGTCGACGACGGTGGGAACGTCGTGGGTGTCGAACAGGTCGAGCGCGGGGGCCAGGTCGTTGAGCGTCCCCGTCGGCGTCTCGCAGTGGACCATCGTCGCGAGGTCGAAGTCCCCGTCGTCGAGGGTCCGCTCTAGGGCGTCGATCGGGAGGGGATCGTCGTAGTCGGCGTCGACGAGGACGGCCTCGCCGCCGTAGCGCTCGACGAAGTCCGCGAAACCGTCGCCGTAGGGGCCGTTCGAGAGACAGCAGACGCGGTCGCCGGGGGCGACGGTCGAGGCGACGGCCGCCTCCAGGCCGAGGATGCCCTCGCCGCCGAGGACGACCACCTCGTCGTCGGTCCCGTAGACCCGTCCGAGTTTCCGTTTCAGCGCGTCGTACCGGTCGGCGAAGGCCGGATCGACGTCGGGGTTGAGCAGTTCCTCGCCGGCCGCCTCCCTGACCGACGGCGGAAGCGCCGTCGGGCCGGGCGTCATGAGCATACGCCCCGTAGTCGACGGGGCGGCTTGTAGGGTGCGGTCCGACGCGGTGGGCTGTCGCGAGACGGGAAGGCACATGACAGAGGCGGGCCTACCGAACGCCGATGACCGGCAAACTCGATCCGTCGGTCCTGTCGGATCTGATCCTCTCGCGGACGGGGGCGTCGAACCCGAACCTGCTCGCGGGGCCGGCGTTCGGCGAGGACGCCGCGGCCATCCGGATCGACGGCGGGACGCTGATCGCCAGCACCGACCCCATCTCGCTCGCGGCCGAACGAATCGGACAGTTGGCCGTCGCCGTCGCCTCGAACGACGTCGCGGCCGCCGGCGGCCGCCCCGAGTACCTCCTGAGCACCGTCCTCCTCCCCGACGCGGACGTCGACCGCCTGGAGACGATCACCGGGCAACTCGACGCCGAGGCCGACCGCCTCGGGCTGACCATCGCCGGCGGCCACACCGAGGTCGTCGCCGGCCTGGAGCGGCCGCTCTGTTCGCTCACCTGTCTCGGGATGGCCGACCGCTTCGTCACCACGGGCGGGGCGGCACCCGGGGATCGGATCCTCCTCACGAAGGGCGCGGGCATCGAGGCGACTGGCGTCCTCGCGACCGACTTCCGCGACCGTCTGGACCTGTCCGCGGACGCGCTGGACCGCGCGACGGCCGCGTTCGACGACCTCAGCGTGATGCCCGAGGCGGCCGTCCTCGCGCCAACCGCGACCGCCATGCACGACCCCACCGAAGGGGGCGTCCTCGAAGGACTGATCGAGATGGCACTCGCCGGCGGGGTCACCCTCGCCGTCGACCGCGACGCGGTCCACGTCCGCGAGGAGACCCGGGCGGCCTGCGCGGCCGTCGGGGTCGACCCGCTCCGAGTCCTCGGCTCCGGGGCGTTGCTGGCGACCGTCGACCCCGACGACGCGTCGACGGCGCTCGCGGCGCTCCACGACGAGGGGATCGACGCCGTCGACGTCGGCCGGGTCGAAGCGGGCGACCCCGCGGTGGCGATGGGCGGGGCGCGCTACACCGACCCGATCCGGGACGACATGTACGCGCTCTGGGATGAGTGAGGGGGCCGCCGTCCGGTGTCGCCGCTCGGCCCCGCGCTCACCCGTCGTCGAACGACGGTTCGGACCACCGATCCGCCGGATCGACCGCCGAGAGCGCGTGGGCGACCCGTTCGTCGGTGTAGTCGTACTCGTCGAGCGCGAGGAAGAGCCGCTTCCACCGGGCGCTCACGTCCGTCTCCCCCTCGGGCCCGACGCGGGCGCCGTGGATCCGGAAGAAGGGAGAGCCACGGTTCAGGCGGGCACCCTCGCCGGTGTGACCGTCGAGCGCGACGTCGTACTCGCCGTCGGCCGACAGGTCGGCGGCGGTGACCGGGAAGGTGTGTGTCGGCTCCTCGCCGCGTTCCCGAGCCTCGGCGCGCCGCTTCGCGACCGCGTGGAAGGCGTTGACCGCGTTCGCCCCCTCGCGGGCGCTCCGGGCGCGGGCGACGGCGAGGGCGGCCTGAACCGCCGCCATCTGTCCCCGTCGGGAGTCCATGTCCCACCGCTCGGCCAGGTCCTCGTACCGGGCGACGAGCGACGGCGCTCGCGTGTCCGCCGCGAGGTCCTCGACGACGAACGTCTGCAGGCGGTCCCAGAGATTCCACCCGAACCCCGAGCGGGCGAGTTCCCAGGCACACCACGCCGCCACCTCCTCGTCGCCCCGGCGGATCGCCTTCTGGAGCAGGCTGACGACGGCGTAGCGGTTGAACCCGCCGTCCGTCTCGTCGGCACCCGTCTCCTCGCCGAAGTCGTTCGTCCCCGTCGCCTCCGGCGCCTCCGTCTCCAGTTCGCCGTCCGGCCCGAAGGTGGCCTGTCGCTCCTCGTCCATGCCGCGTGGGTGACGACCGACCGACGAAAGGGTTCGGGTCCGGCCGTCCGATAAATGAGAATCCTTAAGTCCAGTCTGGGGAGTAGATGTACGTGCCCGCCCTTAGCTCAGACTGGTAGAGCAGCCGACTGTAGATCGGCTTGCCCCCCGTTCAAATCGGGGAGGGCGGACTTTTCCTGCAGTCGATGTGGGGTCGACGGGGCATCGGCTTGCCCCCCGTCCCCGCGAGCACAGCGAGCGGGGAACAGCGAGACGACCAGCGGGAGTCTCACGCGTTTCAGATCGGGGAGGGCGGACTCGTTTTCGGGACGGGCTCGTCGCCTTGGGGGGGTAGCCGACGGTAGCCGCGATGCTGACGGGGATGTCGTGTGAGATCGGACGCCGAGTATCAGAAACGGACCCCGACGATAGGGCGTCGGGTCCGCGTGGGCCTCCGTATCCTAAGCGGACGCCACGACGAACGACGGGACCGGGGGGCTTCAATGCTCCGCACGAGCGGGCGACACGTCGTTCGCGGGGCGACGCGTCACTCGGTGTACTGGAGTTCCTTCTCCGGGTCGGTCGGCAGGGAGTGGAAGATCTCCTCCATCTCGCCGTCTGCGAGGGGGATCTCTTCCAGGCTCCCGTCGCTTTGGTGGAGCGACCAGACGAAGTTGATCATCGTCGCCTGGAAATGCGGGCTCGGCTGGTCGTTCTCCCGGATGTACTTGACGAGTTTCGCCGCCGCCTCGTCGTCGAGTATGTCGCTCATGGGTCGACCTCGGTCGGGTCGGCAATCAGGGTGTCGGATGGCGGACGGGACGTCAGTCGCCGCCGACGGCGAAGCGGGTCGCGTCCTCGTCGATCGAGGGCGAGGAGACGAGCGAGACGCCGACGGTGAGGGCGGCGGCGAGCAGCATGAACGCGAGGGCGACGTCCCACCCGCCGTAGGAGCGCGCGAGGAGGGAGACGGTCGCGCCCCCGACCTCGACCGGCGTGGCCGGGACGAGGACGTGGGCGAGATACAGGAGTTGCGGGACGGCGACGCCGACGAGCATGCCGTCGCGGGTCGTCGCCTCCCAGTAGAGCGCGACGATGACGGGCGGAGCGAGCAGGGCGAACCCGGAGAACGCGGTGTCGCCGACTTCGATGAGCGTGCCGGGTCGCGAGAGGCTGGCGACGAACGCGAGGAGGGCGAAGACGGCGACGCCGATCCGGGCGATCCACGCCTCGCGTCGGTCGCTCGCTTCGGGGCGAACGAAGGGGCGGTAGAGGTCACGGGTGAAGTAGGCCGACCCCGAGAGGAGCATCGAGTCCGAGGAGGACATCATCGCCGCCATCGCGCCGGCGACGACGAGCGCCGCGAACCACCCGGGGGTGTACTCGCTCAGCAGGACCGACAGCACGTTCGCGCCCTCGGGCACCTCGATGGGGAGGCCGGCCGCCCACGCCCCGAGCATGAACGCCGGGACGAAAAGCAGGAGGACGAGCACCGGCCAGAGGGCGAACGAGCGTTTCAGCACCGTCGCGGACTTCGCGACGAAGAAGCGCTGGTTGATCTGCGGGAACATGGTCACGCCGAAGGCGATGGTGACCGCCGACGAGACGATGAACTGCGGGGTGTAGAGGCCGCCCCCGAGGGACGCGAACTCGGGGTTGGCCGCCACCATCCCGCGGGTGGCCGCGCCGAGGCCGCCGAGGCTGCCGAGGATCCAGACCACCGCGATCCACAGCACGGAGAGCATGAACAGCCCCTGGAGGGTGTCGGTCCAGGCGACGCCCCGCAGGCCGGCGAGCATCACGTAGACGATCATGAAGAGGGTGATGAGCGCGGCGCCGCCCCAGTAGGGGACCGCCCCGCCGGTGAGTCCGCGGAGCGCCTCGCCGGCACCCATCTGCTGGAGCATGACGTAGGGGAAGAGCCACAGGAGGCTAACGCCCGCGACCAGCCCCCGGAGACCCGGGGAGGCAAATCGGTCGCCGAGCATCTCCCCAAGGGTGACGTACTCGCGTGCGCGCCCGATGAGCCACTGTCGGTAGCCGATAACGTACCAGAGGATGGCGAAGAGGACGCCGTCCATCACACCCATGACGAGGATCCACTCGGGGCCGGCCGCGTAGGCGAGGTTCGGGCCGCCGAAGAAGGTGAACGCCGACAGCAGGGTCGCGAAGGTGGTAAACAGGAGGACGAGCGTCCCGAGGGTGCGGCTGGCGAGATAGAAGTCCTCGGCGTCGTTCCCGCCGACGCGGTAGGCCACGAGGCCGACGCCGAGCGCGAGGACGAGATACGCGACGACGATGCCGAGCGGCTGGAGGCTCACCGACTCTCACCCCCGTCGGGTCGCGGGGCCGCCTCGGTGTCGACGCCCATCAACCGATCCCACCCGGTTCGGGTGAACAGCGCGAAGACGACGGCCGCTACGCCCATCCAGCCGATATGCCACCAGAGCCAGACGGGTAACCCGGCGACCACCGTCGACGTGCCCCAGAGGAACCAGGGGACCGAGAACACGACGAGGACGACGAACGTCACGATCCACAGCCAATCGCGTATCGAACGCATCGTTGGATCGTATTCGTATCTCCAACTACGTAAATGATGCCGAATAATCCCCCATCAGATAGATTGAAGAAAAACTTTCTTCGAAACGGGAAAGAGGGGAACAGCACTCTTCGATTCGCGTCGACACCGGTAAACCGTCGCCCGCCGAGCGGGTTCGTGTGTCCGGGACGGACGGACGTGTCGTGTCGCCGCTGGTCGCGCTGGGAGTCGCGGTCCTCGCGATCAGCACGAGCGCGATCCTGGTCCGCTGGAGCGACGCCCCGAACGTCATCAAGGCGCTGTATCGGGTGACCTTCACCGTCGTCGCGCTCGCTCCGCTCGTCGACGGGGGCGACCGGCTCTCGCTCGCCCGGATCGGGCGTCGCGACGCCGCCGTCGCGGTCGCCGCCGGGGTCGCCCTCGCGGTCCACTTCGTGGTCTGGTTCGAGAGCCTCGATCACACGACCGTCGCCGCGAGCGTCACCATCGTCCAGGCCCAGCCGGTGTTCGTCGCCGCCGGGGCGTGGGTGCTCCTCGGGGAACGCGTGAGCCGACGCGGCGCGCTCGGGATCGGGATCGCTCTCGCCGGGATGGTCGCGCTCTCGTTCGGCCCGGCGTTGCTGGCCGCCGTCGATCCGACCACCGAACCGGCCGCCGACGTGACGGGGGCCCAGTACGGCAACGCGCTGGCCCTCCTCGGCGCAGTGGCGGTGGCGGGGTACTACCTCGCCGGCCGGTCGCTCCGGCGCGGACTGGGGGTGTTGCCGTACGTGACGGTCGTGTACACGGCCTGTGCGCTCGTTTTGCTCGGGGTCGCCGTCGCGCAGGGCCTCCCCCTCGTCTCGTATGCCCCCCACGAGTGGGTGCTGTTCGCCGCGATGGCGCTCGGTCCGGGTGTCCTCGGGCACACCGTCGTGAACTGGGCGCTCGGCCATCTCGAATCCCACGTGGTCAGCGTCTCGCTTCTCGGCGAACCGGTCGGAAGCACGCTCCTCGCGGTCGTCCTCCTCTCGGAGGTCCCGCCGCCGGGAACGCTCCTCGGCGGCGCCGTCGTCCTCGCCGGGATCTACGTCACCGCGTCCGCGCGAACGCCCGGCCGCCCGGATCAGTGAAGTTTGAGTTCGATCCGCCGGCCGTCGGGGTCGCGAACGTACGCCGCCCAGTCGCGGCCGTAGGCGCCGTACCGCTCGTGGGGTTCCCCGGACTCCACCTCGACGCCCGCGTCCCGGAGGTCTGCGAGCAGGGCCTCGATCTCCGCCCGGGTTCCGGTGCCGTCCGACCGGAGGAGCAGACAGACGTGTTCGCCGTCGGGGTCGAACGGCTCGTCGGTCGGCACGAGGTGAAGGTGGCGGCCGCCGGCGACGACGGCGACGTAGGGCACCTCCCCGGCCTCGTAGCGGTCGCGGTCGCGGACTGGCATCCCGAGCAGGTCGTGGTAGAACTCGAGCGCGCGGTCGAGGTCACTCACGCGGAAGGCGGCGTGATCCAGGTCGACGACGTCCATACCGGGCGTTGGGGCGCCGGCTTCATACCGATTGTCGTCACCGCTCGCGGCGGCCCGTCTCACGACCGGCCGGTCACTCGAGGAGGTCGCGCGTCCGCCGGTGACGGAACCGAAACATGGGTTCGAAGCCGACCCGGGCGAGGGGCGCGACGGCCTCACCGAGGGCGCCGAGCGGGAGAGCGTAGACCACCCGATCGTCGACGACCGTCTCGGATCCGTCGGCGAAAAAGCGGTGGGTGTGCTCCCAGTGGCGAAAAGGCCCGTCGGCCATCTCGTCGGTGAAGTGAGCGGTCGCGCCCTCGCGTTCGCGCTCGGTGATGAGGGAAGTCCACCGCTGTCGCGGCCCGACGCCGAACGGTCGGACCGAGGCCTCGATGCGCGATCCGGGCTCCAGGATCTCCGGGTCGGGGTCGCCGTCCGGACCCTCGACCGCCTCGATCCGCAGGTGCATCCACTCCGGGGTCAGCGCCTCCAGTCCGCTCACGCGGGAGTGGAAATCCCACACCGAATCCAGCGACGCGTCGACGCGCGTCCGGCGTTGGTACACGGCCATGGGCGTCCCTACGGACGAACGGCGGATAAGCGCAGGGATCGGCCCCACGAACGGGCGCCGCCCGCGGCGTATCGTAACCCGGGGATTAATTCTCGATCCCTCCGTCGGGGGGGACATGTCGGTAACACTCGATCCGGACGACTCGGTGATCGTGCTCGCCCACGAGCAGTTCCCCGGCCGGGCGAAGACGGCCGTCGGCGTCCTCCGATACGCGGACTACGAGGTCGCGGCGGTGCTCGACCGCGCCCACGCGGGCGGGACGGTCACCGACCACGTCCCCGACGTGGACGACGCGCCGATCGTCGAGAACATGGACGCGGCGCTCGACTGCACCGATCCGGACGCGCTGGTGATCGGAATCTCACCCATCGGTGGCGAGTTCGACGAGTCCTGGCGGCCGGACGTCCGGACCGCCATCGAGGCCGGCTGTGACGTGATCTCGGGGCTGCATTACTTCCTCGCGGACGACGCGGAGTTCGCCGCCCTCGCCGACGAAACCGGGGTCGACCTGATCGACGTCCGCCGCCCGCCCGCGGATCTGACCGTGAGCGAGGGCCGTGCCCACGAGGTCGACGCCGAGGTGGTGTTGACCGTCGGCACCGACTGCAACACGGGCAAGATGACGACGACGCTCGAACTCGTCGCCGCCGCCCGGGAACGGGGGATCGACGCGGGGTTCGTCCCCACCGGACAGACGGGGATCATGATCGCCGGATGGGGGATCCCGATCGACCGGACGATCGCCGACTTCGCCGCCGGCGCCGCCGAACGGATGGTCCTCGAGGCCGCGGCGGACCACGACGTCGTCTTCGTCGAAGGACAGGGGTCGATCGTCCACCCCGCCTACTCCGGGGTGACCTGTAGCCTGCTCCACGGCTCGATGCCGGACTCGCTCGTCCTGACCCACAGCGCGGGCACGGAGGCGATCCACGGCTACGAGTCGTTCGCCGTGCCGCCGATCGAGACGTACGTCGACCTCTACGAGTCGCTGGCGGCGCCGGTCGCGCCGGCGGAGATGGCCGCCGGCGCGCTCGATACTCGGGCGTTCGACGACGACGACGCGGCCCGGGACGCCGTCGCGGCCTACGGCGACGCCCTCGGCGCGCCCGCGACCGACCCCATCCGCTTCGGGGCCGAGGAGATACTCGACGACCTGCTATGAATACGAACTTCGAGCGACTCGGCCTGTCGATCGACGGCGAATTCGCCATCTCGCGGGGTGCGCGGACCGACGTTGAGACGGTCGTCGTCCGGGTGTGCGACGACGCCGGGCAGACGGGGATCGGCGCCGCCGCCCCGACCGCCCACTACGGGGAGACGGCCGACACCGTGACCGCGGTCCTGCCCACCCTCCTCGACGCCGTCGAGGGGGTCGACGACCCGCTGGCGCTGGGGCGGATCGAGCGCCGACTGCGCGGGACGATCCGCGACAACCCCGCCGCCCGCGCCGCGGTCAGCGTCGCCTGTCACGACCTCGCGACCCGTCGGCTGGGGATCCCGCTCTACCGCCACCTGGGTCTCGATCCCGGGCGTGCGCCCCCGACCTCCTATACGGTCGCCATCGACGAACCGGAGGCGATGGCCGACACGGCGGAGACGGCCGTCGGGGAGGGATACGGGATCCTGAAGGTGAAACTGGGGACCGACCGCGACCGCGAGCGCGTCGAGGCGGTGCGGGCCGCGGCCCCCGAGGCGACGATCCGGGTCGACGCCAACGAGGCGTGGGCGCCCCCCGAGGCGGTCGCGAAAAGCGAGTGGCTGGCCGACCTCGGCGTCGAGTTCGTCGAACAGCCGGTCCCGGCCGAGAACCCCGAGGGGCTGCGCCGCGTCCACGAGCGGAGCGCCCTCCCCGTCGCCGCCGACGAGTCCTGCGTGACGCTCCCGGACGTCCCGCGGGTGGCCGACCGCGTCGACATCGTGAACCTGAAGCTGATGAAATGCGGGGGGATCCGCGAGGCGGTCCGGATGGTCCACGCCGCCCGCGCACACGGCCTGGAGGTCATGCTCGGCTGCATGGTCGAGTCGACCGCCTCCATCGCCGCCGCCTGTCACCTGGCGCCGCTGATGGACTACGTCGACCTCGACGGGGCGCTCCTGCTCGCCGAGGATCCCTACGAGGGGCCGAGCTACGCCGGCGGGACTGTCGCGTTTCCGGACCGACCGGGGACGGGCGTCCGGTCGATCGAATAGCGTCGGGGGCCGGAGCATCCCTCCGCGGCCACACGGCCGGGAACGCCCTCGGAGTGGGTGTCGGCTTCGATCGAATCGCTGGAGAACGTCATGTGTCCGACTGTCACGACGGCCCCCGAACGTCTATACCCCCCGTTTCATTCGACACCTCACACAACGGGGACGCAGGGCGCCGGACGGCCGACCGGAGCCGCCGTCCCGGGACCGACGCGTTCGGGCCGTCGGTGGTCAGTCGTCGGCCAGCCGGTCGGCCCACCCGTCGGTTCGGCGTCGGTCGCCGTCGCGGGTGAGAAACAGGGCTGCGACTCCCTCACGGTCGTCGAGCAGCGGCGACGCACGGTCGTCGTCCATCACGAACGCGGCCGTGGAGTAGGCGTCGGCGGTCGTCGCGTCGGGCGCGACGACGGTGACGCTGGTGTCCGCCGTGGGCGACCGGCCGGTTCCGGGCGTGACGATGTGGTGGTTCGTCCGGTCCTCGTCGTAGAAGATGCGGTAGTCGCCGGACGTGGCGACGCCGCCGCGGTCGAGACGGAGGGTCGAGACGGTGCCGTCGCCGCGGGGGTCCTCGACCCCGACGCGCCATCGGGAGTCGGCACCGGACCCGCCGAAGGCGCGGACGTCGCCTCCCGCCTCGACGAGGCCGGCGTCGACCCAGTCCCGGAGGACGGCCGTGCCGGCGTCGACCACCGCCCCCTTGGCGACGCCGTCGAGGGTGATGGGCGTTGGCGTCCGGAGTTCGGCGTCCGCGACTGCGACCGAGTCGAACGTCGCCTCGCCGACGCGGCGGCGGGCGTCGGTCGGGGCGTCGCGTCCCGACTCGTAGGCCGTCACGACCGGGAGGACGGTCGGATCGAACGCCCCGTCGGTGCGGTCGTAGACGCGCCGACACTGCCGGAGGAGCGAGACCAGCGCCGGCGACGGATCGGCGAGGACGCCCGCCTCGTTCAGACGCGCCACCTCGCCGTCGGGGTCGTGGCGCGTGAACACCGACTCCAGCCGCGACATCTCGGCGAACGCGCGTTCGACGCCGATCTCGGCCCGGTCGGGCGCTCGCGTGACCGCGGTGACGGTCACGAGCGTCCCCATCATGAGCCGGGTGCTGCGGACCTCGGTGAGGTCCCCGCGGACCAGGAGCGTCCGCCCGAGGAGACCGGCGCCGGCCACGCCGCCGGCGGCCGCCGTCAGGAACGATCGGCGGTCGAGTTCACGCATCGCCGTCACCCCCGTCGAGCCAGGCCGTCCCCGAACAGCCACACGACGCGTCCGACCCCGAACAGCCACACGACGCGTCCGAACCCGGGGCGTCGCCACCCGCCGTCTCCCGGCGGACCATGTCGACGACGGTGCCGTCGGGGACGAGGTCGGAACTCCCCGCGTACGGCTCCGTCTCACCGCCGTCGGTCACGGCGCGTTCGGCGAGGAGGCGCTGTTGCTCTGTCGTCCGGTCCTCGGGGCGAATCCGCTCGATGAGCGCGGGATCCCGCCACGCGTCGACCGTGAACCCGTGTTCGTTGTCGTACTGGAGGACGACCGGACACCCCTCGGGGTCGTAGTAGTTGTCGACACAGACCGAACACTGGAAACACTGGAACCGGTCGATCGAGCCGTCGTCCTCGATGGCCTGGAACTCGCAGTCGCTCTGGCATTTCACGCAGTCGCCACAGAGGTCGTATCGCTGGATCGGCTCCCGCTGGAGGACGTTGCCGAGCGCCAACCCGGCACCGAGCGGACAGACGTACCGGCAGTAGGGCCGGAACATGAACGCGCCCGAGACGACGAGCAGCGCCGACCACGCGATGTAGACGGGGTCGGTCACCAGCGAACTGTAGAAGGCCGCCTTGAACGGCTCGACCTTCGCCAACGTCGCGCCGAAGTCCGTCGAGATTACGAACCCGATCACGATGGCGACGAAAAGCGGATAACGGAGCTTCTCGAGTTTGACGTGGTACTCCCGCGGGAGTTCGTACTCCCAGGGCGTCAGCTTGTAGAGCAGTTCCGAGAGGGCCCCGAACGGGCAGATCCACCCACAGAAGACGCCACGGCCCCACTTCGGGATGACGAGCGCGATGCAGATGAACGTGATCGCGACGAGCGGGGCCGAGAAAAACAGCGCCCACCGGAAACCGCCGGCGGTCGCCCACGAGACGAGTTCCCGAACGAGGATCGCGATCTGTTGGGTGGTGGGCTGGGTGGGATGGTACCAGCCGATGAAGGCGAGTGTCACCCCCAGCGTGCCGATGCGGAGGCGGTTGGTCGTCCACCCCGTTCGGCGGCTGATCCGCGAGCGGAAGGTGAAGATGCCGACGATTCCCGTGAGGAAGACGACGAGCGCGGCGGCGGCGAGCCAGTTGTCCTGCCACGCGGACTCGACGGTGCCGACCCACGCCGGCACCGTCCGGGCGGCCACGGCGTCGACCGGGCGCCGGACGGCCAACCCGCCGGGACCGTAGGTCCGGCTGAGGCGCTCCCCGCCCACGGTCAGATCGAGGACGAACGGGCTGGCGGTGTCGAGGGTACCCTCGATCGCCAGAGCGGCGCTCCAGTCCACGCCGTCGATCCGCGTCTCGTGGACCGGCGGCGCGTACGACCGGGTCCACTGGTGGAGTCGGAGCCGCTCCGGCCGGGACGCCGATCCCGGGGCGTTCAGACCCACCCAGAGGACCGTCGCGTTGGCGTCCGGGGGGCCGGCGGCCCGGTCGGCGAACAGGCTCCGCTTGACGGGGTCGGATTCGATGGGCGCCGCATAGAGCGTCAGGGAGTCGTTCGATCCGGCCGTCGCGTCCGGCGCCCCGGCGTCCCACCGGGCGAGCGGCGCTCCACGACCCAGGTCGCCGAGCGTCATCCGGCGTTCCGACGACTGGTTCGTCGCCGTCTCGTTCGTCGACCCGTCGTCGAGCGCCGATTCGGAGACGATGCCCTTCTCTTTGGCCACGATCCGGGCCGACCGCGTCACCGTCTCGATGGAGGCCCGGGTCGTCACGGACGCGCCGGTGAGCGCGTCGACGTGGTGTTCGTTCCCGTCGGGGTCACGGAGCGTGACGTCCTGTGTGACCGACATCCCGACCATCTGGTAGCTGAACCGCCGCAGGCGCTGGATGGCCGATGTGCGGTCGAAGAAGGGTTCGTGCTGTTCGACGAGTTCGACACCGCGGATGGTGCCGTTGGTGTCGAGCGCGACCAGAAACTCGATGGGTTCGTCGCCGTATCCCTCGACGTCGACGACGTTGCTCGTGAGGAAGACGTAGCCCGCGAGCTGCCGTTCGCCGTCGACCTGTCGGTAGGCCCCGACCGTTCGATACTGGCCGGAGGGCTCGGAGAAGTCGTCGGCGCCGGGGTAGACCTTCGTCAGGCTCCGCTCGGAGAACGGATCGTCGATGGTGGTCCGATCGACGGCGGCCACCGGAGCCGGCACGGCGAGGACGAGGAGGAGGGCGAACACGACGGCGATCCGGCGGCGCCGGCTCACGGTCGACGACACGTCCCGAACGGGGTGCAGTGATGGGTCGGCTCGCCGAACCCGCCGTAAACCGCCCGAACGCGTTCGGTTCCGTCGTCGTGGAGGGTCGGTGTTTCGGACACGATTCCCATCCCCACGTCGTTCATATTAATTATACGGGAACCGTTCACACGGCAGACACGATCGGCGTCCGAATCCCCCGAAAGGGGCCCCGGACCGCGAGGCTACCAGTCGGCGAAGACCGTCTCTCCGCCCGCCCGCTCGATGTAGTCGCGTTGCATCCGCTCGATGGCGTCGGGGAGGGTAGCGCCGTCGTCGACCGCCTCGCGCACGCGAGCCTTCTTCCACGTGCTCGGGACGGTCCCGTCGCGGCGGCGTTCGATGGGGGCGAGGGTGGCGTCGGCGACGTCGGGAGCGAGGCCGGCGTCCCGGAGGCCGCGGCGGGCGTACGCGAACAGTTCGTCGTAGACGGTCTCGGGATCCGCGGTCCGGTCGCCGTCGGCGGTCACCCAGGCGAGGTCCGCGTCCGGACCGTCGTCGACGACGTCGTAGAAGCAGTCGCGGGCCGCCGTCCACGGCAACTCGGTCAGAGGGTGGTTCGCGACGCCCAGTCCCCGGAGCAGGCCGACGACGAGGACCTGGGTGGCCACGGTGTCACGCACCGTCGGCTGCGTGGGGAGCGGGCGGTACTCGATGCGAAGCGACGCGCCGTCCGGCTCCGTGCCGACGGGTTGGCCGCCGACGACGCCCCGGACCCACCGCCAGTGGACGCCGCGCTTGTGGTCGTACTCCCGGAGTGTCGACCGGTACGGGCTGGCGTCCGGGTCCGCGTCGTCGTCCGCGAGCACCGGCGCGTACGTCTCGTCGGCGGCGACGCGGTCGACCACGTCCGTCGCCCGCTCCAGATCCTCGGGAAACCGGACCTTCCCCTCGCCGCGCGGCGCGTCGGCGTTGATGCTCCCCTCGAAGACCGGGATCCGGAGTTCGTGGGGCGTGGCGTCGATCACCGCGGGGTCGTCGTCGTAACAGTCCGCGGGGAGGAAGGGGGCGTTGCTCGTCAGCGAGAGCACCGGCCCCATCGTCCGGATGGCGAGGTTGAAATAGCGGGGGAAGGCGTCGGTATCGGGGATCTGGAGGTGTGGCTGGATCGACGTCGCGAGCGACTCCATGAGGATGGTCGGGTACGCCAGGGAGGCGCCGGGGACGTCGAGCGTGATCGTCCCGCCGCTTCGCTCCAGGATCTCGTTGTCGAGGGCGACGTATCGGGGGTGGTGACGCATGTTCTCGGCGACGACGACGCCCTCGCGCTCCTCGATCGCACCGAGGTAGGCGTCGGTCCCCTCGGCCGGCGGAATCGTCCACATGGCGTCGAGGACGGGCGCGAGGTCGACGTCGTCGAGCGCCGCGGCCGCCGCGTCGACGTTCGCCCGGATCCGGTCGGCCTGGTCGGCGATCCCCGCGGCGTCGAAGGTCGTCGCCGCCGAGTTCACCTCGAAGTTGTGAACGCCGAGTTCCTTCCCGCAGTCGGCCCGGTCGAAGACCGCCTCGGGCACCCGCGCGAGTCGACGCGCGTCGTCGACGACGTACCCTTCGAGTTCCATCCCGACCGCGAACTCGTCGGTGTCGAGTCGGCCCGATCGGATGTCCGCCCGGATGCGCTCGGCCTGCTCGCGGACCCGTCGCTCGAACGTCGCCCGCGTCTCGGGATCGGTCGACTCCGCCACGGCGCCGACGAGCGACGAATCGCCATCCATCAGGCCGATCCCTCGTCGTCCTCGCTGTCCCGCAACTCGTCGAGTTCGGCCTCGATCTCGTCGTCGGCGACGTCCACATCGGCCGAACCTTCCGACTCGCCGCCACTCTCGCCCAGTTCGCTCTTGAGCGTCTCCAGTTCCGCGTCCACCTCGCTTTCCGTCCGGCCGGCCGACAGCTGGCGGTCGATCTCGTCCTCGTCCGAGAGGGCGTCCTCGAAGGCCCCCGACTCTTGGAGTTCGTCCATCGCGGCCGAGCGGGCCTCCATGTCGTCGGTCCGCTCCTCGGCGCGCTCAAGCGCCCGGCTCACGTCGCTCATCTCGTCGCCGACGCCGCTCATGGCCTCCGAGACGCGGGTCGACGCCTCCGCGGCCTCGTAGCGGGCCTTCATCGTCTCCTTTTTCGTCCGGAACTCCTCGATCCGGCTCTGCAGATCGTTTTTCTTCTCGACCAGGTCGTCCTGTGTCGACTGGAGGTCCGCGATCTGTGTCTCCAGCTCCTCGATCTGACTCATCTTCTCTTTCTTTTTCTCCAGGGCCCGCCGCGCCAGGTCGTCGCGGTCCTGTTGGACGGCCTCGCGTGCCTGTTCGTTGTGTTTCTCGACGTTCTCCTCCAGCCGCCGTTTCTGTATCTCGAGGCGCTTTTTCTGGGTCGTCAGATCCGCGATCCCCTGTTTGACCTGCTGTAACTCGTCGCGCATCCGCTCGTAGGAGTAATCGAGCGTCTCCGTCGGGTCCTCGGCCCGATTCAGGAGGGCGTTGAGCTTCGACCGGACGACGTAGGAGGCCCGCGAGAGTATTCCCATACCCCCCGTTCGGGGCGCGAGCCTTAAAATCTCACCCGCCGAGCGGAGGAGTTGAGGCGCTGGACCGCTTACGCCGGTCCGTGCCGACCGAACGCGTCCACCTCCCCGGCGGTCGAGCGGGACGAGCGAGCCTGGACACCGACACGGACGCCGACGCCCTCGTCGTCGCCTGCCCCCCACATCCCCGGCACGGCGGCGACCGTCACGACGCCCGCCTCGGGGCCGTGAGCGACGCGCTCCCCGACCGGATCGACTGCCTACGCTTCGACTACGGCCCCTGGGACGGGGGTCGGGGCGAACGCGACGACGCCCGGACGGCTCACGCCTGGGCCGCCGACCGCTACGATCGGATCGGCCTCTTCGGCTACAGTTTCGGCGGCGGCGTCGCCCTCCTGACCGCCGCCGAGACGTCCACCGCCGTCGCCGCCCTCTCGCCGGTCGCGGAACTGGACGATGGAAGCGACGTCGTCGCCACCGTCCCCCGGATCGACGCCCCGCTGTGGGTGGGATACGGCACCCGGGACGACACCGTCGACGCCGCGGCCGTCGCCGACGCGGCCACGGGCGGGAGCACCGTCGAGCGGTTCCCGGCCGATCACTTCTTCGTCGGGCAGGAACGGAACGTGGGCGAGCGGGTGGCCGCCTTCTTCGCCGACGTCGTGTAGCCCGACCGACGGTTCTTTGGGTCGGGGACCGTAGGCCGTCGCGTGTCACCGACGCGTCGCACCCGACGGGACGTACTGGGACTGCTCGCGGCCGCGGTCGGGGGAGCGGCCGGCTGTGCCGGCGGCGGGAGCGACGGCGGCAGCGAATCGCCGTCGGACACCGGAACGACGACGGAAACGGCCACCGCCGCGGCGGCCGACCGCGACCTCCGGGAGGCGAACGTCGTGGACGTGACCGTCGAGTCGACGGCGGAGGGATACCGGTTCGACGTGACGCTCCACCACGACGACGCCGGCGAGGACGGGTACGCGAACTGGTGGCAGGTCGAGACGCTCGACGGCGACCGACTCGGCCGCCGCGATCTCGCACACCCCCACGGCACCCGGCCGTTCACGCGCTCGGCCACCGTCTCGGTGCCCGAGGGGACGGCCTGCGTCGTCGTCCGGGGGCACGACCGGACCCACGGCTACGGGGGGCGGGCGATGGTGGTGGACGTCGGGACGGGGGTGACCGAGGCCGTCCCGCAGGGACCGGAGCGGGAGTCGACGGTCGGCCGCGCGTGTCCGAACGGGTAGGCTACTCCTCGTCGGTGCCGCTCGTCCGCTCCTGCCGGGACAGTTTGAGGTACGCGGCGAACCCGAGGATGGTGGCCGGCCAGAGGCCGACGAACTGACCGCGCTGTTCGTCGCCGCGCACGTAGTAGTAGTAGAGCGCGAGGGCGACCGAGCCGATGGAGGCCAACCCTGCGGGTCCGAGGCCGCTCGCTTCGAGTTCGTCCGCCAGTGCGTTCGTCGAGTCTTCGTCGGTTGCTTGACTCACGTACACTAGTTGATCCACATACACATATACTGTCGGACTGGGTCGACGGGCCCTGACGGACGCGAGGCGGACTCAGTTGTACTCCCGCCAGCGGTAGCCACAGCTCTTGCACTTGAAAAAGCGCGTCGGCGGTTCGTCGGCGGCGCCGGTCTGTTTGATCGTGTACCACGCCTCGCCGTGGCCACACTCGTCGCAGGTCACGTCGGTGGCCGTCGGTTTCCCCTCGAAGTTGGCGCCCTCCTCGGTTTCGATCAACTCGTCGTCGCTCTGGGCCTCGGTGGAGACGAACTCGGCGGCGCGTTCCTCGTCGCGTTCGCTGGTGGCGCCACAGGAGGTACAGACCATCTCGCCGTCGCGGGTGACCATCATCGACCCGCAGTCGTCGCAGAACTGCATACCGGCGGTAGCGGGTCCGTCCACAAAGGTCCGCTCATTCGAGGGGCGCGGAGTCGCGGTCCTCGGCGACGATGGGGCAGTTCCGGACGCGGAAGCTGTCGGCGTCGACCACCTCGACGATAGTCGTCCCCTCGTGGGTGCAGGCCACCGCCGGCGGGTCGGTGAAGTGGGGGCACCGCTGGCAGAACTTCCGCTTCGGAACGACGGCCTCCGCGTCCTCGGTCTCGTCGCCGGACGTCGTCTCGGGGTCGGCGCCGACCCCCACACCCATCCGCTCCTCCGGATCGGCTTCGTCCTCGTCGAACGCCGCCCAGACGGCCTCCTCGTCGAGTTCCGGCACCTCGACCGACTCGAACGGGTCGTCGATGGGGTCGAGGTCGACATCGTCCTCCGCCTCGCGGGTCGCCCGCCGCTCGCGGACCTCGCGGACGAGGTCGTCGAGCGGCGCGTCGTCGCCGGCCTCCGTCCCCGTGTCGTCGCCGCCATCGTCAGTCACCGTCCACACCCCCGTCGCCGGCGTCGGCGTCGGATTCGAGCAGATCGGCGGCGTCGTCGGGCACCGCCCGGTCGTCGGTCCCGTCGGTCAGCGCGGGTCGGTCGCCGGTGGCCAGCGTGGCGCTGGCGAAGAAGCCGGTGGCCGGTTCGAAGTCGACGTAGGTGGCCTCGCAGTGGGGACACCGGGGACGGGAGAGCAGTCCGAGGTCGACGGTCGCGCCGCAGTCGGCACAGGCGGCCGTGCGGGCGCCGTGACGGTTGGCGGCCGTCCGCAGTTCGTCGACGGCCGTCCGGTCGTGCTCGGCGGCGGTGACGCGCTGGAGCTCCGAGCGCACGTCGACGACGGCGCCGGCCAGGCGGGTGACCTTCCGGTCGAGGTCGTCGGTCACGTCGGTCAGATGTTCCAGGATCTCCTCGTAGTTCTCGAAGCCGCGGTCGAGCCGCTGGTCGAGGTTCTCGACCCGATCCTCGGTCGTCTCGGCGGTGCGGCGGGCCGCGTCGATCCGCTCGTCGAGGCCCGGATGCCCGTGGTCGCGGGAGGCCTTGGCGTCGGTCTCGCGTTTGACCTGGATCACTCGCTCGCGGACGTCCTGAATCTTCGTGTCCAAGTCGTCCTCGACGGCGGCGACGCGGTCGTCGAGGTCCGCGATCCGGTCGGACAGCTCGGCGACTCGCTCGGGGTCGACGTCGAGCGGATCGGAAGCAAGGGGTGTGTCGGCGTCGGCTTCGGCGTCGAGCGCCCGATAGATCGTCACGGCGCGGGCGAGAATCGTCTCGGGGGTTGCGTCGCGCTCGGCCGCCTTGCGTTCGATCCAGTCCCGGAGTTCGTCCGGGAAGGTCTCCGACTGCTCCCCTGCCATTGTACGTGCCTAGTCGGGTGGCGGCTTAAGTATCGGTCGGCCTAACGGATCTTCCGGACGCCGCTCACGTCGAATCCGGCCTCGTGAACCTCCGTCTCGAAGCGGATGACGTTCTCCTCCTCGAGTCGGGAGAGAACACCCCGGAACTCCTTGACGAACATCGTCCGAGTGCGCTGTGACCCGCCGCTCTCCCACTCGAACTGCACGGTTCCGGAGGCGGCGTCCATCAGGTGGCCGAGCTCCGTCGGCCCGAGCGTCTGCCGCTGGACCAGCAGGAGGATGAGCCCGCCCCAGTCGTACGCCGCCTTCTGGATCCCCTTCATGAGCAGGGCGATGTCGCTCCAGGTCATTTCGTCGCTGACGGCGGCGACGAGGTCGGTGATGGAGTCGACGAGAACGAGGTTGCCGGGCGCGTGCTCGCCCAAGTAGTCGGCGAGCGCGCTCAGCGCGCTCTCCAGGCGCTCCCGGGTCGCCAAGTCGCTCACCGACTGGGCCTCGCCGGCGTACCACTCCCGGGGGATGGGACTCAACTGGAAATACTCCGGCGAGAGGTCGCGGAAGTGGATGTGTTCGACCGCCGAGCGGACGAGGTCCTCGTCCATCGTGTAGGTGAGTTCCTTGGCGAGGTGCTCACGGCCGGCGGTGAAGGAGATGTAGTGGATTTCGGGCGGGGGCTCGGCGGGCGCCTCCACGTCGCCATAGTGGAGTTCGAACGCCTCGCGGTCGCCGTGGTAGAGGCCGTTCATCGCGGCGCTGGTGTGGAGGAACTCGCGGGCGCCCGCACCCGCCTCCCCGGTCAGGAGGACGACGCTCCCCGGCGGCGCACCCCCGCCGATGATCGAGTCGAGCCGGGAGATTCCGAAGGGTACCCGAGCCATGGCCACCGTTGGTCCGGTCGGGGGTTAGTCGTTGCGGCGCCTCTCCCGGCGACCGGGGGCGACCGAGAACGTTTATTTTGGTACGTGAGAAGTTTCGGCTATGCGAGGTGTTCTCGGCGAGAAGCGAGCCGTCTCGGCGGTCATCGGATTGGTTTTGCTGGTCGCCGTCGCCGTGGTCCTCAGCGCGACCGTCACGGGATACGTCCTCAGCGAAGGCAGCGACGTTCCGCCGCCGTCGCCGAGGATCAGCGTCTCGCATACGACGGTCGACGACGGGGGCGACGCGACGGTCGCGGTGACACTCGAGGACGGCGACGCGGTCAGAACCAACCGGCTCTACGTGATCGGGTCGAAGCCGCTAGATATCGGCGGCCCACCGGGCGATTCACAGTCGGCAGACGAGGCGTACGCGAGCGACCGGGAGAACGTTATCGAATCGTCAGGAGGTCGTCCGCCACAGGTCGGGATCGGCGAGACGTGGGAGGCCGGCGAGACCGTCTATCTGGACCCGAAGGGGGACGCCGACGGCGTGCGGGTTCGCATCTACTGGAACACCCAGCCGATCCAGGGGGTGAACCCGGGAACCGTCACGGGTGACGACGCGTACCAACTCGCCGAGTTCACCGTCTCGACGACCTGAGCCCACCCCCGGAGGCACGTTGGGGCCGGTATCAGTCGGCGCCCCGGTTTCGTCCCTCGACGACGAGGACGCGTCCGTCCACGCCCGCAGCGTCGAGGGCCGCCCGGCCCGCCGCCCGCGCCGCCGCGGCCCGGTCGGCGTCGGTCACGCCGTACACCGACGGTCCCCACGAGGACTGCCCGGCGCCGTACACCGCGGGGTCGTCGTCGAGGGCGGCGACGAGTTCGCCGGCCGGCGGCCGATACACTCCGCCCTGTTCGTCCGCGTACCAGGAGCCGTTGAGGCGACCGACCGCCGCGACGGCGGCGCCGAACCGTTCGGCCGATCCCTCGGTGATCGCCGGCAACACCCGTCGGAGGACGACGCCCGCGAGGCGGTCACTCGGCTCCGGCGACGCCGACTCGACCGCCGAGCGCATGCTCCGATCCTCGGCGTCGCCGCTCGGACCCGCGGGGGCCTCGGGCACGACGACCAGGAACCGCCAGTCCTCGGGGATCGGATGCCGGGCGGCGACCGGCGGGACCGACCACTGCCCGACCGCCGGCCGGTCCGTGGTGAACCGCGCGGTCGGGTGGCCGGCGTCGAGGACGAAGCCGCCGTCCTCGAAAGTGGCGACGCCGACGCCCGACCGCCCGCCGCGGCCCAGATCCGGCGCGCACGCCCGGACGTCGGCGTGGCGATCGTGGGCGCGGGCGACGGCGACGAGCGTCGCGAGCGCGAACTGCGTCCCGCTACCCAGGCCGACGTGTCGCGGGAACGCGCTCTCGACGGTCACGTCGGCTCCGGCGACGCCGAGGAGGTCGACCGCCCGCTCGGCGTACTTCCGGACGGTCGGGTGATCGCAGTCGACGGCGTCGGCCGGCGACGCGGTGACAGTCACCGACGGGCGGTCGAGGGCGACGCCGAGGCTCCCGTAGAGGCGCTCCCGTGCGAGGCTCAGGTTACAGAACCCGAAGTGGAGCCGGGCGTGGGCGGTGACGCTCGTGCGTGACATGGCTGACTCACCGGACGAGCCGGCGGCTCATCCGGAGCCGGGCATCGGACAGAGGCTGGCGGTGAACACCGCCACCTCGTTCGCCTCGTTTCTGGCGCCGTGGCTCACGCCGCGCTCGTGGTGGACGACACCCGGCGCCGCGATCGCCTCCTCGTCGTCGCCCTGCATCACCGTCACGGTTCCACGGAGCACGTGAAAGACGTTCGTACTATCGGAGTGGTCGTGAGCGTCGAGTTCCGCGCCGGGGCCGAGTGCGAAGGCTTTCACCAGCACGTCGTCGCCGACGACGAGTTCGGCGGTCAGCACCTCTTCGGGGTCCGGATCGAGCGTCTCGAGTCGGTCGAGGGTCATGGTCGAGGGTTGTACGGCGGCGTCTTAACGGTGCGGCTTCGACGATTCTATTGACGGTGGTGTTACGTGTGCGCGGTCTGAATGAGACGCATGCACGATCAGATCGTGGTCGGATACGTCGACTACGACACGACCGTACCGGCGCGAATCGACCGCCGGAACGCTCACATCACGGTCGACCACGTCACTCGGGCAAGGGATTGCCTCGATCGGCTGTCCAGCGCCGGCTACGACTGTCTGGTCTCCGCCTACGACCTGCCCGGAATCGATGGACTCGAACTGCTCGACACCGTCCGCGAGGAGCACCCCACGCTGCCGTTCGTACTGTGTACCGACAGGGGGAGTGAAGCGGTAGCGAGCCGCGCCATCTCCGCCGACGTCTCGGAGTACGTTCGGGCGGACGAGGTGTCGGACCGGGCCGCCGCAGTGGCGGCGGCGGTCGAGGAGCGAGTCACCGAACACGGTCGCCGACGAGAGCCCGACCCGGGCGGGGAGCATCTCTCCCTGTTTTTCGAGGAGTCGCCGCTGGGCGCGGTACAGTGGGACGAGGAGTTCCGGTTCGAACGGGTCAACGGGGCCGCCGAGGAGATACTGGGCTACTCGGAGGCGGAACTGCGGGGCCGATCCTGGGAGACGATCGTCGCCGACACCGATCGGGAACGGGTCGCCGAAGCGGTCGCCGGGCTCCTCGAGAAGGATGGCGGCACTCGAATCAGGAATCGGAACGTTCGCAAGGACGGCACGCGAATCACGTGCGAGTGGTACAACCGTGCCGTCACCGACGAGGACGGTGACGTCCGGAGTGTCTTCTCGAAGTTCGAGGACGTCACGGAGCGAAAGCGGCACAGAGAGGAGCTTCAGCGCTACGAAACCATCGTCGAGGCGCTGAACGACGCCGTCTACGCCCTCGACGAGACGGGCCGCTTCACCTACGTCAACGACGCGTTCGCCGACCTGGTCGGCTACGACCAAGAGACCATCCTCGGGAGTACGCCACAGCTCATCAAGGGACCGGAGGCAGTCGAACGCGCAGAGCGGAACCTGGCCCGTCTGCTCTCCACCGACGGTCCGGACGAAATCACGTTCGAGATCGACGTCCAACCCCGCGAAGGGGATCCGATCGTCTGTGAGGACCACATGGGCGTGCTTCCGTACGACGGGGAGGCATTCGAAGGGTCGGTTGGGACGCTTCGGGATGTCACCGCACGGCGGGAACGCTCGCGGGAGCTACGGTGGCTCAGGCGCGTCGTCGAGAGTGCAGTCCATGCGGTCTACGTTACGAAACCGGACGGGACGATCACGTACGTCAACAGCGCGTTCGAGGAGCTGACTGGATATACGCGAGCGGAAGCCGTCGGGCAGACGCCGGCGATCCTGAATTCGGGGACCCACGACGAGGCGTACTTCGAACGCCTCTGGGAGACGGTCCGGAACGGGGAGGTCTGGGAGGAGGAGATCGTCGACGAGCGGAAAGGCGGCGGCCAGTATGTCGCCCGGCAGTACATCGTCCCCGTAGCCGGTCCGTCCGGAGAGATCGAACGATTCGCCGCCTTTCAGGTCGACATCTCGAATCGAAAGGAGCGGGAACGACATCTGGATCGGCTCGACCGCATGCTCCGACACAACCTGCGTAACGACCTGAACGTGATCCGGGGGTACGCCGAGAACATCGCGTCCCGGGCCGACGGCGAGGAATCGGCCACCGCCGGGCGGGTCGTTCGAAGGGTCGACGAGATCCTGGATATGTCTCAAAAAGGACGAACGGTAGCGACCATGCTGTCCGAGGATCGAGACCGCCGGAGCGTCGATATCGCGTCGACGGTTCGGGACGTTGCGGAGCGGGTCAACAGCTCATACCCCGCCGCGGCGGTCGAATTCGACACCCCCTCCCGTCTCGTCGCGGTCGCGACGAGACGGATCGAACTGGCGGTCGAGGAACTCGTAACCAACGCCATCGTTCACGGCGACGGGAGCGACAGCGAGGTCGCGGTGCGTGTCGAAGCCGGTGAGGATCGAGTGCGGATCGAGGTCGAAGACGGGAACGATCCGCTCCCGGAGATGGAGGCCCGATTACTGGTCGACGGTGAGGAGCTCGGCCCACTGTATCACGGGACCGGGCTCGGGCTATGGATGGTGTATCTGGTCGTGAACCGATCCGGCGGAGCCGTCACCACCGAGGAGAGTGATCGCGGTGGAAACTGCATCCGCATCCAACTCGAGCGTGACGGCATGTGACCGCGATCCGACTGCGGGCCACCGAAGCGGCAACTGCGGCTATCAGGCTAGCTCCTCGGCGACCATCTCGACGCCGAACAGCGTCGGATCCATCGCGAGGTCCGTCTGCCCGCGGGCGAACTCCGGCAGGGAGTCGTGGCTGTAGACGACGACCCGAACGTCGGGGTTGCGGTCCTTGGCGACGGCGATGGCCGTCGCCTCGTCGAGGTCCGTGAGGACGAACAGGTCGGCGTCCGCCAGGCCGGCGTCGTCGAGGACGGCGGCGGTGAGGACACCCTCGACGCGCGATACCTCGATCCCCTCCCCCTCCAGTGCGGTGCCGAGGCCGTCGTCGTCCGGCCCGGCGAGGATGGCTTTGGTCATTCGTACTCGATGGTCGCCGGGGGTTTGTGCGTCACGTCGTAGACGACCCGGGCGACGTCGTCGTTCTCGCCGGTGATGCGGCTCTGAATCCGTTGTAGGGTCTCCCACGGGAGGTCCTGGGCGCGGGCAGTCATGCCGTCGCGGCTCTCGACCGACCGGACGGCGACCACCCAGCCGTGGACCCGGTTGTCGCCCTTGACGCCGGTCGCCTTGCCGATGACGGCCGCGAAGGCCTGCCAGGGGTCGTGTTCCGCGACCTCCTCCTCGACGATGTGACACGCCTCGCGGGCCACGTTCAGTTTCTCCTCGGTCACCTCGCCGAGGATGCGGACGGCGAGTCCCGGCCCGGGGAAGGGCATCCGTTCCGAGACCACTTCCTCGAGGTCGAGGGCGCGGGCCACCTCCCGCACCTCGTCCTTGTAGAGGTCGCGGACGGGTTCGACGATGCCCTCGAAATCGATCACGTCGGGCAGGCCGCCGACGTTGTGGTGGGACTTGATGTTGCCCTCGCTCTCGATGCGGTCGGGGTAGATCGTCCCCTGGACGAGGTAGTCGGCGTCGGCCTCCCGGGCCTCGCGTTCGAACTCGCGGATGAACCCTTCGCCGATGGCGTGGCGCTTCTCCTCGGGGTCGGTCACGCCTTCGAGGGCGTCGAGGAAGCGGTCCTGTGCCTCGACGATCCGCAGGCTGTCCATGAAGGAGAACGTCTCCCGGATACCCTCGGTCTCGCCTTTCCGCATCAGCCCGGTGTCGACGTAGACGGGCGTGAGACGGTCGCCGATGGCGCGGTAGGCCAGCGCGGCCGCGACCGAGGAGTCGACGCCGCCGGAGAGCGCGATGATGGCGTTCGCGTCGCCGATCTCGGACTCGATCTCCGCGGTCGCCTCCTCGATGAACTCGTCGACGTCGACCATCAGGCCTCCACCTCCCGTTCCTCGGCGACGCGGTCGAGGACGGCGTCGACGAGGCCGACGAACGGCGGACTCGCGCGGTCGGGGCGGGACCGGAACTCGGGGTGGAACTGCGTCCCGAGGAAGTACGGATGGTCGTCGAGTTCGACGATCTCCATCCGGTTGCCCGCACGCCCGGAGAAGGTGAGGGCGCCGGCTTCGAGGTCGTCGATGTACTCGGGATTGACCTCGTAGCGGTGCCGATGGCGCTCGGTGCAGGCCTCGACGTCGTACACCTCGTGGGCGAGCGTCCCCGGATCGATATCGGTCTCGTGGGCGCCGAGGCGCATCGTCCCGCCCAGGTCCTCGAGGTCGTACTGCTCGGGCAGGAGGTCGATCACCGGGTAGGGCGTCTCCTCGTCGATTTCGGCGGAGTGGGCGCCCTCCAGCCCGAGGACGTTCCGGGCGTACTCGACGACGGCCATCTGGAAGCCCAGACAGAGTCCGAGGAAGGGCACGTCGTTCTCGCGGGCGTAGCGGATCGCCTCGATCTTCCCCTCGGTGCCGCGGGAGCCGAAGCCCCCGGGGACGACCACCGCGTCGGCCTCGTGGAGGCGCTCGGCGTGGTGATCGTGCATCTCGTCGGCGTCGACCCAGAGCACGTCCACGTCGACCTGCCTCTCGATGCCGGCGTGTTTCAGCGCCTCGTGGATGGACATGTACGCGTCCTCGAGGGCGTACTTGCCGACGAGGGCGACCTGAATCTCGCCCGTCCGCTCCCGGGTGACGAGTTCGCGCCACCGGCTGTCGCGCTCCTCGGGCGGGAGTGCCTCGTCGGCGATATGCAACCGCTCCATCACGTACTCGTCCAGTCCCTCCTCCTCGACCATCAGGGGGACGTGGTAGATGTCCTCGACGTCCGGGTTCGAGAAGACGGCGTCGGTGGGGACGTCACAGAACAGCGCGATCTTCTCTTTGGTCTCCGGGTCGAGGCGGTCCTCGCACCGACCGACCAGGACGTCGGGCTGGAGGCCGATCGAGCGCAGTTCCTTCACGCTGTGCTGGGTCGGCTTGGTCTTCTGCTCGCCGTTTTTCGAGTACGGGACGAGCGTCACGTGGGTGAACAGGACGTCCTCGTCGTCCTCCTCGTGGGAGAACTGTCGGAGGGCTTCGAGGTAGGGCATCCCCTCGATGTCGCCGACGGTCCCCCCGACCTCCACGAGACACACGTCGGTCCCCTCGGCGGCCTCGCGGATGCGTCGCTTGATGTCGTCGGTGATGTGGGGGATGATCTGGACCGTGTTGCCCAGGTAGTCGCCCGCGCGCTCCTTCTCGATGACGTGCTTGTACGTCTTCCCCGTCGTGACGTTGTGGTCGAAGGTCATGTCGGTCCCGAGGAAGCGCTCGTAGTTCCCCAGATCGAGGTCGACCTCGCCCCCGTCTTTCAGCACGTACACCTCCCCGTGCTGGTAGGGGTTCATCGTCCCCGCGTCCACGTTGAGGTACGGGTCGATCTTTACCGCGGTCACGTCGAAGCCCGCGTTCGACAGGAGGCGGCCGGTGCTGGCGGCCGTAATCCCCTTGCCGAGCCCGGACATGACACCTCCCGTTACGAAAACGAACTTCCGACCCAGTTCCGGGTCGTACCCTGTCTCGGGTTCGGTCGGCATACCGACCGTGCGCGAGCGCGCATGAAAATCGTTTCGCCTGGGCCGGCGGCGTGGGGGCGAATCGCACGCACGGACCGGCAGGCGGACGCTCCCGTATTTTCGGCCGACGGCGGCCGTGGCCGGGTACTTCGTCATGCTTTTCACTTCCCGCGCCAAGGTTCGAACATGAGCGCGGACGACAAGTATCCCGAGGAGAGCGGCCGGCGACGGTTCGTGAAAGGGGTCGTCGGCGGTTCGGCGCTCGCCGGCGTCGGCGCCGTCGGGACGGTCACCGTCAACAGCGCGACCGCCTCGCCGGGGTCCGGTGGGGGGACGACCCAGGCGTGGGCCATCCAGAACACCGCCGGCCCGGCACCCCGAGGGATGCCACAGATCCCGCTGGAGGTCGACGACGAGGGTTACGTCAAGGGCATCTGGCCCGACGTCGAGACGGTCAGCCAGGGCGGGCGACAGGTCCAGGTCGCCGAGATGGACCTCGGCGGCTCGACGTACACCTCGGAGTGGTTCCAATACTGCGGCGTCGAGGGGTACCAGGGCATCCAGCCGGGCTACGAGAGCGACAACTACTTTCGCTCGGACTCGGCGCCGCCGTACGACTGGCAGTCCTCGAGCAAGGAACAGGGCGACCGCTTCCACGTCGACGACTTCGACGACTACACCGAGTGGGGCAACGGCATCGGGACCGCGGGCGTCGGCAAGCCCGCCACGGGAACGTGGCGGTCACAGGACGCCGAGGACGTGATCCCCGTCCAGGTGCTCCGGAGTCCGCGCATCGAGGAGGCCGCCCAGAACGACGAGTGGCTCCAGGCGAGCACCGACCAGGGCTTCATCGCCTGGCTCAACAAGTGCACCCACTTCTGCTGTGTGCCGGGATACAAGCAGTCCGACAGCGCGGCGCGCTTCGGCGGCGCCGACGGCGTCTACTGTCAGTGTCACCAGTCGGTCTACGATCCCTTCTCCATCGTCCAGACGCTGTTCACCGCGCGGCCGCGGCCCGACTAAGCGCCGCCGCTCACCGGCGGGAACAGCGCGAGTTCGTCGCCCTCGACGAGCGTCGTTTCGAGTCCTTCGTCCGCGTCGACGTTCTCGCCGTTGCGGAGGACGTTGATGTGATCGGCGACCGCACCGGAGTCGTCGAGGACCCTGTCGCGAAGCCCCGGTCGCGTCTCGAACAGTTCGTCGAGTGCGTCGCCGACCGTCGCACCCGGCCCGACGTCGACGCGAATCTCTCGGTCCCCGGCCACCTCCGCGAGATCCGCGAACAGCTTCCACTGCATGGGCGTCACTCGCGCCCCGTCGGGCAAGAGGATTACGTCTCGGTCGGGGACGCGTCCGGGGAACTCCGGGCCTCCAGTCGACGGAAGGTCTCCGGCCGGCTCACGAGGTAGACCTCGTCCCCCGGCGCGAGGGGCCGATCCCGAGCGAGCGTGTCGATCCCGCCGTCGACGGCCTTGACCGCGACGACGGTGGCGTCGAGGCCGTCGACGGGCCGGCCAACCAGGTCACTCCCCGCGTCGACCGTGACGACGTACATCGTCTCCTCGGCCGCCCGCAGGAGGGAGGCGAACTCCCGTTCGGCCTGGGGTTCCGAGGGGAGCGTCACCAGCCGGTAGGTGGTCGTGGCGTCGAGGCGGGTGGCGTCCTCCTCGTCGACGGCGAGGGTCGCGACGTCGTCGACGTGAGCCCGCAGCTCCGCCGTCAACAGCCGCTTGGGTTCCGGATCCGTGCGCCACACCTGCACGCGGTCGCCGGGGCTGGCGGCGTTGGCGGGGTCGGCCCGGACCGCGACGGCGACGGTTCCCGGCGCGAGCGTCGGGCCGATGCCCGTCGCCCGGCTCCCGAGCGCGAGATACTCGACGGTGCCGTCGGCCGACAGCTCCACGTCGACGTGTCCCACGTCGTAGTCGTCCTGCAGGCGGGTGCCGAGTCGGGCCTCCAGGTCGGCGACCGTCAGCCGCCGGGGGAAGATGAGCGTCTTGCCCGCGAGCGTCTCCTTGATCGTCGGCGAGACGGGATCGTACCCCTCCAGGTCGGCGATAGCGTCCGGGTCGTCCGGCAGAGTCACGTCGGTGATGCGGCTCATCGAGCGGACGATACGGCTCACCTCGACGTCGAGTTCGCGGACGCCCGCGACGGCGAAGACGTCGGTGGCGATCCGGTCGCCGACGAGACGGCCCACGGGCGCGGCGGCCGCCCCCACGGCGAGCGCGAGGACGTTGAACACCACGACCGAGGGCGAGAAGACGGACGTCTCGCCGCGTAGGAGGTCGGAGAACGCGCCGACGGTGTTGAGATAGAGGGCGACCACCGAGAGCCCCAGCAGGACCGACAGCCAGGTCGGCAGGCGGAGTTTCGTATACCACCGGTAGCCGAGCGCCGCGGCGCCGGCGAGGAGGGCGGCACCGACGCCGAAGGCCAGCAGCCGGGAGACGGTCTCCACTAGCTCCGGCTCCACCGCCGGGACCGACACCTGAAGCGGCGTCACGCGACCGCCTCCCGGAACGCCGCGAGTGCGTCGGGTTTCCCGACGACGAACAGGTCGTCGCCGACCGCGACCGGGTGTGAGCCGCGGGGCGCGAACCGCCAGTCCCCCTCGTGACGGACGGCGAGGACGGTCACGCCGTAGGTGTCCCGCACCGCCGCTTCGCCGATGGTCCGGCCCGCGACCGGCCCGTCGTCGCCGACCGTGACCTTCCGGATGCGGTCGCCCGCCTGCCGGAGCAGGCTGAGGAGTTCGTACTCGCGGCGAGTGCCGCGAGAGCGGACGAGGAGGTGGTCGACGGTCGACGCGAGCAGCGACTCCGTGCCGGCGGCGTCGACGGCGACCGTCAGCCGGCCGTCGCCGCCGTCGGCGACGGGGAGGGTGGGAGCGGGTGACGGCGCGGCGGCGCCGTCGGGCGTGGCGGCCGCGTCGGTGAGGGGGGGTCCGGCCACCGCCCCGGCGGCCGCGTCGCGGGCGCGGTCGCTCCGCAGGCTCACGACGCTCCCCCGGTAGGTCCGGTCGGGCGTCACGACCGACGCCTCGTCGCCACGGGCCGTGCCGGTCGGCAGGAGCCCGGGGACGGAGACGGCGCGCTTGCCCGGGGGGATGCGTTTCGAGAGGCCGCCGAGCGGGGGCGCGACGCTTACCGTCGCCCGCGCCCGCTCGTCGAGAGTCACGGCCACGTCCGCGAGGTCGAACTCCGTTCGGAGGCGGTCGGTCACCCGCGTCTCCAGTTCGACGACGGGGACGTCGGCGGGGAAGGCCGCCGACCACTCGCGGAGTTCGCGTCTGAGTTCGGTCGGGACGGGCGGATACCCCTCCATGTCGCCGACCTCGCCGGAGACGGTGACGCGAACCTGCCCTCGACCGCCGGCGAGTTCGATGACGTCCGTCGAGAGGGTACGCTCGGTCAGCTTGCGAAGCGACAGCTTCCGGGGGAACTCCGCGCCCATCTTGTCGCCGGCGTTGTGCGCGTACAGCGAGATCATCAGGACGACGACGACGGCGACGGTCAGCCGGACCTGGTTCGCCGACTGGGTGAACGTCGGGTCGTTCAGCGCCAGCAACCCGCCGTTGACGCCGGCGATGGCCACCGCGAGGACGACCACACCGAAAGCGGGGACGGTGACCCCGGTCACGTACTTGAAGATGAAGCCGAAGGCCCACGAGACGAGAGCCGGGACGATGCCGGTCAGTACCCCGAGGTAGATGCCGAAGAGAACCTCGACGGGGAACGATGCCATGGTCGGGACTCGACGGCGAGGCCTAAACCGCTAACGGGCGGTGACCGCGACGAGCCCTTTATGACGCACGTCCGCGAGGGCGTAAGCATGGCCGCGAGTCGGAGCGATCGGTTCCTCGGCGTGCAGGCGGCTGTGGGATTGACGCTCCTCGCGGGCGCGCTCTCGATGGTCACCGGCATCGTCCACATGGGCTCGCCCGCCGGCCGCCCGCTCGTCCCCTTCGTCCCGCCGGTGGCGCGGACGACCGCCGGGTTCACGGGCACGCTCACCGGCTTTCTCCTCCTCGGAAGCGCGCTCGGCCTGCGCCGCGGCCTACGGGCCGCGTGGTACTCGACGCTCTGCCTGCTCGTCGTGTCGGCGGGCCAGGGGCTCGTCCAGGCGAGTGAGACGTCCATCCCGCTCGTGGTGCTGTCGGTGCTCGCCCTGCCGGCCGTCGCGCTCAACCGTCGGCGCTTCGACCGCTCGGTCGACTTCTCGGCGACACAGCTCGCCGCGCTGCTCGCGCTCGGCGGGTCACAGGTGTACATCACCACCGGCGCGTACGCGCTCCGCGAGGAGTTCGGCGGCATCGAGACGCTCGTCGACGCCGTCTACTTCGCCGTCGTCACCTCCAGCACCGTCGGCTACGGCGATATCGTCCCGCGGACGGCGGTGGCACGGCTGTTCGGCATCTCGGCGCTCGTCGTCGGCACGGCGAGTTTCGCCATCGCGCTCGGCGTCCTGCTGACCCCCGCCATCGAAGCCCGACTCGTCAAGGCACTCGGAAAGATGACACAATCAGAACTCGACTTGCTCGACGATCACGTGCTCGTCCTCGGTTACGGCGACCTGACCGAGGCGGTTATTCAGGAACTACAGGGAAACGCCCCCTTCCTCGTCGTCGTCCCGGACGCCGAGAAGGCGCGGGCGCTCGGCGAGCGGGGGATCAACACGCTCACCGGCGACACCAGCGACGAGGCGACGCTCCGGCGGGCCCACATCGAGGACGCCCGCGCCGTCGTCGCGGCGACGAACGACGACGCGGCCGACGCGTTCGCCATCCTGACGGCGCGTCACCTCGCCCCCGAGATTCACGTCGTCGCCGCGGCGACCCAGCGCGAGAACGTCGACAAGCTCCGGCGTGCGGGGGCCGATACGGTCATCAGTCCCGCGAGCATCGGCGGCCACCTGCTCGTCGAGTCGGCGCTCGGCGGCCAGGACGTCGACACCGAGGCGATCGCGGGTCGCCTGCTCGACGAGATCTAGGGCCGCCCCCGGTCGACGATCGCCACGTCGCAGTCCACGTCCCGTAGCCGCTCGAAGGTCGGCGGCGAGACGAGCCGCGAGGCCCGCGAGCGGTCGCCGGAGGAGCCGATCACCAGCAGGTCGTACGCGCCGGCGTTGGCGCCGATGAAGGCGGTGACCTCGCTTCGGGCCACCCGCGTCTCCACGTCGACGTCGACGGTTTCGGCGAGGTCGGCCAGCTGCGACTCGGCGCGCCGTCGCTCCACCTCGCTGTCGATGCAGGTACAGACGCTCAGGCTCCCGCTCCGGCCGACGAGTCGCGCGGCGAAATCGAGCATCGCGTGGGCGACGTCCCCCGGGCGGGAGACGGTCACGAGCACGCGCTTCCAGCGGCGGCGCCCCGTCGTCGGCCGGAAGGCGACGGCGTCGTACCGGCTCTCGAACACCCCCTGGACGTACGGCGAGAGGAGTCCCCGTCGCTCCTCGTGGGGCGTGACCACCAGGTCGCAGTTGGCGTCCGCCGCCGCGCCGACGGTCGTCGGGACGGGCGGGCCGCGGGCGACGACCACCTCGCAGGGGACGCCGAGTCGCGTCCGGACCGTCCCGGCCGTCGCCTCCAACCGCTCGGCGGTCTCGCGGGTCGCCACGGGTTCGTCGGCCGGGTCGTCGGGGGCGTCGTCGCCGTCGAGGATCCCCAGCAACACCACCTTCCCCGCGTCGTGAGCGGCGGCGAGGGTGGCGCCGAACAGCGCCGTCGTCTCGGCGGCCTCGGGGTCGCCGCGCATCGGGACGAGGACGTGGTCGTCGCCCTGTGCGGTGTCGTAGAGGTACTGCGCCCGGCGCTCGTAGAACCGGGAGCGCCAGACCGAGAAGACGACGGCGACGAGGGCGCCGACGGCGGCGACGCTCGCCACGTACGCCTCGGGGGAGGCGTCGTCGGTGACGAGGACGAGCAGCGCCGTCGAGAAGGCCGCGGGCTCCTCCACGTCGAGGAGCCACGTCGTGGCGCCGGTCAGGAAGATGGAGAGGGCGGCGCTGACGGGGGAGATGGCGGCGGTGTCGGCGAACACCTGCGCCGAGAGGGCGAGGGCCGCCCACCCACAGCACGCGCCCACGACGAGGCCGACGGTGAACTTCCAGGGCGAGGCGTAGCGGCCCTCGGGGTCGGCAAAGAGGGTGTACGTTCCCGAGGCGAGCGGCGGGAAGAGCAGAAAGGAGAGTTCGGCGACCGCGTTCGAGATGAGCGTCACGACCCCGATGATCAGGGGGACCGCGGTCAGCACCGTCAGGTGGAGGAGGTTGCCGGTGTGCTGGATCCAGCGGCCGAAGGCCGCGAGTTCGCGGCGTTCGAACCGCCGGAGGCGGCGGGCGGCGGCGACGACACGGGCGAGCACCCCCTCCAGCATCGTCAGCCGAGCGTCGCGGCGGCGTCGAGGGCCAACTCGATCATCCGCGCGACGTTGTCCCGGGCCTTCGGCGGGAGTTCGTCCTCGCTCACGTCACCGCTCCCCTTCTGTGTGCCCGCGACGAGGTTGCCGTCGACGGTACAGATCGCGCCCGCCCGGAGTCCCTTCCGGCGGGCGAGGGCGAAGAGCGCGGCCGCCTCCATCTCCACGGCGAGGAGGCCGGCGTCCTCCCAGTCGGCGACGTAGTCGTCGGTCTCGGCGTAGAAGGCGTCGTCGGTGACGACGGGGCCGACGTGGACGGCCTCGTCGTTCGACTCGGCGGCGTCGGTCAGGGCCCGCACCACCTCGAAATCCGGGACGGCGGGGTACTCGACCCGCTCGTAGCGCTTGGTCGTCCCCTCCTCCTTGGCGGCGCCGGTCGCGACCACCATGTCGCCGACTTCGATGTCGGCCTGGAGCGCCCCGGTCGTCCCCGGCCGGATGACGGTGTCGACGCCGACGGCCGCGAGTTCCTCCAGGGCGATGGCCGCCGAGGGCGATCCGACACCGGTCGAACAGATCGTCAGCGGGACGCCCGCGTACTCGCCGTTGACGAGGCGGTACTCCCGGTTGTGGGCGAGTTCCTCGACCGCGCCACAGCGGTCGGCGATCCGCTGGACCCGGCCCGGATCGCCGGGCAGGAGCGCCACGTCGTGAACGTCGCCCTCGTCGACACGCAGGTGCGGCTGGATGGCCATACCGATGCACGCCGCGCCGTGGAGAAAATACCTCGGGGTCGTTCGATAACGGTCGGTCAACCGTTCCTTTCATACTGTTTATTGTAAGTCATTACCGGTGGTTCGCCGAGACGGTCCGGCGAACCACCGGCAACCAGTTACAATAATCCGTATCAGTCACCGGTGGTTCCTTGTGGGTCGGATCCGAGTCGGTCCGCATGGACCGGCGACGCTTCCTCGCAGCGGGCACGGCGGCCGGACTCGCCGGCTTGGCGGGGTGTCTCGACGCGGCCGGCGGCGGCGACGGCGACGATTCGGGACGGACCCTCCGGCTCCGACTCTCGCGGACCTCGACGCCGCTCCGCTCGGAGTACGTGGTCGACTTCGCGACGACCGAGCGCCCGGACGACGCGGACGCCTTCGCGGCCGCACTCGACGGCGAAGCGTACACGACCCAGTACCGGCGCCCGTTCGGCGCCCGGCCCGACGATCCGGTCTACACCCGCCACGAGGGGACCTACTACCGTCTGGGATCGGTCGTCGTCGACGAGGCGGCGGTCACCCATCCGGTGCTCCGCCTGTCGCGGGTCGCCGACGCCGACGATCCGGACGCGCCGGACGCCGTGGCCGCCACCGACCTGGCCGAGCGGGACCGGGGCGTCGTCCACGTCGCCCACATGGCCGCCCGGGCGCGGGGCAACGAGGGCGGAATGCCGGTCGGGCTGGTCGACCGCGGCGGCTACGTCTACCGCGACGCCGAGCGGGCCGAGGCGAGTCGCCTCGTCGGCACGGACGCGCCGACCCACGTCGCCTACCGCGACGCCGTCTACGCCGTCGAGGTGGACCGCGAGCGGTTCCACGAACCGGTCTACCGCGCGACGGCCGAGCCGGTGGCGGAGACGCCCGAGCACATGGAGGCGATCCTCCGGGCACGGTTCGTCACCGCACGGCTCTCGGGGAGGGACCTCCCGGACGAGGCACGGTCGATCCTGCAGGAGGCGCAGGGCGAGGGCTACGGCGAGACCCATCCGTACTCCGAGGCCTACCGGAGGGTTCTGACGGGGCTTCACGCCCGCGCCTACCTCGACGGGAACGTGGAGAAGGACGCTCACGTCGATGACCCCGGGAGCGGGGTGGTGCTGGACGACGGTGTGTACTACGACTACCGGCTGCGGTTCCTCGACGGCGGGTGAGCGGGGTCAGGCGACCGCAAACAGCAGGACGTTGTGGACGCCGGGGCCCAGTCCCACGGCGGCGACGAATCCGAGGAGGAGACGACCCTCGGTGGGCGCCTCGCGGACCGTCTCGGCGAGGAGGGCCACCACCCCGCCCGCGACGACGAGTTTCACGAGGACGAACAGCCACCCGCTCCCGAGGAGGGAGGCGGTGGGGAGCGACGCCGCGAACTCGATGACGAGCGCGGAGAGGGGGGTGCGCTCCGTGAAGCCGAGGAGGTCGATACCGACGGCGGTCGAGACGCCGTCGAGGGCGTGGCCGGCGACGGCGAGGGCGCCGAGTCGGCCCGTGACCGCCACGCCGGGCCACGTCCGCCGGATGAGCGTCCACGCGCCGGCGGCGACGACGGCGGCGCCGACGAGGATGCCGACCGCGGGACCGATCCGGAGGGTGTCGCGGGCGAGGCCGACGGCGACGACGGCGGCGACGACGGGCACGAAGAGGGCGGCGCCGACGCCGCCGACGAGCGCGGGCGTCCCCCGGGCCGTCGCGTCGGCGACGAGCCACGTCGCCCCCGCGAGGACGGCGGCGGTGAGATACACCGCGGGCGTACCCGCGAGCGGGCGGAGGGGATCGGGGAGCGTTTCGAGCGCGTAGAGGACGTGGACGGCGGCGCCGAGGACCATCCACGGCGTCGCGGCGAGGACGAGCCGTTCGGTCACCGGGGGTCGACGGCGGGCGAGGAGGCCGGCGACGACGCCGAGGCCTGCGAGCAGGGCGAGGAGGTAGGGGAGCGGCGGGAGGGAAAAGCCCTCGGGGAGCAGCGCCAGCGTCATGCAGTGGAAGGCGGGGAGTCGCCGGGAAAGCCTTACGCTCCGCCGCCGCGAGACGGGTGGTATGGACCGAGCCGAGTTCGCTGCCCGCATCGACCACACCGTCCTCGGGCCGGCGACGACGCCGGCCGACGCCCGAGGGGTCGTCGCGGCGGCGGCCGAGTACGGCACTAACGCCTGCGTCCCGCCGTGTTACGTGAGCGAGGTGCGAGGCGAGGCCGACGTGACGCTCGCGACGGTCGTCGGCTTCCCCCACGGACAGCACGCGCCGGCGATCAAACGCGAGGAGGCGGTCGCGGCCTGGGAGGCCGGCGCCGACGAACTCGACGTGGTGGTGAACGTCGGGCGCCTGAAGGCCGGCGACGACGACGCGGTGACCGCGGAGTTGGCCGAACTCGTGGCGGCGGTGCCGGTGCCGGTGAAGGTCATCGTCGAGGCGCCGCTGTTGACCGACGCGGAGAAGCGCCGGGCGGGCGAGGCGGCCGTCGCGGCCGACGCCGACTACCTGAAGACGGGGACCGGGTTTTCCGGACCGGCGACCGTCGCGGACGTGGAACTGCTGGCGGAGTACCTCCCGGTGAAGGCCAGCGGCGGAATCGACACGACCGAGCGGGCGCGGGCGATGCTCGATGCGGGGGCGAAACGGATCGGCGCGTCCGCGGGCGTCGCCCTCGTCGAAGGGTTCGAGTGAGGCCGCCGGCCGTTCCCGTCTCGGGCCGCTGGAAGCGGGCGGGACCGTCGCGCTTTTCTCCGCGCGGGCGCAAGCCCGGATAGCGAATGGCCCGCTATCACATCGAGACGTACGGGTGTACGGCCAACCGGGGCGAGAGCCGATCGATCGAGCGACGGCTCCGGGACGGCGGGCACCATCCCGCCGACGGCCCGGCCGACGCCGACGTGGCCATCCTCAACACCTGTACGGTCGTCGAGAAGACGGAGCGAAACATGCTCCGGCGGGCCGAAGAACTCGAAGCCGAGACGGGCGACCTCGTGGTCACCGGCTGTATGGCGCTGGCACAGGGCGAGGAGTTCGCCGAGGCTGGCGTCGACGCCCAGGTCGTCCACTGGGACGAGGTGCCCGAGGCGGCGATGAACGGCGAGTGTCCCACCACCACGCCGGACGCCGAACCGATCCTCGACGGGGTGATCGGCATCCTCCCCATCGCCCGCGGCTGCATGAGCGACTGCTCGTACTGCATCACCAAACGGGCGACGGGACGCCTCGACTCCCCGTCGGTCGAGGAGAACGTCGAGAAGGCGCGGGCGCTGGTCCACGCGGGCGCGACGGAACTCCGCATCACCGGCCAGGACACCGGCGTCTACGGCTGGGACCGCAACCAAGGTGAGAGCCTCCTGCCCGAACTCCTCGACCGGATCTGTGACATCGAGGGCGACTTCCGGGTTCGGGTCGGGATGGCCAACCCGAAGGGCGTCCACGGCGTCCGCGAGGAACTGGCCGACGTCTTCGCCGACAACGAGAAGCTCTACAACTTCCTGCACGCGCCCGTCCAGTCGGGGTCGGACGACGTGCTCGCGGACATGCGCCGCCAACACCGGGTCGAGGAGTTCCTCGAAGTGGTCGACACCTTCGACGACCGCCTCGACCGCTGGACGCTCTCGACGGACTTCATCGTCGGCTTCCCCACCGAGACGGAGACCGACCACGAGCGGAGCATGGAACTCCTGGCACGGATCCGCCCGGAGAAGATCAACGTCACCCGCTTCTCGAAGCGGCCGGGGACCGACGCCGCCGAGATGAAGGGTCTGGGCGGGACGATCAAGAAGGAGCGTTCGAAGGCGATGTCGGAGCTGAAACGCGAGGTGGTCGGCGAGATCCACGCGTCGATGGTCGGCGAGCGCCACGAGGTGCTCGCGGTCCGGCCGGGCACCGGCGACTCGGTGAAGTGCCGCGACGGCGCCTACCGACAGGTGATCGTCCGGAACGCCGACGAGTACGGGATCGAACCCGGCGACCGGGTCGAGGTGGAGATCACCGCTCACGAGACGATGTACGTCTTCGGTCGACCGACATGAAGTGGCTCCGGAGCGGCCTCCGTCGGGACATCTGTGTGATCGTCGCGAGAGAGGGGTCGCCGACGGCACAGGAGTGCAAGGCGGCCCTGGAGTCGCGCTACGGCGAACGGGTCGAGCCCTCGACCTTCTACGGCGCGCTGGAGACGCTGACCGACACGGGCCACCTCGAAAAGACGGTCGACGGCATTCACGACCGCTACGAACTCACCGAGGCGGGCGAACGGTCGCTCCGCGACCACTACGACTGGGTGACGGAGACGCTCCCGTACTAGGGAGGAGTCGTCGACGCCGACGAGCGCTCGGAGGCGTCTTTCCACTCGCCGAGGCCGGCGGGGTCGAGGTGGACGTGCACGTCGGAGACGGGTTCGATCTCGCGGACCCGGTCCCGGAGCTCCGTCTCGATGTCGTGGGCGGCGGCGAGGGAGTGGTCGCCGTCGATCTCGGCGTGGAACTCGACTTCGATCACGTGCCCGGAGTAGTAGGCGACGAAGTCGTGGACGCCACGCACCTCGGGGTGTGAACGGATCGCCTCCTCGATCCGCTCGCGGTCCTCGGCCGGGGGCGCGCCGTCCGAGAGATAGCGGATGTTCTCCCGCGAGATATCGACCCCCTGATAGATGACGAGGAGGCTCACGAGACCGCCGGCCAGCGGGTCGAAGATGGGGTAGCCGAGCGCCATGCCGGCGACGCCGGCGAAGGCGGCGAGCGTGGTGTAGATGTCGTTCTTGCTGTCGGCCGCGAGCGCCCGCAGGCTCGGCGACTCGACGTCCCGGTTCACTAGGCAGGTGTACCAGTAGCAGGCGTAGCGGTCGACGAGGGCGAAGAGGAGGCCGACCACCAGGATGGTGCTGTACTCGGCGCTGGGGCCGGTGAGGAGGGCGTTCCCGGAGTCGTAGAGGAGTTTCAGTCCGAGGAGGACGAGCACGCCACCGACGAAGAGGGCAGAGAGGGGTTCGAACCGTTCGTGACCATGCGGATGGGAGGCGTCGGGGTCGTCGTAGACGAATCGGCCCCAGACGAGGACGACGGCGCTCGCCAGGAGGTCGGCGACCGAGTGGGCGGCGTCGGCCATGAGCGCGAGGCTCCCCGAGAGGACGCCGAGAACCCCCTCGACGACGATCTTGAGGACGTTCGAGACGACGTTGACCCACGACGCCTTCAGGAACGCGGCGCGGTCCCCTGGCATGTGACTCCACCGAGGATCCAGACCCACATAAGCGGTGTCATTAGTGACGTAGAAGCGAGTTTTCGACTCGATCTAATCCACGAGTTCGAGCGAGACCGCCCGCTCGTCACCGGGGACGGTGGCGTCGGGCTGCGCGGCGAAGGCCGCGTGGAGGCGGTCGTAGGTATCGGCTACCGCCTCGACGATAACCTTCGTGTCCGCGACGACGGGCATGAAGTTGGTGTCACCGTCCCACCGCGGAACGACGTGTGTGTGAACGTGGTCGTCGATGGAGCCGCCGGCCGGGCCGCCGCCGAGGTTGAGGCCCATGTTGAACGCGTCGGGGTCGAAAGCCGCCTCCATGGCGTCGACGGTGCGCTGTTTGAGGCGGGCGTGATCCAGCAGTTCGTCCGCGTCGAGCGCGCGGTAGTCCCCGTCGTGTCGGTCCGGGACCACCATGGCGTGGCCCGGGTTGTACGGGTAGTTGTTCAGGACGACGAAGGCGTGGTCGCTCCGGGCGACGATCAGGTTCTCCCGGTGGTCGTCGCGCTCGGGGAGGACACAGAACGGACAGCCGTCGACGGCGTCGGCGTCGGCGTCGTCGCGGGTCACCCACTCGATGCGCCACGGCGCGAACAGTTGCTCCATGTGGTCGCGGGGTCGTCCAGCCGTATATACCGCCCGCCACGCGACGGGATGCCGGGACGCCGCGGGACGGTGCCCCCGTGTGACGCCCGTCCGACAGCGATTGATTCTCACGGGTGAAAATCCGGCTGAGGCCGGATTAACCTGGTTTAATCCGGGTTAACCGAGTGCGGGGCTTATGCGAACGGCACCGAAAGGGGGTATCGATGAAGGCGAAACGACCGGACCCAGACACTAACCACGAACTGTGTCCTGACTGCGGCCGAGAGACCAGACACACGGTCAGGGTGGAGATACGAACGGAGAACCCAGCCTCGGCGAACGCCGCGTTCTCACGGGAACCGTATCGGGTCGCGGTCTGTGCGGTCTGCGAGGCGGAATCGATCCAGCGGATGAACGACGCCTAGGCGGTCGTTACTTCGCACCCGTCCTCGGTGACGACGAGGGTGTGTTCGGCCTGACTGACGAGACGCCCCGCTTCCTCCTTCAACACGGGATAGCCGTGGACGACGTCCTGCTGTTTGAGTCGGCGGAGCGCCATCTCCGTGCGGGGGGCGTCGAACCACCGGGCGGCGAAGGGGAGGGTGCGGTACTCCTCGGTGATCGTCTCGAGGATCTGCCGGGCCTGTCGGTTGCGGACCGACCGCTCCCGTTCCAAGCCGTAGATCTCCTCCTTGTTCCCCTCGCGCACCTTGCCGCGGCCGTCGGTGGCGAACGGTTCGATGGCGATCACGTCGCCGACAGCGAGTTCGGCCCCGTGGTCGACGCCGCGGTTGGGAACGCTCGGCCCCGTGTGGGCGTCCCACTGCTCGACGCCGTGGCCGGAGAGGTTGAGGACGGGCGTGTAGCCGTACCCCCGGATCACCTCCTCGATCTCGGCGCCGATCGTCCCCGTGTCCACGCCCGGGGCGACGGCGTCGACGGCGACGTCGAGCGCCTCCTCGGCGGCCTCCACGAGTTCGGGGTTGCCCGAGAGGTCGACCGTCGTCGCGGCGTCGGCGATGTAGCCGTCGACGTGGACGCCTACGTCGAGACAGACCATCTCCTCGCCGAACTCCGCGTCGTCGTCGCGGCCGGGCGTCGAGTGGCTGGCCTCCTCGTCGACGCTGATGTTGACGGGGAACGCGGGGCCGTCGGCCAACTCGTCGATCCGGTCCTCGGCGTGTTCCGCGACTTCGAGGTGGGTGACGCCCGGTTCGATCATCTCGGCCGCCTCGTCGAGGACGGTACGCAACGCCTCGCCGGCTCGGCGATACTTCTCGACGGTCTCCTCGTCGAGGGATCCAACGCTCATGGCCGCTATTGACCCGAGTCGGGGAAAGAGGTTGCGGCATCGGCGGCCGCGGCGCCGTCACGCTTCGGCGACCCGCACCTGCATCGACGCGCTGTTGAACGCGCTCCCGACGCCGACGTCGTCACGGACGATCAGCCCCGCCGTCGACCCCGTCGCGTCCTCGAACGCCTCGATGTGGCGCCGTCCGCTCGGCGGCGGCGCCGACGGTGCGGTCGCTGGTCATACAGCCGGCGTCGACGCGGCTCCCGTCCGCGGCGTCGGCGAGGAGCGCCGCGCGGGGTCGTCGGGGGGACGCCCGCGCCGCCGTGGATGACGCGCATGGTCGATGGAGGGCAGGGAGACGGATTTTACCCTCGCCTGTCCGACCGGGGGGTTCCGGAATAACGGCAGTTCTTTCACGCTGGTCGGTGAACTGCGCGACGATATGAGCTACGACAACGTCGAGGTTCCCGACGACGGAAACGCGATCACCGTCGACGAGGACACCGGCGAACTCGCCGTACCGTCGAACCCGATCATCCCGATCATCTACGGGGATGGCATCGGCACCGACGTCGCCCCGGCCGCCCAGCAGGTACTCGACGCCGCCGCCGAGGCGACGGGACGCTCAATCGAGTGGATGCGCCTCTACGCCGGCGAGTCCGCGCGCGAGCGCTACGACGAGAACCTGCCCGACGAGACGGTCGAGGCCATCCGCGAACACCGCGTCGCGATCAAGGGGCCGCTGACGACGCCCGTCGGTTCCGGCTTCCGCTCGCTGAACGTCGCCCTCCGGAAGCGACTCGACCTGTACGCGAACGTCCGCCCGACCTACCACCTCGAGGGCGTCCCCTCGCCGGTGAAAAACCCCGAGAAGATGGATATGGTCAACTTCCGGGAGAACACCGAGGACGTGTACGCCGGCATCGAGTGGGAGGCCGGCACCGACGAGGTCGAGCAGGTCCGGGAGTTCGTCGAGGAGGAGATGGGCGAGACGGGCGTCATCCACGACGGCCCGGTCGGCATCGGGATCAAACCCATCTCGGAGTTCGGGAGCAAGCGTCTGATCCGGGAGGCCATCGACTACGCCATCGAGAACGACCGCGACTCGGTGACGCTGGTCCACAAGGGCAACATCATGAAGTTCACCGAGGCGGCCTTCCGCGACTGGGGTTACGAACTCGCCGCGGAGGAGTACGGCGACGAGGTCATCACCGAGGACACCCTCTGGGAGGAGTACGACGGCGAGGCCCCCGAGGGGGCAGTCGTCGTCAAGGACCGCATCGCGGACAACATGCTCCAGCAGCTCCTGACGCGGACCGAGCAGTACGACGTGCTGGCGATGCCGAACCTGAACGGCGACTACCTCTCGGACGCCGCGGGGGCCCAGATCGGTGGCCTCGGCATCGCGCCGGGCGCGAACCTCGGCGACGGCCGCGTGCTCGCCGAGCCCGTCCACGGCTCCGCGCCGAAGTACGCCGGCGAGGACAAGGTCAACCCCACGGCGATGATCCTCTCGGGTCGGATCATGCTCGAACAGCTCGGCTGGGACGACGCCGCCGACCTGATCCGTGACGCCGTCGAGACGACCATCTCCGCCGGCGAAGTCACCTACGACCTCCACCGGCAGATCGAGGGCGGCACGAAACTCGCCACCAGCGAGTACGCCGACGCCGTCTGTGCGCGCATCGAGGAACTCTCCTAACCGGCCCGGTCGCGCCGCCCCGTCGCGGGCGATTCCTGCACGCATTTATACTCGGAGGGGGTGCTATCCGTATGAGCGAGCCACACGTGCTGTTGCTCGGGGCACCGGGTGCGGGCAAGGGAACGCAGAGCAAGCGCCTCGCCGAGGCGTTCGACATCGAACACGTCACCACGGGCGATGCCCTCCGGGCGAACAAGGACATGGACATCGGCCACATGGACACCGAGTACGACACGCCGCGGGCCTACATGGAGGCGGGCGAACTCGTCCCCGACGCGGTGGTCAACGAGATCGTCAAGACGGCACTGGAGGAGGCGGACGGCTACGTCCTCGACGGCTACCCGCGCAACCTCGATCAGGCCGAGTACCTCTCCGAGATCACCGACCTCGACGTCGTCGTCTTCCTCGACGTGAACGAGTCGGAACTCGTCGACCGGCTCACCGGACGGCGGGTCTGTGACGAGTGTGGCGCAAACTACCACGTCGAGTTCAGCCCGCCGGCGACCGAGGGCGTCTGCGACGACTGCGGCGGCGACCTGATCCAGCGGGACGACGACACCGAGGAGACCGTCCGCGAACGCCTCCAAGTGTACGAGGACAACACCGCGCCGGTCGTCGAACATTACCGCGAGGCGGGCATCCTGGTCGAAGTCGACGGCGAGGGGACGCCCGACGAGGTCTTCGAGTCGATCAGCGACGAGGTCGACGCCGCGATCTGACGGGAAGCCTATATCTCGCTGGCGATCGGAGGCGCTCGTGTGAACGCGACCACGCACCGACGGCTGTGTGGCGTCCTCGGTCTCGGCCTGCTGACGGTGGTCGGTGGCGGGCTCGCCCTCGTCGGCGCGGCCCCGTTCGGCACGCCGACGCTCGCCGTCCAGGTCGTCCTCGTCGGCGCCGCGGGGGCGCTCGACGTCGTCGCCGCGTTCGGGAACCCGGTGACCGCCCGGATCGACTGGTTCCGGCTGAGCGGGGCGGCGAACGTCGCGCTCGGACTGGCGCTTCCGGTCGGGATCCTCGGCTGGGAGGGCGGCGCCGGCGGCACCCTGCTGCTCGCCGTCACGGCGGTCGGCGGGCTCTCGCTCGCCGCCGTCGGCGTCGACATGTGGTGTTGTGCCGGCAAACACGTCTACGAGCGGCCGCTGGACGCCGACACGGATCCCGCCACGGGTTCCGGCGACCGGTGACGGGGGGTGCCGCCGGCGACGGAGTAAAAGGTTCATAACCGGTGGGGGGTTACTCGGTGGCAATGGCACGGATCGAGCAGAAGGTGCGGGACCTCGTCTCCGACGACGCGGGGATGGAGTCGGTCGTCCGGACGGTCCTCGACCGTGCGGACGACGGCGAGGTCAAGTGGGTCGACGTCCGCGACGACGTATCGAGCGGACAGTGGGGCCGCCTGATCGAGAAGGGGGTGCTGGTCGACGGCGAGTCCGGGTTCAGACTGGCCGATCCCGAGGCGACCCGCGAGGCACTCGAGAACGGATCGACGACCGCGACGGGCTCGACGGACGACGAGGACGACTCGTCGTGGTCGACGTGGGACAAGGGAGCGGCGGTGCTCAGCGTGGGGCTCATGGCCGGCTACTCGTGGTCGCCGCTACGCAACATCATCGGCAACGCCATGGACGTCGCCCTCGGACCGCTGAACACGGCGCTTCCCTTCTACGCCGTCGTCATGATCCTCGCGGTGGTGACGGGACTGTACTCGACGCTCCTGCAGGCGAACCTGATGGACTCCGAGAAGATGGGCGAGTACCAGGAGAAGATGCAGGAGATCCAGGAGCGACGCAAGGCGGCCAAGGAACGGGGCGACGACGAGGCCCTCGACCGCATCCAGGACGAGCAGATGGAGGCCATGGGCGATCAGATGGGCATGTTCAAAGAGCAGTTCCGTCCCATGGTGTGGATCATGTTTCTCACCATCCCCGTCTTCCTCTGGATGTACTGGAAGGTGGGGATCGGTGACCCCTCCAGCGGGCAGTTCGGGACGATCGTCCTCCCTTTCCGGGGGACCGTCGCGTGGAAGGAACAGATCCTCGGGCCGATCCAGGTGTGGATCGTCTGGTATTTCGTCTGCTCGATGGGCTTCACCCAGATCATCCGCAAGGGCCTGAACATCGACATCAGCCCGACCGGCACCTGATACCGTCCCCGTGTCGGATCCACCGATCGGACAGGACGCCCGCAAAACGAAGTGAACATACTCTTTTAGACGGCCGCCATCAGTAGCGATATGTTACTCACCGTGTCCGGACCGGCGGGCAGTGGGAAGAGCACTACCGCCGCCGGGCTCGCGGAGGCGCTGGATCTGGAGCACGTCAGCGGTGGCGACATCTTCCGCGACCTGGCGGCCGAACGGGGGTACTCGCCGGTCGAGTTCAACGAGCTCGCCGAGGAGGACGAACGGATCGACCGCGACCTCGACCGCCGCCTGTACGAGATCGCCCGGGATCGGGACGACCTCGTCCTCGAATCCAGGCTCGCGGGGTGGCTCGCCGGCGACCACGCCGACTTCCGCCTCTGGCTGGACGCCCCGATCGACGTCCGGGGCGCCCGCATCGCCGACCGCGAGGGGAAGTCAGTCCAGCGCGCCCGCGAGGAGACGGAACGACGCGAGCGAAGCGAGCACAAGCGCTACGCCGACTACTACGGCATCGATATCGACGACCTCTCGATCTACGATTTCGTCGTGAACACCGCACGGTGGACCGCCGAGGACGTACACGCGATCCTCACGAGCGCGATCGAACGTTACGACCCGGCGGCCGACGAGGGACGCTACCCAGTCGCCGTTGTCGACGATTTCCAGCCGTGAGCCTCCGCGATCCACCCGGCGACCGGTCGCTCGACGACCGCCTCGCGTTCGGCGTCGTCAACCTCGACAAGCCACCCGGCCCCTCCGCACACCAAGTGGCCGGGTGGGTGCGCGACATGGCGGGCGTCGACCGGGCCGCCCACGCGGGCACGCTCGACCCGAAGGTGACCGGCTGTCTGCCGACGATGCTCGGCGACGCCACCCGCCTCGCGCCCGTCTTCCTCGAAGGGCGCAAGGAGTACGTCGCAGTCCTCGAACTCCACGGCTCGCCGCCGGCCGACCTCGAAGATATCCTCGCCGAGTTCGAGGGCGACATCTACCAGAAACCGCCGCGCAAGAGCGCCGTCTCCCGCCGGCTCCGTACCCGCCGCGTCCACGCCCTCGACCTCCTCGAAACCCGGGACCGACAGGCCCTCGTCCGCATCGAGTGTGCGAGCGGGACCTACGTCCGGAAGCTCTGTCACGACCTCGGCCTCGCGCTCGGCACCGGTGCCCACATGGGCGACCTCCGGCGGACGGCCACCGATCCCTTCGACGACCGCGACCTCGTGACGCTCCACGACCTCGCCGACGCCCTCGCCTTCGCCGAGGCGGGCGACGAGACACCGCTGCGGGAGGTCGTCGCCCCCGCGGAGCGCGTCCTCGACGACCTGCCCGCCGTGACGATCGCCCCCAGCGCCGCCGAACAGGTGGCGACCGGCGCCCCCGTCTACGCCCCCGGCGTCCTCGACGCCGACGACGCGCCGCGGGACGCCCTCGTCGCCTGTGTCACCCCCGACGGGTCGGCAGTCTGTCTCGGCCGACTCGTCGGCGACCCCGGGGCCGAGTCGGGCGTCGTCGTCGACCTCGAACGGGTGCTGGTGTGAGGCTGAAACGACACGCTTAACCCGGACACCACCGTGCCTCGAAACGCGGGACCGTGGGGTAGTGGTATCCTCTGCGCATGGGGTGCGTTGGACCCGTGTTCGAATCACGGCGGTCCCATCCCACTTCTGACACATCTCATGACCGAGATAGTGTCGACACCGCCGAATTAGCAGCCGGCGACGTGGTCGTCGTCGACCGCAGTATTGGAGAAATCCATGCGTTGACATACGCGACCGTCGTCGCCGTCGACGGTCGTGGTCCGCGGCTCGGCGGTCCGGACTACCCAACGCCCACATACGCGAACACGCTGCGGATCGACCGCGTGACGCCCTACGACCGTCTCGTCGGGCGCGACGGCGACGGGGCGTATCATCTGCTCCGGTCGAGCCCGCGGGACGACCGTGTCCTTGAGGTTCGCTCCGAACCCGGTGCCGACCCCGAGCACGAGCAAGCCATCGCCGACAAGAGTGTCCTGACGCTGTGGATCGAGCACGTCGACGAGCAGCGCGGGTGGGATGCCGTCGTTGGCGAGTTCGAGCAGCTGGTTACGGGTGGTGATTCGGCGTGATCGACGCCGCAGAGCTTCGGCGTCGCCAGCACGGTCCGCTGCCGACCGACGGCGAGCGCGAGTTCCGCTGCGATTACTGTAACGCGCGCTGTACCCGGTCGCCGACGAAGGACATCGAGTACGGACATCGGACTCGCTGTCCCGAGCGGCCCGAGCACTTCCCGTACAACGCTCCCGACTACAACATCGAGGTCTCTCAGCCGGTCGTCGCTGACGGAGGTGAGGGTCGGTGATCCCTGCGAGCGCGCTCCCGGACTGTCCGCAGTGTGGCACGACGATCCGCGAGGCCGAGCGCATCGGCGTCTCGGCCCACGTCGAGCCCTGTGGGCACTTCATCCCGGCCGAGTTCTTTCGACCGAGCCACGTCGAGGCTGGTGTCGCCAAGGAACTGGTCGCGGATGGTGGCGTTGTACGTTCCGACCGGGTCGCCGAGAACCGCGCGGCCGGCGAGGCGACCGAGCGTCACGTCGCGGCGGCGATCCCCGAACTGGGACTCGTTCCCGACGACGTCGTCGAGTGGTACGACGCCGTCGCGACGACGGCGATCTTCCCGAGCACGACGCTGCCGATGGTCGGCCTCTGTGTCATCGACCGCGGCGTGCCCGTCGAGATCAAGAGTGCCCAACGCCGCCTCTCAGCCCAGCGTCGCGGTCGGTTCTACGTCCGGCCCGAGCAACACGACCGCCTCATCGAGGCCGGCGGCGTGTACGTCTTCGCCGTTGTCGACGAGGACCGCCGCCCGCTCGCGCTGAAAGTCGTCCCCGCGACGACGTTCGAGGTCCTGATCCCGGCATGGCTGGATGGTGGCGAGGGACGTAGCGACTACGCGCAGCTGGCGTGGTCGAAGCTGTTCGCTCAGCGTGCAGTCGAACGGGGGCGGTCGGCGTGAGCGACGACCTCCACGTCGTCGACCTCTTCGCCGGCGGTGGCGGTATCTCGACCGGCGCCGCTGGGGCGGCCCGAAACCTCGGCTACACGCCGGGCGAGGACTTCCATCTCGCGGCGATCAATCACTCCGAGGACGCGATCGAGACCCACGCGGCCAACCACCCGTGGGCCGACCACTACCACGCCAAGGTCGAGGCGCTGCACCCGCCGGACGTCGCGCCACCGAACGAGGTCGACCTCCTTACGGGCGGGCCGTCCTGCACGGACTTTTCGAAGGCGAAGGGGGGCCAACCGGTCAAAGAGCAGGAGCGCGCTTCGCCGTGGCACGTGCTCCGGTGGGTCGAACTTCTGCGCCCGAAGCACCTCCTGATCGAGAACGTCGGCAGCCTCCGGACTTGGGGACCGGTCGTCGACGGGCAGCCGACACGGGACGGCTCGATCTACCAACGCTGGATCGACATGCTCCAGGCGCTCGGGTACACGGTCGTCCGCGACGAGAAGGAGCGCTACGGCGTGAAGCTCCGAGCGGCGGACTTCGGCGACCCGACGACGCGCGAGAGGCTGTTCGTCATCGCGAGTCGCACGAAACGGCCGACGCCGCCGGCACCGACCCACTCCGACGATCCCGATGACGACCTCGAGGACTGGGTCCCCGCGAGCGAGATCATCGACTGGTCGGATCGGGGCGAGTCGCTGTTCACGCGCTCCCGTCCGCTCAAGACGAAGACCCTCGACCGGATCGCCGTCGGCATCCGAGACTACTGCAACGATTTCCTCGAACCGTTCTCGCGCGTGTTAGAGGGGTTCGGCAGGGACGACATCCGCGCGCTCCAGGAGGACGTCGTCGAGGTCGGCGAGCTCCCCGAGGCACTGGAGAACCGCGACGAACCCTTCCTGGTGCGCGGCCAGCTACGTGCCGGCTCCGAGTCGTCGACGCCGCTGGTCATGGGCCAACACAGCGGCGCGATGCCCCGCGATGCCGAGACGGAGCCGGTCCCGACGATTACGACGACCGGCGCGATCCACCTGATCGACGCCCAAGCGTTCGTGCTCCCCCGCGACGGGAGCCAGCGCGGGAAGTTCTCGAACCCAGCGTACGACGCCGACGACCGGCCGTTCCACACGGTTACCGCGCAGAACCACGACGGCCGTCTCGTTTCGCCGTTCCTCGTGCAGTACAACGGGACGCCGGAGCACTCCGCGAAGCGAATCGACGAGCCACTGCCGACGCTCTCGACGCGGGCGCGGTTCGCCCTCTGTGATCCGGAAGTCTACCCGTACGGGATCGACCTCCGCTATCGGATGCTCGACCCACCGGAGACCAAGCGGGCCCAGGGCTTCCCGGAGGACTACGAACTGACGCCGAGCAACAAGGGCGACCGGCGAACTCTGATCGGCAACGCGGTCCCGGTCGGGATGGCGACGGCGCTGTGCGAGCACATCCTCGCGGCCGAGACGGCGTCGCTGTCGACGTTCGGCGGCGGGCTCTCCGAGGAGGACGTCGAGATCCCGCCGTACGAGCAGGTCGTCGCTGATGGAGGTGAAGGTCAGTGATCGGCGGCCCGAGTACCGACCGCGAGCGCTTTCCCGCGCTCGAAGAAGACATCGGCGAGGATCCGGCACGGTACCTGGACGTCGACCGCGTCGCTGATCTCGAACTCGCACGGGCGCGGATCCGCGGGATCGACTTCCTCGCGACGCTGCGAGCCTGGAAGGCCGTCGAGCGGAACCTTTCGGATCGGGGCGTCGTCTCCGAGCATCATCGCCAGCAGGTCATGGAGTGGCTCGACGAGCGCGAAGCGGAGTTGGAGGAGATCGGCGATCGCGACGACCGCCTCTCCGACGTCGATATCGAGTCTCGGCGCGCAGGGACGCCGTCGACGGCCTCGCAGGTTCGCTGGCCCGAGCGGGAGGATGGGGTGCGGACCGAGAACACTGTCGACGCCGATCGGTATCGGGCCGCGACCGATGGGGGTGAGGACGCGTGAGCGACCTCAACGCCTGGGTCAACGACATCCACCAGGGCGACGCCGCCGAGACGCTGGAGCAGATCCCAGAGTCGTCGGTCCACTGCGTGATGACCTCGCCGCCGTACTTCGGGCTCCGGGACTATGGTGTCGACGGACAGATCGGGCTCGAAGACTCCCTCGACGAGTACATCGCTGACCTCCTCGACGTCGCGAGCGAGCTGAGACGCGTCCTCCGCGACGACGGGTCGTGGTGGCTCAACCTCGGCGACACCTTCGCCGGTTCGTGGGGCGCGCAGTCCAAGGGCGACGAAGCGAACCAGCGAGATCGTGACGCGTATCCCGGCAAGAACCCGGCACGAAGCGGGACGCTCCGGCGAAAGTCGAAGATGCTCGTCCCGCATCGGGTCGCCATCGCCCTCGAGGACGCGGGCTGGATCGTCCGCGCGGACTGTCCGTGGGTGAAGCCGAACCCAATGCCGCACCCGGTGAAGGATCGGCTCCACGAGCACAAGGAGTTCGTCTTCCATCTGACGCCCGAGCCCGACTACTGGTTCGATCTGGACGCTGTTCGCGAGCCCCACCAAGAGTCGTCGCTCGAACGGCGCGAGCGTCACGACTTCAACTCTTCCGGCACCGACGCCGACTCGCTTCCGGACCACCATCACGCCTCGGACGAGTACCTCGGCACCGAGCCCGAGGACGCACTACATCCGAACGGCAAGAACCCGGGCGACGTGTTCGAGGTCTCGGTGAAGCCGTTCCCCGAGGCGCACTTCGCGGTCTACCCGCCCGAACTCTGCGAGACGCCCATCAAGGCGTCGTGTCCGCCAGAGGTCTGTGCCGACTGCGGAACGCCGTACGAGCGCGAGACCGCCGACGTGCCGGTCTGGGAGCGCGATCCCTCGACGATCGAGCGCGAGCAGCTCCAGAAGGCACTCGCTCGATTCGAGGAGAGCGAACTCACCGTCGAGCATCTCGAAGCGGCACGGGCGAAGGGATTCTCCGATGCGGCCGCCGGGAAACAGCAGACCGGCGCTTGTCAGAATACGGACGATGTCGAAGCGCTCGCGAGCGAGGCGAAGGAAATCCTCGGCGGCTACTTCCGCGAGATTACGATGACCGCCCACGAGACCGTGGGTTGGTCGCAGGCCTGTGACTGCGATACCGACGCGACTGAACCGGGGATCGTGCTGGATCCGTTCGCCGGCGCCGGGACCACCTGCCTCGAAGCGAAGCGGCTTGGTCGGCGGTTCGTCGGGATCGACCTGAATCCGGACTACGTCGCGATGGCGCAGCGCCGTGTCGGTGTCGACGTCGACGACCCCGAGCGGTTGCTGGATGATGGGGAAACGTCGCTGCTGGCCTTCTCCGACGGGGGTGAGGACGCGTGACCGACGGTCAGATCTCCGAAGAGGGCGCCCATGCGATGCTGGAGCTGCACAGCGTCATCCACAACGCGCGATCCACCGGCGCCTTCCTCGCCGGGATCGGGATCGGTGCCGGGTTGGCTCTGTCGCTGTATCGCGTTTACTCGATTTCCGCACCGCTGTTGTATTTCGGATCGCTTGTCTTCGCCCTCGGCGGGATTGCGTTCTCAATCGTCGTCTCCCGAGCGCTTCTCTGGGCGTTGCGAGGAGGTGAGGTGCGGTGAGTTTCGAGGAGTCCAACCGGCTGAAAACTCTGCGGCGTCGGGAGAAACGTGCCGTCGCAACCATCGAGGTCACGTTCGACGAGAAGAGCGCCTACGAGTGCCCCAAGTGCGGCGACGAGGAGCGGATCGGCATCTACGGGCGCGACTACGATGAGCCGTCCTTCCTCCCGTGTTCGGCGTGGGGCTGTGACGCGCTCCTGAAGTTCGTCGACGACGGCGATCGCGAGGATCCCGAGCCATCCGGGCAGGTCGGGCTGGCGCAGTTCACGGGTGGTGATTCGGCGTGATCGAGACCGAGCCGACACGCGACACGCCCGGCCTCGACTCGCCGTACCGGCACCTCCGCGTCGACGGCGACGAGCACGCTGACCACGTCGCGCCCGTGCCTCACGAGACGCGCGGCAACCTCGTCTTCGCCGAGCACGACGACCGTCCGTACTGGGCGCTCGCGTCGCTGTTTTTTAGTTTCGATGAGGGATCGAATAGCTTCGAGATCGACATCCCGCGCTGGCGCGGCGAGGGCAGCCGTACCTGGAGCGTGACCTTCAGCTACCACAAGAGCGGGATGGAGCCACGGCCAAGTGACGGCGTCGACCAGCTCTACGAGTTCGACATCACGGCTCACGCCGAAGAAGAGCGGAAGCTCCCGATCCAGGTCAAGCCCCGACTCGGCTGGGACGACTGTCCGGAGCGTCGCCCGCAGTCGGTTCCGAACGATCTCGGCGAGGCGGTGACCGTCCATATCAACAACTCGGTGAATATCGAGTTGGACCAGATCCGGTATCTGGTCCCGCTGCTCCTCCGTGGCATCGCGGAGGGTCTCGGCCAGTCCTGGGACGCGTCGTACTTCTGTGGCGACGTGCATCCGTACTCCGCGATCACGCAACACGAGCGGTACGTCCGCCCCAGCAGCGACGCCGCCGAGAAGATCACGCGCTCGGACGGCGTCTTCAAGAGTCTCTTCGAACTCCTCGCCGACGAGGAAGGATCGAAGATCGTCTACTCGGCGGACAATCGGAAGGTCGTCGGATGGAACCACCAGCTGAAGTTTACCAAGAGCGCGGTGCGGAAGGCGTTCGATCCTGGCGATTACTCGACCTCGGCTGGCGCACCCGATCCGACCGACGCCGAGCGCCAGGAGGACGATCTCGACGCCGACCACGGCGCCTACGGGATGCAGGAAAAACTCTACGAGCCGGAGTATCCTGGCGGTCGCGAAGAGGGCGATCCGCTCGCGAATCCGAAGCTCGCGGCGCTGTTTAAGAAAGGACTGAACGGCGGAGAGTCCGTCGCCTGGAACCGTCGGTACGAACTGATCCAGGCGCTTGACTCCTACGTCCTGAACGTTGCCTCGTGGGCCGGCATCGCCGTCTCGCCCGGTCCCTGGTGGGTGTCCGACTGGCACTTCAGCGGTGACCGGTACGCTCACCCGGATCGGCAGGTCGCGCTGATCGACGACCCGACGCCGGAGATCGAGCAGCGCCAGGAGGCGACGATCGTTTCGCTGTTCCAGCAGATCGACGCCGACAGCGCTGCCGAGGAGATCATCGAGCAGGCCGCGATGACCGACGGCGGCACCAGCGTCGACGAAGTTGACCGCGAAACCGACTGGTCGCGGTCGACGATCTATCGACATTTGGACAAGCTCGACGAGATCCTTCGACTCGACAACGGCTCGATCAAGTTCATCAGCGGGAAGGTGCGCGACGAGATCCGCGACGTCCTCGACGTCCTCAACCGCTCGGTCGACGCGGCGACCACCGCGATCGCTCGCATCGCCGACATGGACCCGCGCGATCTCGATCGCAAGGGGAAGGCCTGGCAGAAGTGGGTGAACCGCTACGCCGCCGAGATTGAGGAGACCGGCCTTCGCGAGGACGGCGAGCAGCTGCGTCTGCGGAGCGCCCTCTCGATGGCGAAGTCAGATTCGCACCCGTGGGCGCCCGAAGTGATCCGCGTCGGCCGCATCGCCTGGCGTGAGTCCGGGCGCCCGCTGCATCGCTTCCCGGAGAAAGTCGCGTTCGAGACGCCGTTCGGAGAAACCGTTCGAGAGAACGCCGAGAACCTGGCGCATCGCGCCGGCGGGTAGCGCCCGACTGCTGAGAGGCATCACCAGCGTCCGGTCTTGTTTTCACAACTTCGCTTTCTCTCGATAGTTATTACCGTAAGGTCTGGTTGTGTTCGGAGTGACGACGCCATGTCGAGCCACCCCACCGCCGACCGCCCCGCTGCGGGTCTTGTCCCGCGAGGCGGGACAATCCCCTTCGGGCGTGTGACGAAGGTCACAGACCACAAAATACACCGCATACCTCAAATCGCACCTGAAGCGTCGCTCGACTTGAAACAGATGAAACGGAGGTTCATCGGCGGTAGCTTTTCACGGCGCTGACCAATAGCCTCGCGTATGCGCTGGCGACAGGCCCTCCTCGCCGCCGCCCTCAGCACCGGAGGCGCCGTCGCGCTCTATACACTCAGGGATGCCGGCCTCACCCTTGCCGTCGCCGTCGCCCTGCTCGTCTACGTCGGTGTCCGCGTGTTGATCGGGACGTACTACCGCTCGCGATACTGGTACCGTCGATCCGGCCGGAACACGCGAGAGTGTCGTCGCTGTGGACGCCAGATCTCCCGTCGTGCGGGCGACCTGGTCACCAAGTGCTATCATCGCATCAACCAGCACCCTCACGGCCCAAAGCCCGAACAGGAATGTGGGTGGAAGCCCGGGTGGCCGGGGACGCGGCTGGTCACGCGGTCGGTGGTCGCTCGGCAGGTCATCCGATCGATCACGTGGCAGCGCCTCGGTGTGATCGGGCTCGCCGGGGCGTTGCTTCTTACGCCGATCTCGATCTCCGCGGGCGGGGCGCTGGCGGGCTCGTCAGGGACATCGGCCGCGTCTGCCGATGGTGCCTCGACGCCGGTGGCGACCGAGCCGCCGACCGCGACGGCGACGACAGAATCGACTCCGACAAGGACGCCAGCAGTTGGTGACGAGTATCCCGGTACTCCAGATCTTGAGTCATCTGAAGCAGAAACACTGAGCAGGATAAATAGAATCCGCCAGCAACGTGAACTCCCGCCGCTCGAACAGACCGATGATCTTTCTGAGATGGCCCAGTATCATGTCAACGACCAAGCGAGGACCGGCTACTATTCTCACACCGCACCAGATGGAGAATCTGTCGGCGACCGTTTTGATCGGTTTGCCCCTCAGTGTTCAGGAGGTGCAGAAAACTCACACAAGGGTGAGATTAGCCACTCCTACCGTATCTACGGCAGCCAAGAAGTCGTCAGTACACTAACTGTCTCCGGGATGAGCCAGTATCTGGTCCAGGGATGGATGAACTCCGACGGCCATCGAGAGAATATGCTTGATCCCCAGTGGTCGAAAGCTGGCATCGGTATCGCGGTCACTCCGGATGGGACGTTCTACGCTACCATCAACTTCTGTTAAATGATTTCAGAAGTCCTCGTGAGCCGTCAGCAGCGCCATCCCGGCGCTCACGAGTAATCCCCATTTCAGAATCGACCACAAGAGCAGTGTCCGCTCGCTCGCCGGGACGATCGCGGCCGGAGTCCACAGTAACGCCGTGAGGCAGATCCACGCACACGCCGACCGTCTCTCGGCATCGATCCAGCTCTGGAGCAGGTACCGGCCGACCTCCTTACCAGTAATCGTCACGAGGATTCCGATGATCGCCCCGAGTGCGACCTCGATTCCGTAGGCGCCGATATCAATCTCCGTGACGTAGATCGTCGCGGTTGCCACGGCGACCGCCGTCACCATGATCGTCCCCATCTGCTCCTGAGCCTCCGTATCCGGAACACCATCGGTCCGGAGGCGCCATGCGACAACGGCGCCGGCGAGGAGGCCGCCGACGGCGATGGCGGTCTGGACCCATGCCGGTGCGGCGTAGAGGAGCCTCGCCAACCACGGCGGCCCCTGTGTCGGCGGCGGTGCCGGTGCGAGTTGCATCACGCTGTCACCCGGAGCAGCGCCGCCGTCACCGCGAGCCCGACCAACCCGATCAGGACGATCTTCAGCCACACGGGTGCAAGCCCGACCGAGACCAGCCCGAAGATCGTCACGATTGCGACGACGGCGCCGGCAGGCGCGCCGAGTCGCGTCCCGGCGACGCCACCGAGGAATGCACCGGCGACGACGATCCCGCCGATGATCGGCCCCGCGTTCCCGCCGCCGCCGGGGATCTGCTGACCCGGGCCGATGATAAAGGAGAGTGTCCGGGTGGCCATCCGTCCGAGCCCGTTCAGCGTGTTCCCCTCCGTGCCGGCGAACCAGGGTTCCGGTTCCGGCGTCGAGGTGGAGTTGTTGTAGTAACTCGCCGCGACGAACTGTGCGAGCGTCCGAAGCCACGTTGTCAGTGTCTGGATCATGGGTTTAGGCGGAGCTTTTGACCAGCCGCACGAGGCTGCCGTAGAACATCACGGTGAGTGTCCCCCCGAACAGTACCGTCACGCGAGGCGGCACCGAGTTCTCGGCCATGACGAAAATCGGCCAGTTCAGGAAGCTGACCAGGCCGACGACGAGATTCCAGACCAGTACCAGCGGCGCACCGAACTGCCCCAGCAGCGATGATATCGCGCCGCCGACGCCGCCGAGTTGCTGCTGGGGTTGGGTGTCTGCCGAGACGCCCGTTTGGTCCTGGGAGACGAAATATTGGGTCGGCCCAGTATCGTCCCAGGAGACGGCGCCACCGCCGAACATCAACGCCCCGAGGACAAAATAGAGGACGATGATCCGGGTGAACTGCATTATAATCCCCTCCGTAGCGCCGCGAACGCGATTACTGCTGAGCCGGCGATGAAGACCATGCCGTAGCCGACCCAGCCGATCACGGAGAAGGCTGTCAGTGTCAGGACACCAGCCAGTGCGGTCGCCTCACCGCTGACTGGGAGTTGGGTCGAGATCCCACCCATCACGAAGATCGTCAACACAGCGGCGAGGAACGACGTCAGGGCACCAGCCGTCCCCGGTGCGGCGAGCCCGACGAAGTCAACGATCAGCGCGAGTAAGGACAGGTTGTTGGTCGGCGATTCGTAGACGCTCAGCGTTGCGTCGCCGGCGGAGATAATTCGGCCATCACTCAGCGTGGCGACGACCGAGACGGTGACCTGCTCTCCGCCGAACCCACCCAGGTCGGCAGTAAGGTTTGCCCGTTGAGTACTTCCGTCGTAGGTCCGGTTGATGATCGTCGTGGAGTTTCGGACGACGATGACCCGCCACGATTCGACAGAGACGTTCTCGACTTGTGAGAGCGACGCCGAGATCTGCGTGTCGTTTAGTGCCGGCACACGTCGCGTCTGTGGTTCTATCGTCGCCACAGGGAGGATCTGTAGGTCCTCGACCTCGCTGTCGGGCGAGACCTCGATCGTTTGGGTCTGGGCTGCGATCGGCTGATAGGTGCCGATTGGCCGCTCCGCACCAGTTGAGGGATTGAATAGTCGGAGCCGGTATCGCGCCCCGGTTTCGAGGGTCGTGGGGTACTCTGCCGTCGAGCCGAAGTAGTCTCCCGAGACGGTTTGCCAGCTACCGTTCATCGCTCGTCGGATCTCCAACACCGTTTCATCCGGCGGGAACCGGCCACTGTAATCCAGCATCTCGAAGATCGTCTCGGATGAATCGGTCGTGTTGTTGAGGAGGTAGACGCGCTGTTGGGTGTAGAGTGATCGGATGAAGATCCGCCGACTCTCGTAGCCCGGCGCGCTAACAGTTGCAACGAACTCTTGGTTGGCTGGCAGCCCGGTCATATTGACTGTGCCATCCGACGTCGTTCGTTCGATGTAGGTGTCGATCGTCTCGTCCCCGCTGTAGAACTGGATCGTTGCGCTGACGTTTGTCAAGAGCGTCGGGTCTTCACTCTCGTTGAAGATGCGGAGTTCGTCAGGGACGAACACCGTTCGCGTGTCAGTCGTCGTATCCGCGCTGGTACTGTAGCCATCCGAGAGCGTCCAGTAGTACTCATGTCCGCCTCCCTCGCCGAGGTCGACGGTCGTCGAGACAGTCGTGTTCGACGAGACCGTCGTCTGATAAGTTTGCGAGAACGACGTCGTGGACGGCGCTTTCGTGAACAGCGTTGCGGTTACACTGTCTCCGCGAGCGAAGTCCTCGTCACTGATGTCTGCCGTGAACTCCGTGCTCTCTTGGGAGAGGCCAGTCTCGTTCGCTGGGACGAAATTCGACGCCTGCGGTGCGGACGCCGAGCTGAAAAGATGGACGCCGACATCTGAGCCACCGGTTGACGAGACATCGATTGTCACCGTCCCCGATCCATCAGTTGTGTAGGTCCCGAGTGGGTCACCGGCCGTGTTGGCGGCGTTGAACTGCGTGTTGGCTGGGAGGTTCGACAACGTGATCGTCCCGTCACCGGTGGCCGCGTACCCGAAGTCGATCCCCCCGTCGTCAAGGGAGATATCGGCTGCCTGCCGGTAGCGAACCGCCGTGACACTACCGGAAACTGAGATCGACTCCTTGTCGGCAGGGTCGATCGTGAGTGTAGTTCCTGAGACATCGACGGCCGTCGCGTTCGTCCACGTCCCGGCGAGATCCGTCGCCGCGATCGTGGCCGACGCAGGATCTGGGGCAGAGAAGGTAGCGTTGCCAGCCGTCGTGTTCCACTGGACTGTCGAAGAATCGACGCTACCGGTGGCTGTGTACATTGAGGTGTCGCCCGTCAGCGTGATCGACGGACCTCCCGGTTCGGTGAGGACGAGCCCGTCGTCGTTTTGCGAAATCGGGATCGAACCCGCGGTAGCCGTCCCGACGGCACTGGTAGAGAGAAAGACGACGATGATGAGCACGGCGCCGCGTCCGCTCCAAGTTTTCATTTGTGTATTTTGATTGTTTCAGTGTATTTGGTATGGATCGATCTCTCACAGGGTGCGCTAACTCAAATCATTGCCTTCGACCCGGACCGATATGTTATAGGTCGATGACGAATCATCAATAGCGAGTTCGACGACTGCGCTTGAGGATTGGTATGACCGATTTACTGTGCCAACCGATATTTGTGATGAAATATCGTGCGATGATCCTGAAGTAACTTCCAAAACATCGCGGAAATAAACAAAATCACCCGCTCTGGTTGCAGTAATAGATACTGTCGCATTCCGGAGTTCGTCTATTTCAACCAATCCGACGAAATTATTATCTGCGATTATATCTCCCTCTCCGTATATATCATAGAAGGAGTGTGTGCCGCTCGCGGCGAAGACCGCGTCGCCTATCTTGAGCGGTAAAGAGCTATTGACACTATCTGTACTGAGCAAATTCACATCGACTTCATCCATCCATGCATCCCAACGATTCGACGACGAACCCAGAACCGTGTCGCCGTCGTCGCCAGGTGCGGCCGCTGCCGATCGCGTCAGCGCGGCTGGGAGTGCGACGCCACTGGCGATGAGGCCGAGCGCCTGCACCGCCTGTCGTCGCGTGAGCCCGAGCGAGAGAAAGTCGCTCACAGTCCACGAGCGGCCCTGCGCGTCGACCGCGCCTTGGGCGAGCTGTTCTTGACGCTGTTCGATCTGTTCAACGCGGTTGCGGAGTGCATCGAGTTCGGTCTGGTTGTCTGTCATGGGTTGAGTCTGAGTTTGATCGCAGTGATCGTCCGTCGAGTCGTTGATCCGGGTCACGCGCCCGACACCCCCGTCACGTAGATGACGACGAGGATGGTCACGATCATCCCCGGGAATATCAGCTGCCAGACGTAGGCCGCACCCGTCGACATCTCACCGGCGTTGTTCGACAACACCGTGTAGACTGGCGGCGCGAGATTGCCGAGGATGAAGATCGCGACGCCGATGAAGACGACATCGATCGGCGTGAGACGGGCGCGCACGTCCATACTTAGGTCCTCCCGGAGACGCCGACACTGACGATCAGGGCGATCACCATCATCGGAAGTCCCAAGGCGAGCAACGTCCCCGAGAGCGGATCAAGGACCGTCCGTCCCATCGAGATCGCGTTGTAGACCCACGGTGCGACGGCGCCAAAGGAGACGAGCGTCGCGAAGGTCAACACGACGTCGACGTACTGCACACGCCCGCGGTCGTCGCTTTGCAGCGCCGTCATGACGTCCCTCCCGGCGAGAGCCAACTCGCGATGGTGAGCATGATCGTGAACGGCATCACGGTCGCGACCAGCCACTCGACGTGGGTCGGTAGGCTACTATCGAGCCCTGCGCCGCTCCAGTACATCCACGCCGGCGCGACGACGACGATCCCGAGCAGGGCGAACACGCCGAACCAAAACCGGAGGACCTTCACAGGAGGCCTCCCCCACCGTCGTCGGTGGTGACGCTGAGGCCGCTGGCACCGAAGGTATCGTAGGCGGCCTCGAGGGCAGCCCGCTCCTCACCCTCGGCGCCGAGTTCGCGTAGCGTCGGCAGCTGCTCGGTGTAGGACTCGGCCCCTTCGAAACTCGCCAGCGTTGCCTGGCTCGGCGCCCGGGTCGGCGCCGCACCGAACGCGAAGTCGGCGACGAACTCGTTGTAGTAGCCGACGCTGTACGGGCGGTCGTACTCTCTCGTCCGCTCGCGGAAGCGATCCCTGTCGACACCCATGTCCGTGTTCCAGTCCCACGGATCCGGGTCGGGATCGGGTTGTGGCTCTGGATCGGGGGTCGTTTCGGGAGTGGGATCCGGGTACGGATCTGGCGTAGGAGTTCGAGATGTCGGGGGATTTCCTGGGCTATCTCCAACCGTCGAACTCTCCGTTATCGACGGGGTCGACAACCATGATCCGACCGGCGACTCGTCGACCCGGCTTGGCGGACCGCGTCCGGGCGTGAGCGATGGGTTGAGGTAGCCATCCTCGCGGTCGCGTCGCCCGCTCGACGCCGCACTACTGCCGCCCGCTCCACTCGCCGCCCGGTCCGATCTGTCGCTCCGTCGCTCGCTCTCACGAGGACTGATACCGAGGAGATCATCATCCTGCTGGGACGTCTCCGAACGGCGACGCCCCTCCGAGTCGCTGTCGCTGGAGCGCACACCAAGGAGATCGTCATCGCTACCATCCGAGCCAGCAGGGCGAGACGACTCTGACTCTCCGTCCCGAGATCGCACGCCGAGCAGGTCGTCGTCGGTGCCGCCACCGGTGTCAGTACGATCCGCATCCACCGTCTCACGCTCGCGAATTCCGAGGAGGTCATCGTCCGGGTTACTCTCCCGAGGGCGGGCGCCAACCAGATCCTCCTCGGTCTCCGTGACCGACTGCGACGCTTCGTCGGTCGTCGAGTCCGATTCGTTGGTGGCGTCCGTCGAGGGTCCGACCGTCGGCGCCGGTCGGTCGACCGGTTCGCCGAACTCCCGGGTGTAGTAACTGAGTCGTTGGGCGCCTGCATCCGGATCGACGTTCGTGGCGTCCGCGTCGATGTCGTTCTCGGGTGCGACGAGTCGTAGCGGGACGCGCCGTCTGGCCACGGTCGTGTAGTATCCCGCTCCGACTCCGAAGCGGTTCCCACCGCTGGCAACACCATCGATCGGACGGAAACTCGCTCCTGGCGGGAACAGCGCCTCGATCTCGCCAGGGTTGCCTTCGCCCGCGGGTTTGGTTACGGCCGTCGTCTCACCAGTCCGCTCGTCGACGAGTTCGCGGTTGAACTCTTCGAGCGTATCGGCGTCGGGGTTCTCGACCTCGGTCCGGGCGACCACGCCGGTCGGTCGACCGCCGAGGCTGGGGAGACCCGGCCGAAGGCTGTACGATCTACGCGGCTGCACTTCGAGGAAGTTCGGCGAGAGCTCGGGACCGGCGAAGGCACCCGGGCTCTCGTAGCCCCCCTCTCGCGTCCGGAATCCACGACCGGTGTCGTAGGGAACGGAAGATGCACCCTCACCTTCGGGCTCGGTCTCGATGGCCTTCTTGAGATCAGTGCCTTCCTCAACGCCGGCCTGTTCGAACTCCTCTTCGATCACCGCCGGCGTGTACTCGTCGGCCTGCTGGCGGACCGCTTCGGCCGGATCACGCCGATAGAGTTCCGGATCGTCAGCACCCGGGAACCGTGCGTCCCCGTCCACGTCACGGTCGTTGAAGTAGGCAGCCGTCTGCGGGTTGGTAACGTCTTCGAGATCGACACGCGTGCCGCCGGCCGTCCGGACACGATCGACACCGCGACGGGCGACGAATCCGGCACCACGACCGATCCCAGCCCCCAGCGCCGCCTCGCCGATGAGTGAGCCACCGAACCGAGTCGGATCGGTTCGCGCCCGGGTCGCCGCCGCCTCGCCAGTCTCGCGGGCGATGGCCGCGGCGCTCGCACCGATGGCGACGGTCGCAGCGTCGCCGACTTGCGTTTCCTCGGGGACGTTCTCGGCCAGTTCGGCGCCGGTTTCGCCGGCCTGGGCGAGCGCGAAGGGGTTCGCCGCATCCAGCAACGCCATCGCGGCGCCCTCTTGGGTGCGTTCGGTGGCGCCCTCGCCACGGCGCTCGGTGTCGATCGTGGCCTCGCCGATCGGCGTGTCGACGGTCGCCTCGGTCTCGGTGTCGATTCCGATGGCGTCAGTTATCGCGTCAGCCCCTCGCTCTTGGAGCGTCAGCGGGGCGACGCTCGCGGCCTGGTCGACCGTCTGTTCCGCGTCGTCGCTGTACTGCTGAGCCGCTTCGCGCAGCCGTTGCTCGTCGCGTTCGGAGAGGAACCCACCGCGCGTGATGCGATCGGTCGTGGTCTGATCGATCTCGGCAGACCGGACGGCTTGACCGGCCGCCACGCCGGTCGCGGTTGCGGCACCGTACAGCCCCGGGAGGATGTTGTCGGAGCCATCCCCAGGGGCGCTCGGGAGCTCCGTCTCACGGATCGCCGACCGGGCTCCCTCGGCGGCATCGTCGAGGCCGCCCGCGAGGTTGTCGGCGGCCCGGTCGCGATCGCCGGCCGCGCTGGCTCGGGTCGCCCGACCGATCGCTTCGTCCGTCGAGCCAGCGAGGGCGTCACCGATACCGGCGACGTCTCCGCGTCGGGCAGCCTCGACAGCACGGCCGACGGCCTCGTCGGTCGAGCCTGCGAGGACGTCGAGGCCAGCAGCATATCGATCGTATCGGCCGTAGTTGAGCGGCTCGTCGGCGGTTCTCCGGGTCGCCCGAAGGTCGACCTCCTGATCATCGGCGATGGTCCGGAGCCGCGCGTCGCCGCCGTTGGCGGGCGAGTCAGTACTCGTGTCCGGCCGTCTCGGCGGTTGATCGTCTTCGGCGACGTTGGCGAGTCGCACGTCGCCGCCTTCGACCGGCGGCGGTCCGTCGTTTGCCTCCGCGCGGAGACGCGCATCGCCATCCTCTCGCATCCGATCGAACGCGTCGTCCGGACGCAGTTCGCCCGGGTCCGGTGCCCCAGTGACGGCCGTCTGGTCCTCGAAGGCCTGTTCGTCCTCGACGACGACGGCCTCGAACTCGCCGTCGCTCGACTGGCCGACCCGAACGTTCGAACGCTCCACACCGTACTCGTCCGCGATCTGCATGGCGATCTGCTCGCGCCGTTCGGCACGCGACTGCTCCTGGTCGAGCTCGTCGCGAAGCTCCGGCGAGCGGTCGAGTTGTGACGGCGCATCAGCGCCGGCGACGGTCGTGGTGCTGATGCCCCGATCCGCCGTCAGGTCATCATCGAACGTGGCGTCGAACTCGCTGTCGGTCGTCTCCCCGCCGGCACCGCCCTGGTTCTGGTCCGGTGCGTTGCCGGTCGACTGGGGTTGGTCAGTCGTGCCGTCGATGTCCTCGAGCGTCTGGTTGTTCGATCCCCCTGTCTCACGGTCCGAGGGATTCGGATCGTAGTCATCGGTGTTGTCTCCCGTCGACGGATCGGTGTCGGTACTACCGGTCGATCCGGACGGCGGATCGGTGTCACTGCCACCGTCGAAGGTCGAATCACTCCCGTCGTCGCCAGTCACGCCCGAACCGGTGTCGGTGTCGCTGCCACCCCCAGAGTACGTCGTGTCTGAGCCATCGTCGCCGGTTACGCCGCTACCAGCGTCGGTCGAGGACCCACCTCCATCGTAGTCGGATCCACCGTCGTAGTCGGATCCACCGTCGTAGTCGGATCCACCGTCGTAGTCGGATCCACCGTCATATCCGCCATCATCGTCACCGCCACCGAAGTCCCCGCCACTGTCCGAGGAACTATCGGTGTCCGAGCCGCCGGTCGACCCGCCGGTCGATCCGTCAGTATCTCCGGTTGATCCGCTTCCCGTGTCCGTCGAGGACCCACCGCCACCGTAGCTGGTGTCGCTCCCGCTGTCGCCGGTCACGCCGGAGCCGGCCGTTGTCGAGGAGCCACCGCCCGAGTACGACGTGCTCGAGTCGTCATCGTGGACCATCTACTCGTCACCCCCCGGCAGCCGCAGCCCCGGGAACACATCGTCATCGTCGTCATCGTCTCGGTCGGGCTCACCACCACCAGTGAGCCCGAACGGATCGTCAACGCTCAGTTCTCCACCAGTTGCGGACTCGTCTCGGTCCTCCATTCCGAATCCGACGCCCACGCCGACGAACGCCGTGTCGTCGGCTCTCGGGGAACGACCGGAGACGCCGCCACGGAACGTCAAGCCTGGGTCCGAGGTGAGCATCCCGTTACCCTCGGCGGCCGCGGCCCGTGCCATGTCGGTAACAACTCTCTCGTCGCCGATCGTCCGGAGTGATCCGCCCATCGGTGATCGGATCGCCGCCGCGTCGGTCGCACGCTTCGCGATATCTTCGGTCTGAGTACCGGTCGTCCCGGGTGCGCGCCGCGGCGACTGAGCGTCGTCGGCGAGGTCGCGTAGGATCTCTTCGGCCGACTTGTCGCCGGCACGACCTTTGAGTTCGTCCGCGGCCCGCCGCTTGAGCTTCTCCAGCGTCGTCTGTTGCTCGGGGGCTTCGGCGGTCGGGACGCCATCGTCGAACTCGCCCTGGTTCGCGGCCGCTGCGTCCTCGTCGTCGACGTCCACCTCCCGGGCGTCGACGGCGGTTCGGTAGTCGCCTCGCGTCCGCGCGTCGACGCCTCCTGGTCCGTCGTCATCGTCGGATCGGAGTTCCGAGACACGCCGCTTCAGCGCGTCCAGCCGCGATTCGCTCTCGTCGGAGGCGCGCTGTCGCGTCCCGACCTTACGTCGAGCCATCGCGCACCTCCTGGCCGGTCTTCTCGGCAACCATTTCGGCGAGTTCCTCGAGGCTTTCCGCTGCGAGGACTTTGTTTCGACTGTACCCGTCTCGTCGGTGAAGTTCGTATTCTGCCATGATTACCCCATGTATCGGTAGGCTGCGAACAGGACGAACAGCACGCCGACCCCGAGCCACATCAGCTGCTGTTGGGACATCCCGCCGAGCCCGAGCAGGCTGGAAGACGGATCGTTCTCGGCTTCGAGGTTCAGGAGGCGCTCGACGAGGTCCGTCTCGATCCCCGGATAGGCACGGTCGGCGAGGTTGATCGGATCGGCCTCTCCTTCGGGGTGGACGGCCACCCACGCGCCGGTGCGTTCGTCCACGACCATCGCGTCCTTCTCGAAGTAGTACGGCTGGTCGCCGTCGGTGACTTTCGGCGTGCCAGCTCCCTCTTGGACGGGTTTGACCCACTGTGGCCGCGAGAAGTTTGCACCGACACGGTACCACTTCACCCAGCCGCGCTTGGCCGCTTTCCGCTGTTTCTGGAGGTGGCGCCCGGCACGAATCCAGTCCATCGGCGAGACCGAGATCTCCGGCGGGTCGAACTCGATCGGTGCGACATCTCCTGGTTCGTCCGGCGTCTCGTCGGGGAGTTCCTCGTCCAGTTCGTCCTCGACGGTCGGTCGATCTCGCCACCACGACACCACGTACGCGCCGATCGCGACGCCGAGTCCAAGGGGCACCACCACGATCGCGACCAGCACGCTCACCGGGATCTGGGCGAGTGCAGATAGCCCACCGATCATCGGTTCCCCCCACGCTCGAAGATCGAGCCACCGAGATCGGCCTCGGAGTTGTCGTCGACGAGATGTTTCTTTACCCGGCCGAAGAAGTTGTCCTGCGTACGGGCGTTCCGACTTTTCGAGCCCTCGTGATAGACGGCCATGAGCCGCCAGAACACCGGCTTGAACCGCTCGATCCCGACCTTCTGGGAGAGCGCGGCGGCCTGGGCGTCCGAGAGCGCGACGCCCGGTTCGGCGAGACGCGACCAGAGCTTCTCGCCACGCTCGCGGAGTGCCGGCCCGCGACCACCCTTCTCGTCGACAGTCTCGTCGTCGAGATCCTCGAACGAATCGAACTTGATGATTCGTCCCTCTTCGTCCTCGTACTGGTAGCCCTCGTCGGCCAGTTTGATCTTCGTCTCGTAGACCGCGCGGTCGAAGAGGCGGCTGTCAAAGGCCACGGCCGCGACCATCCCCTTGCGGAAGGATCGCATCTGCATCGCGAGATCCTGCGGGGAGTAGTTCCCAGTGCCGAGGTTCAGATCCCGGAGTAGCTCTTCGTAGCCGCTTGAGTTGACGAACTCCGCAGCGACATCGAGTTCGTCGCGTGGCTGGTTCGGCTGTCCACTATTCGATCCGCCTGTCGTGCCGTTCTGGCGTGGTTTCTGCACGTTAGTACACCTCCTCGGAGATGAGTTGCTGCGAGAGCAGCATCGTCCCCAACAGCATCAGCAGGCCGCCGATCCCGAGCGACGCAAGCACTGTCGCGCCGAAGGCCTCGCCGACGTCCGTCGTCCGATAGCGGACCGTCGAGGTCGTGTTATCGACGACCGTGGAGTTGTTGATCGTCTGGTATGCGAACTGTTTGGACACGCCCGACCGGTACTCCAGTCCGGTGAGCGTGATCGCGGCGCCGACGGCGATGATGAGGACTGCGCCGATGACGCCGATCCCGCGGTATTCGAAAAATTCGCCGATGAGCCAGGCGGCGAAGCCGATCGCCACCAAGAGCCCGGTGGTTGCCAGGAGCATTCACATCATCGTCTCGACGCGTCTGGCGATCCCGACGAAGATGAACAGCCCGACGCCGACCGGGATGAACCCAGCGACGAGCGCTGTCAGTTCGCCTGTCGCCTGGTAGTCGTACGTTACGCGGACTTCCTCGCCGTCGTCGATGAGTGTCGAGTTCTGAACGTCGAACTGGATTTCACCTGGTTGGTCGTACAGCGTGTACTCGGTCGTCATCTCCCAGCTCCCGCTGGAGTCGTTGTACGCCTCGACGGTGACTGATGCTGGATCGATATCGTAGCCACGCAGATCCACGCGTTCGTCGGTCTGCGCGGTGACGGTTTCGTCGGTCACCGACACCGTGCCAGTGTTGGCATTTACCGCAGTCACGACCGGCGTCAGCATGATGACGCCGATGGCTGCGAAGACCCCGAGCGTCATCACCATCCTGGCTGTTTTGCTCGGCATCGGTTATCCAACTCCAGTCACGACCGCCGCATGATCGGACCGACCGTCGCAACGAAGATCAGCACGCCCAGCATCACCGGGATGAAACCGACGATGGTCGCCGTAATCCCCGACATATTGGACTGCTGGATCACGTCGTTGACGATCGGGATCGCGACGCCGACGCCGACGATCACCGCGACCGCCACGCCCACGACCACGCTCACGAGGTTCCCCGCCTGCGCGCGGTTGGCCCGTCGGAGCGAGCGGCGATCCTCAGCCTCGAAGGCCGACTCGGCCAGCTGGTAGCCGAGCCGGACACGCGAGACGAACCGCGCTTTGAGATCGGAATAGGCTGCGACGGCGAGCACGATCACCATGGCGAACACAGCGCGGAGACGTGCGCCCCCGGCTGCGAGTGTGGAGTTCAGTGTGTTCACCTCCTACGAGGCCTGTTGAACCCCGTTCAAAAAGCGCCTCTGAGCGGTGCATACGGATTCACATAGGTGTTACTGTGAGGGGTATTATCTAGTCCGCATCCCTCCGCTTCCATATGGGTTCAAACGGGGTCAACGGTCAATCGGTGTTCGACGTCTTCGGCAACGGCTACCGGCGGACGGTGATCGACACGAACGGCAAGGGGACTGTCGGCGTGTCGATCCCGCAGGAACTCGCGGAGTCGATGGCCATCGAAATCGGCGACGACGTCGTCGTCTACGAGAGCGACAAGGATGGCGTCCTCGAGCTTCACTTCGGGAGTGAGTGAGGATGTCGCAAGCCAGCGACACCGAGACTTACTTCGAGGGCTATTCTGACTACCAGTCCGTCTCGAAGGACATCGGTCAGGCCGTCCGCGACGCGATCGACGCGTACGCCTACATCGATGGTCGGCACTCCCAGGGTGCGCGTGTGCGGGCCACGAACGCCGCCAGCGCCTATCGTCGTATTCTCGGCGCTGCGATTCGGCTCCTCCCAGAACTCAAACGCGACGCCGAGACGAAAGACGAACTCGGCGAGATCTACACCGACTGGACTGGTGACGGCAACGACGACGATGGACATATCGACCAGCTCCAAGCGCTGTCCTTCCAGAGCCCGCCGCCCGACTGGCTGTTCGAGTTCGTCGTCCAGATTCGAGAGGCTGCGTGGGAACTCGGCTACCTCCAGGCCGGGCGCTCGCGGAAGGCCGAACAGGGCGACCCAGTCGAGAAGGAAGCGAACTCGATGTTCCGAGAATAATGGAGAAGATCGATCGCTGGATGGAACTGGTGTATGAGAATCGGGTTCAAGATGAGTACGACCAGATCACCCCAATCGTCGCCGATGAAGGGAAGGGCAAGTCCACGTTCATGCTCGAGTCCACGGGTCGCTGGCAGCACCTGAAAGGTGACGAGCCAAGTATCGACTCTGTGCTCGATCGTGTCGTCTGGGATGACCGCGCGGAATTCCGGACGGCACTGGCAGACTACCCGCGCCGGGCGGCGATCCCGGTCATGGACGCCGCCCACGTCCTCTTCAATCGCGAGCAAATGAACCCCGAGCAGATCGAAGCCGAGAAGGGACTTCTCGACGTGCGGACCCAGGAGTATTTCATCCTGCTTGGCTATCAGGACTGGGACGACATCCCACGCACACTCCGGAAGCGCCGCGCGAAGAACGTGTTGCGAATCCCGACTCGCGGGACGATCTACGGCTACTCGCGGGCGTCACTCGACGAGAAGTACAAGAACTGCGGTGAAGACGAGTGGCCAGAACCCGATCTGATCGACACCTTCCCCAATCTCGACGGGACCGACCTCTGGGCCGAGTTCAAACGGCGTGATCGCGAGCACAAGAAGGCGCGGCTGCGGGTCGACGACGACGATTCTGAGGAAGCAGAACTGACAGCGCGGGAACTGGCCGAAGAAATTCGCGCTGAAGGCGTCGGTCGAGTCGTCTCGATTCACGGCGGCAACAAGCAACCGTACATCGATGCCGGGCTGATCGAAGCCGATTACGGTGTTAGTATTCGTGAGGCGAAGAAGGTGAAGAGCCTGCTCGAACGCGAGGTCGATGTTGAACAATACGCATGAGCACAGACACACCACACACACCCAGTACAGAAAGACCCATATTTGCGCCCTGCGCGTCGTCCGCGCGGGCGGGCGCGCGACCCCCGGTCCGGCTCGATCCAGCCGTTTCGCTCGGGTTTCCGTGTCGATCTTCGTCTCGATCGCTGTGAGTCAGAGCACAGCGTCGCGTGCGGTCGGAGACTCTTGTGAGGTGAATCATGAAGGTCGTTAGACCCTACGTCGACGAGAACATGCAGCTGATCTTCGTCGAACTCAAGCACGAGCTACTCCACGATCTCGTCAACGGCGCGCTGCTGGCGCTGCTCGTGGTCGGTCCTCTGAGCCTCTTTCTTCCGTGAGTCGTGTGTCCGGTTCTGCGTGTGAAGTCGGACATCAGGCCAGTCCCGATTCCTCGAACGCTTCGTTGACCACCTGCGGCGTCGGCGCGTTCAGATACGGCTCGATGGCCGCGAACGAGTCCCAGCCACCGACCTGCATCACGACGCGTGGGTTGATCTGCTCGTCGACGAGGAGTCGCTGCGCAAACCGGCGCCGGAGATCGTGACTGGAGACGTATCGGAAGTCGTCGTCGCCGGTTTCCTCGGCCGCGCGCTCGGCCGTCCGCTTTACCACATCCCGGACGCCGCGCTCGGTCAGGTCCACGAACGGCGCACCTCTATCGATGTCTTCGGCGTTCTGGAAGCGGTGGAGATCGCCCTCGACGTCGGCCGGGAGGTAGGCGTCGCGGGGCTTCCCACCGTTCCCGGTCGTGTCTTTTCCCTCGGGGACGCGCAGGCGGTAGTGGTCGCCGTCGTCGGTCCGCTTGACGTGCTTCGGCATCACCTGCGGGATCTCGAACGCCCGGAGGCCGACCCGGCCGCCGAGGCGGATGATGATGTGGTCGCGCTGGCTCGCGGCGACGCGCTCCAGGTCCTCGAGCTCTGAGTCTGTGAGCCAGACCTTGTACTGATCCTCGGCGCCGGTCGCTTCGAGCCTCATGTAAGGTTGTTATGAGAACCATGCACTTAGAGGCGGCGGGTGCGCCGTGATCGAGGCGAATAGCGGGGCGATCCGTGGGTTTCGTTTCCGACTTGTGTGAGAAGTCGTCACTCTACAACACTCCGTTCACTTTCACCGACTGTTCGAGTTCTCGACACGCGTCAGACGTTTTGCTCACGTCGAACACCGTCGATAAATGACTGCTGGCGACTGTTTTCACTTTCACTCCATTGCAGAAAACCAGTTATGTCAATCGCTCCCTTCGACCAGTCCTGTATGTCGATTCGAACTGATGGTAGTGCGAAAGCTGATGCGCCGGACCCGGTCGTGATCGACCGCACCGACGACGTGGATCGGATGCGGTACGTCTGTCCGAACGGTCACACCACGTGGGACCGCACGAACAACCACATCTGGTGTCGGATGTGTCGCCGCGCCGCCGAGCACGGCGAGGACTTCGATCCCGAACACTACGAACTGCTGGATAAAGCGACCGACGAGACGATCCCGTGGTCGGCTGTCCGGCTCGCCGAGGACGAACCGCACCGCCACGTCAAGTAAAACCGCGACGACGCCCCCGCACCAGTTCCAATGATTCGAGACCGCCGCCGCGGTAGACAGTCGTATCGCTCGCTCCGAAAAAGAGGTGTCGGCCCGAGCAGCCCATCAGGCGCCGATTTCAAGATCGGATGCTTTGAGATCTCCAGAAAGGTACTTCCGCCCTTTCTCGGTTATCTCTGTGTACCCCTTCGGATCATCGTACCGCTTCACCAAGCCCGCTGCTTCGAGTTTGGGGAGTCTCCTATCGACAGTCGGCCGGGATACGTTTTCGATGTTAAATGCAATCGCAGTCGGCGGGATCGCTATTCCTGCATCACCCAGCAGTTCGAGGATAGCGTCGTCCGACTTGGTCATCCACGACACCACCGGCCGGCGCATGATATCGGGTTCTTGATTGGCTTTGACATAGTGTTAAGGAAGTCTGACAGATTGATAGTTGTTACTTCGTTTATGATAGCGTTCGGCATCAAAACTTATTGTCACTCGGTCATGATGGGCTATCAGCAGGAACCTATCGCGGACCCGTCGCTCGCCGATGGGTCCCCTTCGAAAATCAAGCGGACCCCGATGCTGGTGACATCGGGTCCGCGTGAGGTCCTGCGGAGGAGCGCAGAACCCATGTCAGACAACGAATCACGGGGCCAAGAATCCCCCGACCGACCGACGCAGCGACTCTGTACCGACGGCGGCGAGGAACGGCTGACGAACAGCGATCTCAACGACCTGGTTGCCGGCCTGACCGGCGAGGCGTCGTTCGAGATCCACACCGAGCACACGTCCATGGACGTCGATGGATTCGACATCGACGTCGAGATGGATCTGGCGATCGGCGACAACCAGATCTGGCTGGTTGCGGACTCGGACGCTCCCCGAGGCGAGTATGCGATGATCCTCGATGCCGAGGACGCCGCGTATCTCGCGGACGTGCTGGCTCGCGCGGCCGCCGAAGCTCGGGAGCGTGATGACCGATGACCGACGTCGACGACGACCAGATCACCGCCTGTCCGGCGTGTGACGCCGCGACGATCAAGCCCCGGAATCCCGGGAAGCCCTCGTCGCCGCCCGCACATACGACCAACTGGTACTGTGAGTCCTGTGGCGCGCAGTTCGACGAGCCCGTCGAACGCGAGCGGTACACCGCGGGCGGTGGCCGCAGCGGCCTCGCCGGGAAGCTCGCCCGCGCCGATCCGGACGACCTCGTCACCGACGGTGGCGAGGAGCTCGTCTACGTCGCCGCGAAGCCGGCTGGTGGGGCGGGGATCCTGCATACTGAGGAGTCCTGTCCACGCCTGGGACGCGCTCGAAAGGTCGTCGAGAAACCGCGTTCTGTCTATCCCGACGACCGAAAGATCTGTGACTGGTGTCAGAGCGGGCCGACTCAGGGTGGTGGCGATAACAGCGGAGCGTGGCAGGAGTTGGCCGCAGCCGATCCGGACGATCTCGTCACCGACGGCGGCGAGGAGATCGTCTACGTCCGCTCGCAGGCCACCGGCTCCGGGATCGACGTCTATCACACCGAACGCGCGTGCAACACGCTCCAGCAGGCGACCCAGATCATCGAGCGCAAGCGCCGGCACGTCCCGGCCGAGGCGACCGAGTGCAAGCACTGCCGGGGCGCTATCGGCGGCGCCGAGAACCACGAACCCGACTGGGAGCCCCAGCGCATCCTCCGGGAGGCCGAGCCAGGTGATATCGTCACCGACGGCGGCCAGGCCTGGCGCCCGGTCGCCGGCGACTACGTCCCCGAGCGTGAGGCGTGGCTCGTGCTGTACGCCCGCTACGCGGAGTCGGGCTGGGAGTACGCCCAGCGGGTCGAGGAGCCCGACGGGACGATGCTGCGCTCCGAGCGCGGCGCCGTCGCCGAGGGCGAGCCCGATCTGCGAACCGACGGCGGGTGTGCCGTCGCCGACGTGCTCGCGGAGTGCGACGCGCGTGATCGGGTCGAACCGCTCGAATACGTCCTTCGTGGCGACCGCGACCGCGAGACGTTGGCAGTCGAGGACTGGCTCCGTCCGGTCGAAGTTACCGACGGTGCTGTCTGTCTCGCCTTCGACACCGGCCAGCAGGCGATCCACATCGGCCACGATGGCGAGGCGTTCCGCTTCACGAGTGAGTTTTACCGCGAAGGGTACGGCGGTTCCCGGCCCATCGACGACGTCGCCGAGGTCCGGGCGCTGGTCTCGCGGTACGATCCCGAGCCTGTGCTTCGGGAGTCGACGCCGTTCGCGTGGGGTTCATCCCGGACGTGGGACGGCGAAGACTGCCCGCACGAGAACTGCGACGGCGACCTCCAGAACCAGGGTGATGCCAACGTGATGTGCCTGTCCTGCGGGGATGTCTGGGGCCATCACAAGAACGACGAGGAGCACTACCTCGTCTCTAAAGGATCGAACATCGTCGCCCGGAAGCCGCGGGTTGAGACCGATGTCGAGAATGGCGGAGGTGAGCGGCGGTGAGCCTCAACTGGCCCGACGAATTCGCCCGGACGTCTGCCGAGGATCGTGAAGAATACCCCGGAGGCTTCCAGGTTACGCGGTCGACCGCTTTCGGAAACGTCCTCGACGAACTCTCTCGGTGGGACGGCGTCACTGATGTCCAGCTGGATTCGGGCGCCGAACACCAGAAGCAGAACCCGAACAAGCCCTACGCCCGCGCGTCGTTCGACGATCCTAGTGTCGTGGTCAGGTTCACGAAGGACGGTGAACAGATGGCCGCCGCTTGCGACCGCTGGGACAACCCACGCGATAACGCACAGGATCTCTATCACTACCTCCACGAGACGCGGATGCAGGAGCAGCGTGGTACCGTCACAGCCGAGAGTGAATACGAGAAACTCCGGCTGCCAAGCGGCGAGGAGGACGCCGTCGCCGCGGATCCGCCGCCGCACGAAGTTCTTGATGTCTCGCCGGACGCGCCCGAGGCCGTGATCGAGGGCGCATATCGTGCAAAGGTCCAGGAAACTCACCCGGACAAGGGCGGCTCCCAAGAGGCGTTCGAACGCGTCCAGCGGGCCCGGGAGGCGATGCTGGATGAGTAGCGGTCTCTCGCTCGCCAGCGATCAAATCGACGATGTCGTCGACGGGCTGGGCCTGAGCGAGGAGTGTATCGCGAAGGCGACCGGCTACGCGGAGCGGGCGGATTTCGAGCATCCGATCAACCGGTCGCCGTCGGCGGTCGCTGCCGGCGCGGTCTATCTGGCGTCGCGGATGGTCAACGAGAAACGGACCCAGGCGGTTCTGTCCGACTCGGCGGGCGTCTCCCGGGTCGCGATCCGCAACGCCTACCAAGAGATCGCCGAGCACGAGGGCATCCCATCCCGGACTCGGCCCGGCCGTGAGACGACGCGGTCTCGAAGGGGGTCTCGGTCATGGTGAGCGACGAGCCCCTCGTCGAGATCGAGAACGGCGTCGTGTGGTACTTCGAGGGCGAGGACCGGGATATGAAGGGCAAGTTCGAGGGCCCGATTACGGTCTATCCCGACTGGGTTCGGACCGGTGGCCTGGCCGTCCCGACCTGGATCCCCCGAGAACGCGTCGAGCAGGTTCACGAGCGATGAGAGAGAACGTCGGCGGCGCGCGCGAGGATCTGAGGCCGATGGTTCCGCGGGACGCGCTTGAGGAGTGGTTGGACGTCGTCCGACAGAACACCGAGGGATCGACTCCCGACACCTACGAGCGCCAAGTCGGGCGGTTCATCGACTGGTGCGAGGAGCGCGGGCTCCTCAACATCAACGAAGTGACCGGCCGACACATCAAGGCGTTCCGTGACGACCTGGTCAGCGATCTCAGTAAGACGACGCTGACGAACACACTCCGGACCACGCGGCAGTTCCTCCAGTTCGGAGTGGCCTTGGAAGCCGTCGAGCCGGTCCTCCCGGAGGCGATGAGCCAAATCATCCCCGCGCTTACGAAGGGCGAGGAATCCAGCGACCTGCTGCTCGGTCAGGAGCGCGCCCACGCGATCATCGAGTATCTCGACGAGTATCGGAAGGCCAGCCGCGAGCACGCACTCTTCTTGCTCCTGTGGGATACTGGGTGTCGGATCAGCGGACTTCGGGCGCTTGATGTCGGGGACTTCGACGCCGAGGACGGGACGGTGACATTCCGATCCCGCCCGGACTCGGGGACACGACTCAAGAACGGCGCCGCGAGCGAGCGGATCAACGTCCTCGACGAGGCGACGGTGGAGATCGTCGACGCGTACGTGCGGCTGCATCGCTTGGACCGGACCGACGACTACGGGCGTGAGCCGCTGCTGACGACGAAGTTCGGACGGCACGCGACGACGACCGTGCGACGGCTGACCTACGAACTGACCCAGCCGTGTCTCCGCGGCGGGTGTCCTCACGATGAGGATCCGGACACCTGCCAGTTCCGCGAGCACGGTCACGAGAGCAAGTGTCCGTCGAGTCTGAGCCCGCATCCGATCCGGACCGGCCGGATCACTGATCTGCGGAACCAGGGTGTGCGGATCACACACGTCGCGGGCCGGGTCGACGCGATCCCGGAGACGATCCGGCGGTACTACGACAAGCCTGACCTCGGGCAGGACCTCGACCGGCGGCGCCGTGCGATGGAGGATTTAGGACTATGAGCAAACACGAGACCGACAGCGAGAGCGACGAACGAAGGCGCATAGCAACTTCCGATCAGGAGACGTTTCCACGGCGGTCCCACTCGGTTTTACAGGCGAATCACCTCTATAACAACAGCTAATACTTGGTACTGCGTGAACAGCGTTGACTGGTAGCGCGGTACCCGTTCGTGTGAACGGGCGATTAGTTGCCCCCTCTATTCCAGAGTGATTTCACGGTGGTCACTGCCAAATCGGTGACGGGGGTCTTCCCTCGTACCCGTTCCCGAGAATCACATAGATTCGCCTTTCACAGGCTAATACCTAACTTGTCGGCGGATATGCCTCAAATAATGGAAATTGAACTCGAAATCACCCTCTTCAGGGGAGAACACACGATGGAGTTCTCAGATGTCGTGGATGAGGGTGAGCCCACGGTACTCGTTGGTGAGGGCGATTCGGACTGGAAAATGGAGATTACTCCAGAAGAGGTGACTCAGGCCGCGGATATCGAGGCCGGTGACAAGTGCCCTGTCTGTGGCGATTTGACTGATGAGATCGTACCCGCGAAGAGAATTGGAGAGACGATTGATGTGGATCGTGTCTGCGTCGCGGATTCCGAAATTGAGGGCAGTGACTGCATTGTATACTTCCATCAGAAATAGCGAGAGATCCATGACGATAGCAATCGATGAGTGTGACCGAGAACACAATCGAAGTCAGACATCAGGATTAGATATTTACCTCCGGTTGTTGCCACATTAGGCAGAATGGACTTTGAGGATGCGGAACTGGAAATGGGGCCTAATCAAGTCAACCACAAGCGGTACTTCATTTGTACGTACGAGTTACCAGAGGACAGTAACAGAATCTACCACGAAGATCCGACCTGCTCGTTAATTCACAGCGGAAGCGATGTACCCTTTGAAGCACTTGCGACCGTGTTTGTCCCCGAGGCAGCGAATAGGAGTGGTCTCACTTTCTGCAGTCGGTGTGCTCAGGTAACGCAAGAAGAAACCGAGGAGTAACTCAGTCTCAACGACCGGCCGTTTGTTTTGACCGAGAAGCACGGAAAGTCAGACACGATCGCCCTCGACGCCGGCCCGATCACGGTCGAAAGTACTAGATGCTCACGGTTCTTTGACTGATTTGTGAGGTGATCGGACGCGATGAAGATGGGGGATCACGACGACCACGACGGTAGGAAGGTATGGCTACGCCCCGAGGAGGTCGACGCCCTGCTCGACGAGGTGGACGGAACGACACAGACGGTGGCGCTCGGGCTACTCGCTCGATGCGGACTCCGCGTCGCCGAGGCGGCCGACGTGACGCCCGCCGACGTCGTCGACACGCCCGTCGGCCCGTTCGTCCGCGTGCAGGACGGGAAGGGATCGAAGTACCGAGAGACGCCCGTGCCGACCGATCTCGCGGCGTCCATGCGGGCGCTCGCCGACGTGCGCGACGAGGCTGCCGACACGCCGCTCGTGGACCGCTCGCCGCGGACGATCCGGCGGTGGGTCACCACAGCCGGCGAACGGCTCTACGCCGACACAGGCGACGACGGATGGACCTTCCTCGGTCCCCACGATCTCCGGCGCACTTGGGGTACCCTGCTCGTCGAGCGCGAAGTCGAGCCCGGGCTCGTGATGGAGTGGGGCGGCTGGGAGGACTGGGACACGTTTCGCGAGCACTACCTCGGCGCGTACAGTCTCGACGCGCAACAGCGCGGTATCGAGAAAGTCGACTGGCTCTAACTACAGCCACTCCGTCCCGACATATTCGAGACCGTCGACCTCCTCTTGCGCGTACACCTGCGACACTCGGTGAATCACGTCCGCCACCTGCTTGGCCGACAGGGTCGCGTCGGCGAAGTAGAACGCCGCTCGGTAGTCGTCATCACCGAGTTCGAGGGCGAAATCGTCGTCGTAGGTGACGATGATCCGGTCGGACTCTTGGGAGTACCGAGCGATTGGTCGGTCGTCAGTCCCCTTTCCAAGTTCGGTCGCGAAGTCGATGTGTTCGACGTCGTGGCCGTAGTTTTCGAGACGGTGGAGTACCTCGTGCTCGACGTTCTCGTCGAGAATCAACCGATACGCCATCCGGTTACTCCTCGGGCGGTGTCAGCGTCGACCGGCGCTTGGCTTCTTCCACGGCCCGCTCGTGGCGCTCCTCGACTTCTTTCATCTCCTCGGGGTTGTTGTGGAAGTAGGCCAGCGCCTCGTACACGTCCGCGACGTCGAGGCCGTGACGGTCCGCAACCGTCTCCGGGCGAAGCCCTCGCTCCTCGACGCGTTCATGGACGTACCGGACGGTGATCCGACTCCCCTCGATGTGGGGCTCTCCGTGGACCGTCGACTCCTCGCTCGACACGATCCGGTATGTCTGCGTCGCCATTCTGCTCCCACCTACGACGTCGATACTGAAATAGATTCGCCGGTCATCCGAGGTCGTGTCAAGTTAAGCGTGAAGAGTGAGGCGTGCTGATTTCTGAGTGTCTATGCCCGAAATCACACGCCTCAGCGACGGTAGCGACTGGATCGAATTAGATTTTGTGGAGCGTCAGCGGACACCCGAGTTCGCGATGCGGCTCGGTATTCAGATGCACGTGGCTGGACTATCACTTTCGAATACCATCTCGATTCTTGAAAGGTTGGGTGTCGAACGCTCTCGAACGGCCGTCCACAACTGGGTGCAGAAGGCCGATCTACAGCCCGAAGGCGGTGCGAGCCCGAATCACGTTACGCTTGACGAAACCGTGATTCGAATCAACGATCAGCAATACTGGCTGTACGCCGCCATCGATCCTGAAACAAACACATTCCTTCACATACGGCTTTTTAGCACGTATACGACTGGTTTAACCGAAATCTTCCTGAGCGAATTACGCGAGAAACACGACGTCGAAATCGCCGTGTTTCTCGTCGACGATGCTCAATGGCTCCAAACTGCCCTCGATCGACACGGCCTCGATTGCAGATACGAACACCATGGCAATCGGAATGCCGTCGAACGTCTCTTTCGTGAGATAAAACGACGAACCTCTTCGTTTTCAAATACGTTCAGCCACGTGGAGCCGACGACAGCAGAATCGTGGCTCCAAGCCCTCGCCGTCTGGTGGAATCGATGCCAAAGTTAACGCGACCAGGACGACCGCGTCACCCGAAATAAATAATCCAAGTGTGAGTACGATGCCAGCCATTAGGGCCCATATCCCCTTCGGAATCGACTCATATGATTTATTATAGTATTCTTCAATTTCTTCAAGTGCCTCTTCATTTTTAGATATAATATTCGAATATTCCGAGATAACGAAATCACGGCGGTCCCACTCTCCTTCCGACGCGACCGATTCCGAACCATCATCGACTATCTCGGCGGCATCGACTGCGTCGTCGAGTACCTCGACGGCCGGGAAGCCTTCTTCACCTCGACGTTCTGTGTGTACGAGATCATCGCCGGCAAACTCGGATCGGGATCGACCGACGTGCAGAGCGTCCGCCGGGACTTCGGTGGCGTGCAGACCCTCGACCTCACCGAGGGAGTCGCGCTCGAAGCGGCGCGGCTGCAGAATCGGACGATGAGCGACGGCGAGAACCGATCGTCGGGAGAGACGAGTCCCGTCGGTATCGACCGGTACGGGGAGTCGCGTTTCGTGCGACCACTTCTCGGCGTCTCGATCGACCTCGGATACGGCGTGAGACGGGCGGGCGCGAAGCACCGCCCACCTACGCTCCACCCACGCGACGCGCTAGGGACCGGAGGAGCGCCGCCACACCCAGAAACAGCACGCCCACGAGTCGCACGCGCCGCGTCGCGTTCGGGCGGGGATCGAAGTCGACGGCGAGGAGGCGGTCGTACCCCCAGCGGGCCGTCGCCAGGAGTCGGCCGGCGAGGAGCAGGTGGGTGAGGCCGGCGAGCAGTCCGAGGGCCGAGAGCAACCGGAGGCGGGTGCGAAGCGAGACCATCGACCGTACGTGGGTCGGGAGGCGTATCACGGTTCGGGGTGGTGGCCCCGCGGTGGACACGCTTTTGCGCGGCGCGGCCCGAGAGTCGGTATGCTCGGCCTGCGGTACGTCGCCTGCGAGGCGTGTGACACCGTCAGCGCGACACCGACGGTGCCACACGCCTGTCCGCGGTGCGGGGCGGCGGACCCCACGGACATCACGGATCGGCTTTTGCGGCCCGCGTACTTCGTCGACGACTGAGCGTGGTTACGGCCGGGCCGTCTCCTCGTCGGCGACGACGACGGCCCAGTGGTCGTCGACGGGGGCGTCGAACATGTGCTCGGGGACGAGGGGGGCGGGGACTGGGCGGAAGCCGCCGTCACGCATCGCCCCGATGCCGGGGTAGCGCTGGACGGGACGCCCGGCGAAGTCGACGACGCGGATCTGTTTGTCGCGGTCCCGCGCGTAGGCGTAGGGAAAGCGCTCGCGGGCGGGACAGTCGAGGGCGCCGACGCCGTCGAGACGGACCAGCACGTCGTCGTCGGCGAGCAGTTCGAGCCACGGACCGCCGGCGTCGGTCGTCGGCTCGTCGGGGAGCGCGGGGCGGTCGGCGTCGACCCGGATCCCGCTCATCGCCCGGGCGGTGGTCGACTCCCGCCACCGGAGGTCGGTCCCGGTGGGCACGGCGGCGTATCCGCCCTCGGCGAGGGGAACCCGATCCGGGCCGGTGTGGAACGTTCGGCCGCAGTCGTCGACGGTTCGGACGCCGGCAGGGGCGGCGAGGAGCGCCTCGACGCGCTCGGCCGTCCCGCGGTCGGGGACGACGAACAGCGCCGCCCGCCCGTGTCGACGGTCGTTCCAGAGACGCGACAGCACGAGCGTCGGCGAGGGGTCCCGGATGGGCTCGACTGCCACCGGCCGCCCGTCGGTCGCGAGGTCGGCGACCGGGCCGGCGGAGTCCGGGGTCCCGTCGGTGCCCGGCCGTGCGATGGCGGGTGGCTTCCCGCTGTCCGCCGGACGGGTGACTGACAGGGCGGCCCGTCGACAGCGATCGATCCCGGCCGTCACCAACTGGTCGGTCATCGCCCGCGGTACGGGAGGGAGGGGCAAGTGTCTGTCCCACGGCGGGGGGCGTCGGCGTCGGGGTCAGTCCGGCAGTGGCTCCGTTCCGGGCTCGTCTCGCGGGTGGGCTCGCCGCGCGGTGACGGCGAAGACGGCCGTCGCGACGGCGAGAAAGCCCGCGGCGAGGACGAACCCGGCTTCGGTGGAGACGAAGTCCATGGTCGACCCGATCAGGACGGGACCGACGACCTGGCCGGTCTTCCAGGAGAGCGAGCGGAGGGACATGGCGCTGGCGACGGAGTCGAACCGGTCGCCCTCGTCGACGAACAGCGACATGCTCGCGGGCAGGCGGACGGAGTCCCCGAGGCCGAGCACGGAGAAGGCGGCAAAGAGCGTGAAGAAGGCACCGCCGAGGCGCTGTGTGTCCCCGAGAAGCGAGACGGCGACGGGGTCGATCCGCCCCTCGAAGTGGGCCGCGAGCGGGATGATCGCGGTCCCGAGCGCGTACAGGAAGGCACCGACGACGACGAAGTGGTGTTCGCGGCCGACGCGGTCGGTGAGGTTTCCCACCACCCCCTGTGTGAGCGCCTTGGTGAGCTTGCCGCCGGCCATGATCCAGCCGATGGCAAAGGCCGAGAGGCCAAAGCCCGTGCGGGCGTAGATGGGCAGGAAGACGATGACCGCCATCTTGCCGAAGCTGAACACGAAGCGGAACCCGACGAGCGCGCGCAACATCGGGAGCCCGAGCAGGGATCGAAAGGTGCCGATCCCGGTCGACTCGTCGGGGTCCTTTCGCCCGCCCGGATCGTCGCGGAGGAAGAGCGCGACGAGGAGGAAGGCGCCGAGCGTGATGAGCGAGAGGACGGCGTACGTCGCGGTGAAGCCGTAGGCATAGAGGAGGTAGCCGCCGAGCAGGTCGCCGGCCAGCGACGAGAGGGAGGCGAACTGGTTGTACGAACCGAGCCACCGCCCCTGCTGGGCGTCGGGGCTGATGTCGCCGACGACGGTCGTCCCGGTGATCCAGAGGATGCTGGCGCCCAACCCCTGTAGCGTGCGCACGAGGACGACGTGAACGGCGGAGTCGACCAGTGCGAACCCGACGAAGACGCCGACGTTGATCAGAAAGCCCGCCAGCAGATACCGCTTCGCGTTGCCGGTGTCGACCGCCCGCCCGAGGGGGAGCACGACGAGCAACTGGACGAGGGCGAAGGCCGTGCCGAACAGCCCCTCGACGAACCCGGAGGTGCCGAAGAGGTCGGCGTAGAGGGCGAGCGCGATCAGGATCGTCGAGTACGCCTGGCTCCGGGCGAAGGCCGTGCCGGCCAGGGCGGCGAACTCGCGGTCCCGGAGGAGACCGATCGAATCGAAGTACGTCACTCGCGTCGGTGGATCCCCGAACGCGCCGTTCATTAACGTCCCGAAAGGCGTGGCGCGTCGCCGGGACCGGCCACGCAAGACTCATGGCGCGACGCGGTGAAGCCTCATCGATGGACCGCCGCCGAGTCGCCCTCCTGTTGCTCGTCGTCGGGATGCTCTGTCTCCCGGCACCGCAGTACCTCGGCTGGGCAGCGGAGGCCACGTCCCCGCCCGAACGGACCGCACAGGTGTACGCCGCCGAACCGATCGACCTCGCGAACGAGTCCGACCGGACGCGGTTCGTCGACCGGTACGGCCACGAGGTCGCGGTCGCCGACTATCAGCTCACGACGCGGTACGGCGACGAGTACCGCGCGCCCGACGCCACGCGCCGCACGCTGGAGACGGCGATGGCGAACGGGTCGGCCACGGCGCCGGACGAGCGCGTCCGTGCGGATCTGCGAGCCATCGACGACGAGTACGCCTTCGTCCGCGACAGCGACGCCGGGACGGAGGGGTACTACCGCCTGACCGTCGAGGGGGACGGCTCGACGGTCGCGGCCGATCCCGTCCCGCTTTCCGTCGTCGCCGACGCCACGGCCGAGCGGGCGCCCCGCTACGAGACGCTCTCGGCCGCCGAGCGACGCACCGTCGACGCCGTGCTGAACGAGGGCGAGTACCGGCCGCGGGTGAACGACCCCTACGTCGACCGGCTTCCGACCGCGATCCGGAAGGATGGGACCCTCTATAGCATCCACGTCGTCGGCCACGTCGACGACTTCGGCCCCGGATTCGCCGGGTTCGTCGTCGGCCTCGGCGTCGCGGCACTGGGTGTCGTCCTGCTACTGGCCGGGGGCGGCCTGTACGCCTACGACCGCTGGCTCGGATAGCGCGGAGGGGACGTCTCCGCGCCGTCGACGCGGGAACGGGCGGCATCGTGGCGTTTATCGCCGGGGGGACGGAGGGAAGACCGTGTCCGCGCTCGTGATCGGTCTCGGGGTACTCGTCGCACCCATCGTCGCGTGGCTCGTCTACCGGGATGCCGCGCGTCACGGACGGTCGCGGGCGACGGATCCGTGGGCGGCCCTCGCCGTCGGCACCGTCAGCCTCGGTGGGTTTCTCGCCCCCGCACTCGCCGAGGGGGCGCTCGCGCGGGTGTACCTCGTCCGAGTGAAGTCGGCGCCGGTGGTCACGTCGCCGGCCGAACTGCTGATGCTCCGAATCGCCGTCGGACTGGGGGTCACGGCGGCCGCGCTCGTCGTCTACGGCGGGGTTCGGTGGGGCACTCGGCGCGACCGAGGGTGACCCATCGGGCGAACCGCAGGGATGATGAGCGTCACCCACGCGATGTGGGATATGGGTCACACGTCACTGCGGACGCTCGCGGTCGTGGCGTTCGTCCTCCTCGCGGGGTGTTCCGGCTTCGGGCCGGGCGGCGACGCGGCGTCGCCGACGACGTCGCCGGCGCCGACGCAGACGCCGGCGACCACCGAAACGCCCGGATCCACGACGTCAAGCGACGCGGAACCCGGCGAGCCGTCCTATCCCGAGGGGTGGTCCGCAGCGGGCGTCGAGAACGCGACGGTCGCCCTCGACACGCACTACCGGGCCGCCCTCACCGGGCCCTCGACGACGGTTCGGTACCGATCCCGACAGGTCGACACCGGGGACGGACCCGCCAACGAGACCACCCTCGATATGGCGTACGAGACGGAGACGGGACGGCTGTACGCGTCGATCCGGGGGAGGGACGACCACCGGGAGGTGTTCCTGCAGGACGGCACGTTCTCGCAGTGGAGCGTCCGGAACGAGACGCTCGTGGGGCAGTCGAACGCGGAGTTCTACCGGGTCGCCCAGTCGATCGATCGGCGGGTGCTGCTGTCGCAGCTCCTCCTCTACGAACTCGAACACGAGCGGACCGTCGAGCGCAACGGCACCACCGCGTTCGTCTACGACGTCACGGGCGTCCACGACAACACCGTCTCGAACACCTACGGCGCCGGGACGAACGGCTCCGGAACCGTCGTCGTCGCGGCGGACGGGCGAATCCTCGAACTCGAGACGACGGTGACCTACACGGGCGGAACCCTCCGGTATCGGTACGAACACACGTGTCTGGGCGAGACAGCCGTCGAGACGCCGGGGTGGGTCCGGGAGGGCTGAGCCGCCGATGCGGCCGACGATCCGTGCCGATCGGCGGCAGAATCGTACATTTATTATCAGGAAGGTGCATACACCGGTGGCTCCCGGCGCCCGTCGAGGGGCCGGGGCCCGCCCCGTGTCCCACACGCGGCGATCACGGCGTGAGTCTCGGGGCCTCGCCCCAGTCTCCCCCTCACGCCGTCGACGGGGTCGTCGGGGAGACGCGCCGCCGATCCACGCCGAGTGGCGACGCTGTGTGGCGTTCGGGGCGGGGCGACCCGCCCCACCATGGTACGAAAGGGGCCGTCGGGGTCGGGACGATGCGTGGTCGATCCGACTCGACGGCTGGCCGATGCGACGGCCGATCGGCATACAAAGGTACCGCCCCGATTTTCGGCGTCGAGAACTGGGGGCGTCGGCCGATCAGTCGTCCTCGGGGGGCAGTCCCTCCTCGTCCACCACGGTGCCGTCGTCGTCGACGGTGACGACACCGCGGTTGTTCACCGCGTAGGGATCGAGCCCGATCTCCTCCATGAACCCCTTGTAGAGGCGCTCGACGGTCTCGCCGTCCTTCTGTCGGTCGGAGGCGCGGTCACAGAGCGCGATCAGGTCCTCGGGGACGTCGTTCTCGTGGACGATCCAGTGGTTGATGAGATCGGAGAGCCGCCGGATGGGCGAGGTGAAGTGGCCGTAGATGTCGAAGTTGAGCGCGTGGTGGCCGCCGAAGGGGTCGTTCATGTACTTCGCGCGGGGCATCACCTTCAACACGGCGCGCTGGATCTTCGAGAGCATCCGATCGGGGGCGGTCTCCAGCGCGCCGTTGACGGCCTTGCGCGGGTCGTCCCACTTGTCGGTGGGGATGGAGACGCCGTCGAGTTCCTGGATCTCTCGGAGGGCGTCGTTCCACTGATCGGGCGTCGGTTGTGGGTGGACGCGATACATCGCCTCGACGCCGCGGTTCCACATCAACTCGTGGGTGACGGCCTTGTTCGCCTTCAGCATGCACTCCTCGATGATGGTGTGCGCGCGGTCCCGACGCGGGTTGAGGACGAGCGAGCCGTCCTCCTTGCGCTGTTCGTGCATCCGGTCGGCGAGTTCGAAGGCGAGGACGTTCTCCTCGTGGAGCGGCGCGTCGGGGTCCTCCAGTCGCGTCTCGCACTCGCCGTAGGTGAGGCGTTCGTCGCTCCGGATGACGGACTTGTAGATGTCTATCTCCTCGAAGGAGAGCGTCTCGGGATCGAGTTCCATCTCCACGGTGTGGGCGAGGCGGTCCTCGTCGGGGACGAGCGAACAGACCGTCTCCGCGAGCGTCGGCGGGAGCATGTGGACGGTGTAGGCGGGGAGGTAGACGGTGTTGCCCCGCTGGACCGCCTCCTCCCACATCGCCGAGTCGGGGTGGACGTAGTGGGTGACGTCGGCGATGTGTACCCACAGCCGGTAGGCGTCCTCCTCCTCCCGAACGCTGATCGCGTCGTCGAAGTCCTGAGCGTCGATGGGGTCGGTCGTCCACGCGGTCAGCTCCCGGAGGTCGCGCCGCTCGTCGAGTTCGGCCTCGATCTCCGCCTGGACGCCGTCGGTTCGCTCCTCGGCCTCGCGGAGCACCTCCCGCGGGAACGCGTCCCGGATCTCGAACTCCTCGAACAACTCCTCGCGTTTCTCCTGTAACTGCCTGGCCTCGGCCGGGCTGATCTCGACGGGACCCTGGCCCTCGGCCGTCCCGGCCTCGGCCTGCGCGTCGTTCGTCATGCCCCGAGGTACACGTGACGGGTAGTTAGACGTGTCGGGCGAGGGATCGGGGCCGTGCGGTCAGGATTCGGGACCCTCGGCCGAGCCGTATCGCTCCTCGACGGCACCGTAGTACCGCTCCAGAAAGTCGCTTCGCGAGAGCTCCTCGTCGTCCGCGATGTCGACGAGCAACGCCTCGAGTTCGTCCCGCGGCTGGTGACAGAGGTTCCGGTAGCACTCCTTACAGAGGTGTTCGAAGTCCTTGCCCCGTCGACTCCAGCGATCCCCCTCCTTGTCGTACTCGCGGGCGTCGGACCGACGGAGCGAGGATCCACACGCGATGCAGACGACCGTCTTCCCGTCCGCGCCGCCGTCCGATCCCGAGCGCCACATAGTCGAGGCCAGGCACCACGCCCACTTAGCGTTTGTTACACGTCCGACGCGTGGCGGACGTTCGAAGTGTTCGGACCACAACCGGTAAACCGCCCGAGACAGTATTGATTGTTATGTCCTATACTATGGATATCCAGCTGTCCGGAGACTTCGATCACGTCGTCGACAGGACGGAAGCCGCCCTCTCGGAAGAGGGGTTCGGCGTCCTCTGTGACATCGACGTCCGGGCGGCGTTCGCTGAAAAGCTGGACTTGGACGAGACGTTCCGGCAGTACCGGATCCTCGGGGCGTGCAACCCCGCTCTGGCACACGAAGCCCTCGGCGAGGAGACGAAACTGGGGGCGCTCCTCCCGTGTAACGTCGTCGTCTACGAGACCGACGACGGGACGGTCGGCGTCAGTGCGGTCGATCCGACGACCCTTCTCGGCGTCGTTGACGACGCCGACTTCGATCACCTCGCCGACGACGTGCGCGAGCGTTTCGAGCGGGTCCTCGCGTCCGTCGCCGACGAGTAGCGCCGACCCTCCTCACCACGTGGAATCTACGCGTTCGAACGCCAGCGCCGACACGCTCGTCGGGGGGGACAGATCCCCGTGAACGTGCTCTGAATCAGGTTCGCTCCCGCGAACGCGTCGATGAGGAAGAACCACTCGTTGACGAACCAGCCGAGCAGGAATCCGATGAGCACGACGACACCGGCGAACCTGCGGACGAACCGATCACATTGGTGTTCCATATTGGGAATAAAACACAATACTATAAAAATTCATCGACGGAACGGGCGACTTATGGACCGAGCGGTCCCAGACCTCAGCATGGAGGTCAAATCCCGCCACCACCTGCGGAGCGACGAGATCGGGGAGCTGACCGCGACGATCGAGGACGCGCTCGGAGTCGAAGTCGACGGCGACGCGTTCGAGCGTGTCGACCTCGTCGGGACCGAGTTCGACCTCGTCCTCGTCGACGGCGAGCCGGCGGTCTTCGTCGTCGACGACGAGCCGTTCCTGACGGTGCGGGGAGCGAACGCCTACCCGCCCGAACGCCGGGTCGTCACCGTCGACGCCGGCGCCGTTCAGTTCGTCAGCGACGGCGCCGACGTGATGCGCCCGGGCATCGTCGACGCCGACGACGCCATCGCGGCCGGCGACCTGGTCGTGATCGCCGAGGAGACCCACGGCAAGGCGCTCGCCGTCGGGCGGGCGCTCGAATCCGGCGCGGACATGGTCGGCGATTCGGGGAAGGTCGTCGAGTCGGTCCACCACGTCGGCGACGACCTCTACGAGTTCTCGGTCTGAGGATCGTATCGCTCCAGCGCGGCCTCGTATCCCCGCCTGGCCCGCCGGTAGGTCTCGCGCAGGTCCGCGACCGGCGAATCGCTGGCGTCGACCCGCAGGTCGTGATACAGCGGTTCCCCGCCGTCGGGCGTCGAGACGACGACGGCGGCGCTCCCGACTGGCAGTTCCTCGCGGCGGTCGCCGCCCGCCCGCTCCCCCGCCGCGAGCGCGGTGAGCAGGCGCCGGACGAGCGGCGCGTCGCGTTCGTTCTCGCGGTATCCCCGTACCATGGCCTCCAGTGTCGCCTCGTCGGTGAGCGACGTGCCGCCGGCGGTGTAGGCGTCGGCCGTCCGGTGGGCCGCGACCGGCCGGCAGTCGGCGCCGGTGTGGGCGGCGGTCGACGCGGCGTCGACGCCGTGGATCTGCCGGCCCGCGCCGTCGGCCGTCGCGTCGGCGAGCGCTGCGTCGATGGGGTCGCCGGCCGCGAGGGCCGCGAGACACCGCTCCCCGACCCCAGGGTCGGTCAGGCCGGCCGTCGCGACGGCGCCGTGGTCGCCGGCGTGCGGGCAGACGCTCCCCACCGCGGGGAGACGGGCGGCGGCCGCGACGCCGAACCGGTAGCGGGGGGTGTCCCTCCCCCCCTCGACGCGCTCCCGGACGCAGATGCTGTAGGTCACGGGCCAAGGCGTGGGCGCCGCGGTGAAAAGTCCGCCGTCGCCGTCCGTCTGACGCAAGAACTAATGAGGCGGTGGTGCCTGTACGTACTATGGGCATCATGAGCAAGATCCTCGGCGGGGGCGAGAGTCACAGCACCGAGGACTACGTCGAACTGAGCCTCGACGACTTCGACACGGCGCGAGCCGAAGCGGGGATGAGCGTCCACTTCGCGGAGATCAGCGAACAGCGCGACGCGATGGCGATCAAGGACGCCGTCTACGACGGCGACCTCGTCGTCGCGGACATCACGCGGATGAGCCCGAGCGACAGCGTGGTCGACCGGGTGCTGGAGGACCTCCGGCAGGTCGCCCGCGAGGTCGACGGCGACGTGGTCGTCAAGGAGGACGACCAAGTGGTCGTCACGCCGACCGGTGTGAAGATCAGCCGCGAGAAGCTCTCCTGATACTGCCGGCTGTAAGTCGATCAAGAGCTGCGCCACCCCCGAGTGGCGCAGCTCTTGAAACAGTTACAGCCGATAGTATGACGGGAGGTCCGTCCACCGGCCGGGGACGCCCGGACGCCGGCTGACGATCCTGCCGCCCCCGTCGCGACCGCCGGAACCGACAGGGTTTCGGCGGTCCGGCCCCCAGTCGCGCGTAGATGAGCAAGGACTACATCGAGGTTCGCGGGGCCGAGGAACACAACCTCAAGGACCTCGACGTCCGTATCCCCCGCGAGGAGTTCAGCGTCGTCACCGGGCTCTCCGGGTCGGGCAAGTCGTCGCTCGCCTTCGAAACGGTCTACGCCGAAGGGCAACGCCGCTACATCGAGTCCCTCTCCGCGTACGCGCGCAACTTCCTGGGCCAGATGGACAAACCACAGGTCGAGAGCGTCGAGGGGCTCTCGCCGGCCATCTCCATCGACCAGAAGAACGCCGCCAACAACCCCCGGTCGACGGTCGGCACCGTCACGGAGCTCCACGACTACCTCCGCCTGTTGTACGCCCGCGTCGGCACGCCCCACTGTCCGGAGTGCGGCCGCGAGGTGGGCGAACAGAGCGCCGGCCAGATGGTCCGGCGCCTCCTCGAACTGCCCGAGGGGACGAAAGCGAAGCTCTGTGCCCCGGTCGTCCGCGATCAGAAGGGCGCCTTCGAGGACCGCTTCGACGACCTGGTGAGCGAGGGCTACAGCCGTGTCGAGGTCGACGGCGAGCCCTACGACCTCACGATGGACCGCCCGGACCTCGACGAGAACTACGACCACACGATCGACGTGGTGGTCGACCGGGTGAAGATCGACCCCGACGCCCGCTCGCGGATCGTCGACTCGGTCGAGACGGCCCTGGCGGAGGCGGGCGGCGTCCTCAAGGTGATCCTCCCCGACCCGCCCGCCGGCGTCGAACTCGGCGGATCGACGGCGCGGTCGACGGGCGACCTGGCCGACGCCGAGGCGGACGGGACGGACGAGGCCGAGGGCGTCCCGGATCGGCTCGTCGTCGAGTTCTCCGAGGCCCTGGCCTGCACCCACTGCGGCATCGACATCCCGGAGATCGAAACCCGGAGTTTCTCCTTCAACAGCCCACACGGCGCCTGTCCGGAGTGCGAGGGGATCGGCAACACGAAGGAGGTCGACCCGGATCTCGTGGTGCAAGACGAGCGCAAGCCGCTGAAGGACGTCTTCGAGCCCTGGAGTTACAACCGGTCGTACTACCGCCGACAGCTCGACTCGCTGGCCCGCCACTTCGACGTCTCGGTCGACACGCCGTTCGCGGAGTTGGACGAGTCGGTCCAGGACGCCTTCCTCTACGGCACCGACGAGGACGTCCTCTTCAAGTGGACGACCAAGAACGGCGTCCGCCGGAAGGAGGAACCCTTCGAGGGCGTGATCGGCAACCTCGAACGCCGGCACGTGGAGACGGATTCGGACAACACCCGCGATCACATCGAGGAGTTCATGGCCGTCACCACCTGCCCCGAGTGCGAGGGGACGCGCCTCAAACCCTCCTCGCGGGCCGTTCTCGTCGACGGGACGGCCATCACCGCGGTCAACCGCATGAGCATCGCGGACGCGCTCGATCACTTCGAGGGGCTGGAGTCGAGCCTGACCGAGCGCGAGCGCACCATCGCCGAGGAGATCCTGAAGGAGATCCGGGCCCGCCTCGGCTTCATGGCGGAGGTCGGCCTCGAGTACCTCACGCTGGACCGCGAGGCGTCGACCCTCTCCGGCGGCGAGTCCCAGCGCATCCGCCTCGCCACCCAGGTCGGCTCGGGGCTCGTGGGCGTACTCTACGTCCTCGACGAGCCCTCCATCGGCCTCCACCAGCGCGACAACGACCGCCTGCTCGACACGCTCGAGGGGCTCCGCGACCTGGGCAACACCCTCCTCGTCGTCGAACACGACGAGGAGACGATGCGCCGGGCCGACTCCATCATCGACATGGGTCCGGGACCGGGTCGGCGCGGCGGCGAGGTGGTCGTCCAGGGCGACTTCGACACCGTCGTCGACTCCGAGGAGTCGATCACCGGCGACTACCTCGCCGGCCGCCGGGAGATTCCGGTTCCGGACGAACGGCGCGACCCCGGGGACGGGACGCTCACGATCCGCGGCGCCCGCCAGCACAACCTCGCCGACGTGGACGTCGAGGTCCCGCTCGGGCAGTTCGTCGCCATCACGGGCGTCTCCGGATCCGGGAAATCCACCCTGATGCACGACGTGCTCTACAAGGGGCTGGCCCGGGAGATGAACGACAACACCTCCGTCGACCCCGGCGACCACGACGCAATCGAGGGGTACGAGGCGGTCGAGACGGTGCGGCTGATCGACCAGTCGCCCATCGGCCGGACGCCGCGGTCGAACCCCGCCACCTACACCGGCGTCTTCGATCACGTCCGTGAACTCTTCGCGGAGACGAACCTGGCGAACCAGCGAGGCTACGACAAGGGCCGGTTCTCGTTCAACGTCAAGGGCGGCCGCTGCGAGGAGTGTGGCGGCCAGGGAACGGTCAAAATCGAGATGAACTTCCTCTCGGACGTCCACGTCCCCTGCGAGGAGTGTGACGGCGACCGGTACAACGACGAGACGCTCGACGTCACCTACAAGGGCAAGACTATCGCCGACGTCCTGGGAATGGAGGTCGACGAGGCCCTCGACTTCTTCTCGGCCAACCCCGGCATCCGCCGGCGCCTCGAACTCCTGCGGGACGTCGGCCTCGGCTACATGCGACTGGGCCAGCCGTCGACGACGCTCTCCGGCGGCGAGGCCCAGCGGGTGAAACTCGCCGAGGAGTTGGGGAAGAAGGATTCCGGCGAGACGCTCTACCTGCTCGACGAACCGACGACCGGCCTCCACTCGGAGGACGAACGCAAACTGGTCGAGGTGCTCCACCGCCTCGCCGACGCCGGCAACACGGTGGTCGTCATCGAACACGAACTCGACCTCGTGAAAAACGCCGACCACGTGATCGACCTCGGCCCGGAGGGTGGCGAGGGCGGCGGCGAGGTGGTCGCACGCGGGACCCCCGAGTCGGTCGCCCGCGACGACGCGTCCCACACCGGTCGTTACCTGCGCGACCTGCTCCCCGACGTCGACCTGACGGGGCCGCGGTCGGACCGGCGCAAGCCCGCGAAGGCGGCGAGCGACGACTAGTCCCGAGGATCAGGCGAACGCCCGGCGCACCGCGTCGGCCATCGCGTTCGCCCGCTGGCCGTGTTCGACCTCGTCGCGGATGCCGTTCGTGACGTAGGCCATCGCCACCCCCGAGTCGGGGTCACCCCAGCCGACGATACTGCCCAGGCCGCCGTGGCCGAACGTCGTCCCCGGCGCGAGCGTGCCGTACTTGTCCCACGCGGTCCCGGCCCGCTCGAAGCCGAGCGCGTACCGCCGCGGTACCCCCATCGTCCCGTCCGTCTCGACGTCGGCGTGGACGCTCGTCGCCGTCTCGACGGTGTCGGTCGACAGCAGTCGCGTCCCGTCGAGGGTACCGCCGTTGACGAGGCAGGCGTAGAAGCGCGCCATGTCGCGGGCGGTGCCCACGCCGGTCGCCGCCGGGACGACCGCCCGGCGGATCGACTCGCGGTTGAACAGCGCCGCGGCCTCGGCAGCGCTGCCCTCCAGTCCCACGCCGACGTCCCGGCAGCGCTCGCCCGGTTCGAAGCCGGCGAGCGTCGCGACGTCGTCGGGGTCGCCGTCCGGCAGACCGATCGAGGTGTCGACCATGCTCAGCGGTTCGAAGACGTGTTCGCGGGCGTAGGCGTCGACCGGCTGGCCGCCGACACGTCTGACGAGTTCGCCCACGAGGAAGCCGTAGGTGAGCGCGTGGTACGCGGCGGTCGACCCCGGACGGAATCGGGTGTCGAGGGCCTCCATCGCCGCGACGGCGTCCGCCCAGTCGGTCCACCGATCCGGGTCGTCGTCGAGGGGACCGTACGGCAGGCCGGCTTGGTGGCTGAGGACGTGCCGAACCGTCGCCGTCGCCTTCTCCGTGCCGGGGTCCGCGAACCCCGGCCAATGGTCGCGAACGGGGTCGTCGTAGGCCAGGCGGCCGCGCTCGACGAGGTGGTGGAGACAGATCCCGGCGTACGGTTTCGTGCACGAGAAGAGGACGTGCCGGCGGTCCGGCGTCGTCTCCGGGCCGTCGGGACCGACCGTCCCGGTCGCCAGGTCGAGGACGAGTTCCGTCCCGTCGTACACCGCCAACTGCGCGCCGTGGTGGAGGCCGGTCGCCGCGTGGCGCTCGAACACGCGCCGCACTCGGGTCGGGGGGTCGGCGTCGAACGTCGAAGCCATACGAGGGTGACGGGCGCGGCGGCCGAAAGCCCGTCGCTGAGAACAACCGAACTTTCGGTGGATAAATGAGGGTTGACCCGTTGGAAAGGGATATGAACGCGCGAGGCTGTGTGCTCGCCGCGCTCGTCGTCCTCGCGGGACTCGGTCCGGCGGGCGTCGGGACCGCAGCAGCCGCCGACGAGTGCGAGTTCCCCCTGACGCGGACGGACGCGACGGGGACGGACGTGACGGTGTCCGCCGACCCCGAGACGGTGGTGACGCTGAACCCCAGCGCCGCCCAGACGATGTACGAAATCGACGCCTGGGACGCAGTGGTCGGCGTCTCGACGTACGCCGACTACCTCCCCGGCGCGGACGAGAAGGCGTCGATCGGAACCGGCAACAGCGACGCGACGGTCGAGCAGACCCTCGCCCTGGATCCCGACCTCGTTCTCGCGCCGAACACCATCGACGACTCGGTCGTGTCACAGCTCCGAAACGGGGGACTGACCGTGTACCAGTTCGAGGCGGCCGAGGACTTGGACGACATCGTCGAGAAGACGCGTTTGACTGGTGATCTGGTGGGTGCCTGCGAACGTGCCGACTCCCGCGCCGACGAGATGGAACGGCAACTCGACGTCGTCGAGGGGGCGGTCGACGACGTGGAACGCCCCGACGTCTTCTACACCTTCTTCGGATTCACCGCCGGCGAGGATACGTTCGTCCACGAGGTGATCGAAACCGCCGGCGGGAACAACATCGCGGCCGAGAACGCCGGGGCGAACGCGGACGGCCTCACGTCCGGCTTTTTCGACGTCAGCCCCGAGGTCGTCGTCGAGACCGATCCCGCGTGGTTCGTCCTGAACAGCGACGAGTACGACCGCGCGACGGTACCGTCGGGTCCCGGCGGGGTCTACGAAGGCACGACGGCCTACCGGGAGGGCAACGCGGTCGTCCTCGACGCGAACGAGATCAGCCAGCCGGCGCCACGGATCGTCGACGCCATCCTCGACCTCGTTCGCGTCCTCCACCCGGAGGCCTACGAGACCGAGATCCGCGGGCGGATCGACCGGGAGGCACTCGACGGAGAACGCGGGACGACGGCCGAGCGCCTCGCCGACGGGAGCGTCCAGTTGCGGGCGTCGAACGTCGGCCGCGCGAACGAGGTGGGGTTCGCCCTCCCCGCCCGCGAGAACGTGACCGCAGACGTGCGCGCGGCGAACGTCACGCTCGCGACCGTGAACCCGACGTTCGAACTCCGACTGCGCTACGGCGGGAACCACACGGCGCCGAACGGCACCCGCGCCTTGGAGTCGATGCGTCTCTCCGGGAACGGCATCTTCGCGAACGACGTCGACCACCTGAGGCTCCGGGTAGCCGTGAACCGGAGCCGTCTCGACGGGGCCGATCCGGAGACGGTCACGCTCTATCGCGCGGGCGAGGGTGAGGGCGGGAGCGAGAACGGAAGCGACTGGGTGCCCTTGCGGACGACGCGGGTGAACGGGACGGCGACGAACGAGACGGCAGCGAACGCTACCGACGACACCATCGTCTACGAGGCCCGGACGACCGGCTTCCCGACGCTCCTGTTGGCCGTCGACGACCCGGACGCCACGGCGGCGACGAACCGGACGGCGACGGCGACGGCGACGGCGACGACGACCCCGACGGCGACACCCGACGGCGTGGCGTCGACGGCCCGAAGCCCGACCGCCGCGCGAACGGATACGCCATCGACGTCCGGGAGCGCGCCCGGCTTCGGGGCGCTCATCGCGGTGCTTTCGATACTGCTCGCCGTCGGGTGCCGCCGATGATCGACCGTCGCGGGACGCTCCCGGTCGTCGGACTCACCGCCCTGGTGCTCGTGGCGGTCCCGGCAGCGGGCGCGGGGGTCGGATTCGGGGAGGCGAACGTCTCGCCGACGGCCGTCTCTACCGGCGCAACCACGACGGTCGACCTCTCCGTGAACGCGACCGGGGTGAACACCGGCGACGGAACGACGGGCGCGAACGTCACCGTGAGCGCGCCGGCGGCGCTCGATCTCTCGGGGGCGACGACGACGGCGTCGGCGACGACGCCGAACGCGACCGGCGTGACGGCGACGGTCGACGCGGGGACGAACGCGGTCGTCGTCTCGTGGGACGACGACGGCGGAATCGCCACGGAGACGGTATCCGTCTCCGTGTCCGTCGACGGCGTCGCCGTCGGTCGCACGGGGGACCACGAGGTGACGGCGACGGTCGACGCCGACGGCGACGGGACCACCGACGCCAGCGGGACGGTCGGCACCGTCACCGCCACCGCGACGGACAGCGACCGGAGCGTCACGACCGCGGGCTCGACGCTCTACCTTGGGGAAGAGGACGTGGACCTGACGGGACTCGACGGCGCGGCGCGGGCGGGCGAGGACGACCGGTTCTACGGCGTCGGTGGCGACGCCGAGGGTGGGGTCGCGACCGTCGACGACGCCGCCACCGCCGACGTGTCCCTGGGCAACGGGTTCACCGCCGGCACCTACGCGTTCGCGGCCGGCGGCCCCCGCGCCTTCTCGGTCGATCGCCCGAACGTGACGGCCGTCGAACTCTACGTCGGCGACACCGCGTCCGGCACCGAGGTGTCCGGGTCGTCCGTGCCACGGAGCGTCGGGACGCTCACGGTCGATCCGACGTTCGACTTCGCGGCGGCGGACGAGGCGAGGGTGACCGTCGAAGACGGTGACGGGCTGAACCTCACCGGCGAACTCGTCGACGATCCGACGGTCGCGAGCGACGACGGGACGGTCACCATGGACGTCTCGGAGCTCTCGACCGGCACCTACACGATCAGGGTCGAGGGCGCTACCGACCTCGATCACGTAAACGGATCGACGACGGTGCGAATTCGTCCCGAAGCCCGCACCGTCTCGCTGAGTCGGACGCGCGTCGTCCACGGCGAGTCGACGGTAGCGACGGTGAGCGGCGCGCCGGGCGCGACCCGGTACGTCCGACTGTCGGGCGACGCCCTGCGCGACGGCCAGTCGGTGACGGTCCCCACCGCGAACGCCGTCTTCGGCGGGGCCGAAGGACTGGTGTTCGTCGACGCCGACGACGCGGCCAACGTCATCTACGCCGTCGTTTCCCTCGACGAGGACGGCTTCGCTCGGGTGAAAATCGGGACGGACCGACTCGCCGAGGGCGACCACGACGTCGCGGTGGCACGCGACGCCACGGCCGACGACGAGGCGACGGTGCCGCTCACGGTGGCCGACCGTGACGTCTCGGTGACGCCCGCACGGTCGACACTGGCGGTCGGCGAGACGGTGACCGTCTCGGGGACGGCCCGCGGCGCCGACGATGTGAAGCTGTACGCCGCCGTCGGCGGCGAGTACGCCCCGCTGTACGAGGACGACGACGAACTCGCGGAGGCACGCGTCCGCAACGACGGCTCGTGGACCGTCGACCTCGACACCCGTTCGGTCCTGACCGTCCCGGGACGGTACCGGATCGTCGCACTCCCCGACCCCGGCGACGACCGCCTGGGATCGACCACCCGTCTGTCCGAATCGACGGTCGAGGACGTCGACGACCGCGGCACCACGACCGTCCGGACGGTCGATCCGTCGCCGTCGGCGTCGGCCTCGCGGTCGTACGCCGCCACCGGCACCGACGACGACGTACGGATCACGGGCCGGGCACCCGGGCCGGCCGAGACCGTCCGCCTCCACGTCGTCGGACCACGCGGCGCGGTCGACTCCCGGGACGTGTCCGTCGACGACGACGACGGGTTCGACGTCGACTACACCGCATTCGACGAGACCGGCACCTACCGGCTCCTGGTCGTGACGGCCGGCCGCGACGGCACGTTCGGCGCCGACGGCGATGCGACGACGGCCGTCGAGGCGGAACTCTCCGGCTCCGAGACACGACGCGAGGCGATTGCCATCCTCCGCGACGCCTACGGTGGCGCCGGCGTCGACGACCGGCTCGTCGCACTGAACGTCACCGCGGCCGACCCCCGAGTCGGCATCGCGGCGGTGCGCGAACGTGACGGGGGACTCGTCGTATCGGGGACCTCGAACCGCGAGAACGGGACGGTCGTCCTCCTCGACCTCCGAGACGGGAGTCGAACCGTCGCCGCCGCCGACGCCACGGTGAACGCCTCCGGCCGGTGGCGGACCGCCGTCGACGCAACCGCCCTCGACGCCGGCCGCTACACGCTCCATGCCGAGATACCCGAGGCGAACGACGAACGGACCGTCGAAGTCGGGACGGCACCCACGGCAACGGCGGCGCCAGCCGGAACCCCGACGCCCGACTCGGCTGGGGCGGGAGCGGCGACACCGACGTCGACACCCACGGCGACCCCGGCCGGCGCCACGGGCGGGACCGCCGGAGCAACCGAGCGGGCGAACCGAGCCGAGACGACCGGCGACGGCGCCGGGTTCGGCGTCGGCCCCGCGCTCCTCACGTGGGTCGTGGCGTGCCTCGTGGCGGCGGGACGGCGGCGGTAAGGCGTCTCCGTCGCAGTCAAAACCCCACGGCTCCAAGCGCCGGTGTGATGTACGTCGAACTCCCCGCCCGGCCGCCGGCCGGCCGCCGACCGCGTCGCGCATGAACGTCCGCATCCGTGGCATCTACACGACGGCGCTCACCCGCCGTTTTCTCGACGCCGATCACGCCGTCGTCGACGCCTCCGACCCCATCCGCGACCGGTTCGACGCGTCGTTCGGGACGGCCCCCCACGACGTCCACGTCGGGACGACCCGGGACCGGCAGGGCGTCGAGGCGACGGGAGACCCCGACGCGGTGGCGACGGCGGTCGAGCACCTGGACGCGACCCGCGACACTTTCGCGTGGCCCGCCGCGGCCCCGAAGGAGGCCGTCTTCGACGCCCGCGTGACCGAGACGCTGGGGAGCGGTGCCGTGTGTGACCTCGGCGACGCGGAGGGCTTTCTCCCCTTCGGGAACGCCGCCGACCACGTCGCAGTCGGGGACCACCGCCGCGTCCGCGTCGCGGAGCCGGCGGCGCCGTGGATCGATCGCCGGCCCGTCCTCGACACCGACCTGCGGGTGCGGGCGGGACCGGCGACGCTCGTCCACGGCGAGTCGGGCGTGACCGTCGACACCCGCGACGAGGCGGCCGGGCGTGAACTCGCCGGCATGACGGATCTGCTGGGGATCGAACCGCCCGACGGCTGGGGGCTTCGGTGGAGCGACGCGGCGACCGACGCCGACATGGGACGGCTGGAGGCGGCGCTCTCGCGGGCGGTCGAGCGGGCCGAGGCGCTCCCCGTGGACGACCCGGTCGAACCGGTCCGTCGGCTGGCCGCACCCGCGGCGACGACGTGGGTGTGGTTCGGCCGCGAGGCGCGCTTCGCCCTCGATTCGGACCGGCGGGCGGTGACGACGACCATGACCGGCCACCACCGCGTCAAGGCGGCCTCGTCGGACGCGAGCCGCGCGGTCGACCTCGTGGAGGCGCTGTCGGACGACGACGCGGGACCGGCGGGCGAGGAGTTCCCCTTCGAGGCCGTCACCGACACCTTCGGCCCCGTCGCCGGCGACGACGTCCGCCTCGAACACGGCAAGCCCGACGGCCGGCTGATCGTCCTCGGTCGGGCCGCGGTGACGGACCGCGACCCCGACGGCACGCTCACGCTCCGCCGCGAGATGACCGCCGGCGGCACCTACGACGCCCTCGGCGTCGACCGTGAGGCCGGCGACGTGGCGACCACGAAGGTCCGCGAGGGGCGGTGGTGGTATCCGACCGTCTACCGCGACGCGGACGGGGAGCGCAAGGGGACGTACGTCAACGTCTGTACCCCCGTCGAGTGTTTCCCCGACGCCGTCCGCTACGTCGACCTCCACGTCGACGTGGTGAAAGGACCGGACGGCGAGGTTCGCCGAGTCGACGACGACGAACTCGACGCCGCCGTCGACGCCGGGCTGGTCTCCGCGGACGCCGCCGAGAAGGCGCGGTCGGTGGCCTCGGGACTGGTCGAGGCCATCTGACCGGGCCGACCCGCATCTCTTTGCGCGTCCCCGTCCATCCACGGGTATGCTCACGACCGACCTCTCCGACCGGGTCGCACTGGTGACGGGTAGCGCGAAGGGCGTCGGCCGCGAACTGGCCCTCTCGATGGCCGAGGCGGGGGCGGCGGTGGCGGTCCACTACCACACGAGCGCCGAGGCGGCGCGGGCGACGGCCGCGGTGGCCAGGGAGGAGAGCGGTCGCGCGACGACGGTACAGGGCGACGTGACCGACCCCGACGACGTCGACGCGATGTTCGACGCCGTCGAGACGGACCTCGGCACCGTCGACGTCCTCGTCAACAACGTCGGCGACTTCGCGCCCCGCCACTGGGAGGACATCGACTTCGAGACGTGGAACCGGGTGCTGGAGACGAACCTCAACGGCACCTACCTCTGTTCGAAACGGGCGCTCCCGGCGATGCGCGAGGCCGAGTTCGGCCGCATCGTCAACGTCGGCTACGCGGGCACCGAGCGGGCGCTGGTCTACCCGAAGAACTTCCCCTACCTCGTCGCGAAGACGGGCGTCATCATGTTCACGCGGATGCTCGCCAACGACACCACCGAGGACGGCATCACCGTCAACTGCATCTCGCCGTACGTCGTCGAGAACTCCGACGAGTTCCCCGACGAGGCGCCGCGCGGCCGGTGGGCCTCCTTCGCCGACCTGCGGCAGGTGCTCTTTTTCTTCCTCGATGCCGACAGCGACTACGTGAGCGGCGAGAACGTGGAGGTGGACGGCGGCTGGATTCCGGAGGCGCTCTAGGCGTTCGGGACGTCGTCGGGGTCGTCCTCGACGGAGCGTTTCATCGAGTCGCGGCGGGATTTGGCGTCCCGCCCCGTCACCTCGAGCAGGAAGTCGTTTTTCGCGTTCACCGCGTCCTCGGCGGCGTCGGCGTGACCCTCCTCGATGACCTGTGCGGCCGGCTTCTCCTCGAAGTGGACCGCGAGCTTGTCCTTCTTGCCGCTGTACTCCGCCGCACCGGCGACGATGCGCTCGAACACGGGGTTGTCGGGCTCGCCGACCACGAAGAGGTCGTTCCCTTCGTACTCCTCGGTTCCCGTGACCGAGCCGAAGTACTCCTCGACCGTCCCTTTCAGATCCGGCGCGTTCTCGTCCAGAGTTTCCCCGCGACGCATCTTGTACTCCTTCATGCCGTCCGATTCGGAAGGCGACGGTTTACCAGTTTCGTCCTCCCGACGACCGTCACCGCTCGCGCTCGGCGATGTAGCCCTGGTGACACTCGGGACAGATGTCGCCGGCGCGCATCGACGACCCGCCCGCACCCCGGGCGTGACCACAGTTGGGACAGAAGAACTCCGTCTCCGCCGCCGTCGTTCGGTCGTCGCCGACGGGTTCGACCTCCTGGGCGGCGACGAACTGCTTGCCCGCGGCGCCGCCGGCCGCCTCGGTCGTCCCGTTCGCGGCGGTGCCGTCCCCGACGGCGGGCCCCACCTCCTCGTCGAGAGCGACGTCGTCCGGCGCCGCGTCGCCGGGCGCCGCGTCGAATCCCTCGTCCTCGCCCTCGGGGTCGGGCCACCCCTCGCCTTCGACCACGGTCGTGCCGTCGTCGGCCTCCGGGACGGCCGCCGTCTCCTCCGCGTCGTCGGCGGTGTCGGCGGTGGTGTCGTCGGCACCGGGCCACTCCCCGGGCTCCCGGTCGACACTCGGTCCGTCGTCGTCGAGGATAACCGCGTCGTCCTCCTCCGCGCTGGGCGACGGATCGGTATCGGCCTCGGCGGTCGCCGGGTCGTGGGCGGGCGACGGGTCGGCCTCGGCGGTCTCCGACTCGTGGGCGGACACCGGATCGACGTCGGCCTCGACGGCCGGCTCCGACCCCGAGTCCGGATCCACCTCGGCGCCGTCGTCCGCCGGCTTCCCCCCGGTGGCCGGCGTCTCCGCGTCCGTCGTCGCCTCCGCCTCGGCGTCGTCGGCGTCCAGATCGGGCGTCACGCCGCCGCCGAGTCCCGTCGTCACGCCCTCCTCGGTCGGGTCCCGCACGGGGCGGACCTCCTTGTTCTCGCTGACGATCCGGCGTTCCCCACACCGCTCACAGGTCTCGACGGTCCGGTACGTCACGACCACCTCGTCGCCGCGCTCCTCCCGCTCACGCTCCACCTCGCGGTTCGCGTATTCGTGTCCCAGTAGGCACCTGAGTCCCATTGGGCACGGATAGCGGGGGCACCACCAAAAGCCTCCGTCAGACGCCCGTCCGACGGGTGAGCCCGGCGGTCGGTACTGGTAAACCGACCGCGGCCGTTACCACCGCTCATGAAGGCCAAACGGGAGTTCCGGGACCGCGCGGACGTCGAGGTGGCGGTCCTCGACGCGCTGGTCGACCGCGGCGAGGACGGCATGACCGTCTTCGAACTCCGTGCGGCCGTCGAAGTCGACATCGACACGCTCGAAGACGCCCTCGCGGAGCTGAAGTCGGACTCGCTCATCGTCGTCGAATCGAACGACGGCCGGACGGTCGTGCTCCCGGACGACCGCGTCGTCCCCGACCCGAGGGAGGCGCCCGCGGAGGACGAAAGCCTGCTCGACGCCGTCCGCGACCGGCTGGGACTCTGAACCCCCGGCCGCCGTCCACGCCCTCGCCGTCGCCACCGGCCAGTCCCGACGCACCCCCGACCGCGGCGCTTTTTCCCCCTGCCCGCCTACGGGTCGTCGATGACACGGGGTCTCCACGCCGACTACGGCGCCGAGTTCGAGACGCGCGACGGGCGAACCGTCGTCGCCCACTACGGCCGTCCCGAGCGCACCCACCTCGCGGTCCGCAACGGGGTCGGCGTCATCGAGATGGACTACGGCGTCGTCGTCGTCGAGGGAGCCGACGCCGTCGACTTCGTCGACAACACCGTCTCGAACCGCGTCCCCGCGGCCGACGGCGAGGGCTGTTACGCGCTCCTGCTCGACCCCCAAGGCGGCATCGAGACCGACTGTTACGTCTACAGCGCCGACGAGCGCCTGCTCTGTTTCACCCCGGCGGAGCGTGCGACGCCCCTCGCCGAGGACTGGAGCGACAAGGTGTTCATCCAGGACGTGTCGGTCCGCGACGCCACCGACGAGTTCGCCGTCTTCGGCGTCCACGGCCCGTCGGCGACCGAGACGGTCGCCACCCTCCTGGCGGGGGCGAGCGTCCCCGAGACGCCCCTGACGTTCGTCCGCGGCTCCCTCGCCGGCACCGGCGTGACCGTCGTCGCGACGGACGAGCAGACCGGCGAGACGGGCTACGAGGTCGTCTGTGCCGCTGACGACGCCGAGGACGTCCTCGACGCCCTCCTCACCCGCGGCACGCCGACGACGCCGGTCGGCCACCGGACCTGGAACACGTTGACCCTCGAGGCGGGGACGCCGCGTTTCGACACCGAACTCGTCGGCCGCGTGCCGAACGTCGCCGGCGTGCGCAACGCGCTCGACTTCGACAAGGGATGTTACGTCGGCCAGGAGGTCGTCTCCCGCGTCGAGAACCAGGGGCGGCCCAGCGAGCGACTGGTCGGCCTCACCCTCGATACCGTCCCCGACGCGGGCGCGACGGTCGTGGCGGGCGGCGACGACGTCGGTGCGGTGACCCGCGGCGCCACGAGTCCGTCGCTCGATCGCCCGGTCGCGCTCGCGTACGTCGACAGCGGAACCCTCGAGGACGGCCCCGACCTCGCAGTATCCGTCGACAGCGAGACCGTCGACGTGACGGTGACGGCCCTCCCCTTCGTCGAGGGGAGCGGTCGCTCGGCCCGCCTGCCCCGTTACTCCGACTGACCCGCGTCCGTCCGCGTCGGATCGTCGTCCCCCCGCCAGGGGAGGAGACCGCCCGCGAGCGCGCGGAGGTGTGCCGCCGAGAAGAAGGAGGTCGGCCGATCCATGTGGACCCCGATTTCGCCGTCGAGCGCCCCGAGTCCGAGCCGCTGGACCGGATCGGGCAGGGAGTACGCCCGGCGGATCAGCCCCCCGAGTCGGATCTCGCGGCCGAGTTCGGCCCGCCACGCTCGCTCGTAGGCCGCGAGCGTCGTGGGGTCGTCGGGATCGATCGTCTCGGCGGCACGGTCCGCCGCCGTCATGCCGTAGAGGATGCCGCCGCCGGTGAAGGGTTTGGTCTGGGCGGCGGCGTCGCCGACGAGGAAGACCCGGTCGCCCGTGACGGTGTCGGGCGGACCGATGGGGATCCCCCCCGAGCAGCGGCGATCCGTCTCGACGCCGTAGGCGTCGGTCAGGCGCTCGAAGCGCTCGGTCACGTCGGCGCCGGGCGGCGCCGCGAGGCCGTACTCGACGCCTGCGTCGCCGCGAGGGATACGCCACGCGAAGAAGCGCGGCACCGTCAGGTGGACGTCGACGAAGTCGCCGTGGTCCGGCGTCTCGTCGAACGCGAGGACGCCGTGGAGCGTCTCGGACGGCTCCGGGAGGCCGGCCTCGCGGCGCACCCGCGAGGCGGGACCGTCACAGCCGGCGACCAGTCGCGTCTCGAACGTGACAGTCCCCCCGTCGGCCCGGGCGGTCACCGTCGCGCGGTCGTCCGCGACGGTCACGCCGGTGACGGTGTGGCCCTCGCGCACGTCGGCGCCGGCGGCCCGCGCGGCGTCGGCGAGGGTGCGATCAAGCGCCACGCGGTCGATCACGTTCGACACCTCGTCGGTCTTGTAGAAGGGGTAGGCGCGGGACCCGGGGCCGCCGAGGTGGAAGTTAGCGCCGAAGACGCGGTTCTGTCGGAGGTCGGCCGCGCTCCCCTCGGGCACGTAGTCCCAGATGTCGGTGCTGACGTGACCGGAGCAGGCGAGCGGCGTTCCTACCGTCCCCTTCTCGAGGGCGAGGACGTCGTACCCGGCCTCGGCGGTCCGGCGGGCGAGGCGTGCCCCCGCCGGCCCGACGCCGACCACGACGAGATCGTACATAGCCGTACTAGCCGCTCGGCGGGACAAATACTCGGCGGTCCGGGTCGTCGCGGCGAGCGCCCGCGCGTCGTCATAGTGTTTATTGTAACTGTTTACCGGTGGTTCGCCGGGACGGGTCGGCGAACCACCGGCAATGACTTACGATAATCACTATCAGTCGTCGGCGGCGGGGACGCCGGCGGGGTCGGTGCCGGTCGACTCGTCGCCCTCGGTCCCGCGGGGGAAGTTGTCGATGGTGTCCGCGCGGAACGCCGCCTCGTCGAACTCGTAGTCCGCGTCGAGGAAGTCGAGCACCGTCCGCGTGTCACGCATGGCGTTTTTCAGACACGTCGAGGCGCCCGGCGAGGGCGTGATGTTGAAGACGATGTCGTCGCCGACGATCTTCGCCTCGCCCATGTCGAGGGACTTCGCCGAGGTGTCGACGATCTGTGGACGGACACCCCCGTACCCCTTCGCGCGCTCGATGTCGTCGAGGTCGACGTCCGGGACGACCTTCCGGACGTGCGGGAGGAACTGCCGGCGCCCCACCTCGGGGAGGTCGTACACGAGGTTCCGCAAGACGTAGGGGAGGAGGACCCGATCGGAGAGGATGTTGGCGTAGCTGAGCGCCGCGGCGGCGTTCAGCCCGAACACGTCGAGGAAGTCGGTCACCGTCGAGAGGCGGCCGCGTTCGAGCGCGGGCACGAGCTTCGCGGTCGGCCCGAAGCGCGTGATGCTCGAATCGTGGACGTCGGCGTCGCCGTGGACGGCCGCGAAGGGGAGTTTCTTCATCTGCAGGGTGTATACCTTCCCGTTCAGGAGGTCGTCCGCGAGGAAGAAGCTCCCGGCGACGGGGAGCAACACCTTGTCCTGGCCGTAGCCGAGTTCCTTCGCGATCTGGAGGCTGTGACAGCCGGCGGCGACGACGGCCGCCGAACAGTCGAAGCGGCCGTCCTCGGTCTCGATCGTGTAGCCGTCGAGCGTCGGCGTGACGTCCGTGACCGCGGTCCCCGTGTAGACGTCGACGTGTGGCTCGTCGTCCGCGCGGTCGACGAAGGACTTCGCCGTCTCGCCGTAGTCGACGACGTAGCCGTCGGGGGTCTGGAGCGCCAGGAGTTCGGTCTCGGGATCCCGCCCCTCGACGACCGCGGGTTCGATCTCCGCGATCTCCTCGCGCTCGATCGGCCGCAGTTTGGGGAAGAGGTCGCCGAACCCCTCCTCGTCGTAGCGTCGTTCGAGCTTTGACACCTCCTCGTCGCCGACCGCGAGCACCATCTTGCTCCGCTTTGCGTGCATCTCGCGGTCCGCGTCGTGGTGCTCCAGGTAGCCAGCGAGGAGTTCCGCCCCCTCCTTTACCTCCTCCGCCTTCTCTAAGGTGTAGTTCGTCTCGATGTCGCCGAAGTGGAGGGTCTGGGAGTTGTTCGTGTGATGTGAGTTGATGGCCGCGATCTCCGACTCCTTCTCGATCAACGCGATCGAGTCGATGTCGGTGAACTTCGCGGTGGTGTAGAGGAGCGATGCGCCGCTGATACCGCCGCCGACGATGACCAGATCGTACGTACCAGACATAGTTGCCCCGTGGTAGCTACGTCCACGACTGCGCTCCAGCCTCATAACTCATTTTTTCTCCGTCTCGTTATCGACAATTAACGAAGCAGCTTCTCGACGGGAGACGGCGGCGGCTCACCACTGCTGGAGGGCCCGCGAGCCGTGGGTCCGCGAGAGGACGCCGAGAAACGTCGCGGCGCCGGCGAGGGCGGCGAACCCGCCGAGGAAAAAGACCCACTCGATCCCGAACCGGCCCATCACCCAGCCCCCGGCGAGCGGCGCGAGGACGCTCCCCGGCTTCCAGACGAGCGAGCGGACGCCGAAACTGCTGGCGATGCCCTCGCCTTTCCCCTCGTCGGCGAAGAGAGCCATGCTGGCCGGCTCCCGGACGGCGTCGGCGATCCCGAGCAGCCCGTTCAGGACCAGCGCGGCGACCACGGCGCCGGTCACCCGGCCCGCGGTCGGGACGGAGAGGTCGACGAGGCCGGCGACGGCGGGGGCGAAGGGAAAGGCGAGCGCGACCAGTCCGTAGGCGCCGCCGCCGAGGAAAACAAAGAGGGCCCGCCCCCGTCGGTCCGAGAGCTGGCCGACGACCGGCTGACAGAGCATGTTCGTGAACTTCTCGACGGCGAGGACCGCCCCGACCACGACCGTCCCGTACGCGAGGCCGCCCTGGGCGGCGGAGACGCCGACGAAGATGGGCACCCACTGGCGGACGAGCGAGACGGCGACGGCGTACTGGGCGCGGAAACTCGTGAGCGTCAGGATGCGGCGGTTCAGGGCGAAGTCGGTGAACGCGAACCCGCCGATTCGCGTCCGGTCGCCCTCGACGAACAGACGAACGGCCACCGCGGCGACGAACAGGAGCGTCGCCAGGAGTCCGAACACGACGCGAAAGCCCGTGAGCGTATACAGCACGCCGGCCCCGAGGGTGCCCACGATGCCGGCGGCCATCCGGAAGGCGTTGTACCTGCCGATGCGGTTGGCTCGGCCGTCGTCGGGGGCGAGTTCGCCCACGAGCGCGAGGCTCAACAGCCCGGCGCCGGCGAGGCCGAACCCCTGGAGCACCCGCGCGATCAGGAACCCCTGAACCGTCGTCACGCCGGCGAACAGGACGTACGCGACGACGCTCACGAGGAGGGCCCCGACGAGGAGGGCCCGCTTGCTGTACCGGTCCCCCGCCCACCCCAGCGGGACGATGCCGGCCGTCCGGGCGAGTTCGAGGGCCGTGATGAACAGCCCGACCGTCACCCCCGTCGCCCCGAGCGCGTCGATGTAGTCCGGGAGGAGCGTCAAGACCGTCATGTAGCCGAAACTGGCGGCGAACCGGGTGACGTAGAGCGAGGAGAACTGCAGGTCGTCGCGAGCGATGTCCATCCGGACGCCGCCTCACGGTGAGCACACAAAACCGGTTCGGAACGCGCGCGACGTGCCGACGGCGGTCCGGGCCAAGAAATTAAACGCTGGACGCCGAGTCGGAGGTATGTCGCGTAGACGGGACCCGGTCGAGGAGCGCGCCGGCGCCGACGTCGACCTGTACGACATCGCCACGTGGGAACCGCGCGGGGTGCTCGACGGGGTGGCGTCGGGCATCTATCGCGTCTTCGTGGCGTCGACTCGGCTGTTCGTCGTCGGCGTCGCCCTCCTCATCCTGATCGGGATCGGGGGGCTGAGCGCGCTGACCGATCCACAGATCGGTGCGCTGACGCTCCTCTCGGCGCTCCCGGCGCTCGCGCTCGCGCTCTACGTCCGCCGCTCCGACGTGACCAGCGGCGAACCGCTCTCCGTACTCGTCGCAACCTTCCTGCTCGGCGTGTTGACCGCGAACTTCGCGGCCGTGCTCAACTCCTACTCGCAGGGGCTGTTCGCCGGGTTCGGCTTCCTCGGCACCGCGCTGTTCTTCTATCTCGTCGTCGGGCCCGTCGAGGAGACGGTGAAACTCCTCGCGGTCCGGCTCTACGCCTACGGCCACGACCGGTTCGAGGCCGTCCTCGACGGCACGGTGTACGGGGCCGTCGCCGGCCTCGGATTCGCCACCATCGAGAACGCCCTCTACATCACCCAGAGTCTCGACGCGCCGACGGCCACCGCCGGCCTCGGCCTCATCGGCGTCGGCGGCGGCATCACCGCCGTCCGCGCGCTCGCCGGCCCCGGCCACGTCATCTACTCCGCCTTCGCCGGCTACTACCTCGGCCTCGCGAAGTTCAACCGCGAACACCGCGGCCCGATCATCGTCAAGGGCCTCATCGTCGCCGCCCTCATCCACGCCACCTACAACACCACCGTCGGCATCGGGACGGGGCTGATCGGCTTCGCGACCGGTCTCGGTCAACTCCCCTCGTTCCTGCTCTACGTCCTGCTCTACGACGGGGTCTTCGGGTTCGTGCTCTTCCGGAAGATCCGACGGTACAACCGCACCTACCGCACGGTACACGACGACGAGCGGGCCGAGGAGTCGGCCTTCGCGTCCGAGCCGACGGAGTTCGACCCCTAATCGACCAGCCGCTCGACGTATTTCGCCACCACGTCCACCTCGACGTGGACCGGATCGCCCGGCGCCTTCGACGAGAGCGTCGTCAGGTCGTAGGTCGTGGGGATCACCGCGACGCCGATCCGGTCGCCGTCCCGATCGGCGACGGTGAGGCTGATCCCGTCGAGCGCGATCGAGCCCTTGTCGACGACGTACCGCCCCAAATCGGCGGGCAGGTCGAACTCGAACCGCCAGTCGTCGCCGACGCGTTCGACCGCCGCGACCGTCGCCACGCCGTCGACGTGTCCCTGCACGATGTGGCCGTCGAAGCGCCCGTCGGCGGGCATCGCCCGCTCCAGGTTGACGGCGTCGCCGACCTCGACCGCCCCGAGGTACGTCTTCGCGACCGTCTCGGCCGCCAGGAACACTTCGAACCAGTCGTCGCCGTAGCCCTCGACGGTGAGACAGACGCCGGAGACGCTGATCGACTGTCCCGCCGCGAGCCCGTCGAAGTCGTGACCGATCCGGAGGCGACGGCCCCCGTCGGCGTCGTCGACGCCGATCACGTCGCCCGTCCCCTCGACGATACCGGTGAACATACTCCCCCTTGGCCGCCGCGGGGGTAAGTGGTTACGACATCCGTCGCGGCCGTTTTTTCACCCCCCACCACGTAGCGTCGGCGATGCGACTCGGGATCCTCGACACGCTCGGGCTGGTGGCGACCGTGATCTTCGCCGTCCCGGTGGGGGTGTTCGGGGTCGAGACGGCCCTCGCCGGGCGGCCGATGCTCGGCGTCGGACTGATCGTCGTCGCGGCGCTGATGGTGCTCCTGCCCCAGCGGCTCACTACCCCCACCGACCTGCCGGCGGCAGTCGTCGAACGCGTGGTCGGGGGCGCGGTGACGGAGCCGGACGACGACGAGGAGTGACTACCGGTACGCGTCCGGCGACAGCGACGTGGGGAGGTCACCGAGGACCCGACAGCCCGACTCGGTGACGGCGTAGAACGCCCCGATCCGGATCCGGCCGCGGTCGGCCGCGGGGTCGGGGTCGACCGCCGTCGGATCGAGGACGAACACCTGCCCCGCGGCGAGCGGCGTCTCGTCCGATCGGTCGATCGGGTCGCCCGCGGCCGTGCGGGCCACGGGGTCCTCCGTCGGGGTCAGCCCGTAGGCCCCCAGTTCCGCGACCGCCTCGTCGACGAGTCGTCCGGCGGGGCGGCCGGGTTCGGCGACGCGGGAGACGGCGTCGTGGGCCATCTCGACGGCCACGGCCGCACGGCGGTCCCACCCGCCGCCGCCGTCGACGACGAAGGTGCGGGCGAGGGGGGCACCGAGGACCGCCGGACGGACCGCCACGACGACCGGTTCGCCCGGCCGGATCCGGTCGCCGCTCGGACGGACCCGTGTGTCGGCGTCGCCGCCCGCCTCGGCGACGGCGGCCTCGGCGGCGGTCGCCAGCCGCTCGGCCGTGAGGGGGTCGCCGTCGGCACGGAGGCGACCGTCGACTACCGTGGCTCCGTCGAGGCGGGTCGCCACGGCGCGGTGGCCGGCGGCGACCGTCGAGAGGGCACGCTCCGTCTCGGCGGCGTCGACCACGGCCTCAGGGCTCCGGTTCGGGCACCGGCGTCGCCTGGGCCTCGTCCAGCATCTCCTCGGCGTCCGTCTCGCGGAGTTCGTCGTGCAGGAGGACGCTGATGGGGAGCGTGGGGGCGCCGCCGATCAGGTTCTCCAGCAACACGAGCCGTTCGCGGGCACGGCTCATCCCGACGTAGAACACGCGGCGCTCGTTGTCGGTGAGGAGGGGCACGGGGCTGGTGTGGGCGGTGAACTCCTCGACGCCGGGGACGTCGGTCGGATCGTCGACGCTCGCGGCCATCTGCTCGACCACCTTCTCCGTGAGGTCGGTACAGACGAACACGTGGTCGGCCTCGCGACCCTTCGCGGAGTGGATGGTGCCGACGCGGACGCGGCTCGGATCCATGCCCGCGTAGTCGCCGCCGAAGTAGGCGTCGACGGCCTTCCGCTGGAAGCTCGTCACCTTGCGGAGCATGTCGCCGGCAGCGGCGGGTTCGGGCATGAACGGCGCGTGATCGCTCACGACGTCGGGGTCGATACTGATCTCGGCGATGTCGTCGGTGTCGGCGGCCTCCTCCCGGTCGTCGAGGTGGTCGTAGAAGTCGTCGCGGTCGTTGGTGCCGAACGCCGAGTCCTGGAGCATGTCGGCGAGGCGACGCGCCTCCAGTCCCGTGATCGGCTCGTCGGCGTCGATCTTCTCGACCGCGCGGACGTACTGGGTGAGGCGGTCGGTCCACATCCGCTGGTCGGTCATGACCGAGAAGGGGATGCCCTTGGGGAGGAAGTCGTCGATGAACTGGAACATCTGGTAGCGTGCCCGGAACAGGACCATGATCGTCTCGTCGGTGGTGTCGACGGTGTGCTGGACGTTCCGCACCACCTCGAACATCGAGGGGCTCTCGATACCCTCGACGACGCCGCCCTCCTTGCGGGGGTTGAGGTCCTTCTCCTGGCGTTTCGTGATGTGACGGATCTCGCGGTTGACGACGTTGAGGATGCGCGAGGGGAGCCGATAGGAGTTGGGGAGGACGACGTCCTCGTCGACCTCGGCGTCGAGCAGGATGCTCGGGTCGGCGCCCTGCCACGCGTAGACGACCTGGTCGTCGTCGCCCGCGATCAACACCCCCTCCATGTGCGGTTTCCACTCCTCGTACACCTCGTACTGGAGCGTGGTGATGTCCTGGAACTCGTCGATGACGAGGTAGTCGACGTGCGGGACCAGGGAGCGTTCGGCGACGCGTTCCAGCATGTCGGCGAAGCCGACCAGCCCGTGTTCACCCTTGTACGAGCGCCACGCCCGGATCACCTTCGGCACGTCGATGCGCTCGTCGTCGGCGGGCCAGGTCGGCGTGTACTTGTTCCCCTCCTGGGCGTTGGGGTCGACGTCGGGGGGGAGACGGACCGTCTCGACGTCCCACTGGAAGGGCACGTCGTACCAGTCGGCGACGTCGCGCCGGGTGCGCTGGAGCCACTGGCTCGTCGCGATGATCTTGTTGCCGAGCGTCGTCGACCGGGCGGTTCGGCGGCCGGCGCCGCCGTACTCGTCCTCGTACTCGACGCCGTACTCCTCGCAGAACTCCTGTTTGTCGCTCTCGCCGACCACGTCGCCCCGCGAGAGGTCGAGCAGTTCGTACGCCTTCGCGTGCATCGTACAGACGTTGCCCTGGAGCGCCCGGGGCGACGTATCGAGCCGTTCGGCGAGTCGCTCGCGGACCTCCGCGGCGGCGGCACGGGTGTAGGAGACCACGAGCACGTCGCGAACGTCGACGTCGTCGTCCTCCAACAGGTCGTCGACGCGGTCGAGGAGGGCGGTCGTCTTCCCGCTACCGGGGCCCCCGAAGAGGCGGGTGACCGTGGCGTCGTCGCTCATAATCCGTTCACACGCCCCCAGTCGTGATAAACGACGTGGCTCGCCGACCCGTCAGGCCGCGGGGTCCCAGCCACAGACGGAACAGTCGGCGGCCGACTCGTCGTGCAGCGCCCCACAGTCCGGGCACTGCAGCTTGTTATAGGATCGTTCCCAGCGTACCGGGGTGGTCTCGTGGCCGTTGTCCGCGAGGAACTGGTCGAACAGTTCGTCGTCGCGTGCGCTGGGTTCGGCTGCCATACACGCTATGGTACGCCATACCATTACTTAGTCGTACTGGTGTGGGTAATTGTGACACGCTGACACCTACAGCCCGTACAGCGACCCGTATTTCTCCCTCGCGTAGTCGACGAAGGCGTCGGCGGACACGTCGTCGCCGGTCGCCCGGGAGACGAGTTCGTTCGTCTCGAAGCGCTTGCCGTGGCGGTGGATCCGATCGGTCAACCAGTCGTGGAGCGGGTCGAACTCGCCCGCCCGGATCGCGTCGTCGAGGCCCTCGACCTCCGCCTCGGCGGCGTCGAACAGCTGTGCGGCGATCACGCTCCCCAACGAGTAGGTGGGGAAGTAGCCGAAACTGCCGTGGGACCAGTGGATGTCCTGCAGACACCCCTCGGCGTCCGTCTCCGGCCGGACGCCCAGGTACGACTCCATCTTCTCGTTCCAGACGGCGGGCACCTCCGTCACGTCGAGGTCGCCCCGGATGAGGTCCCGCTCGATTTCGAACCGCAGGACGATATGCAGGTGGTAGGTGAGTTCGTCGGCCTCGACCCGAATGAGATTGGAGGGGTCGACGGCGTTGACCGCCTCGTAGGCCTCGCGGACGCTCGGGTCGCCGACGGCGGGGAACGCCTCGACGACGCGGGGGAGAAAGCCCTCCCAGAACGCTCGCGAGCGCCCGACGTGGTTCTCCCACAGCCGGGACTGTGACTCGTGGATCGAGAGGTCGCGGGCCTCGCCGAGCGGCGTCCCGTGGGCCTCGTCGGGCAGGCCGAGCGTGTAGGTGGCGTGGCCGAACTCGTGGACCGTCGAGAGGAGGGCGCCGATCGGATCGGTCTCGTCGTACCGGGTGGTGATCCGGGCGTCGTAGGTCGTCCCCGTCGAGAACGGATGCGGCGCGGCGTCGAGACGGCCCCGCTCCCAGGGGTAGCCCAGGTCGTCGAGCGCGTCCCGGACGAGCGCCTCCTGACGATCGGCGTCGAACGTCCCGGCGAAGGTGTCGGTCGCCAGGTCGGCGTCGGCCCCCCTGATGTCGTCGACCAGGGGTACCACCGCCTCGCGGAGCGTCGTCAGTACGTCCTCGGCGTGGTCGAGGGGGAGGCAGGGTTCGTACTCCTCGAACAGCACCGCGTAGGGGTCGCGGTCCGGGTCGACGTGCTCCGCGTACCGCTGCTTCAGGTCGAGGAGCTCCCGCAGGTGGGGCGCGAAGGTCCCGAAGTCGTCCGCCTCCCGGGCCTCGCGCCACGCGGTCAGCGCCTCCGAGGACGCCGCGGAGATGCGTTCGACGAGGTCGGTCGGGACGCGGACGGCGCGTTCCTGTTCGCGGCGCACCTCGCGGACGACCGCCCGTTGCTCGGGGGTGAGATCCGCCGTTTCGAGTTCGTCGAGCAGGCGGCCGAGTTCGTCGGCGACGAGCAGGTCGTGTTCGACCGCCGAGAGCGTCGAGAGCTGCCGGGAGCGGGCGGGCGTCCCCTCGTCGGGCATCATCACCTGCTGGTCCCAGGAGAGCAGGTCGGAGGCGTGCGAGACGTTCGCGATCCGGCCGACCCGATCGAGCAGGTCGTCGTAGGCCGCCGGCGTCGTGTCGCTCATGTCCGGACGTGGGTCCGGGTCGTAATCAACCCCCCGCCGGCCCCGGGTGATACCACGGAGTGGTAACACCTATACGGGCGAGGCGTCGACCGGGTGGCATGACGGACAACGCGGGCGTGGAGTCGGCCGGACCGGCCGAACGGATCCGAGGGTACGCCGGAGAGATGGGACCGTCGTGGATCGCCGGAGCCATCGCCGCGGGGCCGGCGACCATCGCCAGCCTGGTGACCGGGGGGGCGCTCTTCGGCTACGGCCTCCTCTGGGTGGTCGTCCTCTCGGCGGGCGCGGGCGCGCTCGTCCAGTACCTGTCGATGCGGCTCGGCCTCCTCACCGAGCGGGGCATCGTCGCCGTCGTCGAGGACCACCTCGGCACGACCTGGGCGTGGCTCCTCGTCGCCGACGCGGTGCTCGCGGCCGGCGTCGCCCAACTGGTCATCATGAAGACCGTCGCGACGGTGTCGGCGACGGTGACGGGCGTCGACGCCCGGATCTGGGGCGTCGTCTGGGCGCTCGTGCTCGCGCTCGGGCTGGCCGGGCGGGGGTATCGCTTCCTCGAACTAGCCGCGAAGCTCCTCGTCTCGCTGGTCGTCGTCGCCTTCGTCGCCAGCCTCTTCGTCGTCCCCGTCGACTACGGCGCGGCGGCGGGGGGTCTGGTGCCGAGCGTCCCCAGCGGGGGCGCGCTCGTCGCGGCCGGCATCCTCGGCGGCGCGGTCCACATCACGCTCATCACGATGCAGTCGTACACGATGCGCTCGCGCGGCTGGACCCGCGACGACTACGGGACCGCCGCCTTCGACGTCGGCGCGTCGATGCTCGTCGCCTTCGGGGTCTACAGCCTCGCCATCTTCCTCGTGGCCGCGAGCGTCCTCACGCCCGAGGACCCCTCGACGGCGGTGGGGGCGGCACAGGCGCTGGGGCCGCTGGTCGGCGCCGACGCCAAGTGGCTGTTCCTGCTCGGTCTCTGGGGGGCCGCCGTCTCGACGCTCGGCGGCAACACCATCGTCCCGCCGTTCCTCCTCGCGGACAAACTCGGCTGGGGGACCACCATCGACGACGCCCGCTACCGCTGGCTGCTCGTCGCCGCCGCCCTCCTCTCGGCGCCGGGGGCGTTCATCGGCGGCGCCGTCATCGGCCAGCTCGTGCTCGTCCTCGCGGTCGGCACCGTCGGCACCCCCTTCGCCATCGCCGTCGTCCTCTACCTCCTGAACTCCGACGCCGTGAGCGACCGGAACTCCCGGCTCGCCAACGTCGGCGGCGTCGCGCTGTTGCTCGTCACCGGCGCGCTCGCGGCCAACTTCGTCCGCGAGCAGGTCGCGGGCGGCATCGGGCCGCTGTCGGGGTTCGTGCTGGCCTTCGCCGTCGCGCTCGGCGTCGCCATCGTCGGCCTCGGCGGCAAGTACGCCGTCGAGGAGGTCGGCTGACCGGCCGTGACCGACGCTCTGCCCCGCCCGGGAACGACCCTGATCGTCGGTCCCTCGAACGCCGGCAAGACCCGCCGGACCGCGGCGGCGCTCGACGCCTGGCTGGACCGCGAGGGGCCCGAGGGAGTGGTCGTCTTCGAGTTCGCCCCGGAACTCGAACGGGACGGGCGGATCCTCGGCGGCCGCCTCGACCGGTTCACGACCGTCCCCGGCGACGTCTGGCACGGCGTCCTCGACGCCCACGCGCCGCGGGCGACCGCCGACGCCGACGCCGAGGCCGTCGAACTGGCGGCCGACAACGCCCGGCGGGCCGCCTCGCTGTTCGACGCCGCACCCGCCGACCCGCGGGCGGTCTTCGTCAACGACGCCACCATCCCTTTCCAGCACGCCGACGGCGACCCGAACCGCCTGCTCGACTACTGTGCGCGGGCCGAGACGGCGGTCCTGAACGCCCTCGCCGGCGACGCCCTCGCCGGCGAGGACCCCGTTTCGCGGGCCGAACGCCGGACGCTCTCGACTTTCCGACGACGGGCCGACCGGGTGGTGGAGCTGGGGAGCGAACCGTCGCGACGGTAGCGACCGCCGCTCGGTCGACCCCGTTAGTCGTCGGCGAGTGGCGTCTCGTCGATTAGGGTTTCCAGTATCTCTTCCGACATCTCGACGATCCTGTGCTCCGCCCGTTCTCCGTGAATGAGTGACCCGATGTCGAATTCGGCGTACGACAGGTTTCGCTTCGAGACCAGCAGCGTCAGCCCGATGTCGAACTCCCAGCCGGTGTACTCCGTGAGGCTACGCCGGTAGGAGCGCCGGAAGAAGACGATTCCCCCGAGCGGCTGATCGGCGCCCGCCACCGAGGGGAAGAAACGCCGTAACAGCGGTTTGACACACTGTACGACTAGCGGTGGATAGTAGTCGGGATCCGCGCGAACGATGTCATTCCCCTGGTCGTGTCGGTCGATCGCCTCGTACAGCCAGTCTGCCGACGGGTTCTCGATATCCCCGTCTATCGAAAAGACGAAGTCCGTGTCGGCCGCGTCGAGGCCGGCGAGGACCGCGTGTCCTTTGCCCACTCGCGTCTCCTTGATCACGTGGGCACCTGCCTGGCCGGCGGCGGTGGCTGTGGAGTCGTTCGAATCGTTGTCGACGACGATCACTTCCTCGACGGGAGCGAGGCCACGAAAGGTCGTGACTATCTTCGGGACGGTCTCCGCTTCGTTGCGACACGGGACGACGACAGTCACCTCGTTTTCGTATCTCTCGGGAGGGCGCCGGTGGTCGAGAACCCAGTCGTCTTTCGGGGATCGAGGCTCGATGGATTGCAGGTGATCCCAGTAGATATCACCGTCCATGAGCTGTCCTTTCTCGTCGAACACCACTCGATACGTGAACTGAAAGAACTCTCCGCTCGTTTTGCGCCAGATCTCGTCGATGTTCCGAACGACCAGTTCGACGCCCCCGAGGGTCCCCTGACCCCAGCAGCCGGCGACTAGAAAGACGACGTCGCCGTCGTACGGATGTGGCAGAAGGGACACGATTCCGTAGTCTTCCATCCGCTCTTTGGGATTCGGATCGGGCGGGTCATGAACCACGTAGTCATTGCTGAGCACACGATTCCGGTCGGTATCGAAATAAAACTCCAACCCCAGATTCCGCTCCGGATTCAGAACGCGTTCGGCGATAGTGTTGTTCACCGGGCCGCCCAACGCGATGACGTTCTTGTCCCGCCAGTCACCGGGATGTTGTTCGGTCACTGACGACGGCGTCCGGTCCGGCGAAGAGATTCCCGCCAGATGTGACGTCAGTTCCTGGAGGGCGCGAGCGTCGAACGGGCCAGTACCCCTAGTTCGGCCCGGATGCCTGTTTTCGGTCGTCGCGGAGATGATGATCGAGTCGTGATCGAGCCACGGCTCCCAGAAGTTGCGGGAAGCACGAACCTCGTATCGGTCGAGCAGATATCGGGCCGAACGATCGGCGGCGACACCGAGAAGTCCCGAAACGAGCGCGATACCGATAGAGCCTGTCACACTCATGACTGCGTACGATGATTAGTCAATAGATAAATATGTTTGTCGCCCTGCAGGCCGCGTGCGGCCCCGTCGGACGTGCAAACGGATCCGACCCCGGGTTAGCCGAGATCCGATTCGGCGGCCCCACGATAGATCCGCACGCACCGCTCGACGACGTCCACGGAGACGCTCTCGGCGTCGGTGTGGGCCTCGCCGGGTTCGGCCGCGCCACAGACCACGCAGGTCGTCCCCGCGGCGGCCAGCCAGCCCGCGTCGGTGGCGTGTGGTTTGACCACCCGCTCCGGGTCCCCCTCCTGGGCCGTTCGGGCTGCCTCGACCACCCCGTCCGCGAACCCGGCGTCGTCGCAGGCCATCGGCGGGAGGTCCTGGTCGACGACCCACTCGACGCCGTCGACCGCCTCCGTCCGTTCCAGCGCCGCCCGGTCGCCGGGGACCGTCCGCTCGTCGACGGTGACGGCACACGACTCGGGGATCACGTTCCAGGCCGATCCGCCCTCGATTTCGGTGACCGCGACGCTCCCGCGTACGTCGTGACCGAGCACCGTCGTCGCCGGGGCGTCGAGGTCCCGGACGACGTCGACGGCGTCGCAGGCACGGTAGACGGCGTTGGCGCCGGCCTCGGGCTCGCTGGCGTGGGCGCTCTCGCCGGCGACGCGGAGCGTGCTCCCGCGCCGGCCCTTGTGGGCGACGGCGACGTCGGTGACGCCCGGCGCTGAGTAGCCGGTCGACCCCTCGCCGACGACGGCGAAGTCGGGGGCGAAGCCGTCGTCGATGGCCGCGCGGGCGCCGACGCCACCCCGTTCCTCGCCGACGAAGGAGGCGAAGACGAGTTCGTGTTCGGGGGCGGCGTCGCGGAAGGCCACCATCGCCGCCGCGAGGCTCCCCTTCATGTCGGCGGTGCCGCGGCCGTACAGGCGGCCGTCGCGCTCCGCGATCACGTAGCCGTCGTCGGCGACCTGTTCGTCGGCGGGCGGCACCACGTCGTGGTGGCCGACGAGCGCGAGCGAGCGCTCGCCCGCGCCGCGGCGGGCGATCACGTTCCCGTGGGCGTCCCGCTCGACGGCGGCGTCGGTCTCCGTGCGGAGCCACGACTCGACGGCGTCGCCCGCGGCGCGTTCGTCCTCGTGGCTCGGTATCTCGGCGAGCCGGTGGGTCAGATCGACGGCGTCGTGCATGGCTCCGCCGAGGGGGGCCGGCCCCTTAGGCCCTGTCGGTCGTGCGGTCGCCGGAACGTCGCTTGAATACGCTTATCCGTCTCGCCGCCCGAATTCCGGCATGAACATCGTCCCGGACACGAGCGCGGTCGTCGACGGCCGCGTGTCCGAACGCGTCGAGTCGGGGGCCTACGAGGGAGCGACGATCACCGTTCCCGAGGCCGTCGTCGGCGAACTCGAGTGGCAGGCCAACGAGGGTCACGACACCGGCTGGGAGGGCATCGAGGAGCTCCAGCGGCTGATCGGCCTGGCCGAGGACGGCACGATCACCGTCGAGTACCACGGCGCGCGGCCCGACGCCGGACAGAAGCGCGACGCCGACGAGGGCGAGATCGACGCCATCGTCCGCGACGTGGCCGCCGACCTGGACGCCACGCTGCTGACCAGCGACGTAGTGCAGGCCGAGGTGAGCAAGGCCAAGGGCCTGACCGTCGAGTACGTCGAACCCCGGGGTCGCGAGGAGGGCGGCGACGAGGGCCTGGAGATCGAGCAGTTCTTCGACGAGACGACGATGAGCGTCCACCTCCGGGCAGGGGCGAAGCCCAAGGCCAAGCGCGGCGCCATCGGCGACATGCATTACGAGACCATCCGGGACGGGGCGACGACCGAGGCGGAGATGAAGGAGTTCGCCCACGACGTCATGGAGACGGCACGGGCGAGTCCGGACGGCTTCGTCGAACTCGACGAGCCGGGGATGACCATCGTCCAGTACCGCTCCTACCGGATCGCGGTCGCGCGCCCGCCCTTCGCCGACGGCTTCGAGATCACCGCCGTCCGGCCGATCGTCAAGACCGACTTGGACGACTACGAGTTCGCCGACGACCTCAAGCAGCGCCTGCTCGAACGCCAGCGGGGCGTGCTCATCTCGGGGGCACCCGGCGCCGGCAAGTCCACGTTCGCCCAGGCGGTCGCGGAGTTCCTCGCGAGCCACGACAACGCGGTCAAGACGATGGAGAAGCCCCGCGACCTGCAGGTCGGGTCCGATATCACCCAGTACACGGCGCTCGGCGGCGACATGGCCAAGACCGCCGATTCGCTCCTCTTGGTCCGCCCGGACTACACCATCTACGACGAGGTGCGCAAGACCGACGACTTCGAGGTCTTCGCCGACATGCGACTGGCGGGGGTCGGCATGGTCGGCGTCGTCCACGCCACCCGCGCCATCGACGCGCTGCAACGACTCGTGGGCCGGGTCGAACTCGGCATGATCCCGCAGGTCGTCGACACGGTGGTCTACATCGAGGCCGGCCGCGTCGACACCGTCTACGACGTGACGACCGAGGTAAAGGTGCCCGAGGGGCTGACCGCCGAGGACCTCGCGCGCCCGGTCATCCAGATCGCCGACTTCGAGACCGGCAAACCCGCCTACGAGATCTACACCTTCAACCGGCAGGTCGTCACGGTCCCCCTCGGCGACGACGAGGGGAGCGAGACCGGCGTCTCCCGACTCGCCCGCAAGGAGGTCGAACGCGAGATCCGCTCCATCGCCCGCGGCCACGTCGAGGTGGAGTTGAAGGGGCAAAACGAGGCCGTCGTCTACGTCGAGGAGGACGACATCTCCTACGTGATCGGCAAGGGTGGCGGCCGGATCAGCGACGTGGAGGACCGCCTCGGCATCGACATCGACGTGCGGACCCTCGACGAGCGGCCGGGCGGGAGCGGCGGCTCGGGCGGATCGAGCGGGAGCGACGGGAGCGCCGCCGGCCGCGAGGGCACCGTCGTCACGCCCGAGGTCACTTCCCGACACGTCGTCGTCGACGCGGGGTCGGCCGCCGAAGTGGGCCAGACGGTCGAGGTGCGGGCCGACGGCGAGTACCTGTTCACCGCGACGGTGGGCCGCGGGGGCGAGATTCAGGTGTCACGGGGGAGCGCCATCGCCGACGAACTCGAGCGGGCCATCGACGACAAGCGGCGGATCACGGTCGTCCAGGCCTAGTCGCACTCGGCGCAGGCCGCCTCCGTCTCGCCGCACTCCTCGGCCAGTTTCGCCTCGTTGAGTTGATAGAGGTTCTGTCGGGCGTCGGCGAAGTAGACGTCCTCGTCGACGACGCCGATATCTTCGAGTCGTTCGAGCGCGTACCGAACCGTCCGAGCCGAGAGCATCGACTCCTCGACGATCCCCTTCTGGGTCAGCGACCCGTTGTATTCGAGGACCTTGAAAACCAGTTTCGCGCTCGGGGGAAGGTCGTCCAGACCTTCCTCTTCAGTTCCAGCCATCGTGTGATGGAAGCGTAGCCACCGGCATAAATCTTCACGACCGACGCCGGTACGATGGACGACCGACCGGTTCCCCGTATCGAACGCCTTTTGACGCCCGGTGCCGGAGGGGCGTGTATGGCTACGGAAACGCAGACGGGCCTCACGGGACACATCCGTGGGGTGACCGTCACCACGCTCGCCTGCCTCGGCGGCCTCGTCGCCGCGGTGGTCGCGGGCGTCGTCGTCGGGACCGGACCCGAGGCGGCGAGCGACACCCGGGCGCTCGCCTTCCTGGTGGCCGCCGTCGCCGTCCAGTATCCGGTGCTGAAGGCGATCGGCGTCGACGTCTCGGACTTCGGCGCGAAGGACCACCTCTACGTGGCGTTCATGACCTTCGCGCTCTGGTTCATCACGTTCGCAATCCTGCTCACCACTGGCGCCTCGCTCTAACATGGCCGACGACAGCATCGCGGTCGTCGACCTCGACCGGTGCCAGCCGGACCGGTGTAACTACGAGTGTGCGAACTTCTGCCCGCCGAACCGCACCGGCGAGGAGTGTATCGTCACGCTGGAGGAGCGCCACGACGACCCGGACCTCTACGACGGCGGGCCCGACCAGATCAGCATCTCCGAGGAACTCTGTCTCGGCGAGACCTGTGGCATCTGCGTCGAGAAGTGTCCGTTCGACGCCATCGAGATCATCAACCTGCCCTCGGAACTCGACGACGATCCGGTCCACCGCTACGGCGAGAACGCCTTCTCGCTGTACGGCCTGCCGGTCCCCGAGTCGGGGACGGTCACGGGGCTGCTCGGTCCGAACGGCATCGGGAAGTCCACGGCGGTCCACGCCCTCGCAGGCGAGACCGTCCCCAACCTCGGTCGCTACAACGACCCGCCGGAGTGGGAGACGGTACTCGACCGCTACCGCGGCACCGCGCTCCAGAACTACCTCGAACGGCTGATGGCCGACGAGGTGAGCATCGCGCGCAAGCCCCAGTACGTCGACCGCATCCCGGACAGCTTCGACGGGAAGACCCGCGAACTGCTCGCGGGGACCGACGAGCGCGGCGTCGTCGACGACCTGGTCGACCGCCTGTCGATCCGGCCGGTGATGGACCAGGCCATCGACACGCTGTCGGGCGGCGAACTCCAGCGGGTGGCCCTCGCCGCGACGCTGGCCCGCGACGCCGACTTCTACTTCCTCGACGAGATCACCCCCTATCTCGACATCGGCCAGCGGGTGACCGCCGCGAGGCTCGTCCGCGAACTCGCCGAGGAGGAGGACCGCTCGATGCTCGTGGTCGAACACGACCTGGCCGTCCTCGACCTGCTCGGCGACCGCCTCCACGTCGCCTACGGTGAACCCGGGGCGTACGGCGTCGTCACCGACCCCAAATCGGTGCGCAACGGCATCAACGAGTATCTCCAGGGCTACCTCGACAACGAGAACATGCGTATCCGGCCCGAGGCGATCACGTTCGAGGAACACGCCCCCCGCCAGTCGACCACCGGGACGCCCCTGGTCGACTACCCCGACCTGCGGAAGTCCTACGGCGAGGGGGAGTTCTCCCTCGCCGTCGAGGGCGGGACCATCTACGAGAACGAGGTGCTGGGCATCGTCGGGCCGAACGGTATCGGGAAGTCGACGCTCGCGAAGCTGTTCGCGGGCGCCATCGACCCCGACGCGGGCGAACTCGCCTTCAGTCTCGACATCGCCTACAAGCCACAGTACGTCGAGGTCGACCAGCCGATGCGGGTCGACACCTTCCTCTCGACGATCACCGACGACTTCGGCACCTCCTTCTGGAACACCGAAATCGCCCGTCCCCTCCAGCTGGAGCGGATCATGGAACAGCAGTTGACGGACCTCTCGGGCGGGGAGCGCCAGCGGGTCGCCATCGCGGCCTGCCTCTCGGAGGACGCCGACCTCTACGTGCTCGACGAGCCCTCGGCGCACCTCGACGTCGAACAGCGGGTGCAGGCGACGACCGCCATCCGCCGGTACGCCGAGAACCACGACGCCACGGCGATGGTCATCGACCACGACATCTACATGATCGACCTGCTGGCCGACCGCCTGATGGTGTTCGACGGCGAACCCGCCGAGCGCGGCCACGCATCGACGCCACAGGGCATGCGCTCGGGGATGAACGACTTCCTCGCGGACCTCGACATCACCTTCCGCCGCGACGAGCGGACGGGGCGTCCCCGCATCAACAAGCCCGACAGCCAACTCGACCGGAAACAGAAGCGCCAAGGCGAGTACTACTACGCCCCCTGACGCTCGGGCACCGCACGCACACGACCGCTTCAGAGGTTTACCGCTCCCGTCCCGAACCGTAGGTATGGCCACCGCGACCGACGACGCCGACGAGGCAGCCGAGGAACCCACGCGACCCCGCTTCCGGGGTTGCGTGATCTGTTACAGCGCCGAGTGGCTCGCCTACGGCGCGCGGACACTGTGGCGGTAGGGACAAGCGTTAGGTCCCTCGCCCGCGGCCATCCGCCATGACCGAGGCCGCCGACCTCCTCCTGACGAACGCGGAGGTCCACACGCTGACCCGCCCCGACGAGACCCACGAGGCGGTCGCCATCCGCGACGGGCGGATCGTTCGCGTCGGCGACGCCTACGAACTGAACTTTCTCGCCGGCGTCGACACCCGCACCCTCGACCTCGGGGGGCGGGTCCTCCTGCCCGGGTTCGTCGACGCCCACACCCACCTGGACGTTGTCGGGCGAAAGCTCGTCCACGCCGACCTCTCGACGGCCGGGAGCCGCGCGGACGCGCTCGACGCGCTCCGCGAACGGGCCGACGCCGTCCCGGACGGCGACCCGGTCCTCGGGTTCGGGTACGACGAGTCGACGTGGGAGACGGCCGGCCACCTCACCCGGCGCGACTTGGACGCCGTCGACGCCGCGGGGCCCGTCGTCGCCGTCCGCGAGGACCTCCACGTCGTCTCGCTGTCCTCGACGGGTATCGAACGGTTCGGCGACGACCTGCCCGAGGCGGGGGTTCGGCACGAGGGTGGGGAGCCGACGGGCGTGGTCGTCGAGGCGGCCGCCGAGGCGGTCCTCGACGCCCTCGCGCCCGACGAATCGGGGACCGAGCGACTCCTCCGGGCCGCCCAGGAGCACGCGAACGAGCGGGGCGTGACGGGCGTCCACGACATGGTCCGGCGGTCCCACGCGCCGCGGGTCTACCGCGACCTGGCGGCGGCCGGGGAGTTGACCCTCCGGGTCCGGCTCAACTACTGGGCGGACCACCTCGACGCCCTCGTGGAGACGGGGCTGCGGACGAACCACGGCGAGGGGCCGGTCCGGGTGGGCGCGATCAAGACGTTCACCGACGGGAGCATCGGCGGGCGGACGGCGCGACTCTCGGCGCCGTACGCGGACGCCCCCGACGAGCGCGGCGGGTGGACCGTCGGCCCCGAGGCGTTCCAGGACCTGCTGGACAGCGCCGGGGCGGCGGGGTTCCAAGTCGCCGCCCACGCCATCGGCGACGTGGCGGTCGGGGCCGTGGTCGACGCCTACGCCGACGCCGACCCCGCGACCGTCCGCCACCGGATCGAACACGCCGAACTCGCGAGCGACGCGGCCATCGAGCGGATGGCCGACCTGGACGTCGTCGCCTCCGTCCAGCCGAACTTCCACCGGTGGGCGGGCGAGTCGGGGCTGTACGCCGACCGCCTGGGCGACCGGCGGACCGAGACGAACCGGCTGGGTCGGCTGGCCGACGCGGACGTCCCGCTCGCCTTCGGGAGCGACTGCATGCCCCTCGACCCGCTGGTCGGCGTCGCCCACGCCGTCGACGCGCCGACCGACGCCCAAGGGCTCGGCGTGACCGAGGCGCTGCGGGCGTACACGCTCGGCAGCGCGTACGCCGGCTTCGACGAGGACCGACTGGGGACGGTCGAACCCGGCAAGCGTGCCGACCTGGTGGTCCTCGACGACTCGCCGTGGACGGCCGACGATATCGCCGCCGTCGACGTGGCGCTGACCGTCGTCGACGGCCGGATCGTCCACGAGGCGCTGTAGTCGCAACCTTCTAGTCCGCGCCCCGCGGAGTCGGTCCATGACCGCCTTCTTCGACCGTCTGAGCGAGCGGATCGACCGCGTCGACAGCGTCGTCTCGGTCGGCCTCGACGCCGACCCCGACCGGATCCCCGACTTCCTCGCCGACCGCGACCTGCCGCGGTGGGCGTTCAACCGCCGGATCATCGACGCCACCCACGAACACGCGGCCTGCTACAAGCCGAACGCCGCCTTCTACGAGGACGCCGACGGCTGGCGGGCGCTCCGCGAGACGGTCGCCTACGCCCACGGGAAGGACGTGCCGGTCCTCTTGGACGCCAAGCGCGCCGACATCGGCAACACCTCCCGGCGGTACGCCGATCTGCTCGACGTCGCCGACGCGATCACCGTCAACCCCTACATGGGACGGGACTCGCTCGATCCCTTCCTCTCCCGTGCGGACGCGGGCGTGTTCGTCCTCTGTCGCACCTCGAACCCCGGCGGGGCCGACCTGCAGGACCTCGAACTCGCCGCCGGCGAACCGCTCTACCGGCGGGTGGCAGCGCTCGCGGATCTGTGGAACGAACACGGGAACGTCGGCCTGGTCGTCGGCGCGACGGCGCCGGCGGAACTGGAGACGCTGCGGGCCGAGGTGCCCGACCTCCCCTTCCTCGTCCCCGGCGTCGGGGCACAGGGGGGCGACGTCGAGGCGGCCGTCGAGTACGGCCTCGCCGACGGCGTCGGCCTCGTCAACTCCTCGCGAGGGATCATCTTCTCGGGCGAAGACGCCCCTCGCGACGATCCGGACGCCTACTTCGGCGCGGCGGGCGAGGCGGCGAAACGGCTCAAGGGACGTCTCAACCGCCACCGCTGATTACGTCCGCGCCGCGCAGTCGGCACACAGCCCGGTCGCGCGGTCGTAGTGGGTCCCACAGACGGCCGCCCCGCACCCGTCACAGGTGTCCACGGCCGCCGCGGACTCACAGATCTGACAGAGGTTCGTGACGCTCACGTCCGGCGTAGGGACGCGGCCGGTTTCAGAGTTCGGGGCGGTCCGTCCCGCGCAGTTGTTCGAAGGCGGCCGACACCGCCGCGACGTTGTACATCGTCATCGGGGCGACGAGGACGGCGGTCAGCAGAGGTGTCAGGGGTTCGAGGCCGGCGAGCGCGAGGACGAGACTCGCCAGCCCGAAGCCGACGCCGGCGGCCGCGCCGAGCGCCGCCACGACGACGACGAGGCCGAGGATCGACAGGCGGTTGCCGCGGGCCAGCCCCCAGCTTCGCCGCATCGCGGTGACGAAGTCGTCGCCTTCGACGGCGATATACATCGCCATGAACGCCAGCCCGACGAGCAGGAACAGGCCGGGAAGGATCAGGAAGACGAACCCGACGGTCACGAGGACCGACGTCAGGAGGCCGCCGACGACGAGGTTGGGGAGCGCCCACCCGACCCCGTCGGTCCAGAAGCCACGCGGGATGGCGTCGCGTTCGCCGGCGACGAAGGTCCGGATGGCCACGAGGCTCACCCAGGTGAGCACGAGGAGGGCGGCCGCGACGACGGCGGCCGCGACCGGCAGGGGGAGGCCGATCGGCGCGGGAATCGCAGCTGGGAGCCCGATCCGGGCGTAGAGGGCGTTCATCAGGACGTTGAAGCCGGTCTGGTAGACGGCGTACAGGACGAGATAGCTGACGGTGAGGAGGGTGCCTGTCCGGCTGACGAGCCGGGAGCCGCCGCTCTGCAGGGCGGCACCGATACGGAGGGACATACGGCGACTCGCCGGGGAACCGACCTGAACCTTTCGCCGGGTCGCCGGCGACGGGCGAGACGCTTACAACGGTGGCGGACGGAGTAGGGGGCGTGGACAGGGACCGGCTCGTACTCGGCCTGGCGGCGGTGTTCGCCGGCGTCACCACCGTACTGGTGGTGCTCGCGTTCGTCAGACAGCTGTTCTTGCTGTTTCTGGCGCTCCCCTTCGCGGCGACGACGTACATCATGTGGAGCCACGCGACGGGACGGCTGGCGGCGCGTACCCGACGGCGGGCGCGGCGGGCGTCGGGAGCGAGGACGGCACGGGCCGGGTCGAACCCCGGCCCCGGCGGCTTCGGCGCCACGGCCCGCGGTGCGGCCGGCCGGGGGGCCACCGGCGGACGGACCGACACCGCGGCCGAGACCGGCCCGACCCGGCGGGAAGCGTACGAGCGGCTCGACCTCGACCCGGACGCCGCCGACGACGAGGTGCGGCGCGCCTACCGGGCGAAAGTCAAGGAGGTCCATCCCGACACCGAGGGCGGCGACGAGGAGCGGTTCAAGCGCGTGAACCGCGCGTACGAGCGACTGCAGGACTGACTCCGGACCGCTCGTGTGTCGAACGTACCCACACGACGGAAAGGGTTTTGCCGGGTGATAGCGTACCACGGTCCATGACCGCCGATCGGGCCGCGCTGGAGCAGGCCCTGGAACGCGGCGAGGAGGAGGGCGGCCCAATCGAGTTCAAGGAACGGCTCTCCCGGGACGTCCACCTCGTGGACGGGCGGATGGAGAGTCTGGCGGCACAGCTTCGCCACCGCGTGCTGTCGGGCGACGGCGAGGCAACCTACGTCGTGGGCGTCACGGACGACGGCCACGTGGCCGGCATCGAACCGTCGGCGTTCTCGGAGTCGATGGACGTGCTCTCCTTGCTCGCCGAGGAGGCAGGGACTCACATCGAGGACGTGGAGACTTGGGGGGTCGGGCGCGAGGACGAGGACGGACTGGTCGGCGTCGCCACGGTCCGCGAGGGTTCCATCCTCGACACGGACGACACCCACATCGTCGTCGGCACCGCCGGGCACGTCGACCACGGCAAGAGCACGCTCGTCGGGACGCTCGTCACCGGGCAGGCCGACGACGGGGAGGGAGGGACCCGGTCGTATCTCGACGTCCAGCCCCACGAGGTCGAACGCGGCCTCTCGGCTGACCTCTCCTATGCGGTGTACGGCTTCGACGGCGACGGCCCGGTGCGGATGGACAACCCCCACCGGAAGTCGGACCGCGCACGCGTCGTCGAGGAGTCCGAACGGCTCGTCTCCTTCGTCGACACCGTGGGTCACGAGCCGTGGCTGCGGACCACGATCCGCGGGCTGGTCGGGCAGAAACTCGACTACGGGCTCCTGACGGTCGCCGCGGACGACGGCCCGACGAGGACCACCCGCGAACATCTCGGCATCCTGTTGGCGACGGAACTGCCGACCATGGTTGCGATCACCAAGGCCGATCTCGTGAGCGAGGAACGGCTACAGGAGGTCGAACGCGCGGTCGAGCGCCTCCTGCGGGACGTCGAGGAGACGCCGCTCCGGATCGAGCGCCACGGCGTGAGCGCCGCGGCCGAGGAGATCGGCGACGTGGTGCCGATCCTGCGGACCAGCGCCGTCTCGGAGGCGGGACTCGACGCCCTCGACGACCTGTTCGAACGCCTGCCGAAGACCAACGGCGGCGAGGGCGACTTCCGGATGTACATCGACCGGACGTACTCGGTGACCGGCGTCGGCGCCGTCGCCTCCGGGACGATCAACGCCGGCAGCGTCGAGGCGGGCGACGAACTCCTCCTCGGACCGATGCCCGACGGCTCCTTCCGCGAGGTGGAGGTCCGCTCCATCGAGATGCATTACCACCGGGTCGACCGCGCGGAGGCGGGGCGGATCGTCGGCATCGCGCTCAAGGGCGTCACCGAACCCGCGGTCGAACGCGGGATGGTGCTCCTGCCGGCGGACGCCGACCCCACGCCGGTCCGCGAGTTCGAGGCCGAGGTGGTCGTCCTCAACCACCCGACCCGAATCGGGACGGGCTACGAACCCGTCGTCCACCTGGAGACGATCAGCGAGGCGGCGGTCTTCCGCCCCGAGGGTGGCCACCTCCTCCCCGGCGACCGCGGTACGACGACGGTCGAGTTCAAGTTCCGCCCCTACCTGATCGAGGAGGGTCAGCGGTTCGTCTTCCGCGAGGGCCGGAGCAAGGGCGTCGGGACGGTTACCGACATCGGCGGGTAGGAAATGCCCCGTCGTCCCGCTCCGGAGGGCGACGACGGTGCCGCCGCGGGTCGGCGTCCAACACAAGACATTTTACGTAGACGGTATGAACACTCATCCGGAACCTCGGGGATCGCCCTCCAGCGCGCGACACACGTTCGATAACACGTGTCGCATCCCCGGGACCAACAATCATGACAGGAAACAGTACCAAGATCCGCGCGGTCGTTCTCGCGGCACTCATGGTGTTCAGCGTCTTCGCTGGCACCGTGGCGCTGTCGGGGACGGCTGCGGCCGATGTCAGTAACATCGGTAACACCAACGCGACAGACGTGACCGCTGGTTCCAGCGGTCAGGTGCAGACAGTATCGTTCAACGCCACCGGCGGCTCCGGTGGGACGGAAAACTTCACTCTCGATTACGCCGGGGTGAACGACGTCACGGCCGCGAGTATCACTGATAGCGACGTCACCGTCTCCGGTAGCCTCGACGACGCTGATACGAGTGTGAACAACACGACCGTCTCCGGCGACAACATCGTGGTCGGTCTCACCAACGTCAACGCGACCTCGGAGACGACCACGAAGGCGCTGTCGAACCAGACGAGCGTCTCCATCGACGCCACGGTCGACGTCGGCTCGGGGGTCTCCACCGGCTCCCGGACGCTCGGAATCGACACGTCGTCGACCACTGATGCCGGCAGCGCCTCGTTCAACGTGAACGCGGCCAGCCCGAGCAACAACCGTGCCGGTAACGCGGACGGCACTGGCAACTTCGACACCGCGGACGGTGAAGGCTACATCTTCCCCGGTGCGACGGTCTTCCAGGGCGAGTCCGACGTCTTCCTGGGTGACAGCTTCGACGGCACCCCGACGAAGGACGCCGGGAACGACGAGGGTGTTCCGCTCGAAACGCCGAACATCCCCCAGAGCCAGTCCACCGGTAGCTACACTGACGACAGCGGCAACAGCGTCACTGTCCAGACGCCGCGTGTCACCACGCTGGACGTCCTGAACAGCAACCTCAACGACATCGCCGGCGGCTCGGTCGCGGAAGGTACCAGTCCGAGCTCCGGTAGCGACGGTAGCGGTGCTGGTAACCTGACGGTCATCGGCGCCTGGAACTACCAGAACGCCGAGGACCTCGAACTGACCGTCGAGGACGACTCCGGTCTCGACGTGACCGGTGACGTCGTCGACGACAACGTCAACCCGTCCAACAGTCCCGTCCGGTCGGCCGGCGACCGCGGGACCGAGTACACGACCGATGATGGTAGCGATCGCGGTGGCGACATCTCCGACAACGAAGTCGCCTACCCGATCGACCTCGCGAACACGGGTACCGGCACCTACACGATCTCCCTCGCTGGCACGGACGACCTCGGCTTCGGTGAGGCGTCCCAGTCCACGACCATCACCGTCACCGGTGACGACGACGCGAACCTCGTGCTCGACTCGGACGAAGTCACTCGCGGCGAGGACGTCCGCTTCGAGATCCAGGGTTCGGACGCCGGTGACACCCACACGGTCATCATCGAGTCCGACGACTTCCGTGACGACACCCTGACTGCGGAGAACGCCGCGCGCATCTTCCGCCAGGTTGGCGACACCAGCGAAGTCGGCTTCGTGAACAACTCCGGTGACACTGCGGTCAACCGCTCGGTTGCGGACTCGACCGGAGTCTCCGGCACCATCGACTACGCGTACGCGAACATCACCATCGACGACGACACCGGTGTCGGCGTCGGTCAGGTCGAAACGCAGTACCTCGACGACTCGGACGTCGACCTCACGCTGTACAACGCCTCGACTCAGGTTCCCTTCGAGATCGGCAGCAACACCGATCAGGAGGGTGAGGACGACGAGCAGACCCTCACCGTCAACGAAGGCGACCTCACCATCGAGTCGCCCGGCGGCACCTACGTCGTCGGCAGCGAAGTCGACATCAACGGCACGGCCTCGGAAGGCATCGACGAAGTCGCCTTCTACGCCCGCCGGAACAACAACTACGAACACGTCCCGATCGACGGGGAGGACACGCTCACCGTCGACGCTGACGACACCTTCGAAGAGGAAGACATCGTCCTCTCGGAGGACAGCGATATCCTGAGCCAGCCGGGCACCTACCGCTTCGGCGCGCTCGACGTCGACGGACTCAACCAGCCCGTGACCGACGACCTGACGACCTCGGAGTTCAACACGAACACGAGCACGCAGATGTCCCTGCGTGTGACCGACACGGAACTGACGGCCAACGTCAAGACCGTGGGCGGGCAGGTCTCGACGACCGACTCGACGGTCAACATCTCGGGCACCGCGTTCGGTGCCAGTAACGTCGACGTGATCTTCGTCGGCGACCGTGGCAACACCTACACCACGGACATCTCCGTGGACGACGACAACACGTTCTCGGAGGACGAGGTCACGATCGGGAGCGACATCCTGGGCTCCCAGAGTGTCAGCGTCCACGTCCTGTTCCCGGGTCGTGACGGCAACTACGGCAACACGGACACGGACGTTGTCGACGACATCGTGCCGAGCGACGGCACGCTGACGGGCGCTCAGGTCCGTGCCCGGATCGTGGACAACACGACTGAAGCAGTCGCGAGCGACGACCGGATGGTCACCTCGACGTTCCGGTACGCCGACGCGCAGTCGACGATCCAGAACGTCTACCCCGAAGGCATGGAAGCCTCGGGCGTCAACCCGGTCGGAGTCGACGACACGATGGTCGTCGAAGGCCAGACGAACCTCCGTCCGGACGACAACTCGATCACGGCCGAACTGCTGACGACCGAGGGCGACTCGGTCGCGCTGTCGACGACCGACGAATGGTCCTACGACGGCACGTGGTCGACCACCATCGAGCTCGAGGACGTCCAGACGGGGACGTACGACCTCGAAGCCGACGACGGTGAGAACACGGACATCGTCACCGTAGAGATCGTCCAGAACGTCCAGACGGCGACGCCGGAACCGACGGAGACGCCGGAACCGACGCCGACTGAGACGGCAACGCCCGAACCGACGGCCACGGCAACGCCCGAGCCGACGGACACGGCGACCGCCGAACCGACCGACACGCCGACGCCCACCGAGGGCGGCGGCCCCGGCTTCGGCGCCATCGTCGCGGTCATCGCGCTGCTCGCGGCCGCACTGCTGGCCACTCGGCGCGACTAACTGATCACGACTGACCGCCGAAAGCGGTCACCCGACGCGGTCTCTTTTATCGAACTCACCCACACAGCGACGGCCGGGTCGCAAACGATATACCGTCGCCGTCCGCCCCTCGGAACGAACGATGCCCGACCGTATCATGTCCGGTGGCCCCGGCGAGCGTCCCTACGGGGGAACGTGTCCGGCCTGCAAGCGGGAGTATCGACGCGCGATCACGTTCACCGGCGACGGGGTGATCAGGGGCGAACTCACGGGAGACGTCTGTATCACGCCAGAGTTCCTGTTCGCTCACTCGGAGATCACGGTCGCCGAGCCCGACGACGACTTCCCGACCAAGGAAGTGGGTGGAATGGGGAACAGACGGGAGATCCCGGTCGAGCCGACGGCGGTGACGGACGTCTGGGTCTCGGCGGATTCGGCGGGTTCCGAGGACGACGGGTTCGTCTTCCCCGACGCGGACGAGGAGTAGCGGGAGCGAAACGGGACCACCGTTCCGGTCGTGTTGCCCGTGAATCCAGCCGCGACGGGGTCAATATCGTGGGGATCGACGATTCGATGTGACACTCGAAGGCGCGACGGCACCCGACTTCACGCTCGAGAGTACGGCCGGCGAACCGGTCACACTCTCGGAGACGCTCGACGACGGCCCGACGGTCGTCCTGATCAACCGCGGCCACTGGTGCAGCTTCTGTGCCGAGCAGCTACAGACGTTCAGCGAGGTGGCGTACGACCTCTGGTTCCACGACGACGTGGACGTCCTTCCGGTCGTGACCGACTCGCTCGGGCCGACGACGGAGATGCGGGACCGGTACGACCTCGACGTCCAGTTGCTCGCCGACCCGGACGGGGAGGTGGCAGCGCAGTACAGCGGGACAGAAGAGACGAGCCACGGGCTGACGGGGGTCGGCGCGACGTACGTGATCGACACCGACGGGGTCGTCCGGTACGAACAGGTCGCCGACCACCCCGCCGACCGGACGTACGGCAACTACGTACGGTATTTCGTCCGCAACGACTTCGCCGACCCGTTCGGCGACACGTGACGCCGTCGGACCGTCACGACCGGCCCCCGTGACCGCGGCCGAGGGGTTTTGACGCTCCAGTCCCGTCCTCCGGTATGAGCGAACTCGACCCCGGAACGCTGTTGCCGAACGACCGTATGCGCCAGCAGGCCCTCGACGGCGAAGTGACACAGATCCACCGCGGACAGCGGTACGCGGAGTCGGGCGACACCTTCGAAATCGACGGGACGACCTTCGAGGTCGTCGCCGTCGACGAGCGGACGCTCGGCGACATGACCGACGCCGACGCCCGCGCGGAGGGCGCACGGGACCTCGAACACTACCGGCAGATCCTGGAGCGCGCCCACGAGAACTTCGAGTGGGACGACGAATCGGAGATCGTCCGACACCGCTTCGAGCGGGTCTGATCCGCGTTCGGTCGCGGGCGGTCCACCTCCGTCGGCGCGGAGTGGCGTCGCCATCCGGCGATCGTATCGCCCACATCGGCGGCGGCCACGACGGGCTCGGTCACGGGGATCGCGTCGGACGGGGACTTCCGTCGACGGAACTATATGTATTCGTTCGGACACGACGGTATGGCGTCCAGTTCGTCGGGGGATATCTACGAGCGCACCCTGGCCGTCTTCGAACGGGACGAGTACCGGCACGAACCGCTCACCACGCCCGAGGTGGCGGAGGCACTCGACGCGAACCGCCGGGCGGTGTACGAGCGGTTGCAGCGACTCGTCGATCGGGGCGAACTCGCGACGAAGGAGACGGGGTCACATTCGCGGATCTGGTGGCGGCCGCCGGAGGCGTCGGACGTCGACGGCGCCGAGCGGACGTTACGGCGACAGTCACGGGCGATGGAGTCGGTCATCGACGGAATCGCGGTCGTCGACGAGGGCGGGGGGTTCGTCTACGTCAACGAGACCCACGCCGACGTGTACGGCTACGACGACCCGGAGGCGCTGCTCGGTGAGCACTGGCACCTGTGTTACGACGAGTCGGAGATCGACCGGTTCGAGGCGGAGATCCTTCCCACGCTCTACGACGAGGGATCGTGGCGTGGCGAGACGTTCGGGCTGCGCGCGGACGGAACGACGTTCCCACAGGAGCTCTCGCTGACCGTTTCCGACGACGGCGGAATCATCTGTGTCGTCCGCGACATCACCGAGCGGAAAGCACAGGAACGACAGCTCCGGGACGCCCGGCGGTTCAACGAGGAGTTGGTCGAGAACGCCCCCTTCGGGATGTATCGCCTCGACGAGGACCTCCGGATCACCTACGAAAATCCGCGGGCGGAGGAGATCATCGGCCTCCCCGAGGAGAAGGATAGCTCCGACGCTATGGGCATGGACATCCGCAAGCTTCCCCCGATCATCGAGACCGGACAAGCGGGCATATTCTCCCGACTGCAGGAAGGGGAGACGATCGAGTTCGACTTCCCGTTCGAATCCATCTACGGGAAAGAAGCGTACTTCACGGGACGGGCCGTGCCCCTCTATCGCGACGGCGAGTTCGACGGGGCGATCCTGATGGCCACCGATATCTCGGAGCGACGACAGTACGAGCGGAAGCTAGAGCGACAGCGCGAACAGCTCGCGGCCCTCGACGAACTCAACGGCGTCGTGCGCGGTATCACCGAGGCGGTCATCGAGCAGTCGACCCGCGAGGAGATCGAGCGGGTGGTGTGTGATCGGCTGGCGGCCGCCGACTCGTACCGGTTCGCGTGGTTCGGGGCGGCCGACGCGGGCCCGGAACTGGAGACGCGGGCGGCAGCCGGCGTCGACGGCGGACTCGGCGACCGATCGATCGCCACCGACCCGAACGAGATGACCGGACAGGGTCCGATCCGGCGGGCCGTCCGGACGCGGGAGATGCAGATCACCCGGAACGCGCTCGATGACGCAACGTCACAGAAGCTTCGCGAGGCGGCACGAGAGTCGGGCTACCGGTCGCTGGCGGTGATCCCGGTCGTCCACCAGGGGATGTTCTACGGGGTTCTCGGAGTCTGCTCGGAGCGTCCCGACGCGTTCGCCGAGGAGGAGCGGGCGGTCATCGGGCAGCTCGGCGACGTGATCGGACACGCCATCGCCGCCGTCGACCGCAAGCGAGCCCTCATGAGCAACGAGGTCGTCGAACTCACGATCCGGATGCCACGGTTGCTCGACGGACAGCTTCCGGATTCGACCGACGGAACGATCACGATCGATCGGGTGACCCCCGTGGGCGACGACGAGTACCTCATGTACGGGACCGCGACCGGCGACGCCATGGGGACGATACACACGCTCGGGGAGTGCCGGTCGGAGTGGAAGGAGGTACGGACGTTCGACGAGCGTGAGGACGAGGTGCGGTTCGAACAGCGCCTCTCGAACCCGCCGATGACCTCCATCGTCGCCGACTACGGGGGGAACTTCAAGCGCGGCCGGATCGAGGACGGCGTGTACAGCGCGACCATCCAGTTCCCGCCGGGAACGGACGTGCGACGGGTCGTCGCCCGTATCCGGGAGACGTATCTCGACGTCAGGGTCGTCAGCCGCCGACAGGTGGTCCGGGAGGACCCCTCGTCACAGCACATCCTGAGCGTCCTCGCCGAGGATCTGACCGAGCGTCAGCGGACGGCCCTCGAAGCGGGCTACTTCGGCGGGTTCTTCGAGTGGCCCCGGCACCGCTCCGGGGAGGCGGTCGCCGACTCGCTCGACATCGGTGCCTCGACCTTCCACCAGCACGTTCGCAAGGCCGAAAAGAAGCTTCTCGACGTCGTGTTCGCCGAGCTGTGAGCGGTGTGGCCACCCGATCCCAGATTTTGGGTGGCTGAACTATGGTTTTCCAGTGTCTGACACGAGTCATGGATGGCGCACCGCGGCCACGTCGGGACGAGGACGGAGACCACCTCGTTCGCTCGTCGATAATCGGCGACTTGCGCCAGCGTCGGATCCTCTCTCTCCTGTTGGATCGGGACCGGCCGCTGACGGAACGCGAACTCGGCCTTCGCCTCCTCGAGCGTGAGCGCGGCCTCACGTCCGCGGACGCCACCGAGGCAGACCTCGATCCGATCCGGGTCGACCTCCATCATCGGTGTCTCCCGCAACTGGAAGCGGTCGGGTGGATCGAACGGCGTCCGGACGGCGTCGTCATCGACAAGCGACCGTCCGTCGAGTTCGCGGCCCTGTCACTGCCGGACCTGCGAACACCCGAGGACCCTGCCTGGGACGCCGTCAGTACCCTCCTCGTGCGCCCGTACCGAGCGGACGTCCTCGCGCTGCTCGCCGACCGGGGCCGCGACACCGGCCTGCCGGAGCTCGTCACCGCCCTCCGCGAGCGCCACGCCGCGTCCCCCCTCCCCGACGACGACCGGGACCTCCGGGTCTCGCTCCATCACGTCGACCTCCCGAAACTGGCGTCCACGGGACTGGTCGCGTACGACCCGCCGGCACGAACCGTCACTCCCACCCCCCGTCTGCCGACGTTCGCCGCTCGGATCGACCTCGAGGTCTGAGCGCCGGCGCGACTATTCTCGGTCGCGGTCCCGTCGGTAGTAGTTCGGCCGCCACGGGCGCCGTCGCTCGTGGGTGGTAGAGAGACGGGGTAGGCCGGCCGACGGAACCACGCGTGGAAACGCGGGCTGAAAGGAGTCGACCCGCCGTGCCGTCTCCGAACGATCCGTGTCGCGACCACAAAACACCTCCGGTACGGGCGTGACGAGGCACCGTTCCCTACCGGCCCGTCCCACGACACCGAGAGAGACCTCGCGCCTCACCCCCCGCGATCCGTCGTGGCGGTTTCTGATTTCTCGAATGACAGACGGGATATTTTCCTCCGAGCCGCGAAGGTGGGGAGGAGGACCGGCGCCTCTGACATCTGCCGCCCGTCCTCGACACCCCATTTTTGTCCGGGGGAGCCGATCGGGCCTTGTCGATACCGACGCCAGGCGTGCCCTCAGCGATCGGGTGAAATGTCGATGGACGCGCCGGGAGTCCCGCGAGCGAAGCGGACGGCACGTCGACGAATGGAGTGGACTCGCCGGGAGTCCCGCGAGCGAACGGAGTGAGCGAGTGGGACAACGGCGAGTCCATCGACTGGAGCGAACGAAGTGAGCGAACGGAGATGGACTCGCCGGGATTTGAACCCGGGGCCTCTTCCTTGCGAAGGAAGCGATCTGCCACTGATCTACGAGCCCGCACTGTGACCCAGCCGTCGGGCGTACTTGTAAGCTTCTGTTCGGACCGAAAGGGCGATGAAACGCCTTAGCGCCGTGCGATCAGTCTTCGAGGACGATCTCGATGCTGACGTCGTTCGGCACCTGGATGCGCATGAGCTGACGAAGCGCACGCTCGTCCGCGTCGATGTCGATCAGCCGCTTGTGGACGCGCATCTCCCAGTGTTCCCAGGTGGCCGTCCCCTCGCCGTCGGGGGACTTCCGCGACGGGACCTCCAGGGTCTTCGTGGGCAGCGGGATCGGTCCGCTGAGGTTGACGCCCGTCTTGCTCGCGATCTCGCGGACTTCGTCGCAGATGCTGTCGAGATCCTCGGGGCTCGTGCCCGCCAGGCGAACGCGTGCCTGCTGCATCTATCGCTCGTTGACCGAGAGCACTTTGCCGGCCGCGATGGTCTGACCCATGTCGCGGATGGCGAAGCTCCCGAGTTCCGGAATCTCGGACGACGGCTCGATGCTGAGCGGCTTCTGCGGTCGAACCGTCACGACGGCAGCGTCGCCGGACTTGATGAAGTCCGGGTTCTCCTCGGCGACCTCGCCGCTGGCGGGGTCGAGCTTCTGGTCGATGGACTCGATGGTACACGCGACCTGCGCCGTGTGGGCGTGGAAGACCGGCGTGTAGCCCGCCGTGATCACGGACGGGTGCTGCATGACGACGACCTGCGCCTGGAACGTCTCGGCGACCGACGGCGGGTCGTCGGCCGGGCCACAGACGTCGCCACGGCGGATGTCGTCCTTACCGATGCCGCGGACGTTGAATCCGACGTTGTCGCCGGGGCCCGCCTCGGGCACCTCTTCGTGGTGCATCTCGATGGTCTTGACCTCGCCACCGACGTCCGAGGGCTGGAACGACACGTTGTCACCGGTGTTCATGATCCCCGTCTCGACGCGGCCGACCGGGACCGTCCCGATGCCCGAGATGGTGTAGACGTCCTGGATCGGCAGGCGGAGCGGCGCGTCCGTCGGCGGCTCCGTGGCCGGCAGGTCGTTCAGGGCTTCGAGCAGCGTCGGGCCGTCGAACCAGTCCATGTTGCCGGACTGTTCGGCGACGTTGTCGCCCTCGAAGGCGGAGATCGGGATGAAGGAGGCGTCCTCCGTACCGAAGCGGACCTGCTTGAGGAGCTGCTTGACCTCCTCGACGACCTCGTTGTAGGTGTCCTCGCTGTAGTCGACGATGTCCATCTTGTTGACGCCGATGATCAGCTCGTTGATCCCGAGCGTCCGCGCGAGGAAGACGTGCTCGCGTGTCTGGGGCGCGACGCCGTCGTCGGCCGCGACGACGAGCACCGCGTTGTCGGCCTGGGAGGCCCCCGTGATCATGTTCTTCACGAAGTCACGGTGACCCGGACAGTCGACGATGGTGAAGAAGTACTCGTCCGTGTCGAACTCCTGGTGGGCGATGTCGATGGTGACACCACGCTCTCGCTCCTCGGCGAGGTTGTCCATGACGTAGGCGAACTCGAAGCCGCCCTTGCCCTTCTCCTCTGCTTCCTCGCGGTACTGCTCGATCACGTGCTCGGGTACGGACCCTGTCTCGAACAGGAGTCGCCCGACGAGCGTGCTCTTGCCGTGGTCGACGTGGCCGATGATGGCCAAGTTCTGGTGCGGTTTGTCACTCATAGTGGAATCACGCGCTAAGGCGCTTGGTGACGACTATTTGCCGCGAATCACCTAAAACCATTTCGATACACGCCACAGAGCAGCCCGCCGCTGTCTTGCGGTTCGTGACACCGTACCGCACGACTGCGGGGTGACGGGAGGGCTTACTCCAGTCGGCCCACGTCCGAGAGGATAGCCGTCGCCGTCTCGGGCCCCCCCGCGCCGCGGCCGCTGAGGTGGAGTTGGCCGGCGTTGACCGTCTCGAACTGGACGATGTTACGCGTCCCCGTCACCGCCAGGGCGTCGTGCTGGGGGACGAGTCGCGGTCCCACGCGGACGCCGTCGGCCGTCGCCTCGCCGATCAACCGGATCGTCCGGCCGTCCTCCGCGGCCAGGTCGAGCGCGCTCGCCGGGATATCCCGGATGCCCTCGACGTCCGCGTCGGCGAGGCTGTACACCTGGTCTCCCCCGCCGAGAACGTTCGCCAAGATGACGAACTTCAGCGCCGCGTCCGTCCCCTCCACGTCGAAGGCGGGGTCGGCCTCCGCGACGCCCAGGTCCTGGGCCTCCGCGAGGACGTGTTCGTAGCCCAGCCCCTCGGCGGCCATCCGCGAGAGGATGAAGTTGGCGGTGCCGTTGAGCACGCCACGCGCCGCCGTGATCTGTCCGGGGCCGAAGTCCGCGATGGTCGAGAGGATGGGGATGGCGCCGCCGACCGCCGCCTCGAACTGGACCGTGCCCGCACTCTCGGCGTCGAGTGCCATCAGGTCCGCGTACCGCTCCGCGACGGGACCCTTGTTCGCCAGGACGGCGTGTCGGTCGCGTTCGAGCGCCGCCTCGACGTGCGAGAAGCCGGGTTCGGCGTCGCCGAGCGTCGTCGGCGTCGCCTCGACCAGGACGTCGTACTCCGCGGCCAGCGCGTCCTCGGGGTCGGCCGATCCGACGACGCCCTCCGCCTCCTTGCGGTCGAAGACAGTCTCCGCGTCGAGTCCGCCGGGGTCGACCGCCGCCGACCGTGAGTCCGCGACGGCCGTCACGGCGTGGCCGTACTCCGGAGCGAGTTCGACCACCGAGCGGCCGACGGCGCCGACGCCGATCACCGCGAGTCGGAGGCTCATTCCGCCACCCCCACCAGCGGTTCGATCACGTCGAGGTCCTTCTCGTCGGCGACCTGCCGGACGTGCTCGAACACCTCGTCGGACCTGCCGGTCCGGGTCGCCAGCCTGAGACGCGCGCTGGAGGCGCCGCTGCGGCCCTCGGGCGCCGAGAGCGACAGGTCCGCGAGCGCCGCGTCGGTGCTCGATTCGATCCGCTGGAGCGTATCCGAGAGGTCGGTGTCGACGATGTCGCCGACCAGCAACAGCGTCAGTTCCTCACCGTACCGCTCGGCACCCGCCTGAATGACGTTGACCCCCTCCGCGCGGAGGGCGTCGACGATGGTCTCGAACCGATCCGGCGGGCACTCGACGTCCACCTCGACGGGGATGTGTCCCCGCGGGGTGAGGTTCCCCCGCTCGTGGAATATCGAGAGGAGGTTCCCGCCGTTCTCGGAGATGGGGTGGAGCGCCGACAGCAGTTCGCCGGGCTTGTCGACGAGTTCCAACCGGATCGTATGGGTCTGTGGACGCTCGCCGCCGTCCGTCCGTTCTCCGTCCACGTCGTCGGTGACGGCCTCGGTCTCCGCGTCGCCCGCGTCGACCATTCAGGCCGTCACCCCCGCGGCACGTCCCGTCGACGCAATAATTGTAATCGGCGACGGGGAGGGGCCGCGGGGTAGCTCCGTGCCGACACGTCGACTGCCGGTGTTCGTGCCGCGAGGCATGGTACACACTGTGCCGGTGGGGTATAAGATTGCATCGGTCGCGGACGATTCAGACCGTGGACGACTGTGCGGGGGCCGCGGCATCGTCGTCCGCCATTTCGACTGCGGCCGGGACTGCGGCCCGGTCGTGGACGAGCCGAACGACGGTTCGCTCGCCGTCGGTGTCGAAACACAGATCCCCGCCGGCGGCCTCCGCGACCGATCGGGCGACCCAGAGGCCGAGCCCGCTCCCGTGTTTGAGCTGTGTGATCTCCTCCTCACCCGAGATGACGACGCGTTCGTCCGCGGGGACGCCCGGGCCGTCGTCCGCGACGTCGATCCGAACGGCCCCGTCGTCGGCGGTGTCGGCGCTGACGTGGACCTCCGAGCCGCCGTGTTCGACCGCGTTCTCGACGAGTTCGGCGAGTGCCCGTTCGATGCTGTCGTCGGCCCAGATCCACAGGTCTCGCGGCACGTCGACGGCGACCTCCGCCCCGTCGGCCGCCGAGACGTCGTCGACGGCGTCCGTGGCGACGTCGTGGACGTTCAGCCGTGCGTTCGGCGACGACCGCCGATCCAACGCCTCGACCATCGCCTTGGTCTTGTCGGCGAGTCCCCCCACCTCCCGGGAACGCCGGCTGAGCGTCTCGGCGGTCTCGGCGAGCGACGGGTCGTCCAACTCGGCCGCCAGCTGACGTGATTGACCGATCAACACGGTCGCGTCGTTCCGGAGGTTGTGCCGGAGGACGCGGCTCAACACGGCGAACTTCTCGCGTTCGCGCGCCAGTTGCTCCGCACGCACTCGCCTGGCGTCGTGGACGCCGATGATGACGTGGGCGGCGGCGCTGATCGCGAGGACGTTCCCCGCCGCCAGCGCGTCGGCCGGCGTGACGGTCCCGAGCGCGCCGCGGTAGACGCCGTGTGCGAGCAGGACGGTCCCGAGGACCACGAGCCCGAGGAAGTTCCACGTGGCGATCCGAACCGCGTTGGGCGTCGAGAAGTCACTCCGATACAGCAGGACGCCGGCGGCGACCAGGCCGAGACAGACGAGTGTCCCCAGGACCGCTAACCCGGCCCCGACGATCGGTTGGGATCCCACCAGAAACGGCGCCAGGTTCGGAACGAACAGCGCGACGCCGGTCAGACCGACGACCGCACACGAACCGAGCCGGGCCAGCCGTTCCCGGCGCCGCCCCTCGGCGGTCGGTCCCGGGCCGAACAGTCGAACGAGTGCTCGGTCGATGCGGGCGAGTACTCCTGTCATCGGCGGAGCAAGGCAGAGACGGGTGATGAACCTGTCCGCCGAGTTATCGTCGTTGAGAGAAGAAGGGCGGCCGACGGCGTAGTCGACCGACTGCGCCGTTAGATGTAGTCGACCGACGGCGGCAGTTCCAGCTTCATACCCTTGCGCTCGCGGATCTCTTCGATCAGGTCCGGCTGGAGGTTGTCGGCGAGCACGCGGAAGCCGGCGTTCTCGGTGTTCCACGACGCGCGACCCTCGGTGGCGCTCCGGATGTCCGAGGAGAAGCCGATCATCTCCTCGACGGGCGCGATACCCTCGATGACCATGAGGTCACCCTCCTGATACATGTCGTCGACGCGGCCACGGCGGCCCTGGATTTCGCCGGAGGCCGCACCCATGTGCTCCGAGGGGACGTCGATGCGGACGTCCTGGATGGGTTCGAGCAGGCGGATCTCGCCGTCGATGAGCGCGCGGTGGACGGCCTCCCGGACCGCGGGGATGACCTGTGCCGGACCGCGGTGGATGGTGTCCTCGTGGAGCTTCGCGTCGTGAAGCCGGATGAGCGCACCCTGCACGGGTTCGGCCGCGAGCGGGCCGTCGTCCAGGGCTTCTTCGAGCCCCTCGACGACGAGTTCCATCGTCTCGTTGAGGTGCTGGATCCCCTTCGTGTCGTCGATGAGGATGTTCGTCCCGTGGATGTGCTCCACGTTCTGGGAGGTGTCCTTGTCCATGCCGGCCTCCTGCAGCGCCTCGCGGCGCTCCAGTTCGGGCATGTCCATCGAGACGTTCCCGAGCTGGATCTCGTCGACGATATCGTCGCTCAGGGGCTCGACCGTGATGTAGAACTTGTTGTGGCGGTTCGGCGAGACGCCCTCGACCTCGCCGGAGGCCTCCTGGGGTGCCTCGCGGTAGACGACGATCGGTTCGCCGGTGTTGATCGGGATACCCTGGTTGCGCTCGATGCGCTGACCGATGACTTCGAGGTGGAGTTCGCCCTGGCCGGAGATGAGGTGTTCGCCGGTCTCCTCGTTGATCTCGACCTGAATCGTCGGGTCCTCCTTGGCGACCTGCTGGAGCGTCTCGATGAGCTTCGGCAGGTCGTCCATGTTCCGGGCCTCGACGCTCTTCGTGATGACCGGTTCGCTGATGTGTTCGATGGACTCGAACGGCGTCATCTCGACGCTCGACACCGTGGAACCGGCGATAGCGTCCTTGAGTCCGGTGACGGCGGCGATGTTGCCCGCAGGGACGCGCTCCACTTCCTCGCGCTCGCCGCCCATGTAGATGCCGACGCTCTGGACGCGGTTCTGCCGAGCGGTGCCCGAGACGTACAGCTCTTGGCCCTTCTCGATAGTGCCGGAGAAGACACGCCCCGCGGCGATCTCGCCGGCGTGGGGGTCGATCCCGATGTCCGTGACCATCAGGACGAGTTCGCCGTCCTCGTCGACCAGCCGCATCGTCTCCGCGAGGTCGGACTCCGCGTCGCCGCGCCAGATGCGCGGGATACGACGGGGCTGGGCGTTCAGCGGGTTCGGGAAGTGCTCACACACCATGTCGAGGACGACGTCGGAGAGCGGCGTCCGCTCGTGGAGTTCCTGCCGCTTGTCCGCGCGTTCGAGGTCGATAATGTCGCCGAAGTCCATGCCCGTCCGCTGCATCGAGGGCATGGACACGCCCCACTTGTACAGCGCGGAGCCGAACCCGACCGTGCCGTCCTCGACGCCGACGGTCCAGTCCTCGGTGATGTCGTCCATCTCCTCGGTCATGCCACGGATGAGTTCGTTCACGTCGTGGATGACCGACAGGAGTCGGTCCTGCATCTCCTGGGGGCCCTCCTGCAGTTCGGAGATGAGTCGGTCGACCTTGTTGATGAACAGCGTCGGCTTGACGCCCTCGCGGAGCGCCTGTCGGAGCACCGTCTCCGTCTGGGGCATGGCGCCCTCGACGGCGTCGACGACCACGAGCGCACCGTCGACGGCGCGCATCGCTCGGGTCACGTCGCCACCGAAGTCGACGTGGCCGGGGGTGTCGATCAGGTTGATCAGGTGGTTGTCACCCTCGTACTCGTGGGTCATCGAGACGTTCGCGGCGTCGATGGTGATGCCGCGTTCCTGCTCGTCTTCCTCCGTGTCCATCGCGAGCTGTTCGCCCGCGGTGTCCTGGGAGATCATGCCCGCACCGGCGAGCAGGTTGTCCGTCAGCGTCGTCTTGCCGTGATCGACGTGAGCGGCGATGGCGATGTTCCGGATGTTCTCCGGTTTGTCCATCAGCCGTTCACATTCTTGTACGATCTTCTTTCGTCGGCCCATTACAGTCCCATACCGCCAGGAGGGTCAAAAGGGTAGTGCTTTGCCGGCAACGAAACCGCCGATTTCCGGCGGTTAGCCCCGCGTGTTACGTGATACCACGAGTCGGCTCGTCGGACGCCCGGACCGCAACCGTCTTACCGGTCTGACCCGTGATAACGGTAAGCATGGACGTACGCGTAGGGGCGGGCGCGCCACCGGACCCGTTTCTCGGCGCCGCCGACCTGCTCGCCACCGAACACGACCTGGATCGACCCGTTCGCGTCCGCGTCCGGGACGACCCGGACGAGCGGACCTGGACCGCACACTACGACGACCACCACGTGCTCAACATCTCCCGGCAGGCCGCCACGAGCGCCATGGCGCGGGAACTCGCCCTCCACGAACTCGCCCACATGGTTCGGTACGAACAGGGCCACGCCTCCCACACGCAGTCGACGGACGAGGCGCTCTTTCTCGCGCTCTCCGGCCGCGACGTCGAACGCCGGAAGCTGACCCACTGCTATCAGATCGCCAACCACATGCGCGACATCTACGCCGACGACATCACCCTCTCGGTGGCGCCGGCGGCCAAACTCGTCCAGTTTCTGGAGTCACAGCTCGCGGCCGCCGTCGCCGACGCCCCCGGCCCCGGTCCCACCGGCGCGGCCGCCGACTCCCGTCGCGTCTCCGTCGGCGCCGACCCCGACATCACCGCCGTCAATGCCGCCTTCGCCCTCGCCTTGGTCGAGCGCCACGGCCTGATCGACGCCGAACACCGCCTGTACGACCTGGCGCGGGCCGCCGCCGCCGACGCCCCGACCGTCGGGATGGAGACGTTCAAACGCCTCTTTCGCACCCTCGGCGAGGACCCAAGCGAGAGCGACTTCCGTCGCGACCTGGTGACGGCGACCCGGGAGTACGCCCTCGACGCGGGGCGGGCGGCCGACTAGCGGCCCGCGACCGCCGCCTCGAACACGTCGATCACGTCCTCGCGGTCCATCGCCCGGGGGTTCCGCTCGATGTTGTGCTCGGAGTGTTCGAACGCCACGTCCGCGAAGTCGGCGAAGGCCCCCCGGTCGAAGTCGTCGAACGCCGCGATGCTCGTCGGCACGTCCACGTCTTCGAGCAGGTCGAACGTCGCCTCGACGCTCCGCTCGGCGAACGCCCGTTCGGACTCGCCGGGGCGTCGCTCCGCGCCGAGTGCCGCCGCCAGGTCGGCGAACCGATCGACCTCCGCGGGCACGTTGTACCGCATCACGTGTGGCAGGAGGACGCCGTTCGCCAGTCCGTGGCCCAGGTCACACTCCATGCCGAGCGGGTAGGTGAGCGCGTGGACCGCCCCCAGTCCGGAGTTGACGAACGCCTGCCCGGCGAGCGTGGCCGCGAGGCTCATGTTGGCCCGGGCCGCGTCGTTGGCCGTCCCCTGCGTGACCGCGGGCCGGAGGTTCTCGGCGACCAGTTCGACCGCCCGGAGCGCCAGCGTGTCCGTATACGGCGTCCGCAGGAGCGTGACGTAGCTCTCGACGGCGTGTGTCAGGGCGTCTAGCCCCGTCGCCGCGGCGACCCCCGGCGGCAGCGTCGCCGTCAGATCCGGATCGACTGCCGCGAGGTCGGCAAAGAGGTGTGGGGAGAAGACGACCTTCTTCACCCCGCCCGCGCGCTCGTCGGCGAAGACGCCGATGTGGGTCACCTCGCTTCCCGTGCCCGCCGTCGTGGGCACGAGCGCCAGCGGCTTCGTCGGGTTCGGGACGTTGTCCATCCCCAACAGTTCGCGGACCGGACGGTCCGTGGCCGCGAGCGCCGCCGCGAACTTCGCGGTGTCCATGGAACTCCCGCCGCCGACGCCGACGACGACGTCGTGGTCGGCCACCAGTTCGGCCGACGCCTCGACCATCGACAGCTTCGGCTCCGGGGCGACGCCGTCGTACACTGTCACGTCGACGCCCGCGGCCTCGAGGCGGGCGCGGGGCCCGTCGACGACGCCGGTCGTCGACAGGTGCTCGTCGGTGACCAGCAGGGCCGAGTCGGCGTCGCGGTCGGCCGCGAACGGTTCGAGGGCGTCGATCGCCCCCGACCCGTACTCGACGTGGGCGGGGCTCCGGATCGCGTGTGACGTATCGAGGGACCCGATGTCCGACATATCCGCTCCGTCGGACGGGAAGTAAGTAGCTCTTCGGGCGTTACCGGGCGGCCGCGGCGACCCGCTCGGCTTCCTCTTTCTGGTTGATGGCGTAGGTGCCGACGTCGTAGTCGGCGGCGCCCATCAGCTGGTTCGCGAGCGCCTCGGCGGCGCTCGTCGGCGTCTTGTACGACCCGCGGTAGGTGCCCTCGGCGAGGAACTTCAGGGCCTGATCGACGCGGCGCTGGGGGGCCACGTCGACGGCCTGCGGGACGGAGATGCCACCGTACTTCAGGCGGACGGTCTCCTCGCGCGGCGCGGCGTTCTCGACGGCCGTGACGAGGACCTGTACCGGATTCTCGTCGGTGCCCTCGTGGACGAGTTCGAACGCGTCGCGGACGATCCGCATCGCCTGTTGTTTCTTGCCCGTGTTCTCCTCGGTCTGCATCAGGCGGTTGATCAGCCGCTCGACGACGGAGATCTCGCTTTTCTGGAACTGCTTGGAGGCGTGCCGACCCATCGTGTGGGCGATGGGGGTCACGTTGATGTACCGCTTCGTACTCGGATCGGCGTACGCGATGTCGTCGGTCTCCCAGACGCCGAACAGCAGGGCGTCCGTCTCCGTCTCGTCGCTGCCGGCCGGGGCGTCCGGATCGGGGGTGTCGCCTTCGCTCTCGGACATTATCGGACCGGTTTCTCCGCGTTACCGCGCACGAGTTCGATGAGCGAGACGCCGTTGACCTTCTCGACCTTGTAGTTCACGCCGGAGAGGTCGCCCATCGCGCGACCCTTCGCGCCGCCGATGCCGGCGATGGTGACCTCGTCGTGTTCGTCGATGAAGGAGATGGCCCCGTCGCCGGGACAGAACGCCGTCACCTGCTTGCCGTTCTTGATCAGCTGGACCCGGACGCACTTCCGGATCGCCGAGTTGGGCTGTTTCGCCTCGATGCCGACCTTCTCGAGGACGATGCCCCGTGCCTGGGGCGCCCCCTCGAGCGGGTCCGACTTCTTCCGGAGGCCGCGCTCGCGTCGCGCGTACTCCGAGTCGGACCACCGCCGCGTCTGGCGGTCCTTCTTGAGTTTGCGGGCCGCATATTTGCCGTTCGCCATAGTGCAACCTCGTTGCCGACGGAGCTACTTAAGCCTCCCTTTTCGGTCGCGGCGAAACCGTCTCAGAACGCGTTAGGGCACCCGCTACTCCGATCTGAGGAGTTCTTCAGTAGGAATCGGCGTCGGGAGAACGACGATGAGCACCGAAAGAGCGTCGAGAACCCGTGAGAGACGGAACGGCGGAAGGCTTATTCCGCCGTCCCGGGGAGACGGCGTATGCCCGCTCGCCGTGCCGCCCTCGCCCTCCTCGGAGGAACCCTGGCCGCCGCGCTGTCCGGCTGTCTCGGCGACGACACCGACGACCCGGAACCGACGACGGTGACGAACCGGCCCGTCGACGCCGCGGGATCGGTCCCGCAGTACCAGGTCGACGCCGGGAACGGCGGCCGCCTCGACGGCCCGACGCCCTCGTCCCCGACGGTCGCCTGGCGGCGGACCCCGGCACGCTACGACGCCAGCCAACCGGTCGTCGACGGCGACGCGGTCTACGTCGGCTTCGACGGCGACCTGGTGAAACTCGCGGCCGATACCGGCGACGTGGCGTGGACGGTCGACGCCGGCCACGCCTCGGACGCCACCCCCGCGGTCCACGGGGACGTCGTCTACACGACGGTCTGGAACGGCGGCGAGTCCGTCCCTCGCGGGCTGGTCGCCGTCGACGCCGCCGACGGCACGGTGCGCTGGCGTGCCCTGACCGACAACGACGTGAACGCCTCGCCGACCCCGACGGACGACGCCGTCTTCGTCGGCGGAGGATACGAGAACGGCGAGGTCGCCGCCGTCGAACACGACGGGACCGTCAGGTGGCGGCGCGACCTCGGTGCGTACGCGGCCGCGCCGGCGACCGTCGGCGACCGGGTCGTCTACGCGACCGGCGAGTCCGCCTCGGCGGTCGCCCTCGACGCCGACACGGGCGAGACGGTCTGGGACCGGTCGCTCGACGGCCGCGCCGTGGCCGCCCCGACCGTCGTCGGGGACGCGGTGCTCGTCGCCGACGAGTCCGGGCGCGTCCGCGCGCTCGACGCCGCCACCGGGGACCGCCGGTGGCGTACCGCCGTCGACGACCGGGTCACACACTCGGTCGCCCGTGGCGACGGGACGGCCGTCGTCGCCCACGGCGGCGGGGTGACGGGGCTCGGGGTCGAAGACGGCGAACGGCGGTGGTGGACCGAAATCGACCGCGATCCGACCGCGCCGGTGGTGGTCGGTGGGACCGTCCTCGTCGGGGCGGGCCGGGCGGTGATCGCACTCGGGGCGGACGGGGTGGAGCGCTGGCGGGTCGAGACACGGGAGCGGAGCTACACGGACGTCGTGCTCGGCGGCGTGACCGGGTCGCCGGTCGCCGTCGACGGAACGGTCCTCGTCGCGACCCAAGCCGGGGACGTGTACGCTCTCGACGACGGGTAGTCAGGTCAACTGCACGTCGTCGAGGTCGTAATGCCGGCTGGCGAGCCGCCGGGCGGTCTCGATGTTCCGCCCGTCGCGGCCGATGGCGGCGCCGCGGTCGGCCTCGGGCACCTCCGCGTAGGCGATCCGGTCGCCCTGCTCGCTGATCGTGACGTGCTGGACCGCCGCCGGGGCGAGGGTGTTGGCGACAAACGCCTCCGGCGTGTCGGCGTCCTCGACGAGTTCGACCGAGCGGCCGAGCGTCTCCTCGACCGCCCGTACCCGCCGGCCGCCGGGGCCGACCGCGTCGGCCATCTCGCCGGCAGCGACGAGGAAGACGACCCGATCCTCGTCCTCGTAGACGAGGCAGTCGCGGGCTGTCGCGCCGGTCTCGTCCTCGAAGCAGGCGATGTACCGACGGTCGCGATCCGACAGGGTGATCCGCATTATCGGGGTAAGGACGTCCGGATACCGGCGGGTCCCGCGTCCGCGCGCCGCCGGAACCGACGTGCGTTCTCCATCGCTAGTCGTCCGAGGGCTGTGCGCTGAACGAGCCCATCCGGAGGTCGACGTCGCCGGTACCGATGGCGACCGGCTTGCCGACGATGACGTTCTCGATGACGCCGTCGAGTCGGTCGCGCTCGCCGTGGACGGCGGCGTCGAGCAGGTGGTTCACCGTCACCTCGAACGCCGCACGGGCGAGCACCGACTCCTTCGACCCCGAGATGCCGTGGCGGCCGATGGACTCGATGGTGCCGCGGTTGGTCATGATGTCCGCGACCAGCATCAGGTGCCGGACGTTCACGTCGTCGAGGCCCTGCTCCTCGAGGGTGTCCATCGTCTCGTTGATGATGGCCTCGCGGGCCGCCTCGACGCCCAGATTCCGGTAGATCTCGTGGATGTTGTTACACGTGGTGCGGGAGGCGTCGACGCCCTCGATTTCGATCACGTCGCCGAAGGCCGACCCCTCGGTGTAGAGGACGAACTCCTCGCCGTCTTCGAGGGTCTCCTTGCGGATGACGACCCGGGAGACCTCCTCGATCCCCTTGAACACGACGTCGCGAAGCTCCTCGACGAGCTGGAGCAGTTCGCGATAGCTGGGTTCGGAGGGACCGAACTCGATGAGCGTCCCCGAGCGGCGGGTCGAGACGCCGAGCGCATCCTCGATGGTCTCGGCGATCCGGGCCGCCACCTCGTCGACGTCGTCGACGGTCGGCCACCGCTCGATCAGCGTCTCCTCGTTGAGGTCGACCTGGACGAGCATGTCCGCGACGTTCGTCGAGACGTCCCCCAGCGAGAGGATCTTCGTGGACTCGATGGACCACACCACCTCGTGGGCGCGCTCGCGGTCGGTGGCGTACTCCTCGTCGAGGTACACCGTCATCATCGGCGTGTCGGGGGTCTTCCGGGCGTCGACAAGCTCGATCAGCCGCGGGAGCCCCTGGGTGACGTCGATCTCCGCGACACCCGCGTAGTGGAACGTGTTCATCGTCATCTGGGTCCCCGGCTCCCCGATGGACTGGGCCGAGACCGTCCCGACCGGGTCCAGCGGGTCGACCCGCGTGTCGATGTACTTCGTCTCGGTCGCCTGTGCGATCTCGTTGGCCTGCTCGGTCGTGATCGGCCCGCGCTCCTCGACGGTCTCGTAGATCCGGTCTTTCAACCGCCGAGGGAGCTCAGTGTCCTCGACGACCGCCTCGATGTCCTCGGTGACGTGTTCGTACTCGGCGTCAGTCATCCGACTCCACCTCCATGCCCTGGGCCTTGTTCAGCCCGGGGCCGGCGTACTCCGAGAGGTTCGTCGGCGGCTCGCGCCCGCCGAGGAACTGCTCTTTCTCGGCCTCGGAGTCGAACTCCGCCTCGATCACGCGGTCCGCGATCCCCTCGACGTCGATCGGGTTGTCGTCGTTGGAGGAGACCTTCACCGGACTGGTGCCGTCCTCGCCGAACTCGAACTGGACGATGGTGTCGGAGGTGTCGCGGACGGTGCCGTCGTACTGGGACTCCAGTTCCGACAGCGCGTTGATGAGCCGCCGCTGGAGGTAGCCGGACTTCGAGGTCCGGACCGCCGTGTCGACCAGCCCCTCGCGGCCGCCCATGGCGTGGAAGAAGAACTCCCGCGGGGTCAACCCGTCACGGTAGGAGTTCTCGACGAAACCGTGGGCCTCGGCCGAGAGGTCGTTGGGCTGGTAGTGGCTCAGCGTGCGGTCCTCGTAGCCGCGGTTGATCCGCTCGCCGCGAACTGCCTGCTGGCCGACACAGCCGGCCATCTGGGTCAGGTTGAGCATCGACCCACGGGCACCCGAGCGGGCCATGATGACGGCCGGGTTGTCCTCGTCGAAGTGCTCCTCGGCGATCTCGCCCGCGCTGTCGCGGGCCTTGCCGAGCGTCTGCATGATCTTCATCTCCAGGGTCTCGTCGATGGTCCGACCCGGAAGGGACTCCAGATCGCCCGCCTCGTAGCGCTCGATCAGTTCGTCGATGCGCTCGTAGGCGTTGCCGATGGCATCGTCGACCTGCTCGTTGGCCGCCGGCGGGATCGACTCGTCGTCGATACCGAGCGAGAACCCGAAGTGCATGATCGCCCGCATCGCCAGCGCGGCCACCTCGTTGATGAACACGCGGGCGCGGGTCTCGGAGTACACCTTGGTGAGGGTGTCGACGATCTCGCCGCCGAACGCGCCGACCGCGTCCTCGTCGATGGTACCCGAGACCAGCTGGCCGTCGACGATCTCGACGGTGTCGCCCGCCGACGACGTGAACTCCAGGTTGAGGTCGTCGGGCAGGAGCTCCGAGAAGACGGTGCGGCCCGTCCAGTAGGGCTCGCCGTCCTCCTCGTCACCAGAAGCGACTGCTTCTGGTTGGCTCGCGAGAGCGCCGCTCTCGCGAACGCCGTCGGCCGGCGGGAGTTCGTCGACGCTCGTCGCCCGCAGCAGGTCGAGCGCCTGCGTCTCGGTGAAGCGGGGGTTGTCGTGGGTCAGCAGGTAGGTCCCGCTGATGTGGTCCTGGATGGCCCCGATGATGTTCTCGCCGAATCGCGGGCTGAGGATCTGCTCTTGGACCCGCATCAGCACGCGCGCTTCGGCCCGCGCCTCCTCGTTCTGGAGGGCGTGCATGTTCATCTCGTCGCCGTCGAAGTCGGCGTTGTACGGCGGGCAGACGGTGGTGTTCAGCCGGAAGGTCTTGTACGGCATCACGACCACCTCGTGGGCCATGATCGACATCCGGTGGAGCGACGGCTGCCGGTTGAAGATCACGATGTCGCCGTCGACGAGGTGGCGGTTGACCTCCCACCCCTCCTCGACCTTGGTGGCGAGCTCCTCGCAGTTCTTCTCGGTCACCTTCAGCCGCCGGCCGTCGGGCCGCCGGACGTAGTTCGCGCCCGGATGGCCCTCGGGGCCGTTGGCGACGTACTGCCGTGCCTCCTCGACGTTGCGCTCGGTGACGTTCAGCGTCTGGGTCATCTCCTTGGCCACCCGGTCGGGCACCCCGACCTCGTTCAGCGAGAGGGTGGGATCCGGACTGATGACCGTCCGGGCCGAGAAGTTGACGCGCTTGCCCGAGAGGCTCCCGCGGAACCGGCCTTCCTTCCCCTTCAGGCGCTGTGAGAGCGTCTTCAGCGGCCGGCCGGAGCGGTGCCGGGCCGGTGGCGTCCCGGAAATCTCGTTGTCGACGAACGTGGTGACGTGATACTGGAGCAGCTCCCAGAGGTCCTCGATGATGAGCTGGGGGGCACCCGCCTCGCGGTTCTCCATGAACCGCTGGTTGATGCGGATGATGTCGACCAGCTTGTGCGTGAGGTCGTCCTCGGAACGCTGACCGTTGTCGAGCGTGATCGACGGCCGGGCCGTCACCGGCGGCACCGGGAGGACCGTCAGGATCATCCACTCGGGGCGCGAGCGTTCGGGGTCGATGCCGAGGACCTCGATGTCCTCGTCGGGGATGTCCTCGAACCAGTCGCGGATGTCGGAGGGCATCAGCTTGTTCATGTCCTCCTCGGTGAGGTCGACGTCGAGGACCTTCTCCAACTTCTTCCGCGTGTCGCTCTTGGGGCGGAACTCGCCCGCCATGATGTCGTTGATGCGGTCGAGGTCGACGCCGACGGCCTCGGCCAGGTCGCGGGGACTGGTCCCCTCGTCGTCCTCGTCGTCGGGGTCGGGCTGCATCGCCTCCGCGATGCGCTCGGAGTAGTCCCCCGCGAGGACGTCCTGCACCTCGTAGTAGGTGGTCGGCTTCTCGTGTTTGATGTCGTGCATCACGCCGTCGCAGTCCGGGAACGGGCAGTAGCTCTGCTTGCGCGCCTGCCGGACCGCCGACTTCAGCACGTCGTTGGGATCCTCGCCGAGCTCCAGATCACGCTGGAGTTGATCGCGGTACTCCTCGCGTTCCTCCTCGGTGAGCGCGAGTCGACCGCACTCCCGGCACGTCGAACGCAGGAGCCGACGGATGAGCTTCGTGAAGCCGACGTGGATGACGGGCGCCGCGAGTTCGATGTGACCGAAGTGACCGTTACACGACCCGGAGTGCTGGCCGCAGGTCCGACACTCCAGCCCGGGATCGATGACGCCGAGCCGCGGGTCCATCAGCCCCATGTCGATGGGGTAGCCGTCGTCGTCGTAGGTGTCCGCGGTGATGACCTTCGTCGCGGACATGTCTCGGTACGTCTCCGGGTCCATCAGCCCGAACTGAATACCGCCGATCTCCTTTGGTGTTTGCATTGACATTTTTACACTGCGTCCTCGAGTTCCAGCCGCGGTCGGATGCCGAGCGCCATCATCTCGTCGAGGAGGAGCTTGAACGCGTAGCTCACCTCGAGTTCGTGGATGTCGTCCTCGTCGCCGGTGGAGGGGTCGTACACCCGGCGCTGATCGGTGTCTTCGACCGCGACCATTCCGGTCTCGGCGCTGATGTAGACGCTCTCGCGGTCCGAGGAGTCGAGTAGGCGCTCCTTGAGCGCCATCGCCGCCCCGTGACCGATCAGTACCTCACGTTCCATCTCGCCCACGCGCAGGCCGCCCTCGCGGGCGCGACCCTCGGTGGGCTGGCGGGTGAGCACCTGCACCGGCCCGCGGGAGCGGGCGTGCAGCTTGTTGCTCACCATGTGGTAGAGTTTGTGATAGAAGATGGTGCCGACGAAGATTTCGGCCTCGATCTTCTCGCCGGTCACACCGGAGTACATGATCTCCTTCCCGGAGGACTCGAAGCCGTGGTCCTCCAGCGCAGCGCGGAGATCCTCCTCGTCCTCGCCCTGGAAGGCGGTGCCGTCGACGCGGCGACCCTCCAGGGAACCGACCTTGCCGCCCAGCATCTCCAGCACGTGGCCGACCGTCATCCGGGACGGGAGCGCGTGGGGGTTGAGCACCAGGTCGGGGACGAGCCCCTCCTGGGTGAACGGCATGTCCTCCTGGGGCGCGAGGTGGCCGACGACGCCCTTCTGGCCGTGGCGGGACGCGAACTTGTCGCCGAGTTCGGGGATCCGCTCGTCGCGCACGCTCACCTTCGAGAGCTTCGAGCCGTCCTCGCCCTCCATCAGCGTGACCGTGTCGACGACGCCGTCCTCACCCGAACGCATCGTGACGCTCGTCTCGCGGCGCTTCTGGGGCGACAGGCCGCCCATGTCGTCCGGCTCCTCCAGGAACCGGGGCGGACTGGTCTTACCCAGCAGGACGGAGTTCTCGTCGACTTTCGTCTCGGGGTTGACGAGGCCGTCCTCGTCGAGGTGGGTGTAGGCGTCCTCGCCGCGGGCACCGCGGACGTCCTGGCTGGGGACCTCGAAACGGTCCTCCTGGCCGCCCGGATACCGGCGCTCCTCGCCCTCGTAGGTCCGGAAGAAATGCGAGCGGGCCAGGGCCCGGTCGACCGACCCCTTGTTCATGACCAGCGCGTCCTCGATGTTGAACCCCTCGTAGGACATGACGGCGACGACGAAGTTCTGGGCCGCCGGCCGCTCGTCGAAGCCGATCTGCTCCGTGGTCTGGGTCTTGACCATGGCCAGCTGGGGGTAATGCATCAGGTGCTGGCGCGTGTCCGGCCGAATCCGATAATTGGCCGCCGGCAGTCCGAGGGACTGCTTCATCATCCCCGCACCCATCGTAATCCGGGGCGAGGCGTTGTGTTCGGGGTAGGGGATCATCCCGGCACCGATCCCGAAGATCAGCTGCGGGTCGATCTCCAGGTGGGTGTGCTCCTCGGTGATCTCGTCCTCGTCGACGGCGACGTAGATGTCCTCCTCCTCCTCGGCGTCGATGAACTCGACGTAGCCGCGGTCGACGAGCTGTTCGAAGTCGAGGTCGCCCTCCTCGACGGCCTCGATCTCCGCATCGGTGAGCAGCGGTTCGCCGTCCTCGACGACGATCAGGGGCCGGCGGGCCCGACCCGCGTCCGCGTTGATGATGACCTCGCGGGTCCGCTCCTTGATGGAGACGTTGACCATGTCGCTGACGTCGCCCCGCCGGCGCGCTTCGCGGATCTGTTCTGCGAGCTGTTCGGGGTCGGGATGGGTCCCGACCAAACTGCCGTTGACGTATACTTTCGCCTCGCGTGCCTGAGCCATGTTAATCCGCCATCGAGTCGACGCCTTCGATTCCGGGGATGCCCTCGACCCCCATCGACGCCAGTTCGCGCTTGAGTCCCTGTTCGTCCTCCACGTTCTGGGAGAGCTCCATCGCCTGTGCGAAGTTCTTCACCAGTCCGCAGTTCGGCCCCTCCGGCGTCTCGGAGGGACAGATGCGACCCCACTGGGTCGCGTGCAGGTCCCGCGCCTCGAAGTGTGGCTGGGACCGCGAGAGCGGCGAGCGCAGGCGCCTGAGATGGGAGAGGACGCCCATGTAGTCGGTGCGGTCGACCAGCTGGGAGACGCCCGAACGGCCGCCGACCCAGTTGCCCGTCGCGATGGGGTGTTCCAGCCGCTCGGTCAGCACGTCCGACCGGACGACCGTGTTGACCGTCAGCTGCCGGTTGCGCATGTTCGCGCGTTCGAGCTGGTATTTCACGTCGCGGGCCAGCTTGTTCAGCGCCGTCCGGAACAGGTCGCGCATCAGGTCGCCGCTGACCTTCAGGCGCTTGTTCGCGTAGTGGTCCTTGTCGTCGGCCTCGCGGCGCTCCAAGGCGAGTTCGAAACACGCCTCGGCCATCCGACAGAGGTAGTACGCCTTGTTGATCCGGACCTCCTCCTCGTCGACGCCCTCCTCGTGGAGATGCGGCAGGAGGTAGCGGTCGATCACGTAGTTGGCGCGTTTGAGCTGGTAGTTCTTCCCCTGGCCGCCGGCGACCCGCTTGCCGAGCGTCTCGATGGCCTCCTCCTCGCTCTGGACTTCGGCCATCTCCAGGTTCTCCAGCATGAACTTCACGATCTCGGGATCGTCGCTGACGCGGTGGACGATCTCCTCGTCGGATTCGAGGCCGAGCGCCCGCACCAGCGTCACGAAGTCGACGCTCCCCGAAACGGAGGGGAAGGAGACCTCCAGGATCCCCTCGCGATTGCGCTCACAGAGCACCAGCGCGCGGTAGCCCCGTCGCTGGCTGAACGTCTTGGCGACCTGGATCTCGTCGCCGTACTTCGTGTCGTACTCCGCGAGGATCTTGTTCGGCGCGAGGTCCTCGCTCGTCATCAGCACCCGCTCGGAGCCGTTGACGATGAAGTAGCCGCCCGGATCGACGGGGTCCTCGCCGATGTCGATCAGTTCCTCGCGGGTCAGCTCCGCGATGTTACATTTGCGGGAGCCGACCATGATCGGCATCCGGCCGACCTTCGTCTCGGTGGAGTCGACGACGACTTCCTCCTCCTCCTCGCCGCCCCGGACGATGGCCATCTCCATGAACACCGGCGCGGCGTAGGTGATGTTTCGCAGGCGTGCCTCCTGCGGGTAGAGGAGTTCCTCGCTCCCGTCGGCCTCCCGCACCCGCGGCGTCTCGACGCGCACGTCGCCGAGTTCGACGAACACCGGCTCCTGGCCCTCCTTGTCGCCGATGTCGGTCTCGATCCGCTCTTTCTCGTCGACGACTTCCTGCATCCCCCGGTCGAGGAAGGCGTTGAACGAGCGGAAGTGGTGTTCGGCGAGGCGTTCCTGTGAGAAATACTCCCGTGAGATGGTACGTCGACTCTCTCGGTTCATTCGACCACCAGTCGGTACACTGTCGCCTGATCAGTCGTTCGCGAGTCACGGACGATTTCGATCACGTCGCCGACCTCGGCCTCGTCGGGCAACGCGGGGTCGCTCGATTTGATCTTCGGCAGGTTGGTTTTGCTGACGTTGTACTCCGCCAGTACCTCGTCGACCCGATCCGGGTCGTCGAGGACTGTATGCTCCGGAACCAGTTCGTGTTGGCTTACGTCTACCATGGATGTTCGGGTGGAGAAGTTATCACGAGATACTACGGCGCCTTTGTAGGCCCACCCATTTAACGCTTGCTAAGGAGGGCGAAGCAAAGCTATTCGACCCGCCGACCCCCCGCCGGCGAGCGACGCTCGGTACGGGGTGACACACGCTCTCCCGGTACAAAACCGTTCCGGCGCGGGTCACGTCACGACGGCACACGGCGCCCCGATATGGCAAGTCTTATTTCCCAGTCCCCGGTTGGTGTAGATGCGAAGGCCCGGATGGTGTAGTGGCCCATCATACGACCCTGTCACGGTCGTGACGCGGGTTCAAATCCCGCTCCGGGCGTGTTTTGCTTCTCACGGTCTAACGCGCCAAAGTTCACTGTCTCAAAGAGTGAACTAATGTCGCATCCGCTCGTTACGAAACACGAACGACGACCCCGACGCCGTACAGCGATTGACGAACGTGTCATGGTAGCCGAGAGGTTCGATGGAGGGCAAACCACATGACAGCGGCGAGTTCAGCCTTCGATCCCGACGAACATACGTTCAATCTCGTCACCAAGCCAACGAAGGACGCACTCGACGCGCTCACCCCGAAGGCCGCGCACGAATACCGCGCGTTCAAGACCGACTACCTCGACTGGCTCGCCGCGATGGGTAAGAACCCCCACCGCCGAAGGGGGTACGCCGATACCACGCTCGAACAGATCAGCATCAAGACCGACCAGATCTTCCGCTGGTTGTGGGACACCGAAGGCCGGTACACCCTCCAGTTCAGACCCGAGGATGCGGATGATCTGATGTCGGAATACGCCCGCTACGACTACACCGACGCCAACCTGTTGACGTTCGTCAAGGTCATCAAACGCTACTTCAAGTACCTCCGCTTCGAGAAAGGGCGAGAGTACGAGTGGGACTGCGACGTGAAACTCTCGGAGAAACAGCGCACGGAGCGCGACTACCTCCGACGCGACGAGTTCGCTCCGCTCTACAACGCCGCCCTCGATCACGGAAGCGTTCGCCACTACAATCAGGTGACACCGGAGGAACGCGACCGAATCAAAGCCCACCTCGCACAGCGGTTCGAGAAGCCGAAAAAGAACATCACGCCCGCGGACTTCGAGCGGGCGAACTCCTACAAAGTCGCCTCACTCGTCGGTGTCACCCTCGACGTTGGGCTTCGGCCAATCGAAGTGACCCGTGCGGTCGTAACATGGGTCAACCAGCGGGACAATACGCTGGACATCCCCGGAGACGAGGCGACCAAGAGCGACAACGACTGGAAGTGCCGCCTCTCCGACCGTTCGATGCGTGCGCTCGGGCGATGGCTGGACGAACGAAAGCAGTACGAGAAGTACGCAGGGACCGACGCCCTGTGGCTCAACCGGCGTGGCAACCCCTACGAGTCGCGCACCCTGAATTACCTGCTCGATCAACTCATCGAGGACTCCAGCATCGAACCGACCGGGCGTGACTTGACGTGGTACTCCCTTCGTCACGGGGTCGCAACGGCGTGGGCCAACGAGGAGGGGCTTCAACACGCACGCGAACAACTCCGCCACGAGAAGGTCGAAACCACGATGCGGTACGTCCACTCCTCCGCCGACGAGCGCGGTGAGATGGCGAATAGTCTCTGGTAGACCGCGAGGACGGAGGTGACAGCCGACGCCGCCCCGTCCCACACCGCACTCGGTCCACCCCACTTACCGCGCCACTCGTCGCCCAAGCACGAACACGAACAGCGCGATGAGGATTGCGCCCGAAAGCGACTCGAACCCGACGAGGATTTTTGACCCCACTCCGGTCGGGTAGAGGTCGCCGTAGCCGATGGTGGTGAAGGTGATGACACTGAAGTAGATGCTCTGGAGAAGCGTCCCCAAGAACTCAAACGGTCCCTCAACGAGCAGGTTGATTTGGGGGACAGGAATACCACGGAAACTCCCGAGTGAGAAGTCCCAAATCCGGTATGTCGTTCCGTTACTATTCGATTCAAACCCACCGACAAACGGGTAGAGAAGCCCGCAAGCGACAATCAGGGCCGCCGCAGAGACAAAAATTTGCTTGATGCTTTCGCCATGTCGAGTCAAGTGCCACTGGAGCCACGAAACGAAGTGGCGAGCCTCCCACCAGAGGGCCGTCGTCAAGGAATCACGAGCGCCATCTACATCTCTCTCGTTGATGTCCTCACACAACTCCTCGTAGGCATCATCCCGTTTTTTACTCTGCTGTTTCCGCCGCGCTTCCTCCTTACTGATGTGGAACTCACGGGCTTCCTCCGAGAGTGCGTTCTCGTCGTGGAGTTTTTCGAGACGACGGTAGACCCACTCCGCGGCCTCTAATGGAGTAGTGTTCTCTGGAAGATCCTCCGATGTCTCGGGAGTTTCTTCATACACGCATTTTGGGCGAGGCAGGTTTGGGTCGTAGAACGTCGTCTGCGAGTTAATCTGTGTGTCCGCGAGGACAGTCTCATACAGAAGTGCGCTGGTGAACGTCGCCCCACGGCAGTCGGCGCGTGTGAGGAGTGTGTCGTGGAGCGACGTGTGTGTGAAATCCGCCCCTCGGGCGTCAACATCGGTACAGTCGGCGCTGGAGAGGTCGCTATTATGAAACTCTGCGCGTTTGAGGGAGGTGTCGTGAAACTCTGCTCCGACGAAGAGGGTGTCCTGAAACTCTGCTTCAACGAAGGAGGTGTCGTGAAACTGTGCTCCAGCGGGGAAAGTGTCCTGAAACTCTGCTCGGTTGAGGAGGGTATCCTGAAACTTTGCTCCGATGAGGAAGGTATCCTGAAACTCTGCACGGTTGAGGGAGGTGTTCTGAAACTCTGCACGGTTGAGGGAGGTGTTCTGAAACTCTGCACGGTTGAGGGAGGTGTTCTGAAACTCTGCACGGTTGAGGGAGGTGTTCTGAAACTCTGCACGGTTGAGGGAGGTGTCCTGAAATTCCGCATAGTTGAGAGAGATGTTCTGAAATGAAAGAGGCTCATCACTCTCCACACCGATGAAATACGCTCCATCCACCCGAGTAGACTTCTCTGAAAGTGCCTCTAATGAGTTTTCGATGGGCTTTCCCTCAACTTCGGCGTGCCACACACATCGGCCCGTTTCCCGCCACATTTCTCGACAACATCTGACTACATCATCTGCTACGTCCCATCCATCCACGTCGTCCTCCCACGTATCACGCGGGTCAGGACTCAACTCAAACCCACATCTCTCGTCCGACATTTCGGCGTCCTCGGACATGTGTCGGCAGATGACCATCATCGGTAAAAATCCTCGCGGAGGACTCACTTCTCTGCCCACAAGGGCGGTGAGATGGCGAATAGTCTCTGGTAGACCGCGAGGACGGAGGTGACAGCCGACGCCGCCCGGCTCCATTTCGTCCCCTTTCACATCCCACGTATGGCTCTCTATTATCGCTACTCGTCAGTCAGAAACCAGATGAGCGAGTTACCAGCCATCTTCGAGTTCACTCGACCCTCGTCCCGTAGTTTCCGTAGTCGGTAGTCTGCCGTCCGTCGAGGGCATCCGACGAGTTCCCCCACCTCGGCTGTCGATGCCGGTTGGGATTCGCGCACGGCTTCAATGAACGCGGCGTCCTCGTACTTCCGGCGAGCGTCCGCGCCCGGGTTGTCCGAATCGGTCATGCACATCCGTTCTCGGTACAGTGGCAAATGGTTTGCCCACAAGGGCAAACTACTAAATGGTATGCCTGTGTAGGTGAACCAAGAAGGTCGCCGCTCCCTCGGGGCGGACTCATCGAGAGAAAGCCCGCGTGCTTGAGACACGCGAGCGGTGGCCTTCGGGCAACCCAAAGACCATGCTGTACCCACCCATCCAGCGACTTGACGCTGTCGAACGGCGACGAACACGCGGCACTACCGACACGACCCCGGAGACGTGTCCTCACGGCAATTCAGACTCTCGGGGTCCCGACGGTGACGACCCCACCCGCTCCCTATGCTCTGAAAACCGCGAGGACGAGGCGAGCAGATGAACGACGACGACCGCGACGGGGAGCGCGTGGTTCGATGCCCCGTCGAAGGATGCGATGCCGAGAAACTGGCCCGCGGAATCCACCTCCACATCCTCCGGTCGAGCGACGCGGCTCACGGCGATCAGGGCGAGTACCCCGATGGCGTGACCCTTGACAATCTGGAGGAAGTTGGACGGGAATCCGTTGACGTGGACTACCCCGAGAGCCGTGCTTCGGAATCCGTCTCAAGAAGATGTCCGTACTGCCGACAACATTTCTCGGGGAAAAACGGGGTTCTCATACATCTCGGACAATTGGCGGGGCGCAAGAATCATCCAGAGGGGGCGTCGGAACTTCACGAACCAGAGGACTTCGCAGTGATCCGGCTCGACGAGGACGAGAACGTCATCTCCGTGGTAAAAAACGCTCCCGTGGTTTATTCCGGTGACCCGGATGAAATGAACGAGAGTGACGGTAAGGAAGCGTTCGCCACATTCAGTCGGGAACAGATGGACCATCTTTACCGAGTCATCAGCGACGCTGGCGTAGAAGACGAGCGAGTCAAGACGATGCTCCAACGTCCCTACATCGACCATCGTAACCGAGAGTAGTAATTCTCTGCACTGACTTTTTCTAATAGAATAATTTAGACATTTGTCGAATCTTTTGATGCCGATCTGATGAGAAAGAATAGCACATTTGTTTACTTTTATGAGTGTATCGTCAGCAAGGGAAATTTGTCCAATCCTCCCCAATTATTGAATTAGTAAAAATCAAATCAAATCTAAAGACGATGAGGGGTGTTAAGAGCGATTTGAAAATGAGATGTCCATACTCTCATGGATACCAACGAAACGCAACAGCGGCAGAGTGAGAGGCCTCTGACAGCGGCTCTGTGAGAACCGGAACACACAGGGTGGATTTTGGACTTTCCCGGGCACGCGGGAAGGGGCACCAGTATGGGAGTCCTTACTTGTTCACCAGTAAGACCAATAAGTTCTACTGAATAACGCTATTAGTGTTCGCTACTACCGGAGAACCGCGAGGACGGTCTTGGCTTTGCATGTGTGGTTAACACTATTTTAGTTGTACTTGGTGTACCCTACTGGCGTACCTTACTACTAAACAGTAGAGTCTAATTGTCTACTACCAATTTCTACCAAAGCAAACCCGTCCTCGCGGTTAACCGCAGAGCGGTAGACAGTAGAGGTAAACCACATTAGTACACTAACATAGTTCGATTCTATGGGGAAATTAAAGAATTGACGCTTGAGTTTATGCTGTGATACACGAAAGGTGGTGTATGGAAGTGGAACTGAACCCACGCGAAGCCGCGTTCCTGCTGGACGAGATGGACGAGATCGTCACCAACGAGTCTCGCCGCACGTCCGTCCGTCATGAGGCGCAACGGATTCGCTCGAAAGCCGAAAAGACACTCACAGAGTAGCGGCGACCTCGTTCGGATACTGCGATAAAGTTCTGATTCTAAAATAATCACACGGAAAACGATACATCGGTCTATCCTGACTGGTACAGGAAAATGAGTGATGGTTCGACAAATGTCGTATTATTTGGGCAAGTGTGTCGGATACGAAACCTTTGGGGTCCCGCTTCCATCCCCGGTGTAAACACTTCCGAGGTTCACAGTCGAGACTCTGTGCGCCGCGACTCTTGCGGTGGGTCTTCCGATAGTAAGATGTGTAACAAAATCGGGACTCACCGACGAGTACCAGTAGAACGAGAACTGACCAAGGCTGAACCGTCGCCCAACTCGTGAACAGGTCACTTCTAAACCAGCACCCGAAAACTTGGTACTGTCAGAACATCCGCTATGCCCATCGCACAGAAGACCGAAACGACTTGCCCTCGATGCGGCGACAACAGCGACGTTTGGCGTCACGAGAAGCAGGAACCCACAGTAACCAAAGAGCAGTACACCTGCGAGACGTGCGACTCCGAGTGGACCGAGGTGAGGCGGGACTGACACAACAAAGCACGTCCTCGCGGCACACAATCCAAAATCAAATGGACGAACTCAACGAAGGCGACCCTGTTCGGGTAGACATCCCCGACGAGACTGACCCGGACCACGACCGCTACCACGGCCTCCACGGGATCGTCGTTGAGGTGCTGGAGGACGACGCCGACATTGTGACCAGCGAGGAACGAGCGGGAGAGATTTACCGCGTTGAACTGGAGACGGGAGAGACGGCGGATTTTCGATGGCGCGATCTGCGACCGCCACTGAACGACGGCGGCTTTCTCCACACCTCAAAGTAGTCACTCGCTCAACGACTCGTACTTCTCCAGCACCATCTCGAAGTACGCCTCGTCCATGATGCGTGGGTCGCGCACTCGGTGGAAGTCCTCCAGCACAAATTCGGTCTGCTCGTGATTGAGGCCGTAGGCGTGGAACGCCGCCGCATCGAGTTCGGCTTGGAGTTCACGACGCTCGTCCATGTCGGTGGCCGGATCGATGCCACCGAGCCGGTCGCGCATTTCCGCGAACGCCTCGCCGTAGCAGTTTAGACGGGCAGCACGGGTCGAGATGTACTCGAACCAGTCGTCGCCCTTGGTGAGGTCAGGAATTTGTGTCTCTTTGAAACTGTAAATCGGGATGCTATTGTCTATTTTCCGCCGGATGAGGAAGTCGAAGGAGATACTGTTGAACAGCCCCAACGCGGCGAACAGTTCTCTGTCGGAGAATACCTGTTCGTACACGCTGTGTAGCGGAAATTCGGACAAGTCCTCCTGACTTGGTTTAATCTCAAACGGTTCGATTACGTAGAAACTGTAATCGCAAACGGGGCCGGGAGGAATAACTGCTGAAATCATACTCCGCTCGTCTGTCCCCCTTGCTACGCGCCGAAATCCCACCCTGTACGTAGTTGAAGGGAGACGGACATCCTTGGGTGAAAGTGGTCGCCCACGTTCCTCCTCCAGTAGGTCGTTTACAAAACCTTTCATCGAACCTGACCCATCAAACGCCTCGTACAGACTCTTTTTTAGTGACCGAACCTTCTTTTCACGGATTCGCTGTTTCGCGCTCCGGGAAGGGTCAATCTCCTCATCTACACTCCACTGGAACGGAGGCTCCAAATCGTCATAGAAGTCTGGTGTGTAAGAAAATTGGAAAAAATTACGGCCTGTTAAAATGGGGTATTGGCAATCTTCGGGTGTGTCAAAGAACCGCTCTTTGTCGCTCGTTTTGTGGAGCGGGTAGAAAGGATTAGCATACCAGTCCCTCCCTTCGTCACCGACCGAAGGGTGCGAAACCAGTGTATTGAGAACTCCTACGTCCTGATCAGATTGAATACGTGGAAAGAGCAGTGAGGAGGGCGCGAATCCCGTTAATACCCTTCTCGGAATTTCGACAAGAAATTCGTCCGAGTCTTCCAGAATACCAAGGTCAGTTTGTTCAAAAATACCACGGAGAACATCTGTCTCTCCCCGGTTCTCGAATGTGACGATGCCGAAATTGTATCGATTGTCGATGTTGTTGAAGATGCCGTGATTCTCAAAACTCACGAGCGAGGACACGGTAGTCTCATTAAGCAGATGTTCGCGGAGCGTCTTCGTTGGTGCTCCATGGAAGATGCGACCGGGGAGAACTTGCGTGACATAGCCATCCTCGCGTGCGATGTCGAAGACGCGTTCAAAGAAAAGCGAGGAAAGGTCGTTCTCCGACGCCTGCGTTCGACCTGCGATCTTCGACCGCTGTTTGGTGAAAGCATCACCGTCGTTGAAGTAGTCCGCCTGAAGACGAATCTGACGCTGGTATTCTTCCCACCGTTTTCTGATGCCCTCATCTTCCAAAATCTCGCCTATCCTATCGTCTTTTTGATTGGTTGAGAGTGTCCGAAATTCCGAATCGTACCGACTAAAGAAGTCATCACGATTTGGTTTGATTCGGTCCCACGGCGGATTGCCAACGATGACATCGAACCCGCCATCTGCGTAAACCTCCGCGAACTCCAGCACCCAATTGAACGGGTCAAGGTCCGCAACCTGCTCTTTCGTGATGCCGTCGATGCCCGCGTCCACGAAGTCGGCGTGGATGTCGTCAAGAAGGTCCTCGCGGGACTCACGTAGTTGCTCGAACGCTTCGCGGCGGTGACGGTCGGCCTCCTCTCCGCCCTGCTCGTGGCGACGAATCGACTCGATGATGCCCTCGTACCGCTCCCGAACAGTGTCCTCGTTGAATCGCTCCAGCGTGAACTCGCCGTTGTCGGTCGTCTCGGGGAAGCCGGTGTACCCCACGAGGCTGTTGCCCTGCCGGAGGTTGAACACGATGTTTGGGAGTGCGAGTTCGTCCTCGTCGAGTTCGTCCAAATCCTCGCGTTCGAGGTCCCCGATGATGGATAGCCACAGGCGGAGTTTCCCGATCTCGACCGCCGGTCCCATGATGTCCACGCCGTAGATGTTCTTCAGCACCGTCTGCTTGCGGAGGTTGTACTCCGGCTGACTGGATTCGTGGCGCGAGTACAGCGCCTTGCGGATGCTGACGATCTCCTCCAGTGCCGACGTGAGGAAATGTCCGCTCCCACACGCCGGGTCCACGACGCGGAAGTCGTCCACCGTGGCGAGCAGACTGCTGATAGTCCCCCACCGACCGGGCAGGCTCTCGATGAGTTCGTACACCGAGTCGAACCCCGTGGCCTCCGCCTCCGGCCAATCGCGCTCCTCCACGAGGGTTCGCTCGAAGCGGTCGCGCAGGGCGGGGCGAACCGTCTCCTCCGCGCAGAAGCGCGTGATTTCGCTCGGCGTGTAGTAGGCCCCGAGTTCCTTGTTCGTGTCCGCGTTGTCGGTGGTGATGTAGTTGACCGTTTTCTCGAAGACGTTGCCGAGGACGCTCGGGTCCAGTTCCGTCGGTGCGCCCGCCGCGGAGAAACTGTACTCGCTCAAGAGTTCGATGATGTCGAACAGGACGCTGTTGGCGACATCGAAGTCTTCCTCGTCGAAGTCCTCGCCCTCAATGGTCGGGCTGAACAGGCCACCGTTGAGGTACGGGATGTCTGCGAACAGGTCGATGTTCTGGACATGGGGAGAACGCTCCTCTGGCGATGTGTTCATCACGTCGTAGAACAGGTCTTGGAGGAGCGACTGGTACAGCGAGTCCGGGTAGAGTCCGTCCTCGTAGGCTTCGACAAGGGCTTCGAGGAGGTCCGGCTCGACGATGTGTTTGTCTTCGAGGAACTTCACGAAGATGAGCCGGTTCATCAGTTCGACCGCGAACAGCCGGGCTTGCTCCTCGTCCGCACCCGCTGGCTTGGCGACCCCATCCCCGACGAGTGAGCGGCCCGAACGGTCGTCGTCGCCTTCCACGACGCCGAATACGTACCGTATGTAGTCGTCGTAGAACTCGTCGGTGATCTCCTGCTGTTTGCGTTCGATGACCTCGCGGGCCTCACCAGCGATTGTGAGGAAGTTCTCGAACGCGAACGTCTGCTGAAGCGCCGCCACGTCCTCGCGGTCGGCCTCGAAAACGGCCTCGTCGAGTGGGTCCGGCGCGGCGGACGTTTGATTCTCGAACAGCGCGACGAACACCGGCTGGAGGTCCACCTCCTCAATGATGTTGTGTGTGTACGAATCCGAGTCGTAGCGAACGAACACCCACCGGAGGCCATCGGTAGCGAATCCGAAATCGGACTCGAACTCACGTTGTCTCAACCAGTCTTTGACCTGCCCGACGCCGTGGTCGCGGTTGTCGAGGTCCTTGTTGATGGGTTCGGCCTCGACGAGTAGTCGCGTGGAGTCGATCTCGGGGTGGTCGCGCAGAGAGACGGTGTAGTCGGCCACCATCGTCCGCCCGCCGGAGAGTCCACCGGCCTCGGTCGCGTAATCGTAACCGAGTGCGTCAAGCAGAGGCTCGATGACGGCATCCTGTGTGAACGGCTCGGGCTGGAGGCCGTCTCGGGTCATGCTTCCGCGGAAGCGGTACGAACCGGGTCCTGCTCGGAGCATCTTCCCGAGCGTGTCGTCGTCTACCTGTTCGCGGAGATTCGAGATGGTGCGGTCGATGACCGAGAGGAGGTCGGAGACGGATTCATCGCTGATTGACGTGTCGAAGGCTTCTTCTACGAACTCGGTAGGTGTGGTGGCTTGTGATTCCGGTGGCATTGAGAGAGGAACCTCGCAGGGGTTAGTTGACCGACGGCGAGGACTCTGTTAACACTTCGGGAATTTGTGACTCGAATTTGAGATTGTGAACAGTACGCTGGAGGCGGACAGAAAGGAGTGTTTGCCACTTGTTTTAGTCTCGATGACGAGGAGTGAGGAGTGATTGAGGGGGTATTGAAAACCGTCTGACTCGCCTCGTCCTCGCGGTACACCGAGAATCTGTGTTCAGTCGTGGTTCCTGTATCCTCGCCGCCACGTTTTTTAGAATTGTTCACGAATTGTCGGATGCCTCCATCTGAAATAACAGCAGGAGGCAAGAAAGACGATGAAACAGAGAAATCGGCTTCTCCTGATGGTCAAGTACCGAATAGCATCCTCGGCACTCGCAGGTGGTGACGATGGCTAAACCGTTCGGCTACGAGCGCGGCATGGTGAACTATTTCACGGGGTCCCTGACCGGCAATCCGATTGCCATGTACATCTACGGAGCCGGACTCCTCGCGCTCTGGAATGCTTACGTCGAGACAGTCGGCGGTTCGTTCATCATGGCAACCGTTGATTACCTCGTCACCAAGTACCTGCCCCCCACGTCTGTCGAGCAGATCGTGGTCCAACTCATGCTCGGTGCAGTGGTGGCGTCGGTGAAGTGGTACGCTTTCACGCCGCGTCGTGGATCTCGGGCAAGTCGAGGATTCTAATTACATTTTTCTGAAACAGAGTCAGAGAACGTCATCCGTCGTATTCCCCGTTCTAATTTTTTCGAGCGTCGTGTAGCGTAGACCCTGCGGGTAATTCGATTCGTAGGGTATCGGATCTTCCAGTTCGTAGAGCGACCCGGATTTGAATTTGACCACCATCTTGTTTTCCGCGAGTTTCGCTCGGTCTTTGTAATCGAGTGGATCACGCTCCAGCCCTGCCTCCTCGGGTTCGATCACCTCATCGACTTCCGCGAAGTATTTGATCTCGCGCACGTCGCCCGTGACGTACATCGCCACGTAGTCGAAATCCCGGCCCACTCTGACGAATCCCCACGCCTCATTTTCCTTGAGGAACGGTAGTCCGGATGATCGAGTTGGGAAGACTGCGACTCGTGCGTCCGGATCTCCCTCGATCTCGCTCCGGCGGATGGTTCCCGCAATCAGATTTCGACGCGGTTCGAGATCATCCGGATTGTCGGGATCGTCCGCAGATCCGATCTCTGATTCCTCGGATTCGGACTCCGTTGGGCGATCTTCGCTGACGAACTGCCGCTGTTCTCGGAGAACCGTCACCAAATCTTGAACGAACTCGCGGGCCTGTTCTTCGAGGTCTATCGGAAACTCACCCACTTCCGATTCAATCGCCTCGGCCACGCTTTCGGCCACCCGTGATTCGTCCTCGGTGAGGTGGCCGATCACTGCGTTCGTCCGGGCCACCTGCTCGGCAATTTCATCTGCCTTCCCCGAGCGGATGGCTTCTTTCGAGAGGATTTCGAGGATGTCGGGGTTATTATCGAGATCGTCGAGGTCGAATTGGACGACGGAGATTTCCTCGCCGTTTCGCGTACTCCGGCTCTTTGTCAGTACCTCGAAGGACTGTCCGTTGGTGAGGATTCCCCAATCGACTTCGAGTTCCTGCCGCATGTAACTCCGCAACTGCCGTACATCGCTATCGGACAGACTGGAGTTGATCGGCTTGGCTTCCACGAACACGACCGGGGCGTCCCCAACGAGGAGGGCGTAATCGACGTGGGTAGTGCTTGACCCCATCGTGACTCTGTACTCAAGTTCTACTTCGGTCGAGCGGAGGTTCCACCCGAGGAGTTCAAGGAAGGGTTGGATGAGACGAACCTTCGTGTTTTGCTCGTCCATCCGAGGAGAAGTCTCGATAAGTTGCCGAGATTCTTCGACGTACTCGGCGACGGCCTCCGGCTCCATGTCTTCCTCTTTTGAGGACACTTACAATTAAAGTGGCGTGCTTCAATCGCTTGAGACTGCGTCGCTCGCATCACTGTGAGCGAAGTTTAGTATCCGCCGCGATAGTAGAACTTGGTCAGGTCGGTAGAGCCACCAAACTGCTTCTGTTAGAGCCGTTCGAGAATTTCTTTCCTCTTTGCTTCGTACTCGGTGTCTGAAATAAGGCCATCCTCGCGTAATTCTTCCAAGGATTCGAGTGCTTCGGACGGTGTTTCTTCCCGAGGATCAAGTTCTTCTTTTTCGCGTAAAACCATTTTCTCGTACTGGCGTTTCTTGTACTCATGGTACGCGGCGTTCCCCATCCCAAGCGTCAGTGGGGCCGTCAAGAGAAACGTCACGAAGTGCCGAATCAGACCTGCTTTCTTTTGTTTTCCCATGACGACATGGTCGCTTTTGTATTCCAGCACTTCCCATCCCTCCGTCTTTTTATCGTTCACGCGGCTACGAAGATCATCGGAATACTCGCGATTTTTTTGACTGGATACTTTCGGCTCGTCGCTGACGATGTCATTAAGGATGCTTTTCGGCTCCTTTTTGACTTCTTCAGGGTCAATTTCAAGCCCGCATTGCTTACATCGGATGTCGGATTGAAATACAGGCGTGGCCCAATCGTTACCCTCGCACTCTGGACAGTTCTGAAAGAGTGCCACATCTGTTATTTCTTCCGGGGAAACATCATTTTATTGTGGTTATTCTAACAAGAATTCGAGGGATCTGCCTACCAATGTACGTGAGTGAAGCCGATGATCGTTGCTAATTTCCTCTACCTATCCCCGCGGTACCACATGTACGGCGAAGCGGCTATGTCTCAAGAACGGACGTACTTTACTGACGGAACGAACATGCTGTGAATTAGTGAGGTTACTTCTCTACTCGCCAAATGAAATCCCACAAAAACTGTCTTCGGGATTTGTCTCCAAGATTGCTGTATGCTTCTATTTCGCCAACAACCTCTCTCGCACGTAGTAGACTGGCAATAATGAGAACAGCAAGACTCACTCTTGCTGACGATGGAGCAACAGATTCAGACAGCAACCACAATCCAAGTAATAGCCCAATTACGCCGTACTCTAATACTATTTCTTGATACATTAACCAAATGTATCTATGATTTGTTAGACCTTCTATGAGAAATGAACAAATGAGGAAACCAACAGAAACATACAGAACTTCGAGAGCAGGCTCCACGTTAGGTATGCTCTCTGCGTTGGCTAACACGAAAGTAATTCCAGCGAACACTAATCCTGCTATTGAAAGGGCACTTGACCGGTACTTGCCGCTCAACTCTTTTGCATCTTGATCTCTACCAACAATTGATAGAAAGTATTGTGGGCTGTAGAATAGAAAAAACAGCATCTCCAACAAACAGAGTGCGATTAACCTCCCCGACCATGTGCCGAGAATTGTTGAAAGAATTTCCATACCGATCTAAAGAGAGCGATTACAATCTTTACAATTGGTTTTCGTTGGAGGGTTTTTTGTACCGCAATTGTCGCAGGTGATCCACCCAAGTTCTTCTTCGTCTCTTTCAGTCACAAGGAATTCCCACAATTCTTACATTTATTTTTAGTCGGCGGGTTCTTTTTACCGCAATCATTGCAGGTAACAAATCCTTTGTCAACCGTACTTCTCACATCGTCATCTCCCATACCCGCTCAATAAACAACCAGTAAAATAATACTTCTGTGCGAGGATAATCTGAATTAAACATCCACGAGAGAGTCCTCCGTCGCTCAATCTACTCGTTCGTCATCGCCTTGTCGTAGTTCTTGTCATGAGTTTGTGGGTCGTATCCATGCGGTCGGCGCGATGAAACCGTGGTGAAATAGGGGTAGTCACGAGGGCAAAGTTACCAACATACGCGAGCGAAGCGCGTGCCCGTGTGCTAACCCCACCCCCATCCCCACCCTATTCCACTCCTCCTATCCACCCACCCACCACGCAGTAAGCGTTTCCACCGGAACTGGAGGGGTACTGAAGATGGCCGTCAAGATGAGCGCAGTCGGTTGTGTGGATTATTTCTTCTATTGATTACTGAAATGTGGAAACCACACGCCTGTACCGCCATCTACGGGGGCACCTATTTATGTGCCACTCTCGTAGTACGTTACAGAGGCAGTAACTTTCGGCGTAGAAGTGCATGAGCCACTTGAAAGTGGCACTTGCGAAGGACCAAATGGAGCGGCGCCCTGTCACGGTCGTGACGCGGGTTCAAATCCCGCTCCGGGCGTCTTTCTGCCGACGCCGACGACGAACGAGGAGCGTAGCGACGAGTGAGTGCTGGCGTCCGCGAAACGCTACAGCGGATTTGAACCTGAGGACGAGCGAGCACCGCGAGCGAAGTCCTCCGGGTTCAAATCCCGCTCCGGGCGTCTTTCTGCCGACGCCGACGACGAACGAGGAGCGTAGCGACGAGTGAGCGCCGGTATCGGCTCACCCGACGACGAACGCGGCGACGAGACCGAGCAGGATCAGCAAAAAGATCAACAGTACCCCGAGGAGCATGACTCGGTCCGCTCCGTTCATGCCGAAACCGTAGGTGCTCCGTGGGCAAAACGTGTGTGTGTCGCCGTTCCCGGTGGCGATCCGTCCGACGCCGAACGTTTACCCTCGCCGGGGTCGAAGCCGGGGTATGGGCGAGCCCGCCTGTTATCTCGACTACTGTCCGACCTGCTCGGCGCCGGTCCCCGTCGTCGAGGGCGAGTGTCCCGACTGTGGGACGGGACTGGACGACTGACCGGCGCGGTCGCTGGCCCGCGGGTCGGCGCCGCCGTGGGGCGTCTCCCGGCGCCGCACCTGCACGCCGTGGACCGACTCGGTGGCGTCATCGACGACGACGGTGCCGCCGGGGGTCGTCGGCAGACGCTCGCGGAGCGTCCCCGAGAGGTAGGTCGGGGCGGCGGCCGCCAAGGCCTCCACGTCGGCGGCGGCGGTCAGCCGGTGGGCGATCAGCAGGTCCGCCTGCGAGACGGCGACCGACGGGAGCGCGCTCGGCCGCTGGGTGGCCGCGACCAGCGAGACGCCGGGGGTCCGCCCGCGGGTCACCACCGTCTCCAGCGCCGACGCCGCCACGCCGTCGGCGAAGGCGTGGACCTCGTCGACCATGAGCCAGGGCAGGCGGTCGGGGCAGTGTTCGACACAGACGTCGTACAGGCCGCGAGCGACGGCACGGACCAGCGCCGCGGCCGGTCTGTCGTCGAGCCCCGAGCAGTCGAGGACGGTCGCCGCACCCGAGAGGAGGGCGTCCGGCGCGAGGCCGTCGGGGGCGAACACCCCCCAGGAGTCGGCGAGGTCGAGGTGGTTGCGGGCGGCGCGCCGGACGTCGCCGTCGACGGCCGCCGTCTCGACCCGATCGATCATCGCCGCCAGGGAGTCGGCCGCCGCCGCCGCGTCCCAGAGCAGGGCGCCGACGGGGTCGGTCGGCGAGAGGTCGAACAGCGCGGGCCAGGCCGGCGGCGGGAGCGTCGCCGCGGGGACCGTGGGTGCGTCGACGGCGTGTGCCGGCACGGCGTCGCCGACGGCGAGGCCGTCGAAGCCGCCCATCGGATCAACGACGACGGGGGCGACCCCCGCCGCCCGCGCCGCGTCCTCGGCGAGGACGCCGAGCGTGTGTGACTTGCCGTACCCCCGCTTGCCGACGATCAACGCGGCGTGCGGACGGTCCAGGTCGAGTCCGACCGTCGCCCCGTCGCTGCCGTCCGCCGCACGGTAGCGCCCCAGTCGAACCGCCGGTCCCGTCCCCTCGTCGCGTCCGAGTACGTGCACGACGGGGAGTGGCCGCCCGACCGTACCTAAAGCTCCGCCCGGAGGTTCAAATGCGAGGGCGGAAGCATGCCGGGCCGTGTTCGAATCGTTCCGAGCGGATCGACGGGCCATCGAGGGGTTACCGATCAGGCTGGTCATCGCGCTGGTCATCGGCGTCGCCAGCCTGAGCGTCATGATGAACATGCTGACCGGGATCCAGGGGCTGTCGACGACGGAACTCGACGTGCGGCCGGAGCCGGAGGTGGTGAACCCTGGGGAGCGGTCGCTCGAACTGACCGTCGTCGGCGCCGACGGGTCGTCGGTCGCCGACGCGACGGTGATCGTCAAGGCCGGGAGCGCCGACCTCGACGGGGTCCGGACGGCGACCACCGGCGAGGACGGGACGGCGACGGTCACGGCGACACCGAGCCTCCGGTCGAATCAGGACGAGGGGACGCTGGTAATCGAGGTGAAACCGCCGGCCGGGAGCGGCTACGTCGACCGCCGGGGGAACGCGAAGGTACTGGTGGTACGGGGGTAGGCGGCCGGTGTCCGCCGCTCAGCGACGGTGGTGGCCGCGGCCGCCGTCGAGCCGTTCGTCCCAGTCGATCCACTCCTGTTCCCACCCGGTCGGCGCGAAGTAGCCCTGCTCGGCGAACTCGCGGTCCTCGCGCTCGGTGCGGTTGCGGGTGACGCCCCCCGCCTGTTCGCCGTCGACGAGCAGGGGTGCGAGCGTCAGGGGGCCGAACTCCTCGACGACCGCGTACCCGTCGGCGGAGTCGTCGGCTTCGACCGCGACGAGCGTCGGGTCGGGCGTCCCCATCGGCATCACGAGGCGGCCACCCAGGGCGAGCTGGTCGACCAGCGCCCGCGGCGGGCGGACCGCTGCCGCCTCGACGAGGACGCGGTCGAACGGGGCGTACTCGGGGAGGCCGTCGGCGCCGTCACGCCGGTCGACGAGGACGCCCTCGTAGCCCGCCTGCCCGAGGTTGTGGCGCGCTTCGAGGACGAGTCGGCGGACGATGTCGACCGCGTGGACGCGTCGCTCGCCGACGAGTTCCGCGAGGAGGGCGGCCGTGTAGCCGACGCCGGCGCCGACGACGAGGACGGTGTCGTCGTCCTCGACGGCGAGCGCCTCGACGAGCCTGGCGACGGTTCGTGGCGCGAGGACCGCGGTCCCGGCGTGTTCGCCGCGACGGTCGTCGTAGGGTCGGTCCTCGACGAACGCGTGCCGGGGGACCGATTGCATAGCGACCCCGAGCGACTCGTCGAGGCCGCCGAGGGCGTGGTCGAGGCCGTCGACCATGTCCTCGCGCAACACCGTTTGGTCCATGTCGGGACAACGGAACGGGTGCTTATGCATCTATTGAAACCGGGGACGACCGGGACGGGGACGGCCGACGGTCGGGGACTCACTCGTCGCTGGTCAGTTCCGAGACGCTCCCGTCGATCTCCGAGACCATCGCGGCTTGCTCCTCGGTACTGGCGACGATGTCCGCGACCGAGTCCGACACGGTGTCGGCCTTGCTCGCAGCCTGATCGACCATGCTCGCGATCTCCTCGGCGCTCGCGGCCTGTTCGTCGGTCGCGTCTGCGACCTGGGTGATGCCGTCGGAGGCCTCGGTGACCGCTTCCGCGATGTCCTCGAAGCGGGCCATCGCCTCCTCGACCTGGTCGACGCCGCCGTCGAGGCGGTCGGTCGTCTCCTGGAGGTTCGACATCGTGCGATCCGTCTCGGAGCGAATCTCGGCCACCATCTCCTCGATCTCGCCGGCGTGGTTCTGGGAACGCTCGGCGAGGCTCTTGACCTCGTCGGCGACGACGGCGAACCCCTCGCCGGCCTCGCCGGCCCGCGCCGCCTCGATGGAGGCGTTCAGCGCGAGGATGTTGGTCTGCTCCGCCAGGTCGTTGATGACGTCGACGATCTCGTCGATCTCGGCCATCCGTCCGCGGAGGGCGTCGACGTCTTCGGCAACGTCGTCGGCCGAGTCGCCGACGGTCTCCATGACAGTCATCGCCTCCCGCGCTGAGTCGCTCCCGCGATCCGCGAGTCGCTCGGCGCGAGTGCTCGTCTCCGCGACCTGCTCGGCCGTCGAGGCGACCTCCTCGACGGTCGCACTCAGATTGCTGACCTCCGACGAGATGCGGGTGATGTCGTCGGCCTGTTCGCTCGTCAGATCGTTGATCTGCTGGGCGGAGGTCGCGACGTCGTCCGCGGCCCGGTCGAGTTCCGCGATATCCACCTCGATCTCCTCGATCAACGCCTCGATCCGTGCTCCCATCCGGTCGACGTTGTCGATGATGCGGAGGAAGTCGTCTTCGAGGATCGTCTCCGCCGTGTCGAACTCGACGGTCGCGTCGAACGTTCCCGTCTCGTAGGCACTCATCGTCTCGATGAGTGCGTCGAACAACTCCTCTAGCTCGCGCTGGTGGCGGGCCGACTCGGAGATATCCTGAACGATCTCGATGACGCCGGTCAGGCCGTCGCCGTCGTCCGCGAAGATCGGTGCGGCGATGAACCAGATGTCCCGTCCGCGAAGCGTACTCTTGTCCTCGTAGACGTTACCGGCCTCGCTACTGAGGAGCGCGTACTCCTCGTCGGCCAGTTCGACGTCCTCGTACGCGACGTGTGTCTCGGCCGGCGCTTCGAGGACCTTCTCCGCCAGCGTCAGTTTCGTCTCGTCCGCGTAAACCTGGCTCCCGAGTTCGCGTTCGCCGACGATGTCGTCCGCGGGGACGCCGAGCAGATCGGCGATCTGTCGATCCCACGCGACGACCGTTCCCGACGCATCGAGTGCGAACGAAGGGAGGTTGAACGCTTCGAGAACGCTTTGCAGATCGAACGCCTGGGCAGTCGATTGGCGGGTCGTGGCCCCACTCATCTCCTCACTGGCTACAACGGAACGTTGATAAAAGGCGGGTCGTGATTCTCGACCGATAGGAATTACCCCGCCTGTCGTCGGGATTCACGGACGGTCGCGGCCGCTCAGTCGTCGCCCTGCATGGAGACGAACCGCACCGCGCCGTGGGTCTCGCGGTCGACGCCGCCGTCGGCCCGCCGGGTCAGGCTGACGAGTACCTGCCGCCCGCGGCCGACCGGGCCGACGATCCGGCCGCCGGGACGCACCTGCTCGACGACGGGTTCGGGGAGCGACGCGGGCGCACACGTGAGATACGCCCCGTCGTAGGGAGCGTGTTCCGGCCAGCCGTCGCGGCCGTCGCCCACGCGGACGCGAACGTCGTCACCGTAGCCCAGGCGGTCGAGTCGGTCGCGCGCCTCGCGGGCGAGGGCGGGTTCGTACTCGACGCTGTAGACGGTCCCGTCGCCGATGACCTCGCTCGTCACCGCGGCGTGGTAGCCACAGCCGGTGCCGATCTCCAGGACGTCGTCGCCGGAGTCGGGCGCGAGCAGGTCCGTCATCGTCGCCACCATGTGCGGGGCGCTGATCGTCTGTCCCTCCCCGATCGGGAGGGGCCGGTCGTGGTAGGCCGCGTCGCGGCGCTCGTCGGGCACGAACTCGTGGCGGGGGACGGCTCGCATCGCCCGTTCGGTCTCGGGGCGCTCGATCCGCCCCGCCTCGATCAGGCGGTCGGCGAGGGCGTCGCGGGCGCGGTCGAAGTCGGTGGGCATCCCGCCCGTCACCACGCCGACCACGCGGCGGAGGTGACGTCACGGCCGTACACCCGCTTCGTGTCCTTCGCGAACACGGAGTCGCCGTCGTGGTCGAGTTTCTCGAAGCGGTACTCGGGGGCGTCGTCACGCACCTGGACGCCGGTGATCTCGAACTCCTCGTCGCCGAACGCCGCCGTCTCGCCGACGACGAACTCGTGATCGCCGGGCACCGAGACGGTGACGCTTCGGGAGTCGTCACGCCGCCCGTCGTTCGGGTGGACGGTCACGTTGACGCGGACGTTGTCGACGGCGCGGGTCCACAGCGTCGCGACGTCCTCGACCGTCGCCTCCTCGGCGCGGGTGTCGCCGCCGACTTCGATCGAGGTGATCCGCACCTGCATGATCGCCTCGGCCGTGTCGACGACGAACTCGTCGCCCACGGCGACCGTATCGGCGGGTGGCGCGTCGACGGTCGTCGACAGCGACTCGTCGTCCTGTGAGACGATCACGTCGAGTTCGACCTCGCGGGGCGGGTCGTACCGCTCCTTGTGGACGTGGTCGCAGGCCGTACACCGGACGGTGACGTGACCGCCGGGTTTCAACACCTCGTGGACGGTCGGTTCCGTCGTCGAACAGGAGGGACAGGCGAGTGCGACGCGGTCACCCGCGTCGGGGCCGGGATGGCTCATGGCTCGACGTAGCCGGTCAGGCGGTAAAAATCCGCCCTTCCGACGACGGCCGTCGACGTGCCCGCCGACGGGATCAGAAGACGAACCGTTCGAGCAGCCGTCGGGCGAACGGCGGTCGGCGGTCCGCCTGCGGGTAGACGGTGACGGTCGTACAGCCCGGACTCGGGACCGTCGGCCGGTCGTCGAACAGGGCGTTCCGGAGCCGGTGGTCGGCGCCGGTGCGCACGAGCAGGTCCGGGGACGCGAGGTTCCCGCCGTCGGTGCGGAGCGTCTCGGAGCGGACGGGGACCGACAGCAGCGACGACAGCTCGGACTGGTAGTCGTCCATCGTGCGGCTGTGTCGGTCCGTCCCCCCGTCGTCGGGGTACCAGAGCGAGATCCGACCGTCGTTCGCGGTGGCGACGGCGTCGGCCAGCGCCACGGCCCGCGAGTCGTACGGCCCGCCGTCCCCGGAGAGGGCGACGTGGGTCGGGGCGTCGTAGCCGACGTTGTCGACGAGGAACACGTCACAGGACGCGTGCCGGACGACCCAGTCGACGGGGTCGCCGAGCAGCCGTGATCGGAGGCGGAGCGGTTCGTGTTCGGCGAGGATCGCGTCCATGCCGTGGTGATCGGCGAAGTTGACGACGGCGTGTTTGGTGTCGTGGCTGACCACCTCGTCGGCCTCGACCGCGACGTCGAACTCCGCGCCGAGGGCTTCGACCCGGGCCTCGAAGGTGCGATCGGCCGCCGACTGGACGGTGGCGTTCTCGGTGAGCGGGGCCTGGTCGGGGATCTCCTCGAACCGAACGACGACCACGCGCCCGTCGTGTGGCCGGACGACGTCCGCCGCCAGCGCGACGAGGGAGCGTTCCCGCTCCGCGCCGACGGCCTTCGTCAGCGCGACGAGCACCTCGTGGGTGTCCTCGGTGGCGGCGGACTCGACATCGGCGAGCGCGTTCCGTCCGACCTGTCGCCGGATCGCGTCCGTCGCGACGCCCTCGCGGCGCACCCGCGGGCGGACGTAGACGAAGTACCAGACGACGCTCCCGACCGTGATCACGAGGGCGCCGAGGAGCGCGACGGCTCCCATCTGTGTCAACAGGAGCACGCCCGTGATGGCGCCGAAGATCTGCATCCAGGGGTACAGCGGCGACGTGAACTCGGGGTCGTAGTCGGCGTTCCCCTCGCGGAAGGCGACGACCGCGACGTTGATCAGGGCGAAGACGATGATCTGGAAGGCGCTCGCCAGTTTCGCGATCTCGAGTATCGGGACGAAGGCGATGAGCGCGAGCAACACCACACCCGTGAGCGTGATCGAGGTGACCGGCGTCCCGAACCGGTCGCTGACGCCCGAGAGCGACGGCGGCGCCAACTTGTCCCGGCTCATCGCGAAGGGGTACCGCGACGAGGAGAGGATGCCGGCGTTGGCCGTCGAGACGAGCGCGAGGATGGCCGCGAGGATGACGGCGACGACACCCGCCTCGCCGAGGGTCACCTCGGCGGCGACGGCCACCGGCGTCAGCGACCCGGCGACGCTTCCGGGGTCGGTGATCCCGACGAGGACGGCGACGATGGCCACGTACAGGACGGTCGTGAACGCGAGCGACCCGAGGATGCCGAGCGGGATGTTCCGGCCGGGATCCTCGACCTCCTCGGCGATGCTCGCCACCTTGGTGACGCCGGCGTAGGAGACGAACACGAGACCGGTCGCGGCCAACAGACCCCCGAACCCGGAGCCGAAGAAGTCCACGTAGTTGGCCGACTGTACGGCCGGAGCGCTTCCGGCGGCGAACCAGCCGAGCGCCGCCAGCATGACGACGACGATGGCGACCTGGAGGCGGCCGGTCTGTTTCGCGCCGACGAGGTTCACCAGGATCAGGACCGCCGCCAGTCCGAGTGCGACCGGTTTCAGCGGCAGGTCGAACAGCAGGAGCAGGTAGGGGACGCCGCCGACGAGCGCGAGCGCACCCTTGAACGAGAGCGAGAACCAGGTGCCGACGCCGGCGACGGTGCCGAGCAGCGGGCCCATGCCGCGCTCGATGTAGATGTAGGTCCCGCCCGCCTCGGGCATCGCGGTGGCCATCTCCGATTTCGAGAGTGCGGCCGGAACCACCAGCAGTCCCGCGAGCAGGTACGCGAGGACGACGGCGGGGCCGGCGATTTCGAGCGCGAGCGCGGGCAGAATGAAGATGCCGCTGCCGATCATCGCGCCGATGCTGATCGCGAGGACCGACGGGAGGCCGAGGTCGCGTTCGAGTTCCTTCATGCGTTTTCGCGTACCGGTCGCGTCAGTTCGTCCACGAGGGCGGTCGAGAGGGCGGTCGACACACAGAACGGATCGTGGCCGGCGGCGGCGACGACGTCGTGACGGTCGGGGTCGTTCACCCGGACGACGACGTCGGCGACGCCGAAGTGAGTCCGGACGAGTTGGGCGAGGAGGAGGTTTCGTTCGTCCCGGGGTGTCGCGACGATCACCGTCGAGCCGTCGCCGATATCGGCCGCCGCCAACTGCTGGAGATCCGTCGGATCGCCGCGGACGACACGGTGGTCGGCCGCACCGTCGGACCCCTCGTCGACGGCCGTGACGAGGTGCCCGTCCGCGTGGAGGGAGCGGGCGATGGCTGCGGCGACGGGACCGCCCCCGAGGACACAGAAGTCGACCCCGGAGCCGTCGTCGGTCGTTTCGTCGGTCGAACGTCGGAGTGAGCGTATTTTCATGGGCTCGTGGCTGGCAGGCGTCGGTCGTCGCAGCGACGTGGTCACATCCCAATTATATCACGGAACCACATAAACTAGCCGGTCTAATCAACGATCCGTCAAAATAGTTCGTCAATATTCCCGATACCGTTACCGGGCTGCGGAGGAGGTGGCCACGGACGAGGCCGTCGCCGTCGGCCGGTGTGACGGACACGCATAAGTCGCGGTGACGAGAGGGAACAGTCATGAAAGACGGGGAACTGGATGCCATCGATCGCTCCATCCTCTACTATCTCCAGCAGGACGCCCGGCGGACGTCGTCGAGCGACATCGCGGAGAAACTCGACCTGTCCCCGAGCACCGTGCGGACGCGACTCGGTAAACTGGAGGAGAGCGGGATCATTCGAGGGTATCACATCGACATCGACTACGACCTGGCGGGGTACCCACTGTACACGAAGATCATCTGTACGGCGCCGGTAACGGAGCGGGACACGCTCGCGAACGCGGCCCGGAAGGTCAACGGGGTCACGGCCGTCCGCGAGATCATGACCGGCAAGCGGAACGTGTACGTCAACGCCATCGGAAAGACCCACGACGACCTCAACCGGATCGCCGGCGAACTCGACGAACTCGGCCTCGAAATCGTCGACGAACAGATCATCCGCGACGAGTACGTCTGCCCCTACCACGGGTTCCTCGACGGCGAGGAAACCCTGGACGAGGACGCCGAACCCTGACGGCGGGCGACGGTCTCAGCCCCCTACTCGACCGTCGGAAGTTCCGCTTCCGTCCCACCTCGCGGTTTCACCGCTCGGTTTCCGGGAGGTCTACGACCTCCCCGTCCGCGTACACCGTCGGCTCCCGAAGGATTCCGTCGAGGTGAAGCGGTGCCTCGACGTCGCCACCGATGCTCGCGTCGTCGCCGATGGCGACGTGGACGGTCCCCGCGGCCTTCTCGTCCAGGAGGACGGAGCCGACGAGGTCGGTCACGCCGACGTTGGTACCGATGCCGAGTTCCGCGAGGTTGGCGGCGTCCCGGCCGACCTGCTCGCGGCCCGCTTCGACTTGCTCCCGGACGGCGTCGTCGGAGATGTGAGTGACGTAGCCGTCCTCGACCTCGAACCGGATCGGCTCCTCGATCAGCCCGTGGGGCATCATCGTCCCGTCGACGACGTAGGTCCCCGCGGCCGTCTCGGGGCTGACGAACACCTCGCCGGCCGGCAGGTTCGAGAAGTCGCCGCCCTCGTGGACCATCCCGGTGTCGGTGAGCCACTCCCGGTCGCCGGGTTCGACCGTGAGGTCGGTGCCGGCGGGCGTGGTCACCCTGATCTCGTCGGCGTCCGCGACGCGGGCGTGTACCTCCCGGCAGTGCCGGGCGATGGCCGCGTAGTCGGCGTCCAGGCCCGCGATCATCACGTCCTCGGTGATCCCCGGAAGGGTCGCGACGCGGGCGCCGGCGTCGGCCGCGTGCTTCCGGGCCCGGGTGTGGCTCAGGCTCTTCGTCGTCGGTGCGAGCACCACGTCCGCGTCGGCCATCGCCGCCGCCACCGGGGCGGGCGGTTCGGTGCCGTGTTGCTCGCCCGGCGGGTACCGGAGGACGACCGCGTCGTCGGTCACGTCGCGGGCGACTTCGTAGAGGGTGTCGCCGATGTGGCGGCGCTCGTCGTCGGTGACGACGGCACAGGACTCGCCGGCCTCCAGGGCCATGCACTGGTGGACCGCCGTCTCGGCGGCCTCTCGGAGCGCGTCGGACATGGGAGAACGGACGCACGCGGCGGGGTTATCCCTTGCCCTCCGCCCGCGTGAGAGCGGGGGGACGGAGGACAAAAGCACTATTCGCTCCCGGACCATACCACGAGTATGGTCGACCCGATCCGCGTGCTCCACGTCGACGACGATCCGGAGTTCGTGGAAATGACGGCGACGTTCCTCGAACGGGCCGACGAGCGGATCACGGTCGAAACGGCGACGGCCGTCGACGAGGCACTCGCCCAACTCGACGGGGCGGACGTGGACTGTATCGTCTCCGATTACGACATGCCCGGCCGGAACGGCATCGAGTTTCTGGAGACCGTCCGCACGGGACGGCCGAAGCTCCCCTTCGTCCTCTTCACGGGCCGTGGCTCGGAGGAAATCGCGAGTCGAGCCATCTCCGCCGGCGTCACCGAGTACCTCCAGAAGGGAGGCGGCACCGACCAGTACACCGTTCTCGCCAACCGGATCGAGAACAGCGTCCGGGCGTTCCGCGCCGAGACGGCGGTGAGCCGCACCGAGGAGCGGTACCACAACCTGGTCGATACGGCCCCCATCCCGATCATCGTCTTCGACCGCGACGGCGTGTTGGTCTACTCGAACGACGCCGCCGTCGACTTCCTCAACGCCGACACGCACGCGGGCCTGGAGGGATCGACGTTCACCGACTTCCTCCACCCGGAGGACCGAGAACACGCGAGCGAGCGGTTCGAGCGCCTCATGGAGGAGGGGATTCCGCTGCCGGAAGTCGAGTTCCGACTCAGGGCGGTCGACGGGGAGATCAAGCCCGCGACCGTCGCGACCGCTCCCGGGTACTACCGCGGCGAGAAAGTCGCACAGGCGATGGCCTACCGGTGACCCGCCGCGGCTCGAAACGATTATTGCCGTCGCTACGCGACTCCGCGCTATGACACAGGTCGGCGTCAACGGCTACGGAACCATCGGCAAGCGCGTCGCGGACGCGGTGACGGCACAGCCGGACATGGAACTCGTCGGCGTCGCCAAGACGCGGCCGAACTTCGAAGCGGAGGCGGCCGCGCGCAAGGGGTACCCCCTCTACGCGGCCGTCCCGGAGCGCGCCGACCGGTTCGGCGAGGCGGGACTCGACCTCGCCGGCGAAGTCGAGGACTTGGTCGACGCCGCGGACGTCGTCGTCGACTGTACGCCCTCCGGCGTCGGCGCCGAGAACCGCTCGCTCTACCGCGACCACGACACCCCGGCCGTCTTCCAGGGCGGCGAGGACGCGGACGTGGCCGAGGTGAGCTTCAACGCCCGCGCCAACTACGCCGAGGCCGTCGGCGCCGACTCCGCGCGCGTGGTCTCCTGTAACACGACGGGGCTATCCCGCATCCTCGCCCCGCTGGAGGAGGCCTACGGCGTCGGGAAGGCACGTGTCACGTTGGTCCGTCGCGGGGGCGACCCCGGACAGACCGGCCGCGGACCGATCGACGACATCCTCCCCGACCCGGTGACCATCCCCTCCCACCACGGACCGGACGTGAACACCGTCTTCCCCGACCTCGACATCGACACGCTCGGGATGAAGGTGCCGGCGACGCTGATGCACACCCACAGCGTCAACGTCACGCTGGAGAGCGAGGCCGACGCCGCCGCGGTCCGTGAGCTGTTCGCCGACGAGTCCCGACTGTTCCTGATCCCCGAATCGGCCGACATCGACGGCTCGGGCAAGCTCAAGGAGTTCGCGAACGACGCCGGCCGGCCCCGTGGCGACCTCTGGGAGAACTGCATCTGGGCGGAGTCGATCACCGTCGAGGGCCGCGACCTCTACCTCTTCCAGGCGATCCACCAGGAGAGCGACGTGGTGCCCGAGAACGTCGACGCGGTCCGGGCGCTCACCGGCGGCGCCGACGCCGCGGAGAGCAGGGCGACCACCGAGGACGCGATGGGCGTCGGCATCGACTACTGATCCGGGGCGAAGGTCGTGCCGTCGGTCACGACGGCGTGACTTTTGCCGTTCGGGTGTCTAGTCGTGGGAACATGAAACGAAAGAAGTCCATCCGTCAGGGGAAGCTAGTAGTCGTCGGCCTGCTGTTGTTGTTCGTGCCGGTGTTGATACTCGTCGCGACGCTCGCGTTCCTCCTGGTCGCGGAGGGCCTCGTTCTCGGCGAGCTGTCGGTCGTCGAACTGCTGGAACTCTACGTGATCGAACTGCTCCTCACGGCCGTCGGCGCGTACCTCCTCTTTCGGTTGCTGGGGTACTCGATCGATGCGCACCTTCCCGGCGCACGCGAGGAGACGGGCGTGGACGGGGCAGTCGATGAGGAAGCGGCCGACGAGAAACCCGTCGAAGTAGAGTGACGGGAGCGGGAAATCAGTCGTCCCGTGACAGCGCCTCGACGCCGGGAAGCGACTGCCCGGTGAGCGCCCGCACGTAGGCGCCGCCGGCGATGGAGACGTGAGAGAAGTAGTCCTCGTCGAGGCCGTAGAGTTCGATCGCACGGGAGGTGTCGCCACCGCCGATGACGGAAAAGCAGTCCGTCGAGGCGATGGATTCGAGGATGCCGACGGTGCCGTCGGCGAAGCGTTCGTCCTCGAACACGCCGAGGGCGCCTTTCACGAAGACGGCCGCGGAGTCCTCGATGACCTCGCCGTAGTCGCCAACGGTGGTCGCTCCCACGTCGAGCAGCGGTTGGGTCTTCTCGACGCCCTCCACGGGAACCTCCGCCCGTTCCTCGTCGCGTTCGTACGCCAAGTCGACGGGGAGACGGATGCGATCGGCCCGCTCGGCGAGGAGCTCGCGGATGCGGTCCTCGTTGTCCGCCCACTGGTGGTCGTAGAGTTCGCCGTCGCCCACGTCGTAGCCCACGTCGTAGCCGGCCGCCCGGAGGAAGAGTTCGCCGACGATGCCGCCGAGCAGGTAGTTGTCGACCCCCTCGTCGAGGGCCGACATCACGTCGATGACGTCGGTGGCCTTCGCGCCGCCGAGCACCATCGTCACTGGGCCGTCGAACTCCCGGTTGGCGATGCTGGTGTTGGCCTCGTACTCCGCCTCCATGACGCGTCCGGCGTAGGCGGGGAGGTGGCGCGGGAAGCCGACGAGCGAGGCGTGCGAGCGGTGGGCCGCCGAGTAGGCGTCGTTCACGTAACAGTCGAACTCGGGGGCGAGCGATCGGACGAACTCGCTGTCGGCGTGTTCCGTGGGGGATCTCTCCGGGAGTTCGTCCTCGCACATCCGCACGTTCTCGAGCAGGAGCACTTCGCCGGCGCCAAGGTCGCGGATGGCCGCGACGGCCGCCTCGCCGTGGACGTCGTCGACGAATGCGACGGGTGTCTCGACGTACTCGGCGAGGAGGTCCGCGTGCTGGTCGAGCGAGACGAAGGAGTCCCGGCCCGGTCGGCCCTGGTGGGCTATGACGACGACACGATGTCCGGCCTCGACGAGTTCCCGCACGGTCCGGGCGTGGCGTGCGAACCGCCGATTGTCCTTGACGATGCCGTCCTCGACCGGCGAGTTGAGATCCAAGCGGACGAGGACGCGTTTCCCGGACCCGATATCGTCGAGCGTCTTGAACATGTGCCTCGTCTCGTGGATGGCAGGTCGAGTATTTCAAACGGGCGATTCCGCCCGAACGAGCGTGTGAAATCCCCCCGTGGGTACCGGCGACGGAAAGTTTTTGACCGGGAGCGGTCTACGGTCGTCCATGAGAGGCGACGACCGCGACGACCCGTTCGGCGACATCTTCGACGAGATCGAACGGATGATGAACGAGATGACGGGAACGGGAGGCGCCGTCGGCGATGGCTCCGGGTTCTCCTCCGAGACCCACGTCGACGTCTACGACGAGTCGGGGCAGGTGCGGCTCGTCGCCGACCTCCCTGGGGTCGAGAAGGAGGGGATCGAGCTGAAGTGTGACGGCAAGACCCTCACCATCAGCGCCGCGTCTCCACACCGCGAGTACGACGAGCGCGTCCGCCTTCCCGCCCGCGTCGACGAGCACTCCGCCTCGGCCACCTTCAACAACGGCATCCTCGAGGTCACCATGGACAAGCTCGGCGACTCCGCCGCCATCGACGTCGAGTAGCGCGGTCCCGCGTTACGCCTCCGCGGTCCGCCGGATCAACGCCGCCAGCCGATCGTAGAACTCCGGGACGTACTTCGTCGCCGCGTCGACCGTCGGTCGCGCGTTCGTCTCCGCGACGACCGCCCGGTCGTCGGTCACCAGCAGGTCCACGCCCAGATAGTGGACGTCGAGCGCGTCGGCCGCCCGCTCGGCCAGCCGCCGGAGGGCCGGATCGAGGTCCACCCCAGCCGCCTCGGCCCCCCGGTGGACGTTGTGTTTCCACCGCCCCGCCGCCCGGTCGGTCTCGGGGAGTCGCCGCTCCACCGCCCCCGCGTACGCTCCGTCGACGACCATCACCCGGTAGTCGCGGGCGTCGGGGAGGTACTCCTGGAGGAGGAAGGTCTTGTCGCCGGTGGCGCGGTAGTCGTGGACCAGATCCAGGTAGTCGATCACGCCGAGCAGCGAGTCGAGGTCCGTCGCCTTCGTCACGCCCGTCCCGCGGGTCGTGGAGTTGGGCTTGACGACGACCGGCCACGACAGGTCGGCGGCGGCGTCGGCGACGGCCTCGGCGTCGACGGGACTCGAGACCATCGTCGTCTCGGGGACGGGGAGGCCCGCCGCGCCGAGCGTCGCGAGGACGCCGCCCTTGTTCCGCGAGGTGTGGACCGCCTCGCGGCCGTTCACCCACGCGAGGTCGTGGAGCGCCGACAGGGCGGCGCCAGCCTGGGTGCGCGAGGGGAAGACGAAGCCGACGTCGAACCGCTCGTCCGGGGGCGCCGAGAGGTCGATCGTCCGCCCCTCCGCGGGGAGGTGTGCGACCTCGATACCCCGGTCGGCGAGCGGGTCGCACAGCCGGTCGAAGGTCTCGGCGCGGGTCGTCACCGCGAGGCGGAGCATACCCTCAGTGACGGTGGCGCGGAGAAAAGTCCGAGGGTCGGATCAGGCGACCAGCAGTTTCTCGCCCTTCTCGACGACGATGCGGCAGGGGGGCGAGATCTTGTTGTACGAGCGGCGGAACGCGTCCTTCACCGTGGCGGCGTCCTCGGGGTCGCAGTAACAGGTGAAGACGGTCTCGTTCGCTTGGATGCGGGCGGCGGTGCCGACCGGCTTGCCGAACGCCTGTCGCATCCCGTCGGAGACACGGTCCGCGCCCGCGCCCGTCGCCTGCTTGTTCTCGCGGATGACGTGGTGGGGGAACTTCCGGAGCACCATCTTGTAGTTCTCCTGGCCGACCTCCTTCAGGAGACGGCGGTTGGCCGACAGCCGGGAGGCTTCGAGCGCGCCGTGGCGGATCTGACACTCCTCCTCGACTTCGAGGCTGATGTGGACCGGGTAGTCGTCGGGGTCGGTCTGGAGGTTACCCATGTTGTGCTGTGCGATCTTGGAGCCCGGGATGCCCGTGATGTACTCGCGTCGCGTGTACGGGCGCTTGCTGAGTTCCCGGTACATGGAGGCCGGTTTGTCCGTCATGATTACTTGTCGTAGCCGAGGCCGAGGCGGCGAATAAAGCCTTCGATGCCGTACGACGCCGGCAACGGGCGCCTATCCGGTGCTCTTCATCCCCGCGGCGATCCCCTTGACCGTCAGGCGGAGCGTCCGCTCCTCGGAGGGGGTGCGGTCGTCGCGGGCGAGCAGTCGCGTCTGCAGCAGGTTCAGCGGATCGACGTAGGGGTTGCGCCGATCGAGGCTCTTCCGGAGCCACTCCTCGCGCACCAGGTCGTCGCGGTCCGAGACCGTCAGGGCGAGCTCGACCGCGCGCTCGTACTCCCCGCTGATGCGCGGGAAGAAGCGGTCGCGCAACTCGGCGGGCGCCAGTCCCGCGTACACTTCCGCGATCTCCATGTCCGTCCGCGCCATCGACTGGGCGGCGTTGTCGAGGGTGGTCTTGAAGAACGGCCAGCGGTCGTACATCCGCCGGAGCGTCTCCATCGATCCGCCATCGTCGAGATAGGCGTCGATACCGGTCGCGAGGCCGTACCACCCGGGGATGATACACCGGGACTGCGTCCACGAGAACACCCACGGGATGGCCCGAAGGTCCTCGACGGTCCGGTCGCCGGAGCGCGAGGCCGGCCGCGACCCGAGATTGAGGTCCTCGATGACCGTGATGGGGGTCGCCGTCTCGAAGTAGGGAATGAACCCCTCGGTTTCGAGGAGGTCCTTGTAGGCCTCCCTGGCGGCCGTAGCCATCGTCTCCATCGCCTCGGTCCACGCGTCGGGGGTCTCCTTGGCCGGCCCGTCCATCGACTGGTGACGGGCGCGCATCTGGGCGTCGAGCATCCGTTCGAGGTTCCGCTCGGCGATCCGTGGGTTGCCGTACTTCTCGGCGATGGCCTCGCCCTGTTCGGTGAACTTGATCTCGCCGGTGACCGTCTCGACGGGCAGGGCGAGCATCGCCTCGTGCATCGGGCCGCCGCCGCGGGAGATGGAGCCACCGCGCCCGTGGAACAGGCGCATCTGCACGTCGAACTCGTCGGTGATGCGGGCGAGACGCCGCTGGTTCCGGTAGAGGTCCCAGTTGGCCGCCAGGAAGCCGTTCTCCTTGTTCGAGTCCGAGTAGCCGAGCATGATCTCCTGGGTGTCGCCCCGACAGTCGAGCGCCGCGGCGTACGCCTCGTTCTCGAACAGCGTGCCCATGATACGCCGGGCGCCCTCGAGGGCGCTCTCGGTCTCCAGCAGTGGCACCACGTCGAGGCCGCTGTACTCCGGGAGGTCGACCACGTCGGCCTGGTCCGCCAGGAACAGCACCTCGAGGACGTGACTCGGCTCCTCGGTCATGCTGATGCAGTAGGTGTCGATGGCGTCGGCGCCGTACTCCCGCTGCCAGCGCCGGAGCGCCTCGAACCGCCGGCAGACACGTTCGGTCGTGTCGCTCACGTCGCCCGGGTCGCCGAGGTCGACCACGTCGGCGTCCTGGAGGATGGCCTCGGTGAGCACCTCGACTCGGCCGTCCTCGTCGCGGTCGTGGTAGTCGATACCCTCGCCGGCAAGCAACTCGCCGACCGCCTCGGTGTGGTTCTGCTGGTGGTCGCGCAGATCCAGGCTCGCGAGCGAGAACCCGAAGGTGTCCACCTTCCGGATCAGCGGCGCGACGTAGGCGTCGGCGATGGATTCGGCGTCGTTCAGCCGTAGGCTCGCGTCGATGGCTTCGAGGTCGTCGACCAGTTCGTCGGCGTCGGCGTAGCCGCCGGGGCGCACGTCGCCGACGCGTTCGAGTCGCTCGCGCATCAGCTTCAGCTTCTGGCGGTAAAACTCGTGGGCGTACCGCTCCTCGGCTTCGGCGGCGACGGTCGGGAGCCGGTCGCGGTCGGCGACGAGCGACTCCTCGAACCGCTCGCCGGGCGTGATCCAGGCGGCGTCCTGGCTGAGAACCCCCGAGAGCCGCTTCAGCTCGTCGCGGTAATTCGAGAGGACGACGGAGCGCTGGCGGTCGAGCGTCTCGCTCGTCACGTCGACGGTCACCGAGGGGTTGCCGTCGCGGTCGCTCCCCGCCCACGACCGGAACTCGAAGAGTTTGGGCACGTCCACCTCCGGATACGACTCACCGAGGGTGTCCTCGAGTTCGGCGTACACGTCGCCGACGACGTCGAAGAGGGTGTTCTCGAGGTACCACTGGACGTTCCGTGCCTCGTCTTCGGGTTCGGGCGCCCGGTCGCGGACCTGCGGGGTCTGCCACAGGCTCGTCACTTCCGCCTCCAGCCGGTCCCAGGACTGTCGGCGCTCGGCGTCGGTCAGCCGGCGCTCGTCGAGTTCTTCGATCAGGGTCGTGATCGTCCGGAGTTTCGCCTTGATCGTCTTCCGGTGGGCCTCGGTCGGGTGTGCGGTGAAGGTGGGTTGGATGAGCACGTCGTCGAGCAGCCGCTGGACCGTCTCGGCGTCGGCCTCCGCTTCGACGAGCGCGGCGACCGTCGCACGCTGGCTGTCCGTCAGTCCACCCTCCTGGGAACTGCGACGGATGGCGCGTACCCGTTCGCGCTCCTCCGCGAGGTTGATGAGCTCGAAATACGCCGTGAACGCCCGTGCGGCCGCCCCTTCGAGGTCGGAGTCGAGCGAGCCGAGCGTCGTCCGCAGCGGCTCGCGCGACGGCAGGCTCCCGTCGCGGTAGTCGATGGCCGCGGTGCGGAGCTCCTCGACCGCTTCGAACGCCTGCGTGGAGGACTGTGCCTCCAGCACGTCGCCGAGGAGTTCGCCCAGTTCCCGGACGTCCTGTCGGACGGTTCGGTGGTGGAGATCCATCGACAGTTGGTTCCGTGACCACGTACATTAAACGCCGGGATGGTGCAGGGTTGACGGCGCTGTCGTCGTATCGTGGCGGTCGTTCGTGTCGGTGCTCGGGCTACGACGTCGCGTCGTCGGGCGGGCGACCGGTCGCCGGATCGAGCGCGACGAACTCCAGCCCGTCGCGTTCCAGTAGCGACGCCGCCCGGTCGGTCACGGAGGGCGCGACGAGGACGCCGCGGATCGACGCCTCGTCGCCGAACTCGCGTTCGAGCGCGTCGACGTAGCGGCGGAGCTGACCGACGGCGTCCGGCCCCACCCGCCGGCGCTTCAACTCGACGGCCACCGGCCGCCCCGCCGCGTCTTCGCCGAAGACGTCGACGGGGCCGGCGTCGGTCTCGCGTTCCGTCGCCAGCGGCTCGAACCCGGGGTCGATCCGCTCGGGGTTGGCGACGACGTGTTCCTTGAGGTCGGCCTCGCTCCCCTGCAAGTCGAGTTCGTCGGGGTCGGTCACGTCGTAGGCGGCGAGGTGGTGGACCCGATCGAACCGGACGTCGAGGAGTTCCTCGGGCGATCGGCGGACGCTCCGCACGCGCAGTCCGCCGTCCCGAACGCTCGCGAAGTGGTCACAGCCCGGCGGTTGCCAGTTGACCGGCGTCCGTCCCTCGTCGGTGTGGACGAGCGCCGAGCCGTCGGGTTTGAGCAAGAGAAGTCGGTCACCGGGGCCGAGGCTGCTCGACGCGCGGCCGTCGTATTCGACGGTACACCGCCCGAAGACGGTGATCAGGTCGCCGCGACGGAAGGCGTCCTCGAGGTGGGTGAGCGCGTCCCGGTGGGCGGGGCGGTGGAGCGTGGTGACCGTCATCCGTCGCCGGCCGTACGCCGTCGCCGTACAAAAGGAGCGCGTCGGGGGCACGGCCACGGATCGGTGTACGGGATAAAAGCACAAATAGCGCCCGCCCGTCTACGGGGACGAATGGGGCTGTTCGAACTCATCGCGGCGGTCGAAGCGGAGGAAAAGACGCTGACGGTGTTCAACCCGGAAGCGGGCGTAGCGACCGCGCTCCGCGAACACTTCGCCGACCGCAACCTCACCATCGAACGGACCGAGAGCGACGCGGGGCCCCACAACTACGCGGTGTTGAGCCGCGACGACGACTTCCTCGCCGCCATCGACGTGAGCGACGTCCTCGGGACGACGGGCGGTGTCACCCCGGAGTTCTCCCGGGAGACCTACGAGACGGTCCTCGACGAACTCGACGAGACGCTGTTTACCTCCTACGACACCGAGCGGATGGTGGCGGCCTCGAAGGAGATCGAGGACCGCGCCTGGCGCGGCGCGAGCGGCGAACTCCACGCCGGGTTCCAGACCTGCGCCCGATTCGCCTCGCAGGCCGACGTGTACACACACCTGGCCGAGCGGGGTGACCTCTCGATCCACGTCTACGCACATCCCGAGGGCCGCGAGGACGTGGGCGACGTCGGGGGGGCGAACCTCCATCTCTCGACGGCGACGGAGATCCACGACTCGTGGTTCGTCGCCTACGACGGCGGCGGCGTCGACGCCACGAAGTGTGCGCTCCTGGCCGAGGAACGGCTCCCGGGCTCGTTCTACGGCTTCTGGGCGTACGATCCGGAGACCGTCGACGCGATCATCGACCACCTCCGGGCCACCTACGTGGCTCCCGAAGCCGACGGCACCGCGCCCGACGGCGGGTGCGGCGGGACCTGAGGCCGACCGATCGACGGCCCCGGAAGCGGCGGGCTCCCGCCGCCGGGAGAAACACGATATCGTACGCCATGGCCGGTAAGTCGGCCGACGAACCGAAAACGCGGACGGTCGCCGCGGGAGGTTACGGGTCGACGGAGAAGTCGTCCCGTCCGCCGTCGGCGAGCGCGCGGTTCAGGTACGGGTCGTCCAGTGGGCGGTAGTCGATCCGCGAGGCGAGACGCGACAGTTCGGCTTCGAAGGCGCTGTAGATGGGATCGGCTTGGAGAACCGACTGCGACTCCGATTCGAGCAGAGCCACCCGCTTCGAGAGCTTCTCGACGTACCGGTCGACCGTCTCGGGGAGCGACTCGCGACGGAACAACGACTCGACCATGTCCCCGAACTCGTCGCGGGACACCGGCTTGGTGAGGTAGGCGTCGATGTCGAGGTCGACGATATCGACGTCCGGCGTCGCCGCCGTCACGAACGCGACCCGCGGACCCGCGGGGTCGTCACGGAGGGCGTCGAGCACCTCGTCGCCGGACACGCGGGGCATATGTCGGTCGAGGACCGCCACGTCGACGTCGCCCTCGTCGCAGTGGGCGAGCGCCGCCGCGCCGCAGCCCGCGCGGACGACCTCCGCGTCGATGTCGCCGAGCCACGTCGCATAGAGGTCCAACAGCGCGGGTTCGTCGTCAGCGATCAGCACGCACGGCGCGTCGGTCATCGGTTGCCCCCGGCGTTGCCGTTGCCGCCCGAGCCGCCCGAGCCGCCCGAACCACCCGAGCCGCCCGAGCCACCCGAGCCACCCGAACCGCCCGAGCCACCCGAACCGCCCGAGCCACCCGAGTCGCCCGAACCACCCGAGCCGCCCGAGCCGCCACCGGCACTGTCACCATCGTCGGATCCGCCCGAACCGCCACCGGCACTGTCACCATCGTCGGATCCGCCCGAACCGCCACCGGCACTGTCACCATCGTCGGATCCGCCCGAACCGCCCGAGTTCCCGTTGCCACCGGCACTGTCATCGTCGTCGGAGCCGCCGGCATCACCGGAGCTGTCGTCGTCCGAGCCGTCCGAGTCGTCCGAGCTGTCCGAGTTGCCCGAACGGCCGTCACCGTTTCCCGAGTCGTCCGAGTTGCCCGAACGGCCGTCACCGTTTCCCGAGTCGTCCGAGTTGCCCGAACGGCCGTCACCGTTTCCCGAGTCGTCCGAGTTGCCCGAACGGCCGTCACCGTTTCCCGAGTCGTCCGAGTTGCCCGAACGGCCGTCACCGTTTCCCGAGTCGTCCGAGTTGCCCGAACGGCCGTCACCGTTTCCCGAGTCGTCCTCCCGGCCGTTGCCGTTCCCGGCCTCGTCCGGGGGACCGGAGTCATCGTCGTTGCCCGCCTCGTCGGGAGAGCCTGCACCGTTGCCGTTGCCCTCGTCGTCTTCGTCGTCCTCGTCGTCCTCGTCGTCCTCGTCGTCTTCGTCGTCCTCGTCGTCACCCTGTGCGGGCTCCGGCAACTCGCCCGGGCCGCGCTCGGGACCGACCCCCCGACCGGGGTTCTCGCCGGCGATGTCGCGGGCCATCTCGGCGACCTCCGGACCCTGCATTTCGTCGGCGTTCTCCCGCAGTCGGTCGAGTTCGGTCCGCTCCACGCCGGAGGATTCGAGCGCTTCGTCGGGAAGCTCGTTCGACACCTCGGAGTTCGCCTCGATCCGGGTCTGGAGCGAGCGCACCTGGGCACTGATCACGGCCATCCGGGAACGGAACTCACCGGTCGAAATCTCCCCGGATCGGTGCCGCTCGCGGAGGCGATCCTGGCGTTCGCGAAGGTCGGCGAGTCGGTCGCGGATCCGGTTGACGTCCGACGCGACCACCGCCGCCTTCGAGTCGTTGGATTCGGCTCGCGCGACGCGGATAGCCAGCGACCGTTCGCCGATCTCTCCCTCGATTTCGGCGCCCTGAACGCCGATGACGCCGGCGAGTCGCTCCCCCGGCGCGACGGACGCGTTGTCGGTCCCCGCGGCTCCGCCGGTCGTCGTTTCGTTGTCGGTCCCCGCGTCGGTCGTCTGTGGCGACACCTCGTCGGTCGCCGTGTCGGGGGCTGCGGGCGAATCGGGCGCCCCCAGCGCCGACGCCGGCGCCGCCACCGAGCCGACGACGGCGACGAGGGCGAGTGCGAACACGACGACGTTCGGAACGTCCCTGCTCATCTTGTCCTTCGCTACGTGACTAGGGTGGATAAACTACGACGAACCTGAAGCACCGTTAACTCGGATTAAACCGTGTTTAGGTCGAGCCTGAACGGCGTCACGTCCCCCGGGGGATGCGTAGATCACTCCTCGTCCGGGAGTTTCAGGACGTTCTCCCGGCCGAGGCGGAAGCCTTCGAGCGATCCGTCGTCCCGCAGGTCGCGGACGATCTGGCTCGTCCGGGCCTCGGTCCAGTCGAACGCCTCGACGATTTCCTGTTGTTTGACCCGGCCACCCTGCTCTCTGACGAACTGGAGGACGCGCTCCTCGTTGCTCAGGAGGTCCTCCCGCTCCGACTCGGGGGCGGCTCCGGCGGCTCCGGCGGCGGCTCCGACGGCGTCGCTCCCGTCGGCGGCGTCGACGTCAACCGCGGGGCCGGACGCACCGTCACGGAGCCGGTCGCGGTAGCGCCACGCGACCCCGCCGACGAGCGCGACCAACAGCCCGAGACCGAGCAAGGGGAGGGGGCCGGGGCCGCCGTCCGGCGCGGCGGTCGACGGGCCGCCGTCGCCGCCCGCCCCGTCGCCGCCCGCGGCGGTCGGGGTGGCCGTGGCGGCCGCCGATGTCTCCGGAGCGGGTTCGAGGACGATGATCGGCTCCCCGGAGACGAAGCTCGTCTCGGCGCCGCGCCAGACGACGGCGTTGGTCCGCCGCTCGTCGGGCTCCGGCGTCACCCGGGCGGTGGTGTACTCCGCGGGCCACTCCACGACGAGGCGGGTCCGCTCGTCCAGGAAGAGCCCCTCGATGGCGTCCCCGACCCGGAGGGTGTCGCCATCCACGGCGGCGAAGCCGTCCCACTGGAAGGTGTAGGCGACGACGCCGTACTGCGGAGGGGTCCGCGTCTCGGCGCTCACCGCGAAGCCGCTCGCGTTCATCTCGCGACCGGTCGAGTTCTCGGCCGCGGACACCGTCGAACGCATCCGCGACGCGAACCGGTCGGAGTAGTTCGCGGGGTTCGCCCGGATGTCCTCCTGGAGCGACTCGAAGGCGGCGGTCGTGTTCTCGTCGTCGAGGCGGGTCCAGTACTGGACGGTCCAGGTCGCGGAGCCGTTCGGCGCGACCCCGACGATCAGTCGGACCGAATCGGTGTCGACTCCCTGCTGGAAGGTCGGCCCCGGAGCCATCTGGGCCGGCGGCGTCGACCGTTCCGTGGACGCGAGTACACCGATCCCCGGAACGGCCGCGACGACGAGCAGCGCGACGGCGACGACGGTAATGACCCGACCGGACGAGCGCTCCCACATCTGCGTGTGCCTGCGTTTCCCCCGGGCATAGATAGGTCTTGTCGCTTCGGTCGAGAGCCACGGCGTCCATCATCGATAAATATCAGCTCGTAATAGTCGACACCATGGCACCGACACTCGGTACGGAGCCGCTTCGGGAGCATCCGGCGAGCACGCACGGAGGGAACCGATGACGCGCCGTCGCGCGCCCGTCTCGTCGCCGGTCGCGCTCACCGTCGCCGGGAGCGACTCGGGCGGCGGCGCGGGCATCCAGGCGGACCTGAAAACCATGGAGGCCCACGGCGTCTTCGCCACCTCGGTCGTCACCGCGGTGACGGCCCAGAACACCCTCGGCGTCGAGCGCTCGCACGTCCTGCCCGTCGCGGAGATCGACGCCCAGTACGACGCCGTCGCCACGGACTTCGACCTCGGGGCGGTGAAGACGGGGATGCTGGCGACCGAACCGGTGATCGACCTGGTGGCCGAGCGGGTGGCCGACGCCGACGCGCCGGCGGTCGTCGACCCGGTGATGGTCGCCGCGAGCGGCGACCGCCTGCTCGATCCGGACGCCGAGGCGGCCTACGAGTCGCTGATCGGCGAGGCGACACTCGTCACGCCGAACGCCGACGAGGCGGCGGTGCTGACGGGCGTCGAGCCGACGGATCGCGAGCGCGTCCGCGAGGCCGGCGAGGAACTGGTGTCGATGGGCGCCGACGCGGCGCTCGTGAAAGGCGGGCACGTCGGCGACGGCGGGACGGTGACGGACACGCTCGTCAGCACGCTCCCGGACGGGGAGCCGACGGTTCGGCGGTTCGAACACCCGCGGATCGACACCGACGCCACCCACGGCTCGGGCTGTACGCTGTCGAGTGCGGTCGCCGCGCACCTCGCCCACGGCGAGACGCTCGGCTACGCCGTCGAGGCGGCGACGGCGTTCATGGAGCGAGCGGTCCGGTACGGCCTCGATGTGGGCGAGGGACCGGGATCGGTCCACCACCTCGCCGCGCTCCGCGAGGCGGCCGACCGCCACCGGACGATTACGGACGTGGCGGAAGTCGTCGAGGCCTTCGTCGACCGGGACGTCTCGCGGCTCGTCCCGGAGGTGGGCATGAACGTCGTTGGGGCTACGGAGTACGCCGAGCGGGTCGGCGAGACGGCCGCCGTCGAGGGGCGGATCACGCGCACGCTCTCGGGCGCCGCGCCGAACCGCGGCGTCAGGCTCGGCGCGTCGAGTCACGTCGCCCGGTTCCTGCTGGCGGCCCGCGAGTTCGACCCCGATCTCCGCTTTGCCGTCAACTGCCGGTTCGACGACGAAATCGAGGCGGCGACGGGCGAGCTGGACGGGCCGGTGACTGAGTACGACCGCGACGCCGAACCCGCGGACGCGAGCGGGACGATGGGCTGGGGCGCCCGGCGGGCGTTCGGCACCGTCGACGCCGACGAACCGACACCGGTCGCCGTCCTCGACCGGGGTGCCGTCGGCAAAGAGGCCATCGTGAAGGTCGTCGCCGAGACGCCCGAACGGCTGGGCGAGCGCGTGTTCACGCTGCTGGACGCCGTCGACGCGTAGCGCCCCGGACCCACAGCGTTTTACCCGACGACGGCCCGGGTGGGAGTATGACCGCCGATGGTATCGTCGGGGAGTTCCTCGCCCTGAAGGCGGAGACCGACGCCGACCTGCTGGCGATGCAGTGTGGCGACTTCTACGAGTTCTTCGCGGAGGACGCGGAGTTCGTCGGGGACGAACTCGACCTGAAAGTCTCGGAGAAGTCCTCGCACGGCTCGACGTATCCGATGGCGGGAGTGCCGGTCGACGACCTCACGCCCTACCTGAAGGCGCTCGTCGAGCGTGGCTACCGCGTCGCCGTCGCCGACCAGTACGAGACCGATGACGGCCACGCCCGCGAGATAACGCGGGTCGTCACCCCCGGAACGCTGCTGGAGACGACGGATCCCACCGCTCGGTTCCTGGCGGCCGTCGTCGCCGTCGACGGCCGCTACGGGCTCGCGCTCGCTGACGTGACGACGGGCGAGTTCCTCGTGACGACGACGGACGCGGCCGCGGAGGTGCGTGCCGAACTCCACCGGTTCGACCCCGCGGAGGTGTTGCCGGGGCCGACCGTCCGCGACGACGACTCCCTCCCGAACGGGGTGGGGACCGACGCCCCGGTGATCGAGTACGACGACGCGGCGTTCGCCCCGGGGCGGGCCGACCGGCGACTGCGCGAGCACTTCGGGGAGGGCGTCCTCGACAGCGTCGGCCTGACGGATCGGGCGGGCGTCGCCGCCGCGGGCGCCGTCCTCGCGTACGTCGACGAGACGGGGGTGGGCGTCCTCGACGCGCTGACGCGGCTGGGAACCTACGACACCGGCGACCACCTCGACCTGGACGCGACGACACAGCGCAACCTCGAACTCACGGAGACGATGCACGGGGAGCGCGAGGGGTCGCTCCTGGCGACGGTCGATCACACGGTCACGAGCGCCGGCGGGCGTCGCCTCCGGGAGTGGCTCACCCGGCCCCGGCGCGACCGGGACGTGATCGACAGACGGCTCGACAGCGTGGCGGCGTTCGCCGAGGCGGCGCTCGCCCGTGACCGGGTTCGGGAGGTGCTGGACGACGCCTACGACCTCGAACGCCTGGCGGCGCGGGCGACGAGCGGGAGCGCGGACGCGACGGACCTGCTCTCGATCCGGGACACCCTCGATACCCTCCCCGCGCTCGCCGACGCAGTCGCGGACTCCCGGCTCGCGGAGTCGCCGCTGCCGGGGATCGTCGATCGCCCGGATCGGGAGACTGCGGCGTCGCTCCGGGCGGAACTCGACGCCGCGCTCGCGCCCGACCCGCCGGGGACGGTCACCGAGGGCGGCCTCTTTCGCCGCGGCTACGACGACGAACTCGACGACCTGATCGACCGGTACGAGGAGGCCCGAGGATGGCTCGACGGTCTCGCCGACCGCGAGAAGGCCCGGACCGGGATCACCCACCTGCAGGTCGACCGCAACAAGACCGACGGCTACTACATCCAGGTGGGGAACTCGGAAACCGATGCCGTCCCCGAGGAGTATCGGGAGATCAAGACGCTCAAGAACTCGAAGCGGTACACCACCGACGAGTTGGCCGAGCGGGAACGCGAGGTGTTGCGACTGGAGGAGGCCCGCGGCGACCTAGAGTACGAACTCTTCGGCGAACTCCGCGACCGGGTGGCGGGCCACGCCGAACTCCTGCAGGACGTGGGGCGGATGCTGGCGACGGTGGACGCCCTCGCCTCGCTCGCGACCCACGCGGCGAGCCAGGACTGGACGCGCCCCGAGGTGGTCGAACCCGGGCCGCTCGTCGTCGAGGCCGGCCGCCACCCGGTCGTCGAGACGACGACCGACTTCGTCCCCAACGACCTCCACCTCGATTCGGACCGCGGGTTCCTGCTCGTCACCGGGCCGAACATGAGCGGCAAGTCGACGTACATGCGCCAGGCGGCGCTGATCGTCCTGCTGGCGCAGGCGGGGAGTTTCGTCCCCGCGCGGACCGCGACGGTGGGCGTCGTCGACGGCATCTACACCCGCGTCGGCGCCCTCGACGAACTCGCGGGCGGCCGGTCGACCTTCATGGTCGAGATGGAGGAGTTGAGCAACATCCTCCACTCGGCGACCGAGGAGTCGCTGGTCGTCCTCGACGAGGTGGGCCGTGGGACGGCGACCTACGACGGCATCTCCATCGCGTGGGCGACGACGGAGTATATCCACAACGAGGTGGGCTGTAAGTGCCTCTTCGCCACCCACTACCACGAACTGACGGCGCTCGCCGACCACCTCCCGCGGGTCGAGAACGTCCACGTCGCCGTCGCGGGCGACGACGACGAGGACGGCGACATCACGTTCCTCCGGACGGTCGAGGAGGGGCCGACCGACCGGAGCTACGGCGTCCACGTCGCGGAACTGGCGGGCGTGCCCGCTCCGGTCGTCGACCGATCCCGGGACGTGCTCGACCGCCTGCGCGAGGACCGGGCCATCGAGGCCCGCGGGGCCGGGACGGGCGACGGGGGGACCACGCAGGCCGTCTTCGACCTCGGATCCGGCGACTTCCGGACCGACGGGACGGCGGCGGCGGACGACGCGGCGACGCTCGATCCGACCACTGAGACGGTCCTCGCGGAACTGCGGGAGACGAGCGTCGCGGAGACGTCGCCGGTCGACCTCATGACGCGGGTCCGCGAGTGGCAGGACCGACTCGACGACGGCGACTGACGGGGCGGAACGGACGCCCGGCGGTGACGGCCGCCACGGGCCACTGCCCAGCCAGTTGTGACGGATTCTAGACGGCCTTTGGATTCATCTACGACGCACCTTGAAAAATCTACTTTCGATCCCCGGTCGGCGTGTCGGACGTGATGTCGAACCACGCGTCACGACGACGATTCCTCGCGGTCGCGGGAAGCACGACCATCGCGGCGCTCGCCGGGTGTAGCGGCGGCGACGGCGGTGGCGGGAGCACGGAAACCGAATCCATGGACGGCGAAACGACCGAGTCCGCGTCCGATCCCATGGACGGAGGGACGACGGAGACCGATTCGATGGACGAGGGGATGGAGTCGGTCACCGTCACCGTCCGGGTGGCGAACGTCGCCCCGACGGACGTCTACGGCGCGGAGACGCCGACGGGCGGGGCCGTCTGGCTCACGCCGGGGGTCTTCGCGGTCCACACGGGCGAGAACCCCGTCTTCACCCCAGGCGAACCGGCGTCGGTCGGCCTCGAAGCGCTGGCCGAGGCCGGGCCACCGACCGGCTTCGAGGGCGAGACCGGTCTCCTGGGCGAACTCCGGGAGCGGACGGGGAGCATGGGCGCCGTCGCCGCGGGGGCGTACACGCCGGACGACACCGTCGCGGACCCGAACGACCCCACCGGCGAGGTGCCCGGCGCGCCGCCGGTCGCACCCGGCGGTGCCTTCGAGTTCGACGTCGAGGCCCGGCCCGGACGCCGGCTCTCCCTGGCGAGCATGTTCGTGCCGTCGAACGACGTGTTCGTCGCGCCGGGAGCGTCGGGTATCGCGCTGTGGCCCGCCGACGGCACCCCGGTCGAGGGCGACGTGACCGCCGCCATCGACCTCTGGGACGCGGGGACCGAACCCAACGGCCCCCCGGGAGAGGGACCGGACCAGGCGCCCGCACAGGAGCGCCCGACGCAGGGCGCGGACGAGGACGGCGTCGTGCGCCGTCTCAGCGACGTAGACGACGGCCACGAGTACCCCGCGGCGAGCGAGGTGGTGCGCGTGACGCTCACGCCACACGGAGCGATGGACGACGGGGCGTAGCGCCGTCGCTTCGGTCGCCGGACGGGGCGGTTCGGACTCGGAGGCGAGTGCCAGTTGAGACATCTATTTCAGTCGGGGCGATGACATGGGAGGTATGGCGTCAGTCATCGTCGTCGGCGGCGGTCCCGCCGGCCTGAGTGCGGCACTGTTCACGGCGAAGAACGGCCTCGACACGACGGTGTTCGACACCGACGAGACCTGGATGCACAAGGCCCACCTGTTCAACTACCCCGGGATCGGTTCCATCGGTGGATCGGAGTTCATGGGCGTCGCGCGACAGCAGGCCGACGACTTCGGCGTCGACCGGCAGCAGGGCGCGGAAGTGACCGACGTCGAGGACGGCGACGGGGGCTTCACCGTGACGGCCGACGGGGAGGAACACGAGGCGGACTACCTCGTTCTGGCGACGGGAGCCGACCGGAGCCTCGCCGGGGACCTCGGCTGTGCGACGGACGACGACGGCGTGATCGAGGTCGGGGTGGAGATGGAGACGAGCGTCGCCGACGCCTACGCGACGGGCGCGATGGTCCGGGCCGAGGAGTGGCAGGCGGTCATCGCGGCGGGCGACGGCGCGGCGGCGGCGCTGAACATCCTGAGCAAGGAGAAGGGCGAACATTACCACGACTTCGACGTGCCCGCGGACGCGACGGAGACGTTCGGCGCGATGGCCGACGACGAGGCCTGATACGGATTATTGTAACTGTGTCCCGGTGGTTCGCCGGACTGTCCTGGCGAACCACCGGCAACGACGTACAGTGAACAGTGTGAGTCGGGGCGGAGCCGAACGTACAAACCATCGGCGCCCCTACGAACGTCCATGTCCTCACTCGCGGACGAGCCGTGTGAAGCCTGCACCAGCGACGACGAACCCCTGACGAGCGAGGAGTACGAGTCGTATCTGGACGACCTCCGGACGGACGTGTGGGAGGTCGTCGACGACCACCACCTACACGCCCACTACGAGTTCGAGGACTTCAGGGACGCCCTGGAGTTCACCTACGAGATCGGTGAACTCGCCGAGGAGGAGTGGCACCACCCCGACCTCGCGCTCGCGTGGGGCGAAGTCGAGGTGGAGATGTGGACCCACAAGATCGACGGCCTCCACAAGACGGACTTCGTGATGGCCGCACGGATGGACCGTATCTACGAGGGATACGATCCCGCGGAGTGATACCAAGCCCTTATGGGTCCCACGGCACTGGATCGAGCATGACGATTTCTACCGGCGATTCGGTCACCATCACGTACACCGGCCGTCTCGACGACGGGACGGTCTTCGACACCACCGACGAATCGGTCGCCGAGGAGGCCGGCCTCCTCGACGAGCAGCCCGACCGCGAGTTCGAACCGCTCACCGTCGAGGTCGGGGAGGGCAACCTCATCGAGGGGATGGAGCAGGGACTGCTCGGCCTCGAAGCGGGCGACTCCGAGACCATCACGGTCCCGCCGGAGGAGGCCTACGGCGAGGCCGACGGCGACAGCGTCCGCGAGTTCGAGCCCGCGCAGTTCGAGGAGATGGTCGGCCAGGAGCCCGCCGAGGGGCTGCAGGTTCGCGCACAGGGTGGTGCGGTCGGCACCGTCGTCGACGTGAGCGCCGACACCGTCAGCGTGGACTTCGAACATCCGCTGGCCGGCGAGACGCTGACCTTCGAGATCGACGTCCTCGACGTCGAATAGCGGCGTCGAACCGCCACGGGCGGCACCGTGGCGTTGATGATCCTTCCTCCCGAGCTATCGAGCGTGAGCGAGACGCCGACCATCCACGCACTGGACGACGCGACGGTCCGACGCATCGCCGCCGGCGAGGTGGTCGAGCGTCCGGCGAGCGTCGTGAAGGAACTGCTCGAGAACAGTCTCGACGCCGACGCCTCGCGCGTGACCGTCGCCGTCGAGGGCGGGGGCGTCGAGGGGATCCGCGTCCGCGACGACGGGGTCGGCATGACCGCCGCGGACTTGGAGCGGGCGGTCGAGGAGCACACGACCAGCAAGATCACGGGGGGCGACGACCTCGACCAAGTGGGCACGCTGGGGTTCCGCGGTGAGGCGCTCCACACCATCGGCGCGGTGTCGCGGCTGACGATCCGGTCGCGCCCCCGGTCGGGCGGGCGCGGGCACGAACTCACCGTCGAGGGCGGGACGGCCGGCGAGGTCACCCCCTCGGGCTGTCCGCCGGGAACGGTCGTCGAGGTCGCGGACCTGTTCTACAACACGCCGGCCCGGCGGAAGTTCCTCAAGACCGAGACGACGGAGTTCGACCACGTCAACCGCGTGGTGACCCAGTACGCCCTCGCCAACCCCGACGTGGCGACGACGCTCGAACACGACGGCCGCGAGGTGTTCGCCACCGAGGGTGCGGGCGACCTCGAATCGACCGTCCTCGCGGTCTACGGCCGCGAGGTGGCGTCGTCGATGATCGAGGTCGACGGGGGGCGACCGGAACCCGGCGCCGACCCGTCGGGCCCCGTCGAATCGGTGTCGGGGCTCGTGAGCCACCCCGAGACGACGCGGGCGGGCCGGGAGTACCTCTCGACGTTCGTCAACGGCCGCTACGTCACCGCGGGGACGCTCCGCGAGGCCGTCCTCGACGCCTACGGCGGCCAACTGGCGACCGACCGCTACCCCTTCGCCGTCCTCTTCGTCGAGGTGCCGCCCGACGCCGTTGACGTGAACGTCCACCCCCGAAAGATGGAGGTGCGGTTCGACGACGAGGCGGCCGTCCGCGAGGCGGTGACGGCGGCCGTCCGCGAGGCGCTGCTTGAGGAGGGGCTGGTCCGGACGGCGGCCCCGCGTGGGCGCTCGGCGCCCGCGGAGACCGAAATCGACCCGTCGTCGCCGGATCGGGAGGTGGCCGGGGGGGAGGCGGCCCCCGATTCCGATTCCGATTCCCACGCCGGTGCCGACTCGGACTCCGACGACGGATCCGACCGGGACACGAGCCCGACGCCCGACTGCGACGCGGGGACCGCCGCCGTCCCGACGGGGACCGAACCGGCGGACGAGCGCGGGTCCGACGACGTGGGGAGCGACACCCGCTCGGACGGGACGACCCGAGCGTCGACCCTCGACGAGGCGACGGCGGACGGCGCGGTCGGGACCGGCGGGAGCGAGGAGGTGACGCCGGAACCCGTCGGTGGCGACGGTGTCGAGGGAACGGCCAGCGACCCCGCCGATCCGGCGGCCGACCGCGACGCGGACGCCGACGGCCCGTGGCACGCCGGCGGGATCCGTCCGCCGAGCGAGCAGCGGACGCTCGACGGCGACCGGGCGGCGCCGGACCGCGACTTCGAGCGCCTGCCCGCAATGTGCGTCCTCGGACAGTACGACGACACGTACCTAGTCGCGGAGACGGCCGACGGCCTGGCCCTGATCGACCAGCACGCGGCCGACGAGCGGGTGAACTACGAGCGCCTGCGCGCCGAGATGAAGGGTGAGACGCCGACGCAGGCGCTCGCCGAACCGGTCGAAATCGAGCTCACGGCACGGGAGGGCGAACTGTTCGACCGCTTCCGGGAGGCGCTTGCGACCCTCGGCTTCCACGCGGAGCGGACGGGGGATCGCACCGTCGAGGTGCGGACGGTCCCGACGGTGTTCGACGCGGCGCTCGACCCGTCGCTGCTGCGGGACGTGCTGACGGGGTTCGCCTCGGAGGAGGGGTCGACTGGGACCGTCGACGCCGTGGCCGACTCGCTGCTCGCCGACCTCGCCTGCTACCCGTCGATCACGGGCAACACGTCGCTCACGGAGGGGTCGGTCGTGGACCTGCTCGACGCACTCGACGACTGCGAGAACCCCTTCGCCTGCCCGCACGGGCGGCCGGTCGTCGTTTCGTTCGACCACGACGAGATCACCGACCGCTTCGAGCGTGACTATCCGGGGCACGGCGGCAGACGCGCCGAGTGAGCGACGCCCGGGGCACAGCTTTTTGCGCCGGTCGGTCGAAACACGTCCGTGACGGATCTGGTCACCGTCGGCGACGCCACCCTTCGGTTCTCGCCGCCACGGGGCGAACGCATCGAGACGGCCGGCGACTTCGCCGCCCACGTCGGCGGCCCGGAGAGCAACGTCGCCGTCGCGGCGGCGACGCTCGGCCTCGACGCCGCGTGGCTGTCGAAGCTCCCGGACACCCCGCTCGGGCGGCGGATCGTCGGCGAACTGCGCCGCCACGGCGTCCGGACGGGCGTCGTCTGGGCGGAGTCGGGGCGGGCGTCGACGGCGTTCGTCGAGCGCGGCGGGGCGGCCGGGGCGCGGTCGGTGTCCGACCGCGAGGGCGCGGCCGTCGCCACGGCCACCGCCGAGGACCTCCCGCTCGGGGTGGTCCGGGAGGCCGACACCCTGTTCGTCAGCGGGGCCACGCCCGCCCGCTCGGAGGCGCTCTTGGAGACGACGGCGACGCTCCTCTCGGTCGCGGGCGAGGCGGACACGACGCGGGCCTTCGACACCCGCTTCGAGGCGACGGGACTGGAGGCCGACCGGGCCCGCGACCTGTACGACCACCTCCTCGACGCCGTGGACGTGCTGGTGATCGACGAGGCGGACGCCGAGGCGGTCTTCGGCCTCGACGGCGACGTCGTGCCCGCGGCCCACACTCTCCGGACGCGATACGACTGCACGACGGTTGTCGTCACCCGCGAGGAGGACCGTCACCCGACGGTCGGCCTCCACGGCGAGGAGATATACGAGGTGCCGCCGTTCGAGGGGGAGACCCGCGACCCGGCCGGCGTCCACGACGCGTTTGTCGGCGGGTTCCTCGCCGGGCGACGGCGCGGCGCGAACGTGAAAGAGGCGCTTCGCCAAGGGGCGGCGACGGCGGCACTCAAGCGAACCATCGTGGGGGACGTCGTCGTCGGATCGCCAGACGACGTGGCGGCGATCCGCGACGGTCGGGAGTGATATCAAAAAGTGGCAGCAGCCGCGACCGGCCGGGACCCCGGTCGGGGAACTCGGGGCGAGGCCGGCGCGAAGCGTCGGTCGGGTCGGGGAGACGCGTTGCGGGGACCGACGCCACCGGCACACGGGGAACGTCCGGAGGGCGTCGGCATCCCAACGTACCGCCGCTTGTAACATAAATCCATCAGAGGCTTAGATGCCGATTTCAGTCTCGGGACGGGGAGACCGACCAGCCAGTCCGCGGATCGGCGCCGACGACGGCATCCCGGCAGTGACCCAACTTTATGTGGAAACCGATCCCACGGGAAGTGAGATGCCGATCAGCGTCGCGTTGCAAGGAAGCGTCGGAATCGAGACGTCGGTGGCCGTCACCATCTGGGGGCTGATCGGCGTGTTGGGGCTGGTCACCGGATATCTGCTCGGCCTCACGGTCGGAGGGTAAACGGATGCGAACGCCGGTCACCGAGCCGGGCGTCGTCTCCCACGTGCCGGCTGTCCCGACCGTCGACGCCCCGCTACAGATGGCGCGCGTCGGCCCCGATCCCGAGACGGTCGCCCTCTACGCCGTCGTCGTCGCCGTCGCGAGCCTCGGCCTCGGGTTCGGCGTCGGGGTCTACCGTGCGCGGCGCCGGGGGGGCGAGGACCCGTCGGCGTCGGGGCCCGAACGGGCCGGCAGCGGACCGCGAGGGTCGGCGTCGACCCCCGAACCGGGGCGCGACGCCGAATCGCAGGCGGGCGATCGGCTCGGGCAGTCACCGAGCGTGAGCGGCGGGAGAGAGGAAAGCGAGAGCGTGGCCGGAAGCGCGAACCAACCGCCCGACTCGGCCCCGCGGGCGCCCGACGTACGCGTCGACTACGACGCGCTGACCGACGAGGAGCCGATCGGCGGCGGGGGCAACGCCGACGTGACGAAGGCGACACTGCCAACGCCCGAGGGTAACGTGACGCTCGCGATCAAGCGCCCGCGGATGCAGGGGACGCTCCACGCCGACGCCGTCGAACGGATGCTCGACGAAGCGGAGACGTGGGACAAACTCGACGACCACGACTACGTCGTCGGCGTCGTCGACTACGGCGCCGAGCCACTGCCCTGGATCGCCATGGAGTATATGGACGCCGGTCACCTCGGGGGACGGGCGGGCTCCCTCGGTTTCGATCAGGCGCTCTGGACGGCCGTGGCGATCACGAAGGGCGTACGTCACGCCCACCGTCGGGGAGTCGCCCACCTCGATCTGAAGCCGGCGAACGTCCTCTTTCGCGAAGTGGCGGGCGCCTGGGACGTGCCGAAGGTCGCCGACTGGGGACTCTCGAAACACCTGCTCGAGCACTCCCAGAGCGTGGAGGGGCTCTCGCCGGGATACGCCGCACCCGAACAGTTCGACCGGTCCTACGGGACGACCGACGACATCACCGACATCTACCAACTCGGCGCCGTCTACTACGAACTCTTTACCGGCCGGCCGCCGTTCGAGGGCGAATCGACGCGCGTGATGCGTGCCGTCCTCGACGAGACGCCGACGCCACCGAGCGAGGTGGCGGACGTCCCCTCGGCGCTCGACGACGTCCTGCTGACCGCACTGGCCAAGGACAAAGCCGACCGCTACGACGACATCGTCTACCTCCGGGACGACCTACAGGCGCTGTTCGAGGGACGGCGAGCGTGAACCGCCTCGGGGTCAAGCCCCGAGGCACTCGCCTTGCTCATCTGTAGACTCGTCGGCGACGTGTCGATGCTGGACGTCCCCCTCGAACGGGACGGCCACTCCGAGCGGTTTCACTACTGGCGAACGGAGTGAGCCAGCAGGGGTTTTCCCCACGTTTTTGCAAGGCGTGGTTCCCGCAGCGAGCCGAAGGCTCGCGAGGAAACCCGACGCAGCGAAAAGTGGGAATATGCCGCCTCCCCGATTTGAACTCCGGAAGACGTGCTCGCTCCGCTGCGCGCGGCTTCCGTGCTCAAATCGGCTCGGCGTCGTTTCTTCACCTGCTCGCTACGCTCACGGGTTCAGAATATGCCGCCTCCCCGATTTGAACGGGGGACAGCTCGATCTTCAGTCGAGTGCTCTCCCAGTCTGAGCTAAGGCGGCGCAGTTCCGACGAAGTGGATTACGGGCAAAAGGATTTCGAAACACCGCCGGCGGGCGGTCAGGCGACCGTCCGTCGTTCGGTGAACGTCCGGGTGGCGTTCGCCGTCCGGACCGTCGTCTCGATCCGGATGCGGCCGTCGTTGGCCTTGATCCGTACGGCGTCGGCGTAGCCGACCCGGACCGTCCGGGTCCGTGTGACCGTCTCCCCGGCGTCCAGTCGCCCGACGTCGGAGCTCCCCTCCCAGACGAGGCGGTCACCGGTGGTGATTCGGGTGGCAACGCGGACGTCGCGGGCCGTATCCGTCCCCTCGTTCGACAGCCCGATGGTGACCGTCCGACACCGCGACCCGCAGGACTCGACCGAGCGGACGCGCATGGTGACGTTCGGCGACGTCGAACCGGTCGACGAGGGCGTCGGCGTCGCGGTCACGGTCACGGCGGCAGCGCCACCGTCATCCGTGTCCGCGGTGGTCGTGTCGCCGCCCGGCGCGACGAAGAGGGCGGCCGTGCCGGCGACGGCGACGACGAGCAACACGGCGAAGACCATCTCGGTCCGGCTCCAGGAGCCGAGGACGCCCGCCTCGTCGGCGTCGGCGTCGCCGTCGCTCCCCCCGTCACTCCCCGCGTCGCCGTCGGTTCCGGTCCCCGCCGGGGCCGACGGCCCGCGCTCTCCCGACATGAGTGAACGATGGGGATCGGCGCGCATAGCTCTGGTGGCAGAGGGCGAGACGCGTTCGCTCACGCCCGAATACGGTTCCACACGGCCGAGACGGCCGTTCGTCCGGTCCGCGACCACGAGTACGACCCACGACTGCCTGCGCGAACATCTGCAGGACCGCCATCACGAGAGCGAACTCGTCGACCGGTACCCGTCGTCGCCGCCGGCGTGAGTGCCGTCACGCCGGGAGACGGTAGGTATCGACGTCGGTCCCGGTTCCGGGGTCGCGCTCGGCGGCGGCCGCGAGGGCGTCGCGGGCGAGCGCCGCAGCGTCGTCGAGCGACGCCTCGGGATCGTGACCGGCTTCGAGGACGCCGAGGGCGAGGGCCGCGCCGCTCCCCAGCGCCGCCAGCGACTCCTCGGTGACGCCGCCGTCGGGATCGATCGATCGGAGGCGCGGGACGCCCGCGTCGTCGGGGGCGGTGACGAGTACGGAGGCGTCGAACTCGGTGGCGACGTCGGCGACGAGGCGGGCGACGGCGTCGATCCGGAGGCGACCGCGCTCCGTGCGGTAGGATCGGATCTCGGCGTCGAGACGGTCGGCGACCGCGGGAACGTCCCCGCAGACCACGGCGGCGCCGACGCGGTCGAATTCGAGGACGTGCCGACGCGACCGACTCCGGATGCGGCCCCCGCTCGCGACGACGCGGTCACCGGCGAGGACGACTCCGGCGGGGCAGGCGACTCCGGCGACCGTGCTCATGGTCGTTCGTTCGCGGCGAACGGAGGTAGGCGTGTCGCTTACGCCCCGAGGAGGTCGTCGACCAGCGCTTCGGGATCGAACCGTTCGAGGTCGTCGTACCCCTGCCCGGTGCCGAGAAAGAGGACGGGCTTGCCGGTCACGTAGGCGACGGAGATGGCGGCCCCGCCCTGGGAGTCGGCGTCCGCCTTCGTCAGCACGGCGCCGTCGATTTCGGCCGCCTCGTCGAACTGCTGGGCGCGTTCGACGGCGTCCTGGCCGGCGACCGCCTCGTCGACGAACAGGGTGAGGTCGGGGTCGACGACGCGGTCGATCTTCTCCAACTGGGCCATCAGGTCGCTGGAGGTGTGGAGGCGCCCGGCGGTGTCGCCGAGGACGACGTCCACGTCGTTGGCCTCCGCGTACTCGACGCCGTCGTAGACGACGGCGGCGGGATCGCCGCCCTGTTCGTGGGTGATCAAGCGCTTGTCGAGCGCCTCGGCGTGTTCCCGGATCTGCTCGTTGGCCCCCGCACGGTACGTGTCGCCGTTCGCGAGCACCGTGGAGTACCCGCGCTCCTCCAGATAGCGAGCCAGTTTGGCGATGGTGGTGGTCTTGCCGACGCCGTTGACGCCGGTGAAGACGATGGTCACCGGCTTCTCCGCCTGCGCGATGCGCTCGTCGAAGTCGAACTGGCCGACGCTGATGACCTCGAGCAGGGCGTCCCGAAGGGCGTCCTCGACGAGGTCACCCGTGCTCGCCATCTGGGATTTGGTCTCGCCGATCAGGTTCGACCGGATCTGATCCAGGATGGCCTCCGCGACGCCCATCTCGACGTCGCTCTCCAGCAGCGCCATCTCGAGGTTCCAGAGGGGATCCTCCAGGTCCTCCTCCTCGAGGACGACCTTACCGGTGGCGAAGGCCTTGGCCCGCTGGAGGCGACCGGGCGAGTCGGCGTCGGCCTCGTCGGGCGCGTCCGTCTCGTCGGCGGTGTCGGCGTCGTCCGCCGAATCCGTCTCGGCCTCCCCGTCCGGTTCCGCCTCCGGATCGGCGTCCTCGGCACTCTCCTCGACGTCGCTCCGGAAGGTATCCAGCTTGTCTTTCAGTCCGTCGAACATCGGCCGCTACTCGTCGTCGCCCTGCTCTTGTTGGAGCTGCTGCATCTGCTGTTGTTGCATCTGCTGTTGCATCTGCTGGGCCTGCTGTTCGAGCTCCTGGCTCTCGGATTCGAGCTCCGAGATCTCGTCCTCGACGTCGTCGACGCGGTCGTCGAGCACGTCCCGCTTGCGTTCGAGGGCGTCGATGGCGTCGCCCTGGGGCTGTTCGGCCGCGTAACCGCCGCCGAGATCGACGATCACTTCGTCGATGTCCTGGACCTCGGCACGGAGGTAGGCGCCGCCGCCGAGGGGGACCTGCACCGTCGAGCCGGTGTCGAGGGTCTCGATGGCCTCGACCGCCTCGTCGATCTCGCTTTGGCGGGTGCGAAGCGATTCGATCTCGGCTTCCAGCTCCGCGATCTCCTCGTCGATGGCCTCGATCTCCTGGGTGAGCTGCTGGAGTTGCTGCTGACCGCCACCCATCATGCCGCGGTCACCCCCTCGATCTCGACCTGCGTGCGCTTGAGGCCGTGCTCGCTCCCGAGCTGGGCGAGGGTGTGCTCGCGCGCGACGTTCTCGTTGGTGGCCTCTACCGACTTCTCGAACTGTCGGTAGCCGGTTCGGTCCTGAAAGCGTCCGCTGACGACGAATTCGCTCATGTACCGAAGGGTCGTGAGGAAGCGGGAAGTATCTTCCTACTGGCGCTCGATGTAGCCGAGCGTCTCCTCGATGCGGCCGAGCTCCGGGCCCGTGGTGTCCGTGCCGACGACGTAGCCCGCGTCGGTGGCGACGAGTCCGGAGCCGACGAGGGGGGCGCCGTAGTTCACGGTGCCGATGTCGGCCCGCACGTCGAGACAGTCTTCGAGCGCCTCCAGTTCCGGCTCGCGCGATTTCGGGTGGCAGAGCACCCCCTCGTTGGTCGCGACGGCGGCGGTACCGACGGTGCGGACGTCCGCCAGGTCGCCGCGCTCGACGGGCACGTCGAGGGCGTCCTTGACCGTCCGGATGGCCTCCCGGCTCAGGTCCGGGTGGACGTACGCGCCGTAGTCGTTCGCGAGAACGACGTTGCCGGCGGCGTTGATGCGTCCCGGAAGTTCGGTCACGTCGAGTCCGGTCTCGTCCTCGATGGTCGAAATCTCGCGGTCCGTCGCCCGACCGGAGACGAGGAGCCCGTGCTCGTTGCCGACGGCGAGGGCGCCGACGGTTCCGGAGCCGCCGACCGTGGTCGACACGGGATCGACGTCGAGTTCGGCCGCGATGTCGGCCACGGTGTCCGCGTCGGCGTCCGGACGCACCAGCAGACAGTCGTTGGTCGCGCGGGCGAACACCCCGACGTACGACGATCCGGCGAAGGAGGCGCGTAACACGTTATTCTGCGGTCTCTGCTTCGACGATCGGTTCGCCGTCCTCGACGAAGCGAGCGGCGCGAACGCGGAGCTTGCTGGGCGGGTTGTTCCGGCCCTGGGCCCAGATCGCCTCGTTGATGTCCGGATCGAGACGGACCTCGCTCTCGTCGACCTTGAAGTGCGTAGCGAGGTGTTCGCGGACGATGGTCATCGCCCGGTCGGCACGCTCGTTCGACGGCTCCGCCCGTGCGTCGCGGAGCGGGACGGTGACGACGCGCTCCTCGAAGTCGTTGGCGCTCATCTATTCGTCCGTATCGTTCCGGCGCCAGTTGCGGCGCTTCGGGTTGCGGGTGACCTGCCGGTCCGTCTTGAGCATGACCCACGCGGGGACGCGGCTGTTCTGGTTCTCCAGTTTGGCGAGTCGCTTCTTCTTCGCCTTCGATTTCTTACCCATAGTGCCCCTGTCTACCCAGTCGCCGCATAAAATCTTGTTCTTTCGGGCGTTGGTCGGGGCACACCGTGGGACCGTTCGATATCGCGATATGCGATTGATGGACGGTGCGACCGTGACCCCATCCCCCGAACGGGCCTTCGGCGGCCGGCGGCGTGAAAACAGAGGGGGCGCGTGCAGCACCGGGAAATCGCCGTGCTCGCCGGCGTTTCACGTCGAACGGTAGTTCGAATCCACCCGATCCCACGCCGACGAGCGCGCCGGTGAAGTGGCTGGCGTGGATTCGAATCAGGGAGTGAAACGACCGTGGTTCGAAACCATCCGCGAACGACAGCGAGCGGATGGGAGGTTCGAGCCCAGAGGACGGAAGTCCTCGTGGTTCGAATCCATCCGCGAACGACAGCGAGCGGGTGGGAGGTTCGAGCCCAGAGGACGGAAGTCCTCGTGGTTCGAATCCATCCGCGAACGACAGCGGTGCCGTCCACCCGGGACGCTCGCCCCGGAGACACCGGTGAGCGGGGAAAGGAATCCCGTGGGCGACCCGGGGACGAGGTGGCTTCAGGGCGACTCCGGACGTCGCGCATGCGGTCGTTCTCCCACGGCCCGCGAGGGATCGAACGAAAGGAGCGTGGTCGGCGTGCGCCGGTATCGAGTCCGATCGGCCGGGGTGTGGGTCGGGCGAAGAACGGGTGGCCCCGGACGGGATCTACCGGAGCCGACAGTTCCTGATAAATCTCATATCGCGATACGGAATCGATCGGGCGCGGCTACAGCGGGTACCGACCGACCGTCTCGTAGACGGGGCCGTCGTCGGTGAGCGTACTCTCCGTGAGACGGACCTCGCACACCTCGACGGAGCCGACGTCCGGGTTGGCGTCCGCGACGACCCGCTGGACGGCTGCCTTCCCGCGGGCGTCGTCCATCCGGGCGAGGGTGACGTGGGGCGTGAAGTCGTGGTCGGCGGGATCGAACCCCAGGGCCGTCGTCTCGCGTTCGACCGCCTCGTGGAGGCGGGTGAGTTCCGGGCCGCCCCGGCGGACGCCGGTCCAGACGACGCTGATGTAATCGAGCGAGGGGAAGACGCCGTAGCCGCCGAGGGTCAGTTCGAAGGGGTCCACGGCCGCGTCGTCGACGGCGGTGGCGAGGGCGGATTCGAGGGCGTCCCGACGGTCGGGGGTAACCTCGCCGAGGAACTCGAGGGTCACGTGGGCGTTCTCGGGGTCGACGAAGCGGAGACTCCCGGCGTCGGGCAGGCGATCCTGGGCGTTCGCGATCCCGTCGGCCAGCGGGGCCACGTCGACGCTGACGAACAGTCGCATACGCACGGCTCGCCGCGCCGAGGACGTAAGTGCTGGCCCGTGACGCAGGCCTTAACCGCCCCGACGCCCAATCCCAGGGCATGGACGACGAGCAACCCCATCGCTTCTCGGAGGGGCAGGGGTTCGACGAGGAGTACGAGGAGTTCTCGCTCGATCCGCCGGAGCTGTCGGTCGATCCGACGGAGGTCGATCCGGTGGACTCGCGGGTACTGACGGACATGCTCGACGAACGCAACGTCGGGAGCGACCAGGTCGACGCCGAACAGCTGGTCGACGTCGGGCTCTCCTACATGGGTATCAACCGGTTCGAGGAGGCGACCGGGGCGTTCGAACGTGCGGCGCAGTTCGCGGCGGACGACCGGATCGAACAGGAGGCGTGGGTGAACAAGGGTGCGGCACACGCCGAACTCGAGGAGTACGACGAGGCCATCGGCGCCTACGAGGAGGCCCTCGACATCGACGGCGAGTCCGACCACGCCGCCACGGCCCACACGAACCTGGCGTACGCCCTCTGGGAGTGGGGGCGGACCGAGCAGGCGCTCGAACACGCCGAGCGCGCCGTGGAGGTCGACCCTCGGTTCGGACAAGCGTGGTACAACCGCGGTTTCTTCCTCTCGGAGCGAGGCCTCCACGAGAGCGCGGTCGACTGTTTCGACAACGCGATCCGACTGGGGATGCGCAACGCCTCGGTGCTGGAGGAGAAAGCGCGGGCCCTAGAGGAACTCGGCCAAGACGAGGAGGCCGAGCGCGTCCAAGAGCAGGCGGCGGAACTCCGCGAGGAGGCCGAGCGCGAACTGGTCGAGGATCGGTAGATGCTGATCCGCGAGCGCGACACGCCCGAGGGACTCCTCGTCGCGGTCTGTGACCGGGAGTGTCTCGGCGAGACCTACGCGGACGGCGAGGTGTCGCTGACGGTGACCGAGGAGTTCTACGGCGGGGACCCCGGCGACGCCGAGGACGTGGTGGACGCGCTACGGCGGGCCTCGGTCGCGAACCTCGTCGGCGAGCGCTGTGTCGACGTCGCCGTCGACGCCGGACTCGTCGACGCGGAGAACGTCCTCGAACTCGAGGGCACGCGCCACGCCCAACTGCTCTGGCTCTAGCCGACCATCGAACTCTCGAGCATCTGTATCTCCGAGACGGGACCGATCTCGACGTAGTGGGTCTCGCCCGCGTCGCCGGTCGGGCGGATCTCGAGCCAGTAGGAACGGTCCGGGTCGAGGTCGAACACCACCGCACCCGCCGCCGACTGGCCCGCCGAGAGCGTCGTGGCGGCGACCGACTGGGCGTCGATCCGGTCGTCGTCGCCGATGCTCGTCGTCCCCCGGTCGTCGAAATACCGGATCTGATCCTCGTTAGTGGCGAGGAACGAGTTCTGGGGGAAGGTAGTGGAGTCGTCCTGCGGGTTCTCGAACTCCAGAAGCACGATCAGGAAGGTCCCGTCCGCGGTGGCGGGGTTGGCGCTGCTACCGACGCTGTCGGCGCGGAAGAAGTCGATAATGCGGTAACGGATCCGGTTGCCCTCGGTGCCGACGACGAACGACTCCTCGAGGGCGTGTGTGGGGCCACCGGGGCCGGATGCCGCCGTCTCGGTCGGCTCCGCCGTCGCCGTCGCCGTCGCCGTCTCGGTCGGCTCCGCCGTCGCCGTCGCCGTCGCCGTCTCGGTGTCGGTCGCCGTCCCCGTCGGCGTACTCTCCGAGCCACCGCCGCCACACCCCGCGAGCAGTCCTGCCGTGAGCGTTCCACAGATTCCCAAGACCCGTCGACGTTGCATGGTTGCATGTAAGCGGTCGGATACCTAAAGAAAGTGGTGGGTCGGGGACGTAACCGGTCGGGGTTTCGTCGGGTGTGAGACACCGAAGGGGTGTTATTCCTCCGGATCCTACGACTGGGCGATGGGAGTCCAGGAATCGTATCCGATCGACGTGGAGGCCATCCGGGCCGATTTCCCGATCCTCGACCGCCTGGTCGGGGGCGACGTGGAGACGTCCGGACAGGGTCCCGACGACGACACGCCCCTCTACTATCTGGACAACGCCGCGACGAGCCACACGCCCGAGCAGGTAGTCGAGACGATCAGCGACTACTACCGCGGCTACAACGCGAACGTCCACCGGGGCATCCACCAGTTGAGTCAGGAGGCGAGCGTGGCCTACGAGGAGGCCCACGACACCGTCGCCGACTTCGTCGGCGCGGCGGGTCGCGAGGAGATCGTCTTCACCAAGAACACCACCGAGGCGGAGAACCTCGTCGCCTACGCCTGGGGACTGGCCGAACTCGGTCCGGGTGACTCGGTCGTCCTCTCGGAGATGGAACACCACGCGTCGCTCGTGACGTGGCAACAGATCGCCAAGCGGACCGGCGCCGAGGTGCGCTACATCCGCGTCGACGACGACGGCTACCTCGATATGGACCACGCCGCCGAGTTGATCGACGACTCCACGGCGATGGTGTCGGTCGTCCACGTCTCGAACACGCTGGGGACGGTGAACCCCGTATCCGACCTGGCCGACATGGCCCACGACCACGACGCGCTGATCTTCGTCGACGGCGCACAGTCGGCGCCGACCCGCCCGGTCGACGTGAAAGCCATGGACGCCGACTTCTTCGCGTTCTCCGGACACAAGATGTGTGGCCCGACCGGCATCGGGGCGCTCTACGGCAAGGAAGCGATCCTCGAATCGATGCAGCCGTACCTCTACGGCGGCGACATGATCCGTCGGGTCAGCTTCGACGACTCGACGTGGGAGGACTTGCCCTGGAAGTTCGAGGCCGGTACTCCCTCCATCTCGCAGGGCATCGCCTTCGCCGCCGCCGTCGACTACATGGAGGATATCGGCATGGAGGCCGTCCAGGCCCACGAGGAACTGCTCGCGGAGTACGCCCACGACCGCCTCGACGAGTTCGACGACGTGACGATCTACGGCCCGCCGGGCGACGACCGCGGCGGCCTCGTCGCGTTCAACGTCGAGGGCGTCCACGCCCACGACCTCTCCAGTATCGTCAACGACCACGGCGTGGCCATCCGGGCCGGCGACCACTGCACCCAGCCGCTCCACGACAAGCTCGGCATCGCGGCCTCCGCGCGGGCCTCCTTCTACGTCTACAACACCCGCGAGGAGATCGATCGGCTGGTCGACGCCATCGCCGAAGCCCGAGAGCTGTTCGCGTAGCCGCGTTCGCGGCGTTTTCGACGGTGTCCACCGGTAGCCGTCGGCTCCACGCGTAGCGTCGAAACAAAAACGGGATCGTTCGGTCGGGCGATGCGGTGCGGCGATGGATCGAGAGGGATGGGGCGCGCGCCTATCTCACATCGCGCCGCCCATGCCACCCATGCCGCCCATGCCGCCGCCCATGCCGCCGCCCATGCCGCCGGGGCCGCCGGGGCCGCCTTCGTCGCCGCCGTCGTCGCTGCCGCCGCCCTTGAGGTCGCCGGCCGCGATGACGTCGTCGATGCGGAGGATCATGACGGCCGCCTCGGTGGCGGACTCGATGGCCTGAGTCTTGACGCGGAGGGGTTCGACGACGCCCTCCTCCTCCATGTCGATGATGTCGCCCGTGTAGGCGTCCAGGCCGGCCGAGAGGTCGCCCCCGTCGTGCTGGGCGCGCAGGTCGACCAGCGAGTCGATGGGGTCGAGACCCGCGTTCTCGGCGAGCGTGCGCGGGATGACGTCGAGGGCCTCGGCGAAGGCCTCGACGGCGAGCTGTTCGCGCCCACCGACGGAGTCGGCGTAGTCACGCAGGGCGAGGGCGAGCTCCGCCTCGGGCGCACCGCCGCCGGGCAGGACCTTGCCGTCCTCCAGCGTGGTGCGCACGACGCCGAGGGAGTCCTCGACGGCGCGCTCGACCTCGTCGACGACGTGTTCGGTCCCACCGCGGAGGACGAGCGTCACGGACTTGGCGTCGGGGGTGTCCTCGACGAAGATGCGCTCGTCGCCGCCGATGTCCTTCTGGGCGACCGAGCCGGCGAAGCCGAGGTCGTCCTCGGTGATGTCGTCGACGGAGCCGACGACCGTGCCGCCCGTCGAGCGGGCGAGCCGGGAGAGGTCGCTGTCCTTCGCACGGCGGACGGCGAGGATGCCCTCCTGTGCGAGGTAGTGCTGGGCCATGTCGTCGATGCCGCTGCCGACGACGACGGCGTCGGCGCCGACGTCGACCAGCTTGTCGACCATCTCGCGCAGCTGTTCCTCCTCCTGGTCGAGGAACTGCTGGAGCTGGTCGGGGTCGGTGACGTTGACCTCGGCGTCGATCTCGGTCTCCTTGACTTCGAGGTCGCCGTCGATCAGGGCGACGTTCGCGTCCTCGACGGCGTAGGGCATGCTGTCGCTGACGCGTTCCTTGTCGACGATGACGCCCTCGATGAGCTCGGAGTTGTCGATGGCGCCGCCGACGACCTTCTCGATGGAGACGTTGTCCGTGTCGACGCTACCGTCCTCGTCGCGCACGGCGAGCACGGCGTCGACCAGCAGGTCCGCGAGGTCGTCCTTGGCGCTCTCGGCGCCCTTGCCCGTCATCGCCGTGGAGGCGATCTTGACGAGGGTCTCGCGGTCGTCCGGCGACACGTCGATGGCGTTGTCTTCGAGGACCTCCTTGGCCTTCTCCGCGGCCTGGCGGTACCCCTGGGCCAGCGTCGTCGGGTGAATGTCCTGATCGATGAGCTCCTCGGCCTCGTCGAGGAGTTCGCCCGCGATGACGACGGCCGTCGTCGTGCCGTCGCCGACCTCGTCCTCCTGGGTCTCGGACACCTCGACGATCATGTTCGCCGCGGGGTGGTCGATGTCCATCTCCTTCAGGATCGTGACGCCGTCGTTCGTGACGACGACGCTCCCGCCGGAGTCGACCAGCATCTTGTCCATTCCTTTCGGACCGAGTGTGGTCCGTACGGATTCCGCGACGGCCTTCCCGGCCGTGATGTTCATCGACTGAGCGTCCTTCCCTTGGGTTCGCTGGGAGTCCTCGCCGAGAATGATCATCGGCTGACCCTGCTGCATTCGCTGAGACATAATCAACCTTTGATTGATTGTGATTCTATAAAAACGTTTCGTTTCGGCGTATGGTACGTCGTACCGCAGTCAGGTGATTAGCGGTCACGGCAACGGCTGTCACACCGGGGGGATATCGTCACTCGAAACCACGGATCGAGGAGGAGTTACAGTTCGACGCCGCGGGTGAGTTCGTTGTGTTTGCGCTCGAGGAAGCCGTAGACGGCGCCGTGGGGCGCGCCGTCGAGGATCATCTCGGCGGCCCGGCGGACGGCCTGGACCTCCTCGGGTTGGCCGATGATCCCGAGAGTGGTCCCGTAGATGACCACCTCGGCACCGGTAAGTTCCTCCATCAGTTCCCGGGTGCGACCGTTCTCGCCGATGAGCCGTCCCTTCTGTCGCTGGAGGTCGTTCTTGTTTCGGGTGGCGTCCTCGATGTCGATCAACTCGAACATCCGCATCTCGTCGTCGAGGAGGGAGAGGGCCGCGTCGGGCTTGAACCCGCGACCGATAGCGCGGACGATGTCGGGGGCGACCATCGCGGTGACGGGGTCGCCGGTGGCGTCGATGGCGACGCTCCCGCTCTCGGAGTCGATGTCGAGGCGAACCTCGGCACGCCGCTCGATCTCGCGCATGGTCTCGCCGCCCTCGCCGATGAGGACGCCGAGGCGGTCCTGCGGAACCTTCACGTGCTGCATACCGCGGACTACCGGGCGGAGCCGTTTAAGCGTTCTCGCTCGGGGATTACGTCTCCGCGCCCGTCACGAACGCACGCAGGTCCGTGGGGTCGACGTCGATCCCCTGTCGCGTGAAGAAGGCCGCCACGTTCCGGCAGTCCCGGTCGAGGAAGTCGTCGGCGTTCGGATGGTGGACCGTCACCGCCTGCCCCAGGTCGATGACGACCAGTTCCCCGTCGTGGATGATCAGGTTGTACTCGGAGAGGTCGCCGTGGACGAGTCCGGCGTCGTAGAGCCGGCGCATGTACTCCCGGACCACCTCGAAGGCCGTCTCGGGGTTCTCGACGTTCACCTCCGCGAGCCGCCGGGCGCGCTCCTCGACCAGCCCCACCAGCTCCATCACCAGGACGTTGCGCTCGACGGCGATGGGTTCGGGCACCCGGACGCCCGCGCTCCGCGCCCGCCGCAGGTTGGCGAACTCCTTTTTCGTCCACGCGAGGACGACTTTCTTCTTGTCCGAGCCGATCCCCTCGAACCGCGGATCGCCCTCCAGATACGCCCGCATCTCCTGGAAGTTCGAAGCGTTGATGCGGTAGATCTTCACCGCCACGTCCCGGTCGTCGGCGCCGAGTGCCTCGTAGACGTTCGCCTCCTTGCCCGTCGAGATGGGGCCGCCGAAGGCGTCGATGTGGCCGTCTTGGACCAGCTTGTAGATGGCCGCGAAGGTGGCGTCGTCGAACACCGACTGTGCGACCTTGAACTGGTCGGCGTCCTTCAGGCGCTTGCGGAACTCGGCGAACTCGCGGTCCCGCTTTCTGGCGATGCGGTCCGCGTCGGTGTCGGAAACGTCGATCTCCTCCCACTCGTCGCCGAAGTCCTCGCCTTCCCCCTCCTCGGGGTCGAGCAGGCCGTACTCCTCGCGGTCACTCATTCGTTCCCGTTACGTCGTCACGCCTCAAAAGTCCCGCCGCTACTCGATGTGGCCTTCGCGCCGCAGCTGGTCCGCCTCCGACTTCTCGTAGCGCCACGAGATGTCGGCCTTCTCGTCCTGCCAGTCCCACGGCTCGACGAGGACCACGTCGTCCTCCCGGATCCAGATGCGCTTTTGCATCCGCCCGGGGATGCGGGCGGTGCGCTCCTGGCCGTCCGCACACCGTACCTGTACCCGGTTGGCCCCGAGCATGTCCGTTACGACGGCGAACACCTCGTCGTCGTCGGGCATTCGAAGGTCCTTGCGCCCGCCGTTTTCGTTCTCGCTCATGGCTGACCGTTCGCGGTCGCGAGTTTTAAAACCGCCGACGTATCGTCGGGCCGCCCTCAGGCGTCCGAGGCGGCGTCACGCAGTTTCGCCCGTCCGGGCGCGATGAGTTCGTCGAGGTACGTTGCCAGCGCCCCCTTCGCGTCCGCCGGGTGCAACTCGCCCGACTCCAGGTCCGCCGCCAGCGACTCGTAGTCGCCGTAGGTCAGGTCGCCGCCGTACTCGTCGGGCCGTTCGACGACGACGGTGTCGTACCGCGGGAAGACGTGGTACTCGAAGATCTGGAGGACGGGGTTCTCCCGCTCGCGGCCCGCGTCGTCCGGCTCCGGATCGCGAGTCGGCGGACAGAAGGCGCCGTTGACCTTCCCCTCGATGTCCGCCGTCGAGTCCTCCATCGAGATGGAGACGCCCTCGCTCGCGGACATCTTCCCCACGCCCGTATCGAGGTCGGCGATCAGCGGCGTGTGGAGGCAGGTCGGGGCGTCCTCGCCGATCTTCGGCAGGACGTCGCGGGCGAGCATGTGGACCTTGCGCTGTTCCATCCCGCCGATCGCGAGGTCGACGTCGAGATAGACGATGTCGAGCGCCTGCATCAGGGGGTAGACTGCCTGCGAGACGGTGACCGAGTCGCCGCTCTTGATCTCCGCCATCGCCCGCTCGGCCCGGGAGAGAGTCGTCTCCAGTTCGAGGGCGTGCAGGTCGAGGACGTACTCGCGGTCGAACTGGAACTCGGAGCCGTAGACGAACTCGGTGCGCTCCTCGTCGAGACCGTACGCGAGGAACTGCGCCTTCATACGTTCGGCCGTCTCCCTGATCTCCTCGAAGGTGCCCTTGTCGTTGAGGTAGGCGTGGACGTCCGCGAGCAGGACCGTCACCTCGAAGCCGGCCTCCTGGAGGTCCATCAGCTTCGTCGCGGTGAGCATGTGGCCGATGTGCAGGACGCCCGACGGCTCGTAGCCGACGTACGCGCGCTTGCCCTCGGGGTCTTCGGCCAGTTCCCGTCCCTCTGCCTCGGTGACCACCTCGGTCGCGTTCCGGGTGATCCGCTCGTAGACGTCCATACCGTATACCGCGGGAGCGGGAAAATATGACTTCCCCTTACGATCCCGGGAGGATGTCGCCCAGCGCCGCCCCGACGCTCATCGGGACGAACGCCACGACGACGTTGGCGAAGGCGAGCGTCGGCGCCGCCCAGTCGACCCGTCCCCACCCGGTCAGCAGGACGAACGCCATCGTCAAGGAGACGCCGACGACGCCGGCCAGTCGACGCGGGATCACCCCGAGGATGGGTTTGTGGACGCGGACGTCCTGGAAGTCGGCGACGTAGATGATCCCGACGACGAGCCCGACGCCGAAGACGATGGTCGCACCGAGGTGGAGCGGCCGGGCAGCGAGGAACTCGCCGACCTCCTGGGTGCCGCCCTCGACGGCCATCGGAATTCCGAACAGGAAGCTCCCGAGCAACGCCTCCGCGAGGTCGCCGCGGTCGTACCCCCGGATCACGCGTCCGAACGGGCTCGCCGCGGTGCTCGCGCTCGCCGCCATCGCCACGCGCATCGTCTCGCGGACCTGTCTGCGGCCCGCCGGCGTGTCGACGATGCCCTCTAGCTCTTCGAGTTCGTCGAAGAGGTCCCCCATGTCGGTCGGCTCGTCGCCGTCGCGGGTTGGGTCGGTCGTCGTCCCGGACGCGTCCTCGCTCATACCCCCACGTCGCGGGCGGGGATCAAAATCGTAGGGGCCGCGATCAGTCGCCGCTCTCGGCCCGGTGTTCGCTGATGATCTGGTCGACCATCTCCGATTTCCGCTCCTTGGAGCGCTCCTCGGCGCGTCGCTCCCAGTCCTCGACTGCGGCCACGACCTCGCTCTCGCGGGCGACCGCGAGTTCGTCCACCTCCTGGACGGTCACGTCCTCGGCGGGCGCGACGGGGACCTCGGCCTCGAACAGGACCTCGTCGGCGGCGTTCGAGAGGTTCCCCGACCGGAGGACGAGACGTGGCTCCGTCGCCGCCAGGCGCTCGGCGGTCGACCGGCCGGCGCCGCTGGCGTCCCGGAGGTAGACCACGTCGCCCGCCGCCAGCCCGTAGGCCGCGTCGGCGTCGTCGATGGCGTCCCGGGTGAACTGCTCGATCACCTTCACGGGGACGAGGTCACGCCCCTCCGAGACGTCGGCGAAGTCGGAGTGATCCAACTTCCAGAGGGTCTTCAGCCGCTCCAGCTTCGATTCGAGTTCGTCCGCGCGCTCGCGCTCCCGGTCGCACTCCCGCTCCAGCCGCTCGGTCTCGCGTTCCAGCCGGTTGACCTCGCGGCGCTCGCGGACCTCGCGGCGCTCCTCGCGGCGGGCCTCGGAGAGTTCCTCCTCGTACTCCGCGATGCGCTCGTCCCGCTCCGCCAACTGCCCCTCCAAGTCGTCGACCTGTGACTCCAGCCGCTCGACCTGGCGTTCGAGGCGCTTGATGCGACGCTCCTCCGGCGAGAGTTCCCGGGGTTCGTGGGTCGACTCCGCCTCCTCGTCGCCGTCGTCGTCGGCCAGGTCGTGGAGGACGGCCTCGACGGAGGCGTCGCCGGTGACGACCCGCTCGATCACCTCCCCGCGGTCGAACTGCGGCGGCACCTTCCGGGTGATCCGCTCGAACCGGTCGGCGTAGGCATCGAAGGCGAAGAGCGCGGCCGCCATCGCGTCGCGTTCGTGGTCGTTGTCGTAGGACTGCTCGCGGGTGCGGTGGAGCTTCTCGTCGATCGGCAGGTCGGCGTCGGGGGCCCAGCCCGCGGCGTCGAAGCTCCGGCGGAACTTCTCGACGGTTTCGGGCATCGGCTCCACGTCGGCGGCGACGACGACCGGCCGCCCGCGCTCGATCAGCCACTCGATGACACCCGCCGTGTCCGCGGTGCGCGTCGAGAACACGTCGAGCACCTCGCCGTCGAGCGAGACGACGGCCGCGGCGGTGGTCGTCCCGGGGTCGATGCCGACGAGGACGCGGTCACGCCGTTTCACCAGCGGTTCGAACTCGATACCGTCGCGGCGCTCGCGCTCGATTTCGACGCGCGTGTCGCCGGCGCGGGACTTGCCAACCGGGAGATCCTCGGGCGCCGCCTCGACGGTGAAGGTGGCGTTGGCGTAGCCGCCGTACTTCTCGGTCACTTCGCGCTCGTAGTCGAGGTTCGCCGAATCGAGCGCGTCGGCCACCTCGCGGGTGCGCTTCTTGACGTTCCCGTGGATGCGGCGGGTGTAGCGGTCCTGGCTCCACCCGCCCGACCCCGTCGAGCGCCCGCGGGACACCTTCACCGTCGTCGTGTCGGTGAAGGCCGTCACCTCGTGGCCGACGTTGGCGGCGGCGAGGCGGGCCGCGGCCTCCGCCTCCTCCATCGGCTGCTTGCCGTAGGGGACGCCGTGACGCGAGGCGACCCGCGAGAGGGGTTCCGGTCGCTCGGCGCCGGTCACCTGGACGAGCCGCGTCCCGCCGGGCAGCCACCGGAGGAACCGCACGAGGTCGTCGTGGTCGGTCGCGAGTTCGTAGACGTTGTCCGTGGCGACGATGGCCGGCTCCTCGCGTTCGATCAGGCGCCGGAGCTTGCGAAAGGAGACGACGTCCCGGTCGAAGTTCTCGCCGTCGTAGGCGACCACCGCGTAGGAGGGGGCGTCCCCGCGGACGTCGCCGCTCTGTACGTCGACGCCGAACACCAGCGCGTCGAGCGCACTCGTCCGGGCGTTCACGACCGGCGGTAGGGAGCCGCGGAATAAATACTCCACGCCGGGGGTTACAGCACGGCGACGACCAGCGCCGTCGCCACCGCGGCCAAGGCGACGCTGATCACGCTGATGCGGAAGGCGTGGCGCCGGTCACGCCGGCGGTGTTCCGGGTCCGAGACCCCGCCGGTCGCCTCCGCGTCGTTGCCGGCGCCGGAGAAGTCGTACCGACCGAGGAGCGCGAGACGCACGCAGAACCCCTCGTAGGCCTGAATCCCCCACTCGAAGGCCACGGCGAAGGGGACGAAGACGCCGGCGAGTAGCAGTTCGGGGAGGTGGCCGGCGAGGTGTGCGACGACGATGGCACCCGCGGCGACCAGTCCACCCACGGAGAGCGCGGCCCGGCGGCGGCGTTGCTGGGGACCGATGTTGCACTGGGCGGGGCGGTAGTCCACGTCGGATCGACGGACTGGAGGCAGTTGACGGTTCCGTTTCCGGTCACTCGGGGTAGGGAACCTCGACGGTCTGGCCGTCGCTCGCGACGAAGCACTCGCCGTCGAAGACCTCCCGTGCGTCCCGTTCGAGCCGCTCCCACTCCCCGGCGTACCGCGAGGAGATGTGGGTCAGGGCGAGTCGCTTGGCGCCGGCGCGGGCGGCCACCTCGGCGGCCTCGCGCGCGGTCGAGTGGCCGGTCCGGCGGGCCCGCGCGGCCGCGTCGGCCGCGAACGTCGCGTCGTGGATCAGGAGGTCGGCGTCCGCGGCCGCCTCGACGACCGCCTCGACCGGACGGGTGTCGCCGGTGTACACCAGCCGCCGACCGGGGCGTGGCTCGCCGACCACCTGTTCGGGGTCGATCACGCGCCCGTCGTCGAGTTCGACCGACTCGCCCTCGTGGAGACGGCCGAACTTCGGCCCGACCGGCACGCCGAGTTCCTCGGCCCGCTCCCGGTCGAAGCGCCCGGGGCGGTCGTCCTCGACCAGCGCGTACCCCATCGAGCGGGTGCGGTGTTCGGTCTCGACGGTGCGGACCGCGAACGCCTCGGCGTCGTAGGCGACCGACCCCGGCGCGACCTCGTGGATCCGGACCGGGTAGCCGGGACGGTGACCGCCGGCGTGGACCAGACTCTCGATCTCCCCGCGGGCGCCCGGGGGGACGTGGATCGCCAGCGGGTCGGTGCGGTCGTTGAAGTCGAGCGACTGGATCAGCCCCGGAATCCCGAGGATGTGATCGCCGTGGAGGTGCGTGACGAAGATGTGAGAGACGTCGAAGCCGGTTCCGAACCGCATCATCTGCCGCTGGGTCCCCTCGCCGCAGTCGAAGAGGAACCGCTCCCCTTCGCGGTTGACGAGGAGGGCACTCGGCGCCCGCTGTGTCGTCGGAACGGCCCCGCTGGTGCCCAGAAACGTCACGCGCATCGACATACGATCCGATCCGGGCGGCGACCGTAAACCCGTATCGGTGTCGACGGCGACGCCCGACACGGGATTTATGTCGGCCTCGGGCGAAGCCACGCGCGTGCCTGGGGACGATGCCGACCCGGTCGTCGCGACCGTCTCCCTCGCCGTCCTCGCCCTCGGGTTCGTGGCGATGGCGGTCGACCTGCCGGCGTTCTGGGTCGTCTGGGCCGTCGGCTTCGGCGCCGTCGTCCCCGCGCTCGCGTATCTCCGGCGGGACGGCGGGGAGACGGACGCAGACGCCGCGTCGCGAAACGACCGCGACGTCGACGACGCGCTGTCGACCCTCCGCGAGCGGTACGCGCGCGGCGAACTCTCGGAGGCGGCGTTCGAGTCGAAGCTGACGGCGTTGCTGGAGACGGAGACGCCGGAGGGAGCGAGGGAGCGGCTCCGACGGGAGGGCGGGGACCGGGACGGTCCGCCGACCCCGGAGCGGGAGCCGAACCGGCGGTCCGACGCCGACGCCGACGCCGAGACATAGGGATTCTTACCCGTCGGTCGACTAGGGAGCGGCGATGGACGCCCCGCTCTGGACGGACGAACACTCGCCGAGCCTCGACGACCTACCGCAGTCGTCGGTCCGCGACCGACTCCGGCGGGCGGTCGACGAACCGATGAACCTCGTCGTCCAGGGGCCGCCGGGGGCCGGCAAGACGGCGGCCGTCCGCGCCCTGGCCGAGACCGCCCACGCGGACCCCGCGAACGACCTCGTGGAGATCAACGTCGCGGACTTCTTCGGCCGCACGAAGAAGGAACTCCGCGAGGACCCCCGGTTCGAGCAGTTCCTCGCCGGGCGGTCCCGGATGGCGAAACGCGACATGATCAACCGCGTCCTGAAGGAGTCCGCGAGCTACGCCCCGGTGTCGGGCGAGTACAAGACCATCGTCCTCGACAACGCCGAGGCGATCCGGGAGGACTTCCAGCAGGCCCTCCGGCGGGTGATGGAGCGGTACCACCGAACCACCCAGTTCGTGATCGTCACCCGCCAGCCCTCGACGCTCATCGCCCCCATCCGATCCCGGTGTTTCCCGGTGCCGGTCCGGGCCCCGACGACCGACGAGATCGAGGCCGTCGTCGAGGGGATCCTGGAGGCCGAGGACGTCCCCTACGACGACGACGGGTTGGAGTTCGTGGCCGGCTACGCCGAGGGCGACCTCAGGCGAGCGATCCTCGGCGCGCAGACGACGGCCGAGCAGGCCGACGAGGTGACGATGTCGACGGTTCACGAGACGCTGCGGGACGTGGGGCACGACGACGACCTGGAGTCCATCCTCGCGGCCGCGGAGTCGGGGGACCTGACCGACGCCCGGAAGACCGTCGGGACGCTCCTCGACGACGAGGGGTACGACGGCCAGTCCCTGCTCGCGGACCTGCTCTCCGTGGCCCGCAAGCGCTACGACGGCGAGGAACTCGCCCGCCTCCACCGGCTGGCCGGCGACGTCGACCACGACCTGGTGACCGGAACCGACGACCGACTCCACCTCGCGCACCTCCTGGCGACGTGGGGGGCGCGGGCCGAGGGGCGGCCGTGAGGCTGGCCCCCGGTGCCCGGCGGTACGCCCTCCCGCCGCTCGTCGCCGCGGTGGCGCTCGCGTTCGTCTCACCGCCCCTGGCCGCCCTGGCGCTCGCCCTCGGCGGGTTCGTCGTCCACTTCTTCCGCGACCCGGACCGGTCGCCGCCGCCGCGGGGCGTGGTCGCGCCCGCGGACGGCCGCGTCTCCGTCGTTCGCGAGGAGGACGGCCGCCTCCGCGTCGGCGTGTTCATGAACGTCACCGACGTCCACGTCCTCCGGGCGCCGCGGACGGGCGTCGTCGAGTCGCTAACCCACCGGCCGGGCGCCCACCGCCCGGCCTTCAGCAAGGACTCGGACCGCAACGAGCGCGTGGACGTGACCCTCGACACCTGCGAGTGCTCGATGATCGCCGGCTGGTTCGCCCGCCGCATCCACCCCTACGTCTCGACGGGCGAGGAGGTGACCCGCGGCGACCGGATCGGCCACATCGCCTTCGGCAGTCGGGCCGACGTGCTCCTGCCGCCGGCCTACGACCGTGGGGACCTGCTCGTCGCCGAGGGCGACGCCGTGCGCGCCGGGGAGACGGTCGTGGCGCTCCGCGCGGCGGACGACTGAGCCGTTCACCGGAGCAGGTGGACGTGGCGCACGAGCGATCCGTGGACCCGTCGCTCGAAGGTCGCCTCGACGGTCCACCCGGCCGCGCGCGCCGCCTCGCTCCAGGATCGGTCGCCGACGACGACCGCCCGGGGTGCGACCCGGCGTGCCGCCGTCAGCGCACCGCCCACGAGGTCGGCGAGCGTGTGGCGTTCGATCTTCGACTGCCGACCGTAGGGCGCGTCGAAGACGACGGCAGAGACGGCATCGTCGCCGAGGGGGAGACGGGTGGCGTCCCCACGGACGATCGACGGCTCGGTGTCGAGGTACGCTCGACAGTTCTCGCGGGCGCCACGCACCATCTTCCGCTGGGCGTCGATCCCGACGGGCCGGGCGCCGACCAGTCCCGCCTCGATCAGGACGCCGCCGGTGCCACACATCGGATCGAGGAGGCGGTCCCCGGGGTCGACGCCCGCGAGGTTGACGAGCGCACGGGCGTCGAGGGGCGCCATGCTCCCCGGCTGGAAGAAGGGGCGGTCGGTGGGGCGGCGGTCGCCGTAGTCGCGGACGCTCTCGGAGACGAGCCAGCCGACGAGACAGGTGTCGCCCGCGAAACACGCCCGGAGTTCGTGGTCGGGGGTGTCGAGGTCGACGGTGAAGCCGCGGTCGACGAGGGCCGAACCCAGGGCTCGCTCGGCGCGGCGGGTGTCGACCCCCGCGGTGCCCCGCACGTCGCGGGCGCGGACGGCGACGCTGCCCGTCCGGTCCATCGTCGCCGCCTCGACCAGCGCCCGGGCGTCCGCGACGCTCGCGGCGGCGTGTCCGAGCAGGTGGCTGGCGCGGTGGGTGTAGGCGAGCGACCGGAGGCGGTCGGCGTCGACGCCGCGGGCCGTCGCGAGGCCGGGCGCGACCACCTCGACCCCCGTCGCCGCACACGCGGCTTCCCGGGCGGCGAAGGCGTCGTCCTCGCCGGCGAGTTCGAGACCGTACACGCGTCGTCGTCCGTGGCCCGGCGCCATGAGGATACCGGACCGGCGCCGACCGCTCGCGGCGTTGACTTATCAGTTGCTCGCACCAACCTTTTTGAACCTTAAATACGACACTTAAGTCGACACATGACCGATCCCAAGGAGACGATAAACATCGAGAACGTGGTGGCTTCTACCGGCATCGGACAGGAACTCGACCTCCAGAGCGTCGCCATGGACCTAGAGGGGGCGGATTACGACCCCGAACAGTTTCCCGGCCTCGTCTATCGGACACAGAACCCGAAGTCGGCGGCGCTGATCTTCCGCTCGGGCAAGATCGTCTGCACGGGCGCGAAGTCGACGGCCGACGTCCACGAGAGCCTGCACATCGTCTTCGACAAGCTCCGCGACCTGCGGATCGACGTCGACGAGGAACCCGACATCGTCGTCCAGAACATCGTCACGAGCGCGGACCTGGGGCGCAACCTCAACCTGAACGCCATCGCCATCGGGCTGGGTCTGGAGAACATCGAGTACGAACCCGAGCAGTTCCCGGGACTGGTCTACCGGCTCGACGACCCCGACGTGGTCGCGCTCCTCTTCGGCTCCGGCAAACTCGTCATCACGGGTGGCAAACAGCCCGAGGACGCCGAGGAAGCCGTCGACGTCATCGTCTCCCGACTCGAAGACCTCGGTCTCCTGGAGTAGTCCGTCGCAGATGGGTCCCCTGCAGACGGGCGTCGGATCGGCGCCGCCGCTCGCCGTCGCCGGCACCGTCGCCCTCTTTGCCCTGTTTCTCTCCGTGACCGCCCACATCGCCGCCAGAAACGTCCTCGGCGACGTCCCGATCAAGAACGCGTTCCTGATCGGCCCCGTCCCCGCCGCCGTCGCCGTCGTCGCTGCGGCACTCGAACTGCCCTCCATCCCCGCCGTCCTGGTGGCGCTCGGCCTCGACGCCGTCCTCGTCCACTACGTCTACGACCTCGACCGTCGGCTCACCGCCGGCGTCACGGCTATCCACGCCGTCGTCAGCGTCATCCTGGGCAGTGTCGTCTTCAGCCTCTACGTGCTCGTCCGCTCGGCGCCGGGGTGATCACAGCGCGTCGACGGCCGTCCGGGCGCTCCGCGCCCCCAGCGCCCCGAACACGGAGACGACGCCGAGTCCGACGCCGGTCGTCGCCGCCCCGACGTCGCCCACCAGGAGCCCGACCCCGTAGGTGACGATACCGAGCGCGGCCCCGACCGAGCAGAGCGAGTCGACCGCGTCGACGGGCGATTCGACCGACGGCAACAGGTCGTGGTCGGTGGTGGCGGAGCTCATGGCGTGTCCTTCGTTCCCTACCCACACATAAATTGTGTATATATTCATTATGGATTCTCGTTGAACTTTCTGCGGGCGAGTCGACGGCAACTCCTATGCGTGCACGCCACCCAGATGCGGGCGATGGGGCCACGGACGCTGCTGTGGAACGACGGCGAACGTCGGCCGCGGGCGCTCCTGCGGGTCGCGTTGCTGGTCGTCGTCACGGCCTCGCTGGTCGTCGGGACGAGCCTGGGAGTCGGGAGCGTCGGGGGCGTCGGCGCGTTCCGGGCGGCGCTGGCGGCGTCGGTCGGCGAGGCCGTCGCCGCGGCCGCCGGCGCCGCCGCGGGCATCGTGCTCGTGGGCGGCGTCGTCTCCCTGTCGATCCTGATCGCCGGGCGGTACGTCGACCGGCGTCGCCTGCGGGACTTCGGGTTCCGGACGGACCGGGGGTGGTGGCTCGACTTCGGGTTCGGCCTCGCGCTCGGCGCGGGGCTGATGACGCTGATCTTCGCCCTCTCGCTCGCCGCCGGGTGGGTCCGGATCACGGGAACCCTCCGCCCGCGAGACGGCTTCGCCGCCCGGTTTCTCGGCCTCGTCGTCGTCTTCGTCGTCGTCGGCGTCTACGAGGAACTGCTCGCGCGGGGCTACCTCCTGACGAACGCCGCGGAGGGGCTGGTCGGGTGGGCCGGGGAGCGGGGCGCCGTCGTCGGGGCCGTCTGCCTCTCGTCGCTCGTGTTCGGCCTCGCACACGCCAACAACCCGAACGCGACGGCGCTGAGCACCGTCGCCATCGTGCTCGCGGGGGGAATGCTCGCGGCGGGGTACGTCCTGACGGGCGAACTCGCCACGCCGATCGGCCTGCATATCACCTGGAACCTGTTTCAGGGCGGCGTCTACGGCTTCCCTGTCTCCGGCCTCGGCGTCGACGCGAGCGTCCTCGTCGTCGTGGTGTCGGGGCCACGGCTCCTCACCGGCGGCGACTTCGGGCCCGAGGCGGGGCTGCTCGGAGTCGGCGCGATGGTCGTCGGCACGGCCGTCATCGCCCTGTGGACACGGTGGCGGACGGGCGCCCTGCGCATCGACCCGTCGGTGACGACCCCGGACCTGCGCGAGACGGGTCCCGAGGACGACGTCGACCCGAACCGATGGGAGCCACGGCCCGAGGAGTGACGGGCGTCACTCCACCAGCCGCTCGATTTCGGTGACGAGGATGTCGCTCGCGCCCATCGCCTTCAGGTCGTTGATGACGCCGAAGACGGCCCGTTCCTCGACGACGGCGTGGACCGCCACGTCGTCGGTGCCCGCCACGTCCATGACGGTCGGGCCGCCCATGCCGGGCAACACGTCGCGCACGTCGTCGAGGCGCTCCTCCGGAACGTTCAACATCAGGTACCGTCGGTCCTCGGCGGCGAGGACGGACTCGAAGGCCGTCACGAGCTGCCTGACTTTCTCGTCGTCGACGGCGTCGGGGTGGGCGAACAGGCGGACGGAGCTCGACAGGACCTCCGCGATCTCGGTCAGGCGGTTCACCCGCAGGGTCGTCCCCGTCGACGTGATGTCGACGATGGCGTCGGCCATGTCGACGTGGGGAGTGAGTTCGGTCGCGCCCGTCACCTCGACCACCTCGGCGTCGACACCCTGCTCGGCGAAGAAGTCGCGGGTGATCCGGGGGAACTCGGTGGCGACGGTGCCGCCGTCGAGGTCGGCGACCGCCCCGATCCGGCCGTCCTCGGGCGCCGCGACGACGAGTCGGCATCGGCCAAAGCCCAGGTCGAGCAGGTCCACCAGATCGTGACCCGACTCGCGGACCTGATCGAGGCCGGTGATGCCGACGGCGGCCGCGCCGTCCGCGACGTACTCGGGGATGTCGGCGGCGCGGGCGAAGAGCGCGGTCACGTCGGGGTCGACCGTGTCCGCGTACAGTTTCCGGTCCGCGCCGCCCTGGAGGTGCAGGCCGGCGCGTTCGAGCAGGTCGATCGACGGGTCGTGCAGGCGGCCCTTGTTGGGGACGGCGATGCGCATTGTCGGACTGTGGCGGGCAGGGGGGAACTGCTTTTCGGGGGCGAGGTCGCGTGACCGAAGGGAACCGCGACCTCGAACCGGAACGGCGAGCGTTGCGAGCCGTGGAGCGCGAACCGCGGAGCGGGGCGGGAAACCGCGGGGAGCGTCGCCCCGAAACGGCCCGCCTACCCCGTCCGCAACGCCTCGGCGACCCGTCGGCTCGCCGCCGGCGTCGCCCGCGCCCGTGCCTCGACGGTCAGGAACGTCGCGGCGTCGTTGCGGAGCCAGGCCGCCCGGACGCTCCCCTCCTGGGTCAGCAGTTCCTCGTCGGCCCACGCCAACTGATCGGCGAGTTCGGTCGTGGAGTGTCGCGTCAACGCCGGTTCCCCCGGCGACTCCTCGGCGGCGCGAAGCGCCTCGACGGCGGCCGTCCGCACGGCACCCACGTCGGCGGCCGACTCGATGGCGAACGTCTCGCCCTCGCGCACCCGCTCGCGGAGGGCGAGGAAGGCCTCCAGCGTGACGAAGGAGGCGTGAGCCCACGTCAGCGCCTCGGCGGGCGTCCCGTCGGCCCAGCCGTCGTCGTCGTCCGCGGGATCGACCGGCCGAAAGAGTTCCTCCAGCGCCTCGGCGGCCGGCGTGTCCGCGACGTCGACCCCCTCGACCCGCCAGGGCTCCCGCGGATCGACCGACGACAGGGCGTCCTGTTCGTCCTCGAACGCCTCGTGCAGTCGCCGCCGAGCGTCGTCCAGCCGCGGGCGCAGGTCGACGGGATCGTCGAGCGACGCGGTCAGCCGGTCGTAGCAGTGGGCGGCGTCCTCGACGGCGACGCGGGCGCGCTCGACCGCCTCGGCGACCTCGCCGACGCCGAGCGGGTTGCCGGGGCGGTAGCGGTGCGGTTGGTCGACGACGACGTCGTGTCGTCCGGACGCGATCCGCTCCTCGATGGCGGCGTGGACGAGTGTCGCCTCGACGGGATCGGCACCGACGTAGCGCCACCGCTCCCGGAGTGTCCGCCGGTCCGCGCGGACCGTCTCGGCCTCGGCCGCGAGGTCCTCGCGGGTCAGTCCCTCGTCGATGGCGCGCCACGCGCCGGCGGCGAAGCGGGCGTCGGCCCGGGCGTCCGCGAAGGCCACCAGCCGCTCGAACGGGGTCGGGGCCTCGGTCGCCGCCGAGAGCCGCTCGGCGGCGTGGCTGCGCGCGTCGCGAACCCGCTCGCGGATGGCGCCGTTCGGAACCTCGTCGGGACCGAGGCTCGCGGGCACCGCATCGAGGAGCGACCGCGCCCGGCGTTCGGTCGCGGCGAGGTGGTCGGCTCCGATATCGATCGGGAGCCGGGCGGGAACCGTCGGCGCCGAACCGTCGACGGCGGCACGGATCGCGGCGGCGTCGAGTTCTGGGGACTCCGACCCCGAATCGAGGGGGTTCGCGTCGCTACAGCCGGCGAGGGTTCCGAGGAGGGCGAGCGCGCCCCGTCGGGTGAGACGGCTCATCGGGCCCCTCCGTCGTCGCTCCGGTTCCGTCGGCGTCGCAGGTGCTCGTTGCTCCGCTCGCAGGTCCCCGAGCCGCGGCTCGACCCGTAGCTGTTCACGCCGCCGGGGTCGAACGCCTCGGGGATGCGGATCAGCGTCACGAGCACGTCGCGGGCGTCGGTCTCGCAGGCGACGTCCGCGTCGCGGTAGTGGCGGGCGTAGTCGGTGTCGACCTCCGTCTCCGACCAGCGGACGTGACAGAGTTCCTGCGTGAAACACTCGCGGATGCCGATCTGCTCGACGTACACCGTGGCGGCGTCGTAGTCGGTCGAATCGAGGAACTCGCGGGCGCCCGCGGCGCCGTCGACGTCGGCGATGGACACGGCGGCCGCGTCGTCGGCGTCGGCGACGAAGCGGTGATCGGCCAAGTGCCGGATCCGCGCGTCGTCGTCCGTGCCGGGCTCGGTCGTCGGCCGGTCGCCGGACCAGAGGATCGGCTCGAGGTCGGCGTTGCGGAGGCTGTACGACTCGGGGTCGAAGGCGACGTTGCCGGTGGCCTCGGCCGGGTGGGTCGACGTCGACGACGACTCGCCGGAGCAGCCGGCGAGGCCGACCCCCGCGAGCAGCGTCGCTACGCCGTGGAGGGTGCGTCTTCGCGTGGTGGAGGGCATCTCCCGCACACTCCCGGAGCGACGCCTAAAGCTCTTTCCGCCGATCCCCGGCGCTTAACCCGCCCGGGGGTCCAGAGGGGATATGGGGACGCTCCTGATCCGCGACGGTCGCGTCCTGCGCCCGGACATGACCGTCGTCGACGCGGACGTACTGGTGGACGGCTCGGCGGGCGAGATCGTCGAGGTCGGTCCGGATCTGTCGGGCGAGGAGACCCTCGACGCCGACGGCGGGCTGGTGATCCCGGGGCTGGTGAACGCACACACCCACGTCGCCATGACGCTCCTGCGGGGCCACGCCGACGACAAGCCCCTGGATCGGTGGCTCCGCGAGGACGTCTGGCCGGTGGAGGCGGCGCTCGAACCGGCCGACATCGAGGCCGGGGCCGAACTCGGCGTCCTGGAGATGATCCGCTCGGGGACCACCACCTTCGCCGACATGTACTTCGAGATCGATCGCACGGCGGCCGTCGTCGAGCGGGCGGGCCTGCGGGCCGTCCTCGGGCACGGCGCCATCTCGGCCGGGAAGGACGACGATGCGGCCCGGGCCGACATCGAGGAGAGCATCGAGACGGCACGGACGTTCGACGGCGCCGCCGACGGCCGGATCTCGACGGCGGTGATGCCCCACAGCCTCACGACCGTCACGCCGGACCTGCTCTCGTTCGCCGCCGAGGAGGCCGCCGAGGCCGGCGTGCCGGTTCACTACCACGCCAACGAGACCGCCGCCGAGGTCGACCCGATCGTCGAGGAGCGGGGACGCCGGCCCCTGGAGTGGGCCCGGGACCTCGGCCTCTGTCGGGAGGCGGACTTCCTGGCACACGGCGTCCACCTCGACGGGGACGAGATCGACCTCCTGGCGGAGACGGGGACGGGCGTCGTCCACTGCCCGGCCTCGAACATGAAACTCGCCTCGGGGATGGCGCCGGTCCAGCGCCTGCTCGACGCGGGCGTCGCGGTGGGACTGGGCACCGACGGCGCCGCCTCGAACAACGACCTCGACCTCTTCGACGAGCTGCGCGACGCGGCCATGCTCGGCAAGCTCGCGGCCGACGACGCGAGCGCGGTCGCCGCCCCCGACGCCGTCCGCATGGCGACCGCGGGCGGGGCCGCGGTGCTCGGCATCGACGCCGGGCGGATCGAACCGGGCGCCGCGGCCGACCTCGCCGTCGTCGACCTCGACGCCCCGCACCTGACGCCCGATCACGACCTCGTGAGCCACCTCGCCTACGCCGTCCGGGGGTCCGACGTCCGCCACACGGTCTGTGACGGAACGGTACTCATGCGCGACCGCGAGGTGTTGCCGCTGGACGAACGGGCGGTGATGGCGCGGGCCGAGCGACGCGCCCGCGATCTGCTGGCGCGGGCGGGTTAGTCGGCGGCCGGCAGCCGGATCGTCACGGCGGTGCCGCCCTCGTCCGGGCGCTCGATGTCGACCGTCCCCCCCGAGCGCTCGGCGATCCACGCGACGAGCCACAGGCCCAGACCGTCGCTGTGGTCGAGCGACGTCTCCTCGGCCGCGCGGTGGACGGCCACCTCCGCGGGCGGGATCCCCGCCCCGTCGTCGCGGACGGTCAGGGCGACGACCCCGTCACGGCGGGTGGCCCCGACCTCGATCCGCGGGGCGTCGTTGTGCCGGGCGGCGTTGTCGAGGAGCTCCTCGACGGCACGACCGACGAGCGGCGACGCCCGGACCGGCAGCGTCTCGGGGAGGGTCGTGACGACCGTCGCGTCGGGGAACGTGGCACCGACGGTGGCGACGGCCGCGTCGACGGCCGCCACGAGGTCCATCCGCCGGGGATCCATCACGGCGTCGGTCCGGAGCCGCTCCAGTTCGCGGAACTCCTCCGTGATCCGCCCGAGTGCCGTGCCGGCGTCCTGGATCGTCCTCGCCCGCGTGCGAACCGTCTCGGCGTCGACGGCGTCGGCCCCGTCGGCGTCGGTACGGAGGCGGTCCGCGGTCCCGACGATCAGGTTGAGCTTGTTGCGGAAGTCGTGACGGTGGACGCGGCTCAGGACGCTGAGTCGCTGGCGGAAGTCGTCGGCGCGACGGTGTTCGTCGGTGAGCTGTCGCCGGAGGCGGCGCTGCCGGGCGTCGTAGAGGCCGACCAGCAGACCGAGGACGGCCCCGCCGGCCGCGACGTTGAGCAGGACGACCGGGAACGCGGCGGGATCGACGGGGTCGGGGCCGAGCGCGAACAGGGCGCCGCCGATGACGGCGGCGAAGGCGAGCGTCCCGAAGAGGGTCCAGCCGCTGATCCGGAGCGCCGACTCGGCCAGGCCGTAGCGGTAGACGCAGATGGCGCCGACGAAGAGGGTGGCCGCGAGGCCGAGCGGGACGACCAGCCCGAAGACCGAGCCGAGGCGGCCGGTCGAGTCGAGGGCGGTCGCGGTGTGGACGGCGACGAAGGCCCACCCGAGGGCGACGAGGATGCCACCGCCGGCGACGGCGCGGGGGTCGGCGCCGCGGACGGCGTGCTCCCGGAGCGGCCACTGGTCCATCGTGTGGGCCTCGGCGACCACGATGAAATAACTTCCCGCCGTGGGGAGACGGTAGGGTTTTGCCACCGCTCGCGCAACGGGGCGTATGACACGCACGATAGCCGAGCGCCTCGACGACCCCGCGAGCGCACGGGCCGCGGGGCGACGGAAGATGGACTGGGCGGAGGCCCACATGCCCATCCTCGCCGAACTTCGGGAGTCGTTCGCCGCCGGGAAGCCGCTCGCCGGCGAGCGGATCGCCATGGCGATGCACGTCGAGGCCAAGACCGCCGTTCTGGTCGAACTCCTCGCGGTCGGCGGCGCGGAGGTGGCCATCACCGGCTGTAACCCGCTGTCGACACAGGACGGCGTGAGCGCGGCGCTCCACGCCGTCGACGGCGTCACCTCCTACGCCGCCCACGGGGTCGACACCGACGAGTATTACGACGCCATCGAGGCCGTCGTCGGCGTCGATCCGACGATCACCGTCGACGACGGCGCCGACATGGTCACCCACATCCACGACGAACACCCCGACCTGATCCCCCAGCTCAAGGGCGGCTGCGAGGAGACCACCACGGGCGTCCATCGCCTGCGGTCGATGGCCGACGACGGCGCGCTGGAGTATCCGATGTTCGCGGTCAACGACACGCCGATGAAGACGCTGTTCGACAACGTCCACGGCACCGGCGAGTCCGCGCTCGCCAACATCGCGATGACGACGAACCTCGCCATCGCGGGCAAGACGATCGTCGTCGCGGGCTACGGCTACTGCGGCCGCGGCGTCGCCAAGAAGGCCGCGGGCATGAACGCCGACGTGATCGTCACGGAAGTCGACCCCCGGCGGGCGCTAGAGGCCCATATGGAGGGGTACGACGTGATGCCGATGCACGAGGCCGCGGGCGAGGGCGACCTCTTCGTGACGACGACCGGCAACCGCGACGTGATCACGCGCGAGGATTTCGAGCGGATGGAAGACGGCGCCCTGCTGGCGAACGCCGGCCACTTCGACGTGGAGATCAACCTCGAAGAACTGGACGAGATGGCCGTCTCGACCCGCGAGGTCCGCGACGGCGTCGAGGAGTACGAACTCCCGGACGGTCGCCGACTGAACGTGCTCGCGGAGGGCCGGCTGGTGAACCTCGCGGGCCCGCTGTCGATGGGTCACCCTGTCGAGGTGATGGACCAGAGCTTCGGCGTCCAGGCCGTCTGCGTCCGCGAACTCGCCGTCAATCCCGACGCGTACGAGGCCGGCGTCCACGAGGTACCCGACCGGCTGGACCGCGAGATCGCGGAAGTGAAACTCGACGCCGAGGGCATCGCCATCGACGACCTCAGCGACGAGCAACGCGAGTACATGGACTCCTGGGACCACGGGACGTAGGGCTCACTCGGCCCGGTCGCGACGCCGGCAGAGCCAGGCGTATCCGCCGCCGAAGACGACCCCCCAGATGAGATGGGCGATCAGCGACGGCACTTGCAGGTTCGGCACGGGCGCGGAGAGACCGACCGCGCGGAGCCAGAGCGGCATCACGACCCCCGCGGCGACCAGCCAGAGGGCGACCCCGTAGCCCACGGCGAGGGCGGAGAGCCGCCGGCCGTCCCCGTCGCGGACCCACGGCGCCGTCGCGGTCACGAACAGGAGCGCGAAGAAGACGCTGTGATACAGGTGGCTGATCCAGCCGACCGCGACGTTCTCGACGCCGTAGAGGGCACCGATGATCCCGAATTGTCCGGCGCCGAACTGGGTCACCAGCCCCATCGTGAGGCCGGCGATCAGGCCCGCGACCGCCCCACGTTCGAGCCGGTCCGGCGTGACGCCGAACCGTCGTTCGGCGGGCGCCCCCCGACGGAGCGCGACGGTCAGGGCGGTCCCGCGACCGTCGGCGACGGGCGTCTCCACGGTCAGGTCGCCGTCGACGTCGTCGAGCATGAGTCGCGCGAGCGCGAGCCCGAACCCCGACCGGGGGTCGTCCGCCTCGGGAGTCACCCGGTCGCGGACGAGGCGCTGCTGGGCGGCGGGCAGCCCCGGCCCGTCGTCGACGATGCGGACCCGGACCGGCCGGTCGGGGCCGGCGGCCTCGACGCGCACCCGTGCCGAGCCGTCGCCGTGGACGACGGCGTTCTCGATCAGGTGTTCGAACATGACAGCGAGGTGGTCGAAGCCGCACACGTCGACGTCCGGCACGTCGTCGACCTCGACGGTCGCCGACGGGTGGTCACGCCGCACCGTCTCGACGGCCGCCTCGACGTGCCGGCGCAGGGAGACCGGATACGGGTCGCCGGACTCGGTCAGCAGGCCGACCACGTCGATGGTGTCGTCGATGGCGTCGGCGTGCCGGTCGACGACGGCCCAGTCGTCGGCTCCCTCGTCGTCGGCGCCGCGGCCGCCGACCGAGGCGTACCCCCCGATGACGTTCACCTTGTTGAGCACTTCGTGACGCAGGAGGCGGTTGAGGACGGTCAGCCGGTCGGCCTGTCGGCTCACGTCCCGGCGGTGGCGCCGGAGGCCGACGGAGCGAACGCCGGTGAGCGTTCCCCCGACCGCGCCGGCGACGAGGGCGTTCGCGACCAGCCGCGCCTCGGTCGTCGAGGGCGAGACGGGCCAGACGGCCGCGTAGGTCAGTCCGACGACGGCCGCCATCGAACCGGTGCCGAGCAGACACCAGCGGGCCACGACGGCGGCCTCCGCGGCGTCGCGGGAACTCATCGCCAGCCCGAAACCGAAGGCCGTGAGGCCGAACCCGGCGACCAGGACCGGCGCCTCGCTGAGGAGGAATCCGACCGTGGACGCGTCCGGCCGGAGGGACTCGATGACCGTATATCGGGTCAGGACGTAGCCGACCGCCGCGATCACCAGCCCGCCGACGCTGAGCCGGGTCGGAGATCCGATCGAGGGCGTCATCGAACCCCTTGTTTACCGACGAGCGGGAGAAAGGTACCGTTCGAAATATCACGCGTGCGAGTCGGGCCGGCGGACGGGTGATTTAACTCGGGCCATCGCCCAGAACGGGTATGTCCGCGAACCGCAAGGGTGACCGCCGGGAGCGCGAACTCGTCAACGAACTCGACGCGGCGGGGTTCGCGGTGATGCGCGCGCCCGCGAGCGGGAGCGCCACCGAGCGTGACCTCCCCGACGTGCTGGCCGGCGACGGCGACCGCTTTTTTGCCATCGAGGCGAAATCCAGCGCCGGCGACCCCATCTACCTCTCCGGCGAGGAGGTGGAGTCGCTGATCTACTTCGCGCGCAACTTCGGCGCCAACGCCCGGATCGCCGTCCGCTTCGACCGCGAGGACTGGTACTTCTTCCACCCCGGCGACTGCCACGTCACCGACGGCGGCAACTACCGGGTGAAAAAGGAGACGGCGCTCGCCGACGGCGAGGACCTGGCGGGGCTCGTCGGCCACTCGACGCAGGCGCGTCTCGACGACGCCTAGGCGGGGGTCGTCCGGGCACCGGCGTCGGCCCGGGGGTTCGGTCGGGACTCGGCGTCGGCGGTCCGGGGCGAGCGCAGCCGCGAGGCCGGGAAGGCGTAGGCGCGTACCGGCCCGTCGCGCTCGACGGCGTCGACGTAGACGGCCTCGAAGACGGGTTCGTGACGGCCGTAGTCGGCGTTCGAGGGGTAGTCGGCGACGAGCCGCCCCTCGTCGGTCTCGACGCGGTCGGCGCGTGCGCCCGTGGCGGCGACGACGAGGAGTCGGTCGCCCGTCTCCCGGTCGACGACGCGGTGGCCCGGGCGGCGGGCGTGACGCGCACAGAGCGACGGGCCACGGGTTGCGACGGGGACGAACGTCCGTCCGCCACAGACCGCACAGACGGCGGTCCGGCGTCCGGGCGGCGGGACCAGGCGGGCGGTGACTTCGAGGGCGACCCGGCGGAGGTGTTTACAGCGGGCGCCCCGGACCTCGTGGTCCGGGCAGGTGCAGGTCGTGGCGTCGAGGTCGACGACGTACGTCTCGCCCTCGCCGTCGGTCTCGACGGCGTACCGGCCGTCGCGGAGCGGCCGGACGGCCATGGCTTCGACGCGGGCGCGCCGGGCCCGACCGGTCGTGCCGGCGGCCGGGAGCGTGGTCTTGGAACGGGTGGCTGGCAGTGACGCGGGTGTGTGTGCTGGGTGCGTCATGGTGTGGGTGGAGTCGCCGTGATCGCAGGACTGCGGGGCGATCGGGAGCGTCGCGATCCCGGCGTGAAACCGGATCGCTCCGTCGGCGACACTAGGGGCTCGATACACCTAAACCTTCGTCTCACGCGTTCTCTGAGGGAAATCACGGCGAATCGCTGACGGCGCGAGCATCGAAGCTCTTTTGCCGGGGCCGACGGATGCCCGAACATGGAACTCGAAGAGGGGATGGTCCGGAAAATCGCCATCTCCGTCGGCGCAGTGGGCGTTTTCGTCGCGCTCGTCGTCGGCATCGGCACCGCCTACAACGACGGCGGCCTCGGATCGACCGGCGGCCTGGCGCTCGTGGTCACCATCGCCGTGTTCATCCTCGCGATGGCCGGGGTCGGCCTCTTTCTCGCGGACTGACGGGTCCGGACGGACCGTCGCGGGTCGTTCGCCCCGCCCTCATACGGATTATTGTAACTGGTTGCCGGTGGTTCGCCGGACCGTCTCGGCGAACCACCGGTAATGACTTACAATAAACAGTATCAGTCGTCGCTCTCGGACCGGTCGGCGTCGGCCACGGCCGCCGCGTAGTACCGACGCGGGTGGTCGATGGTCTCGCAGCGCTCGTCGGGGTTCACGCAGTCCCCGAACGTCGCCATCGTCGCACACGAGGGGGCCGGATACTGGCTGCCACCCCCGCCGTCGTCGGCGAGCACGGTCGCGCGGTAGGAGAGGTCGCCGTCGTCGAGGCCGGGCCACCGCTCGGCGATGGTGTCGGCGTCGAGGCCGAGCGAGACGAGGAAGGCCGTGGCGGCGAAGGCGGAGTGGGGTGGCAGGTCGCCGTCGGCCCGGTCGAGCAACGCCCGCATGCAGGGTGGGAACCGCTCGGGGGCGACGGTGTCGACGGACGGCAGGCGTTCGCGCTCGGCGAGGCGGTCCCGGAGCGCGGTCACGTCGTCGTCGAGGGCGGCCGCGAGGGCGTCGCCGCCGGCGCTCCCGCGAACCTCGAAGGGCAAGCCCGACGCCACCCGGCGGCGGACGGCCTCCCGGAGCAGTCGGTGGAGCTCCTCGCTCGCCACGGGCACCTCGCCGTCGGCCAGGTCGCGGTTGACCAGTCGCCAGTCCGCACCCCAGTCCGGATCGGTCAGGCGGAGGTAGGCCGTCACGTCGATGCGAAACGTATCGCGTCCGGGGTCGCCGCTCCCGTCCGCAACCCGCCGCACCGCCCCGTCGAGGTCGAAATCGTCGAGGAACGTCGGGAGGTCGGCCCGCGGCGTCGCGACGCTGCGCAGTTCCGCGTCGTCGGCCGCGAGGTCCGCCCGCAGGCGCTCGAAGGCCGTCTCGGCCTCCGCGTCGGCGTACTTCTCGACGGCCGCGCGGACGTCGACCAGCGAGACGAGGATGCGGGCGATGGGATACGAGAGGAGTTCGTCCCGGTCGCTCCAGCGTTCGGGCGTCTCGGAGGCGACGGTACCCGACATGAGCGCGCGTTCGACCCGTTCGCGGGCACGGTCGACGGCGGGGTCGCCCTCCGTGACCAGTCGGGGCGGGGAGATGTCCGCCTCCTGAACCGCCGCCCGCGCCGCGTCGAGGAAGGGATACCGGGCGTAGAGCGGGTCGGGACGCATCGCCGAACGGTTGTGTAGCGGGGTGGATAAGCGCGACGGTCGGGGCAGCCGGGACCACACGACCTAAGTTCGCGCCCGCACTGGAAGCGGTCGTGCCGACGTTCGACTACCCCTGTCCCGACTGCCGGGCGACAAACAGCCTCCACGATACGGATTGCCGGTTCGAGGGGACGCCGTGGGCGACGGTCGAGGCCGCCTACGTCGACGTGGTGGCGGTGCTCTCGGGGGGCGTAACCGACGCCGACGACCTCCCCGAACTGGTCGAGGAGTGGGGCCCGCTCCGGCAGGCGGCAGTCGAGCGACTCCGCCGCGACGGCCGGGTCGACGACGCCAACGACCGACTCCGCCTCCTGCCGGCCGACGAGTACCGCGAGGCGGTGTCGGTCCCCACCCGCGAGCCGATCAAGACGGTCTACGAGCGCGGGAGCGTCCCCGGCTGTCACGACAACGCCGTCTTCGCCATGATCGCGTGGTACGAGATGGTCGGGCTCTCGTGGCCGGAGACGAAGGAAAACGTCGTCGAGTGGCTCCGCGAGAGCGGGGCGTGGGACCGCGGCGGCTTCGAGGAGGCGAGCCCGGAGGCGCTGGTCGAGAAGAAACGCCACGTCTACGCGTCGGGCTACGGGTGGAAGGAGAAGGCCACGGCGGCGAAACGCGTCATCGAGCGGAGTCTGTAACGCCCCCGTTCTCGGCGCGTGGGAACCCCGCCGAACACGTCGCACGTAGACATACTCCGTAACCCCGCACAGGTTGCCGTATGGTATCGGGCGAGACGAGCGACCGGTCGGGAGAACCGTGGCCCCAGCAACTGCTCGAGAGCCCGTGGTTACTCGCGGGGGCGGGGCTGCTGTATTTCACCCTCTCGTACATCGTCTGGGGGCTGATCGACCTGATGTCCGTCCAACCGGGATGATGAAGTCACCGATCGAACCGCCGGAAGGCGATTGGTGGAACGAGACGGTGAGCAGACGCGAGACCATCTGGCTCGGCCTGTCGGGTGTCTGGGCCGTGACGCTGTTCGGCTGGATGGCCGGGTGGATGCAGTTCGGCGAGCAGAACCAGGTGGGCGAGACGCTGAAACTCTCCACCGCGGCCTACCGCGGGAAGGTGAACGCCTACAAGGGGTCGGCCGGTTCGGTCGCCGCCTCCCCACCGCCGGCCCCGCGCCGTTTCTCGTCGCCGTCGTCGTCCTCGGCACCGCCCCGACGGGACCCGTCGTCTTCGACTTCCAGTCGTCGCTGGCGGGGACGAGTGCGGACATCGACCCCGACCTGCTCTGTACGAAGTCGACCGATGGCGGGGAGGCGGTGGTCCACTGTCACCCGACCGAATCCGAGGGCATCGATCACGTCGTCGTGATGAGCGGCGGCGAACCGGTCACCGTCGACCGCGATCCGCCGTTCGACTTCGACGTCCGCGAGGGCCAACTGACGACCGTCACCGGACAGAAGCAGTTTCAGGTCGTCCTCGAGGACGCCGACGGCAACACCGTCCGCCGCTACACCCGGACGCTGTCGATGGTGCCCGAGTCGTGACGGCCGAAAGTATTTGTCTCGTCCCGCACGTCCTGAGCGCATGGTCTCCGATTCCACCCTCCACGCACTGCTCGGTGCCGTCGTAACGGTCGTCCTCTCGTTTATCCCCTTCTCGCCCGTCCTCGGGGGCGGCGTGGCCGCCTACCTGAACGAGGCCGACGCCTCGCAAGGACTCCGGGTGGGGGCGCTCTCGGGAATCATCGCGACGGTGCCGCTCGTCCTCTTCGGTCTGCTTCTCGTCTCCTTCCTCGGCTTTTTCGCCCTCGGCCTCCGGGGCGGTGCGGCTCTGGGGATCGGTGGCCTCCTCGTCGTCACCGTCTTCGGGCTGATCGCCGCCGTCTACACCGTCGGCCTGAGTGCGCTCGGCGGCTATCTCGGCGCGTATCTGGTCGACGAGCTGTGAACGGGGCGGGCTGGACGCCCGTCAGTCGTCGGCGAAGGCCCCGACGCCGCCGGAGACGGAGACGGCCGCCTCGTTGGCGGCGACCCACCGCAACAGCAGGAACGAGAACACGTACTTCGCCAGGACGTCGAGCGCGGAGTAGCCCCACGAGGTGAGCCCGACGGACTGCACGAGCGCGAAGCCCTCGACGCCGACGGCCCAGATGATCGGATAGCCGAGCCACAGCACGACCGTGAGCGCCCGGAGCGTCCCGAAGATATCGCCCGTGCCGGCCGACGCCGCCGACCGCGGCCACTCGACCAGCAGGGCGTACAGGACGACGGCGAAGAAGGCACAGCTGATCGCGTAGAACAGCCACCGGGACAGGTACGACGAGGTGACCAAGGCCGCGGCGAGGCCGGTCAGGCACATCCCGACGTCCGCCGCGATGACCGCAAAGAGGCTCCCGGCGTCGACGTCGGCGAGCAGTCCCAGCGCGAGCAGTATCAGCGGCGTCGACAGGGCCCACGTGAGATACCGACCCCACTGGCTCATCACCTCTTCCCCGGCCAATGCGTGCCCCGCCGGCATCTCGATGAAACCGACGGTCAACCCCGACAGCAGGCCGAGGTAGCTCGAAATCGAGACGAGCGGGATCATGAGCGTCGCGGCCCAGATGAGCCGGGGACGACCCCCGGAGACGTTCCGGCCCATGTACACGAACAGCAGCGTGGCGAACCCCGCCAGGGCGACGTTGACCCACAGCGAGGAACTGAGCAACACGTCGTTCTGTATCTGCGAGACCGCTTCCCCCTGTGTCTGGAGCAAGACGCCGAGTGAGCCGATCGGATCGAGCATCGTACCCGGCGTACGTCCCGTACCCACAAATACCTGAAGACGATCCGACGATTTCACTCCGATCGTGTACTCGATGCGTCATCGACCGGACGGGTCGGCGGGTCTCCCGGGTTCGGTGCTCGTCTCGCGTGATTCGAATCCCGCGAGGCGAACTCACACCGCGTTCTACGACGTACTCGAAGCGGACGGGGAAGTCCGCGTGATCGGGATCGTGGACGTCGACGAGGCACACAAGCGCTACGGGTTCGATTGAACGGGTACGTGACTGCGTTGGTCGGTTTCCCGAAAGAGATGGCTCCGTTCCGAAATACGGGATCCGAGTCCGACGGCCCTCGTATTCGAAACTTCGAAATAGCCCCTCTCTGCGGCCAAATTCTGACGTTCTGGTACTGCCACGGGCACGATAGGAGTCCCGCGAGCGACCGAAGGGAGCGAGAGGGACTACATCGTGGCGTTCACACACGCCTCGCTGACGCTCGGCGGTGTTCACGGGCACGATGGGATCCGGTTCGCTGGCGATATGTAACCCCGATGGTAGCGAACGCAGTTCGTCCACCCAAACCTTTTGCCTGTAAGCGTTGTAAGGATTGAACAGAGGTGTCGGCACGTATGTCCAACGCCAGCAAACGAATCCCGGTCACTGAGGAGCGGTGGAAGGAACTGAACGAGCTCAAGGGGGCGGGCGAGACGTACGACGACCTGCTGAGGGAACTGATCCAGGAACACCAGCGTCGACAACTCGTCGAACGAGCGAAGGAGGTCCGTGAAGCAGACACTGACGAACTGACGGCGCTCGATGAGTTATGAGGTTCTCCTCGCGGAGGAAGCCCGTGAGTACGTCGCCGCGTTAGACGAGAAGAGCACACGCATCGTGAAGGACAATCTCCGGAAATTGGCGGACGATCCGTATCCGAGACCGGATTCGGGATCCGGTGACAAAGAGAAGCTGGTGATCGAGGGCGAGGAGCTGTATCGTCTGCATATCGGGCGAACTCACACCGCGTTCTACGACGTACTCGAAGCGGACGGGGAAGTCCGCGTGATCGAGATCGTGGACATCGACGAGGCACACAAGCGCTACGGGTTCGATTGAACGGGTACGTGACTGCGTTGGTCGGTTTCCCGAAAGAGATGGCTCCGTTCGGAAATACGGGATCCGAGTCCGACGGCTCTCGTATTCGAAACTTCGAAATAAACCCTCTCTGCGGCCAAATTCTGACGTTCTAGTACTGCCACGAGCACGATGGGAGTCCCGCGAGCGACCGAAGGGAGCGAGCGGGGCTACATCGTGGCCGCTCGCTCCGTTCGCTCGCGGCCACGATGGGATTTGAACCCGATTGCGAGGCTCGCTGACGCTCGTCTCGCGTGGTTCAAATCTCACGAGGCGTTCACACACGCCTCGCTGACGCTCGGCGGTGTTCACGAGCACGATGGGAGTCCCGCGAGCGACCGAAGTGAGCGAGCGGGGCTACATCGTGGCCGCGAACGACCGAAGGGAGTGAGCGGGCACGATGGGATTTGAACCACGGTCGCGGCGGAGCCGCTCCCTGATTCAAATCCCACGAGGAGTTCGGCGGGCCTCGCTGTCGCTCGGCCACGCCGTCACGGGCACGATGGGATTTGAACCCACGACCGTCGGATGGCTTCCCCCGCGGGCCGTCGGGGTTAGAAGTCCGACGCTCTATCCGGACTGAGCTACGTGCCCCCGTCGGCGAGAAGGCGGGGGAGTCAAAAAACGGTTCGGCTCGGCGCCCAGCGGGCGGACACGACAGAGTATAAGGCCACGAGGCGGGTACGGGAGGTCGATGAAGGTACTCGGCACCGTGGGGCTCCCCGGGAGCGGCAAGGGAGAGGCCGCCACGGTCGCACGCGAGGCGGGCGTGCCGGTCGTGACGATGGGCGACGTGATCCGGGAGGCGTGTCGCGACCGGGGGCTCGATCCGGACGAACACCACGGCGCGGTGGCGACGGCGCTCCGCGAGGAGGAGGGCGAGGCGGCCATCGCCGAGCGGTCGCTCCCGCGGATCGAGGCGGCGCTTTCGGACGCGGAGACGGTCGTCGTCGACGGCCTCCGGTCGCCCGCGGAGGTGGACCGCTTCGAGGCGGCGTTCGGCGACGCGTTCGTCCTCGTGAGCGTCGAGGCGCCGTTCGAGACCCGGGCGTCGCGGCTGGCCGACCGCGGACGCGACGCCTCCGACGCCGACCGGGAGGCCCTCCGCGAGCGCGAGGAGCGCGAACTCGGCTTCGGGATGGGCGAGGTCATGGATCGGGCGGACGTGACCGTCGAGAACACGGGATCGCTGGCGGCGTTCCACGACCGGATCCGCGACCTGTTGGCCGTGGAGGTCGAACGATGATCCACCGGATCGACGTACGGGTGGTCGCACCCGTTCGCGACACGGAGGTGACCGACCGAGTGGCCGACGCGGTCCGCAACCTGTTCCCGAACGCCGAAATCGACGAGGAGCCGGGACGGCTGGTGGCCGAGGCCCACTCGATGGAGGGGTTCTCCGAGCGCCTGCACGAACAGGAGATCCTCGACACCGCCCGGACGGAGTTCTTCCGGCGGGCCGACGACGACGGCTTCGCGTTCGCGCTGAAAAAGCAGGCGGCGTTCGAGGGCGTGATCAACTTCGCCGTCGGCAACCCGGACGAACTCGGCGACATCGAGGTACAGGTGACCGTCCACGAACCCGACGTGGAGGCGTTCGTCGACCACGTCGCACCGCCGACCGAGGAGGGGCGGCCGGTCGAACGCGACGACGGGTGAGGGCAGCGCGGGGCTTTTTCGGCGTGCCGACCGAGAGCGGGCCCATGGAGTTCACCGTCTCGACCGACGCCCGCCTCGACGTGGTGGACGTGACCGACCGGGTGGCCGCGGCGATCCCCGACGACGCCGACGGCACCGTCACCGTCTTCGTCGAACACACCACCGCGGGCGTCGTCGTCAACGAGGCCGAACCGAACCTGCTCGACGACGTGGAGGCGTTCCTCTCGGATCTGGTGCCCGACGAGGGGTGGGCACACGACCGGCTGGACGACAACGCCGACGCACACCTGCGGGCGTTGGTGCTGGGCCCGGGGGAGACGGTTCCGGTGGTCGACGGCACCCCAGCGCTCGGCCGCTGGCAGTCCGTCCTGTTCGTCGAGTGCGACGGCCCCCGGGAGCGGACGGTCCGGGTCGTCTAGACGAACCACAGGACCGCGAGGTAGAGCAGGACGACGCCGAGGACGTCACAGACGTTGGTGACGACGGGGATCACCACGTCGTCGGGATCGAGTTCGAACCGGTAGGCCGCGTAGGTGGCGACGACGGTGACGAGGACGGCGAGGACGGCGAGCGAGAGGCCGCTGGTGATCGAGACGGCGAGGACGGTCGGGAGCGGCAGGTTCGTCGACCCGGCGAGCGCGGTCAGCCCCCACGCACCGAGGCCGACGAGCGGGAAGATGGAGGCCGCGAGCGCGACGGTAGCGACGGCGTTACCCGCGAACGTCTCGTCGTCGGCCGCGAAGGAGAGCGTCCCGAGGTGGAAGGCCGTCGAGAGCCGGGCCGCGAGGATGCTCCCGAGGTTGCCGGCGGTGCCGATGGTGACGGGCACGAGGACGAGCAGGGAGGGATAGCGCAGGAGCGTCGACTCGAAGCGCCCGAGGACGAGGCCGCTCCCGAGTTCGACGAGGGTCAAAATCAGGAGGACGGGAAGCATCGCGCGCGTGATGGCGCGGACGGACCACGTCGTCGACATTCAGGCGGCCCCCAGGAGGAGCGCGACGGTTCGGACCGCGATCAGGAGAAAGAGGACGCCGAAGACGTCGCCGGTCGTCGTGACGAGGGGGCCGACGAGCGTGTCGGGGTTGTGACCGCGGCGGTAGCCGGCGAAGACGACGGCGACGACGACGGCGGTGAGCGTGACTCCCGAGAGGAGGCCGGCGACGAGGGCGATGCCGAGGAGTCGGCCGAGGCCGGCGACGGGCAGCCCGAGCGTCGAGAGGATGGCGACGGCCGCGGCGGCGGCGAACAGCGAGGTGGCGACCCCGTTGGCGAGGGCCGCGGCCGCCGCGGCGCGGAGGCGGCGGTCGCCGGCGCGGACCCGCGGCTCGATCAGTCCCTGGTGGAGGCCGGTCGCCAGCCGCGCCCCGAACGAGCCGTAGACGTTGCCGCGGGTGGCGAGCAGGGCGGGCACGAGGACGAGCAGGCCCTCGACGGTCTGGAGGTCCGAACGCATCCCGCCGAGGACGAGGCCGGCCAGCAGGCCGCCGACGAGGCTGGCACCGAGCGCCGGGAGTGCCTCGCGGTAGGCCTCGACGGCAACCTCCTGGACGCTCATCGTCGGAAGCAATGCGGGCCGGGATGAAAAGTCGGGGGGCCGGTCGACGACTACCGCGCGAGCGCGAGGCCGAGCACGATGACCGCCGCGAGGCCGAAGGCCACCGCGAGGACGCCGAAGGCGACGTCGAACGTCGACACGTCGGAGAGGTAGCCGACGACCGCGGGCGAGACGGCGCTCATGCCCAGCATCGACGTCCGCACGATGCCGAGCGTCCCGCCGACCACGTCGTCCGGGATGATCGCCATGAGGTGGGCGTCGCGGCCGGGTCGAATCCCGTGGATCCCGACCCCGAGCGCGAGCGTCGCCGTCCCGACGGTGACGAGCCCGGTGCCCGCGACGAGCAGCGTGAGCAGCGCCGTGATCGCGAGCAGGAGGAGGGCCGCGATCACACGCAGGCGACCGAGTCGGTCGGCGACGTCGCCGGTGATCGGCTGGACACCCGAGACGAGGAAGAAGCCGCTGTACAGCAGACCGGCCGCGCTGGCGTCGACGCCGGGTCGACTCTCCAGGAACAGCGGGAGGAAGGCGGTGACGCCGCTGACCGAGAACGCGATACAGACGGCAGCGACGGCGAACGCCGTCAGGGACGGGACGGTGAAGGCGGCGAGATAGGTCCGGAAGCCGGTGTCGTCACCGGTTTCGGGGATCGCACCCGCGTCGGGGAGACGGGCGGGCACGCGGAGGGCGAAAGCGCCCGCGAGGACGAGGCCGCCGAGGGCGGCTCCCAGGAAGAGCGACTGCCACCGGAGCGCGGCCGCGAGGACGGTGACCACGAGAACGGGGGCGAGTGCCCCGCCGAATTCGCCGACGGTGCCCATCACGCCGAGCGCCCGGCCGGTCCGGTCGGGGTACACCGCCGAGAGGAGTGTGATAGCGACCGTCTTGTGGGCGCCGGTGCCGAGGCCGATACCGACGACGGCGACCGTCAGCAGGGCGTACTGCGTCGAGACGAACAGCGCGAAGGACGCCCCCGACGCCACGAGCGCGCCCGCGACGATGACGCGGACGACACCGATTCGGTCGGCCAGCGCGCCGGAGGGGAACTGCATCACGGCGTAGCCGGCCATCAGCGCCGAAAAGAGCGTCCCGAGTTCGGTGTTGGAGACGCCGTAGAGTTCCCGGAACGTCCCGAACAGCGGCGGAAAGGCGTACCGGAGGAACTTGGCCAGAAACCACAACAGCGCGGTCAGCGCGAGGACGTCGAGCGTCCGGAGGCGGGCAACCCACGGGTGATCGGCGTTCGGCACGGCGCATGACTACGGACGGTCCCGACCAAAAATCCCGGGCCGTCGATCAGCCGAACGGCCCCATGCCGCCCATGCCGCCCATGCCGCCGCCACCGTCGCCCTGCTGGAGTTTCTTCATCATCCGCTGCATGTCGCCGTCGCCCATCCCCTGGAACTGCTTGATCGTGCGTTCCATCATCCGGTGCTGTTCGAGGAGTTCGCGGATCGATTCCTCGTCGACGCCGGCGCCACGGGCGATGCGCTCGACGCGTTCCTGCCCCACGATGCGGGGGTTCTCGAGCTCCTCGTCGGTCATCGAGTCCATCGCCACGTCGAAGGTCCGCATCCGCTCTTGGGTGACGTCCATGGCGTCGTCGGGGAGCTGGTCCATCAGCCCGCCGCCCATGCCGGGGATCATGTCCATCACCTGGTCCAGCGGCCCCATGTTGTTCATCGCCTCCATCTGCTTTTGCATGTCCTTGAGGGTGAACGAGCCCTCCATGATGTCCTGCGGGTCCCAGTCGTCCTCCTCCTCGCCCGTCTCGGCCATCGCCCGCTCGACGCGCTCCGAGAGCTGTTTGAGGTCGCCCATCCCCAGCAGCCGGGAGATGAAGCCGTCGGGCTCGAAGCGCTCGATGTCCTGGACCGTCTCGCCGGTGCCGAGGAAGGCGATGGAGGAGTCGGTCTCGTTGACCGCCGTCAGCGCGCCGCCGCCCTTCGCGGTGCCGTCGAGTTTCGTGATGACGACGCCGTCGATGCCGATGGAGTCGTCGAACTGGCGGGCCTGCTCCTTGGCGCCCTGGCCGATGGCGGCGTCGAGGACGAGCAGGGAGCGGTCGGGGTCGACGACCGACTCGATCTCCTCGATCTCCGCGATCAGGTCGTCCTCGAGGGCGTGCCGGCCCGCGGTGTCGACGATGTGGACGTCGGCGTCGGCGGTCGCCTCCAGCCCTTCGCGAGCGATCTCGACGGGGTCGTCGGAGTCGGGGTCGCCGTAGAACTCCACCTCGGCGCGGTCGGCCATCTGTTCGGCCTGATCGTAGGCGCCGGGCCGGAACGTGTCGGTCTGGATGACCGACGGGCGGAGCCCCTTCTTCGAGAACCACCACGCCATCTTCGCGGCGGAGGTGGTCTTGCCCGACCCCTGGAGGCCGGCGAGTAGGATGGTCTGTGGTTCGAGCGGCAGCTCCGTCGACTCCCCGATCAGGTCGACCAGTTCCTCGTAGACGATCTTCAGGACGTGATCGCGGGCGCTCGTGCCGCCGGGGGGTTCCTCCTCCAGCGCGCGCGTCTCGATCGAGTCCGAGAGGTCCATCACGAGGTTCACGTCGACGTCGGCCTGGAGCAAGGAGCGCTGAATCTCCTTGACGACCTCCTGCACGTCGTCCTCGTCGAGCCGGGATTTCCCCTGCAGTTTCGAGAGGGTGCCGCGGAGGGAACTCCCGAGATCATCGAGTACCATTTGCCCGCCGCTACGCGCCGGCGCCGGTAAAGCCTTTGTTCACGGCGAACGGCCGGGCGTGGGGGCGGGAACGAGTATAAGTCACCCCGGTTCCAACGCGTGGCGATGGACCGGCGCGCGTACCTCCGTGGGGCTCTGGCGGCGCTGACGGCCGCGTCGAGCGGTCTCGCCGGCTGTGCCGAGTCCGACGGGGCCGAGTCGACGACGGCGACGCCGACGGCCACGCCCGCGGCGACGACCGATCCCCCGACCGAGTCGGCGACGGCCACCCCGACGGCGACACCCACACCGACGCCCACCGTCGGGGAGCGGTCGCTCGACCCCTACCGGTCGTGGCTGGTGGCGCCCACGCCCGTCACACCACACACCTACGAGTTCACGCACCTCTCGCTGTCGGCGGTGCGGGCGGACGCCAGCGAGGCGTTCGCGGCGTCGCTGGATCGGTACTGGCGTCAACGCACCGCGTCGTACTTCGGCGTCGAGGTGCCGGTCGACTCGCTCGACGCCGTCCTGACGGTGAACCACTCCCGCGTCGCCAACGAGTCCTACCGGGTCGCTGGCGGCTCGTTCGACACCGACGCGCTCCGGGACGCCCTCCGCGACGCCGGCTTCGCTGCCGACGGGTACGTCGACGACGTGGCGCGGTTCACCCGGACCCGCGAGGGACGGATCAGGGCCGTCGGCCTCCACCCCGACGTGCTCGTCAGCATCGGGGCCGAGGAGTCGGCGACGGCGCCGCTGGCGACGGCCCTCGAACAGCACCGGGCCGGCACGGTCCGCGTCGACGAGGACGAGGGCCTCGCCGCCCTCGTCGAGGGCTTCGGGACGGCCGACTTCGTCACGGGACGGGAACTCGAACCGGCCGACGCGGACTACCCGCTGAGCGACGCCGTCGCCACCGGCCGCCGCCTCGACGTCCGGGAATCGACGTCGTGGGCCGAGCGCACCTACGTCCTCCCGACGGACGCGACGGTCGACCGATCGGCCGTCGAGGAGGAGATCGACACCCGTCACGTCGGCCAACCGATCGAGGAGTACCGGCGCGAGGGCCGGTTCGTCACCGTCGCCGGCGAGGTGGAGAACTCCCTGATCCGGCTGCTGTGACGCCAGAAGAGCCTTCACCCCGCATCGGCTACGCGGAGGCATGTACACCAGACGAGCGGCCGCGGGCCTCGGCGTCGCACTCCTGACGGGGGCCGCGGGCTGTAGTGCCCTCTCCTCGCCCGAACCGGCCGTCGTCGACACCGAGTTCGAGGGCGGCATCGACGCCCTGTTCGGCGAGAGCGACGTCCACGTCGTCGTCCGGAACGACGGCGCCGCCGGCGACGTCGAGGTGACGCTCGAACTGCTCGACAGCGAGGGGACCGTCCTCGTCGACGAGAGTCAGGTCGTCTCGTTCGAGGCCGACGAGCAAAAGCGCGTGACCTTCACCGTCGACGTCCCCGAGGACACCGACGACGTCGAGGCGACGGCGAGCCCGGCGTAGCGGCCGCGGGGTCGTCAGGGGTGGACCCGGGCGGGGCGACGGGTGACTCACCACGAGCGAACGGGGTGAGCGAGTGGGTCAAGGAGCGACCGACGGGAGCGACGCAGTACTTTTGCTCCAGCTTTTGCCGAGGGCTGGCGAAGCCAGCCCGCAGCGCAAAAGGTGGATGGGCTCGGGCGGATTCGAACCACGGTCACTCCGCTCGCCGTCGCTCGCTTCGTTCCCTGATTCGAACCGCCCTCGGGACGACGACCCGCTCGCTGTCGCTCGCGGGTTGTAGTGGGCTCGGGCGGATTCGAACCACCGACTTCGGCCTTGTAAAGGCCGCGTCATAACCAGCTAGACCACGAGCCCTCGTCGCGAACACCGTCCCCCGGCCGAATAACGGTTTCTGTCTCCACTCGCGAAACGCTTACCCTCGCGCGGCCGCGTCTGCAACCATGCGCCGCCGCGTGCAGTACCTCGCCGTCGCCGTCGCCCTCCTCGCCGTCCTCGCGGGCTGTTCGGGCGGGGGTGGATCGGATCCGACGGCCACCGACACGCCGGAGCCGACCGCCACGGCCGCCGGGACGACGGCGCCGGACACCCCGGTGTCGACGCCGGGAAGTAGCTACGAGACGACGACGGTCGACGTCGTCGACGAGAACGGGACACAGCTGGCGACGGTGGAGGTCTGGGTGGCCGACTCGTTCGTGAAACGCTACACCGGGCTGAGCGACACCTCGGCGCTCGAACCCGGGCAGGGGATGCTGTTCGTCCACGACAGCGAGGCACGGCACGGCTACGTCATGCGCGACATGGCCTTCCCGCTCGACATGGTGTTCGTGGCCGCGAACGGCACGATCACGACCATCCACCACGCCCCGGTGGAGGCCGACGGCGACCTGACGGAGTACTCGGGCCGCGCGAAGTACGTCCTGGAGGTACCGATGGGGTATACGAACCGGACGGGCATCGACGTGGGCGACCGGGTCCGGGTCGACGACGTGTGATCGAAAGTCACAGGCCCGCGGTGCCCGAAGCGGGGACATGAGCGAGAGCGGACGCGACGCGGACGCCGTCGAGGCGCTCGACGACCGCGAGGGGTGGCGCGCGGAGGGGTTCGCGGCCCGCGTTCACTACCGCGGCGAGGGCGATCGGTACGCCGTCGAGTACTACGCACCGAGCGACTGCGTCCTCTACTGGAAGGTGAAAGGCGACGGGGAGACGGCGGTGCCGGTGGGGCGGGGGACGGTGCCCGACCCGCTCCGGGAGCGGGTGCGGGTCGACCTCGACGCCGCGGGCGTCGACCCCGCGGTCGAGGGGCGGTCGCTGTAGGGCGATACGGCGTCGACGGGTCAGCCTTTTGCTGTCGCGTCCCCGAATGGGAACGATGGACGTCCCCGCGGACGACGACCCCTTCGAGGAGCAGCGGGAGCGAACGGCGAACCCGATGCGGCGGCTGTTCGCCGAGTACGGCGAGGAGCGCCGTGGCGTGTTCGCGGTCGGCGTCCTCGCCAGCGTCCTGGCGCGCGTGCTCGACCTGTTGCCGCCGCTCCTGCTCGGCATCGCCGTCGACGCCATCTTCCTCGACGAGGGACCGTTCGGTCTGCCGCTGGTCCCCGACCGGTGGCTCCCCACCGATCCCGAGCGGCAGTTCTGGCTGATCGTCGGCATCGTCCTCTTCTCGTTTCTGGGGGGTGCCGCCCTCCACTGGGTGCGAAACTGGGGGTGGAACCGGTTCGCCCAGCACGTCCAGCACGCCATCCGGACGGACACGTACGACGCGATGCAGCGGCTGAACATGACCTTCTTCGCCGACAAGCAGACCGGCGAGATGATGTCGGTGCTGTCGAACGACGTCAACCGGCTGGAGCGCTTTCTCAACGACGGCCTGAACGCGGCGTTCCGGCTGGGCGTGATGGTCGTCGGCATCGCCGCCATCCTGCTGTGGATGAACCCACAGCTCGCCGTCGTGGCGCTCCTGCCCGTTCCCCTGATCGCCGTCTTCACCTACCGGTTCGTGAACACCATCCAGCCCAAGTACGCGGAGGTGCGCTCGACGGTCGGCCAGGTCAACTCGCGGCTGGAGAACAACCTCGGGGGTATCCAGGTCATCAAGACGAGCAACACCGAGAGCTACGAAGCCGAACGCGTCGAGGAGGTGTCCGGCGACTACTTCGACGCCAACTGGGACGCCATCGAGACGCGGATCAAGTTCTTCCCGGGGCTCCGGGTGCTCGCGGGCATCGGTTTCGCGCTCACCTTCACCATCGGCGGGCTCTGGGTGTTCCGCGGCGAGGGCCCGTGGCTCTTCACCGGCACGCTCCGCCCCGGCGAGTTCGTCTCCTTCATCCTCTACACCCAGCGGTTCATCTGGCCGATGGCGCAGTTCGGGCAGATCATCAACATGTACCAGCGGGCGTACGCCTCCGCCGCCCGCATCTTCGGGTTGATGGACGAGGATGCCGGCATCGACGTGGCGACGGACGCCACGGAACTGGTCGTCGACGAGGGCCGGGTCGAGTACGACGACGTGACCTTCGGCTACGAGGCGGAGGTCATCCTCGACGGCGTCTCCTTCGAGGCGGGTGGCGGCGAGACGGTGGCGCTCGTCGGCCCGACCGGCGCCGGGAAATCGACGGCGCTGAAACTACTCCTGCGGATGTACGACGTCGACGACGGGGCAGTCAGGGTCGACGGGACGGACGTCCGCGACGTGACCCTCGCCAGCCTCCGGAGCGCTATCGGCTACGTCAGCCAGGAGACGTTTCTCTTCTACGGCACCGTCCGCGAGAACATCACCTACGGAACCTTCGACGCGAGCGACGAGGCAGTGCGGGCGGCCGCGGCGGCCGCGGAGGCCCACGAGTTCGTCACGAACCTGCCCGACGGCTACGACACGATGGTCGGGGAGCGGGGCGTGAAACTCTCCGGTGGCCAGCGCCAGCGCCTCGCTATCGCCCGAGCGATGCTGAAGGATCCGGAGATCCTGATCCTCGACGAGGCCACCAGCGACGTCGACACCGAGACGGAGATGCTGATCCAGCGGTCGCTTGACCGGCTGACCGCCGACCGCACCACGTTCGTCATCGCCCACCGTCTCTCCACTGTGAAAGACGCCGACGGCATCGTCGTCCTCGACGGCGGCGAGGTGGTCGAGCAGGGGACCCACGAGGAACTGCTGGCGGCCGACGGCCTCTACGCCAGCCTCTGGGGCGTGCAGGCCGGCGAGATCGACGACCTCCCCGCGGAGTTCGTCGAGCGGGCGACCGAACGGGGCGCCCGGGCCGACGTGGACGTCGACCTGGACGATTAGCCGGCGGTTGAAGTCCCCCGGCGACGAGAGTCCGGTATGCACCTCAGCGACGTCACCTGGACGGACGTCCGCGACGCCGACACCGACCTCGCGCTGTTGCCGGTCGGGAGCACCGAACAACACGGCCCCCACGCGCCCCTCGGGACCGACGCGTACCACGCCGAGACGGTCGCCGAGGCGGGCGCCGACGCCTACGACGGCGACGTCGTCGTCGCCCCGACGGTTCCGGTCGGCGTCGCGGAGGAACATCGCCGGTTCGACGGCACCCTCTGGGTGTCGCCCGACACCTTCCGGGATTACGTCCGGGACGTGGTCGGGAGCCTCGCCCACCACGGTTTCGGCCGGGTGATCGTCGTCAACGGCCACGGGGGGAACGTCCCCGCGCTCGGCGAGGTGACGGCGACGATCAGTCGCCACGACGACGCCTATGCCGTCCCCTTCACCTGGTTCGAGGCCGTCGGCGACCACGGGAGCGAGATGGGACACGGCGGGCCGTTGGAGACGGCGCTGTTGCGCGCGACCCACCCCGAACTGGTGCGGGAGGGGCGGATCGACGCGGCCCGCGAGGGCGCGAGCGAAGCGTGGGGCGACTGGGTGCCGGGGACGGGGACGAACCTCGCCCACGACTCGGACGAGTTCACGGCAAACGGCGTCGTCGGCGATCCGGGCGCCGGCGACGCGGCGCTGGGCGAGGAACTACTGGAGTCGGCGGCCGATTCGCTCGCGCGACTGTTGACGGCGGTTTCCGAGCGGGACCCGTCGGCGTGATCAGTCCTCGCCGCCGTCGGCGTCGAGGTCCTGCAGCGACCCCCGAAGCTCCGGCACCGCGTTCGTGAGGTCGCTCACGTCGTCGTGGGTCGCCCGGATCGTCTCGATCAGCCCCTCCAGATCCTCGATGGCCGCCGCGAGGTCGGCGGCGTCGTCGAAGGCGTCGGCGCGTTCGCCCATCGTGTACCACTTCTTGGCCTGCCGGAGGTGTTCCTCGGCCTCGCCGACGTCGAGCGCCGACCGGAGGGCGTTGAGGACGCCGAGGACGTTGTCGGCCTCGGTCTCCCAGACCTCGTCGGCCTCGGGGAGTTCCGCGCGCGCCGCCGCGAGGTGCCCCTCGACGTCGTCGCGCATCTCCGCCGCGGCCTCGCCGAAGAGTTCGTCGTCGCTGAACGTCGTTTGGCTCATGACCGACGGTTCGCCGGCGTGTGAGTTAAACGCACGCCCGAAAGTGAAAGTGAAACGGCGGCGCGTCGGCCGCGTGTCCGCTACTCGACGTCGACCGGCCGCATCAGGGGGTAGCCGTCCGCCATCGTCATCTCGGTGCGGACGACGACGCCCTCGTACTCGATGCGCATCTCCACCTCCATGAACCGCCCCGTGAGTTCGACGTAGCCGTGGTCGTCGGCCGCCGCGGCCAGGGCGTCCTCGTCGATATCGACGTCGACAGATTCACAGAACGGCTGGTTCTCGATGGCCTCGGCCATCGCGCGTTCGAGGCTCGCGGCGCTGTCGGGCGAGACGGGCGTGCCCGCGAACTGGTGGTAGAGCGATCCGAACTTGATGCCCGCCTCGAAGCAGGCGTGCTGGGCGTCGGTGACCATGGCTGACCGTCGGTCGGGGGAGGGGAAGGCCTGTCGCCCGAGGCCGAATCGGTCCTTACTTGGTCCGGGTCGTTCCATTGACGCCCGAATGGACGACCCGGTGTTACTGACTGGCGCGGGGGGACGCGTCGGGCAGGCCATCCTGCACGGGATCGGCGAGGGCCACGAGTGGCGGCTGCTCGACCGGGAACCGCTGTCGGCGGACCGCCTCCCGCCGGGCGTGACCGACGACGACGTGATCGTCGAGGACGTGACCGACACGACGGCGATGACCGAGGCGATGGACGGCGTCGGGGCCGTGATCCACCTCGCCGGCGACCCCCGTCCGGAGGCGCCGTGGAACTCGGTACTCGAGAACAACATCGACGGCACGCAGACGGTGTTCGAAGCGGCGGTCGACGCCGGCGTCGAGAAGGTGGCGTTCGCCTCCTCGAACCACGCCGTCTCGGCCTACGAGACCGATACGCGCACTCCCGACATGTACCGAACCGACGACGACTACCGCCTCGACGGGACGGAACTCCCCCGTCCCGGCAACCTCTACGGCGTGAGCAAGGCGGCCGGCGAGACGCTCGGGCGCTACTACCACGACAGCGAGGGCCTCTCGGTGGTCTGTGTCCGCATCGGCAACCTCACCGCTGACCACCCGCCGCGCAACTACGAGCGCGGACAGGCGATGTGGCTCTCCCACCGCGACTGTGCCCACCTCTTCGACCGCTGTATCCGGGCCGACTACGGCTACGAAATCGTCTACGGCATCTCCGACAACGAACGCAAGTACTACTCCATCGAGCGCGCCAAGGAGGTGCTTGGGTACGAGCCCCAGGACGATTCGGCGGCGTACACGCTCGCGGGCGAGCCGAGGGACGGGACGTAGTTTTCGGCGGTTCCGTACTCGGGACTGACGGAATCACACGCCCTCGGGAGTCGGGTGTTCGGGGACCGTCGACGTCGTAGTCGTACAGGCCGTGAGTGGTCTGCATCCGTCGGATGGCGTCCCCCGCGGGGTAACCGACGCCGGGTGGCCAACCTACTTGTGTGCGAAGGCGCTCGTGTGCGTATGGATCGCCAGCAGATCATCGCTATCGTACTCGTGGGACTGATGGTGTTCTCGTCGCTCGCGTACGCCGTCTCGCTCTTTTGATGGCCACTCATACGGATTATTGTAACTGGGTGCCGGTGGTGCGCCGAGACGGTCCGGCGAACCACCGGTACTGACTTACAATAAACGGTATCAGTCGGCGTCGAACAGTCCGTCGACGTCCGCGTACTCCCGCTGCCGTCGCTCGACGTGGTCGGCGAGGCGTCGGTAGACCAGGCCACGGTCGGCGTCCGCGGTCACGAACTCCAGGAGCGTCGTGGTGAACAGGGTCCGCTCGCCACCCTCGATCTCCTCGCGGGCGAACCCGATCGCGAGGTCGACGACCGCCGGATCGTAGCCGTGTTCATCGGCCAGTGCCGTCGCGGCGGCCGCCGCCGCGTCGAACCGCAGGTCCGCGAGCGCGAGGGGTCGCCCCTCGTGGCGGATCGGCGGCGGTCGGCGGCGCTCGGCGACTTCGGGGTCGGCCGCGAGGGTCGCGAGCGCCCGGCGAATCGGCGCGACGGCGACGCCCCGGTACGGCGAATCGAGACCAGCGAGGTAGTCGCCGGCGCTCGCCGCGAGGCCGGCGGCACCGCTCCAGTTGCGGGTCCGGGCGTGGTGGATCGCCGCCGTGAACTGGATCAGGCCGTGGAGGAACCGCTCGTCGTCGGTGCCGTCCGAACGGTCGAGCCACACGTCCTCCCATGGGTCGTGGGCGGCGTGGTACTCGCCGCCGTTGTAGAGGGCGATTCCGGCACGGAGCGCCGCGTCCATGCCCGCGGTTGGACACGGAGACGGAAAGTCGCGTCGTCGTAACGCACATACCCCGTCGAGTGGTATTGTATGACATGAACGAACCGAGCGGCGGAGACCTGACCGACGTCGAGCGCGAGGCGCTTCACGAGGTGGAACTGGGGGTCGAACACCTCCACCGGGCCCACGGCCACTTGGTCGCCTTCCACCACAGCACCGGGCGGGCGATGGATCACCTGGCGACCGCCGAGCGGCGACTCCGTGAGGCGGGCCACGAGGGGGCGGCGAACCGGCTACGCGACGAGTACCTCCCGCGGGGCGTGCTGCCGGCCTGCGACGACGAGGCGGCGGCCGGCCGGTGGTCGTACGACGTGCTGGAGACGTTCCAGGCGACGTTCCTCGAGGACGCGGTGGCGTTCGGCGAGGAGGTCCACGACCGGCTCGCCGACGGCCGACGGCACGTCGCCGAGCGACAGCAGGAACGGGAGTGGAAGGCACGGGCGCAGGACGGGGAGTGATCGCGGCTCGGGACTCACGGCTCCGCGTTCGCCGAGATGTTCGTTCGCCTCTCGCTACGCTCGGCGGGGTTGTGTCGGCCGCGTCCTGACGGAGTCCCACGCGAACGGCGAGGGACCGGCGGTCCCTCGGGCAGCCGGTGCGTAGCGCCGGCGACGGAAGGAGTAACCTGACGAAGTCAGGTCACGACTGAAGTAAACGTCCTGACGGAGATTTGAACCCGCCGAGACGGTCGACCTCGCTTCGCTCGGCCGCTGCGTCTCGTCTGCTCAAATCTTCCGGTGAGTTTTCCGCGGCACGGACGACTCGCTACGCTCGTCGTATTGTGCCGCTGAAAACGTCCTGACGGAGATTTGAACTCCGGTCCCTGGCTCCGCAAGCCAAGAGGATAGTCCACTACCCTATCAGGACTCATTCTTCCATACCCGGGATCGACATAAGACGGTTACGATCCGTGGCGGCGCTCGGCGGCGACGGTCAAACGGTGCTTTGAGGCTCCGGAAAGGGTATGGCCGCGCCGGGCGACGTGGGCGACATGGACCGACGGACCCTGCTCGGGACGGTGTCGCTGCTCGCGGTCGGCGGCTGTGCCGGACCGCCGGCCGAGCCGTCGCCGGCCGAGCCGTCGCCGGACGAGCCGCTCCGACTGAGCGACGCGTCGATCCGGGATACGGGGCGGTGTGACGACCCGGAGACGGCGTCGGTCGACGTGTCGGCGTCGCGGGTCCGGGTAACGGGGTGTGTGACGGGACCGAACGGGTGTTCGATCGCCAGTTTCGGTTCGGCGACGGTCGAGGGTTCCCGGTTGGTCGTGGTCGTGACGACGCGCCGCGACGCGCCGCCGGAGGTCTCCTGTACGGAGGCGCTCGTCCCCCGTGGTTACGTGGCGACGGTCGACCTGTCGAGCGGGCGGCCGCGGTCGGTGCGGGTGATCCACGACGCGGCGGGCGGGCGAGAGCGAGTCGCGGACGTGGCCGTGGATTCATAGGCGAAGGCGGGGGTATCGCGGGACGTGAGCCGCCATGGAAAACGCCCGGAATCGGCGGATGAGACGGCGACGTTCGGGCAAGGACAACGCTTAACCGGAGGGTTCGCCTGTTGCACGGTACGATGGGTGTAATCGAGGACGTCTACGAGGACCTCGACACCGACGTGGCGTTCGAGGAGTTCGAGGCCGCCGTCCACGACAAGGTCGAGCAGATGGGGGGGCTCGCCGACGAGGAGACGGCGGCGATGCTCATCGCCCACGAACTCGAGGACGAGGAGGTGAGCGGCGTCGCCGACATCGATCCCGGGATGGACGAAGTGAAGTTCCTTGCGAAGGTGATCGGGGTGGGCGACCTGCGGACGTTCGACCGCGACGGCGACGGCGACGGCGACGAGGACGGCGAGGACGCCGACGAGGGCCGCGTCATCAACGTCGACGTGGCCGACGGCACCGGTCAGGTGCGGATCTCCTTCTGGGACCGGATGGCCCAGTCGGTCGCGGACGGCGAGGTCGACGTCGGCGACGTGCTCCGGATCAAGGGCCGGCCACAGGAGGGGTACAGCGGCGTCGAGGTGAGCGTCGATCAGGCCGAGATCGACGAGGACGCCGAGGTGGACGTCGAGATCCGGGACACCTACCGGATCGAGGACCTCTCGCTCGGCCTCTCGGACGTGAACCTGCGGGGCCGGGTGCTCGCGACGGATTCGGTCCGGACCTTCGACCGCGACGACGGCTCCGAAGGGCGGGTCGCCAACCTGACGCTCGGCGACGAGACGGGACGGATCCGGGTGACGCTGTGGGACGAACGCGCCGACCGCGCGACGGAACTCGACGCCGGAACGAGCGTCGAGGTGGTCGACGGCTACGTCCGGGAGCGCGACGGCGACCTGGAACTCCACGTCGGATCGCGGGGTGCGATCGAGGGGATCGACGAGTCGATCGCCTACGACCCCGAGACGACGCCGATCTCCGATCTGGAACTCGGGCAGACGGTCGACCTCGCGGGCGGGGTCATCGAGACCGACCCGAAGCGGACGTTCGACCGCGACGACGGGAGCGAGGGGCAGGTCCGGAACGTCCGACTCAAGGACGAGACGGGCGACATCCGGGTCGCGCTGTGGGGCGAGAAAGCCGACCTCGATATCGACCTCGCGGACTACGTCGTCGTCACGGACGTCGAGATCCAGGAGGGGTGGCAGGACGACCTCGAGGCCTCCGCAGGGTGGCAGTCGACGGTGACGGTGACCGATCCCCCCGAGGACGCCGCCGGGATCGACGCCGGCGGCGGGAGTGGCGGGGACGGGGGCAGCGGCGGGAGTCCGGGGCTCGGTGCCTTCGGCGACGGCGGTAGCGACGGCGGTGCCACCGGCGCCGACGCGGACGCCGACGTGACGGACGACGAACCGGCCGACGGCGAGACCGTCCAGTTCACGGGCACGGTCGTACAGGCGGGCGACCCGGTCGTCCTCGACGACGGGAGCGAGACGCGGAGCGTGGAGACGGACGCGGAACTGCGACTGGGGGAGGAAGTGACCGTGAGCGGACCGATCCGCGAGGGGCGGATCGACGCGGACGAGGTGTACTGAACGGGGGTGGAGGGTGGTTAGGCGTCGACTTCGTCGTCGTTGCTGACCGCCTCGTTGTTCATGCCGCTGCCGTCGTTGTGCCGACACTGCTCGGTGTAGAATCCGAGGTCGAAGGAGACGGAGTCGGACTGGATCTCGTTGGCGTGATCGACGGGGAGCCACCACGAGAAGCCGATACAGTGGGTCGATCCGACGCCGGCGAAGCAGTCACGAGCATCGTCGTCGTCGTCACCGCCGATCTCGTCGAAGTCACCGGGATCTCCGTCGAGTGGAATGCCGTTCCCGTCGGTCAGCGCGCCCATCGCCGCACGAAGCGACCCTTGGAAGAAGACCTCCTCGCCGGTGGAGATCTGCCCACCGATATCGTCGAATATGGCGTCGATATCGGCCTGCCCACCGATGTAGGCGAACTCGTCCGTCTCTTCGATCACACCGTCGTCGTCTTTCGGCGGACTGGCCATGTCCTCCAGTAGCGCTTCGTTCGCGTTGCTCCCGTACGCGATGGTGTAGATGGTCGTCGCCTCGTTGTCCTTGGCCTCGTCCGTCGAATCGGTGATGCCGGTACCGGTGTCGGATCCGTTGGTCAGAAACACCATGATCCGGTTCTGATCCCGGTTGTCACCGCTCGGGGTGATCGAGGCTTCGCCGACCTGCGTCCCCGTCAGCTCCGACCGTCCGGCGTCGACCGCTTCCTCGATGTCGGTCCCGCCACCGGAGGTGAGGTCGTCGATGGCGTCCTTGACGGCTTGTTTGTCGGTCGTCAGTCCTTGATCCAGCGTCGCAGAACTGGCGAAGGAGACGAGGCCGACCTGCGTCCCCGAGCCCAGCGCGTCGACGAGGGTTTTGGCCCCGGTTTTCGCTGAGTCGAACTTGCCCGGCTCGAACGTCATGGAGCCGGACCGGTCGAGAACCAGAACCACGTCCGCGTCGCCGGTGGTCGCGGTCGAACCGTCGGTCAGGTTGTCGCAGTTGTCGTCGTACCACCAAGCCGTCTGAATCTCGTCGAGGAGTTCGACGTCGTTTTGCACTTCGGTCGACTCTTCGTCGGCCGGACCCTCCTCGTCGGGATCGTCGGCTTCGGGTTCCGTGAGGCCGTTCTCTCGGGCTTCGAGGTTGTCGGCGTTGAGCCAGACGTATCCCGGGTTATCACACAGGTGGAAACTCAGCGTGAGTTCACCGAAATCACCCGGCTTCACGTCGGCGAGATCGATCAGCGGGTCACCGACGCTGTCCGCGGTTCGCATATCGGAGCCGAGACCGGGGTCGTCGTTCCCGACGTCGGTGAGCTCCTCACACGCGGCCGTCTGATCGAAGTCGTCCTGCACGCCGTCGTCGTCTTCGTCGGGGAACGCCTCGATGGACGTGTTGTCCATGAACTGCCCCACGTCGTCGTTGTGGACGTACAGGAGCGGGTCGCCGTTGACGAAGTCGTCGTCGTTCTCGCCGTCGAACGCCTCGACCCCCGGCGGGAACGCCGTGTAATCCGCCGGATCAGCGGGCTCGTCCATCCGAATGTCGAGTTCGGGTTCAGCCGAATCCGCCGGATCGTCCTCGTCGTCCGACCAGTCGGAGTAGTGCTCCTCCCAGTCCACTTTCATGTCGAGCGTCCCCGCCGTGAGCTGGTTGTTCTCGAACGTTTCCTGATCGCTGAAGTACGCGCTGGTACCGAGGCCGGCACCCGCCGACGCGGCACCGATGGTACCGAGCGCGGCCAGCGCCTTCCGCCGTGAGAGTTCGAAGTCGTCGTTCATGTGTGCCACCCCCTCTCGGGGACGCTCACCGGTGGAGTCGAACCACCGCCGACCGCCGGTCGCCGGAGTGAGCCTATCGTGTTACGACCACCCATACCCATAGCTAATCGTCACTTTGTGTCGGTTAATCCGGAGTTTTCCGAGCTAACGGTCGATTATCGGTCGGCGCACCGGCGGGCGACGTCGCCCGAAGATAACCCGACGGGAGCGGGGTGCACCACCACGACCGGCGGGTTCGGCGCGGCGAACACAGCGACCGACGCCGTCGATCGGGGGCGCGGCCGGCCGAACGCCACGCTGACGGAAAGGATTATACGCGCCACGGACGCCTATCGGAGTATGAGCGTCGAGTTGCCGTTCGCCCCGGTGGACACGATCATCCGTCGGAACGCGGGCGACCTCCGGGTGAGTGCGGGGGCGGCGGAGGAACTCGCCCGGCGCATCCAGGATCACGGGGCGGACCTCGCCGCCGACGCGGCCGACCACGCGACGGCGGACGGGCGAAAGACCCTGATGGCCGCCGACTTCGGCGTCGAGCAGGTCGTCGACAGGGAGTCGCTCGAACTGCCCGTTGCGCCCGTCGACCGCATCGCCCGGCTCGAAATCGACGGTCGCTATCGCGTGTCGATGGACGCACGGATCGCCCTCGCCGACATCCTCGAGGATTACGCCGACAACGTCGCGGCCGCGGCGGCGACGCTCGCGGATCACGCCGACCGGCGAACGATCCAGGCCGAGGACATCGAGACGTACTTCGCCCTCTTCGAATAGATGCAGTTCGGCTACACCGAAACCTGTCTCGAGCACGACACCGGCGAGCGGCACCCGGAGACGGCCGACCGGCTGCGGGCCATCCGACAGCAGCTCTCGCGCCGGCACGCCGTCGAGTACGTGGCGGCCGACCCGGCCTCGATATCTGCCGTCACCGCGGTCCACGACGAGGAGTACGTCGACGAGCTACGGGAGTTCTGTGCGAACGGCGGCGGGAACTGGGACCCCGACACCGTCGCCTCCGAGGGGACGCTGGACGCCGCGCTGGCGAGCGCGGGACTGGCACAGTGGGCCGCCGAGCGCGCCCTCGCGGGCGACGACGGCCGCCGGACGCCGTTCTCGCTCGGGCGGCCGCCGGGCCACCACGCCGTCGCGGACGACGCCATGGGCTTTTGTTTTTTCAACAACGCCGCCGTCGCCGCCCAGACGGTCATCGACGACGGGGCGGCCGACCGGGTCGTCATCTTCGACTGGGACGTCCACCACGGCAACGGGACGCAGGACATCTTCTACGACCGCGGCGACGTGTTCTACGCGTCGATCCACGAACAGGGACTGTATCCGGGGACGGGCGACGCCGACGAAATCGGCTCGGGCGCGGGGGAGCGGACGACGTTCAACGTCCCCCTCGAATCGGGTGCCGGCGACCCCGACTACCTGCTCGCGTGGGAGACGATCGGTGCGGCGGTCGAGCGGTTCGATCCGGACCTCCTGCTCGTCAGCGCGGGGTTCGACGCCCACCGTCACGACCCCATCTCGCGGATGCGCCTCTCGACGGAGGGGTACGCCCTCCTCACCGACGCGGTGCGGGAGACGGCCGACGCCGTCGGCGCCGGCCTCGGGTTCGTCCTCGAGGGGGGCTACGGTCTCGACACGCTCTCGGAGAGCATCGCGACCGTCCACGAGACGTTCGACGGGCGGTCGCCGGTCGGGGACGACGACGAGCCGACGGCGGCGACCCGCGACCTGCTCGACGACCTGCGGGAGCGCCACGACCTGTAGTCACGGGCCGGGATCGAAGTAGCGGGCGAGAGGGACGCCGAACTCGTCGGCCAGCGCGGCCACGTCGTCGCCGACCAGCAAGTCGTAATCCGCCTCCAGGGTCGTCTCGACGTGGGCGCCGAGTGCCACGTCGAAGATGGCGTCGCCCGCGAGGAGGTCCCGGGGCGTCGTGACCTCGCGCTCGCGTTCGACGACGTAGCGGTCGGCGTCGAGAAACGGGCCGTAGGTGTCGGTCCCGGCGTAGGCCTCGTAGAACCCGGTCGCGTGCTCGCGGACGTGAACCGGGGGGCCATCGTGGCGCTCGATGGCCGGGAGTTCGTCGACGGCGAGTTCGACCAGGAGGACCGCCCGTTCGTCGGCGAACGTCGCGGAACGGAGGGGGTCGAACCCCCGGCGTTCGAGTTCGCCAACGATTCCATCGAGGGACTTGCGAAGCTGTGGGTAGAGCTGGTCGTCCACGAGGTCCGGCGTCTCGAAGACGACGGCCACCGGGGTCGTGCCCCGGCGGTCGAGGTGGGCGCGGACCGCGTCGGGCTCCAGGGGGTCCGGCTCGGACGGGTGGAAGGGGTCCTCGCGGGGGTCGGCCAAGAACTCACGGGCGTGGTGCTGGAGGCGGGCCACGTTTTCGGCGGCGCAGACGGCGGCGACGTTGCGCTCCGGGTCGGTCGGGTCGACGACGACGAGCGGGTCGTCGAAGGTCGTCGTCCCGTGGGCTTCGGGGTCGTGCCGGACGGGCGGCTGCCAGTCGGCCGCGGCACGGAGGAGCGCCTCGAACCCGCCGTACTCGAGGACGAGGAGTTCGGAGAGGTAGCCCGAAAAGCCGCGAGTCCGGAGGTCGCTGCCGTAGGCACCGATGCCGGTCAGGAAGGCCTTGAACAGGCGCACGTCCCGTTTCAGGTCGGGATCGAGGCGTTCCTGCAGGTAGGCGTCGTGGAAGGGTGTCCGGTCGACCGCCGACTGGATGGCCGTCGCGTCGTCGACATCGTAACAGGGGACGAGGTCGACGTCGAACCCCCGTACGTCGCCGGTGACGTAGGGGTGTTCGGCGTACTCCTCGTGGCCGTCGGGGAGGGCGGCGCGGCCGACGGCGAGCCCGTAGCGCTCCAGTTCGTCGCGTGCGAGGTCCGGCGGGAAACAGACGAAGAGGTCGATGTCGCGGTCGTCGGCGAGCCACGTGCCGCGGGCCGTCGACCCGACTTGGACGATCCTGGCGTCGACCGGTAGCTCCGAGAGGGCGTCCCGAACCCGAGCGGTCAGGTCGTCGACGGCGGCCCGGAGTCGCTCCCGCTCGGCCGGGGCGGGCGTCACGCGGTCGGCCACGCGCGAGAGCACCGCCTTCGAATCGCTCATGGAGGGGTCATCCGTCCGGTCGGGCGAAAGGGTGTCGGTCGCGTGTGACCGACCGACGGGGACCGGGTAAAAACGAAAGCCCTTTGAGGCGACTTCGACTATCGGAAGTCGAGCCGTCGTAGCTCAGATGGTAGAGCACCTCGCTGTTAACGAGGTGGTCCCAGGTTCGAGCCCTGGCGACGGCGCCTCCTTCGACGTTACCCGCGGAGTCCCCGACTCATACTGTGTATTGTACGTCAGTACCGGTGGTTCGCCGAACTGTCCGAACCACCGGGACACAGTTACAATACTCCGTATCAGCCCTGCCACGTCCACCGCGAGTCGAGGACGTAGCGGTAGACTCCGCTGACGACGATACCCACGCCGTTGGCGACGAGGTAGGGGATGGTCACAGCGGAGACGAGGGCGTAGAGCACGCCGACCTGGATCGGGATGGCCGAGCCACGGACGAGGTTCGTCCGCAGGAGTCCCCGGCCGTACTCGCGCCAGCCGTCGTGTCGGGAGTCGTAGAACGTCCAGCGGTTGTTCACGCCGTACTGGAGGATGATCGTCGTCTCGATGGAGAGGACCGCCGCGATCAGATACTGGACGTTCCCCCACTCGACGAGCGTGCCGAGCAGGGCCGTCTGGAAGCCGGCCGCGGCGGCACCGACGAGGAAAAACCGGCGGATCTGTGGGGCCTCCGGACCGACCAGGATCGCCCGCAAGAAGCGCCTGAGCATCGTCAGCGATAGCCGAGGGCTTCGAGTCGTGTCTCGATGTCCTCGTCGACGCCGGCCGCGGAGTCGTCGCGGTCGACCTCCTCCAGCATCGTCACGTGGTCGAGGACGGCCTCGCGGAGTCGCTCACGGGCGGCGACGGCCGACGGGTCGTCGTCGTCCGCCAGGTCGGTTCGTTGCACGGGGTCCGACCGGCGGTCGTAGAGCTCCTCCGCACCCGTCTCGGCGTTCCGGATGTAGACCCAGTCGGCGTCGCGGGCACTCACCAGCAGGTCCCCCTCGTCGAGCGACCGGGGGATCGGTTGCTGGGTGACGTCCTCGCCGCGGACGGTGACCGTTACCACGGGGTCGTCCGGCGGTGCGACGTCGTCCCGGATCGTCGGAAGGAGACTCTCGCCGACCCACTCCGGCGCGGGGTCGACCCCGAGCAGGTCACAGACCGTCGGTGGAACGGCGTCGAGGCCGACGTGGTCGGGGACGCGGCCGGCCGGGAGGCCGGGAACGTCGACCAACAGCGGGACCTGGACGAGTTCGTCGTAGAGCTTGGGATAGTGCGCGAGGTGGCCGTGGTCCATGAACTCCTCGCCGTGGTCGCCGGCGACGACGACGGCGGTGTCGTCGGCGAGACCCGCGGCGTCGAGCGACGAGAGCAGGCGATCCAGGCTGTCGTCGACCTGTCGGACCGCAGCCTGATACAGGGCTCGCAGGTCGGCGAGGGTGCGCTCACCGACCGACCACCCCAGCCCGGTCCGGACGTGGGCGATCAGCATCCGTGCCTTGCCGACGCGGCGGTCGGTGATCTCCCGGAGGTACCGCGGCGCGGGGACGTACGGCGTGTGGGCGTCCATGTAGTGGACCCACAGGAAGAACGGCTCGTCGCTGTCCTCGACGAACGAGGTGGCCGCGCGCTCCACGTCCAGCATCCGCGAGGCGTCGGTGAAGGGTTTCTCGTCGCTGCCGCCGCGGAGGCGGTTCCCGGCCCGGCGGAACGGCGAGGTGACGAGTTGGAGCCACGCCCCCCAGGTGGGGTGGGCGGCGACGAACTCGCCGGCGCGGCCGTCCGTGCCGCCGCCGACGAACGCGTCGAAGTCGTCGAAGCCGTCGTCGTACCCCCAGTGCTCGGTGAGGAAACCGTTGGCGGCGTTGAAGCCGCCGGTCGCGACGCCCGCCGATCGGAGCCGTTCGGCGAGGGTCGTGGTGCCGTCGACGCCGATCCGGCCGGTGTCGGCGAAGGCCGGCCGGGAGGCGAGGATCGACGGGAAGGACATCGGCGTCCAGTTGCCGTGAGCGAAGGCGTTCTCGAAGACGGTACCCCGGTCGGCGAGTTCGGCGAGTGTCGGCGTAGCGTACTCGCCGCCGTAGGGTTCGATGGCGTCGGCACGCAGGGAGTCCACGGTGACGAGAAGAACGTTGGGGACGGGCGTGTCTGTCATATGAGCGGTTGTCGGCGACAGCGATGGCCGTCGATGGAGCCGACCCGACACCGTCGACGACCGCTGTTACCCCGAGTTTGAACGACGACCGTACTCAAGGTTTTGATCGTCGGCTGTCAACATCGGCGGGTGACGTGGAGCGATCCGGCGGACGGAAGACGGCGTCCGGCACGTTCAAGACGCCGGAGCGTGGACGAGCGTGGTAGGGCCCTTAGCTTAGTCCGGTTAAAGCGCCCGGCTCATACTGGCCCGCGACGGCACCGTCGCGGTCATGGGATACCGGGTGATCGCTGGTTCGAATCCGGCAGGGCCCATGAGAACCGCCGAGCGACGGCGAGGCGTGTTCGAATACCCCCGCGGATTCGAAGCAGGGAGTGGAGCGGGCGACGCGAGCGGAACGACCGAGGTTCGAATCCGGCAGGGCCCATCCAGAGTTTACACGATTCTGAGCTAACGGATTCAACCGTGTGACTGCCTGAAACCCATATTTCCACTTTTGCCGAGCCGAACATAAATTTCTGGCAGTCTGGAGTTCAATCATACTGTGAATGCGGGTCGCCGCTGTCGTGCCTTCGTTGATCACTGAGAGCGATACCCCCGTAATCATTCGCTCGTTGTGGGGGGCAACACGCGTTTGGAGCGCCGTTTCCCCTGTTATCCCTCTCTCGCTGTGGGGGCTCCACAGCTGCGAACTGCTAGTAGGTCACCACGGCGACGCATCAGATACATGCTGAACATCTCGCATGAACGGCTTGACCGATATAGAGGATGTAGTCAGCACGGGGACTGCGTTATTTTCTCAAAATGAATCCTGAACCAACCGATAGAACTTGCCTGCGTAGTTATCGACCGTCTCGGATTGCCACCGAGAAATATCAGAAATACATCAAAACGGGTGCCCCCCCCCTACGCTAATAGTAATTCAGGGACCGATGCAAGGACACCGAGGAAGACAACGAAGGTACCGACGGCTAGCATTCGAAGTGTTCCTGCTGAACGTCGTCGGTCCGGTGGCAGCGACTCGGCGACTCCGGAGAATCCAAGCCCGATAGCAAAAAAGACGAAAAAGTCAGAAGCGTTGAGCACGACAGCAGTGTACACCCAAATAAGGAGGCAGATGAACGATAAGAACAACATGATGAGCCCCTTCCTTCGTCCATCTGGCTCACGGAACACCATCTGTGGAAGTGACTCCATATGTACCAGCAATAGTTCGGCCCTGTAAAGCGTGCGGATAACTGAAAACCGGCCTGTACTTTCTCTTTCATCTGCATCTTCCACTGATCTATTTGCCAGCTCCAAATAGACACCACTGTTTCACTGTGCTCGGTAAGAGCTCCAATAATATGATACAAAATGAACGTACATGCTGAACGATTCGCGCAGGCGTCTTTACCGATACGAGCGCTGTATTCAGCAGCGTCCACAAGATTTCCTCAGTTTCTGTTAGTAGTGAGTTGCGAGATACAGAGTGTGAATTCAGCAATCAGATATGGTCTATGCCGAGCGAATTTTTCTATAGAACCACACATTCATAATATGGATTCCCGTGCTGGCGAAGCATCTTTGCTGACGCACCGTCTATGTCAGTCTATCACCAGAAAGAAACTCGAATCAGAGGTTAGACAACTTTATGAGCACCTTGCAGCGACCCGAGAGCGCCCCATCGAACGGGAAGCGAGCCGGTGGATCGGCGAAGCGGAGGCCATCACTGATGATCTGGTCGGCCCTGAGATCGCAGATCTCGATTCAAGTGTGATTCAAAATAGGATTGGACATGTCGCAGAACTGCTCTCGAACATCGAAGGGACTGGCGATTCAACCGCCAACGAACACGTTGAAGCAGCCCGCGACCTCGCCACCACGATTCTGGAACCCAACACGGAGTAATCAGAGTTTTGTAAAAACCATCGCTGATCCGTATGTACCTCTACAAGATACGCGCTCTGTATTCAGCAGGACTGCTGAAACCTATCACCAAGCGATGGTTTCAACAAGGCCGATCTGTTGGCGCACCCGCCAGGGAATCATAGTAATGTGAAACCAAGTCGAACATTTATAGATTTGCCAAGGGGCTGACGAGAGGGGCTACCATCGTCGCTCCTTCTGTGGGTCTCCCTACGAGTAGTCCTAGTTGAGTCGTGTTGGTAGGTGAAGAGCGCGATTCGGGCCGGGTTACACCGTGCGGTGTGTCTCTACTGTTTCTGAGGCGTATCCGGCCTCCTGCAGGTTCGTGAGGACTTGGTTGGTGGTTTCGAGAGTGTCATACAGGTTTTCTGTGGTGCGGCCGCTGCTGAGAAACCCGTTGCTGTCAGTGTTCTCGACGAGGAGGTTGGTGTGGGCGACGTCGTTGCGTAGGTCAGTGACATCGTGAAGTCGGGAGTCTGCACCGCCTTTCGTCGAGAAGCCGCACGCTTGCCAGCAGGCTTCGACGCTGGTGACGATGGTTTCGAGCGTGGAGAATTGTGCGTAGTGGAGTTCGGCTAACGCGACGTTGGCGGCTTGTGCGTCTTCGTACCGGTCTTCGATGTCGTCAAGTTCGTCTGCGGTGACCGGCGTGGTTTTCCAGTCCGGTTTCTTGTCGAGGATGAGTTCGCGGAGGTGTTCTTCGAGGTAGGTGATGCGGTCGAAGAGGTAGATGCGCGCTGGGGCGGTGTTGAGATCGGCGCGGGTGAGGATACCGGTGACGTGGTTGTGGCCGCCGAGAAAGTAGACTGGGTTCTCAATGAGTGCGGACAGGATGTCGGTGAACGAGGTGTCTCCGCTGATCATGTAGCCGATGGTCAGTGGGGTGAGGTGGTCGTCGAGGGTATCGCCGTCGTCGTCGGTTGTGACGTCGTCTTTGTGGATGAACCCGATTGGGTCGTCGTCCGCGTAGACCGGGGCGGCGTCGTAGCCGTTCTCAGCGAGCCACTCGGCAGCGGTACTTGGTGGCGTATCATGTTGAAGATGCTCGACAGAGCGAGTGGCGAGTTCGGCTGCGGTGCAGTCGTAGAGATCGCGGGGCATATCGCTCGGTGGGGAGCCGAGGGTAGTCAAAATGAGGGTGAAGAAGTGAAGGGGAGAAGTTCCGATCCACCACAAAATTAATGTCCATAAAACATATATTTCTATTTGGTTATGCTTAAAGGGCATTTTGAATCGGCGGGGGCGAGTATCGAATACGGTGCTACTGGCTGCCTCTTCCCCGTCGATGAACTGGATGCGACAGTCCTCCAGTACCGAGATGCCCAGATCGCGCTCGACGATGTCAATGGATCAGATGTCATCGTCGTCGCCCCGACGAGTCTTGCAACCAGTTACTTCCTCACCCAGCACGCACTCACCGCAATCCCGGTCGACAGTCTCTCCACTGCGGTTCAGACCCAGCTCGCTAACGAACTTGACGACCCCGTAGATACGTTCGAGCTCATCCAGATCGGCAAGTGGAACCGAGACAGTCCAAACCACTCGCTCACTGAATTCACGAGCGTCTGAACCCGGTCTGCAGACGCACAGAACCCAGAAAGCCCCACCAAACGACTTCGAATGACTGAGACACTCGCCGATGAGTATCCGGAAGCCGCCCCGTACATCCAGCAAGCTGTCGACGAACACGGCGAAGACTGGGTGCTGGAGAATTACTACCAGCAACTCTACCCGCTTGGGAGACTCATGAAGATGCCCGAAAAGGACGAACTCCCGTTCTACGACGCGGACAAGCACGACACGATGACTGAGAAGGAACGGATCGAAATGTATCAAGCGTGGGCCGAGTATCGAGAAAACCTCCGTACCGGAACGAAACCTAACGAGTGACTCTCTCCCTACATTTTTCTCAGCGGTAGTTCTTGAGTGACGTATGGATTTGGATCGGGCGCGTGGTGTCCTCCTTGGGCTAGCGTGTGGGGATGCGCTTGGCCGGCCAGTCGAGTTTACGTCTGCGTCGGAGATCAGTGCTAAGCACGGCCGGCTTGACGAGATGGTCGGGCACGGCACGTGGAACCAGCCAGCCGGGACGATCACAGACGACACCGAACAAGCGCTGTGCATCGCCCGAAGTCTGGTAGAACACCAAACGTTCGATCCGACGGATATCGCGGAGCGGTTCGTCACGTGGTACGACAGCGGGCCGTTCGATATCGGGCGCATGACGATGCGGTCGCTCAGCCGCCTCAAACACGGCGACCAATGGGACGAGGCAGGCCAGCACGTCTGGGAGCAGAGCCGAGAAGGCCAGAACGCAGGCAACGGGAGCGTGATGCGGTGTCCACCACTCGCCATTCCATACGCGAATGACTGGGGCCGACTCGTCGAGGTAAGTCGGCAGTCCTCACAGATCACGCACGCTGACCCACGATGTACTGATGGCTGTGCGATTCTGAATCTCACAGTGGCTGGCCTCCTTGGCGATGCGGATACGCCGTTGCAGGACGCACTTGACTACGTCGGTGCGGACGCACCTGATGAGCTCGTGGCGGCACTCCGACCGCTTGCCCGTGGCGACTCGCCCGATACGTTGGAGACGTCGGGGTACGTTGTGCATTCGCTGCAGACAGCACTCCACGATGGCCTTGTCGTGGACAGTGCCGAGGACGCGATTGTGACGGCGGTGAATCGTGGCGGTGATACGGATACGATTGGGGCGATTGCAGGTGCAGTCGCTGGGGCGCGGTTTGGGGTGTCACAGCTTCCGGATCGATGGCTAAGTGCTGTCGACGAGACCGACGAACTCGAAACGCTGGCCGAGCGACTCGTGGAGGTGGCGTGATGTACGTGTTGGCGTCTTGACTGAGGCGTGTGGGTCGAGTCAGCATCGGCGACGGGCCGGGACTCCATACAAACCGAGTCTAGCCGACCCAGATTGTTTGGGTGAACTATAGCCACGAGAGGCCAGTGTTGAGTTCTTCGAGGAAGGATGAACGGATCTCCACAGTGGGTGGGAGGGAGAGTTGTTCGCCTTCCCGGTCAAGAATCGTTTCGCGAAGGAACGGATGGGCTGGGTCGAATGCGGGACTTGCTTGGATGCGGTAGTCGCTGTCGATGGTGAACAGCGCGGCGTCGAACGCGCGGTGGTGCAGTGAGTTCAATACGAGAACGTTTTCCGGATGTTCGGCGAGTTCTGGGTGTTGACTTCGTGGGAGGATGTGTGCGAGATCAAGCAGCTCATCTTCTCGAATACCGGTCAGGGTACACGCGTGGTCGTAGCGGTCGAGTATGTCTGCCCGGAAGGCGTCGCTTACGGTGATTTCGGATGTTTCGTAGCGGCGAATCCGGCCACTCGAATCGAGGGGTTCTCCGGTCGGCCACTGGGCCACCTCTCCGGTCTGGATCCACTGCTGCCAGACGGCCGGTGCCTCGCTGTCGTCGTTCTGCCGGGCGCGGTCGTGCAGCCACGTGACGGGGACGGCGTTGGTGTTGAGGATCGAGAAGTGAAACTGGTAATTCGGGACCTGGGTCCCGTCATCGGCCTGGTATGCGTGGACTTCGAAGTGGTCGGGGACGCAGAGCCCACAGAACTCCACGACGCCTGATTCGGGTTTGCGGAACACGAGGACGGGCGGGACATCCTCGCGCCGACCGGCTGCAGCGCTGTCGAAGGCGGCCTTGATTTTCTGGTTCTGCGCGGATTTATCGTAGGGGTTTGAGGCCTTTGCGTCGCCCCAGTAACTGATGTAGCCGGCGTTGACGGCGAGCGTGTCCTCCCACGGGTCGTCGTGCTGAGAGATGCCGCTGTCGTTGGAGACGAGCACGAGCGCAGCAGGGGTATCGGACCGGTCCGCACCGAGATCACGGATTCCACCTGTGTTTTTGATGCCGGTGTCGAGCGGGCCACGGATCCATCGCAGGAACTGATCCTCCGGGTTGCGGTAACTGCCAGTGTCGCGGTATTGCTGCCCGACCCGAAAGGCGTGCTGCATGATACCGTGGCATTACGTCTGTCAGTCAATAAATGCCTGCGTGATACGCGCTACTCGTCCGTTTCAGCCTGCGGTTCAAGTGGTTCGAACGTTCTGAGCTGGTCACCCAGCTGCTCTCGGAAGTCGTCCGTTGACGTTACTTGGATGCTTCCCGGCATCGGTCCGTAGTCGTCCCAGTTCGAGGTGTATCGGACGACGCGTGAGTGAAGCTCCCCGCTTCCGGTTTCGAGGTCGTACTCGTCGAAGACGTGGTGAACGTCGAGAACGAGCACCGCTCCATGTTCGTCGTGTTCGTAGATCGTGTTGCCGGTGACCCTCATCCTTTCTTCTGTTCGGATTGGTGCGCTGGACTATGTATTCGGGGGCCGCTCGACACCTATGCTATCGCGCCGGTGTCTTCCGCGACTATCGTTCCAGTTTCACAGACCGGGTTCGTACAGTAGAGATCGGATATCTGGGGCATTGGTTCGGCGATCATCAGGATACCAGCAATCAGTTTCCCTGAACCGAGTCGTATTCGGCCTAGTAGCGTCGGTAAAACCGCACACTACCTTGCTGTGCTGGACCGTTACTCAGTCCAGAATGCTTCGATTCGTTCGTCGAGACGAGTGAGAACGGTGGCGAGTACGTCCCGCCATTCGTCCGGATGGTCCTCGTCCCCGCCTGGTGTCGGTGCATCTGGGGGCGGGTGGAAGTGCTCACGGGTGTTGTGGTCGTTCGGGTGACGGTCCCAGCGGCACTCCCAGGATTCCCCCGTGTTGTATTGCTCAGCGTAATGGATGTTGAAGTCGTCCGTCTCGAACCACCGAATGCGGAGATACGCACGCGTGACTCCGCCGGGGAAGTACCCGAGGTCGTAGTCTGCGACGACAGAATTCGGTGCATACGCGGGGCGTGCTTGGATATCGTCGAAGCGAGCGCTTCGAGTGAGGTGTGCGGCAATCCGGTCGAGAAGTTCTGTATCGATAGGGCCGGTCCGGGGCGGATCGGCCGGGTTGTCAGGCATCGATGTGACCAGGGGTGCTCCCAGCGGCTGGCTGGTCACGTCGCGCGGCGTCGAGGAGGGCCGCTCTGCGTTCGAGAGTTTTCCACTCGGAGAGGGCCTCCCACGCGTCTTCGGTGGGCATGTCCCGGCTGGCTTCGACGAGGGAGACGTCATCGGGGTCGTCTGTGTCGAATTGGTCTCTGTAGTCTTCGATCTGGTCGATAGCGTCCGAAAGCGCCTCGACGATCTCTTGTTCGGAGTAGTCCTCGCGGATGTGGTCGATGCGTCGCCACTGGAAGTACGCGTCGTTGCGCTCGTATCGGACCGGGCGGCCGTCGTGGCGGTGGACCAGTCCCATCTCGTCGAACCACTCCAGATAGTCTCGAGCCGTCTCGGTATCGCAGTCAGCGAGGTCAGCGATAGCGGATACCTTGGTGGGGGTCCGAAGCCCAGTAACGACGTCAAGAAGTCGCTCGCGGATCGGTCCGCCCTTGAGCAGCGATTCGGGTGAACCCAATTCGTCGATGTCTGGCGGTGATTCGTCGCCAGAGTACGCGTCGTCTGGAATGTCAGTGATGTCCATTCGTGAGCCCCTCTTAGCGTAGCTTAACACTGAAGCGATATATATCTATTGCAAACTGAATTATTTCTGCTTCAGACGATTGTAGAAACGCGCAGCTCGTTTCCGCACCGGCAGGCCTGGTTCGATCCCCTGCGGTTACACCTTCCGCATATGGTCGTAGATTCGTTCGGTGTTGGATACTCCGGTGACGAAGTCGACTGCGGACGTCGCAGAGGGTGTTCCCGTCTTCGGCGTTCATCATCCGGTAGGTGATACCGTGACACAGTGCGTGCGGCGTGACATCGTCAGGTGTGCCTCTGCTCCCGTCAATCTTGTAGGGTCGAATACCTGCTTCGTCCGCGATCTTGTGTAGCGTGTTCGGAATGCCCTGCTCGGAGATGCGATCCGAGAAGCGATCAGGCGCGTCTTTCCAGCGATTAGTGAGGAGCTCTCCAGCGCATACGTCTTGGTCGAATACGAGAAAGACGATGGGACGACTGGGATCTGGGCAGAGTGCCCGCTTTGTGAGGAAGTCGTGAGTCCTCAGTAACAGTAGGCGCGAATTCTTGAATAACTGCACATGCAACGGTCCCGAATATTGGTCAACCGGTCTGAAGATATGTATCCAGCTCTTGCCGTACTTCATCGCCAGTCGCGTCATTCGCTTCTGCGGGTTGTTTCGTGAGCATCCAGTTCTTAAGCGTGAGGACTGACCAAGGAGACACGTAGGACGTCCGGTAGAGTGCCAAGGGGTGCCCGTAATTAGCGGAGTCTTAGGTTCTAAAACTAGCGTATCCTGGAGGGATAACCAGCTATTCACACACTCCTCGATCAGTCCAGATCTTGCACTCCTGTCGAATCACCCTCACCGAAGTCAGCTCCTTCTGATCGCGTCGGTTTGCGCTGCCGTTCATCGTAGGCGTTATGCCATTCCTCGATGACTGGCCGGCTTCCAGCCCCGTGGGGCGTGCGTCGCTGTCGAACCTGGATCAAGGCTGGCGTGTTCATCGCATCCCCTGAGACGACTGCTTGCCCGGGCGTTAACCCTGGAAGTTCTCTGAGAACATCTTCGCCGGCGGCTTCGACAGAATTCTTGATCGCGTCTTGGTCGTTCGGGTTCTGGATTTGCATCGAAATCTGCGTCCCACACTGTGATAGTACGTCTTGATCGATTTTCGACGGTCGTTGACTGATAATTCCGAGCCCGAACCCGAACTTGCGGCCTTCGGATGTGATCGTCCGCATAATCCCTAACGACGGAGCATCACCAGAGGCCGGGGCAAATCGATGACCTTCCTCAAAGAGCGCGAATATCGGATGGTCGATTGCAGACTCGCGGTCCCGCACGTCATCGAGTCGCTCTCGATACATCCGTCGTAAGAGAACGGTGGTGATGAGTTGCTGATCCCATCGATCCAGCGTGTCCATCTGAAGCACTGTACACTGTCCTGCATCCACAATCTCGTCCAACGGGACGTTTTCTTCGGGATGGAAGAGATCATTCCGCTCGATCGACCGTCGGAGTCGCCACTCTAAGGCACCAACACTTGCGTCATCGTCACCGTAAATCCGCTCCATTTCGGCAATGAGTTCGTCTACGCCCCACGTCCGACTCTCCTGTCTCTGCATCGCGCGCCACGCCGTCGAAAGCCGCTCTTGCATCCGATTACTCGGATTGTCCAGGATCGCCATCACGTCGCCAATCTCCAGTTCAGAGATGCGAACGCGAAGTCGCTCCGGGTCATAGTACACAATATCCGGCTCATACCCATCCTCATCCTGGAAGGCCGCCTCGCCCTGCATATCAGCCAAGGTATCGTACTCGCCGTGCGGGTCGAACACGAGTAGTGATGCGCGTGCACTCGGCCGCATCATCTCCTCGATCAAGACAGACGCGGTGTAGGATTTCCCGCTACCAGTCGATGCGAGGATCGCCAAGTGTGTCGAGGCGAACTCCTCGATTGGGATGTGAATGTTCGTCGCTTCAGCAGGACGGTTCAACAGCCACCCGACGTGCGCGATGCCGTCCAGGCCAGCCACATCCGTACTGTCCGTTTCACACCCGAGGTTCGGAAGCACCGTTTCGAGTTGCTGATCCGGAGCGATCGACAGCGGTGTTCCCGGATCCGGGAGCTGTCGCGGATTGGCGAACGTAGTCATGTCGGTGTCGTAGTATCCGATGACCGTTGCCGTCAGTCGGTACAACTCGGTGTCATCGGTCGGCACACCGAGTGTCGCCGCGACCGTCTCCGGGCCGACTTCTGGATCGGCGAGGAAACCCTCCGGCAAGCCTCTGATCAGTTCGCGGTTCGTGACACGAGCAAAGACCGACCGCTCGCCGCCATCGGCCGAGACGGTATACGTGATGAACTCGCCCGTCTTGATCGACCGGTCCGACGGGGTTACGAACACGAATTCGTTCGGATCTTCACCCGGTCCAGCGACGGTCCCGACGACGTCTGAGCGGCCAGCCATTAGACCACCCCTCGGCGTTCTCGTGCCTGCCACTGCACGTTCTGTTCAACGACATCAAGGACCCGCTGGTTCGGGTCATCCTCCGGAAGGATCCCCTGTAACCGGTCAATGAGTGTGACGATGACCTCCGCACCGAGGTCGCCTGCAATATCCACCAGTCGATCCATGTACGCCAGCTGAATCTGGTCGTCGATTGTATGGAAGGAGCGCGTGATTTCATCTGGACAGTGGAAGACGGTGTCATCGACTTCCAACGTCCACCGCGGCATCTGATGCGTCGGATTCGTGATCGTCCGGTCATCAGTGAGGACGGCAGTCCCGAGCAGTGCGACACCGGCGAGTGTCGTGCGTTCCTCAATATACCCCGGGGTGAATTGCGCCTGATCCTCTTGGGCTAATCGTGGGCCAGTACGACCCTGGTCAGGATCGATCAGTTGCGTATCGTAGATCACGCCCATGACCGCGTGATCGGTCCCCTCGATGGTTTTCTTGATGAAGACTGGTTGGCCGAACTCGCGTTCGTGGAGTTCCGGTGGCCGCTCACAGTCTCGTTCCTTGTAGACCTCGACGACATAATCTAAGTGGCTGTTCGAAGAGACGACACTGCCAATCTGAACGCACGAGTCAAGATCTAACTGGTCGCCGGCTGTCGAGTGATCGGTCATTGGGTTCCTCCTGTCCTGTTAGGTAGTGCTGCGGCGGTGCCTCTGGCTAGTGAACTGCTGGTGTTGTGGTGAATCATCGTCGTCGAAGCTCCTTGCTGAGTGCTTTGGCGTTCCATTCGAGCGGCACGTCGTTCGAGTCAGCCCACCGTTGGACGACTCGCTGGAACTGCTGGCGGTCCTGATGGTCTAACACGGCGTCGCTATCGACCTGTTGCAGGATTTCAGGATATCCTCGTCCGATCCCTGCTTCTGCCCGGACAATATCGACGGTGTACTCGTACATCGAGTCGTAGGCGTCAGGCCCGTCACTGCGGCAGAGCCAGCCAGGGAACTCGATCCGGTCGAGTCCAGCGCCTGGCGGTACATTCAGGTACGAGAACAGGATGTCGTCGCGGAATTCGTACGCTTCCCCGTCGTACGTTGCCTGCAACGCGTCGATGCTCCCGTCGCGTTTCGAAATAAATGGGATCGTCGTGTCGCCCCACGGACTCATTAGCTCGGTCAGCACGTGGGCGTCGGGAATGACGCGATCAGTCCCGAATTCAGTAGGTAAGAGCAGTCGCGTCATCTTCACCATTTCAGTGGCGGACGACCCGGCAACGTACCCGACCAGCGGAATCTCGTGGTGTTGACTCGCCGCAATAACGCGACTCAGCGTCGAGATGTACCGCTCTCGGGTCTCTGGCTTCAATGGGTTTGCAAATGACGCGATCAACGGCCCGTCATAGAACGCGACCGGCGTGTGGTCGATGTCACCTGCATCACGCGCGTCGGCTATCGCCGAGAGTTGGTCGATGAGGAGCTGGCCCTCGTGCTCAAACCGGTGATGACCCACGAGTTGGGAATCAACGAACCGGTAGTCACCGTCGCTCGATTCTTGCGTGACCTCGTCAGGCGTCAAGAGCCGTCCCTCAACGCCGCGGTCAAGCCGTCCCTCGGCGTGATGATGGTTGACTGCCCACGCCGCTTGGACGTACGCGAGCGGGACATTGAATTGTGTTGTCGGCGGAAGCTGTGACCCATCGACAGCCAGCACCGGGACGTCACGAATAATCTCCCGCGCCCATTTGTTGACCTCCTCGTGATTCTCCCACCCGTCACTCTCCGGGTACGGGACAATGATGCTGTCCACGGCATCAAACTCGCCCGTCGGAGACGCCCCTGGATATGATGCATCCTGCAGCGCCGCGCGAATGTCATCGGACGTCCACTCGTCGGGCAACCGCTGAAACGCATCTCGATACCGCTCAACGATCCCCGTATCGTCTTCGAGATACGACTCGATCGTCTCAACATTCGCCTCCAATTCGGACGCGACACCACGTTTATCAATCGGCATTAATTGACTGATACCTCCGACGTCTGCCGGTCTTTCTCGACGGTGATTGTGTAGTCCGTCATCGAATCGAACGTCTGGTCGTGACTAATGACCGTGAGTTGCTCGAAGCTATCCAGCTGTTTGAGCTGAGTGACGAGATTCCGTTTCTTTTGCCGGTCGAGATTCGCCGTTGGTTCATCCAGGAATGCGACGCCGACTGATGCCAACTGCTCTAGGATCGCCAACCGCACTGCGAGTGCAGCCGCCATCTTCTCCCCACCACTCAACGTCGAAAACGACTTCTGAACATCTGCGTCGTGCACGATGATCTCGTAATCGCTCGTCCACTCCAGCGTCTCAGCCGACGCGCCGCGAATCGAGCGGAACAACTCATTTGCCCGGGACCCAATCCGGTCGGTGATGATTTCCCGCATCTTCGGCCCGGCTTCCCGGACGTTCTCCCGGACCCACTTGGCGAACTGCTGGTCCGCTTTCAGTTCTTTCAGTTGCTGGAGTTTCTTCTGGCGCTCCTCTATCTTCGTCTCCAATTCCTCGATTTCCTCGCGCTCCTTCCGCAGGTTCTCCTCCCTCTCATCAAGCGTCCCTTTGGCCCGCTGGATCTCACCCTTGAGTTCCTCGATTTCTGATGCAAGCGTCTCGAATCGCTCATCATCGAACGATGTCTTCGTTTCTTCCAGTTTGGCCTCTGTCCCTTCGAGATCCGCTTCGAGGTCCGCGAGCTTGCTCTCCAGTTCGTCGACTCTCTCCTGCCGCTCATCCACCTGCGACGCCTGCTGTTCGTGCTTGATATACGTCTGATACGCCGATTCCGTCTCCGCCAGCGTTTCCTTGGCCTCCGCCAACTCTTCATCTAGTCCGTCAAACTGCTCCAACTCGTCTTTGATCTCCGCGAGCGCCGACTGTTCCTCCTCCAATTTGGCGCGCTTTTCGTCTAACTCTGCAGGCACATCAACATGCTCCTCAACCCGGAACTCGGCAGTCTGGTACTCGTCGTACGCCTCCTCTAAGTCGTCTCGCTCGGCTTCAAGGTCCGGGAGGGCCGCCAAGTCGTCTTCCAAGTCCGCTAACTCCGCTTCCTTCTCTTTCTTCCCGGTTCGCAGGTTTTCGATCTCATTCTCCAACGATTCGATTTTGTCCCGATGAACAGGCAGCTTATCGACACGCTGCTTGACTTCCCTCGCCGCCTCACGCTGCTCACGCAACTCGGCCAGTTCTTCAGCCAGTTCCTCGCGTTCCGTCTCGATTTCCTCGATTCGGGTTTCACGCTGCTCGATTGCCTCCGACCGGTGTTTTTCGTTTAATGGACGGTCACACGTCGGGCACGGCGCATCAACATCCGTGTCACGCAACCGCTCCAGTTGTTCTTCAAGCCGCTCACGCTCGCTCGCCAACTGCTTCCGGCGCGCCTCCCGGTCGTTGATTTCATCGGAGAGCGTTTCCGGATCCGTTGTCTCCTCCCACTTCGCTTCGATCTCCGCGATCGTCTCCTCTACCGACTCGATTTCATCCTCCTTCTCTTCAATCTCCTCGGCCGACTGCTCGATTTCCTCCTCTAACGCCTCAATGTCGTCTTCACGGTCTTTCAGCGACTTGATTCGGTCATCGAGTTTCTCGTACCGCTCCTTATCCGCTTCACGCGCCTCCAGCGTCTCCCGAGCCTCCTCCAGTTCTTCCAAGTCCTCTTCCAGCTGTTCGACCTCGAATCTGATTTCCTTGATCGTGTCTTCCTGTGTGTCGCGTTTCTCAGCCAGCTTGTCTCGTTCAGCCTCCCGCTCCTCTAACTCTTCCTGCCGCTCGCTCGCCTGCTTGTACTCACGGTACCCCTCACGATTCGCCTCGCATTTCTCCTTTGCCTCTTCGGCCGCTGCGAGTTCCTCCTTCGCTGTCTCCAAATTGCTCTCCGTCGAGTCGATGTCCCGCTCCAGCGAGTCAACCTCTTGGTCAAGCCGTTCGATTTCCTCTTCGACGGCCTCCAGCTCTTCGTACTCAGCCTCCTTCTCCGACAACTCACTTGATTTCCGCTCGATACGCTCTTCGATCGCCGCAACGTCATCGGCCAGTGATTCCGCTTCCGCTCGCTTGTCCGGCAGCCCCTGTACCTCGCCGGTGAGCGTATCGATGTCGCTACGAAGGTCCTGTTGCTGGCTCTCGATCGCGTCCGGGATGTCCTTGAGCGTCTTCCACGACTCCTCGTACGCATCCACATTCAGTAACGGATCGAACGTGGTTTTTCGCTTCTTCCCCGTCCCCGCGAAATCGGATAAAAACCGCGTTTGTGGCACCCCTATACACGACTTCCAGAGACTCTCCAACTCGTCATCGTCCTCAACATCGAATCGATTACAGAGCCAGCGAACGACTTCTCCGACTGAATCAATATCTAAATCGATCCACTCGTCAGTCTCTGGATCGTACCGATGAACACCGTCATTCGATCGGTTAATCGACCTCCTGACTTTGAATCTTTCAGTATCTTGCTGCGTTTCCTGTTCAAACGTTACCTCAACGGTTCCTGAACTCGCACCCTCTCGTACGAAATCCTTCTTGTCGAACGGAAGCGAGTCAAACAACGCGAGTCCAATCGCTTCTTGAATTGTTGACTTCCCCGCACCATTCTCGCCGAGGATCGCCGTCACACCACCTTCGATCGGCACGACAGTCCGTCCCTCGTACGACTTGATGTCATCCAAGGTAACCTTCGTGATCCTCATTACTCTACCACCCCCTCTACCTCAGCCTCGGCATCTGTCTCGCCGTCACCCGCGTCACCAGCCGCTTCCTTACCGGTGTCGGGCTCGACGAACGGGTCTTCCTGGATATCCAGCACCACGTCATCCCCCAAATCCGGGAACAACTCCTGCCGTGCCGAACTCACCGAGTTACGAATATCCTCGACGGCTTCGTCGGCTTGCGCCATCTGGTGGGCGTTCCCTAACACGTCAGCGACATCGGCTGCGTGGTCATCGTAGATCGATTCCTTCGCAATCGTCTCGAAGACGCGGTGTTCTAATGCAGCCGTGTTCAACTGCCCATCCTTGAACACCTCGTCCTCGTCGATCTCAGAGATGAGTTGCTGCACGTTCGCCGTCCGAATCCCCGTATTCACCTGCACGTACAGCGCATCGCACGCGTCATCCACCCACGCCGCGAGTTCATCCGTCCGGAAATCCCCACGGCTGAACTGCAACGTCCCCGTGAATCGAAGGTCAATAATCGGCGCTCGCGGCTCACCCCGCGCCATGAACGCGTCCTGACTGCAGTACTCTGTCATCGCAGCCTGCTTGTCCGTTACGTGTTCCCGGAACGCGGTTTCGAGGTCGCCCGGTGACTCGTGCGCGGTGACGTCGAACTCAATCCAGTAGTACGGCCGTCGCTTCGTCGGGTGATGGTCTACATCGAACTCGGGTGCGTCACCTCCGGCATCGGCTCCGTCGGTGTCGAGTGTGACTGAGTAGTAGCCGTGATCCCACTCAGGTCGCCCTTCCCGCGTGTTATGTGCTTCCGGCGACCCGGGATTGTAGATCCATCCACCAGACTCGTACCGCTTGTGAATGTGTCCGAGTGCCAGGTAATCCACGACGTCCTTCATGTCCCGCAGTTCGCCGTGGGTTACTGCCCCGCCGAGCGTCGGCACCTCATCTTCAATCCCGAAATGCGCCAGCAACACGGTCCATGCCGGCTCACCGTGCATCTCATTCGTCTCTTCGATCCCCTTCGCCACTTGCTGGAGGGCCTGCCCGGTCTTCGCGCCACGCCACTGCAGGCCGAACACGCGAATCGGCCCATCCAACCCCGCGACATCGATATCATAAAATCCTGCAGACTGCCCCGGGTCCTCCGGATCGTACGGGGTAAACCACGCTGTCTCTGGATCCGCATTCAGTTCGGCGTTCAGGAACACAATGTGCCCGCGCTGATGCAGGTAATTCAACCACGTCACGTCACGCGGCGTCAGATTCTCATCATGGTTGCCACGCGAGACTAACACCGGTACCTCATCAGGTATCCGTTCGAGCTCTTGCTCAATCTGATGCAGGATCTTCGGGCGGAGATCTCGCGAGTGGAACAGGTCACCCGGTAACAGAATCGCATCAGTCCCCCGCTCACTAATCATCTCTTGGAATGCAGCACGCGTGGTCGATACCATGTCGTCCTCGCGCTGTTTCAATCCGTACTGTCGATGACCGAGGTGCGTATCAGCGATGTGCGTAAGTGTCACCATATTTAGTTATTTTTGGAGAGTACTCGTTCAGCCGAGCGTGCTACCAGACCACGCAGCTGAGAGTATATGACGATGTGTAAACGGACGGTTATTAAATGCCAGCCAGCCAGGGTGAAAGTAGAATGCTAATCTGCAGTAGTGCGTGGCCGGTTTCGGCCTGTTGAGGATGAATCTGATAACGAACGAAACAGAGTCTCGGACAGTTGAGTGGGCGACACCCACGCCAAGTGGTGGTGAGTATCTGGATACCTTGGTATTGAGCCGTGACCAAGCACGTGAGTATGGTGACGAGTTTGTGATGTCCCTACAGGTGGATGGAGGGATGCTGCAAGAGCGGGGGATAGATCCCGCTGAGCCGTTTGCGTGGAAGATTGAAGACGGGGAGTTGCTGATAAGCAAATCTCACGTCAATCGTTCGAAACCGTTGTAGAGAGCGACCGAGGCGATGCCAAGTACGCCAATCAAGTACTAGACTACCGAGCGAGACGAAGGGTAGGCGACCCACGGTGGTGGTCGGTCGCGTCGATCGGAATCGAGACACTGGTCGTTCTCACGGTCGCTAGCGGTCATAGTGAGTCGTTTCTGCTGTCACCGATTATATTCAGAGAACAATTCTCGGATAGCCTATTTCTGGTTAGCCTATTCTAGATTAGTCTATTCGAGTGTTTTATTTGACTGGACGCCAGTCAGAGGATATGGAGCGCTTCGTGGATCGGGAGGATGAACTTAGCCGGCTTCGGGATTGCTATGCGTCGGATGACGCCGACATGGTCGTGATTTTCGGGCGTCGCCGTCTTGGGAAGACCGAACTCGTCCGTGAGTCACTGGAAAGCCGCGATGACGCCGTCCTGTACCAGGCGACTGAAACAACTCAACAGATCCAACTGGATGCGTTCGTGGACGTGGCCGAAGAGTCGTTTCCAGGGATCGGCCGAATCGAGGGCGAGTGGGAGTCGTTGCTTGGATACCTCGCTGACCAAGATGCGGTCGTCGTGCTGGACGAGTTCCCATACCTGATCGATGCCGACGAGAGCCTCCCGTCGGTGATCCAGCGACTGTGGGATCAGGAGTTGCGTGACACTGGCCTGACCCTCGTCCTCATCGGATCCTCGATCAGTATGATGGAGGAGGCGACGCTCCTCGGGGACAGTCCGCTGTACGGCAGGTTCACTGAGAAGATCGATCTCCGTCAGCTCGATTTTGTCGCCGCGCGCACGTTCTTCCCCGAAAGCTATACCCCCGAACAACTGCTGCTCGCGTGGGGTGTGTTTGGCGGGACCCCGTACTACTTGGACGGCGTCGAACTGGACGACGACCTCGGAACGGTCATTCAGCAGTCGCTGCTGTCACGGCAGGGATTCCTGCACGACGAGCCGGAGTACGTGCTTCGCACCGAACTGACCGAGCCGAACCGGTACTTTGCCATTCTGAAAGCGATCGCGGCCGGGAACGCGACGTCGAACGAGATCGCACAAACGATCGGGATCGACGGCAAGCAGATTTCGACGTACACGCAGAAACTGGAACGGCTACGACTGGTCGAACGTGAGGTGCCGGTGACGGAGGACAAGACGAAGTCACGCCGCGGGCGGTACCGGATTCTCGATCCGTTGTTCAGGTTTTGGTTCCGGTTCGTCTACGGCAACGAAGACCGGTACGAGCGGTTGGGCGTCGACGCCTACGAGACGGTCATCGAACCGGAGCTTGCGGACTTCGTGAGTCGGGAGTTCGAAAACCGCTGTCAGGACGTCCTTCCTGAGTTCTATCCCGATCTGAGGTTCACCGATATCGGCCGCTGGTGGTACAACGAGTACGAGGTGGACGTGGTTGGGTTCGCTGCAGACGGGACGATGGTGACGGGGGAGTGCAAGTTCACGTCCGCACCGCTCGATTACAGCGCGCTCGCCTCGCTCGAAGAGCATACTGACGAGATTCGATGGTCGCCTGATGGTAGCGAAATCGAGCACGAGTATGTTCTGTTCGCCCGAAACGGGTTCACGCAATCCGTTCGGGATGCAGCGGCCGACCGCGACGATCTGCAGTTGTTCGACCTCGAGCGGATCGTCGACCCAAGGGCGTCGCACTAGAGGAGTCGAAGGGTTCGAGGTCGGTCATCATTGGTCTGTCTGGGTGAAGGCGACAGAGGACGAATTCAAACCACGCAGTACAGCGACTGAAAGCGTTAAAATCGCTTGCTGGCAGGGGACGAGTTTCTGGATACGCCCCGGCAGGCTCCATCCCACTTTTTACTCGGTCGCGGTTCGAATCCGGCAGGGCCCACCCCACCGTTTCCTCGATCGCTCCGTCGCCGTCGACCGGCTTCGAGGCCTGTGATCACCCTGACGAAAGGGTGGTCGTCCTCGTCTCTCCACCCATCACCGATCGTCGAACAGCGCTTGGAGGTCGTCCCGGAGGTAGACGATGTCGTCGTAGCGGTCGCCTTTCGCCTTCGCGAGCGCGTTCGACAGGATGTCGCCCAAGGCGTCGGGAACGTCCGCAATCTCACTCGGCGGCGTGGGCCGGTCGTTTTTGACCATATCTATCACCTCGAACGGTGGTCGTCCCGTGAACAGTTCGTAGAAGACGGCGCCGAGTTGGTAGACGTCGGTGATGTCGTCGGTGGACCCGTACGCGTCGTCGAACTGTTCGGGAGCGGCGTACGCCACCGACATGCCTTCGACGCTTTTGGAGTGTTCGAGCAGGTGTTTCGAGAGTCCCCAGTCGGCGACCTTCGGCACGTCCCACGCGTCCGCGACGGAGCGAAACAGGACGTTCGCCGGTTTCAGGTCGAGATGGGCCACCCCGCGAGGGGTGTGGCGTGTTCGGCGTCCGGTCGGACGCGGTATCCGCTTGCGCCGTGCATCCCATCCGTCTCGGAGAGACAGCGGGGATGCCCCCAGTCGCCGGTTTCCCGGCGTCCGGGCACGGGCCGTGCCATCGGCCTGCCTGCCTTTCGTGCCACGGTGTGCGAGCACAAACGGGCGAGGGTCGCTTTTTACCTGCCGTGTCACCACGGCCTCGGAGGCGCCCTCTCGGGAACGGTGTAGTAGCCTTCGTCGTCCGGGCGGACCCCAATCCAACCGCCAGTTTTTGCCCGTTGTGCTTGACCACGGATACGCTGTCCGAGGGCTTAATTCCGGGTGGATACGACGAAGCTGTCGGATTCATCCCCGCGCTAAAACACGGCGCTTTCCCCTCGAACTTCCGTAACGAGTTTCGACGGAACTGCACCGTATGGAGTGTGAGCAAATCTCACGTGGGGAAGTACGTTCGCCCCGATCAGGGCGGCGTGGCGTTGTTCACGATCGACACGCAGAACGACTTCACGCGGCCGGGCGCTCCGGCGGAGGGCGAGGGCACCGCCGAGGCGGTGTCGCGGATGCGGCGTCTCGTGGAGGCGTTCCAGGGGGCAGGAGCGCCGATCGTCCGCGTCGTGCGCCTGTACGAGGCCGACGGATCGAACGTCGGCCAGTGTCGGCAGGCGGGGATCGAATCCGGCGCGGGAGTCGTCCGGCCCGGAGGGCGCCGAACTGGCCGTGGAGTCGAAGCCGTCCGCGGACGTGCGCCTGGACGCCGATCGACCGTTGCGAGGAGAGTGTATAGTAGCGATTGAAACTGTTTGCCCAGCCGATCGTACGCAGTACTGCGATCGGCCGTGCAATGACTTTCAATCGCTACTATAGGCGGTGGGGCCCGCGGAGTGGACCGCGTACAAGCCTCGGTGGAGTGCTTCCCGCCGGACGAACCTCGACGACTTCCCCGCCGCCCGGTCGATCGACACCGTGGTCGTCCGTGGCTGTCACTTCCCGGACTGTCCGCGAGCGACGAGTTGGCGGACATCGGCGTGGCGGTGTGGGAGACCGCGGACGTCGTCGGATGGCTGTCGGGGGAGAGAGTCCGGCTGCCACGCCGATACCGTCGCGCGGCTGTCGTCGATCAGGTGGCGTGGTACGCCCGAAAGGGAGGGTCGACCGAAGCGCGGCTTTTGGCAACTCGCCCCCGGATCCGATCCGGTTCGCCGACTCTCAGTACCGGAGGACGGCGTCGGCGATACCGGCGGTCTGTCCGAGGCCGACCAGCGCGACCCCGACGAGCGTGAGCGACGGGGCGGCGGCGTAGACGACCGCACCGACCGCGGCGACCGTGCCGCCGCCGAGGTACGCCGGCGCCGGACCGTCGATGGCGCGGCCGGTGTGGAGCAGTCCGAGCGCCGGGAGGCCCATCCAGGCGTACAGGGAGACGGCGAGGAGGGGATCGCGGCCCGTGACGAACCCGGCGACGCCGAGGACCGTCGCGGCGAAGCCGACGACGACGATCGTCCGCCACGTCCGGAGGACGCCGGTGGACATTTCGGACCACCCGGTGATGGCGAACGTCGCCAGCAGGGCGGCCATCACGACGTGGGCGACGAACATCGCGTGGGCCGAGACGAGGTCGGCGTGCGCGCCGGCGACGACGATCCAGGCGAGGGGGACGAGCAGTCCGGGGCCGGTCTCGCGGAGGCGACGGAACATGGCGGGGTGTGGGGCGGGCGTCGCAAAGAACGCTGTCGTCGCGGACGAGGTTCAAGTAGGATCGGGCGGCCACGGACGTCCGTGATCGCGTTCTCGGCGCTCGCCCGGGCGGCGTACTGTCCGCGTCAGCACTACTACGCCGAGCACGACGAGGAGGCTGATCGACCGCCCCCGGCGGCCCGCGAGCGGCAGTTGCTCGCCTTCAGGTATCCGGAACTCAGGGCGGCGGACGACGCGACGTTGTCGGCCGAACCGATCGAGCCCTCGCCGGCGGCGTACCGCCGTGTGCTGGATCGGGTGGCCGAGCGGGCGGACTGGGCGGAACTGATCGACCCCGCGGCCCGCGAGGTGGTGCTGGAGGGGCGGGAGTGTCGGGGTGTGGCACACAAGCTCCTGTCGGGGGACGGACCGCCGACGCCGACGTTCGTCTCGCCGGGGCGACCGCCGGAGCAGGGGGTGTGGCGCCCCCAGCGGGTGCGGGCGGTGGCGATGGCGAAGGCGTTGGCGTGGGAGCGCGAACGCGAGGTGCCGTCGGCGCTGGTGGAGTATCCCGCCCACGGCGTCGTCCGGCGGGTCGAGCTGACGACGCGGAACAAGGCGGCGTTCCGGCGGACGGTCCGGACGGTGCGAGGGATGGAGGGGCCGCCGCCGCGGATCGACGACGAGTCCAAATGCGAGGCCTGCGAGTACCGCGAGGAGTGTGGCGTCCGGTCGCGGTCGCTCCGGTCGTTGCTCGGCCTCGGTTGAGCCTACGGGAGCCACGCCTCGATCTCGTCGGCCATCGCGCCACGGCGGTGGATCACGCCGCGGTCGGGGTCGACGACGGTGCTCTCGGTGCCGGGCGTCTCGCCGCTGTCGACGACGACGGCCACCCCGTCGCGGACCCGGGGATCGAGATCGGCGACGCGGGTGACACTCGACGCACCGGAGCGGTTGGCGCTGGTGGCGGTCAGCGGGGGCGTCCGGTCGAGGAGCGCGAGCGCCGTGTCGTGATCGGGGACGCGCACGCCGACGCGATCGCGGCCGGCGGTGAGCGCGTCGGGCAGCGTCGGCCGCCGTTCGACGACGACGGTGACGGGGCCGGGGAGAAAGCGGCGCATGAACCGCTCGGCGCGGTCGGTCGGCCGGGTGTGTTCGAGCGCCGCGTCGACGTCGGGAACGCCGAGGGAGAGCGGCTTGTCCCGCGGCCGGTCTTTCAGGGCGAACACGCGTTCGACGGCGTCGGGATCGGTGGCGTCGGCGCCGAGGCCGTAGACCGTCTCGGTGGGGTAGACGACGGCCCGGCCGTCGCGGACGGCGGACGCGGCGTCGTCGAGCGCCATCAGTCGACGAGCGCGCGGATCTCGCGTTCGAGGTCGTCGTACGGCGGGAAGTCCGGCCACTCCTCGGCGACCCACGCGTACTGGACGGTGCGGTCCGTATCGATCAGGAAGGTCGCGGGACGGGCCTCGGCGACGCCGGCCATCCCGTCGAGGTCGTGGGCGACGCCGTAGGCCTCGGCGACGCCGTTCGCGGGGTCGGAGAACAGGTCGAAATCCATGTCCCGCTCCTCGATGAGTCGCTTGTGGGCGTACGGCGTCGAGATGGAGACGCCGACGACGGTGCAGTGGTCGCCGAGTTCGCGGTCCCGGAGTTCGTTCCAGATGTACGTCGCGGGGAAGGAGCCGTCCATCGGGTGGAAGACGAGACAGACGGGACCGTCGGCGGTCAGCGCGGAGAGGCTGGCGTCCTCCCAGAACTCGGCGTTGACGAGGGGGCGGGTGAAGTCGGGCGCCTCGTCGCCCTCGGCGACGTGGTCGGTCGGGGGGAGGTCGACGACCTCGAAGTCGACCATCAGTCGGCACCCCCCGTGGCGTCGACGAGTCCATCGCCGTACGTCGATTCGAGGTAGTCGACGACGTTGGCGGATTCGGACATCGTCACGCCGGTTCGCTCGTCGACGATGGCGGGGACGGGGCGCGACCCCGCGACCCGCTTGACGACGTCGCGTTCGGAGTGCATGGGTTCGACGAACCGCGACGTGTACTCGAGGTCGAGAGCCTGGAGCGTCCGGACGACACGCTCGCAGTACGGACACGCCTGCAGGCGATACAGGGTGATCGGGGGGTCCTCGTCGGACATGGACACGCGTAGGGCTGGCGACGGCCTAAGCCCTTCGCTCGGGCGACGAGGCGGCGTGAGGGCAACGCTTAATTCGGGGCCGTGAGTAGGGAGAGTAGTTCCATGGGTTTGTCGCCGACAGCGAGCGCCGCGGGAGTCGGACATCCGGCACAGATCACCGACGTCGTGCCAGTGACCGATACGACCGTCACCATCGGCGGATCGATCGCGATCCTCGTGTTGATCGGTCTGTCGGCGTTTTTCTCCTCCTCGGAGATCGCCATGTTCTCGCTCGCCCGGCATCGGGTCGAGGCACTCGTCGAGGACGGCGTCCCCGAAGCCAGGGCGGTACAGGAGCTGAAATCCGACCCCCACCGACTGCTGATCACGATCCTCGTCGGCAACAACATCGTCAACATCGCCATGTCCTCCATCGCCACGGGGCTCTTTGCCATCTACCTCTCCCAGGGGCAGGCGGTGCTCGCCGCGACCTTCGGGATCACGACGCTCGTCCTCCTGTTCGGGGAGAGCGCGCCGAAGTCCTACGCGGTCGAGAACACCGAGTCGTGGGCGCTGCGGATCGCCCGGCCGCTCAAGTATTCGGAGTTGGTCCTCATGCCGCTGGTGATCGTCTTCGATTACCTGACCCGGGTCATCAACCGCGTGACTGGGGGACGGTCGGCCATCGAGACGACCTACGTCACCCGCGACGAGATCCAGAACATGATCCAGACCGGGGAGCGCGAGGGCGTCATCGAGGAGGAGGAACGCGAGATGCTCCAGCGCATCTTCCGGTTCAACCGCACCATCGCCAAGGAGGTGATGACGCCGCGACTGGACATGACCGCGGTCCCGAAAGACGCCGACATCGACGAGGCCATCGAGACCTGCGTCCAGAGCGACCACGAACGCATCCCGGTCTACGAGGGGAACCTCGACAACATCATCGGCGTCGTCACCCTGCGTGACCTCATCCGGGAGAAACATTACGGCGAGGGGGACGGCGACCTGACCGACGTGGTCCAGCCGACCCTCCACGTCCCCGAGTCGAAGAACGTCGACGAACTCCTGGAGGAGATCCAGGAGAACCGGATGCGGATGGTGATCGTCATCGACGAGTTCGGCACCACGGAGGGGCTGATCACGCTGGAGGACATGGTCGAGGAGATCGTCGGCGACATCCTCGAGGGCGACGAGGAGGAGCCCTTCGAGTTCGTCGACGACGACGTGGTGATCGTCCGCGGCGAGGTCAACATCGACGAGGTGAACGAGGTGCTGGGTCTCGATCTGCCGGAGGGCGAGGAGTTCGAGACGCTCGCGGGCTTCATCTTCAACCGCGCCGGGCGTCTGGTCGAGGAGGGCGAGACCATCGACTACGACGGGATCACGATCCGGATCGAGCAGGTGGACAACACCCGGATCATGAGCGCGCGAATCACGATCCACGACGAGGAAGACGACGAGGGGACCGCCGAGGAGACCGAGGCGGAGGTCGAGGGATAGGTCGGGAGCGTCGGCCGATCAGAGCGCGTCGATGAGGGTGAAGGCGGCGAAGGCGACGACCAGCGCGAGGACGAGCGAGCCGATCCACGCGAGCACCGTATAGAGCATCTTGCGGCGGCTGACGCCGCTGCCGCCGGCGGCGTAGCCGGACCCGATGATCGCCGAGACGACGATTTCGTTGAACGAGACGGGGATGCCGAAGGCGACGGCCGCCTGTGCGATGGCGAAAGAGGGGATGAGCGCCGCGATGGACCGCCGCGGGCCGAGCGAGGAGTAGTCCTGTGCGAGCGCCTTGATCATGCGCGGGGCGCCGGTCCACGAGCCGAGCAGGAGGCCGAACCCGCCGCCCGCGAGCACCGCCGGCAGGGGGATCGCCAGGTCGTCGAGCAGCGGGACGAGGGGGCCGATGGCGAGGCCGACCTGGCTCCCGCCGGCCGAGAAGGCGACCAGGCCGCCGAGCGTGAGCAGGAACCGCCGCTGGGTCGCCTCGGGATCGGTGACCAGTCCCCGGAAGAGAACGGCGGTCACGAGGAGCGCACAGGCGAGAGCGACGGCGGGCGTGCCGCCGGGGACGCCCGTCCCGAGGGTGCCCGCGATGGAGCCGGCCCCGCCGGACGGGCCGAGCAGGGCGAACTCGATGGTGGCCACGAGGGCGCCGACGAGGCCGCCGAGGGGGGCGATGACGTACCGTTCGGGGACGGAGGGCGAGCGGAGGAGTCGCGCGGTGCCGTAGGCGATGCCGCCGCCGACGAAGGGCGTGAGCACCCACAGCGTCGTGATCTGTCGGTACTTCGCCCACGCGGGGTCGCCGCCGAGGGCGAGGCCGACGCCGACGACGGCGCCGGTGACGGTGAAGGCGGTGGCGATGGGGTAGCCGGTGAAGACGCCGATGGCGACGAGGATGGCCGCGGTGAGCAGGCCGACGATGGCGGCGGTGGCGGTCAGCGAGACGCCGCCGATCAACTCGGTGCCGACCGCCTGGGTGACGTTCGCCCCCTGGAGGACGGCGCCGGCGAAGCCGAGTAACCCGACGACGAACCCGGCCCGCATCACCGAGATGGCGTTCGCACCCACCGCGGCGGCGAACGGCGTCGACCCCGAGGAGCCGGCGCCGATCGCCCACGCCATGAAGAGACTCGCCAGTGCGGCGACCACGAACGTCAGCAGCGTTCCGGTAGCGACCATCGGTTCGTGCCGTTCTGGGAGAGGGGGGTACTAAGGGGTACCGGGCGACGGACGAGCGATCGGTTAGCGGTAGCCCTCGTCGTAGCCCTCGCGGAGCGAGAGGAGCGTCCGACGGACCAGCAGGTAACCGAAGAAGACGAGCAGCAACATCAGCCCCGCCAGCGCGAGGAACACCGGGTCCCCGAGGAGTCCGGAGAGCTGAAGCGTGACGGCGGAATCCGACATGGGACGAGGGTCGGACGGATCGCACAAAGCCGTTTCGCCACGTCTGACAGAGTCAAATGAGCCTTTGAGCCTACGATGTTTATATCATGTCGTCGGACGTACCGGTAGTTGCGTGGTCCCCCGACCCCGCTTCGGCCCTCCACTCCGACGCTTCGGCCCTCCACTCGTGTTTCCCGACGACGGTCAGTCCCGCAGCGGCACCCGGATCCGTTCGATCACGTCGCCGTCGGGCGTCCGGACGACGCCGACGAGTCCCGACGCCGGACGGTCGACGTCCCGAACCACCGCCGGGAGGTCGTCGTCGACGCCCCAGAGTTCGGCGTGGCCGGGGCGGTTCCCGCGGGGGTCGGCGTGGCTCCCCGGGTTGAGGAGGGTCGGCCCGCCGTCGTCGGCGTCGACGACCGTCGGCCGGTGGGTGTGTCCCGAGACGACGAGTGCGGCGCCGCGCTCCCGCCCGAACAGCGAGAGCCCGGTCGCGCCGCCGCGTTCGGTGTGGGTGACTGCGACCGGAACGCCGGCATAGGTCGTCGAGGCGGCCGCCGGCAGTCGTGCGCTGACGGCCTCGACGTCGGCGTTGCCGTGGACGGCGACCAGCCGGTCGGCGGCCGCGCGGAAGGCGTCGAGGACGGCCGGCGTCGTGAAGTCGCCGGCGTGGATCACGAGGTCGGCGGCGTCGACGGCCTCGCGCGTCCGCCCGGTCAGGTGGGGGTCGTCGGCGCCGTGAGTGTCGGAACAGACGACGAGCATGGCCCGAGGGAGGGGCCGCGCCGACAACACGGTTGCGGTCGGAAGGTTGAATCGGGGGCCGGCCGAGTGAATCGATATGGCCGGCAGCAAGTCCGTGGTCCTCGCCGCGCTCGTCGCGAACGGCGCCATCGCGGTGCTGAAGTTCGGCGCCTTCCTGCTCACCGGGAGCCCGTCGATGCTCTCGGAGACGTACCACTCCATCTCCGATACGGGCAACCAGGTGTTCCTCCTGATCGGCATCCGGTACAGCGCCAAGCAACCGAGCCGCGGCCACCCCTTCGGGTACGGGAAGGCGCAGTTCTTCTACAGTTTTCTGGTGTCGGTCCTGCTGTTCGGCATCGCGGGCTGGGAGAGCCTGAAACACGGCTACGACGCCATCCGACACGGCCACCAGGCCACGCCGGGGACGGTGACCATGGCGGGCGCTACCTTCGATACCGTCTACGTGAGCGTCGCCGTCCTCCTCGGCGCCATCGCCTTCGAGACCTACGCGTTCGTGAAGGCGAACGCCGAACTCCGGCGGCAGATGGAGGAGTACGGCTGGACGAACCTGGTCGAGGCGTTCCGGTCGACGAGCGACGTGACGACGCTCACCGCGTTCACCGAGGACGCCATCGCCCTCGGCGGCGCCGCCCTCGCGCTCGTGGGGATCGTCCTCTCGCGGGTGACGGGCAACCACATCTACGACGCCGTCTCCGCGGCGCTCATCGGCCTCCTCCTGATGGGCTTCGCGCTCGCGTTGGCGTGGGAGAACAAGCGCCTCCTGCTCGGCGAGAGCGTACCGGCGGACCTCGGCGACGACTTCGAGTCGCTCATCCGGGAGCATCCGGGCGTGACCCACGTCGACCGGTTCCGGACGATGTTCGTCGGGCCGGCCGAGATCCTGGTCACCGCCGACGTGAGCTTCGGGGACGGCCTCGACACGACGGCCCTCGACGAAGACATCGGCCGCATCGAGGAGAAACTCCGGGAGCGCGACGACCGGGTGGAGTTCGTCTACGTCGAACCCGAGCTGTAGGGGGTCTAGTCCGCCGACTCGACGACGGCCGCGATCCGATCGAGCGCCAGCGAGACGTCCGTCCGGTCGACGTCGAGGTGGGTGCAGAACCGGACGGTCGTTCCGCCGAAGGGGACCGCACCCACGTCGCGGGCCGCACAGGCGTCGACGAACGCCGCGGCGTCGAGGCCGGTCCCCGCGACGTCGGCGACGACGATGTTGGTGTCGGGCGTCGGCGCCGACACGCCGTCGAGGGCGTCGAGGCCGGCGGCGAGGCGTTCGGCGTTTTCGTGATCCATCGCGAGGCGGTCGCGGTTCGCGAGCGCCTCCAGGCCGGGCGCGGCGACGATGCCGGCCTGGCGCATCCCGCCGCCGTGGCGTTTCCGCTCCCGGCGGGCCGCCGCGACGAACGCCTCGCTGCCCGCGAGCATCGACCCGACCGGCGCGCCGAGTCCCTTCGAGAGACAGAAGAGGACGGAGTCGACGGGGGCGACCATCTCCGCCGGGTCGGTATCGAGGGCGACGCAGGCGTTGAACAGGCGGGCGCCGTCGAGGTGGACCGGCACGTCGTGGTCGTGGGCCGCCGCGGCGGTCTCGCGGACGCGCTCGACGGGGACGGCCACGCCGCCGCGGGCGTTGTGCGTGTTCTCCAGCCAACAGAGGTCGGTCCCCGGGCGGTGGAGGTCCCGCTCGTGGCAGTGGGCGTGGATCTGCTCGGGTGAGGGGACGGCCCGGTCGCCGGCGTCGACGGTGCGGGTCTGGAGGCCGGCGTTCGTCGCGAGGCCGCCGAGTTCCCAGCGGACGACGTGAGCCTCGCTATCGACGAGGACCTCGCTCCCGTGGTCGGCGTGGACCGAGGCCGCGACCTGGTTTCCCATCGTCCCCGTCGGGACGAACAGGGCGGCCGCACAGCCCACGACGTCGGCCGCCCGCCGCTCGAGTTCGTTCACCGTCGGATCGTCGCGGTAGACGTCGTCGCCGACCGCGGCGTCGCGGGCCGCGTCGCGCATCGCGTCGGAGGGTGCCGTCACCGTGTCGGAACGCAGGTCGATCATGACCCGAGTCCGGGGGCCGGCGTGAAAAGCGTGCGGTCGGCGGGGCAGCCAAGCAGCCGACGGCCGAGCAGGGACGCGTACCCCGCGGCCCCGAACAGCGCGAGGAGGTCGCCGCCGACGGCCGGACGACCGCACGACGTCACTCGGACCGGGGCGCCAGGACGATCAGGGCGACGCTCGGCTCGACGGCCCGGGGTGAGATCTCCTGCTCGCCCTCGAAGCGGGCGATCTCGCCCGCCGTCAGGTCGTGTGTCCGGTCGCCGAGTTGCAACTCGATTTCCCCCTCGACGAGGTAGAGGACGATGTCGCGCCCGGGGTGAGAGTGGGCTGGAACCGACTCGTCCGCATCGAGGGAGAGTCTGACCGTCTTCGGCTCCCGGTCGGGGAAGACGTTCGCGTGGGGTTGTCCGTCCAGTTCGTCGAGGGTATGGATCGTGGTCATTGTGAGTGGGTTGATCGCCGTCGTTCGTCGACTGGCGGTTCGCGTGCGGTGGCCGACGGGACGGCCGCCGGTCCGGAATCGGTGTCGGTCGTCGTCACGCCGACTCACCCCGACAGACGTCACAGCCGATCGACCAGACGGCGATGATCGCGACGACTGCCGGGACGTGGACGAGCACCAGCAACGGGAGGACGAGCCGACCGAGGCCGAGGCTCTGCCCCAGCGTACGAACGCCGGACCCGAAGACCGGAAGGGAGAGGAGCGCCGCGAACGTCACCGCGGCCCTGATCGTGATCGACCGCTCGTCCAAGGCGTGCCGGAGGTGGCGGAGGTGGCTCCGGATCACGGCGCTACCACCCCGATCGGGGGGTCGAGACGCCCGGTCGCCCGCTCCGATCCGCTCGTTTTAGGCTGGCCTAAAATCATGCGGATGCGACTGCGCGGGGCTGTCGGAAAAGCGTTGGCGCGAACATGTTCTAGTCAGGCCACGCACCTCCCGGCGTCGCCGTCGGCCGCCGGACAGCGCCCGAGACAGGCCGAATCGACGAGTCCCCGGAGGCGAGCGATGCCGTCCTGCGGGAGCGCCACCCCGATGTCGAAGGCCGTCTCGTCGTCGAGGGACGTCTCCAGCATCGAGTCGAAGAAGCTGGCGACGACACGGAACCGCCAGCCGGTCTGCGTCGCGACGGCGTCCCCCCGCTCGGTGAGCGTCACGCCCCGGCTCGTGGGCGACCAGTCCGCGGTCGTCCAGCCGCGAGACCATCTCCGTGACGCTCGCGGGGGTCACGTCCGGATACTCCCGGGGTTCACCGGTCGCGACCCGGTCCGTGCCGGATCCCGGAGGACCGCGATGGCAAAGAGGGAGGGCGCGACTCGCCGCTCGACGTCCGACAGCGACGACCCTGTCCGCGGATCCGGGGACATACGTCGCCTTTCGCCTGCCCCGTCCGAAAGGGAGAGGTCGAACGTCATCGGGTGAATATATAGCACGTCCCGTCCCCTACGTACCGGTATGAGTTCGAAACGGGTGGACGGGACCAGCGAGCGACTGGACGTTCGCGAGATCGAGGGGGAACCCTTCGGCGACATCGTGGCCGCCCTGGAGGAACTGGCGGACGGCGAATCGCTCCTGTTGGTGAACAGTTTCGAACCGACGCCGCTGTACGACGTGCTGGCGGAGCGGGGCTACGAGTACGAGACCACCCACCCGGACGCCTCGGTGTGGCACGTCGAGATCACCCGGGCCTGAGGGCGGGGCCACGGCGATCAGTCCGCGTCGGGGGCCAGTCGTCGGAGTGCGGGGTTGCCGGTCGCCAACTGCGCCGGGTCCGGCGTCGCCTCGGCGTTCGGGTCGAACGCCGAGTGACGGGCGTGGGGACGAAGACGTTCGCGGGGACGCCTTTTCGGACGGGGAGCCAGGCGGTGGACGACGACCGACCGGGAGGCCGAGCTCCGCAGCCTGGTTGCGGAACTGTGCGATCACGGGACCGTCGACGACGCGTTCCGCGCCAGGAGCTTCACCGACCGCCCCGTGATCGTCGACGTCGCCGCCGGCGACGAGGTACCGGCGGACGTACGGGAGCGCCTCGCCGCCCACGACGTCCGCGGGTTCGAGGCGGGCCGGACGTTCACCGGCGACGTGGGCGACGCGGGGCGCCACCACTTCTCGACGTGCGGACCCGCGGCGACCACCAGTCCTCCGTCGTCGAGTGAGGGCGCGACGGGAACGTCGTTCGGCACGACCCTTTCGCGGGCGGCGGCGGGAGGTCCGGTCGATGACGGACAGTTACGACGACCTGCCGCTGGTCTACGCCTGTTCGGGCTGTTCGAGCGCCGCACGGATGGCGAACGACCTCGCGGTGCGACTCGACCACGAGCGGCTGGCGGAGATGTCCTGTATCGCGGGCGTCGGGGGCGACGTGGAGCCGCTGGTGGCCACCGCGACGGCGGACCGGCCGACCTCGTCGTCGACGGCTGTCCGCTCGAATGCGCCCGGAAGAGCCTGGAACGACACGACGTGACGCCGGATCGCCACGTGAACCTCGCCGAGCGAGGGGTCCCCAACGAGTATCACACCGACTACGACGGCGAGCGGGCGGCGGCGCTGTTCGACGACCCGACCGAGACGGTGGCGGAACTGGAAGCGACCGCCTGAGCGGCCCTACTCCTTCGGGAGCCGCGCGACGAACTCGTTCTGGCCGACGCGGTCGACCGTATACCCCTCGGCGTCGAAGGAGTCCACTTCGGCGTTCATCTGGTGGTACAGCGGCGTGGGTGCGTGGTCGTTGACCAGCGTCAGCGCCTCGCCGCTCTCCAGTTCCTCGAACGCATCGAAGATCTTCGGATGGCGTTTCGGCGGCGGAATCTCGCGGAGGTCGAGTCGTCGTTCGGTCATCGCAGTGTAGCCGTGGGCGGGACGCCGTGTGACCCTTACCGCGAAGGCCTTCGGGTCGGGCCGGTGGCGGCCCGGGACGTCACCCGGCGGCTCACCCCGCCCGACCGCCCTCGACCGTCCGGCGGACGCTCCGGAGCGACTTCCCGAGGAAGTAGCCCACGAGTGCCCCGAGCAGGCCGGTTTCCGGGCTGCCGAGGGCGAGGCCGGCGACGCCACAGAGCGCGCCGAGGGCGAGTCCCGGGCGGGCGGCGAGCGACGACGGCGGGAGCACGACGCCACCTCCGTTCCGGAGGGCGGAGAGCGTTCGGGCGAACCGGTTCGCGTCCCTAGACGAGCGAGAAGATCAGGAACGGGAGGACGAAAAGCAGGACGAACAGGGCGAGGAGACCGAGGCCGTAGCTGACGGCCGTGGCGGCGCCGGCGGTCCACGCGGGGTGATCGAACCGATCGAGGGAAACCATGGCGGCGATACGACCACCCGACGCATAGTAGTGACGTCGACCAAGTGGGTGCGACGGTCCATCGTCGCCGGTTCGTAGCAACATTTATTCCGGGATTCGAGAACGTCTCTAGTCATGGCCGTCCAAGGCACCGTAACCAGACCGACGTTCTGGGGCATCGGACACGTCGGCGAACTCGTCTTCTACCTGCTCTCGGCCGTCGCGATCCTGACGTTCGCGTACGGCGTCTACCGGCGAATCGAGCGATACACCACCGGGCAGGCGGACCGGATCGACCGGCTCGACGACCTGCCGCGCCGGGTCGTCGACGCGGCGCGGGTGGTCCTCTCGAACCGGACGCTCCTCGACCGCGACGTCGTCGGCGGGCTCATGCACGCGTTCATCATGTGGGGATTTCTCACACTGCTGATCGGGACGACCATCCTCGCGGTCGACATGGATATCTGGACCAAGCTGTTGGGCCAGCCCTCCTTTTTCGTCGGCGACTTCTACCTCTCGTACTCGCTGGTGATGGACGCGATGGGGCTGCTGTTCGTCGTCGGTCTCGGGGTCGCGCTCTACCGGCGGTACGCCGCCCGGAAGTGGCGGCTGTGGGGGAAACACACGGGGCTGGAGGACGACCTCTTCGTCTGGGCGCTCTTCCTCCTCGGCGTCGGCGGCTACCTGACCGAGGGGGTTCGCATCCTCGGCACCGGCTTCCCGTCGTTCGAGACGGTGAGTTTCGTCGGCTGGTTCGTCGCCGAGGTGCTGGCCGCCGCGGGGATGAGCGCGGCGACGGCCGAGGCGGTCTACCCGGCGGTCTGGTGGTCACACTCGCTGCTCGCGCTGGCGTTCGTCGCCGCCCTCCCCTACGGCAAGCCGTTCCACATGCTCTCGTCGTACGCCAACGTCGTGACCCGCGACGAGAAGGCGGGCGCGCGCCTCCCCGGGATCCCCGCCGACCTCGACGCCGACACCGGCGCCGAGGCCGTCGAGGACTTCACCTGGAAGGAGCTGCTCGATCAGGACGCCTGCACCAAGTGTGGCCGCTGTTCGTCGGTCTGTCCGGCCGAATCCTCGGGCCGCCCGCTCGACCCGCGGGACGTGATCCTCGACCTGAAGGCGTACCGCGAGCAGGTGGAGGCGGGCGAGAGCGAGGAAGTCGACATCGTCGCCGACGGCGGGACGAGCGTCATCGCCGCCGAGACGATGGAGTCCTGCATGGCGTGTATGGCCTGCATGGACGCCTGTCCGGTCGAAATCGAACACCTCACCTCCTTTACGCGCATGAACCGCCAGCTCACGGACCAGGGCGACGTCGACTCGAACGTCCAGGACGTGTTCGACAACGTCATGCGGAAGGGCAACACCTTCGGCGAACGCCCCGAGGAGCGCGCCGACTGGACCGACGACCTCGACTTCGAGGTCGCGGACGCCCGCGAGACCGACGTCGAGTACCTCTGGTACGTCGGCGACTACCCGAGCTACGACGAGCGGAACAAGCGGGTGGCCCGCTCGCTCGCTCGGCTCCTCGAACGCGCCGACGTCGACTACGGCATCCTCTTCGAGGACGAGAAGTACGACGGCAACGACGTCCGCCGCCTCGGCGAGGAGTTCCTCTACGTCGACCTCGCCGGCCACCACGTCGAGCAGTTCGAGGCGGTCGACCCCGAGGCCATCGTCTGTACCGACCCGCACTCGTACAACACGTTCGCAAACGAGTATCCGGAAGTCGAATACGAGGAGTTCGCGGACGACCCGCTGATGGAGTTCGACTACGACGGCGAGTGGAACGCCGACGGCGCGGTCGACGTCCTACACTGGACCCAGGCGGTGGAGGAACTGGTCGCCGAGGGCGCCCTCGGCCTCGCGGGCGACGAACTCGACTACACGGTCACCTACCACGACCCGTGTCACCTCGGCCGGTACAACGACGAGTACGAGGCGCCGCGGGAACTCATCCGGGCGACGGGGGCGACCCTCGCGGAGATGCCCCGGAACCGCGAGGACGCCTTCTGCTGTGGGGGCGGCGGCGGCGGCCTCTGGATGGACCACGACGAGGAGACCAAGCCGAGCGAGGAGCGGATGCGCGAGGCACTCGAAGATACGGACGCGGGCGACGCCGTCGAGAAGTTCGTCGTCGCCTGTCCGATGTGCATGACGATGTACGAGGACGGACGTAAGACCGGCGGCTACGAGGACGACATCGAAATCGTCGACGTCGCGGAACTGCTCGTCGAGGCGGTCGAAGGCGCCGACTAGCGAGCCTCGGCGTTTCCCATCGCCCGGTCGCGCGCGTCGTCGGCCCGGACCTCGATCTCCGCGGTTCGCTCCTCGATCACCGCGACGAACGAGGGGTCCGCGATCCGATCGAGGTTGTGTCGGGCGGTGCGAAGCGACGCGTGGAGCGCCGCGTCCACCAGCAGGACGCCAGTGACGGCGTCGGCGACGGCGGTGGGGCTCCCCCGTTCCGTCACGTCGACCGCCAGTTCGAGGACGGTCAGACACGCCTCGGCCGTCGTGATCGGGACGCCGGTGGCCCGCTTGAGGCCCGCTTCGTCCGGGCCGTCGGCCGCGGCGAACAGGTCGTCGACGACGGCCGCGTCCGCCGCGGCGAGGTCGCTGAGGTGGTCGCGCTCGGTCCGGAGGTCGTCGCGCACGTCGGCCAGCGTCCCCCCCGTCGTATCGGCGGAGTGGACACAGACCATCTCGCACAGCGCCGTGCCGAGGGCGCCGGCGACGGCGGCGCCGGTCCCGCCGGCGGGCGCCACGCGGGCGGACGCGACGTCGTCGAGGAACCGGTCGAGCGCTCGCGTGTCGAGTGTCACCGTATCCGTCGGGTTCGCGTCGCCGGCACGTAAGCGGTTCGCGTGGGCGCTGTGCGAAGGCGGGCGACGTCCGTGGTTCGCGAGCGAACCGGTCGGCCGCGGCCTCTACCACGGGCGGACTCCGAAAGGCTTTGCCGCCCGCGACGGAACGGCCGTGCATGGACCCGCGCATTCGCACGCACGCAGAGATCATCGTCGACCACTCGACGCGGATCGAGGCCGGCGACGACGTGGTCGTCAGCATGCCGGCGGTCGCCGAGGACCTCGCGGTCGCGCTCCACGAGGTGCTCGGCGACCGGGGGGCGAACCCGGTGTACCTGAACAACTCCGAGCGGGCGAGCCGGGCGTACCTCCGCGCGAGCGACGACGAGGGCTTCGAGACGCCCGCCCACCAGCTCGCGCTCTACGAGGAGACGGACGCGGCCATCATCGCTCGCGGGGGGCCGAACGCCTCCGAGCAGAGCGACGTGACCCCCGAGACCAACGCCGCCTACCGCCGGGCGATGCGGCCCGTCCTCGACGAGCGGCTGGGGACGCGCTGGTGTCTCACGCAGTTTCCCTCCTCCGGGCACGCCCAGCTCGCGGGCATGAGCACCGAGGCGTACGAGAACTTCGTCTGGGACGCCGTCACGCTGGACTGGGACGAACAGCGCGAACACCAAGCGCGGATGGTCGACATCCTCGACGGCGCCGACGAGGTGCGGATCCGGAGCGGCGAGGGGACGGACGTCCGGATGTCGGTCGCGGGCAACCCCACGCTCAACGACTACGGCGAGCACAACCTCCCCGGCGGCGAGGTGTTCACCGCGCCGGTCAAGGAGTCCGTCGAGGGCGAAGTCCACTTCGACATGCCCCTCTACCGGAAGGGCAAGGAGATCGAAGGGGCGCGAATCCGGTTCGAGGACGGGAAGGTCGTCGGCCACAGCGCCGAGCGCAACGAGGCGGTGCTCACGGGGATTCTGAACACCGACGAGGGGGCGCGCTACCTCGGCGAACTCGGCATCGGGATGAACCGCTCCATCGACCGGTTTACCTACAACATGCTGTTCGACGAGAAGATGGGCGACACCGTCCACATGGCGGTGGGGAACGCCTACGCGGACACCGTCGGCGAGGAAAACGAACGCAACGAGAGCGCCGAACACGTCGACATGATCGTCGACATGTCCGAGGACTCGACCATCGAGGTCGACGGCGAGGTCGTCCAGCGGAACGGAACTTTCGTCTTCGAAGAGGGCTTCGAGTAGCGGGTCGGCCCGACGTGGCCGCGTCCGCGGACGGTCCCCCGACGTAGCTTTTTGTCGGCGACGGACGTCGGGGGGCGTATGTCACGCACGGGGGAGAAAAACCGGTGGCTCATCGCCGCCTCGGCGATGCTGATCCACCTGTCCATCGGCTCGGTGTACGCCTACAGCGTCTACCAGCGGCCGCTCCAGGAGACCCAGGGGTGGACGGTCGGTGACGTGACGCTCGGTTTCACCGTCGCCATCTTCACCCTCGGGCTGTCGACGGCGCTGTTGGGTCGGTACGTGGAGCGGTACGGCCCGCGGATCTCGGGGCTCGCCGCGGCCGTCGCCTTCGCCGGCGGGACGATGCTCGCCGGCGTCGCCGTCCGGGTCGGGAGCCACGTCGGGTTCGTGATGACCTACGGCGTCGTCGCGGGCGTGGGACTCGGCCTGGGCTACATCAGCCCCATCTCGACGCTCGTGAAGTGGTTCCCGGACCGGCGGGGTCTGGCGACGGGCCTCGCCGTCATGGGGTTCGGCGCCGGCGCGCTGGTGACCGGGCCGCTCGCGAACCACCTGATCGAGGCGACGGACATCCCGACGACGCTGTTCGTCCTCGGGGCGGGATACTTCGTCGCGATGGCGGCGGGCGCGTGGTATCTGGAGAAGCCGCCGGAGGGGTGGATGCCGGCGGGGATCGACCCCGACGCGGTCGTCGAGGCCGACAGTCACGGCGTGATCGTCGCCGCCGACCTCGAACAGCGAACCGCGAGCGAGGCGATCCGGACGCCGCAGTTCTCCCTCGTCTGGCTGATCGTCTTCATCAACGTCTCGGCGGGGATCATGCTCCTGTCGGTGGCATCGAACATGACCCAGTCGATCACGGGCGCGAGCGCGGCCGTCGCGGCCACCGTCGTCGGGCTGCTCGGCCTGTTCAACGGGCTCGGCCGCATCGGGTGGTCCAGCCTCTCGGATTACATCGGCCGGACGACCACCTACGGCACCTTCTTCGTCGTCCAGATCCTCGCCTTTCTGGCGTTGCCGAACGTCACGACCGTCCCGCTGTTCGCGGCCGTGCTGTTCCTGATCGTCACCTGTTACGGCGGCGGGTTCGCCTGCCTCCCGGCGTATCTCGCGGACCTGTTCGGTACGAAGGAACTCGGGGCGATCCACGGCTACACCCTCACGGCGTGGTCGATGGCCGGGGTCGCCGGCCCGACGCTGGTGGCACGGATCGTCGAACTGACCGGCTCGTACGACCTCGCGTTCTACGCCGTGGCCGGGATGCTCGGCGTCGGCCTCGTGTGCGTGGGACTGCTCCGCTGGCGGGTGAGCGTCGTCCGCGAAGCCCAACTCGTGGGGACGCCACACGGGACGGAGCGGTAGGCGCCGGGAGTCGTTCCACCTCAGAACGCGGTCCGGAAGAACACGGTCGTCCCGACGCCGAGGGGGAGCGCCGCGAGGACCGAGCGGGTCCGCCGGGCGGCGATCACCGTGACGCCGGCCGCGAGCCACGTCGGCGGCCCGGCGGTGACGACGGCGGGCGCGAGGATGGCGACGACGACGGCTCCCGGGAGGGCGTCGAGGGCGGCCGCGGCGCGGTCGGAGAGGTCGACGCGGCCGAGCAGCCAGAGACCGCCGGCCTTGGTCAGGTAGGTGACGACGGCCATGGCGAGGACGACCCCGACGGGGAGCGGAGCGAACGGCTCACCCGTCACGCCGGATCACCACGGTCAGCGCGCCGGCGAGTGCCCCACAGGGGACGTACCACCGGCCGGGGAGCGCCGCCTCGGTCAAGACGGCGACGGCGGCGGCGACCGCCCAGGGAGCGACCGTCGACCGGCCCTCCCAAAGTTCGGTCGCGATGACGAGGAAGACGGCCGTCAGCGCGAAATCGAGGCCGTAGCGGGCGGGGTCGCCGACGAGGCTCCCGGCCGTCGCACCGACGACGGTGGCGACCACCCAGAACGACCAGACTGCGAGGCCGGAGCCGAGCAGGAAGGCGCCCTGCCGGCTCCCGGATCGGAGTTCGCCCATCGTCAGCGCCCAGTTCTCGTCGGCGGTGAAGAACACGCTCGCGTAGGCGTGCCGGGGCGCGAGGTGACGGAACCACGGTCGGAGCGCGGCGCCCATCAGCAGGTACCGGAGGTTGACGACGAGCGTCGTGCCGACGACGGCCACGACGGGGACGGGATCCGCCCAGAGTTCGACCGCGACCAACTGCGCGGCGCCGGCGAGCACCGTCGCGCTCATGAGCGTCGCCTCGGCCACGCTGAGGCCGGCCTCGCGCGCCAGCACCCCGAAGACGACGCCGTAGCCCGCGACGCCGAGCGCCACGGGGACACACCGGAGGTAGCCGTCGCGAACGCCCGTCGGTCCGAACCGCACCTCGTCGACACCACCGCCATCGGGATCGCTCGACATCGTGGACCGACCCTGCGGGCGCGGGAGCGTAAACTCTCGGAGAAGCGTGTTTCTCCCGGCGTGCGGACAGGTCAGTCAGGCGCTCCGTCGTGGAGACGGGCGTCCGTCAGGACCGTGCGGACGGCGGCGCGACCGGCGGGGGTCGGGGCGTAGCCGTCGTCACCGTCGGCGACGAACCGCCCGCGGAGCTGGCGGAGGTGGTAGTTGAACTGCCCCTTGTCCGCGACGGACGTCGCGGCACGGAGCGACGAGTAGGCGAGGGGACCGTCCGCTCGGACGAGCGCGAGGAGGATTTCGAGGCGGTGCGGATGGGAGAGGACCGACAGCGTCTCGGCGGCGGGGTCGACGGCCGCCGTCGACGGCGGCGCCCCGGGGGCCGGCGCGTCGCTCCACGTCCAAGTGGGGATCGCCATACGAGCGCGTCACGGAAGCGACCGGCAAAACGGTTCCGGGGCGGCGGGCCGCCCGCGGTCGGTCCGTCTACTCCTCGTCGAGGTCGAGTTCGAACTGCTTGTTCTCGACGGCGGCGTTGAGAACGACGCTGGTGTTCGACTCGCGGATGTTGGCGTCGGTCAGCAGGGTCTTGATCTGGTCGTTCATGCCGTCGGTGTCGGGGAACTTGCCGATGGCGATGACGTCGTAGTCGCCGGTGACCTCGTAGACGCTGGTCATCTGCTTCTGGTTGCGGAGCGTCTCGGTGACGTCGGGGAGCGCGCTCCCCTCGACTTTCAACTGGAGGATGGCAGTCACGTCGTAGCCGATCGCGTCGTAGTTGACGCGCGGGGTGTAGCCCTCGATGACCCCCTCGTCCTCCAGGTCGCGGAGGTGGTTGGAAACGGTCGTGACCGAGACGTCGAGCTCCTCGGCGAGGCTCCGGAGACTGGCGCGTCCGTCGCCCAAGAGTGCGTTGATGAGCTTGGCGTCGAGATTTTCGTACGTCATGGCAGTTACGCACGTCCCGGGGGGTATAGAAGTTTACGAATATCCAATTCCGATCGAAGCGAAGATGAATTTGCAGACAACAAAAAGGGCTTAATACTAGGAGTATAGATTACAGCTGTCCAGAACATGACGGACGAAACTGCGGCGGCTGACGGCGGTTTGACGGCGGAAGAACAGGACGTCATCGACGAGATCGACGAGGAGAACGTCGACTTCCTCCGGCTCCAGTTCACCGACATCCTCGGAACGGTGAAGAACGTCTCGGTCCCGGCGAGCCAGGCGGAGAAGGCGTTCACGGAGGGCATCTACTTCGACGGATCCTCCATCGACGGCTTCGTCCGCATCCAGGAGTCGGACATGCGGCTCGACCCCGACCCGTCGACGTTCGCGATCCTCCCGTGGCGCGACGACGAGGAGGGCGCGACCGCCCGCCTCATCTGTGACGTGATCGATACGTCGACCGGGGAGCCGTTCTCGGGCGACCCGCGTGGCGTCCTCAAAAGCGCCATCGAGCGGGCGAACGAGATGGGCTACGAGGTCAACATGGCGCCCGAGCCCGAGTTCTTCCTGTTCGAGGAGGACGAGGACGGCCGCGCGACGACCGTCACCAACGACGCCGGTGGGTACTTCGACCTCGCGCCGAAGGACCTCGCCGGCGACGTCCGGCGGGACATCATCTACGGGCTGGAGAGCATGGGCTTCGACATCGAGGCCTCGCACCACGAGGTCGCCCAGGGTCAACACGAGATCAACTTCACGTACGACGACGCGCTGTCGACGGCCGACAACGTCGCCACCTTCCGTGCGGTCGTCCGCGCCATCGCGGCCGAGCACGACCTCCACGCGACGTTCATGCCCAAGCCCATCGCACGGATCAACGGCTCGGGGATGCACACCCACATGTCGCTGTTCACGACGGACGGCGAGAACGCCTTCCACGACGGCGACGACGAGTTCAACCTGAGCGACACGGCCAAGAGCTACCTCGCCGGCATCCTCGAGCACGCCCCGGCCATCACGGCCATCGCCGACCCGACGGTCAACTCCTACAAGCGGCTGGTTCCGGGGTACGAGGCGCCCGTCTACGTCGCCTGGTCCGACCGCAACCGCTCGGCGCTCATCCGCAAGCCCGCGGCGCGCGTGCCCGCGGCCTCCCGGATCGAGCTCCGGTCGCCGGACCCGTCCTGTAACCCCTACCTCGCCTTCGCGGCCATGATCCACGCCGGCCTCGACGGCATCGAGCGCGACCTCGACTGCCCGGAGCCGGTTCGGGAGAACATCTACGAGTTCGACGAGGAGAAACGCGAGGAGTACGGCATCACGACCCTGCCCTCGAACCTCGGCGAGGCCGTCGCCGCCCTCGAGGAGGACGAAGTCATCCAGAACGCCCTCGGCGACCACGTCTCCGAGAAGTTCGTCGAGGCCAAATCCCAGGAGTTCGGCGAGTACATCGTCGAGGTCTCCGACTGGGAGATCGACCGCTACCTCGAGAAGTTCTGATAGCGATTATTGTAAGCCAATGCCGACGTGTTGCCGAACGGGGCGGCAACACGCCGGTAAACGGTTACAATAATCGCTATGACGGCGACCGCCCGCGACCTTTTTCGACGCGCCGACCGCCGAGCCGCGGCTCGCGCGTTCGTCGACGATCAGCGGAGGGCGATCAGTCCCGGAAGCGCGAGCAACAGCGCCACGACGCCGCCGGCGATGCCCGCCGTGGCGGGGAGCGAGACGCCGCCCTCGAGGACGAGGGCGACGACGGCGGCGACGGCGGGCAGGACGGCGAGCGAGGCGACGAGGCGCCGCGTGGAGTCGGGCGCGGCGACGACCCGGTCGGCGGCGAGATGCCAGCCGACGAGTCCGCCCCCGGCGGCGGCGACGGCGACCACGGTGTCCTTGACGACGGCGACGGCGACGGCGACGACGCCGACACCGACGGCGACGCCGAAGACGCGGCGGGTGTCGGCGACGGTCACCCGCTCGGGGACGACGCCGGGCCCGAGGCGGAGGGTCGCGGCGAGGAAGGTGAGGCCGGCGGCGACGCCGGCGACGACGTCGATCAGATAGTGGACGCCGATGACGACCCGGGAGAGCGCGACCAGGGCGACGAGCGTGCCGGCGGCCGCCACGAGCGTGCGCGAGCGCCGCCGGGCCGGGAGCAGGGCGACCAGGGCGCCGTAGACGACGGTCGCCCCGAGAGCGTGGCCGCTCGGGAAGCCGTAGCCGTCGACCCCCGCACCGGGCGGGCGGGGGAGCGCGAAGGCGTGTTTGAGCGCGAGCGTGAGCGTGAAGGCGCCGAGCGCGAGGCCGAGGGCGGCGGCCATTCGCGGGGCGTCGACGTCGAGTCGGTTCGCCAGCAGGTAGGCACCGACGACGAGGACGAACAGCGTCAGCGGATCGCCGAGACGGGTCACGAGGCCGGCGAGCGCGACGACGGCCTCGGGCAGCGTCTCGACGACGGCCGTCTCGCCCACACCCCGGTCGGCGACGCGGGCGGGGAGCGACATATCTCGTGGCTGTGGGTGGAGCGTCATATATTCCCGCCTTCCGGGGTCACCCCTCAGCGCCGGAACCGACGCACGGCGTCGAGCGCGCGACCGGGCGTGTTCAGCAGGGAGAGCCCGGCGCCCACGAGGACGAACAGCGCGTAGAGGCCGAGCGTCGAGAGGAAGATGACGATCATCGCGACCAGCGCGATCAGGTCGGAGAGGAGGTAGAAGGCGCCGAGGGTCATGATCGTCCCGTAGAGGAGGACGAGGTAGGGGCCCCAGCCGCGGGCGTGCCCGCGGCGCATCCGGCGACGGACGTACGCCTTCAGGTCGTCCTCCAGTTCCGGCCGGTCGACCGTCCGATCCTCGACGTCGGCCTCGAAGGCGTCCAGGTCGGCACGGACCGCCTCGACCCGTTCGGCGAGGTCCTCGATGTCCGGTGCCGGGGAGGGCTCCGCGTCGCGTCGCGTGTCGTCTCCGGTCATTGCCGTCGTCACGTCGTCTCGGCCCCGCGGATGTTGTACCTGCCGGTTCGGGGCGGTCGTTCGTCCCGCGAGGACGGCGTTGAGCGTCGCGCCGACGAGCAACACCATCCCCGCGAGGTAGAACCACGTCACGAGCAGGAGGACGGCACCGAGAACGCCGTAGACCGCGAACCGACCGCTCGTCGTCGCGATGGCGGCGTAGAGCGCGAAGGCGGTCCCGAGGAGCGCCCAGCCGAGCGCCCCGAGGAGGGCACCGGGCACGGCCTCGCGGGGTGAGAGATCGACCGCGGGCGTCACGTAGTACACCGGGAAGAGGGCGGCGAGGAGAACGGCGAAAAAGAGCAGGGGAGCCCCGACGGACGCCACGGGCAGGCGGAGGACGGCGACGGCGCCGATGAGGGCGATCCCGCCGAAGGCGCCGACGCCGACGGCGACGAGGGACGTCACGCCGGCACGGACGCTCCCGAGGAAGCCACGGGGGGTCGTGCCGTAGATCCGAGCGAAGGCGGTGTCGACGCCGCGAAAGAGCTTGAGCGAACTCCAGAGGAGGAGGGCGACACCGACGAGGGTGACTCCGCCCTGGCCGGTCGTGTTCGCCAGCGCGTCGCCGACGAGCCCCCGGCCGACGGGGAGGAGATACCGGCCGGCGAGGTCGACGACGGCCGTCCGAAGCGACGGGCCGCCGACCGTCGTCGCGACGACGGTCGCAAGCACGAGCAGGGGGAGCACGGAGACGAAGGCGTAGTAGGCGATGCTGGCGGCCAGCGTGGAGACGTCCCGGTCACGAACCTCGCCGGCGACGGCGCGCGCGACGGCGAGCGACCGAGCGAGTCGAGCGGACACGCCGCCCGATTCGGGCGGCGAGGGCAAAAGACCGTGGTCGCGCCGGCTCGCGGCGGCACCGCCGTCCGCCACCGGCGCCGTCAGCGCCCGTCCAGCCACGTCGCGACGAGCAGGAGCGTGAGCAGGCTAAAGGCGAGCAGGGAGAGGTTCGGGATGGTGAGGCCGACCACGGGCGCCCGCCACTGCACGGCCGCACACGGCCCGGCGAGGGTACACCGTGCCGTCGTCGCCTGCAGGACGGAGTGGTACGCCGCGAGACCGAGGCCGGGGAGCGCGAGCGGCAGCGCGGTCCGGTAGACGTCCGGCCGCCGGTCGAGGGCCGCGACCCCGAGGACGACGACGAGCGGGTACATGAGGATCCGCTGGTACCAGCACAGCGTGCAGGGAACCAGCCCGAGGCCGAGGCTGAACCAGAGGCTACCGGCCGTCGCCACTGCCGCGATGGCCGTCCCGAGGGCCAGTCGGCGCCGCGTGTCGGCGGGAGCCACGGGCGGTCAGGGCGCCACGCCGACCGTCAGGAGCGTCCCCCACTCCCGGTAGCGGTCGACCATGTCCTCGCGACGGTCCCAGTCGTCGGTCGGGAACGCCGCCGCCGACGGGATCTCGATCTCCCGGTCGGGGATCGTGTCCTGCTCGGCCACGTGGAGGCCCGCCGCGCGGAACGCCTCGCGGTACCGCTCGCGGTCCCAGAGTTGCATCTCGACGTCGACCTGGTCCTGCCACCGGTGAGTGTGTTCGCTCTCCTCGAAGAAGTTCACGGCACAGAAGAAGGTGCCGCCGGGACGGAGAACCCGTCGGATCTCAGCGAGGGTCGTCGCCGGATCGGTGGCGTAGTAGAACGCCTCCATGGACCAGACGTGATCGACGGTGCCGTCCCGGAAGGGGAGATGTTGGAAGTCGCCGGCGAGGAAACCGAGTGTCGGATCGTCGGTGTACGATCGGGCGTTGCGGACCATCGCCGTCGAGGCGTCGAGACCGACGCCGGACCCGATATCGCGCGTCTCGCGGAGCGCCCGGAGGGCGTAGCCCGATCCGGTGCCGAGGTCGAGGACCGTCTCGCCCGCCTCGACGGGCATCCGCGCGAGCGCCTCCTTGGCGGTGTGCCAGTGGCGCTCCTCCATTCCCCTGTCTTTCCCCTCGGCCGCCCACGCGTCGAACTCCGCCTGTACGCTCATCACCGGATCACGAGGGGAGCGAGCCACAAACCTCTGCTGGAACGCGCGGCGATCACAGCAGCCCCTTCACGGTGTTGATGACCGTCCACGTCGCCTGCTTGACTGGGTTGCCGTCCTCGCCGTCGATGACGACGCCGCGGCGGTCCGTTCCCCGTCCCGCCGGACGGTCCGTTCCGCACGGCGTCGACGTCGTTGCCGGCGAGCCGGTCGAACACGTGTCGCTCGGGGGCGTCGTCGGCCCGCTCCCGTCGGTCGTGTTCCACCGGGGGCTGCTGGGCGGGGCGCTGCTGGCGACGGTCCTCTTCTGGCAGGCCGTGTTTCGGGATCCCCCCGTTTCCCCGTCGGATCGTCGGACTGCGGCGATAGCCGTCGTCCGGCACGGCGGCCCGTTGCTGGGTCTCGCCGCCGTGCGGTGACGCCGGTCGCCCGATTCCCACACGGCGAGAAGTGTCATCTATTTATTAATATTGGAGGGTCGAAGCGTCACCCGAGCCATGCCCGTAGCTGATCTCGCACGCGACGACGTCGTGACGGCCGACGCCGAGGCGTCGGTGGACGAACTCGCATCGACGCTGAAGGAACGGAACGTCGGGAGCGTCGTCGTCACGCGGGACGACGAGCCGGTCGGGATCGTCACCGACCGCGACCTGACGGTCCGGGTGCTCGCGGCGGGGATCGACCCGACCGACACGACCGCTGCGGACGTGATGACCGAGGATCCGTGTACGATCGACCGGCGGGCGGGGTTCTACCGGGCGACGGAGCTGATGAGCGAACACGGCGTCCGGCGACTCCCCGTCCACGACGAGGACGGCGACCTGGTGGGGATCCTCACGGCGGACGACCTGACCGAGTTGCTGGCCGACGAGATGGACGGGGTCGCGGAGATCATCCGCGCACAGCGTCCGCCGTACTGATACCGTCCCCGTGTCGCGGGGTTCGCCACCCGGGAGTGGCGGCCGTCGGTGTCGACTGACGGGCCCACGGGGCGGAACCGCCGTCAGTCCGCGGTCGCGACCCGGATCGCCTCGACGTCGGCGTCGGTCTTGAACGTCGTCCCGCCGTAGTGGGCGCGGGAGGCATCGTGGCCGGCCGCCCGGAGGTCGGCCAGGAACTCGTCCATCGCGTTCGCCGAGCGCCCCCACTGCTTGCAGAGGCGGTGCTGGTCGTAGTGGGTCGGCTCGTCGAGTTCGGCCGCGACGGTCTCCAGCATGCGGCTGGCACGGTCGGCCTCGCCCATGTCGTCGGTCAGCGCGTCGCGGACGGCGGCGACGAATTCGGGGTCGCGGATCGCGCCGAGCCAGAGCGGCCCCGCGGTGACGACCCGGCCGCTCCCGCAGGTCGGGCACGTCTCAGGTGGGTGGGCGATCAACCCCCACTCCGCGTCGCGGGCGAGGCAGTCCTCGCAGTGGTGGACGTAGCCGAGTTCGTCGATGCACTCGTCGGCGCGGGTGGCCCGCCCGTCGAGTTCGAGGTAGGTCCGGGCGTAGTGTCGGGAGACGTGCGAGCAGACCGGACGGGCGGCGGTGTCGTAGCGGGCGGCGGTCCGCACCATCGCCGAGAGCAGGACCCGAAGCCCCATCTCGGGATGGTAGTCCGTGTTGCGGGGGACCGCGCCGTACGAGCGGACGCCGCTCTCGAAGTGGGCGCCACAGAGCGGCGCGGTGTCGGTGGCGGTGACACAGACCAGGTCACGCGCGCCGACGAACGCGGCGTCCGCGAAGGGGACGGGCGTGCCGAAGGGGTCGAGATCGATCACGTCGAACGTCGACTCGTGCATGAGGGCGTTGGCGTTTCGCTCCACCACCGCGACGTCGTCCGCGAGGCCGGCGCGGGCAGCGTTCTCGCGGGCGAGGGCGACGGCGTCGGCGTCGGTGTCGGCGGCGGTCACGGCCCAGCCCTCGCTCGCGGCACGGAGCGCGCGGACGCCGCTGGCGGTCGTGGCGTCGAGATAGGAGTCGGCGCGGGGTTCGCGGTCCCGGTAGGCCCGGAGGACGGCCACGGTCACGTCGCGGTTCAGTTCCTGCGTCGGGTTGTAGAAGACGCCGTCGCCGCGGCCCTCGCTCGCCCCGTCGCGGGCGTCGGGCACCTCGAACTCCACCTGCCCCTCGGTGACGCGCATGGTTGGCGTGGGCGGGGCGGGCCGAAAAGCGCCGCGGTTCGATCGGAGTGGTGTCCGACGCCAGTCCGCCGGTCGTCCGACCGACCGAACCCCTTTAGACGGCGAGGCCCGAGGATTCGCGTCGTGAGCGAGGTGGAGGACTGGCGGGCGGCGCTCGCGTCGGCGGGAGAGCTATCCGGGCCCATCGTCGACGCCATCCTCTCGGCCCACGGCGACCGGGGCCAGCGGGCCATCGAGGCCGTCTCGGAGGAGCGCGTCAAGCAGTACCGGGATTTCACGGTCGTCGTCGGCCACGACGACGAGTACATCGTCGAGGACGGCGGCTGTACCTGCAAGGACGCCGAGTACAACCTCGACACCGACGATCCGAGCCAGCGGTGCTGGCACGCGCTGGCCGTCGAGGTGGCCGAGCGTGTCGACGCCGTCGACCACCACGACATGTGGTACTCCGAGGTTCGGGAGTTCCTGTAGTCGGCGAGCCGAGAGGAAGAACTTTCACCCGGCCACACCCACCTCCGTCATGCTCGATTACGTCGACCTGGAGACCGACCTCGATCAGGAGGAGCGACTGATCCGGGACACCGCCCGCGAGTTCGTCGACGAGGAGGTCCGCCCCGACATCGGCGAACACTTCCTCGACGGAACGTTCCCGACCGATCTCATCCCGGAGATGGGCGAACTGGGGTTTTACGCGCCGAACCTCGACGGCTACGGCCTGCCGAACGTGAGCGAGCGGGCCTACGGACTCCTGATGCAGGAACTCGAGGCCGGTGACTCGGGCGTCCGCTCGATGGCGAGTGTCCAGGGGGCGCTGGTGATGTACCCCATCCACGCCTTCGGGACGGCCGACCAGAAGGAGCGGTGGCTCCCCGCTCTGGGGCGGGGCGAGGCGGTGGGCTGTTTCGGCCTGACCGAACCCGAACACGGCTCGGACCCGTCGTCGATGGCGACGACCGCCGAGCGCGACGGCGACGGCTACCGGCTCTCGGGGTCGAAGACCTGGATCACGAACGCGCCCATCGCGGACGTGGCGGTGGTCTGGGCGCGGGACCGCTCCGCCGAGGGGAGCCCGGTCCGGGGCTTTCTCGTCGAGACGGACCGCGACGGCGTGACCACCCAGCCGATCCACGAGAAACTCTCCCTGCGGGCGTCGATCACCGGCGAGATCAGCCTCTCGAACGCGTGGGTCCCCGAGGCGGACGTCCTCGACGTCGAGGGGATGAAAGGACCGCTCTCCTGTCTCACCCAGGCCCGGTACGGCATCGCGTGGGGGGCGGTCGGCGCCGCCCGGGACTGCTTCGAGACGGCCCGGGAGTACGCCACCGAGCGCGAACAGTTCGGCAGACCGATCGGCGCCTTCCAGCTCCAACAGGAGAAACTCGCCGAGACGGCGACCCGGATCACGACCGCCCAACTGCTGGCCCACCGGCTCGCGGACCTGAAAGAGCGGGGTGACCTCCGGCCCCAGCAGGTGTCGATGGCCAAACGAAACAACGTCCGGATGGCCCGCGAGGAGTCCCGGCGCGCCCGCGAGATGCTCGGCGGCAACGGCATCACCGCCGACTACCCGCCGATGCGGCACCTCGCGAACATGGAGACGGTGTACACCTACGAGGGCACCCACGACATCCACTCGCTGATCCTCGGCGAGGACCTGACGGGGCTGTCCGCGTTCGAGTGACGGACGGTCGTGTGTGGTGTATGCCCATCACCCACGTTTCCAAGGGCACCCTGGCCGTACGACCGAGGTGAACGGCCATGTGTCCCGCCACGTGCCACGGTCCCGACGGCCTCGACCTCTCCCGGGAGGAGGCGTGGGTCCTCCACGTCGCGATCCTGGCTCACGTCGAGCGACGGGTCGAGGCCGGCCGATCGCCCGACCGGGGGGTCGCGCTCCTGGATCGGGTCGAGGCGTGCGAACCACTCGATACGGGCGATCGCTCCCTCGTCCGCGGCGCGCTCACGACGTATCTGACCGACGCGCCGGAACGCGACCGCGAGCCGGCGCGGTCGATCCTGTCGACCCTCGACGCTCAGCCCTCGTCGAGCCAGTAGTCGACGTCGTCGTCGCGGCGGTAGTAGCCTTCGACCGTTCGCGGGTCGTCGCCGCCGGGGGGCGACCCCGCGTAGACGCCGATCTTTCCCGAGTCGGGGTAGACCGTCACGTCCGGATCGTTCATCGTCGAGACGGCCAGATACCGCAGGGGGTCGTCCCCGTCGTTGACGACGCGGTGAGCGCCGTCGGAACCGACCGGGAAGGCGACGTAGTCGCCCGATCGGAGCGACTCGACGCCGTCGGCGGTTCGGAGCTGTCCCGCTCCCGCGAGGACGTAGACGGCCTCCTCGTTGCCGGTATGAAAGTGGAAGGGCCAGGACTTCTCCCCGGGCGGTAGTTCGTAGAGCGAGCAGCCGAGTCGGTCGCCGCCGGCGGCGGTAGCGAGTCGCTTCCGCCGGAACCCCGTCTCGCCGCGGTCGACCGTCTCCCAGTCGAGGTCGGCTTCGTTGACGCGCATGGCGGCGGTTCGGGCGCCGCCGTCAAATGTCGAGGGGTGCGACGGCGGCGCACCGAGCGCCGCACGCGGCCGCGGAGCCGGGGGGTCCGCAAAAAATATATAATCTATAGAGTGCTACAAATGACAAAGTATGTCACAGTTGGGGATGTCCCGGTGGGACGAACGCCACGCGGCGCTGTCGGCGTGCGTGGGCGCGTACTTCGCGGTGCGGCTCGCCCAACTGCTCGTCAGTCCCCTCGTGCCGTCGCTCCGGGCGACGTTCGGCGTCTCCCGCGGGACCGTCGGGGTGATCCTCACCGGGATGTGGCTGGTGTACGCCTGTTCGCAGGTGCCGAGCGGCGCCGCGGCCGACCGCTACGGGCCGCGCCGGGTCGTCCTCGCGGCGTTGGGGTGTACGACCGCCGCCGCGCTGGCGCTCGCGGCCGCGCCGTCGGTCCTCGCGTTCGGCGCCTTCGCGCTCGCCCTCGGCATGGGTGCGGGGCTCTACTACACGCCGGCGACGGCGTTGCTCTCGGCGCGGTTCGACGACGTGGGTCGTGTCATCGGCGTCCACCGGATGGGGAGTCAGGCTGCGGGCCTGGTCGCACCGGTGCTGGCGGCGCTTCTCGGCGCGCGTTTCGGCTGGCGGGCCGCCGTCGGGAGCGGTGCGCTCGTGGCCGCGGGGTGTCTCGCCGCCGTGGTCCTGCGTGGGTCGGCGTCGTCGCCGTCGCGCGCCACGGCGACGGACGGCGGCACGACGGTCGGCCCGCGCGCGCTGCTCGGCGTCCTCGCCAGACCGTCCGTCGCGTTCGCCGCCGGACTGGCCGCGGTAGGGGAGTTCGCCGCGCTGGCAACGCTCTCCTTTCTGCCGACGTTCCTCGCCGAGCACCACGGGGTGTCGACGTCGGTGGCGGGCGCCCTCTTCGGGGGGTATTTCCTCGTCGTGGCGTCGCTCCAGCCCGTGAGCGGGTGGCTCTCCGACCGCCTCGGCCGCGACGCCGTCACCGGGGTGCTGTTCGCCGGCGGCGCCGTCGGCTACGCGGCGCTCGCCGTCGGGGAGGGACTCGCCGTCGCCGGCCCGGCCGTGGTACTCGTCGGTGCCGCGATGGCGTGGGGGCCGCCCGTCCAGTCGCGAGCGGTCGACGCCCTCGCCGACGCCGAACGCGGCGTCGGGTTCGGCGCGGTCCGGACGGGCTACATCCTCGTCGGCGCCCTCGGCCCGGCGGCGGTCGGGGGGCTCGCCGACGCCGCCGGCTGGGCCGTGGGTGTCGGCCTCCTCGCCGGGGTGCTCGGGTGTGCGACCGTCGCCCTCGCACTCGCCCACCTCGTCGGTCACGAGCGCCGACCGCCCGGGTCGTCGACGTTCGGCCTGTTCGTCGCCTCGGACGGGGACGGGACGTGAGGCCCGTCACGCGACGGCCCACGCCAGCAACGCCACGCCGACGAGCGTCGCCGGGGCGTCGCGCCACGTCGGCGAGAGCGCGGGGAGGGTCGGGTTCCACGCGAAACAGCGGGCTTGGAGGGCGAGCGCGAACCGGTCGGCACGGCGGAACACCCGCCGGAGGCCCGTGACGCCGATCAGCCGGATCCGCTCGCGGAGGGAGCGCTCGGAGCCGAGGCGGGCGTGCATCGCCGCCCGGACGGTCGCGAGGTCGTCGCGGAGGACGGGGAGAAAACGGAGGACGAACCCGACGCCCGCACCGAGGATGACGCCGACCCGTCCGGGCAGCAGCCACTGGATGGCGACCCGCGACTCGCGGACGCGGGTGGTGCGGATGTAGGCCGTGGAGACGAGCAGGAGGAGGAGGACCCGGTAGCTCGCCAGCGCGGGCGTGACGGCGTCGGCGACGACGAACCACGGGGCGCCGAGGGTCGCCGCCTCGACCAGCGGCCCGGCGACGAGAAAGGGCAGGAACGCGCGGTAGGAACGGAGGCTGGCGGCGACCGGCGTCGCGGCCAGTCGGCAGACACCGCCGACGAAGGCCGTCAGCGCGACCAGTCCCGCGGGCGTCGTGTGGGCGAACGCCGCGACGGCGACGGCCGCCTGGACGAACAGCTTGGTCCGGGGGTCGAGGCGGTGGACGTAGGTGTCGCCCGCGAGGTATCGGAGGTTCATGGGGGGCGGACGCCACGCTCGGCGAGCGCCGCGGGCGAGGGATCGGCGTCGTCGAGGGCGACCGCCCCGTCCGCGAGGACGACGATCCGGTCGGCGAGCGCCGCCACGTCCCGCAGGTCGTGGGTGACGACCACGACCCCCACCCCCTCGTCACGGAGCGCCCGCAGTCGGTCCAGAACCGACCGCCGGGCGGCCCAATCCAGGCCGGTGAACGGTTCGTCGAGGACGAGGTGGTCGGGATCCATCGCCAGCGCGCCCGCGATGGCGACCCGCTCCCGCTCGCCGCCGGAGAGTTCGTCGATGCGCTCCTCGCCCCGGCCGGCCATGCGGACGGCGTCGAGGGCGTCGGCCACGCGGCGGTCGATGTCCGCACGCTCGAGCCCCAGGTTCTCGGGGCCGAAGGCCACGTCCGAGCCGACGGTGGCGGCGACGAAGCCGTCGCGGGGGTCCTGAAACACCATGCCGACGGCGGAGCGGGCGGCGACCGGGTCGTCGTCGACGGGGCGGCCGTTCACCGACACGGTCCCGCGGTCCGGTGTGAGCAGGCCGTTGAAGCCGCGGACGAGCGTGGTCTTGCCGGAGCCGTTGGCGCCCGCGAGGACGAGGAACTCCCCGTCCCCGACGGCGAGGGAGACGTCGTCGACGGCGAGGACGTCCTCGCCGTACCGGTAGGTGTACCCCTCGACGGTGATCGTCATCGGGCGACGAGGGCGTCGCTGCGGACGATGGCGACCGTCGCGGCGACCTTCAGGCCGGCCACGGGCAGGAAGGGGACCACGACGGCCGACACGGCGGCGACGAGGCCGATAGCCTGGACGAGGGCGTAGCCGACGGCGCCGGCGGCGTAGACGACGGCCGTCCCCGCGACCAGCGCGAGGACGAGTCGCGGCACGGGGATAGCGTCGGGCGCGGTGAGGCCGTCGAGCCCGTGGGCGACGGCGCCGACGGTCATCGCGGCGAGCGGGAAGCCGATCAGGAAGCCGCCGGTCGGGCCGAGGACGACTCCCAGACCGGCGTTGCCGCCGGCGAAGACGGGGAGGCCGATCAGCCCCGCGAGCAGGTAGAGCGTGAAGGCCACGCCCGCCCACAGGGGGCCGAGGACGACCCCCGCGAGGTACACCCACAGCGTCTGGAGCGTGATCGGGACGTTCGGCGCGAGCGGGTGGACCATGTCCACGGGCGCCGTCGCGCTCGTCGCGGCGGCGAACAGCACCGCGCGGGCCACGTTGCCGGTGGCCTCCTCGCCGACCAGTTCGACCGAGTCCGTTGCGGTCGTCATACCGGCCCGACGCTCGTAAACCACTTAGTACGTAGTGGTTGACGAGACGGGTCGCCGACGGGTTTTTACCGCCGAGCGGGTTTCGTGTCAGTATGGACGACAAGACCGCGGAGCTACGGGACGTCTTCCTCGATGCGACGGGGACGGAGACGGTCACGGAGCGCCAGTCGGCGGCCCGCGGTTCGCTCGTCGACGCCGTCGACCCCGAGCGGGTGACCGCGCGCCTGCGGGAGTTGCTCGAGACGATGCGCGAGCGGTACGACTTCGAGACCGGCCTGGAGACGGAGGCGTACCTCCACCTCGTCGACGGCTTCCACGCGGGGGCGACCGACGCGGACCTCGCGGAACGGCTCGGAACCGACGTCGGGACGGTCGTCCGGGCGCGACTCGACTGTCACCTCGTCCGGGCGGACGACCGTGATCACCCCGCCTTCGCGGCGATCCGTGAGCGGATCGTCGACGGGGCGGACGACGAAGCCGTCGCCACGGACCTCGACTGCGACCCCGAGGCGGTCGCGCACGTCCGTCGCGTCGTGGCGGCGGACCGCGAGGCCACCCGCGCCAACGAGCGGTTCCGCGACGCCTTCGCCGACCTCCTGACGGACGCGGACCTCTCCGGGCGCCTGGCGCGTGACTCCCGCGAGGACGGCCTCCGCGAGGCGACCGAGGACATCGAGACGGACGTGTCGCTCTGACTCCTTGCGAAGACTCTTAGGCGATCCGGAACCAGTGAGTGTCAATGGCGCAGTCGTCGCAAAACCAGGAGTTGATCGACCGGTTCGTCAGGTTCTACCGGAACTACTACCGCGACGAGATCAGCCGCCTCGCCCAGCGCTACCCCAACGAACAGCGGTCCCTCCACGTCGACTACGACGACCTCTACACCTTCGATCAGGACCTCGCGGACGACTTCCTCTCCCAGCCGGAACAGATCGGCGAGTTCGCCGAGGAGGCCCTCCGGGTGTACGACCTGCCCGCGGACGTATCGCTCGGACAGGCCCACGTCCGCCTGCGGAACCTCCCCGACACGGTCGACATCCGCTCGATCCGCGTCCACGACAACCACGTCGGACGCCTGATCGCCGTCTCGGGCATCATCCGCAAGGCCACCGACGTCCGCCCGAAGATCACCGAGGCCGCCTTCGAGTGCCAGCGCTGTGGCACGATGACGTACATCCCCCAGTCCGACGGCGGCTTCCAGGAACCCCACGAGTGCCAGGGCTGTGAGCGACAGGGCCCCTTCCGCGTCAACTACGACCAGTCGGAGTTCGTCGACTCCCAGAAGCTCCGGGTCCAGGAGTCACCCGAGGGCCTGCGCGGCGGGGAGACCCCCCAGAGCATCGACATCGACATCGAGGACGACATCACCGGCGAGGTGACCGCGGGGGACCACGTCACCGTCACCGGCGTCCTCCACATCGACCAGGTGACGGAGGGCAACGAGAAGTCACAGCTGTTCGACCTCTACATGGACGGGGTCAGCGTCGAGATCGAGGACGAACAGTTCGAGGACATGGAGATCAGCGAGGCGGACAAGCGAAACATCGTCGAACTGTCGAACCACCCCGACATCTACGAGGAGATGGTCGCCTCCGTCGCGCCCTCCATCTACGGCTACGACGAGGAGAAACTCGCGATGATCCTCCAGTTGTTCTCGGGCGTGACGAAGGAACTCCCCGACGGCTCGCGGATTCGGGGGGACCTGCATATGCTGTTGATCGGGGACCCCGGGACGGGGAAGTGCCTCGATGGAGAGACCCTGGTGACGCTGGCTGACGGTCGTGAGGTGCCGATTCGAGCCCTCGTCGAACGGAATCTCGACGATCCGACGGCCGTGGACGACGGCGTCTACGACGAGACGGACATCGATGTGGCCTCGGTCACGAAGGACGGGACGGTCACGACACGGCGAGCGACGAGAGTGTGGAAACGGGAGGCACCCGAGCGCCTATATCGGATCCGGACGACGAGCGGTCGGGAAATCGAAGCGACGCCGTCGCATCCGCTGTTCGTACAGGACACTGGGCACCTCGAAGCGACCAGAGCCGACGAACTCACCGTCGGCGACCGTGTCGCAGCACCGCGAAAACTCGACCTCAAGAGCAACGACACGCTCGATATCGGGTATCGGGAATCAAAAGCCCCGAACGCCGTCCGTCTCGACCTGCCGGATCGGTGGACACCCCGTCTTGCACGCCTCGTTGGATTCATCATTGCCGAAGGACACGCGGTCCGCCACGACGACAACACCGCAGACGTTCGGATCACCAACCAAGACGACGAGATTCTGTCCGACGTCAGTCGGGCTCTGGACGACCTCGGACTGACGTACACCATCGATGAACCGCGGCCGGGTACCTCTGCAAGCAGAGTTCGATGTACGGCCAGCGAGTTCGTCAGTTTTCTCGAAGGCCTCGAGCCGGCGATCCTAGAAGGATCCGGGGAGCAGCGAGTCCCGGAGGCCGTGCGTACTGCGAGCGAAACGACCAAGCGGGAGTTCCTCCGCGCGTACGTCGACGGCGAAGGACACGTCTCGACGAAACAGCGTGAACTCACCGTCGCGTCTATGAGTCCTGAACTGTTGGAGGGGATTCGATCACTCCTGTTGGAGTTCGAGGTCCAATCGACGCTTGAACAGCGTTCCAACGGCAGCTATCGTCTCCGAATCAGCGGTAACAGTTTCGAGAGATACGTTCGCCGAATCGGCTTCGTCACCGATCGTAAGACGGTAGCAGCGGAGGCGTTCGAGTCGGTCCGCAGTAACACGAACGTCGATACTGTCCCCGACATCGGCGACGACCTCCGGCGGATCCGCGAACGGCTTCACCTCTCGCAGTTCGACTGTGGCGTCCCGCGAACGACGTACCAACACTACGAACGCGGCGACCGGAATCCGAGCAGAGGGAGCCTCGAAACGATCGTCGAGGCGTTTCGGGAACGTCTCGACTGGCTCCGAGCGCAACGAGAGCAGTTGCAGGACGGGAACTGGGAGGCCGTCGAAACGGTTCGAGACGATCTGAACCTCTCCCAGACGGAACTCGCTTCTGGGATGGACATCTCCCAGACCGCGGTGAGCTATTACGAACGGACTGACGCCGTACCTGATGGTGGAAGCGTCACCAGTGCAAAGAGTGTGCTACTCGACAGCATCGACGAAGCGCTCGACGTCTCGGAGACCGTCGAGAAGCTAGCGGCGTGCTGTACTAACGACGTGATCTGGGAGCGGATCGAGTCAATCGAAGCCGTCGAACCGGACGACGACTGGGTGTACGACCTCGAAGTCGTCGGCACACACACGTACCTCGCCAACGGGCTCGTCTCACACAACTCGCAGTTGCTCTCGTACATCCGCAACATCGCCCCCCGCTCCGTCTACACCTCGGGGAAGGGCTCCAGTTCCGCGGGGCTCACGGCCGCCGCCGTTCGCGACGACTTCGGCGAGGGGCAACAGTGGAGCCTCGAAGCGGGCGCCCTGGTGTTGGCCGACCAGGGCATCGCCGCGGTCGACGAACTCGACAAGATGCGACCGGAGGATCGGTCGGCCATGCACCAGGCGCTCGAGCAGCAGGAGATTTCGATTTCCAAGGCCGGCATCAACGCCACCCTCAAGTCCCGCTGTTCGCTCCTCGGCGCCGCGAACCCCAAGTACGGCCGGTTCGACCAGTACGAACCCATCGGCGAACAGATCGACCTCGAACCCGCCCTGATCTCGCGGTTCGACCTCATCTTCACCGTCACCGACCAGCCCGACCCGGAGGAGGACGCCGCCCTCGCGGAGCACATCCTGCGGACGAACTACGCGGGCGAGTTGAACACCCAGCGGACGGAGGTGGCGAACGCCAACCACAGCCAGGAGGAGGTCGAATCGGTGACTGACACGGTCGATCCGGCCATCGACCCCGAACTGCTGCGGAAGTACATCGCGTACGCCAAACGAACCTGCTATCCGACGATGGACGACGAGGCGAAGTCGGCCATCCGCGATTTCTACGTCGACCTCCGGGCGAAGGGCGCCGACGAGGACGCTCCGGTGCCGGTCACCGCCCGCAAGCTGGAGGCGCTGGTGCGGCTGGCGGAGGCGAGCGCGCGCGTCCGGCTCTCGGATACCGTCGAGCGCAAGGACGCCGAGCGCGTGATCGACATCGTCCGCTCCTGTCTGCAGGACATCGGGGTCGACCCCGAGACGGGCGAGTTCGACGCCGACGTCATCGAGACGGGAACCTCCAAGAGCCAGCGCGACCGCATTAAGAGCATCAAGGACGTCATCGAGACGGTCGACGCCGAGTACGAGGGCGAGGCCGGCGCGCCGCTCGACGCCATCGTCGAGCGCGCACAGGCCGAGGGCATCGAGGAGGAGAAGGTGATGGATCAGATCGAGCAGCTGCGCCGGAAAGGCGACGTGTACAGTCCGAAGACGGACCAGTACAAGGTGGTCTGATGGACCGCATCTCCGCGATCAGGAACGTCGAGGAGGCGCTCCGGGCGTTCGAGGCGGGGGAGGCGGACCTCGCGGCGACCGAGGAGCGCGTGCTCGCCGCGCTCCGGACGTACGCGACGGAGTTCGAGGACGGGAGCGGTCTCGGCGCGTACGTGGGCCGCGGGGCGGAGGCCGTCGAGGACGTGGTGGTGATCGCGTCGTCGCCGGCCGAGGCGCGTGATCGGATCGCCGACCACGCCCCGGCGGCGCCGTCGTCGTTCGACGTCGAACGCCTGGACTGATACGGATTATTGTAACTGTTTACCGGTGGTTCGCCAGAGTGGTCCGGCGAACCACCGGTAACGACTTACAATAAACAGTATGACTGCCGGTACCGTCAGGATTAGGTGATCGGTCGCGACACGGGACGGCAACGGTGCTACTCGTCGTCACGTACTCGCGGGACGCACGCACCACGCTCCGGAACGTCTGTCGCAGCCACGAGGGGACGGTGGTCCGACGGTTCGGGCGGGCAGCGCTGCTGGAGGAGACCGAGCTGGGAGCGTTTCTCGCCTTGCGGCTCCGGGCGAAACACGGCGACGACACGCAGATCGAACGCACGCACCCGTTCAACGAGTTCCAGGCGGTCCCCGATCCGGTGCGGACCGCCGCCACGGCCTACGAGGATCGCGAGACGCCGAGCACGCCGTACGCCAAGTTCGCGGCGGGGACCGAGCATCCCGATCCGGAGGCGATGCGCGATGCCGACCTGTAGGCGGGGGCGAACCGAAGGGGAACGACACGGATGCGGGTGAGGATCGACGGGGACGTCCACGAGGGGCGTGCGATCGACCTCCGCGGTGTCGACACGGCGGCGCTCGTCCGGGCGATCCGCGGTGCGGAGGCGCCGATCCGGGTCGAGTGCCCCACGCCGGGAGCCGTCCACGAACACGTCGCCCGGCTCCCGCCGTCGGCGTTCGACCGGCGGGCGGCGCTCGCCGACGCGGCACGGGCGCGGGGTCACGAGGCCGAGACGGCGGCCGAACTCGAGACGGCGCGGCGGGAACTGGCCGCAGCGTCGCCGCCGACGGTCAACGTCCGGGAGGCGCGTCGGCGTGTCGCGGCGGCGGGCGCCGAGGAGGAGCGCCTCCGGGAGCGCGTCGCCGAACTCCGGGGGCGGATGCAGGCGCGGCGCGAGACGGGCGCCGGCACGACGGCGGTCGAAGCGCAGTTGGAGGCGGCGACGAGCGACCTCGCGGAGGCCGAAACCGAGCGAATCGCGGCCGAACAGGCGCTCGACCGCGCGGAACGGGCGGCACGGGAGGCCCGCGACCGGCGCGAGAAGCGCCTCGAACTCGAGGATCGGGTGGCGAACCTCGAACGGCGGGTCCGCGAGGAACTGGCGGCCGCGGTGTGGGGGGCGTTCCGGTCGGCCGTCGAGGCGGTCCCAGGGAGCGCGACGGTCGGCGAGTCGCCCGGGGACTACGACGGCGACGCGACGACCGCCGCGCTCGGTGTGGCCCGCCTCGCCCCCCTCGACGCGCCGGTCGTCGTCGAGAGTCTCGACCGCGTTGCGGGGGCTGCGGCGGCGGCGACGACCCTCGACGCGCCGGTGATTTATGTTCGGTGACGCGGCCAGTCCGGGTCATGGAGTCCGACTGGACGCTCACGCGGCTCGACGGCCGCGACGACGTCGCCCTCGTGACGGTCGAACTGCACAACCCGTCGCCGGTCGACCGCCGGGTCAGGGTGACGAACCGGCTGTCCGGCCCGCTCCTGCCCCCGCGCCGCGCCGGCGTGCCGGAACGAGGATGGGACGCCGACGGGTTCACGGGCGTCGTTCCCGCCGGCGACCGCCTCGCGCTCGGGTACGCCTGCCCGGCGCCCGACGAACGCCCGCCGGTCGAGATCAGCGACGAGGGGCGGGCAACGGCCGAGGAATCGGGGGCGACGGTCGCGGCGGCGATCCGTGGGTTGGCCGAGGCGCGCCCGCCGGCCGACGCGCTGCCGGACGGGCCGGCAACGAGCGAGGCGGACGGGACGGACACGGGGGACCGGAACGGCGGGTCGGAGGAGCGGACCTGCGAACCGCCGTCACCGAACGGGGACCCGCCGGCGACCGAGTGCGAACCGCCGTCACCGAACGGTGGGTCGCCGACGGTGGCGCCGCCGGCGGTCGAGTCGTGGCTGGCGGCGGCCGAACGGCGGATCGAACGCGGCGAGCGACTGACGGACGCGTCGGCCGAGACGGTCGCGTCCGCGCTCGACGGCGGCGACGTCGCCGACCTCGGCGACCGGATCGCGGCCGACGCCGAACGGCTCCGGGCCGTCGCGGAGCGAGCGGAGGGACTCGCGGAGCGGGCGGGAGCGGTCGACGTGCCCCACGCGGCCCTCCGGAGGCTCGCGTGATCGTCGCCGTCGCCGGCGGGAAAGGTGGCGTGGGGAAGACGACTGTCGCGTACAACCTGGGGGCGGCACTCGACGCCGTTGTCGTCGACGCCGACCTGGGGATGGCCGACCTCCCCCGCGGTCGGGGGCCGGACCTCCACGACGTCCTCGCGGGGCGGGCGGCCCCGACGGAGGCCGTCCGCCACGGACGGGTGTCGTTGTTGCCCTGTGGTCGCTCGCTCGCCGGCGCCCGCGCGGCGGACGTCCGCGAACTCGCTGACGCGCTCCGGACGGTGGCGTCACGAGCCGGCGACGTGATCGTCGACTGCCCGGCCGGCCTCCGTGCCGACGTGGGGGTCCCCCTCGCCGTCGCCGACGCCTGCGTCCTCGTGGCGTCGCCCCGACGGTTCGCGTTAGCCGACGTGGTCCGAACGCGGGAGTTGGCGCGGGAACTCGACGCGGGGCTGGTCGGCGTCGTGCTCAACCGGACGACCGGCGACGACGACCCGCCGGTGGACGCGCTCCGGCGGACGCTCGGGGCGCCAGTCTCGGCGGTGCCGGCCGACCCGCGCGTCGGTCGGTCCGTCGACGACGAGCGGCCGATGGTGTCGGCAGCGCCGGATTCGAACGCCGCCGCGGCGTTTCGCTCGCTCGGCGACGCGGTTCGGACCTGCGAGCGGGAGCGTGGCGGTCACTCCGTCAGCAGCGCGTAGGTGTTGCGGACGGTCACGGGGGTGACGCCGGCCACGTCGGCGGCATCCTGCTGGGTGAGCGACGCGCCGGCCTCGCGGGCGGCCGTGTAGAGACAGGCCGCGGCGACGCCGCTCGGGTTGCGGCCCGCGATGTCGCCCGACTCGCGGAGGCGCCGCGCGTGGGCCTCGGCGTTCCGGCGGACCGCTTCGCTCACGTCGAGTTCGCTGGCGTAGCGGGGGATGTACTCGACCGGGTGGATCGGACCGGTGGCGATATCGAGTTCGCGGTTCAGCGCCCGGTAGGCCGCGCGGTGTTCCGTCTCGCTGGCCTTGGCGGCGTCGACCACCTCGTCGACGGTCCGGGAGACGGAGCAGATCCGACAGGTGGCGTACACCGTCGCGGAGGCAAAGCCCTCCAGCGACCGGCCACGGAGCAGGTCCGCTTCCTGAGCCGACCGGAACAGCGAACACGCCGACTCGCGGACGTGCCGCGGGAGCGATAGTGCCCCGACCAGCCGCCTGATCTCCGTGAACGCGTAGACTTGGTTGCGCTCGCGTTTCGTCGATATCTGGGCCCGGTTGTGCTGGGTCCGCATCCGCGACAGCCGACGCCGCTTCCGCCCCTTGATCCGGGTCGACCGACCGATGTCGGTCGAGAGACCGCGGTCGTGTCGCGACTGGGTGAGCGGCGCGCCGGTCCGCTCGGGCGACGTCTCGTCGTCGGCGAAGGAGCGCCACTCGGGCCCGTGGTCGATCCGGTACTCGTCGACGACGAGCCCACACTGCCCGCAGACCGTCTCGGTCCCCTGGGTGTTCAGTCGCCCGCTGCACTCCGGACACTCCGTCCGTGCCTGGCTCATCACAGTCGAAAGTTGGTCCCGATGGAGTATTTAAACGGGGGCGCGAGCCGGGAAATTCGAGGGGTTCGCCGGCGAGAAGCGTACCGGTCACCGGTACGTTCTACCGTCGGCTCCGCGGATCGGCGGTAGGTTTTACAACCGAAGCGAGGCCACTGTGCGGCGATGGGACTGTCCGACATCGCCGCGGGGATCGAGGTACACGAGCGGCAACGGGAACGTGGGGTCCCGACGGTGGACGCGACGGGTGGCGACCTGGTCGCCCGCCTGGACGGCCACGCGGAGGCGTTGCCGTGCACGCCCGAGGCGGCGGCGACGGTGCTGGAGACGTACGCGGGGGGGACGAGCGTCGGTGACTGCGCCCGGGAGGCGGGGCTGGCACCGATGACGGCCGCCAAACTGCTCCACCGCTGTGGCGTCACGGGGCTGTCGCCGCTCGGTCCGACGGGACGTCGGATCGTCCGGGACTGGCTGGCGGGCGACCTCCCCCGGACGGAGGCGACCGAACTCGCGGGCGCCGACGAGGCGGACTTCGCGCTGGCGGCGTACGTCGAGACGCACGACCCGGTTCCCGACCTGGCGGACGCCGTCGAGGGCGTCTTGGAACCCGACGCGACGGCGACGGTCGACAAGCGGGACGCGCTGGCGGAGACGATGAGTTCCGTCGGCGACCTGCGGTAGCTACCGCGGGACGAAGTCGCCGACCGAGTCGAGAAGCCCGGTTCCGTCCTCGATCGAGGGGTCGGCGTCGAAGACGACGTCGGCCACCTCGGCGACGGCCGTCGCGACCGTCCCCTCGTCAAGACAAGTCGGCGCGGCCGTCACCGCCGCCGTCGTCTCGGGCAGGGCAGCGTCGGCGACCGACAGGTCGCCACGGGTCGCGACGACGGCGTCGGCACTCGCTCCGATGTCCTCGATTCGGCCACGGAGTCGCTGGACGGCGTCGCGTCCTCGCGTCGTCGCCGGCGCGACGACGACGGTTCGATCGGCGGCGTTCACCGCCGCGACCGACTGGTTCGCCGCCACGGGCGGCGTGTCGACGACCACGTGGTCGAACGCGTCGGCCGCGGCGGCGATGCGCGACTCGAAGCGCCGGGCCGCGTCGGCGGATTTCGCCCGGGCCAGGCGCTCGAACGGTGCCGCGGCGGGACAACAGGCCAACCGTCCGCCGTCGGCGTCGAGCGGCAGGTCGACCAGCCCCGCTTCGAGCGGCGCCTCCCGTCGGTCGGTGAGCAGCGCCGTCAGGTCCGGGTCGAGTCGCCCGGAGAGGTAGTCGGACAGCCCCTGTGTGGCGAAGGCGGCGTCGAGGACCGCGACCGACCGGCCGTCGGCCGCGAGGAGCGCCCCGAGTTCGACCGTCAGTCGCGTGGTCCCCGCCCCGCCCGTCGCCCCGACCAGCGCCGCCACCGTGCCGGCCTCACCGTCGCTCATACCACCGCATGCGGCGGCTTCCGATTAAAATGGTCGGACGGCGATCGGTGACGACCGGGCGTTCGTCGGCGTGGACGCCGACGAAGTGAGCGCGTTCGCGCGACAGGCGGGACAAGAGCCTTGTCGCCGACGGACCGAGGGCGAACATGGTCCCCACGGGAAACGACTCGACGGTCACGTGGGCGGCGCTCCCCGACCGGGAATCGGACCGGCTCCGACTGCTCCTCTTTCACCTCGGGGCCGGCGTCGCCGCCGTCGTCGGCCTCCTACTCGTGGCGGTGCTCGTCGCGCTCGCCGTCCAGGGTGGCCTCGGGGGCGACACCGGGACCGTCCTCCTCGTCGTCGTACTCCTGCTGGTCGGGGGGCCGATGTCGCTGTGGTACTTCCGTCTCGCGTCGACGTACGGCACCGACCACGAACTCGGCGCGATCCTGCCGAACGCGGGGTGGCTCCGTCGTCGCTACCTGCCGGTGGCCGCCGTCGGCGGACCCCTCCTCCTCCTGCCGTTGGCGCTCCGACCGGGGCTCCTGCTCGCCTACCCGCTCGCGTTCGTCGCCGCCAGGTGGGTCGTCGACCTGCGGTACACGGTCGGCAGCCTCGATCCGAAGACCGGACGGCTCCGGCGAGCGGTCGGCGCGGCCGCCGTCGAGTACGCCGAGGCCGAGCGACTCGATCCGGACGAACGGCTGGTGGGGACCCACGACCTCTCGCCGCTCCGCCGTGTCCATCGACTCCACGTCGGCGAGTACGCGGTGTTCGTCCTCCGGTATCGACGCCGGGGCTGGTGGGGTCGGCCGGTCCTCCTCGTCGTCCCCGCGGACGCGGCCGAACGGGTCGGCGCCGCCCTCGAACGGATCGTCCGGACGAGCGACTGGGGGGCGGGCGATGGCCTCGACCGTTCGGTCCGAATCGCGCTGGGGGCCCTCGGAGCAATCTTCCTGTGTGCGACCGGAATCTTCGCCGTCTTCGCCGCCGAGCGGTTGGCGGTCGTCGCGTACGCGGTGGCGACGCTGGGGCTGTTCGGCGCGGGGATGTTGGTCGCGGCGATCCGGGGATGACCGCCGGTGTCGAACCCGTTATCCCGGTCGGGGCCGAAGGCCGGCCGATGCTCGAACCCGGCGATCCGGCGCCCGACGTCTCGGCGCGCAACCAGGACGGCGAGTCGGTGACACCCGACTTCGGGGAGCCGACGGTCGTCTTCTTCTACCCCGAGGACTTCACGAAGGGCTGTACGGCCGAGGCCGCGGAGTTCCAGGCGGCGCTCCCGGAGTTCCGCGAACTCGGCGTCGCCGTCTACGGCGTCTCGATGGACGACGCCGAGCGCCACGCGGAGTTCGCGGACGCGGAGGGACTGCGCTTCGACCTGCTCGCCGACCCGGACGGGACCGTCGCCGAGGCGTTCGGCGTCTCGACGGAGCACGGATACGCCGACCGCCGCACCGTCCTCCTCGCCGACGGCGAGGTGCTCGCGACCTACGCCCCCGAGCCGGCCGGCCACGCCGCGGACGTCCTCGACGACGTCCGCGGGAAGTTCGTCGTCGAAGGGTAATCACCACGCCGCCTCGAGGACCGACCGGATCTCCGCGGGCGTGGGATCGATTCCGTCCGGCGCGACTTCCAATAGCCCGTCGTCGTTGATCTCGGCCGCGATGCCGGACAGATCGTCGTGCGTGAGACCGTCGATCGCGCGGAGTTCGGCAGGGAGCCCCAGGTCGGCGGCGACGTCCGCGACGGCGTCGACGACCGCTTCGGCGGGATCGGCCGCGTCGTCGACGCCGAGCGCCCCGGCCAGCAGGTCGCGGCGACCGTGGACCCGGTCGAAGACGTAGCGGAGGACGTGCGGCGCGAGGACGCCGTGGACGACGCCCTGGTGGGCGTCGTAGTCGTGGGAGAAGCCGTGGCCGAAGGCGTGGATGATCGACGCCCGGTAGGTGCCGGGCGTGGAGATGCCGTACTGGGCGAGGACGACCCCACAGACGGCGTCGTAGAGGCGGTCGGCGTCCATCGACTCGCTGGGGAGGGTCGGGAACCCCGCGGACATGAGCGCCAGCGCACGGGTCGCGGTGGCGTCGGTGACGGGCGTGGCGTACGGCGAGTAGAGGCATTCGACGGCCTTGTCGAACCCGTTCATCGCGGAGGCGGTGAGGACGGATTTCGGCGTCGTCTCGAACAGCGCGAGGTCGTAACAGAGCGCGGTCGGCATGAGTCGCGCGTCGCTCAGGGAGCCGTTGGGAATCTCGTGGGCGGGCGTGCCGGCGGGGTCGTGCGAGAGTCCCACGCCGGCGATCACCGAGAGGTCGGCGCCGGCGAGGGTCGTCGGCACCGCGACGACGGGCAGGGGATCGGCGTCGACGGGAACCGTTCCCGTCTCGACGGCCCGCTCGGCGGCGGCCGCGGGGTCGTCGTGGCTCGCCAGCGCGGCGACCACCTTGGCCACGTCGAGGCTGCTCCCGCTCCCGACGGCGACGAGGGCGTCGACCCCCTCGCGCCGGGCGCGGCGGGCGCCCGAAAGCCCCGTCAGCAGGTGTTTCTCGGGGGTCGTCTCGTCGAAGACGCCGGCCAGGCGGTCGCCGAGACCGGCCGCGACCGGATCCATCACGGCGGGGGTCGCGCCCACGTTCGATCCGGTGACGACGAGGGCGGATTCGAGGCCCCGGGCGGCCAGGACCTCGCCGAGGTCGGCGACCCGACCGCGGCCACAGCGGAGTTCGCCGGGGTCGTAGTCGAAGGTGAACGCCCGGTCGGACGGAGCGGTGGACATACGTCCCGGTACGGTCGGCCCGGTGTTAAGCGCGGGCACCGCGGCATGTCGGCGCCGTCCGGCGCGTCCTGAGACGGGGCACCAACCTATATGCATCGGACGCCGAAACGGGCGAAATTGCATGCCCTCCAGACAGCGTCGGCTCCTCCTGGGAGCCATCGGTACGGCGATCGGTGGCAGTATCGCCGGCTGTCTCGGCGGTCCGTCCGCGGGCGGGTCGACGGACACCGGGACCGACGACGAACCGCTCTCCCTCCCTTCGGCAGTCACGCGCGGCGAACTGCCGGACGGCGAGGTTCGGCTGAAGGAGTCGGGAACGGTCAGCCTGCTGAACTTCTTCACGACGTGGTGCAAGCCGTGTCAGCGCGAGATGTCCGAGTTCCGGAAGCTCCGCGCGGCGTACGAGCCCGACCAACTGCATATGGTTTCGATCACGCCGGAGGTCGACGAGACGCTCGTCGAGGAGTTCTGGGCGGAGTACGAGGGGACGTGGCCCGTCGTCATCGACGGCGCGCTCGAAGCCACCGAGCGGTGGAACGCCAACGCGTACCCCACGAACCTCCTGTTCGACGCGGACGGGAAACCGGCGAGCGGCGACGACCCGGAGGTGCGGGCGCGCACGTTCGCGGAGTTCGACGGCCTCGTCGGGCCGCTAGTGGAGGAGTCCTGAATGCTCGGGGACGTGTCGGCGGCCCCGTTCGGGTTGGCGTTCTCCGCGGGAGCGGTGACGTTTTTCGCCCCCTGTGCCTTTCCCCTCCTGCCCGGCTACCTCTCGTATTTCCTGGGCGATACCGCGTCGCGGGCGGGCGCCGACGCGGCGTCGGGCGCGCTCGTCGGTCGGGTGCGTCGGCCACTCGTCCGGGCAGGGCTGATAAGCGTCGTCGTGAGCCTCGGCATCACGCTCGTCTACGTCGGGCTGGCCGGAACAACGGCCGCGCTCGGAGCGCGGGCACTCGCGGACATCGCGGTGCTCGAAGCCGTCGTCGGCGGCCTGTTTCTGATCGCCGGTGTCGCGATGGCCGTCGGCTGGCGGGGTCGCTCGCCCGTCCACGTCCGACTTCCGGAGCGGCGACGGTCGGTGGTCGGCTTTTTCGTCTTCGGCGTCCTGTACGCCGGGGCCGCCGCGGGCTGTACGGCGCCGCTGTTCGTCGCCGTCGTCGCGAAGGGACTGGCGTCGGCGCCGGCGGTCGGCGTCGGCATCGCCGTCGCGTACGCCCTCGGGATGAGCGCCGTGTTGACGGCGGTGACCGGACTCTCCGCGCTCGGCGGCACGTCGGTCGTGTCGGTCCTGCGCGAGCACACCGAGCGCATCTACCGCGTCTCGGGGGCCCTGCTCGCGGCGTCGGGGCTCGCGGAGATCTACTACTACTTCTACGGGTTCCCGGCGGTGATCCCGCGATGAGGGGGCCGGCCGTGCCGTTCGTCTGTCTGTTGGTGGTCGCCGCCGGCTGTGTCGCGCCGACGGGACAGTCGGGGCCGTCGCCGGGACTCTCGACCGACGACGTGACCGATACGAACGCGCTGATTCGGGCACACACGGACGCTCTCGACGACCAACCGTTCACCGTCCGATCGACCACGACGATGCGGCCACGGAGCGGGAACTACACCGCCGTCAGCAACCGGACGTGGCGCGTGGCTCCCGGCGATCCGATCCGTGGCACGGTGGTGAGTCGCCGGGACGCGGTGGGCGACCCACCGGAGCGCGTCGCCGCCGGCCCCGACAGCGTCGCCGCCTGGCGCGACGGGGCGACGACGTACCGACGCGTGCGCCGAAACGGGACGAGTACCTACGACCGGGTCCCCCTGTTCGACTCGCCGGTGAAACTGAACGCCGCGCTCCAGCGGACCCGCCTCTACCGGCTGAGCACCCGCCGGAACGCGACGGTCGAGCCGGTGTTACGGGACGGACGACGCCGCTACCGCGTGACCGCCGCGCTGAACGACACCGCCGTGGCCTCGAACGGGTCGCTGACGCTCCTGATCGATGCGGACGGCGTGGTCCGCAGGCTGGAGAGCGAACGGACCGTTCGGTACCGCGACGGGAAGCGCGACCTCTCGACGACCGTCCGCATCACCGGAGTCGGTACCACGACCGTGGAACACCCCGACTGGTACGGGGCAGCCACGGAGTCGGCGCGAAACGGCACCGCCGGCTGAGCGACGCCCGCCTCACTCCCCCTCGGCGCGCAGCCGCTCGACGATGGCGTCGGTGCGGTCCCGGTCGCCGAGGTCGGTCACCGTCGACCCCACGGCGACGGGACCGCCCTCGATCACGTCGGCACAGATCCCACCACGGCCGTCGCCGAGGGCTCTGGCGACGCCCGCCTCCTCGGCGAGTTCCTCGACGTGTGCGCAGGGCGGACGGGGACGGGTCCCGACGAGCGTCGCCTCGCCGAGTCGGAACCGGTGATCGAGGAGGTCGTGGACGTCGAGACCGGCGACGACGACGTTGCGCCGGTGGCGGCCGTCGGTCAGGTCGATACCCGCCTCGCGCTCGATTTCCGCGAGGGCCTCGTGGGCGACGAGCGTCACCTGACAGGTGTCGTAGGGGGAGTAGTACCCCTCGCCGGTGCAGTAGCGGTCGCCGCGCAGGCCGGCGTCGGCGACGGCCTCGACGCGGTCGACCGACGCCATGGGTTCGGAGCCTGCGGGCGCGACGAAGAGATCGGTGACGCGAGCCATACCCCATCTTGGCGGCCGTGACGCATAACCAGTGGGCTCATACTGTTTATTGTAAGTCATTACCGGTGGTTCGCCGAGACGGTCCGGCGAACCACCGGCAACCAGTTACAATAATCCGTATCAGAGCGTCCGCCCGACGAGGGTGACGAGCGGGACGAGGACGGCCAGGTACGCGGCCGCCGACACCGCCCACCCCCGTCGGATGGCGGGAACCCGACCGTCGGCGACCCGCGACCGGGGCAACACGACGACGGCGAAGAAGGCGACCATCAGGGCATAGAGCAGGCCGGCCGCGATCGCGGTGACGACGAGCGACGGGCCGAACAGGGCCGTGCCCGTCAGGGAGAGCCAGACGAAAAGCGGGCCGGTCAGGACGCCGGCGAGGTAGTGGACGACGGCGGCGAGACGGCCGGGGGCATCGTCCGGCGGTCGGCCGGTCAGGACGCCGGCCGCGACGAACGGCGGCGTCTCCCCCTCCGGAAGGCGGGCCATCACCACGTCCATCACGAGCGTCGCGACCACGGCGGCGGCGACGCCGACCGGGAACAGCAACGATACGGCGGGCGACGCCGACGGCAGTGTCGACATGCGGGCCGTACGGACGCGACCGACTTCGACCTGACGGTGGTCGGGTGACGGCTGCCCGCCGTTCACGAAGGTAATTTTTCCGATAGATAATGGGAAAGTACGCGGGATCGACCACGAACGAGCGCGAATGTCTCGGAAGTCGAAAACTAGCGTAAAGATCGTTATATAGGGATCTGTTCCGATTTTACGAATCCGTTGCCATCGTCGATGAGGGAATTATCCGGATCGATTACGACATATCATATTGCAGAAATTTTTATGGACATGTAGCTCATCGGACTAGTCGAGATGAGTGCCACCCACCTCGCCGCCGACGTGAACGAGCGCGACCGACCGAACATCGACGTGCCCGAGACGCTCCGATCCGCGGAATCGAAACTCGTCTACGTGTTCCTCGCTGCCACCGACGGGGCGACGGTCGAAGAACTGCACGAAGCCCTAGACCTCCGGAAGATCACGCTCTTTCCGGTGTTGGACACGCTGGCCGAGCGGGACGCGATCAACCGCGACGGCGCACGGTACGTCCCGGCGGCGTAACGGCGTCGGCGGGGCTCCCGGCGGACTCGGCGTCGGGGCGGTCGATCCGCTCGTGGTGGCGGATCGGTTACCGTGGCAGGAATCGACCGTGAGAATCGGTGCCCGTGGCCAGCGGGCAGGTGATGTGGCATATCGCGAAACCAGGGTGAACGCCCACCGGGAGCGGATGGGCGTGTCGGCCATGGACGAGCTGATGGGTAGCATTCCCAGTCCGATCACCCTGAAGACTGACCGGCTCGTGTGGCGTTGACGATGCGGCGAGACCAGATCGTCGAATCGGTCACCAATCGCCTCTATTTGTTCGTATGTTCGATCACCTCTCGCATCAGGGTGCACGCATCGTTAGTATAAATGCGTTTGTTTGCATTTCCTTTGACTCATTTATCTGTATAATGAGGGGCGGGACGTCGCCGGTCAGGCGGACTCGATGGCCGCGGCCACCTCGGCTCGTTCGTCGTCGTCCAGCTCCGGACGCTCGTCGATCAGGGCGTGGATCGGGCGGCCGCCGTCGTCGGCGAACCGCGGGACGATGTGGACGTGGACGTGGGGGACCTCCTGCCCGGCCAGTTCGCCGTTGTTGACGGCGACCGTCGTCGCCTCGGCGTCGACCGCCCGCTCCACGCGGCCGGTCAGGCCGTGGACCGCGGCGAAGACGTCGGTCGCGAGGTCCGCGGGGAGGTCGTCGAGGCGTTCGTGGTGTGCTTTGGGGATGACGAGCGTGTGCCCGCGGGCCAGCGGGTTGGCGTCGTGGAAGGCCACGACGGTGTCGTCCTCGTAGACGGTGTCGCTCGGAATCTCGCCGTCGACGATCGAACAGAAGATGCAGTCGGTCATGGGTGCGGATAGTGTGTCCACGCTAAAGAAACTACGCGGCGGCGGTCACCACGAGGCGCGACGCTGGAGGCCGGCGGTCAGGCCGAACAGGCCGAACCCGAGGCCGAAGAGCACGACGGCCGCGGCGAAGGTGAGCGCGGGTTGGCCGTTGGTCATCCCCTGAAGCAGGAGGACGCCGACCCCGGACTCGGCGACGAACCACTCGGCGACGACGACGGCGGCGAGGCTCCGCACGACCGAGAGTTTGACGCCGGCGAAGAGGGCGGGGACGGCGTGTCTGAACCGGACCGCGAGCCGACGCCGGGGGGCGGCGTCGACCAGGTCCAGCAGGTCGGCGTGTGCGGCGGGCATCCGCCGCAGTCCCGCGGCGGTGCCGACGGTGACCGGGAACACCGCCGCGATGGCGACGAGGACCACCGCCGCCTCGAAGGAGATGCGAACCCACACGAGCAGGAGGGGGACGAGCGCGAGGTCCGGGACCGCACGGAGGCCGATCAGCGACCCCTCGACGGTCGAGCGGGCCTCCGGGACCAGCGCGGTGGCGGTGCCGACGGCGAGTCCGACGGCCGCGCCCGCGCCCCACCCGACGCCGAACTTCGTCAGCGTGTCGACGCTCGTGGAGAGGAAGAGCGCGGGGAAGGCGGCGAGCGTGGCGGCCACGGCCGCGGGCGTCGGGAGGAGGGTCGTCGCCGCGGCGGCGACGTGCCAGCCACCGAGGAGGAGGAGGACGGACGCGACGGCGGCGGTGCCGCGGGCGGGGAGCGACGCGCTCCCGAGGACGCCGGTGGATTCGAGCAGGTCGGTCACGTCCGTGGCGTCGGCGTGGAGCCGGCGCTCGACGGCCGCCACCGCGACGAACAGCGCCACGCCGAACGCCGCGAGGACGAGGACGTACGCGAACAGGAGCGCGGTGTCGAAGCGCTTGGCCGTCGCGAGCAGTTGGTGTCCGATGCCACGCTCGGCGGCCAGGAACTCCGCGAGAATGACCCCCTGGATGGCGACCGGCGTAGCGAGTTTCAGCCCCGTCACGAACGTCGGGAGGGCGTTGGGGACGCGGACGTAGAGGACGCGTCGCCAGCGCGGGACGCCGACCGACCGGAGGAGGGTCAGTTGGCCCGCGGGTACCGACCGGAGGCCGTCGAGGGTCGCCACCGTCACCGGGAAGAAGGTGAGGAGGGCGGCGATGAGCGTCCGGGTCAGGAGCGTCGCGTCGAACAGGAGGATCAGGAGGGGGGCGAACACCACCACCGGGACGACCTGCACCCCGAGGAGGAGTGGCGTTCCGAGCAGTCGGATCGGACGGGAGACGGCGAGCGCGAGCGCGAGCAGGACGCCGACGCCGACCCCGAGGCCACCCCCGAGGATCACCTCGTAGCCCGTGTAGGCGACGTGGGGGGCCATCTCGGGGGCCCGACGGACGAGCGTCGCGGCCACCGTCGCGGGCGCCGGGAGCAACAGCGACGGCACGCCGACGACGACGGCGAGGGCGTGCCAGCAGAACAGGGCGGCGGCCGCGACCAGCAGCGCCGCCGACCGCCGCCCGAGGGCGGGTGCGCGCTCGGCGCCGGACAGCGAGCGCGTCCCACCCACGGGTCAGAACTCGTACTCCGCCGAGACCCGGTCGGCGTACGATCCGACGTAGGGGTCGTCGCCGTCGAGGTAGGCGTTGGTCCACGCGTCGTCGACGGCGACGTCCGCCGAGAGGAGGTCGGCCTCGGTCAGCGCGTCCGCGACGGTCCCCCAGGCCGTCGCGGACTGCCACCCCCAGCCGTGTTCCCGCACCGCGTCGGTCAGGATCAGGCGCTTCGCCGTGTGCTTGATCTTCGTCACGCCGAGGTCGTAGGAGGCCTCCAGTCGGGGCTGGGCGTCGACGAGGTGGTCCATCGCCCCCTCGGGGTTGTTCGACGCCCACGCCCACCCGCGGGCGGTGGCCCGGAGGTACGCCCGCAGGGTCTCGGGGTTCGACTCCACGAAGGCGGGGTTGGCGACGACCGACCGCCCGACGGTGGGGATGTGATCGGCGATCCACAGCATCGCGGAGTCGTGGCCGTCGCGGCCGAGCGAGATACCGTCGGGGAAGGCCCCGAGCGCGGCGTTGGCGTCGCCGGACAGCACCGAGGAGGTCAGCCCGCCCCACCCCACTTCGAGGAAGGACACCTCGCCGAGGACGCCCGCCCCCTTCAGGATGGCCTTCAGCAGCGCGAGGTTCGAGGCCGCCGGCGGGACGGCGACCGTCTTGCCCGCGAGCGACGCGGGCCCGTCGAGCTGTCCGCCGAAGGCCTCGGCGGTGGTGTAGACCACGCTGTTCGGACCCTGCTGGGCGGCGGCGTAGGCCTGGAGCGCCACGCCCTCGTCGCGGGTGCCGAGCGTCGCCGCGGCACTCGTCAGCCCCAGCGGATACTTCTCCAGGCCGACCTGTTTCGCCGTCGAGGCGCCGCCCTTCCCGGAGACGATGTCGACGCTCAGGCCCTCGGCCTCGTAGAACCCCCGCTCCCGGGCGACGAAGTGCCCGGCGTGGGTGGCGTTGGCCTTCCAGTCCAGGAGCAACTGGACCGAGGACCGCTCCGGCGTCGGCGTCGCCGCCGTCGTCGGTTCGGCCCCGCTGTCGCCGGCCGTCCCGCCGAGACAGCCGGCGGCACCGACCGCGAACGTGGCGCCGAGCGCACCGAGCACGCGTCGTCGTGAGGGTGTCGTCGTCATGGTCGGATCCCCGACCGGCACCGAGGCCGGCCGATTCGTTCGGTGTCCGGTAGTTCGACGGTTGATTTAAAAATGTTTCGCGGGATGGTTTATACGTGGCAGGCGTCGACGAGGGCGGGACACCGGCGACAGTCCGGGTCGAGGACGAGGGCGTCGTCGGGGGTCGGGACGTCGGGGCCGGCCATCGCCTACAGGGCGTCCGCGAGGGCCGGCGCCACGGAGACGGCGGTCACGTCGCGTTCGATGGTGTCGGTGGCGTAGATGGCCTCGACGCCGGCGCGTTCGAGTTTCGTCCGCGCCGCCCGCGCGAGCAGGGGGTGGACGCAGGCGACGTACACCGCGGCCGCCGCCCGGTCGTCGAGGACGGCGATGGACTCGCTCATGGTCGTCCCCGTGGCGACGATGTCGTCGACGACGACCACGTCCCGCCCCTCGACGGCGGCGTCGCCCGGCGTGATCTCGACCTCCGTTCCCGAGTGACGCACCTTGTCGAAGTAGTCGACGGCGCCGCGGCCGTAGGCGTCGCGCACCGACTCGGCGAGGGAGACGGCGCCCGCGTCGGGCGAGAGGAAAAGCGGGTCGGTCAGCCCCCCGGGCAGAGGGGTCGCCAGCCGCGACGCGGCCCGCACCACGTCGCAGGGCACGTCGAAGCAGTCGGTCACCGACGCCTCGTGGGGGTCGACGAGGACGACCCGGTCGGTCCCCGTCGATATCGCGCGGGCGACGGCCCGGGCCGACACGGGTTGCCCGGGTTCGAACGCACGCTCCTGTCGCCCGTAGCCCATGTAGGGGAGGACCGTCACCACCTCCTCGACGCCCGCCTCGCGGACGGCGTCCTGTAACTGCAGGAGTTCGACGTGTGCGGCGTCGGTGGTCGTCGCGGCGACGACGACGGCCCGGTCGGCGTCGGCGGGGACCTCGACCGACGCCATCCGTTCGCCGTCGGGGAACCGCTCGTAGCGGACCGCGGCCAGCGGCTCCCCCGTCTCCGCGGCTAGGGCCGCACCCAGCGCCTGTGACTCGGAACCCGGAACGATCATACGGGGGGGTCGACGGCCGGGCCGAAAACCGTTTCCGTTAGGCCTGCACCGCCAGCCGCGAGACGCCGGTCACACCCAGCGTCCGCGTCCGCCAGCCGTCGCCCGCGTCCGCCAGCAACGTCCCGTCGGTGGTCACCGCCACCGTCGCCGCCTCGGTGAACCCCACGTCGACGATCCGGTCGGTCGCAGGCGTCTCGACGGCCGACCACGCCGCGACGTCCTCGCGGACGAGGAGGCCGGCGTCGCCGACGGCTGCGGCCCGGTCCCTGTCGGCGCCCACCGCCGCGAACGCGCCGTCGCGTTCGTCCATCCAGCCGTTGCCCAGTCGGTAGAGGCCGTCACCGGTCGCCGCGAACGGCAGGTCCCGGCCGTGGACGTCGCGGACGTCGGCGAGGCCGACCGGCCGCAGGCCGTCGTCGACGACCCGGTGGACGCCGTCGGCCGCGGCGATCATCCCCGCGTCGACCGCGCGGGGGTCGTCGACGGTCCCCAGCCGCGTCCAGCCGTCGTCGAGGCGGGCGACCCGGCCGTCGGGGGCCGCCGCCAGCGGCGCCCCCTCGCGGTCGAAGCCGACGGCGACGGCGGTCCCGAAGTCGGTGGGGTCGTAGCTCCCCACGAGGACGTCCCCGTCGGTGGCGAGGACGCGGCGGTCGCCGGTCGCGGCCACGTCCCGGACGGCCGCCCGGTGGTCGAGGCCGAACTCGCCGACGAGGTCGGCCGAGAGCGAGGCGACGACCAGTCCCTGTTCGGCGGCGACCAGTATCTCGGTGGCGCCCGTCCGGTCCGCGTAGACCCGCTTCTCGTCGATGGTGACGTCGTGGCTCATACCCCACCTCCGTGGGGAGCGGTGAAAAACGGTGGTGGGCCGTCGTCGGCCATCGACTACGCGTCCGCCGCCGTCTCGACCGCCCGCAACCGAACGTGTTCGAGGAAGTTGTCGAACAGCCGCTTGGTCCGACAGGCCGCGGCGTAGGCGTCGGCGTCGATGCCGTCGACGACCGCCTCGATGCGAGCCTCGGGGAGGTCCTTCCCACGGGTGACCGTCTCGGCGCTCGATCGGTCGTACTCGGGGTGGAACTGCACGCCCCAGCAGTCGCCGCGCCGGAACGCCTGGATCCCCCGGTCGTTCTCCGCGAGGACGGTCCCGCCGGGGGGGAGGTCGGCCACGCGGTCGGAGTGGGTCTCGAAGGCGACGAAGGGCGAGTCGATCCCCGCGAGCAGGGGATCGGCGTCGACGACGTCGATCTCCCGGTAACCGATCTCGACGTCGTCCATCGCCTCGACGCGGCCGCCGAGGGCCGCCGCGAGCGCCTGGTGCCCGTAACAGACCCCGAGGACCGGCAGACCGCGGTCGACCGCCCGTTCGATCCAGGTGAGCAGGTCGTCGATCCAGGACTCGTCCCAGTAGACCGAGGCCCGCGACCCGGTGACGACCACGCCGTCGTAGTCGAAGTTCGGCGGCAGGTCGCCGACAGTCACGTCGAACTCGGCGAGGTCGGCGTCTAGCTCCCGCCGGAAGTTGCGGCGGGTGTGGTCGGCGCCGTGGGAGGCGTCCAGAAGGGCGAGACGGGGGCGCTGCATACGCACGGTGAGGCCGCCGAGACGGTTGGCTCTTACGCCCCGAGGAAGCCGAACAGTCGATCGTTGACCGCGCGGGAGCGCTCGATCCCGATCAGGTGGCCACCGTCGAGGCCGACGAACTCCCCCCGTGGCAGCTCGCGAGCGAGGCGTCGGCCGCGCTCGACCGGCCAGACGGCGTCGTCGCGGCCGTGGATCACGAGCGACGGGACGTCGACCTCGTACAGCCGATCCGAGACGTCGAACGCCTCGACGGCGGCGGCCTGTGCCGCCCACGCCTCGGGGGTGGCGTCCTCGGCGGCGCGCCACTCGACGACCTGTTCGACGACGTCCGGATGGGCGTCGAGGAAGTCCCGCGAGAGGGCGGCCGCGAGCGACGCCTCCAGGGCGTCGGGATCGGACGGGTCGCCGTACAGCGGATCGAGGGTCAGGTCGGCGCCGACGGGGGCGGTGCCGAGGAGGGCGAGCGACCGCGGGCGCGAGGAGAGGCGCGCGAGTTCGAGCGCGACCATCCCCCCGAGGCCGGCGCCGACGACGTGGATCCGCCGACTGCCGTGCGCTTCGAGGACGGCCTGGACGTCGGCGACGAAGTCGTCGACGGTGTAGGGACCGGGCGGAGCGTCGGAGCGGCCGGTACCGCGGAGATCGGTCACTACCGTCTCGAAGGGGCCGGTCAGGCCCGCGTGTTGCCACCCCCACTGCCAGGCGCCGTAGCCCGCGTCGCCGAGGAGCAGGACCGTCCCCCGGTCCGGATCACCGTCGACCTCGTAGTACAGGGACACGGAGCCGTTGGACGCGGTGGACATGGGCGACCGTAGACGGGCGAACCACTTGAGGCGTTCCCGTCGGGCCGCGCCGGGTGACTATCGGGAGACGCGAGCGAAGAGCAACGACAGGCCGAGCGCGATGGCCGCGACCCCGACGGCGAGCAAGCCGCCGCTCAGCGCCAGCGACGGGACGTCGACGGGGTTCGCTCCGGTCACGAGCGCGACCGGCGACACCTGCCGAAGGAGCGAACTGCTGGGAACCGAGACGCCGACGAGCGCCACGATACCCGCAAGGAGCAGTCCGTACACCGACAGCGCGGACGGACTCGGGAGCCACGACGACTTCACGCGACGAGGTGCCGCGTCTTCGTACATCAAGGCTCGCCCCCGATCCTCAGGAGTGATACTCGGCGGCGTGACGACGGAGTCAGGCGTTTCGGATCGCCCGCAGGACGTCGGGAGCGTCGTCGAGGGCGTCGTCGAGGGCGTCGACGTCGGGGCCGCCGCCCTGTGCGAAGTCGGGCGGGCCGCCGCCGCCGCCGCCGACGCGACCCGCCAGACGGCCCACGACCTCGCCGGCGTTGAGGTCGACGTCGTCGGGGACGCCGACGACGAACTGGGCGCTGCCGCCCGCGGCGCTTCCGAGGACCGCCACCGCGCCCTCGTCGACGATGGCGTTCGCGGTCGCACGCAACTCGTCGGCGTCGGCGTCCATCCGCCGAATCACGGCCGAGACGTCGCCGACCTCGACGGCGTCGGGATCGGCCGCCGCCGCGCGCACCTCCGCGAGTTCCTCCTTCAGGCGGTCGATCTGCTTACCCCGTTCCTTCCACTCCTCGAAGAAGCGCTCGGCCGTCTCGGGGACGTCCTCGGGATCGACGTCGAGGGTGTCGGCGGCGGTGTAGAGGGCGTCCTCGGTGCGCTGGGTCGCCTCGATGGCGGCCTCGCCGGCCGCGAAGACGAGGCGTTCGACCCCGTCCTGGATCGGCTCGGTTCCGAGGATCTTGATCGCGCCGATGTCGCCCGTCCGGGAGACGTGGGTGCCCGCACACGCCTGCACGTCGTCGTCGACGTGGATGAGACGGATCTGCTGTCCCGGGGGGACGCCGCCCTGGTACAGGTCGAAGCCGTGTTCGGCCTCCGCCTCGTGTCGGTCCGGCCACTCCTGGGTGACCGACAGGTTGTCCGTCACGACCTTGTTGGCGACGCGTTCGATCTCCTTTACCTCCTCGCGGGAGAGCCGCCGAAAGTGGCGGATGTCGAGCCGTGCACGGTCGGTCCCCTTCTGTGCGCCCGCCTGCCGGACGTGATCGCCGAGCACCTGCCGGGCGGCGTGGCCGACGACGTGGGTCGCCGTGTGGTGTCGCATCAGGCTGAACCGGCGGTCGGCGTCGATCCGGCCGCGGACGAACTCCCCCTTGCCGGGGTCGTCGGCCGTCCGGTGGAGGACGACGCCGTCGCGGCGCCGGACGTCCGTCACCTCGACGGTCGTCTCGTCGGTCGAGAGCGTCCCGGTGTCGGCCGGCTGTCCCCCGCCCTCGGGGTAGAACATCGTCTGGTCGAGGACGACGTCGTAGCCGTCCTCGCGCTCGAACACGTCGAGGACGACCGCCTCGAACTCGATCCGCTCCTGGTCGTCGTAGAAGAGCCGCTCTGTCTCCGGAAGGTCGGCCAGCCGCTCGTCGCGGTCGGTGACCGACTCGGTGTCGCCGCCGCCCTCGTGCCGGGCGGCGACCAGCCCGTAGAAGTCGTCGGGCACGTCGACCGCGGCGCCGTACTCGTCGGCGATGTCGGCGACCATGTCGGGCTGGATACCGTGGGAGTCGTACAGCTCGATCAGCGTCCCCCGGGGGATCGGCTCGTCGCGTTCGGCGTACTCCTCGGCGATACTCTCGACCTTGCGACGGCCGCGTTCGAGCGTTTCCCGGTACTTTCGCTCCTCCGTCCGTACCATGTCGCGGACGGTGTCGCGGTTGGTGTAGCCCAGGCGCTCGGCCTGCATGTCGACGAGTTCGTCGAGCGGCGCGTCGATGTCGAGCCCGTCGACGAGGCGTTTGGTCCGCCGGAGCACCATCCGTGCGAGATAACCCGTGCCGACGTTCGACGGGACGATGCCGTCGCCGAGCATGTACGCGAGCGTCCGGCAGTGGTCGGCGATGGCGTAGACGTCCTCCAGGGGTTCGAGGAGGGCGGTCAACTCCGCGGCGTCGACGCCGAGTTCGTCGGCCACCTCGGCCCGGGCGGAGGCCAGGTCGTCGATCTCGTCGACGTCGAGGTAGCCCGAGAGGCGGGCGGCCTCCTGGATCAGCGCCCGCTCCTCCTCGGAGTGGTCGATCCCCGCGTGGTCGGTCAGGAAGTCGATCATCTCGGGGTAGACCGCCTCGTAGACCGTCGGCGTCCCCTGGCTCATCCAGGTCCACCGCTCCAGCCCGTAGCCCGTGTCGACGATGTAGGTGTCCATCGGGCTGTAGCGGTTGCCGTCTTTCATCTCGTACTCGCCGTCGGGGTCCTGCTCCATCGACATGAAGACGAGCGTGGCGAGTTCGAGGCCGCGATAGATCACCTCGAAAGCGGGGCCGGCGTTGCCGCCGCCGACCCACGGGTCCTCGATGTAGACGATGTCCGCGAGGTCGACGCCCATCGACTCGAAGAAGCGGTCGCAGTACTCGACGGTCTCGTCCTTCCAGTACACCTCACCCTCGTAGGCGTACTCGCCGTCGGCGTCCTCGCGGGTGTTGAACGCGTGGTGGGCCATCATCTCGAAGGCCATGGTGTGCCGGCCGGTCTTGCCCACGTTGTCGATGTCCTGCATCCGGATGCAGGGCTGGGAGATGGTGAGTGGGTTGGCCGGCGGCGGCGTCTCGCCGGACGTCACCAGCGGCTGGAAGTCGTAGATGGAGGCCTGGGTCAGGAGGACGTCGTCGCGCCAGCGGTTCGCCGCGACCGGGTAGGGCTCGATGCGCTCGTGGCCGTTGTCCTCGAAAAAGGAGAGGAAGGTCTCGCGCATCTCCTCGAGGGTGTAGGCCTCGTCGAATCCGGGATCACCGATGAAGGCGTAGTCGTCGCAGGGGGGCTCGCCGCAGGTCTCGCGGTCCACCCGCGCCCAGAAGTGTACGCCACACGAGGCACACTCCTGTCGAGTGAACCCCTCCTCCTCGAAGTACTCGAGGCGGTAGGCGTCTTCGAGTTCGCTCATTACCACCACGTTGGCCCGTCTCCGCCTAAAACAGTTCCGGGAACGGCCCTCACGCCCCGTGACGGGGGCACACGGCATTCGACCGGCTCACTCCGACTCCAGTGCCAGCGCCGCCAGCATCGCCTCCAACTGCACCCGCTCGTTGGCCCCCTCGGTGATGCGGTAGTCGGCCTCGCCCAGGCGCTCCATCAACTGGACGGTTCGGCGGTCGTCGAGGTCGAAGTCCCACGCCGACCGGTGGAGCTGGTCGATGACGTCGCCGCCGGCCATGCCGGAGTCGACGAGCAGCGTCTCCAGCGTCGAACGGGCGCGGGGGAAGTCGCCCTCGATGGCGGCCTCGACCATCGACTCGATCTCCTCGGGGCGGGCGGTACCGGTGACGGTGTAGACGGCCTCCTCGTCGACGACGTCGCCGGTCGTCGCCGCCGCCTGCAACGTGTTGATCGCCCGTCGCATGTCGCCGCCGGCGGCGTAGACGATGGCGTCGAGGCCGTCCTCGGTCGTCTCGATGCCCTCCGCGTCGGCGATCTCGCGGACCTGCGCCGCGATGGCGTCGTCGGACAGCGGCGAGAACCGGAAGACCGCACACCGGGACTGGATCGGGTCGATGATCCGACTGGAGTAGTTACACGAGAGGATAAAGCGGGTGTTGTCCGCGAACTGCTCCATCGTCCGGCGGAGCGCCGACTGGGCGTCGGAGGTGTTGTGTGTCAGAATCCCGTTGGCGAGCATGAAGTTCGGCGTTCCCTCCATACTGATGTTGTAGGCCTTGCCCCGGTGGCTGTGTTCGATGCGACTGATCTCTACGGTGTCGACCGTCCGGAGGCCGCCATCCGAGAGTACTGCAGGATCGAACTCCGACCGCTCGTAGTGTTCGTGGTGGGGGAGTTCCGAGTCGCCGACAACGACGAACGTGTATTCGTCGCCGTAGGTGTCGAGGAATTCCGTTACTTTCTCCGTCTGTCCCCACAGTTCGGCAACGCCCTTGACCTCGATTACCGTATCGTCGACCAGGAAGTCCGGGTGAAACACGGAATCGGACAGTTCGAACGCGGGCTCGTACTCGTAGTCGATGTTCGCGTCCTGCAACGCCTTAGCGACCTCGTACTCCCAGTCGGAGCGGACGAGGTGACCGAGTTCGTCGCTGTGTCTGACGTTGCCGCCAGTCGGTTCGTGTCCCTGTAGTGCGTCCGAGACTTTCTGTGCGATCTCGGGGTCGCGCATGGGGTTGTCGTCGCCGCTGATATCACGGACCGGATAATCCGTACTCTCGACGCTCTTTTCGATGATCGCCGCTCGCTCGTCGTCGCCGAGGCCCTCCCACCACTCGGCAGAGGCCGACCCGATATCCTCTTTCACCCGTTCGGGATCGGCATCGACGACCCACTCCTCCCACGGCGTTCCGGACCGCATCTCGCTGATCGTTTCGCGGACGCGCTCGACCGTCCGCTCGTCCATTTCCCAGACGTGGACGCCGTGGAACTCGCCACCGTAGTTCGGGTTGTTTTCGCCCGCGAACCTCCCGTCAGAGAGTTTCTCGACGATCTTCCGGCGTCGTTCGTCCGACCACGTCGTCCCGTGCATCGGGTTCCGTTCGCCGCTCATATCCCGGCTGTGCCCTTCGTCCTTGCAGTCGACGGAGCAGAAGCGTCCGGCGGTCCACGCATCACAGATCTCACACCGCGACACGCCGATGTCGTCTTTGAAATCCGCGATCTCGTCCCCCGGGGACAGTTCGTGCAACTCCCTCTCGACGAGTTTCCCGTCCTCGTCGATCACGAAGAACGGGTGGCTCGGACTCGCCAGAACGGACCGGCCATCCGCCAGTTCGATCTCGAAGAAGTCCGCAACGCCCGAATCGACGAGTTTCCCGCTGTCGGACTGTATCTCGTTCGTCTCGAAGTCGACCGACGGGATCGGCTCACCGTCGTCGCTCACTTCTTCTATCGGCTTCACTTCGGGGTTTGACGGATAGCCGGTGACCACCTCTGTCCCCGGCGGTACGCACAGAGAGTCGGCCTCGTCGAGGAAGATGATCCGGTAGTCGAAGCCGCCGAAGGAGGAGCGCGCGAAGTTCTTGATCCGGTCGCGCACGACGTCGATGCCGCGCTGGTCGGAGGCGTTGAGTTCGAGGAAGTTGCCCCGCCAGTCGTCGGCGTACACCTCACGGGCGATGGCCGTGGCGCAGGTGGTGTTGTGCATCACCGACGGCACGCCGCCGGCGACGTAGTTGCGGGTTCCGGGGACGGCGAGGTCGTAGACCCGACGTGCTTCGTCGACCGGTTCGACCGATTCGACCTCGTCGAAGTAGAGGTCGGCATCGGTGAGCGTGTGTAGCGTCGTGAGCGCGTCGAGGACCGCCGCGGACGGGAGTCCGGACGCGATGGACCGGATGCGATCGGCGATGGTTCGGAACCGCGTCAGCGATCCGAGGTCGTTGCCGCCGTCGAGGAGGCTCTGGACGTCCGTCCCGTGCATGTCCGTCCCGTCCGCGACGTGCTCGTATGGAATCTCCAGCGTCTCGATGGCGTCCCGAAGCGTCGCTCGAACGTGCTCGACGTCGACGTCGACGCCGTCTTCGTGAAGCCGATCGAGCAGTTCGATCGTTCGGTCGCTGCCGGGCGTGCGGCGGCCGTCCGCGTACTCCAGCAGTCGGTCGGATCCGACGCCGACCCGTTCGGCGAGGGTTCGTCGCGTCTCGATCGGTTCCAAGTCGTCGCGCGTGCCGACCCCCGTCGCGGGGATCGATGCGACGGCATCGAGATCTGCGGCGAGTTCGTCGATCCGTTCGAGCGTCCGCTGCGCGTCGTCGAGGCGCGCCGTCGCCGCATCCACGAGGGCGTCGACGCAGTCGAGATACCGCTCGCGACCGGGGGATTCGGGATTCAGACTGTCGGGGATGTAGTCGCCTTTCGTCAGGTAGAGCCGCTCACAGAGCGTATCGGCGGCGTCCTGTGTCGGCACCGTATCGTCGTTCGGATTCGGATCGCGGGCGGCGTTGGTTTCGAGCCGATCCGCCTTCTCGTCGATGCTGAACCCGACGCAGTCGGCGAATCGCTCGAGATGTCGGGCACTGGAGACGTACAGCGTGTGGTACGCCCGCTCGGTTCCCGAGCCGTTCGTCGGCGCCTTCCGCTCGCGCTTGCGTCGACTCGGGATGCCGAATCCCGAGAGCAAGTACGAGAGAAGGGTGATGAGGTGTTCGTCCTTCTGTGTCAACTCGATAATCCCGTGTTCGGTAACGTGCGCCTCGGCGTCGAAGACGGCACGGAGGAACGCCGTCCGACTCGCCTCGTCGGCGCGGACGAGCGTGGAACCGATGCCGGCCGTCCCGCCGTCGACGTCGAAACAGGCTGCGAGGAAGTGTGTCAGCGTCCGCGTGTGAAGCTCGCGGTACGGAACGCCGTCCTGTGTTCCCCGTCGCGGTTGGAGACCGAACACCGACTCGGCGGCGGTCTCGAACCGGTCGAGTAGCCCGTCGTCCGTATTGTAGAACTTCACCCGACCGCCATCGATCCGGGCCTCGCTCACGGCAAGCCCCACGAACGACGCCAGCGTCGGCGTGAGTTCCCACGGTGGCGTGATCGGCTCGGAACGCTGGTTGTTCCGGGTGACGTACTGGACGGCCGTAACGTGCGTGCGTAGTTCGTCGCGGGCGACGTCGAGACCACGGAGGGACGACAGCGAACAGACGGTACTCGGTTCGTCCAAGTCCACGTCGAGGTTTCGGCGGTAGGACTGGACGGTCTTTGTCGTCGTGCCGGCGGCGTCCGCGATAGTGGCGTCCGACTCCCCACGTCGGAAGCCAGCGACCACGCGTTTCTTCTTGCCGACGTAGTTCTCCTCGGCCGGGATGTCGTGGTCGGCGGCGAACGACTCGGTGACGTGGACGACGGTTCGGTCACCGTCCATCGCACCCATCCAGTCGAGGCGACCGTCGCCCTCGGGAAGCGGCGTTCGACGGGGCCGAACGACGCGGATCCCGGCAGTGAGGTCGCCGGCACGTACCCACTCCAGTCCGTCGTGAGCCACGGTCAGGAGTCTGTGTTCCGGCGTCACGGTCAAATCGTTTCCATCCCGCGTCGTGACACGGACGAGGTCGTCCGTCGTCTTTCCGAAGACGTGCGACGGTGTCGTGAACTCGAACGACCCGTCGTCGCGGAACGTCAGCACTTCCAACCCCGCGTCCGGGTCGTCGAACCCCTCTACCCCACCGACGGCGTCACCGATTCGCTCGACGCCGCGGTTCGTCAGGACCGGGGTATCGCCCGTCACGCACTTTCCGACGCCGGCCGGCCCCGAGAACAGCAGGTGCGGCAGGTCGTCGCGCTCGATATAGCTCTGTAGTCGGTCGACGATGTCGCCCTGTCCTTTCACCTCGTCGAGGGTCTGGGGGCGGTACTTCTCGATCCAGATCTCCCGGCCCGCCGACGACCCCTCGGAATCGCTCATGTCCTATCGAGGGGTCGGTCGGCACATAAACCGAGCGGAACCCGAAGGTTCAGGCCCGTCGGTCGACTCCAACCGTCCATGCCGACCGTTCGTGCCGAGGTCGTCGGCGAAGGCGTCAGGGCGGTCGACGTCGCCCCCGACGCCACCTACGGCGACCTGCTCGCGGCCCTCGAGTTCAGCCCCCACGAGGCGGCCGTCCTCGTCGACGATTCACCCGTCCCCGAGGACCGCACGGTCGACTTCGAGGCCGACGTGCGCGTCCTCCGGCTGGTCAAGGGGGGCGACGGGACGCGACCGGCCGATATCGACGACCGGGTGCGAGTCGGATCCGCCGACGCCGACGATCACCTCGACGTCATGCGCGTACTCGACGGCGCGGTGCTCTCGGTCGACGCCCGGACCGTTCGGGAGCGCATCGACGACGGCGCGGCCCTCGTGGCGACCGTCGAGGGGCGGGTCGTGGGCGCCCTCGTCCGCGACGGCGACCGGGTGACCGCCGTGGCGACCCGGCGCCGGTGGCGCGACCGGGGTGTCGGCACCGCGCTGGTGTCGGCCGCCGCCGCGGAGCGGGACCGCCTCGTCGCCGAGTTCGACCCCGACGTGCGGCCGTTCTACGAGTCGCTCGGGTTCGAGGTCGAGCCGACGGGGGACGGCGACCGCCTCCGGGGCCGGTTATCGCGGGAGTCGGCGCGAGAGCGCGGCCCCGATGTCGTCGGTCCAGTAGAGCAAGGCGACGGTGAGTAGGAAAACGAGGGTCGAGAGGTCCCACGCGAGGCCGGTCAGCGTCGAGCCGAACAGCGTGGTCGCTCCGAGCAGGGGCAAGAGAAGGGAGAAGGCACAGCCGACACAGGAGAACAGGCCCAGGACGCCGGAGAGCACCGCCCGCGACGCCGAGAGCAGGCGGGCGTAGACGAGGTAGGTCATGGCGACGTAGCCGACGACCTTGAACGGGATGATCGACAGCCTGACCCGCGGCGTGCCGTAGACGACGATCGGACCCAGCCCCGGGATGTTCCAGTGGATCGAGGCGACCGCACCGCCGTTGAGCGGCCCGTCGATCCCGAGCTGGAGGGTGCCGCCGACCACCAGGAGGAGCAACAGGTAGCCCCCGGACAGGGCGGCCGCGACGCCCCACTGACGGCGGGTGACGCTCGGCGTCTCGGTTCGGATCACCGCCCACACCCCGGCGTTGATCCAGAGGAACGGGTAGACGACGTAGCGGGGTTCGGTGACGATCACGTCCGAGACGGCGAGGTAGGCGGTGACGAGTGCGAGTTCGGCCGCGACGACGAGGAACCACCAGCGGATGGCGGCCGTCTCCGCGGCCAGGAGCCGGCGAACCCGCGAGAGGGGACCGTAGGCGCCGCTCACGGAGGGATCACGGCGCGGGGGCGCTCGGGTGCCATATTCGGGCGTCGGGGACGGAGGACCATGGAGGTGTCGACATCCGGGCTAGACGAGCGCCGCGACGAGGTCCCGGCCCTCGTCGAGGATGGCGTCGACCCGCTCGCGGCTCTCGGCCTCGGCGTAGACGCGCATCTTCGGTTCGGTCCCGCTCGGCCGGACCAGGAGCCAGGAGCCATCCGAGAGCAGGAGTTTGAACCCGTCGAGCGTGACGACATCCTCGACGGCCCGACCGGCGACGGTCTCGGGGATGGCGTCGCCGAGGGCGTCGACGACCGCCGCCTTCCGCTCGTCGGGGCAGTCGACGCTCACCTTGTCGGCGACGATGTCGCCGTGGACGTCGAGCAGGCGGTCCACGCGGGTGTCGAGGGGTTCGCCGGCGGCCACGTCGGCCGCGAGCAGCGCCATCAGGACGCCGTCCTTCTCGGGGACGTGCCCCCGGATCGAGAAGCCGCCGGACTCCTCGCCGCCCATCAGGGCGTCGTGTTCGACCATGGCCTCGGCGACCCACTTGAAGCCGACCGACGTCTCGACGACCTCCTCGCCGTGGGCGGCGGCGACCCGGTCGATCAGGAACGTCGTCGAGACGGTTCGGACCGCGGGGCCGGAGCGTTCCGCCAGGAGGGCGTCGTAGACGGCGGCGAAAAAGAGGTTCTCGTCGAGGTAATCCCGGTCGGGCGTGACGACCGCGAGGCGGTCGGCGTCGCCGTCGTTGGCGATGCCGAGGTCGGCGTCGTGGGCCGCCACGGCGTCGACGAGGCCGGACAGGTGTTCGGCGCTCGGCTCGGGCGGCACCCCGCCGAAGGCGGTGTCCCGGTCGCAGCGCCGGCGGATCACCGTCGCGCCCGCGGATTCGAGGAGGGCGTCGGTCACCCGGCGGCCGCTGCCGTGCATGGCGTCGTAGACGACGGTGAGTCCCGCCAGGTCGGGGTCGACCAGGTCGCGGGCCTGGGCGGCGTGGGCCGCGACGAGGTCGACGCGGTCGATCGACCCCCGGGGCCCGTCGGCGCGGGGGTCCGCGAGGCGGGCCTCGATAGCGTCGGTCACTGCGGGCAGCGCCGGCGCGCCGTCCGCGGGGATGAACTTCACGCCGTTGTACTCGGGGGGGTTGTGCGAGGCGGTGACCATCAGCGCCCCGGAGAGGCCCCGGTCGACGACGGCCCACGCGATCACGGGGGTCGGCCGGTCCCGTTCCGGGAGCAGGACGTCGAAGCCGTTGTCGGCGAGGACGTCGGCGAGCGATTCGGCGAAGCCCTCGGAGGTGGCCCGGGCGTCGTAGCCGACGGCGACCGGCGCGTCGAACCCCTCGTCGGCGAGGTAGTCGGCGACCGCCTGCCCGACGGTCCGCACCCGTTCGTCGGTGAACGTGTCGAGACGGGCGCGCCACCCGTCGGTGCCGAAGGAGATGGCGTCCATACGCCACCCTCCCACGGCGGTGGCAAAAAGGTGGGCGTCGGCGGGGTGGACGAGCGTCCACCGAACGGGGGGGTGGACGAGCGTCCACCGTTCCGGCGGTTGGCGAAAGCGAATTATTGTGCCATCCGTTACCATCTATTGGGGTGAGGCGTATGTCCATCGTCGAAACCCTGAAACGGGCGTTCACGGCCGACGAACGCGTCGTCTACCGGTGTGATGCGTGTGGGGAGACGTTCGACGTGGGGACGAGCGTCGACGACCCGTCGTGTCACGCGTGTGGTAGCACCGACGTGGAACTGATCAATCGGGTGTGACGACACGGACGGTGGGTGGTCAGTCGGTGTCGGCGTCCGGGTCGGTGACGAGCCGTTCTTTCGCACGGCGCGAGAGCGACTTGATCTCGTGTTCGCGTGACATCGCCGCCGAGCGCGTCTCGTAGCGTTCGACGTGGCGGAGTTCGACCGGCGTCCGACCCCGGGTGTACTTCGCGCCCTCGCCCGCCTCGTGTTCGGCCACGCGTCGCTCCACGTCCGTCGTGTACCCCGTGTAGTACGTGCCGTCGACACACTCGAGCACGTAGACGTAGTGCACGTCGAGGGGTGGAGACGGGGGTCTATAAGCGTGTGGTCGCCGGGCGGGACCGACCGCGACGGCCACGGCCGGCGGCCGAATTGCGGTGTGGAAGGTGGCTTCGCGTGGTGGTCGAACGTCGCTGCAGTGATTAGGCGTTCGGGGTGCGACGTCTGGAGGCTTCGGCGATGCCGGCGTTGGCCGAACAGCTCGGACAGGCCAGGATTCGCCCGTTCGCGTCGGCGAACACCCGTTCGAAGCGTTCCGAGACGTGCGACCCGCAGTGATCGCAGCGTGCCATGATTGAACCGGCTACCACCGGTGCCGGTACCACGTTTTGGGATCACACACCTAAATGGCTAACGCGCGCGCACGCGTTCGTGCCCAACCGTCCAGAGGAGACCCCCGAGCGGGTCGTGATCGACCGATCGGCGGTGGCGGTCAGGCGTCGTCGCCCCGGCGGGCGTCGGCGACGGCCCGTGCGATCAGTCCCGCCTGGGCGCCGGCGGAGAACCCGTCGTCGATGTTGACCGTCGAGAGGACCGTACAGGACTGGAGGGTACTGGCGAGCGCCGACTCGCCCTCGCCGCCGTAGCCGTAGCCCGTCGACACCGGGAGTCCGATCACCGGCGTGTCGATCAGGCCGGCGACCACCGTCGGGAGCGCGCCCTCGCGACCGGCGGCGACGACGGCCACGTCCGCCCCGCGAAGGGCGTCGAGGTGATCGACGATCCGCCCGAGGTGGGCGACGCCCACGTCGTCGACCCGCTCCACCGTGGCGCCGACGGCCCGGGCCAGGACCGCCGCCTCGCCCGCGGCCGCGGCGTCGGAGGTGCCGGCGGTGACGACGGCCACCGTCGCGTCGACGTCGGGCGGGTCGAAGCCCGGCGCCTCGACGACCAGCGTCCGGGCGCGTTCGTCGTGGTCGACGGTCATCCCCGCCGCCAGGTCGTCGGTCACGGCGGCGACGTGGCCGTCGTCGGCACGGGTGACGACGGCGCGGCCGGTGGTCTCCAGGGCCGCGTCGACCATCGCCGCCACCTCCGTGGGAGTCTTGCCGTCCCCGAGGATTGCCTCGGGAATACCCCGACGGCGCTCGCGTGCCGCGTCGAACCGACCGGCGTCGGTCGTGGCGTAGCCGGCGAGTCGGGCCTCCGCCTCGGCCGGGGACAACTCGCCACTCGCCACCGCATCCAGAAGCTCGCGCATACTCGCCGTCCGACCGTGAGACACTCGTAGGTGTCGGTTTTCGGCCCCAGTATTTATATATCTGGGGCGAACCGCGCGAGAACGGCACCTGTGGCGGTACGTGCGGCCGATTTGGGAAATCTTATTAATAAGGGTGGGTATGTACTGCTCGTATGGCAGACCTCATCGTCAAAGCCGCCGTCAAGGAAGCGCTCCAGGACAAGAACGTCGCTTCGGACTTCTACGATGCCCTCGACGAGGAAGTCGAGGAACTGCTCGACGACGCCGCCCGGCGCGCCGAGCAGAACGACCGGAAGACCGTCCAGCCGCGCGACCTCTAAGTCGGTCCCCACTTCTCGACTTTTTTCGACCGGACAGCGACGGCGTCACTCGGGCCTTCGTACGCGAACGCCGTCGGCGTGGCCCACGTGGATTTCGTCGGCCATGTCGACGAACAGGCCGTGGGCGACGACGCCCGGCGTCGCCGCGAGGGCCGTCGCCAACGATCCCGGGTCCGTGACGGGGCCGAAATCACAGTCCAACACGAGGTTGCCGTTGTCGGTCACCACCGGGCCGTCCTTCCGCTCGGCGGCCCGGAGCGTCGGCGTCCCGCCGTGGTCGCGGATCGCCCGTCGGACGGTCGCCCGGGCGTCCGGCAACACCTCGACCGGAACCGGTCGGTCGAGGGTCGCCGTCTCCTTCGATGGGTCGGCGACGACGACGAACCGATCCGCGGCGGCGTCGACGACCTTCTCGCGGGCGTGGGCGGCGCCGCCGCCCTTGATCAGGGCGAGGTCGTCGCTCACCTGGTCGGCGCCGTCGATAGCGACGTCGATCCGTTCGACTGCGTCGAGGTCGGCGAGCGGGACCCCCACCTCGCGGGCCAGGTCGCGGGCGGCGTAGGAGGTGGCGACGCCGCGGACGTCGAGGCCGGCGTCGACCGCCCGTCCGAGCGCCCGGATGGCGTGGGCGGCCGTGCTCCCGGTGCCGAGGCCGACGACGTCGCCGTCACTCACCAGGTCGGCAGCGTGTTCGCCCGCGCGACGCTTCGCCGCGTCCGATCCACCCGGCGTCTTCATGCACACGGGTGTGCGGGCGGCGGGCAAAAACGCCGCGGTCGACTGGCCGGAGTCGGCGCCACCAGCCCGAGCCGACCCGGTCGGCACCGGGGCGACCGGTACCGCCGGTGGGCCGGCCCGTGGCTCGTGCGACGGCAAACTGGGAGGGTCCGGCGGGGGACGCCGTGCCGGCTACGCGTCGGGCCAGCGCTCGATGTAGACGGTTTCGTCCGTGTAGAAGCGAATCATATCCTCGCCTTGCGCGTGGAGGTCACCGAAGAAGGACGCCTTTCGGCCGCCGAAGTGGAAGAAGGCCATCGGCGCGGCGGTGCCGGCGTTGACCCCGAGGTTTCCGACGTCGGCACGGTGGCGGACCGTGCGTGCGTCGGCACCGCTGCTGGTGAACAGACTGGCGGCGTTGCCGAACTCGCTCCCGTTGAGGATTTCGATGGCCTCGTCCAGTCCCGAGACCGGGACGAGCCCGAGCACCGGTCCGAAGATCTCCTCGCGTGCAATCGTCATCTCCGGAGCGACGTCACCGAAGACCGTCGGACCGAGGAAGTTGCCGTCCTCGTAGCCGTCGACGGTGACGTCGCGTCCGTCAAGGAGCAGTTCGGCGCCTTCGTCGACGCCGGTCTGGATCAGTTCACGCACTCGCGTCTCGTGTTCCGGCGTGATGAGAGCGCCGATGTCGGTTCCCTCGTCGAGACCGTCGCCGACGGTCTGGGCGCGAGCTCGCTCGAGGAGTCGGTCAGCGAACTCGTCGTATACGGATTCGTCGACGACGACGACGTCGTTCGCCAGACACCGCTCCCCTCCGCAGGCATACGCCGACGAAACCGTCTTGCGGGCGGCGAAATCGAGGTCGGCGGTCTCGGTGACGATTATGTGGTTCTTGGCGCCGCCCTGTGCCTGCACTCGCTTGCCGTGTGTGGCCGCACGCTCGTAGACGGTCCGGGCGACCGGCGTGCTACCGACGAACGACGCCCCGACCACGTCCTCGTTGTCTAGCAGCGCGTTCACCGTCTCCACACCCCCGTGGACGAGTTGGACGACGCCGTCCGGGAAGCCCGCTCGGTCGATGAGTTCGAAGAGCCGTTCGGTGACGACGGGGACCTGTTCGCTCGGCTTCAGGATGAACGCGTTGCCCGTCGCAACCGCGTAAGGGAGGAACCACAGGGGGATCATCCCGGGGAAGTTGAACGGGGTGATCGCGGTGAACACGCCGAGGGGCTTCCTGACGGCAGTCTCGTCGATATCCGGTGCGGCGTTCGGGAGGTGTCCCGCCTGCATCATCGACGGGATGCCACACGCCACCTCGACGTTCTCGATCCCCCGCCGCAGTTCGCCGTTCGCCTCCGCGCGGGTCTTTCCGTGTTCGCGGACGAGGACTTCGGCGAGTTCCGATTGGTGCGCTTCGAGCAGACGCTTGAGCTCGAACAAGGGCTGTATCCGCTCCTCGACCGGTGTCGATTCCCACGTCTCGAACGCCGCCATTCCGGCCTCCACGGCGTCCTCGACGTCGGCCGCGGAGCTGAAGCCGACGTAGGAGATGGACTCGCCCGTCGCCGGGTTGACGACCTCCTGTCCGTTCGGGCCACGTGGGTCCCGCCAGTCGCCGTCGACGTAGTTCCGAACATCGTTCCACGGTGGGGTATCGTCGAGTGACATGCGACACCATATATCGCCATACCAACAATAAGGTTTTTGGAAAATTTTCTATATTCGAGGCCTATAGTAGGAACTGATACTGAATTTCTCTTTGAATATAGGAAATCATAGCTACTGCCGCCGTGGCGACGCTCGGTCGGCAACCAGCCCTGGAGTCGACACGGGGCGCGTCGCCGACGCGGTCACGGCTGGTCGATCGAGTCGCGTGAGCGACGCGTACGGGCCCCGATTCCGAACGGGGTCCGGGGTGTGTCGACGGGAGGGCGGAATGCACGGGCGAGGCTCGTCGAGAGTGGCCAGGCGATCGGTAGACACCGGAACCGGAGCTCGAATCGCGCCTGGCGGTATCCGAGCGTCGCCGAACTCGGAGGCCGAGGCGGACACTCGAAACCCCGGAGTTGGGCTACACGGTCCGGATCACGGCCAGAGTCCGCGCGTGCTCTTTGCCTCCGCGACGCGGGAGAGCGCGACGATGTAGGCGGCCTCCCGCCAGGTCACGTCGCGCCGGGTGAACTCGGCCCGAACGTCACGCCACGCGGAGAGCATCTCCGACTCCAACTCCTCACGAACCCGGTCCAGCGACCACTGACGGCGGTTGATATCCTGGAGCCACTCGAAGTAGCTCACGGTCACGCCGCCGGCGTTGGCGATGATATCGGGGACGACCGGAACGCCACGCTCGGCGAAGATGCGGTCGGCTTCCGCCGTCGTCGGTCCGTTGGCGCCCTCGACGATGATATCCGCCCGCACCGCATCGGCGTTCGCGCTCGTCAACACGTTACCGACGGCGGCGGGGATCAGCACGTCGACGTCGAGTTCCAGTAGCGCCTCGTTCGTGATCCGTGAGACGCCTTCGGTTGCCGAGACGGCTTCCGGCCGTTCGTCGTGGGATTCGATCTCGTGTGTCTCGAGACCGTCCGCGTCGTAGATACCGCCGCTCACGTCGCTGACCGCGACGACCGTCGCGCCCCACTCGTCGAGTAGCCGAGCCGCCTTGGCACCGACGCTTCCGAAACCCTGCACGGCGACCGTAGTCGACTCCAGTGGCAGGTCGTAATGATCGACCGTCTCGCGCGTGATGAGAGCGACGCTTCGGCCCGGTGCCTCGGACCGACCGTAGCTGCCGCCGATGACTGGAGGCTTGCCCGTGACGACACCGGGGACGGTCTCACCTTCCTGCATACTGTAAGCGTCCATAAACCAAGCCATCGTCTGGGCATCGGTGCCCATATCGGGGGCCGGAATGTCCACTGTCGGGCCGACGAAATCGCGCATCTCCTCCGCGAACCGCCGCGTGAGACGTTCCCGCTCGGACTCGCTCAACGCCTTCGGATCGACGACGATACCGCCTTTCGCGCCACCGAAGGGGAGATCCATCACGGCACACTTCCACGTCATCCACATCGCCAGGCCGATACACTCGTCTTCGGTCACGTCCGGGTGGTATCTGAGACCACCTTTGTACGGGCCACGGACGTCGTCGTGTTGTGCGCGATACCCGGTGAAGATCTCGACGGTCCCGTCGTCACGCTCCAGCGGCACCGACCCGCGGAACACCTTCGTCGGGTGTTTCAGACGTTCGACGACCCCCGCGTCGACGTCGATTTGTGCCGCCGCACGCTCGAGTTGCGCACGAGCGGTCTCCAGCGCTGATTCCGGTTCCTCGTCCGCCGTTGTCGCCGTCTTCTGCTCAGACATTCTGGGATCCGTCCGAAGGTGTCTCCTCCGGGACCCCGTATTGTCCCTAATATTAATTAATAATATTGGATTCAGCAGTATCGTCTTATTTTCCAATATTTTCCGTATATTGCCTATTCAGATGTATTTTATTCAGTATTTGGGGGCCGGGGGCACACCGAGTCACTCGCGGGGAGGTAGCGACGACGATCGCCGTCGCTGGCGAGGGAGTGAAGACGCGACGCTCGCTGGGAGATTCACGAACGGGCCGAGCGGTGCCGTCGAGTTCGTCTAGACGCTGGTGAACGCGAACAGCCGGCCGTCGGTCGTGATGGCATAGAGGTAGCCGTTGGCGGCCATCACGTCGACGATCGGGTCGTATATCTCCTGTTGCCAGCGCTGCCGGCCCGAGGTGACGTCGACGGCGGCCAGCAGGATGCGCTCGCTGGTGGGGTCGCTCCGCCCGACCGCATAGAGGACGTCGCCGACGAAGATCACGTCGCCGCGGACGCCGAAGGGGACCGTCCAGCGCTCGTCCCCGGTCGACAGGTCGAGGCCGTGGAGCGTCCGCCGGGTGCCGTAGACGGCGACGCCGGCGCCGACGGCGAGGGTGGGAGGCCGGACCGACGACTCGGCGCTGACGGCCCACCGCCGGGTGCCCGTCGCGGCGTCGAAGCCGGCGACGCCGGCGCCGGTCGTGGCGACGACGACGTCGTCGGCCACCGCGATGCGGCCGACCGGACCGTCCATAGCGACGTGCCACCGCACGCCGGGGGAGGCGGGGTCGACCGCGTACAGGTGTCCGATCCCGGTCGTGGGTTCGCCGTCGGGATATCCGGTCCCGACGTAGGCGACGCCGTCGCCGACGGCGGCCGCGCGGATCTTCCGGTCCCGACGGTCGCTCCCGCGCCCCCGGTTCGGCGCGAACGACCAGCAGTGTTCGCCCGTCCGGGCGTCGACGACGCGGTAAGACTCCTCGCTCGGCATCACCAGACTCGTCCCCGCGGTCGCCAGGCCGTCGACGAACCGCCCGGGGAGGTCGTAGACGGTACGGAGCGATCCGTCGGCGCGGTCGATGGCCTGGACGCGCACGTCCTCCGGGGAGCCGAAGGGGACGTACACCGTGTTCCCGGCCGCGACCGGCGGCCCGATGGGCATGGCGTCGACCCGACGCCGCCACTGGATCTCGCCGTTGCGCCGCGGGTCGTGACACAGCACGGCCGCCATCGGCACGCTCGGATCGGCGTCGGCGTCGGCCGCCACTAGATAGACGAAGTCCTCGTCGGCGACGGGGAAGGTGACCTGCGCTTCGAGCGCCGACATGGTCCAGCGCTCGTTGAGCGGGAAGCCGGTGGGACCGTTGGCCGCGGGCGCGGCGTTCGTCCCCGCGGGGTCGTGGTGGGGCATCGGCCACGTCCCGTCGGCGACGGACGACGCCGTCAGGGCACAGCTCCCGGGCCCCCGCTCGAACGAGCCTTCGAGGGAGTCGTCCCCGTCGGTGGGGGCGGCGGCGGCGACGCCGGCCGACGCGGTAGCGCGGGTCGTCGTCGGGGGCGGCGACGTGGTCGTCCCCGTCTCCGTCGCCGTTCCCTCGTCCGCGCGGCCGCCACAGCCCGCGATCACCCCCCCGACCACGGCCGCGAGATATCCGCGGCGTGTGAACGTGTCACGTGGCATTTTCGTTCGCACGCGGGATTCCGCGAGTAAATGTGTTCCGCCGATCCTACAGGCGGTCGAGGACGGCCTCGGCGTCGTAGGAGAGCGTGAGCGACCGGGATCGTCCTCGGCCCTCGACATCGGCGTAGTCGGCCTCGATGACACCCAACTGGTCGAGTTTGTTGACGATCTCCGAGTAGCGGGTGTAGCCGAGATCCGTCGCCTCGTGGAACGCCTCGTAGACCGTCCCGGCCTGCTGGCCGTCGTGTTCGGCGATGGTCTCGACCAACGCCCGTTCGGACTCCGAGAGCTCGCGCAGACAGCGCGAGAGGTGGACGTACTTGGACTTGTCGTAGGCCTCCTCGACGTCCTCGACGCTGATCGTCTTGCTGGCCCGCATCTCGGCGTTGAGCCCCGCCCGGCGCAACAGGTCGATCCCGACCCGGAGGTCGCCGCTCTCGGCGGTGAGTTCGGCGACGCGGTCGAGTTCCTGCGCGCCGATCACGCCGTCGTGGAAGCCCCGGTCGACCCGTTCCCCGAGGATGTCGACGATCTCGTCGGCGTCGTAGACGGGGAAGTACACCTCCTCGGGGCGGAAGACGCTCTGGACGCGGCCGTCGAGCTCCTCCATGATGTCCAGTCCCAGGTCCGAGGAGACGACGATGACGCCGATGCGGGCGCCGGCCGACCCCTCGTGGGCGCGCAACAGCGAGTAGAGGGTATCCGAGGCCTCGTTCTCGTAGAAGAGGTAGTTCACGTCGTCGAGCGCGACCACCAGCACCTCGTCGTCGTCGACGAGGCGGTCGGTGATCTGCCCGAACAGCTTCTTGAACGAGATGCCCGACGAAGGGGGTTCGTAGTCGAAGACGTGTTCGAACACCCGGGAGAAGACGGCATAGCGCGTCGAATCGAGTTGGCAGTTCACCCGGACGGTCCGGACGCCGGGCTGGCCCGACAGCTCGCCGAACAGCTTCAACACGGCGGTGGTCTTGCCGGTGCCGGGCGGCCCCCGAACCATCGTGTTGAGCGGTCGGGAGCCCCGCACCGCCGGCCGGAGCGCGTACTTCAAGTTCTCCAACTGCGTCTCGCGGTGGTCGAACGTCTCGGGCACGTAGTCGATTTCGAAGACGTGTTCGTCCCGGAACACCGACTCGTCCCACGACAGCATCCCCTCGTCGGGGTCCTCCGTCATCACTTTCACCTCGCTCGCGTGACCACTTAACAGTTGCCGCGGGTCGAACGCGACGGGCGCGCCCGACGCGCTACTCCTCGGTTTCCGCACCCGGTGCGTTGCGCTTCACGCCCTCGATGGCGTCGTGGACGCCGCTCCGGGAGGCGTACCCCTCGCCGCCGTCGGCGAGGACGTTCCCGTTACGGTGGCGGAGTCGCCACCGCCAGTCCGAGGCCGCCCATCGCGATGCTCGCCTCCCGCAGCGCCGACGCAGGGCTGCTGGGGAGAAAGAGGACGATGCCGACGACCCCCGGCCAGCAGTCCGAGGACGAACAGCCAGTATCCCCGTATCTCGTCGGACGTGCGTGGGGCGCCGATCCGACGTGCATACAGGCTGGAATTATTATCCGACATATATGAACGCGACCCGAGACACCGATAAACGCCCGAGTTTTTGACCGATCGGGTGGCGGTTCCCCTCAGAACTTCTCCAGGAGCCGCCGGTAGAAGTCGTCCTCGTCGGTCGGGGGGTCGTCGTCGGCCGTTCGTTCGGCCGACTCCGTCGCCAGTTTCTCGACGATGAGTTCGGGCGTCGAGCGCGCGAGGTGGTCGGTCACCGGCGAACGATTCACCCGGAGTTCGCCGTCGACGAGCCCCACCGCCTCGATGCCGTCGACCGCCACGTCGATCCCCGCGGCGTCGCGGATTTCGCCGGCGAGGTGGGAGACGAAGACGGCGGTGACGTCGCCCCCATCCAGTGATTCGAGGATGCCGGCGATGATCTTCGCACTCGCGCCCGGCTCCGTGATGCTCTCCAGTTCGTCGACGAGAACCAGCCGCGAGTCGGTACCCGTCACGAGGTCGGCGAAGTCCCGGAGCGTCGCCTCGAAGGCGCCGGCGTCGAGGGTCCCCTGGCTCTTGGCGTAGTAGTGGAGTTCGGAGACGCGTTCGACCCGAGCGGCCGCGGCGGGGACCGGGAGACCCATGTGGGCGAGGACGGTCACGAGCGCCAGCAGGTCGAGCGTCGAGGTCTTCCCGCCGCTGTTGACTCCCGAGAGGAGGGTCACCCCGGAGACGGCGTAGTCGACGGGTTCGACTTCGGCGAAGGGCACGTCGAGCAGCGGCGACCGGCCGCCCTCGACGGCGACGCCGGACACGTCGTCGTCGACGTCGGGGAGGGTGCAGTCGAAGTCGTCGGCGAACCGGGCGACTGCGAGTTCCACGTCCCGCTCCAAGGCCGCCCGGACCAGCCGGTCGGCAGGGTCGCGGAGGGCACGCAGGTCGTCGGCCAACTCCGTCTTGATTCGGCCGGCCCGGCGGTCGCGGGCGGCCGCGAGTTCGGTGCGGAGCCGCGAGACCGCCTCCGCGTCGTGCTCCAGCGGGAAGGTGGGGTCGCCGCCGAAGACGCGCTCGGCCAGGTCCGCCTCGTCGGCCAGGTCGAGGCTGTCGATCAGGTGATCGCGGGCCTTCGCGACCGCGTGGTCGAACTCGTCGGCGAGTTCCCGGGAGAGCAGGGCGTCGACGCGGGCGCCCTGCTCGACCAGGGAGAGGAAGTCGGTCCCCTCGATGGTCACGTCGCGCTCGCGGATGGCGGTCCGGAGGTGGTCGTTGGCGACCGATTCGGCGGTTCCGACCGCGGCGTCGAGGTCGTCGACGGCGGTCGTGAGCCGGTCGAGTTCGTCGTCGCCGACGGGCGTGCCGTCGTCGTCGAGGCGGGAGAGCGCGTCGCGGAGCGCGTCGAGGTCACAGGGCGGCTCCATCCCCGCGGCGTCGTGGACCCGCGCCGCCGCGAGCAGGGTGTCGCGGTTCGCCGCGAAGAAGGCGAGGAGGCGCTCGGGCACCACCTCGGCGGGGTGTTCGAGCGCGTCCGGGCGTACCCGCACGTCGCCGGCCACGTCGACGCCGGCGAAGGTCTCGTCGAGGGCGATCACCGTCGCGTACGACCGGGCGAGTTCCGCGAGGTCGCGGGCGTCGTCGACCACCTCGACCGAGAGTTCGGGAACCGCCTCCTCCGCCTCGGCGTACCGCTCGGCGTCGGCGGTGGCGAGACAGCGGTCGCGCACCCGCGTTGGCGGCGGGTCGGCGAGCGGAGTCACGTCCGAGAGCGCATCGAGGGTCGCGGGGTCGGCCTCGCGGTCGGTCGCCCGGTCGACGAGGGCGCGGACCTCCGCGATCCGCGAGGGCGCGCCCGTCGGGACGAACGTCTCCATCCGCCGGGCGGCGTAGTCGGTGACCGTGCGTTCCTTCAGGAGGTCGAGCACGTCCTCGTAGACGTCGCGGGCGCGGTCGGTCGCGAGGAACTCGCCGTCGGCGTCGTGTTCGTGGCGGACGGCCGCGCGGGCGATGGCGGCGGCCCGACCGGCGGAGATGCCCGGCGCCTCGGCGAGCGCGGCCACGTCGCCCTCCCGGAGCGCCCGCTCGGGGTCGTCGAGGTCGGCGAGCGCGGCCGCCGTCTTCTCGCCGACGCCCGGGATGGCCGTGAGTTCCATGCGGCAACGAGTATCGCCCCATCCGGCAAAACGTTGCGGGTCGGATCAGGACCCGTGGCGGGTGACGTGATAGAGGACGCCCCACAGGAACGAGAGCGCGAGGACGACCACGAATCCGCCGGTCAGTTCGCGGGACAGCGGGACGCCGATCAGGGTGACGAGGTGGCGGCCGACGACGGCCCCCGCCTCCGCGAGCGGTGGGGTGTACGTCCAGACGTACTTCGAGAGGACGGTCCCGACGATCAGGCTGACGAACGCCGACATGGCGTGTGACGCCCCCGTCTTGGCTGGCATCGTCGTTCTGCCCGTCCCTTGAGGGGTAGCGGGGATGAATCTTTCTCCCGGACGACGCGCTTTTGCCCGTCGGCGCGGAAGGGCGGACGATGACTGCACTCGACGCGAAACTGGACGCCGCCCGCGCCGACCTCGCCGAGCGCGACGGGGTCGTCGTCGCGTTCTCCGGCGGCGTCGACTCGGCGGTCGTCGCCGCCCTCGCCCACGACGCCCTCGGGGACGACGCCCTGGCCTGCACGGCCCGCAGCGAGACCCTCCCCGCGTCCGAACTCGACGACGCGGTCCGGGTGGCCGAGGAGATCGGGATCCCCCACGAGACCGTGACCTTCTCCGAACTCGACGACCCGGACTTCGTCGCCAACGGCGACGACCGGTGTTACCACTGCCGGACGATGCGCCTGGGGCGGATGTACGACGTGGCCCGCGAGCGGGGCATCGGGACCGTCTGTGACGGGACGAACGCCTCGGACCCGGGCGAGGGTCACCGGCCCGGGCTCCGCGCCGTCGAGGAACTCGACGTGTTCTCGCCGCTACTCGCCCACGACGTCACCAAGGCGGAGGTCCGCGAGGCCGCCGAGCGCTACGGCCTCTCGGTCGCCGACAAGCCCTCGATGGCGTGTCTCTCCTCCCGGATCCCGACGGGGCTCGAGGTGACCGAGGAACGGCTGACCCGCGTCGAGAAGGCCGAGCGACTGCTGCGGACCTGGGGGTTCTCGCAGTTTCGGGTACGCGACCACGACGGCCTCGCCCGCATCGAGGTGGCGCCCGAGGAACTCGACGCCGCCCTCGACCGGGAGTTCGTCCGCGCGGCGCGCGAACACCTCGACGACGTGGGCTTCGAGCACGTCACGCTCGACCTGCACGGCTACCGGACGGGGAGCGTGAGCCCCGACGAGGACGACGAGGAACCGCTCGTCGCCGACGTGTTCGCCCAGGAGTACCCCACCGGCGGGGACTGAGCGGCTACGCCGAGACGCCGTCGAGGAAGTCGGTCCGGTTCTCGGCGAGCAGGCTCGCCCGCCCGTCGCGCACGCGGAGTTCGTTCAGCGCGCAGTTGTCCTGCTCGCCCTCCACGACCGCCGAGACGACGTCGCGGCCCTCGACGGCGCCGACGAGGAGGTAGAGCGGGCCGCCGTGACAGACGACGGCCACCGTCTCCTCGGGGTCGCTCTCGGCGACGAGTCGCTCCCAGCCGGCGAGGACGCGTTCCCGCACGTCCCGGAGGCTCTCGCCGCTCTCCGGGCGGGCGTCCACCGCGTCGTGGCCGGCCCGGCGTAGCGAGAGACGGTCGTGGTCCTCGAACATCGCCGCCTTCGGGAGCCCCTGGTAGCGGCCGAAGTCACGCTCGCGCCACGCCGACTCGAAGGTGGGGTCACAGCCGACGTGTTCGGCGAGGTGAGTGGCGGTCCGCCTGGCCCGCCGGAGGTCGGAGGCGAGGACGCGGTCCACGTCGTATTCGGCGGCGACGGCGGACCCGAGTGCCCGCGACTGCGCGTGTCCGCGGTCGGTCAGCGACGTCGGCGCCCAGCCCTGGAGGCGGCCGTCACGGTTCCACGTCGTCTCGCCGTGTCGGGCGAGCAGGACGGTGGTCATGGGACCCGCTACGGCCGTCGCCCACAAGAGCGTTCCTCGGGACGGGACCGGACGGCATCCCCGCGCTCGGTTCGGGAACCGATCACAGGGGTCAGTTGCCGGTCCACCGGAGCAGGGCGAGCGTCCCCTCGAACAGCGAGATCATGGTCGCAGCGACGATGATCGGCGCCATGCCCGTCGGGTCGGGGCTGACCAGGAAAGAGAGCCCGAGGAACCCGCCCCAGAACAGCAGGCGCCGACCTTCGAGCCACTCCCGGGTGGTGAGGTTCATCATGATCGCGAGCATGATGAAGAGGGGAATCTGGAAGACGAGCGCCATATAGCCCATGAGGACGAGGATGAGGCCGAACGTCTCCTTGAGTCCGAAGGCGATGAGTTCGACGGACTCCTCGGTGTAGAGCGTGAAGTACGCGAAGATGGCCGGGAGGACGACGAAGTGGGCGAAGCCGACGCCGATCAGCGCCAACACGAGACTGGTCGGGACGGCGGCGAGGTAGTAGCGGCGTTCGCGGGGAAAGAGCCCGGGACGCATGAACAGGTACGTCTCGTAGACGGCGATTGGGAGGCCGACGACGAAGCCGGCGAGCGCGGCGACCTTCAGTTCGGTGAGCAGGAGTTCGAGCGGGCCGTACAGGCGGGGCCGCAGGTCGGGGTCCGTCGCCGCCCCCGGGATGTGGGAGTTCCAGAGGTAGTTGATGACGCCGTCGGCGAAGGGGAAGACCGCGAGGGCGACGACGCCGCCGACGACGAGGACGACCGCCAGCCGGCGCACCATCTCCTCGATGTGGGCGGCGAGGGGCATCTCCTCGTCCGAGGCCGGCCCCTCGCCGACGAGGCCGTCGTCGACGTCGCCGGCCGGCTCGGGGGCCGACGGCGGCTGGGGTTCGACCGTCGTCTCCCCCCCGACGACCGAATCGCTGCTCGTGGTGGGCGCCGAGTCAGCGTTCGCGTCCGCGTCCGAACCGGCGTCGGTCTCCGCAGTCGACGCCGCGTCGGCGTCGTCGTCCTCACGGCCCTGGGGCGCCGTGCCGTCGTGCAGGTCACGGTCGGTCGGGGGCGTGTCGTCGGCCCCGGCGGGGTCGTCACCGCCCTCGGCCTCGGCGGTCACCTCCGGCGCGAGTTCGAGTTCCGGGTCGTCGGCGAGCTCCTCGTCCGGGACGGGGGCGCCGACGGCGTCGGAGACGCTCCGGCGCTCGTCGATGTCGAAGGGGTCGTCGGTCCCCGTCGCGCCCTCGGGGGCCGTCCGGTCGGCGGCGAACGCGGAGTCGTCGTCGAGGTAATCCTCGATGGAACCGCCGGCGTCGGGCGCGTCCTCCGGCGAGTAGACGGTGTCGGTGTCGGGGTCGAGCGCCGGGTCGTCGGCGTCGGGAACGGACTCGGCGTCGCCGTCCGCGGCACCGCGGCTGTCGGCGGCGGTGTCCGCGTCGCCGTCCGCGGCACCGCGGCTGTCGGCGGCGGTGTCCGCGTCGCCGTCCGCCGGGTCCGGGTCGCCGTCCGCCGTCGGCTCGGACGACGCTTCCGGCTCCGAGTCCTCAGCCATTCACCCGAAGTATCTCCCCGGCTGTTATAGGCCTTTTTCCATCGGATCGGCGGACGGGACACGCTGCTCGGGTGGGCTGGGAGAGAAAAGATTGATGACGCCGAGACGGGTTCGGTGTACCATGTCGAGCGCGCTTGACGAGGACACCCGTCGGACGTTGGACGCCGGGCGGGAGACGGCCGGTGCGATGCTTCGCTCCGCCCAGAAGGACCTTCAGAAGGTGTTCATCGTCTTCCTCGTCGGGTTCATCGGCTCGTTTTACGCCCTGCGGCTCTACATCTGGGAGTTCCTGCGCAACGTGACGGAGGCACGAATGTCGGCGGCGACGGCGGAGGACCTCCAGATCATCGCCCAGACGCCGTTCGACGTGATCCTCCTGCAGGCGAAGATCGGGCTCATCACCGGGATCATCATGGCGATACCCGTCTTCCTCTACTTCTCGCGTGACGCCCTCGAGGAACGCGGATGGTGGCCGTCGACGCCGGTCGCGCGGTGGAAGATCGCCGCCGGGGGCCTGCTCTCGGCGACGCTGTTCGTGGCCGGGCTCGTCTACGGCTACGCCGTCTTCTTCCCCGTGATGTTCTCCTTTCTCGCGAACAACGCCATCTCCGCGGGGTTCAAGCCGACCTACTCCATCGTCCTCTGGGCGCAGTTCATCTTCCTGCTGACGCTCTCGTTCGGCCTGGCGGCGCAGTTGCCGCTGGTGATGAGCGCGCTCTCCTACACCGAAATCGTCCCCTACGAGACGTTCCGTGACCGCTGGCGATACGCCGTCGTCGGCATGGTCGCCGCCGGCGCGCTGTTCACCCCGCCCGACCCGTTCACGCAGATCATGTGGGCGGTGCCGATGCTCGTCCTCTACGGGTTCAGCCTCTACCTCGCGAAGGTGGTGGTGACGGCCAAGCGCGGCAGCGAGCGCCTCGACGTGTGGACGGCCGCGGGCCGACACTGGAACCTCATCCTCGGCGTCGGCGTCGTCGGCGGCTTCCTGGTGTACGCCTTCTACGCGTACGGCGGCCTCGAACGCGCCAACGACCTGCTGGCGTGGATGGGGACCAGCCGACGCCTCCTGACGCCCGGATCGACCCTCCCGGTCACCCCCGCCGTCGCCCTCGCGGTGTGGACGACGGCCGGCGGACTCGTCGCCGGCGCGGTCGGCTTCATGTACTTCGTGTACGCCGAACTCGAAGCCGCGGTCGAGCCGGCCGAGGTCGGCGACCCGACCGAGATCGACCTCTCGGCGCTCGACGCGGACGGGATCCGCGCGGCACCGCCGGAGGCCTTCGCCGACCTGAGCGAGGAGGAGGCGCTGACGATGGCCAACGAGGCCATGGACGACGACGAGAAGGAGAAGGCCCGGGCCATCCTCGAACGGTTCGACGAGGCCGAGGAGCGGCGGGCGGCCGAAGGGGAGGGCGAGGGCGACGCACCCCAGTCGGCGAGCGAGGAGATCGGCGACCGGGCGAGTCGCGCCGGCGGCACCTTCCTCGACGAGTTCACCGACGGCGAGACCGACGAGGACGACATCGGCGGCTACTACACCGACGTCGCGTTCATCCTCGACAGCCTCACGTCGCGGGCCTTCCGCATCGCCGCCGTCTTCGGGATCGTCCTCGCGTCGACGTTCGGATGGCTCTACACCGGCGGCATCGGCCGCGTCTTCGAGCAGTTCCTCTCGCAGCTGCCCGACGACGTGACTGCCACCGACCAGATCGAGGTGGTGGCCCTCCACCCCATGGAGGCGCTGATCTTCGAGGTGAAGTTCTCGACGCTGATCGCCGTCCTCGTCACCCTCCCGATCGTGGCGTACTACGCGTGGCCGGCGCTCCGGGAACGCGGGTTCGTCCGCGGCAACCGGAACCTCATCTTCGGGTGGGTCGCGGCCCTCGTCGTCGGCCTGTTCGCCGGGTTCGCCCTCGGCTACACCACCGTCGCCCCGACGGTCATCTCCTATCTCGTCGCCGAAGGCGTGCGGGCCGAGATGGTCATCGCCTACCGCATCACCAACTTCTTCTGGCTCATCTTCTTCACCACCGCGGGCATCGGCCTCCTCACGGACGTGCCCGTCCTCATGCTCCTGCTCAACACCGCCGGCGTCTCCTACCGGACCATGCGCGACCGCTGGCGGGAGGTGACCGTCGGCATCCTGGGGTTCGCCGCCGTCGCCACGCCCGCCGACGTGATGACGATGTTCCTCGTCACGATTCCGCTGATGGTCGCCTACGGCGTCGGCCTCGGCGTGTTGTTCGCGGTGACGCTCGGCGGCCGCCGCGACCTCTCCGGGAGCGAACCGTCGGAGGGCGATCAGGGCGCCGACGCCGAGGTGTGACCGCGCCTCACGCCTCGACGAGCGTCAGGCGGAGGTCCATCACGTTCGTCCCCGTGGGGCCCGTCACCACCGCGTCGTCGACGGCCCGGAGCGCCGGCGTCGCGTCGTGGCAGTCGAGGTGGGCGACGGGATCACGTCCCGCCGCTTCGAGCCGGGACGCCGTCGTGTGATCCACGAGTCCCCCGGCGACGTCGGTGGGGCCGTCGGTGCCGTCGGTCCCGAGCGCGAGCGTCGTCACCCGGGGTTCGTCGGCGAGGGCGACCGCCGACCGCAGGGCGAACTCCTGGTTCGGGCCGCCCTCGCCGGCGCCCTCGCCGACCCGGACGGTCGTCTCGCCGCCCGAGATCAGCACGCACGGCGGGCTGGCCGGCCGCCCGTGGGTCACCGCCTCGCGGGCGAGCGCCGCCAGACAGGTCGCCACCTCGCGGCTCTCGCCCTCGACCGTCGAGGAGAGGATCAGCGGCTCGTAGCCGCGAGCCGCGGCCCGGTCCCGGGCGGCTTCGACGACGTCGGCGGGTCCCGCGAGGACGAGGACGTCGCCGTCGGTCGCCCCGGGCGTCTCGGGAACCGCGCCGTCCCGGCCGCGGCGGAGGTGCCGGGGGACGGCCGGCGGGACGGCGTCGGTCAGGTCGTGACGGTCGAGGACGGCGAGCGCGTCGGCGAACGTCGACCCGTCGCCGACGGTCGGGCCCCAGGGGTCGCCGGCGGGTTCGTCGACGACGACGAGCGTCGCGAGCGTCGCCGGCGCGACCCGCTCGGCCAGCCGGCCGCCCTTGAGCGTCGAGCAGTGTTTCCTGACGGCGTTGATCTCGTCGATCCGGAGCCCCGCCCGCAGGAGCCTGTCGGTCACGTCCGCGAGGTCGGACAGCGAGAGGTCCCCGGCGGGGGCGGCGAGCGTCGCCGAGGCGCCGCCGGTGATGGCGGCGATCACCAAGTCCTCGGGCCCCGCCGCGTCGGCGAGTTCGTGGACCCGCCGGCCGGCCCGCAGGCTCTCGGCGTCGGGGATCGGATGACCGGCGCCGACGACGGCGACGCCGTCGATGTCGCGTTCGCCGCCCGCCTTCTCGGCGACGACGCCGTCCGTGAGGCGGTCGCCGAGACGGGAGCGCAGTTCCGCGGCGACGGCGGCCGACCCCTTGCCCGCCGCGAGGAGGTAGACGTCGTCGACGGCGGCGAGGTCGACGGTGCGCTCGCCGATCCGGAGTCGGTCGCCGTCGCGGGTCACGGCCGCGGGGACGGTCCGACGGGGGTGGACGGCGTCGACGGCCGCGGACGCGATATCGAGGAGGTCACGTCGGGCCGTGACGTTGCCGTGGTCGACGAGCGCCGACCGGTTGCGGACGGTCGTCACGGGTCGAGGGTCCCCTCGGCGGGCGGGCCGAACGTCGCGGCGTCGCCCAGTTCGTCCTCGATTTCGAGGAGACGGTTGTACTGTTCGGTGCGTTCGCCGCGGGTCACGCCGGTCTTGATCTGTCCGGCGCCGAGGCCGACCGCGAGGTCGGCGAGCCACGTGTCGGGGGTCTGTCCGGAGCGTTCCGACACCTGCACCGCGTAGCCGTTCCGGGTCGCCAGCCGCGCCGCCTCCCGTGCCGCCGTGACGGTCCCGACCTGGTTCACCTTCCAGAGGAGGGCGGTCGCGGCACCGCGGTCGACGCCCCGCCGCAGTCGCTCGGGGGAGGTGACGAAGAGGTCGTCGCCGACGATCTGGACGTCGAGGCGGTCGGTCAGGTCGGCGTAGCCGTCGAAGTCGTTCTGATCGAGCGGATCCTCCAGCGAGACGACGGGGTAGGTGTCGACGAGTTCCTCGTAGAACGCGAGAAGCTCCGCCCGGGAGAGGGTCTCGCCGAGGAGGGCGTAGGTCCCCGTCTCGGGGTCGTAGAAGTGGGAGGCGGCCACGTCCGCCGCGAGGGCGAACTCGCCGTCGTAGCCACACGCCTCGATGGCCCGGAGTTCGAGGTCGAATGCCGTCCGCGGGTCGTCGACGCCGATCGGGTTGTACCCCCCTTCGGCGCCGACGTTGAGCGACGCCTCGCCGTACTCCGCGCGGACGATGTCCCCGAGTTCGTAGTACACCTCGGCGGCCATCCGGACGGCTTCGGCGACGGAGTCGGCGCCGACGGGGACGACCTGGTGTTCCTGGAAGGGGAGGTCCCCGCCGGCGAGTTCGCCGCCCTCGATCAGATCGAAGAAGGGGAGCGGGAGGACGTGCGTATCGGCGCCGCCGACGTACCGGTAGAGGGGCTGGTCGGTCGCCGCGGCCCCGGCCCGGAGGGTGGCGAGCGAGACGCCGGTGATGGCGTTGCCGCCGAGCGGGTCCTCGGGGTCGTCGAGCGCGTCGAGGCGGGCGTCGACGGTTCGCTGGGCGGTGGCGTCGTGGCCGACGAGCGCGGGGGCGATCCGGTCCTCGACGTTCGCGGCCGCCTGTCGGACCCCACGGCCCCGATACCGGTCGTCGCCGTCGCGCAGGTCGATGGCTTCGTGGTCGCCACGGGAGCGACCCCGGGGAACGTCGGCCCGGCCGGTGCCGGCGACCGTCTCGACGGTGACCCGTAACGTCGGCTCCAGGCGATTGTCGAGGATTTCGCGTGCGGTGATGGCTTCGATGGACGCGTCGGTCATTCGTGGCTACGCTACGTCGGGCGGGGGGCAAATAGTTGGGGAGCGCGGCACCCCGGAACGGGGGCCGACCCGGACGGCGAAGCCGTCGTATTTAAACCCGGGCGGGAAATATGGCCGAGAGAACACCATGAGAATATTCGAACGAGTATGCGGGCGCGGAGCGGGGGGCACGGCGTGAGCAAGATCAGCGTCGAGATTCCGGACGAACTCCTCGCCGACCTCGACGAGCACGTCGGCGAGGACGGGAAGTTCGTGAACCGGAGCGACGCGATCCGGGCGTCGATCCGGAAGAATCTGGACCTACTCGACGAGATCGACGCCAGACACGGGCGTCTGGAGGCCGACGAATGAGCGCCGGACGGGACGCGTGGCCGGTGGGCCGCGTCGCGATCCTCGCGCTGTTCGTGACGGCGCTGGTGACCGCACAGTTGACCGCCTCGAAGGTGCTGGCGATCCCGCTGCCGGTCGCGGTACCGCGGATCGGGGCGACGGTCTCCCTGCCCGGGGCGGCGCTGGCGTACGCGCTCACCTTCTTCGCCTCGGACTGCTACGCGGAGCTGTACGGCCGGCGGGCGGCACAGGTCATGGTGAACGTCGCCTTCGTGATGAACTTCGTGTTGCTGGCGCTGGTGTGGTCGACCATCATGGCGCCGGCGTCCCCGAACTCGCCCGTCGATCCCGCGTCGTTCGCGGCGGTGCTCGGCGCGAGCACGAACATCGTCGCGGGGAGCCTGCTCGCCTACATCGTCAGCCAGAACTGGGACGTCCTCGTCTTCCACCGCCTCCGGGAGGCGACCGAGGGCGACTTCCTCTGGCTCCGGAACATCGCCTCGACGGCGACGAGTCAGGCCATCGACACCGTCATCTTCGTCGGCGTGGCCTTCTACCTCCTGCCGCGGTACGCGGGGATCGGCGAGGCGACGCCGTGGTCACTGGTCGTCGGGCTGATGCTCGGCCAGTACCTCCTCAAACTGCTCATCGCGCTGGTCGACACGCCGTTCGTGTACGCCGTGGTCGGCCTCGTCCGCTCGCGGGCCGACGCGGCTGCGAAGGCCGCGGCCGCCGCGACGGGCGAGCCCGAACGCGAGTGACGCGGCGGGTCTCACACCCGCTCGGCGAAGGCAAAGCGGGGTTTGACCTCGTCGATCCGTACCTCGATGCGGTCGCCCACCTCGGCGTCGGGGACGAAGACGGTGAACCCCTCGACGCTGGCGATGCCGTCGCCCTCGTCGCCCCGGTCGACGATCTCGACGACGAGTTCGTCGCCGGCGGCGATCGGCGCCGTGAGATACCCCTTGGCGACGAGATACACCTCGGAGGACGAGTCCCGGGAGGCGTCCGGGCGGATCGAGCGCACGTACTCGAAGGTGTCGTCCATGTCGGCACGGAGATCCGCGAGGTCCGGGCCGTCGAAGGCCTTTACGACCAGGTCGCCGCCCGGGGCGAGGACGTCCTCGGCGACGCCGAGGGCCTGCCGGGCGAGATGGATCGATCGGGCGTGGTCGACGGAGTACTCGCCGGTCATGTTCGGAGCCATGTCCGAGACGACGACGTCGGCGCCGGCGTCGCCGACGGTCTCGCGGAGGCGGTCGACCGTCGCGTCCTCGGTCATGTCGCCCCGGAGCGTCTCGACGACGGCGTGATCGAGCGGGCGGATGCGCTGGCGGTCGACGCCGACGACGGTCCCGGCGTCGCCGACCGCCTCGGCGGCAACCTGGAGCCACCCGCCGGGTGCGGCCCCGAGGTCGACGACGACGTCGCCCGGGGCGAGCAGGTCGGCCGCCTCGTCGAGCTGTTTGAGCTTGTAGGCCGACCGGGCGCGGTAGCCCTCCTGTTTCGAGCGGTTGTAGTACTCGTCGCGACCGGTCATGGGCGACTCACCGGGAGGCGTGACCGCGAGCGTGCGGTCGCGGGATCGGTGTTCATACCCGGACCGAGGTGGTCGATCCGGAAATGCACGTCGGATGTCTGGCCGGCCTCAACACTCCTTCAGCAGGCGCTCGGCGAGCGGCGCCCCGTCGTACCGGACCGTCGAGCGGTCGGGGAGGTAGTCGATCACGCCAGCGGCGTCGAGTTTCGGCAGGTGGACATGTCCGAGCGAGACGACGAGCCGATCCACCGGTGCCGGGTCACGCTCCGCGAGGGCCTCCGCGAGCGTCGCGACGGTCGTCACCTCCGTCTCCCCGCCGGAGAGGACGCGGATCACTCGCCGCCGTCGCGCGTCGGCCAACACCTCGAAGACGGCATCCAGTCGCTCGGTGTCGGCTTCGTCGTGTCGATTCTCCCCCGGGTCGTCGTCGACCGTGCTGTCACACGTGTTCGATGTAGTCATCGGATCCCCCCCAGAACGCAGCTACCGGTTCCGTGTGAGCACTCATGAAGCTATTGGATGAACGGACTGTCATGTGTGCTGTCACTCGTCCTCGGGCAACAGGGCGTTGGTGACGAAGGTCACGATGCCGCGGCGCAGTCGCTCGGTGACGGCCTGATCGGAGATACCGAGGTCGTCGGCCAGTTCGAGGGTCGTACAGCGTCGGGGGATGTCGTAGTAGCCGCGTTCGACCGCGAGTTCGAGCGTCCGTCGCTGTCTGGGTGTCAGCCCGTACCAGGCGCCGGTTCCCGCAGTGGGGTTGTAGACGCGCTCGATTTCGACGGGGGTGTCGAGGTCCTCGGCACCGGATCGGAAAGTCGAGAAATCGTCGTGGCTCGGGAACTCCGCCTCGAAGGTCCACGCCTCCGGCGTTCCCGTCCCGCGGCGGATGGAGCCGCCGTGTTCGGCGAGCAGTCCGAAGAAGGGGTCGACCTCGGGGTCCCACGAGACGAGACGGAGCGAGCAGTCCTCCGACACGTCCACGAGCTCGAACCGATAGCCCTCCGCGTCGGCGAACTGATCGCGGCCGTCGAGGCGGCCGTCGGCGAGGTCGGAAAGCGAGAAAACCGGCGCCGAGCCGTCTTCTACCCCGTTCACCCGTTCGAGTTCCGTCGGTCCCCCCGACCGCGTCGGGATCCGCCGACCGAGCTCGAACTGGTGAGTCGGTATTCGCAGTTCGACGATGACAGCCATTGATCGTAGGGGAGTAGCCGACGGGGGATCATAGCAGGTATGCTTGGTTAACCAAGTTTCGTTCGGTGACGGGTCGATCGTGATAAACGTGGACGCCGCCGGTACGCGCGCTCGCCCGCGACGAACAGCGGGTATTTTTAACGCCCGGGGCATACCACCGGATACATGTTCAAGGCCATCGTGAGCGCGTCGACGCTCCGGGATGCCCTCGACTCCGTGAGCGTGCTGGTCGACGAGTGTAAGGTTCGGCTCAACGAGGACGGCCTGTCGATCCGGGCGGTCGATCCGGCGAACGTGGGGATGGTGGACCTCTCGCTGGACGCCGCGGCGTTCGAGTCCTACGAGGCCGACGGCGGCGTCATCGGCGTCAACCTCGCCCGACTGGAGGACATCGCGGGCATGGGCAACGCCGGCGACCTCGTCCACCTCGAACTCGACGAGGAGACCCGCAAACTCCACATCCGGATCGACGGCCTCTCCTACACGCTGGCGCTGATCGACCCGGACTCGATCCGACAGGAGCCGGACATCCCCGACCTCGATCTACCCGCACAGATCGTGGTGGAGGGCAACCAACTCGACCGCGGCATCACGGCCGCCGATATGGTCTCCGATCACATCAACCTCCGCGTCGACGAGGCGGTGGAGACGTTCCACATCGAGGCCGAAGGCGACACCGACGACGTCGACTTCGAGATGGGTCCCGAGGACCTCATCCACTTGGAGGCGGGGCCGGCCGACTCGCTGTTCTCGCTCGACTACCTCAAGGACATGAACAAGGCCATCCCCGGCGACGCCGAGGTGACGGTCGAACTGGGCGAGGAGTTCCCGGTGAAGCTCCACTACGAGTTCGCCGAAGGCCTGGGGCAGGTGACGTTCATGCTCGCGCCGCGCATCCAGAGCGAATAACCGTCGACCGCCCACCGCTCACCCGTCCCCGCGTCGACCCGTACCGCTCGCGATTTTGGTCGCGTTAACTTTGGCATCGATTCCACCAGACGGCGAGGGCTTGGAGCCACGATTCTGCGGTCGTCGGCTCCACGTGGCTGAACGTATTTGAAAACGAAGAGGTTCGTCGTTTTACTTCTCTAAATAGACGTTCGACAGCATTCCGATTGCCATGGAGTTCGTATCTGCAATCGAGGCCGTGTCGATCGAGGGCAGTTTGGAGCCATTGAGCGTCGTCGACGAGAAACACGGCGGTTTCGACGTCGTGTTTCTCACGTAATTCACTCAGGAAGATTTCGGTGAGACCGGTCGCATACGTGCTAAAGAGCCGGATATGAAGGAATGTATTTGTTTCAGGATCGATGGCGGCGTACAGCCAGTATTGCTGATCGTTGATTCGAATCACAGTTTCGTCGAGTGCAACGTGATTCGGGCTCGCACCGCCTTCGGGCTGTAGATCGGCCTTCTGCACCCAGTTGTGGACGGCCGTTCGAGAGCGTTCGACACCTAACCTCTCAAGAATCGAGATGGTATTCGAAAGTGATAGTCCTGCCACGTGCATCTGAATACCGAGTCGCATCGCGAACTCGGGTGTCCGCTGACGCTCCACAAAATCTAATTCGATCCAGTCGCTATCGTCGCTGAGGCGTGTGATTTCTGGCATAGAGCACTACGAAATCATCACGCCTCACTCTTCACGCTTAACTTGACACGACCGCGATTTTCACCCCATCATTTATTATCGTCTGATTTTTCGCCGCCATCGAGAAGGTCTGCACGCTGTCACTATTTCCGTTGGAGTTATGTATCTCCGCGCATTTCAGCAGGATGTTTATATGTCTTCATCACTAACTGTGGGTTAAGAGGCGTCACGGCGACACGGTCCCCGCGTCGGTCGTCGGTGACGATCACCCCATCATGACAGAAGCACGCGTCTGGACGACCGAGAGCACCGAGATTCGAGAGCGAGAGGAGTCGACGGCCGAACACGCCTGCCCCGAGTGTGGCGGCGCGCTGGTGACCGACGAGGAGCACGGCGAGACGGCCTGCAGCGAGTGTGGGCTCATCGTCGAGGCCGACGAGGTCGACCGCGGCCCCGAGTGGCGAGCCTTCGACGCCCGGGAACGCGACGAGAAGTCCCGGGTCGGCTCGCCGACGACGAAGATGATGCACGACAAGGGGCTGTCGACGACGATCGACTGGCAGGACAAGGACGCAAACGGGAAGACGCTGAGTTCGCGCCAGCGCGAGAAGATGCAGCGGCTCCGCACCTGGAACCGGCGGTTCCAGACGCAGGACCACCAGGAACGCAACCTGCGGCAGGCGCTCGGCGAGATCGACCGCATGGCCTCGGCGCTCGGCCTGCCCGAGAACGTCCGCGAGACCGCAAGCGTCATCTACCGACGTGCGCTGGAGGACGACCTCCTGCCGGGTCGATCGATCGAGGGCGTCGCCACCAGCGCGCTCTACGCCGCCGCGCGACAGGCGGGCGTTCCGCGAACCATCGACGAGATGGCCCGCGTCAGCCGGGTCGAGGAGACCGAGTTCAAACGCACCTACCGGTACGTGGTGCGGGAACTCAACCTCGAAGTCGCTCCGGCCGACCCGGTGAGCTACGTCACCCGGTTCACGTCGGAACTCGACCTCTCGGACGAGGCCGACCGACTGGCACGGGGGATGCTCGACGCGGCCAAGGAGCGCGGCCTCCACAGCGGCAAGAACCCGGTCGGCCTCGCGGCCGCCGCCGTCTACGCCGCGCCGCTGCTCACCAACGAGGAGATCACCCAGCGGGAGGTGGGCGAGGTGGCCGACATCAGCGAGGTCACCATCCGCAACCGGTACCGGGAACTCCTCGAGGCCTACGAGGACGTCGACGGGGCGGTCGCGGCCTGAGGCGGATCGGTACCGAGTCACCCCCCGGAGCGTGGATCGCCGGAGACGGCTCACGAGGCCGTCCGAACCCCGTACCCCGGAATCCTTTTACGCGAAAGCACCTTATTCGGAGCCAATCATGGGTATGGGCTCGGATATGTACCGACAGCAGATCCTCGATCACTACAAGAACCCCCGCAACCACGGGGAACTCGAGGATCCGACGTTCACCCACGTCGGCGAGAACCCGTCGTGTGGCGACACGATCAGGATCGACGTGCGCCTCAACGACGACGGGGAGACCATCGACTACGTGAGTTTCTCCGGCGACGGGTGTGCCATCAGTCAGGCGAGCGCGAGCATGCTCACCGAGCGCCTCCCGGGGACGACCCTCGACGAACTCGCCGGGATGGACCGTGACGACGTGGTGGAGATGCTCGGCGTCGACATCAGCCCCATGCGGATCAAATGCGCCGTCCTCGCGGAGAAGGTGGTCCAGGACGGAGCGAAGATCCACGAGGGCGAACTCGACATCGACGAGACGACGACCGAGGAGTAGCTACTCGGCCCCCCGGTCGACCTCCCGACCGATCCCTCGCGCCATCGCGATCAGAAACGCCAGTCCTCGCTTAACTTCCGGATCCCGGAGCGCCCGCACCAGACCGAGCGGCCCCACCTCGCGGTAGGCGGCGTCGGGGGAGCCCGCGTCACCGAGCGCCCGGAGCAGCGTTCGGGCGCCTCGTACCGTCCCCGGATCGGCCGCCTCGTCGGCCAGTTCGCCGAGCGACCCGGCGGTGCCGGCGACCGAGGACACCATCTCGTCGTCCGCCGCTTCGGTCGCGAGAGCCACGACGTCCGCGAGTTCGACGAGGTGATCCAAGGTCCCGTCTCGCTGGAGGTCGGCCACCGTCTCGACCGCCTCGGCGAGTTCGTCCCCCCGGTCGCCGACCGAGGCGGCCAGGCGAGGCGTCCCGTCTTGGGCGAGCTCGTCGGCCGATTCACCGAGTGTGGACGCGTTCTCGGCCACCGAGGACACCATCTCGTCGTCCGCCGCCTCCACGCCGAGTGTGGCCACGTCGAGCAGTTCGTTCACCACGTCCAGACGGCGGACGAACGCCGCCACTGCCTCGGGGTCCTCCGCGATGGCGGCGGCGAGTTCGTCGTCGACGTCGGAGGTCTGCGCGTCGTCGACCACGTCAGATCAACCCCCGTGCGGTCAGCCAGTACGCCTCGTTGTACGCACCTTTCGCCCAGTGGACGAGCCGTGATTCCTCACGGAGGACGGGCATGGAATCGTAATCGAAGGAGACGAACGTCGCCTCGTCCATCCCGGCCTCGAGGAAGCAGAGCACCTTGCCGTCGTAGGTGGCGGTCGGCGTGTGGCCGCGCACCGACGCGGCGAGGCGGTCGGCGACGGTCCCCGCCTGGTAGTGAGCGACGCTCCCGGCCATCGGCCGCTCGATGTCGGTCGTGTCGCCGATGGCGTACACGTCCTCGGCGTGAACTGCCGCCAACGTCCGTGGGTCGGTCTCGACCCACCCGTCGTCGCCCAACCCCGCGTCGGCCACGAGGTCGACGCCCGCGTGCGGCGGAATGGAGACCAGAAGGTCGTAGTCGACCGTCCGCCCGTCTTCGGCGTGGAGCGTCCGGTCGTCGGTGTCGACGTGGTCGACCGCGAACTCGGTGTGACTCTCGACGCCGCGGGCCTCGAACCGATCGTCGGCCCAGTCGGCCACCGGCGGAAGCTTGTGGGTCCGTTCGGTGGGAGCGGTGTAACCCACCGTCGCGTCGACGCCGCGGTCACGGAGCCAGTCCTCGACCATCAGCGTGAACTCCACGGGCGCGGCCGGGCACATGTGCGGCATCCCCGCAACCGTGAGGACGACACGACCACCGTCGAAGTCGGCGAGCGCGTCACGCAGTCGCTCGGCGCCGTCCGCACTGTAGAAATCGTGGGCACCCTCGGCGAGTCCGGGGATACGGTCGGGGACCAGCCGAGCCCCGGTGGCGACGGTCAGGTAGTCGTACCCGAGCGTGTCGCCGTCGTCGAACTGCAGGCGCTTGGCCGACGGGTCGACGTCGGTGATCCGTCCCGTCCGGAGCCGGATTCGTCGGTCGAGCAGGTCGTCGAGTGGCCGCCGCGCCTCGGACGGATCGGCCCGACCGAAGGCCACGTAGAGCCAGACGGGCTTGTAGGCGTGCGTCGCCGTCTCGTTGATCAGCGTCACCTCGACGTCACCGGCGTCGATCTCCGTGTCGAGTTTCGCCGCGAGTTTGTTGGCGAGTACGGTCCCACCGGTGCCGCCACCGAGGACGGCGAGACGGGTCGTCATGTGAGTATCACCGGGGGACCGTACGGCTTCCGCCCACCTAATATTGTGCGGTTATTCCAAGAAACTCGTTCGTCGATCGCCGACGAATTCGTGCCGATGTGCGCGGACACCGGTCCACTCCCCCGGCATAACCGCCCTAGATCACGTATATCCGCAGTTCCAGTTACGTGTGGCGTATTCAGTGGATGCGAGCCACGGGGACGTCGGCGGCTGACGATATTGGGGTTTCAAGATCCAACCATCTGATTGATAGGCAGTAGTAGTCGTTGGGAGTCGGCGCGCGCTCGAACGGAGCCCAGTCCGACGCCGGCGGTCAGGAGTTCGTGAGAACGGCAGGGACCGTGTTGAGTCGCGACGGGGGGTCGAATCGTCGTCCCGTCGGTGCTGCGTTCGGCCGGCAGGCCGGCGAGGGTCGCGTGGCGTTACTCGGGGACGAGCCCCTCGTCTTTGACGCGCATCACGGCCTCGCCGTCGGCGAGGTTGGGCGCGTCGACGAGACGGACGATCCGTTTGTCGCCTTTCGACTTCCGGAGATACATCCGGAACGTCGAGGTGTGGCCGAGGATGTTGCCCCCGATGGGTTGGGTCGGGTCGCCGAAGTAGGAGTCGGGGTTCGAGGCGACCTGGTTGGTGACGAGGACGGCGGCGTTGTAGAGGTCGCCGATCCGCATCAGGTCGTGGAGATGTTTGTTGAGCTTCTGCTGTCGCTCGGCGAGTTCCCCCCGGCCGACGTACTCGGCGCGGAAGTGAGCGGTCAGGGAGTCGACGTTCAGCAGGCGGACGGGCCACTCGGAGTCCTCGTGTTCGCTCGCGAGCTCCTTCGCCTTCTCGGCCAGCAGGATCTGGTGGTTGGAGTTGAACGCCTTCGCGACGTGGATCTTGTCCAGCACGTCGGTGACGAGTGCCTCCATGGCGTCCTCGTCGCCGGGCGAGCCCTCGATGCCGCGGTCGTCCATCGTCGCCTGAATGATCTCGTCGTCGAGGCCCCGGACCATGTCGTCGATGCGCTCGGGACGGAACGTGTCCTCGCTGTCGACGAAGATGGCGCTCCCGCGGAGGCCGCCGTACTCGGTGGGCAACTGGACGTTGACCGAGAGCTGGTGGGTGACCTGTGACTTGCCGGCGCCGAACTCGCCGTACACCTCGGTGATCGACTGGGTCTCGACGCCGCCGCCGAGCAACTCGTCGACCTCGGGGACGTTCCAGGTGAGCTTGCCGATCTGTTCGCGACGTTCGAGGACGGTCGCCCCCGTCTCGAAGCCGCCGACGTCCGCCGCCTCGCGGGCCGCGTTGATGATGTCGCTCGCCGTCGATTCGCCGATGTCGGCCGTGTTGGAGAGCTCCGCGGGACTCGCCACCGCGATGCTCTGGTAGCTCTCGAAGCCCGCTTCGACCAGTTTGTCGGCCGTCGCCGGCCCGACTCCCGGAAGGTTCTCGAGGTCGTCTTCTGCCATGTGACTCCGCTTGTGCCCCTCCGCACATAAAGCCTCGTTAACACCGTGGTGAAAGTGAAACGGCACGACGGCGTGGCCGTCGATACCACGGAGCGCGGTGGTTCATACAGGAGCGGGCGCTACGTCCACGGGTGGCCGCCGTCCGTGCCGGGCCACAGCGGGTACCAGTAGCTCTCGTCGTCCTCCACGTCGAGTTCGCCGTCGAGGACCGACTGGAGTTTGAACTCCAGTCGGTTGTCCCGTTCGCGGCCACCCGTCGGGACGAAGGGGTAGTACGCCCCGCGGCGGAAGGAGTAGAGCCAGTAGGCACGGGTCCCGTCGCGGGCGCGCTCGAACCCGAAGACCGCCGCGAGCAGGCGCGAGCCGTATCCGCGCTCGACGAACGTATCGGCGGCGAAGTGGACGCTCGTCACCAGGTCCTCGGGGTCGTCGTCCCCGAGGACGACCCAGTGGTAGCCGTGGTCGTCCTCGTGGCGGTAGAACGTCGTCCCCGTCTCGGCCTCGCCGGCGCGGAGGATCTCCTCGACGTCGTCGACGGTCGCGTCGAAGTCGGTGCTGTCGACCGAGGAGAAACAGAGCGCCGCGGCGCCGACGGGGGCGAAACCGAGGTCGGCCTCCATCGTGAGGTAGGCGGTGCTCATGCCGAACAGGTCCTCGGGGTCGGCTTCGCGGGTCGCGTCGGCGTCGGTCCGGACGCCGAGCACCGACCGGAGCGTATCGAACAGGCCCATCAGCGCCGTTCCATCTCCCCTTCGAGGTCGCGCAGGCGGTCGACGCGCTTCTCGGTCGGCGGGTGCGTCGAGAACAGGCGGCCGACGACGCCGCTCCGGAGCGGGATGACGAAGAAGGCGTTCATCTCCGACTGCTCGCGGAGGTCACGGTCGGGGACGTCGTCCATCCGGCCGGAGATCTTCAGCAGCGCCGACGCGAGCGCCGACGGTTGGCCGGTGATGGCCGCCGCCCCGCGGTCGGCGGCGTACTCGCGGTAGCGCGAGAGCGCCCGGACGAGCAGGAAGGAGACGATCCAGACGACCAGCGAGACGAGTATCGCCACGACGACGCCGCCGCCGCCCTGGCGGTTGCGGCCGCCGCCGAACAGCCACCCCCACCGCACGACCATGAAGGCGAGCGTCGAGAGGAAGGAGGCGATCGTCATCACCATCACGTCCCGGTTCTTGACGTGGGCGAGTTCGTGGGCCATCACGCCCTCGAGTTCCTCCTCGTCGAGGGTGCGGAGGAGTCCCTCGGTGACACAGACCGTCGAGTTCTTCTGGGACCGGCCGGCGGCGAAGGCGTTGGGCATCTTCGTGTCCGTGACCGCGACGTCGGGTTTCGGGAGGTCGGCCTGCTGACAGAGGCGGTCGACCATGGCGTGCAGACGGGGATACTCCTCGGCGTCGACGCGTCTCGCGCCCATGCTGTACAGCGCGAGGCGGTCGCTGAAGAAGAACTGTCCCAGCGAGAACAGTCCCATCACGAGGACGATCCCGAACAGCCCCATGTACCGCGACAGGATCGCGACGAAGACGATATAGAGGACGAACAGGAGGAACATCGTCAGGACCATCCGGCCCCGAAGCCCCCAGTCGGGTTTCCACTCCATGTGCGGGGGTAGACGCGGCGGTCGGTAAACGTTATCGGCGATCCGTGTCGCGGGGCTTAACCGCCGCGGGCGACTACGGCCCGGCGATGAGCGACACCGAGTCCCGGGAGTTCTGTCCGCGCTGTGGCGACCCGGTGCCGACGCGAACGGAGCCACTGCCCGGCGAGCCACGCGACCGGGACCGCCGCCTCTGTGACGCCTGTTACTTCGAGGACTTCGACCTCGTGGACGCCCCCGAGCGGATCGAGGTGCTGGTCTGTTCCGGCTGTGGTGCCGTCCACCGGGGGAACCGATGGGTCGACGTCGACGCCCGCGACTACACGGACGTGGCCGTCGACGAGACCCGCGAGGCGCTCGGGATCCACGTCGGCGCCCGGAACGTCACGTGGGCGGTCGATCCCGAGCAGGTCGACGAGAACACCATCCGGATGCACTGCCAGTTCACCGGCGTCGTCCGCGAGACGCCGCTGGAGGAGTCGGTCGTCGTGCCCGTGAAGATCTCGCGGGGCACCTGCGACCGCTGTGGGCGTATCGCCGGGGGCTACTACGCGAGTACGGTTCAGGTGCGGGCGACCGACCGGACGCCCACGGCCGAGGAACGGAGCCGCGCCGTCGAGATCGCGGAGTCCCACGTCGCCGACAAGGAGGGGGACGGCGACCGCGAGGCCTTCGTCAGCGAGGTGAAGGAGACGGACGACGGCCCGAACGTGAAGCTGTCGACGAACGGCCTCGGCGAGGAGGTGTCCCGGCGCATCGTCCGCGAACTCGGCGGGAGCGTCGAGAGCTACCCCACCCTCGTCACCGAGGACGGCGACGGCAACGAGGTCTACCGGGTCACCTACGCGGTGCGGCTGCCGAAGTTCACGCCGGGCGACGTCATCGCCCCCGACGACGACGCGGGGCCGGTCCTCGTCCGGAGCGTGAGCGGGAACCTGAAGGGGATCCGACTGGCCACCGGCGAGCCCTACGAGGCGTCGTTCGACGACGAGGAACTCGCAGCCAGGCGACTGGCGACCCGCGAGGACGCCGTCGAGACGACGGTGGTGGCCGTCGAGGACGCCCACGCGGTGCAGGTACTCGACCCGGAGACCTACGAGGCGAAGACGATCCCGCGCCCGGACTTCTTCGACGCGGACGCGGAGACGGTTCCCGTCGTCAAGACGCGAGCCGGCCTCCACGCCCTGCCCGACTAGTCGGCGTCGGCCGACCGGTCGGCCGTGGACGTGACGTCGCCGGCGTCGACGTCGATCCCCGCCCGCTGCAGGTGTCCCGTCACCGCCGACGCCATCTCCTCGTCGGAACAGCCCGCGCGCCGGGCGGCCTGCGAGAGCGTGAGCGTCCCGTTGCGATACAGGATCACCGACGACTCGATCGTATGAGTGCGCATTTGGGTGTATTTTCGAGGAATAGCTACAAGTACCTAAATCTTTCTAGTAATACAACCCGCGTTTGACAATCTTATCCACAATAGAAGAAACGTATGGTCAGTTATTGTTTGAGTCTCGGTACCACGGATCACTCGCCCCACACGTCCGACAGCGGGTGGTCGTCGGCGCCGTCGTCGCCCGACTCGCCCCCGTCGGACGCCGTGTGGGGCCGCGCCCCGGTCCGCCCACCGCTCCGTGTGCCGGGCGTCGTGTCCGTCCCGTCGAGTGCCGCGTCGGGGTCAAAGGCCGGGAGGGTCGGCCGCTCCATGTCGTCCACGGCGTCCGCGAACCAGGGCGGCATGTCCCCCCGGGCGCGCTCGAAGAGGTCGAGGAGGCTCGAATCCGCGAGGTAGGTGGCGCCGTGGTCGTCGGGCGCGCGGACGATGCGGCCAGCGGCCTGGATCACCGTCCGGAGGGCGACCCGGTAGTACCACGCCCACTGCCCGTCTTCGAGCCGACGGGCCACCCGCGAGTCGGCGGTGTTGAGATAGGGCGCCTTGCAGAGTACCTGCCAGCGGGCCAGGTCGCCACGCAGGTCCAGCGCCTCCTCCATCTTCACCGAGAGGAAGACGTCGGGGTCGTCGGTCGCCTTCCAGTCCTCCAGGGCCCGGTCGCGGTCCGCCCGATCGTGGGTCCGGAGACGGGCGTCGACGCCGAAATCCGACAGGCGGTCGGCCAGGCGGTCCTGAATCGCGTAGGAGTGACAGTGGACGAGACCCTTCTCGGAGGGGTGCCGAGCCATGAGTCGAACCAGCAGGCGGGCCACGTCGGGCAGCGTCCCGTCGCGGTGTTCGTAGGTCATCTTTCCCCGGGTCACGTCGTAGAGCGGGCGGTTCTCCAGGGGGAAGGTGTGGGGGACGTCGACGAGGGCGACGTTCGCGGGGTCGAGACCGACCCCGCGACAGAACGCCGCCTTGTCGAGGATGGTCGCCGAGAGGAGGGCGAACTTGTTCCCGCGGTCCCAGACGGTGTGATGGAGGTACCGACCGGGGTCGAGCGGCTTGATCGTGATGGCGCCGCCAGCGTCGTCGGGCTGGTCGACGACCCAGGTGGTCGTACTGGTCGGGTCGCGGTAGTCGGAGACGAACCACTGGAGCTCCGACCGAAGCTCCTGTAACCGGTCGCGGCGGGCGGCCTCGCCCGGCGTGAGTTCCGGCGATTTCGTCAGATCCGACGCCGCGCGCTCACAGACGCCGGCGAGCGTCTCGGCGAAGCGGGCCGTCCGGTCGAGCGGGTCGTCCGCGTCGTCCAAGTCGGGCACGCCCACCTCGTCCCAGACGGGGACGGTGTCGGACCGGAGGTCGACGGTGGCGTACATCTCCGCCCACTCCGCGAGGCCGTGGGCCTCGTCGATCACCACCACGTCGCGCTTGCCGAACACCTCCGACCCGGCGGTCTGCATGAAGTAGGCGAGCGTCATCGCCGCGATGGATCGGTTGGAGGCGATGGCGCGGTCGGCGTAGTAGGGACACCGGTGTTTGACCGTACAGTCGTAGCCCGACTCCCGCGCACAGGGTGCACGGTCCACCGGCGTCGTCGTCTCGTCGGGGAGGATGCAGGTGTAGTTTCCCTTCCCCCGGATCACGTTGAGGTCGTCGAGCAGGTCGTCCGCGGCCACGTCGTCGAGCTGTGACACCTGCGGCGTGGTGTAGTAGGCGCCGGTCGCCTCGGCGGGGTCGGCCTCGTCGGGCGTCCGGGCCGCCCCGGCGACGGCGCGGGCCAGCAGCGACTTCCCGCTCCCGGTCGGGGCACGGACCAGCACCACGTCGTTGCCCGCGGCGAAGGCCGAACGGATGTCCGCCAGGGCGTCGCGCTGGTTGCCACGGAACGACGGGGCCGGGAACGAGGCGGGGATGCGCTCGGGGTCCACGGTGACCACAGCCGGGCGCCGCAGGTAATACTGTCGGCGACGGTTCGACGTCCGGGGATGTCGGACCGTTCCGTCGACTTCCGTTCGACTGTAAAACTATCTTCCTGCTAGGAGAGAATCCCGCCGTTTACGCCGGGAGTGAATCCGACACTTCCTACGCAGTCCACCGTCGATGACAGACCGGATAGTCCACGCCAATCCGTGCATTAAATAATTGTTTCGACATAGGCTATGTATGGCGATTCAGGTCACGCGCACCTACGTTGGTTCCATCTAGAACCGCCGGCAGGTCTGCGATGGCCTCGACTCGCTCGGGGATTCCGCCTCGAAGATCTGGAACGTCGCACGATGGACAGCCCAACGAGTTTGGGACGCAATCGGTACGATTCCCAACGAAGGTTCGCTTAAATCGTATATGAAGAACCGCTCGTGCTGGAAAGACTTGAACGCACAATCCAGTCAGAAAGTCATTGAAGAACTTTCTGACGCTTTCCAGTCGTGGTTCGACCTACGACAGAAAGACGACAAGGCAAATCCGCCCGGCTACCGGAAACACGGCGACGAACGACCACGTTCCACGGTTACGTTCAAAGAAGACGGGTTCAAACACGACTCCGAGAACAATCGAGTTCGACTCTCGAAAGGCTCGAACCTGAAGAAACACTTCTCGGACTTCCTGCTCTGCGAGTACCAGACTCGTCCTGACGTTGACCTCTCGGTGCAGAACGTTCGTGCGGTCTGGAACGGTGACGAGTGGGAACTGCACTTCGTCTGTAAAGTCGAACTCGAAACAAACGACTCAGCAGGCGACGAAGTGGCCGGTATTGACCTCGGTATCACAAATATCGCTACGGTCGCGTTCCCGGACGAATACGTTCTCTACCCCGGTAACTCGCTCAAGCAGGACAAGCACTACTTCAAGCGTGCTGAGTACGACACGGAAGGTGAGAACGGCCCGTCTGAGAAGTCGATGTGGGCACGTCAGAAACTCACTGACCGTGAGACGCACTTCTACCACGCCCTCTCAGACGCCATCATCACAGAGTGTGTCGAACGCGGTGTGGGCACGCTCGCAGTAAGTTGGCCCGAGACTGTTCGAGAGTCCGACTGGGGGAAGACAGGCAACAAGAAACTCCATACGTGGGCCTTCGACCGCATCTTCCAGTACCTCGAATACAAGGGCGAAATACGCGGTGTTGAGGTGCTAAAGGAGAACGAGTGGGACACCTCGAAGACCTGTTCGGCGTGTGGAGACGACACGAAAGCGAACCGTGTTGAGCGAGGGTTGTACGTCTGCCAGTCGTGTGGCTTGGTCGGGAACGCAGATTGCAACGGAGCGGAGAACATGCGGCAGAAGATAACTCCGAATCCTCACGGTGAGGATAGGAGTAACGGCTGTGTGGCACAGCCATCGACACACTTGTTCGACCGCGAGAGCGGGACGTTTCACACGAGAGAACAAGTCGCGTCGTAGACCGGCAAATATCCCACCTGCGGTACGGGAAGCCCCGCCGTTCACGGCGGGGAGGATGTCACTCGGACAACGCCGCCACGTCGTCGGCGGTCACCTCGCGGTCGTCGGGGAGGCGCTCGATGCAGTCGAAACAGAGGAAATGTTCGGTGCCGTCCGCGAGTTCGAGCGTGACGCCGCCGGTCGTCGTCGCCTCGAACGTCCAGAAGTTCCCGGCGCCGCCCGCGACGGGAACGTCCGTCCCGCAGCCGTCACAGGGGTCGGAGCTCATACCCGAAGCCGACGGGCCGGGACGGGAAAGCCCTGCGGGTCAACACTCGCCCGCGTCGGCGGCGACGCCCAGCGAGAACGACACGGAGTCCGTCTGCACGCGGTTCGGCGCGTCCGCCGGGAGCTCCCACCGGAACCGGACGGCGTGGGCCCCCGCGGCGACGCAGGCATCGGTCAGCGGGATCCACTCCGAAACGGCGTCGAGGCCGGCGAGCGATCCCTCGTAGACCGGCCGGCCGTCGGCGTCGTCGTACCACAGACGGACCCGCACGTATTCCTGTAGTTCACCCGGCGGGCCGCCGTCGCCCGCGCTCCGCTCTGCGTCGGTCACGCCGCCCTCCGCGACGTCGGTCACGGTCCCCCGAACCCAGAGGCGTGCGGGCGACCCCGACAGCGAGAGCGAGAGGTCGACCGTCCCGCCGTCGCCGGGCACTACGTCGTCGAGGGCGACGGGGGGAACGGCGGCCGCGACCGGATCGTCGGGCGGGACGGCCGTCCCGGTGCCGGCGGGCGGCGGATTACGGTCGCCGTCGAGCCATCCCGATCCGTCGGCGGGCGAGCCGTCGGCGGTCTGATCGGACGGCCGCTCGGTCGAACCGCCGTCGTCCGCGGGCGTGTCGGGTGCGGGCGTCGGATCCGCGTCGGTGGCCTCGCCCGCCGGCGTCGGGGTGGACGTCGGCGGACGGTCGGCCGTCACGTCGTACTCGATCGAGAGGTCCGGGTCCGAGGCCGGGTCGTCGTCGAATCGGGGCGCGGTGCCGAACCCCGCGCCGACGACGGCGAGCAGTCCGGATCCGAGGAGGACGAGCAGACGGCGACGGGAGGAGTCGTCCTCCGCCGCGTCCGGGTCACCGGCGTCGCTCATCCGGCGTCACCGGCCGTGGGGATCCGCCGTGCGGTCCGATCGGGGACGCGGTGCGATCTCATGGGCGCCGCTACGCGGGAGGGGGAAATAGGTAATCAGGCGCTAGCCGACCGCCGGGACGCAGCGCGGATCGTCAGGGTGAGCCTGAAGCCGCGTCGTGGGGGCCGCGGCGTCGCCCCCAGCCGAGGTCGGGCTGCTGGAACCGGCGCCCGTGCCGGCGATGGGGAGACCCGCCGCTGGTCGGGCGGTGGTGGGTCACGTCACCGGGGCGCTGGTGTCGACGGCGGTTCCCGTCCTGCGCGGGCGGAACGGACGGTCACTCCCCCTGGAGCCGCTTGAACTGATCCAGGAGGGCCTCGGTGGAGTCGCCGGACTCGTACGAGAGGGTCCCTCGGAACTCCGACCGGTCGTCGTCGGAGAGGTCGACCTGCCCGGTCTTCTGCGCGCGCCGCTCGTGCTCGTCCTCGTCATAGGCACCCATTGACATGGTACGTGGTGACTTGGAGGTGTCCTGATATATATGTAACGGACGATTCGGGGGGACGACGCGGAACGCGTAAATCGTCCGAGGACGTACCGTCCCCCGTGGCACGACCCCTTCGTTTTCGACACGCCCCCGGCCGCTGGACGGACGGCCGCGTCCGCGCCGAGGTGTTCGAACCGCTGGACGGCAACCTGGGTGCGACGAGCAGTCGCCCCTGGTTCAAACCCCCCGAGGGGTACGAGGCCCGGCGGTTCGACGTTGACAACGGCGACACCGCGCTCTTCTGCTGGGACGACGACGGCGCCTACTGGCTCGGCAACACGGAGACGCCGTCGAGCCTCTGGCGCACCGAGAAGTACGGCTTCACCGAGGTACCGGACGGCGTCGCCGACTGGGCGGAGCGCGAACTCCGCGCGGAACTACACGAGCAGTCGCCGTGGCTGGAACCCTATCCGCATCTCTCGTGGTTCTTCCTCCCCGTCTTCCTCTCGAAGGACGGCCGCTGGACGACCCGTGAGTTCTTCGACGAACACGCGGCGGGGTTCCCGGACGCCGACCGCGACGACGCGCTGGCCTTCTACGAGCGGTTCCTGTCGGCCGGGATCCTCGACGAATACCGCGAGACGATGGCGGGCAAGCTCGGCACCTCGGAGCGCCTGGATCTGACGCGCATGGCGGCGACCATGGGTGAGTTTCACACCGCGAAGCTGCTCGTGGACGCCGGCTACGAACCCCGGCCCGAAATCGAGGTGACGACGGGCCACTCCATCGACTTCCAGGCCCGGACCGACGAGGGCGAACAGCCGCTCGTCGAGGTGACGCGGCCGCTACCGCCGAACCGCCGCTCCGCGGGGACGCCGGCCGCCGCCGTCCGGGACACCGCGAAGACGAAGACGGACGGACAGCTGTCGGCACACGCCGGCGGCGTCGTGCTGTTCGTTGACTGCTCGTCGTTCCCCGACGACGACTGGCTAGCGGTCGAACAGGCACAGCCGGAGGTGGGACACCGGCCGGCGGTCGTCTACCGAACCCGGCCCGACGGGCGGACGACGGGCTACACGAAGGGAGCGGTACCGCTAGAACTGGAATCGGCCTTCGACTAGAGCGACAGCGGGGTCGGGCCCGACTCGCCGAGCGCCGTCGGGTCGCGGTCGCTGTAGAAGCGACGGCCGATGGCCTTGTGTCCGACCGCCGAGCGGACCGAGAGACGGACCTGCTCGGGCGTGTCGAACTCCTCGGTGGCCAGCCGGTCCAGCACCTCGCCGACCCGCTCGGTCCCGCGCTGGAGTTCGAGTTCGTGGTCGCCGTGTTCGGCGATGATCTCGTCGGTTGTCGTGGGGAATTCGAGGGCGTCGATCATTTCGCCAGTGCCGTTGAACTTCATCACTGGGTTAGAGGCAGCGGAGAACTATAATGGTTTTCCATGTACAACCTTAGTTCGGATGAAGTCTTTAATCATCCTTAATTGAGGACCGTTACCGCGTGTGGGAGTGACACCCATCCGTCGCAAGGCCTATCGGCGGGGCTGGCGAGGGGAGTCCATGGACGTGGTCGCCGACCTACACGTACACACGCCCGTCTCGGACGGGCGGTTGTCCCTCGATGCCCTGCCGTCGGCCGCGCGGGCGGCCGGCGTCGAGACCGTCGCGATCACCGATCACGACCGCCTCCACCCGGACCTCGACGCCCCCGTGACCGTCCGCGACGGGATCACGGTGATCCGCGGGGTCGAACTCCAGGTCGAGACGGCGACGGGGCGGCTCGACCTGCTCGGCTACGGCGTCGAGGGGACGGCGGGGCTGCGGGCGGAACTCGACCGCCTCCAGCGCGACCGGATCGAGCGCGCCCGGCGCATGACGGCGCGGGTCGAGGACCGCCTCGGCGTCGACCTGGACGTCGCGTTCGAACCCGGCGTCGGGCGGCCACACGTCGCCCGGGCGGTCGACGAGAGCGACGCCGACTGCGACTACGCGGGCGCGTTCGAGCGGTTCATCGGCGACGACGGTCCCTGTTACGTCCCGCGCGAGGTGCCGCCGGTGGACCGCGCCCTCTCCCTGCTGACCGCGGCCTGTCCCGTCGTCTCGCTGGCCCACCCGTTCCGGTACGCCGACCCGGAAGCCGCCCTCGAACTCGCCCCACAACTCGACGCGGTCGAACGGTACTACCCGTACGACGCCCCGGTCGGGACGGAGCGCCTCGACGCGGTGATGGAGCGCCACGACCTGCTGGCGACCGGGGGGAGCGACGCCCACGACGAGCGGCTGGGCATCGCGGGTCTCGACACCGCCGCGGCCGCCCGGATCACGTCGCGTCTGCCGGATGCGCAGCCTTAAACCGGCGTGAGCCCCTACTCCGGGTATGAAGTGCCACTACTGTGATCGCGGGGCCGCCTACGCGGCGGAGAAGGAGGGTATTCGCGTCGGCCTCTGCGAGAACCACTTTCGCGAGCGGTTGGAGGAGCTCGCGGAGTCCGACGACCTGGCCGCCCTCCGCGAACGGATCGACATCGACCGCACCGAGTAGCCCTTCTCCCGCCCCACATCCGGACCGGCCTCGTTGCCGTCGCGGACGACCCGCCCCGACTCACAGTACCGTCCCGAACCAGAGGTAGAGCCCGGCCAGTATCGACTCGAAAGAGAGGGTGCCGAGCGCCGAGAGGAGCACGAACCGCCGGTCGTCCATGCCGGCGAGGCCGGCGGGCACCGTCACCATCCCCCGCGTGAACAGGAGCGTGTTGCTCAGGGGGACCACCACCGGCCCCCAGCGGTCGAACCACCCCTCGAAGCGGGCGAGGGAGTCGTCGCTGACGCGGAACCACCGGGACTGGAGGAGCCGTTCCCGGCCGACCCGCTTGGCCAAGAGGAAGAGGGCAAACTGCCCGACCGTCGCGCCGGCGACGGCGACGGCGACGACGACGACGGCGGTCCGGACGGAGCCCCCGAGGAGCGCGAGGGCACCCGGAACGACGAGTTCGCTCGGGACGACGTAGAGCAACATCGCGCCCTCGAGGACGAACACGCCGAAGAGGACCAGCAGACCGTAGTCGGCGGCGACCAGCTCGCGGAGGGCGGTGGGCAGTTGCGCGACCTGGAGCGGCGGCGTGGACACACCTCGCCCTGTGCCGTCGAGGGACTAATCGGTTGCGTTGTCGTGAATGTGCGGGAACGACGGGGTTTTGGGCGTCCCGAGCGAGGCGGCCGTATGGACCAGACAGACCGCCCGCGGCGACTACGCCGGGACGGCGTCCGCTCGCTGGTCAGCGAGACCGAACTCCGCGCGACCGACCTCGTGGCGCCCGTGTTCGTCGACGCGACGACCGACGAGCGGGTGCCCATCGAGTCGATGCCCGGACACGAACGGGTCCCCGTCGACGAGGCGGTCGACCGCGTCGAGGAAGTGTTGGCGACGGGCGTCGAGGCCGTCATCCTCTTCGGGGTGCCGGAATCGAAGGATAACGAGGGCTCGCGCGCCTGGGCGCCGGACGGCGTCGTCCAGCGAGCGACCCGCGACGTCACCGAGGCGACGGACGCGACGGTCATCACCGACGTGTGTCTCTGTGAGTACACCGACCACGGCCACTGCGGGGTGTTGGAGGCGGACGCCCGCGACGATCCGACCCTGACCGTCGACAACGACGCGACCCTGGACCGACTGGCACGGACGGCCGTCTCCCACGCCGAGGCGGGGGCGGAGATGGTAGCCCCGTCGAGCATGACCGACGGGATGGTTGGCGCCATCCGGACGGCGCTCGACGACGCCGGCTTCGCCGACGTGGCGATCATGTCCTACGCGGCGAAATACGAGAGCGCCTTCTACGGTCCCTTCCGCGACGCGGCCGACGGGGCCCCCGCCTTCGGCGACCGGCGACATTACCAGATGGACCCCGCGAACACGCGGGAGGCGCTCCGCGAGGTGCGACTCGACGTCCAGCAGGGTGCGGACGTGCTGATGGTGAAACCCGGCCTCCCCTACCTCGACGTCGTGAGCGCCGTCCGCCGGGAGTTCGACCGACCCGTCGCCGCCTACAACGTCAGCGGCGAGTACGCGATGCTCCACGCCGCCGCCGAGAAGGGGTGGCTCGACTTGGAGGCCGTCGCCCGGGAGTCGTTGCTCTCGCTCAAGCGTGCGGGTGCCGACCTGATCGTGACCTACTTCGCCGAGGACGTCGCGCCCGACTGCCGGGACGCGTGAGCACGCGGCCGACCGACAGTCATAGGGAATCTTACACTACGTTCGTCTAATTATTCGCCGCTCACTGGCCACAGAGTAGCCATCTTACGACCTTATACAACCCTTATCCACTATTAAACCGGACGAACATCCACCGAATTCCCTTCATATCAACAATTGTAAACGCTAACCCTTATATTATGTCGTAACAGTACCTTCTATCGCGATTCGGAGAACGAACATGGCACGCAAATACGGAAACACGAACGTCTGTCCAAGCACGGCTCGCGAAGTACCGTCGGCGGAGGTGGCCGGATGCTGACGCCGCTGCAGGTCGATCCCTCGGCGCTGGCCTCAGGTGTCAACAACGTCTGGGTGTTGACCGTCACCTTCCTGATCTTCTTCATGCACGCCGGCTTCGCCATGCTGGAGGCGGGGCAGGTACGCTCGAAGAACGTCGCCAACCAGCTGACGAAGAACATGCTCACCTGGAGTATCGGCGTCATCGTCTACTTCCTGATCGGGGCCGGCGTCTCCGGGATTGTCGGCGGGGCGGCCGATCCGTTCGCCTACATCACCGGCGGCTCCGACACGTGGATCGGCTGGCTCTTCGGCGCGGTGTTCGCCATGACGGCGGCGACCATCGTCAGCGGGGCCGTCGCCGGCCGCGCGAAACTCCGCGCGTACGTCACGTACACCGTCGTGCTCTCGGCGGTCATCTACCCCGTCGTGACGGGGCTGACGTGGGGTGGCGGCTACCTCTCGTCGGTGCTCGGCGTCGGGTTCAGCGACTTCGCGGGCGGCATGATCGTCCACGGCATGGGCGGTATCGCCGGCCTCACGGCGGCGTGGGTCCTCGGCCCGCGGATGGACCGCTACAACGACGACGGGAGCGCGAACGTCATCCCCGGCCACTCGATGACCTTCGCCGTGCTGGGGACGCTCATCCTCTGTTTCGGCTGGTACGGCTTCAACGTCGGCACGGCGGCGACGGTGTTCGTCGTCGAGGAAGGCACCATGGCCCTCGGCGCCTTCGCCGACACCGTCGGCCGCGTGGCGCTGACGACGACGCTCGCGATGGGCGCGGGCGCCATCGGCGCCGCCGGCGTCTCGCTGCTCCAGACCGAGAAGGTCGATACGCTCTACGTCGCCAACGGGATGCTCGCCGGCCTCGTCGGCATCACGAGCATCCCCAACCTGTCGACGTGGTGGGGCGCGCTGCTGGTCGGCCTGCTGGCCGGCGGACAGCTCCCCATCGTCTTCAAGTTCGTCGAGAAGCGGCTCAAGATCGACGACGTCTGCGCCGTCTACCCCGTCCACGGGAGCGCCGGCGCGATGGGGTGTATCCTGCTCCCCTTCGTCTCGATCAACGGCTTCTCGACGCAGGTCCTGCTGGCACAGATCGTCAGCGTCACCGTCATCGGCGCCTGGACCATCGCCGCCACCGCGGTCGTGTTCGGTGCGCTGAAGGCCATCGGCCAGGCTCGCGTCGATCCCGACCACGAGCGTGAGGGGCTCGACGTCGCCGAGCACGGCGTCGACACCTACCCCGAGTTCGGCGACCAGCCCGACGCGGTGCCGGACGGCGGCGAGGAGATCCGCACCGACGGCGGCGAGGACGAGCGCGACATCAAGATGGTCGTCGCGATGCTTCGCCCGGAGAAGCTGGGCGACGTGAAACAGGCCATCGCCGAGGTCGGTGCCCCCTCGATCACCGTGACGAACGTCTCCGGCCGCGGCTCCCAGCCCGCGAAGAAGGGCCAGTGGCGCGGCGAGGAGTACACGGTCGACCTCCACCAGAAGGTGAAAATCGAATGCGTGGTCGCGGACGTACCCGCCGAAGACGTCGCCGAGGCCATTCGCGAGAGCGCGAACACGGGCGAACCCGGCGACGGCAAGATCTTCATCATGCCCGTCGACGAGGCGATTCAGGTCCGGACGGGCAAGGAGGGGCCCGACGCGGTCTGAGACCGTCCTCGACGCCGACCCCGATCGCGATCCCGACCGCGACCCGCTCCGGCCCGACGGTCTCCCCTGGTTACGGTTCCGTCGCCGGCGCCGGCTCGCGGTGAGCACCTTTTCTCCGACCCAGTACATTCTTTCCGCCGCCGCACACACCGGTAGGTATGAACCACGAGAACTCCCGCGAGCTGTACGACCGGGCGCTGTCGGTCCTGCCCGGTGGCGTCAACTCGTCGGTCCGAGCGTCGATGCCTTACCCCTTCTTCGTCGAGGACGGCGACGGCGCACACGTCGTCGACGCCGACGGCAACCGCTATCTCGACTACGTGATGGGCTACGGGCCCCTGCTGTACGGCCACGACCTCCCCGACCCCGTCGAGGCGGCGATCCAGTCCCACGCCAGCGCCGGGCCGATGTACGGCGCGCCGACGGAGGTGGAGGTCGACCTCGCGGAGTTCGTGACCCGCCACGTCCCCTCCGTGGAGATGCTCCGGTTCGTCAACTCGGGGACCGAGGCGACGGTCTCCGCGGTCCGTCTGGCGCGGGCGTACACCGGGCGGGACAAGATCGTCGTCATGCAGGGCGGCTACCACGGCGCCCAGGAGTCCACGCTCGTCGAGGGCGGTCCCGACGGCGCTCGACCGTCCTCGCCGGGCATCCCCGAGAGCTTCGCCGAGCATACGATCCCCGTCCCGTTCAACGACACCGACACCATCGCCGACGTGTTCGCGGAACACGGCGACGACATCGCCGCCGTGCTCACGGAGCCGATGCTGGGCAACATGGGCGTGGTGATGCCCGTCGACGGCTTCCACGAGTCGCTTCGCGACCTCTGTGACGAGTACGGCTCGCTGTTGATCTTCGACGAGGTCATCACGGGCTTCCGGGTCGGCGGCCTCGGCTGTGCCCAAAGCGAGTTCGGGATCACGCCCGACCTGACGACGCTCGGCAAGATCGTCGGCGGCGGCTTCCCCGTCGGCGCCGTCGGCGGCCGGGCCGAAATCGTCGAACATCTCACTCCCGGCGGCGACGTGTTCCAGTCCGGCACCTTCTCCGGGCATCCGGTGACGATGGCCGCCGGGCTGGAGACCCTGCGGTACGCCGCCGAGAACGACGTCTACGACCACGTGAACGCGCTCGGCGAGCAGTTGCGTGCCGGCATCACCGACATCCTCGAGGAGCGGGCGCCGGAGTACACCGTCGTCGGCACCGGGAGCATCTTCAAGACGATCTTCACCCGCGAGGGGCGCGGCGGCGAGGGCCGTTGCGAGGCCGGCTGTCGCCAGCGCGAAGACTGCCCGAACTACGACGCCTGTCCCAAGACGGGCGCGGACGTGGCCGCAGCCGAGACCAACCGCTGGGAGCGGGTCTTCTGGCAGGAGATGAAGGATCGGGGGATCTTCCTCACCGCCAACCAGTTCGAGGCGCAGTTCGTGAGCTACGCCCACACGGAGGCGGACGTCCAGCGAACGCTCGACGCCTACCAGGACGCGCTGTAGACCGAACACCGCGCGACAGTGTGCGACACGAGAGACGGCCGTTATCGATCGGGACGATAGTGTGATCGCACACTACGATTTATACAGGGAGATCACCTACCCGTGGACGTGGGCAGTGAGAACGTCGACTCCGAGAGCAAAGTGTCGGGGAACCAGGCGAACATCCCCGCTCGCATCCGCCGGGAACTCGACATCGACGACGGCGACACGCTCCGCTGGCACGTCGAGGACGACGGCACGCTCCGCGTCCGGGTCGTTCAGCAGCGAAGCGGTACGTTCAGCGACTTCGACGGCTACGACGGTGAGCAGGAGACCGCAGTCACGACCGACCACGATGCGTGGGGCGTCGACACCGAATAGATGCCGCGAGCACTCGTCGATACGACGGTCCTCTTCGCCGCTGCGTACCGTCGTGACGAGGCACACGACGGGGCCCTCGCCATCCTCACGGGCATCGATACCGCCGACCTTCCGGAGGCAGTGATCCTCGACTACGTGCTCGCAGAGACGCTGAACGGACTGACGAACCACGCCGGACACGCGGCCGCCGTCGACTTTCTCGACCGAATAGAGGAGAACGCGCGCTGCCACATCGACACCCTGACCGCGGACGAGTTCGCGACGGCGAAAGCGCTCTTCCGGCGGCACGAGGGGTTCTCGTTCGTCGACGCCGCTATCGTGGCGTATATGCAAGCGGAGGGGCTCGGCTACCTCTACGCGTTCGACGACGACTTCGACGCCGCCGCGGACGTCTACCGCCTCGACACGGCGACCGATCCCTATCAGCCGGAGTGACGTTCGCGGTCACCCCTCGTCCTCGCGCTCGTGATACGGCGGCACGAACACGTCCGCCTCGACCATCTTCTCGATCTGTCGCTCGGTCACCTCCTCGGCGTAGGTGTCGTGATCGACGGGTTGGCGGTCCAGCCACAGGTTCTTCGGGTAGATCTCGCGGTCGTAGATGGGCTGGATCAGCTCGGTCCGCAGGTCCTTGATCCAGTTGGTCAGCGGCGAGGACGTGCGGTGTTCGCGGAGCCCTTCCACGTCGATCGGGGCGGCGCAGTACGAGGACCCGGCGCCGTAGGCGTGTTCGGCGAGGATCTGCCCGCGGTGGTCGACGATCATCGATCCGCCGCCGAAGGTGTCGACCGGCGTGTCGGCGTCCGGGGTGACGTAGTACGTCCCCAGGTTGGGGGCGACGACGTAGCAGGTGTTGTCGAGAGCGCGGGCGCGGTTCTGGATCTCCCAGCTGTCGTTCGCCACGAGGGGTTCGGGGCAGGCGATCCGGCAGATCACCTCGGCGCCGTTCATCGCGAGGCCGCGGACGTACTCGGGGTAGGCGCCCTCGATGGCCAGCGAGATGCCGATGCGACCGATCTCGGTGTCGACGACGGGAAAGAGGTCGTCCAGGTCGTCGCCGTGGTGGTCGGTCCAGTCGTCCCACACGTCGTGGGGGGAGACCGATCGCTCGACGGGGAGCAGGGGCGTCACCTTCCGGTGGGTGTGGATCACGTCGCCGTCGGGGTCGATCACGAAGGCCGTGTTGTAGAATTTCCCGTCGTACTCGGGGGCCTTCTCCTTGGCCGAGGCGACGATGAAGGTCTCGAACTCCTTGGCGTACTCGCCGAGGGTCTCGGTTTCGGGGCCCGGGATGTCGATCGCGATCTCCTCCCGGTAGGTCGCGTGGTCCATGTCGAACACTTCGTCGGTGAACCCCTGGAGCGCGCCCTCGGGGAGGACGGCGAGCCGGACGGGGAGCTCGAGGCCGCTGAGCCACGTGGCCGCCGAGAGGGCCTCGTGCACGTGCTCCAGGTTCCGCTCGATGTCACTGCGTTCCTCGACCCCCCACACGGTCGGGGAGAGGCCGACGGCGTTGTATTTCGGGATCTTCGACATGCGTCGGGGGGTCTCGGGTCCGACGGATATCGTTTGTGCCGTCGATCGGAACTGGTGGGCTTTTCACCCTCGGGAGCGACCGATCGGACATGAATACAGGCGGGACAATCCGGCTGGCGACACGCGGATCCGACCTCGCCCGCCGACAGACGGCGAACGTTCGCGACCGCCTCGACGGGCGACGCCGCAGCGTCGAGACGGTGGAGGTGTCGACCCGCGGCGACGAGATCAGGGACGAACTCATCCATCGCCTCGGGAAGACGGGGGCGTTCGTCCGCGCACTCGACGAGCGGGTGCTCGACGGGGACGTCGACGCCGCGGTCCACTCGATGAAGGACATGCCCACGGAGTCGCCGCCGGAACTCGTGGTCGCCGGCGTGCCGGAGCGTGCCCCCGCGGGCGACGTGCTGGTGACGCCCGACGGGAGCGACCTCGACGACCTCCCGGCGGGCGCTGTCGTCGGCACTTCGTCGCTCCGGCGGGGCGCGCAACTGCGCCGCGAGCGGCCGGACCTCGACGTGGAACCGCTCCGGGGCAACGTCGACACCCGGGTGGAGAAACTGCTCGCGCCGACCCTCCAGCGCGAACACCAGCGGCGGCTGGACGCCGAGGACGAGGACGAGGGGGAGCATCCGGACGCGTTCGATCGCTCCGCCGAGGCGTGGTTCGACGACCTCGCGGAACTGGAGCGGCGGGCGCTGGAACGGGCGGTCGATCGGGAGTACGACGCGATCGTCCTCGCGGAGGCGGGGCTGGAGCGAAGCGGGCTGCTGGGAACCGTCGGGACGGTCCGGCTGCCGAAACCGCAGTTCGTCCCCGCGCCGGGCCAGGGTGCCATCGCGGTGACGGCGCTGGCTGAGGGCGAGGCGACGGCGACGATCCACGACCGGGTCGACGACCCGGTAACCCGCGTCGAGACGACCGTCGAGCGGACGGTCCTCGCGGAACTCGGCGGCGGCTGTATCGCCCCGATCGGCGTCCACGCGGTCGTCCAGGGGGAGTACGTTCACGTGGCGGTGCAGGTGCTTTCCCTCGATGGCGAGGAGGCGATCGAGCGGACCGCCGACCTGCCGATCACGGACCACGCGGCGGCGGCGGCGTCGCTGGCCGCCGAGTTGCGCGAGGCGGGGGCGGCCGATCTGATCGACCGCGCCCGCGAGGAGGCAGAGGAGTGACCGGGGAGGAACCGAGCGGGCGGCCGCGCGTGGCGGTCTTCCGCCCGGACGACGACCGACTGGCCGCGGCCCGGTCGCTCCTCGCGGACCTCGGCGCCGAGGCGGTCCCCGACCCGATGCTCGCGGTCGAACCGACCGGCGAGCGGCCGCGGGAGGCCGACTACGTCGTGTTCACGAGCAAGACCGGCGCCGAACTCGCCGCGGACGCGGACTGGGAACCGGGGGCGGCGACGGTCGTCGCCATCGGGCCGAAGACCGCGGACGCGCTGGAGGCGGCGGGCTACGCGGTCGACCTGGTGCCAGACGCGTTCTCCTCGACCGGGCTGGTCGACCTACTCGCTCCCCGGGTCGGGGCGGCGACGGTGGAGGTGGCCCGGAGCGACCACGGCAGTCCCGTCCTGCTCGACGGCCTGCGCGACGCGGGCGCCGCGGTCCACGAGACGGTGCTCTACCGGCTGGTCCGCCCCGAGGGGGCGGGCGAGTCGGCGACCCTCGCCGCGGACGGCGCCCTCGACGCCGCCTGCTTCACCTCGTCGCTGACGGTCGAACACTTCCTCGACGCCGCCGCCGAGCGCGGGATCCGTGCGGACGCGGTCGGTGGCCTGAACGCCGCCGTCGTCGGCGTCATCGGGGAGCCCACGCGGGAGACCGCCGAGGGCGAGGGGATCGCGGTCGACGTGGTGCCCGCCGAGGCGACCTTCGAGGCGCTGGCCCGCGAGACGGTCGCCCGCCTCGACTCACGCTGACGAGGGTTTATCACCGGTGGCGCACGAGTCGTCGACGATGACGGGTCCCGTACCGGAACTCGCCGAGCGCGCGGCGACGTGTGCCGACCGGCTCCGGACCGCGGACTCGGTGTTGCTCGCCTCCCACATCGACGCGGACGGCCTGACGAGCGCCGCCGTCGCCGCGACGGCGCTGGAGCGCGCGGGCGTTCCCTTCGAGACGGTCTTCGAGAAGCAACTCGACGAGGCGGCGGTCCGGCGGATGGCGGCGACCGACCACGACACCGTCCTCTTCACCGACTTCGGGAGCGGCCAACTCGACGTGATCGCCGGCTTCGAGGGGCGGGGCGCGTTCGTCCCGGTGATCGCCGACCACCACCAGCCGGCCGACGCGACGACGACCTACCATCTGAACCCCCTGCTCGTGGGGATCGACGGCGCGAGCGAACTGTCGGGGGCGGGGGCGGCGTACGTCCTCGCACGCGCGCTCGAAGCCGACGGGGTCGACAACCGCGACCTCGCGGCACTGGCGGTCGTCGGCGCCGTCGGCGACATGCAGGGCGGAGTCGACGGCCTGACCGGCGCCAACGGGGGAATCGTCGCCGAAGGGGTCGCGGCGGGCGTCCTCGGCGAGGGCACGGACCTGGCGATGTACGGCCGACAGACCCGCCCGCTCCCGAAACTGCTCCAGTACGCGAGCGACGTGCGGATCCCGGGGATCACGGGCGACGAGGCCGGCGCGGTCGAGTTCCTCGCGGGGCTGGACGCCGACCTCCGGGGGGACGGCGAGTGGAAGCGGTGGGTCGACCTCACCGACGACGACCGGCGGACGGTCGCGAGCGCCCTGCTCAAGCGGGCGGTCGCGAGCGGCGTGCCCGCCGACCGCGTCGACGACCTGATCGGGACGACCTACACGCTCACCGCCGAGAGCGAGGGCACCGAACTGCGCGACGTGAGCGAGTTCTCGACGCTCCTGAACGCGACGGCGCGGTACGAGCGCGCGGACGTCGGGCTCGCGGTCTGTCTCGGCGACCGCGGGGCGGCCCTGGAGCGCGCCCGGACGCTCCTCCGGAACCACCGCCGGAACCTCTCGAACGGGCTGGAGCTGGTGAAATCGGAGGGGGTCACGGTCGAGGGAAACGTCCAGTGGTTCGACGCGGGCGGGCGGATCAGGGAGACCATCGTCGGCATCGTCGCCGGGATGGCCCTCGGGGCCGACGGGATCCGTCGCGACCTGCCGATCGTCGCCTTCGCGAGCGTCGAGCCGTCGGCGGAGGGTGAGGGGCCCGAGGAACGGAAGGTCTCGGCCCGCGGCTCACACGCGCTGGTCCGGGAGGGGCTCGACCTCTCGGCGGTCATGCGCGAGGCCGCGCGGTCCGTCGGGGGTGACGGCGGCGGCCACGACGTCGCCGCGGGGGCGACCATCCCCGCGGACGAGCGGGCGGCGTTCGTCGAGGCCGTCGACCGCCTCGTGGGCGAACAGCTCGGGTAGCGAACCGGTTCGGGTCAACCCTTTCCCGTGGCGTCGGGGTAGAACGGGTATGAGCGAACGGGTGACGGCCGGCCGGTCGCACGGGGACGGCGTGGTCGACTCGGTCGAGGCGTTGATCGGCGACACGCCGCTGGTCCACCTCGACGGCTTCGCCGAGAACCTCCTCGGGAAGGTGGAGGCGGCCAACGCCTACTCGGTCAAGGATCGGATCGCCCGGGAGATGGTCGACGCGGCGGAGGAGTCGGGCGAGCTCCCGCCGGGCGGGACGATCGTGGAGGCCACGAGCGGGAACACCGGCATCGGCCTGGCGACGGTTGCGGCCGCCCGCGGCTACGACTGCGTCCTGACGATGCCGGCCTCGATGTCCGAGGAGCGCCGGGCGATGCTGTCGGCGCTCGGTGCGGACCTGGAGTCGACGCCCGCCGAGGAGGGGATGGGCGGCGCGAACCGGCGGGCCGCGGAACTGGCGACGGCGGACGACGCCGTCCTCGCCCGGCAGTTCGAGAACGAGGCGAACCCGCGCGCCCACCGGCGGACGACGGGGCCGGAGATCGACCGCGCCACCGACGGCGACGTCGGTGCCGTCGTCGCGGGCGTCGGGACCGGCGGCACCATCACCGGCCTCGGCGAGTACTTCGGCGAGCGGGACCGCGACGTGACGACCGTCGCCGTCGAGCCCGCGTCGTCGCCGACGCTCTCGGAGACCTGCACCGACGGACACGACATCCAGGGGATCGGGCCGGGATTCGAACCGGACGTCCTACGGCCGGAACTGGTCGACGAGGTCCGTGGGGTGACGGGTGACGAGGCACGGACGGCCGCGCGTCGCCTCGGCCGCGAGGCGGGACTGCTCGTCGGCATCTCCTCGGGGGCGGCACTCGCCGCCGCGACCGACTACGCGGCCGAACACCCCGGGGAGACGACGGTCGTGCTCCTCCCCGACACGGGCGAGCGGTACCTCTCGACGGACCTGTTCGAGGCGTGACCGCAGCGTCTCACGGCTGATAGCGGTCGTCGGTCGCGGGCGAGCGGTGCACGTCGGCGACTCCGCATTCCCGTGCCGAAATCCGCCGACTGCGCGCCCCGAAGTGTCAGACCAAAGGACAAAGGTAGAAACGTGTTCGCCCCGAATTGCGCATATCAGCGATGAAAACGGGAATCCTTGCTCCGCGGCCGGCACGTGGGGTTCGGAGGCGGCCGTGAGCCCCGGTCGAGCGCGCGGACAGAGTTCCGTCGTGGGCGTCGTGCTGGTCGTGGCGCTCGTCGTCGTCGTGACGACCAGCGTCCTGTTGATCGGCGGCAGCGCGCTGCGCGACGTGCAGGACCGGACGGAGGCCGGTCAGGCGGAACTGGCCATGTCGAACGTCGACGCCGAAGTGAGCGAGGTGGCCTTGGGGTACGCCGACGCGCGCCGGGTGTCGATCGGCGGGAACGGGCGGGCGACGCTGAACGAGTCGGCGGGGCGGATCACGGTCGACCGGGTGGGCACGAACGGGACGCCCATCGTGAACACGACGCTGGGTGCGGTCGAGTACCGAGCGGGCGGGACGACCGTCGCCTACCAGGGCGGCGGCGTCTGGCGGTCCGAGGCGGGGCGCGCACGGATGATCTCGCCCCCGGAGTTCCACTACCGCTGGGGGGTCGGATCCGGGAACGATCCGACGCTGACCTTCCCTATCGTGGTGCTCCGGGGGTCGGGCTCCTCGGCCGAGGCGCTCCGGTTCGCGGACGGCCCGACGCGGGCGGCGTTCCCGAACGCCAGCGCGGGGCTGGAGAACCCGCTATCGTCGGGGACCGTCCGGATCACCATCTCCGGCGAGTACTACCGGGGGTGGGCCGACTACTTCGAGACGCGGACCGACGCGGACACGGTCAGAGTCGACGACGCCAACCGGTCGGTCGTGGCGGTGCTCAGCGTGCCGTCGCGGGGTCGCGAGGTCGGGGATTCGATCGCGGCCTCCTCGCCGACGGTCACCGTCCAGGGCGGCGCGACGGTCGACAGCTACAACTCCTCGCAGGGGAGCTACGCGGCGACGCGGGGGGAGAACGGGAGCGTCTACGTCGGCGAGGACCTCGTCAACGCGGGGGGAGGGACCATCTACGGCGACATGCGCGTCGACGGCGACTTCGAGGCCGGCGGGGGAATCGAGGTGAAGGGCCGACTGATCGCCGACGGGGACGCCGACCTGACGGGGGGCGGCGTCACCGTCGACGACGAAATCGTGGCCGACGGCGACCTCCGCCTCGGCGGCGGCGGGCGACTGGACAGCCCGGCGACCGTCAGCGGGCAGGTGGTCGAGACGGGCGGCGGCGTCACCGTCGCCGCGCCGGTCGTCGCCGGTGGGGATTATCTGAGCGGGTCCGGAACCATCGAATCCGGGGCCGACGTCCACGTGGGCGGCGATTTCTACCCGGCGAACGGGCAGAACATCGACGGCAACGTGACGGCCGCGGGCACGTTCGAGAACGGGCCGAGCGTCAGCCCGAACGTGAACGGGGTCGTCGTCGAGAACGGCCCGGCGCCGAACCTCGGGGCCGTCTCGGCGGCGCGCGATCTCCGGCCGCCGGATCTGCGGCCCGTCGACACCACCATCGACACGAAAGTCGACGCCGCGGCGGCGACGAACGACAACGACGGGAGCGACGCCGGCCGGATCGAGGCGGGGAACTGCGGGAGCGGGTGTACGCTGACCAACGGGACGTACCACCTCGACTCCCTCGATCTGTCCGGCGGGAGCAGCCTCACCTTCGACACCACCGGCGGGCCGGTGTACGTCGCCGTCGACGGCGACGTGTCCACCTCGGGCGGGTCGCCGGTGAACGTGGTCGGCTCGAACGAGGTCCACGTCTACGCGACCGGCGACTACACGATCAAGACCGACTGGACGAGCGTCGGCGACCGCGGCGACCAGATCTGGCTCTACGGATCGAGCGCGTCGACCGTGACCGTCCAGGGCGGGGCGAACTTCTACGGCGTCGTCTACGCGCCGGGGAACCAGGACGTGACCGTCCGCGGCGGGGCCGCGGTGTACGGCGCCATCGTCGGCGCCGTGAGCGACGTGCAGGGCGGGACGGCCGTCCACTACGACACGGTGCTCGCGGACCAGCGACCCGTCCTCACGGGCGGGGGCGGCGCGCCGGTGACCTACCTGCACGTCACGGTCAACGAGATCCGAGTCGAGGACGGCTAACCGTCCGACTTTTGCCCGCGCCCGCGAAAGGTTGGCCATGGCCGACTTCGACCCCGAGAAGTTCGAGGACAAGTACGCAAACTACTTCACCGAACTCCAGCGGGCGTACAAGAACGCCTTCGAGACGATGAACGATCGGTTCGACTCCGAACTCATCCACGCCATCGACCAGCAGGTGCTCAACGAGTCCGAGCCGTTCTACGAGGACGGCGAGTTCCGGATCGAGCTCCCGGAGAACCCGACCGACCGCGTGACGGCCGTGGTCGTCGACGAGGAGAAGTTGGAGACGACGCTGGAGCGGTACGTCGAGGAGATCAGGACCGAACTCCGGTCCGTGTTCGGCCTCGACGAACGTGACGAACCAAAGGCCTAAGCCCGTCGGTGTCCTTGGTTCGCGCATGAGTACTGACGCTCAGGACGCCGACGGCGAGGACGACCTGCGGGAGCGCGTGACCAACTTCCTGCGGCGGAACTTCCCGCAGATCCAGATGCACGGCGGGAGCGCCGCGATCCAGCACATCGACCTCGAGACGGGCGAGGTGAGCATCCAGCTGGGCGGCGCCTGTTCCGGCTGTGGCATCTCCCCGATGACGATCCAGGCGATCAAGAGCCGGATGGTCAAGGAGATCCCCGAGATCACGAAGGTCCACGCCGACACCGGTATGGAGGGCATGGGCGGCGAGGGCGGCCACGGCGGCGGCGACGGCGGCATGGAACCCTCGTTCCCCGGCGAGACGACCGACGACGGCGAGTCGAGCGACGAAGGCCCGCAGGCTCCGTTCTAACGCTCCGTTCGCCGCGGCGTTTTTCACCGATTCCGAGCGACCGCCGTATCCCGACCGGGGCCGTCGGCGGACCGAGTAAGGTTTAATCGGCGGCGGTCCGTCTCGCGTCCATGGACGTTCGTGAACTCGCCGTGAGCGCGGAGTACCGCGTCGCCGTCGAGGCGGGCGACGACTGGCGGGGAGCGATCGAAGCCGTCGCCGCCGACGAGGGCGTCGCGGCGGCGTGGTTCACCGGCGTCGGGACGGTCCGCGACGCCGACGTGTGGTATTACGACCCCGACGCCGAGGAGCATCGTGCGGTCCGGTTCGACGAGCCGCTGACGGTCGCGGCCTGCACGGGCGGGGTGTCGACGGGCGAGGACGGGGAGCCGTCGGCCCGTCCCTACGCCGTCCTGACGCGGCCGACCGGACAGGCCGTCGGCGGCTATCTCAACGCCGCCGAGGCGGTCACGGGACGGCTGTACCTCCGAGCCTTCGAGACGGCGTTCGACGACGGGTGGACGGAGCCGTGAGACCGGCGGACGAGCGATACTTCGAGCGGATCGAGGACCGCCTCGACGAGGCGTTCGACCACGCGAAGCGGGCGAAATCCCGAGGTGCGGACCCGAAGCCCGAGGTCGAGATCCCGGTCGCCCGCGACATGGCCGACCGCGTGGAGAACATCCTCGGCATCGACGGGGTCGCCGAGCGGGTGCGCGAACTCGACGGGCGGATGAGCCGCGAGGAGGCGGCGCTGGCGCTCGTCACCGACTTCGTCGAGGGGACCGTCGGCGACTACGAGAGCGACGCCGGCAAGATCGAGGGAGCGGTGCGGACGGCCGTCGCCCTGCTGACCGAGGGGGTCGTCGCGGCGCCCATCGAGGGGATCGACCGCGTCGAGTTGCTGGAGAACGACGACGGGAGCCGCTTCGTCAACGTCTACTACGCGGGGCCGATCCGCTCGGCCGGCGGGACCGCCCAGGCGCTCTCGGTGCTGGTCGCGGACTACGCCCGCTCGCTGCTGGGGATCGAGGAGTTCCGCCCGCGGGACGACGAGATCGAACGCTACGCCGAGGAGATCGGCCTCTACGACGCCGAGACGGGGCTCCAGTACACGCCCAAGGACAAGGAGACGAAGTTCATCGCCGAGCACATGCCGATCATGCTGGACGGCGAGGCGACGGGCGACGAGGAGGTGTCCGGCTTCCGGGACTTGGAGCGGGTCGACACCAACGCCGCCCGCGGCGGCATGTGTCTCGTCCTCGCGGAGGGCATCGCGTTGAAGGCGCCGAAGATCCAGCGCTACACCCGCGACCTGGAGGAGGTATCGTGGCCGTGGCTCCAGGACCTCATCGACGGTACCATCGGGGCCGACGACGGTGCCGACGACGCCGACGGCGACGAGGACGACGCAGACGGCGACGGGGACGACGACGCGAGCGAGGCCGAGGCGGGACCGCCCCGGGTCGAGCCCTCCGCGAAGTACCTCCGGGACCTGATCGCGGGGCGGCCGGTGTTCGGTCACCCCTCGGAGTCGGGGGGCTTTCGGCTCCGATACGGCCGCGCCCGGAACCACGGGTTCGCGACGGCGGGCGTCCACCCGGCGACGATGCACCTCGTCGACGACTTCCTGGCGACGGGGACACAGATCAAGACCGAGCGCCCGGGGAAGGCCGCGGGCGTGGTGCCGGTCGACACCATCGAGGGGCCGACGGTCCGCCTCGCGAACGGCGAGGTCCGCCGCATCGACGACCCCGCGGAGGCCCTGGAGGTACGCAACGGCGTCGAGGCGATCCTGGATCTGGGCGAGTACCTCGTCAACTACGGCGAGTTCGTCGAGAACAACCACCCGCTCGCGCCGGCCTCCTACACCGTCGAGTGGTGGGAACGGGAGTTCGAGGCGACGGCGGCGGACGTCCAAGCGTTGCGGGACGACCCGCGCGTCGACCTGGCGGACCCGACGGCCGCGGAAGCCATCGAGTGGGCCACCGAGTTCGACTGCCCGCTGCACCCCGTCTACACCTACATGTGGCACGACGTGAGCGTCGACGCCGTCGAGACGCTGGCGGCGGCGGTGGCCGACGGCGAACCCCGCGTCGCCGAGAGCGACGGGGGCTACGGGGCGATCCGCCCGCGGGACGACGAGGGCGACGCCGACGTCCTCGTGATCGAGCGGACCGAACGGCTTCGGCGGACGCTGGAGACCCTCCTCGTCGAACACGTCGCGAGCGAGGAGGGAATCCGGATTCCGGACTGGCGGCCGCTGGCCCGGTCGCTCGGGATCCCGTCGGAGCGCGAACGGGCGTGGACGGCGGCGGACCTGTCGGCCGCGGCCCGGGAGTACGACGGCGGCGACAACGCCATCCGCGCGGTCAACGAGGTGGCGCCGTTCACGATCCGGGAGCGGGCGCCGACCCGGATCGGCAACCGGATGGGCCGCCCGGAGAAATCGGAGCGCCGCGACCTCTCGCCGGCGGTCCACACGCTCTATCCCATCGGCGAATCCGGCGGCAGTCAGCGCGACGTCGGCGCGGCGGCCACCGCCCGCACCGACGCGGGGCGCGGCGTCGTGGACGTCGAGGTGGGCCGGCGGGCGTGCCCGGACTGCGGGACCGACACCCACCGGACCCTGTGTCCGGACTGTCGGACCCACACCGAACCGGTCTACGAGTGTGGCTCCTGTGGGCAGTTCGTCGACCCGGACGAGTCGGGGCGCGTCCACTGCGAGCGGTGCGAGCGGGACGTGACGAGCGTCGAACGGCGCCGCCTGAACGTCGGCGAGCGCTACCGCGAGGCCCTGGAGACGGTCGGGGAGCGGGAGGCCGCTTTCGACATCCTGAAGGGGGTCAAGGGGCTCACCTCCGCGAACAAGACGCCGGAACCGATGGAGAAAGGCGTGTTACGCGCCAAACACGACGTGAGCGCGTTCAAGGACGGGACGGTCCGCTACGACATGACGGACCTGCCGGTGACGGCGGTCCGACCCGAGGAACTCGACGTGACCGCCGACGACTTCCGGGAACTCGGGTACGAGACCGACATCGAGGGCGACCCGCTCCGGTTCGACGACCAGTTGGTCGAACTCAAGGTCCAGGACATCGTCCTCTCGGACGGCGCCGCCCAGCATCTCATCCGGACTGCGGACTTCGTCGACGACCTGTTGACGGAGTTCTACGACCTGCCGGCCTTCTACGAGGTCGAACAGCGGAAAGACCTGGTCGGCGAACTCGTCTTCGGGATGGCGCCACACACCTCGGCGGCGGTTGTCGGGCGGGTCGTCGGGTTCACCTCCGCGGCGGTCGGATACGCGCACCCGTACTTCCACGCGGCGAAGCGGCGGAACTGTGACGGCGACGAGGACTGCGTCATGCTCCTGATGGACGGCCTGATCAACTTCAGTCGAGAGTACCTTCCCAACCAAAGGGGGGGCAGAATGGACGCCCCCCTCGTCATGTCCTCGCGGATCGACCCCACCGAGATCGACGACGAGGCCCACAACATGGACGTGGTGCGGCAGTACCCGAGGGAGTTCTACGAGGCGACCCGGGAGATGGCCGACCCGGAGGACGTCGACGTCGAGATCGCGGAGGCGTCGCTGGGGACCGACGGGGAGTACCACGGCTTCGATCACACCCACGACACCTCGGACATCGCACTCGGGCCGGACCTCTCGGCGTACAAGACGCTGGGGTCGATGATGGAGAAGATGGACGCGCAGTTGAACCTGGCGCGGAAACTCCGCGCGGTCGACGAGACGGACGTGGCCGAGCGGGTCATCGAGTATCACTTCCTCCCGGACCTGATCGGCAACCTCCGGGCGTTCTCGCGCCAGGAGACCCGGTGTCTGGACTGCGGGGAGTCCTACCGCCGGATGCCGCTGTCGGGCGACTGCCGGGAGTGTGGCGGGCGCGTGAACCTCACCGTCCACGAGGGGTCGGTGAACAAGTACATGGACACCGCGACGGAGGTGGCCGAGGAGTTCGGCTGTCGGCCGTACACGAAACAGCGCCTGGAGGTGCTCCAGAAGAGCTTGGAGAGCGTCTTCCAGAACGACCGGAACAAGCCCTCGCGTCTCGACGACTTCATGTGAGGCCGGCGGCGTCGTCGCGGCGTCGTCGGGTTCGCCTCGTCCGGAACACTTAGTGTAGTCGGTTCTACATCGGTATGGCATGGGGAGAGGTACACGGGGACGCGTCGTAGCGACGGGAGTGATCGTGTTGCTCGTCGTCTCGGGGATGACGGCGACGGTGGCGGCCGCACCCACCCTGGACGTCACGGTCGATGGATCGGGCGTCGGCGACGGGGAGTCGATCACCGTCACCGACGACCCGCAACTCCGCATCGAGGCGAGCGGCGAGTCGTCGGTCGAATCGATCGAAGTGATGGTCGGCGGGGAGACGCGCCACTCCTTCCAGCCGGATTCCGAGTCGTTCTCGGAACTGGTGGAACTCGACATCGACGACGGCGAACACGAGGTGCGGATCGTCGCCGAGGGCTCGGGGACGACCGAGTGGACGGCGACGATCCGGAAGGACTCGGACGGGCCGCGGGTGAGTTACACGTCGCCGTTCAGCGGGCCGGGACAACCGACGGGGACGGTGGTGATCGAGCACTCGGACGCGACACTCGCCGCCGACCTTTCGGACCGGAGCGGCGTCCAGTTGGTCCGGATCGAGCGGAACTACGAGTGGACGTTCGGCGGCCAGTCACAGCGTGACCGCGAGACCTACCGGATCTCGGATCCCGGGGAGAACTTCTCCCGGCCCATGCTGTTCGGCCTTGGGGAGAACTCCCTGCGCGTCGAGGCCCGGGACGTCCACGGGCAACGGACCACCCACGAGATCACCGTCAGGGTCGAGGACGCCGAGCGGCCGTCGATCGACCTCGACCGGTTCGAGCGGAGCGGGAACACGCTCGAGATCGCCGGCGTCGCCGAGGACAACGTGAAGGTGCGGTCGCTCGACGTGCGGGTCGGACGGAACCGCAAGTCGGTGTTGACCGAGACGTCGAAGGAGCCGACCCGCGAACGGCTCTCGGCGGAGTTCGAGAGCACCGTCCAGCTTACGGGCGACGTCCAAGAGGTCACGCTCATCGCGACGGACGTTGCCGGCAACACCCGGGAGTGGACGGTCCCGATCGACTACCGGGGACACATCGTGCCGACCATCGACATCGACGACGAGGCGACGCGGATCGAAGGCGACAGCGTCGCCGTCACCGGGACGGTCACCGACGGACAGTTCGGGCGGGTCGTCGTCGAGACGGTCGACGCCGACGGGAACGTCGTCTCGACGGCCACCGCCTACGACGGCGACACGACCGACCAGGTCGACGTGCGGGCGCGGCTCGGTCGCGCCGACGGGGAGACGACCGTCGTGATCCGGGCCGTCGACGTCGACGGGGAGGAACACGAGGAGACGCTGACGCTGGATGCGGGGGGATCCGAGACGGCGACGAGCGCCGAGACGGTGACGCCGGCGGCCACCGACGCACCCTCGACGCCGGCAGCCACCGACGCACCCTCGACGCCGGCGACGACGGCGGCACCCGCCGTCGACGACGCGCCGCAGCTGGCGCTCGGGGGGACGACGAGCCGGATGCCGGTGCCGCTCCCGCTCCCGTTCCCGCTCTCGATCCCGCTGCCGATCCCCTTCGCCGGGACCGTCGTGGCGGTGGTGGTAGTCGGCCTGGCGATGGCCGTCAGCGCCGTCGGGGAAGCGGGCGTCGAACCCGGTGCCGGACCGGCCGCGACCGACGAACCGGCCGCCGGGACCGGCGAGTCGGCGGACCGCCGGGACGCCGCGTCGACGGCGGGCGGTGGGACCGAACCACGGGACCGGGAGCGTCCCGGCGGGGCGACGTCGACGCCGCGTTCCGACGCCAGGGGCGGCGAGACGGCTCCGCCACCGGGCGATAACGGAGCCAGCCCGGAGACGGGACGGCCCGCCGGCGAGCCGGCGAACGACCCGTCCGCCACGGGCGAGACGGGGGGAAGCGGGGGGGCGGCGCCGGAACCGGAACCCGAACCGGAACCCGCCGTCGACGTGACCGACCACCTCGGCGTCGGATCGATGGCCGACGTCGGCGCCGACGAGGTGGCCAGCCTGGCGACGGAACTCGACGCGGACGAGACGGAGACGGTGGCGACCGCCGCCCGCGTGCTGGCGGCACTGGCCGAGGAGCGGCCGGGACTGGTCGCGGGCACCGAGGCCGAGTCCCGGCTCCGTGACCTGCGTCTCGACCCGGATCCGGCGGTGAGCGAGGCGGCGAGTACGGCCGTCCGCCGGCTGACCGACGAGTGATCACAGTCGGCGAGTGTTCCACCCGAGGGCGGCGTTGACGGGACAGCGGCGGAGGGCCGCGGTGACGAACATGACGACCGCGAACACGAGGATCGCTCCGACGGTGACCGTCCGAACGCGAGCGGTCAGGCCGCCACCGTAGGCGACGAGGGCCGTCGCCGACAGGGTGGCGAGGACGCCGAGGCCGATCCGAACCGCGCGGTCGGTGCCGCCGACGTTCGGTTCCATGGGGGACGTACGCTGCGCGGCGGCAAAAGCCGTCGGTTACTCCAGATAGCCCAGGTCGCGCAGGCGTTCCTGTGCTTCCTCGTCCATGTCGGCGACGGCGTCGTCGGTCACGTCGGCGTCGGCGGCGCCGGTCCACGCGCCGCCGACGGCCGGTTCGAAGTCCGCGAGGGCGCGCTCGACGGCACGGACGGCCGGGTCGTCGCCGACGGCGGCGGCACGGTCCTCCGTCTCCCCGGGGTCCTCGTCGAGGCGGTAGGCCTCGTCGGGGATGCGGTCGATCCGGACGTACTTCGCGTCCGGGCGGCGCGCGGCGCGCATCCGGGCGTAGAACCGGGAGTCCTCGGGAATGTCGATGCCGGCGCCCGCGGCCTTCTCCTCCAGTTGCTTGAGTTCGACCACCGGTCGGGAGTACTCGACGAAGCCGACGGCGCCGTCGGGCGCGGCCGCCTGCCCGGGGTCGGGGTCGTCGACGGCGTCGAAGGCGCGGTAGTCGTCGGCGAGCAGGGAGCGGGTCGGGTCGCGGGCGACGGCCGTCTCGCCGGGGGCGGCGGGGTCGCCGCCCGCGACGTCGAGGGCGTCGAGGACGGTGTGGTACAGGTCGACGAGTTCGATGGTGTCGGTCCGCCGGTCGGCGGTCAGGTCGGGATGTTTCACCATGAGGGGGACGTTCACCAGCGGGTCGTAGAGGCAGAACTCGTGGCCGTAGAGGTCGTGTTCGCCGTGGAGTTCGCCGTGGTCCGCACAGACCACGACCGTCGTGTCGTCCCACTCCCCTCGCTCCTTGAGCCAGTCGAACAAGCGGGTGAGCTGGGCGTCGATGTGGGCGATTTCGGCGTCGTAGAGGCCGCGGATATCGTCCCACTCGTCGTCGTCGATGTCGCGGGCACCCGAGTTGTACTCCTTCGAGTTCTGACAGACCGCCGTGTCGTCGACGCCGGGGGCGAACTCCGCGGCGAACTCGTCGGGCGGGTGGTACGGCAGGTGGGCGTCCATCAGGTTGACGAACGCGAACCAGTCCTCGGAGTCGTCGACGAACTCCATCGTCCGATCGATCACGGCGGGGGTCTTGGAGTCGGCGCCCTCGCCGCCCGCGAGGTACTCGTGGGCGACGTTGCCGAGCGAGACGAGTTTGTCGGCGATGGTCCGGAGTCGGTCGCTGTCGTTCATCGTCTTCCAGGCCCGGGCGAGCGGGCCGGAGAGCAGGTCGCCGGGCATCACCTCGAAGAAGTTGTCCTGGGCGTCGAAACCGTCGGTGAGGTGAGTGTAGGGGGTGATCCAGGCGTTCGATGAGTAACAGGCGGTGTCGTAGCCGGCGGCGGAGAGCGTCTCGGCGAGCGTGGTGGCGCCCTCCAGATAGGGGTTCTCCTGGTCGGCGCCGTGCTGACTGGGGTAGAGGCCGGTGAAGAGGGAGGCGTGAACGGGGAGGGTCCAAGGGGCGGGGGCGACGGCCTCCTCGAAGACGGTCGCCTCGGACGCGAAGTCGGCGAGACCGGGCGTCGTCGGCCGGTCGTAGCCGTACGGCGTCAGGTGGTCGGCCCGAACGGTGTCCATGACGACGAAGAGGACGTTCCCGGGGGCGTCGCGCGACATGTCTCCCCGTGGGTCGGTAGAGCGAATAAAGGCCGCGGTCCCGGCTGTCGGACTGCGGGCCGGCTATCGCCAGTCGTCGAGTCCGGTCGCGTCGTCGAGTTGGACGGACACCCAGGCGTCGTCACGGGAGACGTCGGCGATGACGAACTCCGGGAGTCCCGGCCCCTCGTCCACCGCGGCCATGACATCCGAACCCTGCCCGCCTGCTGCCGTCACGTCGGGCGCCATGTGTGACACATGGTCACACCCTCATATAAACACGTCGATACGACGGCGGTCACGGCGCCGAGACGGGTGGACGGGGCGTCGAAAGGCGTTCGCAGAGTATTAGAGGGTGGGCGGCGGAACGGGGAGCATGCACGTAGCCGACGCGATGACGCCCCGCGCGGACGTCGTGACGGTCGAACTCCCGGGGACCCGGGACGACGCCCTCGAATATCTGCAGGAGCGGGGCTTCTCGTCGATTCCCGTCGTCAAGCCGACGGACGACGGCGAAGCGTACCGCGGCCTGGTCTCGCGGGACGACCTCATCGAGAACCCGGACGAGGACCAGCTCGCGCTGTTGATGCGGGAGGTACCGACGACGACGGCGGACGCCGACCTCGTCGAGGTGGCCCGCATGATGGTCGCCGAGGACGCCCGGCGGATCCCCGTCGTCGACGGGGAGCTCGAAGGGATCCTCACCGTGACCGACGTGGTCCGGGCCATCGCCCGGGGGGACGTGGACGGCGGGACGAACGTCGATGCGCTGGCGTCCCGGGACGTGAACGCCGTCTACCACGCGACGCCGCTGCCGGTCGCCGAACGGGAGATCAACTACGCGAACGTCCCCTACGCGGTCGTCCTCGACGACGACGGCGAGATGACGGGCATGCTGACCGAGGTGGACATCATCGAGGTGGCCCGCGTCGTCGAGGGCGAGGACGACACCGGCGAGAGCATCGCCAACCAGGACGACGAGTGGATGTGGGAGGGGATCAAGGCCGTCGGCAACCGCTACTACCCCACCCGGAACGTCGAGATCCCGCGCGAGCCCGTCAGCACCTTCATGACCGACGACCTGGTGACGGTGTCGGGACACCGGACGGCCAAGGAGGTGGCCCGCGTCCTGCTCTCGAACGACGTCGAACAGGTGCCGCTGGTCGACGGCGGCGCGCTCGTCGGCATCGTCCGGGACGTCGACCTGCTGGAGGGCGTATGAGCGACGCGCGAGCCATCACCGAACTCGCGAAGCGCCGCGGCTTCTTCTTCGGGGCGAACGAGTCGTACGGCGGCGTCGCCGGGTTCTACACCTTCGGCCCCGAGGGGGCCGCCCTCAAGCGCAACGTCGAGGCGGCGTGGCGGGATCGCTTCACCGTCCGCGAGGGCAACGACGAGATCGAGGCGCCGACGATCATGCCCGAACCGGTCTTCGAGGCCTCGGGCCACCTCGACGGCTTCGACGACATGCTCGTCGAGTGTGGCGAGTGCGGCGAGAGCCACCGCGCCGACCACCTGGTCGAGGACGCGAGCGACGTCGAGGAGGCCGAGAGCCTGCCGATTCCCGAGGTCGAGGAGCTCGTCGCCGAGTACGAGATCGCCTGCCCGTCATGCGGTGCGGCGCTGGCCGGGCGCTCGATCGAGGAGTTCAACCTCATGTTCGCGACGGCCATCGGCCCCGGGAGCGGCCAGCCCGGCTACCTCCGCCCCGAGACGGCCCAGGGCATCTTCGTCGAGTTCCCCCGCCTGAAGGAGTACGCGCGCAACAAACTCCCGTTCGGCGTCACCCAGATCGGCCGGGCCTACCGCAACGAGATCAGCCCCCGCAAGGGCATCGTCCGAACCCGCGAGTTCACGCAGGCGGAGTTGGAGCAGTTCGTCGATCCCGACGACGACGAGCCGCCCCTCGACCGCGTCGCGGACGTGTCGCTGCGGCTCTACCCCGCCGACGAACAGGAGGACCCCGATGGCGAGTACGTCGAGGCGACGGTCGCCGAGGCCGTCGAGGAGGGAATCGTCGCGAGCGACTGGGTGGCGTACTACCTGGGCGTCGCGCGGGAGTGGTACGACCGGATCGGCGTCGACGGCGACCGGTTTCGCTTCCGTCAGCACCTGCCCGGCGAGCGCGCCCACTACGCCGCGGACTGCTGGGACGCCGAGAGCGAAGTGAGCGGGGCGGCGGGCGACCTCGCCGACCCGACTGCGGGCGACTGGATCGAGATCGCCGGCTTCGCCTACCGCGGCGACTACGACCTCTCGAAACACGCCGAACACGCCGACGACGACTTCACGGTCTTCGAGCAGTACGACGAGCCCCGGACCGTCGAGCGGGCGGTCGCCGACCCCGACATGAGCGTCCTCGGCCCCGAGTTCGGCGGGCGGGCCGGCGACGTCGCGGACGCACTCCGTGCCCTCGCCGAGCGCGATCCGTCGGCCTTCGACGGCGACGAGGTGACCGTCGAGGTCGACGGCGAGGCCGTGACCGTCGACAGCGCGGTGGCGAACTTCCGGATCGAGGAGCGGACGGAGGCGGGTGAACACGTCACGCCCCACGTGGTCGAACCCTCCTTCGGCGTCGACCGGACGGTCTACACCCTGATCGCCCACGGCTACGACCACGACCTGATCGACGGCGAGGAGCGCACCTACCTCTCGCTGTCGCCGGAGGTGGCGCCGACGGACGTGGCCGTCTTCCCACTCGTGAGCGACGGGGCGCTCGAAACCCTCGCCGCGGACGTCGTGGCCGACCTGCGGGCGGCGGGGCTGTCGGTCGCCCACGACGACTCCGGCAACATCGGACGGCGCTACCGCCGGCAGGACGAGGTCGGCACGCCGCTGTCGGTGACCGTCGACCACGAGAGCGTCGAGGAGACGCCCGCCACGGTGACGGTCCGCGACCGGGACACAACCGCACAGGTGCGGGTCCCGGTCGACGAACTCGCGACGGAACTGGAGCGGGTCCTCGAGAGCGGCGGGAGCTTCGACGCCCTGCTCGCGGACTACGACCGGGTCGAGACGGACGTCACGCGCACCTGAGGATGGGCGGGGAACTCCGGCGGCGCGCCGTCCACGCCAGCGGCGTCGGCTTCCCGGCGCTGTACCTGCTGGACCTCGCGGCGTGGCGGACCGTCGGCTACCTCCTCGTCGTCGGCTCCGCCGTCGCCGCGATACTGGAGGCGGTGCGGCTCCTGATCGGCCTGGACTGGGCCGTCTACGAGACGCTCACCCGGGAGTACGAACGGGACAACGTCGCCGGCTACGCCCTCTACATGTTCAGCATGACCGCCGTCGCGTGGGTCTTCGACCCGCCGGTCGCGGTCCCCGGGATGCTCATGCTCGCGCTCGGCGATCCGGTGAGCGGCCTCCTCGGCTCGAACGAGGCGGGGCGGGCCAAACGCGCCGGGGTCGTCGCCGCCATGTTCGCCGTCTGCTTCGCGCTCGGGACGCTCGTGTTGGTCCGGACGGTGGCGCCCCCGACGGCGGCCCTGGCCGCGGCCGTCGGCGCGGCGGGCGCCACCGTCGCCGACGGCTACACCCCCGTTGTCGCCGGCTACGTCGTCGACGACAACATCACCATCCCCCCGACCGCCTGCCTGGGGATCTGGCTCGTCCTGCGGTTCGGCGCGTAGGGCCCCCACCGTGGGCCGCCGCCCTGCACGCACACCATTATACACCTTAGAAAAGATAATATGACGAATAGATAGAGTTATATGTGGACGTTCGAATTTCGAGTACGGATACAGATGGAGAACGTGAACTTCTCTTGGCCTTCCGGTGCCCGTTCGTTTGGAGACAGCGACGGTTCCGAGGCGAACCGGTCGAAACGCGCGGTCGGCGTGTCGCCGAGGGGGCGGTGAGCCGCGATGTACGACGAGGAGATGGCGGACATCGGCGACGCGGCGGCGGCACAGATCGAGTTGATCGAGAAGCGTCTTCCGGCGTATCTCGTCCACGCGGCGATGGCGGGGGCGTACATCGGCATCGCCATCGTTCTGGTCTTCGTGCTGGGGACGGGGCTGCTGGGGACGGTCTTCGAACCGCTCAGCGGCATCCTGATGGCCGCGACCTTCGGGCTCGCCCTCAGTCTCGTGCTCATCGCCGGCTCCGAGCTGTTCACCGGGAACGCGATGATCATGGGCGTCGGCGCGCTGTCGGGGCGGACCGACTGGGGCGACCTCGGCAGGGTGTGGACGTACTCGTGGGTCGGCAACCTCTTCGGCTCCGTCCTCGTGGCGGCGATGGCCGTCTACGGTGGGGTGTTCGCCGACTCGTCGCTCGTCGTCGACGTTGCGGCGAACAAGATGACACTGTCGCCGCTGGAGCTGTTCATCCAGGCGGTGTTCTGCAACTGGCTCGTCGTGTTGGCCGTCTGGTGTAACTTCCGGCTGGAGAACGCCGTCGCGAAACTCGTGATGGTCTGGTGGTGTCTGTTGGCGTTCATCGGGGCGGGGTTCGAACACAGCGTCGCCAACATGACCGTCCTGACGCTCGCGAACCTCCTGCCGCACTCCACGGCGGCGGTGTCTTGGAGCGGGTGGCTCTACAACATCTCCATCGTCACCGCCGGCAACGCCTTCGCCGGCGTCGTCATGATGGGCGGTGCCTACTGGTACATCAGCGAGTCCTACAAGCTCGAACTGCCGAGCGGTTCGACGTCGGTGTCGACGTTCAGTAGCGCCGACGACGACTGATCCGTCTTCGGCGCGCACCGCGCACGCATCGCCGGTCCCGAACCGGCGGGCGAACCGCGTTCGGATCGCAAATACGATGAACGTACGTCGAACTGAGTCGGTTTTTCTGGACAGAATACAACCTTATATCCCGGGTATTCCATAATAAACCGGACATCCATCCGTCGAGATGGCCTCTAATACAAGAATATAAACGGTTATGCTTATACATCGCCATCAACAGATACTCTCCTGTGCGAAATATTGAACCTTCAGGCCGTAACACACGTGAATTTGGACGAACGCCGAACTTCGGTGGTCGCGATGAGTAGCAAGAAGGAGACGTGGAAGGAGGGGATGTACGGCGACGAGGTCCGCGAGAAGCTCCTGGAGTTCGCCGAGAGAGGGTGGGAGTCCATCCCCGAGGACGAACGCGACCTGTGGTTCTCCCGGTTCAAGTTCTGGGGGATCTTCCACCAGCGGAGCGGGCAGGAGAGCTACTTCATGCTGCGGCTGACGAACGCGAACGGACAGCTGAACGCCGAACAGCTCCGGGCTATCGGCGAGGTGGCTCGGGACTACGCCACCGGCCCGGTCGAGAACCCCGAGTTCGGCGACGCCTGGATCGATCTGACGACCAGACAGTCGATCCAACTGCACTGGATCAACCTGGAGGACGTCCCGGCCATCTGGGAGAAGCTGGAGTCCGTGGGCGTGACGACGCGGTCCTCGGGCGGCGACACGATGCGCAACATCGTCGGCTGTCCGGTCGCGGGGAAAGACGAGGAGCAGGTGATCGAGACGCAGTCGCTGCTGGAGCGCCTCCAGGAGGACCTCCGTGGCGACGACGAGCTCGCGAACATGCCCCGGAAGTTCAACATCAGCGTCACGGGCTGTCGCGAGGGGTGTGCCCAGGACGCGATCAACGGTATCGGCCTCGAACCCGCCGAGAAGGAGATAGCGGGCGAGGTCGTGACGGGGTTCAACGTCCGGATCGGCGGCGGCCTCGGCGGGCGCGAACCCCGCAAGGCCCGGGACCTCGACGTGTTCGTCACGCGGGAGAACGCCTACCACGTGATCCGCGGGTTCGTGGAACTGTACTACGAGCACGGGCGCCGTGACAACAGACAGAAAAACCGGAGCCGGTTTTTCGTCGACGACGAGGGGACGGCGGCCATCCGGGAACGCCTGCAGGAGGAGTACGTCGACGTCGACCTCCGGCGGGCGGGGCGGAACGTCCGCGAGGAGTACACCTACAACGCGGGGCGGCCCCCCGAGGCGGGGAAATCCGACCACGTGGGCGTCCACGACCAGCCCGACGGGCGGAAGTACGTCGGCCTGAGCGTCCCCGTCGGGCGGATGACCGCCCGGGAGACCATCGCGCTCGCCGACGTGGCCGAGGCGTACGGCTCCGGGAAGATCCGGCTCACCCGTCGGCAGAACCCGCTCATCATGGACGTCGAGGAGGAAGCCCTCGAGGACCTGCTGGCCGAACCGCTCCTCGAGACCCACCAGCCGAACCCGACGCCGTTCGACCGCGGCGGGATGGCCTGTACGGGTACGGAGTTCTGTGACATCGCGCTGACGGAGACGAAACTGCGCCTGACGCGGATCCTCCGCTGGCTCAACGCGAACGTCGAGGTGCCGGACGACGTGGAGACGATCAAGATCCACTACTCCGGCTGTACCGCCGACTGCGGGCACGCCTACACCGCCGACATCGGGTTGCAGGGGATGCGCGCCCAGAAGGACGGCGACATCGTCGAGGCGCTCGACATCGGCGTCGGTGGCGGCCTCGGTCCCCATCCCGGCTTCGTCGAGTGGGTCAGCCAGCGGGTGCCCGCCGACGAGGTGCCGGGCGCCATCCGGAGTCTGATCGGTGCGTTCGCGGCCCACCGCGAGGAGGGGCAGACCTTCCGCGAGTGGGTGGAGTCGTTCGGCACCGAGTCGGTCGTCGACCTCTGTGAGCCGACCGAGACCACCTACGAGGATCCGTACATGCACGACGCCAAGCAGACGTGGTACCCGTTCGCGGAGGGGGAGAGTCCGGCACCGACCACCGTCGAGGACGTGCCGATCACCTCGGACTGACCGATGCCCATCAGACTGCTCGACGTGACCGCGTACACGACGTTCGACTTCGTGTCGGGAAAGGCCGTCGGCCCGGACTGGAGCGACGCGTCCGCGGCCGTCGTCGACGTGGACCGCCCCGACGAGGCGCCGGGGACCGTCAGGCTCCGGATGGAGTTCGACGGGTCGGATCTGGAACACGTCGCCCCCCACGCGGACCACCTGTCGTTGTCGCCGGAGCAGGCCCGGGGCCTCGCGGCCGAACTGGAACGCAAGGCGGCGAACGCCGAGGCCGGCGAGGACGTCCCGGGAGGGCGCGGCCGATGACCGACGCCGTCGGCGGGGGGCGAAGGATGCAGCCCGGAACGGTGTCCCTCGTCGGCGCAGGGCCGGGCGATCCGGACCTCCTGACGGTGAAGGCAAGGCGGCTCCTCGAGGACGCCGACGCGGTGCTCTACGACTCGCTCGTGAGCGAGGCGATCCGCGACCTGCCGCCGGCGTCGGTCGAGCGGATCGACGTCGGGAAGCGGGGCGACGGCGAGCGGACGACACAGGCTGCGATCAACGACCTGCTGGTCCGGCGGGCGGCCGCCGGCGACGACCTGGTGCGGCTCAAAAGCGGCGACCCCTACGTGTTCGGTCGGGGCGGCGAGGAGGCCGAACACCTCGCGGCGGCGGGGATTCCGTTCGAGGTGGTGCCGGGGATCACCAGCGCCGTCGCCGGGCCGAGCCTGATCGGCGTCCCGGCGACCCACCGCGACCACGCGTCCAGCCTGACGGTCGTGACGGGTCACGAGGACCCGACCAAAGAGGAGGGCGCCCTCGACTGGGACGCCCTCGCCCGGTCGGTGTCCGCCGGCGGGACGCTGGTGATCCTCATGGGCGTCGGCCGCCTCCCCGACAACGTGGCGGCGCTCCGCGCGGGCGGCGTCGCCCCCGACACGCCCGTCGCCATGGTCGAACGCGCCTCCAGACCCGACGAGTTCGCCGTCACCGGAACGCTCGACACCATCACCGACCGCGCCCGGGAGGTGGGGATCGATCCCCCGGCCGTCACCGTCGTCGGCGACGTGGTGTCGGTCCGCGACCGGGTGGCCGACGCCCTGCGGGCGGCCGGAACCGTCCGTTCCGCCGACGCCGTCGACGACCCAGCGGTTCCGACGGAGTGACGCCGGCGGTTCGCAAGGTATTAGTACCGAGACGGGCTGTATTCCGACAATGGACCGGACGGAGTCCCGTACGTCCGAACCCGTCTGCCCCACGTCCGCAGTCCGCCGACCGCGACGACTGGGCCGTTAGGCCCACCTACTACATTTCTCCAGTCCCGCGTTCCGATTTCCAGACATCGTGTCCGTGAGCGCCCCGTTTCTCATTTAATTTCGATAATAAAAACGCAGAATATAAGTCCGACAAGGGCGAAGTCGCCGGTAATGACACGTGTGGCACTCGCGTTCTCCGGCGGACTCGACACGACAGTATGCGTCCCGCTCCTGGAGGAGGAGTGGGGGTACGACGAAGTCGTCGGCGTCACGGTCGACGTCGGCCAGCCCGAAGCGGAGTTCGCCGAGGCCGAGGAGACGGCCGAGGCGCTCGGCCTGGAACAGTACGTCGTGGACGCCAAGGCGGAGTTCGCGTCGGTGTGTCTCGACTCCGTCCGGGCGAACGCCACCTACCAGGGCTACCCGCTCGGGACGGCACTCGCGCGGCCGGTCATCGCCGAGGCCATCCTCGACGTGGCCCAGGAACACGACTGTGACGCCGTGGCCCACGGCTGTACGGGGAAGGGCAACGACCAGTTGCGGTTCGAGGCCGTGTGGCGCGCCTCCGACCTCGACGTCATCGCGCCCGTGCGCGAACTCGGCCTGACCCGCGAGTGGGAGATCGAGTACGCCGACGAGAAGGACCTGCCGGTCGAGGCCGGCAACGAGGGCGTCTGGAGCATCGACACGAACCTCTGGAGCCGGTCGATCGAGGGCGGCGACCTCGAACAGCCCGGTCACGTCCCGGGCGAGGAGATTTACGACTGGACGCGCTCGCCCGCGGGCGACAGCGAGGAAGTCGAGATCACCTTCGAGGACGGCTACCCCGTCGCCGTCGACGGCGAGGAGATGGACCCCGTCGCGCTCATCGACCACCTCAACGAGGTGGCCGGCGAGTACGGCGTCGGCCGCACCGACATGATGGAGGATCGGATGCTCGGGCTGAAGGTGCGCGAGAACTACGAGCATCCGGCGGCGACGACGCTCCTGAACGCCCACGAGACCCTGGAGAGCCTGGTGCTCACGAAAGAGGAGCGCGACTTCAAGAAACTCGTCGACGACGAGTGGTCCCAGAAGGGCTACGAGGGGCTGGTCGACGCGCCCCTGATGGGGGCACTCGAGGGCTTCATCGACGAGACCCAGACCCGCGTCACCGGCACGGTGACGATCCGGTTCGAGGGCGGGCAGGCCCGCCCGGTCGGCCGGGACAGCGAGTACGCCGTCTACGACGAGTCCTTCGCCTCCTTCAACACGGAGGACGTGGGCGACATCACGCAGAACGACGCGACGGGCGTGGCGAAGTACCACGGCTTCCAGGAGCGCATGGCGGCGAAGGTACTGGCGAAGGTCAAAGGCGAGGGAACCGAAGCGGTGACCGACGGCGCGGACTGGAGCGAGGAGTGATGCACGTCGGCCTGCTGTACTCGCGGATCAGGCGGGACGAGAAGCTCCTGCTCTCGGAGCTTCGGGACCGCGACCACGAGGTGACGAAAATCGACGTCCGGAAGGAGCGGTTCAACATCGGCGACGCGCCCGAGACGTTCGACGACATCGACATCGCGGTCGACCGGTGTCTGGCGACGAGCCGGAGCCGCTACGTGACGCGCTTCCTGGACGCCTACGGCGTGCCCGTGGTCAACGCGGCCGACACCGCGGAGCTGTGTGCCGACAAGGTGAAAAACAGCCTCGTCCTGGAGGCCGCGGGCGTGCCGACGCCCAACACCGACGTCGCCTTCACCACCGACAGCGCCCTCGAATCCATCGAGGACTTCGGCTACCCCTGCGTGCTCAAGCCGGTGATCGGGTCGTGGGGCCGCCTGATGGCCAAGGTGGACTCCCGGAGCGCCGCCGAGGCCATCCTCGAACACAAGGCCACCCTCGGCCACTACGAACACAAGGTGTTCTACATCCAGGAGTTCGTCGAGAAGCCGGGGCGGGACATCCGCGTCGTCGCCACCGACGGCGAGCCCGTCGCGGCGATGACCCGCAGCTCCGACCACTGGCTGACCAACGCCGCGAAGGGCGGCGAGGTCAACGAGTTCGAAATCGACGACGAGGTGGCCGACCTCGTGAAGCGGGCCTCCGACGCCGTCGGCGGCGGGTTGCTGGGCGTCGACCTCATGGAGACGGGCGACTCCTACACCGTCCACGAGGTGAACCACACGGTGGAGTTCAAGGCGCTCGACTCCTGTGTCGACTTCGACGTGCCCGCGGCCATCGTCGACTGGCTGGAGGGGAAGGCCCGGCAGGAGGCGACGGCATGAGCTACACCGCGAGCGTCGTCGGCGGCAGCGGCTTCACTGGCGGCGAACTCCTCCGCCTGCTCGACGGCCACCCGGAGTTCGAGGTTGTCCAGGCGACCAGCCGGAGCTACGAGCGCAAGACGGTGGGCCACCAGCACCCCAACCTCCGGGGGATGGACCTCCGGTTTACCGACCCGTCGGAACTCGAACCCGTCGACGTGCTCTTCGCGGCGACGCCCCACGGCGTCTCGATGGAGCGCATCGACGCTTTCCGGGACGCCGCCGACACCGTGGTGGACCTGAGCGCGGACTTCCGGCTGGGGAGCGAGACGCAGTACGACGAGTGGTACGACGGCCACGACCGGCCGGAGCTACTGGCCGACGCCGAGTACGCCCTGCCGGAGCTCAACCGCGAGAACCTCCCCGGCGCCGACCTGATCGCCTCCGGTGGCTGTAACGCGACGGCGACCATCCTGGGACTGAAGCCCCTCTTCGACGCGGGCGTCCTCTCGGGCGACGAGGACGTCGTCGTCGACGTGAAGGTCGGCTCCTCGGAGGGCGGTGCGGGCGGCGGCGCGGCCTCCTCGCACCCCGAGCGGTCCGGCATCGTCCGCCCGTACGCCCCGACGAGCCACCGTCACGAGGCCGAAATCGAGGAGTTCCTCGGACTCTCCGTGTCCTTTACCGTCCACGCGGTCGACATGACCCGCGGCGCGGCCGCGACCTGTCACGTCTTCCCGGACGGGCCGGTGGGGAAGAAGGACATGTGGAGCGCCTACCGCGAGAGCTACGGCGACGAGCCGTTCATGCGCACCGTCGCCGGCGGTGGCGGCGTCTACCGCTACCCCGAACCGAAGGCGGTCGCCGGTACCAACTACGGCGAGGTCGGGTTCGAGATCGACCCCGGGAACGAACGGGTGGTGGTGTTCTCCGCCATCGACAACATGATGAAGGGCTCGGCCGGACAGGCGGTTCACGCCGCGAACGTCGCCCTCGGAATCGAGGAGACCGCAGGGCTAGCGTTCCAGGGACTCCACCCCGTGGGCGCGCCATGACTTCAGAAAGACGTTCCTGCTCGCGGGCTCACGGCGCCGCCGTTCGCCGCTCCGCGGGCTGCGCCTTCCAGCGTCACGCGAGCCACCGGAGGTGCCTCGCGTGACCGTCGTCGTCAAGATCGGGGGTGCGAAGGCGGTCGATCCGGCCGGCGCCGTCGCCGACGTGGCCGACCTGGTCGAGACGGGCGAACCCGTCGCCGTCGTCCACGGCGGCTCCACGGCGGTCGACGACCTGCTGGATCGCCTCGACATCGACCCGACGTACGTCGAGACGCCGGACGGCGTGGTCGGCCGCTTCACCGACGAGGCGACCATGGAGGCGTTCACGATGGCGATGGGCAAAGTCAACACCGACCTCGTCGCGGCGTTCCGCGCGGCGGGCGTCGACGCCGTCGGCCTCTCGGGGGTCGACGGCGGCCTGCTCACGGGCGCCCGGAAGTCCGCAGTGCGGGTGGTGGAGGACGGCAAGAAGAAGATCAAGCGCGGCGACCACTCGGGGCGGATCGAGTCGGTGAACGCCGGCCTGCTGGAGTCGCTGCTTGGCGAGGGATACACGCCCGTCGCGGGCCCGCCGATGCTCGCCGACGACGGCGTGGCGGTGAACACGGACGCCGACCGGGCGGCCGCGGCCGTCGCGGGCGCGCTCGGCGCCCGGCTGGTCGTCCTCACGGACGTCGCGGGCGTGTACGCCGACCCCGACGACCCGTCGACGCTGATCGACTCGGTGACCACCCCCGCGGAGTACGACGCGCTGACCGACGCCGCGGAGGGGTTCATGACCAAGAAGGTGATGGCCGCGACGGAGGCCCTCGAATCGGGGGCGTCCGAGGTGGTCGTCGCCGACGCCAACGCCGACGCGCCCGTGACGGACGCGCTCGGCGACGGCGGGACACATATCCACGCGAGCGCACTGGAGAATACATGAGCGGATTCGTCTTTTCGGAGAAGCCGATCGGGATCGAACGCGGCGAGGGGGCGACCCTCTACGCCGACGACGGGACCGAATACCTCGACTTCGGCGCGAGTTACGCCGTCGCGGCCGTGGGTCACTGTCACCCGCGGGTCGTCGACGCCGTGAAATCGCAGGCCGAGGACCTGCTGTACGTCCAGGCATCGTATCCGGTCGAGGCCCGGACGACGCTGTACGAGAAGCTGGCGACGGTGTCGCCGCCCGGCCTCGACAACGTCTGGCTGTGCAACTCGGGCACCGAGGCCAACGAGGCGGCGATGAAGTTCGCCCGCAACGCCACCGGGCGGGAAAAGATCGTCGCCACCCGCCGTGGCTTCCACGGCCGGACGCTCGGCGCCCTCGCGATGACCTGGAAGGACAAGTACAAGAAGCCGTTCGAACCGCTCGCGGGCGGGATCGAGTTCGTCACCTACGGCGACGGCGAGGAACTCGCCGAGGCGGTCGACGAGGAGACGGCGGCGGTCTTCCTGGAGCCCATCCAGGGCGAGGGCGGCATCCACCCGGCCCCCCCGTCGTACCTGAAGCGGGCACGCTCGGTTACGCGGAAGGCCGGCGCCGCCCTCGTCTTCGACGAGATCCAGACCGGCGTCGGCCGCACCGGAACGCTGTGGGCCTGCGACCGCGCGGACGTCGCTCCCGACATCCTCACGACCGCGAAGGGGGTCGCCAGCGGCCTGCCGCTCGGCGCGACGGTCTGTGCGGACTGGATCGCCGACGCCGACCCCGAACACGGGTCGACGTTCAGCGGCGGCCCCGTCGTCTGTGCGGCCGCCAACGCCACCCTCGACGTCGTCGTCGAGGAGGACCTCCCGACCCACGCCGCGGACGTGGGGAGCTACCTGATGGAGTCGATCGAGGCAGCGGACCTCCCGGTCCGTGACGTCAGGGGCGAGGGGCTGATGATCGGCGTCGAGGTGAAGCGGGGGTCGAACCGCCTCCTGCGGGACCTGGCGCTGGAGGAGGGGATCCTCGCGCTCCCGGCCGGGCGGACCGTCCTCCGGCTGTTGCCGCCGCTGATCGTCGAGGAGGACCACGCCGACCGGATGGTCGAGGCCCTGGAGGCGGTACTGTGACCGTGAGCGAGACCGACGGGACCGAACTGACCGCGGCCCAGCGGCTCCTCGTCGACCTAGTCGAGATCCCGTCGCCCTCGGGCGAGGAGGAGGCCGCGGCCCGGCGCCTCGTCGACTTCTTCGAGGCCCACGGCCGCGAGGTTCGGATCGACGAGGTGGGCAACGTCCACGCCCCGGGGGACGACGCCGTCCTCCTGACCTCCCACATCGACACGGTGCCGGGTGACATCCCGGTCGAGGTCACGTCGACGGACGGCGAGCCGGCGCTGTGGGGGCGCGGGAGCGTCGACGCGACCGGGTCGCTGGCGGCGATGGCCGTCGCGGCCGTCGAGACGGGCGTGAGCTTCCTCGGCGTCGTCGGCGAGGAGGTCGACTCCCGGGGCGCCCGACACGTGATCGAGAGCGACCGGCCGGAACCCGGCGCGGTCGTCAACGGCGAGCCGAGCGGCTGGACGGGCATCACCCTCGGCTACCGCGGCCTGCTGGCGGGGACGTACGTCGCCACCAGCGAGTCGGGCCACACCTCGCGCCCGGAGAACAACGCGATCCAGGACGCGATGGACTGGTGGTCGCGGGTCGAGGCGGAGTTCGACCCCGACGAGTATCTGCCCGTCTTCGAGCGGGTCACCTGCAAGCCCACGTCGTTCGAGGGGGGCGCCAGCGTCGACGGCCTCTCAGTCGAGGCGACGATGGAGATCCAGCTCCGGGTTCCACCGAAGTACACCGTCGACGACGTCCGCGAGATGGCCGACGGCCAACTCGACGCGGGCACCGTCCACTGGTACGACCGGGTCCCGCCGGTGATGGAGAGCCCGCGGACGCCCGTGGCGCGGGCGTTCCGGGCGGCCATCCGTGAGGCCGGCGGCGATCCGCGGCTCCTGCGCAAGACCGGGACGGCCGACATGAACGTCTTCGCGTCGGCGTGGGACTGCCCCATGGTCACCTACGGTCCCGGCGACTCGGACCTCGATCACGCGCCCGACGAACACCTTCCGCTCTCCGAGTACGACCGGTCGGTCGACGTGTTGCTCGACGTCTGCGAGCGGCTCACGGAGGGAGAGGCATGAGTGTCGAGACGACCGACCTGCTGGACGTGGACGACCTCACGGCCGCGGAACTGGAGACGGTGCTCGACCGCGCGGCGGCGATCAAGGCCGGCGAGGACGACACCGACCTCTCCCGGCGGACGCTCGCGATGGTGTTCGAGAAGCCGAGCACACGCACCCGCACCTCCTTCGAGACGGCGATGACGCGGCTCGGCGGCCACGCCATCTTCCTCGGCCCGGACGACATCCACCTCGGGCGGGGGGAGCCGGTGAAAGACACCGCCCGCGCGCTCGCGGGCTACGCCGACGCCATCATGGCGCGGCTGTTCGATCACGCGGACGCGGCGGAACTGGCGGCGTACGCCGACGTGCCCGTCGTCAACGGGTTGACCGACGACGCCCACCCCTGTCAGACGCTCGCGGACCTGCTGACGATCCGCGAGGCGTTCGGCGGGTTCGACGACGTGACCGTCGCCTGGATCGGCGACGGCAACAACGTCGCCCAGTCCTTCGTCCTCGGGGCGGCACTCGCCGACTTGGAGTGTACCGTCACGACCCCGCCGTCCTACGGCGTCGACGCGGGCGTGATGGACCGCGCGGCCGAACTCGGGACCGCGCCGACGGTCGTCGACGACCCCGAGACGGCCGTCGCCGACGCCGACGTCGTCTACACCGACGTGTGGGTGTCGATGGGCGAGGAGGACGTCCGCGAGGAGAAACTGTCGGCCTTCGAGGGCTACCAGGTGAACGCGGACCTGCTCGCCGGACACGACGCCAAGGTGATGCACTGCCTGCCCGCCCACCGCGGGGAGGAGATCACCGACGACGTCATCGAGAGCGACCGCGAGTTGATCTGGCAGCAGGCGGAGAACCGCCTGCACGCACAAGCCGGCCTGTTGGTCGAACTGCTCGACTAGCCGCTCCCCGCGGACACGACGAATAGTCAACTGTCCAACCCTTGTCCTGTGTACCCCGTCGACATAACTCCGGCGGCGACGTGTATCTCCCGCGTCCGATCCCCGAACGGGGTTGTTCCCGCTCGTCCTGTAGTGTGACATGGCAACACAGACCGAAACCGCGACCGGAACCGGCGAACTGGACGGTAACTGGCGGGCGGGCGTCATCGGCGGGGTCGCCGGGGCGCTGGTCATGGGGGCGCTCGTCCTCGCGATGAACGCCCCGACGCTGGCGGTCGCGATACCGTCGCTGTACGCGCTGGCGCCGCCGCCGAGTCCGGGACTCGGCATGGTGGTCCACGTCTCCCACGGGGCGGTGCTGGGTGTGGTCTTCGCGGCGCTGGTCGACATGAGCGGCGTGCGGACACCGACGAAGCGGGTCGGCCTCGGCATCGCGTGGGGCGTCGCGACGTGGATCGGTCTCGCGGCCCTAGTCATGCCGCTCTGGTTGAGCGCGGTCGGCTCCCCCGCGTCGCCACCGTTCCCCAACTTCGCGCCGCCGTCGCTCCTGTGGCACGCCGTCTACGGGGCCGTCCTCGGCGCCGTCTACGTGGCGACCGAGGACGCGGTGTAGACTGTCAGTCCCAGTCGTCGAGGGCGTCCTCGATAGCGGCGACGGTCCGTTCGAGTTCGTCGCGGGGGATGGCCAGCGGCGGCTGGAACCGGAGGACGTTCGAGTGGAAGCCACCGACGCCGATCACGATGCCCGCCTCGCGGAGGTGGTGACCGACGTGTTTCGCGAGTTTCGGATCGGGCGCGGGCGCGACGTCCATCGGGCCGGTGTCCGAGGGGTCGACGAGTTCGACCCCCTGCATCAGCCCGAGGCCGCGGGTCTCGCCGACGACGTCGTACGCCTCCAGGTCGGCGAGGCGGTCGCTCAGCCACGCCCCCCGTTCGCGGGCGTCGTCGACGATACCGCCCTGTAGCTCCTCGATGGTCGCGAGGGCCGCCGCACAGGCGACGGGGTTGCCGCCGAACGTCGAGAGGTGATCGCCGGACTCGAAGGCGTCGGCGATCTCCGGGCGAGCGGTGAAGGCCCCCAGCGGGAGGCCGTTGGCGATCCCCTTCGCCTGGGGCATGATGTCGGGCACGACGTCGAAGTGGTCCGACGCCCACAGCTCGCCGGTGCGGCCGTAGCCGGACTGAACCTCGTCGACGATCAACAGGGCGCCGTGGTCGTGGGCGATCTCCTGCACCCGGGAGAGCCACCCCTCCGGCGGGACGATGATGCCGCCCTCGCCCATCACCGGTTCGACGACCACCGCCGCGAGGTCGTCGGCGGTGTGCGTGTCGATGACACGTTCGACGTCCTCGGCACAGGCACACGAACAGGGACCGCCGTCGCACAGCTGACACCGGTAGGCGTAGGGCGGCGCGACGTGGGCGACGTCGTTGATCGTCGGCGCCATGTCGGATTTGTAGGCCTTGTTGCCGGTCAGCGCGAGGCTGCCGAGGGTCCGGCCGTGGAACGACATCTCCAGGGCCAGCACTTCCTTGTTGCCGGTGTACTTGCGGGCGAGTTTGATCGCGCCCTCGACGGCCTCGGTCCCCGAGTTACAGAAGAAGGATTTCTGCAGGTCCCCCGGCGTCACCTCGGCGAGTTTCTCGCCCAGTTCCGCCGCGGGCTGGTGGGGGTGGACGTACGTACAGCCGTGGACGAACTCGTCGAGTTGCTCCTTGGCGGCCTCGACGACCGCCTCGTTGCCGTGGCCGACGTTCGTCACGGAGATGCCCGAGAAGACGTCCAGATACTCGTTGCCGTCGAAGTCCTCGACGGTCCACCCGTCGGCCCGCCGCACCGGGACGTTCAGCTCCTTCCAGATCGGCATCAGGTACTCCTCGTACTGCGCTTCGACCGTCGCGTTGGTCGTCCTCGATGTGTGCTCCTGTGACATCCGTTACCCGTGGCTATGTGGACGCTTTCCCATTAAATTAAGCATTCTCGAATAATGCTCCAATATTCGGGGTGAAAATAGGTTCGTATACGAACGAGGTCAGCCCTCGACGGCCGTCGCGCCGTAGTCGTCGGGGAGCGCCTCGTCGGGGACGACGCCGTCCTCCCAGCCGCGGCGGTCGTAATACTCGTCGAGCGCCCGGTCGAGGTCGGGGAGGTCGTAGGGGAGGCGGTCGTCCGCGCGGTCGAACCCGCGCTGGTTGTTGAAGTGGCGTTCGAGGGTCACGACGCGGTCGCCGACCGCGAGCAGGTCCGCCATGTCGGCGTCGAACAGTCGCTCGTAGCGGTCCGGGTTCATGTACGACCGGGAGAACTTACAGACGACGCCGCTGTCGTTGAGCGCCATCAGGTTCTCGCGGTGGACGAGGGTGTCGGCCTTGCCGAGCGTCCCCGAGGGCTCCAGGGCCTGCTCCTCGTCGACGAGCGGATACTCGACGGAGTAGAAGGTCGCGTACATGTGGTCGGCGCCGCGGTTGGCGACGGCGTACGAGAGCCCCTGGCCGTGGAGGACGCGGCCCTCGTGGGCGGCGAAGTCCATCCCCTTGACCGACCAGTTCTCGACGCCCAGGTCGTCGTGGACGCGGTCGATACCCTCCGCGAGGATGTCGCCGACGCCCTCTCGGCGGGCGATCTTCTCGACGGTCTCGTGGATCAGGTCGGTGTCGCCGAACGCGTCGTTCGCGGCGAGGTAGGCCGCGACCGTGTTGCCCGCGGAGATGGCGTCCAGCCCGTAGCGGTCACAGAGCTCGTTCGACTTCATCACCTCGACGATGTCGTCGACGCCGGAGTTCGAGCCGAAGGCCATCGCTACCTCGAACTCCGGGCCCTCCGTCTCGACGCCCGCCGCCTCGTCCTTCGTCGGCAGTTTGCAGGCGAAGGCACAGGCCGAACAGGTGCCTTTCTTGTACTTCTTCTCCTCCACTGCCGCGCCGTCGATCCCGTCGACGCCCTCGAACTGTCGCTCGGAGAAGTAGTAGGAGGGGAGTCCCTCGACCTCGTTCGCCAACTCCATCACCGCGACGGTCCCCTGCCGTTTCATGATGTCGTCGGCCGTCGCCGCCTCGCGGTGGACCTCGTTCTGGGTCGCGTCGATCTCGATCCCGCGGTCGGCGTCGCCGCCGACGGTGATCGCCTTGACGTTCTTCGCGCCCATGACCGCCCCGAGACCGCCGCGGCCGAAGGCGCGCTCCTCGGAGGTCATGATGGACGCGAACCGGACCTCGTTTTCGCCGGCCGGGCCGATCACCGCCGTCCGATCGCTGCCGATGCCGTGTTCGGCTTCGAGGTAGTCGACCGTCTCCGGGACGGTCGCCCCCGCGAGGTCCGGGACGGGTTCGAACTCGACGCCGTCGTCGCGGACGTGGATCGCCAGCAGTTCGTCGCTCTGGCCGGCAATCTCGACCGCCCCGTACCCCGTGTCCACGAAGTTCCGCGACATGAACCCGCCGGCGTTGCTCGACAGCAGACCGTCGGTCAGTGGCGAGATGCCCGTACAGTTCATCCGCCCGGTGAAGCTCATCGTCGAGGCCTGCATGGGCCCCGTCGTGAACACGAGCCGGTTCTCCGGACCGAGCGGATCGGCGTCGAAGGGGATGCGCTCGTGGGCCAGACGCGTCGCCACGCCGCGGCCGCCGATGTACCGTTCCTGGATCGTGTCGATGTCGGCCGTCGTCGCCTCGCGCTCCCCGACGTCGAGCGCCAGTAGCGGTCCGGTGTCGTGTATCATATTCGAATACTGTCCTGTGCTCTCAATAAATGTTGTTGTGTGTCCTCCCGAACCTATTCGATGCGGAGACAATACAGGTTACGCCACGATGTTGGGACGTGATACAACCACTCGGCGCGCGCAGGAGTGTGGGTCGGGGCGGCGGGCGCGTCTCAGTCCTCGACGACCGAGTCGACCAGCGCCTCCGTCCCGAAGTCGTTGATGGGGTACGGCTCGCGTTTGACCGTCGTGATGACGAACCGCGAACTCGTGCGTCTGATCTCGTCGATGGCCTCGTAATCCTCGATCAGCGACTCGACCATCTGCCGGCTCGTGACGTGGGCGACGACGATGAAGTCGGTGTCACCCATCGTGAAATACACCTGATTTACCCCTTCGATGTCGGAGAGTTTCTCGCCGACGGTCGTGTGGTACCCCTCGTCGAACTCGGCGTACACCTCGCTGATGACCGTGATGTCGAGGCCGAGCTTCGAGAGGTCCATGTCGCCGAGGTCGTTTTCCAGGACGCCCCGCTCGCGGAGCTGGTCGAGCCGGTAGTGGACCGTCGATTTCGGGATGCCGGTGTGTTCCTGAATGCGATCCGGACTCGTGATGCCCTCCGACGCGACCGTCTTCAGAATGCGGATGTCTTTCTCGTCCATAGTGTCCTCGTCGCGTTCCCCGCGACCAGTCTGGAACCGATGTCGACTCCTCCCGGTATCAAACTTTCCAAGTCTTGGACGAGGTTCATCGTTCGCCGATCGAGTGAGACGACGTTCACTCGAAGATGAGTTCGCCCGAGGTGGCGGGGAACCCGACGGAGACTTCGGCGCCCTCGTCGAACGCGCGGGTCGTCTCGTTGATCTGCCGTTCGACGTGGAGTTCGACGGGACCCACGTCGACGTGGTACTGCTGGATCGATCCCTTGTAGATGGCGTCCTCGACGGTGCCCGTCCACTCGTTGGTCGTGTTCAGCGTCTCGCCGCCGTCGACTAGCTGGACCCGCTCGGGACGGACGGCGGCTGCCGCGTTCCGGCCGTCCGCGTCGTCGACGGACTCGACCGTGACGTCGAGGCCGTCGGTCCTGATGGTGCCGACGCCGTCGCCGGCCTCGTAGGTCCCCTCGAAGAGGTTCGTCTCGCCGAGGAAGTTCGCCACGAAGGTCGTCTCGGGGTGTTCGTACACCTCGCTGGCCTCGCCCACCTGTTCGATCCGCCCGTCGTTCATGACCGCGATCCGGTCGCTCATCGTCAGCGCCTCCTCCTGGTCGTGAGTCACGTAGAGGAAGGTGATGCCGAGTTCCTCCTGGATCTTCTTCAGTTCGACCTCCATGTGCTGGCGGAGCTTCCGGTCGAGACTCGCCAACGGCTCGTCGAGCAGGAGGACGTCGGGTTCGCGGACGAGCGCCCGGGCCATGGCCACGCGCTGTTTCTGTCCGCCGGACAGCTCCGTCGCCCGCCGGTCGTGGTAGTCCGGGAGTTCGACGAGTTCGAGGATGTCGTCGATGCGGCGGTCCCGCTCGTCGGCCGGGACGCCGTCCATCTCGAGGCCGAACGCGACGTTCTCCTTGACGGTCATGTGGGGGAACAGCGCCCACTCCTGGAACACCATGCTGGTGTCGCGCTCGTTCGCGGAGAGCGGAGTCACGCGGTTTCCGCTGATGAACACGTCGCCGTCGGAGGGCGTCTCCAGGCCCGCGATCATGCGGAGCGTCGTCGATTTGCCACACCCCGACGGCCCCAGCAGGGTCAGGAACTCCCCGGCCCTGATCTCGAGGTCGACGCCCTCGACCGCGACGAGGTCGCCGTACTCCTTCCGGAGCGCCTCTAGCTGTATCCGCCCGGTCTCTTGGACAGTCCCGTCGGTCATCTCACTGTCGGGGGATAGTCGTGGTGAACTCATGGATCGTTCGGTTCCGACCGCTCAGATCCCGGCCCGGGCTTTCGCCTCGGTCCAGAGGTCGGTCCAGGTGTCGGTGATCGGCGAGAACTCGTAGGGCGTCGTGTTCTGGGAGATCTCCGCCGCGGCGTCGAACCCGTCCTCGTTGAACATGAGCGCCTGCTGTTGGCTGTCGTCGAACATGTCGAAGGACTCGGTGTTGACCGGCGGGCTCTTCGCGGAGGGCTTCCAGGCGACGTTGTACTGCCCCTGTGCGGAGATGATCTTCCGCTGGAACTCGACGGCGAGCTCCCGATTGGTCGGGTTCTTCACGATGCAGAGCCCCTCGGTCCACTGCATCCCGCCCTGCTCCGGGATGACGACGTCGACCCAGTCGTTGCCCTCGGCGCGGAGCTGGCTCATCGCGAAGTTGCCGACGGGCGCCATCACGATGTCCTCCTGCAGGAACGCCTGCCGGATCGCGCTGGTCCCGGAGTAGACGGCGTTCATGTTCGAGAACATGTCGACGAGCTTCGAGCGGATGTCCTCGAGCTGTGACTCCGTCTGCTCGAAGGGCGGGTAGCCGAGCGAGAGCGCGATCTTCGGGATGTTCCACGTCGGCCAGTCCATGATGCCGATCTTCCCCTCGTACTCGCCGTTCGGCCCGCCGGTCCAGAGGGTCTCGTACGACTGGTAATGCTCCTCGGGGACCTGATCCGTGTTCACGGTGAGCGTGTCCCAGCCCCACCGCGTCGGGAGGGCGTACATCTCGTCGTCGTGGCGGAACGAACTGAACGGCTCCTGGAACCGCTCCAAGAAGTTCTCCCGCTCGGGGTAGTCCGCGGGGTCGAGCGGTTCGATCGTGCCCGCCTGGGCGTGACGCTGTGCCCACGTGTTGTTCAGCGTCAGGAGATCGAAGGTCTCCGTCCCGCCGCTCTGGAGCGTGTTGAACCCTTCCGGGTCGCTCGAGAGGAGTTTGATGTTGACCGTCGCGTCGTGTTCGCTCTCGAACTCGCTGACGATTTCGTCGGTGCCGTACCCCTCCCAGGTCAGGATGTTCAACGTGTTCCCGTCACCGGAGGCGCTTCCGGTGGTCGTCCCGTCGGAACCACCGTCGCCGCCATCGCTGCCGTCGCCGCCGTCGCCGCCGTCGCCGCCGCCGCCGACCTCACGACGGCCGGCACAGCCCGCGAGCCCCGCGGCCCCGACGCTGCCCGCCGCCACCAGGAAGGCACGACGGCCCGATCCGTTCGATACGCCACCCTCGCCCGCGTTCGACCTCGAATCCGTCATACACACCAATGCAAAATCTAACGACTTATACTTACTCCTTGTTTCGGACAAGATCTGATTATGTACTCTATTTATGAATGAAGTCCATGTATTAATCGTCACACCGTACCACGTGTCTACTTTCGCCGGCGCCGCCCGGCCGTGGTCCCGTCGATCGGGACGATCGGTGGCCACCACAACATATATTGGACATAGTATTACTAATCTGAGCCATGGCAGAACAAGCGTCTCAAGAATCGAAGGGAGGTTGGTCTCTGTTCGAATCACCACCCATCTCCCGGGACCTCCTCGTGACCGCGGGGCCGCTGGTGTTGCTGGAGCTGCTGTTCTTCATCGGCCCGGTGCTCATCATGTTCTACATCGCGTCGATGCGCATGGAGGACCTGGTGCTGATCCCGGACTACGGGATCCGGAACTTCTTGGCGGTGTTCACGGAGTTCGTCAACCGGACCGCGTTCGTGAACACGACGACGCTCGCGGTGTTGACGACGGTGACGGCGGCCGTCGTCGCGTACCCGCTCGCGTACTACATCGCCCGGTTCGGCGGGCGGTACAAGAACCAACTCGCGGTGCTGGTGATGATCCCCTTCTGGACGAACTTCATCGTCCGCGTCTACGGGTGGAAGATCATCCTGGGTTCTCAGGGCGTCCTCAACTCCGCGCTCATCGCGGTCGGTATCCTGAACCAGCCCCTCGAGTGGATCATCAACACCCAGTTCTCCATCTGGCTCGGGCTGACGTATCTGTGGTTGCCGTTCATGATCCTCCCGCTGTACTCGAGTCTCGAAAAGATCGACGGCGAGATCATCGAGGCCGCCTACGACCTGGGCGCCTCGCGGTACGCCGTGTTCCGCCGGATCGTCCTCCCGCTGTCGCTGTCGGGGCTCGTCGGGGGGTTCATCTTCGTGTTCATCTTCAGCATGGGGGCGTACATCGTCCCCGCGATGCTCGGCGGCGGCGAACTGTTCATGGGGACCCGGATCGCCTACGAGTTCGGCATCGGCGGTGACTGGCCGATGGGCGCCGCGCTCGGGAGCGTCCTGATGATCGTCGTCGTCGGGGTGCTGTGGTCGCTGCTCGGCTACGTCAACCTGGAGGAGATGTTCCAATGAGCACGCAGTCGCAACACGAGCGGGGAACCGAGTTCTCCGTGGCGTCGGTCGTCCGATTCGTCGAACGCAACTGGATCCGCGCCTGGTCGGCGCTGGTCTTCCTGTTCCTCTATGCGCCCATCATCGTCCTCATCGTCTTCTCCTTCGAGCGGGGGACCTTCTCGACGGTCCCCTGGGACGGCTTCACGTTCCGGTGGTACCGGCAACTCGCGGCCAACAGCCGGCTGATCGACGCCGCGGTGAACAGCCTCTACGTCGGCGCCGTCGTCACGACGGTCGCGACGGTGCTCGGTACCCTCGGGGCCGTCACCCTCGTCCGGTACGACTTCAAACTCAAGAGCCTCTATCGCCTGCTCGTGGTCGCGCCGATGACCATTCCCGGCCTCATCCTCGGGGTGGCGCTGCTCAACTGGTTCAACTACATCGGCATCTCGACGTCGCTGAAGACGGTCATGATCGGACAGCTGGTGTTCGTCACGCCGTTCGTCCTCATCACCGTCACCTCGCGGCTCCGAGGGTTCGACCCGGCCATGGAGGAGGCGGCACGTGACCTCGGCGCGAGCCGGTGGCAGGCCTACCGCCGCGTCACCCTGCCGATCCTCATGCCCGGCATCGTCAGCGGCGCGCTCTTTGCCTTCACGCTCTCCTTCGACGACTTCCTCATCGCGTTTTTTACCAGCGGCGTGAAAAACACCCTCCCCATCTACATCTGGTCGAAGATCCAACACGGTACGAGCCCGGTCATCAACGCCATCAGCACCCTCGTGCTCCTGTTCAGCATCTCGCTGGTCCTCATCAGCTACTACTTCACCGACTGACGCCGGCAGTCGGATGCAATTCCGTACGACGATGGCTCGTAAAGATGTACTGAGTTCTATAATATTCTCGAATGTGGTATACGATACAAAATTTTAAATTTCGAGCGGTCTAGCCGCACCTATGGATCTCTGGAGCGACTACGAGGCGCGGTATCGCGAGCGGACCGCCGAGAGCGAGCGGGCCTACGAACGTCTCACGGAGGACGTTCCCGCCGGCGTCGCGAGCACCTACCGCGCCTGGGACCCGTATCCCTTCGTCGTCGACCGGGCCGAAGGCGTCCACCTCCACGACGTCGACGGCAACGCCTACGTCGACTTCGACATGAACAACGGAGCCGGCATGGTCGGCCACGCACACCCCGCGGTGACCGAGGCCGCGGCCGATCAGCTCTCGGATGGAACGCTGTACACCCACCCCCACGAACTGCTCGGGGAGGCCGCGGCGGAGCTGAAAAAGCGGTGGTCGATGGTCGACAAGGTGCGGTTCACGAACAGCGGCACCGAGAGCACCATGCACGCCATCCGGGTCGCCCGCGCCTACTCCGGGCGGGACAAGCTCCTGAAGATCGAGGGGTCCTACCACGGCGTCCACGACTACGCCCTCATCAGCAAGTCGACCCCGGCGGGACAGGTCGGCCACCCGAAGCGCCCGAACAAGGTCGTCGAGAGCGACGGGATTCCGGACGAGGTGGCCGAGACCGTCGAGGTCGCCCCGTTCAACGACCTCGACGCCGTCGAGGACATCCTCGACGAACACGTCAACGAGATCGGCGCGCTGATCGTCGAGCCGGTCGTCCTCGCCAAGGGCGTCACGCAACCGTACGACGGGTTCCTGCAGGGGCTCCGGGAACTCTGTGACGAGTACGGCGTCGTCTACATCTTCGACGAGGTCAAGACCGGCGTGAAGATCGCTCCGGGCGGTGCGGCGGAGTATTACGACGTCGAACCCGACCTCGTGACGATGGCAAAGAGCATCGGCGGCAACTTCCCCGTGGGTGCTTTCGGCGGCCGCGAGGAGGTCATGTCCGTCATCGAGGATCACACCGCCCACTACGGCACCTACAACGGGAACCCGCTGGTCGCCCGCGTCGTCAAGACGGTCCTCCAAGACGTCCTCACCGAGGACGCCTACCGACACGTCAACGACCTCGGGGAGCGACTCGCCGCGGGCTACGAGGAGATCATGGCCGACGCCGGCATCACCGGCCACGTCGAGAGCGTCAACTCCCAGGGAATCGTCTCGTTCACCGACCGCCGGATCGAGGACTACCGCGACTATCTCGATCACGTCGACGTGGAGTTCCACGAGAACTTCTGGTTCGGGATGCTCAACCAGGGGGTCGTCCCCCACCCCCACGACGCGTCACAGCAGTGGACCATCTCGGTCCAACACGAGAAACGCCACATCGACGAACATCTGGAGGCGTTCAAGGAGATCGCGCCGCGGCTCGCCGAGGAACAGGGCTAGAGCGTCTCGACGTACTGGGTCCGCTCCCAGTCGGTCACGGTCTCGCGGAACGACTCCAGTTCCCGCCGCTTGCTCGCGGTGTAGGCCCGGACGAGGTCCTCGCCGAGCAGGTCCGTGAGCTTCGAATCCGCCTCCAGCGCACGCAGCGCCGCCTCGGGGGACCCGGGCAGTCGCGGCGCCGCGCCCGTTGGGTCGCCTTCGATCGGATCACCCGGATCGAGTTCGCGGCGCAGGCCGTCGTAGCCGGCCGCGAGCGTCGCCGCGGCGACGAGATACGGGTTCGCGCCGGCGCTCGGCATCCGGTTCTCGATCCGCGGGGTCCCCCTCGGCACCCGGATCCCGGTCATGCGGTTGTCCGCCCCCCAGGACGCCGTGTACGGTGCGAACCCGTCCGGGTCGAACCGCTTGAACGCGTTGAGCGTCGGCGCCCCGACCGCGGTGAGGGCGTCGGCATGCGCCAGGACGCCGCCGACGAAGTGCCGGCCGAACGTCGAAAGGGCGCCGTCGTCCGCGGGGGCGAAGACGTTCTCGTCGCCGTCGAAGGCGGAGACGTGGAGGTGGTAGCCGCTCCCTTCGCGGTCGCCGAAGGGTTTCGCCATGAACGTCGCCCGCTGGTCGACGAGGCGTGCGGTCCGTTTCACCAGTCGCTTGAAGTCGAAGGTCGTGTCCGCCTGGGACAGGGGACGGCCGTAGTCGAAGAGTACCTCCAGCTGGCCGGGGCCGTGTTCGTGCTGGAGGGAGGTCAGGTCGACGCCGTAGTCGTCGGCGTAGTCGGTGAGTCGGTCGTAGAAGGGGGCGACCGCCTCGGTGGCCCAAGTGATACACTCGTGTTTGTGGTCGGTCGCGGGTTCGTAGCCGCCGTCGACCGGATCCAGCAGGTAGAACTCCAGTTCGCTCCCGAGATACCACCGGTAGTCGAACGCCGCCTCCAGCCGCGAGAGCACGGAGCGGAGGACGGTCCGCGGCGCCGCCGCGACGGGCTCGCCGTCGTAGTGCAGGTCACAGATGACGCGGGCGGCGTCGTCCCGCCAGGGCAGGCGTCGGAACGTCGAGGGGTCGGGGTGGACGGTGCCGTCGCCGTAATCGATCTCCGCGCCGAAACCGCTTCCCGTGGGCACCTCGCTGCGCGGCGTCTGGACCAGCAGGAGCAGGTTCATCGGGAAGCCGTCCCGCCAGTTGTCGAGGAAGTAGTCCGCCCGCACCTGTTTCGAGCGGGAGATGCCGTTGATGTCCCCGAACTCGACGAACACGTGGTCGACGTCCGCCGACTCGATGCGCCGCTCCATCTCCGTGCCGTCGTCACTGGTCATGGGTCCCTCGGTGATGCATCGTCCTCCGTGTGCGACGCGGAGTATTTGTATTTTCCTCAGTCGTGGAGGGCGTCCAACGTAGCACGCTCGATTCGGACACGAACCGATCACGGAACGCTTTATTGTATCGGAGAGCCTCCATCCGACAATGACGATACTCGTCCTCGACGACGAAGTACAGCCGGACTACCGGTATCTCGGGCCGGAGATCGAACGTCTCACGCCGGACGGCGAGTATCACGTGTACGCGGACGATCCGGAGACCCCCGATCTGGACGTCTACGACGGCGTGATCATCAGCGGGAGCACCGCCAGCGTCTACGAGGAGGACCACGCGTTTATCGACCGGCAGCGCGACCTGGTGGCGTCGTGTCTCGACAGCGGAGTGCCGCTGTTGGGGATCTGTTTCGGTCACCAACTCGTCAACGACGCCCTCGGCGGACGGGTCGTGGAGGACCGACGCCGGGCGACGTTCGTCGGGATGGACGTGACGGCGCCGGACGACCCGGTCCTCGACGGCGTCGGCGACGTGGTGCCCGTCCTGCACGCCGACCTCGTCGTCGAGCCCGGTCGGGGGATGGAAACCATCGCGACGACCGACTACAACGACTACTTCTGTACCCGACACGAGTCGGCGCCGATCTGGACGGTGCAGTACCACCCCGAGTTCACCGAGCGCGTCGAGGACAACCCGAGCGACTGGTCGCGGGGCGGGTACGACTTCGCTGACTCGAACGCGACGGCGACGATCACCAACTTCGCCGCGGTCTGTGAGCGGCGGGCCGACTGATACGGATTATTGGCCTTGTTGAAACCCTCAGGCAGTGATCGGTCTCAGTTGGTGTGCTGAATACAGAGGCTGTATGCAGCACGTCCCGTTGACGCTATCTCTACCTAGGCTAGTCGGGTTCGTCGTTTCCCTACGTGGTCGGAAGGACAACAGCGTTCTCGATTCGACGCCCTACGGCCCAGCGTTTCGCGGGCACGTACTCATGCCCAGGACGGAGTAGACTGGACAGGAGCGAGTCGCTGCCGTTCCAAGCATGATGAGCGCAACGACACCGAGCGCCGGTGAGGCAAGAGCTGGCGCGGCGAGCTGCCCGACGAGAATCGCAAGGGAAAGCACTCCGGCGACTGCACCGACTATTGTCCGCACTGATTTATCGGTGGCTCCGACATTGACGTCCATATTATGGAGTCGCGCTACTGTATGTTAACAATGCCTCGGTTGTGCACTATTCTTGCAAGACCCGTTCGGGTGCGTAACCACCGTCGGCCTACGTGACGGATACGCGCTCCCTATTCAGCACACAGTTCCTATCAGCCGTTGAGCGTTTCAACAGAGACGGATTATTGTAACGGTGTACCGGTGGGTCGCCAGGACAGTCCGGCGAACCACCGGTACTGACTTACGATACCCAGTATGACTCACTCGGCGAACAGCCGTTCGAGCAGCGTCACGAGGAGGAAGGCCCCGAGGATGTCGGTCGAGTCGGTCGGATCGTGGGTCGGCGAGACCTCCATCAGGTCGGCGGCGCCGACGGCGTCGTGGGTGCCCAGGACCTCCATCGCCCGGAGCGCCTGGTGGGAACTGAGCCCGTCGGGCTCCGGCGTCCCGGTGCCCGGCGCGACGCCCGGATCCACGGCGTCGATGTCGAAGGTGACGTAGACCGCGTCGGTCCCGGCGGCGGCGGCCTGGACGGCGCTCGTGACGACGTCCGTGATCCCGCGTTCGTGGACGTCCCGCATCGTGTAGCAGTCGATCCCCGATTCGGCGACGAACTCGGCGAAGTCGGGGCCCTCGTAGCCGCGGATGCCCACCTGGCTGACGTGTTCGTAGTCGCTCCACGGGCTCTCGGCGACGAGGCGCGTACTCGACCCGTGGTAGTGGCCCCCGAAGACGGGGCTCTCGGTCACCGTATCGCTGTGGGCGTCGATCTGAACGAGGCCGACGGTGTCGTGGCCGGCACCCTCGGCGAACCCGCGGACGGCGGGGTAGGTGCAGTAGTGGTCGCCGCCGAGCAGCACCGGAAACGCCCGCTCGGCGACCGTCGCGACGTGGGCCTCGATGCTCTCCGCCGTCCGCTCGCGATCCATCGGGAAGACGGGGACGTCGCCGCAGTCGGCGACCGAGAGGTCGGAGAAGTCGACCTGCGCCCCGGTGTTGACGTTCGTGAGCCCGCCCTTGTAGTTCGAGAGGTAGGCCCACCACGCGCTCGCCCGCCGGAGCGCCTCGGGACCGTAGCGGGCGCCCGGGCGGTTGCTCAGGGCGCCGTCGTAGGGGGCACCGAGGACACCCACGTCGGCGGCGACGTCGTCGACGTCGCACGGATCGCCCTTGAGGAACGTGTTGTGCCCGGCGTAGGCCATCTCGACGCCCGCCCCGTCGTGAGCGTCACGGAACGCGGCGGCCGGCGTCCGACGAGGGTCGGTCATCGAGCCCTCCGTCGGCGCCAGTCGACGTCTCGCTGTCGCACGCGACGGCCGGTGGTAGTGAGCGGTCGCATGGCGGAGGCTACCGTGTCGGCGATGTAAAGCGTGCCGACCGCGTGCCCCGGAGCGGTCCCCGCACCCGCCCGAGGGTTTTAATCCGGGCACGCGTAAGCCCGATCCGTGGCAGACACGGCGGGACACGAGCGGTTCTTTCCGTACGAGTCGCCGTACCCGAACCAGCGCGAGGCGATGGACCGCATCGCCAACTCGCTCGCCCGCGGCCAGGACGTGTTGCTGGAGGGCGCCCCCGGCACCGGCAAGACGCTGTCGGCCCTGGTGCCCGCGCTCGCACACGCCCGCGACGAGGACCGGACGGTCGTCATCACGACGAACGTCCACCAGCAGATGCGCCAGTTCGTGGAGGACGCCCGCGCCATCGCGAGCGAGGAGCCGATCCGGGCGGTCGTCTTCAAGGGCAAGGGCTCGATGTGTCACCTCGACGTCGGGTACGAGGAGTGCCGGAGCCTCAAGGAGACCACGCGTTCGCTGGTCGAGGCCGAGGCGGACCGCCGGGAACTCGCCGAGCGGAGCGAGGCGCTCCTCGACGACGTGCGCGCGGGCGAGGAGGCGGCCGCCGAGGCCCGGGCGGCCGTCGTCGACGAACTCGAAGCGATCGAGGAGGAGATCGAGGAGTTGGAGTCCGCGAACGTCTGTGAGCACTACCGCGCGAACCTGACCCGGGACACGGAGGCCTTCGAAGACTGGCTGTTCGAAGACGTCCGCACCCCGGAGGAGATCTACGCCTACGCCGACGAGCGGGGGCTCTGTGGCTACGAACTCCTCAAGGAGGGGATGGAGGGGGTCGACCTCGCGGTCTGTAACTACCACCACCTCCTCGATCCGACCATCCGCGAACACTTCTTCCGGTGGCTGGGCCGCGATCCCTCGGAGGTCGTCACCGTCTTCGACGAGGCACACAACGTCGAGTCGGCGGCCCGCGATCACGCGACGCGGACGCTCTCGGCCCGGACCCTGGAGGGCGCGCTGGCTGAACTCGACGAGGCCGACGACTCGCGGGCGGGACGCGCTCGCAACGTGATCGAGGCGTTCCTGACGGGGCTGGAGTCGGCCGTCGACGACGCGCTGGGGTTCGGCGAGCGCGAACAGGTCGGGGAGAACTGGCACGACCTGGACGTCGCCAACGACGACCGCCGCGACGATCTCACGCTCGCCTTCCTCGACGCCTACGAGGGGGGCGGAATCGACACCGAGATCGACCTCGCGTTGCAGGTCGGGGAGGCGCTCGACGAGGCCTACGAGGAGGCCTACCGGCGCGGCGAGACGACGACCCGACAGGAGTCGCCGACGCTCCAGGCGGCCGGCTTCGTCGCCGACTGGATGGCCGAGGGGACCGACCTCGGCCGCCACCCGATGGCCGCGGTGCGGCGCGACGCGGGCACCGACGAGGTGTACGGCCGAGCGGAGCTCTACACCGCGATCCCGCGGCGAGTGACCGAGGACCTGTTCGACGAGGTGGCCGCGAGCGTGCTGATGAGCGCGACGCTCCGCCCGTTCGACGTGCTCGCGGACGTCCTCGGCCTGTCGGACCCCGCAACGCTCACCTACGGGCTGGCGTACCCCGAGGAGCGCCGGCGGACGTTCGCCGTCGAGGGGCCGGCGCTGTTCGCCAGCGATCGGGAGGACCCCGAGACCCAGGCGACCGTCGCGGAGACGCTCGCCAACGTGATCCGGATGACGCCCGGGAACACGCTCTGCTTTTTTCCCTCCTACGCCGAGGCCGAGCGGTATCACGACCTGCTCGGCGCGTCGGACGCTTACCTCGACGAAGCGGGGACGCCCACGGAGGACCTCCGCCGACGGTTCGTCGCCGAGGACGGCGCGGCCCTGTTCACGTCGCTGTGGGGCACCCTCGGCGAGGGGGTGAGCTTCGACGGCGACGACGCCCGAGCCGTCGTCGTCGTCGGCGTGCCGTATCCGAACCTCTCGAAGCGACTGGAGGCGGTACAGGACGCGTACGACCGGGTCTACGACGACCGCCTCGACGCGGGGTGGCGCTACGCCGTCGAGATCCCGACGATCCGCAAGACCAGACAGGCGCTCGGGCGGGTCATCCGCTCGCCCGACGACTACGGGGTGCGGGTCCTCCTCGATAAGCGCTACACGCGCGCCGGCCGGGATATGGGGAAATACGGCGTCCGCGACTCGTTCCCGCCGGAGGAGCGCGACGAACTCATCGACGTGGCGACCGAGAAAGTCGAGTTCGCGATCCTGAACTTCTTCGCCGACCTCGACGCCTACGACGGCGACCCGCCGGCGCCGTGACCGTCCCGAAAGCATTTCACGACCGAATCCGCTCGCGTCGAATATGCGACGACTGGTCCCCCTACTCGTCGCGTGCTCGCTCCTCCTCGCCGGCTGTTCGGGGGTGGCGCCGGAGGCGTCACCGACGGCGACGGAGACGACCGACGCGACGACCACGACGGCACCGACAGCCGAACCGACCGCGACGACTGCGGCGCCGGAACCGGTCGGCGTCGAGTACGTCGTCCGGGCCGGAACGATCCCCGACGACGTCGAATCGGTGACCGCGACGCTCCAGGTGGTCTTCGTCGAGCGGAGCGCGGACGTGGGACCGTGCTGGCGGGAGACGTTCGCCGGCCCGTACAAGCCGACGGTGACGCCCATCGCGCCGCCGGAGGGCGAGTGCCACCGGTCGGCGACGGTGACCGTCGACCTGACCGAACTCGACGGCGACCGGTCGCTCGCGCGGATCACCGCGCCCGGCCGGTTCGACGCGGGCCACGCCCTCGTGGTCACGAACGTGACGGCGACCTACGGGAACGGCACCGCGGTGGAGGGGGTCCGGGTCGACGAGCGCGCCGCCGTGGTGGCGGGCGAACCCGCGGGCCCGTACCGCGTGACCCTCTCGCTCGAATCCTACCGGGACGAGGACCGGCCGTACGACTTCTGGTTCGTCGGGGAGGGTCCCGAGAGCGGGTGAGGGGGTACTGTTGCGATTAGCGCGATTGGATTGGAGACACCTCGAAAGCCCCGCCTCGCTGGAGTCGGGGGTAGCGAGGCGGCAAAGCCGCCTCGGACACGCGCACGGCAGAGCCGTGCGCGAACCTCGCTGCGGTCCTCGGCCTTCGGCCTGCGGTCCTTGCGTCGGCCGCCTTCCTCCAGCAGCGAGGGAGCGAAGCTCCCTCGGGCAATCGGGCGGCTTCGCCGCCCGATTACGAGGCGCCCCTTTCAGTCCCACCCGCATCGGTTGGCCGACCGGCCGCCGCTGGGTGGGACTGAAAGGGGCCGGCGTCTCGGCGAACCCGGACGACGCAAGCACCGCAACGCAGTGAGGAGCGCAGCGAGTCCCGGGAGCCGAGACGCCGGGGGCTTTCGAGGTGGTCTCAGTTTCGAATGCGTATCTCAACACTACCGGTGAGGGGGGTGCTGTTCAGATTAGCTGATTCCATGCGAAGGCGAACGATCTGAGCCACTCGTTTGCAGTTTCTGCTTCGGCGTTGCTAAAACAGTTCGAGAAACTGGTAGTTCTGCGTTTTACTTCACGAAAAACACGTTCGACGCTGTTCCGATTTCCATGACGTTCGTATCTGAAATCGAGGCCGTGGCGACGGCAGGCGTCGTTCAGAGGTTTCGCACCGTCGACGAGAAACACCGCGTCGTCAACGTCGTGTTTCTCGCGTAATTCGCGAAAGAACGAGTAAGCGATAACGTTCGTTCTTGCCGGTTCGAGCTTTGTATGGAGTAATTCGTTCGTCTCCGGATCGACCGCGGCGTACAGCCAATACTGCTCGTCGTTGAGTCGGATCACCGTTTCATCAACCGCAACGTGATCCGGGCATCGACCCTCTTCGGGCTGTAGATCGGCCTTGTGAACCCAGTTATGAACGGTGGATCGTGCGCGTTCAACACCGAATATCTCAAGTATGGAAACAGTATTCGAAAGTGATAGTCCAGCAAGATGGAGCTGAATACTGAGCTTCATCAACAGCCGCGGTGTTGCCTCTCGTTCCACAAAACCTAACTCGATTCGGTCGATACACCCGTTGAGGCTAGCGTTTTCGGGCATGAACAACTTAGAAAACGCTACGCCTCACCTTTCAATCCTTATCTGAACACGAGGGTGAGGGGAGGCCACGCGCTTATGTCGCTCCCCGCCTAACCCCGGGCGATGCGCCAGCAGTCACGGCCTCCCGGTCCCCGTGGAGAGCCAGTCTTCGGCAACAGCAGACAGTACGCCCGGGACCCCTTCTCGTTCCTGACGGCGTGTGAGTCGGCCTACGGGGACGTGGTGGCGGCCGACCTCGGTCCGATGGAGACCTACATCGCGACGAACCCCGCCGACATCGAGCGGATCCTGGTCGGCGACCACGCGAAGTACCGGAAGCCGGCGTTCCAGGACGACGCGCTCGGCCGCCTCCTCGGCGACGGCCTGCTCCTGAGCGAGGGCGACCGGTGGCGGAAGCAACGCGACCTGGCCAACCCCGCGTTCGACATGTCGCGGATCGCCGACATCGCCGACGTGATGGCCCGACACGCGACCGAGGCCGTCGAAACGTGGGCGGCGGGCGACGACCTGGACCTGGAACTGGAGATGGCACGGCTGACGGTGCGGATCATCGCCGACGCCATGCTGGGGGTCGACCTCGGCGAAGAGCGGGTGCGGACGATTCAGGAGAACCTCGAACCCCTGGGGGCGCGGTTCGAACCCGACCCGATCCGGTTCGTCACGCCGGACTGGCTCCCCACGCCCGAGAACCGGGCGTACGAGGCCGCAGTCCAGCGACTGGAGGACGTGGTGGCGGACGTGATCGACGAGCGCCGCGGCACCGAGGGCAGCGCCGACGACGAGGACCCGCCGATGGACCTGCTCTCGATCCTGCTGCGGGCGCAAAACCGGAACGAACAGACGGACGAACAGCTCCGCGACGAGGTGGTGACGATGCTGCTCGCGGGCCACGACACGACGGCGCTGACGCTCACCTACGCGTTCTACCTGCTCTCGGAGCATCCCGACGCCGAGCAGCGGGTCCACGCGGAACTCGACGACGTCCTCAACGGCCCGCCGACGTTCGCGGACGCCCGGGAGCTGACCTATCTGGATCGGGTGCTCCAGGAGACGATGCGGCTCTATCCGCCCGTCTACGTGATGTTCCGGGAACCCGTGGTGGACGTGAAACTCGGGGGCTATCGGATACCCGAGGGGGCGGCGATCATGCTCCCCCAGTGGGCGGTCCACCGCTCGCCGCGGTGGTGGACGGAGCCGGAGCGGTTCGACCCCGACCGCTGGACCCGGGAGCGGCGTGCCGACCGCCCGCGGTTCGCACACTTCCCGTTCGGCGGCGGGCCACGCCACTGCATCGGCAAACACTTCTCGCTCCTGGAGGCGAAGATCATCCTCGCGGTCGTCGGTCGCGAGTACCGCCTCGAATACGCCCGCGACGAGCCCTTCGACCTCCGGGGGTCGCTGACGATGCATCCCGAAGACGGGATGCCGATGCGGGTTCGGGAGCGCTAGGGTCGGGGCAGGGACACGCGCCACGCCGTCTCCCGCCGGGCGCGACTCCAGAGGTGGAGTTCCGACACCGTCCAACTGACGGGCTCGATATCCGTCGCCAGCAGTCGGTCGACCGCCTCGGGCGGGCCGTCGCGGGCGAGGGTGACGTGGGGCACGTAGGCCGCGCCCTCCAGGTCGTCGTGGACGACGCCGAACGTCTCGACCAGCCGCCGGTGCAGGTCCTGGAGTCCCGGGCTCTCGACGGCGAGGTAGACCACGGGTCCGTGACCGTGGGTGGGCGTCTCGAAGGCGTCGACGCCGGTCACCGTCGCCTCGAACGCGGGCGTCGGCGAGAGCGCCGTGCGGAGGCGTTCGCGCAGGCGGTGGTAGTCGTCCTCGTCGGCCGCGAACCGCTTGCAGACGACGGCGTGGCGGTCGCGGAGCCGGTCGAACCCCGTCAGTTTCGGGTGGAGGTCGTTCGCCAGACGCTCGACTGCGCCGGGGATGGGGACGTTGAGGCTGTACACGTCAGATGCGGTCGAGAAGCCAGAGGACGATCAACACGACGACGAGGAGACCGAGGAGGTCCGGGAGGAACCCAAGCAAGCCGAAGAAGATGTCGAACACCTCGCCGACCACCCTGAGGACGAGCCAGACGAGGACGAGGAGGAGCACCAGCTTGAGCAGGTCTTCCACGTCGAGTAGCGCACGGTTCATGCCCGGATGTGGGCAGGGGACATGCAAAAGGGTAGTGGCGGTCCCCCCGTTCCGATACGGGAACCGCTCACACGGAGTGTTCGAACCTCAAGCCTTTTTGTGCGAACCGAGCTACCGACAGTCCGACAATGGGTCGTGACGCGGTCGACGGTACGTCGCGCGGTGACCGGTACGGTTCACTCGAAGACGGGCGGACGGCCGGAACGGCGGGGTCGGGAACGACCGTGTGTCCGTCCGATCGGTCGGACGGGACGGTCGGAGAGGCCGCGTCCGCTCGGCTCCGACAACGAACCCCCGCGGCGACGGCCGCTCACTGCGCCCGCCATCGATGACTGCGTCCGCATACAGCCGTGCGCAGAAGTGGTTCCTGAAGTACCAACACGTGTTCGTCTTCACGGCGCCGCTCGTCTTCGTCGTCGCAGTCCTCACCTCGGCGCCCACGACGGGGACCACGGACGTAACCTACTGGCTCGAATTCTGGTGGCTGTTCCCCGTCTTCCTGCTCGGTGCGACCATCGTGAACACCGTCGGGATCAGCGGGTCCGCCCTCTTCGTGCCGTTTCTCATCTTCCTGTTCCCCCTCTTCGCCCAGCCGCTCGAACCGGAAACCATCGTGAAAGTCGGGCTCATCAGCGAGGCGTTCGGACTCTCGAGTTCGTCGGTGGCGTTCGTCCAGTACGGACTCGTCGACCGACGGCTGGCACTGACGCTCGTCGGCGGGTCGCTCCCCTTCGTCGTCGGCGGCGCGTTGCTCTCCTTCGTCATCCCGGAGCCGTTGTTTCACGCGCTGCTCGGTCTCGCTCTGCTGGCGGCCGCTTACCTCCTGTTCAAAACCAATCTCGATCACGGCGGCGGGACCGATAGCACCGCCACGGACGGGGGCGCGGCGGTCGGCGGCGAACTCCCCGACGACAGCGGCAAACTCGGGCCAGCGGGCGTCGAGACGGCCACCGACGGGACGGTGACACGCGTCGACCGCGAAGGCGACGACTACACCTACACCCGTGCGGGCTACCTGCGCCGGGCCGCGAACTACAGCGTCGGCGGCACCTTCCAGGGGCTCGCGGGCTTCGGCATCGGCGAACTGGGGCTCATCTCGATGCTCGGGACGCGGATTCCGGTGCGCGTGGCCATCGGGACGAACCACATCGTCGTCGCCCTGACGGCGGTGCTGGCCTCCCTCGTCCACGTCTTCGGCGGCGGGGTCGTCGGCGGTCACTCGCTCAGTCTCGCCTCGACACCCTGGAATATGGTCGTGTTCACGGTGCCGGCGACGGTGACGGGCGGACAGGTCGCCCCCTACGTGTCGAACGCCCTCAGCACCCGAACGATCAAGCGGTTCGTCGCGATGCTTTTCGGCATCATCGCGACGGCGCTGTTCCTGATGGCCGTCGGCCTCGGGTAGCCGGACTCGGTATCGCCACCGCGCCACGGGGGAGAAGGTGAATCAGCGATCCGGATCGAGCGCGTCGACACGCATCTCGACGTAGCGTCGTGGCCACTCGGCGAGATGCGCCGTGAGACGGCCGAAGAGACCCTGCTGCGCGGGGTCTTCGGGAGTCGATCGTCCCTCACTACGCAGGCCCGGTGAGTCGGTTTCGTGGCTCATCGATTGAGACGGTCGTGTGTCGCGGGTAATAAAAATTGGTGACGGATCCCACGGTCCCGTCGCGGAGGGCTAGCCACCGGCGGCGAGGGACGACCCACGCTCAGAACTCGGAGTCGAGTTCGGGGGCGACGCCGTCGTCGGCGTCCTCGAACTCGAACTCGGCGCGGAGTTCGCGGATGCGGTCGCGGATGTCGGCCGCGAGTTCGAACTCCAGGTTGTCGGCGGCGGTCTCCATCCGGTCTTCGAGCGCCTCGATCCGGGCGCGGGCCTCCTCGTCGGTCTCGGGGGCGTCGCCCGTCACCCCGGAGGTGTCCGTCTCGCTCCCCGGAAGGTTGGTCTCGCCGACCGCCTTCTCGATGGTCGTCGGGTCGTGACCGTGTTCCTCGTTGAACTCGCGCTGGATGCGGCGGCGACGGCGGGTCTCGTCGATGGCCGACTGCATGGCGTCGGTGACCTCGTCGGCGTACAACACGACCTCGCCGTTGACGTTGCGGGCCGCCCGTCCCATCGTCTGGACGAGCGTCGTCTCCGAGCGGAGGAAGCCCTCCTGGTCGGCGTCGAGGATGGCCACCAGCGACACCTCGGGGATGTCGAGCCCCTCGCGGAGGAGGTTGATGCCGACGAGGACGTCGAACTCCCCGAGGCGAAGCCCCCGAATCAGTTCGTGACGCTCCAAGGTGTCCGTCTCGTCGTGCATGTACTCCACCGCCACGCCGGCCTCCGAGAGGTACTCGGTGAGGTCCTCGGCCATGCGCTTGGTGAGCGTCGTGACGAGGACGCGTTCGTCGCGTTCGATCCGCTCGTCGATGCGGTCCATGAGGTCCTCCACCTGGCCGGTGGCGTCGGCGACTTCGACCGCGGGGTCGACCAGATACGTGGGCCGAACGATCTGTTCGACCACCTGGTCGGAGTGCTCCCGTTCGTAGTCGCCCGGGGTGGCCGAGACGTAGAGGGTGCGGTTCGTCTTCTCGACGAACTCGTCGAAGGTGAGCGGGCGGTTGTCGTAGGCGGTCGGGAGGCGAAAGCCGTTCTCGACCAGCGAGTCCTTGCGGGACTTGTCGCCCTCGTACTGCCCTTTGATCTGGGGGAGGGTCTGGTGGGACTCGTCGATGACGGTGAGGAAGTCGTCGGGGAAGTAATCGAGGAGGGTGTAGGGCGCCTCGCCGGAGTCCCGGTCCGAGAGGTGGACGGAGTAGTTCTCGATGCCCGAGCAGTAGCCCGTCTCGCGGAGCATCTCGATGTCGAAGGTGGTGCGCTCCTCGATCCGCTGGGCGGCGACGAGGTCACCCTGGCGCTCGAAGTAGGCGACCCGATCCTCCATCAGGGCCTCGATCTCTTCGATGGCGTTTTCGAGGCGCTCCTCGGGGATGGAGTAGTGTTCCGCCGGGTGGATCAGGGCGGCGGGTTCGCGGCTCTTCACCTCGCCTTCCAGCGGATCGAGTTTCGTCAGGCGGTCGATCTCGTCGCCCCAGAACTCCACCCGGAGGGCGTAGCGGCCGTACATCGGGAACACCTCGACGGTGTCGCCCCGCACCCGGAAGGTGCCCTGGGTGAAGTCGACGTCGTTGCGCTCGTAGTTGAGGTCGACCAGGCGGGCCAGCAGTTCGTCGCGGTCGATCGCCTGGCCCGCTTCGAGGCGGAGGGCCATGTCGACGTAGTTCGCAGGGTCGCCGAGGCCGTAGATGGCCGACACCGAGGCGACGACGATCACGTCCTCGCGGGTCAACAGCGAGCGGGTGGCCGAGTGGCGCAGACGGTCGATCTCGTCGTTGATCGAGGCGTCCTTGTCGATGAAGGTGTCCGTCTGTTCGACGTACGCCTCGGGCTGGTAGTAGTCGTAGTAGGAGACGAAATACTCGACGGCGTTGTCGGGGAAGAGGTTCCGGAACTCCTCGTAGAGCTGTGCGGCGAGGGTCTTGTTGTGGGCGATGACGAGCGTCGGCTGCTGGAGTTCCTCGATCACCCACGACACCGTGTTCGTCTTGCCGGAACCGGTCACCCCGAGGAGCGTCTGCTCGGCCATCCCGGCCTCGTAGCCGGCGACGAGTTCCTCGATGGCGTCGGGCTGGTCGCCCGCGGGCTCGAAGGGAGCGTCGACCCGGAAGGCGCGGTCGGCGTCGGGGCGGTCGGGCTGGAGCGGCCCGGAGTTCTCGTCGCTCACGATGGGTGTACGTGGGTACTGGACGGACTTGACGGATTCGCTCCGCCGGTCGAGGCCGACGCGGTCCGAACGCATATTCGAATTCGGGACTAACGGACCGTTATGGACGGCGCGTGCCCGGGCGGCCGGCGTGGACTCGCCGGGAACGAACACGACGAACGACGGGAGGGAGGATGAGCGGAACGACGGTCGACGCCGCCGAGTACGTCCCGGTGGATCGCTGGCGACGACTGGGCCGGATCGACGCGATCCGAAAGCGGGTCAAGCGGATCGCGATCGGGGCGGGAGTCGTCTTCCTCGGCTTGACCCTGGTGCCGTCTCGCGGGGACCTGTCGCTGCTGGTCACGGCGATACGCCTGCTCTCGCTGTTGACCGGCGTCTCCGCGTGGTCGGTGGGCGAGGCGCTCGGGACGGCGACCGACGACGAGGACGGCGACGGCTCCGCCCTCGCGGCGGTCGGGGTCCTCGTCCTCGTGGCGCTGGCGTGGGGCGCCGAGCGCTCCGATGCAGGGTCGATACTCTGGCGGCTCCTCCTGGGCGAGACGGCGACGGCCGTGAGCGACTCCGGCGTCGGTGGGATGGGCACGGACGTCGGGACTGGATCGGCGGACAGCCCAGTCACGGAGCGAAACGTGGATGGGGAGTCGCGACCCGCCGGGACCCCCCTCGGGCTACTGCTCGTGTTCCTCATCGGCGGCGCGGTGATCCTGTCGTCGTGGCCTCGAGCGGGAGGGTTCGAGTCGGGGGGACTGGCCGTGTTCCTGCTGCTGACGGCGGTCGTCGGGGGCGTCGTGGGACTGTTCGCGGGACTCTCGCTGCAGTGATCGGGGACGCGGCGACCGGGGCGACGGCGGATCGTGGACACGGTCGACCGTTCCCTTTCGGTCGGTGGCTGACGCCGGAGCGTGGCGGATCGCCGCCGGACGTCGGGAGTGCTCCGAAAAAACTTCATCCCCGACGGCGTAGCGTCGCGTATGGCCCAGCAACTCGAACTGGCGAGCGAAGAACTGCGCGCCGCGGCCGACTTGGCCGACGGCGACGAACAGGACCGACTGGAAACACAGGCCGACAGCCTGGCCGACTTGGTGGAGACGGGGGCGGACCACGGCCGCCTGGCGCGCCACGAGAACGCGCTCCGGGAGGTCGAAGCGGCGACCGGCGACGAGGTCGGCGAACACATCCAGGCGGCGATGGACGCCATCACCGAACACCGGAAGACCCTCGACGGGGTGTGAGTCACCGTGCGGGTCGTTCCCGAACCCCTCCGCTTCGAGTGGAGATCGACCCGCCGGCTCAACAGACGTTCTTCGGTTTGATGCCCATGGATTCGAGCGTCTCGACGTAGTCCTCGTAGGTCGCCTCGACGACGGCCGTCGCGGCGCTCCGGGCGCGGTCCCAGTCCGCGTCCGAGTCACAGCGGTCGTCGAGCGCGGCGACGATTCGATCCCGGTCGGCGTCGGCCTCGTCCCGGAGGTCACGGAAGGTGCCGGCCGTCGAGGGGTCGGCGTCGCCGACGAAGAAACCGACCATCTGGCCGACCGTCCGGTCGAGGACGAGCGAGTGGCCGAGGGCGCCCCCGAGGCGCGCGACGGGGTCGTCGAACCCGGCGGGCGTCCCGTAGGTCCGGCGGTCGGCGGGGTCGGCGTCGGCGTCGACGGTGTCGGCCCGGTCCGTGGCCGTGTCCGCGAGGTCGGCGAAGAGGTCCGCGGTCCCGCCGTCGGCCGCCCAGGCCTCGAACCGTTCGGCGGCCGCCGACGCGTCCGCCGCCGCCGCGGCGCGGACCGTCGAACCGGTCATCTCCCCCTCCGTCAGCGCGTAGAGCCACTTCGAGGAGCCGAGCCGCGAGAGCTCCGTCTCCAAGTCGTCTGTCAGCGTCTCGACGAGCGTCGTGCCGTCCATGGACCGCGGTACGAGGGGGGCCCGTTTGTATGCATCGCCAGCGGCTCGCCGTCCCGTACCGCTCCCGTCGCTACCCGGTGGACGGTCGAAAGAACGTGAGGACGGTGTGGCCGTGAGCGGCTAGTCGCCGCTGCCCTTCTCCGCGGCTCGCTACCGCTCGCCGCTCCGCTGCGAGGCCGACTAGTCGTCGGCCTCGCCTTTCTCGACCGGGGCACCGACGAGGTTGCCCCACTCGGTCCAGGAGCCGTCGTAGTTGATGGTGTCCTCGTAGCCGAGGAGTTCGTGGAGCGCGAACCAGGCGACCGAGGATCGTTCGCCGATCCGGCAGTAGGCGACGGTCGTCCCCTCGCCGTCGATGCCTTCCTCGGCGTAGAGGTCCTGGATCTCCTCGCGGGTCTTGAACGTGCCGTCGTCGTTGGTGACGGCGGCCCACGAGATGTTCTTCGCGCCGGGGATGTGGCCGCCGCGCTGGGCGGTCTCCTGCAGTCCCGGGGGCGCGAGGATCTCGCCGGAGAACTCCTCGGGGCTTCGGACGTCCACGAGCGGAAGGCCGCGCTCGATGGCGTTCTCGACGTCCTCGCGGTAGGCGCGGATGCTCTCGCGGGGGCCGGACGCCTCGTAGTCGACCGCGGAGAACTCGGGGACCTCCTCGGTGAGCGGATAGTCGTTCTCGAGCCAGTAGTCGCGGCCGCCGTCCATCAGGCGGACGTCGTCGTGGCCGTAGTACTTGAACTGCCAGTAGGTGTAGGCCGCGAACCAGTTGGAGTTGTCCCCGTACAGGACGACGGTGGAGTCCTCGGAGATGCCGTGGCTCCCCAGGAGGTCCTCGAAGTCCTCCTTCGAGAGGATGTCGCGCGTCGTCTGGTCCTGCAGCTGAGTCTCCCAGTTGAAGCCGATGGCGCCGGGCGCGTGACCATCGTCGTAGGCCTCGGTGTCGACGTCGACCTCCACGAGCCGGTGGTCCGGATCGTCGCTCTGGAAGGCGTCCAGGTGGTCGTCCACCCAGTCCGCCGACACCAGAACGTCTTTCGCGTACGCTGAGTCTGACATAGCAACAGTCGTTACGACACCCTCCCCTATAATCCCCACACTGACGGCAGAGGCGGCCATTCCTCCACCGAAGCGGAAAATATTGCAGCATCTACCGGGACCGAGCGGTTCAATGCGGGGACTACCCCGACTGACGGGCGTCGGGCGAGCGGTGAACCGGCAAATATTGTCTCGGTATGGGACGGGCGCCGAAGCGCCGTCACTAAATCCGACGGGCCTGTAGCGGCGGGTATGAACGAGGACATCGTCGTCACCCCGGAGTGGCTCGCCGCCAACCGCGACGAGGTGCGGGTGGTCGACGTGCGCGACGCCTGGGAGTTCGACGGCATCGGTCACGTGCCCGGCGCGGTCAACGTCCCTTTCGACCGGTTCCGGAGCGAGGCGGGCGACGAAGGGATGCTCCCCGGAGCGGCACACTGGACGGAGCTGATGGAGGCGGCGGGAATCGACGCGGACGACCGGCTGGTCGCCTACGACGACGAACACGGCGTCTTCGCGGCCCGGTTCCTGGTGACGGCGTTGCTGTACGGCCACCGCGACTGGCACCTGCTCGATGGCGACTTCAGTGCGTGGAACCGGGAATACGAGACGACGACGGAAGCGACAGAGGTGGCGCCGTCGAGTTACGAGGTGCGGGAGCCGGAGTCCTCGCCGCTGGTGGATTTCGAGACGGTGCGGGCGGCACTCGACACCGAGGCCGTCATCGTCGACACGCGGGAGGAGTGGGAGTACGAGGAGGGACACCTCCCGGGCGCGGTACAGCTCGACTGGCGGGAACTCGTCGACGAGGAGAGCCGGGGGCTGAAATCCTGCGGGGAACTGGAGTCGCTACTGGCCGACCGGGGGATCACGAGCGACCGACGGATCGTCCTCTACTGCAACACGGCCCGGCGCATCAGCCACACGTACGTCGTCCTCAGACACCTGGGATACGAACGGGTCGACTTCTACGAGGGCAGTCTCACCGAGTGGAACGAGCGGGGCGGACCGCTGGAGGGAAGCGAGGTCGAGTGACCGTAGGGAACGAGGCCTCGATTCGAGCGGTGAGCGGGAGCGAACCGCGGAGAAAGGCGAGGCCGAGTGAGCGGGAGCGAACGAGCCCTCGAATCGATCCGGCACGTGCTACTCCTCCCCGACGTGGACGTCGTTGAGTTCCGCGGAGAGGAGTTCCGCCGTCTCGACGACGAGGCCGACGACGAGCGGGCCGGCGATGACCCCGACGGCACCGACCGTCAGGAGGCCGCCGACGAAGCCGACGAAATAGAGGCTCCCGGGCAGGTCGGCGGTCTCCCGGGACAGTCGGGGTCGGATCACCACGTCGGGAAGCCAGGCCACGAGGAGCGATCCGGCGACGAACACCAGGATGGCCCGGGTGGGGTCGCCGGCCGCCAGGTGGGCGATGGCGAGGACGGCGATCAGGATCGACGGCCCGATCACCGGCAGAAACTGCAGGATTGCGGCGAGGACGGCGAGGGTGAGGAAGTAGGGGTAGCCGAGCAGGAAAAAGAGCACGAGCGCGACGGCGAAGGTGCCGACGGCCGTCGCCGCCTGCAGGACGTAGATACCGAAGAGGGTGGCGCGGGTCCGTCGACTCAGCGCCTGGACCACGTCGCGGTAGCCGGCCGGAACGACCGCGAGGGTCGCCCGGTGCGTGTCGGCCGGGCGGGAGAGGAGGGCGAACAGCACCATTCCGAACACCGTCAGCTTGAGCGCGAGGACGGGGGCGACGACGGCGAAGGACCGGGCGAGCTGACGGCCGAAGGAGACGGCGACGGTCCGGGCCTGTGAGAGGGTGACGCTCGCCGAGAGCCCGTAGAGTTCCACCGAGAGAGTCGGTGGGAGCGCCGCGAGGAAGGCGACGATGGCGTCGATGCGGGTGACGACCACCAACACCGGCGGCGCGGCGAGGACGACGACGGCGAGGGCGGCCACGAGCGTCGTGACGAAGCTGGCCCGCCACAGCGAGAACCCTCGGCGGGTCAGCTCCTCGCGGAGGGGAAAGAGGAGGTAGGCGACGGTGATGGCGAAAAAGACCGTCGCGAGCACGTCAGCGAGGAGGGCGCCGGCGACGAGCGCCAGGAGGGCGAGGAGCGCACCCAGGACGTATCGACGTTGGAGGGTCACGCCGTCACCTGCGGCGGGCGCAATGAAAGTCGTTTCCCAGCCGCCGACCGGGGCGGTCCCGGAACCGCGTCGGCGAGCCATCGAAGAGCGGACGGACACGCGGAAACACCGCTCCTTTACCGCGGGAGAGCGAGGTGGGGGTATGGTCGGCGCGACGCGGCGGTTCAGGTTGGCCGACACCGCCCAGCAGATCGTCGGGGGGTTCCTCCTAGCGGGCCCGTTCGTCGTCACGGAGGAGGTGTGGACGCTGGCCGCCGACATGACGTGGATACAGGCGCTGGCGACCGTCGGGATCGTCCTCGCGATCGGGTACGGGACGCTCTACAAGGCCGACGACCGGGACCCCGACAGCGAGTCCGAGGTCGGTGGCGTGCCGCTCCGGTTCGTCTCCCTGATCCTCGTCTCCTACTGCTCGGTGCTCGTCCTCGCCCTGTCGTTCGGGGCGCCCGGGACGTTCCTCGACGGGGAGGCGGGGCGGACGGTCGGAGTCGGCGGCCTCACCGTCGCGGTCGGTACCGTCGAAGTGACGCTCAAGGCCGTCAGCGTCGGCGCGGTGTTCAGCGTCATCGGCGCCGCGACGGCCGATTCGCTGTTCTGATCGTCCGTGGCGGCCACCCGCAGTCTTAAGTCCGTTCGGTCGGAGAGACGGGTATGGATTACACGCTCGCCATCGACGGCGCGCCGGAGACGATTCCCGGCGGGACGGGTATCCTCCTGTTGCACCCGAGCATCGGCGAGACCGACCGCATCGACACCGACTTTCTGAAGACCGACACGGACAACTTCCTCGTCGTTTCGACCCGGACCACCGCTCGCGAGGTCGAACAGAAGCTCGAACACTACGACGTCGACGAGTCCCGGGCGGACATCCTGGATACGCTCTCCGTCGAACGGGGCTACTCCCGACGCCCCTCGGACCGCGTCCACTACGTCGCCTCGCCGGACGACCTCGACGGCATCGTCGCCAAGACGGAGGCCTTCCTGGGGAGCCACGAGGGGAAACGGCGGGTGAGCGTCGACTCGCTCACCGAGATGGCGTACTACGCGGACGAGGACCGGGTGTACGAGGCGACGAAACAGCTCCTCGATCTGCTGGCGGAGTACGACGCAGTCGGCCTGTTCCACCTCTCGAAGGAGGTCCACGACGAGGCGACGCTGACCCGCTTTCGCGAACTGTTCGACGGCGTCCTCGATCTGGGGGTCGACGGCGACGTCACCGCGACGTTCGACACCTGACGGGTCATACTGTTCATTGTAAGTCAGTGCCGGTGGTTCGCCGGACTCCTGGCGAACCACCGGTGAACAGTTACAATAATCCGTATCAGTCGACGGGCCCCTCGCTCAGTTTCTCGAAGGTCGTCGCCGCCCACCGGACGGCGTACTCGGGGCCGTAGTCCACGTAGGCGGTCGTATCCAGGGCCGCGAAGGGGGCGGGCAGGTCCAGTCCGTGCTTGATCGCCGAGCAGGCCAGTTCGGTCGCGTCGGCGAACTCCGTCTCCCCGCGGGCGACCGCGCCGGGGAGGTCCGCGACGCGGCCCCGGAGGCTGTCGCCGGCGTCGGCCCACGCGTCGTGGAGGCGGGGCTGGTCGTCGTCCCAGTCGGCGAAGATCGGTCGGGTCCGGCGGCCGAGCCACCCCTCGTAGAGCGCCGCCGCGATCTGGTAGACCGCCGCGGGTCCGAGCGGGATCGCCGCGTCGAGGTCGGGGTACGCGTCCCCGAAGAAGGGGAGAAACGACTCGGGCACGTCGAGACCGATCCGGACGAACGCCTCCGCGAGGAGAAACTCGAGGAAGGCGTCCGGCGTACCCGCCGCACGGGCCTTCACGAGGACGGTCGGGGGGACGGTCTGGCGGGTCCACATCACCGTCCCGTCGCCCGGGAGGCCGACGGTAAAGTCCGAACCCGCGTACCGGTGAAGCGGCCGAGGGGCATCCTCGGGCACCCACGATTCGGGGTAGGTCGCTGGATCGAGGGCGTCGACCAGCAACCCGAGGTCCTCGGCCGTCGCCGGCGGCAGCGTCTCGAAGTCGGTGTCGGCGTCGAGGACGATCGAGTCCGGAGCGTGTCGCTCACGGACGGCCTCCAGGTGGTCGGGGAGCGCCCGGCGCTCGAACATCACCCGAGCAGGGCACCCACGACGAGGATAGCCGCGAGGACCGCCGATACGCCGACCGTCGCTACCACGACCTTGGTCGCCTGACTCATACCGGAGGATCGGTGCGGTCCCGCATAAACGTTGTAGTCTCTGTCGCCACGCACTGCGACCTCGGGGAGCGATTTCGACGCCCGACCGGCGAAACACCTTCGTTTCCCGTCCACACGGTTCTCGCTATTAAATCGCTTCGAAGGGGCTCTGAGGGTATACTACAGTTGAAACAAAGGGGTGTGGATCGGTGGCACAGAACGGGAAGAGATGGTGGCACGACGGGACGGTCGGAACGAGCGTCGCTGAGGGGTGGACGGGACGGATAGTGATGAATCCGGCGGAAGGGTTACGCGTCGTCGCGCCAGGTGTCGGCCACCTCGATGACGTAGTGGCCGTCCTCCTGCAGGGAGATGATGCACTCCTGGCGGTCGTACAGTTCCATCAGGTTGAGTTCGTACTGCCCGGGTTCGAGGATCTTGATGCTCTCGAACTGGTCGTTGAGCTCCGCTCGGAGGTCCTCGATCCCCGGCGACTCGTCCGACGTCGGCGGGACGGCGTGGGCGGCGTCGTCGACCGACTGGGGCGGGGACGCGGCGTCGTCGAGCTCGTCGGGCGAGACCACGTCGCTCCGGGCGTCCGCCTGCGCGGTGTCCTCCTCGAGGGCGCTCGGGTCGGACTCGGCCTCGATGAGGTCGTCGTCGGTGCCGGCGGCCGTGTCGTCCGCCGAGGCCGGCGTCGAGTCCGAGGCCGCGCCGGGATCGGCGTCGGCCGATACCGTCCCCCCGGATGTCGACTCCCCGGCCGAGGGCGACGGCGAGGGAGCGGGTGACGTGTCGGCAGTCGTTCCCGTGGACGTTCCGGCGTCGGCGCCGCCACCCCCCGGTTCGTCGCCGAGCGTCGGCGTCTCGGTCGCGGAGTCCGGTTTGAACTGGAACTTGTTCCCCCCGCAGTCGGGACACCCGGAGAGCATCTCCTTGGACCCGTCGGCGAAGACGCGTTCACAGTTCGTACACTGGTGGGGCATTACTTGCGTGAGACGAGGGCGCTGATGAGGTTCTCGTCCTTGTGGAGCGTCTGGATCTGGTTCGCCGGCCCGATGACGGTGAGTTTCTTCGTCGACTCCCGTCCCATCAGCCGGTCGAGGAAGCTCCGGTCCGCGGTCTCGGAGCGGGGGTAGGTCTCGATCTCGATCCCGTTGAACTCGTCGGGGCTGATCTCGGTCATCGTCACCTCGATGAGTTTCGACTCCTCGTCGGGGGAGAGCCCCTCCTCGAGGATGACGATGTTCCCCTCGCGGACGCCGTCGAGGATGAGGCGGATCTTCTCCATACCCGTGAGGTCCTCCATCCGCGCCCCGCTGATGAGGTCGATCTGGACGCCGTCGACGTCTGGCGGAGTTGCTTCAGGCATGATTCATCACCCGAAGTACTCCGCGATCTTGTCGTACACTTCGTCCATGTTGTCGCCTTCCAGCGCCGAGAGCGGGATCGTCTCGTGTTGCGGGAAGGCGTTCTCGATCTGCTTGATGTTCGAGTCCTCGAGGTCCGTCTTGTTCGCGAGGATGAGCACCGGGAGGTCCTGGCTCTCGATGATCCCGATAAGCATCGTGTTCACCTGCGTGAACGGGTCCTCGGTACTGTCGAGGACGTAGATGACGCCGTCGACGTCCTCGCGGAGCCAGTGCATCGCCTCCGCGACCCCCTCGGTCGCCTCGCGGGAGCGACGAACCGCGTCCTCCTCCTCGATGTCGTGTTCGAGGAACTCCTTGTAATCGACCTTCGTCGTGACCCCGGGAGTGTCGACGATGTCGATGGTGACCGTACTCCCGTTGCGCTCGATCTCGACGTTCTCCTTCCGGCGGGCGCGACGGGTCTCGTGGGGGACGTGACTCTCCGGGCCGACGGCGTCCCCCGTCCAGTCGCGTGCGATCCGGTTCGCGAGTGTTGTCTTCCCGGCGTTCGGCGGTCCGTAGATCCCGATGCGCTTGGGATCACTGGCCGAGAACAGTCGATCCGTAACTCGTGTGATGCTGTCTCTGAGTCCTGTGAGCAGTCCCATCCTATCCTCCCGCACCTCCCGTCTACCGCCGCGAGAGGGCGTATGCGGGATGAAGGTCTCCGCGTTCACTTAAGTGTGCGTCAGACAACCATAACCGACCTGTCAGTAGCGGGCGACGTCGGACGGCGAAACGCGCGGGCTACGGCGGACCGCCCGCCGACGAAACCCGGGTGACGGGAACGACCGGCATCACGGGACCGAGACGACGATACTGGCCGCCCCCCACCCCTTCGTTTCGGGTGGAGACGGACAGCCCCGTGGTCGACGGACCGGGTGACGATGGCGGTTCGATGACACGAAGCCGGGTCGATCCCTAGAATCCACACACACTCCTAGTGAAAATAGAGTTGTAGATGGAGTACGGGTATGGTTTAATCGCCTTGTTTTTATATCTTGCTGTACTAGTAATCCCTTCTCACCCCCACCCCCTCTTTCACCGTTCCACCCGAAACGAAGGGGTGGGGGGGTCCGGCCCGGGCCCGGGTTGCGTCCGTCGGACGAGTGATAGGCGACGACCGGTTTCGCCCGAATCGCCATGCATCGGGCTGCAGACACGCTCTCGCGACTTCCCGGTCGCGAGGACCGACGAGGGGGAAGGTTTTTCTACCGCCTGCTCCTCTGTTTCCCCTGGATCATCTGGACGCGCCGAGGGGTTCGGCGGTGGGAAAAACGACCCGAACCGTCCCGTCTCGGCGCGTCTTCCAGTGGAAACGGCGGGGTTTCACCGAATGGACGCGAACGACTCACCTTCCGACGATCGCTCCGAGGTCGACGCCGAGGAGCACGATCTGGACGCGCCCGCTCGCGACCGGACGAGCGACATCTCCGGCGACGTCGACATCGACGACGTCCTCGAGGACGAGGACGAGGACGACAACCAGGGACTGTTCGACGACCTCCTCTCCGGCGAGCCGATCTTCGAGAACAAGGAGGTGCTCCGCCCCTCCTACACGCCACACGAACTGCCACACCGGAACGAGCAGATCAATCAGATGGCGACGATCCTCGTCTCGGCGCTGCGGGGGGATACACCCTCGAACATCCTCATCTACGGGAAGACCGGGACGGGCAAGACCGCGAGCGCGAAGTTCGTCAGCAAGGAACTCGAATCGACGTCCCAGAAGTACGACGTTCCCTGCGAGGTCGAGTATATCAACTGCGAGGTGACCGACACCCAGTATCGCGTCCTGGCACAGCTCGCCAACAAGTTCATCGAGAAGAACCGGGACGTCATCGACGGACGGCTCGACGACCTCGCGGCCCTCCGGTCGTCGGTCACGGAGGGTGATCGCACGCTCGCGGACACGCGTTTCGACTCCCTCGACGCCATCGACGAACGAATCGACACGCTCGAAGCCGACCGGGAGGATATGGAGTCCGTCCCCATGACGGGCTGGCCCACCGACCGCGTCTACAGTTCCTTCTTCGAGGCGGTCGACTATCACGAACGCGTCGTCGTCATCATGCTCGACGAAATCGACAAACTGGTCGAGAAGTCCGGCGACGACACGCTCTATAACCTCTCGCGGATGAACTCCGAACTCGACAACTCCCGTATCTCGATCATGGGCATCTCGAACGATCTGAAGTTCACCGACTTCCTCGACCCTCGTGTCAAGTCGAGCCTCGGGGAGGAGGAAATCGTCTTCCCCCCCTACGACGCCAACCAGTTGCGGGACATCCTCCAGCACCGTGCCGACGTTGCCTTCGAGAACGGCGCCCTCACCGAGGACGTCATCCCCCTCTGTGCCGCCTTCGCGGCCCAGGAACACGGCGACGCCCGCCGCGCCCTCGATCTACTCCGGACCGCCGGCGAACTCGCCGAACGCGGACAGGCCAACACCGTCGAGGAGCGACACGTCCGGCAGGCCCAAGACAAGATCGAACTCGACCGGGTCATCGAGGTAGTACGCACCCTCCCTACCCAGTCGAAGATCGTCCTCTTCGCGATCATCCTCCTGGAGAAAAACGGCGTTCACAACATCAACACGGGCGAGGTGTACAACATCTACAAGCGGTTGTGCGAGGAAATCGACGCCGACGTCCTCACCCAGCGGCGCGTCACCGACCTCATCTCCGAACTCGACATGCTCGGCATCGTCAACGCCGTCGTGGTGAGCAAGGGACGCTACGGGCGGACCAAGGAGATCAGCCTCTCGGTTCCCGTCGAGGAGACCGAGGCCGTCCTGCTCTCCGACTCCCGGCTCGGCGACATCGAGAACGCCCAGCCGTTCGTGCAGGCCCGGTTCGACAACTGAGCGTCGTCGCCGACGGGCACTGCGTCGTCGAACGCGCTACCCGATCCGAGCGGCAGCGCTACGGCGTGGGTGCCTGCGCCGCCGGCGACGGCGTCGACACCCGGCGTGGCGTCGTTCGGTCGACCCCCGGTGGGCCTCCGACGGTCGGGGTGTCGACGGTCACGGCTGCGGCGGTCGGTCCCGTCGCCGTGTGGGTCGTCGTCCCGAGGACGGTCCCGGAGACGCCGAGACGCACCCAGCCGAGATACGGGATCCGGACGCGGGCGACCCCGACGATCCACTCCGGCTTGACGGGCTTGCTGATCCCGTTCACCTGGTCGTACGCCCCGTTGTGGTCGCCTTTGGTTACGAACCCGGCGTTCGGTGCCGGACAGTTCGGCACCTCGCCGCAGTCGCTCCCGGTGACGTAGTCGGGGTTCGCGCGGTCGTACCAGTTCTCCCCCTCCTCGACCCAGAACTGTGCGCGGTGGATCACGGGTGGTCCGGCGTCGGCGGGTTCGTCGTAGACGATCACCGACCCGTGGGCCCCGAACTTCCAGTAGCCGACCTCGCGACCCGTCTCACGGGTGACGACGCCCGTCCCTTCGTGGGCGGCGTCGGGTGCGAACCGGCTGGTGTCGGTGATGAAGACCAGGTCGCCTTTCTGCATGTGTGGCTCCATGCTCCCGCTCTCGACGGCGACCATCGGCGGCCACACGCCGCTGATCGCAAAGAGCAACAGTCCGATGGCGACCACGGCACCGACGCTCAGCGCGGTCTCGCGGACGACGAGTCGGAGGCCCTCGTTCCCGGCCACCCGGTCGAGCGGCCCCGCCGGGTCCGACCTCTCTGTGTCCTGGTCCGCCGCCCGATCGGCCAGTCCCGCAGGATCCGGTCCCTCGGCGTCGTGGTCCGCCGCCCGATCGGCCAGTCCCGCCGGACCCGGTCCCTCGGCGTCGTGGTCCGCCTCCCGGTCGGACGGCCGCGGACCGTCGTCGGCACTCATCGGTTGCCGTTTACCGTCACCGGAGTTGAAGCTTCTGGACTCCGGGGGCTTCCAGCATCCTTTTGCCGGCGCTTCCCGTGCCTCCCCTGTGCCCCTCGAGACGCCCGCCCGGATCGTCCGGGAACTCGCCCGCCGTGGCTACAACGCCGAACGGGAAGCGGTGACGCTCCTGGCGGGCGCCGCCGACCCTGCGACGGCCCTCGACGCCGCCGTCGAGTCGGCCCCCGACGACGCGCTCCGACTCACGACCGACCACGTCCGGTCGGCGCTGTCGTCGGCCGACGCCGCTTCCGGGACCGGCGGCGACGACGCGGCCGCCGCCCCTCCGTCCGCCGACGCCATCGACCCCGAACGTCCGGACGCCGCCGCCGACAACACCGCCGTTTCGACTCCACCGGAAAAACCAAAAAATTCCGCGACAGAAAGTAGTTCTCCAGTCGAAACAAAGGGGTCTTCGGAGCTGGATACGGGGTCGGAGTCGGGGACGGCAACCCGCCAACCCCAGCAACCGGACGTCGCCGGCGACATCACCGGCCGGAGTACCGGCACCGGCGAGTACGGGGACTTCGTCTCCGTGTTCCGTGACCGGTACGAGAAGCTCTCGGAACAGCTACGGGGGCGGGTGAACCACCGTCCGGCGTCGGCCATCGACGACATGCCCGGCGGGAGCGACGTGGCCATGATCGGACTGGTGAACGACGTCCGCTCCTCGGCGAACGGCCACTGGATCGTCGAACTCGAGGACACGACCGGGACCTTCCCCTGTCTGATCACGAAGGACCGGGACATCGCCGACCTGGTGGACGAACTCCTCCTCGACGAGTGTGTCGCCGTCGAGGGCACCCTCTCCGACGACGCGGGCATCGTCTTCGTCGACGCGCTCCACTTCCCCGACGTACCCCGGACGCACCGACCGAACACGGCCGACCGGCACGTGCAGGCGGCGCTCGTCTCGGACGTCCACGTCGGCAGCCAGGAGTTCATGGCCGACGCCTGGGAGCGGTTCGCCGACTGGCTCCACACCGATGAGGCCGCGGCCGTCGAGTACCTGTTGCTCGCCGGCGACATGGTCGAGGGGGTCGGCGTCTACCCCGACCAGGACGAGGAACTCGATATCGTCGACATCTACGACCAGTACGAGCGGTTCTCGGAGCATCTCAAGGCGGTCCCCGGCGACATGGAGATCGTGATGATCCCGGGGAACCACGACGCCGTTCGGCTCGCGGAGCCCCAGCCGGCCTTCGACGAGGAGCTCCGGGACATCATGAGCGCCCACGACGCGCGGATCGTCGGCAACCCCTCGACCGTGACCGTCGAGGGCGTCTCGGTTCTGATGTACCACGGCGTCTCGCTCGACGAGGTGATCGCCGAACTCCCCGAGGGGAAGGCGAGCTACGACGACCCCCACCGTGCGATGTACCACCTGCTGAAGAAACGGCACGTCGCCCCGAAGTACGGCGGCCACATGCGCCTGGCTCCCGAGGAGCGGGATTACCTCGTGATCGAGGACGTCCCCGATATCTTCCACACCGGACACGTCCACAAGCTCGGCTACGGGAAGTACCACAACGTCCTCGCGGTCAACAGCGGCTGCTGGCAGGCCCAGACCGCCTTCCAGAAGAGCGTCAACATCGACCCCGACGCCGGCTTCGCCCCCATCGTCGACCTCGACACGCTGAACCTGACGGTCCGGAAGTTCGCCTGACGGCGGCCCTAGGACGGATCGAGCCGGTAGCGAACCGTCGGTTTCCCGTCGAAGGTCGGACCGTGGCCGTCGCGTTCGAAGCCCGTCGCCTCGGCGGCCGCCTGGACGCCGTCGTCGCCGCTGATCGCCAGCAGTTCGACGGTCATCCCCTCGTTCGTGGCGAAGCGGACGGGTTCGCCGAGCAGCCGCTCGCAGGCCGTCTCGGTCCCCGCCAACTGTGTCACGTGGACGGTCCCCTCCCGGACGTCGAAGCTGACGAATCCGTCCACGTCGCGGGCGTCGCCGTCGTCGGCGTCGGCGTTCGGCCCCGCGGCCGTCGGTTCGCGCACCGCGACCCGGACCGTCCGGTCGTGGATCAGGTTCCGGATCACGTCGGCCGGCACGTCCGCGATGGCCGAGAGCGCGTCGGCGTCGGCCTCGACCGCGTCGCGCACTTCCATACCCTCACTAGCGGCGGGAGGCGCTTAAACGCTCGCCGTCGTTCCGCCGCTTCGCGGATCGTTGGCGGCGGCGCTCAGTCGTCGCCGGGCGCCTCCGCCGGTTCGACGCCGACGTCTCCACGGCCGACGCCTCGTACTCGGGGATCTTCGCACGCTCGTCGAGGACGTCGTTGGTGAGGCGGTTGGCCGACGACGCCGCGAAGTGGATCGTCGTCCAGACGGTACCCTCCTTGATGTCGTCGGTCACCTGCGCCGCGACGTCGATCTCGCCGCGCCGCGACCGGGGTGTCACGACGTCGCCGTCGCCGACCCCGTATCGCTCCGCGTCGGTGGGATGGACGTCGACGAAGTTCTCGGGATGCTGACGGTCGAGCGTCGGCGACCGCCTGGTCATCGCCCCCGTGTTGTAATGTTCGATCAGCCGTAAAAGCCCATGGCGTCCGCCCCGTGTTCGTCGCGGATGCGCTCCATCCCGTCGACGATCCGCCCGTAGGCCTCCTCCCACGTCGCCTCGCGGAGGTCGCCGCCGTCCCGGACCATCGGCTCGGTCAGCCGGTCCTCGTGCTCGACCACCTCCGTCGCCGCACCCCCCTCGATGCAGATCCGACCGTCGTTGACCGGCGCGTCCCCCCACGGCACGAACCGCATGTCGTCGGTCACGGCGATGCCACAGCCGACGCCACAGTACGGACGGATGGTCTTCGTCGTCTCTTGTCGGTCGTCCATGGTCGAGTTCCAGAGTGTCATAATACTAATCATACGCACAAAAACACCGGGCTCGCCGGCCAAGCCCGGATCACGCCCCGGAGCGAGTGAACACAGTTATTACCGTCCACCTCGCTACCCCCTGCCATGATTGCGTACCGGTCGGCACCCGCGGAGGCTCCACGATGCGCGTAGTGGCGAAGTTCGGCGGCACCTCGCTGGGCAGCGGTGACCGAATCGAACGCGCGGCCGACACCGTCGCGAAGGCCGTCGCGGAGGGCCACGAGGTCGCCATCGTCGCGAGCGCCATGGGATCGACGACCGACGAACTCTTAGAGGAGATCACCTTCGAGGCCGAGGATCCCGACCGCGCGGAGATCGTCAGCATGGGCGAGCGGACGAGCGTCCGGATGCTGAAGGCGGCGCTGGCCTCCCGCGGCGTCGACGCAACCTTCGTCGAACCCGGATCGGCGGCGTGGCCGATCATCACCGACGAGTACGGCGAGGTCGACGCCGAGGAGACGCTGCAACGCGCCCAGGACCTCGCCGACGACCTCGACAACGTCGTCCCCGTCATCACGGGCTTTCTGGCCCAGACCCTCGACGGTAAGGTGACCACGCTCGGGCGCGGCGGCAGCGACACCACGGCCGTGATGCTCGGCAAGTTCATGGACGCCGACGAGGTGGTCATCGTCACCGACGTCGAGGGCGTCATGACCGGCGACCCCCGGGTCGTCGAGGGCGCACGCAACGTCGGCAACATCACCGTCGACGAACTCCGGAACCTCTCCTTCCGGGGCGCCGAGGTTGTCGCCCCCAGCGCCCTCTCCTACAAGGACGAGGACCTGACGGTCAGGGTCGTCCACTACCAGCACGGCGACCTGCTGACCGGCGGCACGAAGATCGAGGGCCAGTTCCAGAACCTCATCGACATGCAGGACGAACCCCTCGCCTGCATCACCGTCGCCGGCCGCGCCCTGCGGAACCGGCCGGGCATCCTCGCCGACCTCACGCAGTCGCTTCGCGACGAGAACATCAACATCGACGCCGTCGCCAGCGGCATGGACTCGGTCACCTTCTACGTCGACGAGGATATCTCCGAGGACGCCGAGTACGTCCTCCACGAACGGGTCGTCGAGGACGAGACCCTCTCCTCGGTGACCGTCGAGAGCCACTTCGCCGTCATCCGGGTCACGGGCGGCGAACTCCCGAACCGCCCCGGGATCATCCTCGATATCGTCCAACCCGTCTCCAAGGCCGGTATCAACATCCACGACCTCATCACCTCGGCCACCTCGGTCGCCATCTTCGTCGACTGGGACGACCGCGAGGAGACGCTCAAAATCGTCCAGGAACAGACGATCTGACCGGCCAGCGCCCCCCTCACCGCCCCTCGTACAGCCGCGTCCCGATCCGCTCGGGCAACCCCGCCTCCCGCACCGCGTCGACGACGGCGTCGACGTCGTACTCGACGCGCCGTTCCTCGACCGCCACCGCCCCGCCACCCGCCCCGTCGGTCAGTTCGACCACCGCGTACCCCGCCCGCCGGTCGCCGTCCCGCGGTTGGCCGACGCTTCCGGGGTTCATCACGACGCCGTCCGCGAAGACGCGGTGGCCCTGGACGTGGGTGTGGCCCGTCACCAGCAGGTCCTCGTCGCCGAGCATCCGCGGCGAGAACTCCTTGGGGTAGGTGTACCGGTCGGGGTCCTCGGGGTGACCGTGGACGAGTTTCACCCGCCCGTCGGCGACGACCCGCTCGGGCGGCAGGTCGGCCAGCCACGACAGGGCGTCGTCGTCGAGGGCCGCGCGGGCGTGATCGACGCCCGCCTTCGCCATCGCGTTGAACCGGAACGCGGTGTCCCGGGCGACCGCGCGGTCGTGGTTCCCCATCACCGTCGGCACCCCCCGCTCCCGGACGGTCGCCACGCAGTCGGCCGGCCAGGGATTGTACCCGACCACGTCGCCCGCACACACGAGGCCGTCGACGCTCGGCATGTCGTCGAGGACGGCTTCGAGCGCGATCCGGTTCCCGTGGATGTCGGAGACGACGCCCAGACGCATGGGCGTCGCTTGCGGTCCCGGTCGGTTAGGCGTTGCCGTCCCCCGACAGGTACGACCTCGCGGCCCGTCGCCGACGCCAGCGAACTCAATCCCCGTTGACGACGGCCGTCTCGACGCCGCCATCGACGGCGACCCCCGCCGCACAGACGGCGTGTTCGAAGTCCAGGTCGTACGCCTCGCGGGCCGCGGCCGCCGCGTCCGCCGCCGCGAACTCGAACGGTCGGGGCCGGTCCTCCTCGTACGTGGCGACGAGGGTCGGTTCGTCGACCCGTTCGACCACCAGCGCGTCCCGGCGGACGATACCCACCGTCGCGGCGTCGTCCGCGACGACCCCCGCGATCCGCGGGGTGTCGTAGTCGTCCTTCTCGTAGTCGAGCGAGAGGAGAGCCGTCGCCAGCGCGTCCCGCGCCGGGTAGCCCAGGTCGAGTTTCTCCGTCACCGGATCGACGTGGGAGCCGTTGCCGAGCACCGCCCGGCCCTCGCTCTCCCGCACGCAGTTGTAGGAGACGTAGGGGTTGTCCGTCTCGGGGGCCTTGGGCGTCGGCGCGACGGTGAGCGTGCCGTCGCGTTCGACGATCCGACGGTTCGGGAACGACCGGGAGGAGATGCGGTAGGCGCCGATTCCCGGTCCGACGACGACGAAGCGGCCGACGTACATACCCGACCCTTTCGCCACCGGCTACCTGGGTCTTTCTCTTCCGGGGCCGCCGAGTGTGGCGTCCCGCGTACCCTCGACCGTGCCGTTCCCACCGACTGAAAACGACACCCCAGCTTTTCCTTTCGTCTCGTTGACCGTTTTTGGCATGAGTTCGTCGTACGAAACCCTGCTCGGGTCGGAGATGGACGAATCGGGCATCGACGAGTTCCTCAGACGAACCGGCGTGGGGGTGCTCTCGATGAGCGCCGACGGCGTCCCCTACGGCGTCCCGTTGTCGTTCGGCTACGACGGGGAGCACCTCTATTTCCTGTTCGTCGGCCGGTCCGCGGAGCTCAGAAAGGAGACCTACGCCGAGCGGTCCGAGGAGGCGAGTTTCGTCGCCTTCGACGTCGACGCCGACGGGAACTGGCGGAGCGTCATCGTCGCGGGACCGATCGACCGGATCACTCCCGGCGAGTGGGACGCCGCGCGGGCGGCGTTGGCCGACAACGCGTTCGAGTCGGACCTCCTCTCGGCACACGACCTCCAGGAGCATCCCAACGTGTGGGCACTCGACGTCGAGGAACGGTCGGGGCGGGTCGTCGGCTCCGAGTGAGTTTCGCCGTCCCCGCTCGCGACACCCTCACTCGACCCACGACCTCTTTGCCGTCCGGCTTCGACCACCCCGCGTATGGCACTCGCCGGTACGGTCACCGCCTGGCCCGCGGTCGGCTCGTTCGCGGCCGTCGCCGGGACCCTCGTGCTCGCGCGGTACGTCCTCGACTACCGCGACCGGCCGGGTGCGACGTGGTTCCTCGGCGTCCTCCTCGCGCAGTCGGTGTGGTGTGGCGCCTACGGCACCGCCCTGCTGACCTCCGACCCAACGGTCCGGGTGGCGCTCGAACAGGTCGTCTGGATCGGCACCGTCTGGACCGGTCTCGCCTTCCTAGCGTTCGCGCTCGAATACACGGGTCGGGGCGACGTCGTCTCCGGCCCGGCGTTCGGAACCGTGGCCGCTCTCGGCGTCGTCGCGACGGCACTGGTCGTCACGAACCCGCTCCACGGCGCGATGTGGACCGGCTTCCGCCTCGATCCGGTCTTCGGCGTCGCGACGGCGACGTACGTCCTCGAACCCGCCGCGTACCTGACCATCGGGGGCGCGACGCTCGCGGTCACCGTCGGGGTCGTTCTCCTCGTCGACACCTTCCTCAACTACGGGCCGCTCTACCGCCGCGAGACGGCCGCCGTCGCCGTCAGCGCGCTCCCACCGGGCTTCGCCCTGCTCGCCTGGGCCGGCGGCGTCGGCCCGATCCCCCAGCTGAACCTCGCGCCGATCATGTTCGTCCCGCACGTCGCCCTCGACGCCTACGCCTTCGGCCGCGCCGAACTGTTCGAGCGGGATCCGACGACCGTCCGCGCGGCCGAGCGGACCGCCATCGACGACCTCGCCGACCCGATCGTCGTCGTCGACCGGGAGCGCCGGGTCGTCAGGTACAACGCGGCCGCCGGGGCGGCGTTCGTCGCCGACGTCGGCACCGACCCCCTCGACGCCCCACTTACCGAGCTACTCGGCGTCGCCGTCGGCGACGACGGCGATCCGGAGCCGGCGACCATCGAGTCGACCGTCGGCGGCGAGCGTCGGACGTACGCGGTGTCGACGTCCACGCTCCGGGATCCGAGCGGCACCCACGTCGGCTGGACTGTCGTCTGTTCGGACGTGACCGAGCGGGAACGCCGCCGCCAGCAACTCGAAGTCCTCAACCGCGTCCTCCGACACAACCTCCGGAACGACGCCGGCGTCGTCCACGGCTACGCCGATATCTTGGTCGATCGGGTGAACGACGACGCGACCCGCGATATGGCCGACGCCATCGAGCGCCGTGCCGCCGCCCTCGCCGCCCTCGGCGACAAGGCACGGACGGTCGAGCGGTTGATCGACGGCGAGCGTCCCCAAGACGTCGACGTCACCGCGTGTCTCGACCCCGTCGTCGCCGACGTCCGCGAGCGCTATCCCGACGCCGACGTCGCCCTCGACACCCGTGCCGCCGTCACCGCGTCCCTGTCGAAGCGCGCGCTCGTCGCGGTCGTCGAGAACCTCCTCGAGAACGCGGTCCGGCACCACGACGGCGACGGCGTCGAGCGGGCGGACGGGGGTGCGTGGGCCCGCGTCGTCGTCGAGCGGGCCGACGGGACGCTGCTCGTGCGCGTCCTCGACGACGGCCCCGGCATCCCCGACGCCGAACTCGAGGCGGTCGAAGCCGGCGAGGAGACGGACCTCAGCCACGGCTCCGGCCTCGGCCTGTGGATCGTCCACTGGGCGGCCGGGGCGCTCGGCGCCGATCCGACGTACGCCGACCGGGAGCCACGGGGGACCGTCGCGACGCTCCGGGTTCCGACCGACGGCAGCCGACTCACGTCTCGATGAGGTCGAGGATACGCCGGTAGACGTCCCCGAACGCCTCGTCGGACCGACTCCGCGGGCGCTCGATGTCCACCTCGACGATCTCCCGGATCCGCCCCGGATCCTTCGCCATGACGACCACACGGTCGGCGAGTTTGACCGCCTCCTCGACGTCGTGGGTGACGAAGAGGACGGTCTTTCCGGTCTCCGCCCAGATGTCGAGCAGTTCGTCCTGGAGCATCTTCTTCGTCTGTGCGTCCACGGCGCCGAACGGCTCGTCCATCAGGAGGAGGCTCGGATCGACCGCGAGTGCACGGGCTAGCGCGACCCGCTGTTTCATGCCGCCGGAGAGGTCGCGCGGATAGCTGTCCGCGAACCCGTCCAGGCCGACCAGGTCGAGCAGGTCACGGACGCGTCGCTCGCGCGTCTCGGCCGGGACGTCCCCGCGCTCCAGTCCGAACCCGACGTTGCCAGCGACGGTGCGCCACGGGAACAGGTGATACTCCTGAAAAACCAGACCGAGGTCCGTGCTGGGGCCGTCGACCCGTTCGCCGTCGAGTGAGACGCTCCCCGTCGTCGGCGGTTCGAGGCCGGCGATGATGCGAAACAGGGTCGTCTTTCCGCATCCCGAGGGGCCGACGAGACAGACGAACTCCCCTTCGGCCACGGCAAAGGAGACGTCATCGAGCGCCTGCACGGGTCCATCCCCGCCCTCGAACCGCTTGCCGACGCCGTCGATGCGGACGCGTGCGTCGGCGTCGTTCACCGCCACGCCAGCGCCCTCCGTTGGAGCGCCCGAAAGGCGACGTCCACGAGCAGATACATCAGGCTCAACACGAGGATGTAGGTGATGACGACGTCGACTTGGAGGTTGTTCGACGCCCGGAGGATACGCCGGCCGATGCCGGCGACGCCGAAGATCTCGGAGGCGACGACGAGCATCCAGCAGCGGCCGATCCCCGTCCGGATCCCGGTCGTGATCTCGGGGAGCGACGCCGGGACCACGACGGTCCGGATGAGTTCGAGGTCCCCCTGGACGCCGAGGCTACGGGCAACGTCCAGCAGATCCTCGGAGACGCCTTCGACGCCCCCGTAGGTGGCGTAGAAGTTGATCCAGAATGCGCCGACCGCGATGATGAAGGCCGCACCGGCGTGGTTGATGCCGAACCAGGCGATGGCGAAGCCGATCAGCGCGAGCGGGGGCACGGGACGGAGCATCCGCACGATCGGCGAGGAGACGTCGTCGACGTACGGGCTCCACGCCAGCGCGATCCCGGCCGCGATCCCGAGACCGGTCCCCGTCACCGCTCCGGGAATCCAGTGGAGGACGCTGTTGCCGAGCGCGACGAACACCTCCCCGCTCGCCGTCTGTTCGTAGAACGTCCCCGCGACGACGAACGGGCTCGGGAGGACGTACGCGGGCTGGGTGAGGGAGGCGGCGGTCCAGAGCGCGAGGAAGACGCCGACGCCGCCGAGCCCCCGGAGTGCCCGCCGCCAGTCGAGGACTGCGAGACCGTCGCCCGCCGTCCCGTCCTCGACGTCGACCTCCTCGGTCACGTCGATCGCCATCGCTCACCCCGTACGCGGCCGTTCATAGCTCCTCGTAGACGCTGTAATCGAAGATCCGTTCGAGCGACAGTTCCTGGTCGATCTGTCCGTTCTCGTTCGCGAACCGGGCGAAGATCTCCGTCCCGTTTTCGATCTCCCGGGGATCGGTGACGAAATTCGAGAGCGGTCCCTGGAGCGCCGAACGCGCCTGCTCCGCCGCCATACCGATGCTCGACTCGACGATTTCGGCCGTCGCCTCGGGTTCTTCCCGGATGAACTCAGTCGCGCGGACGTGCTGTTCGAGGAACTGCCGGGCGATCGGCGTTCCCCGAATCCCGTCGCTCATCAGCGTCACCGCCGCGGGCTGTCCGGGCATGATCTCGGCGGCGGTTCGGAACGTTCCGATCGGCACGTCCTCCTGAGCGGCCCGCGTCGGCACCGGTTCCATGATCGACGCGCCGTCGACCTCGCCGTTGGCGATGGCCTGCCAGACGGCGTTCGCGCCGTTGATCTCGATGATGTCGACCGCCGACTCGTCGACCCCCTCCTGCTGGAGCCAGTAGCGGAGGAGAACGTCCGGGACCGACCCCTGCGGGAAGGTCCCGAACCGAAACTTCCGCCCCCGCTCCTCGCGCCACGCGGCGAAGGCGTCGGCCCCGTGTTCGTCCCACAGCCCTCCGAGGTCCTCGTGGGCCATGATCGCCATGGGTTCCTTGATGTTCGCGGCGGTCACTTTCGCCGGGATGCCGCGGTCGATGACGATCATCGACGGGACGATGCCGAACATCGCCACGTCGAGTTCGCCCCCGCCGTACGCCTGCACGATGGCGGGCCCGTCGGTGAACTCCCGGCTCTCGATGCTCGCGTCGACGTTCTCGAAGTAACCCTCCGATTCCATCACGAAGTACTGGAGATCGGGAAAGATCGGCATGTACGCCACCGACACCGAGTCGACACCGCCATCGCCGCCCGTACAGCCGGCGAACCCGGCCGTCACCGCGGCACCGGCCCCCGCGAGATAGGTTCGGCGTGAAATCTGCGTCATGTCCGTGGTAGTGGATACGTCTGTATAACCCGCCGGGAACTGGCAAGGCTGGTCCGTACTCCGTATCGATCCAAACTGTCGAAATCGCTGGCTTCGTCTCTTCTATCCGACGATCGCTGGTTCTATCCGTTCCCCTCTCTCCGAGATAGCGGCAATTGTATCTGCTATCGTCGTCGGGCGTCCCCGCCCAAAGAGCCTTGGACGGTCCCGACCGAACTACCCCCGTGTTCGATCCGTCGGAGTACGACGCGAACGAACTCCGCTCGCTCGCCGGCGTCGACGACGCCGACGCGGGTACGGGGGTCAGCCTCCCGCCGGTCGAGGGATCGGGCTACCGGCCGGCCGCGCCGGACGAGCCCTCCCGCGCACAGTGCGAACGGCTGGTCGCCATCGGCGGCGTCGACCCCGCCGCCCTCGGGGAGCGACCCTACCTCCCTGCGTTCCCGGACGCGCCCGCGGCCCGCCGCGTCGGGCGCGACTGGATCGCCTACCTCGTCCGGACCGCGGGCGAGGCGCCGACCCGGGACGCCATCGGCCGCTACCGCGCGCTGGGCTGGCTCGGCGAGGACGCCGCGGCGACCCTCGCCGACCGCGTCGCCGACGCCGTCGCCGCCCTCGATCCGGGCGACGGCGAACTCGACCGTGCGGACCACCTGCTGAGCTTCGCGCACGTGATCCGGTTGCTCGGGATCGACGACTGAGCGCCGTCCCGTCGCGGCCGTCCCGTCGACGCCACGGAACGCCGGACCCGACGACCCCGAGGCGTCGGCCCCGTCGGTCGCCGAGCGACTTCGCAACACTCATATGCGTTTCGTGGGTACTGACGGGTGTCACCGGACGCCGACTCCGGATCGGTCAGTCCCATGGGGTAGCGGCCAATCCTGAAGCCTTCTGGGGGCTTCGACCCAGGTTCGAATCCTGGTGGGACTATTCTCCCGACACCACCCGACAGCTCGCTCCACGTCGGGGACTCGCGGCTCGTGCGGACAAAGCGTATGTCCCTCCGTCGTACACCCGATACGTATGCCACCTCGTTCCCGACGCGCCGTCCTCGGCACCGCGGCGTTCGCCCTGACCGGCGCCGTGACCGGGTGTCTCGCCGCCCCGCGGACCGACCCCGAGCCGATCGACGACGACGGCCGCCCGCCCTCGACGGGCGCGACAGCCCAGTTCCGGGGCGGCCCCCGGCGCCAGGGGATCTTTCCCGACGCGACGGTGCCCACCGATCCGACCGTCGAGTGGGTCCACCGTGGCGTGAACACGGGCGATCACACGGCCGCGAAGGCCAGTCCCGTCCCCACCCCGGACGGCGACGTCGTCGTCCCCGGCGACACCGGCGAGGTTCGGCGGTTCACCCCGGACGGCGACGTCGTCTGGACCGCCGCCGTCGAGGAGACGGCCCGGGGGATCCACGGCACCCCCGCCCTCGCGAACGGGACGGTCTACGTCGGCGCGTACGACGGCGCGCTCTACGCCTTCGACCTGGAGACGGGCGAGCGGTTCTGGCGCCGGAAGCTCGGCGACGCCATCGGGTCGAGTCCGGGCTATCACGACGGCGTCGTCTACATCGCCGTCGAGTATTACGAGCCGAGCGGCGCGATGTTCGGCGTCGACGCCGTCACCGGCGAGGTGGTGTGGGAGGACCGGCGGCCGACGGACCACCCCCACTCGACGGCCGCGGTCGACCGCGAGGCCGGACGGCTGGTGGTCGGCGCCAACGACGGTCACCTGTACGCCTGGACCTATCCGGACCGGTCGTTCGCGTGGGCCTTCGAGACGGGCGACGCGATCAAGGGCCCCGTCGCCACCCACGACGGCAGCGCCTTCTTCGGCTCCTGGGACCGCCGCGTCTACCGGGTCGACCTCGCCGACGGCAGTCGGGAGTGGGCCGTCGAGACCGACGGCCGCGTGATGTCCGGGCCGGCCGTCGAGGCGGCGACCGACACCGTCTACGTCGGGAGCCACGACTCGCGGTGTTACGCCCTCGACGCCGCGACCGGCGCCGTGCGGTGGACGTTCGACACCGGCGGCCGGATCACCGGCTGTCCGACCGTCGCCGGCGACCACGTCCTCGTCGGCTCCTACGACGGCTCCTGTTACACCCTGGAGAAAGGGACCGGCGACCGGGCGTGGGCGGTCGACGGCGTCGGCGAGGTGACGAGCACGCCGGTAGTCGTCGACGGCGCCGTCTACTTCGCCGACCGCGCCGCCGAGGCGTACCTCGACGGCGACGCCGAGGGACGACCCGGTGGGGTGTACAAGGTCGGCGGCGGGTGACGTCCGTGAGCGGCCCCTCCCTACCGGTTCGGCGCCGGCCCGTTCGGCAGTTCGAGGATCGGCGACCCCCCGCGGCCGATCCGTTGACGATGTCCGACGACTGACGGTCTTCGCGTGACGCGACGGCATCCAGAGGGCCTAATAGCCTCACGAGCGTACGACCTCGTAATGAGTGAGGCATTACTGGTCGTCGCGCACGGCTCCCACCTCAATCCCCGGTCGAGCACGCCGGCACAGGACCACGCCGACGCCATCCGGGCGTCGGGCGCGTTCGACGAGGTCCGGGAGGCCTACTGGAAGGAGGAGCCCTCGTTCCGCAACGCCCTCCGGACGGTGGCCGCCGACGAGGTGTACGTCGTCCCGCTGTTCGTCAGCGAGGGCTACTTCACCGAGGAGGTGATCCCGCGGGAACTCCGACTCGACTTCGACGTCACGGACTGGGAGTCCGACGGCACGAGCGCCGACTCGGTCACCCTCCGCCCCGCGGACGTGGACAAGACCGTCCACTACTGTGGGCCGGTCGGGACACACGACGCGATGACCGACGTGATCGTCCGCCGGGCCGAGACGGTCACCGGCGACCCGGACGTCGGCGACGGGGTCGGCCTGGCCGTCGTCGGTCACGGCACCAAGCGCAACGAGAACTCGGCGAAGGCCATCGAGTACCACGCCGGCCGCATCCGCGACGGCGGCCGGTTCGCCGAGGTCCGAGCGCTGTTCATGGACGAGGAGCCCGAAGTCGACGACGTGACCGACCACTTCGAGAGCGAGGATATCGTCGTCGTCCCCCTCTTCATCGCCGACGGCTACCACACCCAGGAGGACATCCCCGAGGACATGGGCATCGCCGACGACGGCGGCTACCCGGTTCCGGCCCGCCTCGACGGACACGACGTCTGGTACGCCGGCGCCATCGGGACGGAGCCGCTCATGGCCGACGTGGTCCTCGAACGGGCGGCCGACGCGGGCGCCGACGTCGACGTCGACGTCCGGATCACGCCTCCGACGACGGCCGTCGCCGACGGTGACTGAGATGGCGGACGCCGACCCCACGCCGGCCGACGCCGTCCGGGTGGCCGCCGCCGACGGCGTCGACTTCGACGGCCTCGAAGTCACACGCGGGCCCGACGGCTTTCGCGTCGCCGTGCCCGACGCCAGCTACGACGGCCTCTCGGCGGCCGCGCTGGACGACGTCGTCGACCGGCACCGCGCGCACGTCGAGAACTGGCTGTTCTGGCACCAGCACGCCCCCCAGCATGACCCCGACTGGGCGTTCCTGCGGTGGGTCGAGCGGGCGGACGACCTGTCGGCCCCGGAGCGTCACGCGCGACTCGGGGGCGACGGCGTCACCCGCGAGTGGGGACAGGTCGCCGTCACCGCCCGCCTGACCGAGGGGGGCCGGCGCCGCTACGAACTCCGGCACGTCGACGACGTCGACGCCGACCGCGAGGCGCTGACCGTCCACACCGACCCCCACGAGGCGCGCCGGCTCCGGAAGACCGACGACGACGGCGACTACCGGCCGCTGTCGACGGCGCCGACGCTCCCCCACGGGTGGGTCTTCGCCGACCTCGACCCCGCGGCGGCGGTGCGGGCCGTCGACGGCCTCTACCCGGCGACGCTCGCCAACTGGCACCGCGAGCGCGAGGGGGAACTCGACGTCACTCACTGGCACGAGGCCGTCGCGCGCCAGACCGGCATCTACGGCGTCGTGGAGACGTGGGACCGGGGCGAGGGCCACGAGCACGTGAACTGGGTCGCCGAGGCCTGCTGTGACGACTCCCAGTGTCTCAAGCGCCGCGAGTGGGAGTACGACGACGGGACGGCGCTCACCCCCGACGGCGGGTCGGGCGTCTTCCCCTGTCGGGAGCCGTGTTCGCTGGTGATCGCCGCGGCGCGGAAGTGGACGCGACTGGAGGCCGAGCGGTCCCGCACCTACGAGTTCGAGTTGACGCCGAGCGAGAAAGAACAGATCGAGACGCTCATCGACGCCGTCGCCGACGGCCGGGCGGGCGAGGTCCGCGACGCCGACACGAGCGACGGCGCGAACCGGTACCGGGCGCGGTACCTCCGCGCCAAACTGTTCGACGACGAGGGCAACCTCGGTGGCGTGCCGACGGACGCCGACGGCTGAGGCGCCGCCCTCGCCCCCCGCCGGTCGCCACCGCCGCGGAGCCCACGACGGCCCACTCCTCGCCGCCGTTCATCATCTGCCAACAACAACGATTAGTACGCCCGTGTCCACGTTCCGGTAGACACAGTAATGACGGACGACACACCCTCTCACGGTACGGGAGATGCCGACGACGACGCGTTCGTGGCCGACGGCGGCCAAGCGATTCGGAGCGGGCGGCGGTCCCCACGGGACTGGTGGCCGGACGCGCTGGATCTATCGATTCTCGACCGGAACGCGCGGACCGTCGACCCGCAGGGGGCGGACTTCGACTACGCCGAAGCGTTCGAGGAACTCGACTTCGAGCAGGTGAAAGCGGACATCGAGGACGTGCTAACGGACTCGAAGGACTGGTGGCCCGCCGACTACGGCACCTACGGGCCGCTGTTCATCCGGATGGCGTGGCACAGCGCCGGCACCTACCGGACCACGGACGGCCGCGGCGGCGCCTCCGGCGGGCACCAGCGCCTGCCCCCCGTCGACAGTTGGCCGGACAACGTGAACCTCGACAAGGCGCGCAGACTGCTCTGGCCCGTCAAGCAGAAGTACGGCAAGAAGCTCTCGTGGGCGGACCTGATCGTCCTCGCCGGCAACGTCGCCCTAGAGTCGATGGGCTTCGAGACGTTCGGCTTCGCCGGCGGGCGCGAGGACGACTTCGAGCCCGACGATGCCGTCGACTGGGGGCCCGAGGACGAGTGGGAGATGTCCGCAGACGAGCGGTTCGACGAGGACGGGAGCCTCAAGGCGCCGCTCGGCAACACCGTGATGGGCCTCATCTACGTGAACCCCGAGGGGCCGAACGGCGAGCCGGACCTCGAGGGCTCGGCCAAGAACATCCGCGAGTCGTTCGGCCGCATGGCGATGAACGACAAGGAGACCGTCGCGCTCATCGCCGGCGGACACACGTTCGGGAAGGTTCACGGCGCGGACGACCCCGAGGAACACGTCGGCCCCGACCCCACGGACGCCCCCATCGAGGACCAGGGCTTCGGCTGGGAGAACGACTTCGGCGAGGGCAAGGGCCCCGATACGATCACCAGCGGCATCGAAGGTCCGTGGAACGCCACGCCGACCCAGTGGGACCTGAGCTACGTCACCAATCTGCTCACCTACGAGTGGGAGCCCGAGAAGGGTCCCGGCGGCGCGTGGCAGTGGACCACGAAGAACGACGAACTCGACGGGGCCGCCCCCGGCGTTCAGGACCCCGGGGACAAGGAGGACGTGATGATGCTGACGACCGACGTCGCCCTGAAGCGCGACCCCGATTACCGCGAGGTTCTGGAGGAGTTCCGGGACAACCCCAACGAGTTCCGGATGGCGTTCGCCAAGGCGTGGTACAAGCTGATCCACCGCGACATGGGGCCGCCCGAGCGGTTCCTCGGCCCGGAAGTCCCCGAGGAGACGATGATCTGGCAGGACCCGATCCCCGACGCCGACTACGAACACATCGGCGAGGCCGAAATCGACGAGCTCAAGGAGCGGCTCCTCGCCTCGGAGCTGTCCACCGCACAGCTCGTCAAGACCGCCTGGGCGTCGGCGTCGACGTACCGTGACAGCGACAAACGCGGCGGCGCCAACGGCGCCCGCATCCGCCTCGAACCCCAGCGGAGCTGGGAGGCGAACGAGCCGGAGCAGCTGGCGACCGTGCTGGAGGTGCTGGAGGATATCCAGGCCGAGTTCAACGACTCGCGGTCCGACGACGTGCGTGTCTCCCTCGCCGACCTGATCGTCCTGGGCGGCAGCGCGGCCGTCGAGCGGGCGGCGCGGAACGCCGGCTACGACGTCGACGTCCCCTTCGAACCGGGCCGCACCGACGCCACGCAGGAACGGACCGACGTCGAGTCCTTCGAGGCGCTCGAACCGATGGCCGACGGGTTCCGCAACTACCTCGGCGACGGCTACGGAGACAGCCCGGAGGAACTGCTGGTCGACAAGGCGGAGCTGCTGGGGCTGACCCCCGCCGAGATGACGGTGCTGGTCGCCGGCATGCGCGAACTGGGCGCGACCTACGGCGACGGCGACGTCGCCTTCACCGACGGGTCGGAGACGCTGACCAACGACTTCTTCGTGAACCTGCTCGACATGGGCTACGAGTGGGAGGAAGCCGACGGCGAACACCTGTACGAGGTCCGCGACCGCGAGACCGGCGAACTCGAGTGGGAGGCCACCCGCTTCGACCTCGTCTTCGGGTCGAACGCCCGGCTTCGCGCCATCGCTGAAGTCTACGGCGGCGACGACGGCGAGGAGCAGTTCGTCCACGACTTCGTCGACGCGTGGCACAAGGTGATGAGCAACGACCGCTTCGACCTCGAGTGATCGGGGCCCCGACGTCCCGACTCTCGCTCCCGACGTAGTCGGGCGGCGACCCGACGACCCCTTCTCCCCGCCGTCCCGCGTGCCGAGCAATCGTCCCCACACCGGAGCGTATTCGTCGGTCCCCCGCCTACGGTCCCTCGATGGTCTCCGAGCGCGCGGGCGACGTGACCCCGTTCCTGGCGATGGACGTGCTGGAGCGAGCGAACGACACCGACGACGTGATCCATCTGGAGGTGGGCGAACCGGACTTCGATCCGCCCGAGCGGGTGACCGAGACGGCCGTGGCGTCGCTGCGGGCCGGCAACACGAACTACACCGCGGCGCGCGGCAAGCCGGCGCTTCGCCGGGCCATCGCCGCCCACTACGACCGGACGTACGGCGTCGACGTCGACCCCGACCGGATCGTCGTCACCCCCGGATCGTCGCCGGCGCTCCTGCTCGCCATGGCGGCGCTCGTCGACCCCGGGGACGAGGTGGTCCTCACCGACCCGCACTACGCCTGCTATCCGAACTTCGTGCGGACGGTCGGCGGACGCGTCGAGACGGTCCCCCTGCGCCCGGCCGAGGGCTTCCGGCCGCGCGTGTCGGCGTTCGAACGGGCGATGGGGTCGGAGACGCGGGCCCTGTTGCTCAACTCCCCGGCCAACCCGACCGGGGTCGTCATGTCCGGCGGGACGCTCGCGGATCTCGCCACCCTCGCGGCCGAACACGACGCCACGCCCGTCGTCGACGAGGTGTACCACGGCCTCGCGTACGACGCCGAGACCCACACGATGCTCGAGTACACCGACGACGCCGTCGTCCTCGACGGCGTCTCGAAGCGCTTCGCGATGACCGGTTGGCGGCTGGGGTGGATGGTCGTCCCGCCGGCGCTCGTCGACGCGGTGAACCGCCTCGCGCAGAACCTGCTCATCTGTGCCCCCAACTTCGTGCAGGACGCGGGGGTCGCCGCCCTGGAGACCCCGCCGGAACGACTCGACGCCGTCCGCGAGACCTACCGCGAGCGCCGCGACCTGCTCGTCGACGCCGTCGCCGACTGGGGGCTCGACCTCGGATACACCCCGCAGGGCGCCTACTACTTGCTGGCGGACGTGAGCGACCTGCCCGGCGACGCCCTCGACGTCGCGGACCTGTTCCTGGAGGAGGCCGGCGTCGCGGTCACCCCCGGCGTGGACTTCGGCGACGCGGCGGCCGACTACCTCCGATTCTCCTACGCGACCGACGCCGACGCCATCCGCGAAGCGATCGACCGGCTCGACGACCTGCTGGCGACCGTCGAGCGCTGACGCCGGCTCACTCGACGACGTCGACGTCGGTGATCTCGAAACGCGCCCCGCCGGCCGCCCCCTCGGTCACGCGGATCGACCACCCGTGGGCCTCGGCGACTTCCTTGGCGATGGCGAGGCCGAAGCCGGTGCCGTCCTCGTCCGTCGAGTAGCCGCTCTCGAAGACCCGCTCGTGTTTCGCCTCGGGGATCCCCGGCCCGTCGTCCGCGACGAAAAACCCCTGCCCGTCGTCGAGCGTGCCGACGGTGACGGTCACGTCATCGTCCGTCGACCCGTGTTCGACCGCGTTCCGGAGGAGGTTCGTCAGCAGGTGTCGGAGGCGCCCCGGATCGCCCCGCAGCGTCAGTTCCGTCTCGACGACGAGGTCCGCGGCCGGCGTCTCGACGTGGTGCCAGCAGTCCGCGACGAGGTCCGCGAGCGCGACCGACTCGATCTCGTTCACCCGTTTCCCCTCCCGAGCCAGCCTGAGCAGGTCCGTGATCAGCTCGTCCATCCGGCCGAGCGCGCGTGCCGCGTCGTCGAGGTGGTCGCTGTCGGACTCCTCGCGCGCCAGTTCGAGTCGCCCTTCGGCCACGTTCAGCGGGTTCTGGAGGTCGTGGGAGACGACGCCGACGAACTCCTCCAAGCGCTCGTTCTGCCGGCGGAGCTCCGCCTCCCGGCGCCGGCGTTCGGTGATGTCCACCGCGATGCCGATCACCTCCGAGACGGCGCCGTCGTCGACGATCGGCTGGTAGGCCGTCTCGAAGAACCGTTCACCGATCTTCTGGACCATGGTGACCACCTCGCCGTCGAGGGCCCGTTCGATCGCGTCGATCACGTCGGGCTGGTCCGCGTAGCGATCGAGCGCCGACTCGCCAACCACCTCGCCCGGTTCGAGGCCGAGCGTCTCCAGGCCGCGACCCTCCGACAGCGTGAACGTGCCGTCGGCGTCGAGCGCGAACAGCACCACCGGCACGTTCGAGACGACCGTATCCAGCCGCTCTTTGGTCTCCCGGAGGTCGCGTTCGTACTCCTTCCGGGCGGAGATGTCGCGGCTGATGACGACGAACCGCTCGTCACCCTCCAGATCGAGGCGTCTGAGGTGGATCGCGACCGGGAACGTCGAGCCGTCGCGACGACGATAGACGCCCTCGAACCGCCGACGGTCGCCGACGTCCATCCGCTCCCAGACCGCCCGCACCTCGTCGGCTTCGACCGACTCGTCCAGCTCCCACACCTTCATGCCCGTGAGTTCGTCGGCGTCGTACCCCGTCTCCTCGCACAGCCGGGGGTTCGGATCGACGATGTTCCCCTCGGTGTCGTGGACGTTGATCATGTCGGGCGAGTTCTCGAAGAGGGCCTCCAGCCGGGCCCTGCTCCGCCGCAGTTGTGTCGCCCGCCGCTCCCGCTCGGTCACGTCCTGGAACTGCGAGAAGACGGCGACGGCGTCGCCGTCGTCGTCGGTCACGACCCGGTTGTACCACTCACAGACGATCCGCTCGCCGTCCGGGCGGACGTTCTCGTTGACGCTCCGGTAGCCGCCGCGGTCCGACAGGAGTGACTCGACGACCTCGCCGACCCGTTCGGTCTCGGACTCGGGGACGATCCACTCCCAGGACTTCCCCAGCAGCTCCTCGGCGTCGTAGCCGAGGATCTCGAGGGCCGCGTCGTTGACGCGTGCGACCTCGAAGTCGTCGTTCCACTCGATCACCCCGAGCGGCGACTGCTCGAAGAACAGCGAGAGGCGCTCGCGGCTGGCTTCGAGTTCCCGTCGCGAGCGATACTGCTCGACCGCGTTCGCGATCCGGTTCGCGAGGACGGTGTACTGGCTCGTCCCGCTGCTTTTCTCCAGGTAGTCGGTGACGCCGGCCGAGATGGCCTCGCTGGCGATCTCCTCGCTGCCCTTGCCGGTGAAGAGGACGAAGGGGAGGTCGCCGTGTCGCTCGCGGACGGCGGCCAGGAACTCGATGCCGTTCCGCCCCGGCATGTCGTAGTCGGAGACGACACAGTCGATCCCGCCCGCGTCGAGACGGTCCAGCCCCGCGGCGGCGCTCGTCGCCGTCTCGACGTCGAACCGCTCGTCTTCCCGTTCCAGAAACTCGCCAGCCAACTCGGCGAACTCCGGATCGTCGTCGACGTGCAACACCCGGATGGATGGCTCCATCTTCACCGGTTGGTCGGGACCCGGTCACCAAAGTGATTCCGGCGCCTGCAGGACGTGTCCGGCCGTTTCGCCGCCAGCTATTTGCGCATCTCGCCCGTCTGCGACACGCGATGGCCGGCTACGCCGCGATGGCTCGACGTCTCGATTCCCGTCACCTGCGGGCGGCGGTCCGCGGGATCCGGGCGGCGCCGCCGGACGCCCCCGATCACGCGACCGACCCGGCGCTCGTCGACCGGTTAGAGCGGCCGTTCGAGGGCGTCGACGACGTCTACACGCGCCTGAACGACCTCGAATCCCGATTGCGGGCCGCCGGCGACCGCCGCGCGGTCTTTCTCACGATCTACACCCGCATGACCGCCGCCGTCCGGGCGGCCATCGCGGACGGCCGCTTCGCCGACCCCGCGTGGCTGCGCCGGTACACCGTCACCTTCGCCGACCACTACCGGCGGGCCCTCCTGTCGTTCGAGCGCGGCGATCACGACGTCGTCCCGGGCCCGTGGCGCGTCGCGTTCCGGACGGCCGTGGCCGGCTCGGCGCTCGTGGCACAGGACGCCTTCCTCGGCATCAACGCGCACATCACCTACGACCTCGCGTTGGCGCTCCGGGACGTCGGGATCGACCCCGACCGTGCGACGAAACGCGCCGACCACGACCGGATCGACGGCGTGCTCGCGCGCCTCGTCGACGCCCAGCAGGCCGCCCTCGTCGACCTCTACGCGCCGGGTCTGTCGAGGATCGACGACACCCTCGGCCGGTTCGACGAGGCGCTCTCCCTGTTCTCGATGACCGAGGGCCGGGCGTGGGCGTGGCTGGTGGCGACCGTCCTGACCGACGTCCCCGCCGCCCCGGCCCGCGCGGCCGTCCACCGGTTCCTCGAGGCGACCGCGACGGGGAGCGCCCGCTTCGTCCGCTCGCCGCCGGTCGATCCGGCCGTCGTGACGGCACTCCGCCGGGTCGAACGCGACCGCGGGGGCGGCGCCATCGACGTCCTCGCGGCGTCCTTCGACGAACACCTCGCCTAGGATTAACTCGCCCGCGAACGACGTGTGGAGTGTGACCGAACCACACGTCGCGGCCGCGGGGACCTCCCCGCTCGGCCGCACCGACCTCACGGGCCGGGACCTCTTCGCGGCCGCCCTCACCGAGGCGTTCGAGGGATTGCCCGACCCCGCCGACGTCGTCGATGCCGTGTACGTCGGCAACCAGTCCGAATCCTACGAGGGACAGATCATGTACGGGACGCTCCTCGCGGAGTGGGCGGGTCTGCGTCACGTGCCCGCCGAACGCGTCGAGGGTTGTGCGGCCGCGGGCGCGATGGCGCTCCGTCACGCCGTCGAGGACGTGCGAACCGGCCGGCGGGACGCGGTGCTCGCCTGTGGCGTCGAGAAGATGACCGCCGGGGGCACCGGCGGTGCCACCACCGCGCTGGCGTCCGCGTTCGACCGCGCGCTCGAAGCGCGGTCGGGCGTCACGGCGCCGAGCCAGTACGCCCTCCTCGCCCGACGATACCTCCACGAGACCGAGGCGACCGAGCGGGACCTGGCTCGGATCGCGGTCAAGAACCACGCCAACGCGGTCGCCAACCCCCGCGCGCAGTTCCGCCGCGAGGTCGACGTCGAGACGGTCCTCGACTCGGACTACGTGGCGCCGCCGCTGAAGCTGTACGACTGCGCCCCGCTCACCGACGGTGGGGCCGCCGTCCTCGTCGTGAGCGACGACGTGGCGTCGACGCTGCCCGGCGGGACGGTCCGGGTTGCGGGCGTCGCCGCCGGCGCGAACAACATCGCCGTCGCGGAGCGGAACCTCTCCTTCGTCGAGGGAGCCCACGAGGTGACGACCCGCGCCTACGCGGACGCCGGAATCGACCCCGCGGACGTCGACGTGGCCGAAGTCCACGACGCGTTCACGGTTTCGGAGGCGCTGCTCGCCGAGGCCGCGGGGCTGGCGCCACGCGGCCGGGGTTTCGAGAGCGCGCTCCCCCCCGCCGAGCGCTCGGCTGGCTGGACCGACACGCGTCTGAGCACGAGCGGCGGGCTCAAGGCCCGCGGCCACCCCATCGGCGCCACCGGCCTCGCCCAGGCGGTCGAAGTGTACGAACAACTCACGGGCACCGCGACGCCCGAGCGACAGGTCGACGACGCGACGACCGGCCTGCTGATCAACGAAGGCGGCGTCGCCGACGCCGTCACCGTCGCACACGTCCTCGCCACATGACCGACGACCCGTCCGATCCCACGACCCCGCCGCGCACCGCCGACGCGTTCACCGCCGACAGCCCCTTCACCCTCCCCGGGTTCTTCGCCGCGCTCGCCGAGGGCGACCTGCTCGCCGCGGTCTGTGCGGACTGCGGGACGCGTCTGCTCCCGCCGCGGCCGGCGTGTTACGCCTGCGGGAGCCGGAACCTCCGGACCGAACCCCAGCCCCGGACCGGCGAGGTGGCGACCTACACCGAGGTCCGCACCCCGCCGCCGGCGCTCGCCGACCGGGCGCCGTACACCGTCGCCGTCGTCGAACTCGACTCCGGCGCACGGCTGACCGGCCGGGTCACCGCCCCCTACGACGTGCTCGACATCGGGACGCGCGTTCGGCTCACGACCCGCCCGCCCGACGACGACGAGCTGGCCATGGCCCGCGACCACGAGCGCGAGTGGCCGATCCACGAGTTCGAGCCGGTCTGATACTGTTTATTGTAAGTCATTACCGGTGGTTCGCCGAGACGGTCCGGCGAACCACCGGCAACCAGTTACAATAATCCGTATGAGTCAGTCGTCGCCGTCCTCCACCGGCGCCCGCCTCTCGGCGCCCGCCACGTCCGTCGGGTCGATCCCCCGTCGCCGCGCGGCGACCGACGAGAGGCCGTACACGAGGCCGACGAGCGCGACGACCCCGACCGGGAGCAAGAGCCACGGGTTCACGCGGGTGTACCCCCAGATCACGAGCAGGGTGGCCGCGACGGCGACGACGGTGACGGCGTAGTACAGTTGCGTGCGGACGTGATCCACGAGGTCGGCACCGGTGAAGGTCGCCGAGAGGACGGTCGTATCCGAGATGGGCGAGGCGTGATCGCCGAAGATGGCGCCGGAGAAGACGCTGCCGACGACGGCCGCCACCATGGCGTGACCGCCGGTCAGGTCCCAGGCGACCGGGACGGCGATGGGCGTCACGATACCCATCGTCCCCCAGGAACTCCCGGTCGAGAAGGCGATGAACGCGGCGGTGAAGAGGACGACGACCGGCAGGAGCGCGGGGTCGAGCACCTGCCCTGCGATCCGGCCGACGTACTCCCCGGTGCCGAGCGCCTCGACGACGTTGCCGATGGCCCACGCGAGCACGAGGATGGTCACTGCGGTGAGCATGATGCCGAACCCGTCGATGGTGGTGTCGACGCTCTCGCCGAGCGAGAGCTCCCCGGTGACGACGCCGATGGCGTACGTCGAGGCGACCATCCCGAAGGATCCGAAGATGAGCGCCACCGCGTAGTCCGCGTCGACGATCGTATCGTAGAGCGACGCGCCGGGGCTGTACCCGGTGTAGAGCGCCGATCCCAGGGTGATGGCGATCAAGACCCCGATAGGGAGAAAGAAGGCAAGCAGCTTCGGGTCCTCGACGTTCGGCTCGCCGAGTTCGGCCGCCACGTCCTGCATCGGCCGGGCATCCTCGCGGGTCACCTCACCCGTCGTCGCCGCGCGGCGCTCCGCGGTGAGCATCTCGCCGTAGTCCCGCCCGGTCAGGACGACGATGCCGACCATGGCCACCGCGAGGATGGCGTAGGTGTTGTAGGGGATCGACCGCAGGAAGACGGCGAAGGCGTCGGGGATCTCGCTCGCCGCGAGGTCGGTCGCCTCGTAGCCCGACTCGATCATCGAGAGCTGGAAGGCGACCCACGAGGAGATGGCGAGCGTCGCCACCGGCGCCGCCGTCGAGTCGACGAGATAGGAGAGCTTCTCCCGGGAGATGTGCAGGTGGTCCGAGACGTCACGCATCGTGCTCCCGACGACCGCCGTGTTGGCGTAGTCGTCGAAAAAGAGGAGCATCCCGAGCAGCCAGGTCACGAGCCCGACCTTCCGCCGGCTGTCGAGGCGGGCGATGGCCCAGTCGCGCACCGCGTGGGAGCCGCCGAGGCGCCAGATCATCGCCACCGCCGACCCGAGCAACAGCGTGAAGATGAGGATCTGGGCGTGGAAGGTACTCTCGCCGACGGCGGCTGCGATCCAGTCGAAGGTCTGCCCCAGGCCCACGCCGCCGGTGAAGATGACGCCGCCGGACCACACCCCGAGGAAGAGCGACAACACCGCCTTCCGCGTGACGATGGCGAGCCCGATGGCGAACAGCGGCGGTACGAGCGAGAGGGCGCCGAACTCGGCCATGGGCCTCGCTACGGCGGGGCCCCAATTAGTAGTACCCGGATCCGGATCGCCGCCCGCTCCCGTTCGTGCCTGGATTTATGTCCGCGGCGCCCGTATCGCGTCGTATGGTTTCTACCGGTGACACCGCACCCACGTTCACGGCCACGCTCGGCACCGCCGAACACGAATCGTTCGACCTCGCGGACCACCTCGGCGACGGACCCGTGGCCCTCGCCTTTTTCCCGGGGGCCTTCACCCCGCCCTGTCGCAACGAGATGCTTGCCCTCCAGGAGCACCTCGACGACTTCCACGACGCCGGGGCCACCGTCCTCGGCGTGAGCGCCGATTCGCCGTTCTCCCAGGGGGCGTTCCGCGAGGAACACGGCCTCGAGTTCGACCTCGTGAGCGACATGGGCGGCGACACGATCCGGGCGTACGACTTGGAGATGGACATTCCGGACCTCGGCCTGCACGGCATCGCCAACCGCGCCGTGTTCGTCCTCGACGACGACGGCGTCGTCACCTACAGTTGGGTGGCCGACGACCCGACGAACGAACCCGACTACGACGCCGTCCTCGACGCGGTCCAGTCGGCCTGACCGGGCACCCGCGGCCGCACCCGATCGGCCGCTCGGCCACCTGCGATGTTATCGCCAGGCCGCCGTCGACGTGTCCCACCCGAATCGCGGTCGTGATACGCATCGAACGGTCCACCCCTCCGGAGCGAGTCGACGCAATCCGTCTTCGACCGAACTGATCGCGGCGGAACCTATCGATTCACGGCCGCGCGGAGCGTCCCGAGCAGCGTCGTCTCGGCGGGTTCGAACCGCCGGAGCTGGGCGGCGTCGGTGAACGCCGCCCGGGCGAGCAGGAGGCTCGTCGTCATGCTGGTCAGCCCGCCCGCGGCGAAGATCATGCCCATGATGACGAACTGGTATTCGGCGGCGTAGATCGGGTTGGCGCCCCCGAGGATCATCCCCGACATCATCCCCGGAATGTACACCAGCCCGAGCGTCCGCATCGCGTCGACGACGGGGATGAGGGAGGCCCGTACCGACTCGGTGACGAACTCCGAGATGGCCCGCTCGGGGGGGACGCCGAGCGCGAGGACGGCCTCGATCTCCTCGCGGTTCGACGCCACCTCGCCCTGGAACCGATCCAGCGTCAGCGAGTTGGTCTTCATGGCGTTGGCGATGATCATCCCACCCACGGGCACGAGGTTGCGCACCGTCCGTTCGATGGCGCCCGCGGCGACCATCGTCACGATGACGACCGTCGAGCCGAGCGCGAGCGAGAGTACGGAGATGCGGAAGGCGTTCGGGACGCCGTCGCCGCGCTTGCGCGACTCCCAGGCGGCGTAACAGACCATCGCCCCGAGCAGGAGCGCGGAGTACGACAGCGGGACGGAGAAGAGCGCGCCGATGAGCGCGCCCATCGCGAGCACCTGGACGAACCCGCGGACGAACGAGCCGCCGAGTTCCCGCTCCAGGTCCAGGTTCCGGAGCGAGGAGATGCCGACGACGACGGCCGCGAGCGCCGTCGCGGCGGCGACCTGCACGAGCCCGCGGACGACCACCGGGTCGGTCAGCCGGTCGGGGACGGCGATCACGCGATCACCTCCCGTGGGACGCCCACGTCGACGATCCGTCCGTCGGCGAAGCGGGCCACGCGGTCGGCCAGCCGTGCGGCCTGTCGCTCGTCGTGGGTCACGAGGATGGCCGTCCGCTCGCCCGTCGCGAGCAGGTCGGTCAGCAACCGTTCGATCGCCGCCTCGGCCTCGCTGTCGAGGCTCGCGGTCGGTTCGTCGAGCAGGAGGACGTCCGGATCGTTGACGACGGTCCGCGCGATGGCGACCCGCTGGGCCTCGCCACCGGAGAGGTCGGACACGTCGCGGTCGGCGTAGCCGGCCAGCCCCACGTCGACGAGCAGCTCGGCGACCCGCTCGTCGCCGACGGACTCGCCGCGGAGCCGCGGCCCGATGGTGACGTTCTCGACGACGGTGCCCTCACGGAGCGCCGGCTGCTGGGGGACCAGCCCAACCCGCTTCCGTAGCGTCTCCGGATCGAGGCTCCGGTAGTCGGTGCCGTCGAGGTACACCGTCCCGCCGGTCGGTTCGTCCAGGCGGTCGAGCAGACGGAGAAACGAGGACTTCCCGGCTCCCGAGGGCCCCACGACGGCTACCGTCTCCCCGGCGTCGACGGCGAGGGAGACGCCGTCGAGGATGGTCTCGCCGTCGACCGCGTACCGTAGTTCGTCGGCGCGCAGTTTCGTCATTGGTGGATTGCCCGCCGTATCGGGGGCGTACCGGTCGTACGGCGCCGTCTCGCATGAACGTTCGCCCCCCAAGAACGAAGTCCCTTCCGTGTGAATTGGTACCGCATGACTTCCGACACCGACCTCGACACCGGCGAAGTTCCGATCGGCGGTGCGGTCGTCGAGCGGGTGGCCGAACGCGGGGACGTCGATCCGGGGCGGATCGTCGACGCCCTCCTCGCGCTCAACGCGGAGTTGCTCGGGCGCCACTCGGCGTTCGAGCGGTCGGCGGAGTACGTCACCGTGGACGGGACACGTGCCTACCGGATCGACGAGGAAGGGTGGCGGGATCTGCTCGCCGACTTCGACTTCGAGGCGCCGGTCGAGCGGGCCGTCCGGGCGGTCCACACCGAGGGAGCGCGGCTCCGCTTCGCGTCGGCCGTCGGCGTCGACGACCACTTCGCCCCCGACGAGGTGGGCGTCGTGATCGGGGTCGACACCGCCGAGCAGTTCTGATACTGTTTATCGTAAGTCATCACCGGTGGTTCGCCGAGACGGTCCGGCGAACCACCGGTAACCAGTTACAACAATCCGTATGAGCCCGTCGCCTGCCGGGAACGGAACGATAACAAGCCAGAGGGGCCACGGGACCGACACCGTGTTGAACCTCGACGGGGACCGCGGGCTGGCGATCGTTCCGTGGCGGTCGAGCACGCTCTACGTCGTCCTCGCCTGTTCGCTGATGGGGGTGATGGGCGTCTCGCTCGTCAGCCCGGTCCTCCCCGACCTGCGGTCGGTCTTCGGCGTCTCGGACACCCGCATCGGACTGGTCATCACCGCCTACACCCTCCCGGGTGTCGTCGTCACGCCCTTCGTCGGCCTCGTCGCCGACCGGTTCGGCCGCCGTCGCGTGATGGTTCCCCTCCTCTTTCTCTTCGCCGCTGCGGGCACGGGCGTCGCCTTCGCCCGCACCTTCGCCGAGGTGGTCGCCCTCCGCCTGCTCCAGGGCGTCGGCGCGAGCGCGCTGATCACGCTCGCCGTGACGCTGATCGGCGACGTCTACGACGGCCGACGGCGCGACGCCGTCATGGGCCTGAACGGGAGCACCGTCGGCACCGGCGCCGCGTTCTACCCGCTTCTCGGCGGGGCGCTCGCGGGGATCCGCTGGAGCGCACCCTTCCTCTTTTTCGGCGTCGGCGCCCTCGTCGGCCTCTTCGCCCTCGTGGCGCTGACCGAGCCGACGGGGACACGTTCGACCGACGTGCGCACCTACCTCGCCCGCCTGCGGACCGTCGCCGTCCTGCCGCGGGCGCTGGCCATCTTCGTCGCGCTCTTCGCCGCGTTCTTCATCTTCTACGGCGCCGTCCTCACCGTCCTGCCGCTCCTCCTGAGCGACGCCTTCGGCCTCGGAGCCGGTCGCATCGGTGCCACGCTGTCGGCCGTCGCGGCCGCGAGCGCCGCCGTCTCCTCGCAGTACGGGCGGCTCGCCGAGTGGCGGTCTGCGCCCGAACTCGTCGCCCTCGGCTTCGTCGCCTACGGCGTGGGACTGCTCGCCGTCCGTCTCGCCCCTTCGCCCCTCGCCGTCGGCGCGTCGCTGCTCGTCTTCGGCGTCGGCTTCGGCGTCGTCATGCCGTCCGTCGACACCGCCGTCGTCACGCTCGTCGACGACGACCTCCGCGCCGGCGTCATGGGGATGCGGACCAGCGTGTTGCGCCTCGGACAGACGCTCGGCCCCGTCGGCTTCACCGGCACCGCGGGGCTCGTCTTCGCCTCGCCCCTCGACGGCTATCGCGTCCTGCTCGTGGTCGCCGGGGTCGCCGCGGCCCTCGCCGGCGCCGTGGTCTACCTCTCCCTGCGGCGCTGATCAGGCCTCGGCCCGTCGCTTCTGCTCGACGGTCACGACCGGCACCTCCGCGTTCGAGAGGATCAGCTTCGAGACGCTCCCGAGCAGGATCTTCCCCAACCCCGTGCGCTTGCGCGACCCGATGACGATGTAGTCCGGGTCGATGTCCTCGGCCACCTGCAGGATGTGGTTCGCCGTCCGCCCCGTGGGCAGGTCGCGGCGCGTCTGCTCGGGCATGATCCGAAGGTCGACTCCCTCCAGATCGCCGATCGCCGACCGCACGATTTCGGTCACCTCCTCCCGGGCCCCCTCCTCGTCCCCCTCCTCCGGGACCACGTGGAGGATCACCAGCTCCATGTCCATGCTCGTCGCCAGGTCGTCTGCCGTCTCGACGACGCCCTTACAGCCCGGATCCCTGTCGATCGCTGCCAGTATCACCATACCAACAGCAATTCCTCACAATAATTAAATGACTTTCGAACGCGTCATTCGTTACTACGCCGCCGACCGGCGCCGGTCCGGTGTGGCCGTCGGTTGTCCGCCGGCGACGGCGCCACGTCGGGCGATTTCGACGGCGACGCCGCCCGCGTTCGGATGGTTATATTCCCTTAAGGAATATACCCTTCATGATAAATCATGCAAAAAGTGCGCCATTCCGCGTTTATACCATGTTCACTGTCTTTCATCGGATCGAACATGCGGCACAGCCCCCATCGAGTCACCATCGCGTCGACGCGCGTCGACGCACCCGGAGGCATCGACCGTCAGCGGTCCCGACCACGTCCCCGTCCCGAGGCGGACACCCCGACGGGGGGTGTGTGGCGGTGAGCACCGGGTCCGTGGACGCGGCGACGGAGTCGCGGATCTCCGAACCGCCGGCCACGCTGAAGGAGTTCCTGAGCTACATGGGGCCGGCGTGGGTGTTCACCGCGTCGCAGATCGGCGGCGGCGAGGTGCTGAGTGTTCCGCTCGGCGGCGCCTACCTCGGCATGGAGGGCATCTGGCTCATCCCCCTCATCACGTTCACGAAGATCTTCGGTCAGTACTACCTCGTCCGCTACGGCGTCATGACCGGCGACACGTTCCTCGACGCCCTCTACGAGAAGAGCTGGGCGCTGAAGTGGATCTTCTACTACGTGTTCCTCGGCGGCCTGATCTACGCCATCGGGCTCTCGGGCCACCTCGGCGAGACCGCGGGTGCCTTCTTCGAGCTGTATCCGGGCATCTCGACGAACCTGTGGATGGTGCTGACGGTGCTGGCCGGGCTCGGCATCGTCATGACGCGGTCCTACGACCTGATCGAGAAGATCGCCACCTCGTTGCTGTGGATCTTCCTCGTCCTGATCGCGTTCGTCTCGCTCAGCACCGCGGACCAGTGGATCGGCGGCCTCGCGGGCGGCCTCGTCCCGTCGGTCCCCGGCCAGGTCTCCGGCCTGGGCGTCGGCGGCATGGCCTTCGTCCTCACGATGTTCGGCTGGATCGGCGCCGGGTTCGGCCCGACCGTCTCCTACGTCTGGTTCGCGAAGGACAAGGTGATGGGGATGTTCGAACCACTCGACGACGGCCACGACATCGACAAGTACGACCTCTCTGACGAGGAGATCGACCGTCTCAAGGGTTGGGGCGACATCGTCCTCTGGCAGAACCTGCTCTCCTCGACCATCCTGGCCGTCTTCTCCTTTTTCATGTGGACGGCCGCCGCCGCGACGCTGCACACCCAGGGCATCCAGCCCAGCGGCTTCACCGTCATCCCCGAGATGGCGGCCATCTTCACCACCCAGTTCGGCCAGTGGTCGGCGACCCTGTTCCTGCTGACGACCGTCGCCGCCCTGTTCTCGACGCTCATCGGTCCGCTCTACGGCATGTCGCGGCTCTGGGAGGACGCATTCGCGCTCCACGGCGTCTTCGAGAACTTCGACGTCACCCGTGACACCGTCTTCCGCGGGACGGTCCTGCTGTTCGCGGCCATCCCGCTCTCGCTCAACCTGGTGTTCGAGGCGCCGCTCATCCTCTTTGCCCTCTCGGGCGCCCTGTTCGCCCCGGTCATCGGCCTCATGTACCTCTCCGTGATGTACATGTCGTTCGACATCGACATCGATTCGCTCTCGCCGACGCGACGGTGGGCCGTCGCGCTGGCCGTCTTCGCGGGCGTCGTCATGATCGTCTCCGGACTCTGGGAGGCCCGCGGCTCCATCCAGACGCTCCTCGGGCTGTAGCCCCCGTACTTTTTCCTCTCCGCGGCCGCACGCCGCGTGCATGCCCTTCGAGGCCGTCGCCACCGAGACGCTGCTCGCCGGCCGGAGCGACTGGATCGACCGGGAGGCGGCGGCGACGCTCGCCGACCGACCGCTGGAGGCCGTCGACACCGAGTTCCCACACCACGTCGGCGCGGTCGACTCGCCCGACGGGCCCGAGCGCCCACGCGAGCGCCACCCCGTGTTCTACGGCTGTTTCGACTGGCACTCCGCGGTCCACTGTCACTGGACGCTCGTCCGCGGCCTCCGCCTGGTCGACGACCACCCCGACGCGGACGCCATCGGCCGCAGTCTCGACGCGCGGCTCACCCCCGCGAACGTCCGCCGGGAGGTCGACCGCTTCGAGGCCGACCCGTCCTTCGAGCGGCCGTACGGCTGGGGGTGGTTCCTGCGTCTCGCCGCCGAACTCGCCCGCTGGGACGACGACCGGGCCGACGCGTGGCGGTCGACGCTCGCCCCGCTCGAACGGACGATCCGGACCCGCGTCGCGGACGACCTCCTCGCCCGGTCCCGGCCGTTCAGGGTCGGCACCCACCACAACTCCGCGTTCGCCCTGGGGTGTGTCCTCGACTACGCGCGGACCGTCGGGCGCGACGACCTGGCCGCCGCGGCCGCCGAGACGGCCCGCGACTGCTTCGCCGACGACCGGGACTACCCGATCGAGTACGAACCCCTCGGCTGGGACTTCCTCTCGCCGGCCCTGATCGAGGCCGACCTCCTGCGTCGGGTGTCCGACCCGCCGCGGTTCCACGCCTGGTTCGATCGCTTCCTCCCCGACTTCGACGGAACGGATCTCGACCCCGTGGACGCCGGGGCCGACGGCGGCGTCGCGCTCCACCTCGTCGGCCTGAACCTCTCCCGGGCGTGGTGTCTCGCCGGCCTCGCGGACGCCCTCGACGGCCGCCGGGCCGCCGGGCTGTCGCGGTGTGCCGAACGCCACGCGGAACGCGGGTTGGCGCGAGCGTTCACCGACGACTACGCCGGCGCCCACTGGCTCCCGTCGTTCGCGCTGTACCTCCTGACGCGAAACGAGGGCGGGATCGGATAGAAGGGTCAGTCGAGCCGCGGTTCGACGTCGTCGAGGTCCTCGCGGGCGGCGTCGAGCAGGAGTTTCCGCTCGGCGCGGGCGACGACCCGGCGCACCTCGTCGACCGCGTCGATGTTCGAGGACAGCGAGCTGATTCCCTTCTCGACGAGGAACTTCGCCATGTCCGGGTGTGATCCGGATTGGCCCGTGATGGTGGTGTCGACGTCGTGTTCGTTACACGCCTCGATGACCTCCGCCATCGCCTCCAGGATCGTGGGATGGAAGTCGTCGAAGCGGTCCGCGACCATCGCGTTGTTGCGGTCCACCGCGAGCATGAACTGGACGATGTCGTTGGTACCGAGCGCGACGAAGTCGATGCCCTCGTCGATGATCTCGTCGATAGCACGGATGCTGGCCGGCGTCTCGATCATCGCCCCCCAGTCGTGTGTCTCGCGATCGATGCCCACCTCGTCCATCAGCTCCCGCGCCCGCCGCACGTCCTCGGCGTCGTTGGGCAGCGGGAACATGACCTCGACGTTGTCGTAGCCCATGTCGTGCAGGCGCTTGAACGCCCGCAGTTCGAGTTTGACCATCTCGGGTTCCTTGAGGCTCCGCCGGATGCCCCGGTAGCCGAGCATCGGGTTGTGCTCGTGGGGTTCGTTCTCGCCGCCCTCCAGTTCCGCGAGTTCGTCCGTCGGCGCGTCCAGCGTCCGGGCGCGGACCGGTCGCGGGTAGAAGGCGTCCGCGACCTTCCGGATCTCCTCGGATATCTCCTCGACGAAGGCGTCCTCGCCGTGGTCGGCCACGTACTTCTCGGGGGTCTTGCTCGTCGAGAGCAGGATGTGTTCGAGGCGGAGCAGGCCGACGCCGTCGGCGCCCGTGTCGGCCGCCCGCTGGGCGGCGTCGGGGATGGAGACGTTCACCTTCACCTCCGTCGCCGTCGTGGGGGCGCCCCCGGTCGACGGGTCGGCACGCTCCCCGGCCGGGTCGGCCTCCGCGTCCGCGGCCGTCGACGACTCCGTCTCCGGCTCCGCGACGACGACCGTCCCCTTCTGGCCGTCGAGCGTGATCCGCTGGTCGTCGGACAGGACCGCCGTCGCCTCGCCACAGCCCACGATGGCCGGCACGCCGAGTTCGCGGGAGACGATGGCCGCGTGGGAGGTCATCCCGCCCTCGTCGGTGATGATGCCCGCCGAGCGCTTCATCGCGGGCACCATGTCGGGGGCGGTCATCTCGGTGACGATCACGTCGCCCTCGTCGATCCGGTCGGCCTCGTCGATATCCTCGACGATCCGCACGGGTCCCGTCGCGACTCCCGGACTCGATCCGTAGCCGCTGACCAGTTCCTCGCCCGGTTCCTGCACCTCGTCGATCGCTTCGGTCTCGTTCGCCGTCATTTAGATGTCGCCGATCCCCATCACGTCGTTCGTCAGTTCGATGCTCTCCGCCGCGTCGGCCTCGCCCATCATCGCGCGGATGGCGTCCACGTTCTCCGGCACCACGTCGCTCTCGCGGTGGATCGACTGGAACAGGTGGAGCTGTGGCCCCTCCATCGTGATGGAGTCCTCGAAGATCTGGTTCTCGTAGAGGTTCATCCGGTCGCGGCCGCGGTCGAGGGCGAACTCCTGTAGTTCCCACCCCGAGTCGATGCCGAGGTCGCCGTCGACGACGTGGATGCGGGACTGCGAGGCCAGCAGGTCGCGGACCTCCGCCGCGCTCGGCTCCCCGCCGAGTTCCACGTTGACGCCGTGGAAGTGGTGGCGTACCGTCGGCACCTTCATCCCCATCGTCGTGATCGGGCCCATATCGGGGATGACCTCGAGCGCGTCCGGGCCGTGGTGGGACGGCATCGTCACGGGGTCCGCCGAGATGACCGCGTGCTCGCCCCGACAGCGGACCAGCGTGATGCTCGCGCGTTCGACGCCGTACTCCTCGTGGAGCGGCGCGAACATCCGGTTCAGCCCCGTCGTGTTACAGGAGACGATCCGGACGTAGTCCTTGTCGGTCGCCTCGGAGTAGTTGGCGCGGGCGGTGAAACTCGCCTCGGCCACGTCCGCCCCCTCGCCGCCTTGGAACAGCGCGGGCGTGTCGTACTCCTCGTAGATGGGGCGGTACTCGGCGCCCATCCCCGCCGGCGTCGCGTCGGCGACGATGTCGCTCGCCTCGATGAGGTCGTGGACGTCGCCCGCGACGTCCATCCCCACCTCGGCCCACCGGTCGTGTCGACCCTCGGGTACGTAGATGTCGTACCCGCGGTCGGCGGCCGCGTCCGCCGTGTGGTTCGGACTCGCCTTGCCGATGCCGACCAACTCCATGTCGGGCATCGAATCCACTGCGTCGGCAACCCGCTTGCCGATGGTACCGTAGCCGTTGACGCCTACGCGAATCATACGCTCCGTTGACCGCTCCCGCATATAGTGTCGACGTATTTCGCAGGTTTTGCATTAACTTTCGTGCTTAACTCGGGGGCCGTCTCATCCCCGATGTCGGCGCTCGACGCCACCCCACCATGGTCAACCCGAAACAACAGGTCTCCAGTCGCGGTATCCGCGTGCTCGGGGTCTTCGTCCTCGCGTACCTGCTGGTCGGCTCGTACATGTACTTCTATCTGGACCTCCCGACGCTCGCGTACGTCGCCTACGGCATCCTCAGCTGGGTCGGCGGGATGCTCCTGTTCTACCGCCTCCACACGAACTTCATGGCCGACTTCGAGCCGTAGCCCCGAGTACTATCACGAACGATCGTTTACGTTTCCGGCAGAATATCTCATTATCGACCGTTTTAATCACGATCGATAATTACCTCGGTAAATATATTTGGGTCCAGCCATAATTTGCTAGGAGAACGATGGCCGCCGTCTCAGATACTCACGACGACCGATTCGGGCCCGCATCCGGGAAGCGGACGCCCGACGCACAGGTCGCCCTCGGGGCCGTAATGCTCGCGACGGTTCTCGCCGTCGCCGCCGCCGGATACGTCCTCGGCTCGGGCGCCGCGGCCCGGACGGCCGTGGTGATGCTTCCCCTCCTCGTCGCCGCGTCCCTCCGCACCTCCCTCGCCGACCACTCGGCGTACGTCTCCCTCTCCCGACGCCGCTAGGGTCGATAGAGAACGTCGTACCCGTGGGCGACGTACGTCAGCGTTCCCGCTTCTAGCTGTCGACGACGGCTCGACAGCCACGACTCCACCGCCGGCACCGCCACCGCGTCCGCGACGAACGACAGGATCCGTTCGAGGAAATACCGCTCGTCGGCCGGGTAGTCGCCGTCCCGGGGGTGGACCACCCAGTCCGACGCCCCGGCCGCCAGCAGGTCCCCGCCGCGCGCCCGACAGCGGTCGAGCAGGTGCCGACCGGCCCGGACGTCCCGTCCCGGTTCGTCGTCGATGGCCCGGTGGTACGCCTCGAGGACGGCGTCGTCGTCGGGGTGGTCGGGCTGGAAGAGCGTCTCGCCGTCGAACGTGATCGGCGCGTACACCAGCCCGTCGGGGCCGAGCGCCGCCGCGAAGGCGTCCAGCGCCGAGTCGATCGGCACCAGATCCATGAACGATCCCGCGACCACCAGGTCCGCCCGCTCGTCGTCGAACGCCTCCAGCGCGTCGCCCGTCTCGAACCGTACCGTCAGGTCGCCGACGCGGAACCCCGCGTCGGTGCGCTCGGCGTCCAGTTCCGTCGCCCGCAGGTCCCGCGCGCGCTCGACGACCGCCGGATCCCGGTCGACGCCGCGGTACGACCCGGCGGTCACTCCCCAGTCCAGGAGCCGGGGGACGGTGACGCCGGTGCCGGCCCCCGCCTCCAGCACCCGGGGTGCCGACGGGAGCGCCGCCCGGAGACGGTCACGGACCCGCCGGTCGAGCGCCCGTTCGTCGACCGTCCGTTTCGCCTCCAGATACCGCTCCTCGGCGTGCTCCATCACAGCGCCCGCTCGTGGCTGGCCCACGCGTCCTCGTCCTCCCACATCCGGATCGTCAGGCGCGTGGGCGTGTTCGTCGGCACCGCCTCGACGAACCGGTCGCCGAAGACCCGCGCGAAGCGCTCGACGCTCGGGTTCGCGTCCGCGAACTCCGGCAGGTCGTTCAACAGCGTATCGCGGTAGCGGGCTTCGAGTTCGTCGAGCGCGGCGTCGACGGCGTCGATGTCGACGAGGTAGCCGTACTCGTTCAGGTCGGGGCCGGCGAACCGAACCGCCACTTCGAAGTGGTGACTGTGAATCTCGCCCTCGGGGCCGGGGTCGGGGACCGTGAGGAAATGTTGGGCCACGAAGTCCCGCGACACGGAGAGCCGATACATATCCGGCGGTGGGCCGCGAGCGCCTTATACGCTCGGCCTATTCGAAGGTGAGCAACACCTGGAGCGCGTTCTCGGGGCCGCTGTCGAGCAGCCGGTACGCCTCCGCGGCGTTCTCGAACCCGATCCGGTGGGTGACGAGACGCTCCGTCGGGAGTTCGCGGAGACGGTCCCACGCCGTGTCCATCCGCCGTTCTTTCGTCCACCGGCCGCGGACTTCGGGCGCGAGCGTGCTCACCTGGCTCGACGACACGTCGATCCGGTTGCGGTGGAAAAAGCCCCCGAGGTCCGTCTCGGCGCGCTTGCGCCCGTACCACGAGCCGACGACGATCCGTCCGTCGTAGCCCACGACGTCGACGGCGTCGTCGAGCGTCTCGGGCGACCCCGAGAGTTCGTACGCCAGGTCGGCGCCTGCGGGGTCGCCCCGTTCGCCGACCCGCGCCGCCACCGCGGGCCGGAGCGTCTCGTCGGCGCCCAGGCTGGCGGCCATCTCCCGCCGCTCCGCGACGGGTTCGACCACCGTCAGCCGTTCCAGCGGGAACGCCGAGAGGACGTGCGTCGTGACGAGGCCGACCATGCCGGAGCCGAAGACGACGACCCGTTCGCCCACCCGCGGGCGGCCGTCCATGACTAGCGTCGTCGCCGTCTCGGCCGTCGGCAGGAGCGCCGCCGTCTCCGTCGCGACGTCCTCCGGAACGGGCACGAGGTCGGCGGGCGACGCGGCGAAGTGACTCTCGTGGGGGTTGAACGCGAAGACGCGTCGGCCGTGCCACGACTCGTCGACGTCGTCCCCCAGCGCCACCACGTCGCCGACGGTGGCGTAGCCGTACTTCAGCGGGTAGGAGAGGTCGCCGCCCAGCGCGTCGATGGTCGCGTCGGCGGCCAGATCCCGCGGCATCTCGCCCCGGTAGATCAGGAGTTCGGTCCCCGAACTCACCGCCGAGACGCGGGCCGCGACGAGCACCTCGTCGGGGTCCGGGGTCGGCACCGACTCGTCCTCGACGCTGACCGTCCGGGGGTCGGTGAAGTACAGCGATCGGCCGGTCCCCGGGACGGGCCGCTCCGGGTCGTCCGCGTCCTCGACACGCTCTGTCACGCCCCCACTAGCCACGCTGCTCACTTCATACTACCGCCCGTCCGGACGGCGCGCCCCCGACTACCCGTCCAGCCGCCCGGTGACGGCGAGGTAGTCCCGAACGAACGTCGCGAGCGACGGGACGACCACGACGAGCGCCGCCGGGTGGACGACCGCTGCGGGCAGCAGCGGCGTCAGCGCCACCGTGATGAACGCCATCTGGAGCGCCGCCAGCGGCCGCCGAACCCGACTCTCGGGCAGGTCGCCGACGGGTCGCCCCCGCCGGCGGCGCCACGCCGTCCCCGCGCGGTACACGTAACGAGCGGCCGACAGCGACAGGTAGGCGGAGGGAAGTCGTCCCCAGGCGACGCCGACCAGCGGCGCGACAAGAAAGCCGAGCGTGTCGAAGGCGTGATCGAGTTTCGTCCCGAGCGGCGTCGTCCGCTCGGTCCGCCGCGCGAGGCGGCCGTCGGCGAAGTCGAGGGTGACCCCGGCGCCGTAACAGAGCGCGGGTGCCCAGCGAACCGCCGGGGGCGACGCGCCGGTCCCGACCGGTCCGGCGACCGACGACGGCGGGACGACCAGAAACCCCGCCGCCGCGGCGTACAGCAACCCTCGGGTGATCGTCACGAGGTTCGGCGGCGCGGCGGCCGCGGCCGGTCGGTCGGCGTCGACGTGGTAGGCGAGGAACCCGACCACGTAACACAGCGTCGCTCCGGTCACCAACGCCCAGCGGTTCGCGGCGGCGCGCGTGGTTGCGTCGGCCACGAACGTCCAGCCGCCGACGGCGACGCCCGCGGCGGCGACTGCAGTCCCCGTCACCGCCGCGGCGCCCAGCCGTCGCTCCCGGACGGTCCCCCCGCTCATCGCTCGAACTCGGAGTCAACGAGCGACGCGAACCGCTCGGTGCCGTCCGGCGGGAGGCGGTACCCCGCCGCGGCGAGGTTCTCGACCACGTGGTCGGGGTCGACGCTGGACGGGATGGGGACGACGCCGTCGCCGACGTGCCAGGACAGGACGGCCGTCGCCGGCGAGACGCCCATCTCGGCGGCCACCTCGGTCACTACCGGTTCCTCGAGGAGGCCCGGCACCGAGAGCGGCGAGTGGGCGACCACCCGGATGCCGCGCTCGTGACACCACGCCACCAGGTCGTCGCGAGGCCGATACGGGTGCCGGGGGATCTGGACCACCGACGGGGGAATCCGCGCGAATTCGACGAGGTCGGCGAGGGTCGACAGGTCGACGTTACAGATCCCGAGCGTCGCCGTCAGTCCCCGGTCGTGGACCGCCTCCATCCGACGCCAGGTCGCTTCGAGGTTCACGTCCACCCGGTCCCGCTCGCCGTCCGGCGTCTCGGGGAACGTGAGCGCCTCCTGTGTCTCGACCGGCAGTTCCGCGAGTCGTCGCAGCGGCCCGGTGTACGCCCACGACTCCGGCCAGTGGACCATGTAGCAATCGAGGGAATCGAGGCCGAGGTCGGCGAGCGTCGTCTCGCAGGCCTCCGCGACGTGGCCGTGGTTGGTGTTCCACACCTTGCTCGCGACGAAGAGGGCCTCGCGGTCGGGACTCCCCGGATCGGCGATGATCTCGCCGATCCGCGCCTCGTTGCCGTAGAGCTCCGCGGAGTCGAGGAGACGATACCCCGCATCGAGCGCCCGTTCGATGGACTCCCGACGGTCGACGTAGGTGCCGTCGCGGTAGCGCGAACAGCCGAACCCGACGGGCGGCAGATGGAGCGCGGCGTCCGGCGGACCGGGTGGGGCCACGTTCCCGCCGTCGTCACTGCCGCCTTCGACGCCCCACACCACCGACCGTCGGGCGGGTCGCTCGACGACGCTCGCGTCGACCGCGACCGGCTCGCCGAGGTCGGCCGCCCGCTCGATGGCGTTACAGATGGCGACGACGTGGGCGCCCCGCCGGGCGGTCGAGCGGTCCGGGCGTTCCCGGCGAACGCTCGCCGCGAGCCGTTCCGGCCCGGCGAGATACGGCGTCCGCCGTGGCGGCGCCGTGAGCGGGTTCGGGGTGTACGCCCGGCCCGCCCGGCCGACCGAGACGGGGGTGCGGTCGTCGGCCCCGAGGCCCCCCGCGTCGGCGAGGTACAGCGAGCCGTCGTCGCCGTGACACTCGAGGCTCGTGAACTCCCGGCTCCGGTGGGGGGCGTAGAAGCTTGCGGTGAGGCGCACGAGCGGGCCGTCCGCGAACTCGACCGTCGCCTCGACGTGGCTCGGACGCTCCGGGGTGCGGGACTCGCGGTCGGGCCAGGGATCGGTGGCGTCGGCGACCCGCACCCGGCTCGCGGGGCCGAACCACGCCACGAGGAGGGTCAGCGGATACACCGCGCCGTCGTACAGCGGGCCCACCCGGAGGAACGAGTCGGGGTCGTCGTGCCACTCGGTCACGCGGCCGACGTGGGCGTGGGCGTACGCCAGGCGCACCGGGCCGAGGCGGCCGTCGTCGAGCGCCCGGCGGGCGAGTCGCTGCCCCTCGCAGTCCGGGTTGATCGGCGCACACCCGAGCGCGAGGTCGTGTCGGGTCGCGTACGCGACGAGGTCCCGCGCCCGCTCGGCCTCCAGCGCGAGGGGCTTCTCGCTCCAGACGTGTCGCCCCGCCCGAAGCGCCCGCTCGGTCACCGCCGCGTGGGCGCCGTGTCCGGTCAGGTTCACGACGAGCGGCGCGTCCGTGGCGTCGAGCAGGGCGTCGAGGTCGGTGTACGCCGCCGCCCCCGTGTCGGCCGCGAACGACGCCGCCCGGTCGGCGTCGAGGTCACAGGCCGCGACCGGCGAGAGCGGCGACGAGTCGAGGGCGGCGGCGTACTTCCCCGCCACCGCCCCACACCCCACGAACGCACACTCCATACCCGTCGGCAGGCGGCGGCGGTGAAAAGCCTCCCGCCCGGCTTATGTCCCTCCCGCCCCCAGGGACGACGATGGCCCGGATCGCGGTCCTCCACAACACCCTCGACGGACGCGGCGGCGCCGACGCCGTCTGCCTCCACGTCTGCGAGGCGCTGCAGGACGCCCACGACGTGACGCTGTTTACCCTCTCGCGGTCGTCGCTGTCGACCCTGAACCGCCTGTTCGACACCGGCGCGGCCGTGTCCGTCCACCGCCCGCCGGGCACCGCCCTGGTCTCCCGGGCGTTCGACGCCCTGCCCGAGCGGGTCGGCCCGGCGCTGGCCCCGCGCAGCGTCCTCCTCGCCCGCGCGTTCGCCCGCCACGCGCCCCGGTTCGACGCGGCCGTCAGCACCGCGAACGAGTTCGCGCTCCCCCTTCCGTCGGTCCAGTACGTCCACTTCCCACAGTTCAACAGGCGGTGCGCGCCGACCGGCGGGGCGGGCCGCCTCGATCCGCTCTGGAGTCGGCTGGCCGGCCTCGCCGACCGGCGACTCCCGGCCGACGCCTGCCTCCTCGCCAACTCGGCGTGGACGGCCGACGTCGTCGAGGACGTCTACGGCCGCCGGCCGACGGTCCGTCACCCGCCGGTCGACCCGCCGTCCGACCCGCGTCCCTGGGACGAGCGCGAGGACGGGGTCGTGGTCCTGGGGCGACTGGCGCCCGACAAGCGGCCGCTCCGGGCGATCCGGATCGTCGACGGCGTCCGCGACCGGGGCCACGACCTCCACCTCCACCTGGTCGGGTCGTCGTCGCCGATCTACGCCGACTACGCCGACCGCGTCGCCGCCGCGGCGGCCGCCCGCCCGTACGTCCACCTCGACCGGGACGCGTCCCGGGAGCGCCTCGATACGCTCCTCGAGACGCACCGCTACGGGCTCAACTGCAAACCCGAGGAACACTTCGGGATGGCGGTCGCGGAGTACGTCGCCGCCGGGATGGTGGCCTTCGCGCCCGACGCGGGCGGGCAACGCGAGGTGTTGGACGGCCGGTCCGACCGCCTGTTCGACTCGACGGCCGACGCCGTCGACACCGTCGTCGCCGCCGTCGCGGCCGACGACCGGCCGACGCTCCCCCGTGATCGGTACGCGAGCGATCGGTTCCACGCCGCCGTCCGGGCCCACGTCGCGTCGACCCTGTAGCCGTCGCTGGCGGGCCTCCACGAGCGTTGCCGGGAACTGGCGCCGTCGGCGTGGTGTGTCACCGGACTCCGCTACCCGGCCCGGACCGCAGAAGAGGTCAGTCCTGCCCGGCGCCGTCGCGCGTCTCGCTCAGATGCTCCCAGATTTCCGTACAGCCCGCGCCGGCTTCGACGTCGGAGAGATGGTTTCGCTCTTCGGCGTCTTCGTTTCGCTCGGCGTCGCCCTCCGCCGAGCCCGTCACGGTCTCGCTTTTCTCGGTCATCGATACACGGTAGGCAGTACGTACGCATAAGGCCGTGTTACCGCGTAATCACTACCCGTTCTCCCGCATGGAGGCGTTCCTTTCCGGTATCCGTGACGGAGGATCGTGGCGGGAATCGACTGCAGGCGGTCGATTCGGGGGGAACTCCCGCCTGTGACGACCGGCAATCGTCACGGATGCCGACGGGCTTACCGCCGTCGGGGCGCAAGTCGCGGTCATGACGACGGACGTTCACCAGCTCGACGACGGTGCCTGGGTCAGTGTCAACGACTCCCGCGAGGTGAACGTGAGCGACCTCTGGCGGCTCACGAACCACGATTTCTGTTCGTGTCGGCTCGCCGATTTCCTCGCCGAGGGGTTCGTCGAGGTGGGCGCCGACGGTGCGAACGTCGAGGGACGGATCGCCGGCCGCTGTATCCAGTGTGGTACCGAGGGGGTCACCGACTGGCTGACGCTCGGCCGCGTCGATCCGGCCACCGGCGAGTTCCGCCCCGTCGTCCCCGGTAGCGTCCACGTTCCCGGTTGCCGCCGTCGCCCTCCACTGTCCCCCTGACCCATCGCCGGTCGGCTCACACATAGAGGCAAATGTTGTCGCGTTTCCGGAGAGGCGGGAAGGTTGGCGGGCGGACCGACGGTATATACGTTTGGGTACATTCTAGCCCGGCATAATGCCGTCAAAGGTCGAGCGCTGGAAAGACGAAACTTACGGGATGGAGATCCGGGATCACCTCCTCCGATTCGCCGAGGAGGGCTGGGACGCCATTCCTGACGACGAACACGACGCCTGGTTCGAGCGGTTCAAGTGGTGGGGACTGTACCACCAGCGGAAGGGCCAGGAGAGCTACTTCATGATGCGGATCGGGACGCCGATGGGACGGATGAACCCCGAACAGCTCCGGACCGTCGGCGAGGTGGCCAAGGAGTACGCCACCGGCCCGGTCGAGAACCCCGAGTTCGGCGACGCCTACGCCGACTTCACGACTCGGCAGTCGATCCAGCTCCACTGGATCAAAATCGAGGACATCCCCGACATCTGGGACGAACTCGAATCCGTCGGGCTCTCGACGATCCAGGCCTGTGGCGACTCGTGGCGCAACATCGTCGGCTCCCCCGTCGCGGGACGTGACGCCGACGAACTGATCGACGTCTGGCCCATCGTCCAGGAACTCCACGAGACGTTCAAGGGCAACGACCTCTACTCGAACCTGCCCCGGAAGTGGAAGGTCGCCATGACCGGCGACCGCCGTGGCTCCGGCCAGGGCGACATCAACGACCTCGCCTTCGAACCCGCAGTCAAGGAGATCGATGGCGAGGCGGTCGAGGGGTTCAACGTCAACGTCGGTGGCGGTCTCTCACGGAAGGAGCCTCGCTTCGCCCGCGACATCGACGTCTTCTGTCGCCCCGAGAACGCCGCCGACGTGGCCGCCGGGATGTCCGCGCTCTTCCGTGACTACGGCGACCGCGAGGACCGCTTCAACGCCCGTATCAAGTTCCTCGTCGACGAGTGGGGGCCCGAGAAGGTCCGCTCGGTCCTGCAGGAGGAGTACGTCGACTACGAACTCCCGACTGCGGGCCAGGGCCTCCGCGACGAGTACGACTACAACGCCGGTCACTCCGACTCCCACGGCGACTACGTCGGCGTCCACGACCAGAGCGACGGCCAGAACTTCGTCGGCCTCTACGTCACCGTCGGTCGGATGGGTGCCGACGACGTGATCGAACTCGCCGACCTCGCCGAGGAGTACGGCTCCGAGATGATCGGCCTCACCCAGCGCCAGAACGTCATCGTCGGCGACATCGCCGACGGGGACCTGGACGACTTCCTCGACGAGGACCTGCTCGACGAGCACTCGCCGGACCCCCACCCGTTCATGCGCGGCTCCATCGCCTGTACGGGCACCGAGTACTGCTCGCTTTCCATCGTCGAGACGAAAAACCGGATGGTCCGGTACGGGCGCTGGCTCCGGGACAACGTTTCCCTCCCCGAGGGCGTCGACGACTTCCACATCCACCTCTCGGGCTGTACCGCCTCGTGTGCCCAGCCACAGATCGCCGACATCAGCCTCCGCGGCATGAAGACGCGCAAGGACGGCGACGCCGTCGAGGCGTTCGACGTCGGCCTGGGTGGCGGCCTCGGCGAGAATCCGACCTTCGCCGACTGGGTGAAGATGCGTGTCCCCGCCGACGAGGTGCCGGGCTACATCGCCAACCTCCTCGAAGCCTTCGAAGCGGAGCGCGAGAGCCCCGAGCAGTCCTTCCGGGACTTCGTCGCCGAACGCGACGAGGACGAACTCGCCGCCCTCGCCGACGGCGAGGAGACGAGCTACGAGGACCCGTACCTCGGCAACACGAAGATGACGTGGTACCCCTACGCCGAGGACACCGACATGGACGCCTCGCCCGCACCGACCGACCCCAACGACCAGCCGCTCCCCTCGGACGACTGAGATGGCCGACCGCGTGCTGAAGGTCAACGCCTTCACGACGTTCGACCTCCTCGACGCCCGCGTCGAGGGCCACGGGTTCGAGGAGGAGGCCTTCGCCACGCTGAACGTCCGGACGGCCCGGAAGGAGCCCGAGGAGGTATCGCTCGACCTCGAACTCGACAACACCCAGCTCGACAGCGTGCCCGCCCACGCCGACCGGGTCAGCCTCTCGGCCGAGGAGGCCCGGACCCTCGCGGCCGAACTGCAGCAGGCAGCGGAGCGCGTCGACGGGGCCGAGGACGCATGATCCGTCGGTCCCGTCCGCCGACCCTCGCGACGGCGGCACGATCGAACCACCACACACTCCAACGATGAGTACGACGACCACCGGCACGGTGTATCTCGTCGGGGGCGGCCCGGGCGACCCCGAACTCATGACGGTGAAGGCCCGCCGGCTCCTCGACGAGGCGGACGTCGTCCTCCACGACTCGCTCGTGGGCGACGGCGTGATCGAATCGATCCCCGACCCAACGCGGGTCGAGAACGTCGGCAAGCGCGCCGGCGGCGAGCGGACCCCCCAGGCCGAGATCAACGACCGTCTGATCCGCGAGGCCGAGGCGGGCCGGGACGTGGTCCGCCTGAAGGGCGGGGATCCGACCATCTTCGCCCGCGGCGGCGAGGAGGCCGAACACCTCGCGCGCCACGGCGTCCCCTTCGAGGTGGTCCCGGGGGTCACGAGCGCCATCGCCGCCCCGGGCGTCGCCGGCGTCCCGGCGACCCACCGGGAGCACGCCTCGGCGCTCGCGGTCGTGACGGGTCACGAGGACCCGACCAAGGCCGACAGCGCCCTCGACTGGGGCGCCCTGTCGGCGCTCGTCGACGCCGGCGGGACGCTGGTGATTCTCATGGGCGTCGGCCGCCTCCCCGACAACGTGGCGGCGCTCCGGGCCAACGGCGTCGCCCCCGACACGCCCGTCGCCATGGTCGAACGCGCCACCCTCGACGACGAACGGGTCGTCGCCGGCACGCTCGACACCGTCGTCGACCGGGCCGACGAGGCGGCCGTCGAACCCCCCGCGGTCACCGTCGTCGGCGAGGTGGTCGGGGTCCGCGAGACGGTCGCTCACTGCCTCGGCGGCACCGACGCGGCCGTCGAGGGGCCCACCCTTGCCGTCCCCGAACGGGTCGTGGGGGTGACCGACAGTGACTGACGCCGGCGGCGACTGGCCGCTCAAGCGCCTCATGACCGAGGTGGTCGGCTCCGGCACCAAGTCCGCCGAGGACATGACCCACGCGCAGGCCGCCGAGGCCATGCGCCGGATCTTCGACGGCGACCCCGACCCGACGACGCTCGGTGCCTTCTGGCTCGCCAACCGCTGGAAGCACAACACCGCGACCGAACTCGCGGCGTTCACCGACGAGATGTGCGACCGTGTCGACTACGCGGCGCCGGACGCGGACCCCGTCGACTGCGGCGCCAACTACGACGGCAAGGGACGGTCGGCCGTCCTCGGCGTCGCCGCCGGCGTCGTCGCCGCCGCCGCCGGGACGCCCGTCGTCGCTCACTCCGGCGACCGCGTCCCCACGCAGAAACAGGACGCCTACAAGCACGTCCTCGACGAACTGGGCGTCGCGACCGAACTCGCGCCCGCGGACTCCGCGGCCATGGTCGACGACGTCGGCTTCGGCTTCTACTACCAGCCGTCGTTCAACCCCGCCGTCGTCGACCTGTTCGACCGCCGGGACCGAATGGGCGTCCGCACGTTCGTCAACACCGTCGAGACGCTCGCCAACCCCGCCGGCGCGAGCGTCCACCTCGGCTCCTTCTATCACCTCGCCTTCGCGAAGAAGGTGGTCGAGACGTTCCAGGGTAGCGAGTTCCACGACCTCGACCGCGTCGTCATGTTCCAGGGCATGGAGGGGTACGACGACATCCGCCCGGGCTACACGAAGGTCGCGGACTGGCGGGCCGACGGCACGTTCGACGACTACGAGATCGAGACCGCGGAGTACGGCATGGACTTCGAGACCGAGGACCTGGAGGTGGCGAACGTAGCCGCCGACAGCGCCCGCCTCACCCGGGAGGTGGTCGACGGCGAGCGTACCGACCACTGGTACGACGCCGTCGCGCTCAACGCCGCGTTTCGGATCTACGCCGGCGACGACGCCGACTCGCTCGCGGACGGCCTCGACGCCGCCCGCGACGCCATCGACGACGGCTCGGCCGCGGCCGTCCTCGACGACCTGCAGGCCGTCTGAGGGGGTTTAACTCCCCGCCCCACCATCCACGACCATGAGCGACGACACCGACGACGTCCGCCGTCCGAGCGACGTGGGCGACACCGACGCCCCCCCGGTCGAGGCCAAGCCCTACAAGATCATCTTCGAGGCGAACAAATGCATCGGCACCGGGAAATGCGCCGAGGTGTCGGCCAACTGGGATCTCGACCTCGACACCGGGCTGGCGCGCCCGAAAACCTACTACGTCGACGAGGCCGACCTCGCGCACAACGTCCGGGCCGCGGAGGTCTGCCCGGCGAAGAAGGGACGCGGCGTCATCCACGTGATCGACCGCCGCACCGACGAGGAGGTCGCCCCCGACCCCGCGGGCGACGGTACGCTGAGCGTCGACTGGTAGGTCACTCGTCGTCGAGCGTCGCCTCGACCACCCGCTCGGCCGCGGCCCGAACCTCGCTCTCCTCCCCCTCGCGTGCGGCCTCCCACACGGCCGCCGACTCGGCGACTGCTCGGACTGTCGCCCGGCGGGCGTCCGGTTCGGTCGACCGGAGCTCCGTCCGGAGGTCGGCGACGACCGTCGCCACCGTTCCCGCGCCCGCCACGGTCGACTCCAGTTCCCGGCGCAGGTGCCGACTCACCGCCGGACTGGTGCCGCCGGTCGTGACCGCGACGGTGACGGGGCCGTCCCCGACCGTCGCCGGGACGACGACGCTCCCCGGGTCGCGCTCCCCGCTCCGGTCGGCGCGGTTGACGAGGACGCCCGCCTCGCGGGCGTGGCGCTCGATCGCTGCGTTGAGCGCGCCGTCGTCCGTCGCCGCGACGACCAAGGCGGGGTCGGCGGCGTCGAGCCACGCGGGCACGTCGGCCGGCGTGGGCGCCGCGCGGACGAACTCGCTCGCGCCGAAGTCGGCGTCCGTGAAGGTGGGGCTGACGACGACGACCCGCGCCTCGCGTGCGAAGCGGCGCGCCTTCCGGGCGCCGACCGGGCCGCCGCCGAACACCAGCACTACCTCGCCGTGGAAGTCGTGGACGAGCGGGATCACGGTGACACCTGGCGGTCGTCGGTGAAAAGTCGTCCCCCGCGGCCCGAACCGTTTTGGTCTCCCACCCCTATCCCGATCCATGCTCGGACGGGTGCTGGGGTGGCTCGGACTGGGTGACGGCGACACCGCCGCCGACGCCGACGCCGCCGATGCCGACCTCGACTGGGCCGATCCGGACATCGAGTACGGCGGGGACGGACCGCGTCGGCGGTACACCTGCGCCGAGTGCGACACCACCATCGAGGGGTTCGGTCCCGACCGGCAGGTCACCTGCCCCGACTGCGGGACGGTGTTCAAGGGTGTCCTCGTCCCCGACCACGCCGTCTGCCCGGACTGCGAGTCGCGGATCGACGACGCCGAGTTCTACCCGGAGACGCGCCGCGACACCGAGTTCGCCGACTGCGGGGCCTGTGGATACCGCTGGGAGAGCGACCCACGGTGACGGTTTGCGGGGCCTCGTTCCCTGCGGTCACTCGGCCTCGCATCTCCTCCGCGGCTCCCGCCCGTCGCCGCTCCGTTCGAGGCCTCGTTCCCTGCGGTCACTCGGCCTCGCATCTCCTCCGCGGCTCCCGCCCGTCGCCGCTCCGTTCGAGGCCTCGTTCCCTGCGGTCACTCGGCCTCGCATCTCCTCCGCGGCTCCCGCCCGTCGCCGCTCCGTTCGAGGCCTCGTTCCCTGCGGTCACTCGGCCTCGCATCTCCTCCGCGGCTCCCGCCCGTCGCCGCTCCGTTCGAGGCCTCGTTCCCTGCGGTCACTCGGCCTCGCACACTGTCTCCGTCCCGCCGTCCGCACCCCGCAGCGTCACCTCGTGGCGGGTGTGGCGGGCGTGGGTCCGCGCCCAGCGACGCGCGGCCGACTCCGAGAGCCGTTCGACGCCGTCGGGACAGTGCCGGCAGGTCGCCCGCCACGTCGCCACGTCGTCGGGGTAATGGCCGGTGTGGCGTTCGTGGTCGAGCGCGAACTGTTCGACGGCGCGGTTCCCCGCCATCAGTTCGTCGAGTTCGTACGAGAGGTCCCACTCCCGTCCACAGCGTTCACAGGTGACCGTCGGGAGGTCGTCGATCCGGTCTGACACGGGCCCGTGTACGTCGCCGACGCTCTTGAACGATTGGACGGGGCGGCGGTAGGGGGGGGCCGCCGCCGTCCGCCGGCACGGGGAGCGGTCCCGCTCGCCCGGACGACGGACGTGGTATTATCGTGGGGGGACCGAGGTAATACTTCCGTCCGATGGGGCCTAGAACAGGCCGCTGACGTTCCCGTCGGCGTCGACGTCCATCCCCTCGGCGGCGGGTTCGGCGGGCAGACCGGGCATCGTCAGCACGTCACCGGTGAGGACGACGACGAAGCCGGCGCCGGCGTCGGGGTAACACTCGCGCACCGTGAGCGTCCAGTCGAGGGCCGGCGCGCCCTTCCGACTCGGATCGTCGGTGGTCGAATGCTGGGTCTTCGAGAGGCAGACGGGCATGTCGCCGTACCCCTGTTCGTCGAGGCGTTCGAGGTCGTCGAGCGCGTCCTCCGTGAAGTGGACGTCGGCGGCGCCGTACACCTCGGTGGCGACCGTCCGGATCTTCTCCGCCAGGTCCGCCTCGACGTCGTAGAGCGGGGCGAACTCGCCCTGGTCGCTGTCCGCGAGGTCCTTCGCCGTCTCGGCCAACTCCGCGGCGCCCTCGCCGCCGTCGGCGAAGGCGTTCGAGACGACGACCGGGTAGCCCTCCCGTTCGCAGTGGTCGATGATCGCCTGGATCTCCGCGTCGGTGTCCGTCGGAAAGCGGTTGATGGCGACGACGAAGGGGACGCCGAACTGCTCGATGATGCCCGCGTGGTGATCGAGGTTCGTCATCCCGGCCTGCACCGCCTCGGGGTCGGGTTCCTTCAGGCGATCGTAGTCGACCGGCCACATATCGAGTCCGTGATACTTCATCGACCGGACGGCGGTCGTCAGGACGGCGGCGTCGGGCGCGACGCCCCGCCGCGAGACGATGTTGCCGAACTTCTCGAAGCCGAGGTCGGCGGCGAATCCCGCCTCGGTGACGAGGTAATCCCCCAAGGCGAGGCCGAGTTTGTCCGCCACGAGCGAGTTCGTCCCGTGGGCGATGTTGGCGAAGGGGCCGCCGTGGACGAAGGCGGGCGTGCCCTCGATGGTCTGGACGAGGTTCGGGCGCAGGGCGTCCTTCAACAGCATGGCCATCGCGCCCTGGATGCCCAGGTCGTCGACGGTGACGGGTTCGTTCTCCGAGTCGTAGGCGACGATGGTCCGTGCGAGACGCTCTTTCAGATCGGCCAGCGAGTCGGCCAGACAGAGCACCGCCATCACCTCGGAGGCGGCCGTGATCTGGAACCCCTCCTCGCGGGGCGGGCCGTTGGTCGACCCACCGAGGCCGACCACCACCTCGCGGAGCGCGCGGTCGTTCATGTCCAGCGCGCGCTTCCAACTCACCTCGTCGACGTCCACGTCGAGGTCGTTGCCGTAGTGGATCTTGGTGTCGAGGGTCGCCGAGACGAGGTTGTGGGCGGTCGTCAGCGCGTGGAGGTCGCCCGTGAAATGGAGGTTGATGTCCTCCATGGGGAGCACCTGGGAGTGACCGCCGCCCGCGGCGCCGCCCTTGATGCCGAAGACCGGCCCGAGCGACGGCTCGCGCACCGCGACGACGCCCCGCTCGCCGATGTGGTTCAGCCCCTGTCCGAGGCCGACCGTCGTGACGGTCTTGCCCGCCCCCTTGGGCGTCGCCGTCGTCCCCGTCACGAGGATCAGCTTCCCCTCGTCGGCGTCCGACAGCGTCCGCTGGATCGCGTCCTGTTCGATCTTCGCGATGCCCTTGCCCTGCGGGTCGAGATCCGACTGCGAGAGGCCGAGGTCGCCGGCAACGTCGGCGATCGGGCGCGTCTCCGTCGCCCGTGCGATCTCCATGTCCGTCGGTGCGTCGTCGCCGCCTGTGTCGTCCGAAGTCATCCGTTCGAGGTAGACGACCACCACATATGTAAGCCGCGACCCGGGCGATTTTCACATCGTTTTTTATCGGCGGAAAACGTTATCCAGCCATCATTTCTCCACGTCGAGCAGGGCGACGCGCTCGTGAACCAGGTCGGTCAGGTCGCCGTCGACGGCGTCGAGTTCCGCCGCCGGCACGTCGAAGAAGGCCCGCACGCGCTCGGCGTCGACCGAATCGAGCGTCGACGCCGGGTCGAGCGCGAGGCGGTCGCGCAGGGCGGCCGCCGCGGCCGATTCGGCCCCGCCGTCCCCGTCCGCGTCGTCGACGACCACTGCGACCCGCCGCTGTCCCTCGGCGACGCCCATCTCGAGGGCGTCGTCGATCTGTCGGCGGCCCGCGGCGTACAGCAGGATCTCGACGCTCCGCTCCCGGGCGACGTTCTCCCCGCGGTCGAACGCGCGGTCGGCCAACTCGACCGCCCGCTCCAGGTGGCCACGGTCGACCAGATAGCGCGCGTCGAAGGCTTGGACCGTGAGGCCGTACTCCTCGGCGACGGCGTCGAGGGTCGAGAGCGTCCCGTCGAGGTCGTCGACCTCGACGATTCCCTCGACGACGATCATCCGAAATCACCCAGGCTGGCCTGGCCGTCGGCCTCGTCCGCCCCCTCCGTCGCGGGGCCGTCCGCGTCGCCCCCGTCGTCGACGGCCGCCCCCTCGGCGGCGCTCACGCCGTCCATCGAGGGGTCCTGCCGGCCGGCGTTCTCGAGGACCCGCTCGGCGGTGCGTTCGCGTCCCCGCAAGGCCCCGAGGACGACGGACTTCTCGGCCTCCCGGAGGTCGGCGCGGGACTCGACCCCGGCCTCGTAGAGGCGACGGGCGCGCTTGCGGCCCACGCCGCGAACGCCCGTCAGGTCGAGCAACTCCTCGCGGACGCCGTCGGCGACCCGCTTTTTCGCCTCGCGCACCGCGACGACCGAGTCGAGTTCGAGTTCGACCGCTAGGCGCTCGGCGGCGCCGAGCAGCCACTCCGCGGTGTCGACCTTCCCGCGGACGTCGCCGGGGCCGACGCCGTACCGCTCCGTGATGCGGTCCTCGTCGACCTCGCTCGCCCAGTCCTCCAGCAGTTTGGCCGTCTTCAGCGCCGCCAGCCACTCCTCGAAGCGCACGTCCTCGAACTCCGAGGGGACACGGCCGAGCAGTTCCGTCTCCCGCTCGTAACACAGTTCGGTGTAAGTCTCTCGGTCCCCCGACTTCAGGTAGAGCTGGTACATATCGGGGGTCCGACAGACGAGGTGATAGAGGCCGAGCGCGGTGGGGTCCTCGGCCGCCCGCAGGCCGTCGACGATTTCGGCCGCGCTCATGGGGTCCAGGTAGAGCCGCGAGACGGTGTGGCCCAGGCTCGTCGCCGCGAGTTCGTCGCCCGACCGCTCGACGAAGTCGTTGGCGACCAGATACTCGATCACGCTGTCGACGACCGACTCCAGGCGCTCGGTCGTGTCGCTCTGGGCCGCGTGCAGCGTCCGGTCGAGGAAGTCGAGGAGGCCGTCGCGGCTGCGGGCGAACCCGGAGGCGACCGTCGCCAGCAGGTGCGTCCGCATCGCCGGCTCCCGGGCGAGTTTCGACTGCACCGGCTCCGGGTCGGCGTGGACGTACCGGTCGAACAGTTCGTCCATGGTGTCGTGGTCCTTCGCGAGCAGGACCGCCTCGCCGTAGGGGTCGAGCCCCGGCCGCCCGGCGCGGCCGAACATCTGGTGGACCTCGAGGACGTCGAGTGGTTTCATCCCGCCGAACTCGCCGTCGTACCGGCGCCAGTCGCGCACGATCACCCGCCGGCTCGGGGTGTTGACGCCCGCCGCCAGCGTCGGCGTCGCACAGATGGCCTTCAGCAGCCGGTCGCGGAAGGCGTCCTCCACGAGCGACCGGTGTTCGGCCGAGAGCCCGGCGTGGTGGAAGGCCGCGCCCTTCCGGACGACCGCCGCCAGGTCGTCGCTGGTCTCGGTGTCCGAGACGCCGGCCACCTCCTCGGCCAGGGCGGCCAGATCGTCGCGTTCGTCGTCGTCGAGGTGGCGCTCGGTCACGTCGGCCTGCCGGCGGGCCGCCGCCTCGGCGTTCCGCCGGGAGTTGACGAAGACGAGCGACGACCCGCCCTCCGCGAGCGCGTCGTCGACGAGCGCGGCGGTCGGCCGCTCGCCCCGACCCACGGGCACCTCCCGTCGACTGTCGTCGTCGAAGGTGATGGCGTCGCCGTAGTGGACGCCGGTCCGGAGGTCGACCGGCCGCCACTCCGACGCGACGAGTTCGGCGTCCAGCCAGTCGGCCACCTCGTCGGCGTTATCGACGGTCGCCGAGAGCGCGACGACCTGCAGCTCCGGGTTGATCCGTCGAAGCTTCGCCAGCGTCACCTCCAGGGTCGGCCCCCGGTTCGGGTCGTCGACGAGGTGAACCTCGTCGGCGACGACGCAGGTGAGGTCCTCGATCCACGGCGCGCCGTTGCGCACCAGCGAGTCCACCTTCTCGCTCGTCGCGACGACGATGTCGCGGGAGGCCAGCCACTCCTCGCTCGACTCGTAGTTCCCCGTCGAGATGCCCACGTCGACGTCGAAGTCGGCCCAGCGCTCGAACTCGGCCTTCTTCTCGCTGGCGAGCGCGCGCAGCGGGACGACGTAGAGGGCTTTCCCGCCCCGCTCGACGCTCGACAGCATGGCGAGTTCGGCGATCAGGGTCTTCCCGCTCGCCGTCGGGACGCTCGCGACGAGGCTGTCGCCCCGGGTGACGCCGGCCTCGACGGCCGCGGCCTGTGGCGGGTAGAGCTCCTCGATCCCCGAGTCGACGAGAAACTCGGGAATGCCCGACGGGAGGCCGGGCACGTCCGTTGGATTCATCGGTCGGTGGTCCTTGGCGCGGCCCCGCGTTTACGCTTTCGGGTCGGCGGCGGGTGCGTCGCGTCGCCCCCGCTTCCGCCGTCTCAGCGCGCCACGATGACGCCTTTCATCCCCAGGGCTCGGTGGGGCGTACAGTGGTAGCGCCACGTTCCCGCCTCCGGGACGGTGTACTCGAACGTCGGCGAGTCACCCGACACCGGGTCCCCGCTGTCGAAGTCGCCGTTCTCCGCCACGACGTTGTGGAGGCCGCCGCTCCCCGTCCACTCCCAGACGACCGTCGCTCCCACGTCGACGCGGACGGCGGCCGGGCCGAAGGCGAATCCGCCGCCGTTCCCCTCGGCGCCCACGGCGACGGTCACCTCGTCCCGACCGGTCCGGTCGACGACCGTCCCGTCGTAGTTGCTCGTCCCCGCGAGGTAGTCGTCGATCCGGCTTCCCCCTCCCGCGTTCGGCGCCGTTCCGGTCGGCGTCGGGCTGTCGGCCGCGGCCGTCGTCGCCGCCGGCGTGGGTGTTCCGGTCGGCGTCGAGGTGTCGGTCGCCGTCTCCGTCGGCGTCGACGTTCCATCCGCTCCGGTGCCGTCCCCCGAACAGCCCGCTAGGGCGACGAGGCCGACGGCGGTACCGAGCGCTCGGACGAATCGCCGTCGTTCGCGTCTCATCGTGCCGACGTTTCGACGACGTCGTGTTAAGTCGTTCGGTCAAAAACTTTCGTTCATAGTAATATATCTAGCAAAAGCGAATGAATGGTTATTTATCTACCGAATATGAAGATATTAATACAAAGATATATACTGCGCATGAACGTGTGTTTCTGCAGACATATGTCGAACGAGGAAACGGAACGGTGGTTCGACGGGGGACGCCGGCGGTTCCTGGCGTCCCTCGGCGGTGTCATGCTCGGCACGGGGAGCGCGGCCCTCGGCGCCGGCGAGGCGGTCACCGGCGTGGCGGCACAGGAGGGCACACCGGAGCCCGGCGAGCGGATCACGAGCGCCCGCCGGGTCGGGCCACGGGACGTGGGCGCGGAGAACTACCACACCCTGTGGGCCTACCGCAAGCGCCAGTCGGTCGAGACGTTGCTCGGCGACCCGGCGGTCAACGACCTCGCGAGCGACTGGATCGCCTCCTTCGAGGCGTACGACCCGCTCACGAACGGGCTCGACGCCGTCAGCATCCAGGGGACGACGGATCTGCAGGTCGACGGGAGCCGGGAGAGCGGCACGTTCGACGTGACCGCGGTGGGTCGACAGGTCGCGTACGGCCTGGTCGACCGGACGACCGACGAACTGGTCGGTCTCGAAATCACGGACCCGATGGACGTCGAGTGGGAGCGAGGGTACGACCAGCCCTCGCGGCGACGGCGCCACGAGTTCGTCCTCGGGCACGACGAGGTCTGGCAACATCTCGACGGCCGGGTGTGGTATCCCTTCGTGAAAGTCGCGGAGGTCATCACTGCCTACGACGACTACCCCCACGGCGAGGTGACGCCCATCGCCTACTACTTCAAAAACGAGGACGGCGGTCTCTCGCTTCTGAGCACGTTCGTCGACGTCTCCGGCGAGGAGTTCGAACTCCTCGACGTGACGCGGGTCGACCGGTTCGTCAGGACGTCGCCGATGGAGATGGCGCGGGCCACCGAACCGACGGGCGAGACGGCGCTCGGCTCCCTGCCCGTGCCGCCGATGGCCCAGCGTCCGCAGATCACCGGGCCAGAGGGCTTTCACAACATCGAGACGCCACCGAGCACCATCGAGCAGTCGAGTTGGGAGATCACCTGGCAACCCCCGCAGACGGAGGGGGCCGTCGTCGACGCCAGCTACGACGGGACGCCGGTCTTCGAGGATCTCGCGGCGGTCGCGACGCCCACCGGCTACGACCTCCCCGAGCGCGACGGCCGCAACACCCGGGAGTGGTTCTTCCCGGACGATTCGCCCGTCTTCAGCGGCAACCTCCTCTACTGGGACATCCACAGCCCGACCTTCGGCGGGCCGGGCGTCCTGGGGACCACCGACCACCCCGAAACCGGGGACCACCCCGAGGGCTTCCGGCTCCGGACCCACTTCCACACTGGCGCCCTTCCCAACGCCAGGGACTTCCACTCCGGCCACCGGTTCGGTCCGTACAACTACTACATCAACTTCGACTTCTACGAGGACGGAGTGTTCATGCCCTCCTGGCAACGCCAGGGGCCGGGTTACATCACGGAGTACCTGTTCGATCCGGACCGCCGCGACCACGAGGGCCCCGTCCAGTATTACCTCTCCTTCTGGGCGTTCCGCCCCGCGCCCGGCGGCGCCGACGGCGTCGAGACCCACGTCTTCGACGGCGACGAGTGGCAACAGCCCGAGGAGGAGGTGTACGTCGAGGGCGACGACCGCACCATCGTCCGGTTCTCCCACCGGACGTTCTCCCAGTCCATCGACATCCCGCTCGACGACTACAAAGAGATGGTGATCGTCAGACCGGACGAGGACGAGATCGGGGAGGCGACGCGGGTGCTCGACGCCGAGACGGAGCTCGACTTCTACCACCCGGCACAGTACGTCGACGGCGAGCGCATCCAGGGACGACCGGTCGTCGCGTGGCTCGTTCTGGAGGCGCCGATCCACGAGGTTCCCCATCCCTCCGGCATCTCGACGTTCACCGCGCTCGGCGAGTTCCACCTCTCGGGGTACTGACCGGCGCCTCGGCGGGAGTTTTAGGCGTGGCCCCGTCACGTGTACCCATGTCCACGCTCACGATCGACGCCGGCGAGCTGACGGCCGCCGAGATCATCGACGCGCTGGAGGACGGCCAGCGTGTCGTCGTTCGCCTCGAAATGCTCGGCGGCGTCCACGAGGTGACGCTCCGGCACGACGGTACCACCTACTACTGCGACACCCCGACCACGCTTCACAAACACGACTCGGCCGACGAGATGCGGACCTGCATCGAGCGGATGGGGTACGGCCGGGACTGACGGACCGCGGCCGGAGCGCCGCCCGATCCCGCTGCCGCAGTTTTAACGTCACGCGTGCTGAACGTGAGGTATGGCCGACGCGCCCGACATCGACGAACTCGTCGGCGTCGAGGAACCGACCTTCCAGCACGTTCTCTCCTGTGTCTTCGGCATCCAGACCCACGAGAGCCGGACGTACCTGACGCTCCTCGACAACCCCGGGAGCACCGTGGCGGAGCTCGCGGAGGAGCTCGACCGCGACCGGAGCAACGTCAACCGATCGCTGACGACCCTACTGGAGAAGGGCCTCGTCGAGCGGGAGCGCCGCCTGCTCGATCCGGGAGGGTACGTCTACCAGTACACCGCGACGCCGCTCCCGGAGGCGAAGGAGCTGATGCACCGCACCCTCGACGAGTGGGTCGAACAGGTCCACGTCGCCATCGACGGCTTCGGCACGGAGGCGGAATGAACCCGTCCCGTTTTTGCCCCGCGGGTCCATCCTTCCGCCAATGAGCATGAACCTGACCGCGGCCGCCCCGGCGGCACCGGCCACCGCCGACGACGGCGTCTGGCTCGCCTGCATCGAGTGTGGCGAGACGTTCGCCCCCTTCTCGTCGATCCGGTACACCTGCGATCACTGCGACGGCCTGCTAGAGGTGCGCTACGCCGACCCGCCGACCTTCGAGGACTTCTCGGGCGACGGCGTCTGGCGCTACGCGGCCGCGCTCCCCTTCGAGGAGGGCGTCTCGCTCCCCGAGGGGTCGACGCCGCTCCACCACGTCCCCCGGCTGGAGGAGGAGGTGGGCGTCGAGCGCCTCAGGATCAAACACGAGGGGATGAACCCGACGGGGAGCTTCAAGGATCGGGGCATGACCGTCGGCGTCCGCGTGGCGAAGGAACTCGGCGTCGGCCGCTTGGCCTGTGCCTCGACGGGCAACACGAGCGCCGCGCTCGCGGCTTACGGCGCCCGCGGCGGGATGGCGACGCTCGTGCTCCTGCCCGCCGGCAAGGTGGCCGCCGGCAAGATCGCCCAGGCCGCCCTCCACGACGCCCGCATCCTCGAGGTCGACGGCAACTTCGACGACTGTCTCGACATCGTCCAGGACCTCGCGGCCCGCGGCGAGGTGTACCTGCTCAACTCGCTCAACCCCTTCCGACTGGAGGGTCAGAAGACCATCGGCCTGGAGATCTTAGAGGAATTCCACGCGGACCACGGCACGTATCCGGACCGGATCGTCCTCCCGGTCGGCAACGCGGGCAACACCTCGGCGCTCTACAAGTGCTTCCGGGAACTCGTCCAGAGCGGGGCGATCGACCCCGGGGACGTGCCGAAACTCACCGGCGTCCAGGCCGAGGGCGCGGCGCCGATGGTCGAGGCGGTGGAGGAGGGCAACGACGGGATCCGCCGCTGGCCCGAGGTCGAGACCATCGCCACCGCCATCCGTATCGGCAACCCGGTGAACGCGCCGAAGGCGCTGCCGGGGATCCGGGAGACGGGCGGCACCGCCGTCGCCGTCTCCGACGAGGCGATCACCGACGCCCAGCGGGCGCTCGCCGGCGAGGGCGTCGGCGTCGAACCCGCCTCCGCGGCCTCCATCGCCGGCCTGCGGAAACTCCGCGACCGGGGCGTCGTCGACGACGACGAGCAGGTGGTCTGTCTCACCACCGGCCACCTGCTGAAGGATCCCGACGCCGCCTTCACGGCCGGCAACGACCCCGAACCCGTCCCGAACGACACCGAGGCCGTCCTGGAGCACATCGCGGAGTGAGGCGGCGGTCGGCCCGTCGACCCGCGGGCCCACGCGACCGGCCGACGCGGTTCCGTTGTGATTTTCCGGAGTTAACGCCCGGTTCTTGTGTGTGGGGCCGTTACACACGGCCGAATGGGGTATTGAACGAACACACCAAGACGGTCCACAAGCACGAACTGGGCAGCACGGACCTCCACACGGTCTGTGGCGTCACCCACCACCTCGCGTCCGACCACTTGCGGCGGATCACCGTCGAACGGGCGGTTTCGGACCACGGCGCGACGAAGTGTGGTCGGTGTTTCGAGGGCGGTGGCGGCTACTGACTCGGTCCGTCGCCGACACCGGATCAGTCCGGCCTCGCGGCGGCCCGGGAGTCCCGCTCAGGCGCCGATTTCGGGGTCGGCCGCCAGGTCGTCGAACCCGGCGAGCCGGTAGGCTCGCGAGTCGGTGCAGTCCTCGTGGTCGGCCGCCAGGGTGCCGATCGCCAGGTCGTAGCGGTGGGCGAAGTCCGCGTAGTCGTCCGCGTCGGCGACGGCGTCGAGCAACGCCTCGGCGGTCAGGTCCTCGGCCACCTCCGACCGGAAGGCCGCCGCCTTCGTCGCCGCCGCCTCGGCCGTCTCGCCGTCGGCGTCGAATCGCGATTCGAAGCCCTCCGCGACCGTCGATCGAAACGCGTCGTCGTCCTCACTCATGGACGGATTCAGGGGCGCCGGACACCTATACGTTGCGCGTTCGACGCCGTCGGACGGCCGTCTGACGGGGGTTTTTGATCGCGTGTGAGGAAATGTCACACATGGTACCGAGCGGCCTCCCGACCGGGACGGTCAGTAGCGGTCGCGACGGGCCCGAGTCCCCGCGCGACCGCGACGACGCCGCCCCCGACGCCCGGGCACGCATCGCCGAACTGGAGCGGGAAAACGAGGCGTTGCGCGCCGCGGTCGAGAAACAGCGCCGCGAGAACGAGCGGATCGTCGCGCAGTACGAGCGGTTGCTCGATCGGCACCGGGACGCGTCGGCGGAATCCGACGATCCCGATCCCGCGCCCGATCCGGACCCCGCCGACGCCGGCGCCATCGAGCGGCTCACCAGCTTCCTCGGCCGCTAGTCGTCCGCGGTGCCGGTTTCGCCGCCCTCGTCCTCGCCGAGCGTGATCTGTTTCACCTCGATGATGCGCTCGTCGGCCTGAATCTCGCCGACGGCGCCGTTCGGCACCGGCGAGTCGAGGTTGTAGACGGTCATCGCCTCGCCGCCGAGGGTCTCGCGGCCGTTGAACATCCCCGCGATGTTGACGTCGTTGTCGCCGAGGACGGTCCCGATCAGGCCGAGGACCCCGGGACGGTCGTAGTTACGCACCACGAGCATCTGGCCGTGGGGGACGGCGTCGACCCGGTAGCCGTCGATGCGGACGATCCGGGGGTCGTCGCCGGTGAAGAGCGTGCCACAGACGCCGATCTCGTCGTCGCCGTCGCCGACGGTGACGGTGACGAGGCTCTGGAAGTCCTCGCTCTGGCGGGTCTTCTCCTCGGTCACCTCGATGCCGCGTTCCTCGGCGATCTTCGGCGCGTTGACCGCGTTCACCTGCCACTCCAGGGGTTCGAAGACGCCCTTGAGCCCGCTCGCGGTGACGAACTCGACGTCCTCGTCGGCGATGTCGCCCTCGTAGCGCACGCGGACCTCCGAGATGCGACCGTCGAACATCTGGGCGGCGACCTTGCCGGCCGTCTCCGCGAGTTCGATGTACGGCTGGACCCTGGGGAACGCGCTCTCGTCGATCGAGGGGGCGTTCAGGGCGTTCGCGACCGGTTCGTCCGCGAACGCCGCGACGATCTGGTCGGCGATGCTCGTCGCGACGTGTTCCTGTGCGGCCTCCGTCGACGCCCCGAGGTGGGGCGTGACGACGACGTCGTCGACGGCGAGCAGCGGGTTGTCCGGCGAGACGGGTTCGTCCGCGAACACGTCGACCGCGGCGCCGGCGAGCGTGCCGTCCTCGACGGCCGCCGCGAGGGCGTCCTCGTCGACGACGCCGCCGCGCGCGCAGTTGACGAGGTAGCCGCCCTCCATTAGGGCGAGTTCGTCCCCGGCGATCATCCCCTCGGTCTCCGGGGTCAGCGGCGTGTGGACCGTCAGGAAGTCCGCGCGCTCCAGACACGCCTCGAACTCGACGAGTTCGGCGCCGAGCTGGTCGGCCCGCTCCTGTCCGATGTAGGGGTCGTACGCGACCAGGTCCATCCCGAGCGAGCCCAGGCGCTTTGCCACCTCCTGTCCGACGCGACCGAGGCCGACGACCCCGAGGGTCTTGGCGTTGAGCTCCGTCCCGAGGTAGTCGCCTTTCGCCCACTCGCCGGTCCGCAGGCGGGCGTGGGCCTGCGGGATGGAGCGGGCGGTCGCGAAGGTCATGGCGACCGTGTGTTCCGCGGCCGCGCGGACGTTCCCCTCGGGGGCGTTGGCGACGATGACGCCGTGGTCGGTCGCGGCGTCGATGTCGATGTTGTCGACGCCGATCCCCGCCCGGCCGACGATGACCAGATCCGGGGCAGCCTCGAACACCGCTTCGGTCACGTCCGTCCCCGACCGCACCACGAGCGCGTTGGCGTCCGCGACGGCGTCGAGCAGGGCCGCCCCCTCGACGTCGTACGCGGTCTCCACCTCGTGGCCCGCGTCGCGAAGGCGGGTCAGCCCTGCGTCGGCGATCGGATCCGTGACGAGTACCTTCATACTCGAACCGATCCGAGGGCGGCTGTTAAGCGTTTCCAAACGCGTCGTCCGTCCCTGGCGACGGTCGGAACCAGACCGCCCCGACGGGTGGCGAGGGATTCAAACCCCCGGCCGGCGAGGGGTCGGTATGCGACTCGTCGCCTTCGACTTCGACGGCACGCTGTCGGACTCCGAGATGACGGTCCTGCTCGGGGCCCAGCGCGGCGTCGACGACCGCATGGCTTCGATCACCGAACGGGCGATGAACGACGAACTCAGCTACGCCGAGAGCCTACGCGAGCGGGCGTCGCTGCTTGAGGGGCTCGCCCTCGACGACGCCGACGACGCCTTCGACCGGGTGCGCCTCCGCTCGGGTGCGGCCGACCTGATCGCCCGCCTGAACGACGCCGGCCACCACACGGCCGTCCTCACCGGCGGGTTCGAGGGCGGCGTCGAACGCGCGCTCGACCGCGAGGGCGTCGCCGTCGACACCGTGATCGCCAACCGCCTGCCCGCGAGCGGGGGCCGCCTGACCGGCGACGTCGAGGGGCCGCTGATCGAGGGGACGAAAGACGAGGCACTGGAGTCGCTCGCCGCCGACCGCGACCTCCCCCTGTCGCGGACCGTCGCCGTCGGCGACGGCGCCAACGACCTCCCGATGCTCGAAGTCGCCGGCCTCTCGGTCGGCTTCCTCCCCAAACCCGCCGTCCGCCCCGCCTGCGACACGGTGGTGGCATCGATGGATCGGCTAGGGCGGGTGTTCGAGGAGCAGGGACTCCTCGGGTAACCGCGTCACGTCGCCGCGTCGATGGCCCGATCCAGGTCGGCGACGATGTCCTCCACGTCCTCGAGGCCCACCGAGAGGCGGACCATGTCGGGCGTGACCCCCGCGGCCGCCTGCTCCTCGTCGGTCAACTGCTGGTGGGTGGTGGAGGCGGGGTGGATCACCAGCGTCTTCGCGTCGCCGACGTTCGCGAGCAGGGACGCGAGTTCCACGTTGTTCACCGTGCCCTTCGCGGCCTCGTAGCCGTCCGCGAGGCCGAAGGTGATCATGCCGCCGTAGCCCCCGTCGAGGTACTCGCTCGCCGCGTCGTGGGTCTCGTGGGACTCCAGTCCGGGGTAGTTCACCCACGCGACGTCGGGGTGGTCCGCCAGGTGTTCGGCGACGGCCATCGCGTTCTCGCAGTGGCGGGCCATCCGCATCGGGAACGACTCCAGTTTCTGGAGCGTGACCCAGGCGTCGAACGGCGACTGGGTGTTGCCGAGGTCACGCAGGCCGCGGGCGATGGCGGCGTAGGTGAAGCCCGCGGGCGCGAACGTCTCGTGGAAGTTGACGCCGTGGTATGCGGGGTTGTCCTGCCCGATTTCGGGGTAGTCCTCGGCGTACGCGCCCCAGTCGAAGGTGCCGCCGTCGACGAGGACCCCGCCGACGGTCGACCCCGACCCGTGGAGCCACTTGGTCGTCGAGTTCCAGACCAGGTCCGCGCCGTGTTCGACCGGCCGGCACAGGTACGGCGTGGCGAACGTGTTGTCGACGAGCAGCGGCACCCCGTGGTCGTGGGCGATGTCGGCGACGCGCTCGATGTCGGGGGTGACGAGCGCGGGATTGCCGATGGTTTCGAGGTGGACGTAGGCGGTGTCCTCGTCGATGGCCTCGGCGTAGGCGTCGTAATCGAGGGTGTCGACGAAGCGGGTGGTGATCCCCCGGCGCTCGACGGTGTGGGTGAGGTAGGTGTAGGTCCCGCCGTACAGCGCCGACGCGGTGACGATGTTGTCGCCCGACTCCGCGAGGAGGAAGGTCGCGAGGTCGAGCGAGGCCATCCCCGAGGCGGTGGCGGCGGCGCCGACGCCGCCCTCCAGCGAGGCCAGGCGCTCCTGGAGGGTGCCGACGGTGGGGTTCATCAGCCGCGAGTAGATGTGTCCCTCCTTCTCCAGGGCGAACTGCCCCGCGGCGTCGTCGGCGTCGTCGAAGACGTAGGAGGTGGTCTGGTAGATTGGCGGCGCCCGCGCTCCCGTCGAGGGGTCGGGTGACTGGCCGGCGTGGAGGCTTCGCGTGTGGAATCCGGGTTCCTCGTCTGGCATAGTTAACCGTTCGCCCCCTACGGGTTAAAACCGGCAGACAGAAGCGGACTCTGCCGGCGTCTGCGACGCCGCCACGAAACGTGGCTCGGTCCGCGGGAGCCGCGGTGTCGCGCGGGCGATGCCGTTCGGCTCAGTCGGTGCCGAGGTAGAGTTCGGCCACCTCGTCGCTGTCGAGCAACTCCTCGCCGGTCCCCTGGAATCGGTTCTCTCCCATGTCGAGGACGATGCCGCGATCGGAGCGCTTGAGCGCCGCCCGGGCGTTCTGCTCGACCATCAGGATGGGCGTGCCGGCGTCGTTGATCTCGACGATCTTCTCGAACATCTCCTCGACGAGTTGGGGGGCCAGCCCCGCCGACGGCTCGTCGAGGACGAGCAGGTCGGGATCGAGGATCATCGCGGTTCCCATGGCGACCATCTGCTGTTGCCCGCCGCTGAGGGAGCCGGCTCGCTGCTCCGCGCGCTCCTCGAGGACGGGGAACTGCTCGTACACCTCCTCGAGTCGCTCGTCGAAGTCGAACCAGTCCTTGCCTTCGGCCGGCCACGCTCCCATCTTCAGGTTCTCCATGACCGAGAGGTTCGGGAAGATGTTGTCGTTCTGGCGGACGTAACAGACGCCGTATTCGACGATTTCCTCCGGCGGCTTGCCGGCCAGGTCGGTGCCGTCGAAGACGACCGACCCTTCCCGCGCCTCGACCACGCCGACGATGGTCTTCAGCAGGGTCGACTTCCCCGCGCCGTTCGGGCCGATGATCGTAACCATCTCGCCGTCGGCCATCTCCATGTCCACGCCGTGGACGATGATCGCGTCGCCGTAGCCGCTGACGACGTTCTCGAGTTCGAGTAACATCAGACTTCGCCTCCCAGGTACGCTTCGAGCATCCGCTCGTCGGACTGCACTTCCTCCGGGGTTCCCTTCGAGAGCACTCCGCCGTCGTGCATCCCGATGACGGTGTTGGAGATGCGCATGATCGCCTCGATGTCGTGTTCGACGACGAGGAACGTCATGTCGCGCTCGTCGCGCAGGTCCATGATGCGCTGGAGGAGGCGATCGGTCAGGTCGGGGTTGACGCCGGCCATCGGCTCGTCGAGCAACAGGAGCTCCGGGTCGGCCATCAGCGCCCGTCCGAGTTCCAGCAACTTCCGCTGGCCGCCCGAGAGGTTGCCGGCGTACTCGTCGCGCAGGTCCCAGAGTTCGAGGAATTTCAGTAGCTCCTCGGCGCGGTCACGCGCATTCCCCTCGAACTCGCGGACGCTACTGGTGTTCGCGGCCGCCGCGAGCACCTTTTCTCCGGGGTTGTTCTGCGACGCGAGCAGCATGTTGTCCATCACCCGCATCCCGGTGAGCTCCTGTGCGATCTGGAAGGTCCGCACCAGACCGCGCTGGGTCCGCTCGTTGGGCGCGAGGTCGGTGATGTCCTCGCCGTCGAACGTCACGGTCCCCTCGTCGGGCTTGTGGAAGCCCGCGAGCAGTTTGAACATGGTGGACTTGCCGGCACCGTTCGGACCGATGACGCCGACGATTTCCTGGCGCTCCACCTCGAAGGAGACGTCGTCGACGGCGACGATGCCGCCGAACGTCTTCCGGAGGCCGTCGGCTTCGAGGAGCGTCATCGGGTCGCCTCCCCGAACAGGCCGTCCGGACGAGTCAACAGCCCGATGATCAGTGCGACGAGACCGACGCCGAACTTGTACTCCGAGGGGATGACGGCGACGCTCACTTCCTGTGCGAGGCCGATGAAGTAGCCACCGGCGACGGCACCCTTGGGGTCACCGATACCGCCCAGGATGACCGCCGCGAAGATGGCGATCAGGGCGGTGAAACCCATGTTCGGGCGGATCTGTGCGTCGAGTCCGAGCATGATGCCGCTGAGGCCGGCAATGGCACCGCCGATCAGCCAGACGTACAGGACGAGTTTCTCCGTGTCGACGCCGCGGATGCGCGAGAGCATCCGATCGTCGGACGCCGCGCGCATCGCGATGCCGATCCGGGTCCGACGGAGCATGACGTAGACACCGAGCAGCAGGAGCAGGCTCACGACGATGATCGCAACCTGCTCGACGCTGAACCGGATCCCCAAGAACGAGGGGTTGGCCTCCATCGGGAGCTCGTAGAAGTGCCCGCTGGGCCCCCAGATGGCGCGCAGCAGGTTCCGGATGAAGAAGGCCACGCCGATCGAGACGATGAGCAGCGTGATCGGGCTCCGGGTCCGGAAGTGCTGGAAGACGAGTTTGTCGAGGACCACCGAACCGATGGACATGAAGAGGATGCCGGCGACGATGGCGACGCCGATCGGCAGTCCGACCTGTGCGTTGACCGCCCAGGCGACGTACGCACCGGCGGCCATGTAGTCGCCGTACGCGATGTTGATGAAGTTGAGGATGCCGAAGATGAGCGTCAGCCCCAACGCGGCGACGGAGATGATGCTTCCGACGACCAGTCCGTTCCAGATGAGTTGTGGATCAAGTACCATCGATGATCACTCCGACGTACCGGCCTGCAACCGCTCGGCGTCGCCGAGCAGGCCCTCCGGCCGGTAGTAGAGGACGAGAATCAACACCACTCCGACGACCATCAGTCGGATGTAGGAGAGTTGGTCGCCGAAGGGCACGTCGCCGGGGATGAACCGCGTGATCTGTCGGAGTCCCACGATGACGCTGGCCCCGAGGATCGCGCCGCCGTAGCTCCCGGCACCGCCGATGATGACGGCCGCCCAGATCAGGAATGTGATGCTGGGCAGGAACATGATCGACGAGATGGCGTAGACGTAGTGCGCCCAGAGGCCGCCGGCGAGGCCGGCGATGGCCGCGCCGATGCCGAACGACTTCAGCTTGAAGACGTAGGTGTTCTTGCCGAGTGCGAGGGGCACGTCGTCGTTCTCGCGGATCGCGTGGAGCACCCGGCCGAACGGGCTGGACGAGAGCCGTTCGAACAGCAGGTAGCAGACGGCGACGATGGCCCACACGAGGACGAAGTAGAAGAGGTCGTAACTGACCGGGATCGCGCCGTCGAGCGGGCGGGGGATGTTCTTCAGCGTCTGGGCCCCCGTCGTCAGCCACGCCTCGTTGTGGATCAGCAGCCGGATGAGCTCCGCGGCACTCAGCGTCACTATCGCCAGGTAGTCGCCCTCGAGCCGGACGCTCGGGAGGGCGATCAACACGCCGACGACGCCGGCGAGGGCGGTCCCCGCGACGAGGCCGACGATGATCGGGAAGTCGAACCCGACGACTCGCGTCGCGAGGCTGCCGGTCGCCGGCGGCGTCGTGAGTATCGCGGACGTGTACGCGCCGACCGCGAAGAAGGCCGCGTGTGCGAAGTTCAACAGCCCGGTGTCGCCCCAGTGCATGTTCATGCCGATCGCCAGCAGCGAGTAGATGCCGGCGATGATGCCGACGACCAGCAGTAGGTCTACAAGCGCCATGGTTCGATGTGGTTCATGTGTTGAATATTGGGAGTTGGTGTGCGTCTGCGGACGTTACAGACGAGCCTCAAGCGGTCAGTTCCTCGGTCGAGAACGTCGTCAGCTCGGTCCACTCGCCGCCCTCGACTTCGAGGACGGAGAACGGTCCGACGGGGTCGCCGTCCTCGTCGAAGTTCTGCGGGTTCGACGCGCCCTGGTAGTTGATCTCGTTGCCGGCTTCGAGTTCCTCCTTCCCTTCGGAGAAGGTGGTGACCTCGGTGCCCTCGGGGCGGGCCACCGGGTTGATGTTGTCCGTGATGGCCTGCCGGGTGGCCTCGCCGGCGCGCTGGGCCGCCAGCGCGATGAGGTTCATCGCGTCGTAGCCGGCGGCACCGAAGGTGCCCGGTGCCTGACCGTGCATGTCCTGGTGGGCCTGCTGGAACTGGTCGTACGCCGGGCCGGGCGCGGGAGCCTGCCCGAAGATCGGTGCCTCCGCCATCACGTCGGGGCCGATGCGCTCGATGAAGTCGGCCGTGATGACGTCGTTCCCGATGAAGATGGGGATGTCGAGGTCGGCCTCGATGTAGTTGCGCATGAACAGCGCCGACACCTCGGTGCCGGCGGTCATGGAGATGACGTCCGCCCCGGAGTCGGCGATCTCTTGCATCTCGCTGCGGTAGGAGTCGGAGTTGATGGCGAGGGCCACGTCCGCGACCTGCTCGCCGCCCTGGCCGGTGAAGTAGTCCGCCACCGCCGCCGAGAAGCTCTGGGACCCCTTGTCGTCCTTGTACACGACCGCCATCTGGGTGTAGTCGTTGTCGAGGGCGTACTGGCCCTGCGCGCGCCCGGCGATGGCGTCGCTCGGGACCGTCCGCCAGAGGTAGTCGTCGGGGCCACCCACGTCGTCCAGTTGGGTCGTCCCCGCGGAGACGGAGAGCATCGGCAACTGGGCGTCCGCGACCGGCTGGAACAGGTTCGGGATCACCGTACTCGACGGGCCGAGCGTGGCCACGACGCCGGCTTCGTCGAGGGTGTTGAACCCTGAGACGGCCGCTTGCGGCGTCGTCTCCGTGTCCTGTTCGTTGATCTCGATCTCGCTCCCGAGGACACCGGCGTCGTTGATGTCGGCGAGGGCGACGTCGCGGCCGCGGGCGGCGTTCGGACCGACCCAGCCGAGCCCCTGGCTGAACGGGGCGAGGGTGCCGACGAGGATCGAGTCGCCACCGCCGTCGCCGCCACCACCATCGCCACCGTCGCCACCACCGCCATCGCCACCGTCGCCACCACCGCCATCGCCGCCGTCGCCACCGCCCCCACCGGAGCAACCGGCGAGTCCAACGATACTTGCCGCGCCTGCTGCCTTGACGAATCGCCGTCGTCGAACGGTCCTGTCGGTCATCTTCAGTCACATGCCAGTTGCTTACCTGCATTAACGTTTGTGGAATAAGCGAATGATAACAATCCACACGAACAGACGACGGACGTCCGATTCGACCCACCGCTAGTCGGGTGCCGAAGACGGCGTCGGATCACCCGTGATCGTCGGTCGAGTGTCCTCGGAGCGGGCCGGGTCGACGGGTGGCCGCGCCCTCACCCGCTGAACAGCGAGTTGTGGACCGGCGCGAAGTCCGCCTCGGCCTCGCCCCCGTCGTCCTCGCTCGCGGTGTCGTGGATGGCGCGGCCGTCGAGGCCCTCCGCGAGGAAGTCCCGGAGCGGCGGCCCCACCTTCTCGGGTTCGACGAGGAAGGCGTCGTGGCCGTGGTCCGACTCGACGACGTGGTGGGCGACGGGGACGCCCGCCGTCCGGCAGGCCTCGGCGAGCGACTCCGACTGCGCGACGGTGAAATGCCAGTCGCCGGTGAAGGACATGAGCAGGGCCTCCCCCTCGAAGGCGCCCAGGGCGTCGGCGTCGCCCTCGTACCCCTCGCTGAGGTCGTAGTCGTCCATCGCCCGGGTGAGATAGAGGTAGGAGTTGGGGTCGAAGCGGTCGACGAACTTCTCGGCCTGGTAGTCGAGGTAGGACTCCACCTCGCGGTAGGGGAAGTAGGCGGCGGCGCGGTCGGCGGGGAACGACCGGACGGCGTCCCGCCCGGCCGCCCGGCGGCCGAACTTCTCGCGCATCGACGTCTTCGAGAGGTACATCACGTGGCCGATCTGTCGGGCGAGCGCGAGGCCGTCGGTCGGCCGCTCGCCGCCGTAGTAGTCCCCACCCCGCCAGGCGTCGTCGGTGGTGATGGCCCGGCGGGCGATGGCATCGAGAGCGAGACACTGCGAGTCGAGGCGTGCGGCGGCCGCGACGGGGACGATCCGTGCCACGTCGTCGGGATACTGCACCGCCCAGTCGAGGACGTTCATGCCCCCCGCGCTCCCGCCGACGACGGCGTGCAGACGGCCGACGCCCAGGTCGTCGAGCAGACGGCGCTGAGCCTGCGTCCAGTCGCCGACCGTCACGGGTGGGAAGTCCGTCCCCCAGGGCTCGCCCGTCTCGGGGTTCTCGGCCGGCGGGCCGGAACTTCCGTAACAGGAGCCGGGGACGTTCGCACAGACGACGTAGTACTCGGTGGTGTCGATGGCCTTCCCCGGCCCGACGATGTCGTTCCACCACGCCCGCGCCTGCCCGGCCGTCTCGGCCAAGCCGGCGCTGGCGACGTTCTGGCTCCCGGTGAGCGCGTGACAGATCAGGACGGCGTTGCTCCCCTCCTCCGTCGCCTCGAAGTCGCCGTAGGCCTCGTATGCCACCTGCAGGTCGTCGATGGACTCGCCACACTCGAAGGTGAACTCGCCCAGGCTCCGCGTCCCGCTCTCGACGGAGGTCATCGCAATCCACGCTCCAGGTCGGCGACGATGTCGTCGACGTCCTCCAGGCCCACCGAGAGGCGGATCATGTCGGGCGTGACCCCCGCGGCGCGCTGTTCCGCCTCGCTCAACTGCGAGTGGGTGGTGGAGGCGGGGTGGATCACCAGCGTCTTCGCGTCGCCGATGTTGGCGAGGAAACTCGCCATCTCGACGGTCTCACACAGGTCCTTCGCGGCCTCGAACCCGTCCGCGAGGCCGAAGGTGATCATGCCGCCGCCGCCGTCGAGGTACTCGCTCGCCGCGTCGTGGGTCTCGTGGTCCGCGAGGCCGGGATAGGTCACCCACCCGACCGCCGGGTGGTCGACCAGGAACTCGGCGACGGCCGCGGCGTTCTCGCAGTGACGATCCATCCGCAGGGGGAGCGTCTCCAGCCCCTGGAGGGTGACCCAGGCGTCGAACGGCGACTGTCCGTTGCCGAGGCTCCGGAGCGAGCGGTACCGCGCGGCGGCCGCGAAGGCCCGTTCCCCGAACCGCTCGCTGAAGTCGAAGCCGTAGGCCGGGTTCTCCCCGGCGAGTTCGGGGTAGTCGACCTCGGGATGGTCCCAGGGGAAGGTACCGCCGTCGACGAGGACGCCACCGAGCGTGGTTCCCGAGCCGTGGATCCACTTCGTCGTCGACTCCCAGACGATGTCTGCGCCGTGTTCGAGCGGCCGACACAGGTACGGCGTGGCGAAGGTGTTGTCGACGAAAAGCGGCGCCCGGCGCTCGTGGGCCACCTCGGCCAGTCGCTCGAAGTCCGGCGTCAACAGGGACGGGTTCGACAGCGTCTCGACGTGGACGAAGGCGGTGTCGTCGTCGACGGCCTCGGCGTAGGCGTCGTAATCGAGGGTGTCGACGGTCCGGAACTCGATCCCCCGACGCGTGGCCATCTTCGAGAAGTACGTACTGGTCCCGCCGTACATGTCGGAGGCGGCGACGACGTTGTCGCCGGCCTCGGCGAGGATGCTCGTGGCGGCGTCCAGCGCGGCCATACCCGCGGTGGTGGCGACGGCGTCGGTTCCCCCCGACAACGCGGCCAGTCGCCGTTCGAGGGTCCGGGTCGTCGGGTTCGAGAACCGCGAGTAGATGTTGTCCTCGACGTCCAGGCTGAACCGCTCCGCCGCGTCGTCGGCGTCGTCGAAGACGTACGACGTGGTCTGGTAGATGGGCGGCGCACGGGCACCCGTCGCCGGGTCCGGCTCCTGCCCGGCGTGGAGGCTTCGGGTGTGAAAGCCGTCGGTCATGTGTATGGTGCATATTTCCGGAGCAACTTATAACCGTGAGGTACGGACCGAACGGAGCGTCGTCGTCGCCGGGGGCGGTATCAAAAGGACCATGTCGCCGCGTGCCCCCGTTTCCGGCAGTGGTGGCATGACCGAGAAACGCGAATACACGGACGACTACCCCGACAAGACGCTGTACATCCCCGGCCCCACCGAGGTGCGAGAGGACGTCCTCGATGCGATGTCCCAGCCGATGTTCGGCCACCGGATGGACCGGATGACCGACCTCTATACGACCATCGTCGAGGACACCAAGGACTTCCTCGGCACCGACAAGGAGGTCATCGTCCTGACGGCCTCCGGCACGGAGTTCTGGGAGGCGTCGACGCTCAACCTCGTCGACGAACACATCCTCTGTACGACCTGTGGCGCCTTCGGCGAGCGTCACGCCAACGTGGCCGAGCGGTTGGGCAAGGACGTCGATCGACTCGAATACGAGTGGGGGCAGGCCGTCAAACCCGAAGACGTGCGCCGACGCCTCGAACGCAGCGACGCCGACTACGACGTCGTCACCTGCGTGATGAACGAGAGTTCGACCGGCGTCCGGAACCCGATCGAGGAGATCGGCGACGTGGTCGCCGACTATCCGGACACCTACTTCGTCGTCGACGCGGTGTCGGCGCTCGGCGGCGACCACGTCGACATCGACGCCCACGGGATCGACGTCATCTTCGCCTCGACCCAGAAGGCCTTCGCCATGCCTCCCGGTCTCGCGGTCTGTGTCGTCAGCGACGACGCCTACCAGCGCGAGCTCGAGTCGGACTCCGCGTCGTGGTACGGCGGCTTCCAGCGCTGTCTCGACTACTACGACCGGAAGGGCCAGACCCACTCCACGCCCGCCATCCCGGTCATGCTCGCCTACCGCGAGCAGATGAAACACATGCTCGACGAGGGCCACGCGGCGCGGGATCGGCGCCACCGCGAGATGGCCGAGTACACCCGCGAGTGGGCCCGCGAGCACTTCGATCTCTTCCCGGAGGCGGGTTACGAGTCACGGACGGTGAGCTGTATCCGGAACACGCGGGACATCGACGTCGCCGCGACCATCGACGCCGTCTCCGAGCGGTACGACATGGTCTTCTCGAACGGCTACGGCGACCTCGGCGAGGAGACGTTCCGGATCGGTCACATGGGCGAACACACGGTCGAAAGCGTCGAGGCCCTGACCGACGCCATCGAGGACGTCGCCGACCTATAGGTCGGCCTCGCGGAACCACAGCAGGCCCAGCAGGGGCGGGACGAGGATCCACAGCACCAGCATCAACGTCGCGGACACCTGCATGTTCACCTGGCCCCCCGTGTACAGCGACCCCTCGAGGAACGCGTTCGAGACGATCTTGAACGATCCGGTGGGGTTGATCAGGCGGAGCATCCGCAACACCTGCTGGCCCGTGAGGGGGAGCCACGACGGCCCGCCGCCCATGCCGAGGTAGAGCTGGAGCGGGAACCTGACGGCCCCCCACAGCGGCACGAACAGGAAGTAGATCCCGATGGCGCCGGCGACCGCCCGCCTGCTCGACGACGCGGCCGCGGAGAACCCGACCGCGATGGCGACGAAGGCCACCCCGAGGATCGCCGTCAACAGCGTGTAGCCGACGTAGGACACGACGTCGAAGTTCACGGGTGGCGCGACCAGTAGGACCACCGCGGGCAGGAGAAAGCCCACCGAGATGGGCGCGGCGATGGCCGCCGCCCGTCCGGCCACCTTCCCGAACACCACGTCCGCCCGCGAGTGTGGCAGGGAGAGCAGGAGCTTCAGCGACCCGGACTCCCGCTCGCCGACCACGGCCTTGTACGCGACGACGAGCGCGAGCAACGGCACCAGCGTCGTCACCAGAGCGTCACGGACGACCAGGGAGTTGAGCACCGCGTTCGAACTGATCGTCTCGCCCGGCGCCGGCCGGACGAGATACGCCGCCGCCGACACCAGCAGGACGAACAGCGTGGACAGCCCCGCGACCCACCGCGACCGGATGGCGTCCTGGAAGTCCTTGCGCGCCACGGCGGTCCACGTCATGCCGACACCTCCCCTTCCTCGCCCTCGGTGTACGCGAGAAACAGGTCCTCCAGCGACGTCTCCTCGGTCTGGAAGTCCTCGACCGTCACCCCGACGTCCTCCAGCGCGCCGATGACCGACGTCTTCGCGTCGGCCTCACAGGAGACGGTGACGGTGCCGCCGTCGGTCGTCGCCGAGGTGACGCCGTCGAGTGCCCGTACCGCCCCGAGGTCCTCCTCGCTGGCGGCGTCGACGGTGACCGTCAGCGTCTCGCCCTCGTCGACGGCGCCGCGCAGGCCCTCGATGCTGTCCTCCGCGACGAGTTCGCCCGCGCGCATGATGCCCACGCGGTCACACACCGCCTCGACCTGCCCCAGCACGTGACTGGAGAAGAAGACGGTCGTCCCGCGGTCGGCCTCGGCCCGAACGATATCGCGCATCTCGCGGGCGCCTCCCGGATCCAGGCCGGAGGAGGGCTCGTCGAGGATCAACAGGTCGGGTTCGCCGACCAGCGCCATGCCGAGGACGAGTCGCTGGCGCATCCCCTTGGAGTAGCCGCCGGCCTTGCGGTCGGCCGCGTCGGCGATGCCCACCCGTTCGAGCACCGCGTCGGGGTCGCCGTCCACCTCCTTCGAGCGCATGGCGAACTCGACGTGTTTGCGCCCGGTGAGACGCTCGTACACGTCGTATCCCTCGGGGAGGACGCCCGTCCGACGGCGCACCGCGACGCTGTCGCGGCCGGCGTCCATGCCGAGGACGCGCACCTCGCCTGCCGTCGGGCGGACGAAATCGAGCAACATGTTGATCGTCGTCGACTTCCCCGCACCGTTCGGTCCGAGAAAGCCGAACACCTCGCCCTCGGGGACCGTGAGGTCGAGGTCCGAGACGGCGGTGACGTCGCCGAAGCGTTTGGTCACGCCGTCGAGTTCGATTGCGGCCATGGGAACCCCTTGGTCCAGTCCTGGTTAAAGAGTTTAGGTGTGGGCCTCAGACCGTCTCCTCGGGGTCGTGGTTTTCGGCCATCCGCTCGGCCTCCGCCGCGTACCGTTCCCGCAGCGACGCCTCCTCCACGGGGGCGAGTGCGTCCCGCTCCGCCTCGACGGCCGCGGTGACGCCCCCCGACCGCTCGACGGCGATCGGTGCGCGCTCGATCCGCCGGACGGCCTCGCCGTCGGTCGTCGCGTACACCAGCGAGATCAGCCCCTTGTCGTCGTAGGTCCGCTCGACCAGCCACAGCCGCGTCGATCCGTCGCTCATGGTCGGACTATCGTCGCCCGCGGGTTATATTCGCCCGGATCGTCCGCCTCGACCTACCGGCCGTCGGTGCGCGCTTCGTTCGCCCGCAGTTCGTCCACGCTCCGCACGAGTTCGTCGACCGCCGCGTCGGCCTCGTCGGCCGCCGCGACGATCCGATCGGCGGCCTCGGCCGTCTCGGTCGCCCGATCCCGGAGCGTCTCGATGGTCGCGGTCAGCTCCTCACCGGTCGCCGCCTGGTCGTCGGCCGTCCGGGACACCTCCGCGACGCCGTCCGCCACCCGGTCGATGGTCTCCGCGATCTCCTCGAACGTCTCCAGTACCTCGTCGATCTGTTCGCTCGCCGTCCCGATCCGCTCGACCGACCGGGTGGCGGCGTCGACGGTCTCGTCGGTCTGGGCCTGGAGCGTCTGGATGTCGTCCGTGATCTCCTCGGTGTGTTCGTGGGTCTGCTCGGCGAGACTCTTCACCTCCTCGGCGACGACGGCGAACCCGTCGCCGTCCTCGCCCGCCCGCGCCGCCTCGATGTTGGCGTTGAGCGCCAGCAGGTTCGTCCGGTCGGCCACCTCCGAGATGACCTCGACCACCTCCTCGATGTCGTCCATCCGGTCGCCGAGGGCGGTCACGTCCTCGACGAGTTCCTCGCCCACGTCGACGACGCTCTCGGTCGCCTCGCGGGCGTCCTCGCTCGCGTCCAACCCCTCCGTCGCCGCGCCCCGTGCCTCGTCGGCGGCCGACTCCACCTCGTCGGTCGTCGCCGCCACTTCCTCGATGCTCGCGCTGAACGACTGCATCTCCTCGGCACCCTCCTGGAGCAGGCCGTTCTGGTCGTCGACGTTCTCCGCGATGTCGGCCGCGGCCGTCGCCGTCCGGTCGATGGCGTCGGCCAGCGACTGCGTCTCGTCGTCGACCTGGCTGGCGAGGCTCTCGAACTCCTCGGCCGTCCGGTTCAACTCCGTGACGACCCCCGCGAGGCGGTCGTCGACCGCCCGTCCGTCGGCGTCGAACGCCGCCCGCGAGTCGAGGCGACCGTCGGCCAGGTCGTGGAGCGTGCCCCTGACCTCCTCGACCAGGTCCGCGACCGCCTCCTGTCGTCTGACCTCGTCGGTCCGGTCGCGGATGGCCTGGATGACCGCCACGAACTCCCCGTCCTCGTACAGCGGCATCGACGTGTGTCGGAAGTGACGCGTATTCCCCCAGCGGTCGGTCAGCGTCTCGTCGGTCGCGTACAGCGACAGCGCCTCGTCTTCGAGTTCCACGTCCGACCGCTCGTCGGCCGATTCCGGGGCGTCGAGTACCGTCTGGGCCAGCATCTCCCGCTCCCGTCCGTCCGGGTAGAACACCGTGCTCGGAGCCGTCGACCCGATGGCCACGTCGTCGCCGTTCCCGGTCAGCTCCTCGATGCTGTGGTTCCACGCCGCGATGGCGCCGTCCCGATCGAGGATGAACACCGGCATCCCCACACCGTCGATGAGGACGTCGTCGTCGACGTTGAGGTCCACTTCGACCGTCTCGTGGGCCCCGTTCGTCGCTCCCGTTTCGTCCGTCTCGACGTCGGCGTCCATCGATTCGATCGTGACGGCGTCGTCTCGACCGCCGTCGGTCCGACCCCGTTCGGAACGGGTGTCGCCCGCCGACGGTTCCGATCCGTGTGAGTCGGGAGCGTGATTCATGTGACTGCCGTAGCCACGTCTCTCCTTAACGTTTTCCTACGATTCTCAACGATGAAACTCGCGGTCGACGCGTCAGGCTCATCCGTGCGGAATCGCTACGGACGCGGTGATGGACGCGAGTGGGGTTCGCGAGCGCGCCGCCGACCTCCCGACCGACCCGGGCGTCTACCTCTTCTACGCGGATGCGGACGTCCAGTACGTCGGCAAGGCGGTCGACCTCCGGGACCGCGTCCGCGCCTACGCCGACCCGCGAAGCGACCGCATCCGGCGGATGGTCGACCGCGCCGACCGGATCGACGTGGCGGTCACCGACACCGAGACCCAGGCGCTCCTGCTGGAGGCAAATCTCATCAAGCGCCACCAGCCGCGGTACAACGTCCGCCTGAAGGACGACAAATCCTACCCGCTGGTCCAACTCACCGACCACCGGATCCCCCGGATCGAGGTGACTCGGGACCCCGACGAGGGGGCGACCGTGTTCGGGCCATTCACCGAGAAGGGAAGCGTCGAGACGGTCGTGAAGGCGATCCGCGAGGTGTACGGCCTCCGTGGCTGTTCCGACCACAAGTATCGCGGCCGGGACCGTCCCTGTCTCGACTACGAGATGGGCCTGTGTAGCGCGCCCTGCACCGACGAGATCGATCCCGCCTCGTACGCCGAGGACGTCCGCGCGGCGGTCCGCTTTTTCGAGGGCGAGACGGGCGCACTGGCCGATCCGCTCCGCCGGGAGATGGCGGCTGCCGCGGAGGCACAGTCCTTCGAGCGCGCCGCCAACCTCCGGGACCGCCTCGACGTCGTCGAGTCGTTCCACGGGTCGGGTGGCGAGGCGGTGACCGCGCCGGCCGACGAGCGCACGGTCGACGTGCTGGGTGCGGCGGTGGAAGGCGACCGGGCGACGGTCGCCCGTCTCCACAGCGAGCGTGGCCAACTCGTCGACCGGTCGCGACACCGCCTCGACGCCCCCGAGGGCGAGGACCGCACCGCGGCCCTCCTCGCGGCGTTCATCCCTCAGTACTACGCCGACCGCGACCTCCCCGACGCCGTCCTCCTCCCCGAGCGCCTCGACGACGACGAGGTGCGTGCGTGGCTGGACGCGGCGGGCGTCGCCCTGCGCGTCCCCGGCGCCGGTCGCGAGGCCAAACTGGTCGACCTCGCGCTCAAGAACGCGCGCAGTCGGACCGGCCGCGACGACGGCGGCGCCCGCCTCGCCGACGCGCTCGGCCTCGACGGACGGGTCGAGCGCATCGAGGGGTTCGACGTGAGCCACACGGGCGGTCGGTCGGCCGTCGGCAGCGACGTCTGTTTCGTCGACGGGAGCGCCGAGAAGGCGGCCTACCGCCGGAAGAAGCTCACCGACCGCAACGACGACTACGCGAACATGCGCGAACTCGTCCGCTGGCGGGCCGACCGGGCCGTCGACGGGACGGACGACCGCCCCGATCCGGACCTTCTCCTGATCGACGGCGGCGAGGGGCAACTGGCGGCCGCCCGGGACGCCCTCGCCGAGGCAGGGTGGGACGTCCCCGCCGTCGCGCTGGCGAAGGCCGACGAGCGGGTGATCGCGCCCGACGGCGTCCACGACTGGGACGCCGACGCGCCACACCTCCACCTCTGCCAGCGCGTCCGCGACGAGGCCCATCGCTTTGCCGTCCAGTACCACGGCACCGTCCGCGACGAGGTGTCGACGGCCCTGGACGAGGTGCCGGGCGTCGGCCCCGAGACGCGACGGCGACTCCTCCGACGGTTCGGGAGCGTCGAGAACGTGCGGGCGGCCTCGGTCGCGGATCTACGGGACGTCGAGGGTGTCGGTGAGAAGACGGTCGAGGCGCTGACGAGACGACTGTAGCGAGCAGGCGGCGCCCCGGCGGCGACGCGGGACGTGGCGCCGCGCTCCCGCGAGCGTCCCGCGGCCCTCGTCAGGTCACGGGGCCGGTGGCCGCGGGATCGATGATAAACCTCAGGCGATCTTCCCGTACTGGTCGGCGAGTTTCTCGGCGGCCTCGTCCATCAGGTCGGTCTCGTAGTCGGCCAGGTCCCACTCGACGACCTCCTCGACGCCGTTCGCGCCGAGTCTGAGGGGGACGCCGAACGCGGTGTCCTCGTAGCCGTACTCGCCGTCGAGGGCGATGCTCCCAGGGAGCACTTCGCCGGTGTCCCGGAGGACGGCCTCGACCGTGTGGGCGACGCCCGTCGCGGGCCCCCACTCGGTCGCACCCTTGCGTTCGATGACGTCCATCGCCGACTCCTGGAGGTTGCCGAGGATCTCCTCACGTTCGTCGGCCGAGAACTCGGGGTCGCGGCCGTCGACCCGGACCTTCGAGAAGACGGGCACCTGCGCGTCGCCGTGTTCGCCGAGGATCGTCGCCTCGACGTTCCGGACGGGCGTGTCGAACCGCCGGGAGAGGACGTAGCGAAAGCGCGCCGAGTCCAGGCGGCCGCCGAACCCGATCACCGTGTGCCGGTCGCGGTCGCCCGTCTCGTAGAGGTGACGGTTGAGGAGGTCCACCGGGTTCGAGGTGGTGATCGAGACGAAGTCGTCGTTGTACTCGGCGATGGAGGAGCCGATGTCCTCCATGATGGGGGCGTTGTCGCCCGCGAGGTCGATCCGGGTCTGTCCGGGCTTGCGGGGGATGCCCGCCGTGATGACGACCACGTCCGACCCCTCGGTCGCCGCGTAGTCGCCCTGCCGGACGACCGTGTTCGAGTCGTAGGCGACGCCGTGGTTCACGTCGGCCGCCTGCCCGACCGTCTCGGCCTCCATGTCCGGGATGTCGACCAGGACGAGTTCGTCCGCGATGTCGCGGAGCGCGATGTTGTACGCCGTCGCGGCCCCGACGGTGCCCGCCGCGCCGATGACGCTCACTTTCGTCATTTCACCTACCTTTGGCCGGGGGTCCCGATTAAACGCTTCGGAACACCCGACCGTCGGACGGCGGCGATGTCCCCTGATCGCCGTCCCGTGGGGTTTTTCGACCTCGGCCGCCTCTCTCCGTCCATGAGCGAGTTCGACAAGGAGGCGGAGCGCGAGCGACTCCGGGAGAAGTACGAGCAGGACCGGGAGAAGCGCGCGTCGACACAGCGCATGAGCGAACTCCTCCTGAAGGGGGCGACGATGACCAACAACCACTGCGACGCGTGTGGCGACCCCATCTTCCGCTACGACGGCGAGGAGTTCTGCCCGACGTGTCAGGCCCCGAACGCCGACGCCGAGGACGCCTCGTCCGCGGCAGCCGAGGCGGACGCCGACCCCGCCGAGACGGGCGCCGACGCGACCGGAGCGGACGCCGACCCCGCCGAGACGGGCGCCGACGCCCAAGCGGTCCGGGACGAGACGGACACGGAGGCCGGTCCCTCGGCACCGGCCGTCGCCCGGGACCGTCGCCCCGCTCCGACCGGCGGGGACGCCGACCCGCCGGCTGCCGACCGGTCTCGTGGTGCCGCCGGGGGCCGCGGCGCGGGGACCGGAGCCGCGCCGGACCTCGACGACACCCGGGCGTCGCTCTCGCGGACGCTCGATCGGTTCGCGCGCGCAGCGGAAGAGACGGACGACCCCCGTCGCGCCAGGGAGCTGCTGGCCGCCGCCCGCGAGGCCGCCGAGACGCTCGCGGCGCTCGACGGGCGCAGTCGGTTCTAGTCGTAGTCGCTGCCGACCACGGTCCGGATGCGGTCGGCGGTCACCTCGCCGACCCCGTCGACCGCCAGCAGGTCTTCCTCCCGGGCGGTCATCACCGCCTCGACGCTCCCGAAGTGTTCCAGGAGCGAGCGGGCGGTCACGGGGCCGATGTCCGCGATGGCACCCACGACGTACTCCTGTTGCTCGTCGAGGGTCTTCGCGCTCTTCTCGCCGTGGACGCTGACGGCGCGGTCGCTGGTCGTCTGTTCGCGTTTCGCGAGTACTGCCAGCAGGTCAGCCGTGTCCGCCTCCCCTTCGGTCCGCAGGACGCTCACGCCGAAGTCGACCGAGAGCGACGCCAGCGCGCCGCGGATGGCGTCGGGGTGGACGTTTCGCTCCTCGTAAAGTCCCTCACCCTCCAGCAGGACGACCGGCCGCGCGTAGTGACGGGAGAGGTCGCCCACCTGCTCGAACAGCGAGCGGTCGCCGCCGGTGAGCGTATCGAGGAAATCGGACACGGTCTTGCGCTCGACGGCCACGCGGTCCGAGACGACGTAGTCGCCGACCGCTAGCGTCTCCAGTCGCGTCTCGACGCCCTCGCGGGTCGAGAGGTCCCGTGCGATGGCCGAGTCGAGTTCCCGCTGGTCGACGACGATTTCGACCCCCTCGTCGTCACCCTCGGCGGTCGCGACGACGCCGTCGTCGTCCGTCGATCCGGAGCCGTCGTCCGCGCTCCCGAACTGGGCCAGCCCCGGCCGTGCGCTCGCCCCGCCGTCGGCCTCCGCGGCGCTCCCTCCCTCGTCTCCGGCCGACGACTCGTCGTCGAACGAGTCGAGGGCGGTCTGGCCGTCGTCGAGTTCAGCCGCCATCTCGTCGGCGACGCCTTTCAGCTTCGCCAACTCGTCTTCCATCTCCTGCTCCCGGCGGCGGGAGATCCAGAAGAACGCCTCGTCGCGGGTGTCCTCGGCCATGAGGACGACGACACGGCCTTCCTCCTGGCGCCCGGTCCGGCCCTTCCGCTGGATCGATCGGATCGCCGTGGGAACGGGTTCGTAAAACAGGACCAGGTCGACCTCGGGGACGTCCAGTCCCTCCTCGGCGACGGAGGTGGAGACCAGCACCTCGAACTCGCCGGCCCGGAAGGCGTCGAGCGTCTCGCCTTGCTCCTTCTGGGTCATGCCGTCGGAGCCGTCCTTGTCGCCCTGGCCGACGAACCGCTGCACGTCGAAGCTCTCGCTCAGGAAGTCGGTGAGTGCCTCGGCGGTGTCCCGCGACTCCGTGAAGACGATGACGCGCTCGCCGCCGCCGATGCCGAGGGTCTGGGCCAGCAGGACGCGGGTCTGCCGGAACTTCGGGTGGAGGTCGTCGAACTCCTCGGCCGTCCGCATCGCGTCCCGCACCTTCGGCTCCGCGACTAGCCGCTGACTCGCCTTCGACGCACCCGAGGCGCGGGCGGCGTTGCGCTGGCGCTCGAAGTATCTGCGGAGGGACTCCACCGACTGTGTCTCCGCGAGTTCCACGGCCCGACGAAGCTTCATCACCTCGGCGTGGACGGACATCCCCTCGTAGCCCTCGGACTGGTCGGCGTCGATGAGGTCCTGCAGCTGTCCGCGCATCCGGTTGAGGTCCCGCTGTGAGAGGTCCGGACTCGTCGTGTTCGTGACGCCGAGTTCCTTCAGCGTCTCCAGGCGGTCGACGATCACCTCGTTGATCGCGTCCCTGATCTCCAGTATCGTGTCAGGGAGGGTTACCCGCTCCCACTCGACGTCCGTGTCGTGGGTGTACTCGGCCACGTCGGCGTCGTCCTCGGTCATCACCGCCACCTCGCGCAGGCCGAGGTTCTCACAGACGGTCATGATCGCCTCCTCGTCGCCGCCGGGCGAGGCGCTCATCCCCGTCACCAGCGGCGCCTCGGCGTCCGCGTGGTAGCGCTCCGCGATGTAGACGTAGGCGTAGTCGCCGGTCGCGCGGTGACACTCGTCGAAGGTCAGGTGTGTCACGTCGGCAAGCGAGATGCGGCCGCCGATCAGGTCGTTCTCGACGACCTGCGGCGTCGCGATGACCACCCGGCTCTCGGTCCAGAGGTCGGCCCGGTCGTCCGGTCGCACCTCCCCGGTGAAGACGGTTATCGCGTCGTCCGGAACCGTGAGCGCCTCGCGGTAGAACGCGGCGTGTTGCTGGACCAGCGGCTTGGTCGGCGCGAGAAAGAGCGCCGTCCCGCCGACCTCGTGGAGGCGGTCGGCGGTCACGAGCAGGCTCACCGTCGTCTTGCCGAGGCCCGTCGGCAGGCAGACGAGGGTGTGGTCCTCGCTCGCGGTGTCAGCGAGTCGCCGCTGGTACTCCCGCCGCTCGATGACCTCGGGGACCAACAGGGGGTGGTCGACGTACGCCTGATCGCCGTCGTCGGTGGCCGCCATCGTCCGAACGTGGTCGCCGGCGGGGTTAAGGGTTGGCGAACCGCGGTGAAAGTGGTCCGTCCCGGCGGCCGCCGTCTCCGAGGGCGCCGCCCGTCTAGACCATCCGCTCGCCGTCGTCGTCGTACAGTTCGATGGCGTCGACCGGACAAGTCCGTGCCGCGAACTCGGCGTCGAGTTCGGCGTCCTCGGGCACCTCGCGAACGAACAGGTCCGGGTCCGTCTCCTCGCTCCCCGCGAGGTCCGCCTTCCCGTCGTTGCGGTTCTCCTCGAACGCCGCCCACTCCTCGACGCACTGGTACATCCCGATGCAGGTGTCGCGGTCGAACTCGACGTGCATACGCTCCCCTAGCAGGTTCTCGGGCATAGGCGTGGTGCCCGACTCCGGCCCGCCGCTCCGGCGGGCCGCCCGGCCGCGCACGCGACTCAGTTCGTCGTCGACTTCGACTCGCCGCCGTTCTCCGGCGGTTCGACGCCCTCGACGACCTCCGCGATCTCCGTCTGCTTCTCGGTGTCGATGTGCCAGCGGTCGACGCTGTCCTCGTAGCTCGCCAGCCGGTCGCTCACCGCCGCCTTGAGGTCGTCGTCGTTGATGTTCACCTCGAAGACGAACTGATCCTCGTCGCCGCCACGCGCCGTCTTCTGGATGTTGGCGCTCACGAGTTCGTTGTCGAAGTAGTAGGGGGCGAGCTGTGTCATCACCTTCCGGTAGACGGTGTCCTCGACCGCCCGGAGTGCCTTCCGCCCCGCCGAGTCGGCGGCCCGGGCGACGTAGTTGATCGAGTCCTGCCACTGTTCGACCGCGCCCTCGTTGTCGCCCTCCTCGACGCGCTCGTAGGACTCGGAGAGCTTCTCGCCGGCCGTGCGGAGGTCCTCGTCGGGGTTCTTGCCCGCCTTCTCGCCTTCCCCCTCGCCGACGCTCGCCTGCTCGGCCGTCTTCTCGTTGACGTCCTCGCCGAGGCGCTCGTGGGACTTGGGTCGCCACTCGTCCCACTCCTCGAACGCCTCGCCGCCGCCGCCGGCCTCGCGGAGGGCGTGCGTGATGCGTTCGCCGTGTTCGACGATCTCCGGCCACGTCCCCCGGCGCTTGAATCCGGATACGCTCTCTTCCATCGCTTGTCAGGCCCTCAGGGCGTCGGTGCACAAAACCGTTCCGTGCCACGCCGAGCCGTGACGCCTGCGACGACGACCTTTTTGTATCGCCACGACCGGGTTGGCGTATGGGTTACCACGTCGTCGACACGGACGAGGTCGAACCGGACCCCGACCGCCCCTGTACGCGCCGGTCGCTGTCCGACCCCGCCGGCCTCTCGGAGATGGCGATCAACCGCTACACGGCCGAACCGGGCGAGGAACTGCCGCTCGCCTACCACTACCACGACGACCAGGAGGAGGCCTTCTACGTCCTCTCGGGGACGCTCCACGTCGACACGCCCGAAGGAACCCTGGAGGCGGGGCCGGATACGCTGCTCACGGTCGACCCCGGCAGCCCGCAGTTCGCGTACAACCCCGAGGACGCGACCGAGACCGTCGACGTCGTCGCTATCGGCGCGCCGGCGGTCGACGGCGACGTCCACGCCTACGAGCCCTAACGGTTCCAGACGAACCGCGTCACCGCGTCGTCGATCCGCGTCGAGACCCGCGCGAGCCACGCCTCCGGGGACGCCCGCTCCATCGACTCGCGGTCGACCTCGATCCGTTCGTCGCCGAACGGGTCGTGGTCGTCCTCGTCGACCGCGTCGACGACGACGCTCATCGAGCAGCGGCCGCACGCTTCGGTATCCTTCGCCATCGTCCGTGTTTGGGCCGCCAGCGGCTTAAATCCCGGCCGCGATGCGCTTTTCACCGTCGCCGGAGTACGCCCCCCCATGCACCGACTCGCGACGCCGACACCGACCCGCCGCCGTCGCCGCCGATGAGCGACGACCCGGCGGCCGCCCCGTCGGGGGCCGACCCCGCGTCCGAATCGCCGGACTCGCCGGACGCCCCCGCCGACGACTGGGGGGCTCCCGAGGAGGCCCGGGCGGCCGACCTCCCCGACGAGGTGGTCGAGGCGATCCCCGACTGGCCCGACGACCCGTATCTCGACCGGGTGAGTGACCGTCTGATGCACAGCTACGACCTGGACAGGGACGCCCACGTCGCGGGCGAACGCTGGGACCTCTACGGCGAACTGCGGGTGGTGAACCAGAAGCAGTTCGTCCACCCCGCGCTCTCCTACGCCGACCACGAGTCCGAGGAGTACCTGTTCGCCCGCCGGGTCGGCCGCCCCACCGTCGCCGAACTCGAACGGCTGGTCGACCTCGGGCACGACGTGGCCGACGAGCGCGTGACCGGCCACGAGGAACATTACCGGACCGACGTCACCTTCGTCCTCGTCGCCGACGAGATTCCCGACGACGTCCGCGAGTTCGTCTCCGGGTTCCGGGACCGCACCCTGCTGAAGTTCGGCTACTACGGCCACTACGAGGTGAACCTGATCGTCGTCGCGCCGGCACGACGCACCGCCGTCGCCAGCGACGTCGCCGACGCCGTCCAAGCCTTCGCGCTCTGGCGGGACCTCGCCGACCCCGATCCCGGGCTGCTCGACCGGCTCGCTCGCCGGTTCTGGAAGTGATATGCGCCGCCGATCCCTCCTCGCCGGTCTCGCGGGGCTCGCGGGCTGTGGCCTCGTCCCCGAGGAGAGCGAGCCGATCGAGGCGAGCGCGTCGGCGCCGGCGACCCTCCCCGACGACGCCGCGGCCGCGGCGGGGTACGCGCGGGCCGTCGCCGAGACGGTCACCGTCGAGACGACGGTCGATACGGACCTCGCCGGCGACGTGGAGCTGAGCGCCAGCCGGGACGTCGTCGCGACGCTGTTCCGCCGGGTCTACCGCGCCGACGCGGGGCGACGGTTCGGCCTGGTGACCGCGCCGACGGTCCGCATCGTCGAGAACAGCGAGACGCGGTACGATCCGGTTCCGGCGCTCGATCCGTCCCGCGTCGTCGAGTTGGCGACCGATCGGTCGGTCGCGACCGTCGCCGACTGGACCGAGTCGGGGAGGGGCACGCTCCTCGGGACCGAGACGTCACGGGAGACGGCGACGGCCGACGACGACGAACTCGCGCTGGTTCGGGCGCGCGCTCGCGCCGGCGACGACGCCGTCACCGCGATGGCGCTCGCCCCGACGGCCGACGCGACGGTCGCGCCGCTCGCCGACGTCGCGTACGACGGATAAAAAAAGCGCGTCGTCGGCGTCAGTCGTCGCTCGGGGCGCCGGCCGCCCCGCCCTCGCCCCGGACGCTCCGGATGTTCGCGTAGCCGATGCGGACGAGCGACAGCGCGAGGTAGATGAGCACGAACGCCAGCGCGGCCTGGACGGCACTGGAGATCAGCGCCGACGTGCTCTCGGCCCCACCCTGGAGGATGTTCGTGTAGATGTTCTCGTAGATAGCCAGCCACAGCAGCCCCAGGACCGTGATGACCGTCATGATGGCCATCGGGACGCCGGTGGAGATGAGCTGCTTGGAGTCGTCCCAGTTGGCGAGCCACACGGTCGCGGTCAGGAGCGCGAGCGCGGCGAGCAGCTGGTTGGCGCCGCCGAACAGCCCCCACAGCACGACCCACTCGCCGGACGCGACGAGCGCGTAGGCGGCCAGCGTCTGGATGACGGGGTTGGTGTAGCGACCGCGGGCGAGGTTACCGAGGCTGACGCTCTCCAGCCCGGTGGCGGTCTGGCCCGCGGGCATTCCGACGATCTCCTCCATCATGTACCGACCGAGGCGGACGGCGGTGTCCGTCGAGGTCAGGAGGAAGCTCACCAGCACGAGCGCCATGAAGACGCTGGCGGGCGTCTCGGGCAGGCCGAAGCTGGTGAGGATGATCCCCCCGCCGGAGGCGAAGTTGGGGAGCGCGCCCCCGATGCCGCCGGCGGCGGCGTCGCCCGCGAAGCCCGCGACCGCGAGCGTCGACAGCGCGACGGCCGCGAGCAAGCCCTCGCCGAGCATCCCGCCGTAGCCGATGAGGCGGGCGTCGGTCTCCTTGTCGAGTTGCTTCGCGGTCGTCCCCGAGGAGACCAGCGAGTGGAAGCCGCTGATCGTCCCGCAGGCGATGGTGATAAAGAGGAGCGGGAACAGCGGGAGGAAGACGCCCTCGACCCCCCAGAACCCGTTGTACATGCCGATCGAGGAGTCGATGGTGAGTGGCTGGCTGCTCGTGCCGAAGATGGTCCCGACGATCACGGCGAGCAGCGCGCCCCCGACGCCCGTGTACAGCAGGAACGACGAGAGGTAGTCACGCGGCTGGAGCAACACCCACACCGGGAGCGCGCTGGCGATGCCGGCGTACACCAGTACGACCGGAATCCACGCCGCGGTGTTGGCGCCGAGCGATCCCGCGGCGGGCACCCAGCTCCCCGCCCCCGAGAGCAGCACGAACGTGCCCGCGGGGTGCGAGCCCTCCGCCAGCGGGAACAGCGCGAACGGGTACTGGAGCCCGACCCAGACGCCGCCGAAGACGCCGGCGACGAACAGGACCGTCCCCGGGATGAACGGGCCGTCGAGCTGGTAGAGGTAGACGCCGAACACGAGCGCGAGCACCACGTAGACGAAACTCGCCGTCGCCACCTGTGGGAACGCGTTGAAGACGATGGCCACCACGAGGGCGAACACCGCCACCACCAGGATGATGGTGAGGAACGCGAACCACAGCAGCATGTTCTTGCCCTTCCGGCCGACGTACTGGCCGATGATGTAGCCGATCGACTTCCCCTCGTGCCGGAGCGAGCCGGACAGCGAGACGAAGTCGTGGACCGCACCCATCAGGGGGTTGCCGATGGCGATCCACAAAAGCGCCGGCAGCCATCCCCACACGGCCCCCGCGGTGATCGGACCGACGATCGGCGCACCGCCGGCGATGCTCGAGTAGTGATGCCCCAACAACACCGGTTTCTTCGACGGTACGTACTCCTGTCCGTCTTCGTACTTGTGTGCTGGCGTCTCGGCGTCCTCCTCGAGCCCCACGAACTGCGCGAGGTAGCGCGAGTACCCGACGTAGCCGAGCGTGAACGTCACCAGCACCGCGAGTACGATCCAGATTACTTGTGTCATGTGTCGCCCGATAACAAAGATAATGAAAGTCCGACTTAAGCGTTGGTGTCCCGTGTGAACGTGCCGGTCAGCCGCCACGACCGACGAACGTCGGCGCCTCGGCGCTCGGGTCGATGTCGAGTTCGTCGGCCACCGCGGCCAGCAGGTCGCCCCGGATCTCCCGCGGTCGGGATTCGATTTCCGCGACCAGCGGCGGGTCGAACCGCTCGCGGACCTGTTCGAGGCGCTCGCGCTCCGTCTCGATCCGGTCCCGGAGGTAGCGGGCGCCGCGCCCGTCCTCGTCGTCGTCCGGGGCCGGCGTCAGTCGGTTCGCGACCAGTCCCCGGACCGACAGGTCCCGCTCGGCCATCCCCTCGATCGATCGCCCGGTCTCGTTGACCGACAGCTGATCCGGGTTGAGCACGAGGAAGAAGGCGGCGTCGTTCCGGAGGGCGCCGCCCGCGAACTCGAAGAAGTCGCGGCGCTCCTCCAGCCGTTCGAGGACCGGATCGCCCGCCATCACCCGCCGGGGCTCGTTGTTGCCGATCGCCGCCTTCTCGAAGAGGTCGATGCTCTGTCGGCGCTTGTGGGTCAGGCGATCGATCCAGTCGCGCAGGAACTCCGGCAGGCCGAGCAGTCGGAGCGTCGATCCCGTGGGTGCCGTGTCGAACACCACCCGATCGTAGTCCTCGCTCCCGCGCATCACCTCGACGAACCGGTCGAACAGCGCCGCTTCGTACGCGCCGGGCGTCTGGTGGGCCATCTCCAGCTGTCGGTTGATCTCGTTGACCATCGACGCCGACACCTGTTCGGAGAGCTGTTGGCGGATGCCGTCGAGGTGGTTCGCCACCTCCGTCTCCGGATCGATCTCCATCGCCGACAGTCCCTCGATTCCGTCGACCGACTGCGGGCTGTCGTCGAACGACTGGTCGAACACGTCCGACACCGAGTGGGCGGGATCGGTCGAGACGATCAACGTCTCCACGCCCGCCGTCGCACACCGCCGGGCGTACCCACAGGAGACGGTCGTCTTGCCGACGCCGCCTTTGCCGCCGAAGAAGACGAACGGCTCCATCTCAGAAGTGGTACTGCTGGCCCTTGCGTTCGAGATACGAGTCCCGGTCCCACAGGCGACGCTCCCACGCCTCGAACTCGTCTTCGAGGTAGGGGAGCAGTTCGGCCGTGTAGTAGGAGACCGGCGAGGGGATGCCGAACGCGTCGGGGAAGCAGGCCAGCAGGAACGCGTCCTCGCTGTCCTCGGCTTCCTTCTCGATTTTCTCGTACGCCGGATGGGAGATCATGCCGTGGTACAGCCCCCGGAGCCACTCCCGCAGGGTCTCGCGGTAGGCCGCGATGCGGTCGGCGACTGTCATCGTCTCTCATCCAACCGTCGCCGAGATATAAACCCCGTGCCGGGTGTGCGCCGCCGCCGAGACGCCGGGCTTCAAGCCGTCGCGGCCCCCACGTTCCCCCATGACCGACTCGGACCGCATCCCGGTGACCGTCCTGTCCGGGAGCCTCGGCGCGGGCAAGACGACGCTGCTGAACCACCTGCTCGCGAACGCCGACCGCGACGTCGCCGTCCTCGTCAACGACATGGGCGAGGTGAACGTCGACGCCGAACTCCTCGCGGAGGGGTCGGCCCCGAGCGGGGCGGTCGCCGAACTCTCGAACGGCTGTATCTGCTGTGAGCTCCGCGGTGACCTCGAGACGGCGGTCGTCCGCCTCGCCCGCGAACGCGACTTCGACGCGCTGGTGGTGGAGTCCTCGGGCATCTCCGAACCCGCGCCGGTGGCGCGCCTGTTCACCACCGACTCCGCCGCCGCCGCCCGCTACCGCGTGAACGCGCTCGTGACCGTCCTCGACACGCGGCTCTTCCTCGACACCTTCGACGGCGACGGCGTGCCCGAACGCCGCGGGACCGCCGACGACCGCCCGCTTTCGGACCTCCTCGTCGAACAGGTCGAGGTGTCGACGCTCGTCGTGCTCAACAAGGCCGACCTGTGTACCGACGCGGAACTCGACCGGGCCGAGTCGCTGGTCGCCGGCCTCCGTCCCGGCGTCGAGACGCTCCGCACGGAGTTCTCCGCGGTCGACCCCGCTCGCCTCCTCGACGCCGGCGGCGTCGACGTCGACGCCCTCGCCGACCTCCCCGGCTGGAAGCGGGCCATCGAGGCGGACCACGGCGGCGACCACCACCACGCCCACCCGGACGAGGTGTACGGCGTCTCCTCCGTTACGTACCGCCGCCGCCGCCCGTTCCACCCCGAGCGGATCGCGTCCGTCCTCCGCGATCTCCCGCCCACTGTCGTCCGCTCGAAGGGAACGATATGGGTCGCCGGCAACGAGTACAGACAGTCCGTGGGGCAGGCGGGGGCGTCGGTCCGGGTCACCGCCCGGGGGCCGTGGATCGCGTCGCTCCCCGAAATCGACCGCAAGACCTACCGCGCGAACCGGCCGGACCTCGACTGGCACGAGACGTACGGCGACCGCCGGACCGAGTTCGTCGTCATCGGCACCGACGTCGACGAGTCGGCCCTCCGCGACCGGCTCGACGACGCGCTCGTCACCGACGAGGAGTGGGGCGACGGCCCGGCGGGCGAGGCCGCCGTCGACGCCACCGAGCCCTTCCCGACGACGGACGGCGAGACGGCGGTCCTCCGCGAGCCCTGATCAGCAGGCACACCCGGAGCCGGCCGCCCGCTCGAACCGCATCGGGTCGCCGCAGTCGGGACACTGCGGTGTCCCCTCCGCCGCCCGGTCGAGCCCCTCGTCGTCGACGTCGACGTCGCGGACGCGGACGCCGCAGTCGTCACACCAGAACGCGCCGGCCGAGCCGTCGTCGCCGGCGTCGTCGGGCGCGCGGTTCGTCGAGGCCGAGAGCACCGCCGAGACCGTGTCGATGAGTCCCATACTCGACGTCACCCCGTCCTCCGGGCTAAATCCACGTCGTTCGTGCGGGGCCGGCACACGACCACACGGCCGGCCTCATACGGATTATTGTAACTGGTTACCGGTGGTTCGCCGAGACGTTCCGGCGAACCACCGGTAATGACTTACGATAAACAGTATCAGACCGCCCCCTCCAGCCCGTCGAGCAGTCGGTCGAGTTCGCCGCCCCGCTTCCAGGCCCCGAGGCGGTCGGCCAGGGGCACGGGCAGGGCGAGCGACACCCGCGACCGGGCCCGGACCCGCGACCCCTCGTCCTCGGCCGTCACCGTCACCCGCGTCTCCATCCGCTCGAAGGGGCCGTCGCCGACCTGTTCGTACCGGTAGCCGTCCGCCAGTTCTTCGAACCGGAGCCGGAAGGATATCCCCGGTCCCGTGGCGGTGACGAGCGTCGCGTCCCCGTCCTCGGTCACGGTCGTCGCCTCGAAGCTCCCCTCCCACGCCAGCAGCGCCCGCGGGGAGAGCCGTCGCTCGATTTCGCGGGGACTGGCGGCGACGAACCGGTCGCGTTCGACGTCGTGCACGGTACCGATCGGGGCACGGGAAGACATAAGCGTCACGTGGGGCGCCCCCGGCGACGACCGATCAGAGCAGGGGGAGCGACAGGGTGACGAGCACCGCCCCGAGCGCCAGCGCGAGGTAGCGCAGGCGCTCGGCGTCGGCCCGACGGACGTCGACGGCCGCGGGCGTCCCCCGGCGGACGAACTCGTGGTACGCGCCGCCGCCGATCGCGACGGTGACGACCGCCGACGCCGCGAGCGACGTCCGGAGCGAGAGGCCGTACGCCAGCCCGTAGAGCGGGCCGACCGAGAGCGCGAGCATCGCGCCCAGCCCGGCGACGACGACGAACGGGATGGGGTCGACCGGCCGGCCGTCCCGGTTCCGGAGGCGACGGTCCATGGGTGTCGGTGGGGCGCCAGGGACAAGAGGTAAGTGGCGGTCGGACCGCCTCACACGCATGGCCGACGACGCCGAGGGGTTCGACGACGCGGTGGCCGACGCCGAGGGCGACCCCCGGGTGATCCTCGCGCTGAACCTGGTGCTGTCCTCGCTGTTCGCGTGGGTCGTCGTCTGGGGGCTCTCGGCCATCGACATCGTCGCCTACGGCGCCGTCAACGTCGCCACCCTGGCGGCCGTCCTCGTCGGCGTGACCTACCTGATCACGCAGCGGTGAGTCAGGCGTTTTAAGTCCGCTGCGGCCGGTTCCCCGACGATGACCATCGAAGACCGCGACGACGCGTACCTCATCACGCACGCACTCGCGAAGGACACGCTCTCGAAGATCCGCGACGCCGACACCGAGCAGGTCGCCTTCCGGAAGGGACTCGTGAAACTCGGGCGCATCTGTGGCTACGAGATCATCGACGGCGCGATGGAGACGGAGTACGTCTCCATCGAGACGCCGCTCGCCGAGACGACCGGCGAGCGCGTGAAGGGACTCGACGACGTGGTCATCATCAACGTCCTGCGGGCGGCCACGCCGTTCGTCGAGGGGCTGTTGAAGGCCTTCCCGCGCGCCAAGCAGGGCGTCATCAGCGCCGGCCGCGACGAGGAGGCCGGGATGAACGAGGACGGCGAGTTCCCCATCACGGTCGACTACGTCAAACTCCCCGAGATCAGCGAGGACGACACCGTCATCGTCGCCGACCCGATGCTCGCCACCGGATCGACGATGTCGGCCGTCCTCGACTACGTCCTCGAGGGACAGGCGGCCCCCGAGAACCTCTTCGTCCTCTCGGCGGTCAGCGCCCCGGACGGCCTGCTCCGCGTCTCCGAGGCCGTCCCCGAGGCGGACCTGCTGACCGTCGCCATCGACGACCACCTCGACGAGAACGGCTTCATCGTCCCCGGCCTCGGCGACGCCGGCGACCGCGCCTTCCGGACGACCTGAGACGGGCGGCGCGTCCAACCCCCTCGCTTCACGTCGAAAATCGCCCGACGACGAACCGACGAGCGCGGAGAATTCTCCACCGAAGCGGACCCCCCGAGCGCTCCGTATTCCTCCGGAGGGCTCCGGATCACTCTAGTTCGACACGGCCGCCCGTCGCGGACCGGAGGCGGTCCCGGAGGCCGTCGGCCTCGGCGACGGGCACGCGCACCTCGAAGGCCACCCGCTCCTCGTAACTCGCCTCGAAGTCGACGCCCTCGCTCTCGAGGATTCCGCGGACGGTTCCCGAGTCGTCGTAGTCGACGACGGCCGACACGCGCTCGTGGGGTCGCTCCTCGACCACGCCGGCGGCGTCGACGGCGTCGCTCACGCCGCGGGCGTACGCCCGGGCCAGCCCCCCGACGCCGAGGTTGACGCCGCCGTAGTAGCGGGTCACCACCGCGACGACGTTTCGCAGGTCGCGCTGGACGAGGACGTTCAGAGCGGGTTTGCCCGCCGACCCCGTCGGCTCGCCGTCGTCGCTCGCCCACTCCCGGAGCATCTCCCCGCCCGGGGCGGGCACGCGGTAGGCCGGCACGTTGTGGGTGGCGTCGTCGTACGCCGCCCGCACCTCGTCGACGAACGCCTCGGCCTCGTCGACCGACTCGGCGGGTGCGACGTGGCCGAGGAACTCCGATCCCTTCACCTCGAACTCGGACTCCGCCCGCTCGGCCACCGTGCGGTAGGTCTCGGCCATCAGAACTCGACCCGGCGGACGTACGGCAGTTCGCGGATCTCGACCAGGAGATCGCCCGGAAGGGTGGCGTCGGTGATGACGTACAGTTTCGCGTCGTCGACGAACTCGGGATCCTCGCTGATGACCTGCCGGATGGAGATATCCCGGTCGGCGATGGCCGTCGTCACGTCGGCGACGATGCCCGATTCGGTCTCGTCGTCGACCCAGACCGTCAGCACCGAGAGGTCGAGCACCGGCGCCAGATCCATCAGGCTGGGGATGGCCGTGATGTTCTGGAAGATGCGGCGGAGCTCCGGATCGTCGAGGATGGCGTCGGTCGTCGAGTCGACCACCCGCCGATCGACGCCGATCTCGCGAGCGATCCCCGTGTTGGGGATCTCGATGCCGCCGGAGACGACCCGTCCCTCGTCGTTGACGGAGAAGCCCCGTTCGAGCAGGAGTCGGATCACCTCCTGCTGGCTCGGACTCCCCTCGAACTTCTCCATGATCTCGTCGAACATTCGTCCGACGACTTGTCCGGGACGGTTGATATACCTGCGGCCATCGACCCGGTCCGTCGCCGCCAGCCGCGTGTCGGTCACCCCCATCGACTTCCGTCCAAACGCTTACTACACTCCCCCCGCCACCCCTCCCCATGTCCCACACCGTCGTCTTCACCGACCACACCTTCGACGACCTCGACGTCGAACGCCGGATCCTGGACGAAATCGACGCCGAGTTGATCGACGGCGAGGCGAGCGACGAGCCCCTTCCCGACCTCGTCGCGGACGCCGACGCCGTCATCGCCATGTACGCCGACGTCGACGCCGCCCTGCTCGATGCGATGCCCGACTGCCGGGTCGTCTCCCGGACCGGCATCGGCGTCGACAACGTCGACATCGACGCCGCGACCGAGCGCGGCGTCTACGTGACGAACGTCCCCGACTACTGCATCCCCGAGGTGTCGACGCACACCTTCGCCCTCCTGCTCGCCCTGGCACGGAAGGTCGTCGCCTTCGACGCCCGGGCGGCCCGCGGGGAGTGGGACGAACACGCCGGCCGACCGATGCACCGCCTCGACGGCCGGACGCTCGGCCTCGTCGCCTACGGCGACATCGCCCGGGCGGTCGCCGAGAAGGCCCGCGCGTTCGGCATGGAGGTGATCGCCCACGACCCCTACGTCGATCCGGCGGACGTCGGCGACGGCGTGACCCTGGTCGAGGACCTGTCGACCCTGCTCGCGGCGTCGGACGCCGTCTCCATCCACGCGCCGCTCACCCCGGAGACGGAGGGGATGATCGGCGCCGCCGAACTCGACGCGATGAAGGAATCCGCGTTCCTCGTCAACGCCGCTCGCGGCGGCATCGTCGACGAGGACGCCCTCGCCGACGCCGTCGAGCGGGGGGCCATCGCGGGCGCCGGCCTCGACACGCTCGCGGAGGAACCGCCGCCGTCGGACTCGCCGCTGCTGGATCCGGAGGACGTGATCCTCACGCCCCACGCCGCCTACAACTCCGCCGAGAGCGTCCGCGAACTGCGGGAGAAGGCCGCCCGGAACGTCCGGCAGACGCTCGCCGGCGAGGTACCCGACTACCTCGTGAACGGCGACGTGATCGAGTAGCTACGTCCGAACCGACGGTCGTGGCCGGCTGGTCCCCCGCTGATCAAAGGAGGTACGCCCGGAGCAACTCACCGACCGTGTCGGGTATCATCAACATCCCCACGATGACCAGCACGATCATAAGCATCAGTACGATGAGGAGAAGGGAGACGACACCCTCGGTCGGGACGGTTACGCTTGGGAGTCCGCCCATATCGATCCGCACTTTCTCCGCCTGTTCGCGTTCCTGACGGGTCCGTTCGTCCTGTGCCTTCACCGTTTCGAGCGCGCTGAACTGTGACTGTATCTCCGAGTACTGCTGCATCAGATCGGAGGTCTTCTTGAGCAGATCCCGCTGACGTTCGTCCAGTTCGTCCACTCGCTGGGCCAACTCCGAAATCCGATCCTCGTTGGCGTCGATCGAGCCACTCAACTGGTCGAGTGACTCGACTATCTCGTCGTTCGACTCGGGCGGATCGTCCGAATTCATCGGCGGACGGCCGGCGAATCAGTCCCCATCCGATCCGTCCGGGTGGTTCCGGTCCGTCCGCCGGTCCTTCCTTCGTTCCCAGTCCCCTGGACTCACTCTCGGGTCCTCCCACGGCGTGCCGGTTTCACGGATACGACTGTCTCGTTAGTGATTCATATTCAACATTTCTGTTGGCAGGAACCGACCCGAAAAGAACCTCCCCGGAGTCGACCAAGTAGGTTACGGCCTAGTTAACTTTATGTCCGTAGCTCTCAACGGGGAGGTATAGCCATGATCACGGAAGGGCGGACGCCGGACGACGCCGGCAACGAGGAGTTGGTTCACGAGGTCACACAGCGGACGCGAGGGCGAATCATCCAGGATATCCTCGGTCACCCCTACAAGAGCCCCTCGTTCGACGAGATCGACTTCATGAACCCCGGGTTGAGTAGCGCCACGCTCAGGGAACACCTGAACAAGCTGATCGAATACGGTCTCGTCCGGAAGGTGGAGGCCCCCGAGGACGAGCGAACCCGTGATTTCCCGTTCGTCTTTTACACCCTCTCCGACACCGGCCGGGAGTTCCTGGAGACACACAACCTGTACGTCGACGAGGAGGAGGAGATCGAGCGCGAGTACGCCGAGGTGGACAAACCGGAACACATCCTGAACAAGCAGAACGACGCTCCCCGTCCGACGGCGTTATTCGACTGATTCGCGCCCCGGACGGATCCCCCTCTCGCGATCGCTACCCGTCGGCCCCGGCCTCGACAACCCCCGCCGTCCGTCGGTCAGGACGATCCGATCCGACCCCGCCAACCGGCGGACCAGTCCCTCCTCGTCCAGATACCTGACCGTCGCCAACACGGTCATCAGCGGGAGCCGCAGTCGATCCGCGATCCGATCGGGTGTGGCGTCGCCGACGCGTTGCAGGTACAACACGACGAGTTTCGATGTGTCGCTGTCGAGGGTCTCCAGCGCCTGCATACGCGAGGCCTCTCCGCCCGCCGACAAATAACTAACGACGGACGTCGAAAGAGAGTACGACAGCGGTCGTATCGACTTACAGCTCGCCTTTCGTGCTCGGCGTGTCCGACCGGCGCTCGTCGATCCGGGTCGCGTCGTCGAGCGTGCGCGCGAGCGCCTTGAACAGCGCCTCGACTTCGTGGTGGGCGTTCTCGCCCGTCACCTCGACGTGACAGGTGAGGCCGGCCGCGGTCGAGAGCGAGCGCGCGAAGTGACGCGCCATGACGCTCGTGAACTCGCCGACCCGCTCCTCGGAGAACTCGCCGTCGAAGCGAAAGAGGGGGCGGCCGCTCACGTCGACGACGACGCTCGCCACCGCCTCGTCCAGCGGGACGCGCCGGTCGGCGAAGCGGCGGATCCCCCGTTTGTCGTCGAGTGCCTCCTCGAACGCCGCGCCGAGGACGAGGGCGACGTCCTCGACGGTGTGGTGGTCGTCGATCTCCAGGTCGCCGTCGCAGTCGACGGTGAGGTCGAACAGCCCGTGTTTGGCGAACGATTCGAGCATGTGATCGAAGAAGCCGATGCCGGTGTCGACGCGGGCGTCCCCGTCGCCGTCCACGTCGAGTGTCACCTCGATCGTCGTCTCGGTGGTTTCACGGGTCCGAGCGGCGGTGCGGTCCATACACGCCCCTCTCGGGGCGTGCCTAAGTCGGTTTTGGGCCTACGCGTCCATCGCCTCGGCGAGCGTGAACGCGCCCTCGTAGAGCGCGGTGCCGACGACGACCGCCGCGGCGCCCGCCTCGCGACACGCCCGCACGTCGTCGAGGGTGGCGACGCCGCCGCTGGCGATCACCGGGATCCCCACCGCGTCGGCCAGCCGCTCGATCCGCTCCGTGCGCACCCCCGACAGCTTCCCCTCGACGTCCACGTCGGTGTAGAGGATGGCGCCCGCGCCCAGCTCCTCGTACCGTCCCGCGGCCTCGACCGGATCGAGTCCCGTCCCTTCGGTCCACCCCGAGACGACCACCTCGTCGCCCTTCGCGTCGAGGCTCACCACCACGCTCCCCGGCCGCTCCTCGTCGATTTCGGCGACGATCCCCGGGCGCTCGACGGCCGCCGTCCCGAGGATCACGCGATCCACGCCCCGGTCGAGCAGGTCGGTCGCGTCCCCGACGGTGCGGATGCCGCCCCCCAGCTGGATCGGCACGTCCACCGCGTCGACGACCGCTTCGACCGCCGCCGCGTTCGCCCGCTCGCCCTCGAACGCGCCGTCGAGGTCGACGAGGTGGAGCGTGCGTGCGCCGGCGTCGACCCACCGCCGTGCCGCCTCGACGGGGTCGCCGTACCGCTTTTCGGTGCCGCGCTCCCCCTGGACCAGCTGCACCACCTCGCCGTCCTGCATGTCCACCGCCGGGATCACCTCGAACTCCGGGAACAGCGTCATGTCGCCACCGGACGTGGCGGCGGCGTAAATGCCGACCGGTCGGCGGGGCGGACGGCGCCGGCCGTCGCCCAGCGGTCGCAACGGATTTGTGGACCGGGCGTCCACCTCATCCCGAATGCAACTGTTCGGCTCCAGCGGCACGCGCGGTGTGGTCGGCGAGGAGTTCACACCCGACCTCGTCAGGCGTGTCGCGAGCGCCGTGGCCACCGTCTGGGACGCCGACCGCGTCGCCGTCGCTCGCGATACCCGCCTCTCCGGGGGACCGCTCGCGGACGTGGCTGCCGGCACCCTCGCGGCCGCCGGCGCCGACGTCGACCGACTGGGGGTCGTTCCCACGCCGGGGGTCGCCTACTACTGCGCCCGCGAGGGCGTCCCCGCCGTCCACCTCACCGCCTCACACAACCCGCCGGCGTACAACGGCATCAAACTCCTCGGCGCCGACGGCACGGAACTCTCCGTCGACGGCTACGACGCCGTCGAGACCCGCGTCGACGCCGACGACGCCGTCCTCGCGTCGTGGGACGGCGTGGGGGAGGCCCGACGGATCGACGGCGTGAACGACGACTACCGCGCGGACCTGCTTGCACACGCCGACCGCGAGGCCATCGCGGCCGCGGACCTCACCGTCGCCCTCGACCCCGGTCACGGCGCCGGATCGCTGGTCTCGCCGGCCCTCCTCCGCGAACTCGGCTGTGCCGTTCGCACCGTCAACGCCGACCCGGACGGCCACTTCCCCGGACGCGACTCCGAACCCGTCGCCGAGAACCTGGCCGCTCTCCGGCGACTCGTCCGCACGACCGACGCGGACGTGGGGATCGCTCACGACGGCGACGCCGACCGTGCCGTCTTCGTCGACGAGACGGGTACCTTCGTCGACGGCGACACCTCGCTCGCGGCGCTCGCGGCCGCGGAACTCACCGCCGGCGACGTGGTCGTCTCCGCGGTCAACGTCTCCCAGCGACTCGTCGACGCCGTGGCCGACGCCGACGCCGAACTCGACGTGACGCCCATCGGCTCGACGCACATCGTCACGCGGGTTCGCGAGCGCCGCCGCGCGGGCGACCGCGTCCCCATCGCCGGCGAGGGCAACGGCGGCGTCTTCTACCCGGAGTATCGCCTCACCCGCGACGGCGCCTACGTCGCCGCGAAGTTCCTCGAACTGCTGGCCGACGCCGACGCGCCGGCGAGCGACGTCGTCGCCCCCTTCACCGACTATCACTTCGTCCGCGAGGACCTCACCTACGACGACGCCGCCGAGCGGGCCACCCTGCTCGACGCCGCCGAGGCGTACGCCCGCGAGGCCGACGCCGCCCTCGAGACGACCGACGGCTACCGCCTCGACTACGGCGACGCGTGGGTGCTCGTCCGCCCCAGCGGCACCGAACCGAAGGTCCGCATCTACGCCGAGGCCGGCGACGCCGACCGGGCGGCGGCGCTCGCGACCGACCTGCGTCGCCACCTCGACGCGGCGCGCTAGCCGTCCGTCTCGGTCTCCGCGAGCGCCGCCTCGATCCGGTCGCGTTCCTCGCGGGCGGCCGTCAACTCCTCCTCGACGGCCCCCTGTTCCAGCCGCTCGCGCTCCCGTTCGTCCAGTTCGTCGCGGGCGAGCGCCGACTCACGGAGGCGGTCGTAGTCGATCCGGCCGGGCAGGTCACGGAGGCGTCGCGCCGCGGCGACGACCGACTCGGGGGCGAAGCGGGCGACGACCGAGACGAGTTCCGACGCCCGGTACCGCAGTGACTCGGCGTCCGGCGGCGGCCACGACACCGTCAGCGGGTCGGCGTCGAGGCGTTCGAGGTAGGTCCGGTGGGTGCCGACCCGCGTCCGCAGGGCCGCGGGGTCCTCGACGTAGTGTGAGAGCTTCGAGTTCGAGTAGTCCGCGTACTCCAGGAGCGTCGGGATGGACTCCTCGCCCGCGGGCGCCTCCATCACGTACGATCGAAGGTCCGGCGGCGTTTCGGGGAGAGCCGCGAGCGGGTAGGCCCGGCTCGCCTCGACGACGCTGAACACCTCGCGGGCGCTCGCCTCGCGCCGGAACTCGGCCCAGGCCCCGCGTACCGCGTCGTTGTACTCCTCGACCGGGTCGCGCAGGCGCTCGACCGGCGCGTCGAGGTCAGCCTCGCCCAACCGCCGCAGGCGCTCCAGCGAGTCGATCCGCTCCCCCAGATCACGGAGGCGTCGCCGAGCGTCCCGGCGGGCCGCCTCGAAGTCCGCCCGGGCCTCCTCCCGCGCTTCGAGCAGGCCGGCGAGCTCTGCTGCGGGCGCCAGCTCCGCCCGTGCCCGCTCGAAGTCGTCCTCGCCCAGGCGCCGCTGGTCGAGCAGGTCGTTCGCCGCCTCGAAGGCCGACCGCGCCGGCAGGTCGTCGTCGAGCCCTTCGGTCAACTGGACGAACGCCTCCTGGAACTCGACGAACGCCGCGAAGTCGCCGGTGCCGGTCGCCCGACCCTCGTACCGGTCGAGCAGCCCCGTCGCCTCGCGGTGGGCCTCCCGGACCGTCCGGAGTCGCTCCTCGCCGTGGTCCGCGACGGCCGCCCGGGCGTCGTCGAGTTTCGCTCGGGCCGCCCGCAGGGTGGCGGCCGCGTCCTCGCCCTCGTCCGCGCCCTCCCCGCTCATCCGTCGTCGTAGACGTCGTCGGGGTCGAAGACCCGCTCGCCGACCGTCTCGCCCTCGACGGTCCGGTGGAAACAGGAGCGGTGGCCGGTGTGACAGGCGCCACCCTCCTGGTCGACCAGATAGAGCAGGGCGTCGGCGTCACAGTCGACCCGCACCTCCTCGACGCGCTGGACGTGCCCGCTGGTCACTCCCTTCTCCCAGAGTTCGTCCCGGCTCCGGGAGTAGTAGTGTGCCCGTCCCGTCTCGCGGGTGCGTTCGAGCGCCGTCGGCGAGACGTACGCGAGCATCAACACCTCGCCCGAGTCGGCGTCCTGTGCGACGGCCGGGACGAGGCCGTCGGCTCCGAAATCAACGTCCACGTCGACGTCGGCGTCGGCGTCGGCGGTCATGCCCGTCCCTGGGTGCCTCCCCCCGATAGGTCTTGTGTCGTCACACGACGCCGAGGGCGCCGAGCAGGCCGAAGAGGACGTCACCGTAGGTCAGGGCGAGACAGAGCCCCAGAAAGAGCGGGACGATGAAGGGGACGCCGGGCGAGATCCACACCGAGTCGCGGGTCGTCACCACCCGCAACCCCTCCCGGAGCGTCTCGGGGGTCGTCCCGTAGGCGCTCCCCTCTATCTCGTCGAGGAAGCGCTCGGCCGCCCACGGGTCGTCATGGTCGGCGTCCGGAGCGGTGTCGCCCTCGCCCGTGCTCCCCGCCGACGTCGGTCGCTCGGCGGCTGTCACATCGGCGTCGACCGCCCCGTCCGTCGGCTCGAACGTCTCCCCGACGCGTTCGGGGTCGCGGTGGGCTGCCGGCGCCGCCCGGAGCGCGTCCAGCGTGGTGCCCCGCCACCGAAGGTACATCCGCAGCGCGTCGAGGTCGAGCCCTCCCCGCGTGAACCCCTCGGTCGTCTCGAACAGGCGGCCGTGCTCCGCCGGGAGCGCGGACACCTCGGTCCGGCGGCCGAGGAACATGACGGTCCCCCGGTCGCCCCGCAGGCCGTTGCGGACGCCGAGGTAGACGGGGTAGGCCAGGCCGACCAGCACCGCGTTCGTCAGGATCGTCATCGAGAAGACGCCGACGTCCGTGACCACCGCGGGGTAAGCGCCGCTGGCGAGGTAGAAGACCGGGTATGTCGGAAAGAGGACGGCGAGGGTCATCATCGCCTTGGCGTCGGCGCCGCCGAACCCCCCGATCCACCAGAGACCGTAGGCGAGGGGGACGACGACGAGGAGGCTGATCCCCACCCGGACCAGAAAGAGGCGGTCGTCGACGCCCGCGACCGGGAGGTGGCCGAGCGCGTCCCACGCGAGCGTCAGGAGGCCGACCACGAGCAACGGATACCAGAGCCAGTTCGGGAGGCGACGGGTACGCACGTCGCGCCAGGCCGCCCACCCGAGCGCCGGCACCGCGATCAACCGCAGCAGGTCCGTCGTCGCCGCGAGCATTACCGAACCCCGAGGCGCGGGGGAATTAGTGTTTTCGACGGCGCCGCCGCTACCGGGCGTGAAAGAATGGAGGAATCGGAACCGTGCGACCTCGTACGGACTGACGTCCGACAGGCCGTCTCAGATGACGCGGTTCTGCAGGTAGTCGAGGTGCTTGGCGTTGTAGACCAGCTTCACCTCGTCGGCCGCCGGGCTACCGATGCAGGTCAGCCGGACGTCCTTCTCTTCGACTTCCTCGTCGGAGAGGATCTGCTGCATGTCCATGTCGAGGTCGCCCTCCTGGACGATGGCCGCACAGTTCGCACAGGCGCCGGCACGGCACGAGAAGGGCCAGTCGTAGCCCTGCGCCTCGGCGGCTTCGAGGACGTACTCGCCCTCGTTGACTTCGAGGGAGCCGTAGTCGACGTCCTCGAGGTCGGCGTCGGCGGCCTTCTCGAAGAGGTCGTCGTCGTCCATTTCCCAGCCGTGATCGTCCAGTACTTCGTAATTGAGGTATTCTACCGTGGGCATCAGGCGATAGTTGAGTGGCCACCCCATTAGACTTTGCTGTTCGGCAAAGCGTCGCCGCGTCGTCGTCGACGAACGTGTTCGATTTCGCGGACGTCGCTACCTTCGACCCGAGTATTGACAGGTGGGATATGTGACGGATCGCCGAGAACACGGCGCCGACGGCCCGGTCGTCCGTAACGACTACCGGTTGAACGAGCGGCCGACGATCCGGGGAGTACACGCCCCCGGTCGTTCCGCCACGTAACGACTACCGGTTCAGGGTGTGGATCGCCTGCCCGAGGGCGTTCTCGACGGCCTCCATCGTCGCCTCCGAGAGCGTCGGATGCGTGTGGACCGTCGCCGCCACGTCCTCCAGCCGGGCGCCCATCTCGATGGCAAGCGTCGGTTCGGCGATCAACTCCGAGGCCTCGGGGCCGACGATCTGTGCGCCGAGCAGGAAGCCGTCCGCGCTCGCGACCACGCGGACGAACCCCTCGGTCTCGCCGGTCGTCAGCGCCCGCCCGCTGGCGTTGAAGGGCATCTCGCCGACCACCGGGTCGTAGCCCTCCCTCGCCGCCTCGTCCGCGGTCAGGCCGACGGTCGCGATTTCGGGATCGGTGAACACCGCCGCCGGGATCGCCCGCGCGTCGAACGCCGCCGGTTCGCCCGCGATGGCCTCCGCCGCGACGATCCCCTCCGCCGAGGCGGCGTGTGCGAGCATCGGCTCCCCCGCCACGTCGCCGACGGCGTAGATCCCCTCGACGTCCGTCTCGCACCGCTCGTCGGTCGCCAGGAAGCCCTCCTCGGTCGGCTCCAGCCCCGCCGCCCCCGGGTCGAGCGGGCCAGTCACCGGGTCCCGTCCCACCGCGACCAGCACCCGGTCGGCGCCGTAGGTCGACTCGGTGCCGTCTTCGGTCTCCGTGGTGACGACGACCCCGCCGTCGGCGGCGTCGCGCCACCCGCTCGCCCCCTCGCCGAAGTGGAAGTCGACGCCCAGCGACTCGGCGCGCTTCCGGACGATCCGCGAGATGTCGTCCTCGTACCCCGGGAGGACGTCGTCGAGCATCTCCACGACGGTCACGTCGCTCCCCAGTTTGGCGAACACCGTCGACAGCTCCATCCCGATGTAGCCGGCGCCGACGACGACCAGCCGATCCGGGACCGTCGTGAGCGAGAGCAGGTCGGCCGAATCCAGAACCGGCTCGTCAGCGAAGTCGAACCCGGGGAGTGCGACGGGTCGGCTCCCCGTCGAGACGATGCAGTGTTCGAAGGCGACGGTCTCCGAGCCCTGTCCCTCCCCCTCGTGCTCGACGCGGACGGTCCCCTCGTCGACGAACGTCGCGGTCCCGTCGAGCAGGGTCACGCCGTTGGCCTTACACAGCTTCTCGACGCCGCCGGTGAGCCGGTCGACGACGCCCTCCTTCCACTCGTGCATGCCTCCGAGGTCGACCGCGGGGTCGGCGTGGATCCCCATCTCCTCGGCCGTCGCGGCGTCGTGGGCGACGTCCGTCGCCGTGATGTACGCCTTCGAGGGGATACAGCCGCGGTTGAGACAGACGCCGCCGTGCGCGTCGCGTTCCACCAGCGTGACGTCGAGGTCGCGCTGGGCGGCGCGGATGGCGGCGACGTAGCCGCCCGGCCCCGCGCCGATGACCAGTACTTCCGTTCCGGTAGTCACGTCTCCGACGACCATCGTTGGTCACACTCGGGACGCGCCCGACCATAAAGGCGGGCGACGGCGGCCTACTCGTAGACCGGGAACTCGGCACAGAGCCGGTCGACCTCGTCTCGCACCTCGCTCGCCACGTCCGGGTCGTCCGGGTGGTTCAACCGCTCGACGATGAGTTCGCCCACCGTCTCCATCGCCGCCTCGTCGAAGCCGCGGGTGGTGAGCGCCGGCGTTCCCACCCGGATGCCGCTGGTGACGAAGGGCGACCGCGTCTCGCCCGGCACCGTGTTCTTGTTGACCGTGATTCCCACGTCGTCGAGGGCGTCCTCGGCGTCCTCGCCGGTCAGGTCGGGGTGGGAGTCCCGCAGGTCCAGGAGGAGCAGGTGCTTGTCCGTGCCGCCCGAGACGGGCGTGATCCCCGCCGACCGGAACACGTCGGCGAGCGTCTTCGCGTTCGCGACGACCCGCTCGGCGTACTCGGTGAACGCGGGGTCGAGCGCCTCGCCGAAGCCCACCGCCTTGCCCGCGATGTTGTGCATCAGCGGCCCGCCCTGTCCGCCGGGGAAGATGGCCTTGTCCACCGCCTCGGCGTGTTCCTCGGTCGTCATGATCATCCCGCCGCGGCCGGCGCGGATGGTCTTGTGCGTGCTGCCGGTGACGAAGTCGGCGTCCCCGACGGGGTTGACGTGGACGCCTGCCGCCACCAACCCGGTGACGTGGGCGATGTCGGCGAGGTGGTCGGCCCCGACGTCGTCGGCGATGGCGCCGAGCCGCTCGAAGTCGAACTCGCGGGGGTACGCCGAGGACCCGCTGACGATCATGTCCGGGTCGAAATCGGCGGCCTGTGCCGCCACCTCGTCGTAGTCGATGTAGCCCGTATCCGGGTCGACGCCGTACTGTTCGACCTCGTAGAGCTGTCCGGAGAAGTTGACGTGGTGGCCGTGGCTGAGGTGGCCGCCGTGGTTCAAATCGAGCGAGAGGATGCGGTCGCCCGGCTCCAGGGCCGCGAAGTAGACGCCCATGTTCGCCTGCGTCCCGCTGTGGGGCTGGACGTTGACGTGTTCGGCGCCGTAGAGCTCCGTCGCCCGCTCGATGGCGAGGTTCTCGACGGTGTCCATGTGCTCGCAGCCGCCGTAGTACCGTTCCCCGGGGTAGCCCTCCGCGTACTTGTTCGTCATGACGCTCCCCTGGGCCTCCATCACCGCCTCGGAGACGTGGTTCTCCGACGCGATCATCTCGAGGTTGCTCTCCTGTCTGCGTTCCTCGCCGGCGATGGCCTCCGCGACCGCCGGGTCGGTCTCCCGCAGGTGCGAGTGGTTCGCTGTCACGGCGTAAACCACGGAAAACAGGGAAATAAGTAGCGTGGTCCGTCACAAACTTTCCCGCGGGTCCCGCCCTATTCCAGCGCGTGCCACGACAGCCGCGGGTTCCGGGCCGCGTCCGCCTGGTCGATCCGGCGGGCGGTCGTCTCCGTCGGCGTCGCCGCCAGGTCCTCGGGATCCGTCGCCGCGACGGCGTCGAACGCCGCCGCCAGGTCGTCCAGTCGCGCCTTCGACTCCGTCTCCGTCGGCTCCGTCATCAGCGCCTCGTCGACGATTTCGGGCCACTTCGTCGTCGGCGGATGGACGCCCTGATCGAGCATCGCCTTCGCCACGTCCGCGGCGTCCTCGTCAGCGCTCGCGACGAACTCGTGGTGGAACGGGCCGTAGGGCACCTCGTACTCGATCCGCTCGGCGAGGTAGTTGGCGTTCAGGACCGCCGTCTCGCTGATCCGCTCCAGCCCCGCGTCCCCGTGCCGGAGGATGTAGGCGTACGCCTTCACGAGCACCAGCCAGTTGCCCGTGAACTCGTGGACCCGGCCGATGCTGTGTTCGGGTTCGTAGGCCTCGTAGTCGCCGTCCACTTCCCGCACCTGTGGCGTGGGGAGGAAGGGGGCGAGGTCGGCGTTCACGCCGATGGGTCCCTGCCCCGGCCCGCCGCCCCCGTGGGGCGTCGCGAACGTCTTGTGCAGGTTGAAATGCATGATGTCGAAGCCCATGTCGCCGGGACGGGCCTTCCCGAGCAGGGAGTTGAGGTTCGCGCCGTCGTAGTAGAGCAGACCGCCCGCGTCGTGGACGATCTCCGCGATCTCGGCGATGTCGCGCTCGAACAGCCCCAGCGTGTTGGGGTTGGTGAGCATCAGCAGCGCCGTCTCCTCGCCCGCGGCCGCCTCCAGGGCCGAGACCTCGACCCGGCCGTCCTCGTTGGACGGTAGTTCCACCACGTCGTAGCCGGCCATCGCCGCGCTCGCGAAGTTGGTCCCGTGAGCCGACTCGGGGACGATCACCTCGCTTCGCTCGCCCTCGCCGTTGGCCTCGTGGTAGGCCTTTGCCACCTGGATGCCCGTGAACTCGCCGGCCGCGCCCGCCGGCGGCTGGAGCGTCACCGCGTCCATCCCGCCGACCGTCGCCAGCGTCTCCTGCAGTTCGTACAGCAGGCGCAGGATCCCTTGCTTGTCGTCGTCGCTACGCAGGGGGTGGACCCGGTTGCCCGGGTGGGCCGCCACGTCCTCCGTGAACGCGGGGTTGTACTTCATCGTACACGACCCCAGCGGGATGGGCCCGGAGTCGATGCCGTAGTTCATCTGCGAGAGCCGGGTGTAGTGGCGCGTCACCTCCGGTTCCGCGAGGTCCGGCAGCGTCAACTCGTCCCGCGTCAGGTCGTCCGGCAGCGACGACTCGACGGCGACCGTGTCGGTACTCTTCTCGTTCAACAGCGGTTCGTACCGGTCGCCGTCGTACCACCGCGCCTGCTGGTGGGGGGCCTCGCTCTCCCCGTCGGCGTCGTCGGCCGCTCCCTCGGGACGTTCGTGCTGTTCTTGGCTCATGCGCCACCCCCGTAGCCCGCGAGTGCGTCGAGCAGGTCGTCCACCCGGTCGCGGTTGGCGTCGGTCACACAGACCGCCAGCCGTTCCTCGCCCGCGTCCTCGACGGTCCGGACGGCCAGCCCCGCGTGCCGGCAGTGATCGACCACGTCCGCCGCCGGCGCCGCCGTGTCGACCAGCGCCTCCCGGAAGTGGTGGCCGTCGTAGACCGGCGCCTCGAACCCGTCGAGGGCGTCGATCCGCTCGCAGGCCTCCGCGACCCCCGTCACGGACTCCTCGGCGAGGTCGACCAGGCCGTCGGGGCCGAGCCACGCCGCGTGGATGGCCGCCCGGAGCGCCAGCCACGCCTGGTTGGTGCAGATGTTCGAGGTGGCCCGCTCCCGCCGGATGTGCTGTTCGCGGGTCTGGAGGGTCAGCGTGTACGCCCGGTTGCCCGCCGCGTCCTCGCCCGCGCCGACGAGACGGCCCGGCACCTGCCGGAGGAAGTCCTCGCGACACGCGAACAGGCCGAGTCCCATGCCGTAGGTCGTCGGCAGGCCGAGGACGCCAGCGTCGCCGACCACCACGTCGGCGCCGTACGCCGCCGGCGGTTCGAGGAGCGCGAGGGCGACCGCGTCCGAGCCCACACAGAACAGCGCGTCGTTGTCGTCGGCGAGGTCACCGACGGCGGCCAGGTCCGGTTCGAGGACGCCCCGTGCGTTCGGCGTCGCGGCGTACACCATCGAGGTGTCCCCGTCGATCCGCTCCGCGAGGCCGTCCACGTCGACCGTTCCCCCGCTCGTCGGGTAGGATTCGACCGTGATCCCCGGGCCGTCGGTGTAGTTCTCCAGCACCGACCGAACTCGGTCGGGCAGATCCGCGGGCACCAGCACCGTGTCGCCGTCCGTCGCCCGGACGCGGTCGGCGAGCAACACCGCCTCGCCGAGCGCAGTCGAGCGGTCGTACATCGAACAGTTGGCGACGCCGAGGCCCGTCAACTCGACGACGAGCGACTGGAACTCGAAGAGCGCCTGCAGGAAGCCCTGGGTGACCTCGGGCTGGTACTGGGTGTAACTGGTCAGGAACTCCCCCCGGAGGGAGAGGTGATCGACCACCGACGGGACGTAGTGTTCGTAATGTCCACCGCCGAGGAACTCGGTGAGGTCGGCCGACTCCTCGAGGATCCCCTCGACGGCCGCCCGCGTCTCCCGCTCCGAGTGTGCTTCGATCCCGTAGTCGCCGTCGAACCGGACGGGGTCGGGGATGTCGAACAGTTCGTCGGGATCGGATACCCCGACCGCGTCGAGCATCTCCGACCGCTCCGCCTCGGAGTGAGTCACGTACGGCATGGTACTCGTTCTCGGAACGCTCGACGTATATATTCGGCGCTGTGAGCCGTTTTCCCGGGTCTATCATGTGGGTTCCCGGCACCGGTCGGGGGCCGACGGGAGCTTCGTCGCTCAGTTCACGCGCTCGACTTCGTAGCCCGCGTCCTCGATGGCGCCCATCACGTTCTTGGCGTGGCCCTCGCCGCTCGTGACCACCTGGAAGACGAGGTAGGCGTCGCCCACCTCCAGGTCGCCGACGGCCCGGTCGTGACGCACCGTCCGGATGTTCGCGCCCCGGTCGCCGATGATGCCCGAGATCCGCCCCATCTCGCCGGGCTGATCCCGGATGCGGATCCGCAGGCGGAGCAGCTGACTCCGGTCCGTCAGGGCGTGTGTCAACACCGTCTGGAGCATCGACATGTCGATGTTGCCCCCACAGAGCAGGGGCACGACCGTCTCGCCCTCGACGTCCACGTCGTCGCTCAACAGCGCCGCGACCGACGCCGCGCCCGCCCCCTCGACCAACTGTTTCGACCGCTCCAGCACGACGAGGATGCTACGGGCGATGTCGTCGTCGCTCACCGTCACCACCCGGTCGACGTGCTCCTCGATGAGGCCGAGGGTCAACGCCGAGACGCTCCCCGTGGCGATGCCGTCGGCGATGGTCTTCGGCGACTCCTCGTCGACGGGGACCCCCTTCTGGAGGCTGTCGGGCACCGTCGCCGCCAGCTCCGCCTGGACGCCGATCACCCGCACGTCGTCGTCGAGCGCCTTCAGCGCCGTGCTGATGCCGCCGATCAGTCCCCCGCCGCCGATGGGGACGATGACCGTGTCGGCGTCCGGCACCTGTTCGTTGATCTCCAGGCCGAGCGTCCCCTGTCCGGCGACGATGGCCGGGTCGTCGTACGCGTGGACGAACAGGTTCCCCGGCTCCTCGCCCATCGCCCGGGCGTGGGACATCGCCTCGCCGAAGTTCGCGCCGTGGAGTTCGACCGTCGCCCCGTAGCTCCGGGTCGCGTCCACCTTCGCCTGCGGCGCGTTCTCCGGCATCACGATGGTCGAGTCGAGCCCCACCGTCGTCGCCGCCAGCGCCACCCCCTGAGCGTGGTTCCCCGCGCTCGCCGCGACGACGTGCTTGTCGCTCCCCGACTCGGCCTCCCCCTTCAGTTTGTTGTACGCCCCCCGCGTCTTGAACGACCCCGTCCGCTGGAGGTGTTCCATCTTCAGGTGGACGTCCGCGCCCGACATCTCGGAGAGCGAGCGGTTCGTCTCGATCGGCGTCTGTCTGACGATGGCGGGGTCGTCGAACCGTTCCCGAGCGGCCTCGATGTCCGCGAGTGTGACTGTCATGCCATAGCCTGCGTCGACGGGCTGAATAAGTGCCGTGCTTGGTGCAAACGGGTGTTTAAGATGGGGTAGGAACGATCAGTCGACCAGCAACCGGCTCGGACTGCGAAGCAGGTCCATCACCCGGTTGGTGAACCGGGCGGCCACCGCGCCGTCGACGACGCGGTGATCGACGGAGAGCGAGAGCGGGAGGGTGTACCGTGGGACCACCTCGCCGTCGACGACGCGGGGGCGCTCCGCGACCCGGCCGAGCGCCAGAATCGCCACCTCGGGGTAGTTGACGATGGGCGTGGCGTACTCCCCGCCGATGACCCCGACGTTCGTGATGGTGAAGGTACCGCCCTGCATCTCCTCGCGGCCGATCGACCGGTCGCGCGCCCGTTCGACCTTCGTCGCCGTCTCGGCCGCGAGGTCGAGGAGTCCCTTCCCGTCGACGTCCTCGACGACGGGAACCATGAGGCCCGCGTCCGTCGCCGTCGCGATGCCGAGGTTGTACTCGTCGTGACAGACGATCTCCTCGGCCGCCTCGTCGAGCGAGGCGTTGACCCGCGGGAACTCGCGGAGCGCCCGCGTCACCGCGCGCATGACGAAGGGGAGGTAGGTGAGGGAGACGCCCTCGGCCTCGGCGTGGGCTTCGAGTTCGGCTTTCGTCTCTACCAGCCGCGTCACGTCCACCTCGTCGGTGTGGGTGGCGTGGGGTGCCGTATACTTCGAGCGCTCCATCTGCTCGCCGATCGAGCGCCTGATGCCGCGGTACGGGATCCGTTCGCCCGGCTCCGGGGTCCCGCTACCGGCCGCCGTTTCGTCGTCCGTCGCCTCGCCGACCCCCGCGCTCGCCGTCGTCTCTGCCGTCCCTTCGGTGGCCGCCCCCTCGGCTGCGTCCGCCGATTCGGCCGTGTCCGTCGCCTCCCCTACCCGCGCCGCGTACTCGCGGACCATCGCGGCGGTGACGAACGGGACGCCGTCGCGCTCCCGGTCCGTCGGCACCGTATCGAGGTCGACGCCGAGTTCGTCCGCCAGCCCACGGGTCGCCGGCGCCGCGAGGGTCCGGTCGCGGGCCGTCCGGTCCCGCTCTCGTTGCCGTTCGACCGCCTCGCTCGCCGTCTCGACCGCTCGAGCCGACTCCCGTCGGGTGCGTCCCTCGGTCTCCAGCTCGCCCGCCGCCGACAGCACGACCGTCGCGTCGGGGTCGAGCGACCGCGGTTCGGGCCGCCCGGTGGCCGTCGGCTCGCCCGCCTCGTCGTCGGCCGCCGCCCGCACGTCCGCGTCGGTGACGCGCCCGCCCGGTCCGGACCCCTCGACCCGCGCGACGTCGACACCGAGTTCGCGCGCCAGCCGACGGGTGCTCGGGGCGGCGAAGGCGCGGCGGGCACCGGTGTCGTCGGTCGCCGCGGCGGCCGCGTCGCCCTCGCTCGCCTCGTCGTCGGCCGTCTCGCCGTCGTCGACCTCGACCGAGACGATACCCGTTCCGACCGGCACCATCTCGCCCTCCGCGACGTGCAGTTCGGTCACCCGTCCCGCGTACGGCGACGGGAGGTCGACGACCGCCTTGTCCGTCTCCACCTCGGCGAGTGGCTGGTCCGCCTCGATCTCCTCGCCGGGCTCGACGAGCCACCGGAGGAGTTCTCCCTCCGCGACCCCTTCGCCGACGTCCGGGAGGCGGAACGTCTCGACGGTCATGGGAACGCGACGACCTCCCGGATCCCCTCCTCGATGCGCGTCGGCGACGGGAGGTAGTAATCCTCCAGGGCGTACAGCGGGACGGGTGCGTCGAAGCCCGTGATCCGCTCGATCGGCGCCTCCTGGTAGAGCAGCGCCTCCTCCTGGAGGATGGCCGTGAGTTCGCCGCCCAACCCCCCGGTCTTGGGCGCCTCGTGGACCACCGCCGCCCGCCCCGTCTTCTCGAAGGACTCGACGACGGTGTCACGGTCCAGCGGCGAGAGCGTCCGCAGATCGACCACCTCGCAGTCGATCCCCTCGTCGGCCAGCGTCTCGGCCGCCTCCATCGTCGGCCGGGTCATCGCCCCCCAGGTGTAGACGGACACGTCGCTTCCCTCGCGCCGGACCGCGGCCTCGCCCAGCGGGACCGTATGTTCGCCGGCCGGCACCTCCTCGCGAAACGCCCGGTAGATCAGCTTGGGTTCGAGGAAGATCACCGGGTCGGGGTCACGGATCGCCGACGCCAGCAGCCCCTTGGTGTCGGCCGGCGTCGACGGCACCACGACCTTCAGCCCGGCCTCATGGACGAAGAAGGCCTCCTTCGACTCCGAGTGGTGTTCCGGCGCGCGGATCCCGCCGCCGTACGGCGCCCGGACGACCATCGGGCAGGTGAACCGCCCGCGACTCCGGGAGCGGATGCGGGCCGCGTGGCTGACGATCTGGTCGAACGCGGGGTAGATGAACCCCATGAACTGGATCTCTGGCACCGGTCGGAGGCCGTAGGCCGCCATCCCGATCGAGGTGCCGACGATGCCCGACTCCGCCAGCGGCGTGTCGATCACCCGATCCCCGCCGAACGTCTCGTAGAGCCCCTCGGTCGCGCGGAAGACGCCGCCGTTCCTGCCGACGTCCTCCCCGAGGACGATCACGTCCTCGTCCCGTTGCATCTCGGTTTCGAGCCCGTCCCGTACCGCCTGTACCAGGGTCAGGTTCCGTGTCTCCGTGCTCATATTCGGGCGTTGGTCCGTCGTGTCCGTGGTCGGTTCGAATCCCCGCGCCGTCCGCGCCGTCGATCCGTCCACCCACCGCCGCCGGCCGTCGCGGGGTACTCCTCCATGGCGGCCCCTCGCTCCCGCGGGTCTTATGCGTTCGCCCCGTCAGGTCGCCGCGTGTGCCTCGCGGCGCGCCTCGTCGACGCTCCGGCCGTCACGGAGGACGGCGTCGACGAACAGCTCCCCGGCGCGGTACGACGACCGCACCATCGGTCCGCTGGCACAGTAGAGGAAGCCGAGTTCCTCCTCCGCGACCCGGCGCCACGTCTCGAAGGCGTCCGGGTGGACGTACTCGTAGACGTCGAGGTGCGAGCGCGAGGGTTGGAGGTACTGGCCGAGCGTCACCACGTCCACCCCCGCCTCGCGGCAGTCCGCGAGCGTGCGGTAGACCTCGTGGTCGTACTCGCCGACCCCGAGCATCAGGCTCGTCTTCGTGTACACGTCCGCGACGTCGGCGACGTGTTCGAGCACCGACAGCGACTGCTCGTAGCCCGCCCGGCGGTCCCGGACCGGCCACTGCAGGCGCTCGACCGTCTCGACGTTGTGGGCGATCACGTCCGGCCTGGCGTCGACGATCCGGTCGACGAGGCTCCGATCGCCCCGGAAATCCGGGATCAGCACCTCGACGAGGATCCCCGGATCGCGCTCCTTGATCGCCTCGATGGTCCGCGCGAAGTGGCCGGCGCCCTGGTCCGGCAGGTCGTCACGGTCCACGCTCGTCAGGACGACGTAGTCCAGACCGATCTCGGCGACGGCGTCGGCAACCTTCGACGGCTCCTCGGGATCCAGCGGCTCCATCCCGCCCGTCTCGACGTCACAGAAGTTACAGCCCCGCGAACACCGGTCGCCCATCAACATGAACGTGGCCGTGCCGGGGCCGTTCCGCCCGCTCCAGCACTCGCCCAGGTTCGGGCAGTTCGCCTCCTCGCATACGGTGTGGAGGTCCCGGTCCCGGAGCGTCTCCTTGATCTCCGTGAACCGCTGGCCCGACGGCGGCCGCTGCTTCAGCCAGTCGGGCTTGCGCCTGCGTGCCATGTTCGCCCTTCGGCCCGCCGGGCAAAAACGTGTGGGCTCCCCGCCCGACGGTTTCCGTGATCGATACGTCTATATCGGTCGTTCGTGAACCGGTGCCCGATGAGCGACCGGCGGGCGGCCATCGTCGAGGGCTCCGTACCCCGAACGCTCGTCTCGCTCGCCGTCCCGCTGGTCGCCCAGAACGTCGTCCGCGTCGCCCAGCAGGTGATCGACACCTTCTGGCTCGGCCGGATCGGCGAGACGGCCGTCGCCGCCGTCGGCCTCACCATCCCCGTCCTCGGCTTGCTCTTTGCCCTCCTGGTGACTCCCTTCGTCGGCACCCAGATCCTCGTCTCCCAGCGGGTCGGCGCCGAGGACGACGAGGGCGCGCTTCGGCTGGTCGTCCACGGCGTCGCCCTCGCCCTCGCGCTCGGCGCCCTCGTCGGCGGCGGCGTCGCCACCCTGTCCCGGCCGCTCGTCGCGCTGGTCGGAGCCGGCCCGGACGTGGCGCCCGCCGCCGCCCTCTACCTCGGCGTCGTCGCCCTCGGCCTCCCGCTCGCCGGCGCCAGCGACGCCCTCGAAGCCGGGTTCGTCGGCCGCGGCGACTCCCGGGCCTCGCTCTACATCAACGTCGCCACCGTCGCCGTCAACGTCGTCCTCGACCCGCTGTTCATCTTCGGCGGCGGCCCGGTCCCGGGTATGGGGATCCGCGGGGCCGCGCTGGCGACGGTCGCCGGCTACGCCGCCGGCCTCGCCCTCGCCGTCGCCCTCGCCGTCGGGCCGCGGATGGGCCTCTCTCGCCGTCACCTCTCCCCTGCCCGGGCCGACCTGCGCGCGCTCCTCTCGGTCGGCGGTCCGATCACGGGTCGGCGGGTGGTCAGCCAGAGCGTCCGCGTCGTACTGGTCGGCGTCGTCGCCGTCGCCGGCGGCGCCGCCGGCCTCGCGGCCTACACCGTCGGCGCGCGGGTGGCGAGCGTCGCCGTCCTCCCCTCGCGCGGCATCGCGCAGGCCGCCCAGAGCATGGTGGGACAGAACGTGGGCGCGGACCGCCCCGACCGCGCCGTCCGCACGGCCCGCGTCGGCGTCGGCGTCGCCGTCGCCGCCCTCGCCCTCCTCGGGGTCGTCCAGTGGCTCGTCCCCGGCCCCGTCGCTCGCCTGTTCGTCCCCGACATCTCCGGCGACGGCCTCGCGCTGACGGTCCAGTACCTCCGGATCCTCGCCTACGGCTACCCCGCCATCGGGGCCGTCGACCTCCTGCTCTCCGGGTTCAACGGCGCGGGCCGCACCCGGACGAGTTTCGTCGCCGACCTGCTGAAATACTGGGCGGTGCGCCTGCCGGTCGCGGCGCTCGCCCTACCCGCCACCGCCTCGGCGTCCGTCTTCGGCGTCGCCGTCGCGCCCGGCCTCGACCTGGGGATGCCCGCCGTCTTCTGGGCGGTCACGGGGTCGAACGTCGCCGCGGCCGTCGGCGTCGGCGCCTACTACGTCCACGCGGTGCGAGGGGGACTGTTCGACGGCGGTGACGACGGCGGGCGCGAGGATGGCGACGACGACGCCGCGACGCCCACGGACTGACCACGAAACGCCTTTGCCCACACGGCCCCCGGACACGGACATGACCCGCCACGGCCGCCCGACCGACGCCCGACCGGGGGTGCCGACCGCGTGAAGGTTGCCGACGCCGTTCCGGAGTTCGCCGACGCCTTCGACTTCGAGGAGTTCAACCGGATGCAACGGGAGGCGTTGCCCGTCCTCGTCGATAGCGACCACAACGTGGTCGCGTCGGCGCCGACGGCCAGCGGCAAGACGGCGCTCGCGGAACTCGCCATCTGCAAGACGCTGAGCGAGGGCGGGACCGCCCTCTTTATCGCCCCGATGCGCGCGCTCACCAACGAGAAGGAGAGCGAGTGGGAGCGCTTCGAGGACCTGGGCTACTCGGTGTACGTCGTCACGGGGGAGCGCGACCTGAACCCACGCCGGGCGCGCCACGCCGACGTGCTCGTGATGACCCCGGAGAAGGTGGATTCGGCCACCCGCAAACACGGCTCCCGGCGCTACGACTTCGTCACCGACGTGGACTGCTCGATCATCGACGAGGTCCACCTCCTCGATTCGGAGCGTCGCGGGGGCGTCCTGGAGGTGACCGTCTCCCGCCTGCGACGGCTCTGTGACCCCCGCTTCGTCGCGCTCTCGGCGACGATGCCCAACGTCGGCGACGTGGCCGACTGGCTGGACGCCCCGCCCGAGGCCACCTTCGCCTTCGGCGACGACTACCGCCCGGTCGACCTCCAGACCGGCGTGAAGACCTACACGCACGGCGAGAACAGCTTCGCCGACAAGTACCGCCGGCTCTACCGCGCGCTCGACCTGGCCGAACCGCACGTCCGCGAGGACGGACAGGCGCTCGTGTTCGTCGCCTCGCGACAGGACGCCGTCAGCGCCGCGGCCAAGACCCGCGACGAACTCGCCGAGCGGGACGTCCCCGTCGGCTCTCGCGGGGATTACGACTTCCACCAGGCCGCCGAGGAACTGGGCGACGACGACCTCCGAAAGGCCGTCCTCGACGGCGTCGCCTTCCACCACGCCGGCCTCTCGAAGGCCGACCGCGACCGGGTCGAATCCTGGTTCCGGGAGGGGAAGATCGCGATCCTCTTTTCGACCTCCACTCTCGCCTGGGGCGTCAACCTCCCCGCGCGCTGTGTCATCGTCCGCGACACCAAGTACCACGATCCGCTGGAGGGCGAGGTCGACATCAGCCCGCTCGACCTCCTCCAGATGCTCGGGCGGGCCGGTCGTCCGGGGTACGACGACGTGGGCTACGGCTGGGTCGTCTGTGACCGTTCCGACGCCGACCGCTATCGGCGCCTCCTGCGCGAGGGTACCGAGATCGAATCCCACCTCGCCGCGGATCTCGACGCCCACCTCAACGCCGAGATCGCGATGGGGACCGTCGACGACCTCGACGACGTGCTCTCGTGGCTCGAAACGACGTACTACTACGTCCGGGCGTCCTCGGAGCCGGCCGCCTACGACTTCGACGGTCTCCGCGACCGGGTGCGCGGGACGCTCGAATCGCTCGTCGACCGCGGATTCGTCGCTATGGGCGAGGACCTCGCCATCGATCCGACGCCGCTCGGCCGCCTCGCCTCGAAGTACTACCTCCGGCTCTCGACCGCCGCGGCCTTCCACGATCTGGCCGAGCGCGACCGGATCGACGCCGACGCCGTCCTCGAAACCGTCGCCGCGGCCGCCGAGTTCGACTCCGTCTCGGCCCGACAGTCGGAGGCCGACGCCGTCGACGCGGTGCTCGGGAGCGAGGCGTCGAAGCCGCCTCGGGGAGGCGGCGAAGCCGCCGACACGGACCACCTGGACGACGGCGGCCGGAAGGTCCTCGCCATCCTCCGTGCGAGCACCAGCGACTCCGTGCCAGCCGACCTGCGGAGCGACGCGTGGATCATCCGCCGGAACGCGCTCCGCCTGCTCGCGGCGCTCCGGGAGTTCCTCGACCGCTTTGCCGGCCCCCGGGCGGCCAACCTCGCCCGACGGCTGGAGGCCCGGATCGAACACGGCGTCAGCCGCGACGCCGTCTCGCTCACCGCCGTGGACGGCGTCGGCGCCGGCCGGGCGAGCACGCTCGCGACCGGCGGCCACTCCCGCCCCGCCGACCTGGTCGCCGCCGGCGCGGACGAACTCACGGCCGCGGGGCTCTCCGAGGGCGTCGCCGAACGGATCGTCGACGCGGCCGCCGACCTTCCCGACGTCTCGGTGTCGTGGGCGGACCTCCCCGACGCCGTCGCCGCCGGCGACAGCGAGATGTGCGAGGTGCGGGTGCGCAACGACGGCGGCGGCGCCCGCGTCGGCGTCCGCGTCACCGTCAACGGCGTCGAGATGCACGAGAAGACGGCTTACCTCTCGGACGTGACGACCGTGCCGGTCGGGGTGTTCGGGGCGGACGCGGACGAACTCGACTTCCGGGTCGAGGTGTCGTTCCCGGAGTTGCCGATACGGCCGTTCGTGGACGGGCAGACGGTACGGGTGGTGTAGTCGCCGCGTTCGGGGCGGACGCCGACGAGCTCGACTCCCGAGTCGAGGTGTCGTTCCCGGCCGATACGGCCGTTCGTGGCTGAGCGGCGGGGGAGTCTCACTCGGCTTTCGGTAGTTCGACGACGAACGCCGCGCCGCCGGCGTCGCTGTCTTCGACGTCGACCGCTCCTCCGTAGCCCTCGACGAGCGTGTCGACCAGATACAGGCCGATGCCGGTTCCCTGGCTGTCGAGGCCCTTCTCCCCCTTGCCGAAGATCGTCTCCCGCTGGGCTTCGGGGATACCCGGCCCGTTGTCCGCGACCCGAACGACGACGGTGGCGTCGCCCTCCGTCACCGAGAGGTTCACCTTCGGCGTCTCCGCGTCGTTGTGCTGGATCGCGTTCTTCAGGAGGTTCCTGAAGACGGAGGTCAGCATGTCGTTCGCCTCGACCGTGGTCCGTGGGATGCTCGTCTCGGTGCTGACGACCGCCCGCGAGTACGTCGACCGCACCTCGTCGAGTTCGTTCCGGAGGACGGCTCGAAGATCGACGGGTCGTGACGCCTCGCCGGTCGAGAGCATCACGTCGGCCATCTCGCGGGCGACCCTCGTGAGTCCGATCGCGTGATCGGCGGTCTCCTGGACCGTCTCGAAGTGGGCGTCCGTCGCCGCGTCGTCACACTCGTCGGCGAGCATCTCCACGTAGCCCGTTATCACCTGGAGGTCGTTGCGAATGTCGTGACGAAGTACCCGGTTGAGGACGTCGAGGTTGTCGCGTTGCTCCTCCAACCGACGCTCGTACTCCTTTCGGGCGGTCACGTCCCGAACCAGCGCGTGCAGCACCGGCTGGCCCTCGTACTCGAATCGGCTGAGCTTCACTTCCGACGGGAACTCCGTCCCGTCGCTGCGCTGGTGTGTCCACTCGAAGAACGCTTCCCCCTCCTCGAAGGCCGTCTCGACGTGTTCAAGCGCTGCCGCTTTCGAGCCCCGCCCGTTCGGTTGTCGTGGGGGAGAGAGAGCCCAGGGCGTGTACTCCCGGAACTCCTCGACGGAGTCGACACCGAACAGTTCGAGGGCCCGTTCGTTACAGTCGAGGTAGCCGTCGCGGTCGAACACCATGAGCGCGTCGCGCGTGTCCTCGAAGAGGCTCCGATATTTCTGTTCCCGCTCCCTGAGCTTCCGCTCCCGATCCTTGCGCTCGGTGATGTCCCGGGCGACGGCGACGAACTTTCGGACGCCGCCGTCGTCGTCGGTGATCGGCGCGACCGTCTGATTGAGGACGATCCGCTCGTCGTCCGCCCGCTCGTCGATCATCTCCGCTTCCCACTGCTCTCCCGAGCGGATCGTCTCCCAGAACTCCTCGTAGAACTCGTCGTCGTACTCCCCCGATTTGAGGATGCGCGGCGTCGCCCCGACGGCCGCTTCCGCGCCGTATCCGGTGATCCGTTCGAAGGCCGGGTTGACGTACTCGATCCGTCCCTCGGCGTCGGTGATGTAGATGGCGTGAGCGCTCCGTTCGACGGCCGCTTTGAACTGCTGTAGCTCGCGCTCCCGACGCTTGCGTTCCGTGATGTCGACGAGATACCCGAGAAGGTGCGTGGTTTCGTTCTCGTTTTCGACCGCTCTGGTGTACTCCTTCACCCATCGAACGTCACCCGACGCCGTGATCACCCGATACGGGTTTAGGGTGATGCTGTCGACCGCCTCGGAATCGAGGTCGTTCGCCTCTCGAACGACCCGTCCCCGGTCGTCCTCGTGGACGATGTCGATGTACCTGCTATCCCTCGACCGGAGTTCCTCCGGCGTGTATCCGAGCACCTCCTCGACGTTCTCCGAGACGTACTCGATGGGCCAGCCTGCCGCGTCTTCCCATTTGAAGACGACCGCTGGGCCCTCTTTGAACATGTCCCGCTCCTCCTCGAGCGCCAGCTCGGCACGCTTCCGGTCGTCGATATCTTGGTGTATCCCCACGGCCCGTGTCGGGGTTCCGTCCGCGGCGCGTTCGACGACCGTTCCGATCGTTCGCACCCACTTCCAGTCCCCCGACTTCGTCTTTAGCCGGTGATCACACCAGTAGTACGGCGTCCGATCCGAGATGTGCGCGGCGAGCGCCTCGTCGTGTCGCTTCCTGTCCTCCGGATGCACCACCCGTTCCCAGCCACGCATTCGGTCACCCATCTCGGCTTGCGTATAACCGAGCATCTCCGTCAAAAGTTCGTCACGTGACACTTCGTCGGTCCGCATGTCCCAGTCCCAGATCCCCAGGTTCGCCCCTTCGAGTGCCAACTCCATGCGCCGTTTGGTGGTGACGAGTTCCGACTCGCGCTCCTTGCGCTCGGTGATGTCACGGCCGGTCACGAGGATGCCGTCGATCACGTCGTCGTCGATCCGGTTCTGCAGGGCCGCCTCGATCCAACGCCACGAGCCGTCGGCCCGTTGGAGTCGGCAGTCGACCCTCCGGGATGTGTCCGGCTCGGTTCGCACCGTTTCGAGCGCGTCCGTGAGGGTGTCCCGGTCGTCCGGGTGTACGTACGCCGTTCCAGCGTCGCCGATCAGGTCCGCTGGCGCGTATCCCAGCACCCGCCGTACCGCGGCGTTCACGTACGTCACGGTCGCGTCGGCGTCGACGACGGCGACGATGTCGTTCGACTCCGCGATGAGTCTTCGACACCGTTCGAAGTCCCCCGAACCCGTCATTTGCGGACGCTACACAATCCGCAACAATATAGTACGGGGATGGAACGTACGCACACTGACGCCTCCCGACCGAGCCGCGTCGGCTCCGCGGCCCTACGCTAAGACGCCGAGAGCGACGAACGCCGCCCGCAACGCCTCGGCGTCGGCCGCCTCGTGGTCGGCCAGTTCCGCCGCTTCGGGATCACTGCCGTAGGCGACCGTGAGAATCCCGGCTCGCGTCGCGGCCCGGACGCCGTTGGGCGAGTCTTCGACGGCCACACAGCCGTCGGGGTCGGCGCCCACCCGATCCGCTGCGACGGTGTACACGTCCGGAGCCGGCTTCCCCGGGCCGTCGACGTCTTCGGTGCTCAGCAGCACGTCAACGTCGAGGTCGAATCGCTCGGCGACACGTTCGATCCACGCCCGCGGACTGGAGGAGACGATGGCGAGTCGGAGCCCTCGCGCCCGCAGGTCGGCGAGCAACTCCCGGAGCCCGGGATCAGTTCGGCCCGCTGGTAGAGGTCGGCCGCCGCCGACTCGTAGAGCTCCAGAAACTCCTCGCGGCTCACGGCCATCTCGTAGTTGTCGGACAGGTAGTCGTACGTTTCGCGGTAGTTGATGCCCCTGATCTCCGCCTGATCGGGGTCGCCGTCGGCCACCGCCGCCGGCAGGATCACGTCCCGCTCGCGGGCGCGCCAGAACCCCTCGGTGTCTACGGACTGTTGTAAGTCAGTTCCGGCGGTCGCCGATTACGGGAGCGGCGACCGCCGGTACACAGTTACAACAGTCCGTATCGACGATCACCCCGTCCATATCGAAGAGGACCGCGTCCATACCTGCCGACCGCTCCCCATCGCCGAAAGGGCTTCGTCCGAGGCTTTTCACCCGATGCCGGCGCCACCGCGCCCCGTGACCGACGCCATCCGCGCCTTCGCCGGCGACTGTACCGTCGAGACCGACGACCGGATCCACCGGGGCCGCGTGCTCGTCCTCGTCAAACCCGACCGGACCGTCCTCGTCCACGACGCCGACGGCTACCAGCCGGTCGCGTGGCTCACCCGCGCCGACGCCGTCACCGTCGAGTCCGACGGCCCGGGGTTCGGCCTCACCGCCCACCTGGACGACCGGACGCTTCGGGTGACCGCCGACCGGATCCGGCGGTCGGTCTACCCCGTCACCGAGGCGGGGGTACCCGTGGGGACGAGCCCCGACTCCGGCGGACCGCTGGTCCGAACCGGGGGCGCCGTCGTCGACGTCGTCGACGACACCCGCTACCCGCTCGTCGCCGGCGCGAGCGTCGTCGACGGAACCTGCCCGGACTGTGGCCTGCCGCGCATGCGTGTCGACCGCGGCGCCACCTTCGAGGTGTGTATCGACCGCGACTGCGAACCGCTCGACGACGCGGTCCGCGAGCGGTTCGACCGGGCGTGGACCTGCCCGGACTGCGGCGACGACCTGCGGATCATCCGCCGCCGGGGACGGCTACTCGCGGGGTGTGACGCCTACCCCGACTGCGAGACGGCGTTCACGGTCCCGGCCGGCGTCGTCGTCGACGACTGCCCGTGTGGCCTGCCCGTCTTCGAGACGGCGACGGGACGCCGGTGTCTCGACGGCACCTGCGACCGGCGCTCGGAGTGAGCGGTCACCGCAGGCCCTTTACCCCCACCGCGCCCCCATCCGGGTATGCAGGGGACCTTCGAGGACGGCGTCGTCCGCGTCGGCGGCGACGCCAGACAGCGGTTCTACGACGCCCGCGGCTACGGGCGGCCGCTCTCGGGCAACCGGATCGAACTCGCGCCCGTCGAAGCCGCACACCTCCTCTTTCGGGGCGACCTCGACGCCGTCGTCGACGGCGACGACCGCCTCGACTTCCGGTCCTTCCTCGTCGCCACCGACGCCGCCCTCGCCTTCGTCGTGTACAAGGACCTGCGCGACCGGGGGTTCTACCTCTCGCCCGCCCGCGACGGCTGGGTCGATCACCCGGATGGCGCCGACTTCGTCGTCTTCCCCCGCGGGAGCGGCCCCGAGGACGACGCCGTCGCGTACCGGCTTCGCGTCGCCGGCGAGCGCGAGTCCATCCCCGCCGCCAGCCTCGGCGACGTGACCCTCGCCGTCGTCGACGAGGAGGGAGAGCTCACGTATCTGGAGACGGCGCGGCCGGACGCGGCCGGCGAGGCGGACGGCGGCGAGCGGTACGACCCGCCGACCGGCCTCGACGCCGCCCTCCTCGCCGACCGGGCGGTGGTGTGGGAGCCGCCCGAGGCGCTCCACGACCGGGGGTTCTACGGCCAGCGACTCCTCGGACGGAACGCCGAGACGGGACCCCTCCAGCTGTCGCTCGTGGAGGCGGCGTACCTCGCTCGCCGCGGCACCCTCGACCTGGCCGAACCCCACGTCGTCGAGCGCGGCCGGGCCGTCGAGGGCGAGCGGTTCGACCGCCGGCTCCGCGCCTACGCGGCGCTCCGGGCGGCGGGGAGCGTCCCGAAGAGCGGGTTCAAGTTCGGCGCCGACTTCCGCACCTACGACGCCTTCACCACCGTCGAGGAGATGGACCACTCGGCGCGTTTGATCCGCGTCGTCGCGCCCGATCACACCTTCCTGCCCCGCGACCTCTCGCTCGACGTCCGGCTCGCCGGTGGGGTCCGGAAGCGAATGGTTTTTGCGCTGACCGACGTGAACGAGGGGATAGACTGGCTCTCCGTCGCCCGACTCACGCCCTAACATGACACGAGACAACCCGGAGAACACGGCGGACTCGACTCAGGCGACCGACGGCGGGAGCGACACCGCAAGCGGCGCGGACGACGTGGCGCTCGACCCCTGGGGCTCCTCCACCGTCTCCGACTACCGCAAGCTGTTCGAGGAGTTCGGCATCGAGGCCTTCGACGAGGTGCTCGGCGAGGTGCCCGAACCCCACTACCTGATGCGCCGGGGCGTCATCTTCGGCCATCGCGACTACCGCCCCGTGGCCCGGGCGCTCCGCGAGGGCGAGGACGCGGCCGTCCTCTCGGGCTTCATGCCCACCGGCGACCCCCACATCGGCCACAAACTCGTCTTCGACGAGATCATCTGGCACCAGGAGCGGGGTGCCGACGCCTACGGCCTGATCGCCGACCTCGAGGCCCACAGCGCCCGCGGCCTCTCGTGGGACGAGATCGACGAACACGCCCGCGACTACCTGCTCTCCCTGCTCGCGCTCGGCTTCGACCCCGAGGAGGGCGAACTCTACCGGCAGTCGACCAACCGCGAGGTGCAGGACCTCGCGTTCGAACTCGGATCGAACGCTCGCTTCGCGGAGTTCGAGGGCATCTACGGCTTCGACGGCGAGACCTCCGTCTCCCACATGCAGTCGGTGGTCACGCAGATGGCGGACATCCTCTACCCCCAGTTGGAGGAGCCGAAGCCGACGGTCATCCCCGTCGGGCCGGACCAGGACCCACACATGCGCCTCGCGCGGGACGTGGCCGCCCGGATGCGCTACTTCAAGGTGACCGAGGCGTACGCCTCCTTCGAGGCCGACGCCGGCGAGCGCGACCACCTGGCGGCGGCGTACGCCGCCCTGTCCGACGATTCGGACGCCCCCGTGCGCTGTGTGGACGCCGCCGACTGGCTCGACGCCGAGATGGCGCCCGACGCCGACCGCGACGCCGCCATCGAGAAACTCCGGGAGGCCGGCAAGGAACCGCTCCGCCCCCGCGTTCGCTTCCTCGACCGCAACGCCACCGACGCGGCCTTCGACGCCCTGATCGAGGCGGTGCCGGGCGAGAAGCGCCGCTACGACGAACACGTCGACGCCTTCGACATGGACCGCGCGGCCGCCGAGGAACTGGCCCGCGAAGTGGAGGTCGACCACGGCGGCTTCGGTTTCCTGCCGCCCTCATCCATCTACCACCGGTTCATGACCGGGCTGACCGGCGGGAAGATGTCGTCGTCGGTACCCGCCTCCCACATCTCCCTGCTCGACGACCCCGAGGACGGCTACGACAAGGTGAAGGCGGCGACGACGGGCGGCCGGGAGACGGCCGAAAAGCAGCGCGAACTCGGCGGCGAGGCCGACGAGTGTCCCGTCTACGAACTGTACGCCTACCTGCTCGCGGGCGACGACGACGAGTTCGCGACCGAGGTGTACGAGGAGTGTGTCGGCGGCGAGCGGCTTTGTGGCGGCTGCAAGGAGCAGGCCGCCGAACTCATGCGCGAGTTCCTCGAAGACCACCAGGAGAAACGCGCGGAGGTTGCGGACCTGCTCGACGACCTGGATATCGACCTCGACGCCGACCGTCGCGGCGTGCCCGGCGACGGCCACTGACCGGCGCCCCGGCTTGCAGAACGCTTTTGCCCCACGGCCCGAATCGAACGGGTATGGCGACCGAACCCGCCACGACCGACACGCTCGCCCGCGAAGCGACCGCGTCCGGGTTCGGCTTCTTTTTCGCCCTCTGAGACGGTGGCCGGCGGACTCCGCCCGCGGCGGGCGGACGAAATCGGCCCGCTCGGCGGGCAACGCTTCGGAACCCCTAACTGACCGGCTCGGATGCACGTGAACAAGAATGCGACTCCCGGACTCACAGGTCGCGGTGTTGGAAGCCGCGAGCGCGACGGAGGAACTGACGATCGAACGGTTGAGCGAGGAGACGGGGCTGAAACCGGAGACGGTGACCGGCGCCGCCTTCGACCTCGAGGATGCGGGACTGGTCGCGGTGTCGACCGCCGAAACCGTCTCCCACGAGGTGTCCGACGAGGGCGAGACGTACGCCGAGGCCGGCCTCCCCGAGGTCCGCCTCTACCGCGCCGCGCTCTCGGCCGGCGCCGACGACGGCGCCGTCTCGCTCGGCGAGGTCATCGGCGCGGCGGACCTCGACGGCCCCGAGGTGGACATCGCCCTCGCCAACTACGCCCGCAAGGGGTACGGCGACGTCGACTCGGGCGAGATCACCGCCGACCCGGACGCCGACCCTGACGCCGACCCGGAGGCGACGGCGCTCGCGTCGCTCGTCGATGGCGAGGAGCCACGCTCCTCGGGAAGCCGGCCGCAGGCCGGCGAGTCGGTCGAGGCGTCCGATGCGCTCGATCAACTCGTCCGGCGCGGACTCGTCGACCGGCGGGAGCGGGCCGTCCGCTCGGTCGTCCTCACCGACGAGGGCGTGACCGCGCTGATGGAGGGCGTCGAGGCGGCCGAGACGGTCGACCGCCTCACCCCCGAGATGCTCGCCTCCGGCGAGTGGCGCGACGCCGAGTTCGCCGACTACAACGTCGAGGCCGACGCCCCCGCGGAGCGTGGCGGCAAGGTCCACATCCTCCGACAGACCGCCGAGCGCGTGAAGGACACCCTCGTCGGGATGGGCTTCCGGGAGATGGACGGTCCCCACGCCGACGCGGAGTTCTGGATCAACGACTGTCTGTTCATGCCACAGGACCATCCGGCGCGCACCCACTGGGACCAGTTCGCGCTCGACGTGCCGCCGGTGCGGGACATCCCCGAGGACCTGCTGGATCGCGTCCGCTCGGCCCACCTCGAGGGCGTCGGCGACGACGGGCAGGGGTACCACTCCCCGTGGACCGAGGAGGTCGCCCGCGAGGTCGACCTCCGGGGTCACACCACCTCGCTGTCCATGCGCTATCTCTCGGGCAACGAGATCGGCGACCTCGAACCTCCGGAGCGCTTCTTCAGCGTCGAGAAGGTGTATCGCAACGACACGCTCGATCCGACCCACCTGCTCGAGTTCTTCCAGATCGAGGGCTGGGTGATGGCCGAGGACCTCTCGGTGCGGGACCTGATGGGCACCTTCGAGGAGTTCTACCAGCAGTTCGGGATCACCGACCTGCAGTTCAAGCCACATTACAACCCCTACACCGAGCCGTCCTTCGAACTGTTCGGCACCCACCCCGAGACCGGGGAGCTCATCGAGATCGGCAACAGCGGGATGTTCCGCGAGGAGGTCCTCCGGCCTCTCGGCGTCGAGTGTGACGTGATGGCCTGGGGACTGGCGCTCGAACGACTCCTGATGCTCATGTACGGCTTCGACGACATCCGCGACGTCCACGGGACGCTCTGTGACCTCGACCTCCTGCGGAACACGGAGGTGTTGCACTGATGCCGGTCGTCGACGTCGACCCCGACGAACTCCGGCAGCTGACGGGTCACGACGAGAAGAGCGACGAGGCGCTCAAGGAGGACCTGTTCGCCCTCGGACTGGAGTTCGAGGGCGAGACGGAGGACGGAAAGCTCCAACTGGAGTTCGGCCCCGACCGCCTCGACCGCCTCTCCGTCGAGGGGGTCGCCCGCTCGCTGCGCTACCAGTACGGCGACGACCGCGGCGTCTACGTCCCGAACACGAACGACCCCGACTGGACGATCGTCGTAGACGACTCGACGCCCGACGAGCGCCCCTACGTCACGGGCGCGGTGATCCGCGGCGTCGACCTGGACGACGACGCCCTCGACTCCCTGATCCAGCTCCAGGAGAAGCTCCACGCGACGATGGGTCGCAAGCGCGCCAAGGGCGCCATCGGCATCCACGACCTGACGATGCTGAAAGGCGCGGCCCACGGCGAAGACGGCGGCAACTCCATCACCTACCGCGGGGTCGCCCCCGATGGCGACCGGTTCGTCCCCCTCGATTCCGACCGGGAGATGACCCCGGCCGACGTCCTCGAGGACCACCCCACCGGCGAGACCTACGCCTCGCTGGTCGAGGCGTACGACCGCTATCCGGCGATCTACGACGATATCGGCCTGTTCTCGTTCCCGCCGGTGATCAACGGCCGCCGGACCGAGGTGTCCACCGACTCCCGCGAGCTGTTCGTCGAGCTCACGGGGACCGACCAGTGGACCATCGACCGGATGTGCAACGTCATCTGCTACGCGCTCGACGCGCGCGGTGCGACCGTCGAGGAGGTCGAGGTCGAGTACGCCGACGGCCGGCTGGTCCGCCCGGACTTCGAGGTGGACGAAAAGACCGTCGCCCACGAGCGCATCGAGGGGATGCTCGGCGTCGACCTCTCGGTCGAGGAGACGGTCGACCTGTTCGAGCGCTCGGGGCTCGGCGCCGAGCCGTCGGACGCCGACGCGGGCGTCACCTACGAGGTGTCGATCCCGCCGTACCGCACGGACGTCCTCCACCCGCTCGACCTGATCGACGACGTGGGGCGGGCCTACGGGTTCAACGACCTCGATCCCACCTACCCCGACGTCGCGACCGTCGGCGGTCGACACGAGCGCTCGGTCCACGAGGCCGCGGTCCGCACCTCGCTCGTCGGCCTGGGCTTCGAGGACCTGCTCAACTTCCATATGATCTCCGAGGCCGAGAACTACGACCGGATGGGCGTCGACCCCGGGACCGACGTCGTCGGCGGGGGCGAGCCGGTCACCATCACCGAGCCGTACAGCGAGGACTACACGATGCTCCGGACGTGGGCGCTCCCCTCCCTACTGATGGTCCTCGAGAACAACACCCACCGGGCCTACCCGCAGGACCTCGCGGAGGTCGGGCTGGCCGCCGTCGCCGACGACGGCGAGAACACCGGCGTCGCCGAGCGTCGTACCGTCGCGGGCGTGGTGGCCCGCAACGACGCCACCTACGAGGACGCCAAGGCGCGGCTGGCGGCGCTGTGTCACGACTTCGACGCCGACCTGTCGACCCCCGCGACGACCCATCCGACGTTCATCGACGGCCGCGCGGCCGAGGTAGTGATCGACGGCGAGACCGTCGGCGTGATCGGCGAGGTACACCCGCGCGTGCTCGTCGAACACGACTTGGAGTTGCCCGTGGCGGCCTTCGAGTTCCGGCTGGACGCGCTGGCGTAGCTCAATACCGTTCGATATCGACGCCGAGGCGTTCGAGCTCCGCGACGTTTCGCGCGGGACCCGGCTCGCCGACCACGCCGACGATGACGTCGCCGTCGGTGTTCGTCGACGCCGGGGGTGTCCATCCCGTCGAGCCGGCCTAACCGAGGCGTTTAACATCGGTCACTCCGGTAGCGTCACGCGAGCAATGCCGAGCGGAGAATACGACCCGGAGACGGTCGAACGACAGTGGCAGGAGCGGTGGGTCGAGGAGGATCTCTACGCCTACGATGGCGAGGGGGCAGTAGATCCGGACACCGTCTTCTCCATCGACTCGCCGCCGCCGACGGTCTCCGGGAGCCTCCACTGGGGCCACGTCTACGGCTTCACCCTGCAGGACTTCGTCGCCCGGTACAACCGGATGCAGGGCAACGACGTGTTCTTCCCGTTCGGCTACGACGACAACGGCATCGCCTCCGAACGCCTCGCCGAGGGCGAACTCGAGGTGCAACACCAGGAGTACGACCGCGACGTCTTCCAGGAGATGTGTCGCGGCGTCTGTGCGAAATACGAGGCGGACTTCACGGAGAAGATGCAGGCGCTCGGCATCTCCATCGACTGGACCGAGACCTACCAGACCATCGAGCCGCGGGTCCAACGTATCTCCCAGCTCTCCTTCATCGACCTCTACGAGCAGGGTCGGGAGTACCGCCAGCGGGCCCCCGCCATCTGGTGTCCGGACTGCGAGACGGCCATCTCGCAGGTCGAGATGGAGGACTCCGAACAGGATTCCCACTTCCACGACATCGCGTTCGAGGTGGCGGGGCGCGACGAGACTTTCACCATCTCCACGACCCGGCCCGAACTCCTGCCGGCCTGCGTGGCAGTCTTCGTCCACCCCGACGACGACGAGAACCAGTATCTCGTCGGCGAGGAGGCCGAGATCCCACTCTTCGGGCAGACCGTTCCGATCATCGCGGACGAACGCGTCGACATGGAGACGGGATCGGGGGTCGTGATGTGCTGTACGTTCGGCGATCAGAACGACATCGAGTGGTACCAGGCCCACGACCTCGACCTGCGGATCGCCATCGACGAGTCGGGAACGATGACCGACGTGGCCGGGACGTACGAAGGTCTCTCGGCCGACGAGGCCCGCGAGGCCATCGTCGCCGACCTCGACGACGCCGGGGCGCTCCTGGACCGCTGGCCCATCTCCCACGTCGTCAACGTCCACGAGCGCTGCGGGACGGAAGTCGAGTTCCTCGTCACCGAGCAGTGGTACGTCAAACTGCTCGACAAGACCGAGGAGTACCTCGAAGCCGGGCGGTCGATGGACTGGTTCCCCGAGAAGATGTTCACACGGTACAAAAACTGGATCGAGGGGCTCCAGTGGGACTGGGCCATCTCCCGCCAGCGGTCGTCGGGCATCCCGTTCCCGGTGTGGTACTGTGAGGGTTGCGACACCGAGGTGATGGCCGACCGCGAGCAGTTGCCGGTCGATCCCCTCTCGGACGACCCACCGGTCGACGACTGTCCGGAGTGTGGCTGTGAGACGTTCGTCCCCGAGGACGACGTCTTCGACACGTGGGCTACCTCCTCGCTGACGCCGCTGATCAACGCCGGCTGGGAGTGGAACGACGAGGCGGGCGAGATGGAGATCGAGCGCCCCGAACTCTATCCGATGGACGTGCGCCCGCAGGGTCACGACATCATCTCCTTCTGGCTGTTCCACACCGTCGTGAAGTGTTACGAACACACCGGCGAGGTACCCTTCGAGAGCGTCATGATCAACGGGATGGTGCTCGACGAGAACAGGGAGAAGATGTCGAAATCGAAGGGCAACGTCGTCGCGCCCGACGAGGTGCTGGAGGAGTTCCCGGTCGACGCTGCCCGCTACTGGGCCGCCGGGAGCGCCGTCGGCGACGACCTGCCGTACAAGGAGAAGGGACTGCGTGCGGGCGAGCGCCTCATGCGCAAGCTCTGGAACGCGTCGAAACTCGTCGACGACCTCACCCCCGAGAAGCGACTCGGGCGGCCGGACCTCCGCGAGATCGATCGCTGGATGCTCGCGGAACTCGACGACCGGATCGAGACCGTCACCGAGCATTTCGAGCGTCGGGAGTTCTCGAAGGCCCGGGACAGCCTCCGCTCGTTCTTCTGGCACACGTTCTGTGACGACTACCTCGAGATCGCTAAACAGCGCCTGCACGACGGCGACGATCCCTCGGCGGCGTACACGCTCCAGGTCGCCCACCGGCGGTTCTGTAAGCTGTTCGCCCCGATCCTCGCACACGTCACCGAGGAGCTGTGGCGCGACATGTACAGCGAGGGCAGCGTCCACACGGCCGACTGGCCCGAACCGCTGGGCGTGGAGGCCGACCTCGCGGCCGGGGAGCGGGCGATGTCTGTCGTCGCCGCCCTGCGGAAGTACAAGACCGACCACCAGCTGTCGATGAACGCCGACGTGGACGCGGTGCGGGTCTACGGCGACGTGGCGGCCTTCGCCGAGGACATCCGACGGGTCATGCACGTCGACGAACTGGAGTCCGTCGCCGAGGACCCGCCGGTCGAGTCGGTCGTGACCGGCGTCGACCTCGATTACTCCCTGGTCGGTCCCGAGTTCGGGAACCGCGTCTCGGACATCGAGGCGGCCATCGCCGACGGCGACTACGAGGTCGTCGACGGCCACCTGCACGCCGCGGACGTCGAACTCGACCCCGAAATGTTCGAACTCGAAGCGGAACGGCGGTACACCGGCGACGGCGAGATGGTCGAGGCGGGCGAGACGGTCGTCATCGTCCGGAACTGATCACAGGTCGGCGCCGACGGCCGCCTCGACGGAGTCGAAGCCGTCCCGTTCCAACAGGTCGCACAGTCCGCGATTGATATCGTGAGCGAGGCTCGGCCCCTCGTAGACCAGTCCCGTGTACAACTGAACGACGCTCGCGCCCGCACGGATCTTCCGGTACGCGCCTTCGGCGTCGGTGATCCCGCCGACGCCGACGACCGGGACGTCGGTCCGCTCGGCGATGAACCCGACCATCCCGGTCGCGCGCTCCTCGATGGGCTTGCCCGAGAGGCCGCCCCGTTCCGCCCGGTTCGGGTTCTGCAGGCCGTCCGGACGGTCGACGGTGGTGTTGGTCGCGACCACTCCGTCCAGGTCCAGGTCGTCGACGACTGCCAGCGCCTCGTCGATGGCCGGGCCCGCCAGATCCGGGGAGAGTTTCACCAACAGCGGTGCGGCGCCGGCGTCGACGAGGCCGCCGAGGATGCGCTCCAACGACTCGCGGTGCTGGAGTTCGCGCAGGCCGGGGGTGTTCGGACTGGAGACGTTCACGACGAAGTAGTCGCCTGCGTCGGCGACCCGGTCGTAGGTGTAGCGGTAGTCGTCGGCCGCGTCGGCCAGGGGCGTCGACTTCGACTTGCCGATGTTGATCCCGACGGGGGCGTCGGGCAGGTCGGCGGTCGCGAGTCGCGCGCCGATCCGGTCGGCGCCCTCGTTGTTGAACCCCATCCGATTGATCAGTGCGCCGTCCTCGGGGAGCCGAAAGAGCCGCGGTCGGGCGTTGCCCGGTTGCCGTTCGGCCGTGACGCCGCCGACCTCGACGTGGCCGAACCCGAGCGCCGTCAGGATCGACGGCAGTTCGGCGTTCTTGTCGAAGCCGGCGGCGACCCCGACCGGGTTGTCGAAGTCGAGTCCGAACGCCTCGGTCCGCAGGCGGTCGTCGTCGACGACGTACCGTCCCCGGAGGCGGTCCTCGACGCTCGTTCCCTGGGCGGCGTGGAGCAGTCGGTGCGTGGCCCGGTGTGCCGTCTCCGCGGGCAGCGCGAACAGGAGCGGCTTACACAGGTCGTAGGCCCTCATCGCCCCGTCCTTCCGTTGCCGTCGATGTCGGTCATCGGTTCAGAAATCGTGTTCCACGTCGTCCGGATCGGCCTTCTGGATGATGATCTTCCCATCACGAACCCGAACGAACACTTCGTCGCCGATGTCCATCCCGGCCACGGCGAGTTCGTCTTCGTGTAGATTGACGTGGACGTTGTGGTACTCGCCGTTCTCGTCCTTGGCGCCGCTTGGACTGAGCTTCTTTTTCCGGACCATCGGGGGTGTCTAGCCCCCTTTCGCCACAGGACACACATAAGTGTTGTCTACCGGCCGACGGTGACGGCCGGAGCGGATTCGTGGGCAGTTCGGCCGAATAGTAGCCGCCGAAACCCGTCAGGGCACCCGATTTGCCGGTATATTTATGTTGTGTCATGTGTTCGATTCCCATAGAGGTCCAAAATCATGGTACGAGAGGACGGTAAGCGGAACTTCGTGATGCGCGAGGAGGGTGAGGAGGACAGCGTGTTCTCCGGGAACATGCCCCGGCAGGCGGCACTGAAGGCGGCACGTCGCCTCGAACCGGCGGATTCGGAGGAGAAAGCCGAGGCGGAGGCCGAGGAGATCCGACTCCGGGAGAAGGGGACCGACAAGGTCCACATCTTCGAGGCGTGGGCCTGGGAACAGGAGGCGCCGGACGACAAACCCGACTGGATGGGCGAGGAGATCACGAAGGGGAACGTCTCGAAGAAGGGTATCGAACACCTCGAGGAGTGACGCCGACCACGCCGGCGAGCGGGGGCGACGAGTGCCGACAGGGCTTTGTTCGCTCGCCGATCACGTCCCTGCGCGCGGCCGCTCCCCGGCGGGACCACCCGTACGCGCGGGGGATGACCGACCGGTCTCCAGCCGCGCGACATTCTACGTCCTCTCGACGACCACGTTCGTGACACGGTGCCGTGTAATCGACTGACGATGCGGCTCCACTTCGACGGCCTTATTTATACCACCCGCCTCCACAGTAGTACGCACGTCGTCGGCGCCGATTCGACGTTCGGACCCGATCCGAACGATCCGAAATCGGCGGCCGGCGGCGGAACGCTTCCGACGCCCTTAAGTGTATGAGGGGGTTCGGTTGTGATGCGAAGGGCGAGGGCGACGGTGCCCTCGGCCTCACTCGGACCGGTCAGACCGACCGGGCGATTCCCGGGCCCGATCAACGGGCTTATGTGGGTCGCCCTCCTCGGTTCAGGTCCGAACGAAACATGAGGATTCCACCCCTGCGGTCCGCCGTAAGCCGGAATCTGATGTGAGCCTTGGTGGTTCGGTGTCACCCGGTCGATCCGGTGACCCGAACCACGGACCTCAGTGGTCTACACGACGCGGAAACATTACGTTTCCCGCCACCCCTCACTCGCAAGAGTGAGCCCATTCCGGTTGATCCTGCCGGAGGCCATTGCTATCGGGGTCCGATTTAGCCATGCTAGTCGTACGAGTTTACACTCGTGGCGAATAGCTCCGTAACACGTGGCCAAACCACCCTCCAGAGAACCATAACCTCGGGAAACTGAGGCTAATAGTTCATACCCGTCCCACGCTGGAATGCCGGGACGCGCAAACGTTCCGACGCTGGAGGACGTGGCTGCGGCCGATTAGGTTGACGGTGGGGTAACGGCCCACCGTGCCGATAATCGGTACGGGTTGTGAGAGCAAGAACCCGGAGACGGAATCTGAGACAAGATTCCGGGCCCTACGGGGCGCAGCAGGCGCGAAACCTTTACACTGCACGCAAGTGCGATAAGGGGACCCCGAGTGCGAGGGCATACAGTCCTCGCTTTTCAGTACCGTAGGGAGGTACTGGAATAAGAGCTGGGCAAGACCGGTGCCAGCCGCCGCGGTAATACCGGCAGCTCGAGTGATGGCCGATCTTATTGGGCCTAAAGCGTTCGTAGCCGGCCACGCAAGTTCATCGGGAAATCCGCCAGCCCAACTGGCGGGCGTCCGGTGAAAACTGTGTGGCTTGGGACCGGAAGACCCGAAGGGTACGTCTTGGGTAGGAGTGAAATCCCGTAATCCTGGACGGACCGCCGATGGCGAAAGCACTTCGGGAAGACGGATCCGACGGTGAGGGACGAAAGCCAGGGTCTCGAACCGGATTAGATACCCGGGTAGTCCTGGCCGTAAACGATGTCTGCTAGGTGTGACTCCCGCTACGAGCGGGTGTTGTGCCGTAGGGAAGCCGCTAAGCAGACCGCCTGGGAAGTACGTCCGCAAGGATGAAACTTAAAGGAATTGGCGGGGGAGCACTACAACCGGAGGAGCCTGCGGTTTAATTGGACTCAACGCCGGACATCTCACCAGCATCGACAGCAGCAATGACGATCAGGTTGATGACCTTGTCAGAGCTGCTGAGAGGAGGTGCATGGCCGCCGTCAGCTCGTACCGTGAGGCGTCCTGTTAAGTCAGGCAACGAGCGAGACCCGCACTCCTAATTGCCAGCACCGGGTTCGCCCGGGTGGGTACATTAGGAGGACTGCCGTGGCCAACACGGAGGAAGGAACGGGCAACGGTAGGTCAGTATGCCCCGAATGTGCTGGGCTACACGCGGGCTACAATGGCCGAGACAATGGGTTCCAACCTCGAAAGAGGACGGTAATCTCCTAAACTCGGTCGTAGTTCGGATTGAGGGCTGAAACCCGCCCTCATGAAGCTGGATTCGGTAGTAATCGCGTGTCAGCAGCGCGCGGTGAATACGTCCCTGCTCCTTGCACACACCGCCCGTCAAAGCACCCGAGTGGGGTCCGGATGAGGCCGAGTTCCTCGGTCGAATCTGGGCTCCGCAAGGGGGCTTAAGTCGTAACAAGGTAGCCGTAGGGGAATCTGCGGCTGGATCACCTCCTACTGATCGGGACCGTCCCTCCGGGACGGCCCACCACGACCACTGCCGTCCACGGTTCGGCCACCGGGCCGACCGGGCGCCGTAGAACCACCAAGGCTCACACATCTCGTCTCGCGTCTCCTCCACGGAGACCGGGCCCGTAGCTCAGCGGTAGAGCACCTCCTTTGCAAGGAGGACGCCCTGGGTTCGAATCCCAGCGGGTCCATGCCGGCTCACCCGACGCCCGAATCGCACGCCTTAAGTGCACGACGGCGTTCGGTTGGGCCACGCAAGACCGATGCACCATCCCGCGAAAGCGCGGATGGGAAGGGTCGAACGCGCTCGCATCCACGAGAGCGTAATGAGACCGTATGTACGTGCGATCCAGGCGTCCACTGGACCCGACAGTCAAACCGGGTCACTAGTGTGACAAACCATCAATCTGGCTACTGTGCCAGCTGGTGAATGGCTCGGCTCGAGAGCCGACGACGGACGTGCCAAGCTGCGATAAGCCTCGGGGACCCGCATGGAGGGAAAGAACCGAGGATTTCCGAATGGGAATCCCCTCGCAATTGCCTCGCGCAATGGGGAACGCTCCGAATTGAAACATCTCAGTAGGAGCAGGAACAGAACGCAAACCGCGATCCCGTCAGTAACCGCGAGTGAACGCGGGCCAGTCCAAACCGAATCTCTTACGAGACATGTGGTGTCGGGCTGATCTTCAACATCCGACCCAACCCGAGAAGTCTCCTGAAACGGAGCGCGATACAGGGTGACAGCCCCGTATCGGGCTGCAGTACGATGGGAATCAGTCCCAGAGTAGCGGGGATTGGATATTCCTCGTGAACGTCCCAGGCATCAACTGGGAAGACTAAACACTCCTCGAGACCGATAGCGAACAAGTAGCGTGAGCGAACGCTGAAAAGTATCCCGAGAAGGGAACTGAAATAGAGCCTGAACTCAGCTGGCGATCGAGCGACGGGGCATACAAGGTCCTTCGACAAACGACCGAGGGGCGACCCTCTAGTAGGACTCGTGGGAAGCCGATGTTCCGTCGTGCGTTTTGAAAAACGAACCAGGGAGTGCATTTGCTTGGCGAGCCTAACCCGACCATCGGGGAAGGCACAGGGAAACCGATACGGCCGCAGTCTTACGACCAGGGCCACCGTGTTCAAGCGCGGGGAGTCAAGCGGATGCGACCCGAAACCGGGTGATCTACGCGTGGGCAGGGTGAAGCGTACCGAAAGGCACGTGGAGGCCCGTTAGGGGTGGTGTCCTACAATACCCTCCCGTGACCTATGCGTAGGGGTGAAAGGCCCATCGAACCCGGCAACAGCTGGTTCCAGCCGAAACATGTCGAAGCATGACCTCACCTGAGGTAGTCCGCGAGGTAGAGCGACCGATTGGATGACCCGCCTCCGAGAGGAGTCGGCCATCCTGTCGAACTCCGAACTTGCGGACGCCACAGACGGTGGGAGTCCGGTGTGCGGGGTAAGCCTGTGCACCGTAAGGGAGACAACCCAGCGGTAGGTTAAGGTCCCCAAGTGTGGATTAAGTGCGATCGAAGGTGGTCCCGAGCCCTAGACAGCCGGGAGGTGAGCTTAGAAGCAGCTACCCTCTAAGAAAAGCGTAACAGCTTACCGGCCGAGGTTCGGGGCGCCCAAAATGATCGGGGCTCAAATCCACCACCGAGACCTACCCGTGTCCATCACAGGACAATCGCGTAGGCTGGCACTCCGCTCGGGCGGAAGCACGGGAGAGATTTCGTGTGGACCGAGTGGTGACGATAATCCTGGTCACAGTAGCAGCGATAGTCGGGTGTGACACCCGACGGCCTTACGAGCAAGGGTTCCTCGGCACTGCTAATCAGCCGAGGGTTAGTCGATCCTAAGTCTCGCCGTAACTCGACCGAGACAACAGGGAAGCTGGTTAATATTCCAGCACCGCCACACATTGAAAGTCGACGCTTTGGGGACAACCGAGCCGGGCTTTCGCCCGGTCGAATCGAGTACATCCGTGGAAGCCGTAATGGCAGGAAGCGGACGACTCTCGAGACAGCGCAAGTCGGTCGTACCTAGAGCCCGTGAAAAGACGAGTGTGGTGATCGTACCGAGATCCGACACAGGTGCTCTGCCGGCGAAAGGCAAGGCCCGTCGGGAGCAACCGGCGTTAGGGAATTCGGCAAGTTAGTCCCGTACGTTCGCAATAAGGGATGCCTGCTCTGGAGAAGAGCAGGTCGCAGTGACTCGGGCGCTCCGACTGTCTAGTAACAACATAGGTGACCGCAAATCCGCAAGGACTCGTACGGTCACTGAATCCTGCCCAGTGCGGGTATCTGAACACCGAGTACAATCGGACGAAGGACCCGTCAACGGCGGGGGTAACTATGACCCTCTTAAGGTAGCGTAGTACCTTGCCGCTTCAGTAGCGGCTTGCATGAATGGATCAACGAGAGCGCCACTGTCCCAACGCTGGGCCCGGTGAACTGTACGTTCCAGTGCGGAGTCTGGAGACCCCCAAGGGGAAGCGAAGACCCTATAGAGCTTTACTGCAGGCTGTCGCTGAGACGTGGTCGCTACTGTGCAGCATAGGTAGGAGGCGTTACACAGGTACCCGCGCTAGCGGGCCACCGAGCCAGCATTGAAATACTACCCGGTAGTGACTGCGACTCTCACTCCTGGCGGAGGACACCGGTAGCCGGGCAGTTTGACTGGGGCGGTACGCGCTCGAAAAGATATCGAGCGCGCCCGATGGTCTCCTCATCCGGGTCGGAAACCCGGAAGAGAGCGCAAGAGCACAAGGAGGCCTGACAGTGATCTTCCCAACGAGGATCGCTGACGCGAAAGCGTGGTCTAGCGAACCCACGAGGTTCATTCATGGGACCCGTGGATGACAGAAAAGCTACCTTAGGGATAACAGAGTCGTCACTCGCAAGAGCACATATCGACCGAGTGGCTTGCTACCTCGATGTCGGTTCCCTCCATCCTGCCCGTGCAGAAGCGGGCAAGGGTGAGGTTGTTCGCCTATTAAAGGAGGTCGTGAGCTGGGTTTAGACCGTCGTGAGACAGGTCGGCTGCTATCTATTGGGGGTGTTGAAGGTACCTGACGGGAACAGGCGTATAGTACGAGAGGAACTCCGCCTGGGTGCCACTGGTGTACCGGTTGTCTGAAAAGGCAGTTGCCGGGCAGCCACGCACCACGGGGTAAGAGCTGAACGCATCTAAGCTCGAAACCCACCTGGAAAAGAGGTACCACCGAGGACACTCGTAGAAGACGAGTTAGATAGACTCGGGGTGTACGCGTCAAGGCAACGAGACGTTCAGCCCGCGAGCACTAACAGTCCGAGCCACATTCATTGGATTTCGCACTGTGACCCGATTCGATTTGACCGTCGGGTCCAGGCGCTAACTGGATCGCACGTACGTACGGTTGGACCCTACCGGCATTGGCATCGCGACGGTTCGATTCCGTCGGTCGGCATGAAGGCGGCCAGAGCGGCGGGGAAACACCCGTACCCATCCCGAACACGGACGTTAAGCCCGCCTGCGTATCGGGCAGTACTGGAGTGGGCGACCCTCTGGGAGTGCCGATTCGCCGCCTCACCACTCATACTCACGTTGGCGAGCGACGGCACTGTCGCTCGCCGTCTTTCATACGTCGACCAGCGACCGCCACGCACGGCCGGTCGCTCCGTTCCGGACACATCACGCGACCGGCGACCGCTAGGCTTAAGCGCCGGACACCGATACTACCGACTGCGCCAAGGTGGCAGAGTCCGGCCTAACGCAGCGGCCTGCAGAGCCGCCCATCGCCGGTTCAAATCCGGCCCTTGGCTCTCACACGATCCCCTAAAGCCCAAGACGACTACGTCTTGGCGACTCCTCTTATTCCGAGGCGTTATGTACGATTATCGAGAGGAGTTTTCCAGGACGGGATCGACTACTCCGAATCGTCGTCGGACTCGTCGCTCGCTTCGAGGATCTCCGCCGCTACATCCGTTACGTGCTGCTGGTGGGCAACCGACGTCTGGACGCTTTGGGCTGCATCGAGCTGGTCGTTGACGACTGCGTTCTGCTGTGGTCCCCACGTCTCAGGGGGGTTCGGACTCGATGTATTCGGCTCAGCGCTTGACACCTTCGATGCGCTGCTCACGGTTGCGTTCGTGCTTCGCATCGAGGCGCTCATGCGCGTTTGAGTCGCTCATATTCGGCTTCGACGTCGAGTCGCGTTACCCACTCTTCGAGGCGGGGGACACTAAGACTTTCTTCGAAAAGGACGTAGAGGTGGACCGCATCCTCGACGTCCTTCTGCGCGCCGAGGTAGAGTTTGTATGCGATCTGGAGCTCTAAGGGGCCTATCGGAACTGTCTTTCCACCGATTCGGGCCGTTGTAGCGTTTTCGAGGGACGTGCGGTCGAACTCGTCGCGCGCGAACTTGACTTCGAGGTGCGGCGTGATCTGATCCGCTGGCGCGACCCAGATGTTATCCCCGTTGTCGAGCATCTCGTACATCGATGTGAGTGGTATTGCCGGTCCCCAGAACCCGTTCTCGTCAAGCGTCTCTGCGAGTTCGTCTGTGGTCTTCTCGTCGATCTGTTCGATGAGGACGTCGATGTCTTCGGTAGAGCGCGCCCGACCAGCGAGGATGGAAACGTATCCCGCGAGCTAAACGTGCTTGATGTCAAAGTGATCGAGCACCTCGGAGAACCCAATCGCCAACTCGTCGAGCTGATTTGGCTCACGCTCGAGCATGAGTGTTCCGTTCCGTAGCTCGATACCGCCCATGGAGGTTGGTTTGCAGGTGGGCGCATAAATTGTCGGGAGCCTCTAGTCGACTCCCGAGTCCGACTTTGGTTCCCTGCTCCAAGGATCGTTCGGAGCAGAGCGTCCGAATCGTTTCCCGTGCGGGGGATCGGACCGTCATCGTCGCTCTTCGAGGTCGCCGATCGCTCGGTAGAACTGCTCGGTGTTCGCTGATTGCTTCGACATCGCTTGATCTTCTAGCGCACCGATATACTTCTCGAACTCGTCTTGGTCAGAATCGGCCGCGAGCACGCACTCGACGTATCCGTCGAGGGCAGACTGCAAGGCTTTGGCGTAGTGGTCGTATGCGGCGTCGATCCGGCTTTCGTTATCGTCGATCCCCTCGAACAGCGCGCGATAGACGGCCGCGGCTTCCAGGTAGCGCTCGCGCTCGTGGTACTGCTCAGCCAACTCGAAGAAGTGCGAGAAGTCGATGGCGTCGGTGACGGCCGGATAGTCCCGTGTGTGCCGGTCGAACAGGTGCTCGATTTCGGTGCGATACTCTTCGACGGATTTGCTGGTGTCGGCAAAGCGTGCGAGGAACTGATCACGGAGATCCGGGTGTTCGGCGAGTACGTCGCGTAGGAATGGCCGGAGACCGTCGGCCGAGACGTTTTGGAGTACTGAGTCCACACGTCCGCTCTCGTCTCGGGGTGGATCGGCGGCAACGTCCAGCAACACTGCGACGACGTGTTTGCACTCGCCAGCATCATCGTAGGGACACGTACACCGGGCGTCGATGGTCTTTTCTCCCAGCTCGACGGTCACGTCGTATTGAGACGATCCCTGTACGACGGCGGTGACGACGTCGTCGAATCGTTCGATTCGCTGGATGCGTCTCTCCTTGCGGTACTTCTGCCCCCGCTCGAACACGGCATCAGTACACAGATTTCGGATGGTCGTTGCGTCGATGTTCATCCGTCAAGGCGTACTATGGAACTGCGGTCGTTTTGTTCCCTGGTCGTGTGGATGGCCTCCACCACAGTCAACCGCCGTCCCCGCAACAGTAGTACCGCGCTCTCGGATTGACTCGTATTCGGGCTTGAGATACGGCTCCCCCGAAATTCACCTCGTTTCAATCCTCGTACTATATGAAACACTGTTTAATTCGGGGCCCTTGGCTTTCTCGGCCGGTCCGGACTTCTATTTCACGCGCTGCACCGTCGACAGTCCCGTCAGTGGCGACGCCGTCGACCGCTGGCCGAAGCGTCGGAGTGGGTTCGTACGACAACACGAGCCGATGCCGACCGGTACCCGGGCGGTAGTGAGCCGGTCTCCGGCTCACCGTTTCGAGACGCGGGGGACGCGTGATGATCGATCCGATACCCCGGATTCGATGCCTACGAGGGGATAACGCGATGGCTACCAGCCCGACGCAGCCGAACAAAAACTGTTAACCATCCGATTGACTATCTTGGACCGATGCAGACGGAATCCGACCTCGTCGCTGCGGTCAGAGCCGATTTCTTCCGGCTGCTAACTGCTTGGCGTGAGCTTCTGTTCTCGATGCACTCGGCCAACCATCCGGTTCGAAATCAGTGGCGTCCCCGCACGACACGGGGTCGCCTCGCGTTCTGGATCTGGAGTGTACTGGGATCCGTGCTGATCGTCGGCGTGTATCCCTTCGCAGTCGTTGGGTTTTGGATTCGATACGTGACTCGACGGCTCAATCGCGTCGCGACAGGGCTGGGATTGCTCGCTATCGTCGCTGTCGCGGCCGTCGCCTGGAGTGCGCTGACGGCGCTGGCGTGGGGGAGTTTTCCGGCCGCCGGATTCAAGGCTGTGCTCACGGCAAGCGCGGTCGCAACGGTCTCGGCCGGGCTCGCGTGGGGAACCGCCCGCGCCGGTAGTCGGCGGGTGACGCTTCTCGCGGCGTATCCGTTCGCCGTCGCAGCGATCTTTCTCCCGCCCGTGACGGCTGCACTCTTTTCGCCCACGCTGGGTGCGATCATCTTGCCGAGCAGTACGTCGTTGGCCGAGTGGATCCTCGACAATATCCTAGTGGTCGGTGATCTCAGTGCCGTCATTCGACAGCAGTTCGACTTATCGGGCATCGCGTTCGTGGGGATGTGGTCCGGGCTTGCCGTCCCGATCGGGTGGGGACTGGGCCTTCTCGTCACGTTCGCGAACGCAGTCCGACCCCGCGACGATGGGGGGTGACGGTGGTCGGCCGTCGACGGGCCGGGCGATCAGGTCGACTCTTCGGGTGCCCGAAGTTCGTCAGTATCGCGGTCGTATTCGACCGCCTGTTGCTGTATCGCGTCGATCCTGGGCACCTCGGTGACGTTTGCGAGTAACACGACGGCCGCGACGGTCGACGAGTCGGGTCGTGGGTCGTCGCCGGCGAGTACCTCGACCGTGTCCGTCTCCTCCTCGAGCCACTGGCGGGCGCTTTCGAAGCCTCGTCGGGAGAGTTCGTCCGGGGGACCGGACAGCACGACGAGCACCCGCTCGGCGCTCGACACCTCACACGGCAGCGTCAGCTGTGAGTTGAGCGATTGCCGGACGAGGCTCTGGGTCTTTCCCGCGTCGGTCCGCTCGTCCGTCGTCTCGTTCTCTCGGCTCCCGACGAGGATCGACCGGAGCCACGACAGAAACCCGCCGCCGTCCTCGAGTTCGGTTGCGGCATAGCCGATCGATGCGACTCCCCCCGGCGAGAGCGTACGGATGATGTCGCTGGAGTCCAAGGTGTTCGCCCCGATCGACGAGGGATCGGCGTCGTCCCTGGCGAACAGCTTCAGGACTCGGGACGCCAGTTCGCGGTTCGCAGGCTCGTACGGATCTTCGGCGGCCTCGGCCTCGGTGCCGACCCATCGGTCGTTGTCGAATAGGAGGGTGCTGTCGGCCGCCGGCACGATCGACCGGAGCGAGCGAGCGGCGTTCAACGCCGCCTCGCCGCCGTCGTTCGCCCCCGGCAGGACGCCGAGGACGTACACCGGTTTGTCGTACATCTCCTGTAGCCGCTCGACGAGTACGGCGCCGGCGCCGCTTCCGGTGCCCCCGCCGAGGCTCGTCACGACCAGCATCCCGTCCAGTTTGCGCATGGTGATCGAGTCGAGGGCACGGTGTATCTCGGGAAAGTCGGTACGGGCAATCTCGACTGCCAGGTCCTGGTCGCCGTCGACGCCGTCCTCGACCTCGCGGTGTGTGTCGCCGATCGTCACGTGTTGTTCCTGCGGGATGTGATCGAACTCGTCGCCGACCGTTCGCGAGATATCGACGGTCATCAGGTTCCCGTAACACAGTTGTCGGTCGCCCTCGGCCTCGATACTGCGGATGGTATCGACGAGACGGCTCCCGGTACCGCCGATGCCGACCAGCGCGAGTTTCATCGCTGCCCTCGTTGCGGGGCCGGAGCGGGTGCGGTTCGAGACACGGTTCAGACGACGGGGTCGAGGTCGTCGTTCTCGTCGGTGATCAGGTCGTTGATCTTTTCCTCGCGGGCCGCCTGCTGTTCGGCGATCTGTTCCTGCGCGTCGACGGCCTGGTTCTGAAGCGTCTCGATCCGGGAGGCACCCGAGACGTTCGAGAGGAGTACGGCTGCCGCGAGCTGTGATGACTTCTCCCGTGGATCGTCGCCGACGAGTACTTCGACCGTTTCGGCTTCCTGTTCGAGCCACTGGCGGGCACTCTCGATCCCCTTTCGGGAGAATTCCTCTGGCGGTCCGGAAAGGACGACGAGCACCCGCTCGGCGCTCGACACCTCACACGGTAGCGTCAGCCGCGAGTTGGTCGCCCGGCGGACGAGGGACTTGATCTTCGTCGCCTGGCTGGCGTCGTCGAGGGGGTCGTCGTCGGCACCGCCGCCGCCCCACCTGTCGAGCAGGCCTTCGGGCTGTGCGTCGACCGCCGTGGCGGCGTAGCCGATCGAGGACACCCCGTCGGTGGCGAGCGTTCGGATGATGTCACTCGAGTCCATCGCGTTCTCCGCGACGTCCGTGTCGTCGGTCTCACCGGCTGCCAGCAGCGTCACGATCCGGGCTGCCAGCTCGCGGTTCATCTCCTCGTATCCCTCTTCGATCGTCTGGTCGCGGGCGCGCCAGGCGTCGTTGTCGAAGCCGATGAAGTTGTCCACCTTGTTGACGAACGACTGGAGGGAGCGGGCGGCGTTCAGCGCCGGGCGTCCACCCTCGTACTCGCCGGGGAGGATACCGAGGGCGTACACCGGTTCGTCGTACATATCTTGGAGGGCGTCGATGACGACCGGACCGCCGCCGCTCCCCGTACCACCACCGAGGCCTGCGGCGACGAGGATCGCATCGACGTTGTGGATCTCGATGTCGTCGAAGGCACGACGTATCTCGTCGATATCCGCCGACATGACTTCGGCACCGATCTCCACGTCTCCACCTACTCCGTGGCCCTTCGATTTCTGGTTCGTATCGCCGACCAGGACGCGCTGCTCTTCGGGGATGTATTCGGGCTTCGCGAGGTCCGTTCGGGCGGTGTTGATGGCATGGACGTGGCGACAGAGGTTCCGGTTGGTCTCGGATTCGAACTCGACCATCCGATCCACGACCTTGCTTCCGGCGTTGCCGACACCGATTGTAGCGAGTTTCATAACCGTCGGTCGTGTTGACTGTACGGAGGGGTATAGTTAATTTGGTTCGACAGCCGCTGCGCTCGGCGTTTCCGTTCGATCCACCGCACCGTCCGTGGGGAGACGGCTCCGGACGCGGTACGGACTCCGGTTTCAGGCCCGGTTCTCGGTGAGGGCGCGTTCGATACCCCGTTCGATCGCTGCGTCCTCGTCGGCACCGTCCTCGACGGCGGCCTCGTAGCCCGCGGTGAAGGAGTCCATCACGTCTTTCGCCAGTTCGCGGACGTCGGTTTCGGAGGGCTGGACGTTGTCGACGGCGGTCGAGTCGTCCCGTTCCTCGTCGACGATCCACACCTCGAAGGTGCCGTTCCGGTCCGGCGTGGGCTGGAACTTTACCTCGACTTCGACGGTCCGGTTCTCGTACTCCCGTCGGCCGGTCTTCAGCCAGCCTTCGGGTACTGCTCGGCTCATGGTCGCTACTGGGACCGTAACCGGGATAAGCGTATCCGTGCCACAGGGATCGATCGTCCCGGTCTACCGGTGGCCGTAGGCGACCGACGACGTCAGTCGTCGGCGGGTGTCCGGGCGTCGGCCTGTGCGTGCCAGAGGGCGGCGTAGTCCCCCTCGTCCGCCAGGAGGTCCGCGTGGCTCCCCGACTCGACGATCTCGCCGTCCTCGAGGACGACGATCCGATCGGCGTCGCGGATCGTCGAGAGGCGGTGGGCGATGACGAAGGCGGTGCGGTCCTCGACGAGGCGGTCGAGGCTCTCCTGGATGCGCTCCTCGGTTTCGGTGTCGACGTCGCTGGTCGCCTCGTCGAAGACGATGATGGCGGGGTCGTTGACCAGGGCCCGCGCGATGGCGAGGCGCTGGCGCTGCCCGCCGGAGAGTTTGACGCCGCGTTCCCCGACGAGCGTGTCGTAGCCCGCGGGGAGGTCGGTGACGAAGTCGTGGGCTTCGGCGGCTTTCGCGGCCTCGATCACCCGATCCCGGGCGGCGTCGTCGGCGTCCCGTTCGGCGGCCAGCGCCGCACGGTCCCCGTAGGCGATGTTCTCGGCGACGGTGCCCGAGAAGAGGTAGGGGTTCTGTTCGACGAGCGCGATCTCGTCCCGCAGGGCGTCGAGGTCGTACTCGCGGACGTCGACGCCGTCGATCCGGACGGCACCCGAGTCGACGTCGTGGAACCGCGGCAGGAGCTTCACCAGCGTCGACTTGCCCGCGCCGGTGGTGCCCGCCAGCCCGACGGTCGCGCCCGCGGGGACGGAAAGCGAGACGTCCCGGAGCACCGGCGCCCGGTCGCCGTAGCCGAAGGTCACGTCCTCGAAGGTCACGTCGCCGTCCACGTCGTCGGGGTGGTACGGATCGGGGGGCGAGGTGACCGTCGGCTCCCGCCCGAGGAGGCCGAACACCCGTTCGGCGCTCGATTTCGCGAGCTGGTACTTGTTCGCGGACTTCCCGACGCGACGCATCGGCGAGTAGAGCCGCCGGAGGTAGAGAAAGAAGAGGGCGAAGCTCCCGGCGGTGAGCGCCCCCTCGGCCCCGTTGATGTTGTCGAGGCCGCCGACGTAGAGCACGAGGACGAACACGACACCGGTGAGCAGGCGGAGGCCGGCGAAGAAGGCCCGCCTGATCCGCAGGGCGCCGACCTTCTCGTCGTGGTAGTCCTGGCTCCGCTCGGCGACCCGGTCGCGCTCGAACCCGTAGCGGTTGAAGCTCTTGATCACCGCGGCGCCGCCGAGGTTGTTCTCCAGGCGGGTGTTGAGGCGGGCGACCGACTCCCGGATGGACTTGTAGCGTGGCTCGATCCAGGTGAGGAAGCGACCGCTCGCGAGGCCGATGATGGGGACGGGCGCGAGCGCGATGGCGGCGAGTTTCGGCGAGTAGTGCCAGAGGACGACCGCGATGCCGCCGACGGTGGCCACGACGCGGATCACCTGCCGGAACTCGGTGTTGAGGAACTTCTCCAGTCGGTTGACGTCGCTGTTGAGCACCGACATCATCGCGCCGGTCTGGTGGTCGACGAAGAAGTCCATCGAGAGGCGCTGGAGGTGGTCGTAGGTGTCGTTGCGGAGGTCGCGTTGGATCTTCTGGGCCGAGGACTGGAGGAGGTACCGGGAGGCAAAGCGGGTGACCGACCGGAGGAGGTAGGCGAGCGCCCCGATGAGCACCAGCCGTTCGAGGAGCGCGACCCGGGCCGCACGCCCCACGATGGGCTCGGCCGGAAGCAGGCCGACCGTGGCCAGCAGCCCGGGGTCCGCAGGGCCGTTGATGACCCGATCGATGGCGGTGGCGACGAGGATCGGCGGGACCAGACGGGCGAAACGGGTACAGAAGGCGGCGAGGACGCCGAGGGTCAGACGCGGCCAGTAGGCTCGGGCGTAGGCCAGCAGGTTCACCATCGGGTGTCCGTCGAGCGTCTCGCTGACGTCCTCGAACCCCCCGTGTTCGTCGGCCATCGACGCGCGATACTCGACGGACGGTCAAGTACTGTGGGATTCCGGGTCGGCTCGCCGCAGTTCGACACGGAAGACGGCCCCCTCGGGGTCGTTGTCCTCGATCCGGACCGACCCGCCGTACGTGTCGACGAGGTTGTCGACGAGATAGAGGCCGAGGCCGCTTCCCGGGCTCTCCAGTCCCTTCTCGCCGCGGCCGAAGACCTCCCGCTTGCGCTCGTCGGGCACCCCGGGGCCGTTGTCGGCGATGCGGACGACGGCCGTCTCCGCGGTCACCTCGGCGCCGACCTCGATCTCGATCGCCGCCTTGTCGTTGTGGAAGACGGCGTTGTCGAGGAGGTTGCCGAAGACCGACGCGAGGATCGGGGTGGCCCACACGTCCACCGTGGGCAGGTCGTCGTCGCCGCGGATCGTGACTGACTGCGACCGGTAGTCGAAGTTCGAGCGCACGCGGTCGACCTCCGTCCGGAGCACCGGCGCCAGGGGGATGGCTTCGAGCTCCGGGTCGGCCGTCCCCAGGATGTCGACGAGGTCCCCCACTGCCTCGGTGAGTTCCTTGGTGTGGGTGGCGGCGGTCATGATCCGCTCGAAGGCGTCCTCGTCCGCCGGGTCGATCCGCTTGGCGAGTTCACCGCCCCACCCCAGCGCGACCGACATGTCGTTTCGGATGTCGTGGCGGACGATCTGGTTGAGGAGCGCGAGTCGGTCGCGCTCGGTTTCGAGGTCCCGCTCGGCCCGCTTGCGGTCGGTCACGTCCTGCTGGAAGCCGACGTAGTGTGCGAGTTCGCCCGCGTGGTCGTACAGGGGTGCGATGGTGACCTGGTTCCAGAACTCCTCGTCGTTCCGACGGTAGTTGCGCACTTCGACGGTGACGGGGTCCTGGTCCTCGACCGCCTGTCGCATCCGTGCGACCGTCTCCGGATCGGTGTCTGGGCCCTGGAGGAACCGACAGTTTCGCCCGAGGACCTCCTCGACGGGGTAGCCCGTGATCCGTTCGAAGGCGGCGTTGGCGTAGATGACCGGGTTGTCGGGGTCTTCGGGATCGGAGATGGTGATGCCGACGGGGGCCTCGTCCATCGCCCGCTCCTTGAGCTGGGAACTGATCCGCTCGCCCGTTCCCCCCTCCGTCCCCTCCCGTTCCCGGTCCGCGTGGTGCAGGACGACGAACCGGTCGCCGTCGTGAGTCACCGGCGCGAGGGTGATCCGGAGCGCGTCGCCGTCGGCGTCCGCCCGGTACGCGAGTTCGGTCCCGGCGTGGTCGTCGTCGAGGAGCGACCGGACCCGCGTCGCGACCGTCGAGGCCTGATCGTTCCCCGAACGGGCGAGCGTTTCGAGGTACGTCCGTCCCTCGTCCCCGTCGCGGGGGACCAGCGGGTGGTCGCGCTCCGCGGCGAACGCGCGCCACGCGGCGTTGGTCTCGACGATCCGTCCCGTCCCGTCCAGCACTGCGATCCGAGCGGGGAGCGCGTCGAGCACCTCGCGGGTCAATCCCGAATCCATGCTATCGACGTCACGTTCCCCCCCTCTGAGGCCACCGTATTAGAACTGTTCGCTCCGACCGCCGGTTGCGGGCGGCCTTGCCCCGAACGTGCGGGTTTTCCCGCGCCGTCCCGTCCTGACGGACATGACAGAGACGATGCGAGCGGCCGTCGTCCCCGAGGCCGGTGCCGACTTCGAAGTGGTCGACCGAGCGGTGCCGGAACCGGCGCCGACGGAGGTCCGTATCGCCGTCGACGCCTGTGGGATCTGCCACAGCGACGCCTTCGTCGTCGAGGGGACGTTCCCCGGCGTGAGCTACCCGCGGGTCCCGGGCCACGAGGTGGTCGGCCACGTCGACGCCGTCGGCGAGGAGGTTACCGCCTGGAGCGAGGGCGACCGCGTCGGCGCCGGGTGGCACGGCGGCCACTGTTTCACCTGCGATCCCTGCCGTCGCGGCGACTTCCTCCAGTGTGAGAACGCCGAGATCACGGGTCTGACCTTCGACGGCGGCTACGCGGAGTACGCGACCGTCCCGGGGGAGGCGCTGGCGGCCGTCCCCGAGGACCTGTCGGCCGTCGACGCCGCGCCGCTCCTGTGTGCGGGCGTCACCACGTACAACGCGCTCCGGAACAGCGACGCCCGCCCCGGCGACGTCGTCGCCGTCGTCGGCGTCGGCGGCCTCGGTCACCTCGGCGTCCAGTACGCCCACGCCGCCGGCTTCGAGACGGTCGCGATCTCCCGTAGCCCCGAGAAACGCGACTTGGCGCTCGACCTCGGCGCGGACCACTTCGTGAACGCGGCCGACCGCGACCCCGCCGAGGCGCTCCAGGAACTCGGCGGCGCCCGGGTCGTCCTCTCGACGGCCCCCTCCGCGGACGCCATCGAGTCGGTGCTCGGCGGCATCGGCACCGACGGCGAGGTCGTGGTCGTCGGCATCCCCGGCGAACCCGTCCCGACCGACGTCCAGCATCTGGTCGCGACCCGCGGTGCCGTCTCCGGGTGGGGCTCCGGACACGCCCGCGACTCCCAGGACACCCTCGAGTTCAGTTCCCTCCGGGAGATCACGCCCGTCGTCGAGACGTTCGCCCTCGAGGACGTGACCGACGCCTACGACCGGATGATGGAGAACGACGCCCGGTTCCGCGCGGTGCTCGACCTCTAACCGGCGCCGGCCGGGGGCACGCCAGTATCATTCTGGATAATCGATCCCCCAATTATATGCGACCGAACGTCCCTCTGGACGCTAGCGACGGCGAGACCCATGAGCACACCCAAACAATCGGAGCGACACGTGGCTGAGTTCCCCCTGTCGTTCGACGCGATAATCGGCCGGATCGGCGCACCTATCTTCATTCTCGACGCCGATCACGAGGTCGTTCTCTGGAATCGGGGGATGGTGGAGTTGACGGGGAGTACCGAGGCCGACGCGCGGGCGGCGGACTCGGTCGGCGAGGCGTGGTACCAGGACGGCCGTCGGGCCAAGACCCTCGCGGACAAGGTACTGGATGCCCCCCGCGACGCCCACCGGGAGTTCGACGTCGAGCGGATCGACGACGGCGACCACCCCGAATATCAGGACCGGAGCACGTTCACCGACACGCGCGGCGACACCCGACACATCACGTTCAGCGCGTCGCCGCTGTACGACGATGGCGAACTCGTGGGCGTGGTCGAACTCGTCAAGGACCGCACCGAGGAGGTACGCCGCCGGCAGCGAATCGAGGACCTCGTCGAAGAGGTCACCTCGGCCATGCACGCGATCCAGGACGGCGACCTGAGCGCCCGCGCCGAGTTCACCGCCGACGAGTACATCGACGAGGAACTGTTGACGGTCGTCGACTCGCTGAACGAGATGGGTGCGACCCTCGACGGCCTCGTGGCGGACGTGGACGACCAGACGCGGGAACTGCGGGAGATCACCCAGGAGGTCGCCGACAGCGCCACCCGGATGGAAGGGATCGCCGAGGAACAGGCCGACCGCACCGAGGAGGTCGCCGACGAGGTGTCGAACCTCAGCGCCACCGTCGAGGAGGTGGCCTCGACGGCCGACTCCGTCGCCGACACCAGTCGACAGGCCCGGGACCACGCCGAGTCGGGCCGGGAAGTCAGCCGGGAGGTCCGCGACGTGATGTCGTCGGTCCGGTCGTCGAGTCGGGAGGTTCGCACCGACGTCGACGAACTCAGCGGCACCGTCGACGAGATCGACGAGGTGATCGAAGTGATCAACGACATCGCGGATCAGACGAACCTGTTGGCACTCAACGCCAACATCGAGGCGGCCCGCGCCGACCACGACAGCGACGGGTTCGCGGTCGTCGCCAACGAGATCAAGTCGCTCGCCCAGGAGGCCCAGGACCAGGCGGGGGAGATCGAGTCGATGATCGTCGAGGTCCAGCGACGGACCGAGGGGACCGTCGACAGCCTCGAAGCGACCGAGTCGGAGATCGACGACGGGGTCGCGGAGGTCGAGTCGAGCATGGCGAAACTCGACGAGATCGTCGAGGCGGTCGGCGAGGCCGTCGCCGGTATCCAGGAGGTGTCGACGGCAATGGACGAGCAGGCCGCCAGCGCCGAGGAGATCGCCGCCATGGTGGACGAGGCCCGCGACCGCGCCGATCAGGTCGCCGAGGAGGTCGCCGAGGTGGCTCGCGCCGCCGAGCGCCAGACCGAGAAGGTCGCCGAAATCGAACGCAGCGTCGGCCAGTTGCGCGGCGACGACCACTAGCCTGCGGCCGATCTCCGACAAAATCCGCCGTCACCGAAACGCGGTAGTGACCACCGTTCCTACCGGCGCGGCGACTATGGACCGACGTGCAACACTCGGTATGTCGTTCGCCGAACTGGTCATGGCACGGGTCGGGCAGGGAGTCGGCGCGCTGTGTTTCCTCTTTCTCCTGCCGATCCTACCGTTCCTCGCCGTCGCGGCTCTCGCCTCGTCGCTGGTCCGGTCCGACCCCGACCACCCCGAGCCCTCCTACCGCCCCGACTGGGCGGAGTGAGGCCGGAGCGTCGACACCCGCGCGTTCTCCTTCAGGTAGAGGCCGCCGTCGCTCACCGAGAGCGGCATCCGCGGGAGCGACGTGACGACCCGCGTCGGGTGGGAAGCGCCGCGTTCGAGCACCGCCTCGCGGGTCTGGAGTAGTGCGGGACCCGCCGTCAGGGACTCGTTGTATTCGATCAGGTACTGGCCGCCGTCGAGGTGCCACCAGCCGTAGTCGTCGTCCGGGCGACGCGTGCGGGTCTCGTGGGGGCGGGTTCGCGCCGGTTCGAGTTCGCCGCCGCCGAAGTCGATCCGGCCCGCGTCGTCGACCACGTACACCGCGCCGGCGGTGAGGTCGATACCGTCCTCGTGGATCTGCGTCTCCTCGTGGAGGAGGCCGTCGACGGCCGTTCGGAGGTCGGGCGCCGTCATGTCCGAGTCGTGGGCCGCGGTCGACAAAAGTTCCGGGCCGGGTCGTCAGTGGTCGTGGTCCGCGTGGCCGCCGTCGCCGGCGACGAGCGTGTCGGCGTCCCCGTCGATCATGTCCATGTTCTTGAGGTTGTCCCGCTCCTCGAAGTCCTCGACCGCGTCGAGGATGTCCTCCTGGGTGAGGGTCGTGCGCTCCTCGGTGAGCGCCTCCAGCACCGCCTCCCGGAGGACCATCCGGAGGTCGCTCCCGGTGAGTCCCTCGGTGCGCTCGGCGACCGAGTCCGGGTCGAACTCGGCGATGTCCATCCGTCGTGTGATCACATCGAGGATGTCGGCCCGCATCCCGCGGTCGGGCTTGGGGAAGTTGACGATCTCGTCGAACCGGCGCCAGGCCGCGGCGTCGAGCTGATCCGGGTGGTTGGTCGCGCCGATCAGGAGCACCTCGTCGCGGATGAGGCTGATGTCGTCGATGCTCTTGAGCAGGGTGTTGACGGCTCGCTTGAGCGCGGCGTGTTCGTCCGAGCGTCGGGTCTTGGCGACCGAGTCGAACTCGTCGATGAAGAGGATACACGGCGAGAGCCGCTTGGCGACCTCGAAGGTCTTCTCGACGTTCTTGGCCGTCTCGCCGAGGTACTGGCTGGTGATCATCGACAGCTTCACCTCGACGAAGGGCAGGCCGAGTTCGTGTGCGAGCGCCCGCGAGGCGGTCGTCTTCCCCGTCCCCGGCGGGCCGACGAAGAGGAGCTTGCCGATCTCGCGGAGGCCGATCTCGGCCAGGTACTCCCGGTGTTCGATCGCCTTGACGAGCTTCTGGATCTCGCCTTCCTGATCCTCCGTGAGCACGAGGTCGTCGAGGGTCATCTCGATCTCCTCGGGGGCGCGGACCTGCACGAGATCCAGCATCTCGCCGTCCTCGTCCTCGTCGAAGTAGGCCTCGAGCAGGCTGTCGATCCACACCCGGTCGGCGTGGATCGGCCGGGTCTGCTCGCGCGCCTCGGCGAGTGTCACGTCGACGTCGTCGCGGTCGGCGACCACCGACGCGAGCGTCGGGTTGGTCGCGACGCGCTCGCGGTCGGCGCGTTCGACAAGCCAGTCGATCGCCATGTCCTCCTGGGTGAGCGAGATGCGCCCCGAGAAGTTCTCCTGCTCGGTGAACAGGAGGTCCGAGACGGCGTCCCAGGGGTGTTCGACCCCCGTCGCCTGTCGCGCGGTCGTCTCGGTGACGACCAGCGGCCGCTCGATCCCGCCGTTCGGCGTCGGGTCGTCGTCGTCCGCGTCGTCCTCGGCGTCCTCGTCCGCCCAGAACACGCGTCGGTACCGCGGCGGCAGGTCGTTCTCGTCCAGGCTCCGGTCGTTGGTGTAGACGTGGGCCGTCAGGAGAAACTCTACGACTTCGAGAGCCGGGTCGGTCATCCCTATCCTGTTCTCGTGGGAGCCGTTTAAGGCCGTCGGATCGGGCGACGGCAGTACTACGGCGTGTGAGGCGCTCCCGTGGGCTTACTGCCCGTCGGGGTGGACGACGGAGAGCGCCTCGGAGACGGCGTCGTCGTCGCCGATCAGGGTGATCTGGTCGCCGTGTTCGAGCCGACAGTCGCCGTCGGGGACGATGCTCTTCCCGTCGCGGGTGATCAGCGCGATCAGACACCGGGCGGGGAGCTTCGGTCCGATCTCCGAGATGGTCTTGCCGACGATGTCCTCGGAGGTGACGTCGATCTCCTGGACTTCGCCCTCGTGACCGATCTCGCTCGTCCAGTTGACGAGCGACGGGCGCTCGATGTAGTCGTCGAAGGCCATCGCCGTCGCGTCGACGGAGGAGATGGCCCGCACCCCCAGATCCTCGAACGCGTCGACGTTGTCGGGGTTGTTCACGCGCGCCAGGATGGTGCCGGGCGAGAACTTCGAGTCGGCCAACTGGGCGACCAGCAGGTTCACGTCGTCGTCGCCGGTGGTCGTGGCGACGATCTTGGCGTTCTCGGCGCCGGCCGACCGCAACACCTCGGTGTCGGTGCCGTCGCCGTGGTGAACGGTCAGCCCCTCGTTGCGCGCCCGTTCGACGCTGTTCACGTCCTGGTCGACCAGGACGACGTTCTCTCCGCGGTCTTCGAGGCGCAGGGCGAGGGTTCGACCCACGCTCCCGGCGCCGATGATGATCACACGCATTGGTATCACGTCGAGGAATTCGGCGATCTGTCTGGCGAGTCCGGCCTCCAGTGCGACCGTGAGGAAGATGACGAGAAAGACGGTGCCGACGAGGACGTTCGCTTCGGCCCCCATCCCTTCGGCGCGGAACTCGACGGCAAAGAGCGTCGCGACCGACGCGGGGATGATCCCGCGGGGGCCGACGAAGCTCATGAAGAGGCGCTCCCCGCGGGTGAAGCGGTCGCCGGCGGTGCTGATGAACACCAGCAACGGCCGAACCACGACCGCGACGACAGCGGCGACGAGCAGGCCACCCACCCCCAGCGCGAGCAGATACTCGAACCGGAGCAACGCCGCGAGCGTGATGAAGACGAAAGAGAGCACGATCAGCGTCACGTCGCCTTTGAACGCCGTGATCTCCTTCTCGTAGGGAACGTCCGCGTTCCCGAGAACGATGCCCGCGGTGGCGACGGCGGCGATGCCGGCTTCGGTGGCCACCGCTTCCGCGGCCCCGTACGCGACCAGTGCCCCACCGAGTACCAGGAGCCGGGCGTTCTGTGGCGCGTTCCCGGGCGAGAGGTCGATATATCGGAGCGCGTAGAAGACGACGGCCGCGACGGTGAGGCCGACGACGATACCGCTCCCGAGTCGCTGCGTGAACAGTACGAACAGTTCGCTCGGTGCCCGGACGTCCTGGATGATCGCCTCGAAGATGACGACCGCCAGGATCGCCGCCGTCACGTCGTTCACGATCCCCTCGGTCTCGAGGGCGGTCCCGACTCGGTTCCGCACCGGCACCACCTCCAAGATGGGAGCGATGACGGTCGGCCCGGTGGCGACGAGCAACGCGCCGATCAGCGCGGCGACCATCCAGCTCGTCCCGAGGGCGTAGTGGACGACGACGGTGGTCCCGACGAGTGCGATGGCCGCCCCGAGGGTCACCAGTTTGAACGCCGCGGCCGGGGCCTCGCGCAGGCGGCCGACCCGCAGGTGGAAGGCCCCCTCGAAGACGATGATCGCCACCGAGAGGCCGACGATGGCCGAGAGCGCGTTGCCGAAGGATTCGGGCCCGACGACGCCGAGCACTTCGGGGCCGAGGATGACGCCCGACGCCAGCAGGAAGACGACGCTCGGGATGCGGAAGCGATCCGAGAGGATCTGTGCGACGACCCCGACCCCGATCAGCGCCGCGACCAGCGTGATGAGGTTCCCCCCGCCGGCCATTCAGTACACCTCCATGTGTCCCTCCGGTGGGGGGGCGACACCGATAAAACCCGCCGTTTCCCCCGGACGAACCGGCAAAAACCGGGGCGATCCGGCCCCGCGACGCGCGCCGAACGGTCAGTCCCCGTCGGCGTCGAGGTAGCCGAGGGCACCGCGCGCGTTGAGCCGGTATTCGGCCCGCGTCTTGCGTGCCCCCCACGGCTCCACCGGGGTGGCCGTCTCGGCGAAGTGCTCGATCACGGCCTCGTCCGTATCGAGGTCGGCCCGCACCTCGCGCACCCGATCGATCCACGCCGAGAGGATCTCGGCGTACTCGTCCATCAGGTCCGGGGTGAAGGCGGCGTCGCCGAAGTGGCCGAAACAGATCCGCTCGGGGTTCCGTTCGGCGATGGTCGCCGCGTCGTCGAGGCAGGTCTCCAGGTCGAAGTTGACGGGTGGCGAGGTGGGGAAGAGTTCGTCGGCGCCGGGCGGGCGGATCCCGCCCGCGTCGCCGGAGAAGAGGACGTCGTCGCCCCGGTCGTGGAAGACGACCTGGTGGGGGGCGTGGCCGGGGGCGTGGACCACGTCGAGGACCCGGTCGCCCAGGTCGACCGTGTCGCCGTCGGCGAGCGACTCGATGCGGTCCTCGGGCACCGGTTTCGGGTCGACGTAATACTGCCACTGGTCGCCCACGGCGGCTTTCGTCCCCGCGACCAGCCGCGAGGGGTCCATCAGGTGTGGCACGCCGATCTCGTGGGTCAACACGGTCGCTTCGGGGTGGGCGTCGAGCAGGTGCCCGGCCCCGCCCGCGTGATCCAGGTGGACGTGTGTCGTCAGCACGTATTCGAGGTCGTCGATCCCGCGGTCGTCGAGGGCGTCGATCACCAGGTCGACGTTCGTCCCGAGTCCGGGGTCGACGACCGCCGGGTGCTCGGCGTCGACGAGGTAGACGGAGCCGTAGCCGGGGACGTCGAAGGCGCCGACGTCGACGTAGTGGATGTCGGTACCGGGAACGGACGCGAGATCGCCGATGGCCATGGACGAACCCCGGCGGCGGCGGTGAAAAGCGTTCTGTCGCCCGTCACGTCCCGACACGGTTTTGTCTCGGCCCCGAGAAGTGCGCCCAAATGCTCAGCAGGCAGTATCTCCGGGAGAACCCGGACGTGGTGCGTCGAACCCTCGAGGACCGGGGGATGGCCGACGACGTGGACCTCGATCGGCTCCTGGAGATCGACGAGGAGTGGCGGTCGCTCAAAAGCGAGGGCGACGACCTGCGACACGAGCGCAACGAGGTCAGCGACCGGATCGGTCGGCTGAAAGCCGAGGGGAAAGAGGAGGAAGCCCAGGCGGCCATCGAGCGCTCCCAGGAACTCAAGGATCGGCTGGAGGAGGTCGAGTCCCGCGCCGACGAGCTCGAAGCCGACCTGGAGGCGGGACTGATGGAGCTCCCGAACGTCCCCCACGAGGACGTGCCCGTCGGCGAGGACGAGAGCGACAACGTCGAGGAGCGTCGCCACGGCTTCGACGACCTGCGGGACCTGCCCGAGACGGTCACCCCCCACTACGACCTGGGTGAGGACCTCGACGTCATCGACGAGGCCCGCGGGGCCAAGACCACCGGCGCCGGCTTCTACTTCCTGAAGGGCGACGGCGCCCGCCTCGAACACGCCCTGATCCAGTTCATGCTCGACGTCCACCGCGAGCAGGGGTACGTCGACCTGTTCCCGCCCGTCCCCGTCAAATCGACGTCGATGGAGGGGACCGGCCAGCTGCCGAAGTTCGCGGAGGACGCCTACCGCGTCGGCGGTGCCGAGACCGACGACTACGACGACGACGACCTCTGGCTCTGCCCCACCGCGGAGGTTCCCGTCACCAACATGTACGCCGACGACATCCTCCTCAGCGACGACCTCCCGCTGAAACACCAGGCGTACACGCCAAACTTCCGGCGCGAGGCGGGCGAACACGGCACCGAGACCCGTGGCATCGTCCGCGTCCACCAGTTCAACAAGGTGGAACTGGTCAACTTCGTCGACCCCGCCGAGAGCTACGACCGGCTGGAGGGACTCGTCGACGAGGCCGAGGAAGTCCTCCGGCGCCTCGGCCTCCCCTACCGGATCCTCACGCTCTGTACCGGCGACCTGACCTTCGCCTCGGCGAAGACCTACGACATCGAGGTGTGGGCGCCCGGCACCGACGCCGACGACGGCCCGGACCGCGGCGGCCGCTGGCTCGAAGTCTCCAGCGCCTCGAATTTCGAGGACTTCCAGGCCCGCCGGGCCGGTCTGCGCTACCGGCCGGAGCGCCACGAGTCGGCGGAGTACCTCCACACGCTCAACGCCTCGGGAACGGCCGTGGGCCGCGTGATGGTCGCCATCCTCGAGTACTACCAGAACGACGACGGCACGGTCACCGTCCCCGAGGCGCTCCGCCCCTACATGGGCGGCCAGGAGATCGTCGAGGGGCACGAGAAGGTCGGCGAGAGCGCCGTCGGCGCGGGCGAGCGGGAGTGAGGCGCGGGCGAGCGGGAGTGAAGCGCGCCGGGCGCGAATTTAAATCCTCTCCCGACGTATGTCAACCATGGCGAACGTTCCCGACGACGACGCGACCGGCAGCACCGAACTCGGCGACTACTTCGAGGAGGAGTACGACGTGACCGCGGCCGTGGCCGGCGAGTTCCTCGTCGACCTGGGCGAACAGCTTCAGTCGGGCGAGGGTGGCGTGACACTCTCCGGTGGCGATTGGGAACTCGACTTCGCGTACAGCGACGCCGTCGAACTCGAAGTCGAGTACGTCGACGGTCCCGACGGCGAACTGGAGATCGAGGTCGAGCTGTCGCCCGCGGGCGACGACGAGTCGCCCCCATCGCTCGGCTAGTCGGTGTACGTCGACAGCGACGCGATCCGGTCGCCGTCGATCCGGTGGACGTCGACGAACCCGAACAGGTCGCCGTCGCCCTCGGCCCGCAGGCGGCCACGGGCGAACGTCTCCCCGTGCCCGACACACATCGAGTCGAGGACGTGTTCGGTGTCGGTTCGTGGCCGTTCCTCCCGCATGAACCGGACGAACCGCTCCCGTCCGTCGAGGGTCCGGTCCGGGCGGTGGTGGACGAACTCGGGGGCGAGCAACCCCCGGAGGCGGTCGTACTCGCCGGCGTCGATGGCGGCGTAGAACGCCCGAACCGTCGCCTCGGCTCCACCGCCGTCGCTCCCGTCCATACCGTCCGGTGCACCGCGACGGGCAAAACCGTTGTCGTCGCCCCCGCCCGAGCCGTTTTTGTCCGTCGGCCGTCTGCGTCCGCCGTGGACCTGCACGTCCGCTACGAGGGCGACGACGACCCCGAGAAGTGTACGGCCCGGAAACTCGCGCGGTTCGACCTGGTCGACCTGCACCGCTCGGACCGGGCGACGCCGTACGGCGTGGTGCTCAACCCCCACGCCGAGCGGGCGCTCTCGCCCGCCGACGCGACGGGGACGCTGGTCGCCCTCGACTGTTCGTGGGAGTCGGCCGGGCAGGCGCGCTTCTCGATTCCGGGCGAGCACCGCGCGCTCCCCTACCTCGTCGCCGCCAACCCCGTCAACTTCGGCAAGCCGTTCCGGCTGACCACGGTCGAGGCCCTCGCCGCGGGGCTGGTCATCCTCGGCGACCGACCCCACGCCGAGCGACTCCTGGCGAAGTTCACGTGGGGCGAGACGTTCCTCGAACTCAACGACGAACCCCTGCGGCGGTACGCCGACTGCGCGGACTCGGCCGAGGTGGTGGCCGTCCAGGGGGAGTATCTGGACCGACAAGCTTGATGTCCGTTCGCCCCCGAGTCGACGGTATGCGGTCACGACGACTGGTCCCCGTCGCCGTCGCGGCCGCCGGCTTCGCGGCGGTCGTGATCGGCATCCACCAGGGGCTCGTTCACGTCGCACCGGGCTACGAAGGCACAGTCACGACCGGCTGGGACGGCGGCCTCAACCACGAGGAGCGGCTGCTCGCTCGGCTCGCCCTCATCGGTGTCGTCGGGGCGGCCGCCGCCCACCGGTGGCGACGCCTCGCCGTCGTCCCCGTCGCGGCGGGCGGCGTCGTCCTGTTCTACGCCGCCCGGGCCGTCCTGCACTACGCCCTCGATCCCGGTCTCTACGTGACGGTGTCGACGTACGGCGGGGGGTCGACCCGGTTCGTCCTCGGCGCCGAGCCGTTCCTGCTCGCGGCGGGCGGACTGCTCCTCGTCGCCGCCGGCGTCGAGGGCTGGCGCGCACGTCCCCGCCGACCGGACGACGACCAGTCCGCCGTCGCGCCGTCGGCCCGGTGAGACGGCGAGGCGGCCCCGAACGGACGACCTTTTATCCGCCCGTGTCGAAACGTCGACAATGATTTTCGAAGGCCTGCCGACCACGCCCCGGTCGGAGGAGCTCATCGACAAGGCGTTCTCGCGGGCGGCCCGCTCCGGGCGTGCGAAGTCGGGCCTGGAGGCCCAGCAGTCGATGCTGCAGACGGCGGGAAACATCCTCTCGGACAACTTGGAGAACGTGGTGACCGAGTGGCCCGACTTCGGCGTCGTCGATCCGTTCTACCGGGAGCTCGCGGACGCGGTGTTGCGACGGGAGTTGGACGCCAGAACCGGCGAGGACGGCGCCGAACAGGTCGGGCTGGACGCCCTCCGGGCCAGCCTCTCGGAGGTGACGTGGGCGAGCCGTCAGGTCGAGACGATCCAGCGGGAGTACAACACGAAGCTCCGGAAGACCGACCCCGAGACGGCACGCAAACACCGCAAACAGGCGTTCGCGCGGATGGCCGACGTGGTCGAGGAGGTCGAGGCGGACCTCCTGCGGGTCGGCGAGGCGCGCAACGCGCTCCGTGACCTGCCCGACATCCGCCCCGACGAGCCGACCATCGTCGTCGCCGGCTACCCCAACGTCGGCAAGTCGTCGTTCGTGAACGGCGTCACGCGCGCCGACAACGAGATCGCGAGCTACCCCTTCACCACCCGGGGGATCCAGATCGGTCACTTCGAGCGGAACCACATCCGCTATCAGATCATCGACACCCCGGGGTTGCTCGACCGTCCCGCCGACGAGCGCAACGACATCGAGAACCAGGCCGTGAGCGCGCTGACCCACCTCGCCGACGCCGTCGTGTTCGTCGTCGACGCCAGCGGATCGTGTGGCTACCCCCTCGACGCCCAGCTCGCCCTCCGGGACGCCGCTGTCGACCGCTTCGACGCGCCCGTCCTCACCGTCTGTAACAAGAGCGACCGCTCGCGCGACGTCGAGGCCGACGCCTACATGAGCGTCACCGAGGACGAGAACGTCGACGCCGTCCTCGATCTGGCCGTCGAGACGGTCGACTGGGAGCCCGACCTGCCCTCCCGCTCGGGGTAGTACGCGTCCGCCCGCGGCGGCTCTTCGTCCGTCGCGACGAGTCGCGCCCTACGCGGCCCCGTACGTCACGTCGACGCTCGCGGTCACCGCCACGCGGTCGCTCGGTTCGCGCCGGGCGACGCGCGCTCGGCAGCGGCGCGGGGCGGGTCGTCGGAGAGGCGCGCCGTCGCGTCGGTCCCCTCTGCCGCGGTCGACCGTTCGACGACGACGTATCGCACCTCGACGGCGACGGGTCGGTCGGTCCGGAAGGGCGTGTCGGTGACCGCGTCGATCCGTCCGGCGAAGCGGCCCGCCAGCGTCGGCGGGTCGACCCCGGGTGGGTGGCCGACGACGACGGTCACCTGCTCGGGTCGGGTGAACGGAAACGTCTCCTCGTAGGTGACGCTGAGCGAGACGCGTTCGAGGGACGCGTGGTCGCCGAGGACGTCGTCGACGACGACACGAGTCTCCTCCTCGAAGGTGGCGGTGCGGTAGGTGCTGTACGTGATGCCCGCGAGCAGCGTCGAGAGGACGAGTAGCACGGCGCCGAGCGCGGCGATGCGTTTCAGCGTCGCGACCCGCGCCTCCTCGTGGCGGAGCCACCCCTTCGGGCGGTAGCCCGTCGCCCACAGCACCGCGAGCGCCGCGAAGTTGATCGACAGGAAGTTGACGAGCACGAGGACGAGCGCCCCGGTGACGGTGCGGGGCGACCCCCACGCGAGGCCGATGCCGACGACGGCGGTTGGCGGGACGAGCGCCGCGGCGATCATGACGCCGACGAGGGCTGTCGAGACGCCGGTCGAGAGGCTCAGCGCGCCCGCCACGCCGGCCCCCAGCGCGATGACCAGCGAGAGGACGTCCGGGACGAGCCGTTCCCGCACCTCGTTGATGGCGAACACGTCCGCCGCCTCCAGCGGGACGACGTGGGTTGCTCGCAACACGACCGCGAACGCCGCGGCCGCGAGGACGGCCAGGACGCCGCCGGCGACCTGCTGTTTCACGCCTCGGAGGAGGAGTTCGCGGTCGTCGACGACCGAGCCCGTACTCGTCGCCATCGCCGGGCCGATCAGCGGCGCGATGACCATCGACCCGACGACGACCGCCGCGGAGTCGAGCAACAGGCCGGCGGTGGCGACCACCGAACTCACGACGGTCATGACGACGAACGTGCGCCAGTTGGGCGCCAGCGACCGCGCCCGTGCCGCGAGCTCCTCGCGGGCGATCCGGTCGCCGTTCTCGTCGCCCTCCTCGTAGCGATCGACGAGGTCGTCGAACCGCCGAGAGATGACCGTCTCGGCGTTCAAAACGACGGTGTAGGCCTCGCGATCAAGCCCCGCCTCGTGGAGGCGTTCGAGGACGGGCTCGACCGCCGCCTGCGGGAGCGGGAACGTGACGGACGCGGTGTACTCCCGGTGGCTGGTCTCGTCGGCGACGACGTAGTCGATACCCTCGTCGTCGAGGGTTCGCAGGACCGCGTCGCGTTTCCCCGGCGGAACCATGACCTGGACGAGTCGCACGGACCCACGTCCGTCCGCCGCCGGCATATAGCCTGTCGTCGCCCCGGTTCAGTCGGCCGTCGCGGCGTCGACGTTCGCCGCCGCGTCCTCGCGCCAGGTGAAGTAACTCGCCAGCGCCGGGCCGGTGACGTTGTGCCAGACGCTGAACAGGGCGGGGATCAGGGCCGCCGCCGGCGAGAACAGCGACGTGGCGAGCGCCACCGCCAGTCCGCTGTTCTGGAGGCCCACCTCGAACGTGCAGGTGCGCACGCGGTCCTCGGACATACCCGCGGCGCGGCCGACACCGAAGCCGGCACCGAGGCCGATCCCGTTGTGTGCGACCACGGCGAGGACGACCAACGCCCCGGCCGTGCGGATGTTCTCGACGTTGGCCCCGACGACGCCCGCGACGATGGCGACGATGGCGGCCACGCTGATCACCGGGAACACGTCGACGCCAACCTCGGCGGCCCGGGGCGCCTTCCGGTCGAGGACGTAGCGGATCGCGAACCCGAGGACGACCGGGATGATGACGATCTGGACGATGCTCGTGAACATCTCCATGAAGGTCACGTCGACGCTCTCGCCGAGGATGAACAGCGTCCACGCGGGCATGACGACCGGCGCGGCGAGCGTCGTCAGCGTCGTGATCGCGACCGACAGGGCCACGTCGCCGCGGCCGAGGTAGGTCATCACGTTCGAGGCGGTGCCGCCCGGCGCCGCGCCGACGAGGACGAGGCCGAGCCCGACGGCGTCGGGCAGATCGAGGACGAGATACAGCGCGTAGGCCGCGAGCGGCATCACCAGCCACTGTGTCACGGCACCCACGCCCACGTCCACCGGACGGGCGATCAACCGCTCGAAGTCCGCCGGTTGGAGAGTCAGCCCCATCCCCAGCATGATCAGGCCGAGCAGCGGGGTGACGTAGTCCAGCACGGGGACGAACGGCGCCGGGTTCGCGAGCGCCGCGCCCGAGGCCAGCACGACCCAGACGACGAAGTACTTGCTTGCCAGTCGGCTGATACGAGAGAGTCGGTCGGTGAAGTTCACGTCGGAAGTGTCGGTGTAGTGGCCCGGATAGCTCTGACTATTTCCGCCTCCGACGGCCACACACTCCCGACATACAGCTGTCAGGTCCCCGCCTCACTCCGGCCGCAGTCGCTCCAGCAGCGGCATCTCCGCGACCCGTTCGGACGGGAGCGCGTCCCAGTCGACCCCGGTCGGCTTCGCACCAGTGTCCGTTCGGACCGTCCGCGACGGCGTGACCACGAGGTCCATCGGTACGTCGTGGGCCGCGGTCGGGAGGTCGCCCTCGATCACCTGGCGGTCGTGGACCGTCGTGACCGTCGTCGTCCCGTCGTCGACCAGGTCGAACGCCCGGAGGACGGCGAACTCCAGGTCGCTGTACCCCTCGCCCTTGCCGATCCGTACACCGGCCCCGTTCACGGCGACGCTCCCGCTGACGATCAGGTCGACCGACGACATCCCCGCGGGCCCGACCGGCGTTCCGTACTCCTCGATGCCGCCGACGGTGGTCGCGTCGTCGTAGTCGTCGATAGCGGGGTCCAGCCGGCGGAACGCCCGCTCGTCGCGCAGCCGGGGCACGGCCACGTAGCAGGTCTTCCCGTCACGGAGCGCCGCCCGCCGCACCGGCAACTGGGGCGCGTCGGGGTTCGCCTTGACGACGTCCGCCGCCGCCCACTCGTCGGTCGCCCGCAGTCGCGCCGCCGCGTCGTCGGCGCCCGCGAAGTTGGGGATGCGGCCGTGGGGCGGGAACGGGAACCGTGCCTCGCCGCTCTCCTCCAGGTCGTCCCAGACGCGCTCCCTGATCCGGTCCTTGTCCATGGTCGGTCACGGCGGCGAGCGCCCATACGTCTACCCGTGCGCCCCGACACGCCGACTTTAACCGCGCGACCCACCAATCAGGGGTATGTTCGAGGACCGCCCGGACCGCGACGAGGTCGTCCTCGTCGGCCGGTCGAACGTCGGCAAGTCGACGCTGATGCGCGAGTTGACCGGGCACGACGTCCCCACGGGGCGCAAGCCGGGGGTGACACGCCAGCCCAACCACTTCGACTGGGCGTCCGAGGGGTTCATGTTCACCGACCTCCCGGGCTTCGGCTTCATGTCCGGCGTCCCGGAGGAGCAACGCGAGCAGATCAAGACCGACGTCGTGCGGTACGTCGAGGACAACGCCGACGACATCCTGGCCGGCGTCCTCGTCGTCGACGGCAAGAGCGTCGTCGACATCATCGACCGCCACAGCGGCGAGGGCGAGGTGCCCCACGACGTGGAACTGTTCCACTTCCTCCGGGACGTGGAGGTGCCGACCGTCGTCGCCGTCAACAAGATGGACAAGGTCGACGACCGGGACGAGCGACTCGACGACCTCTGTGACCGCCTCGGCATCCTCCCGCCGTGGCAACAGTGGCGCGACACGGTCGCCCCCATCTGTGCGAAACGCGGCGACATCGACGCCCTGACCGACGCCCTCGAAACCCACTTCCACGAGGCGAAACGCGACGACCTGCTGAAGTTCCTGTAGCCCTCACCCGCCGAGGCCGAGACGGTCGTCGCCCATCCGCTTGCCGCGTTCGACGAGGCGGCTCCCCGCGTCGGTCCGCTCCCGGTCCCACGCCGCGAGCGCGGCGTCGAGCGCGTCGTGGTCGTCGAGCGCCGCCGCCAGTTCGACCGCGTCGTCGGCCGCCTTCGCGGTGCCGGCGGCGGTGTGCGGGCGGGCGACGAACGCCGCGTCCCCGAGCAGACACGCCCGGTCGACGACCATCGAGGGGACCGCCAGATCGTAGATGGCCTGCACGAACGGCTCGTCGGTCGCCGCCACCGTCGCCGCGAACGTCGGCGGGAGGGTCGTCGACGCCCGGTCGCGCCGCCGGCGCTCGACCGGGTCGCGCAGTCCGCCCGGTGGGACGCCGAACCGTCGTTCGGCCCCGCTCGCGTCCGTGAAGATCCGCCCGCGGTCCCGCTCTCCGAGCGTGTCGTACCAGACCCAGTTGAGGCGGCGGTCGCCGGGCTCGACCCCGCCGTCGGCGCCGGGGATGAAATACGACAGGAAGAGCAGTCCGTCACCCTGATAGAAGGTGAACCGGTCGGCGGCGGTGTCGACGACGGCCGCGGGGAGGTCGCTCTCGGGGACGACGCCCCGCCAGGCGACGTAGTCGGCGAACGCGGGGGAGACGTCGGGATACAACCCCGCACGGGTCGACGACCGGCCGCCCTCGGCGGCGACGACCAGGTCGGCCGCTCGCTCGATTCCGTCGGCGAAGGTCACGGTTCCCGTCGCCGGCGCCACGTCGTCGACACGCCTCCCGGTGTGGTAACGGCCGTCGGGGAAGGCGTCGCGCAGTCGGCGGTAGACGGCGTCCCACGAGGTGAACGCCATCGAATCGGGCGTCGCCGTCCGCACGTCGCCGTCGGCGGTCAGAAAGCGACGCTCGCTCGTCGTCGTCGTCAGCCCGGACGGGTCGGCGACGTCGTGGTCGGCGAGAAAGCGGCGGACGGATCGCTGGGCGACGATGCCGCCGCCGCGGCTCCGGAGTTCGCCGGTCGACTGCTCGAAGACGACCACGTCGTGGCCCGCCCGGTCGAGCGCGATACCGGTGAACAGCCCGCCCATCGACCCGCCCGACACCGTGACCGTGAGGTCGTCCGTCGACCGAGTCGTATCGTCGGGGGACACGCCTTTGACTCGGTGCCCGCGGACCGAAAGGGCGTCGCCTCCGGAACCCCGGCCGCGCCGCGGGGCTACACGACCCGGTTGGTGAGCGACTCGCCCGCCGAGAGCCGGCGTAGGTTCTCGCGGACGATGGTCGCCACCCGCTCGTAGTACTCGTCGTTGATCCCCGCGGCGTGGGGCGTGACGATCACCTCCTCGCGGTCCCAGAGCGGCGAGTCCGCCGGGAGGGGTTCGGCCTCGAAGACGTCGAGGCCGGCGCCGGCGATGGCTCCCGATTCGAGGGCGTCGACGAGGGCGGCCTGGTCGACGACCGGGCCGCGGGCGACGTTGATCAGGTACGCGTCCTCGCGCATGGCCGCCAGCTCCGCCGCCGAGATCATGCCCTCGGTGTCGTCGTTCAGGGGGACCGCGAGTGCGACGAACCCGGCGTCGGCGACGGCCTCGTGCAGGTCGGCAGGCGGGTGGACCCGGTCGACGCCGTCGACGGGCGTCGGCGTCCGCTTGACGCCGGTCACGTCCATGCCGAGCGCCGACGCGCGGGTGGCGATCCCCCGGCCGAGCGTGCCGAGGCCGACCACGCAGGCGGACTCCCGGCGCAGGGGGAAGGCGTCGTCCCACGCGGGCTTGCGCCACTCGCCGCGCTCCTGGTTCGACCGGTGGACGTGCAGGCGGCGGGCGAACGCGAGCATCATCCCCACCGCCGTCTCGCCGACCACGTCGCCGTGGATGCCGGTACTGTTGGTAAGCGCGATTTCCCGATCGGACAGTTCGTCGAACGGGAAGCGGTCCACGCCCGCCTGAATCGAGTGGATCCAGTCGAGACCGGCATCGAGGAACCGCTCCTCGTAGGCGAAGGTCACGAGGGCGTCACACGGGGTCAGGTCGTCCCCGTCGCTCACGACCCGGACCGACGGACCGGCGTCAGCGAGGGCGTCGCGGAACACCGCCGTGGGAAACACTTCGCCGACCGACCCGTGTACGCCGAGCGTCGAGACGGACATGCGGGCCGCTACCGAGGCCGGGAGCAAAAGCCTGACTGCGAACCGACGGTGGCTCAGGGGATGGGTATCATCACACGGGGCTGAGTGGGGGTAACCGTCATCATCGCCACCGGCCGACCGTTGGGTCGGCGGCGTAAAGAACCCACGGCCTCGGGCCGATGGCCGGTGTGGACCGTGCCGCGCGTGCGCCGACCGACACCCCCGGCCTCCGGCTACCGCCCACGCGACCCGCGTTCACTACACTTTATCGGGATTAAATCCGGCTTAATGTGGGTTCAAAACGCCGAAAATCCGGGTTCAGTGCGTCGGGGGTTCAATACCCCCTGGACACAGTGTCCGAGCGCAACGATGACCCGAACGAAACTCGTCGCCGTCGCGTTCGCGGCGCTCGTGGTGACCGTCGGTACGGTCGCCGCGGCGCCCGGGAACGCGCCCGTCGACGTCGGCGCGGACGACCAGCACGGTGACCAGGCTGCGGCCGGCGAGGACGCCGATGCGGACAACGAATCCGCGGACGGCGGCCCGCCCGCCGACGTGCCGCCGAGCGACGCCGAGGACACCGAGTCGGCCGACCGCGGCCCGCCCGCGGACCTGCCCGCACAGGTGCCCGATCACGTCTCGGAGATCCACGACCTGATCGGGTCGTTCCTGGGCGGTGACTTCGACGGGTCGCTCGGCGACGCCGTGAGCGACGCGACGCCCGACGACTCGACTTCCGACGACTCGGCGAACGACTCGGCCGCCGACGACTCGGCCTGACGGATGCCCCCGCTCACCGCCCCCGTGATCGAGGATCGCCTGCTCACGTTCCTCGTGAGCGCGCTGATCGGCGGCGTGGCCATCCACGCCGGCGCCCGGATCGTCTCCGAGGGCCGGGGGTACGCCCACGCCGTCCTGACGGCGCTGCTCGGGGCGGTCGTCTGGGCGCTGCTCGAACCGGTGCCGGTGCTCGGCGGCCTGCTGGCTCTGCTCGCGTGGGTCGGCGTCGTCCGGTGGCGGTATCCGGGCGGCTGGCTCCGCGCGGCCGGCATCGGCGTCGCCGCGTGGGCGGCCGCCGTCGTCGTCCTCGCGGCCCTCGACCTGCTCGGCGTCGGTGCCGTGTCGGCGCTCGGCGTCCCCGGCGCCTGACCGCTCCTCGCTTCGGCCCTCACCCTTCGTCCCACGCGGCGTTCGCCCGGTGTTCGGCCGCGACCGCCCGGACGTCGTCGCCGTCGAGGACGCCCCGCTCCGTGACCACGCCGGTCACCAGGTCCGCGGGCGTCCGATCGAAGACGGGGTTCGCGACCGACACCGGCGCCGGCCCGTCGTAGAGGTCGACGGCCTCGCCCGCCTCGGCGTGGACGCGTTCGTCCGGGCGCACCTTGGCCGCGGCGGCGACGACGTACACCGGCACGTTCTCGCGGGCCGCCGCGAGCGCCAGTCCCCGGGTGCCGACCTTGTTGACGACGCTTCCGTCCGCCAGCACCGCGTCCGCGCCGACGAGGACGGCGTCGGGGTCCCGGGCCCCGAGTTCGGCCGGGAGCGCGGCGTCGGTCGTGAGCGTCACGTCCAGTCCGGCGTCGGCCAGCGCCGCAGCCACGTCGGCCCCCTCCCGGGCGGGTCGTGACTCGCCGATCAGGACCGCGGGCCGCGCCCGTTCCAGCGCCGCCCGGACCGTCCCGGACCGCGAGAGGGTTGCCACCGACGCGCCACACCGCTCGGCGGCGCGCGTGGCGGCCTCGCGGCCGGCGTCGAGCGCCGCGTCGGCGACCCGTTCGGCCCGTGTCCGGACCGCCGCCGGCGTCCGGTCGGCCGCGCTCATCGCCCGGTTCACGCGGTTCGCGACGGCGGCCATGCTCGGCCTGGCGTCCCGGAGGTCGCGGGCCACGCTCGCGACGGCGGCGTGGTCATCGGCGACGGCCGCCCGGTCCCGGAGGACCTCGAGTGCGCGGAGCGAGAGCCACGCGGACCCGTGGACGGTGTCGGTGGCCACCGTCGTCACCGTCGGCGCCACGGCCTCGTAGGCCGCCCACAGTCCCGGCACCGTCTCGCGCTCGCGGATCGCCGGCGGCGACACCCACTCGTAGGTCGCTATCTCCTCGTTGGGCGTCACCGTCCGCGAGTCCACTTCGAACAGGAAGGGGTGGACGGTCCAGGTCCGATCCCCGTCCTCGACGTCGACGGGGTCGCCGGCGCGGACGAGCGTCGCGTCCCCCCATCCCGTCTCCTCGCGGACCTCGCGTCGGGCGTCGCGTTCGGCGTCGCCGGGATCGCCCTCGACGTAGCCCGAGACGCCGGCCCACCGGCCGATGTAGGTGCCGACGGCGTCGCTGCGACGGCCGAGCAGGACGTCGGTCCCGTGGCGCAGGAAGCAGGTGACGACGTGGGTCATGGACGGCCTTGGGCCGCCCGCGATACGGATCTTGCGGCGTCGGTGGGACAACGATTTGACGTTCCGCCGTCAACCCGTACCCATGCGACTCGCGATCATCGGCGACACGCACATCCCCGACCGCGCGACGGGGATCCCCGACTGGGTCCGCGAACGCGTCGAGGCCGCGGATCACGTCGTCCACGTCGGCGACTTCGAGGGTCCGGCGGTCGTCGAGGGAGTCCGCTCGCTCGCCGACGGGAACCTCACCGCGGTCCGGGGGAACGTCGACCCGCCGAGCGTCGAACTCCCTTCGGTGGCGACCGTCGAACTCGGCGGCGTCGCGTTCGTCGTCACCCACGGGACGGGTAACCGGATCGGCTACGAGGACCGCGTCGCCGCGGCGGTCCGGGACCACGGGGGCGACGTGGGCGTCGCCGGTCACACTCACCAGCACCTCGACACCGAACACGACGGCGTCCGCCTCCTGAACCCCGGGTCGGCGACCGGGGCCGATCCGGCCACCGAGACGACGATGCTCTCGGCGACCGTCGCCGGCGGCGACCTGGACGTGACCCTGCACCGCGGCGGCGAGTGAGGCGGGCGCGCGGGGACCGCGGGAACACCCCCGCCGGTACCGGCCGCCCTCGCCACTGGCGCGGCGCTTTTTACGGCGCCCGGCCCAGACCCCCCATGGACGTCTTTCCCGTCCCCGACCTCCCGGAGATCCGTCCGGGCGACTCGCTCGCGGCGCTGATCGACGAGCGGGTCGACCTCCGCCCCGACGACGTGGTCTGTGTCGCCAGCACCGTCGTCTCGAAGGCCGAGGACCGGATCGCCGACCTCGATGCCTTCCCCGCCGGTCCGCGGGCGCACGACCTCGCCGCGGGCCTCGAACGCGCCACCGGCGAGGAGAAGGACCCCCGGTTCGCGCAGGCGGTGTTGGCGGAGAGCGCCGACCTCCTGATGGAGGCACCCTTCCTCCTGACCGAGACGAACTTCGGCCACGTGACCGTCAACGCGGGCATCGACCGCTCGAACGTGCGCGGCGGGGATCTCCTGCTCCTGCCCGAGGCGCCGACGGAGAGCGCCGCCCGGATCGAAACGGGGCTCGATGCCGATCGGGTGGTCGTCACCGACACCTGCGGTCGCCCCTTCCGGCACGGCCAGCGGGGCGTCGCCATCGGCTGGGCGGGGATCCCGGCCGCCCGCGACTGGCGCGGCGAGCGCGACCGGGAGGGACGCGAACTCGGCGTGACCGTCCAGGCGGTCGTCGACGAACTCGCCGCCGCCGCCAACCTCGTCGCCGGCGAGGGCGCGGGCGGAACGCCGGCCGTCGTCGTCCGAGGGTTCGAGTTCGGCGACCACGCCGGCAGCGACGCGCTCTTTCGCGACGTCGAGGGCGACTTCGTCCGCCAGGCGCTCCACGAGTGGTCCTTCGAGGCCGAGTAGCGCGTCTTCGACACCGGCAGGTCCCGCGACCGACGAACGGTTTTTCCGCCTCCGCACCAATCGGCGGACGGATGCTCTCGACGCGTTCGCCACCGACGACTGCGAGGTGCCGATATCGCTGATGCTGGGGATCGAACTCACCCCCGAACACCCGATCGACCGACTGGTCGAACTCGGCACCGCGGCCGAACGCGCCGGCTACGACACCGTCTTCGTCTCCAGTCACTACAACAACCGGTCGCCCTTCGCCGCCCTCTCGCGGCTCGCGGCCGCGACCGACGAGGTCCGAATCGGCCCCGGCGTCGTCAACCCGCTCGAACGCCACCCGGTCACCCTCGCGGGCGAGGTGGCGACCGTCGCGGAGGCGAGCGACGGCCGCGCCGTCTTCGGGGTCGGCCCCGGAGATCCCTCGACGCTCGCCAACCTCGGCCTCGCCGACGACCGCGGCCTCCGCCCAGTCCTGGAGGCGTTCAAAGTCGCCCAACGCCTCTGGGACGGCGAGCGCGTCACCCACGACGGTACCTTCGAGGCCGAGGACGCGGGGCTCAATTTCGACGTGCCGACCCCCATCCCCACCTACGTCGGCGGCGAGGGACCCCACATGTGCAAGATGGCCGCCAAACACGCCGACGGTCTCCTCTTCAACGGCTCCCATCCCGCGGACCTGCGCTGGGCGCGCGAACAGGTCGACGACGGCCTCGACGACCGCCTCGACGGCCTCGGCGCGTTCGACCTCGCGGCCTACGCCAGCGTCAGCGTCGCCGACGACGCCGCGGCCGCCCGGGAAGCCGCCCGTCCCCCCGTCGCCTTCATCGCCGCCGGCGCCGCCCCGCCCGTCCTCGACCGCCACGGCCTCGACCACGGCCGCGCCGACGACATCGGGGCCGCGCTGAGCGCCGGCGACTTCGAGGCCGCCTTCGACCGCGTCTCCCCCGCCATGATCGACGCCTTCTGCATCGCGGGCACGGTCGACACCGTCGCCGACCGGATGGCCGCCGTGCTGGACCACGCCGACAGCCTCGTCGTCGGATCGCCGCTCGGCCCGGACCTGGACACCGCCATCGACCTCGCGGCGACGGCCCACGACCGCGCGACGTAATGGCTAAACCCGTGGCGGCCGACTTCGCTCGCGTGTCCGACCGCTCGCTCGACGAGTTCGCGCGCGCCGGAAACGACGGGGACGGCGACGCCGCCACCGCCGAGAGCGATCCAGCCGTGCCGACGATGCGGTGGTCGCCCGAGGGCGACGCCTGCGCCGACTGCGGCGCGACCGCTCCGCGCCTGTGGCACGCGGGCGACGACGATGTCTTCGTCTGTGCCGACTGCAAGGAGTGGTAGCCGATCCGTCATCCCCGTCGCGGGTGTCGCTCGAACCCGCGGGCGAGGTGGGCCTCGTCGACGGCGAGGACGGTCGGCCGCCCGTGTGGGCAGGCGAAGGGCTGCTCGCAGGCGCCGAGGCGGTCGACCAGCCCCGCCGCCTCCGCGTCGGTGAGGTCGTCCCCAGCCTTCAGCGACGGGTGACAGGCCAGGTCCGCGAGGAGGGCGTCCCGGCCGTCCGGATCCTCGCCCGCCCGCAGCGCCGCGAGGGCGTCCCGGAGCGATTCGGGGTCGGCGACCCGCCCCACCGGCGCCGGCACGGCCCGCACTCTGACGGTCCCCCCGCCGAAGGGGTCGGCGTCGAAGCCGAGCGTGGCGAGTTCGTCGGCGTACCGCTCGACGGCCGCCGCCGCCTCGGGCGCGAGCGACAGCGTCGCCGGCGGGTCGAGGGACGCCGAGGGGACGTCCGCCGACGCCACCGCCTCGCGCAACCGCTCGTAGTTGATCCGCTCGTGGGCGGCGTGCTGGTCGATCACGAGCAGGTCGTCGCCGGCCGCACAGAGCACGTAACAGCCGCTGAACTGACCGATCACGTCGGCCTCGCCGAGCGCCGATGGCGCCGACTCGACTGGATCGAGCGCCGCCTCCAGGTCCATCGCCACGTCCGCCGACCGCCGCAGGTCGGCCGTCGAGAGCGCGTCGGCGACGGCGTCCTCGACGGCGCCCTCGACGGCGTCGGCCGCCCTGATCGCCACCCGCTCTTTCGTCGGGTGGACGTTCGGATCCACTGCCCGCGCCGGTAGCGACACCGACAGCGCGGCGACCGGGTGGCGGTCGCCCGGCAGGAGCGAGCCGTAGCCCCGTGCTATCGCTCGGCGGAGCCCCGGCATCGCGACCGGCCGCCCGTTGACCGCGACGCGGACGTGATCGGCCGACGCGCGGGTGATCGACGGGTAGGCGAGCAGGCCCCGGATCCCGACCGACGCCTCCCCGTCGCCCATCGGAACGCTCGCCCCGGCGTCGAGGGTCGTACTCTCGCGGGCCACCTCCCGGTCGTAGACCGCCAGCGCGGCGTCCGCGAACGACCCCGACCCCGGGGTGGCGAAGGTCCGCCTGCCGTCGTGCGTGAGGGTGACGGCTACCTCGGGGCGGAGGAGCGCGTACGCGGCGACGCGGTCGCTGATCCGCTCGAACTCCGTCGCCGGCGCGGCCATCGATTCCCGTCGCGCCGGCCGGTTGTGGAACAGGTCGGTCACCTCGACGGTCGTCCCCTGCCCCCGTCCCGTGGCCTCGACGGTCACGTCGCCGTCGGCGGCGCGGACCCGCGTCGCTCGCGGCCCGCCGTCGTTCGTCGTCAGCGTCAGCGTCGCCACGTCGGCGATGCTGGCGAGCGCCTCGCCGCGGAACCCGAGCGTCTCGACCGCCCGTAGGTCGCCGTCCGGGAGTTTGGTCGTCGTGTGACGCTCCACGGCGCGTTCGGCGTCCGCCCGGCGCATCCCCCGGCCGTCGTCGACGACGCGGATCCGCTCGGTGCCGCCCGCCGTCACCTCGACTTCGATCCGCTCGGCGCCGGCGTCGAGGGCGTTCTCCACGAGTTCGACGACGACGCGTGCCGGCCGCGTCACCACCTCGCCGGCGGCGATGCGGTCGACCGTCTCCCGATCCAGTCGCCTCATGGCTCCTCGACCCGGTCTTTCAGGTCCGCCAGCAGGTTCAGCGCCTCGATGGGCGTCGTCGTCGCGAGGTCGGCCTCGCGGAGGGCGGTGACGACGTCGGGGTCGACCGTCGCCGTCCCCGTCCCCGTCCCCGGTTCACTCCCGTCACCGTCCGTGCCGCCGGCGGCGCCCTCGGCCTCGCGGGCCGCCGTTCCGTTCGTGGTGTCCCCCGCCCCGACCGCTCCGGTCAGCGTCATCTGGGTCCCCGTCCCCTCGTCGTCGACGAGCGTCCGCGCCCGCTCGACCACCGGATCGGGAACGCCCGCCATCCGCGCCACCTCGACGCCGTACGACGACGAGGCCGGCCCCTCGGCGACACGGTGGAGGAAGGTCACGTCGCCGCCGGATCGGGGGTCGTCCGGCGCGTCCTCGCGCTCCGCGGCGAAGTGGAGGTTCCGGACGCGTTCGCGCTCGTCGGCCAGCCCCGTCAAGTCGTGGTAGTGAGTGGCAAAGAGCGTCGTCGCCCCCACCTCGTCGTGGACGAACTCGACGGTGGCCCGGGCGATGGCGCGGCCGTCGGCGGTGCTCGTGCCGCGACCCACCTCGTCGAGCAGGATCAGGGACTCGCCCGTCGCCTCGTGGAGGATCTCGGTGAGTTCGGTCATCTCGCGCATGAACGTCGACTGCCCGCCCGCGATGTCGTCGCTCGCGCCGACGCGGGTGAACACGCGGTCGACGGTCGGGAGGCGGGCGTCGTCGGCCGGGACGAAACTCCCCGCCTGTGCCAGCACGACGATCAGCGCCACCTGGCGCATGTACGTCGACTTGCCGCTCATGTTGGGGCCGGTGACGAGCGTCACGCTCCCCGGCGGCAGGGCTGCGTCGTTCGGGACGAAGCGCTCCTGTGCCGCCTCGACGACCGGGTGGCGACCGGCCTGAATCTCGATTTCGCCCCCCGCCTCGCGGACGCTCGGACGGACGTAGTCCCGGTCGACGGCGACCGTCGCCAGCGCCACGAGCGCGTCCAGTTCCGCGAGCGCTTCCGCGAGCGCCTGGATCCGGTCGGTCTCCGCGGCGACCGACGACCGCACCTCGCGGAAGCGCTCGTACTCCAGTGCGTCGGCGCGCTCGGCGGCGCCGATGATCTCCTCCTCCCGCTCTTTCAGCTCCGGCGTGTAGAACCGCTCGGCGTTCTTCAGCGTCTGCCGGCGCCGGTAGTCGTCCGGCACCCGGTCCAGGTTGGGGTTGGTCACCTCGATGTAGTACCCGTGGACCTGGTTGTGCCCGACCGACAGGGAGTCGATGCCCGTCCGCTCTCGCTCCCGGGCTTCGAGGTCGGCCACCCACTCCCGGCCCTCGCGCTCGGTCGCCCGCAACGCGTCGAGTTCGTCGTCGAATCCCTCGCGAACGACGCCGCCCTCGGTCACCTCGACGGGCGGGTCGGAGCGGATCGATCGCTCGATCAGGTCCCGGACGTCGGGCAGCGGGTCGATCCGCTCCCCGAGGGTTCGCAGGCGTGACGCCTCGCACCCGTCGAGCGCGTCGACGACGGTCGGCACGGCGCCGAGCGTCGTCGCGAGCGACCGGAGGTCGCGGGCGTCCGCCCGCTCCCGGGAGATCCGGCCGGCCAGGCGTTCGAGGTCGTACACCTCGCGGAGCGCCTCGCGGACCGTCTCCCGGGTCAGCGCGTCGGCGGCGAGTTCGCCGACCGCGTCGTGGCGCGCCTCGATCCGGTCGCGGTCGATCAGCGGCCGCCGGAGCCAGCCGTCGAGTTTCCGCCGGCCGAGCGCACAGGTCGTCTCGTCGAGGACCGAAAACAGCGTCGCGCCGGCGCCGGCGCCGGCGCCGCGGTTCTCGAACAGTTCGAGGCTCCGGATGGCCGTCGCGTCGAGCGCGAGGGCGTCCCGTGGATCGTACCGCCGAATGCGGGTGACGTACTCCAAAGGCCCGTCGTCGCCCTGCGTCCACTCCGCGTAGGCGAGGGCCGCGCCGCAGGCCCGGCGCTCGGCGGCGGACTCGACCACCGCGGTCGGCGACGCGACGTAGGCTTCGAGGCGCTCGGTCGCCGCGTCGTCGTCGAGTCGGGCCGCCTCGTGGTCGGTCACCATGGGGTCGACCGACAGCGCCTCGCGGTCGACCGTCGCGTCCGGCCCGACGAGCAACTCGGCGGGGGCGAGGCGGTCGAGTTCCGCGATCAGTCCGGGATCGTCCGGGGGGCTGGTGACCCGACACTCGCCGGTCGAGGCGTCGACGGCGGCGACGGCCCGTGTCGCCCCCTCCCGGGTCACCGCGGCGACGTAGTTGGTCGTGCCAGTCCCCAGGAGTTCGTCGTCGAGGACCGTCCCCGGGGTCACCACCTGCGTCACCGCGCGGTCGACGAGCCCCGTCGCCTCCGCGGGCGACTCCACCTGCTCCGCGATGGCGACCCGATACCCCGCGTCGAGCAGTCGCTCGACGTACGCCGCGGCGTCGTCGACGGGGATGCCCGCCATCGGGTAGGTGCCCGTGCTGTCCTCGCGTTGCGTGAGCGTGAGCTCGCAGATCCGCGCCGTCTCCTCGGCGGCCTCGCAGTAGGTCTGATAGAAGTCGCCGTTCTGGAAGAGCAGGAGGGCGTCCTCGTAGTCGGCACAGCACTCGAAGTACTGCCCCAACATCGGCGTCAGGTCCGCCTCGGCGTCGACCATGCCGTCGGGGGGACCGGTCACGGCGTCCGCGTCCATATCCCCAGTCCGGCGGTCGAGGGATAAAAACCGTCAGGGTCGCCGGCGGCTCGGACGGAGTATCGTAACCGTGTACCGGTGGGTCGTCAGGACAGCCCGGCGACCTACCGGTACTGACTTCGGATAAACGGTCTCACAGCTCCGTCACCCACGCCCGGTAGTCGTCGTCGAGGTCGTAGGTGACCTGGAGGGCGCGGTCGAGGAACTGCCCGAGGCGGCTGGCGTCCGAGCGGGCGGTGACCCGGACGTTCGCCCCCTCGGCCTCCTCGGGGCGGTCGATCCGCTCGATGCGGAACTCGGGGAACTCGTCGAGCAGGCCCTTCAGGCGGTCGAGCTCCGCGTCAGTGCAGTCGAGGTTGAACGTCTTCTCGGCGAACTGGATCCAGGGGACCGGCGTCCCTTCGCCGTCGTCGTCCTCGCCGCCGGGGTCCACCCCCGGCACGTCGGCCGGGTCGACCTCGACGGTGAGGAACGGACTGCCGCGGTTCCGGTGGGCGAGGACCGCCTCCGCGAACAGCTTTCGTCGGTCGGCGGCGTCGGCGGCGTCGAACCGTGTCATGCGTCCCCCTTGGCTCTCCCCGACAAAAAGCGGGGCGTTCCCGCCCCCGTATCCGAACGCCTTTTGCCGTCGCGGCCCTCCCTCGGATCGATGAACACGCTGCTGTGGGTGCTCGTCGGCGTTCTCGTCTACTCCCTCGTCGCGAAGGCGCTCCAGATCCGGGGGTATCTCCCCGATTCGGTCCGGCTGCAGGGCCCCATCGCGACGATCCACACCCGCCGCGGTCGTGCCCTCCTCACCCGCCTCGCCCGACCCAAACGCTTCTGGCGGGCCTACAGCAACGTCGGCGTCGGCGTCGCCCTCGTGATCATGGCCGGGATGTTCGTCCTCCTGCTCTTCCAGGCGGTGACCATCCTCCGGAACCCGCCGGCGCCGTCGGCGGTCAACCAGCCACAGAACTTCCTGGTCGTCCCCGGCGTCAACGACTTCCTCCCGCTCGCGGTGGCGCCCGAAATCGTCTTCGGCCTCCTGGTCGGCCTCGTCGTCCACGAGGGGGGGCACGGCCTCCTCTGTCGGGTCGAGGATATCGACATCGACTCGATGGGGCTCGTCCTCCTGGCGATCATCCCGCTCGGGGCGTTCGTCGAACCCGACGAGGAGAGCCAGCGGACGGCCGACCGCGGCGGCCGCACCCGGATGTTCGCGGCCGGCGTGACCAACAACTTCGTGCTGACGGCCGTCGCGTTCGCCCTCCTCTTCGGACCCGTCATCGGCGCCGTCGGCGTCGCCCCGGGCGTCGCCGTCGACGGCGCCTACGAGGGCTCGCCCGCCGCGACGGCGGGCGTCGCGAACGGCGACCGCATCACCGCCGTCGGCGACACCGCCGTCGGGAGCGAGAGCGACCTCGACGCCGCCCTCCTCGCGGCCGAGAACCGCACTGTCGAGGTCGAGGTCGACGGCGACCGCACCGTCCGCGTCGAACGCTCGCTCGTGATCGTCGGGAGCGTCGCGGGCAACCCCGCGAACCTCTCCGTCGAGAGCGGCGAGGACCCCATCCGGGTGACGGCCGTCAACGGCACGCCCGTCGACACCCGCGGCGAGTTCCGCGATGCGACGGCCGACCGGGAGGTCGCCCGCATCGAGACGACCGCCGGCGACGCCGTCGTCCCCGTCGGCGCCTACGTCACCCGCGCCGCGCCGGACGGGCCGCTGGCGAACGCCAGCGCCCCCACCAACGCCAGCATGATCGTCACCGAAATCGACGGAAAGCGGGTCACCTCCTCCGGCGACCTGGCACGCGTCCTCGACGAGTACGAGGCGGGCGACCGGGTGCCCGTCCGCGCCCACGTCGACGGCGAGTTCGAGACCTACGACGTGCGCCTCGGCGAGAACCCGCGCGACGGGCGGGGCTTCCTCGGCGTCGACATCTTCCCCGGGACGAGCGGGCTGCTCGTCACCGACTTCGGCGTCCGGGACTACCCCGCCGGCACCTACCTCGAACTCCTCGGGGGCGACGGCGGCTCGGGCTCGGCCACACCCTTCCCCGGGCTGACCGACTCGCCCCTGAGCCTCGTCTACGTCGCCCTGATCCTTCCCCTCGCCTCCTTCGTCCTCGGGATTCCGAACTTCCCGGGCTTTACCCCCGCCGTGACGAACTTCTACGTCGTCGAGGGGCCGCTCGCCCCGCTCGGTGACGGGGTGTTCATCCTCGCGAACGTCCTCTTCTGGGCCGCGTGGGTCAACCTCCAGCTCGGCCTGTTCAACTGCATTCCCGGCTACCCGCTCGACGGCGGCCGCATCCTGCGGATGGGCACCGAAGCGGTGGTGTCGCGGCTCCCCGTCGGCGACCCCGAACGCCTCGTCCGCACCGTCACCACCGGCATCGGGTTGACGATGCTCGCGTCGCTCCTCCTGATGATCTTCGGGCCGCAGTTGCTGTCCTAGCCCCCGACACTTCGACCTTTCACTGCGCTCGGAGCCTGCGGCTCCTCGCTCACAAAAGCTCGATCAAAAACCTCGGGCCTCCCTTCGGTCAGCTCTCGGCCCGTGAGCGAGCGCCGCTCGCGGTGGGTGAGTCCCTCAGCCTCAGCAACCGTCCCGTCACCGCAGCGCCCCGCCTCCGCCACCACATCACTCCGCAACCGCACCGCGCGGCGCGGACACGCAACTCCCATACCTCCCCGGTCCCAACGGACGCCCATGCGCGAACCACCCCAGACTGACGAAGGCTGGTACGCACTCCACGACTTCCGTCGGATCGACTGGGCGGCGTGGCGCGACGCCCCGCAGCGAGAACAGGACCGGGCCATCGAGGAGGGAATCGACTACTTCGAGCGCCACGAGGCGGTTGCCGACGCCGACGACGGCGTCTCGGCCGTCTTCTCCACCCTCGGCCACAAGGCCGATCTGATGATCGTCCACCTGCGGCCGACGCTCGATGCCCTCTCGACGGCCGAACGGCGGTTCGATCGGACGGCCCTCGGCGCCTTCACCGAGCAGTCAACCTCCTACGTCTCAGTCACCGAGGTAAGCGGCTACGTCTCCGACGACTACTTCGCCGAGGACGAGGAGGAGGTCGACGCCGGCCTCCGTCGGTACATCGAAGGGAAACTCGAACCCGACGTGCCGGACGACACGTACGCGAGTTTCTATCCCATGAGCCGCAAGCGCGGCGAGCAGGACAACTGGTACGACCTGCCCTTCGAGCGCCGCCGCGAGATGATGGAGGAACACGGCGAACACGGCCGTGAGTTCGGCGGTCGGGTGAAACAGATCGTCGCCTCGTCGGTCGGCCTCGACGACTGGGAGTGGGGGGTCACTCTCTTCGCCGACGATCCGACCGACCTGAAGGATATCGTCTACGAGATGCGCTACGACGAGGCCAGCGCCCGCTACAGCGAGTTCGGCCCGTTCTACGTCGGCCGTCGGTTCCCACCCGAGGACCTGCCCGCGTTCCTCGCGGGCGAGGCGGTACCCACCGACGACGCCGGGGAGGGTCACGACGAACACGCTCACGGCGACGCCGATGGGCACGCTCACGGCGACGACGAACACGCCCACGACGGCCACGCTCACGGCGACGACGAACACGCCCACGACGGCCACGCTCACGGCGACGACGAACACGCCCACGACGGCGACGCGGACGAGGACGACATCCGCGGCGAACTCGCCGATCTGGACATCTACGCCGGCAAGCCCCACGGCGAGGACGTGTACGCGACGGTGCTCTACTCCGAGGCCGACGCCGACGAGCTGTTCGAGGAGGTCGACGGCCTCCGGTCGAACTTCGACCACTACGACACGCACGTCAAGACGGCGGTGTACGACGCCCTCGAACGCGACCGGCGGGCGGTCGTGAGCATCTGGGACACCGCGAGCGCGGCCGACACGGCCGCTGGCTTCCTGTCGGAACTGCCGGACGTCGTCAGCCGCGCCGGCGAGGAGTCCGGCTTCGGCACCATGGGCATGTTCTACACGGTCAAGCCGGAACACCGGACGGACTTCGTCGAGAAGTTCGAGACGGTCGGCGACCTGCTGAACGAGATGGCGGGACACGGCGAGACGGATCTGATGATCAACCGCGAGGACGAGAACGACATGTTCATCGCCAGCCAGTGGCGCTCGAAGGACGACGCCATGGACTTCTTCCGCTCCGACGAGTTCGCCGACACCGTCTCCTGGGGGCGTGACGTGCTCGCCGACCGGCCGCGACACGTCTTCCTGGCCTGATCCCGTCGGCTGTCGTCCGCCCGTCGCCCGCCGGTTCCCGCCCGGCGTGCACACCCGAACCCCTTTGGGTACCCCCGACTTATCGGGCCTGCAATGACGAAGCGACACGTCTCGCTGCCCGTGGAGGCCGACGCCGGGGTCGCGGAGTTCATCGACCACGTGGACGAGCGACTCGCCTCCGACGAGGACACGTGCAACGTCGTACAGGACGTGTTGATCGACCTCTTCGGGGACCGCGAGGCGTACGAGCGGTGGAACGATGGCGGCGACGTCTCGCCCGCCGAGCGCGTCCGCCTGCAGGGGTACGATCCCTGTAACGCCACGCTCGAAAGCGAGTACTACGCCGAGAAAGACGAGGATCGGTTCCAGGAGTCGAAGTACCTCCAGTGGCTCTGGCGGCAGTTCGACGCCACGCCGATGGCCGACAACGTGGAGTTCGCCCTCCGCTTTCGGGCGATGCTGGCCGATCACCTCTTCGAGGAGTGTGGCGACGACTGCCGCTTTTTCAAGGGTATCTCCTTCACCTACGGGCACAACATCTCCGTCGGCGACAACGTGGTCGTCCACGACGACGTCCACCTCGACGACCGGGGGCAGTTGACGGTCAGCGACCGCGTCTCCATCTCGGACGGCGTCCACGTCTACAGCCACGACCACGATATCGTCGACCAGACCGAGGTCCGGAACTACCACACGATCATCGAGGACGACGCCCGCGTCACCTACGACGCCATGGTCAGCGCCGGCTCCCGCGTCGGCGAGAACGCCGTCGTCGGCGCCCGCGCGGTGGTCCAGGGCGACGTGCCCGACCACCACATCGCGGTCGGTATGCCGGCAAAGAGCGTCCGCATCAAGCCCGGCTGGGAGGACAGTGCGGACCCGCTCGAAGCCGGCGGCGAGAACCGACAGGAGTCCCGTCGCATCGAGTACGACCTCCCCGACGACCTCGACGTCTTCGACGAGTTCCAGCGGAACCTCGACCCCTCGACGTAGGCTTTTACGGATCGAGCCCTCAGAGCCGGTATGCACCGACGACGCTACCTGGCGGCCCTCGGGGCCGCGGCAGCGGTCGGCGGGTGTGCCGGCCGCCCGCGGTCGGACGGGACGGCCGCGGACACCGCGTCCCCCGACCCCGACCCCGACGGCGGCGGGACCGTCGACGGCGGTGACGACCCCGACGTCGCCGTCGAGACGCTCGCGACGGACCTCGAAGTCCCGTGGGGCGCCGCCTACCGCGACGGCGACCTCTATCTCACCGAGCGCCCCGGTCGGATCGTCCGCCTCGCCGACGGCGTGGAGCCGGTCGTCGCGGACGTCCCGGTGAAGGCCGTCGGCGAGGGCGGCCTACTCGGCCTCGCCTTCCACCCCGACGAGCCGTACGCCTACACCCACCAGACCTACGAACCCACGGGGGGCGGGACGGCCAACCGACTGGTGCGACACGACCTGACCGACGGCTGGGCGTCCGAGCCACTGCTCACGGGGATCCCCGGCGCGCACATCCACGACGGCGGCCGGCTCCTCGTCCACGACGACGCGCTGTACGTGACCTGTGGCGACGCCGCGAGCGAGGATCGGGGCCAGGACCCCGACGTCCTCGCGGGCTCGGTCCTCCGGGTCACGCTCGACGGCGACCCCCACCCCGACAACCCCTCCGGCTCCCCGGTGTTCAGTTACGGCCACCGTAACCCCCAGGGGCTCGTCGTCCGCGACGGCGCGGTGTACAGCACCGAACACGGCCCGCAGGTCGGCGACGAGATCAACGTCCTGACTGCGGGCGAGAACTACGGCTGGCCCGAGGTGACGGGGCCGAGCGACGACGACCGCTTTACCGATCCGGTCACGAGTTACACGCCGACCATCGCGCCGGCCAGCGCGGCGGTCTACGACGGCCCCATCGAGGCCTGGCGGGGCGATTTCTTCTTCGGGACGCTCGTGGCCGAACACCTCCACCGCGTCCGGTTCGACGGGGGCGGCACCGACCCCGGCGTCGCCGCCGAGGAGCGCCTCTTCGAGGGCGAGTTCGGGCGTATCCGGACGGTGTTCACCGGCCCCGAGGGCCACCTCCACGCCGTGACGAGCAACCGCGACGGACGGGGGTCGCCCGCCGCGACCGACGACCGGGTCCTCCGTTTCGTCCCCGCCTGAATGCCCCGGGCCGTCGCCATCAACGTCGGCGCCAACACCACGCTCCCGGGGTTCCGGGGGCCGATCCGCCCCGACCGCCGGTTCGCGTACGTCCCCATCCCGGAGCGGGAGCCGACGGCCGACCCCGTGCCGACGTACGGCGACCTCGCGTTCCCCCTCGACGTGGACGTCTCGGCCGTCGCCGATCGCCGGGTCCACCTCGATCCGGAGTTCGCGGGCCTGTACGGGTCGACCGCGTACACCTACGGCGACGAACACGGCGTGAAGGCCGGCCCGCTCTCCGCGCTCGAACCCGGCGATTCGCTGCTGTTCTACGCGACGCTCTCCCTGCGCGGCGACCCGGACGCGGCGCCGGACCTGCCCCCGGAGTGGGGCGCCTACCTGATCGGCGAGTTTCGCGTCGCCCGCGCGGTGACCGGCGAGACGTATCGGACCCTCGATCCCGCCGAGCGCGAGCGGTTCGCCAGCAACGCCCACTGCAAGCGCGCCGACTTCGACGCGAAGGTGCTCGTCGCCGGCGGCGAGGGCTCCCGCCTGTTCGACCGCGCGGTGCCGCTGAGCGCGTCCGAGGGCGGCGCGACGGCCGGCCCCCTCGTCACCGACCTCTCGGCGGATTCGGGGAAGGGTCCGTGGTGGCGGCGCGTCCTCCGGTACGACGCCGACGCGACCGAGCGCCTGCGGGCCGCCGTCGACGACGCGCAGCCGTATCGTAGCGTTTGAAACTGTTTGCATATCCGATCGCCGGACTGCGTACGATCGGGTGTGCGATGATTTTCAAACTATAGCTACCGCCCGCGCAGGCGGTCGATCCGGTCGCCGAGGGCGACGGTGGCCGACAGCGGGTTGGGGACGCGACGCCGCGTCGGCTCCATCCCGTGGACCGCGGCGTAACAGTCGAGCGCGTCGGCGACGGCGTCGGCCCCGACCCGCGCCGCGGCGTGGTCGTCGGCCGCCCGCACGGCCCGGCGGCAGGCCCAGAACCCGGCGACGAGGGCGAGGACCGCGACGCCGAGGAGGGCCCACCGCGGCCCCCACCCGGCCACCGACGCCACGAGGGGAGCCCCGGCGGCGACGACGCTCGCCACCCGGAGGGGCTGGACCCGGGTCCCTATCTGCCCCGCCTGCACCGCCAGCAGCGCCGCGGCCGTCCCGTCGTCGAACCGATCCAGGAACGTGCTCGTGACGAACAGCCGCCGGTAGCCCGGCGGCCCCCGGACGTGAACCGTCGCCGTCTCCTCGTCGTCGGTGTCGAGCACCAGCGTGTCCCGGACGTCGAGGGCCGCCCGCTCGCGGAGGGTTTCGAGACGGTCGCGGGTCGCCCCCGTCGGCGGCGTGGTCGAACGGACCGCGGCGACGATCCAGGGTGCCCCGCCGAACAGCCCCGCGACGAGGAGGGCGAGCACGCCCGCCAGTCCGAGCGGCGACGCGGTGCCCGTGAGGTGAAGCGGCGCGAGAGCGATGGCGACGACGACGCTCACGCCGCCGACGTAGCGGGCCATCCGGACGAGCGCCCGCCCGGTCGACAGGTCGATGTCCCGGACCGCCCGGACACCCCGGATCGTCGGCGCGTACGCCGCCAGGCCGACGACGCCGGCCCCGAGGAGTCCCGCGAGGTCGGCGAGAACGGCCGCCGCGACGCCCCCGGTGTCGCCGAGGACCGTCGTCGCCACGGCGTCCCCCAGACTCAGCAGCGACAGGAGGCCGTACGCGAGCAGCGCGAACGGGAGCAGGACGCCGACGTAGAGGAGTCGGTACTTGCCGACCGGGTTCGAGAGGCGCCGGGCGACGGCGCTACCGACGGCGCCGACGACGATTCCGAGGACGATCAGGACGGCGAGGATAGCCAGTGGCGGCGCGAGCGAGGGCGTGGACTGGAGGGCGACGGCGAACACGGACGGTGGTGGGTAATGACGACACAAAAATCGTGGCGCCGGGGTTCCGGGGCCGCGACGGGTCGGCGTCGTTCGTGGGTACCGTTCGAGCGGAAAAGTGTCCGGAACGAGGCTTGCGGGCTTTCGGGTATGCGTCAAACCGGAGCGATGATCTTGGTGATGATTCGACAAGCGGTGGCACGAGGGCCGAGAGCCGACCGGGGGAAGGCTCGACGGCTTTCGTCGCCAGAATCCACCGGATTCTGGCTGGACGGCAGAAACCCCCGATCTCTGGCGGTGGTCGAACTTTTAGAAGCGAGCGAAGCGAGCCAGTACAGGGTCGTAGTGCGCCGTCCGGGAGTGCCGTGAGCGGAGCGAACGGCACGTCGGACGGCAAGCGACCGCGAGGGAGTGCGCCGTCCGGGAATTGAACCCGGGCTAGTGGCTTGGGAAGCCACTGTCCTACCACTGGACCAACGGCGCTTGCCTTCGACAACTCTCGGCGCGCTATCACGCCGCGCCTCGCGGGTTGTCCTAAGACCTGACGCTGACTTAAACCCCACGCAACCGTCACCCTCGCGGTCGGGGACCGCTCGGATTGCCGGCTGATCGGCGGCCGTGCCCGTCGCTACGGTGAGGCGGAAGTCACGGCTCCGCACGTCTCACTCCGTGCCGCGATGTCGGGGGCCTCCCCGACGGGGTGAGCGGAGGCCGAGCGTGATCGTTGCTCGCCGTTCTCCCGTCCCGTTCCCCAGTACGATTTCGGCGGCGCAAATCCGTCATCGAGGTCCTGCTTCGTCCCGCTTCCGAGATATTCCCCACCCGTGCCGAGCCAGCCCGTGCCGGGATGTGCGTTCCCGTTCACCCGCCCCGCGGTGTTGTGCAACAACTCGTGGGTCGTCACCGCGACACGGAAGGTCACGGAACCGTTGTACGACGGGTTCCGCGTCGAATCGACGACGGAAACGAACCCCGGCGTGTCTCCGTACCCCGCGACCGACTCGCTGGTGACCGTTCCGACCGCAACGAGGTGATATCGGCAGTGGCCTCCTCCCATCCCCTCGTGGGTGTAGTATTCCTCTCTCACGGACCGGATGTTTCGGTCGGCCGTGATCGGGTTCTCGACGCGTCCTTGGTTCGGCCATCGGTCGACGAAGTGCAGTTCGATCCCCGTCTCGCCGCTGGGGTTCGTGACGGGCATCTCGTCCCACACGCGCCGTAGTTGCGCCTTCTCCTCGCCGGTGAACCGTTCGGCGCCCGGTTCGTAGATCGGTTGGATATAGAGATCCTTGCGGTCGGGATCGGCATCGGGGAGCGGTGTCCCATCCGGTGTCGACCCCCGCCGTTCCCAGGCATTCGGGAGGCGGTCGCCGTCGTTGTCGGTGCCGGACGGCCGCGAACACTGTCCGTCCACGCTCCGCATGCTCACCGGCCCGAGCGTATCTCCTTCCACGGCGGCGTCGAGCGACGAGGACATCCCGGCTTCCTGTAAGTCGCTTGCGGTCCCCGCAGCCCCCGAATCGCTCTCCCACATCGACGTGGTCCCCCCGAGAACGGCCAACGACATCCCGAACGCGACCGCCAGCATGCACACGCCCGCGACGACGCCCACGATCAGCAGTGACGACGACCCGCTTTTCGAGTTCAGTCGGCTCCCCCATTTGAGTGATCGATAGCCGAGTTTCGCAACGAGCCACAGACCGCCGAGGAGCCCCAGGACGACGAACAGGACGACGAAGACGGGTCGGCTCCCCCGTGGGAGGCCTTCGAACGCCGTGACGACCCCGTTCCGTAGCTCCGGGACTGGACCGACCAGACCGAACCGTCGAGCGACGACGTAGCCACCGCTCACGAGAACCAGTAGCAACGAGCCCCCCGACGAATCATATCTCGATTTGGATATGTTCGCCACATAACTGTTGTGTGGCCGCTATCAATGCTGACTCTCGGACCGGTTCGGACGCACAACCACTGGGTTTTCGAACGCGCTACATTTTGACAACGTCACACACGTTTGATATGGGGCCGCCGCCGCGTCGGGTTTCGCCGAACGAACCCTTTTGCCACCGCGTGCCGTAGGTTAGGGTCGCCATGACGGGGTCACAGTCCTACGAGGTGTTCCTGACAGCGGCGGCGAGCGAGGACTTCGGCGACGCGTCGGTCCGGGCGGAGTCGGTCCAGTTCTACGACTCGGGCGTCTGGGTCGACCACGCCGGCGGCCGGGATTTCTTCCCGTACCGCCGGGTCCTCCGGGTCAGCGAGCGGGACGCGTCCACGACGGGCGAGCGCCGGGACGCCGCGGGCGGATCCGCCGGCGCCGTCGACGACACCGAACTCGACGTGGAGTGAGTCGAACTGCCGATCCAGTCGATTCGACCGCGCTGATGCGGACGAACGTCCACCACCTCCACGGCATGGGAGAGTATTTCAAACCGGAAGCCGTACGGAGACGTGATGAGCGAGGAATCCGTCATTCTGGAACCGTCGGCGCCGCTCGACCTCCGCCTCTCCGAGTCGGAACTGGCGGCGACCCGGGAACACGTCGTGTCGTTCGTCCAGCGGACGGTCGACCGCGCCGGCGCGGACGGCGCGGTGCTCGGCCTCTCCGGCGGGATCGACAGCACGCTCACCGCCCATCTGGCGGTCGAGGCGCTGGGTCCCGACGCCGTCCACGGGCTCGTGATGCCGAGCGAGGTGAACACCGCGGACAACATGAGCGACGCCGAACGCGTCGCCCGTGACCTCGACATCGAGTACGACGTGATCGACATCGGGCCCATCTTCGACGCCTTCGTGGCGGCGTTCCCCGGCGACACGAGCGACGACCGACTCGAAACCGACCCGCTCCGGACCGCCGCCGGCAACGTCCGGGTCCGCATCCGCGCCGTTCTCGATTACTTCGTCGCCAACGCGGAGAACCGGATCGTCCTCGGCACCGGCAACCGGAGCGAGGCGCTCACCGGCTACTTCACGAAGTACGGCGACGGCGCCGTCGACTGTCACCCGATCGGCAACCTCTACAAACAGCAGGTGCGCCAACTCGCCACCCACGTCGGCGTCGACGACGACCTCGTGACCAAGACGCCCTCCGCGGAGATGTGGCTGGGACAGACCGACGAGGAGGAGATGGGACTGGGGTACGACACCCTCGACGCCATCCTCGCCCTCCACGTCGACGGCCCCCTCTCGCGGGACGCGACGGTCCGTGCCCTCGACGTGACCGCCGAGCAGGTCGACCACGTGGTCGACCTCTACGAGACCAGCGCACACAAGCGTGCGATGCCACCCTCTCCCGACCCGCTCCACCTGTAGTGCCCGTCACCAGCCCCTCCGGACGAGGGGTCCACACCGTCCCCGCCCGCCCGTGGCCGGGCGTTTCCAAAGGTCTTTGACTTTCGCCCCGCAACCGCATAGCAATGGACGACGCCGTACGGGCCCGGCGTGCCGCCCGCGACGCGCTCGCCGACATCGAGCCCGAACGGCTCGGCGAGGCGATCCGCGACCGCCTCTCGGACGCCTCGATGGCTCCTAGCGTCCTGACGCTGGTGAGCGCTCGTGCTCTCGACGCCGCCGTCGACCCCGACACCGTCGCGGAGCGTGCCGCCGGCGTCCAACTCATCTACGAGGGGCTTCGCCTCACCCGGACCCTCACTCACACCGAACCCTGGCTCGGCGACGACGAGGCCGCCCGCCGGGCCGACCTCGACATTCTCGCCGCCGACGTACTCGTCTCCCGGGGGTTCTACCTGCTCGCACGGACCGAAACCGCCGAACGCGCCGTCGAGGTGGTCCGGGCGTTCGGCCGGGATCAGACCCGCCGGCGCGACCCCGAGGCCGACGCCCGGGCGCTGGACCGGAACCTCGAAGCCGACGTCTTCGCCCTCGCCGTCGCCGCGGGAACCACCGCCGCCGGCGTCACTCCCGGCGCCGAACTCCTCGAGTACGCCGCGGGGCTCGCCAGCGAACTCGACGGCGACCTCCCCCCGCCCGATACGGCGCTCCCCGACGCTGTCGCCGACCGGGTTCTCGCACTCGCAGACGGCGACGCCGCCCCGCCTGCGGACCCATAAATCGAAACGCCTAAAAACGACTCCGGATAAGCGATGTACGCGTGCCTGGGTAGCTTAGCGGTAAAGCGCGTCCTTGGTAAGGACGAGACCCCGGATTCAAATTCCGGCCTAGGCTCTTTCTGCCGTACACTCCTTGTGCGCACACTTTTATGGCTACACTCATCTGAATAAAACCCGTTCGGGAGTCGTGTCTCTCGCCAAACAGGCCATCCCTCGCCGTAATGCGATTCGGTGATGTATCAGGACACACGGATCGATTCACAGACGGCGGCGGGAGAGCCCCGAAATCGACCGGGGACGCGTCCCTCAAAGGACTCCACAGATATCGCCAATCAACGCTCACAGAGGGGTGACGGAAACTCGACCAGGATCGTGATAGGATACCCTTGATGCGGTTATCCGCGACGAGTACGCGGCGAGTGGGGTTCCGGCGAAACGGCTGTTGGTAAGACCAGCGTATTACGTCTATATGTCTGAAGCAACTACAAACGACGACGAAGACGACATCGCCACGGTCAACTTCAAACTCACCGAGTCGTTCCTCGAACAGATAGATGACACGTGGCAGGGGCGCGGGTTCAACAGTCGGAGCGAGTTCATCCGGTACACGCTTCGGGACGCCGTCGAGTTCCCGACGTTCGACCGCGACGAACTCGTCGCCCTGCTCGAAGCCGAGGAGGACATCCGCGAGGGACGAACGACGAGTGCCGAGGAAGCCCGCGAGCGGTTCGGCACGAGCGATGAGTGACGACGGGTGGACGTGGGAACTCTCCTCGACGGCTGAAGACGACCTCGACGGACTGTCCCCCTGCCGCCCAAGACCGGATACTCGACAAGCTCGATGAAATCGTCTCCTCGCCGTGGCGCGACCCACCCGACTACGGTGAACCGCTCCAGAACAGTCCGTACAAGAAGGTACGCATCGGGGAGTTCCGGCTCTCCGTGAGCTTCCGGCAGGACGACGGGCAGCTCGTCGTCGCACGTATCAAGCGTCGAGGCGGCGCGTACACTGCTGACGACGACTAAGTGACGAAAGGCCCTCGATGCGGCGAGATACGGGTGAAGAATTCGGTGGATTTGGCCCCGCTCGTCGTCGAGTGACGTTTTCATCTCGACCGGCGCGTAGTACCCTCGGTGTTCTCGCCATCCATCGAGCCAGTCGTCAGCCGTTCCGCTACGTCCCGCGTTCGACATCCAGTACGAACAGTCCGACCGAACACCGACCGGATCCACGGAACCCGATGCCCGGCCCCGTGAGCGTGTTACGGACTCCGCTCCGGGCGCGGCCGAAGACGGCGCCGTGGGGGAACGGCGCCGAGCACCGAGGTGCCAGTGGGGTGTGCCGGGCGCGCGGGTGGGGAGGATGGGAACTGAAGCCGGTAGTGCGCGCCCGGTCCAACAGTTGCCATCCCCCGACTTAAATATACGTCAGACGTTGATGGCGTCGTCGTGCGATGAACGGGAGGAAGGCTTTTGCTCGCCGCGACGGAGGGTTCGGCGTGACCTGGGACGACCTCTTCGCCCGTGCCGAACGGTACGACCGGACCGAGGCGGACGTACTCGACGCGCTCCGCCGGACGCGGGACGATGCCGACGATTGACCCCGAACCGACGCGGGTCGTCGCCGACGCGGGCGTCCTCGCGGCCGACCTGTTCGTCGGCGACCCCGCGCGGGCGGCGCTGGACCGTGTCCGTGAGCACTCGTGGATGACCCTCGTCGCCAGCGACCCGCTCCTCGACGACGCCGCGGCCGTCGTCGCGGCCCTCGGGAACGACTCGCTTGCCAGCGACTGGCGCGCCCGCGCCGAGCGGGCCTGCGAACGCGTCGACCACCCCGCGGAGGACAACCCGGCGCTCGCGTCGGCCTACCGGGGGGGTGCGATGCACCTGCTGACCCTCGACGAGTCGCTCCTGTCGGCCGCCGCCGGGGCGGCCGTCCGCGGCCGAGTCGAGACGAGCGTCAGGCACCCGCGGGCCTTCGCGACGCTGTTCGACGCCGAGAGCCTCTATCGCGAGGCCGTCGGCGGCGACTATCCGGGGCCGGATCGTGATCCGCGGGCCTAGCGGCTCGGATACCACTCGGCGAACTTCTCCAGGGCCCGTCCGCGGTGGGAGACGGCGTTTTTTTTCGCGGGGCCCATCTCCGCGAAGGTGGTCCCCTCGTGTTCGAACACGGGGTCGTAGCCGAACCCCTCGTCGCCGCGGGGGTCGACGAGGCGGCCGCGCACGACGCCCTCGAAGAGTTTGACGGGAAGGTCGTCCTCGGCGCCGGCGTCCGCGTCCTCCCCCGCGGCCGCGGCAGCGGCCCGGTCCCCACGGTCGACTGGGTCGGGGCTGGCCTCGAAGTCGTCGCCGTCGCAGTAGGCGAGGACACAGCGGAAGGCGGCGCGTGCCGGCCCCTCCGCGGCCTCGCGGGCGAGGCGGCTCACCCGCTCGATGCCGAGTTTCTCCTCGGCGTACGCGGTGTAGGGGCCGGGGAAGCCGTCGAGGGCGTCGACGAACAGGCCGGCGTCGTCGACGAGGATCGGTTCGCCGGCGTGGCGGTACGCCTCGCGGGCGCCGCGAACGGCGATGGGTTCGAGGGTCGGCGCCTGAATCTCGGCGTAGTCGAAATCGAGCTGCGTGACCGCACCGTCGTCGAGATATTCGCGGACCTCGCGGACCTTGCCCGCGTTGGTCGTGACGTAGTTGAGCACGGCGACCCTGGGAGCGGTCGGGGCAAAGAGGCGTCGGTCCCGGTTTCGGCCGCGTCCCGGGCGCGCGGTTCAGCCCCTGCAGCCCCCGGATCGTGTCCCGACGCACGCCGTCGTGACGGCGGGAGCGGCACGCGACCGCTCTCGCCCGGAGAACAGCAACTTTATCACCGCCAGGGAGCGAAATTCCTCCAAGATTACTCTCAATGGCGACGGAAACACACCAGCAACCGGAGGTGAACATCGGTCTCGTAGGCCACGTCGATCACGGGAAGACGACGTTGGTTCAGGCCCTCAGCGGGTCCTGGACGGACCAACACTCCGAGGAGATGAAACGCGGCATCTCCATCAGACTCGGGTACGCGGACGCGACGTTCCGCAAGTGTCCCGGGGTCGACGAACCGGAGGCGTTCACCGTCGAGGAGACCTGTCCCGACGGCTCGGAGAGCGACGTGTTGCGGACGGTCTCCTTCGTCGACGCGCCCGGTCACGAGACGCTCATGGCGACGATGCTCTCGGGGGCCGCACTCATGGACGGCGCGGTGCTGGTCGTGAGCGCGACCGAGGAGGTGCCCCAGGCCCAGACTGAGGAGCACCTGATGGCACTCGACATCATCGGCGTCGAGAACATCGTCATCGCACAGAACAAGATCGATCTCGTCGACCGGGAGCAGGCGGTCCGGAACCACGAACAGATCCAGGAGTTCGTCGCGGGCACCGTCGCCGAGGACGCCCCCATCGTTCCCGTCAGCGCCCAGCAGGAGGTCAACATGGACCTCCTCATCGACGCCATCGAGCGGGAGGTCCCCACCCCCGACCGCGAGGCGAGCGACGCCGCGCGGATGTTCGTCGCCCGGAGCTTCGACATCAACCGCCCGGGAACGACCTGGGAAGACCTCAAGGGCGGCGTCGTCGGCGGCAGCCTGGTCGACGGCACCCTGGAAGCGGACGAGGAGATCGAACTCCGCCCCGGTCGCGAGGTCGAGGAGGGCGGCCAGACCGAGTGGCGACCCATCACGACCGAGGTTCGCTCGCTGCAGGCGGGGAGCCAGTCGGTCGACGTCGCCACGCCCGGCGGCCTCCTCGGGGTCGGCACGGGACTCGACCCGTCGCTGACGAAGGGTGACGCGCTGGCCGGGCAGGTCGCGGGCGAACCCGGGACGCTTCCGCCGACCCACGAGGCCTTCGAGATGGACGTGGAGTTGCTCGATCGGGTCGTCGGCGAGGACGGCGACGAGATCGAGGAGATCTCGACGGGCGAACCGCTGATGCTCACCGTCGGCACCGCGACGACCGTCGGTGCGGTGACGAGCGCGCGCTCCGGCGAGTGCGAGGTATCGCTGAAACGCCCCGTCTGTGCGGAGCCGGGGTCGAAGATCGCCATCAACCGTCGCGTCGGCGCGCGCTGGCGGCTCATCGGTATCGGCACGCTCAAGTGACAGGGTCCCGCGTCGCCATGGACACCAGCGCGCTCATGATGCCGGTCGAATGCGACGTGCGGGTGTTCGACGAGCTCGACCGCCTCCTCGGCGACGTCGAGTTCGTGACGCCGGCCGCGGTGATCGCGGAACTGGACCGGCTGTCGTCGGGCGCCGGCGAGGAGGCCACTGCCGCGAGCGTCGGCCGGGACCTGGCGGACCGCTGTCGCGTGGTGGAGACGGACGAATCGCACGCAGACGACGCCCTCGTCGAACTCGCCGCCCGTGGCGAGTGCGAGTACGTCGTGACGAACGACGGCCCCCTGCAGGACCGCCTGCTCGAACGCGCGGTTCGGGTAATCGGTTTAAGGGGTCGGAACACACTGAACATAACACAACCTTAGCATGTACAAACGGGTACGACTCAAGGACACGGTCGAGGTGCCCCCGCGGCACCTCGCCGACGTGACGCCCGAGCGGGTCAAGCGCCTGCTCCAAGACAAACTCGAAGGCCGGATGGACGAGGAGGTGGGAAGCGTCGTGAGCGTCGTCGAGGTCCACGATATCGGCGACGGCGCGGTGCTGCCCAATCGCCCCGGCGTCTACTACGAAGCCGACTTCGACGCCATCACCTTCGATCCACAGATGCAGGAGGTCGTCGACGGCACCGTCGTCGAAGTCGTGGAGTTCGGCGCCTTCGTCGGGATCGGTCCCGTCGACGGCCTGCTCCACGTCTCACAGATCTCCGACGAATATCTCGCCTACGACGGCGAGAACCAGCAGCTCGCCTCGACGGAGACGAACCGCACCCTCGGCGTCGGCGACGAGGTCCGGGTCCGGATCGTCACCAAGAGCGTCGACGAGCGCAACCCGCGGGACAGCAAGATCGGGTTGACGGCCAAACAGCCGGGACTTGGCAAGCACGGCTGGCTCGAAGAGGAACGACAGCAACGCGAGGCACAGATGGAGGGTAACTGATGGCCGAGGACCGCCTCGCCTGCCGTGAGTGTCATTTCATCAACGACCCCGACACGCAGACCTGCGCGAGCTGTGGGTCGTCGAGCCTCACGGAGGACTGGGCGGGCTACGTCATCATCACCCACCCCGAGCGCTCCGAGGTCGCCGAGGAGATGAACGTCTCCGAACCCGGCGGCTACGCGCTGAAGGTCCGCTGACCGTGCTCGAACTCCCCGACGACCTCCGGGGAGCGTTCAAGGAGCCGCTGGGCCCGGTGTTCACCGACCCCGCGACCCTGCTCGCCGCCGACGGCGCCGGCCGCCCCCTCGTCGCCGTCGGCGACGTCGTCACCGCGCACCTCCTCGACGCCGGCCGCCGGCCGGACGTGGCGGTGATCGACGGCCACACCGAGCGCGAACCCGTCGCCGCCGACGTTGCCGCGACCCTCCCCGAGCCGGACGTGACGGTGGCGAACCCGCCGGCGACGCTCTCCCGGGAGCTACTGGACGCGCTCGTGACCGCGCTGGCGGACGCCCCGGCCGTCGTCGGCGTCGACGGCGAGGAGGATCTGGCGACGTTACCGGCCGTCCTCGCGACCCCACTCGGCGGCGCCGTCGTCTACGGCCAACCCGGCGAGGGGATGGTGCTCGTACCCGTCACCGACGCGTCGCGGGCGACCGCCCGCGACCTCCTCTCGCGGATGACCGGCGACGTCGACGCCGCGCTCGACGTCGTCGAGTAGCGTCGCTCGACGCGCTTCGGCCGCTTCGTAATCCTTTTGTCCGGTTCGAGACCACGTATGGGTAACTGAACGATGGATATCGATATCATCGAGGAAGACGAGAACCCCATGTTGCACCGCACGGACGTGCGTTTCCGGATCACCCACGAGGACGCCACCCCCTCCCGACTCTCCGTTCGAGACAGTCTCGCGGCCAAACTCAACAAGGACTCCGCCGAAGTCGTCGTCCACGAACTCGACACGAAGTTCGGGATGCGCAAGACCATCGGCTACGCCAAGGTGTACGAGAGTCCGGACCACGCCCGCGACGTGGAGCAAGAGCACATGCTCGACCGGAACAAGATCAGCGCCGACGCCGAGGACGCCGAGGACGGAGACGCCGAAGCCGAAGAGGCGTAACGCCCCGAACCGATGCGGATTCTCGGCATCGAGGGGACGGCGTGGGCCGCCAGCGCGGCGGTCTACCGGTTCGATCCGGCCGCCCCCGATGCCGACGCGGACCCTTTCATCGAGACCGACGCCTACCAGCCCGAGAGCGGCGGCATTCACCCGCGCGAGGCCGCCGAACACATGGGCGAGGCCATCCCCGCCGTGATCGAGGCGGCACTGGACGCCGCCGACGGTCCGATCGACGCCGTCGCCTTCTCGCGGGGCCCGGGGCTCGGCCCCTGCCTGCGGATCGTCGGCACCGCCGCCCGCGCGCTCGCCGGGACCCTCGACGTGCCGTTGATCGGCGTCAACCACATGGTCGCCCATCTCGAAATCGGTCGGCACGGGTCGGGATTCGACTCGCCGGTCTGTCTGAACGCCAGCGGCGCCAACGCCCACCTGCTGGGCTACCACGACGGCCGGTATCGCGTCCTCGGGGAGACGATGGACACCGGCGTGGGCAACGCCCTGGATAAGTTCACTCGGCACGTCGGCTGGTCACACCCCGGCGGTCCCAAGGTCGAGGCCGCCGCCGCGGACGGCGAGTACGTCGACCTCCCCTACGTCGTCAAGGGGATGGACTTCTCCTTCTCGGGGCTCATGAGCGCCGCGAAGGACGCCTACGACGAGGGTACGCCCGTCGAGGACGTCTGTTTCTCCCTGCAGGAGACGATATTCGCCATGCTGACCGAGGTGGCCGAGCGCGCCCTGTCGCTGACCGGGGCGGACGAGCTCGTCCTCGGCGGCGGCGTCGGGCAGAACGCGCGCCTACGGGAGATGCTGTCGACGATGTGCGCGGACCGCGACGCCGAGTTCTACGCGCCCGAGCCCCGCTTCCTCCGGGACAACGCCGGCATGATCGCGGTCCTCGGCGCGAAGATGTACGCGGCCGGCGCGACGGTCGACATCGAGGACTCGGCGGTCGACCCCAACTTCCGCCCCGACGAGGTGGCGGTGACCTGGCGGGACGGCGAGTCGGTCGCCATCGACCCCGTGGAGCGGCCGGAACGGCAGGGCGCCGAGGCCGTCGTCACGGTCGGCGACGAACGCGTGACCAAGCGCCGCCTGCCGAAGGCCTATCGCCATCCGGCCCTCGACGAACGACTCCGCCGGGAGCGGACGGTCGCGGAGGCCCGCCTGACGAGCGAGGCGCGACGCCGGGGCGTCCCGACGCCCGTCGTCCGCGACGTGGACGTGCCCGCGGCGACGCTCACGTTCGACCGGGTGGGCGACCGGGACCTGGCCGCCGCCCTCACGCCCGCGCGAGCCCGGGTGGTCGGCGACCACCTCGCGACGCTCCACGATGCCGGCATCGTCCACGGCGATCCGACGGTACGGAACGTCCGCCTCGACGGCGACCGGGTCTTTCTCATCGACTTCGGCCTCGGCTACCACAGCGGCCACGTCGAGGATCACGCCATGGACTGTCACGTCTTCGAGGGGAGCGTCCGGGGGACGGCCACCGAGTCCGCCGCCGACGCGGCGCTCGCGGCCTTCGAGGAGGGGTACGCGGGACGCGGTGCCGACGCTGTGCTCTCGCGGCTCCGGGACGTGGAGGGACGCGGGCGGTATCGCTAGTCGGCGTGGATCGGCTGGTGACCCGTGACGCGTCGCTCGTCGACGATCGACCGACACTCCGGGCAGCGAACGCGTCGGTGGCCGGCGACGGTTCGAACGACCCAGTCGCCGTCGATCGGACTCGTGTGTCCACAGTCGGGGCAGAAAAGCGTCGCCTTGCGGTCGTCGCCCTCGTCGGTGGACGGCCGCGAGGGCGTGAAGGCGGGGGTGTGTTCCATCGAGTCATTCTTGGTGCCCGAGCCGGATAATCCTGGCGGCTCAGCGTCTGATACGGACGATAATGAACGATTCGGGCGTGTCTGATCGGCGTCAGACCTTTGTCGGCCGCTCCCGTCGCCGGTACCTGTGACGGAGATGGACATCGGTCAGGCGGCCGCGGTCTGTAGCGACATCGTCGACCGGGTCGGCGAGGCCGTCGTCGCCGACCGGCGGTTCCTCGAGACGGTGCTGACCGGCCTGCTCGCCCGCGGCCACGTCCTCGTCGAGGACGTTCCGGGGACCGGGAAGACGCTCACGGCCATCGCGTTCGCGGACGCCCTCGGCCTCGAGTTCACGCGCATCCAGTTCACGCCCGACCTCCTCCCGGGCGACATCACGGGGACGAACGTCTACGACGAACACGAGGGCACGTTTCGGTTCCAGCGTGGCCCCGTGTTCGCGAACGTCGTCCTCGCGGACGAGATCAACCGCGCGCCGCCCAAGACCCAGTCCGCGCTGCTGGAGGCGATGGACGAGGGGCAGGTGTCGGTCGACGGCGACACGTACGCCCTCCCGTCGCCCTTCTTCGTCGTCGCTACCCAGAACCCCGTCGAACAGGAGGGCACCTTCTCGCTGCCCGAGGCACAGCGCGACCGCTTCCTCGTCAAGGCGTCGATGGGTTACCCCGACCGCGCGGGCGAACTCGAACTCCTCGACCGCCGGAGCAACCGGCGGACGACGAAACCGAGCGTCGGCGCCGCCGTCGACGCCGACCGGGTGCCCACGCTACGACAGGTGCCCGAGACCGTCCGCGTCGACGACGAACTCCGGGGGTATCTCGTTGACCTGGCCCGGGCGACCCGGGAGGACGACCGGGTGGCCGTCGGCGTCTCGCCCCGCGGCGTCCAGCGGTTCTTCGAAGCCGCGCGCGCCCGGGCCGTGATCGCCGGCCGTACGTACGTCGCCCCGGACGACGTGAAGGCCGTCGCCCCGGCCGTGCTGGCTCACCGACTGGTGTTGACCTCCGAGGCGGCCATCCGCGACGTCGACCCGCGGACGGTCGCCGCCGACGTCCTCGATGCCGTCGAGGTGCCGGCGGCGACGCCCGACTAACCGCGGAGGACGCCGAGCAGGACGACCGCTGCCGCGACGGCGGTCACCGCGCCGAGCAGGGCGCCCTCGGGGAGCGCGACGGCGTCGACCACCCTCGATACCCCCCACGCGGCCCCGACGCCGACGGCGGCGACGCCGACGCTCCCGACGGTGTGGACGGCCTCGACCCCCGCGTCCGACCGGGGGCCGAGCGCCGCCCGCGCCCCCACGCCGCGGTCGCTCACGTCCCACGCGACGGCCGCGAGGCCGACGAGCGCGAAGACGACGGGCGCCGACGCGCCCCCGGCGCCGAGCAACACGGCGACGCTCCCGAGCCCCACCCCCGCGAGCACGCCCCCGCTTCCCCGTGCCGGCAGGAGGCCGACCCCGCCGGCGACGACGAGGGCGGTCGACAGCCCCGTCACCGCGACCAGCGCGACCAGTGCGACCCCGAGGACGAGTCCCGTCGGCGACAGCGCCGTCGCCAGGGCCGACGCCGGCGCCCGGCCGCCCGTGGGGAGGGCGGCGATCAGCGAGCGGACGGTCCCGCCGTCCACCACGGTCGCCGCGAGGACGGCGCCGACCCCGCCCGCGACCGCCGGCAGGAGGCGCCCGAGCGCCGCCGCCGTCTCGCCCGCGGCCGCTCGAAGGAGGGCGCCGCCGAGGGCGACCCCGCCGGCGACGACGGCGGCCCAGAGGAGCGCGCCCCGGAGCGCGGGCGACGCGACGAGCCCCGCGAGGGCGGCGACCGGGAGCGTCTCGCGGACCGGGGGCAGGACCGTCGCCACGCTCCCGGCCGCCGCCAGCGCGCCGTACGTGGCCGCTTCGAGCAGGGCGGCGTCGGCCCGCTCGACCGCCGCCCGCACCGCCTCCCGGCGCCGGCGGTGTGCCAGTTCCACGACCGGGAGCGTCGACAGCGCCGCCCGCCCGGTGAACGCCGCGGCGGCGACGAGCGCCGCGAACGACACTAGACCGACCGTCGGATCGGCCGGCGCCAGCACGGGGTCGATCCCGCCGACGCCGACGCCCGGCGCCGGGAGCGAGTCGAGGACGCCGCGCCGGTCGGCGAGGGTCGCCCCGAACGCGAGCGTCACCACGGTCGACGACGCCGTCGCGGCGCGCCAGACGCCCGAGACGGCGCCCTCCCCGATTCCGTCGCCCAGCGTTCCGACGGCGCCGAGGGCCGCGAGGACCGCCCCGAGCGCGAGGCCGACCGCCGGGAGGAGCGCGAGCGGATCGGGCGGCGCGAGCGCCCCCCGGGCTGCGGCGAGGTGGGCGACCCCCGCGAGACCGGTCACCCCGACGAGCGGCGCCGACAGCGACGCCACGGCGGTCCACACCGGCCGCTCGCGGGCCCGACACAGGACGGCGCCGCCCAGCGAGCCGCCGGCGACCGCCGCCAGGCCGACGCCGACCGCGGTGGCGTCCCCCGTCCCCGCCGTCAGCGCCAGTCCCCCGACGACGGCCGCGGCGACGACGGCGCTCGCGGGGCGGGCGGTGCCGGCGCCCGACGACTCCGCGGCGCTCATCGCCGGCCCCCCGTTCCCGCCCGCAGCGTCCGGGCCAGGGCGGCCGGCAACTCCTCCTCGCGGTCCCAGTCGACGACGGCCGCCCCGAGGCGTCGCAGCCGGTCGAGACGCAGGCTGCGTTCGAGCGCGACGACCCGCCCGCCGACCGACGTCCCCGTCACGTCCGGGGCGAGGACGGTCACCTCGTGGCCGCCGGTCCGGGCCGACTCGACGACGTCGGGCACCGCGTCGTCGACGGCCGGGGTACAGAGGATCACCTGCGCCGACGGTTCGAGGCCGCCGAGGAGTCGGTCGACGTCGCCACCCCCCCGGCCGTCGGCGAGGGCTTCCGTCGCCGGCACCGCGTCGTCCGGGCCGGTGGCGGCCGCGTTGCAGACGGCCGCGGCGTGGGCCGGGAACCCATCGGCGTCGGAGGGTACCCAGGCGGGGCGGCGTCCGGTGATCGGGTCCCGCGTCCCCAGTGCGCCGACGCCGACGTGGTGCCCGTCGTCGCGCAGGACCCCGACCGCGAGCGTGGCCGCGTAGGCCGACAGTGTCGCCCCCGTGGGGAGCGCCTCCCCCGCGGCGACGTGTGCCGGGTCGCGCGCGTCGATCACTACCGCCACCCGCGCGGCCCGCTGCTCGCGGTACTCGACCGTCGAGAGCGCCCCCGTCTTCGCGTAGCGACGCCAGTCGATGCGGCCCGCCGGGTCGCCCGGCCGGTAGTCGCGGGTCGCGTGGAACTCGACGCCGGCGCCCCCGGTGTCGGTCGCCCGCGACCCCGCGAACGCCGTGGCCCGTCGCCGGAGCGGGACGTCGTCGACCTCGACCCGGCAGTCGAACCCCTCGGCGCCCTCGGCCTCGACCGACCCCTCGGCCACGACGGTCCCGCCGACCGACTCCGCTCGGAGGTCGACCGGCCCGAACGCGTAGCTCCCGCGGTCCGCGGTCAGCGTGTACTCGACGGTCAGCGTCTCGCCCCGCCGCAGCGCCGCCCCGCCCCGGGCGTCGCCGTCGCGCACCGCGAGTTCCTCCGGCACCCCGTCGACCACCCGGAGGTCGGGGATCGCCGACTCGCCGACGTTTTCGACCCGCAGTCGCACCGCGACCGGCTGTCCCGGGAGCGGTCCCTCCGGCCGCACCTCGCGTTCCGCCCGCACCCGTCCGTCGAGGGGGTCGAGCGACGACAGCGCTCCCTGCACCACGAACGCGAGGGGGACGACCCCCGCGAGCATCAGCGTCCGCGTCCCCGTGGCGACGCCCGCGGCCACCAGCCCGACCGCCGCCGCCACGAGCCCCCGGTATCGGCGGACGCGACGGGTCACGACGACCCCTCCAGCGCCGCCCGGAGCCGCCGCCACGGCCCCTCGGAGTCCCGCGCCGGCGGCTCGTAGCCGGCCACCCGCTCGCCACACGACCGCTCCACGGCACGGAGCGTTCGCCGCACCCGCCGCTCGTAGGCCCGTTCGGGGTAGAGCCAGGCGTAGAGCCGGTGGTGCCACGGGTAGTCGACCGCGGCGGTCGTCGTGAGGAAGGCGGCCGCGTACCGGTCGTCGGTCCACGTCCCCTCGTCGACGACGGTCGTCGTCCCCTCACCCCCCCGCTCGTCGTGGTGGGCCGCGACGACGACGCGTCGGAGGCGGTCGCGAAGCGGGTCGCCGCCCGCCCGCCCGTCGCCCGCCACCCGTCGGTCGTGGTGGGTCGTCAGGTCCGAGCCGGTCACCGACGCCCGCCGGTCGGCCGCTTCCCTCGTCCGGTCCGGCACCGGGGACGTGTCGTCGCGGTCACCGGCGGCGACCCACGCGTAGAGCAGGCCGAGCACCCCCGTGGCCGCGCCGACGACGAGGAGGGTCAGGCCGGGGTCGAGTCGGGCGGCGAGCGCCGCCACCGTCCGTCGGAGCGTCGCGGGCACGACCCCGGGCGCGTAGCCGTAGCTCGCCGCGAAGCCGACGGCGACGAGGCCCGTCCCGACCGCGATCCGTCGGCGGCGCGACGTCACCGCTCGCCCCCCGATCCGGCCGCCTCGCGGAGCCGTCGGACTGCCTCTCGGACCCGCGCCAGTCGCCGCTCGTCCGGCGGGTCGCGGCCGTACTCGGCGTCCCGGTACGCCTCGGTCAGCGTCCGGACCGGCTCGGCGGGTAGCCCCCGGTCGACGGCGTAGCGCGCGATTTCGCCGGGCGTTCGGGTGGTCGCCCGCGGCGGCGCGACGAGCGCGACGAACGACCGCCAGCACTCCCGGAGCGTCGGCCGCGTTCCGTCCCCGTCCGCCGGCGCCGTCCCCCCGCCCGCCCCGGCGGTCGTCCGGCGCTCGTCGTCCCCGGTCGCCGCCGACCGCCCGCGCGCGAGCAGGCCCGTGAGCCACCGCCACAGTCGCCGGGCGGGGCCGCGGAGCCGGCGCGGATCGAGGGCCGCGAGCGCGGCCAGCCCCTCGGCCGCCACGCGTGTGGGGACGCCCGCGAGCCACCGCAGGCCCCGGGCCAGCGCGCGCTCGGCGGCGACGAGCAGTTCGGCGGCGCGGAGACACGCCGCCACCGCCCACGCCGCGAGCGTCGACAGCGCCGTCCGGATCCGCCCCGCGCCCCCGCGGACCGTGACGCCGCGCCGCCGGAGCCACCACCCGAGGGCGCCGAGGACGACGAGGCCGAGCGCGCCGACGACCGCGGCGTTGTGGTACAGCCCGCTCACGGTCGTCCGTGCCGTCCCGCCCGCCGGTCCCCGGGCGCGGACGACGGCCGACCCGGCGACCGGCAGCGTCGCGCCGAGCGTCCCGTTCGCGTCGGTCCGGCCGGCGCGCTCCCCGCCGACGGTCACCGTCGCGTTCGCCACGGGCGTCCCGTTCCGTGTCGTCGTCGCCGTCGCCGGCCCGCCCGGGAGCGGCAGTCCGAGGGGCGAGTCGACGGCGACGGCGAGCGGTTCCGGGTCGGAGTCGGTCACCGACGGCGTCCCGTTCGCTCCCGGCGCCCGGACGCGGAGCGTGGCCGTCGCGTTCGCGTCGCCACGTCGAACCCCGAGGGTGTGGTTCCCGGGGGCCACGCCGGACAGCGAGACCCCGGCGGTCCCGTTCGCGTCGGTCCGCCCGACGCGCTCCCCGTCGACGGTCACCGCCGCATCTCGGAGCGGGACGTCCCTGATCGACGCGGCGACGGTGACGCCGCCGCCGGCGACGGCCCGCCCCCGCACCGACAGCGTGACGTTCGTGTCGCTCCGGTAGCGTCGCGAGGTGCCGTTCCCGGCCGTCCGCTGGAAGAGCGGGTCCGGCGGGCTGGCGGCGGCGAGGCGTCGCCGCGCCTCGGCGGTGCCGGCGGGGGGGACGCTCCCCGCCGTCCGTCGTGCCGCGTCGCTCCCCGCCTCGCGCTCGTCGTACTTCGTCGCCGACCCGGGCGCCCGTGCCGTCACCGTGAACTCCGCGGCGTAAGGGAGGGTCGTCTCCACCCGCCCGTTCGCGTCAGTCCAGCCGACGCGGTCCCCGTCGACGAACACCGGCGCACCGACCACCGGCGTGTCGTTCTTCTCGACGCCGACCGCGACGTGCGCGCCGGCGACCGCCGAACGGTTCAGCGAGACGTCGTACGGTGGCTGTGGGGTCCGGACCGGGAGTCGCCCCGAACCGGTCGGGTCGAAGCGGACCCACCCCACCTCGGGGAAGTAGGCCTCCACCCAGGCGTGCCCCCGGTCGGCGGTGACGAGATAGCGGTCCTCGCCGACCGCCTCGCCGGGGGCGTAGCCGACGACGTACCGCGCCGGAATCCCCTGTGTCCGCAGCATGACGACCATCGACGTGGCGTAGTACTGGCAGTAGCCCGACTCCATCTCGAAGATGAACTGGTCGGCGATGGGCTCGCCAGCCTCGTGGCTCGCGTTCAGCGAGTAGGGCTTTCGCCGGAGCCAGTCGCGCACCCGAACCGCGGTGTCGTACGGCGTCTCGGCGTCGGCGGTCAGGTCGTCGGTGAGGGCACCGACCCGTTCGGGCGTCGCCGCGGGCACCTGCGTGTAGCGCCGCTCGAGCGCGGGCGGGTAGTCGGTGCCCGCGGCGCGCAACCGCTCGGGCGACCGGGGCGGCGCCGAACTCCGCACCCGGTAGGTCGTCCCCGCGGCCAGCGCCTCGGTCGTGCGGACGCCCCCGAGCGTCGACGCCTCGACGCCGACGCTCCGGTTCGGCACCGTGACCCGCTCCGGGCGCCACGCGGTCGGCAGCGACGACGAGCGCCGGAGCAGGGTGACGCGGGCGGTCAGCTCCGAGCCGTCCGCGACCGCTCCCGCGGTGGGCACGTCCCCCTCGGTGGCCCGCCACTCCGGCGAGCGCTCCCACGCCGACCCCGTATACCGGCCGTACGCCGCCTGCCGCCAGTAGGCGTTCCGCGGCGCCTCGACGACGAACTGCGGGGTCCGCGCCAGCGGCCCGCCCGACGGCCGCGTCGAGCCGATCCGCGCCCGTTCGGGTGGGGTCGAGAGGTCGACGCCGCTCGGCGATCCGCCGGCGAACGCGCCCGGCGACGGTCCCGGCGAGTCGCCGCCCGGTTCGCTCCCCGGCGTTCGCTTCGCGTCGGCGGTCCCCGTACCGGTCGTCGTTGCGGTCCGCGACCCGTCGCCCGGCGTTCCCGTGCCCGGACCGGCGTCGCCGTCGCCGCCCGCCCCGCCCAACCCGGCCGCGGGGAGGAGGGCGGCGGCGACGACGAGCGCCAGCACGGCCGCCAGCGTGACCGCGAGCTCCCCGTACTCGATCCCGCCGTGACCGCTCGACGGTGGGTCGTCCGCCTCGTCGCGCCCGGGGCCGCTCATGCTCGATTCGTCCGAACCGTCGGCGGCGACGAGCAAAACCCTGTTCCCGAGCCGAAACGATTTATCCCGGGGAGCCGTACCGCTCCCCATGGCCGACAAACCGCAGTCCGGTTCGATCCTCGGCATCCCGTACAACTTCGAACGCCCGAGCCTCGGGCGCCTGCTCTCCGCCCACTGGAAGCCCGGCGAGGGGATGATCGTCGAGAAGCCCTTCGGCATCGGCTACACGCTGAACCTGGCGAACTGGCGGTCCTGGCTGGTCGTCCTCGTCGCCGGCGTCCTGCTCTGGCAGGAGAACGACGGCGGCCTGCGCTCCGACGCCGACGCCGCCGACGAGGACGGGGACGACCCCGTCGAAGTCGTCGTCGACGACTGACGACCGTCAGCGTGGACTCGGAGTACGCCTTCGAACTGGCGTTGTGTTCACACCTCGAAGAGCGGCGCGACTGGGTGCTCGGCCGCCAACTCGGCGCCTCGGTCGCCGACCCCGGCGCCCGCGTCGTCGACGTCTGTGCGGTGGAGCCCGGCCCCGAGTTCGACCGACGCGCCGCGATCACGAGCGAGACGATCCCACCCCGAGCCGTCGAGAGCGACGTGGGGCCCGGCCGCGCGGTCGATCCGGTCGACGCCTTCGACTGCTCGCCCGACGTCGCCCGCCGCGCCGCCGACCGTGCCGCCGAGGTGGGATTTTTCGAGTCCGAGCGCCGCGGGAGCCGACGACACGTCCGGGCGACGACCCGGTACCCGGACTGGATCGGCCGTCTGATCGGGGTCGAGAACAAACCCGACCTCGGACGCCCCGGCGACCTGGAGCGACAACTGCGCCGCGACGTCGCCCTCGGTCTCTTCGACGTCGTCGTCCTCGCCACCGAGAGCTACGTCACCGGCGCACACCTGAACCGCATCCCCGACTCGGTCGGCGTCTGGCGCTTTTCGGGGGACGAACTGACGGTGATCCGGGAGCCGACGCCGCTCGCCCCCGGCGCACCGGGGATCGAACCGCTCGCCGACCGGCCGCTCCGGACGGACGTGGCCGTCGTGTCGGCGGCGGCGAAAGCGCGGAAGCGACGCGCCGTCGCCGAGCGCGCCTACGGCAAGGGCTGGCGGCCGGACGCCTACCCCGGCTGTGCGTCGATGTGTCCCACCGACGAGGGACTGCCATACTGCGCGGCGTTCGACCGGGTCGTCCACCCCGGACGCGACTGCGGCGAGTCGTGTTCGGCCTTCGAGGCCGCGGATCCGCCCGCGGTGGACCGCGCGGCGCTGCGGGACGGGCGGACGCCGTGGGTCGCCGACCCGGAGGGCGTCGCCCGGCGACAGACGGGGCTCGACCGGTTCTCCTGACCCCCGCCGTCAGCGGAGCCGCGCGAGGGCGGTGACGAGGGCGACGGCGAGCGCGAGGCCGACGCCGACGGCGGCCCCCGACCCGGCCGCAGCCCGTGGATCGGGCGTCCCGAGAAAGAGGAGCGAGACGGCGACCCAGACGAGCGCGCCGGCCAGCCCGCTCGCGGCACCGCGGCCGAGCGTCGAGACGACGGTCATACCGGGGACTGCGTCCCGCCGCCGGTTAAGTTCACAGGTCGTAGGTCTCCCCGTCGACGGCCAGCGGCTCCGCGAACGCCTCGTCGGCGGGGTAGAAGTGCGCGAGGTGGACGAGTCGCGTCCGGTCGGCGTCGAGTTCGGCCGCCAGGTCGAGCGCCCCCTCGCGGGTCATGTGTTTCGACCCGAAGGTTCGGGGGACGCCCGACTCGTCGTGGTGTTTCCCGCCCAGCGGGTGGTGTTCGCACGACGACGCGGGGACGATGGCGTCGGCGAGGAGGAGGTCGGGGTCGGCGAGCGCCGACCGGGTCTCCGCGGGCATCCCGAAGCTCGTGTCGCCGGTGAGCGAGCATTTCGCGCCCGTCTCGGGGTCCTCGACCACGACGCCGTAACACAGGAGCGGCGGGTGGTCGACGGGGACGAAACGCACGTCGAGGCCACAGACACGGATGCGCTCGTGGGGGTCGTGGCCGTGGACGTGCACCCGGTCGAGGTAGTCGTACTTCCGGCGGATGGTGTCGGCGACGCTCTCCTCGGTGACCGGGTCGACGACGTCCGTCGCGTGGACGGGCAGGTCGTCGAACAGGCGGTAGGCGTTGCCGAGGCCGTCGAGGTGATCGAAGTGGATGTGCGTCACGAGGGCGGCGTCCGGGAGCGGGACGTCCTGCGTGAGAAACTGGTGGCGGAAGTCGGGGCTGAAATCGATCAACAGCGCCTCGCCGGTCCGGTCGTTCTCGACGTGGACCGAGAACCGCGAGCGCTCGACGCCGCGCTCCCGCGCCCGCTCGCAGGTGGCACAGTCACAGCCGACCGTCGGGGTCCCCGTCGTGTCGCCGGTTCCGAGTAGCGTCACCCGCATTCGGCGAGAGGTTGCCGGCCGGGTGCCTTATACTGTCGGCTGTGGGTTCGAGACAGTCGTCACCGCTCACGGTTCGGGTGCGTCCGGTAGTCGTGGCTGACGACGAACGCCGCGGCGTTGCCGAGGATCAGGAGGCCGATCCAGGAGAGGGGCGCACCGAGGGCGAGGAGGACGACGGCGACGAACGGAAGGACGACGGCGCTCCAGAAGGCCGCGGCGCGGACGGCCGACCCGGTGCGCGCGGCGGCGGACCGAGCGTGGCTGGTGACGATGGAGGGGACCATATCCAGGTTATCGATCCCCACGTCAAAAGGTGGTTCGATCGCGCAAACGCGTGTTTGAGTCACGGCCGCCGTCGACCTCAGTCTGCCGGCGACGGCACGAGGTCGGGATCCGAGTCGGGATTCGCCATCCCCTCACCGTCGTTTCCCTCCCCGTCCACTCCCAGTCCTCGCGCCGAGTTCCCCACCACCAACAGGCTACTCACCGCCATCGCGACGGCGGCGACCAGGGGGTTGAGGACGCCCAACGCGGCCGCCGGAACGGCGAGGGCGTTGTAGAGGAACGCCCACGCGAGGTTCCCCCGGAGGCGGCGCTTCGTCGCTGCGGTCAGGGCGAACACCCGTGGCACGGTCGTCAGATCGTCCGTCGTGACGACGGCGTCGGCGGCGTCCGCGGCGAGACGGGTGCCGCTCTCGAGCGAGATACCCAAGTCCGCGGCCGCGAGCGCCGGCGCGTCGTTGCTCCCGTCGCCGACCATCACCGTCGTCCCCTCCGTCCGGAGGCGCTCGATCACCTCGGCCTTCGCTTCGGGGGGCACGCCCGCGAACACGTCGTCTACGTCGGGATGCTCGCGGAAGCGGGCGGCCGCCGACTCGCCGTCGCCGGTAATGACGACCACGCGCGCCACGTCCTCCGCGACGGCCGAGACGACCGACTCCCACTCGGGTCGGGGTTCGTCGCCGGCGACGAGGACGCCCCGGACGCGGTCGTCCCCCCCGACGTAGGCGGCGACGCGCCCGCCGTCGACGGCGCGGTCGTAGCGCTCGCGGTAGCGGTCCGGGATCGTACAGCCCTCGAACAGGTCGGCGCGGCCGACGGTCACGCGGTCGCCCTGCACGACGCCACTGACCCCCCGTCCCGGATGACGCTCGAAGTCGTCGACGGCGAGGTCGGGAACGTCGACTGCGTCGGTCACCGCCCGCCCCATCGGGTGGTCGGCGAACGTCTCGACGGCGGCGGCGCGGACGATGGCGTCGTCGTCACCGACCGCATCGTACAGTCGCATCTCGCCCGTCGTCAGCGTCCCCGTCTTGTCGAAGGCGACGATGTCCGCTTCGGTCGCGCGCTCGAACACGTCGCCGTCGGTGACGACGACCCCCGAATCGAGCGCCTCTCGGACGCCCGCGGCGACGGCGAGCGGCGTCGCCAGTCCCAGCGCACAGGGACAGGAGACGACGAGGACGGTCAGCCCGGTCAGGAAGGCGGCGGTCGGCCCCGCGCCGAGGGCGAGGTGGACGACGAACGCCGCGAGCGCCAGCAGGACGACGACAGGGACGAACACCGCCGCGATGCGGTCGGCGAGGCGCTGGACGCCCGAGCGCGAACTCCGGACGCGCCAGAGATGAGAGACGAGGCGGTCGAGCGTGCTCGTCGCCGCCTCGTCGGCCTCGATCACGACGCCGCCCTCGGTGACGAGGCCCCCGCCGATCACCTCGTCGTCGACCGCCCGACGGACGGGCACGGACTCACCGGTGACGAGCGACTCGTCGACGGCGGCAGTACCCTCCACCACGGTGCCGTCGACGGGGATGCGCTCCCCCGTGCCGACGACGAGTTCGTCCCCCGCCGTCACGTCCTCGACGGCGACCGTCTCCTCGCCCCCGCTCGTCCGCCGGCGAGCCTCGGACACCCGGCTCTCGGTGAGTTCGGTCAGCCGTCCCGCCGCGCGCTCCTTCAGGCGCGTCTCGTAGTACCCACCGAGGGTCACGACGACGACGACCACGGTCGTGATGTCGAAGTACACCTCGGTGCCACCGAGGAGGAGCGTCGTCGTCGAGTAGACGTAGGCGGTGCCGGCCGCGAGCGCGACCAACAGGTCCATGTTCGGCCGGCCGGCCCGCAGGCTGACGTATGCCCCGCGGAGGATGGGGTAGCCGGTGTAGCCGAGGACGACGCTCGTCATCAACCAGACGTTCCAGAGGAGATACTGGCCCGCGAGCCCCTCCACGTCGAGCAGGCTCACGTCGAGGCCGAGATAGGTGGGGTAGAGAAAGAGGACGTACCACGCCATCGTCATCATGGCGAAGAAGCCGCCGATGATGAGGCGCCCGATCGTCTCGGTGGTGTCGTCCTCGCCCTCGGCGTCGACCGGGCGGGCGCGGTAGCCGGCGCCGTCCAGAATCGCGGGCAGATCGTCCTCGCCGAGGTGGTCCGGGTCGTAGACGAGGCGGACCAGATTGGACGGATACGACGCCTCGGCGTCGACGACTCCGGCGGTGTCCGTCGCCCGCGTCTCCAGAAACGCTTCGCAGGTCGCACAGTGCATCCCGTCGACGGCGACGAAGGCGGAGTCGGTGTTGTCGGGGTCGACATCCGCGTCGGCGTCGTCATCCCCGAGCGCCGCTCGCACGCCCTCGGCGCCGTCCACGTCGGCGGCCGACGTATCCTCCATTCCCGACAGCGTCCGCGACACCTCCAGACAGCCCCGGCAGCAGAAGGTGCCGTCCACGTCCTCGTCGCGTACCGGCGGATCGGGCGTCGGCAGATCACAGAGCGTACAGGAGCTCATCCGAGCGGTTGGTAGACGGGAATCATCGGGTGGGGGATGTGGATACCGACGAGCATCAGGCCGTGGGCCAGCGGCAGGTAGCCGAGGGCGACGAAGGCGACGCCGAGGACCCGATGGAGTCCCACTCGCGTTCTCGTATCGAGCGACTGGAAGACGGTACCGTACGCGAGCAGCGTCGGCACGGTGCCGAGACCGAGGACGGCGAGCGACAGCGCCCCGCGAGTCGGTGACCCGACGGCGAAGGCGTAGAGGAAGGCGGGATAGAGCAGCGGACAGGGAAGGAAGCCGTGGAGCGCACCGAGGGCGGCGATCCGCGGGCCGCCGACCCACTGGTCGACGCGGGCCGTGACGGCGCCGTAAATCCGCGTGAAGGCGTCACCGACGACGGGCAGCGAGCCACCGTGGCCGACCGATCCACGGACGACGTAGCCAGCCCCGGTGAAGATGATGAACCCACCGACCAGAATCCCGGTGGCGGCACGCACGTCCGTCGCGATGGTGGCGATGGCGGCGGCGTCGAAGAAGACGGCGCCGAGGGCGCCCATCAGGGCCCCGATCAGGGTGTAGCTAGCCGTTCGACCGGCGTTGAAGAGGAGATGCTGGCGGACGTCGATGGGTCGCACGCGGTCGGCCTCGGCGCCCATACGGTTGGCGTACAGCGTCACCAGCGGCCCACACATCCCGAGGCAGTGGGCGCCGCCGAGGACTCCGATGGCGAGGAAGACGAGGAGTCCCGGGTCGCTCGCCACGGCGGAGACCTCAGTGCCGGCACTCGTTCCGCTGGCGGCGATGCCGACGCTGGCGAGGTGGGCCAAGGGGAGCATCGTCTACCTAGACGCCGATATAGCGGCCTTGGATGCCGATTCGCTCGGGAAGAACATCACGTACACGCTCGCGGCGATGAGGACGACGTTGACGAGCGACACCGCCGCGATGGACTCGATCGACAGCGTGTACACTGCGACCGGGAGCAACGCAAGCAGCCCGACCAACGGAACGGTACGGATGGAAACCATACTCCTACTCTCGGTCTTTCGAACTAATAATTGCCGCCGCTATTCCCGCGAGTCGAAAACGGGCTCCCGATTTATGTAATAGAAGGTCCGTGTGGTCTCTATGGTCGCATTCGACGGCAGCGAGCGGTTCGTCGGCCGCGGGGGTGGACGCGCCCGGCGGGGGCGATGCGGACATCGGCGACCGTCGTCCGGCCGGCCGCGTTCGACGGACATGGCGCTCGACGACCACGGGAGGAACGGCATATGACCGACTCGACGGATCGCTCCGTGCTGACGCGACGGACGGCGCTTCGGACCGCCGCCGGGGCGGTGGCGGCCGGCCTCGGCGCCCGTACCGTCACCGCACAGGACGGCGTCGACTACGGCGGCTGGTTCGGCTCCGGGACCGGCGGCGAGACGGGGAACTTCGATGGCACCGTCGACCGCACCGGGCAGGATTCGGTGACGATCGAGGTCGGCTCCGAGGGCAACGGCGGGCCCTACGCCTTCGGCCCCGCCGCCGTCCGGATCGATCCCGGGACTGCGGTGACCTTCGAGTGGGTGTCCGACACCCACAACATCCTGATCGAGGAACAGCCGTCCGATGCCGACTGGGGCGGCGTCGAAGCCATCGAGAACAGCGGCTACACCCACGAACACACCTTCGAGACCGAGGGCGTCTACAAGTACTACTGTCAGCCACACCTCGCGCTCGGGATGAAAGGTGCCGTCGTCGTCGGCGGTAGTGGCGGCGGTGGCGGTGACGGCGGCGGTGGCGGCGGTGGCGGTGACGGCGGCGGTGGCGGCGGTGGCGGCGGTGGCGGTGGCGAGTCGGGTACCGGCGGCGGCGGTGGCGGCGGTGGCGGTGGCGGCACCTCGCCCACGCTCTCCCTGGCCTTCCGCCTCGTCGGTGCCGGTGTGGCGGCGGCGCTCGCCGTCGTCCTCGGCATCACCGGCTGGGTGTTCCTCAACTACGACGAGTTCACGACGACCGCCGATACGGGGACGGAACCCTCGCAGGCCGAGCGGACGTCCACGGAGTCGACCTTCGAGGCGGGGGTCGTCCGCGAACTCGACCACGACGAGTACGACCCCTACGGGACGGCGACACTGATCGTCGTCTACCTCGGGATCATCAGCCTGCTGTGGGTGTTCATGTACTTCGTCGAGTTCCTCGGCGGCGGACCGACGGTGATCGGCTAACTGGAGGATTCACACATGGAAATTCATCGATACGAGAAACTCTGGACCGTGGCCGCGCTCCTGTTGATCGTCGGGCTCATCGCGACGGTGACCTACGGAGCGGTCGGCCCTGGTGTAACGATGGTCAGCGACTCCGGTGGAACGGTCGACGCCGACTCGCTCGGCGACACCGAGTTCGGCGACCCCGGCGTGACGCAGATCGGCGAGAACGAGTACGAGGTTCACGTCGTGGCCCGACAGTTCCTCTTCCAGCCCGGAACCGCCGAGCCGATCCGGGTGCCGGCCAACTCGGAGGTGACGTTCTACATCACCGCCGCCGACGTGGTCCACGGCTTCGAAGTCGCGGGCACCAACGTCAACGTCATGGCGATTCCGGGGCAGGTCGCCGAGGTGACCGTCCGGTTCGACGACCCCGCGGAGTACGGGATCGTCTGTCACGAGTACTGTGGCTCCGGCCACCATACGATGGCGGGGCAACTCGTCGTCGTGCCCGAAGACGAGTACGACACGGAGGGTAGCTAAATGGCATACGTCGACGACTTTCCGACCGACGCACGCATCGTCCGCTGGAACATGGCCGTCGCCTTCCTGGCGCTCGGCGTCGGCGGCCTGTTCGGCATGGTTCAGGCGCTCCACCGCACGGGTGTCTTCCGTGGGTTCGTGAGTTCCGCGGACTACTACACGGTGCTCACGGGCCACGGCGTCCTACTCGCACTCGTGTTCACCATCTTCGCGCTGTGTGGGCTCTTCACTTGGGGCGTCACGCGAAGTCTCGACCGTTCGTTACCGAGCCCGAAGTTGACGTACACCTGGTTCGGCATGATGTTCGTGGGTGCCGCCGTGGCCGCCATCACGATTCTCGGTGGGCTGGTTCCCTCCATCCCGTTCAACGCGGACGTACTCTACACGTTCTACGCACCGATGAAGGCGCATCCAGCCTTCTACGCAGGTCTCGCGCTCTTCATCGTCGGGACGTGGCTCGCCGGTTTCGACTGGTTCCGCACCTACTGGCACTGGCGCGGTGACAACCCGGACCAGCGCATCCCACTGCAGACGTTCATGGTGTTGACGACCATGCTGATGTGGTACATCTCCTCGGCCGGCGTCGCGGTGGAGGTGCTCTTCTTCCTCCTCCCGTGGTCCCTCGGGCTGATCGCCGAGGTCGACCCGCTGCTCACCCGGACGCTCTTCTGGTACTTCGGCCACCCGGTCGTCTACTTCTGGCTCATGCCTGCCTACTTCATCTGGTACACCGTGTTGCCGAAGCTGTCCGGCGGGCGCCTGTTCAGCGACCCGCTCGCCCGCGTGGTGTTCGTCCTCTTCCTCCTGCTCTCGACGCCGGTCGGGTTCCACCACCAGTACGTCGATCCCGGCATCCCCGAGGGGTTCAAGTTCATCGCGATGACCAACACCATGTTCCTCCTCCTGCCCAGCCTGCTCACCGCGTTCACCGTCGTCGCCAGCATGGAACACGGCGCCCGACAGCGTGGCGGTGAGGGTCGTCTCTCCTGGCTGCGGAAACTCCCGTGGGACGAACCCGCCTTCGCCGGCTGTGCCCTCGCCGGCCTGATGTTCGCCGCCGGCGGCTTCTCCGGCATAATCAACGCCGGGATGAACATCAACTACCTCGTCCACAACACCCTGTGGGTGCCCGGCCACTTCCACCTCACCGTCGGGACGGCCTCCGCGCTCACGTTCATGGCCGCGGGCTACTGGCTGTTCCCACAGATCACCGGCAACCGACTGCGATTCCGGTCGCTCGCGACGGTCCAGCCGTACCTCTGGTTCGTGGGCATGACGCTCATGTCGAACGCGATGCATCGGGCGGGGCTCGCGGGCATCCCTCGCCGCACCGCCGAACCCCAGTACGGGAGCGTCACGTTCGAGGGCGTCGTCGGCGGCGTGAGCGAGATGCGCATCCAGATCGCCATCGGCGGAACCCTGCTGTTCGTCGCCCTTCTCCTCTTCCTGATCGTCGTCTTCGGCACCTGGCTGGGCGGCGACGGCACCGACACCATCCGGGTCAACGGCTCGATCCCGGCGCCGCTCTCCGGCCCGGAACACAGCCCGAAGATCCTCGACAACCTGAAGCTCTGGACGGCAGTCGCCATCGTCCTGATCGTGCTCGCCTACGGCCTCCCGCTGTCGGCACTGGTCGCCGACGGCCTGTTCGCCCCGGGAAGCCCGCCGATCCCGGTGTAATCACCCACTCGTGAGCGACGATTCCACCACGCCGGACGACGGGACCGACGGAACGGGAAGCGGCCCCGCCGACCCGCCGGACGGGACGCCCGGTGGTCTCTCGAAGCGGACCCTGATCCGCCTGCTCGTCGGCTTCGGCATCGGCATCCCGCTGCTCGTCGAGGGGCTCACGTTCCTGGGCCTCCTCCGCGATCAGTTCGGTGGAAGCGGCGGTGACGACGCGGACGGGAGCGGGTCGACCCCGACCGCCGCCGACGACGGCGACGCCGTCGGTGTCGGCGACGACATGCTCCCGGAGACCGACCGCTCCGAGACGCTCGTCGGCGCCGTCCTCCGGGAGTCCGGGGAGGACCGCTGGCCGCTCTCGCTGACCGTCGACGTGACGAACTCCGGATCGACCGACTACGAGTTCCAGTTGCTCGACGTCCACCTCGAGGACGGACGGAGCGTCGACGGGCGGACGAGCACCGACCGCCTGGCGCCCGAGGAGAACCGGACCGTCACGGCCGAGCGATCGATCCCCGCGGGGTCGACGCCCGCCGCGGTGTCCGTCGTCGCGCTGATCTACCGCGAGGAGGCGGTCGAGACGGTCGAACGACGCGTCGATCTGGCGAAGATTCCCGTCCGCGGCGGCTGATCACGCTCCGCGTTCCGCGTCCCCGAAGGCCGTCGGCTTCCAACGCAGCGTCCCACGAACCGCCTCCCACTCGTCGCACTCCCGGAGCCGATACCGGGCGAACGCGGCGTTCCTGATCAGTTCGAGTTCGGCCAGCCGGAGCCGTACCGCCCACCGGAGTCGTCCCCACTCGCGCCGTTCGCGACCCTCCTCGGTCGTTCCGTCTTCCGGCTCGAAGTCGATATACTCGTCGCCCGCCTCGAACCCCGAGACGATGCCGTCCTGGGAGCGATGCCACCGTTCGTAGGTCCCGATGGGCAGCGTCTCGGTCGGCTCGGGCTCCCGCGAGAGCAGGGACTTGAATCGAACGTCCGGCCCGTCGCCGCCCCATCGGTAGCCCCTGGCGGTCAGCTTGATCGTCCCTGCCCCGTCGACGGCGCAGTTGAACTGGAGTCGGGCGTATCCCGACGACTCCACCCCCGGCATCGTCGACGGCGTCAGGAAGGCGCCGTCGGCGTACTGGATCGGATACCGGGTCGCGTGTGCCCGCTCGACGACGGGCGCGGCCGGCGACGCCGACGGTTCGGGAGCGTCCGCGGCCGCGTCACCCCACGCTCCGGTGGCCGTCTCCTTCGGATCGACCCAGACCTTCATGATCGATCATACGATACTCCGGCAAAAAACGGTTCCGGCGACGGCCGAGCGGCGTTCAGTACCGCGACGGCATGTACGCCATGCCGAGCAGCAGGATGGCCGTCGCGAAACTCACGATGGAGACGCCCCAGAGGCCGTTGACGTGGTCGTGATACGTGTCGATTTCGGTGGTCTGCCGTTGGTACACGCCGTAGTCACTCTCCAGGACGAGCGTACTGTTGTCCGGGAAGTACGCGAAGTACTGCTGGCCGTTCAGCGTGACGTTGGCCTCGTTGCCGACGTCGACCCTGTTGGTCCGGGGAGCCGTCCAGGCGAGCGTCGCGCCGTCGCTGGATACGCTGGCGACCGTCGTCGTGTTCCCTTGGAACTGGAGGGTGTCACCCTCGCCGTACTGGGTCGAGGCGGGTTCCGGGAAGTACTCGTTCGCCGGCGTCAGCGACCGGTTGTCGCCGCTCTCGCGGACGACGTGTTCGGTGCCGTTGACCGTGACGAGTTCGTTCCGCACGGTCGGATCGTCCTGAAGGATCGCGCTCCGGTTGATCCGCTCCTGCAGTCTGAACGCGGCCGGGTCGTCGGCGTCCTCGACGAGGACCTGGTACTCCTCGCCGTCGTATGTGACGTTGGCTTCGTGTTCCCACGTCTGGGTGTGGCGTGCCGAATCGTTGGTCCAGGAGACCTGTCCGGACCGCGTGACTTCGGCGCCGCCACCGTGGCCGCCGCCACCGCCCGACATCTCGGCCGAAATCGTCGTGACGGTGTACGTTCGGTCGTCGACCGAGAACTCGTCACCCTGGGAGAGTCTGTGATCGGGATTGTCGAACTCGACCGTCGGCGCGGTGGCCGTGGCGATCACCGAGTACGACGCCGCGCCGAGGATGATAAAGAACGCGACGTAGATGGCCGCAGCGCGTCGTTGCATACGTGGGGCCTAGTCCACCCCGCGTATAACGATTACTATAGTAGCCTTTGTAAGTCATTGCACACCTGATCGCAGGACAGCGGGCGATCAGGTGTACAACCAGTTCCAAACGCTACTATAACTGACGACGACGGTCACCGAGTGGGTGTCTCGTCGGCCTCGACCAGCTGTAGCGCCTGCCGGAGGTGGAACCGCGTCTCGTGGCAGTCGGCGGCTTCGAGTGCCGCCCGTAGCTGTCGCTCGACGGTCGTTCCCGTCGTGGCTTCGGCCGCGCCCATTCCCCCGCTTTCGGCCGTGGATCGGGAGTTCATACGCGTCCCTTCGTCCCGATCCGGTTTAGGTATCCGGACCTTACCGGGGTTCTAATGCCTGATGAAGCCCGGCTTCGATCAGCGAAAAACCCGATCGAATCGGGGTTTCAACCGGTTCAAACCGGGGAATCCTGTCTTCGGTGGCGCCGACCGGGTCGGCCGGACCGGTTCGACGTCACGATTTAAACGCTCGGGTCGGCAGTCAGCGTCGTGCAACGACCGACAGGTTTTGTATCGACCTGTCCCTAGGCGGGGTGTATGACTACCGGGATCGTGTTGCTCAACTTCGGTGAGCCATCGGAGGGGCACAGAGAGGACGTACTCGACTACCTGGAACGGATCTTCCTGGCGAACATGTCGATCGAAGGGGAGACGACCGAGGCGGCGGCCCGGGAGCGGGCGGCGGAGCTGGCCAAGCGCCGGGCACCCGGCCTCATGGAGGAGTACGACGAGATCGGCGGCTCCCCACTGATCGACCACGCCACCACACAGGCGGAGATGCTCGACGAGGAGCTCTCGCGGCGGGGGTACGACGTCGAGACCTATCACGGGATGCAGTACACGGCACCCTTTATCACCGACGCGGTGGAGGCGGCCCGCGAGGACGGGGTCGACCATCTGATCGGGCTCCCGATCTACCCGCTCTGTGGTCCCTCGACGACAGTCCAATCCCTCGACGAACTCGACGAGGCGCTCGACGAGGTGGGGTGGGACGTCCCCGTCGACGCCCTCACGGGCTGGCACAAACATCCGGCGTACACCCGGGCCCGTATCGACAACATCCGGCGCTATCTGGACGACCACGACCTCTCGCTCGGGGACGGCACCCGTCTCGTGTTCTCGGCCCACGGCACCCCCCAGTACTACCTCGACGAGGGGAGCCGGTACGAGGAGTACACCGAGGAGTTCTGTTCGGTGGTGGCGACGGCGCTCGACGCACCGGACTACGAACTCGGCTACCAGAACCACGAGAACCGCGACGTCGACTGGACCGAACCCGACGTCGAGGCGGTCGTCGAGACGGTCGACGCAGACCGCGTCGTCGTCGAGCCGGTGAGCTTCATGCACGAACAGAGCGAGACGCTCTCGGAACTCGACATCGAACTCCGTGAAGAGGCCGAGGAGCGGGGCCTCGACTTCCACCGGATCCCCATTCCCTACGACGACGACCGGTTCGTCGGTGCGCTCGCCGACCTCGTCGAGCCGTTCGTCGCGGGGTACGATCCGGAGTACGCCGGCCTCCGACAGTGCGAGTGCCGGGACGAACCGGGAACGATGTGCCTGAACGCGCCCCACGAGGCATGACGGTCGGTATCGTCGGCGCCGGCATCACGGGGCTCGCGCTCTCGGAGTTCTGCCGCGAGCGCGGCGTCGACACCGTCGCCTTCGAGGCGTCGTCGGAGCCCGGCGGGGTGATCCGATCGACCCGCGTCGACGGACGTGTCCTCGAACACGGCCCCCAGCGCACCCGGTTGACCGACGGGCTGGAGACACTGATCGACGCCTGTGGCCTCCGCTCCGACCTGCGGGTCGCCGACGCCGACCTCCCCCTCTACGTCTATGCCGACGGTCGACTCCGGCAGGTTCCACTCTCGATGGGGGCGTTCATGCGGACCGACCTGCTCTCGGCGACGGGGAAACTCCGGATGCTCGCCGAGCCGTTGACCGAGGGTGCCCGCGACGACGAGACGGCGGCCGACTACTTCACCCGGAAGTTCGGCGACGAGGCCTACCACAACATGATCGCGCCGCTGTTCGGCGGCATCTACGGCTCCGACCCCGCGGAGATGCCCGGCGAGTACGCCCTGCGGACGGTACGCCGGATGGAACGCTCCGGCAGCCTCGTCCGCGCCGCGCTCCGCCGGCGACTCCAGGGGAAAGAGCGGGAGGCGCCCATCTCCTTCGCCGACGGCATGGCACAGCTTCCCCGAGCGCTCTACGAGCGCAACGCCGACCGGGTGCACCTGGAGACGCCGGTGGAGGGTATCGCGACCCAGGGGGCGGGCTACCGCCTCGACACCGCTGCCGGGGACCGCGTCGTCGACGAGGTGGTCGTTACCGCGCGCGCGGACGTGACCGCCGGCCTCCTCGATACCGTCGATCCGGAGAGCGCCCGCGCGCTCCGCCAGCTCTACTACAACCCGCTCGCGTACGTCCACCTCGCCTCGGAGGCCGACCCCGCGGGGTTCGGCTACCAGGTCCGCCACGACGAGTCGCTCCGGACCCTCGGCGTGACCTGGAACGCCAGCCTGTTCGACCGCGACGGCGTCTACACTTGCTTCCTCGGGGGGATGAAACGGCCGGGGCTGGTCGACCGCCCGGACGACGAGCTCGGGCGGGTCGCCCGCGAGGAGTTCGAGACGGTGATGGGGGCGTCCGCCGAGGTACTGAACGTCACCCGCCATCCCCGCGGGATGCCCGCCTACGACGGCTCGTGGACGGCCATGGAGTCGGTCGACCCGCCGGAGGGCATCACGCTGGCCACCAACTACACCGGACGGATGGGCGTCCCGGCGCGGGTCCGGGAGGCCGAACGGCTCGCCGGCCGGTTCGCGGAGTCGGAGACGGCGACGGCCGCCGTCGCCGGGGCGTAGCGCCTACCGGCTGATCGACTTCGCCGTCTCGACGAACGCCCGCACGGACTCGACGGGCGTGTCGCGGTCGACGCCGTGGCCGAGGTTGAGGATGTGCCCGCGCGGCCCCGCGGCGTCGATCACCGCCCGCGTCCGCTCGCGGACGAAGTCGGTCGGGCCGAAGAGATGCTGGGGGTCGAGGTTGCCCTGGACCGGCCGGTCGCCGAGCGTCTCCCGGGCCTCGGCCATGTCGACGGTCCAGTCGAGACCGACCACGTCGGCGCCGGTCGCATCGAGGCTGTCGAGGCGGCCGGCCATGTTGCGTACGAAGACGATGGAGGGCACCGAGAGGTCCGACAGGATCTCGCGGTGGAGCGGCAGGACGAACTCGCGGTAGTCAGCGGGCGAGAGCACGCCCGCGTAGGTGTCGAACAGCTGTACCACGTCGGCGCCGTGGTCGGCCTGATACTCCAGATACTCCCGGACCACGTCCGCGAACGCCGAGAGGAGGGAGCGGAACGCCTCGGGGTGACGCGCCCGGAAGCGCCGAACCGGGCCGTGGTTCCGTGAAGCGCCGCCGGCGACGGCGTAGGAGGCGAGGGTGAACGGGCCGCCGGCGAAGCCGATGATGGCCGTCTCCGAGCCTACCCGCTCGACGAGGTTGTCGAGCAGCGACCCGACGAAGTCGAGGTCCTCGGCCACCGATCCGCGGGGGCGCTCGGCGTCCGCGGGCCCCTCGACGGGGTTCTCGACGACGGGGCCGACGCCGCTCTCGAGGTGGTAGTCGAAGCCCAGCGGCTCCAGTACGGTCAGGATGTCGGAGAACATCACCACCCCATCGGGTTCGTACAGTTCCCACGGCAGGAGGGTGATCCGCGTGGCCACCTCCGGCGTCTCGATGGCCTCGCGGAACTCGTAGTCGGCGCGGATTTCGCGGTACTCGGGGATGTGCCGGCCGGCCTGTCGCATCAACCAGACGGGCGGCCGTTCGGTCCGTTCGCCCCGTGCCGCGCGGACGAGGAGGTGCGTCATGGCGGGTGGTCGAGCCGAGGGCGGCTAAGTATGTCGCCTCGTCCTCGACCGGGAGTATTTGTATCGCGGTCCCCTAACGCGCGTATGCACTCGGGAATAATTAATCGTGATCGACCCTCCGCGCTGGACGTCTCCCTGCTCGGCCTCATCGCCACCATCGTCGGCGGGTACGGTCGATCCATCTCCGTGCCGGCCGACACTGCTCCCAACCTCATCCGGTTTTTCTCGGTGTCCCCGGATCGGACCTATCCGGCGGTGATGCCCCAGGACAAGGCGTTGCTCCTCCTGAACGACCCGGCGACGGGCGAGGCCACCCGGCAGGCCGCCGACGCGGGCGGATCGCTCCACGGCGTCTGGACGCTCGTGGCCTTCCTCGGGTTGCTCCTCCTGTTCGCAGGGCCGGCCATCGTGTGGCTGAACCGCGGGGACGATTGATACTGTTTATTGTAAATCGTTACCGGTGGTTCGCCGGACCGCTCTGGCGAACCACCGGTACACAGTTACAATAATCCGTATGAGACGGTCGGGCGTTCAGGCCTCCAGTTCCTCCTCGGCGACCCACTCCCGCGCCCAGTCCCCGATGGCGTCGAACACCGGACAGAGCGACTCCCCCTTCTCGGTCAGCGAGTAGTACGTCGCCACCGGGGCGTCCTCCTCCAGTCGCCGGTCGACGAAGCCCATCTCCTGTAGGTCGTCGACGACCCGGGAGAGCGTTCGCGAACTCGCACCGGTGGAGCGTTTGAGTTCGTTGAACCGCTTCTCGCCCTCCTGCAGGTCGTGTAGGACCGCCAGTCGCCACTGCGAGCCGATCTGTTCGAGCGAGTCGATGACGTAACACGTCTCCGTGTCGCTGCCCGTTCCGATAGCCATACCGGGGACACGCGCTCCCGCCGGTTAGCAGTTCCGGAACGAATCAGGTGTTGAAATGTTACCGTGATAGCGCCACCCCCGGTGACATCCGCGCCACCCGGTGACACCAATGTCAGATAACGTATATGTCCGTGGGGGGCGTGGGTACGAGTACGATGATTCACTCATCCACCGCCGACGCACCGTTTCGCACGACCACTCCCGCCGGGGTGGTCGCCTGATGGCCTTCGACACCGCCGGTGCGGGCGTGGCCTTCCTGCTCGCCCGCGTCCTCTTCGGCGTCGTCCTGGCGTTCACCGGGTTGAACCACTTCCTGAACGCCGAGGGGATGATCGGCTACGCGCAGGCCAAGGGCATCCCCGCGGCGTCCCTCGGCGTCCCCGTCTCCGGTGGCCTGCTGATCGCCGGCGGTCTGGGCATCGTCCTCGGCGTCTACCCGACGCTCGCGGCCGGCGCCATCGCCGTCTTCCTCGCCGCCGCGACGCCGACGATGCACGACTTCTGGAACGCCCCCGAGGAGGAGTACCAGAACGAGTTCAACAACTTCCTGAAGAACGTCGCCCTCCTCGGTGGCGCGCTCGCCTTCCTCGTGTTCGCCAGCGAGACGTGGCCGCTCGCGGCCAACGTCGGCATCTGAGTCGCGTCCGAACGTCGTCCCACGGCCGCGCTCCGTCGGGCCATCGGGTGCACGACCCGTTTCGAACGCGACGATAGCGCGGGTACTGCACCGAGCCGAGTGTTTATCAGCGACGGTAGCCTCGGTTGGCGCATGAACAGCGACTGGAACCGCCGCGTCGTGCCGGGACTACTCGTGGCACTGCTCGTCGCCACGCGTCCCGTCAGGGCACACGTCGACTACGTCACGGAGGGGGGCGACGACGGGCCCACGGTCGTCGAGTTCCTCACTACCGTCCTCTCGGATCCGCTTCACCTCGCGCTCCTCGGCGGCGGCGGCGTCGGCGTCGTCGTCGCGACGGCGGGGTGGCTCCGGTACGGCGACCACCTGCGGGACGTGACGGTGATCCGGCGTACGCTCCGCTCGTACCAGCCGTACCTCGGCTGGCTGTTGCGTCTCGCCACCGGCCTCCCGCTCATGGGCGCCGGCTTCGGCGGCTATTTCTTCTCGCCCGTCGTCACCGTCGAGGTGCGACTCGTCCAGATCACCCTCGCGTTCCTCCTCCTGTTCGGGTTCGCGACGCGGCTGGCGGCCGCCGCCGGCCTCGTCACCTACCTCGTCGGCCTAGCGACGCATTTCCCCACGCTCCTGCTCGCCTCCGAGTACGTCGCCGGCTTCCTCGGCATCCTCGTCGTCGGTCCCGGCCAGCCGAGCGCGGACCTCCTCCTGCGCCGGCTGGTTCTCACCGACGGCACGATAATGAGCCGGTTTCGCGACACACCGACCGTTCCGGACCTCCTCTCCAGGGCCGGTGTCGAGAAGTCCGCCGCGCCCCTGTTCATCCGGATCTTCCTCGGGTTCAACTTCGCGTACCTCGGCGTGACCGAGAAGTGGCTCGACCCGGGCCGGGCGCTCCAGGTCGTCGAGAAGTACGACCTCACGGCGGTCCTCCCGGTCGCTCCCGAGATGTGGGTGTTCGGCGCCGGCCTCGGCGAACTCGTCGTCGGCCTCTGTATCCTCACCGGCACCTTCACCCGGAGCGCCGCCGGCGCCGGCTTCCTCATCCTCACGACCACGCTCTTCGGCCTCCCGGACGACCCGGTGCTCGCCCACGTCACCCTCTTCGGCCTCACCTCGGCGCTCCTGATCACCGGGAGCGGGCCCGTCGCACTCGACCGCTCGGTGATCCCCGTGCTCCGGACGCGGTTCGGCCGTTCCCCCCCGGACGACCCCGAAGTGACGACGCCGGCCGACTGACCGGGGACGCCCTCCGCCGCCGCGGTGGCCCGATACGTCCACCGATTATCAGATGTTGTACTTGGAGGGGTGCGGTTATTATAATCTATTCTCAACGACGTAGCAGGCATGGGCATTCCCCTTCTGAATCGCATACGAGAGCGGTACGGGCTCAAGCTGGTAGCCGCCCTCGTCGCGGCGCTGCTGTTGACGGTCGCGGTCGGCGGTGTGGTGAGCGCCGATGCGTCGGCACAGTTACGCGACGACGTCCAGCAACACATGACGGAGCGGACGGAACAGCGGTCGGCACAGCTCGACACGTGGCTCACCGGGCTGACGACACAGGCGCGGGTGGCCTCGGACCACCCGGCGCTCCGGAGCGACGACCGGGCGGCCGTCGAGTCGCGGCTCGACGAACTGGCCAGCGAGGATCGGGCGCCGCCGGGGGTCGTGGCGGTCCACTACGTCGACGCCACCTCCGGCACCATCGTGACGAGTTCCGACGACGACCTCGTCGGCGTCGACGCCCGCGCCCAGGGCGCGCCCTTCGCGCAGGAGGGCGTCGCCTTCGAGGGCGCCGACGACGTGCTGGTCACTGACCCCTTCCGCCCCGATGTCGTCGACTTCACGACCGTCGCCGTCGCGACGCCCGTCGACGGACGGTCGGACCGACTGCTGGTCTACATGGTCAACTTCGAACGGCAGGTGGGGGGGTTCGCCACCGCTGACGACGGAACCGAGACGGTCGTCGTCGGCGAGGACGGCACGATCATCGCCCACCCGGACACGGCGCTGATCGGTTCGGACGTCGGCGAGACGTCGACGTTCGTCCCCGACGGGGCCTTCGCGGGCGCGACCTTCGCGGAGACCGACGGGCAGGCCGTCGCCGCCGCGCCGATGGAGACCACCGACTGGTCGGTCGTCGTCTCCCAGCCCGCCGACGCGGCCTTCGCCGTCCAGCGGGGCGTCGTCTCGGGGATCCTCGGCCTCATCCTCGTGGCCGTCATCTCCCTGTCCCTGATCGGTGTCACCGTCGGGAGCCGGACCTCGCTGTCCCTGCGGCGACTGGCGGACAAGGCCGAGGCGATGGCGACCGGCGACCTCGACGTCGACCTGACGACCGGCCGGACCGACGAGATCGGGCAGCTCTACTGGTCGTTCGACCAGATGCGTGACTCCCTCCGGGAGCGCATCGCCGAGGTCGAGGAGGCCCTCGACGAGGCGGAGGCGGCCCGCGCCGAGGCCGAAGCGGCCCGCGCCGAGGCGACTCGCACCAGCGAGCGCCTCGAACGCACCGCCGAGACCTACGGTGAGGTGATGCAGGACGTGGCCGACGGCGACCTCACCCGCCGGATCGACGTGAACGACTCCAACGAGGCGATGGCCACCATCGGCGTCGCGTTCAACGATATGGTCTCCTCGATCGAGTCGACGATCCACGAGGTCAAGACCTTCGGCACGGAGGTCGCCAACGCCGCCGAGGCGGTCGACAGCAACGCCGCCGAGGTCAAGGCCGCGAGCGAGGAGGTCAACGAGTCGGTCGCGGAGATCGCCGACGGGGCGCGCACCCAGACCGAGAGCCTCCAGGACATGACCGGCGAGGTGAACGACCTGTCGGCCAGCGCCGAGGAGATCGCCGCCACCGTCGACACGGTCGCGGATACCTCCGAGCACGCGGCCGAGGCGGGCGCGGACGGCCGCGCCGCCGCCGAGGCCGCCGTCGAAGAACTCGACGGGATCGAGGAGACGACCGAGGCGACCCAGACGGAGGTCGAGGCGCTCAACGAGGAGATGGCCGAGATCGGCGAGATCGTCGACGTCATCTCCGACATCGCCGAGCAGACGAACCTGCTCGCCCTCAACGCCTCCATCGAGGCCGCCCACGCCAACGGCGAGGCGGGCGACGCCGACGGCTTCGCCGTCGTCGCCGACGAGGTGAAGAACCTCGCCGAGGAGACCAAGGAGTCCGCAAGCGAGATCGAAGCCCGGATCGAGTCGGTCCGCGAGCGGACCGAGGACGTCGTCTCCGGCACCCAGGAGACCGGACAGCGCGTCGCCGAGGGCGTCGAGACCGTCGAGGGCGCCATCGACGCGCTCGAACAGATCGCCGACTACGTCGAGGAGATCGACACCAGCATCCAGGGCATCGCCGACGCCACCGACGGCCAGGCCGACTCCACCGAGCGGGTCGTCGAGAGCCTCGACGAGGTGGCGGCGATCAGCAAGCAGACCGCCGAGGAGGCCACCGGCGTGACCGACACCGCCAGCCGGCAGGAGCGGACCCTCACCGAGGTCGACGACGCGGCCGACGAGCTGACCCGCCGGGCCGCGCGCCTGCGCGAACAGCTCGCCGACTTCGAGGTCGACGACGCGGGCGCGGACCCCGAGCCGTCGGCCGCCGGCGGGCGGTCGAACGCGCTCGGTGACGGCGGCTACGAGGAGGGGGGTCGCCGATGATCTCCTCCGTCTCGACCTGGGCGACCCTCGGCGCCATCGGCATGATCCTCGGCACCCTGGCGCCGTTGTGGGGTCTCACCAACGACCCCGAACGCCGCGACCATTACCTCGTGCTCGCCGGCGTCACCGGCGTCGCGGCCGTCGCGTACACCCTGATGTCGCTCGGGATCGGCGACGTCGCCGTCTCCGGACGGATCGTCTCCCTGCCCCGCTACGTCGACTGGCTGATCACGACCCCCCTCATCCTCCTCTTCCTCGCGATGCTCGGGAACACGGGGCGCGGGTCGCTCGGTCGCCTGCTCGTCGCCGACATCACCCTGCTCGTCCTCGGCGCGGTGGCCGTCGCCATCCCCGGCCGGATCCGCTGGCTGGCCTTCGCCGGCGGCCTCGCCGCCTTCGGCGTGCTGGTGTACGAACTCTACGTGCGCATCCCGCGCCTGGCGTCGTTCACGAACGAGCGGGCGCGCACCCTCTTCGTCACCCTCCGGAACCTGACCATCGCGCTCTGGACGCTCTACCCGCTCGTCTGGGTGCTCGCACCCTCCGGCGTCGGGCTGCTCACCCGCGACATGACGATGCTGGTGATCGCCTACCTCGATCTGATCAGCAAGGCGGCGTTCGTCGTGCTGGCGGTCGACGGCATGGACGCCCTCGCCGACGCCGCCCGCGGGGCGACCGGCGCCGACCCCGTCGCGACCGACGGCGGCGACGCGTCCGACGCCGAAACCACCGACTGATCGGCCCGCAACCGGCAGGGTTACCCCGCCCACACACCCTCCCACCAACATGACGACCGAGTCCCCGATTTCGATCCTCTACGTCGACGACGCGCCGGCGACGGTCGCCGACCGCCTGGATCGGGCCGATCCCCGGTTGTCGGTCCGGACGGCCACCGCCGCCGCCGACGCGCTCGCCACCCTCGACGACGCGCCCTCCCCGCCGGTCGACTGCCTGGTGAGCGAGTACGACCTCCCCGGGACGGACGGGCTCGGACTGCTCGACGCCGTCCGGGAGCGCCGTCCCGACCTTCCGGTGGTGCTCTACACCGACGCGGGCGACGAGGGGATCGCCAGCGACGCCATCGCCGCCGGCGTCACCGACTACGTCCCGAAGCGACGCGGCCCCGACCGACTCGCGGACCGCCTCCGCGACGCGGTCGAGGGCGCGGGGCCCGATCGAGCCGCACCCGACCGGGACGCCCAGTACCGCCGACTCTTCGAGGACGCGCCGGTGATGTACGTGGTCTTCCGGGACGTGAACGGCGAACCCGTCGTCGCGGACTGCAACGACCGCTTTCTCGACCGACTCGGCTACGACCCCGACGCGGTGTTCGGTCGATCGATCTGGGATCTCTACGCCCAGTCGTCGATGCCCGACGCCGTCGAGGGGTTCGACCGCGGGCGCGAGGGCACCTTCGGTCACCAGGAGCGGACGCTGATCGCCGCGGACGGCAATCACGTCGAGACGCTGTTTCGCGCCAGCCCGCGGGTGAACGCCGACGGCGAGGTGATCGGGACGCTCGGCCTCTACGTCGACATCACGGAGAACAAACGGCGGGAACGGACGCTGGAGCGTCTCCACGACGTGACGCGGTCGCTCGTCCGCGCCGCGGACCGGACCGAGGTGGCGGAGACCGTCGTCGACGCGGTGCGCGACGTCCTCGGCTACCCGCGGAACCTGGTCCGTCTCGTCGACGACGACGGGGCCGAACTCCCGCCGGTCGCGATCACCGACGAGGCCGCGGCGACGCTCGGCGAGCGGCCACATTACGCGGTCGGCGAGGGGACCGCCGGGCGCGCCTTCGCCGACGACGAGACGCTCGTCTACGACGACGTGCGGACCGTCGACGACGGCTACGACCGGTCCGGCGTCCGCGCGGCGATGTTCGTCCCCATCGGCGACCACGGCGTGTTGAGCGTCGGGAGCACGGAGGCCGGCGCCTTCGACGCCGCCGACGTCCACCTCGCGGAGGTGTTCGCCGCCAACGCCGGCACGGCGCTGACGCTCCTCGACCGCACCCGTGAGCTCGAACGGCAGAACGAGCGGCTGACCGACTTCGCCAGCGTCGTCTCACACGACCTCCGGACGCCACTCTCGGTCGTCGACGGCTCGCTCGAACTCGCCCGCGAGCGGTACGGCGACGACGCGGACCTCGCCCGCGCCGCCCGGTCGCTCGACCGCGGGTTCGACCTCATCGAGGAACTGCTGACGCTCGCCCGCGGCGCCGACACGCTCTCCCCCGAACCCCTCTCCCTGCGGTCGGCGGTCGCGGCGTGCTGGGAGTCCCTCGCGACCGACGACGACGAAACGCTCGTCGCCGACGACGCGACGATCCGCGCCGACGAGGCCGCGTTCCGCCGCCTGCTGGAGAACCTCCTCGGCAACTGCGTGGCACACGGCGCGACCGACGCCGGCGTGACCGTCACCGTCGGCCTCCTCGCGGACGACCGGGGGCTCTACGTCGCCGACGACGGGCCGGGAATCGACGACGACGTCGGCGATGACGTCTTCGAGGTGGGGTTCACCACCGACGACGGGGGGACGGGCCTGGGGCTGGCCATCGTCGAACGGATCGCACAGGAACACGGGTGGACCGTCGGCCTCGGCGAGGCGGACGGCGCTCGGTTCGAGATCGAGGGCGTCGACGTCGTGTCGGCCTAGGGCGCCTCGCCGGTCTCGATGGTGAAGTCGTCCTTCGGGTAGGCCACGCAGGTCAGCGTGTAGCCGTCGCCGAGTTCGTTGTCGTCGAGCATCTGCTGGTCGTCGTGAACGACGTAGTCCTCGGCGTTGCCGCCGGAGGTGATCTGTCCGGCACACGAGACACACTGTCCCTGTCGACAGGCGTAGGGCATGTCCCAGCCCGCGTCCTCGCCGGCCTCGAGGACGGTCTCGTTTTCGGCCACCTCGATGGTGTCGCCCTCCTTGGTGAACTCGATCTCGAAGGTCTCGGCCTCGTCGTCGGGCACGTCCCACGGCCCGGACTCCTCGGCCGCCTCGCCGCCTTCGAGTTCGGCCCCTTCCTCTTCGCCCGCGACCGCGCCCGCCGCGACGGCCCCGCCGCCGCCGGCGCCGATGGCCCGGTTCATGGGCTCGGGGAAGTCGGTCTCGGGCACCGACTCGGCCCGCCGTTCGAGTACCTCCTGACTGATGTCCGTCGTGGAGGTCCACCCCGTCCCCTTCGAGAGATGGAGGGCAACGGCCGTGAGCGTGAGGGCTGCGCCGATACCCAGCCCCACCAGATTTACCTCGACCATGGCTGGCGGTATGGATGCGGGGGTTAAGGGAATTGTGATCCCCGTCGCCACCCGGGAGTCACTCCTCGCGTCGCGCGACCTCGTGGCGGCCGAACCCGTAGCGCAGGCGGTTGGCCAGGCGCCGCGAGAACCGGTCCCGGCGCGAGCCGAACCGCTCGGCGAGCGCCCCGTGGATCAGCGGGACCGGCACCTCCCGCTCCAGTGCCTCCCGGACCGTCCACGTCCCCGTCGACCCCCCGGCGACGTGGTCGGCCACATCGTCCAAGTCGGTGCCCTCCTCGCGGAACGCCTCCTCGCAGAGTTCCAGCAGCCACGAGCGGATCACCGCGCCGTTGTTCCAGGTCCGCGCGACCGCCTCCAGGTCCAGGTCGTACCGGCCCTCGTGGAGCAGTTCGAACCCCTCGCCGTAGGCCTGCATCAGCGCGTACTCGACGCCGTTGTGGACCATCTTCACGTAGTGACCCGAGCCGGCCGGCCCCATCCGGTCGTGGCCGTCCGGGCCGGTGGCGACGGCGTCGAAGACCGGAACCAGTTCGTCGTAGGCCCACTCGGGGCCGCCGATCATGAGCGAGAACCCCAACTCGGCGCCGGCGGGCCCGCCGCTCGTCCCGCAGTCGAGGTAGGCGGCGTCGGTCGTCTCCGCTCGCCGGACCGAATCCTCGAAGTGGGAGTTGCCACCGTCGACGACCACGTCCGCGTCCGACAGCCGCGGTTCGAGTTCGTCGAGGGCGGCGTCCACCGGATCGCCCGCGGGTACCATCAGCCAGATCCGCTTCCCGTCGCCGAGGCGGTCCGCGAGGTCGACGATCGAGTCGGCCGGCTCCGCACCGGCCTCGGCGGCCGACGCCACCGCTTCCTCGTCGATGTCGAACGCGACGACCTCGTGGCCGGCCGCGAGCACTCGATCGACGACGATCCGTCCCATCCGTCCCAGCCCGATGACGCCCAGTTGCATATCCCTCCTTCCCGGACGCCGGGAGGTAGTGGTTGCGGTCTCCGCCCTCGCCGCCCTTTTGCTCCCCCGCGGCCATCCCTTCCCATGGACGACCGCATCCGCGCTCACGCCGAGACGCTCGTCGACTGGAGCGCCCGAGTCGACCCCGGCGACGACGTGGTCGTGCGCGTCGAGGAGGGAGCCCACGACCTCGCCGTCGCCGTCGCCGCCGCCCTCGGCGACCGGGGCGCGAACCTGCTCGCCACCTACGGCTCCGACGAGGTAACTCGCGCCTACCTCCGCGCCCACGACGGCGACTTCGCCCCCGCCGACGCCGAGCGCGCCCTCTACGAGCGCGCCGACGTCACCCTCTCGCTTCGCGGCGGCCGGAACACCGCGGCGACCGCCGACGTCCCCGGCGACGTGCGGAACGCCCACGCCCGCGCCCGGAGTGACGTCCGCGAGGCGCGTCTGGCGACCGACTGGGTGTCGACGGTCCACCCCACCCGTTCGCTCGCCCAGGCCGCCGGGATGTCCTACGAGGCCTACCGCGAGTTCGTCTACGACGCCGTCCTCCGCGACTGGGCGGCTCTCGCCGACGAGATGGGACGGGTGAAAGCACGTCTCGACGACGCCGACGAGGTCCGCATCGTCGCGGACGGCACGGACGTCACGCTCCCCGTCGCCGGCCGCACCGCCGTCAACAGCGCCGCGAGCGTCGCCTACGACTCCCACAACCTCCCCAGCGGGGAGGTGTTCACCGCGCCCGCGTCCGCCGAGGGGGAGGTGACCTTCGACGTGCCCGTCACCGTCGAGGGGGCCCGCGTCCGCGACGCCCACCTCGTCTTCGCCGACGGCGAGGTGGTCGAGTTCTCGGCGGCGACCGGCGAGGCCGCGCTCGCCGACTGCCTCGCCACCGACGCCGGCGCGAAGCGACTGGGAGAGCTCGGGATCGGCATGAACCGCGGCATCACGCGCCCCACGGACAACGTCCTCTTCGACGAGAAGATGGCGGGCACCGTCCACCTCGCCCTCGGCCGCGCCTACGACGCCTGCCTGCCCGACGGGGAGGCGGGGACGGAGAGTGCGATCCACGTCGACCTCATCACCCGGATGGGCGAGGGGTCGCGGCTCCTGGTCGACGGCGAGCCGATCCAGCGCGACGGCCGCTTCGTGTGGGAGGAGGGCACTGAGCGCACGTGACGCCGACCGTCGTCGCCCACCGCGGGTTCGCCGGCGTCAACCCGGAGAACACCGTCGGCGCCGTCCGGGCGGCCGCCGACCGGGCCGCCCTCGTCGAGGTCGACGTCGTCGCCTGCGCCGACGGCACGCCGGTCGTCTTCCACGACGACCGACTCGACGACGGCGACGGGAGTCGCGGAATCACCGACGGCGCGGGCGCGGTCCGGAACCTCCACCCGTCGACGGTGACGGCCGCGGGGGTGCTGGCGAGCGGCGAGACGGTCCCGTCCCTCGACCGCCTGCTCGCCGAGACGGACGCACCGCTCAACGTCGAACTCAAGCGGCCGCGGGCGGCGACGGTCCGTCGGGGGGCGCTCCCGTTCGCCAAGCGCGCGGCCGCCCGCGAGCGCTGGCAGCCGTTCGTCGATCGGGTGCTTTCGGCGCTCGACGACCGGCACGTCCTCCTCTCCTCGTTCTCCGAGGGAGCGCTCGCGGCCGTCCGCGAGCGGACGGCGGACGTCGAACTGGCGCCGATCTGTCGGGAGTTCGGGACCGGTCGCGAACTCGCGGCGCGCCACGACGCCGACGCGATCCACCCCTCGCTCGCGGCGCTCCGGGCGGCCGACCCCGACGCCGTCGCGGCCACCCGCGACGCCGGCCGGACGATCAACGCCTGGACGGTGCGGACGTGGGTCGAGGCGCGGGACGCAGTGCGGGCCGGCGCCGACGGGCTGGTCGCCGACTATCCGGGGCTGGAGCGGTGGCTGGAGGAATCGAGCGGCTGAGAGGAGTAAGCCCCCTTCTGTTCGTCCCGGCATTCGGCTGAGCGTCCACCTCCGCGTCCGGACTACCTTGACGAGGCGGACTTGCACCGGTGGGGATTCGCCGTTCCATCCGTTCTCGGCCGTCGCGGGACCCGACGGGTCCCGTAGGGCGTCCGGTGGAACCGCACGCCGTCGGCGAGACGCGAAGCGCCTCGAAGGCGCGCGGCGGACGCCGCTCGCAGCTCCGTGGTCCCTTCGCGATCACGCTACCCTCGGTGGGTCAACTCCCCTCGCTCGCGCTCGGGTTCGCACACCTCATCGGTCGGGCCGAGTGGTCTCGTTTCTGTTCCAGAGCCAGCCGTCTCCGACTCCGGGCTTGCGCCCGGTCACCCGTCCGGACGGTGGGGGGACTTTCCTCGTGTTCGCACACGGGGGCCGGGCTCTCTCTGCCACGTTCACCTACTCCCGCCGCTCGAATAAGCCGTTCGGTCGGACCGTGACGGCGTCCGGGGCTCTCGCGCCAGTCTCGGTAACGTCCGCCTACTCCGGACGCCGCCATCGACCCGTCGGTCAAAATTCATCACGGTCGTCCCCGGTGGAAAGGAAGGGTTCAAGTCGGTTCGGAGCGAGGTGTAGGGTATGTCAGAGGCGCAGATGGTCCGCCTTTCTTACGAGGATGGCGCCCGAGCGGTGGAACTGGCTCGCGAGGCCGTCGAAGCGTACGTACTCCAGGGCCAGCGAGAGCAGCCCGGGAGCATGCGCGACGCGTTCTACGCGCGCACCGGGGCGTTCGTCCGGATCACCTCGACTCGCGGCCGGGGACGGCTCCGAGGGTGTGCCGGCGCCTATCGCGGCAACGACCAACTCGGTCACGCCATCGTCGATGCGGCCATCACGGCCGCCTCGGACGACTCCTGTGGCTCCGAGATCGAACCCCCCGAACTCCAGACCCTCAACATCTCCATCTGTGTCGTCTGTAACCACGTCCTCACGAACGATCCGATCGCCGACCTCGAACTCGGGACACACGGCATCGCCATCGACATCGACGGCCAACACGCCTGGATGTACCCCACCCTTCCGGTCGAGAACGACTGGAACGAAGAACAGTTCCTCACCCACGCCTGCCGGAAAGCCGGCCTCTCGCCGCTCGCCTGGCAGGACGACGACGCCATGATCACGCTCTTCGAGGGCCAGGTCTTCCGCGAGCGCCCCGAGGGCGGCAGCGTCGAACAGCTCTAGGCCGTCCGGAACCCGACACGCTCCGCGTCCGCCAGCGCCCGCTCCGCCGCGGCGTCGAGGTCGAACTCCCGGACGACCTCCCCGTCCCGAAGTAGCGGTTCGAGCAACGGCTCCCCCTCCGACGGCCCCGCCCGCTCCGCGAGGGCGACGTGGTGGCCGCCCTCGGGCGTTCGGTACACCTGTTTCGTCCCCGAGAGCTTCCCCCGCTTCGCCGCCGGTTCCCCGTCGACCTCGACGATGTCGAGCGCGAAGTCCACCGGGTCGGCGTTGGAGACGTGGCCGCCGACGCCGAACCCGTCGGCGACGTCGCGGAGCTCGCGGAGCGCCGCGGGCCCCAGCCCGCCGCTCACGAACAGGTCCACGTCCGCGTGACCCCGCGCGTCGAGTTCCCAGCGCACCTCCCGGAGGATGTGCCGGAAGTCGCCCCGGCGCGACCCCGTCGTGTCGAGTCGGACGCTGTCGAGGTCCTCGCCCAGCGCCTCGACGGCACGCAACACCTCGTCCACTTCGTCGCTGTAGGTGTCACACAGCGCCACGCGCGGCACCTCGGGGCCGACCGCCTCGTCGAACGTCCGCCACCCGGATTCCTGGTTCCCTCGGCCGAAACAGATCAGCAGGGCGTGGGGCATCGTCCCCCCGGCCTCCCGACCCACCACCTCGCCGGCGGCGACGTGGGAGATGCCGTCGAGGCCGCCGAGCAACGCGCTCCGCTCGACGACCGCCGCGATCGAGGGATGGACGTGTCGCGCGCCGAACGAGAGAACCGTCGACGCCGGCGCCGCCCGCCGGGCCTCCAGGGCCGCCGTCGCGATGCCGCTCGCGTGCGAGAGCAGGCCGAGCAGCGACGTCTCGAACCGCGCGAACGACAGGTATGGCCCCTCGATCCGGAGGACCGGACCGCCGTCGAACAGGCGCCCCTCGCGCATCGCGTCGACGTCGACGCTCAGTCCCTCCAGCAACGCCGCCGCGTCCTTCACGCCCGCGAGCAGTTCGAACTCGCCGTCGGGGAACTGATCGGCCGTCACCTCCGCGACGACCGTCGGGTTCCGGTCGGCGTGTCGCAGCGTCGTCTCCGTCCGCAGGAAGTAGGCGTCGGTCGCCGTCCCGTCGCTGATCGCCTCGGGGCCGACGATGTCGAACGGTTCCATACCCGTCGGCTTCGGTCCCCCCGGTGAAAAACCCGTTCGTTCGGTCGACCGTATCGAAGAGGATTCCTCTTCAGTCTGCGCGGGCGTGGACGGCATCGAGCGTCCCGGCCGTCGGCGCGTTCACCACCGTGACCGTCCGCCCGTCGCGGGTTACGCGGAACGCGTCGGCGTAGGGTCCCGCCGGCACCACCAGGACGTCCTCGCCGCGACGCTCGGCGCCCCGGCGCTCCCGCAGGAGGGAGCGGTACGCGGTGGCGAACGCGGCGGCGTCGCCCGCCGTCTCCCACTCCGTCCGGAGGACGTAGCCCGTCCGCCCGTCCGCGCTCCGGTAGGGGACGAGTCGGTCGCCGACCCACCCCGCGGTCGTGGGATGGGTGTAGTTGTACGTCCGGTGGGGTCGGCTCGGTCGCTGCAGGTGGAACGTCTCGACGCCCCCGTTCGCCCACACCGTCGCGAAGAGCGACGCCTCGCCGACCGTCGTCCCCGGCGGCGAGCGGTCGAAGCGCGACCAGTTCCCGGCCGACCGCTCCGGAACCCGCACCGCTCGCGGCGACCAGTCCGGATACCGATCGGGGTGGATCACCGCCGTCGTGCTCGTCGGCGGGGCCGCGTAGGCGGCGTCTACCGCCGCCCACCCGCCGCGCTCCCGGAGCCGGTGGACCAACGCCGGCCCGTCGCTGTACGGCTGGTAGGAAGCGACGTAGACGCCGGCGTCGCCGTCGAGGCTCGCCCCCGGCCCGCTCGACGGCCGCGGCACGCAGGTCCAGTTCGACGCACACCGCCGCTCGTACAGGTCCGCGACGTAACCCGCGTCGCCCTCGATCAGCCCCTGACGTGCCAGCCGCGCGTCGCGCGTGGTGCCCTCCGCCCACCCGTCGAGGCCGAAGTGTTGGTCCTGGAGCGCGTGGACGAGTTCGTGCGCCAGCGTCCGGCGATCGATCGTCGGCCGCGCCGCGTCGCTCACGACCACGATGCGGTCCTCGGACGGGCGGTACGACCCCTGGACCGACGCCCCGTAGAACGACTCGAAAACCGTCTCGACCGACCGGTCCTCCCCGACGAGGAGGAGCGCCTCCCAGGTCACCTCGTCGAACGCCGTCGCGTTCACGTCCTCCCGCCCGCGGTAGGTCTCCCGGTCGACCACCGTTACCGGCACGGACGACTCGAACTCCAGTCCCCGGAGGCGTTCGACCCGGGCCATCGTCCGCGCGACGACGGCCCGCCGCTCGCTCCGGTTCAGGCCGTTCGAGGCGTTCACCGACAGGGGCTCGTCGTACCAGCGGCCCGCCTCCCACCCCAGACGGTCCGTCTCGGGGTCGGCGTACCCGTCGTGGGGTGTCGACGCGGTGGTCGCCGTCGGCACCGCTGTCGCCGTCGGTTCGACGGTCGGCTCGGCCGTCGGCGTCGCCGGCCCGTTCGCCGCTCCGCCACAGCCGGCGAGGACGAGCAGGAACGCGGCCACGAGGGCGGCGGAGCGCATCTCGTCGGCCCTCGGCGTCGCCGCGTGAAAAGGGTGCCGTCGGTCTCGGACGGAGTATTGTAACTGTTTCCCGGTGGTTCGCCAGGACAGTCCGGCGAATCACCGGTACGGACTCACATAATCGGGGTATCAGTCCCGTCGCCGGAGGGCCACCAGCGCGGCGGCGAGCACTGCGATCAGGGCCGAGAGCGCCCCGAAGCCGGCCGCTTCGAGCCCGGTCGTGCCGCCCTCGTCGGTCGGTTCGGCGTCGCTGCCGTCCGCGCCTCCGTCGCCGCCGGCGCTCGCCGTCGTTCCGCTCGACGCGCCGCCGTCGCTCCCGCCGTCGTCGGCGCTCGGGCGGATGTTCTCGACCGCCTCGGGCGTCGGCCCGTTGACGATGGTGACGCGCGTGCCCGACCGGTCGATCCGGAAGGCGTCCTCGAACTCGCCGTCAGGGATCACCAGCGTCCCGTCGTCGCGCCGCTCCACGTCGTGGGCGGCGAGGATGGCGCGGTAGGCCCGGGCGAACTGCGAGGCGTCCTCGGGGGTGTCCCACTCCGTCACCCAGACGTACCCGTGCCGGGCGTCGTCACCGCTCCCCCGGTGGTACGGGAACACCCGGTCGTTCCCCCACCCCGCCGACGGCGCCGCGTCGTAGTTGTACATATCGAGGGGGTCGGTGGTCCGTGAGACCGACCGGACCGGCACCGTGTCGGCGCGGGCCGTCCGCGCCTGGTACCAGAACATCACGTACATCGACGCCTCGCCGACGGTATCGGAGCCGTTCTCACCCTGGTTGGGGAACGTCTCCCAGCCGTTCCGGGCGCGGTCCTCGTACTCGATGGGCGTCGGCTCCTCGTCGGTCAGGTGGATGATCTGCTCGCTGGACTCCGGCGGGTCCTCGAAGGCGGCGTCGACGGCGTCCCACCCGCCCTGCTCGCGGAGCCAGTCGATGTACACCGGACCGTCGGAGTAGGGTTGGAGCAGGGTCAGGAGGATGCCGAGGTTCGGCGGCTCTCCCGGCTCCGAGTCGTCGCTCGGCGTGTCGACACACTCCCACTCGACCCCGCACCGCTCGGTGTATCGCTTCTCGACGTAGTTGGCCTCGCCCTCGACGACGCCGTCGACCGCCAGGTCGCCGTCCTGGGTCTCGGTGCTACCGATCCGCTCGCCCAGGTCGCCGCTCTGGTCCTGGAGCGCGTGGACGAGTTCGTGAACCAGCGTCGCGTTGTCGATGGTCGGGCTCCCCGGCGAGTCGGTGATGATCCGGATGCGGTCGTCGCCCGGCGCGTAGAAGCCCGCGGTCGACTGCCCCGATGCCGTCTGGAGGGCGTCGTTCGCCCCCTGGTCCTCGCCGATGATGAACAGCGCCTCCCACACCTGATCGTTCCAGGCGTCGAACGAGGCGTTGCTCGTCCGGTTCTCCGAGGAGCGTTGCTGGAACTCCTCACGCGAGATGACTTCGACGGGGACGTCGGACTCGAACTCCCGCTCGCGGATGTACTCGACGCGGGCCATCGCCCGGTTCACGTACGCGTCTATCTCCTCGTCCGAGAGCCCGTCGGACTGGTCGACGTCGATGGATTCGTTGTGCCAGTACCCGCCCTCCCAGCCGACGACGTCCTCGTCGGGGTCCGCACGCTGGGGGACCATCTCGTCACCGTCGGTCCCGGCGTCGACGGCGGCCGGCGGCCCGGCCGCCCCGACTGCCGGAACGACCGACGCCAGCACGATCAGTACCGCGAGACCGACGGATACCCGCTTTCGCATACCCCCCGTTAGGAAGCGGTACGGAAGTACCTTGCCCGCCGGTCGAGAGGTGCCACCCGCCCGAGCGCGCCGCCTCCGCGCGGAACGGGCTTACCGTTCGAGGACGTACCCGCTCCCGCCGACGGCGTACGCACCCTCGACGGTCGTCTCTACGTCGTACAGCGCGACGTCGACCGCCGTCTTCTCGTCGGTCCACGCCCCGTCCGCGGCGCCCATAGTCGGCACGACCGCCGGCGCAGCGGCCGCTGCGCTACTCCGGAGGAACGTCCGTCGGGTCGTCTCGTGCATGTCGAACACTCCACCCGGCGCTGTGGACGCTCGGATGTTAATGGGGCGCGGACGTTAACGCCACTTTACCGACGATTAACGGGAATCCAATCGGATTTACGCCGCGTCGTCGGTCGGTTCGTCGTCGACGCCGAACAGGTCGTCGACGGCGGCCCGGGCCGCGCGCGCGGCCTCGTCCGCGACCGCGTCGGGGTCCGCCTCGGCGTCCGGCGCGTTCAGATACACGTCGACCTCGAGGACGCCCTCCTCGAAGGTCACCGTCACGTCCAGATCGCGGACCGCGGACTGTCGGTAGTTGGCGAACACGACCCCCTCGGCGGCCTCGGCGGCCGTCCGCACGACCGTCTCGTCGTCCGGCTCGGACGACGACCCGTTCGAATCGGTGTCGACCACGGCGTCCTCAGGCGCCGCCGGCGCCGCCCGGACCCATCGGACCGCCGCCCGCGCCACCCTGCAGCATCTGCTGGAGCTCCTGCTGGAGCGACTCGAACTGATCGCGGACGCGCTCCTCCTGCTTGCTCAGCTGCTCGACGCGGACCTCGAGGTTCTCGACTTTCTCCTCCAGGTCGTCGCGGGCCGAGCCGTACTCCGTCTCGACGAGCAGTTCGCCGACCTCTCGGTACATGACGGTGTCCTCCTCGATGTCGTCGAGGGCGTCGAGCGCCGTCTCGGACTCGTTGAGCTGGGTCTCGGCCTGCTGTTTCTGAGCTGCGACCTGCTGGGCCGTCTCCTGGAGATCCTGCAGTTCCTCGAGTTTCTCCTGGGCTTCCGGCGGCAGATTTCCTTGCATGGGCGAATCGTCGGGATCCGGAGTGAAAAAGCCCCGTATTCCCGGCCGCGGCGACGTCGGCCCCCCAACCTACCGACGTGGGGCGGTCTCGGCCACCTGCTCCGCCACCGACAGCAGTCGCCGCCAGGTGTTCGCCCCCGCCCGGAGGGCGACGAGGTCCGCGGCGCCGATCCGCACCTCGACGGTCCGTCCCGTCCGCCCGACCCGGGCCGTCGAGCGGGCGTCGTCGATCTCGCCCACCTCGACGCGAACCGCCCGCTCGACGACCCGCGCGCGCCGCTCCGTATCGTAGTCGAACTGCAGGGAGAGACGGTGTGGCGCGTCGTCCGTGGACTCGGCCGCCACGGGGTTACTCGACGTCGACTTCCTTGATCGTCGGGGCGCGCTCCTTCAGGAGCACGCGGTGTCCGCAGTACGGACACCGGACCCCGCCGTACTCGTCGAGTTCGACGTCGCGCTTACACCGGGAACACTTGTAGCTCATTACTCCTCGTCGTCGGTCGCGAGCGCGGCGCGGATCGATCGCTTCACCGTGCGTCCGCCGGGCGTCTCCGGCCGGTACGCGCCGCCGGTGAACGTCTCGCCCGTCTCCTCGTTCTTCCAGACGCCCGTCCCGATCCGGGTGACGCTGTCGCCGTCGAGGGTCGCGTTCTGCATCTCGCCTTCGATCTCCTTGACCCGGCGGCGGGCGACGCGCCCGTAGCGCGCGCCGAACCGGCCCGCGCTCCCGGTACTGCGTGCCTTGTTTTCGGCCATAGTACCGCCCAATACCGGCACGGAAGGGATAAACCCTGCGAGTCGGCGACGGCGTCCGGAGCCGATCAATGAACCATATCCAGCAGGAAGATCGAGAGGAACCCGACGAAAAACAGCGTCGTCGACACCGGCGTCTCGGGGACCTTCTGTGCTTTCACCAGCAACTCCTCGGTGACGAGATACAGCAGCGCCGCGGAGCCGAACGCGAGGACGATCGCGATCGGCGCTCCGGTCACCCCGTCGAGGGCGAGGACGCCGACGGTCACCCCCACCATCAGCAACGCGCCGAACGCCGCCGGAACGGCGAGTTTGCGGGGGGTCGAGACGCCGGACGGCAACGCGACGACGCCGGCGACACCCAGGAAGAGGACCTCGATGGCCAGCGCGACGGCGATGAGGACCCCGGTCGCGGCCTCCGTGAGGAACGTCACCCCGATGAGCACCCCGTCGATGACCATGTCGATGCCGACGGTGATGAGCAAGCCGGCTGCGCCCGCGAACCCGCCGCCGACCTCCCGTTTCTCGATGATCTTGCTCAGTCGGTGGATGCCGAGCATCGTCACGACGCCGATGGCGAACCCGACGACCACCACCGTCGGGGCTCGATCGTGGATATCCGGCAGCAGTTCGGCGGCGACCGCGGCGATAACCACTCCGGCCGCGAAGTGTTGTACGTTGCTCTCCATCTTCGCTCCCGGCGGTCGGTAGACGGCGATCACACCACCGAGCAGTGCGGCCACGACGGCCAACATCGTATACGACAGCGCCTGAACGAGTGTTCCGGCCATTCGGCCGATCTTCGTGGCCGGATCCTGATTAAACCGGCCGTTCGGCTCGGGGCGCTAGTCCTGTAATCCGGTGGCCGCCAACTCATCGTTCAGGTCGTCGCGCACGCGCTCGCCCGTCTCGCGGTCCATCGCCGTCGTCACGATCCGGTTTTCCTGGACGCTCGATCCGTCGCGAAGGAGGAGGCGGACGTTGCCGTTGCCGTCCGCCCGCGTCACCTTCGCCCGCAGGCCGGACTGCGATCCCGTCCCGCCGGCGTCGATGGGCCCCGGAACGATCTTCTTGACGTGCGGGTGTTCGGCCACCGTCGAGATGGCCCGTCGCCCGGTCCGCCCGCCGATCAGCGTCGTGTGTCGCCCGCCGAGTTTCTCCTTCGGCGCCGTCTCCACCACCTCCAGCGCCCGCTCGCCCCGTCGCTCACGCACCGTCTCCACTGGATCCTCGCCGGCGACGCGGTAGAACTCGTAGTGGGTCTCGCCCCGCACCGCGCGGATGATCTCCCGGTCGCCCGCCGCGAACACCGTCTCCGGGCGTTTGCGCCGGATCTCGTCGGCGATCAGCCCGGCGAAGTTGCGCCGCTCGATCACCCGGCTCCGCCCCTCCTCCTCCGGACGGGTGGTGATCGCCGTCTCCCCCAGTACCGACTCGTCGTCGAGCATGGTCAGGGTGGCACGGTCCGCCTCCACCTCGAGGACGACCGCGTCGCAGTTGCCCGTATGACAGACCAGACAGTAGTCGCCGGGGCGATCCAGCGGGGACCCACACCGCCGACACTCCATGTCGGAGGCAGGCGGCGCCACCGGATAAGTCCGTCCCTCGCGCCCCGCGGTCGACACAAGATCCATGCGTCTCGCCCTCACACGGCCGGATATGGTCCCCCATCCCTCCCCCCGTCGAACCCTCCTCGCCGCCCTCCTCGTAGGACTCCTCGTCGTCCCCGCGGGTGCGGCGACCGCGAGTCCCCGGCCCGTGGCCGTCTGTGAACCCTGCGAACGCGGGTTCGAGTCCGCCGCCCAGACCAACGACGTGGACGTCCGGATCGAACGGAGCACGGCCACGATGCGCGTCCACCGGAACGGCTCCGCGACGTGGACCGTCGAGAACCGCCTGAACGACACTGCCGCCTTCGAGAACACGTCGCTCCGGCGGTCCGTCGCCGAAGAGGCCATCCTGATCCACGACGCCCGCCTGCTCTCGACGAGCGTCTCGGGCGATACGCTACGGATGCGCTATCGTACCCCCGACGCCGCGACCGAGGCCGCGGGCGGTACCCTCCGGGTCGACTACTTCCGTGACGACCCCGGCGCGATGGTCCGGAACGGCCTCGGCGCCGACCGCCTCACCCTCGTCGCGCCCGAGGGGATGGTCGTCGAGCGCGGCCTCCCAGGGGCCGACGTGTCCGGCCGTCGGATGACGGTCACGGCTTTCGAGGGGTCGGGCGACGGGCCGTTCGTGATGCTCGCGCCTGCCGACGACCCGCTCGCCCCGCTGTGGAGCCTCGTCGCCGTTTCCCTCCCGATGCTGCCCGTCGTCGGCCGCAACCTCTTCCTGTTGGTCGCGGTCCCGGCGGCCGTGTTCGCGGGCGGCCTCGCGGCCCTCGCCTGGGTCACGGACCGCGCCGACCTCGGAACCACCGCCACCCCCGACCGCCGCGCCCTCGTCGTCGCCGCGCTCGGCGTCCTCGCGCTCGCACACCCGCTCTACGCCGGGGTCGTCCTCGCCGGCGCGTCGCCGCCGCTGTTCGCCGCCGGCGTCGGTACGATCGTCCTCGGCGGGTCGCTGTCGATCCCTGCCGTCCGCGACGGCCTCTCGACCCGGCGGCTCGCCGCCCTGATCGCCTTCGCGTTCGCCGCCGCCCTCGCCGCCGGGTTCCTCCTCCGAACGCTCGCCTCTGGCGACCTCTCGATCCACGAGGGTGCGGACGTCGTCGGGATCGTCCTCCCGGCGCTCCCCGTCTACGCGGTCACGCTCGTCGGCTACGCCGCCGCGGCGGACCGCCTCCGGCACCGGCACGGCCTCGCGGCCGCCGTCGGCGCCCTCGCGCTCGTCCTCGGCGCGACGTTCCCCATCGCGTCGCGGGGCGGGACGCTCTACTTCTTGAGTGTCGTCCTCGCCGTCCTCGGCGCCGTCGCCGCCGTCGTCGTCGGCGTTCCCTTCTTCCTGCTCGGGTACGGCTTGGTCGATCCGAGCGGTCGCGGGCCGCGAGGGGCCGCCGACGGCTAGAGGTCCCGCGGATCGACCTTCAGGAACTCCCGGAGGACGGCGGTGGCGTACGACCCTCGTGGCAGCGAGAACGAGAGGGTGAGCGGGTCGCGCTCGACCGAGAGGTCGGTGCCGACGAGGACCGCCCGCCGGGTGCCCGAGGAGTCGAAGTTGCCGGGCAGGTCGAAGTCGGACGGCGACAGGTCGAGGCCGTCGAGCACCTCGCGTTCGACGTCGCCGGGTTCGCCGTCGCCCAGCTCCGTTTCGGTGCCGACCAGCGGCGCGGTGACGAAGGCCCGTCCCCGCTCGCAGTGCCGGGTCACGACGTCGACGCGCTCCTCGGTCACCCGCTGGAGGCGGTCGGTGTCGGGGACGGCGAGGTCCGCCGGCGCGTCCGCGTCCGCGAACGCCACCACGTCCCCGGCGACCGGGCGGTCGAAGGGCAGGCCGCGACGCAGGCGCTCGGAGACGATCCGGTTGAAAGCGAACGACTGGGCGGCGTTGACGAACAGGCGCTGGAGGTTCCAGGGGACGGCCTCCAGCGCGTTCCGGAAGTCCGCCGGCTCGCGGCCGCCGTTCTCGACCAGCCGGTGGAGCATCGACCGCTCGTACCCCAAGTGGCCGGGCATCGCGTCGAGCGCCGCCGCCCAGTCGGGGTCGTCGCCGGCGGCGACTTCCTCGACCGTCGCCCGTGCCGTCCGCGTCCGCTCCGGCTCCGTCTCGGCCGGGTTGCCGACGTAGGCCAGGACCGCCGCCCGCCACTCCTCCCGGACGACGTGCAGTCCGACCTCGTGGGTGACGGGGCGCCGGCTCCCGAACCGCTGGTGGCCGAAGACGTTCGGCACCGCGGGCCGCCCGCCGCCGAAGGCCGTCAGCGCGTCGCCCACGTCGTCGACCGCCTCCGGGCGCTCCGGTTCGCTCACCCGGATCTCGAAGGCGTTGCCGGCGAGGTCGCCGAACTCTAGGTTTCGCCCCACCCGCCCCAGCGGCTCCAGGTCGACGCCGTCGAGGGTCGGCAGATCCGCGGCGTCGATCCCTTGGACGGAGAACAGCTGCGTGGTGACCGCGCGCTTGTCCTTGGTGCCGGCCCACGACACCCGCTCGCGGCTCACGCCCAACGCATCCGAGAGCGCGCCCGCGAAGTCGTTGGTGTCCCAGTCGACGAGCGTCGCCCGCACCAACAGGTGGGGGTAGGCTCCGGCGTCGGCGTCGGGCGGCTCGGGGTCGACGGCTTCGAGCTCCCGGACCCGGAAGTCGGCGGGGTCGGCCCGGAGTCGGCCGCCGACCCCGGGGCCGTCGCTCACGTAGTAGTCGATGCCGACCTGCCGTTCGAGCGGGTGTGCCTCGCGCATCGGGTCGGCTGGCGTTCGCGGCGCCGACGGGTCAGCGTATCGGTTCGGTCGGACTGCCGACCGTCTCGAAACGGTCGGCCGACAGTATCAGCCGACGAGACCGGCCCACTCGACCACCAGCAGGAGGCCGACGACGACGCCGAGGGCGCCCGCGAACGCCCGGAGCGCCCGCTCCATCCCGGTGTCGAGCGTCCGGCCCCACACCGCCGCGACGGCGGCCATCGTCAGCACCGACGCGAGGCCGAACGCGCCGAGGAAGGACGCGGCCGTCGGGAGGTCCGGCGTCGTCGAGACGAGCGCGATCACGAGGGCGCCGCTCCCCGCGACGCCGTGGAGCGCGCCCACGAGCGCGGAGTCGCCGTGGACGTGGACGTGCCCCCCGCCCAGCGACAGGGTGCCGACGTCGAAATGGCCGTGGAGCGGATGCGTCCCGTGGGCGTGCTCGCGGCGGCCGATCACGCCCGCGAGCATCCGCCCACCGAGGTAGCACAGGACGACGCCGACGACCGCCTCGAAGAGGCCCGTCACCGACGCCGGGAGGCGGACGCCGAACGTGAGCAGCGTGGCCCCGAGCGCGGCGATGGGGACGGTGTGACCGATCCCCCACGACGCACCGACCAGGGCGGGGGACGACGCGGGCGCGCCCAGTCCGTTTTCCGAGGAGCGTGGCTCCTCGCCGTTTTCCGAGGAGCGTGGCTCCTCGCCGTTTTCCGAGGAGCGTGGCTCCTCGCCGTTTTCCGAGGAGCGTGGCTCCTCGCCGTTTTCCGAGGAGCGTGGCTCCTCGCCGTTTTCCGAGGAGCGTGGCTCCTCGCCGTTTTCCGAGGAGCGTGGCTCCTCGCCGTTTTCCGAGGAGCGTGGCTCCTCGCCGTTTTCCGAGGAGCGTGGCTCCTCGCCGTTTTCCGAGGAGCGTGGCTCCTCGCCGTTTTCCGAGGAGCGTGGCTCCTCGCCGTTTTCCGAGGAGCGTGGCTCCTCGCCGTTTTCCGAGGAGCGTGGCTCCTCGCCGTCTCCCACGGCGTCTCCCTCCCCGCCATCGACCAGCGTCGCGACGGCGGCGAGGTGGTCCGTCTCGAGGGCGTGACGGGCGCCCATCGCCCCGCCCGCCACGGCCGCAGCGACGAGTGACATACCGGCCACTCGCCCACGGCACACTTAGCCGTTGCGTGCTCGGTCGACTCCGGCCGGATCGCCCGCACGCGGTCGACCATCCGGTGAGCGGGGACGCGACGGAGCCGGCGCATCGAGAACCGCGATCCGGTCGGCTGATACCGTTTATTGTACGTCAGTACCGGTGGTTCGCCGGACTGTCCTGGCGAACCACCGATGAACAGTTACAATAATCCGTATGAGTCAGTACAGCGAGAGGTCGCCGGTCACCCGGTCCACGTCGTCGTCTTCGCCCGGCCCCACCGCCAGCGCCGTCACGGTCCCGGGCTCCAGCTGGGTGTGACCGGCGTCCCGGACGACGGCGTTCGGCAACCCCGCCCGCTCGGCGGCGTCGGCCAACTCGAACAGTTCGGACTCGCCGCTCCCTTTCAAGACGACTTTCTTCTGCCCCTCGCCCTTCCACGCCCGGCGGGTGCGCTCGTCGGCGTCCTCGTACGCCGACAGCGCGGCGTGGGCGACCTGTGCGGCGAGTTTTCCCTGTCCCATCCCGAGGTCGGTCCGCGCGACGATGGCCTGTTTCATGCCCCGTCGTCCGGCCGGCCGGACCAAAGCGTCGTCGGTCCCCGCGCTCCCGGGCGACCGACTCCGGGGCCCCGAGGACCGGTCTCGGGGGATTGCGGTCCGCAAAGAGACGCGACGGCGACGACCGCGGCGCCGTCGGTTTCAGTAGGCGTCGGCGTCGACCAGCCGCTGTGCGATGCGCTGGGCGCCGACCGCCGCGGACTCGGCGGGGCTGTCCGGCGCCACCGCCTCGACCTCCCGCTGGAGTTCCTCGCTCAGGCGCTCCTCGAACTCCTCGACGATGCCCGGGATGCAGGCCATTCCGCCCGTCAACACGACGGGACGATCGAGCGCCAACTGGTAGACCTTGATGTTGTCGTTGGCGAGTTCGGGCAGGAAGGCGTTGGCCACCTCCTCGACGGCCTCGTCGACGTACTCGTCGACGGCGTCCATGACGCTGCGCTCGATGGTGAACTCGTGGGAGCCGCCGCCGGGCTGCTGGATCACGTCCGTGAACGGCTCGAAGTCGACGAAGTCGGCGTGCTCCTCCTTGTACTCCCGGGCGGTGGTGGTGTCGATGTTGACCCGGCCCTGGGTCTCCTCCTCGACGTAGTTGGCGATCCGTCGGTCCACCTCGTTGCCGGTGACCGCACCCGTGGTGAAGGGGACGAGTTGCTCGCCGCGGCGGTACGCCGAGGCTTCGAGGTTCGTCGACCCCAGGTTCACGGTGACGAAGATGTCCTCGACGGCCTCCAAGTCGTCGCCGAGAGCGGGTACCGACCCGCAGAGCGACTCGGGATAGCTCCGGATCAGCGCCTCGCCGATGGTGCTCCCCTCGATGACCGACTGCAGGTTCGCCAGTCCCGCCTCGTTGTCGATGGTCGGGATGGCGTACACCACCGCGCTGTCGGTGGGGACGTCGTTCGCCTCGATGACCTCCTCGAAGAACGTCGCCGTCAACTCCGCCCGGGAGTCGTCCTCCGGGAGTCCCGAGCGGAGGGTGTACTGCACGCGGTCGGGGTACTCCGTCGCCGCCTGATCCCCGTAGAGGACGCGCTCCTCGCCCGTGATGGCGTCCTCGTACGTCGCGAGACAGGTGAGCGTCTTGATCGTCCGCAGTCCGTCGCCGTCGGGGATGGCGATGACCGTTCGAGTGCTTCCGAGTTTCACGCCGATGGGCGCGGGCCCGTCGTCCCCGGCCGTCGTCCCGTCCTCGTCGTCCTCGCTCTCGGAGTCGCTCATGCGGCCGGCGCTACACGCGGACGTGATAAATAAGCACTCCCCGTCTCGGTCACCGACCAGTCAGCGAGGTCAACCGAGCGACGTAGTGGAGGCTGACGCGATGGTCGTCGGCGTTCAAGTCGTTGTCGGCGTTCGCCCGCGAGTCGTCGATGCCCGAGAGGTAGGCGTCGAGTGCCTCGGCGGCGTCGCTACCCAGCCATCCGACCGCTTCGTAGAAGTCGACGGCGTCGTCCACCGAGTCGCGTCCCGCCTGCAACACGAGGAACTCCAGCCACTCGAAGATCAGCGCCTCGGCGACCAGCGACGCCGGGAGCGCGGGGAGGTACGGCCGCTCCAGCGCTTCGATCCGGCGATCCATCGTGGCCAAGTCGCGGGTCAGCGACGCCTCGAACGCCGTGTCGGCCGCCGAGCGGTCGCCCTCGCTCTCCTCGTCGTCGGTCTCGTCCGGCCATTCGGCTCCCGCGTCCGTCTCCTCCACTCGGTCCAGCATCGACGCGTCGCTGGCCGCCCGGAGTTCGTCCAGGTCGTAGTTCCGCGGGTCGATGGCCATCGAACGCCGATGAGTAGGGGCGCTCGCGAATTAAAGGCTTCCCAACCGTGTGACGCCCGTCCGACGGTCTCGCACCCGCCTCGTCATCGTCACCGGTGGTCCGCCAGGACAGTCCGGCGAACCTCCGGTAGACGGTCACGACGATCCGTCTCGGGCGTCGGTCCCCAGGGCGCGGTTGGCGACGAGCAGCGCCACGAGCGCGGTGAGGAGGGCGCCCACGAGGGCGTAGGCCGCGAACCAGCCGACGGCCTCCGCGACCGTCCCCGTCACGCCGCTGCCGAGCGAACTGACGAGCAACACGACCGTCCGAACGAGGCCGAAGCCCGTCCCGCGCTCGTCGGCCGCGAGGTGGTCCATGAACCGCGAGTTGAGTGCGCCCGGCCACGAGAGGCCGAGACCGACGAGCCCCGTTCCCGCGACCACCGCGACGGGCCCGCCGGCACCGAACAGGAAGCAGGCGTAGCCGGCGACTCCGGCGAGAAACGACGCCGCGAGCGCCGGATCGCGCCCGGTCGCGTCCGACACCCACCCCAATCCCGGGGCGGTGACCAGCGTGAGCGCGAACACCGCGCCGAAGACGAGGCTGGCGCGTCCGGTCGTGAGCCCCACGTAATCGACGAGGAAGGTCGGGAAGAAGGAGGCGAAGGACTGCCAGGTGAAAAAGCCGACCATGGCAAGCAGGGTCGTGAAGGCGATGCTCGGACGGGTGAGCAGGGCGAACAGTTGGCCGACGTCGACGACGGCCTCTCCTCGACCGTCGCCCGCCGCGGTCGCCGGGACCCGCCACGCGAACAGCGCGAGGACGACCGGCGCCACGGCGGCCGGCACGAGCACGCCCGCCCGCCAGTCGAACCGGGTCGCCGCCGCCGCGCTCGCGACGGGGGCGATCAGCCCCGCGGCCGACGCCCCGATCTCGTGGACCCCGAGCGCGCGCCCGGTGTTCTCGAAGCGAGCGGTGAGAAACGAGGTGCCGGCGGTGAAGTACAGCCCCGCGGCGGCGCCGAGGGCGACGGCCGCGACGGCGAAGACGCCGAACGTGGGCGCGCTCGCGAGCGCGAGGCTCGCCACCGTGATACCGGCCATGGCGGCGAGGATCACGCGCCGCTCCCCGATCCGGTCGGCGACGATCCCGCCGGGGAACTGGAAGAGCGCGTAGGCCGCCCACATCCCCGAGAGCGCGAGGCCGACGGTCCCCGTCGTGACGCCGAAGGCGTCGATGACGTCGGGGACGAGCGGGCTCGGCGCCAGTCGAGCCACCATCGTCACGAAGAAGGCAGCCGTCGTCACGCCGAGGAGATCCCAGCCGCCGGATCGGGTCATCGTCGGGCGGTCATCCCCGATCCGCTTCGTTCTTGCGTTCGTCGGGAGGGTTTTATCGCCCCGGCGACATGGGTTCGGGTATGGATCCCGGGGACGTCGAGTACGAGCCGGTCAGCGTGAAGGTCGTCCTCGTCGAGATGAAGGATACGGCCGAACTCCTCATCGACCTCGCGTACTCGGCGGTCCTCCACGGGAGCGACGAGGTGGCCGCGGAGGTGCTGGAACTCGAAGAGCGAATGGACGTCTTACAGCTCCAGGCGCGGATGAGCCTGCTGATGGCCGCCCGGAGCACGGAGGACGCAGAGCGGCTGGCGCCCGTCCTCGGCGTCGTCGGCGCCGCCGAGAAGATCAGCGACGCCGCGGGCGACATCGCCAAGGTGGTGCTCGAGGACATCGGCGTCCCCGAGGCGATGCGGGCGGCCATCCCGGAAGCGGTCGAGACGGTCGTCCGCGGACGGGTCGCCCCCGACTCCGACTACGCCGGCACCTCGCTCGGCGGCTGCAACCTCGAAACGGACACCGGCGTCCGGGTGATCGCCATCCGCCGTGCCGGCGACTGGATCGTCAACCCCGACCGGGACACGGCGCTTTCGGCCGACGACGTGGTTCTCCTCCGGGGCACCGAGCGGGCCATCGGCCCGGTGTACGAGACGGTCACCGGCGACGCCTACGATCCCCCGGCTCCCGTCGACTCCACCATCGACGACCTCGACCGCGCCGTCGACTCAATCGTGTTGATGAAAAACATGAGCGAGTTGGCGGTCGACCTGGCCTACGGCTCCGTCCTCTTCGACAGCCAGGGCGTCGCCGCGGAGGTGGTCGAACTCGAGGCCGAGGTCGACGCGCTGAAATCCCGGTTCGAGGCGTGGGTGTTGCGCGCCGCCGGCCGCGTCGAGGACCCCATCTCGCTCCGGGGGCTGGTCCACCTGGCGAGCGCGACGGAGGTGATCAGCGACGCCGCCCTGGAGATCAGCGAGGGGGTGCTCCGCGGCCTCGACACCCACCCGGTCGTCGCCGCCGCCGTCGAGGAGTCCGACGAGGTGATCGTCCGCGTGGGCGTCGGTGCGGACGGACGACTGGCCGACGCCTCGCTGGGTGACTTGGAGGTGAAGACGGCGACGGGGATGCGCGTCATCGCCGTCCGCCGCGGCGGCGGCGACTGGGTCGTCTCGCCCGGCCCGGAGACGGTCGTCCACCCCGGCGACGTGCTGATCGCGAAGGGGACCCGTGCCGGGGCCGACCGGCTGGCCGACCTGGCCGGCGACGCCTAGAGGCGGCGCGCCAGGCGAACGGCGGTCACCGCCGTCAGCGCCGCCGTCACGAACAGCGCCGTCGCCGACGCGAGGACGAACGCGAGGCCGAGAAACCAGCCCTCGGGGCCGAGAAGCGGGTACCGCTGCGTGGCGGTGACTGGCCCGAGCAACTCGAAGACACGGACGAGATAGACCAGCGCCGCGAGGGCGAGGCCAGCGGCGGCGCCGGCGGTCGCGTTGCGTCGCACCCGCAGTGCGTCGAGCAGCCCGGACACGGGCGGTCGCTCCGGTCGGTCGTCGCTCACGGTCGGAGTCCGGACTCCACGATCAAAGCCCCATCGTTGTGCGGCGGGGCCGCGGCCGCTCGGTCCGGGACCGAATCGCTCAAAGGGACCGAGTCCGTGAGTCGAACAATGACTTCGGTGGGAAGCGCGGACGCCTCGCCCGGAACGGTCGACACCGGCCGTCTGGAGGTCGGCGAGACCCGCGACGGCAGTACGTTCGGTCTCCCCGTCGCCGTCGTCGAGGGAGCCCGCGACGGCCCGACCCTCTACGTGCAGGCGGCCAGCGACGGCGACGAACTCAACGGTGTCGGCGTGGTCCAGCGCGTCGTTCCACAACTCGACCCCGACGAACTCTCGGGGACGGTGATCGTCGTCGGCATCGTCAACTACCACGCCTTCCAGGTGGCCGAACACCGCAACCCCATCGACGACACGAAGATGAACCGGGCCTACCCCGGCGACGGGAACGGCACGTCGAGCGAGCGTATCGCCGCCGCCACCTACGATGTCGCCCGCGAGGCCGACCTCGTCCTCGACCTCCACCAGGGGTCGACCAGCCGGATGATCGACGAGGTGCGGGTCCGGTGTGGCCGCCGTCACCGCCTCCACTCGCAGTGTCTCGAACTCGCGAAGACCTTCGGCTGTGGCTACGTCCTCGACCAGAAAGGACCGGACGGGCAGTTGGCCCGTGTCGCCCCCTCCGACGGCGTGCCCGCGGTCGACCCCGAACTCGGCGGCGCCGTCGGCTGGGACGAGGGGAGCATCGCGAAGGGCGTCGAGGGCGTGTTCAACGTGCTCCGCGGCTACGACTTTCTCGACGGTGACGCCGGTATCGAACCCCAGACGCGGGCCAAGGCCTTCGACCAGTACGGCTCGCCGGTTGGCGGCCTCGTCCGCTATCAGCACGACCTCGGCGACCGCGTGACCGCCGACGAGACGCTGTTCGAGGTGACCGATCCCTTCGGCGGATTGAAAGCGCGGATCACCGCCGACAACGACGGCATCTTCTGGCGGAGTCGCCGCCTTCCGCAGGTCGCCACCGGCGAGTACGTCTGCTCGGTCGGCAAGAACGTCGACACGTACTGATGGCCGCCCGCCTCGCCTGCCCGGCCTGCGGCGAGACGTACGCCGATCGCTGGCGCTGTGTCTGTGGCACGCCCCTGGAGTTCGCGTCGGCGCCCCGGCCCGACGGCCCGGCACCCCCGTTCGCGTCGTTCGACACCCGCCGCGGCCTGTGGGCGTTCGATGCCTTCCTCCCGGTCGAGCCACGCGTCTCCCTCGGCGAGGGGTTCACGCCCCTCGTCGACGCCCCGGCCTGGGACGCGACGTTCAAACTGGAGTACGTCTCGCCGACGGGGAGTTTCAAGGACCGCGGCGCCGCGACGACCGTCTCGCGGGCGCTCGAACTCGGCGTCGACCGGGTGATCGAGGACTCCTCTGGCAACGCCGGCACGGCCATCGCGACCTACGCCGCCCGCGCCGGCCTCGACGCCGACGTCTACGTCCCCGCCTCGGTCACGGACGCCAAACGGCGGGCCATCGCGGCGACGGGGGCGCGGGTGCGGGAGATCACGGGGGATCGCGAGGCGGTCGCCGACGCCTGTCGGGAGGCGGTCACGGATGGCGACGGCTGGTACGCCAGCCACGCCTGGAACCCCGCCTTCTTCGCCGGCACCGCCACCTTCGGGATCGAACTCGCCGCCCAGCGGGACTGGTCGCCCCCCGACGCGGTCGTCGTCCCCCTCGGCCACGGGACGCTCCTCCTCGGCGCCTACCGCGGCTTCCGCACGCTCGTCGAGGCGGGGTGGGCCGACGACCTCCCCCGCCTCCTCGCGGTTCAGGCCAGCGGGTACGCGCCCGTGGCCGACGACCGGAACGGCGGGTCCGCCGGGACGAACGACCTCGCCGACGGCATCCAGGTGCGCGAACCGGTCCGACGCGCGGCCGTCGACGCCGCCCTCGACGCGACCGGCGGGGACGCCATCGCAGTGTCGACGTCGGCCGTCGAGACGGCGCTCTCCGACCTCCGGGATGCGGGGTTCGGCGTCGAACCGACCGCAGCCGTGGCCCCGGCGGGGCTTCGTGTGTACCGCGGCCGCGGGGTCGTCGACGCCGACGCCGATGTCGTCGTGCCGCTCACCGGCCGCGCGAAGTGAGGGTCCCGTCGGTCGCCGCCGTCGCGGCCGGTGAGCGGGGCGACGCACTCACCTGATCTCGTCGATCGCGACGAAGGCGTCGTCGGTCGCCGTGATCCAGGCCGTGAGCCTGCGATCCTCGGGGGCGTTCGAGGGGTACACCGTGCACTGACTGCCGTCGCTCCCGACGGCCTCGATGGTGTGGTCCAGGGTGTACGTCGGCCAGCGGTCGAGCGCGGGGCTGTCGACCGTCGCCGGCCGGTCGTCCTCGTCGACCGAACTCACGGGCCGATCACCCGACGAAGCGTGAATCGTTCACACATCACTCGCTCCCTCGGCCGCTTCCCCCTTGCCTATTGACTCCTTACCACGGGTTAACGAGTCGTTGAACCGCGGATATCCGTCGTATACCGTCAGCGCTCGGGGTGGGTCGGCGCGTCGAACCCGCCCCGGACCAGCGGTTTGGCGACGTGTCGGCGCGCGCAGGGCGGCACCTCGTACCAGCCGGGATCGAGCCGCCGGTCGACGTCGCGCCCGACCCGTCCGGGGGCCGTCGTCCCGCAGTCCCGACACCGGTAGCCCTGCTCCCGGCCGGCGCTCTCCATCGACCGCTCGCAGTCCGGACACGCCGGCACGACCCGTTCGGTCGTCACCGCCTCCCGGAGCGCGAACTTCTCGAGTTTGAGCGTCCCCTCGCCCACCTCGCCACAGACTGTCACGCGGTCGCCGGGACGGAGCCCGCGCACCCGGTCCCGGAAGCGTTTGGTCGGCTCGAAGGCCACGCAGGGGAGCCGGTCGTCGCCGTCGCGGAGCGTCAGGTGAACGTGGCCGCCCGCCCGCGTCTCGGGCGCCTCGTCGACGACGCCGTCGACTCGGTAGGCGCGGCCGTCCCGCACCGTCCCGACCCGTCCCGGCCGCAGGTGGGCGTCGGTCCCCTGATTGGTCACGAAGGTGGCCTCGCGGTCGACCGGTTCGCTCTCGATGGCGGCGGCGACGCCCCGCACCGCCCCGGGGTCGTCGCCGCGGATCCCGTAGAGGATCGGGCCGGGCGCCGCGGGCACACAGACGAGTTCGTCCTCGACGCGGTCGACGGTGTCCCAGGCGTCGGGGTAGGCCGCCTGCGCCGCCGCGAACGCCGAGTCGCGGTCGACCGTCCGCGGCGTCCCGCAGCGATCCAGCGCGCGGTACGCGATGTGTTCGTGGGTCCAGTCGTCGAAGGCGCGGGCGGCGCCGACGGCCGCGAGGGCGCCGATCCGCCCCCGACCGTCCCCCCACCCACGGTGGCGGTAGTCCGCATCCTCGATCAGCGCCAGCGCGTCCGCGAGGTCGATCCGCTCGCGCACCGCCCGGCGCGCGAACGCGGCGACCGGATCGGGGACGCCCTCGCCCGCCGCGACGACCACTCCCGGACTCGTCCGCGGGTCGTCGACCGCGGCGAACCGATCCACAAGCCGCTCGGCGAGGCGACCGGCCCGGCCCGGATCGAGGTCCGTCTCGACACAGAGCGCGGCGTTGCCCCGGGTCTTCCACTCCACGGCGGGGTTCAGGCGGATCAGCCGGCGCTCGACGATCCGTCCACCCGCCTCGGCGATGGCCTCGGCGAGGCGGGTCGCCACGTACGTCGTACACATCCCCCGTTCCCGGGAATCGGTGTCGTCGATGCCGACGAGCGTCACGGGGGCGCTACGCCGGGCGCCGTTGAAAGACGTTTCGCGTCGACGAGCGAGCCCTCACACCCCCGTCAACGCGCCAATCGCCAGACAACGGGCAGGTCTTCGACACAACTTATATATGTCGCGGGGCGCTTACCTTTCGGTATGTCACGGTCAGCACTGGTCGGAAACATCACTGCGATGCTCCAAGACGCGGGATTCGCGGTGAGCGACCGGTGTTCGATTCGTCCCAAGAGCTTCGACCTGGCGGCCCGCCGCGGCGACGACCTGCTTCTGGTCAAGATCCTCGCCAACGTCGACGGCCTCGATGCCGAGACGGGCGTCGAGATGCGTCGACTCGGGTCGTATCTCTCCGCGACGCCGCTGGTCATCGGCCTGCGCACCCGCGACGAGGAGCTGAAACCGGAGGTGGTGTACTTCCGACACGGCATTCCGGCGATCAACCCGGATACGGCCTTCGACCTGTTCGTCGAGAACGTCTCGCCGCTCATCTACGCCGCGCCGGGCGGCCTCTATGTCAACATCGACGGCGACCTGCTGGCCGACGAACGCGAGGAGCGCGGGTGGAGCCTCGGCCGGCTGGCGACCGAACTCGGCGTCTCGCGGCGCACCGTCTCGAAGTACGAGGACGGCATGAACGCCAGCATCGACGTGGCCATCCAGCTCGAGGAGCTCTTCGACCAGCCGTTCAGCGACCCCGTGGACGTGATGGACGGCGCCGAGGCGGTGCGGGAGGCCGACCCGACCCCCGAGGACCCGGCCCTCGACCCCGACGGGGATCACGTGCTCGCCGTCCTCGCCCGCGTCGGCTTCACCGTCCACCCGACGGACCGGGCCCCCTTCTCGGCCGTCAGCGAGGACGGCGACCGCGAGATCGAGAACCTGCTTACCGGCCACTCCGCGTTCACCCGCAGCGCCGAGAAGCGCGCCCGGATCATGTCCTCGCTCGGCGAGGTGACCCGGACCCGGGCCGTCTACGTCACCGAGGAACGCGAGAAACGGGACGCCGTCGAGGGGACGGCGCTGGTGAGCGAGGACGAACTCGCCGCGCTCAGGGACGCCGACGACCTCCGCGACCTCATCCTCGAACGCGCCCGGGCGCCAGCCGAGAGTTAAGACCCTCGCGGCCGGTCGGTCGACCGTGACCGACGGATTCAGCGTCGTCGACCCCGAGGAAGTGTCGACCGAGCCGTTCCGGACCTGTGAGACGGTCGTCCGGAAGCTGACCGAACCGCTGGGCTGTACCGAACTCCGGGTGAATCAGGTGCTCGTCGACCCCGGCGAGGTGACGACGCCACACACCCACGAGGGACAGGAGGAGGTGTTCGTGGCGACGACCGGCGGTCAGATCGCCATCGACGGCGAGGTCCACGAGGTGCCGGCCGGCGGGGTCGTCCGCGTCGCGCCGGAGACGGTCCGGAACCTGTGTAACCACACCGACGAGCGACACGTCTGGCTCGCCTTCGGCGCACCGCCGGTCGGGAGCGTCGAGGGGTTCGGGGCCTACGTCGTCGCCGACGAGTGACCGCCGCGGATCAGTTCTCCGCGCGGGCGCCGTAGGTCCCCTCCAGATACTCGACGATATCGTCGCTCTCGGGCATCCCCTCGACGTCGTTGTCCGGGTCGACGAGAACCGGCACGCCGGTCTGTCCGCTCACTTCCTCGACGTCGGTCCGCTCGGAGTGTGATCGGGGCACCTCGTGGGAGACGTACTCCAGGTCGAGTTCGTCGAGTTTGTCGATTACCTTCGCACAGTAGGGGCAGCCGGGCAGTTCGTAGAGTTCGAGGTTCGACATCACCCGCACTTGCGGCTCCGTCCTCTTGAGGGCGGCGGGCGTGTGTGCCGCCGTCGCCGCTACGCGAGGGTGTTCGTCCGTACGACGTAGTACAGGACGAACGCGCCGGCCAGCGCCCAGTGGCCGGGGCGGACGTCGCCCCACTCGCCGCGGGCGGCCTTCACGATCGGATAGGTGACGATGCCGGCCGCGATGCCGGTCGCGATGGAGTAGGTCAGCGGCATGACGAGGATGGTCATGCCCGCGGGGATCGCATAGGAGAGGTCGTCCCACGCGATGTCGACGACGTTGCCGAGCATGACGACGCCGATGACGACGAGGGCGATGTGGGAGGCATAGAGGGGGATGGCCGCCGCCAGCGGCACGACCGCGAGCGACGCGAGAAAGAGCAGGGCGACCACCAGGGCGGTCATGCCCGTCCGGCCGCCCTCCTCGACGCCGGCGGCCGATTCGATATACGTCGTCACCGTCGACGTGCCGAGCATTCCCCCGACCGTCGTGCCGACGGCGTCGGCCATCAGCGGCCTGTCGATGTCCGGCAGGTTGCCGTCCTCGTCGAGGAAGCCGGCGATCTGTGAGACGCCGGTGAGCGTCCCCGCGGTGTCGAAGAAGTCGACGAAAAAGAAGGTGAAGACGACCAGCGCGAAGGTGAACGCCTCGATGTCGGCGAGGCCGTCGAGGAAGGCGCCCGCGAGCGGCGTGATGTCGTAGGTGGCGCTCGGACCGCCCGCCACGAGTCGGCCGGCGGCCTCGCTCCCGACGACCCCCGCGTTGGCGACCACCCAGCCGAGCACGGCGGTGGCGACGATGCCGATGACGATGGAGCCCCTGATCCCGCGGGCGTAGAGCGCGAACGTGAACAGCAGGCCGACGACGGAGACGATGGCGACGGGGTCGGAGGCGACCGCCCCCAGTTGGACGAGCGTCGCGGGGTCGTCGACGACGATGCCCATCGCCTGCAACCCGATGATGGCGAGAAAGAGGCCGATCCCGGTACCGACCGCGAACTTCACCGGTTCGGGGAAGGCCCGGATGACGTACTCGCGGGCGCCGACGGCCGTGAGGACGATGAAGACGATCCCCTCGACCACGACGGCCGCGAGCGCGGTCTGCCAGGGGATACCCAGCGCCCCGACGACGGTGAACGCGAAGAAGGCGTTCAGCCCCAGTCCCGGCGCCTGCCCGAACGGGCGGTTCGCGTAGAACGCCATGATCAGCGTCGCCGTCGCCGCCGCGATGATGGTGACGACCGCGAGCATCGACTGTACTTCCGGCAGGCTGTACCCCGGAACGGTGATCCCGGGTTTCTCGCCGGGGATGCCGGCGAGGATGCTCGGGTTCACCACGACGATGTACGACATCGTCAGGAACGTGGTGAGCCCCGCGAGCACCTCCGTGCGGAGATCCGTCCCGTGCTCCTCGAACTCGAAGTAGTTCGCCAGCGAATCACTCAGCGCCATCTATACCCCAGCGTATCCGTGATGTGGAACTTAACGGTTGGCATGCGACGCCCGCGAAATACGGACGAACGTCGATGAGGGTTCAGTCTCCGGCCAGCAGATCCTCGGCGGTCAGCAGGGCGTCGAGTTCGATGCCGTGATCCGCGAGCAGTTCGCTCGCCCCCTCGCCGCGGTCGACGACCACCAGCACGCGGTCGACGACGGCGCCCGCCTCCCGGAGCGCCTCGACGGCGTCGAGCGCGCTCGTCCCCGTCGTGGCGATGTCCTCGAGGACGACCACGCGCTCGCCCTCGTCGAGTCGCCCCTCGATGCGGTTGCCCGTCCCGTACTCCTTGGCCTGCTTGCGCGCGATGACGTAGGGGCGGCCGGTCTCGGCGCTCGTCACCGCCACCAGCGGCACCGCACCGAGGGCGACGCCCGCGAGTTTCGGCTCGTCGATCCGCTCGGCGAAGGCCGCGGCGATCAGCCGCAGACACTCGGGGTCGGTCTCGAAGAGGTACTTGTCGACGTAGTAGTCGCTCGTCCCGCCGTGGGAGAGTTCGAACTCGCCGAACTCGACGGCGTCCGCGTCCCGGAGCGCCGCGATGAGGTCCTGATCCGCCATTGGCGTGACCGGGGCCGCGAACGGATATAAACGGGACGGTCCCCGCTCACCAGGGTTCGGACTTCAGGCCGAGGAGGTACGCCCCGACGTTGGTCGTGACGTGGAGCAGGGGCGTGGCGACGAGGATCACTGCCAGACGCGCGGGCGAGAACGTCGAGAGCGTCCACGACGGCGCGAGGAGGGCCGCCAGGGCGAGCGCCCCGACCACGAAGTCGAGTTGGTCGAGGCCCGGGACGGCGGCGCCGCGTTCGCGGTCCAGGCGTCGCTTCACGAACGAGGCGCCGATGTCGCCGAGCATCGCGCCGAGCGCCAGGCCGACCGCCGCCCGGAGCGGGAACGAGGGGAGGGTGGCCCCGAGCGCCGCGGCGGCGCCCGGTCGGACGGCGTCGAGCCCCATCGCCAGCGCGACGCCCGCGACGGTGCCCGCGGCCGTGCCGCGCCAGGTCTTGCCGTCGCCGAGGAGCCGACGGCCGTCGACCGTGCGCCCGCCGTCGATGGGACGCCCGCCGCCGGCCAGGACCGCGACGTTGTTCGGGACGTACGCCGGCAGCATCGCCCAGAGCGCGCCGGCGACGAGCGAAACCACCATACCTCCCGTAGATGACCGGGGGGTGAAAAGCCCCGGCGGTTCGCGGCGGGACGTGGACACGCTGAAGACCCCAGCACTCCATCCCCCGGTAATGTCCTCGTGGAGACGCGACGTCGCCAGCGGACTGGTGGTCCTCGTCCCCATCCTGGTCACCCTGTTCGTCCTCAACTGGCTGTACGCCAGGGTCGCGGAACTACCCGTCGTCCGGACGCTCCCACCCTACTACGGCGTCCCCGTCGCGCTCGTCGTGTTCGTCATGCTGGTGTTGTCGGTCGGCTACCTGATGCGGACGACCGCCGGTCGCCTGTTCGAGCGCGTCCTCGACAGCGCGATGAACCACGTGCCCCTCATTCGGATCCTCTACAACGCCTCGAAACTCGCCGTCGAGACGGCGCTCACCGGCACCGAGGACCTCCAGAAGCCGGTCCGACTGGAGACCTGGCCCGGGATCGACATGACCGCGTTCAAGACCGGGCAGACCACCGCCGACGGCAAGGTCGTCCTGTTCATGCCCACCGCCCCGAACATCACCACCGGGTTCGTCATCGAGGTGGCCCCCGACCGGATCGAGGAGACCGGCGAGAGCGTCGAGGAGGCGCTGACGCGCATCCTCAGCGCCGGATTCGCGGAGGACGAACACGCCCAGCGGATCGACACCGCCGTCGAAGAGGCCGGCGCGGAGGCCGAGCCAGGGACGGCGACCGACGACGGGACCGCCGACCCGTGACTACACGTCGACGTACGTGAACCAGTCCTCGTGGGCGTCGGTGCGGCGCTCGACCAGATCGAAGAAGGCCTTCTGGATGTCCTCGGTCACCGGGCCGCGGCTCCCCTCGCCGACGACGACGTTGTCCACCTTGCGGATCGGCGTGACCTCCGCCGCGGTGCCCGAGAAGAACAACTCGTCCGCGGTGTTGAGTTCGCCCCGGCTGATCGTCGCGTCGTCGTGGACGGTGTACCCCTGCTCGCGCGCGAGCGTGATGACGGTGTTCCGGGTGATGCCGTCGAGGATGCCCTCGGCGAGGCCGGGGGTGTAGATTTCGTCGTCGCGGACGAGAAACAGGTTCTCGCCCGGACCCTCGGCGACGTTGCCCTCGCCGTTCAGGAGGAGCGCCTCGGTGTACCCCTCCCGCTTTGCCTCCAGACTCGCCAGCACGCTGTTGACGTACGGGCCCGTCGTCTTGGCGTTGGTCGGGATCTGTGCCGAGGAGTACTTCTGCCACGACGACACCGTGACCTCGACGCCCTGCTCCAGCGCGTCCTCGCCGAGGTAGGCTCCCCAGGGCCAGACGGCGATGGCCACCTGTTCCGGACAGGTCTCGGGGCTCAACCCCAGCATGTCGTAGCCGTAGTACGCGATCGGTCGGATGTAACAGGAGGGGAGATCCTGCCGGCGGATGAGTTCCTTCGTCGCTTCGGTCAGTTCCTCGCGGTCGAAGGGGACCTCCAGGTTGTACGGCTTCCCCGACTGGTAGAAGCGATCCAGGTGTTCCTCCCACCGGAAGATGGCCGGGCCATCCTCCGTATCGTAGCAGCGGACGCCCTCGAAGACCCCCGTGCCGTAGTGGAGGCCGTGGGTGAGCACGTGGATCTGCGCGTCGTCCCAGTCGACGAACTCGCCGTCCATCCAGACGGTGTCGACGTCGCCGGCCTCGCGCATCTCTTCGAAGCCCATCTCACGCACCCTCCGTGCGCCGGCCTGGGCTTCCCGTCCGAGTCCCGTCGCGAGAAGTCGTCGTATCGAGCAGCATGAGTTGGTGTCATTTGTCCCAATCCGCTCTTAACAGTTTCCGTGCGGGTCGTCGGCGCGAATCGCCGTGGGCGACGGACCGCTCAGCGGAGCGCGTCCACGAGCGTCGCGCCCTCGACGAACGGTACGTCGTGTTCCCGGGCGTAGGCCCGCGCGTCCGCCGTCGAGAGCGCCCCGCCCGTCCCGTCGTCGAGCATCTCACAGCCGGCGACGGCGGGGGAGACGGCGGCCTCGCGGGCCAGCGCCAGTCCGAGTTCCGTGTGGCCGCGGCGCTCGGTCAGGAGGTCCGGGGCCGCCCGCAGGAGGTGGACGTGCCCGGGCGTGCGGAACTCCTCGGCGAAGGCCTCGACGCCGTAGCCCGCCTCGTCGCTCACCTCGCCCAGCCGGCGGATGGTCAGCGCTCGGTCGTCGTCGGTGACGCCCGTGAACCCGTCCCGATGGTTGACCGTCAGCGAGAACGAAGGGTGGGCGTCGTAGCCGAGGTCGGTGTGGTCGTTCGCCGGGTGGTCGAGCACCTCGTGGAGGAACGGAAGGTCGAACCGCTCGGCGACCGCGTCGGGGAGCGCGACGAAGACGAGGCCGCCGCCGTCGTTGCGGAGCCGGGCGACCGCGGCCGGCGTCACCGCGCTCGCGGGGTAGAGCAGGTCGGTCTCGCCCTCGCGGTCGTCGGCGTCGTGGACGAGCACCGGTTCGCCGGCGCGGAAGGCGGCGACGGCGCGGTCGAGTGCGTCCCCATCGGGATCCGTCGACTCCCCGCGGCCCTGAACCGTCACGTCCCTTCGCCCCCCAGGTGGACCGTCAGGCCGTCCCCGTCCTCGAGGGCGAGTTCGTCGCGGAGCTTCACCGGGGCGATCAGTTCGAGTTGCGTCTCGTCGTGGTGGGTCCGGTCCGGAACGATGACGTGTGCGCCGTCGTACGAGCCCGCGTCGGCGTCGATCCGGGCCGCGTAACACGTCGCCGGCCCGAACGTTCGGTCGCCGTCCTCCCAGCCGTCGATGCGGGTCGTTCCGGTCTCCAGTGCGTCCATCTCCCCGCGGCTACGGACGCTCTCGGCCGTCAACTCGACGTTGAGCGTCCCGGGGAACGGCTCGTAGCCGAGTCGCTCGCGGAACTGACGCATGTAGCCGGACAGCGAGATGTAGTGGCGCCCCTCGCCCATGCCGCTCGTGACGGTGCCGTCGAGCGACAGCGTCGCGTCGTCCTCGAACAGCCGCCGGTAGTCGGCGTACTCGCGCCGCAGTGCCGACACCCCCGCGTCGGTGAGTGTCACCAGCTGGCCGTCGGCCAGCAGCTCCCGGTTCAGGAGTCCGGCCTCGTCGAGCCGCTGGAGGCGGCGGGAGGCGGTCTGTGCCGACGCGTCGAGGCGCTCGGCCAGCCCGGAACACGAGACCTTCGTCCGCCCCGAGAGCCCACCGTCGAGGCCGATACGCTTCAGGGCGGCGAGTTCGTCGTGGCTCACCGACGACGCCGCTGCGCTCTCTGCCATACTCCGGATTGTCGCTCGCCGCGTATAAGCATACCGAATACGGTATGCGTAACATATTCGTGATGATTCGCGGCCGTCCCGCTCCGATCCACGGCTCGCGCGCCCGCCGTCACACCGGGAGGACGGCCCCGGCGATCAGCGAGCCGCCGATGCTCGACACCGCGAACGCGCCGATGCCGAGTGCGAGCAACAGGAACAACAGTACCCACCAGAACGGAACCGCGTTCGACTCTGCCATATCCGCCCGTTGGTCCGGCGTCCCAAATGGTTTCCCGTTCACCCGAGGAGCCAGCGGAGGAAGCCGGTGCGCTCGTCCGCGTCGTCACTGTCGTCCGATTCGTCGGATTCGTCGCCAGCGGTCGCAACGTCCTCGTCCGATTCGTCGGATTCGTCGAGCGTGACCGTCCCCGTCTCGCCGGTGACCTCCTCCCAGTCGGCCGATCCCTCGTCGTCGCCGGCGACGGCCTCGGCGTCGACGACGACGACGCCCTCGGGGTCGGTCGGTGACGTCGGTTCGTCGGTCGTCACGGTGATCGAGTCGTCGCCGGTTAGCGCGACGGCGAGCCGGCGGTACGCGGCGGTCGCCGGTGACGACGGTGCGGCGGTGACCAGCGGTTCCCCGTCCGCGGCCGCGGCCGCCACGGCCGGGTCGTCGGGGATCGATCCCAGCACCGCGACGCCGAGGCGGTCGCCCACCGACGCGGCGTCCGTCTCGGCGCCCGTCCGTGTCACGACGACGCCGGTCACGGGCGTCCCGAACCGAGTCGCCACCTCGTGGGTTTTCGCCGTGTCGCCGATCGCCCCCCGCTCGGCCGTCGACACCAGCACCACCTCGTCGGCGACCCGGAGCGGTTCGACGCTGTCGTGGCTCAGTCCCGCCGAGGTGTCGAGCAGGACGACGTCCGCGTCGAGGGCCTCGAGGACCGCCGGTAGCCCCTCCGGATCGGCCTTCCCGAAGTCGTCGAGGTCGTCCGAGGCGGGGAGGACCGACAGGCCGACTGGCCCCTCGCGCACGGCGGTCGCGACGTCGGCCGTCCCCGCGAGCACGTCGTTGAGGGTCGCCCCCGTGTCGACGTCGATGCCGAGAACGCCCGCCAGATTCCCCATCCCGAGGTCGACGTCCACGACGACCGTCTCGTGTCCCGCCCGGGCGAGGACGGCCCCGAGGGTGGCCACCGTGGTCGTCTTGCCGACGCCGCCTTTCCCGCTGGCGACCGCGTACACCCGGGTCATCTCGTGGTGAACCTCCGCCGACGGCCATATAACTCTACTCCCCGATCACGGCCGACGCCCCCAGTCAAAGGTTACTTAGCCGCGGGCGGGGCTAGGAACACCAATGAGTACCGACACGCAGGACGCCGACGACGACCGTCGGAAATACGAGTTCCGGAAGGTCATCGAGGACCTGAAGGAGTACGAGGGCTCCGGCACCCAACTCGTCACCATCTACATCCCGCCGGACAAGCAGATCTCTTCGGTCGTCGCCCACGTCACCCAGGAACACTCCGAGGCCAGCAACATCAAGTCCAAACAGACCCGGACGAACGTCCAGGACGCCCTCACGAGCATCAAGGACCGCCTCCGCTACTACGACACCTACCCCCCCGAGAACGGCATCGTCATCTTCAGCGGCGCCGTCGACGCCGGCGGCGGCCAGACCGACATGGTGACCAAAGTGCTGGAGAGCCCCCCGGATCCCATCCAGTCCTTTCGCTACCACTGTGACTCCGATTTCCTCACGGAGCCCCTGGAAGGGATGCTCTCCGACAAGGGGCTGTTCGGCCTCATCGTCCTCGACCGCCGCGAGGCGAACGTGGGCTGGCTGAAGGGCAAGCGCGTCGAACCCGTCAAGAGCGCCTCCTCGCTCGTCCCCGGCAAGCAGCGGAAGGGTGGCCAGTCCGCCCAGCGGTTCGCCCGCCTTCGTCTCGAAGCCATCGACAACTTCTACCAGGAGGTCGCGGAGATGGCCAACGACCTGTTCGTCCCGGAGCGACACGACCTGGACGGCATCCTCGTCGGCGGCCCCTCGCCGACGAAAGACGAATTTCTAGACGGCGACTACCTCCACCACGAACTCCAGGACCACGTCGTCGGCAAGTTCGACGTGTCCTACACCGACGAATCGGGGCTCTACGACCTGGTCGACGCCGCACAGGACGTCCTCGCCGACCAGGAGATCATGAAGGACAAGGTCCAGATGGAGGAGTTCTTCGAGAATCTCCACTCCGGCGACCTCGCCACCTACGGGTTCGAGCAGACCCGCCGGAACCTCGTCATGGGGTCCGTCGACCGCCTGCTCATCAGCGAGGATCTCCGCAAGGACGTGGTCGTCTACGACTGCGACGGCGTCGAGGAGTTCGAGGTGATCGACCGCCGCAACTCGACGCCCGACCACGAGTGCGAGGACGGGAGCGAGGCCGAGGTGCAGGAACGCGAGGACGTGATCGAACACCTGATGTCCATCGCCGAACAGCGCGGTACCGAGACGAAGTTCATCAGTACGGACTTCGAGAAGGGCGAACAGCTCTACGACGCCTTCGGCGGCGTCGCCGGCATCCTGCGGTACTCCACCGGCATCTGACCGCGTCGCTTTTGACGGTCGCCGTTCCAGCCACGACCCCATGTCCCTCCTCCGCCGACTGCTCGCCCGGCGCGACGACGCCCCCCTCTTCGTCGCCGTCTCACTCGTCGCCGGTCTCGCGCTGGCGACTTACCCCGCCGTCGACTGGTATCTCCGCGCCATCGGGGTCGCCCCCCGCTTTGGGTTCTGGGACTTCGGCGCCTACGCCAACGCCGTCGACCGCTGGGTCGCCGGCGAGTCGCTCTACGCCCGCAACGACAACGGCGGCTACCACGGCAGCTACCTCTACCCCCCGATCGCACTCCTCGCGTTCGTCCCCTTCCGTCTCGCCCTCGACTTCCGTCCCGCCGCGATCCTGTGGACCGCGTGTGCGGTCCTCCTCCTCTGGATCGCGATCCAGCGACTCGTCGGCGCCCTCGGCGTCCCCCTCCGTCCCCGGGAGCGGGTCGCGATCCTCCCGCTCGTCGCCGGCTTCCAGCCGGTGCTCCTCGCGGTCAAACTCGGACAGACCGCCGCCGGACTGACAGCCCTCCTCACCCTCGCCGCGTCGGCGTCGCTCCGCGGCCACTCGCATCTCGCCGGCGCACTCACCGCCTGCTGTGGCGTCGTCAAACTCCCGTACGCCCCCGCCGGCGCCCACCTGCTCGGCGACCGGGACCGCTTCGCCGGCGCCGTCGTCGGCGGCCTCGCCCTCCTCGCGCTGTCCGTCCTCCTCTTCGGCGTCGAGGCCCACCGGACCTTCCTCGACGTGCTCGCATGGGGGGTCGAGACGGGGAGCGTCGCCCGGTCTCCACGTATCTGGCTTCCGCCGTACTACCGACCGCTGTACGACGTACCGTACGGCCTGGCGATCCGCGTCCTCGCCAGCCTCGCCATCGTCGTCGGCGTCCTCCGGGCCTCCACCGACGCCGTCCGCGAGGTGACTGCCCTCGGCTTCGCCGCCGTCCCCCTGCTCGCACCGCTGACTTACACCTACTACTTCGCGGCCGCCCTCCCCGCCGTCGTCCTGCTCTTGGCCGCCGAACTGGACCGCCCCGACGGCCGCCCGACCGTCCCCGTCGTCGGCCTCCTCTTGCTCCACGTCCACTCCTACGGCCTCCGAACGGCCGGTCTGCTGCTCCCCGAGTGGGTGCCCGGACTCCTCATCCAGCCGGGGCTCTGGGGGAACCTCCTGCTGGTCGGCCTCGCGGCCGCCCGCGTCGCGGCCGCCGGCGGGACCGACCTCGGAGCGGCCCGCTCGCTCGCGTCCGCGGTCGGCCGGCGCGGGGATTAACGGAGGAGTTCGGCCAACTGCCGGCGGCGACGGTCGAGGTCGACGTGCGGGTCGACCGCCGCGTCGCCCGCCAGTCGGTCGAGCGCCAACAGGACGTCAGCCCCCGCCCGCTCGGCGTGGGCACAGCAGGCGTCGACCGCGTCCCGACGGAGGGCCAGCGAGTCGAGGAGGCCGAGCGCGAGCGCCAGTGCCGCGCCCGCCTCGCCGCTCGGGAACGCGGGGTGGACCGTCGAGAAATCGGGTGACTCGGTGTCGGCGTCGACCGCGTGCGTCCGGAGACAGGTCGGACAGATGGCGGCGGCGTCGCCGGCTTCGGGCGCGTGCTCGCGGAGCGCCGGCGGCACGCGAAAGGAGAGCGTGGCGGTGCCGCAGGCGGGACAGGGCATCTAGTCGTCGGCGGTGACGGGGTCGGCGGCCTCCGCTTCCTCCTCGGCGTCGTCTTTCTCCTCTTCCTCTTTCTTGGCCTTGATCTTCTTCAGGCGGAAGATCTCCTCGCGCTCCTGCTCTTCGAGTTTCTGCTCGATGTACTCCTTGTTCTCGTGGAGGTCGGGCAGGAGTTTGAACTCGAGGGCGTTGACGCGGCGCTTGGTGGTCTCGATCTCGGTCAGCATCTTCTTCATCGCCGTCTCCACCTCGGCGGCGAGGATGATGGATTCGAGGAGTTCCTCGTAGGCGTCGGCCGCCTCGTCGATGCGGGCCGAGGAGCCGAGCAGGCCGTAGCCACGTTGATCGAGGCTCTTTCGCACGCGCGAGGACTCGATCTGGGGCACGACCACGCCCATGATGTTCTTCGACTGGGTCGTGATCTCCGGGTGCTCCTTGAGCGCGGCGGCGGCGCCGCGAACGGCGACGTCGCCCTCCATCGCCCGCGCCATGTTGATCTTTCGCTGTGCCGTCTCGTAGTTCGCGTCGAGGTCCTCGCGGATGTCCTGGGCCTGGTCCAGGATGTCCATGAACTCCATGATGAGGCCGTCCCGTTTCTGTTCGAGCGTGTCGTGCCCCCGCTCGGAGAGTTCGATCCGGTCCTCGATCGCCATGAGGTTCTTGCGAGTGGGTTTGACGTCCTCGGCCATTGGTGAAGGGTTGTGGTCCGAACCTCTTATCCTTTTATTGTCCGCCGGCTCGCCACCCCAGTCCCCTGCGCTCGACGCGGTCCATCCACGCCACCACGACGACGTGTGGCAGCGTCAACACGGCGATGAAGACAAGATACAGCGCCGCGAGCGTCTCGGGGGCGGTGTCCACCCCCGCGACGACGCCCACCGCGACGAGGAGGACGACCGACACGGCGGTCAGCGGCAAGGCGTCCCGTCCCGTCCGCCGGAGCGCCGAGACCGGCCCCCGGGTCGCGAGCGCCTCCCGTGCCCCCTCGTCCACCCCGACCAGCCGGACGACGTGTCGCAGCGAGTGCCACACACAGAAGTACACCCCGATGGCCACGAGCGGCGGGACGACGAGGAAGTACGCCCACAGGAGCAGCGTCTCGCCGGCGTCGCGGCGCCACTCCTGCCCGCCACCGTTCCGGTAGCCCGCCAGGAGCGTCCCGACGGTCAGGACCGCGAACCCGGCCCCGAGCCCGAGGCGCACGTCGGGGGCGACCAGCCACGCCGCGTCGAGTCCGCGGCCGAACAGCGCCACCCACGCGTCGATCACCGCGCGGTAGCGCTCGGGGAATCGGAGTACGGGCACCAGCATCGGCAGGCCGCCGCGAACGAGCAACGTTCCCGCGCGCACGCCCGCGCCGTCCAGATGATCGCCCCCCAGCACGTCGAGCGCGTAGAGGTCGCCCTGCCCCCAGTGGAGCCACGTCAGGCCGACGAAGAGCGCGGCCGACGCGGCCGGCGCGACCACCCACAGCGCGGCGTAGACCCCGCCGAGCAGGAGGTAGCCGAGGCCGACCGCCGTCATCGACCGGACCGTCGGCACCCGCCCCGCGACCCGGGCCGGCGCCAGGTGGTCTACGGCCCCGTGTGGCAACCCGAACAGCAGGAGGCTCGCGGCTAGCGGGAGGTAGCGCACCACCGGCGGGAGCGACGGGCGGGCGCCCGCCGCCGCCGCGACGCCGACGCCGAGGGTCAGCGCCGCGACGACGGCCCACGCGGGCCGACAGCCCACGGCGTGCATGAACGCCGCCAGGTCCGGATCCGACGCCCCGTCCGCGTGCGATCCACCCATCGGTCACCCCGAATCGCCGGTCGCCGGCGCCGTGTCGTTCGCGTACCGGTCGCTCACCCACCGGTAGAGCACCAGTCCCTGGACGACGAAGCAGTTGGTCACGAGGAAGAAGAGGGCCTCCTCGACGGGGAGGCCCGCGAGTGTGACGCCGGTCGTGTACCGCTCCGAGAGGACCCAGATCCCGTACTCGATGGCGACCCGGTCGGCGACACAGAGATACGTCGTCGGTACGAGGACGCCGAGCGCGACGAGTCGCCGCCGCGCCCACAGCTGTGGCGCGCCCACGACCCACTGGAGCGCCAACACCGGCGCCGCCCACGCGAGGATCGCCCCGAGGTAGAACGTCGCCGGCGTCCCGAGCGCCGCCCAGCCGCCGACACCGACCGCGACCGCGAGCGCGAGGCCGACCAGCCGGCCGCGGATCGGTGCCCCGACCGTCGGCCACTCGCTCGGCAGCGACAGGTGCGAGAGCCACAGCGCCGTCAGCCACGGCTGGACGAGGATGAACAGGTACTCCTCGACCGGCGCGTGTCCGAGCGTCGCGAGCGTGCTCCCCGGCGCGTACGACCAGACCCCGTTCGCGATGAGGTAGTTGTCCCACGGCGTCGTGTACACGAGCGCGACGACGGTGATGACCGCGACGCCCGACCAGTATCCGCGTCCCCGGAGCGGCCGGACGGCGGCGGCCGCCCGCGGCCGACTCGCGAACGCCGTCGCGACCAGCAGGCTCATGGCCGGGAGCAGAAAGGCGAGGTGGAACTGGAGGTAGGTCGGTCCGGTCATCGGTGTTCAATCCCCGTCGCCGTCGCGCGAAACGGGTCGGTGGCGGTTGGCTCGGCCCGCGTATAGCTTCTGGGGTCACGCTATCACGAGCGGAAACGCCACCCCGTCCGCCGGCGTGGGACCGCCCGTCTCCGGGCGTGAGGCACCGTCGTGACCCATCGGCGTAAGCGGGATACACAGTCAGTTCGGGTCCGGCGGTGCGTGTCGCCGTCGCTGGGCTGCGCCGAGCCGGTCGGAGAACGTGCGAGTGGCGGAGTTAGTCCGCCGTCGCCTCTTCCTCGACGGCCGCGTCGTCGTAGTACTTCTCGATGAGTTCCTCGTCGATCCGGTTGAGCTCCTCCTTGGGGAACGTCGAGAGGAGGTCCCAGCCGATGTCGAGGGTTTCGTCGATGTCGCGGTTCGTATCGAACCCTTGGTCGACGAAGTCGCTCTCGAAGTCGTCGGCGAAGTCGAGGTACTTGTTGTCGCGGTCCGACAGCGCCTCGCGGCCGACGATGTTCACCAGGTCGCGCAGGTCCTCACCCTCCGCGTACGCGGCGTACATCTGGTCGGAGACGTCGGCGTGGTCCTCGCGGGTGAGGCCCTCGCCGATCCCGTCGTCCATCAGGCGCGAGAGCGAGGGGAGCACGTTGACCGGGGGCTGAACGCCCTGGCTGTTGAGGTCGCGGTCGACGTAGATCTGCCCCTCGGTGATGTAGCCCGTCAGGTCGGGGATCGGGTGGGTGTCGTCGTCGCCGGGCATCGTGAGGATCGGGATCTGCGTGACCGACCCGTCACGGCCCTGGATCCGGCCCGCCCGCTCGTAGAGCTGGGCCAGGTCGGTGTACATATACCCGGGGTAGCCACGGCGTCCCGGGACCTCCTCGCGGGCGGCACCGATCTCGCGGAGCGCCTCGCAGTAGTTGGTCATGTCCGTCAGGATCACCAGCACGTGGTAATCCTTGTCGAAGGCGAGGTACTCGGCGGTCGTCAGGGCCATCCGCGGCGTGACCGTCCGCTCGACGGCGGGGTCGTCCGCGAGGTTCATGAAGACCACGGAGCGTTCGAGCGCGCCGGTGCGCTCGAAGTCGTCCATGAACTCGTTTGCCTCCTCGGCGGTGATCCCCATCGCGCCGAAGATGACGGCGAACTCGGAGCCGTCGCCGCCCTCCTCCTCCTCCTCGGGGACGCTCGCCTGTCGCGCGATCTGGAGCGCGAGTTCGTTGTGCGGCAGCCCCGATCCGGAGAAGATGGGGAGCTTCTGGCCGCGCACGAGGGTGTTCATGCCGTCGATGGCGGAGACGCCGGTCTGGATGAACTCCTCGGGATACTCGCGGGCGTAGGGGTTGATCGCCGCGCCGACGATGTCGCGGCGCTCGTCGGGCTCGATCGGCGGCCCGCCGTCGATCGGTTCGCCCGACCCGGAGAGCACGCGACCGAGGAGGTTCTCGGTCAGCTTCATCTTCAGCGTCTCGCCCTGGAACCGGACGAACGCGTTCTTGTCGATGCCGGACGTGCCCTCGAACACCTGGATGGCGACGAGTCCGTCCTCCGATTCGAGCACCTGGCCGCGCCGGATCTCGCCGTCGGCGGTCTCGATTTCGACCATCTCGTCGTAGCCGATGGGCTTGTCGACCTCGGCGAACACCAGCGGGCCGCTGATCTCGGTGATCGTCTTGTACTCTTTCATATTAGTACAGCTCCCGGATCTGCGCCGCGATGTCGTCTTTCAGTTCGTCCATGTACGCCTCGTACTCCTCCTGGACGCCGATGCGGTTGATGCGCGGCAGGGCGTCGATGTCCGTGATCTCCTCGACGGGGACGCCGGCTTCGAGGGCGTCGAACGCCTCGTCGTTGAACGTCTTGATCGTCGTGAGGATCAGGTAGGTCTTGTCGGGCTCGCAGTACGTGTCCACGTCGTGGAACGCGTTCTGCTGGAGCCACGCCTCGCGGAGGTACCGTGCCACTTCGAGGGTGAGCTGCTGGTCCTCCGGCAGGGCGTCCTTCCCGACGAGCTGGACGATTTCTTGGAGTTCGCCCTCCTCGTCGAGGGTGTCGACCGCCCACTGGCGGACCTCTGCCCAGTCGTCGGCGACGTTCTCCTCGAACCACGGGTCGAGCTGCTCCCGGTAGAGGGAATACGACTCGTTCCAGTTGATCGAGGGGAAGTGCCGGCGCTCGGCTAGGTCGGCGTCGAGCGCCCAGAAGCACTTCACGATCCGCAGGGTGTTCTGGGTCACCGGCTCGGAGAAGTCCCCGCCCGGGGGACTGACCGCGCCGACGACCGAAATCGACCCTTCGGTGCCGTTGATGTTGTCGAAGTAGCCGGCGCGTTCGTAGAACTGGGAGAGCCGTGCGGCGAGGTAGGCGGGGTAGCCCTCCTCGCCGGGCATCTCCTCCAGCCGCGAACTGATCTCGCGCATGGCCTCCGCCCACCGCGAGGTGGAGTCGGCCATCAGCGCCACGTCGTAGCCCATGTCGCGGTAGTACTCCGCGATGGTGATACCCGTGTAGACACAGGACTCCCGGGCCGCGACCGGCATGTTCGACGTGTTGGCGATGAGCGTCGTCCGGGCCATCAGCGGGTTCCCGGTCTGCGGGTCGGGCAGTTCCGGGAAGTCCTCGATGACCTCGGTCATCTCGTTGCCGCGCTCGCCACAGCCGATGTAGACGACGATGTCCGCGTCGGACCACTTGGCGAGTTGCTGCTGGGTAACCGTCTTGCCGGAGCCGAAAGGCCCCGGAATCGCCGCCGTGCCGCCCTTGGCGATGGGGAACAGGCCGTCCTGCACCCGCTGACCGGTCAGCAGCGGCTCGGTCGGCGTCTTCTTGTCGCCGGCGGGCCGGGCCTCGCGGACCGGCCACTCCTGGCGCATCCGGATCTCCTCTCCGGTGTCGAGTTCGGCGACCGTCTCCTCGACGGTGAACTCGCCGTCCTCGATGGCGACGACCTCGCCGCCCTCGGAGTCCGGCGGGACGAGCACCTTGTGTTCGATGGTCACCGTCTCCGGCACCGTGCCGATCACGTCGCCGGGTTCGACCTCGTCGCCCTCCTCGACCTCGGGGGTGAACTCCCACTCCTTCTCGAGGTCGATCCCGGGCGCGTCGACCCCGCGGTCGAGGAACGCGCTGTTCATCTTCTCCTGGAGCACGTCGAGGGGGCGCTGGACGCCGTCGTAGATGGTGTCCAGTACCCCCGGTCCGAGGTCGACGGTCAGCGGGTCGCCCGTGTTCTCCACGGGTTCACCCGGAGCGACGCCGGAGGTCTCTTCGTACACCTGGATGGTCGTAACCTCGCCTTCGATCTCGATGACTTCGCCCATCAGCCCTTCGTCGCCCACGTAGACGACGTCGTTCATTCGGGCGTCGAGATCGACCGCGGTCACGACCGGGCCACTCACGCTGTCGATGATCCCGTCCTCTCGGACGGTCGTGTCTGCCTGACTCATGTTAGTCTTCCTCCATCAGGTCGATACCGATGGCTCGCTTGATCTGCTCGCGCAGGCCGCCGCTGCCGGCGCCGCCACCCAAGGTGACGAGCACCGGTTCGATACTGCCCTCGACTGCCTCCCGGGCCTCCCGGGAGAGATGCGCCATGTCGTCGTCGTGCATCACGACGATGCCGACGTCGTCGTCGTCGAGCGTCCGCATGACGGCCTCGTCGAGCGCGTCGTCTTTCTCCTCGTCCGGTACGTTCTCGAACTTCCGTACGCCCGCGAGTCGGAAGCCAGTGGTGAAATCGGGGCTCCCGATGACGGCGATCTCCTGGCTCATAGGATCACCAGTTCCTCTTCGATCTCCTCTTCGGACAGTCCGGCCTCGCGGCCGCGGGCGATGGCGCGGATGTTGTCCACCTCGCGCTCCTTGGCGAGGATGTAGGAGATAACCGGCGCCACCGACAGCGGGTGGATGAAGCCGAGCCGATCCGAGTATTCGAGCAACGCGACGTCGAGCGCCCGCTCGAAGGAGATCAGGCTGTCCGCCTCCTCGAACTCGTCGAGCGCGCTGTCGAGGTCGTCGCCGTACGTGCTGTCACGGATCGTCGCGACGAGCTCCTCGACGTTGCCGCCGATGGCGCTCAACTGACTCGCGCCGAACAGCTGTCCGCCCGCGATGTAATACTCCGAAGGGTCGACGTCGGCCCCACTTCGGGCCAAGCGAAGCGCGTTCCGCGCGTTGCGGAAGTCGATCTCCGCTTCGAGGAACTCCCGGTAGGTCTGATTGGCCTCGCCGCCGGGCAGGTCCGACAGGAGCTGTTCGTAGAAGACGCGGTCGACCGCGTTCTCCAGCGGGACGAGGACGCCCGACTCCTCGTACTCCTCCAGCGCCCCGCGGAGCGGGTCCGCGAACATCGTCCGGTCGAGCAGGTCGATGACCTCCTCGATGGACCCCGCGTCCAGCAGGCGGTCGAGCAGGCGCTCGTCCATCTCGCCGGCCCGGATGAGGTCCGTCTCGACCTCCTCGCGGTCGGCGTCGGAGTAGATCCCGCGAAGCACCGTCTTGACGTTCCACGCGTCGAACTTCCGCAGGTACCGGGCGATCAGGTCGTACAGCCGACCGTCGGCCCAGTCCAGCAGGTCGTTGAAGTGCTTCGCGAGGTTCCGGTTGAGTGCGTACTCGATGAGGTCGACCCCCGAGTGTCGCGCCCCGAGCGCGTTGATCTCGCGCTCGTACTCCGACTCCTCCATGAAGCGGGCGATCTCCGACGGCCCCATCCGAATCAGTTTCCGGTAGTCCTCGTCGCTGAACAGCACCGAGCGTCGCGACCGGACGCGGGTGGTGACGTACTCCGGATTCGAACTGCCGGGGCTCGTGCTCATCGCTCGAACAGTCGGTTGCTCAGTTCCTTCAAGTTGTCCTCCCAGACCGTCTCGAGGAGCGAGTCGAAGGTGTTGTTCACGCGGACCCGCGACTCCTCGCTCTCGACGACGACGCCGCCGAGACAGTCGTAGGTCCCGGCGACGCTGAAGCCGTCGTACTCCTCGAGCAGGTCTTCGAGCAGCGCCTCGTCGTCGGCGCGACCGTACACCGACACCGACTCGCCCTCGTCGAACTCCTCGGCGGCCGCGTCCAGCAGCGACGCGGTGAGCGACCGACGGCGCTCGCCCTCGATCCCGGCCAGGGTCTCCTCGACCGCCGACCGCACCTCTTCGAGCGCGTCGCGTCTGGCCTCCAGCCGGGCCTGCTTGGCCTCGAGCTTCGCGCTGGAGACGGCCTGTTCGCGCTTCTGGGCGATCTCCCGCTCGACCGCCGCCTCGCGTTCCTCGCGGATCTCTTCGGCGTCGGCCTCGGCATCCTCGACGATCTCGCTCGCCCGCGTTTCGCCCTCCTCGCGGATTTCCTCCGCACGCGCGCGGGCCTCGTCCCGGATGTCCTCGGCGACTGTGTCCAAACTCATAGTGGAGAGAACTGGGTGGAGTTAGCTACCCGCGCTGAACATCGCCTCGAAGAATTCGGCGGTGTCCCACGGAATCCCCGTCGTGAGGAACAGGGTAACCAGCGCCAGGATCACGAGTGTCTCCGGCAGGACCGTGAGGATCAGCCCACGGACGAACATGTCGTCGTCCTCGGCGACGGCGCCGACGGCGGCCGCACCGATACCTCGCTCCGCGTAGCCCGCGCCGAGCGCCGCCAGCCCGACCGCCAGCGCGGCGGCAGCCTGTGCGGGGATCAGCGGGAACGACGTGGCGTTGTTCTGCAGTACGACCGTCGCGAGTTGTGAAGTAGCTTCGAGCATTGGGTTCACTTCGGGTTTCCGAACAGGCACACGTCCGTTCAGACTGGGCATAAAACTTCCCAAAAGAGACGGGCACTCTGGCCGTTGGAACCGCTGATTTCGGCCGATTCCATGGGATTCGTTCACAGCGCTCTCGGTGTCCCCTCGGCGCGCCGTGGCCGCCGCTGGGGCGTGGGTGCACGGAGAACGGAAACGGCGGACGGATCGCGGCCGTCATACTGTTTATCGTAAGTCACTACCGGTGGTTCGCCGAACCACCGGTAAACAGTACAATAAACCGTATCAGTCGTCGGTCGTGTACTGCCGGTCGTAGCCGAACGGCTCGTACTCGCGGCCGCCGCCCTCGTAGAACTTCCCGAAGAACTCGACGTACTCGAGACGCACGGCCTGCAGGCCGGCGCTCGTGACGCCGAGGGCGAGCACGAGCAGGTGCCCGACCACGAGGACGACGATGCCGAGGACCAGCATCCCCGGCCCCATGTTCATCAGCCCCTCGAACATCACGGTGCCGTGGGGCTCGCCCGAGTACATGAAGTGGTACTCACCCTCGGCGGCGTAGGCGCCGAAGAAGAGGAGGTTGACCGTGAAGGCCATCCCCGCCTTCGCGAGCAACACCGCGGCGATCCGGGTGTACGACAGCGCGTTGACGAACACGTTGAGGAACTCGATGGCCTCGACGGGTTCGCCGATGATCAGCAACACGAGGCCGACGGCGAAGAGCACGCCGGCGACCATGCCGACCGTCGGCCCGATGCCGAGGCCGGCCTCCAGGCCGACGATCTCCCACACGTCGTACAGCAGGGCGGGCTTGGCGTTCGCGGCGTGCTCCGAGAACACCCACACCCACAGGCCGTTGAGCATCAGCAGCCACGACCCGCTCTCCAGGACCGCGTGCTTGACGTCGTGGAACTGGTAGTTCTCGACGAAGTCGAACAGCCACCCGATGTTGAGGTGGAGGACGCCGACGAGGACGCTGATGACCAGCCACGCCTGCGCCCAGAGCAGGTAATGCGGCTGGAGGCCCTTGTGCAGGGGTGCGTGGCCGCCCCAGAGCAGTTTCGACACCTGGTGGGTTCCGAAGAGTTCGCCGTAGAGGATACCGAACAGTATCGTGAAGATCCCGGCGAAGACGGTCACGCCGCCCATGCTCCGGAAGGCGTCGCTGTCGAAGTTGGTGAGGAGGTAGTAGCCGATGAGGGTGTAGACCACCCCGTAGCCCACGTCGCCGATCATGAACCCGAAGAACGCCGGGAAGGTCAGAAAGAGGACGACCGTCGGGTCGAACTCCGCGTACTTCGGGCGGCTCACCGCCTGGGTGAGCACCTCGAAGGGCTTGACCACCCCGGGGTTGTCCTGGACGACCGGCGGGTCGTCGTCGTTCATCACGACGCCGCCGCCGTCGGCCCGCACCTCGTCGCCGCCGTCGGCGGCCGTCGCCCCCTCGACGCCGCCGGCGACGTCCTCGCGGACCGCCTCCTCGCCGTGGGCGTCGAAGGTCGCCCGCTGGAGTTCCTCGACCTCCGCGTGGTCGCCGACCGCCTCGGTGATCGCCGCGGCGAAGTCGGTGTACTCCTCGCTCGGGATCCAGCCCTCGGCGACGAAGGCGTTGTCCGTCGTCGCGAAGGAGAGCGGCGCCTCACGCTTCTGGACGTCGATGGTGAGTTTCTCCTCGGCGGCCAGCAGGAAGCCCGCGGCGTCGAGTCTCACCTCTTCGAGTTCGTTCTCGACGGTCCGGAGCTTCGATTCGAGCTGCTGTTTTCGGTGGTCGAGCTCCGAGACGTACTCCTCGGGGGAGCCCTCGGCGTCCGGGACTTCGAGTGCGGTGAAGTCGACGCCGACCAGGGCGTCCGTGATCACGTCGTCGTCGGCGCCCTCGACCGGTCGGGCGAAGATGGCGATCACGCCGTCCTCGGCGAACAGCTCGACGTCCTCGATGCCGTCCGCGTCGACCATCGCGCGTTCGACCTCGTCGGCGTTCCCCTCGCCGACCACCACGTCGAGCGTGTCGTAGCCGGCGAGCAGGTCCAGATCGATCCCGAGCGTCGCGAAGGGCTCGACCGCCGAGAGCCGGTCCTCGACCTCGCCGAGTTCGCTCCGGATCTCGTCGCGCCGGTCTTCGAGGTCGTTGACGCGCTCGCGGATCTCCCCGAGTTCCTCCTCGAGGGCGTCGTCGGTGACGATCCGCGTCGGGCCGGCGTCGGCGTCGTCCACGTCGAGAATGCTCTCGATGGAGCGGACGGTCACCAGCTTCTCGGAGGCCTCCTCGGCGCCGTCGATCGGGTTCCCCGGTTCGAACCCCTCCCAGGTCCCGTCGTACTCGGTGACGTGAAGCAGGTTACGGTCGTGGACCGCCTCGACGACGTCGTCCATGACCGCCTTCGAGCCCGTCACCGACACTTTGCTCATCCGCTCAGGTCTGAGCATGCACCGCCTCCTCGAACTGTGCGATGGCGAATTCGATCGCCTCGTCCATCTGCGCCTCCGCCTGAGCGATGAGTTCCTCCCGAGTCTCCTCCCCGTCCTGCCGGATCTCCTCGGCCTCCGCTTCGATTTCGGCGGTGGCTTCCTCGAGGCGGCGCTCGGCCGCCTCCTCGGCCTCGCGTTCGGCCTCGGCGCGGATCTCGTCGGCCCGCTCCCGCGCCTCGGCGATCCGTTCCTCGCGGTCGGCCTCGGCCTCCTCGACGATCCCTTCGGCGTCGTCCTCGGCCGTCTTGATCCGTTCGAGAACCTCTGGTCTCGGCATACTACTGATCGTTGGAACCTTGCGGTATCGGATATAAGGTGTTTGCGGAACGCTACCGCCGACGACTGCCCTCACTCCGTCAGCGGGAGGACGACGCCGAAGACGAGCGGCGACAGCAAGAAGAGACACACGCCGAGCACCTCGGCGTCGAACAGCAGCGTCGCCTCCCACGCCGGGAGTCCGATCCCCAGCGCGTGGGCCGCGAGTTCGCCGAGCGCGCCGACCGCGAACAGCGCGAGTCCGAGCAGCGTCCCCCGCTTCGTCCACGCTCCGTAGTCCAGATCGCCGTATCGTCCGGCCATACGCCACGCTCGACCGCTTCGGGGTAAGAAGGTTGCGCTCGTCGACCGAAAGATACAGCATCGGACGCCGTCTGCCGGCACGTATGAACGCGACCCTGCTCGAACTGGTGCCCGCCCTCCTCGAACTCGCCGCGTTCGGCCTCGGGAGCGTCGGCCTGTCGGTTGCCGGGCTCTACGTCGAACGCGTCGCCCTCGCCACCGCCGAGAGCGGGCAGGTCAAACTCGGGGCCTGGATGGGGTTCATGGGCGCGATGGCGTTCTACTTCGCCTACCTCATGGCGACGGACAAGTTCCGGCCGAAACTGGCGACGGTTCGACGGCGGCTGGCCGAGTGACGACTCGCTCGCAAAAGCTGGAGCAAAACCCTACGCCAGCGGCGTCCGCTCCACGACCGTCCCAGTCCCACCTTTTCCTCGCTCGCTACGCTCGCTCGCAAAAGCTGGAGCAAAACCCTACGCCAGCGGCGTCCGCTCCACGACCGTCCCAGTCCCACCTTTTCCTCGCTCGCTACGCTCGCTCGCAAAAGCTGGAGCAAAACCCTACGCCAGCGGCGTCCGCTCCACGACCGTCCCAGTCCCACCTTTTCCTCGCTCGCTACGCTCGCTCGCAAAAGCTGGAGCAAAACCCTACGCCAGCGGCGTCCGCTCCACGACCGTCCCAGTCCCACCTTTTCCTCGCTCGCTACGCTCGCTCGCAAAAGCTGGAGCAAAACCCTACGCCAGCGGCGTCCGCTCCACGACCGTCCCGTCCACGGTCGGGTACTGCTCGACGATTTCGCCCTGGCCGACGTCGCCCTCGTCGACCATCTCCTCCAGCAGCCACCACGCCAGTTCGACGTGGTCGGATTTGACGGTGTAGAACTCCTCGGGGATGCCCAGTTCCGCTAGGCGCTCCTCGGTCACCCAGGTCTTGCCGTAGACGAGGGTCCCGTCGTCGGTCACCTCGTCGAACTCCCGACGGATGCTCCGGGCCATCCGCTTCAGCCGGCGGCGGTGCTGGGCGGCGTCCTTGAACACCGAGGTACAGAAGTAGACTCGGTCGTGGTCGCCCATCACGTCCAGAATCTCCTCTTTGGGCGACTCGACCGCGCTCATGTGCCCCTCGCGGAGGTCGTAGCCCGCCTCCTGCATCCGCCGGTAGTTGCCGTCGGACATCTCGAACTCGTTGATGTTACAGAACTCGGCGGCCCCCTCGTCGAGGAACTCGAGGAACTCGGGTTCGGCGCGGATTCCCGGAATCTCGAACGCCGGGGTGAGGCCCTCCTCGCGGGCGATATGCAGGATCTCCTCCCACTCGGTGCCGTGGAGGTCGCCCCAGAGATCCAGCGGCGGGTGGAAGCGAATCTCGTCGAGGCCGGCCTCCGAGAGCCGACGCATGTTCTCCCGGCCGCCCGTGATACCGGTGTAGAGGTGCGTGTGGTGGTCCTCGCCGAACTCGTCTTTCAGCAGGGAGAGGTAGTGGCAGGTGCGGTCCAGCGACTCCTGTGGTTCCCCGCCGGTGATCGACGTGCCGAGGGCGTCCATCCGGCGTGCCTCGGTGAGGACGTCCTCGTCGGATTCGACCTCCCGCTCGTTGGCGTAGACCGTATCGACGTTCTTCCGGTTCTCCCCGAGCGGACAGTAAAAGCAGTCGCGCTGGTCGCAGTAGCCGTAGACGAACAGCACCATCTTCCCGCCCTTGGCGCACTGTTCACAGCCCTTCGAGATCATTCGTTGTTCACGACTGGTCCCCGAGGTTGGAAAACCCGTCGGTACGGAGTCCGTGGCTGTCGGGGCGTCAGTCGCCCCGGCGGGCCAGCAGCCCGACCGCCAGCAACGCGGCCACCGCGCCGATACCCCCGAATCCGGGGCCGATCCCGGTCGTCGCCGTCCGTCCGCCGGCGTCCGTCGTCGACGTGGACGCCGTCGGGGGCGGCGTGCGTGTCACGACCGGCGTCCCGGTAGGTGTCGCGGTCGGCGTCGGCGTCGCGGTCGGGGCCGCCGTCGGTCGGTCGAGCACGACGACGCCGAACACGGAGAACCCTGGTGTCTCGGCCGTCAGGACGACCACCCGGTCGTCGGCCCGCGCGACGGTCGTCTCCAAGACCCGAAGCCCGTCACCGTCGTAACGGACGATCCGGAGACGCTCCGGCGTCCCGCCCATCGCGTCGACCGTCGACCGGGCTACGGTGATCCTGAGCGACCCGCCGTCGGACGCTACGTCGCCCGGTGGCCTGATATCGACGGCGCCGAGGACCCGTCCGTCCGGTTCCGGCGCCACGCTCGGGAACGACCCGACCGGGTCGACGGTGACCGACCCCGTCGTCGCCGACCCGAACGTCACTCCGACCTCCTTGACTGGACCGGCGTGGACGGTCTGAGACACCGAATCCTCCCCGACGAGAACCGATCGGCCGACGTCGTCGCGGGTGCTTCGCTCGACGACCCCGGTGAGGGTGACGGTGATCGTGCCCTGGTCAGTGCCACCGTTTCCGTCGTCGACGGTGTAGGTGAAACTGTCCGTGGCCGTCTGACCGGCGCCGAGGCTCCCGAACTGGCCGTTGGGATCGTAGACCCAACTGCCGTCGCTGTCGACGGTGACCGTCGCCCCGCTGTCGAGGGTGACCATGCTTCCCGAGGCGAAGCTCTCCCCGTCGACCGCGCCGAGCGAGAGCGAGTCTCCCTCGACGTCGGTGGACAATTCCAGCAGATCGGCACCGTCCCCGTCGTCGACCGTGAGTAGGCTGTTCTCGTCGGTGGTGGCGGTGTCGTCGTTGGCCGTGGGCGCGTCGTTGACCGGAGCGACGGTGACGTTCAGGGTCGCCGTGTCGGTGCCGCCGTTGCCGTCGCTCACTTCGTAGGTGATACTGACATTGGCGGTCGCGTCGTCGCCGGGGTCGAACTGGATCTTGTCGTTGTTCGGACCCGTGATCCGGGCCGTGCCGTGACTCGGACCGTTCGTGATGGCGCTCACGTCGAGGGCGTCGCCGTCGACGTCACTGTCGTTGGTGACGACATCGACAGTGACACTCGCGTCCTCGTCGGTCGTCGCGGAATCGTCGCTCGCGGTGGGTGCGTCGTTGACCGGATCGACGGTGACGTTCAGGGTCGCCGTGTCGGCGCCCCCGTTACCGTCGCTCACTTCGTAGGTGATACTGATATTAGCGGTCGCGTCGTCACCGGGGTCGAACTGGATCTTGTCGTTGCTCTCGCCCGTGATCTGGGCCGTGCCGTGGCTTGGACCGTTCGTGATGTTACTCACGTCGAGGGCGTCGCCGTCCGGGTCGGTGTCGTTGGCGACGACGTCGACGGTGACACTCGTGTCCTCGTCGGTGGTGGCGGTGTCGTCGTTCGCAGTCGGGGCACCGGCGATCACGTTACTCCCCTGTGTGGTCGCCGCGCCGCCGAAGAAGTTGAACGAACCGGCATCGTTCTTGGTCACGTTGATCGTGACCTTCTGGAGCGTCTTGCTCGAGTTCGTCTTTACGGCGTAGCCCCAGATTCCGGCTTCGTTGGCGTTTTTGTAACTAGTACTGTAGTATCGATCCATCCCGTCCCGAACCGCGTAGCCGGGGTCGCTCGGTCCCGAGGTATTGAACCAGTCGGGGACGGTGAAATTCTGTGATGTCTCGGTCGATCCGTCGGTGTAGTTGAGTTTGATCTTGAACTTCGCCGGCGTGCTCGGCCCGGCACCCCCGGCCGACGCGACGACGTGGGTGGTGTTGTACTGGCCCTTGGTGACCGACGCCGTCACGCTCCCCGTCCCGGTGGTCTGCCACGCGTTGCTGTCGTTGGAGTCGAAGTCGGCGAGGTCGAACTTCGGGTGGACACCCGCCGTTGCGGCGAACACGCCGTCGTCCGGAACGCCTTGGTCGGCGGGATTACCGTTGTTCTGTGCCACCGACGACGAGACGAGCGAGTAGTCGCCGTTGTCGAAATCGCCGGCCGTATCGTCGTTCGCCCCGCGCACGACGTCGGCGTTGTAGATACCCGAGAACTCGAGTTGGGACGTCGTCTCGGCCGTAGCCGTCCCCGAGAACGCGACAACGCCGGCGAACGCCGACGTGACCAGCAGCACCGACAGGGTAACTGCGCGCAGTTTCGACGCCCTCGACATCACGACTGTCCCGAGACGTGTTCGTGCACACTCGTCCAGTCGGGCGACTGGGGCTCTATCTGCCCGTCTGTGCGCCCGACTGCTTGCTGATCACGCGACGATTCCAGTGATGGACCTGTCGTGGCCACGGCTTCATCAGACTCGTGATTCATGCACAGTAATGGAATAGATGTAACAAAACCGTTCGGATCGCGCTGTATCGGGATGTGAGCCCGTATGGAGGGAACTGCGCGAGGAGGTGATCGACGACCGTCGGAGACGACCGAAGACCGACGATCAGCGACATCCCGACGCGTGCCGAACGTGTTTTTAGGGTTCCGGCACTCTTATCGACGACCATGCCGTACGATCCCGACACAACGGCAGTCGTCGTCGTCGACATGCAGAACGGCTTCTGTCACCCCGACGGGAGCCTCTATGCCCCCCCGAGCGAGGCGGCGGTCGGCGAGGTGGCGTCGCTGGTCGACCGGGCCCACGAAGCGGGCGCACGCGTCGTCTACACGCGCGACGTCCACCCGCCCGAGCAGTTCGACGGGACCCACTACTACGACGAGTTCGACCGCTGGGGCGAACACGTCCTCGAAGGCTCGTGGGAGGCCCGCCTCGTCGACGAACTCGACGTCCGCCCCGCCGACCACGTCGTCGAGAAACACACCTACGACGCGTTCCACGACACCGAACTCGACGGCTGGCTCTCGGCCAGAGGGATCGACGACCTGCTCATCTGTGGCACCCTCGCCAACGTCTGTGTCCTCCACACCGCCGGGAGCGCGGGGCTGCGGGACTACCGACCCGTCCTCGTCACCGACGCCATCGGCTACATCGAGGAGACCGACCACGAGTACGCCGTCGACCACGCCGACTGGCTGTTCGGCGAGACGACGACCGTCGACGCCGTCGACTTTCTCCCCACCTGCTGACCCGATAGCAATAGTTATTATCTGAGCGCCGATGTGTTAATACATGACGGTGGTCAGCGTCTCGATGCCCGAGGAACTGGTAGAGCGGATCGACGCCTTCGCGGACGAACACGGCTACACCGGCCGGAGCGAGGTCGTCCGCGACGCCTCCCGATCCCTCCTCGGCGAGTTCGAGGACAAGCGACTGGAGAACCGCGACCTCATGGCGGTCGTGACGGTCATCTTCGACTACGAGACCACGAGCGTCGAGGAGCGAATGATGGGGCTCCGTCACGACTACGAGGGGTTGGTCGCCGCCAACTTCCACAGCCACGTCGGCTCCCACTACTGCATGGAGCTGTTCGTCCTCGAAGGGCGGCTGGAACCCATCTCCACGTTCGTCGGCAAGATCCGGGCGACCCAGGACACCCTCAGCGTCGACTACTCGGTGATGCCGGTCGACGAGTTCGGGCCCGCGGTGCCGTCCGAGTGAATCAGCCGGACTCCGCCTCCGACTCGACGACGATGGCACCCCTCGCGCCGAGCGAGTGGTGCGGCGCGCAGGCGTAGCGGTAGGTCCCCGGCTCCTCGAACGTGTGTTCGAACCGGACACCCGGCTCGGTGTACACCTCCGTCCCGATGTCGGCGTCCTCGAAGCGGATCTGGTGGGGTCCCCCCGTCCACACCCAGCGGACGGTCGTCCCGGGCGACACCCGGGCCGCCGGGGGCGAGAACGTGAAGTCGCTCTCCCCCTCCGCCGAACCGACGGTGACGAGTGGCGACGAGTAGTCCCGCCAGTCGACGACCGTCCCGTCGTAGATGTTCACCCCGGCCAGCCAGTCGTCGACGGCCGGATAGTCGCTCGACGGGGGGTCGGCCACGACGACGACGCCGATCATGCCGGCGTCGCGGCTCGGCTCCGAGACGTAGCGATAGACCCCACGCTCCTCGAACCGGTGGGCGAACGTCGTCCCGTGGGATCCGACGGGGGCACCGCTATCGAACGCCCCGTCGGCGGCGACGACGTTCGCGGGGTCGCCGCGACCGCTCCACTCCCACGTGACGGTCGTGCCGGGGACGACGCGGACGGCGGCGGGCCCGAACGCGTCGTGGCCGTGGCCCGCCCCGCGGCCGTCGCCGACGGTCACCGTCGGGTCGGCGTCGGGGGCGTACCGCTCGACCGCCCCCTCGTAACCGTTCGCGTCGGCCAACCAGTCGTCGAGACAGCCGCAGTCGTCGTGATCGTGACCGGCGCCGGACGTCGCGCCGGTCGATTGCCCTCGTGCCGTGCAGCCGGCCAACGCGCCGGTGCCGAGGAGGGAGACGGTCACGAACTCGCGCCGGGACCAATCGGACGGATCGTGCATAGCTTTCACACCTCCCGTCGGGCTCCCCGCGGGCGAATAAAGTACTCCGGGGCGCGTTCCCGGATTCTCGGAACGCTCCCGTCCGGCGACTCCCGGCCGTCTCCGCCCCATCCGTTTTGTCCCTGGGGGACCGATCGATCCCCCGTGACCGACCTCCGCTATCTGCCCGCCGCCGACGGCGTCACCGAGTTCGAGGCGACCGTGACCGAAACGACCGACGACTACGTCGTCCTCGACGGGACGTACTTCTACCCGGGTGGCGGCGGCCAGCCCCCGGACCGGGGCGAACTGTCGTGGGACCGCGGCCGGGCGACCGTCGTCGACGCCGAGAAGAACCACGGCGACGTGCGCCATCACGTCGCCGACGTCGAGGGGTCGCTCCCCGAACCGGGTGCGACGGTCACCGGTCGGATCGACGCCGGCCGGCGCGACCGACTCCGCCGGACCCACACCGCCCAACACGTCGTCTCGCGGGTCGTCCTCGACGAGTACGGGGCGGCGACGGTGGGCAACAGCGTCTCGGTCGACGGCGCCCGGATCGATTTCGAACCCGCCGACTTCGACGACGAGGACCTGGCGACAGTCGAGCGCCTGACCAACCGGATTCTCGACCGGGACCTCCCCGTCGAGAAGGTCGAGCGCCCCCGTGCGGCCGTCGAGGACGCGGTGCCGGAGGGGCGGACCCAACTCGACTCCATCCCCGAGAGCGTCGATCCACTCCGGGTCGTCGCCATCGGCGACTTCGACCTGTGTCCCTGCGGGGGGACCCACGTCGACCGGCTGGGCGAGGTGGGGGCCGTCCGGCTCACGAACCGCGTCTCGAAGGGGGCTGACGTCGAGCGGATCGAGTACGTCCTCGAACCCTGATACGGAGTACTGTAACTGTTCACCGGTGGTTCGACAGAAGTCCGGCGAACCACCGGTAATGACTTACGCCAAACAGTATGACGCCGGGGCCACGTATTTCGGAGCGGAGGCCGTACCGCCGGTATGCTCAGAGCGGCGCTACACGCGTTCGGTTACGCGGTTGCCCACGTCCTCTTTCTCGGTGCCGACACCCCGACGACCGTCGCCCGTCGCCTCCGCTTGGCCTACCGCCTCGTCGGCGTCGACGTCGTCGAGACCCCGCGGGTCGACGACGTCGAGCGGACGGTCTTCCTGTGTCCCTACCGGAACCTCGGCGCGGCGTGGTTCGGCGAGAAGTGGCTCTGTCACGACGTCCTCGACCGCGTCGACGACGGCTACGTGACCTACCTCCGACGACACAGGGATATCGACTACCAGCGACCCCGCGGCTGTGCCGACCTGGCGTACTGCGACGAGTCGGCGTACTGTTATTCGGAGGTGTCCGAGCGCCGGTAGATGGCCCGAGACCTCCGGGAGCGGATCGCCGACCAGTTCTCCTACCGCGGCGAGCGCGCCGACGTCTGGCGGGGGTTCGACCACCTGCTCGACACCGAGGCCTTCCTCAACCTCGGCTACTCGCCGTGGTATCTCCCCCACGCCGTCGGGTCGAGCCAGGCGCGGCTCGCCGACCGCCTCGGCGACCGACTCGCGGCCGCGCTCCCCGCGACCGACGGCGTCCGCCTCCTCGACCTCGGCTGTGGACGGGGCGGCCCCGCCGTCCGCCTCGCCGAACGCTTCGGCTTCGACGTGATCGGGGTCGACCTCGTCCCCTACAACGTCCGCCGGGCCGCCGAGACGGCCCGGTCGGCCGGCGCCGATCCGGCGTTCGTCGTCGGCGACGCGACCCGCCTCCCGGTCGTCGCCGAGGCGGTCCCCGCCTGCGTCGCGGCCGACTCGATCGTCTACGTCCCCGACACCGCGGCCGTCTTCGCCGAACTACGGCGCGTCCTCGAACCCGGCGGCGTCATCGTCTGTTCGGACCTCGTGGCGGCCCCGGACGTCGACGACGCCGCCCGCCGCGCGGTCGACGCCTTCGCCGACGCGTGGGACATGCCGCCGCTTCTCGCGGCCGACGCCTACGAGCGCGTCGTCGCGAACCACCTCGCCGTCCGTTCCGTCGAGGACGTCACCGCCCACAGCGTCGGCCGGTTCCGGACCTGGACCGCGCTGTACCTGCGGTTGGCGGACGCGCTGGGCGGGCGGCCCCTCGCCGCCGTCCTCCGGCGTCTGGACCTCGATCCCGCGGCCGTCACCGAACGGATCCGCCGGGCCCACGATGCCCTCCCGCATCTCCGGCACGTGGTCGTCGTCGCGGAGCGGTAGGCTCGGATCGACGGACCCAAACGGGACCCCCGTCTACGGCCCGCCGATGGACATCCGGTTTCTCGGCGGGGCTCGCGAGGTCGGTCGGAGCGCCGTCCTCGTGAACGACCGCCTCCTGCTGGATTTCGGGATGCTGACCGGGAACCCGCCCCAGTTCCCGGTGGAGACCCCGTCCCCCGGGGCGGTCGTCGTCAGCCACGGCCACCTCGACCACGTCGGGACGGTCCCGTCGCTGCTCTCCGGTGACGACCGACCGCCCGTCCACTGGACGCCGCCGACGTACGAACTCGCGCTCACCCTCGCTCGGGACACGCTCAAGCTCCACGGCGGGTCGTACCGGTGTCCGTTCACGGAGAACGACCTCAAACGCGTCACCGAGGTCTCGGAGCCACACGGGTACCGTGAGACGTTCGCGGCGGCCGGCCACGAGGTGACGCTCTACGACGCCGGGCACATCCCCGGCAGCGCGCACGTCCTCGTGGACGACGGCGACACCCGGCTCCTCTATACGGGCGATTTCCACACCGACGACCAGCGGCTCGTCTCGGGGACGACCGCGCGGCCGGACGCGGACGTGGTGCTCTGCGAGAGCACGTACGCCGACGTCGAACACGAGGCCCGGGAAGACGTCGAGCAGCGGTTCGCGCGGAGCGTCGAGCGGACGCTGTGGGAGGGCGGTACGGTCGTCGTTCCGGCGTTCGCGATCGGACGCACCCAGGAGATGATGCTCGTCTGCGAGGCGTACGACATCCCCTGTTACGTCGACGGGATGGGGAAAGGCGTCACCGAGATGCTTCGGGGGTATCCCGAGTTCGTCCGCGACGCCGACGCGCTCCGGCGGGCGGCGTCCCACGCCCGGTTCGTCACCGGGCGCGACGGACAGCGCAAGCGCATCACCGACCAGAAGGCGGCGATCATCACCACCAGCGGGATGCTCTCCGGCGGCCCCGCCATGACCTACATCCCCGAGATCCGGGCCAACCCGACCAACAAGGTCACGATGACCGGCTATCAGGTCGAGGGGACCCCCGGGCGGGACCTCGTGGAGACGGGGAGCGCCGAAATCGACGGCCGCGTGATGCCCGTCAGCGCGCAGGTCGAACAGTACGATTTCTCCGCCCACGCCGACCGGACCGGCCTCCGCGAGTTCCTCGAGTCGTACCGGGACACGCGCGTGTTGGTGAACCACGGCGACCGCTGTGTGGCGTTCGCGGCGGAACTCGCCGCCGACGGCTTCGAGGCGACGGCGCCCGCGGTCGGCGACGAGTTCACCGTCTGATCACTCCGCCGTGTCAACGACCCGGTAGTTGATGTTGCCGTCCCGGAGGCGATCCAGGTGCGTCGAGAGTTCGTCCGCGACGGCGAGCAACAGAATGTCGAGCCCCCGGGCGGCGGCCTCCCCGACGGCCTCCGGCGTCCCGAAGCGCACGTCGGGATCGAGGTCGGCCGCCTGCGCCGCCGCGTACGCCTCGGTGCCCGCCGTCGCGACCAGGTCCGCGTCGGCCGCGTGGCCGGCGAACGTCGCCGTCTCCACCGCCGCGCTCCCGCCGTCCTGCACCCGGGGGATCGAGACGGCGGTCACCCGCCCGAGGTCGTAGTCGAGGACGCCCTCGAAGTCGGTGACGCCCACGTCACGCCCCGGATCGGCGCTCGTGACGGCAACCGCGGTTGTGCTTCCCGTCGCGCCGGGCGTCGCCCGGAGGACGCCGCCGCGCATCGACAGCGAGACCGCCTCGCCTTCCATGATCGGCGCGGTGGCGAGTGCGGTTTCGATCTCGACCTGGCCGATCACGTCCTCGGCGACGTGGCCGACGAACTCCCGGAGTTCGTCCGTCCGCCCGATGAGCCAGTCGACGCCTTCCTTGGTCACCTCGTACCGCCCGCGCCCGGGGCTCCGGACGTATCCCTCCTCGATGAGCCCTTGGAGGTAGTCGCTTACCGCCTGTGCGGTGATGCCAATGTCGTCCGCGATCTCCCGCTGGCTGACGGCCGGCTGTCGCTCCGCGATGCCGACTAGGATCTGATACCGGGTCGCGGCACGCTTGCTCTGCAGGACGCCAGCCTCGCGGTCGGCGCTCTCTTCCATCGCCGTCACTCCGCCCGCGCTCCTCAAGTATTTTTTCCCTAGTCCGGGCGCGGTTGTGATTCTCGTGCCAGCACGGAAATCAGACTTTCGCCTGGAAAAGTAAACTTGTACGTCGATCAACCACGCCTGTCGTTCCCCTCGTACCGATTGATCCGGAACTCGGCGTAGCCGCCGTACGCGACGTCGAGCGCGCCGACCCACCAGTTCCACCGCTCGGCGAGCGACGCGCCGTCGGGGGCGTCCGCGAGTTCCGCGACGACCGTCTCGGCGTCCGGCGCCGTCCCCCGGTCGGTCGTCAGGCGACCGGAGTCCGTCAGATCCCGGGCCGCTCGGACCACTGCCCGACGCTCCCCCGCGCCGGCGTCGAAGGCGTCCGCGAGCGCGGCGTCGAGGCGCTCTTCGTCCACGCTACCGCCACCATTCGCTTCGTCGCTCGCGGTAGCTCGCGTCCCGGAACGGCGGGGGTTTCTCCCCGTCGGCCTCGGCGCCGAAGACGTGTGCCAGCCAGTAGCCGACGTGCCACCCCACCGCGTCGGTGTCGAGGTCGACCAGCCGGATTTCGACCCGCTTGTACGTCTCGATGGCGCCGTCGCCGTCCGGATCGGTGCCGTACGTGTTGACACACGAGCCACTCGAGGCCCCGCAGGTCGGCGTCGCGCCGAACCGGACGCGGACCGTCGCGTTCGGCGCCTCGGTCCGCTCGAAAGAGAGGTTGTCCGGCATCCCCGGCGCGCCCGACTCGTAGTAGGACAGCGCGTGCCCGACCTGCCGGTCGACGCCGTCCGGGTCCGAGGCGTTCTCCCGGTCGACCCGGACGGTGAAGTCGCCGTCGGCCCAAGGGAACGCCCGCTCCGTCGCGTTCGGCTGCGGTTCGGTGTAGATGACCGACCGCGCCTGCATCACCGACTGCGGCTCGTCGTCGTGCCCCAGTCCGAGCGTGTGTCCGAGTTCGTGTTCGGTGACGAGCGTCGTCGAGTCGTTCGACAGCCCCGTCTTCACCCACACCGTCTCCGGGCGGTCGATCATCCGGGAGTCGGTGATCCGTGGGGCACACCCGACCGCGTCCGCAACGCCCCCACAGTCCGGCAGCGTGTCGGTGAACGCGATCACGAGGTCCGGATCCGCGGCGTCGGGCCGCACCTCGTACTGCACCGGGAAGCCGAGGTACTGCTCGCCGTTCGCCTCCCAGAACGCCGCCGCCTCGCGCACCCGCGGCGCGAACGCCCGGTCGCGCTCGCCCTCGTTGCGGACGGCGATCACGACGGGGTCGACCCCCCACGGGTTCCCGTCCGGATTCGCCGTCGCCGCCGACCCCGTCGGCGTGGCCGACTCCGCCGGCCGCGTCGTCGATCCGTCGGCCGCCACGGGGGTCGGCGTCGGCGTCGCCGTCGTCGCCTCCGGATCGAGCGGCGTCGTACACCCCGCGAGGACGAGCAGCCCGACGACCACGAGCGTCCGCGCCGTCATACGCACCCTCCGTGGCGGGCGTTCAAAAACCGTTTCCCCTCGACGTCGGGTAGTGTTCAGATAAGCTGGTGAAACCGGGGATACCTCGAAAGCCCCGCCTCGCTGGAGTCGGGGGCCTCGCTGCGCGCGCTCCCTGCGGTCGCGTGCTTGCGTCGGCCGCCTTCCTCCAGCAGCGAGGGAGCGAAGCTCCCTCGGGCAATCGGGCGGCTTCGCCGCCCGATTACGAGGCGCCCCTTTCAATCCCGCCCGACGGCGGCCGGTCGGTCAGCCGATGCGGGTGGGACTGAAAGGGGCCGGCGTCTCGGCGCGCCCGGACGATGCAAGCACCGCAACGCAGTGAGGAGCGCAGCGAGTCCCGGGAGCCGAGACGTCGGGGGCTTTCGAGGTGTCCCTAATCCGATTGCGCTAATCTGAACAGTGCCCGACGTCGGGCGTGGACCCCGTCGATGTGCGGTGCGGACGAGCTCAGTCCGACCGCGTCGCCGCGGCTACAGCCGACAGGGCGACGAGCGCGACGAACCAGCCGAACCCATCGCCACTCCCTCCGGTCGATTCGGGACTCGGCGTCGCGGTACCGCTCGGCGTCGTGGTCCGCGTCGACGTCGCGGTACCGCTCGGCGTCGCCGTGTCCATCTCGCTCGGCGACCGATCCGACGTCGCCGTCCGCGTCGGCGTCCGTACCGCCGTCCCCGGGCTCGTCGGCGCGACGACCGCGAACGTCGAGAACCCGGGCGTCTCGGCCGCGAGTACGACCGTCCCGTCGCCACGATCGATCACCTCGGTGTCGAGTCGCCGGAGGTCGTCGCTCCCCCGTTCGAACTCGACGACCCGGAGCGCCGCGGGATCGACTCCCGTACCCTCGACCGCCGATCGCGGCACGGCGATCTCGACGGTCGCGGATCGGCTCGCCGCATCGTCGGGGACGGTTACGTCGACGGCCGCGACGGTCCGTCCGTCGGGGTCCGGGGCTGCGTCGGGGAGGCTGCCGACCGACTCGACGGCGACGGCACCCGTCGTCTCTCGGTCGAACTCGACGGTCACCCGACGTGCAGTCCCCTCGTACAGCGCCTGAGTCACGGAGCGCTCGCCGGCGAGGATCGACTCCCCGATGCCGGCGCTCCCCCCGCCACCGGACGCACCGCCGGCGGTCTCGGCGGTCGGATCGCCGACCACGAAGACGGAGAACCCGGGCGTCTCGAACGACAACCGCACGCTACTTCCGGTCACGCTCTGGACCTGCGTCGCGAGGGGCTGGTAGCCGTTCCCGCCGCCCACGTACCGCCACACCTGCGTGTCGTTCGGCTCGCCGATCCGACTTCGGTCGACGACGATTTCGACCGTCGCGTTCGCGCCACTCGCCGGCTCCGGCGCCGTGATCTCGACGTACGACGCCACGCGGTTCACGTCGCCGCCGCCGCTCGTCGTCGCGTTCGGCACGCTCGACGGCTTCGACGACAGGTCGCTGACCGTCGCCGTACCGCTCTGCCCCGCCGTGTAGTCGATGCTCGCGTCGACGACCTCCGTGCCGTTCACGTCCAGCGTCCCGGTCGAGGTGCCGTCGACGACTGTGCCGCCCTCGCCGCTCTCGGGGTCGCCGAGGACGACGACCGGTCCGAAGCTGGTGAGGTTGGCCGTGACGGTGTTGGCCGCCGAATCGGGGGTGCTCGCGGCCGGCGCGTACGACCCGGACGCGGAGTCGTATCGGGCGAGTACGAGGCTCGATTCCTGCAGTCCGAGCGTGTCGTTGGTGGTGTAGTCGACGGTCACGTCGGCGAACGCGCCGGCGTCCAACCTGCTCAGTTTCCCGACAGTCCTGGCCCGCTTCCGCTCGTCACCCGGGGACGGGGACGTAGCCGACCCCTCGAACGAGACGTTTTTCGCTTCGATGGCATCGAACGTCGTCGCTCCCACGGTGACGTTCGAGGCGTCGAGCGGTGCCGGTGACACCTCGAAGGTGTCGGTGGTCGGCTGCACGTTCAGCTCCGGCCCGCCGTTCGCGGTCAGCGTCGTGTCGACGATCCGTGACCCGGTCTGCGGGCTGATGTCGATGCCGGCGTTCCCGTTGTCCCGTACCGTCGCGTTGGCGATCAGGAGTCCTCTGGCGCTTCGGTCCTCGAGGTACACGCCGTCGTCCGAGTTGTTCGCGACCGTGGCGTTCCGCAGGGTCGCGTCGAACCCGTCGTTGACGATTCTGATCCCGTCGCCGTTGTTCCGGGCGACGACGTCGGTCAGGGTGGCGTTTCGATCCTTGACCCTGAACCCCACATCACTGTTGTTCCGGGCGACGACGTCCGTGAGGGTCGCGTTCGGCTCTCTGACGTTGAATCCCTCGGGGCTCCCCGTCGCCGTCACGTTCCGGAGCGTGATGTTCCGTTCGTCCACCCTGACGCCGGACTCGGAGCCGTCGCCGTTGTTCGACGCACGGCTGTCCGTCAGGACCGTCCCCTTCGCGACCTTGATCCCCGCGCGTCCGTTGTCGGCGGCGGTGACGTTCGAGAAGGCGTTGTCCCCACCCTGGTCGTGCAGGCCGTAGTAGCGGTTGTTCCGGACGCTCACGTCGTCGACGGTCACGTTGCTGGCGTCGACCGCCAAACCGGTACCGCCACTCCCCTTCTGGGTGAGATTCCGGACGACGACGTTCGCCGCCTCGACGTCGAGACCGTTGCCCCAAACCGTCACGTTCCGGACGGTGGCGTTCTTTCCTTTCACGAAGATTCCCGAACCGCCGAAGGTGTTCTTCGCGTTGTCCAAGACGACGCTGTCGACCAGCGTCCCCCCTTCGCCGAGTCTGATCCCGGTGTCACCGTGCCGGGTGATCGTCACGTCGTCGAACGTGTTGTTCACGTACCCCGTCGCGCTCACTCCGTAGTCGCTGTTGTTCGTCACGATCGCGTCCCGAACGGTCGTGTTGGCCGCGCTGATCTCTAGCCCGTCGCCGTTCCGCTTCGCGGTGACGTCGACGATAGTCGCGCCGTCGCTGCCGAACGTGGTTTTGAGCCCGTCCCAGTCGTTGCCAGTCGCGGTGAGATGGCGGACCGTTCCCGAGATTTCGAGCCGGACGCCGTGTTCCCCGTTGTCGACGGCGGTGACGTTCGACAGCAGGACGCCGTCGCCCTCGTTGGCGATGATCCCGTTCGCCGCGTTGTCCTCCACGGTCACGTTCCGCAGCGTCGCGTTCGTGCTGACGGACTCCGACTCCCCGACTTCGAACCCCTCGGTGCTACTGTTCGTGACCGTGACGTTCTCGTAGGTGTTGTTCACGCCGGCTTCGAGAACCCCCTTGCCGCTCGTGGTGTTGTTCACCGTCACGTCCCGGATCGTGTGGTTCGCACTGTCGATCTCGAGACCGGTGGACGAAGCCTGTCGGATCGTCATCCCCGTGATGGTCGAGCCGTTCGATATCCCTTGGTAGAGGCCGACGCTTCCTCCCTCGACCGTCGTGTTCCGGATGGTCCCGTTGGCGAAGTCGATGCCGTGGTTGTTGCTGTCGATGACTTCGACGTTCCGGAGCGTCACGTCGGCGGCGCTCAGGCTGCCGATTCCGTCGCCTCCGGAGTCGACGACGGTGAGGTTCCGCACCGTCGCCCCGTCGACAGTCACGTTGACGGCGGGATATCCGAGTGAAACACCGCCACCGTCGAGTCGGCTGTACCCGCCGTCGAGCACGATTCCAGCCGTCGAATCGATGTCGACGCTCCCGTTGAACGTCCCACCGCCGACGACGACGGTGTCGTTCTCGGCGGTCCCGTTGTCCAGCGCGAACTGGATGGCCGTCGCGCTGTCGGTGTAGGAGACGTTTACGTCCGCCTTCGCCCCGGCGTAGGAGGCGTTGATCGTCCCCGTCGTCTCGTCGACCCGATACGTCGCGTTGACGGTGCCGTCGCCGTCGGTCAGCGAGACGGCGAGTTGTCCGGGATCGGCGGTTGGCGGCGGGTTGCCGCCGGAACTGGCGGCGGCGGTCCCGCCGAACGCCCCGAGGCCGCTCGTGACGAGCAGGAGCGCTATCGCTACCGCCGTGAGGCGTATCCGTGTTCCCCCGGTCATCGAGATGCGATTTCGATCGGCGATACTGTTAGAAAGATGTCACCATCGGTCGACCCGCTGTCACTCGATCGTGTCCCCCACATATCCACCGACGACCAGGTCGAGTCGGAAAAAAGTGGTGTCGAAACTGACGGACGGTGCGCCGATCCCCCGCCTCGCGCGGCTCACTCCTCCGGTTCGACGTTCGCCAGCCGCATCGCGTTGCCCGTCACCGCGAGGCTCATGCCCATGTCGCCGATCACGACGGCGTGGATGACGCTCACCAGGCCGAGCGGGGCGCCCGCCGCGAGGATCATCTTCACGCCGAGCGACGACCAGATGTTCGTCTTGATGACGTGGTTCGCCCGCTGGGCGAGCGCGACGAGGTAGGGCAGGCGCGTCAGGTCGTCGCCCATCAGCGCCACGTCGGCCGTCTCGATGGCGGTGTCGGTGCCCGCGGCGCCCATCGCCACGCCGACCGTCGCGGCCGCGAGCGCCGGCGCGTCGTTGACCCCGTCGCCCACCATCGCCACGCCGCCGTTCGTCCGGTTCCAGGGCAGGCGGGCGTCGTCGGCCGCGGCCGCCTCGGAGTCGGCCGCGAACTCGCGGATCGCCGCCACCTTCTCGTCGGGGAGGAGGTCGGCCCGCACCTCGTCGATCCCCACCTGCGACGCGATGGCGCGGGCGGTCCGCTCGTTGTCGCCGGTCAGCATGACCACCCGCTCGATGCCGAGGTCGTGCAGGCGGTCGACGGCCGCGGCGGCCGCCGGGCGGACCGTATCGGCCACGGCGATCACGCCCTCCAGTTCCTCGGCCGTGCCCACGAGGACGACGGTCTTGCCCTCGGCCTGCAGGCGCGGGACCACGTCGTTCACGAGGTCGAGGTACGCCCCCTGGCCGTGGTCGCAGGCCTCGGGTTCGAGGTCGGCGCCGACGGCGAGGCCCCCGTCGGTCGCGATGTGGGCGTGTTCGAGGTCGAATCCGAGCGACTCGAACAGCGCCGGCTTGCCCGCGTAGTGGGTGACGCCGTCCAGGTCGGCGCGGACGCCCTCGCCCGTGATCGACTCGAAGTCGGCCACCTCGCGGTCCGGCACCCCGGTCTCCGTCGCGCGGTCGACGATGGCCGTCGCGATGGGGTGTTCGCTCCGCCGCTCCAGCGCCGCCGCACACCCCAGGACGTCGTCCTCGCTCGCCCCGTTCAGCCCCACCACGTCCGTCACGCCGAGTTCGCCGGCCGTGATCGTCCCCGTCTTGTCGAGGGCGACGGTGTCCACCTCGCCCATCGCCTCCAGGCGGTCCCCGCCCTTGATGAGGACGCCGTTGCGTGCCGCGCTCGTGATCCCCGAGACGACGCTGACCGGCGTGCTGATGACGAACGCACAGGGACAGGCGACGACCAGGAGCGTCAGGCCGCGGACGAACCACGTCTCGAACGCCGCGCCCACGAGCAGCGGCGGTCCGAGCGCCGTCGCCACCGCCAGCGCCACCACGACCGGCGTGTAGTACGACGCGAAGCGGTCGACGAACCGCTCGCGCTCGGATTTGTCGCGCTCCGCGTCCTCCACCAGGTCGATCACCTTCGACAGCGTCGACTCCGCCGCTGGCGCCGTCGCCTCCACCTCCAGATACCCCTCGGCGACGATGCTGCCGGCGTACACCTCGTCCCCCGGCGCGACGTCGACCGGGACGCTCTCGCCCGTGATCGGCGACTCGTCGACCGCGCTCCGGCCCCCGTGGACGACGCCGTCGACGGGCACGCGGTCGCCCGGCCGCACCACCACCAGGTCCCCGACGGTCACCTCGTCGACCGGCACCGTCTCCTCCTGGCCGTCCTTCCCCGCCGCCCCGCGTCGCACCGTCGCCGTATCGGGCGAGAGATCCATCAGCTCCGACATCGACGACCGGGCGCGGTCCATCGAGTAGCGCTCCAGGAGTTCGGAGACCGAAAAGAGGACCGCGAGCGTCGCCGCCTCGAAGGGCAGGTCGACGGCGATGGCGCCCACCACGCCGGCGCTCATCAGGAAGTCGATGTCGAGGCTGCGGGTCCGCGCCGAATACCACCCGTTCCGCAGGATGGCCTGCCCGGCCACCGCCGCCGCGAGGACGTACAGCGCCCAGTCGACGGTGATCGTCCGCCCGAACCCGGTCGCGAGCGTCGCGTTCGCGCCCGTGAGGGCGTACTCGAAGACGACCCCGAGGAGCAGGGCGACGGCGCCGACCCCGGTCTTCAGCGCACGCCGACTCCGCCAGATCGACGACTCCGTCCGGTCGCCCTCGACCACCTCGTAGCCCGCGTTCTCGACTGCCGCCACCACGTCGCCGCGGGTCGCCCGCCCGGGGTCGTAACTCACCTCGACCCGACCCGACGCCGGTCGGGTGTCGTAGTCGACGACGCCGTCGAGACCGGACAGCGCCGACTCGACCTTGCCGGCACACGACGAGCAGTCCATCGACGGCACCGCGAGCGTCTCCGTCTCGACGTCAGCGACGGCGTAGCCCGCCGCGTCGACACGCCCCCGGACGGCCTCGGCCGTCGTCTCGTCGGGGTCGTAGTCGACGATCAGGGTCCCCGACGCCGGCCGCGTCTCGACCGTCCCCACCCCCGCGAGCGTCCGGACGCTCCGCTCGACCTTGCCGGCACACGACGGGCAGTCCATGGCCGGGACGGACGCCCGGAGGCGCTCGCCCCGGGCCGTCCCGTCCGGGCGGCGGTCGGCGCCCGCCGCCCCGTCGTCACAGTCGCACTCGTCGCTCATCAGCTCGCCCTAGCCGTCACGTCTATATTAATCCTCTTGCCAATATACGGGATCTAGAGTGGAATGTTTGCCAAAATAAGCTGAATCAATTAATAATTCGTCCCCGGATGTTCGGCGTCGCCCGCGCGCCGGGCGCGTCGGCCGCGACGCTCGGTTTCGACGTGCTTTTTATCGGCGGCCGTCTGAATCCGGGCATGGCAGACTTCAAGGTCGTCGTTTCGGACCCGGATACGGGTCGAACGGAGCAGTTCGAGGTCGACGGACAGGACGCGAACCGGTTTCTCGGGCGCGAACTCGGCGCCGAGGTCGACGGCGGCGCCGTCGGCCTCGACGGCACGACGCTCGAACTGACCGGCGGGTCAGACGACGCCGGCCGTCCCCTCCGCGCGGACGTCGCCGGGCCGTCGCTCAAGGAGGTCCTCCTCGAGGGTGGCGTCGGCTTCGATCCGTCCCGCGACGGCGAGCGAAAGCGCGTGACCGTCCGCGGGCGCGAGATCAGCGAGGCCGTGGCACAGATCAACGCGAAGGTCGTCGACGGCGACGCCGGCTTCGGCGCGGACGAGGCCGACGACGAGGCCGACGCGGACGACGAGTAGTCGTGCCCGACCGCGTCGCCAGCGACGGGGATGCGGTGACGACGTACCGTGCCGAACTCGCCCGGAGCGGCGGCACCCGCCGGCCCTGTCTCCGCTTGCCCGACGACGTCGCCGTCGACCCCGGCGAGTTCGTCCGTCTGGTCCTCGACGGCGACGAGTACCACGCCCGCGTCGACGCCGACGCGTCGGGGCCCCTGCTCCGTGGGGCCTACGACAACCGTCGCCTGGCGCGGAGCGACCGCGAGGGGACGAACCGCCTCGTCGAGTGGGTTCGCGGCACCGACCTCGACGTCGGCCGGAGCGTCGACGTCGACGAGGTGACGCCGGGCCACCGCTACGGCGTCCGCGTGCCCGGCCGCCGGACGGTGTACTCGGTCACCCGCCGCCCGGACGACTCGCTTACCGCCATCGCCGAGGACCTACGCGACGAGTAGCCGGAACGCCGCCCCGACGAGCAACAGCGTCCCCGCCAGCGCGAGCAGCGCAACCACCCACGTCGGCCGTTCGCCGACGGCGAGTCGTCCGTCGAGGGGTGCCGCGTCCGATCCGGTGAGAGTCACGACGCCGGCGACCAGGATGCCGACCCCGAACAGCGCGGTCAGCGCGGGGAGGACGGCGAACGATCCACGCAGGTCGACCGCGCCGTCGACCACCAGTCCGGTGCCGAACAGCGCGTAGGCCGCGCCCGAGAGCTGTGTTCGGTTCATACCCGATCGACGACGACGACGCCCAAAAACCCCCGTCGTCCCGTCGACCCACCGGCCGGAAGCGACCCTTCTTTACGCCTCGGCGACCTGCCGACGGTATGAGCGACCCCGACCTCGACGCCTTCCTCGCCGGCGACCGACTCGACCACGTCGCGCTCTACCTCACCGACGACTACCTCGACGACGAGGGCACCCTCGCCGATCACGGCACTCCCGTCGACGGCGGCGTCGTCCTCGTCGTCCCGGGCGAACAGGGCCGCCGGCTGTTCTCGGCCGGGACCGGCATGGACGCCATGGCCTTCGCCAAGGAGGCGATGGGTACCGAAGGCGACATCGACCCCGGCCTGACCGGGGGTACCTGCCCCGACTGCGGCGAGGGCGCGGCGTTCGTCCTCGCCTTCGCGGAGGCACAAAACGAGGAGGTCGGCGGCATCTACACAGAGGGTGACGTGATCCACGCCTACGCCGCCTGTCCCGACGGCACCGCCTTCTCCGATCGCTGGGTCGTCGGCGAGGTGTAGTTACTCGCTCGCGGCTTCGAGCAGTCCGGTCATGTACCCGACGGCGAACAGTCGCCCCAGCGTGTGGTACCCCGGGTTCGAGTTGTCCTCGCCGGCCATCGTCGGCACGTGGTCGGGACGCATCGGCCCGTCGAACCCCACCTCCTCGTACGCGCGCATGGCGGCGAGCATGTCTGTCGGCCCGTCGTCGTGCCACGTCTCGACGAACCCGTCGGCGTCGCCCTCGACGTCGCGGAAGTGGACGAAGTTGATCCGGTCGCCGAACCGGCGGATGGCCGCGGGGATGTCCGCACCCATGGCCGCGAAGTTCCCCTGACAGAACGTGATCCCGTTGTACTCGCTGTCGTAGATGTCGAGGACGCGGTCGTACGCGTCGACGCTGGTGACGATCCGTGGCGTCCCGCGAACCGACTCGCGGGGGGGATCGTCGGGGTGGAGGCCGAGTTTCACCCCCGCCTCCTCCGCGACCGGAACGACCGCCTCGAGGAAGTGTTCGAGCGCCTCCCACAGCTGCTCGTGGGTGATCCCCTCGCCGTCGCCGCCTCCCCGCAGTTTCGCGTCGTCGTAGCCGGTCACGTAGGAGCCGCCGCGGGACTCGACGTGTGCCCCGGTGCGCGCCCAGCGAATCCCGGCCATCCAGTCGTAGCAGACGACCGGAATCCCGACCCGACCGCAGTTACGGAGGAATGTTTTGAACGTCTCGATGTCCTCGTCCCGCCCCTCGCGGCCGAGGCGGATCCGGTCGGAGATGGGGACCGATCCTTCGAGGACCGCGAACTCCAACCCCGCATCCTCGAGCCAGTTTCGTAGCCCGAGCAGGTCGTCGAACGACCACTGGGTCCGCCCGTCGCCGATCTCCAGCGGGTGGATGACGGCCTGCGTGACACCCATCTGTTTGGCGAGTTGCCATCGTTCGTCCGGTTCGGGCGGAAGGATGAGGGCGGGTTCTACCATATGTCGGGATGTCGTCCTGCGTAAATATACCATCGGGATGCTCCGTCCGGAGATATTCCTGAGCCCGACGACGGGAGGTCGTGCCATCTCGTCGACTTTCGTCCCGGTCAGGTTGCGCCCCTCCTCCCGTGGCGTTGCGTTCACTCCCGCCGTCCCGACGGCCCGCTACTCGTCGGCCGTCCCGTCGTCCTCGATCAACCGTTCGAACGCCGCGAGGATCACCCGCTTGGTCGCCTGCCCCTCGGTCGTCCAGTGGTGGGCGTAGTCGAGCATGTCGTCGTAGACGTCCGGCTTGCAGCCCGCGGCGCGGGGGTGGCCGCCGCCGTTCACCTGTGCCGCCACCTCGTGTGCGCGCTCGAAGCCCTCGCTCCCGCGGATGCTGGCGCTGCCGGCGGGTTTGACGATCACCGCGGCGTCGGCCCCGTCCTCCCGCAGCGCCTCGGCCACCTCGTTTTGCGAACACCGGCCGTAGGTGACGCCGACGGTCCACGGCCCGACGTCGTGCAGTTCGGCGCGGTCGACCGCCGCCTCGATCAACCGCTCTTTCTCCACGCGCCGGTCCTCGAGGTAGTCGACGACCGGTTCCGGAAGCGCCGGGCCGTACCGCCCGACGACGGTCACGTACTCCTCGGCGCTCGCCCAGTGGGCGTAGTCAGCCAGGTCGTCGCTCCGGGGGTCCTCCTTGATCCAGAGGTCGTGATCCCGTGTGACTGCCGCGAGGTCGACGAGGTGGTCGGGGAAGTCGTCGTCCAGGGAGCGAAGCGCCACGTCGGCGGTGCACTCCTCGTCGGACTCGCCGATCACGAGGTCGACACCCGCCGCCCGGACCGCGCTCGCCACGTCGTCGTCCCACTGGTGGTGGTCGAACCAGCGGACCGTCGCCGCGCGGTCGGTCACCGCGTCGGCCGCCTCGACGACCGACTCGTCGTCCGGACAGAGGTCACAGACGTAGACGTCGACGCCGGCGTCGGCGTACTCGGCGACGCGGTCGAGCGCCTCGGACAGCGAGTGGGGACTCGCGGTCACGAGGCCGACGGGCGAGTCCTCGGTGTCCTCGTCCTCGTCGTCGTCTCCGTCGTCCAGCCCCGGATCCAGCCGCGCCGCGAGCGACGCCTCGAACGGCGCCACGTCGAGCGCGGCGTCGTAGCGCTCCCGCAGGAGCGCCACACAGGCGAGGCCGTCGGCGTCGCCGTCGGCGACCACCACCGCCTCCGCGCCCTCGATGGCCTCGCGGGCGCGCCGGTCGGCGTACTCCTCGTCGAGCGAGTCGGGATAGAAAAAGCCCGCACCGGGGAGGCGCGACTTCCGCGAGAGGGAGCGTCCCTCGTCGTCGATCAGGTCGTCGTCCATACCGACCGGACGCGGGCCGCCCCGAAGTATCCCGCGATTCGGCCGGTGACGGGTCGACTAGGCGCTCGCGGCCGCGTCGCGAACTCCGTCCCCGCCGTCGTGTTCGCTCTCGTCGAGCTGTCGGACCGTGAGCACGGGCACCGGGCAGGTGCGGACGACTCGCTCTGCGACGCTGCCGATGAGAAACCGGTTCTCGCCGTGCCGGCCGCGGGTCCCCATCGCCACCATATCGGCGTCGTGTTCGGTCGCGTACTCCCTGATCTTCGTCGCGGGACGTCCCTCGCGGACGGCGGTCGTGATCGGACGGTCGGCGGCCGTTTCGATATCCTCGAGCGCCGCCCGTCCGTCGTCGTCGAGGGCGGCGCGCATCTCCTCGCGCACCTGATCGGGCGAACTCTCGACTTCCCCCTCGTCGACGACGTAGAGCGCGTGGACCGCCGCGTCGAAGCGCTCGGCCAGGTCCAGGGCGACGCTCACGGCCCGGCGGACGCTCTCGGAACCGTCCGTCGCGATGACGATGGTGTCGAACATGGACGCGAGTTCGGCCGGTCGGGACATAAACCCGGTGTCCGGCAGCACGGCGCGGGCGTCGGGGGAGCGTTTTTGCCCGTGGCCCGCGCAGGCTCGCTTATGACCGATCCGCTCTCGCCGTCGCTCGTGCTCGTCCCCGTGGACGGGAGCGAGGAGTCGCTCGCGGCCGTGGAGTACGCAGCGGCCATCGCCGACGAGTACGACGCCGCGGTCCACGCGCTCTACGTCGTCGGTGACGACGTCGCCCGCGCCATCGACACCGGGGCGGTCGACGACGAGACGCTCGCGGCCGACTCCGAGGCGTTCCTGGACGCGGTCGTCGACACCGTCGCCGACGCCGACGTCCCGCTCTCGACGTCGATGGCCCACGGGTTCTCGACCAGCCGCCTCTCCCAGCATCCGGGCAACGTCGTCCTCGACACCGCGGAGGAACTCGGCGCCGACTTCGTGGTCGTCCCCCGCGAACCCCTCTCGGGCGAGACGGACGACGTGCTGGCGAAGGCCGCCGAGTACGTCCTCCTCTACGCGAGTCAGCCCGTGCTCTCGGTCTGATCGGCCAGCCGGATCGCCATCTCGTGTTCGAAGCTCTCCGTGTCGCTGGCGCGGAACCCCACCTTCTCGTAGAGGCTGATCGCCGGTTCGTTCCAGCGCTCGACGCTCAGCCACACGCGTTCGAAGCCGTCCGCGGCGCCGGCGCCGAGGAGCGTCTTCAACAGTCGGGTGCCGATGCCCGCGTGCTGGTAGGCCTGCAGGACGAAGATGGCGAGTTCCGCGGTGCCTTCGGGTTCGTCGGGGACGAGCGTCGCGTGGCCGACGGCGTCGTCCCCGTGGGTCGCGACGACGTTCACCGTCTCCTCGCCCGTGATGGCGTCGAGCCACTCGGTAATGCGTTTCTCGGTCGTCGGCGGGATGCCCTGGGCGCGGTCCGCCGGGTCGAACGCCTCGTACATCGCCGTCAGCGCCCCGCGGTCGTCCGGGTCGTAGCGCCGGACGGTGATCGACCGCCCCTCGCGGTCCTCGAACGCCGTCGGCGGCCGGGGGAACGGTCCCGATACCTCGTCGGGGTAGGTGCTGTCGTCGGTCATCGGACCAGCGTCACCGAGATGTGGGAGTTCAACAGGACGAACTCGGCGATGCCTCCCAGCTTGATCTTCCCCATGGGGCTGGTCTCGCCGCCGCCGAGGACGATCCGATCGTACTCTTCCCCCTCCGCGAGTTCGACCAGCCGACTCCCCGGATCGCCGTCGAGGTGGCGGACCGCGGCCCGCACGCCCGCGTCGTCGAGGACGTCCTGCACTCGTCGTTCGATCCCCTCGGGGTCCGCCTCCGTTGCCGGGTTCCGGAGGATGGCGACCGTCAGATCGTCGCCCGTCTCGGCGACGCGGGCGACGGTGCGCTCCAGGGCGCGGATCGAGTCGTCGCTCCCGCCGATGCCCAGCAGTAGCTTCATGACCGACGTCTCGGTACGGCGACTGAAAAAGGTACGCGACCGGTCGTCAGACGGCCGGCAGACGGCGACGGAACGCTTTTGCGTCGGCGACCGGAACGCCGGCACATGAGCGACGACGCGCCGGCGGCCGAGGACGGGCGGGGGACCGCCGACGACCGGACCGACGCCCGCGGCGCCGACTCGGCCGCGGACGCCGACTCGGTCCCCGCCGACGTCCGCAAGTACGAGCGCTTCAAGAAGATGGACGGCGCCGAGTACGACCGCGTCAACTCCTTTCTCCGCGACCGGACGTACATCACGGCCCGCGAGTGGGCCATCGCGCGACTCTGTGTCGACTTCCGCACCGAGACCGGCGTCGAGATGACCAAGATCGGCGAGAACCTGCCACGGCTCGTCCCCTTCATGACCGACACCTACACGCCACAGGCGGTCAACCAGGCCCGGACCTCCTTCGAGGACAAGGTCCAGAAGGCCGGCGCGACCTTCCTCTACGGCGCCATGTCCGGGTTTTTCACCGCCGAGGAACTCGACGAACTGATGTACGAGGTGACCGAAGTCGCGAAGTTCCTGCTGGAGGTGGAGGGCGTCGACCTCTCGGTCGCCGAGGAACTCGACGCCGAGGACCGCGTCTCCGAGGCCATGCGCGAGGTCCGCGAGTCCAGCGCGGAACTCCGGGACGACCTCGACTAACCGACGTTCTCGCCGGCGGCCGTCCCGAAGGTGTCCATCGCGGCGTCGTACACCCGGTCCCCGCGGACCGTCGTCCACTCGGGGAAGACGCCCTCGAACCCCTCGAAGGGCGTCCACCCACACTTCGAGTGGAGCCGCCCCCCGTCGACCGGCCGCGGTCGTTCTAGGTCGTACAGCGCCAGATCGGCGTCCATGCCGGCTTCGATCCGCCCCTTGCGTTCCAGCCCGAAGGTGGCGGCCGGCGCCGCGGCGGTCAGATCGCGGACCCGCTCGACGGTCAACGGGCCGTCGCGCGTCTCCGCCAGCAACAGCGGCACCAATGTCTCGACGCCGGGGACGCCGCTCGGTGCCGCGAGCAGCGACGCCTCCTTCTCCTCGCGGGTGTGGGGCGCGTGGTCCGTGGCCAGCAGATCGACCCGGCCGTCGACCACCCGCTCGTAGAGGGCCGCCCGCCGCTCCTCGCTCCGGAGCGGCGGGTTCATCCGTCCGTAGGTGCCCAGGCCGTCGAGGTCCGCCCGCGAGAGCAGGCAGTGGTGTGGCGTCACCTCGCAGGTCACCCGGTCGGGGGCGTCGGCGACGAGGTCGACCGCCTCGGGTGTGCTGGTGTGGGCGACGTGGAGGCGGGCGCCGGCGTCGACGCCCACCTCGACGGCCCGCTCCACGGCCGCGATTTCGGCCTCGGCGGTGCGGTACGCGCTCCACGCGTCGGCGTGGGCGTCGACGCCGACCCCGTCGCCGGCGGCGTCGCGGGCGGCGTCGTCGAACCGGGTCGCGTCCTCGGCGTGGACGGTCACGGGGACGCCGGCCTCGACGGCTCGGTGGACGGCGTCCTCGAACAGGTCGCCGTCGATGCCCATCTCGCCCGTCGAATCGGCGAGGAACACCTCGCCCAGCGCGACGAGCGGGCGGTCGAACAGGGTCTCGGGGTCCCACGACTCGGTCACGCCGCCGTTGACGCCGTAGTCGACGAGCGAGTGCCGGGCGCACAGCTCCTTCTGGTCGAACGCGGCACCGGTCGTCGTCGGCGGATCGGTGTTGGGCTGGTCGATCACCGTGGTGACCCCGCCCGCCGCGGCGCTTCGCGACCCCGTCCGCCACGTCTCCTTGTGCGGCGCTCCGGGTTCCCTGAAGTGGACGTGGGCGTCGACGGCGCCGGGGAGCAACAGTCGCTCCCGGGCGTCGATGACTTCTCCTGCGGCGTCGAGGCCGGCTCCCACGGCCTCGATCCGCTCTCCCTCGACCCGGACGTCCCGAACACGGCCGTCGGCCAGCCGTGCGTTCCTGACGAGCATACCCCCACCTGTCACCCGGTCGCCGTAAGTCCCTCGCTCACACCGCCCGCCGGCGGACGGTCGCGTCGCCGTCGATCAGCTCCCGCTCGACCGCCGTCCGGACCTGCTCCGGATCGGACGGGCCGCCGGCGGCCGCCACGCTCCCCACGCTCCCCGGGTCGAACGGCTGGCCGAGCGCGTCGTACACCGGCGCGAGGACCGACGCCAACTCCTCGCGGTCCGCGACCACGACACACCCCGCCACCAGCGCCGCGTCCGTCCGCACCCGCTGGGCGATTCCGACCACCTTCCCGCCCGCCCGCAGCGAGTGGCTGCCGGGACAGAAGGACGCTGGCGGCTCCCCGGCCGCCGTCTCGACGCCGACGGCCGAGAGCGCCCGCCGCACCCGGTCGGCCGTCGCCTCGTAGCGATCCGCCAGACCGGCGCGGGCGTCCGCCACTGGCACCGCGCGGGCGAAGGCGAGCGTCGACCCCGTGTGGGCGACGGCCCGGCCGCCGACGCGGCGCTCGATCGGTTCGAAGCCCCGCTCCCGGGCGACCGCACGGGCGCGGTCGTACCCCGATTCGGCGGCGTCGCGCCGACCGAAGGCCACCTGTCGGTGTGGCGTCCAGACGCGCACGGCCGGTTCGCCCGTCGCTCCCGTCCGCGCGAGCATCGCGCCGGTTCGTCCCCGGTCGGCCTCGACCGTCGCCGCCCGACCGCGCAGGACGCGCATGGGTGTTCGTGGATGTGGACGCACATAACTGGCGAGGCCTCGGCGCGGCGAGCGGTCGAACGCGACCCGACCGTATAACTCCGCTCGCGCCAACCCCCCGGTATGGTCACGGTCACGGCGTCGGCGCTGTCTCACTTCCGGCGGTTCTCGCTGTTCAACTCCCCCTACGCCGCCCACGACCGCGGGTGTGCTATCGACCTCTATCCGGCGACCGACCGCGCTCCCTCGCCGGTCGCCGGCGTCGTGACCGACGTCCGGAGCGTGCGTGCGCCGCCCCGTCCCTACGCCGTCGCCGAGGATCACCTCCTCCTGATCGACACCGGCGACCGCGTCGCCCGAATCCTGCACGTCGACCCAGCGGTCGATCCCGGGACCCGGGTCGCGGTCGGCGACACCCTCGGCGAGACGATCCGCTCGGGCTTTTTCGCCCCCTGGGTCGACGACCACGTCCACCTCGGCTTTCGCGACCCGGACGCGAACCCGTATCGCGCCGCCGGCTCGCTGCCGGTCACCGTCGACGTGCCCGTGCGGGCGCTCGACTGGAACGGGACCGGCGTCGTCCGCGAGGCCGGCGAGACGTTCGTCGTCCTCGACGGACCCCGTCACCCCGACCCGGGGTCGTGGGCCGGGCTCGCCGGCGCCCCGGGGACCGTCCTCGACGGCGGGTGTCCCCACTACGACGGCGGCGGCGTCCTCCCGGACGCCGAGGGCCGGACGCCCGTCTCGGTGGCCGGCGACCGCGTCGGCGTCGCCGAGGGGCGGGCGGTGACATGGGACGGCGTCACCCTCCGGGCGAACGGCCGCCCGATCACCGGCCTGTCGCTGTTCGTCGCCCGGGACGCCGCGTTCGGCGCGAAGCTGGTCGCCCCGGACCACGACTTCGCCCGCGGTGACCGGGTTCGGGTGTCGGCGACGTCGGCGTGATCGCTCGGCGACGGCGCACGCGCACGGGGGACTTTTGAGTCTCCTCGCCGAACGGACGGTACGATGAGCGACGACCCCGATGTGCCCGGGCGCCCGGCCGACCGGGAGTCGCCGGTCGGCGAACCGGTCGTGCGCGCCGATCCGTCCGTAACGGGCGAACGGGCGGACGAGGCCGTCGGGTTCGACCCCGACGACCCCGAGAGCGTGCAACTCGCCGCGGACGTGGTTCGTTCCTTCGCCGAGAACACCGTCGGCTCCGAGGACCACGTCTACATGCTCCGGGGGGCGGCGGCGTGTGCCGCGCTGGTTCGGGGCGTCGGCTCGTACAAGGCGGCCGCCGAACGCGCCGGGGGTGACGTGTCGGTCGCCTTCATCCGGAAGTGGGCGCGGGTCCACGACCTCCCGCAGGCGATCCGGCGCCACGTCGCCCGGGGGACCATCGCCCCGACGGCGGCGAAACACATCGCCCGCGTCGGCGGCGACGACCGCTACGCCCTGGCGTGGGCCACGCTCGAACACGACCTCACCGTCCGCGAAATCCGGCAACTGGCCAGCGAGGTGGGCGACGGCCGCTCCGTCGAAGCGACCCTCGACGACCGCAGTCTCACCTTCGGCCGCATGGACCTGACGCTCCCCCCCGCGCAGTATATCGAACTCCGGCGGCTGGCGTCGGTCGAGAACCGCGACCCCGACGACCTGGTGGCCGAGGCGCTGTCGGCGTACCTGGATTCGTGACCCCGCCGTCGTGGCTGAAAACGTTTATACCGTAGCGAAGGATACTGAACATCGAGGGCCGGTAGCTCAGTCAGGCAGAGCGTCTGGCTTTTAACGTGATCGCTCCCGGACGGGAGGTCGCGGAAGTCACCAGACGGTCGGGGGTTCAACTCCCTCCCGGCCCGTGAGAAATCCGCGAGCGACAGCGAACGGTTTCGAACGACCCGCGGGGGCGTTGCATCAGGGAGTCACGAGCGGTCCGTCGCCACCCGGTTCGACTCCCTCCCGGCCCGCTTCCGTGCGACGGGGCACCATCCGGTGCAACGCGACCGGCGGAGCCGTGACGCGAGGGCGCTCCGCCCGTCCGCCGCGTCGACGCCACCTACGGCGACGGGAACCGTACCACCGCCGCGTCGGCGTAGGGGTCGCCGTCGGCGTCGGTGATCGGCCCCGTTTCGTCGCCACCGGGACCGTGCCACAGCGTCGCCGTCAGCACCGTCTCGCCGGTCGGCGGGAAGCCGGTTCCGGTGAACGGCGTCGGAGCGATGGGTGCGATCACCTCCTCGTACCGGCCCGCGGGGAGCGGTGCGACGCCGACGAGCGAGTCGCGCCGGGTCGGAACCCCGCTGCCGACGCCGGGCGTGTGGAGGCCGACGACGTAGTAGGGCTCGCTCTCGTCGGGTGCGGGGACGGCGTCGTTCAGGTTCGCGACGAGGCCGGCGACGTTCCGGATCGGGCCGGGTTCGACGCCGAGCGCGTCGGTCGAACCGGTGTATTTCACGTCCGGGAGCGTGATCCGGGCGTACGTCTCCGATCCGTCCGGAAGCGGGATGGGATCGCCCGCTCGCTGGTCGGTCACGTCGATACCGCCGACGGTCGCCACGGACGAGTCGTTGCCGAACGACCGATCCACCTGTCCGGTCCCGTCGTTGTGTCGGCACTGCTCGGTGTAGAAGCCGAGGTCGAACGAGACGCTATCGCTCTGGACCTGATTGGCGTGATCGACCGGTAGCCACCAGACGACGAACACGTCGTGAGGGGTGGCTGCGTCGGTGTCGTCGCCGCCGGCGAAACAGCTCCGTCCGGTCCCGCCCCCCTCCTCGGCGTCGACGTCGCCGACGAGCGGGTAGCCCGGTGCGTTCTCGATCAGCGTGAGGAAGGTCCGAAGCGAGACCTGTGAACTCTGCTGGTCCATCGCGTCGAACAGGTCCCGGAAGACGGCCACCTGAACCGCGTCGAGCAGTTCCACCACTCCCTCGGCCTCGTCCGGGTCGTCCGCCTCCGGTTCGGTCACGCCGTTCTCGGCCTTCGACCGCAGTCCTCCCTGCATCCAGACGTAGCCGGGATTGTCACAGAGTTCGAACCGGACCCCGACGATGCCGAAATCCCCGGGTTTCACGTCGGCCAGGTCGACGAGGACGGCGTCGTCGGGCGCGTTCCGACCGGTGCCACAGAGGTTCCGACTCCCGTAGACGCCGCCGTTGATCGTGTTCTCGTTCAGATCGCTCAACAGCGCCCGTCCCTCCCCGTCGTCGACGACGAGTTCGATGTCGCGTGCGTCGGGTGCGCCCGGCGGTGCCGGGAGCACGAAGTCGGCCGACTCGCCGCCGGACGGCATCCCGGCGTGTTCGGCTTCGTCGGCGGACCAGTCCGAGTACCAGTTCGTCGCCGCGACCGTCATATCGAGCGTTCCGGCGGTGAGCCGGTTGTTCTCGAACGTCTCCTGATCGCTGAAATACGCCGTCGTTCCCAGTCCGGCGCCGGCCGAGGCGACGCCGATGCTGCCCAGTGCCGCGAGCGCCTTGCGGCGCGAGAGTGCGATGTCCTTGCTCATCCGTTCTGTCTCCCCGTGTGGGGAACGCCCACCGGCGGAGTCGAACCGCCGTCCGGGTGCCCGGAGCGCCCGGCGTGGGGATGGCGAGATCCGACGCCCGCATCCGCCGGTTCCCCGTGTGGACGACTCCCACGTAATTAATCGCCGGTTTCGGGCGACTGGTTGTCCGAGCGACGTACACAAACGCACGATTGTTTTCACTCGCGGTTCGCCGCGGTTCGGTCGCGGTGCCAACACCGACACCGGCGTCGATCCGACGGCGCGCGTGGGCGAGGGGGCTAACCGGATCGTGTGACGCGCCGATCGGTCAGTCCACCCGCTCGCCCTGATAGCTCCCGTCGTAGGTGCCGTCGTGGTTCGCCTCGGCGAACACCAGTTGGGCGATCCGGGCATCGGGTTCGATTTCGACGGGGCGGTGGACGGCGAGGAGTCCTTCGCCGCGGCCCTCGTAACCCGCGTCCCAGACTGCCGTGTGGAGCATGCAGGCGTTCCGCATGAGCGACGAGCGCGGGTAGACGAAGCCGACGTGGCCCTCGGGGATCCGGATGGTCTCGCCGTAGCGGGCGACGTAGCCGCCGGGGGAGAGGACGTACGCGTCGGCGTCGGGGTCCGGATTGAGGGGTTCGCGCTCGGCGACGTGCTTGCCGTCACGACCGATCCGGCCGCGCTCGGTCGGTTCGAGGACCGCCTCGACGGTCAGGTCGACGCCGTTGGGCTGGACCTGTTCGGGCGTGACGGGCGTGACGTGGTCGGCGACGAACGGGCCGGCACGGAACATACCGGGGGGTCGCCGAGCGGCGACAAAACCGTGGCGGTCGTTCGGCGCCTGTCGAATCGGGGTACGTTCGTAGTGAAAACCGACTCGGTAGGAGTTAACGCGCTTCAACGCGGGATTTATGTCCGTCGGCGGTCGATGGCCGGACGTTATGGGACAGACGCTCACAGAGAAGATCCTCGACGACCATCTCGTCGAGGGGGATCTCGAACCCGGCGAGGAGATCGGGATCGAGATCGATCAGGTGCTCACACAGGACACGACCGGCACGATGGTCTGGCTCCAGTTCGAGGCGCTCGAACTCGACGAAGTCCAGACGGAACTCGCCGCGCAGTACTGTGACCACCAGACCTACCAGTTCGACTTCAAGAACACCGACGACCACCGCTTCCTCCGGTCGGCCGCCGGCACCTACGGCGCGTACTTCTCCCGCCCGGGCAACGGCATCTGCCACAACGTCCACAAGGAGAACTTCGCCGCGCCGGGCAAGACGATGCTCGGGTCGGACTCCCACACGCCGACGCCGGGCGGCCTCGGCGAACTCGCCATCGGCGCCGGCGGCCTCGACGTCGCCGTCGCGATGGGTGGCGGCCCCTACTTCGTCGAGATGCCCGAAGTCGTGAACGTCCGCCTGGAGGGCGAACTGCCCGAGTGGGCGACCGCGAAGGACCTCATCCTCGAGATGCTGCGCCGGCTGTCGGTCAAGGGCGGCGTCGGCAAGGTGTTCGAGTACACCGGTCCCGGCGTCGAGAGCCTCTCGGTCCCCGAGCGCACCACGATCACGAACATGGGGACGGAGCTGGGCGCGACCACCTCCATCTTCCCGACCGACGAGCGCACGAAGGACTACCTCGAACGGCAGGGCCGCGGCGAGGAGTACGTCGAGCTCTCGCCCGACGAGGACGCGACGTACGCCGACGAGATCGTCGTCGACCTCTCGGAGCTCGAACCCCTGATCTCCGCGCCGTCGATGCCGGACAACGTCGTGCCCGTCCGCGAGGTGGCCGGCGAGGACGTCGAACAGGTCATCGTCGGCTCCTGTACCAACGGTGGCTACGCGGACATCCTGCCCGCGGCGAAGATGGTCTCGGGCCGCGAGATCCAGAAGGACCTCGAGATGATCGTCGCACCGGGCTCGAAGCAGGCCGGCGAACTCCTCGCCCGCGAGGGCTGGACCGCCGAGATGATGGCCGCCGGGGTCAACGTCTCGGAGTCCACCTGTGGCCCCTGTATCGGCATCGGTCACGTGCCCGCCTCCGACTCCGTCTCCCTGCGGACGTTCAACCGCAACTTCGAGGGCCGCTCGGGGATCGAGGACGACTCGGTCTACCTCTGCTCGCCGCAGGTGGCGGCCGCGGCCGCGCTCAAGGGCGAGATCGTCGACCCCCGAGATCTGGCCGAGGAACTCGGCGACCTGGAGTCGCCGGGCGTCGAACTCCCCGACCGGTACGACGGGTCGAAAGCCGACATCATCGAGCCGGACGAGGCCGTCGACGACGACCTCATCAAGGGGCCGAACATCGGCGACGTCCCGCTCAAGGACCCCCTGGGCGCCGACATCGCCGGCGAGACGCTCCTGAAGATGCCCGACAACATCACGACCGACCACATCATCCCGGCCACGTCGGACATCCTGAAGTTCCGCTCGAACATCGACAAGCTCTCGGAGTTCACGCTCTCCCGCGTCGACGACACGTTCGCGGAGCGCGCCCGCGAGTCCGACGGCGGCGTCCTCGTCGCCGGCGAGAACTACGGCCAGGGCTCCTCGCGTGAACACGCCGCGATGTGTCCGATGTATCTCGGCATCGAGGCCGTCCTCGCGCAGTCGTTCGCCCGCATCCACAAGGCGAACCTGTACAACTTCGGGCTCCTGCCGCTGACGATCGACGAGGAGACCTACGAGCGGATCGATCAGGGCGACCACGTCGAGGTCGTCGACGACGTCGCCGAGGCCGTCGCGTCCGGCGCCGAGGAGTTCACGATCCGCGTCAACGACGACTGGGAGGCGACCGCCGAGTTCGACGCCTCCGAGCGCGAACGCGAGATCCTCGCGGCCGGCGGCAAGCTCACGCTGACGAAACAGCAGTACGAGGAGGATTCCGGCGGCGCGACGCCCGCCGACGACTGAGGCGACACCGTTTTCGACCCCCTCGCCCGAGGGCTTTTGCTCCCCTCGTCCGTACCGATCGGTGTGGCCGTCCCGACACAGCCCGCCGACGTGACGGTTCGCGGCGCCGAGCAGTCGGATCTGGGGGCGGTCGTCCGGATCGAACGGGAGTCGTTCGGCCAGCCGTGGCCCTACACCGCCTTCGAGCGGTTCCTCGACGAACCCGGGTTCCTGGTCGCCACCCGCGACGGCGGGGTCGTCGGCTACGTCGTCGGCGACGTGACGCCCAACTTCGGGCGCGATATCGGACACGTGAAGGACTTGGCGGTCGCCGAGACCGCCAGACGGCGGGGCATCGGTCGGTCGCTCCTCGTCCGTTCGCTCGTGGCCCTCGCCGTCGAGGGGGCGAAGCTGGTGAAGTTGGAGGTCCGCGAGAGCAACGACCCGGCACAGACGCTCTACCGCGACGTCGGCTTCGAGACGGCACGGCGGGTCCCCCGGTACTACCGCGACGGCGAGGACGCCCTCGTGATGGTCCTCGACGTCCCCGAGTGGCAGGAACGGCGCTAGAGGTTTCACCCGGGAGTCCCAACGGCACCCATGGGATTCGCCTGTCCGGTGTGCGAGACGCCCCAGCGCGACGCCGAACATCTCGCCAACCACCTGGCGTTCACCGCCATGCTCCACGGCGACGCCCACGAGCGGTGGCTCGACGAGACGGTGCCGGGATGGGAATCGGACGGCGCCGCGGAACTGGCGCCCGTCGTCGCCGACCACGCCGAGGAGACCCCCTACGACGAGGTGTTCGAGGAGTCGATGCCCGCGGACCGACACGACGGGCACGACCACGCCCCCCCAACCGGCGGCGCCACGGCCTTCGAGGCGGCCGACCTGGACCCCGAGGCCCAGCGGACCCTCGCGGCGGCCAAGGAGATGACGCGGGCGATGCTCGGCGAAGGGGACGGCGACGCGGACGACGACGGAAAGGCGTAAATCCCGGTACCGGGAGGCACACGTATGGACACCGAGGGGGTCTTCGATCCGGAGACGCTCGACGCGGCGCGCGAGGCCTACGAGTCGGTCGGCCCGGCGGCCCAAACCGCCGTTCGCGAGACGGCGACGGCGATGGACTTCGACCGCGAGGAGTACGCGGACCGCGTGACGAGCCAGGTGGTCGAGACGGCCCGCGACGCCATCTTCGCCTCGCTGCTCGTCGTCCACGTCGCCGACCGCGACGCGTTCGAATCGTGGCGCGCATCGACCGACGCGGACTTGACGATGCTCGGGAGCGAGGACGTGGACAACGTGGTCTGGCACGCCGCGCCGTTCGCCGACGCGGCGGTCGCCGCCACGTTTCAGGACGAACGCGACGCCGCGGTCGCCACCCTCCGCCGGCAGGCGTTCGGCCGGCTGTATCGGGACCGTCTGTGAACGGCGACCGGCCGTGCGCTCGCAATCACTGAGAATCGGAGGGGGTTTTTTCCATAGCAGGTTGTCGATAGCCGAGCATGCCCAGTTCGGACGGTTCGGGGGTCGACCGACAGCGGCTGCAGCCTCTCTTCGACATCTCGCCCGACGCGATCATCCTTCACGACATCGAGGGCACCATCATCGACGTCAACGACCGAACGGTCGACAGTCTGGGACTCGAACGCGCCGAGCTCCGCACGATGAACGTCGCCGACGTCGAGCGAGCGCACAGTCACGCGGAGCTACGGTCGCTCTGGCGGGGGATGGCTCCCGACGAGCGGGAGACGGTGGAGGGGACCCACCGTCGCGCGGACGGCTCGACGTTCCCGGTCGAGGTGTCCATCCGTCGGATCGAACTCGACGGCGACGACTACTTTCTCACGCTGAGCCGGGATATCTCCGAACGCAAGGAGCGCCAACGCACGCTCGAGCGACAGGCGGCGTTCCTCGAACACTCGGCGTCCATCGTCGCCGTCCTCGACGAGCGGGGGACCATCGAGTACCAGAGCCCGTCCGTCGAGCGCGTCCTCGGCCACGACCCCGACGAGTTGGTGGGGGAGACGGCGTTCGAGTACATCCATCCCGAGGACCGAGAGCGGGTCCTCAGGCAGTTCCGAAACGGACTGGAGAACCCGGGCCTGGAACGGGTCGTCGAGTATCGGTTCCGGAACGCAGACGGCGAGTGGCGCTGGCTCCGGTCGCTCGGAACCAACTGTCTCGACGACCCGTCCCTCGAGTGTATCATCGTCAACAGCGTCGACGTCACGGCGCGAAAGGAGCGCGAGCGGGAACTCGAACGCTACGAACGGCTCGTCGAGAACCTTCCGGTCGGGGTCTACCGGTGTACGGCCGGCCCGAACGGCGAGTTCCGGCTGCTGAACCGTTCGATGGTCGAGATGTTCGACGCCGACTCGAAAGCCCACCTCCGTGAGCACTCGGTCAGCGACCTCTACCGCGATTCCGCCGAGCGCGAGGCGTTCAGCGAGCGACTCGCGGACGAGACGGTCGTGAGAGAGCGGGAGATCGAACTCGAAACGCTCGACGGCGAGGCGCTGTGGGGTGCCGTCACCGCAATCGCGAGGGACGTCGGTGAGGAGACGGTGTTCGACGGGGCGATCCAGGACGTCACCGACCGCAAGGCGTTCGAACGGCAACTGTCGGCGCTCCACGGGGCGACTCGGGAGTTCGTCGAGGCGGCGTCGAAAACGGAGGTCGCCGAGATCGCCGTCGAGACTGCGACCGACCTGCTCGGGTTCTCGTTGCCCTCGGTCTGGTTCCCCACCGACGACCGGACCGAACTCGCCCTCGTCGCGAACTCGCCGGAGCATCAGGCACTCCTCGAGGAGGCCGGGACGCCGGCGCCGACCCACCCGCGGGGTAACTGGCTCTGGGACGTGTTCGAGGCGGGCGAGACCGTGATTCGCGATTCGCTCCCCCGAGACGCACCCGCCGCGGACGTCCCCCTGCGGTCGTCGATCGTCCTCCCGCTTGGCGAACACGGCGTCCTCACGTGTGCGGCCACGGGGACGACCGAGTTCACCGACCGGGAGATCCAGCTCACGGAACTGCTGGCGCGGAACGTCCGGGTCGCGCTCGATCAGATCGAGCAACAGACCGCTCTCAAACGGCAGAAACGGCTCATCGACGACCTGCTGGACGGGATCGACGATATCGTCTACGTCTTGGATTCGACGGGCCACCTCCGCCGGTGGAACGAGGCGTTCGAAGCGGTGACCGGATACGACGGGGAGGCCCTCGAAACCATGCACATCGCGGACTTCTTCGGCCCGGACGACGCCGACGCCGCGGTCGAGGCCGTCGAAGAGGCCTTCGAGACGGGCGACACCCGGATGGAACTGGCCCTGCTGACCGACGACGGGGAGTCGATCCCGTACGAGTTCATCGCGAACACCTTCGAGGATCCCTGTGGCGAGCCCGCGCTGGCCGGAATCGGGCGTGACCGGACCGTCCACGTCGAGTACGAACAGCGGCTGCGGGAACAGCGCGACAACCTCGAACTGCTGAATCAGGTCGTTCGCCACGACATCCGCAACGACCTCCAGCTGGTGTCGTCGTACGCGGAACTGCTCGACGAACGCGTCGACGACGAGCGTGGATACGTCGAGACCATCGTCGAGAGCGCCGACCAAGCGGTCGAGCTGACGAAGACCGCCCGGGAGTTGGCCGACGTCATGTTGGCCACCGAGCAGGGGCGAGCCGCCGTCCCCCTGCGGCCCGCGCTCGAAGACGAACTCGACGCCATCCGAACGGCGTACCCCGAGGCGACGTTCTCGGTCGAGGGATCGATCCCGGACGTGGACGTCGTCGCCGACGAGATGCTCGACTCGGTGTTCCGCAACCTGCTGAAAAACGCCGTCCAACACAACGACCAAGCGGCGCCGACGGTCACCGTTTCGGCTCGAACGCGCGACGACGAGGTCGTCGTCTACGTCGCGGACGACGGGCCGGGTGTCCCCGACGATCAGAAGGAGGTGATCTTCGGGCAGGGTGAGAAAGGGCTGGAGAGCGGGGGGACGGGACTCGGGCTCTATCTCGTCCAAACGCTGCTCGACGCCTACGGCGGGGCGGTGTGGGTCGAGGACAACGACCCCGAGGGCGCGGTGTTCGTCGTGACACTGCCGACGGCGGGGCAGGACGTGGGCGCCGACCGGTCGGTCTCGGGGACGTGACGCGACGGGCGCGCGGCGGTGTGGCGAAACGAGTTTATTCCAACCGCCCCAACGGCGACCGTGCGACCGATCACCCGCCGCGCGGTCGTCGGCTTCGTGTTCGTCGTCCTCGCCCTCCTCGCCCTCGGCGCCCTCCCCTCGCTTTTGGCCTCCGGCGAGCCATACTACCTGACGGCGACGCCGACCGACGCCGACGGCCCCGCCGTCGACGCCACGAACCTCTCCGACCGTCGGTACCCCTACCTCACCGAGGCCATCGACACCGGGCGGTCGGCCCCCTACCGCCGCGGACCTATCGGGCTGAAGGAGGCGTTCTCGCACTCGCCGTTCGACGAGCGACAGGGACTGATCGCCCGGAACCCCGACGCCCGTCGGGACGGCGGCGTCCTCGTCGTCGACGGCGAGGATCGCTACCTAGTGGAGGTGACGCGGTCGTGAACGACGGCGAGGACCACGACTGGCCGGTGCTCGAGTCGGTCACCGAGTACGAGACCGGCTGGTACACCGGCGGCTACGACCTGGTGGAACAGCCCGACGGCTCGACCAAACGCTACTACTGGGCGGAACTCCCACCCGCCGCCGTCGTCGTCGCCGTCGCCGAGGGGTCCCTCCTCTTCGTCGAACAGTACCGGCCGACGATCCGCGAGACCCACCTCGAACTCCCCGCGGGCATCGTCGAGTCCGGCGAATCCTTCACGACGGCCGCGGCGCGCGAACTCCGCGAGGAGACGGGCTTCGTTCCGGACTCGACCGCGCTCCTCCAGGAGTTCTGGACCTGTACCGGCGTCCTCCGACACCGCCGCGGCATCGTCTTCGCCGAGGGGCTGACCCCCGCCGACCGCGACCTCGACGGCAACGAGTTCCTCACCCCCCGTCCCGTCCCCGTCGAGGAGGCCCTCGACGTGGCCCGCCGTCAGCCGACCAACGACGCCACGGTCGAGGGTGTCCTGCTGGCCCGGGAGGAGGGACTGCTGTGAGCCTTCGCGATGGCGGGCAGACGCGTGCGGCGGCGCACACGGGAGGTGATGGCTTCGGAGCCCGCCGCTCGCTCCCGACGCTCCGGATCGCGGCCCCGCCGCCGACCCGCCGGGATCGGCGGACGATCCGGAGTGACGCGCCGCGGGCCGTAACGAAAATCCAGATTCCACCTATCCGACGACATAAGTTCCGCCCCGACGGAGAGGGTGGTAATGGTCCCTCGTCTCGGACGCCCCGACCTCTTCGTCGACCGATCGTCCCTCGCCACGTGGTGTCACCATGCCTGACCGCTCCTCCCTCACCGTCCTCGCCCTGATCGTCGCCTTGACGGCGAGTACTCTCACGCTCGGGGCCGGCGTCGCTGCGGCGGACAGCCAGGTGGCGATCCAGTCCGCGACTGTCGATTCGGAGACGCCACGCGTCGGCGAGGACGTGACGGTCAGGACGACGATCCGCAACTTCGAGAGTGCCACCACCGCCGCCCGGATCAACCAGGTGTCGCTCCGGCAGGGCACCCGCACCCTCACCACGTCGAAGGACCCGGGCACGATCGGCACCGGCGGCTCGATCGAGTTGCCCCTGACGACGACCTTCGACTCGCCCGGACGCAAGCAACTCACGGTCCACGTCTACGGCGTGAGCGCCGACGGCAACGTGTTCAACCTCGAGTATCCGGTGTCGATGACGGTCAACGACCACGGCGGCGACGTGCAACTGTCGCTGGAGACGCCGACCGACCCCTCGACCGAGAGTCGGGTGAACGTCACCGTCGCCAACGGCGCGGCCACCAACGTCTCCAACCTCCGCCTGACGCTCTCGGGGCCGAACGCCACCGTCGAGGATGCCAGCCGGGTGAACGCGTCGCTCCTCGGCGGTCGCGAGCGCGTCGTCGGGTACGACGTGACCTTCGACGGCGCCGGCCGGCACCCGCTCACCGCGACGCTCGGCTATCGCGACCCGAACGGGAACCGGGACACCGTCACCGAGACGCGGACGTTCGTCGTCGACCCAGCGCGCGTCGACGCCGAACTCGACGCGGAGGTGGTCCGCGAGAACGACACGGCCCGCATCGACACCTCGCTCACCAACTTCGGGAACGTCCCGCTGGAGGGGGTCCGTCTGCGCGCCGAGTCGGACGGCGAGACGGTCGCCCGCAAACTCGTCGGGGACGTGGGGATCGAGTCCACCCGTGACGTCTCCATCGGCGAGTCCAGCCTGCCGGCCGGCGAGGTGACCCTCCACGCGGTCTACGAGGCCGCCGGCGACACGCACGAGACGGCGACGGTCGTCGACTTCGCGCCGACGACCGACGGGCGGATCACGCTGACCGGCATCGAGGTCCTCCCGGCCGGCGGCTCGATCAGACTCGCCGGTAGCGCCTCGAACACCGGCGAGACGACCGTGACCGGCGCCGTCGTGAGCGTCGTCGGGACCGACCGCGTGACGCCGGTTTCGCCGGCGAAGGACTACTTCGTCGGCAACGTCCCCGCCGGCGAGTTCACGTCCTTCGAGTTGACCGCGCGCCTGGCCGGGAACCGGACCGACGCGGTGCCCGTCCGCATCAGCTACATCGCGGACGGTCGGGAGTACTCCCGGGTCGTCGAAGTCGACCTCGCCGATGCCGGCGGTGGCGCCCCCGCCGGTCCGCAGGCTGGCAGGGGGGAGCCCGACGGCCCGCCCGGCGGTGGCGGCTTCCTCGGCGTCGGCCGGATCGACGTGGTCGGCCTCCTGCTTCGCCTCGCCGCCGTCCTCGCCGTCGGGGCCGGCGTGATCTACTGGTGGCGGCGCCGCGGCGACGACGAGCAATGACCGAGCGAACCCGCGACGCCCCCGAGGCCGACTCGCCCCCCGAGCGACCGGCCGGACCGGTCGCCGAACTCGACGGCGTGACCAGGGAGTACCGGAGCGGCGGCGAGACCATCGCCGCGCTCGCGGACGTGGACTTCGCGGTCGACCCCGGCGAGATGGTCGCCGTCATCGGTCCCAGCGGGTCCGGCAAGAGCACGCTCCTCAACGTGCTCGGCCTCCTCGATGTCCCCACCGCGGGGACGGTCCGACTCGACGGCGGCGACGTGACCGACTACGACGACGAGGCGCGCACGATGGCCCGCCGGCGCACCATCGGCTTCGTCTTTCAGTCCTTTCACCTCGTCCCGATGCTGACCGCCGTCGAGAACGTCCTCGTGCCGACGATGTTCGTCGAGGGCGACCAGCGCCCGCGGGCGCGGAGCCTCCTCGAACGGGTGGGGCTGGGCGACCGACTCGACCACCGCCCCGACCAGCTCTCGGGCGGCCAGCGCCAGCGCGTCGCCATCGCCCGCGCGCTGGTGAACGAGCCCAGACTCCTCCTGGCCGACGAGCCGACGGGCAACCTCGACCGCGACACCGGGCGCAACATCTTGGAGGAGTTCGAGCGCATCAGCGCCGAGGAGGAGGTCGGCGTGGTGTCGGTCACCCACGACGAACTGGTCACGGAGTTCACCGACCGGACGGTCGAACTGATCGACGGAGTGATCCAGTGATCGACCCTCTCGATTTCCCGGCGCTCCGGATGGCGTGGCTCAACCTCCGCCGGAACACGCTCCGCACCGGGCTGGCGACCCTCGGCATCGTCATCGGCGTCGTCGCCATCGCGGGCATCGGCATCACGGGTACGGCGCTCCAGTACGGCGCCACACAGGAGTTGGGCGGCCTCTCGAACACGGTGACGGTCTTCCCCGGCGAGGAGAACGCCGCCGACGTCATCACCGACCAACAGGTCGACTCCATCGAGCGGGTGGCGACGGGCGCGGTGGTCGCCCCCCAGCGCTCGGAGCGGATGGAGGTGGCCTCGCGCTCGGAGCGACGGCAGGTGAGCGTCGAGGCCGTCTCCCGGCCGGCCGCCCTCTACGACGCGGCCGAGGGGACCATCCCGACGCCGATGCGGAGCGGCGCCCTGCTCAACGCCGAACTCGCCGACGAACTCGGCGTGGAACTCGGCCAGACGGTCTCCATCGGCGGACGATCCTATCGGATCATCGCCATCCTCGACGAGCCGGGCGGCTTCGGGCAGGGCGTCTCGGTGGTCGTCCCGCTCGACGACGTCGACCGGGACGGTTACGATCAGGTGACCGTCGTCACCGAGGACGGCGAGGCGGCCCAGCGACTCGCCGCGGAGATTCCCCAGGAGTTGAACCAGCGCGAGGAGGTGGTCGATACGTTCACCCCCGCCGACATCCAGGAGAGCGTCAGCGGCTTCTTCGCGACGCTGAACGCCGCGCTCCTCGGCGTCGGCTCCATCTCGCTGGTGGTCGCCGGCGTCAGCATCCTGAACGTGATGCTGATGAGCGTCGTCGAGCGACAGGCCGAGATCGGCGTGTTCCGGGCCGTGGGCATCCGCCGGCGCGAGGTGATGCGGATGATCGTCGCCGAAGCGACGCTGCTGGGCGTGGTCGGCGGTCTCGTCGGCGTCGTCCTCTCCCTGCTGATCGGCTACGCGGTCAACGGCCTCCTCAACGGCCAGCCCGCCCTCGTCTTGCAGCCCCGCAACCTCGAGTTCCTCGCGCTCGGGTTCGGCTTCGCGGTGCTCGCGAGCACGCTCAGCGGTCTCTACCCCGCCTGGAAGGCGTCGACGGCCAACCCCGTCGAAGTGCTCCGCGGGTAGCCCGCGCTACCCTCCCTCGGTCGGAGGAAACGGTTATGTGACACAGCCCGCAAGGCCACCTACTATGGGACGTACGCTCACGGAGAAGATCCTCGCCGATCACCTCGTCGACGGCGACATCGAGACCGGCGAGGAGATCGGTATCGAGGTAGACCAGACCATCGCCCACGACCTGACGGGGACGATGGCGTGGCTCCAGTTCGAGGCGCTCGGCCTCGACGAGGTGAAAGTCGAGGTGGCCGGCCAGCACTGTGACCACCAGACCTACCAGCCGGACTTCAAGGTCTCCGACGACCACCGCTTCCTCCGGTCGGCGGCGGGCACCTACGGCGCGTACTTCGCACGCCCGGGGACCGGCATCCTGCACCAGGTCCACAAGGAGAACTTCACCGCCCCGGGGAAGACCCTGCTCGGCGCCGACTCCCACACCCCGACCGCGGGGGGCGTGGGATCGCTCGGCATCGGCACCGGCGGTCTCGACGTGGCCACCGCGATGGGCGGTGCGCCCTTCTATCTCGACGTGCCGGAGGTGGTGAACGTCCGCCTGGAGGGTGAACTGCCCGAGTGGACGACCGCCAAGGACGTGATCCTCGAACTGCTGCGCCGCTACTCCGTCAAGTTCGGCGTCGACAAGGTGTTCGAGTACACCGGCCCGGGCGTCGAGACCCTCTCGGCCCACGAGCGGACCGTCATCACGAACATGGGGACTGAGCTGGGTGCGACCACCTCGATCTTCCCGAGCGACGAGCGCACGAAGGAGTTCTTCGACCGACTGGGCCGGCCCGAGGACTTCGTCGAACTCGCGCCCGACCCCGACGCCGAGTACGACGACGAGATCGTCGTCGACCTCTCGGAGCTGGAGCCGCTGATCGCCTGTCCGTCGATGCCGGACAACGTCGTGCCCGTCCGCGAGGTGTCGGGGATCGAGGTCGATCAGGTGCTCGTCGGCTCCTGTACCAACGGCGCCTACGAGGACATCCTCCCGGTGGCGAAGATGCTCGACGGCCGTGAGGTGGCCAAACGGACCGAAACCATCGTCGCCCCGGCGTCGAAACAGGCCTCGGAGATGCTCGCACGCGACGGCTTCACCGCGGAACTGATGGCCGCCGGCGTCAGCGTCTCGGAGGCGACGTGTGGCGCCTGCATCGGCGCCGGTCACGTCCCCGCCAGCGACTCCGTGAGCGTCCGCACGTTCAACCGCAACTTCGAGGGCCGTTCGGGGATGGAGGCGGACGCGGTCTACCTCTGCTCCCCGGAGGTGGCCGCGGCGACGGCGCTGGCGGGGGAGATCACCGATCCCCGGGATCTCGCGGCCGACGTCGAGGAACCGGGGTTCGAGTACCCCGAACGCTACATCGGCGCCAGCGAATCGGACCTCATCATGCCCGACGAGGCGGTCGACGACGGCCTCGTCAAGGGACCGAACATCGACGAGGTGCCGCTGAAAGACCCGCTGGGGCGCGATCTGTCGGGCCCGGCGCTGTTGAAGATGCCCGACAACATCACGACCGACCACATCATCCCGGCCACCCAGGAGGTGTCGGTCTACCGCTCGAACGTCCCGAAGCTCTCCGAGTTCACGCTCAAGCGGGTCGACGAGACGTTCGCCGCCCGCGCCGCCGCGGCCGACGGCGGCGTCCTCGTCGCCGGCGAGAACTACGGTCAGGGCTCCTCGCGTGAACACGCCGCCCTCTGTCCGATGTATCTGGGGGTCGGGGCCGTCCTCGCGCAGTCCTTCGCCCGCATCCACAAGTCCAACCTGATCAACTTCGGGCTTCTCCCGCTGACGATCGACGAGGAAACGTACGAGCGGATCGACCAGGGCGACGAGATCGATATCGTCGACGACGCCGCCGCGGCCGTCGAGAGCGGGCAGGAGACGCTGACGATCCGCGTCGACGACGACTGGGAGGCGACGGTCGGCCTCGACGCCAACGAGCGCGAACGGGAACTGCTCGCGGCCGGCGGGAAACTCCCGCACACCCGCCAGCGGTTCGCCGACGAGGCGGGGGAGGCCTGAGCCTACGTCAGGAGTTCCTCGTCACACTCCGGGCAGACCTGCATGTCGTTGACGGAGCGGGCCGCCGGGTTCTCCCCACAGAGTTCACACGCCGGGACCGTGCGCTCGGGGGGCACTGCACGCGCGTCGCCGTCGGGGCCCTCCCCCTCGCCCTCCGCCATCGCCTCGTGCGGGAGCGAGGGACCCCGGATCCGCGTGAAGTAAAGCACGACCCCGAGGATCGCGAGCGACCCGACGAGGAAGCCGAGTTCGAAGGCCATCGGCGACCGTACGGGCTCGACGGCCGTTAGCCTTTCCCACGGTCAGGCGTCGATCAGCCCCCACGAGATCCGGTCCCACACCCGTTCGTACCCGTAGTAGGTCCCCGTCTTCACGAGGTTGGCCACGAGGCCGACGCTGACGGCGTCGCCGACGTCGCCGACGACCACCCACGCGACGATGACGGTGACAGCCACCATCGACAGCCGATAACAGACCGTCTTCACGAGCGCTCGACGCCGCGCTTGCCGCGGCGTTCGCGCGGTGACGCCCCCGGACATGTCCCGTCCTACGGCCGGTCGCGGCATAAGTGTAACCACGAACAGTAACTTCTAGAGGCGAACGTAACCCTATGTGGTTATATCCCGGCCGAAACAGCGGCGGCTACTCGAGGTCGGGCCGCGAGAGCTCGGTGTACTTGTCGGTGAGGAACTCGAGCAGGACCGGCGTGCCCTCCTTGGTCTTCTCGACGCCGCGTTCGATGGCGTCGGCGACGTTCGCGGGGTCCTCGACGCGTTCGCCGTAGCCGCCCATGGACTCGGCGAAGTCGGCGTAGTGGCCCGAGAACGGCGTGTCGTAACTCGCCATCTCGAAGTTGTTGAGGACGATTTCGAGGACCGGGATGTCCTCGCGGACGGCCGTCTCGAAGTCCATGCCGGTCATGCCGATGGCGCCGTCGCCCATGACGTGGACACAGACCTTCTCGGGGTGGACGAGCTTCGCGCCCATCATCAGGCCGAGGCCGTAGCCGAGCTGCGTGGTCTTGCCCCAGCCGAGGTAGGAGAGCGGTTCGGTCACCTCGAAGAAGGGGGCCATGAAGTCGCGGGCGTTGCCGGCGTCGGCGGTGGCGACGACCTCCTCCTTGTCGACCGTCTCGTTCAGTTCGTGGACGACCCGGTAGGGGTTGATCGGCGTCTCGTCGGATTCGAGCACGTCGGCCCAGTCGTCGCGCCACTCGGATTCGATCGCCGCGATCTCCGCGGTCACGTCGTCGTACCGGCCGAAGTCGGTATCGTCGATCCGGCTGTGGATCTCGTCGACGATGGCCTCGAGGACGAGTTTCGCGTCGCCGATGACCGCGAGGTCGGACTTGTAGTCCTTGTCCACGTCGCCGGGGTCGTTCGTCGAGTGGATGAGGGTGTTGTCCTCCGTGGGCGGCGTGATGCCGTACGCGGTCTTGGTGAAGCTACACCCGAGGCCGAAGAGGACGTCGGCCTCGTGGACGAAGTGGTTGAGCTGACGGGGTTCGCTCTTCGACCCCGCGCCGAGCGAGAGCGGGTGATCCTCGGGGAAGGCGCTCTTGCCGTTGAGCGTGGTCGCCACGGGCGCCTCCAGCAGTTCCGCGAGTTCCTTCAGGGGCTCCCAGGCCTTCGCGTAGTGGACGCCCTGTCCGGCGTTGATGACCGGCAGGTCGGCGGAAAGCAGCGCGTCCGCGGCGTCGGAGACGGCCTCGGGGTCCGGCCCAGAGCGTGTCGACGACGTGGGTTCGTAGTCGATGTCGTCGACCTCCTCGTAGAAGACGTCCTTCGGAATTTCGACCAGACCCGGCCGCTGGCGCCCGTTTCGCGCCGCCTGGAACGCCCGCCGGATCGTCTCCCCGGTCGCCTCGGGGTCGGTCAACTGCTCCGTCGTCTTCGTGACCGCCTGGTAGTTGATGAGCGAACTGAACTTGGGGTCCGTGTTCGTTTTCGCCCGCGAGTAGCCCGCCGGGAGCGCGACGATGGGCGCCGACTCGGCGTAGGCCTGGGCGATCCCGCCCACCGAGTTCTCCGTCCCCGGCCCGTGCTGGCAGGCGAACGCCTCGACCTGGTCCCCGGAGGTGATCCGGGCGATGCCGTCGAGGATGTGGGCGCCGGTTCGCTCCTGCCGGACGACGATGGGGCGGATGCCCGCCTCCTCGGCGGCGTCGTCGTCGAACAGGGGGTTGCTCGGGAATCCGATCAGGTGATCGACACCTTCCTCGGCCAGTATCTCCGCGACTGCGTCTGTTACGTTCATCCTACCGTTCACCCATTACCTCCGGGGTTGTAAAGTTAATTTTTATTAAAGATAGGGACAGATACCTAACTCGCAGTCGTCGATTGTCGAAGATTTGGGGGACGGACGTCCAACCGACAGTCGTCATCTGTCGAAACGTTGAATAGCGAGAGTCCGGATTTCGGACACATGCCCGAGAGACCGCAGCTCGAACGACTCTGTGTCCACGAGTCCGTATCGACAAAGATCCCGGTCGAGGGGTTCGCCGAGGCCTTCGCCGACCTCGACGTGCCCGTCGAGGTCGTCGGCGACGACGAGACCTTCGACCGGACGGACGCGGTCGCGTCGTTCCGTCCCCGCGATGCCTTCCTCGATGCCGGCTGGGTCCACTGCATCCGCGCCGGCTACGACGAGTTCGACACCGACGCCTACGAAGCCGAGGGCGTCCCCCTCACCAACAGCACGGGCATCCACGACACGACCGTCGGCGAGATCGCCGTCGGCTACATGGTGTCGCTGGCCCGGATGCTCCACGTCTACCGCGACCACCAGAACGAGAACCACTGGTTCGAACCCGACTACGAACGGCCCTTTACCGTGGAAAACGAGCGGCTCTGTGTCGTCGGCCTCGGCACCCTGGGCCGCGGCATCGCCGAGCGCGCCGACGCCCTCGGGATGGACGTCGTCGGCGTCCGGCGCTCCCAGGAGTCGGTCCCTGGGGTCTCGGAGATCTACCACCCCGACGACCTCCACGAGGCCATCGACGGCGCGCGCTTCGTCGCCATCGCCGTCCCCCACACCCCGGAGACCGAGGGGATGTTTTCGACCCCCGAGTTCGAGGTCATGCGCGACGACGCCTACCTGATCAACGTCGCCCGCGGCCCCATCGTCGACGAAGACGGCCTGATCGAGGCCCTCGACGCCGGGACCATCGCCGGCGCCGGCCTCGACGTCTTCGAGACCGAACCCCTCCCCGAGGACAACCCGCTCTGGGACTTCGAGGAGGTCATCATCTCCCCGCACCGCGGCTCCGCTACCAACCGCTATCACCTCGACATCGCCGACCTGGTGATGGAGATCTTCGAACAGCACCGGGCCGGCGAGGAACTCCGCAACCGGGTCGCCTAGGGACCGATCGGGTCGTCGAGTTCCGCCGCGCCGACCGGTCCACCACAGGCTCCACACTGCCCGACGTGGTCGGGACCGGTGCCGCCTTGTGGACGTGGCCGCAGTCGTGACACACTTGGCGCGCTGCGTCGAGCATGCGCGCGGCGGTTTCGTCGGCTCGACGACGTGTCTCGGGGCCGCCGTCGCAACCTACTAACCGTCCCCACCACTACGACGGCCGATGGGTGCGCGACCGTTCGACGCGCTCGCCCGGGCCCTCGACCGCGCCGGGATCATCGACCCGCCGCGTCTCCGCGAGACGTTCGACCTCTCGTGGCCCCGGATCGTCACCGGACTGGCCATCCTGTCCAAATCCACCGTGGATCTGGCGATGGTCGGCTGGGACGTGGGGACGGCGGCCGTCGCCGGTCTCGCCTTCGCCAACGTCTACTGGCAGGTGGGCAAGTACCTCGGCATCGGCCTCGCGGGCGGGACGGTCACCCTCGTCTCGCAGGCCTACGGCGCCGGGGACTCGTCGCGGGCCAGCGCGACCGTCGCCGTCTCCCTCGCCGTCACGCTCCTGATCGCGACGCCGATAGCGACCCTCTATGCCGCGTTCGCGCCCGAACTCGTGGCTGTCCTCGGCTCCGACCCCGAACCGCTGGGGCACGCGGCCACCTACCTCGCCCTCGTCGCGCCGGCGCTCCTGTTCGAGTTCCCGAACCTGATCGCCAGCCGAACCTACGCGGGCGTCGGCGACACCGTGACGCCCATGCTGATCCGCGCGGGCGGTGCCCTGCTGAACATCGCCTTCTCGGCGACGCTGATCTTCGGGTACGGCCTCGGCGTCGCCGGCGCCGCCCTCGGCACCTCGCTCGCCACGGGCGTCGTCGCCCTCGTCTTCGCGTGGGGACTCGCCGGCCGGTCGTACGCCGGCCGCGGCGCGTGCCCCGTCGCAGTCACGCGCTCGACGCTCGGGTTCGACGGCTTCGCGGCCCTGACCCGCCGGCTGCTCTCGGTCTCCGCGCCACTGATGGCCCGCCGCACCGCCGAGATGCTCGTCGCCTTCCCGCTGGTCGCCATCGCGGCCACCTTCGGTCCCGCCGTCGTCGCCGCCTACGAGGTGGCCCGGCGGGTCCGAACCCTCCTCGACAGCTTCTCGTGGGGCTTCTCCATCGCCGCGAGCACGCTCGTCGGCCAGCGCCTCGGCGCCGGCGACGCGGCCGACGCCGAAGCCTACGCCCGTGCCATCGTCCGCCTCTCGGCGACGGTGTATCTCGTCGCCGGCACGCTCGTCTTCGCGCTCTCGGGGCACGTCGCCGGCCTGTTCGTCGACGACCCCGCCGTGATCGGCGTCGCCGGCCCCTTCGTCGCCGCCGCGGCCGTCAGCGTCGTCTTCCTCGGCGTCGACGGCTCCGCCACCGGAACCCTCCGGGGTGCGGGCGACACCCGCTACCCCTTCCTCGTCTCGCTGTTCGGCCGGTACGCCTGTGCGCTCCCGCTCGCGGCGCTCGGCCTCGTGACGCCCCTCGGCGCCGCCGCCCTACTCGGGGCGATGGTCGTCGAATCGGCGGTGCCCGCCGCCCTGAACGTCTCCCGCGTGCGGTCGAACCGCTGGAAGGCCGTCGGCCGGGCACACGTCGCCGCCGGCGCGAGCGACTAACCCCGATCCGCGGCCCGTCGGCGACCCGGTCGACCAAGCCGTGCCGTTTTGTCGCTCCGCCCGTACTGTGGGTATGACCGACATCGGCATCGTGGGCGCGGGCGCGGCCGCCGCGGCCGCCACCTACGTCATCGACGGCGCGCTCCCCGACGCATCGATCACCGTCTTCGAGAAGTCGGGCGGGCTCTGTGGCCGCGCGGCGACGCGCCGCCGCGGCGACGTGACCTACGACTACGGCGCCAACTACCTCAAGGACGACGACGACCGGGTGGTCGACCTCGTCTCCACCTTCGACGACGGCCTCGTGGAGGTCGCGGGCGATATCCACGTCTTCGACCGCTCGGGGACGGTGAGCGAGGGGCGCGACGCCGACGAGCGGAAGTGGACCTACCGGACCGGCCTGACCCGCCTGGCGAAACACCTCTTCGGCGCCACCGACGCGACGGTCCACCGGCGGACCCGGGTCGAACGGATCGCTCGATCCGACGGCGCGTGGACCCTCACTGACGACGACGGCGGGACACGTGGCCCTTTCGACGTCCTCCTGTTGAACCCGCCCGCACCGCAGACGGCGACGCTCCTGGAGACGGCCGACTGGGACGCCGCGGCCCGGGACGACCTCCTCGCGGCGACCCGCGACGTTGACTACCGCACGGTGTGGACGGCCGTCCTCGGCTACCCCTTCGAACTCGACCGTCCGTACTACGCCCTCGTGAACACCGACAAGGAACACGACGTCGGGTGGGTCGCCCGCGAGGAGTGCAAACCCGGTCACGTCCCCGACGGCGAGTCGGTGCTGGTGGTGCAGGCGAACCACGAGTGGTCCGTCGAGCGCTACGACGCGGATCCGGCGCGGAACGTCGCCGACCTGGCCGACCACGCGGCCGCCCTCCTCGACGACGAGCGCCTGGCCGACCCCGCGTGGACCGACCACCAAGGCTGGCGGTACGCCCTCCCCGAGTCGGGGCTCCGCCGTGGCGCCCGCACCCCCGCCGAGGACGCCGGCTGCTACGTCCTCGGCGACTGGGTCGCCGGCGAAGCCCGCCTCCACGCCGCCGTCCGGAACGGCCTCGACACCGGGGAACGGATCGTCCACGCGCGCTGATCGCCCGCTCGCGCCGAACCGGCTGTCAATCAAATTACAAATAGATGTGTTTATATTGTCGATGAGCCTACCGATCCCCGATGGAACCCCCCGCAATCGCGACGGTCCTCGTGACGGCGTTCGTGGTGCTGTCAACGGTGGGCGTCGGCGTCGCCGTCGAGGGCACGGAGACGGCGGCGAACGTCCCGGACGCGGCGGCACAGATCAGCCAGACCGGCGGTGCGAGCGCGCTCGCCCCGCGCGGACGCTGGAACCCGGCGACGAGCCGCGGCGAGGTCGTCCTCGACGGCGGCAGCTACTACCGGATCTACCAGGGCGAACGCGACGTGGATCGGTGGCGCCGCGCCAGCGACGACGCCGACGTGACGGGGGCGTCGTTGATCGGCGAGGGCGGGGCCGCCGAGGGGCAGGTTCTCGACCTCTCGGCGTCGATCCCCCGCAGACAGCCGGTCGGCCGGTATTCGGACTCGGGGCTGTCGGCGCTGGTCGTCCAGCCGCGGGTCACGTCCCTCCGCGTGCTCAATCGCCGGGGCGTCGAACTCGGTGCCGACGCGACCGTCCCGCGCGATAGCCGCCTCCTCCTCCGGGCCGACTGGAACTTCGCCGAGGCCGAGGACCTGCAGATCGATCTGGTCCGCGACGGCGTCCGCTACGAACGCGAGGCCCTGTCGACCGACGCGTCGAGCGAGCAACTGGCCGCCCTGCCCGACGGGTTCGCGCGGGCGGATCTGGCCCGCGAGGTCCAGGGGTCGGGGACCACCGGTCGCCCGACCGCGGCGTGGCTATTCGACTGCTCCGACCTCGATTCCGGCACCTACACCCTGCGGGTCGAGGGCGTCGACGACCTCACCGAGGGGGCGGCCGCCCGGACGATGCGGGTTCGGATCGGCTCCGACGCGTCGCCGACCATCGGCGTCGACGGTCGGACCGTCACGCGCGGGCAGTGGTCGCGGTACACGGTCTCGGGGGCCGAGCCGGGCGACTACCACGCCGTCTCCGTCGATCGGAGCCGGCTCCGGAGTTCGTCGACCGACCCCGCCGGGCTGTTCCGCTCCGTCGGCGACGTGGTGGCGACCGGGAGCACGAGTCGGGCGGTCTACGCGGTCCTCGAAATCCCCGAGAGCGGGCGGGCGGTGGGCGCCGTCGACACGGGACTGCTCGACACCGGGCGGACGTCCCTGCGGTTGCACCCGGCCCGGTCGAGTCGGGCCGACGCCGTCGCGAGCGTGGACAGCCAGCCGGACGGGGTCCGCGGGGTTACCGTCGACGTCGAACGGGGCGGCCTCTCGACGAACGTCGGGGACCTCACCTACACCGTCGGCTCCGAAATCGACGTGCGCGGCACCGGCGAGGACGCGGACCGCGTAGCCCTGTACGTCCGCGACGGCGGCGACTGGTACCTCCTGACGCTCGACGGCCGTGCGACGACGCGGGTCGACTCCGACGGCGTCTGGGAGGCGCGGCGGGTCGTCCTCTCGCGGGAGGGCGACGGCGGTCGGCTGTTGAGCATCCCCGGCACCTACCGGCTGGCCGTCGTCGACGCCGACGCACTCGGGAGCGACCCGCCGCGACGGGTCTCCCGCTCCGAGTTCGACCGCCTCCGGAGCGTCCAGCGGAACATCCGCACCGTCGCGCCCGGCCTCGCCGCCCGGCCGATCACGCACGGCGGCGAAGTCGCCGACGTCGACGACGTGACCGTCCGCGGAACCGCCGCCGGCGCCACCGAGGTCGCGGTCGTCCTCGTCGACGAGCGCGGCGGGATCCGCACCGAGCGGGTTCGCGTCGACCGCGATACGACCTTCGAGGTGACGTTCGCGCCCGACGACCTGGAGCGTGGCCGCGTCACGGCGCTGATCGCGACCCCCGGCCGTGACGGCCGGTTCGGGAGCGGGAGCGTGCGCACGCCCGACGGGACGTCGATCACCCTCGACTCCGTGGGCGACTTCCTGCGCTACGTCGAGTCACAGCGCGACCGGAGCCCGACCGGCCAGCAGGTCCTCGCCCGGATCGACGGCCAGGTGCTGACCGTCGCTGGCGGCGACGACCTCGCAGTCCGGGAAACGTTCCGGCTGGCCGGTCCCCGGACGACGGTGACCGACGTGGTGCCGGCGTCCACCCCCGACGCGACCGGCGTCCTGGCCGTCCCACCCGGCGAGACGATGCTCGTCCGCGGGGCGACCAACCGGAACCCCGACGACGCCACCGTCGTCGTCGAGGTGACCGAGGGGCCGTCGGCGGCGTCGTTCCCGTTGGTGACTGCGCCGTCGTGGTCGGCCGACGGCGTCTGGACGGCGCGGCTGGCGGTGCCGAGCGACGCCACACCCGGCACGTACACCCTCGAGGTCGACGACGGCGAGAACACGTTCACTCGATCGGTGGTGGTGGGCCGGACGCGGACGGCGACCCCGACGACGACCCCGACGGAACGCCCGACCGCCACTGCCACGGCGACGCCGACGGCGACCCCGACGGAACGCCCGACCGCCACTGCCACGGCGACGCCGACGGCGGCGCCGACGAGCGGCGACGGCTCCGGCTTCGGTCCGCTCGCGTTCGTGACCGCGCTCCTCGCGCTGGCCGCCGCCGCGGTAGCTCGCCGGCGCTGAGCCGCCCCCGGCTCAGACGGATTACTGTAACTGTTCCACTGGCGGTTCGCCGGACCGTGGCGGCGAACTACCGGTGATGACTCACACGAAACCGTATCAGGCCCCGCGGACCCCGGCCTCGACGTCGAACCGGCGGAACGCCGGCAGCGTCGCGGCCGCGAGTGCGATTTCGAGGCCGCCGACGACCAGGAACGCCGCCCGGTAGCCGTAGGCGTCGGCGACGAGGCCGCCCGCGACGATGCCGACGAGGAAGCCCACGCTCCCGGCGATGTTGAATCCGGCCATGGCGACGCCACGGTCCGCGGGGGCCGCGAGGTCCGTCACCAGCGCCAGCGTCGCCGGCACCATGAGCGCCCCGAGGACCCCCACGAGCACCATCCCCGCCTGGGCGGCCCGCAGGCTCGATACGGCGCCGACGAGGATCACTGCCCCGCCGTACAGCGCCGATCCCCCGACGATGGGCAGGGTCCGGCCGATCCGGTCCGAGACGACGCCGAAGGGGTACTGGAGCAGCGCGAAGGGGGCGAAAAACAGCGCGAGCGTCAGCCCCGTCGCGCCCGGACTCAGATCGAAGACGGACCGGAAGTAGAGGGTGCCGACCAGCGAGAAGAAGCCGGCGGTGAGCCGGTCCGCGAAGCCGAAACAGTAGGGGAGCGCGAGCCGCGGCGTCCGGCGGAGGCCGGCGAACGGCGACTCCCGCTCCCCGGACGCGGGCGCCCGATCCACCACGAACGGCACACAGAGCGCGACCAAGAGGAAGACGCCGCTCGCGGCGTACAGGGGGACGAACGGCCCCAGTCCGTAGAGCGCGCCGCCGACGGGAGCGCCGGTGGCCGTCCCGAGGCCGATGGCGATGCCCGCCGCACCCATGTTGCGGCCGTGAGAGCCCTCCAGGTCCATCAGCATCGTCATCGACAGGGAGAAGGCGCCGACGACGGCCGCGCCCTGGAACGCCCGGAGTGCCAGTACGGCGGCGAACGAGAGGCCGAGGGCGCCCGGCAGGACCGCGAGCAGGGCGTAGCCGACGGCGCCGAGGGCCGCCCCCGCGGCCACGAAGGGGACCCGTCGACCCGCGGCGTCGCTCGCCATCCCCCAGGGGACCGCGAAGAGGACGAACGCCGCGAACTCGACGGCCAGAAACCACATGCTCGCGTCGAGGTCCGTCGTGGCGCCGAGCGCGCCGACGAGCGTGTCGATCCCCGGATAGAGGAGCACCTGGGCGAACAGGGTCGCGAACACGACGCCGGCGAGCGCGGCGCGACTGCGGATCCGGGACACGACTCTCCGTCGTCGGAACGCGGGCGTCCACCGTCTACTGTCTTTCGGGACGCCGACTTGCGACGAACTCTAGACGGAGTTCGGCCGGACCTTGAAAAACCCATTACCGGGTGGCTCCCCTCGATCCGGATATGCTCCGACTCGCACGGACCGGTCCGCCAGGACTCGCGCCGACCGACCGCCCGGAGGTGTGCCGGTGATCCCCGCCGCGTGGCGCACCCGCCTCCCCGCCGCCGCCGTCGCGCTGGCGAGCGGCGTCGCCGCCCTCGCCGGTTCGTACGCCGTCGTCGGGGGCGCGTCCACCTTCGTCGCGGCACCGGTCGCGAACCTGACCAACACGCTCGCCCCCGCGGCCCTCGTCACGTTCGCCATCACCGTCCTCGGCGACCTGGGGAGCGACTTGGCCTACGCGTCGGGACTGGCGGCGACGGCCGCCCTCCTCGGCGTCGTCGTCGCCGTCGGCCGGGCCGCCGCGACGTGGGCCGAACGCCCCCTGTTCGCGCCCGCCGCCGTCGGCGTCGCCGTCGGGGTCGTCGCCGCGGCGCTGACCGGAGCGGCCGACTCGGCGGTCGGCGCGGCCGTCGGCGCGGCGGTGGTGGCCACCGTCGCCGACTTCGGAGCCGGAACCGGGACCGGAGCCGCCGCGTCCCCCCCCGACGGCTCCCGACGCGCGCTCCTCTCGGGGGTCGCCGCCCTCGCCGTCGCCGCCGTCGGCGTCGGCGGCCGGCGGGCGTTCGCTCCCGCCGAGCCGGTTCCGACGAGGCCCGTCCCGGAGGACGTGGCCGCCCGCCTCGACGACGCCGCGGCGAAGTCCCTCGACGTCGAGGGGCTGGAACCGCTGGTCAGCGACAACTTCTACCAGGTCGACATCGCCAACGTCGACCCCGAGCCGTCCCGCGAGGACTGGTCGCTCCGGATCCACGGCGCCGTCGACGCGGAGACGACCTACGACTTCTCGGACGTCGAGGCGATGGACCACGACCACCGGTTCGTCTCGCTTCGCTGCGTGGGCGAGTCGCTCAACGGCCGGAAACTCGACACCGCGCTCTGGACGGGCGTGCCCCTGATGGACTTACTCGACCCCGTCGACCTCCAGGGGGAGTACGTGATGCTCCGGGCGGCCGACGGCTTCTACGAGGAGTTCCCCGTCGCGGCGCTCGAGGACGGCTTCCTTGCCGTCGGGATGAACGGCCAACCGCTCCCCCGCGGCCACGGGGCGCCGGCGCGGGCGCTGATCCCCGGCCACTGGGGCGAGATCAACGTCAAGTGGCTCACCGAGATCGAGATCCTGGACGAACCGGCGACGGGCTACTGGGAGGAGCGCGGGTGGCACGGCACCGGCCCGGTCAACACCGTCGCGAAGCTCTGGGCGACCAACCGGCTCGCGGACGGCCGGATCGAGGTTGCCGGCCCCGCGTACGCCGGCACCCGCGGGATCCGGACCGTCGAGGTATCGACCGACGGCGGCGACACCTGGACCGAGGCCGATCTCTCCGACCCGCTCCCGGGCGAGGACGTGTGGCGACAGTGGGTCCACCGCTACGAGGCCACCGACCCCCACGAGGTGGTCGTCCGCGCTGTCGACGACACCGGCACCCTCCAGCCCGAAGACGAGGCCGACGCCTTCCCCAGCGGGCCGAGCGGGTGGGTGTCCGAATCGATCGACCCCGACTCGCTGTGAGCCGGGCCAACGGTTATCCCCCGCGGACCCAACCACCCTACGGCCGCCGATGGAGAAGGCACTCTGGTATCTGCTCGCCGGGACGCGCGGCGGAAAGAACCGCGCGCGGATCATCCGCCTCCTCGACGAGCGGCCGCGCAACGCCAACCAGCTACACGAGGAACTCGGCCTCGATTACAACTCCGTCCGCCACCACCTCGACATGCTCGAAGACCACGACGTGATCGAGAGCGGCGATCAGGAGTACGGTCGGCTCTACTTCCTCACCGACCGGTTCGACCGACACCGAGACCGGTTCGAGGAGATCACGGACCACGTCTAACATGGCACCCATGACCCCCACCCTGTCGATAGCGAGCGCCCTCTCGGGGCTGAACATCGCGCTACTGGCCGCCCTGCTCGTCGTCTGGTGGCGCAACTACCGACAGTTCGGGACGCCGCTCACGCTCGGACTCGTCGCCTTCGCCGTCGTCCTCGCCGTCGAGAACGTCGTCGCTATCGGCTTTTTCTTCAGCTCCGGGATGCTGTACGCCGCCGATCCCACCGCCCAGATGGCCGTCCTCACCATGCGCGCCCTGCAGTTCGTCGCGCTCGCCTTCCTCACCTACGTGACGCTGCGGTAGGACGGTCGCGCTCGGTCGACCGGCTCGAGCGCCTCGTGGTCCTCGACGTCGATGTCGCGGGTCGTCATCCCGGCGTCCAGCGCCTCCTGGATGTAGTTGCGCACGTCGCCGTCCTCGTCGAGGAACTCGGCGAAGTACCCGCGGTAGGAGTCGACGTTCCGTTCCGCGGGAGGTTCTCGTCGAGTTTCTCGGCGACGAGCGCACAGATCTCCCCGTCCTGTTTCGTGTAGTCGGCGGCGCGCCACGCCGAGGCGTCCGAGTCGCTGGTCTGGTAGCCCGTCGTCATCACGTGTCCCGGCGGCAGGTCGGCGTACCAGTCGCACTCGGTGCACTCACAGCCGCCGGCCCACCCCGTGACGCGTGATCAGGCCGTCGGACTTGCTGGCGTTGAACACGTGGAACCGCTTTTCGTCCTCCAGGTTCGCCATCTTCTCGGCGATCAGGTCGATGGCTTCATCCCAGGAGACACGCTCGAACTCGTCCTCGCCGCGGTCCTCGGGGCTCGGGTCCTCGGGGTCCCAGCCCTTCCGGACCATCGGATACTTGATCCGCGAGGGCTCGAACGTGCGCCGGTGGAGCGTCAGCCCCCTCACCTCCCGTCGGTCCGTCATGGTCGAACCGCATACGTCAACGGACAACACGGGAACCGGAAAACACGATACGCGTGATTTCAGCGGCTTGGGACCCTCACGAACCGCTTCGCGAGGGGTTTATGTATTGGAGGAGGGCGGACGGGGCTGTGGCTCGCCGGTCACTGCGTCGGTTCGACCGTCAGGTCGCTCGCGATCCAGCCGTCGGTGTTGTCGGTCTCCAGGAAGACGGTGCGGCCGGGACAGCTCTCACAGACCGACACCGTCGGTCGTTCGGGAAACTCCGGCTCGGGCGCCGACTCCGACTCGTCGTCCGTCCCCGACTGCGTACCAGTGGGCATTGGGAGTGTTTAGGGGGACCTAAAATAAAAAGGATGCGGTTCCGGCGGCCACCCCGTCGCGACCGCGACGCATTTGTACCCGTGGATGGATGCACCCGACATGTACCGGGACGTGCTCGGCTGGGTCGCCACGCTCCTCGCGGTCACGGTCTTCGCACCGATCTTCCTGTATCTGGTCACCGGCGCCGCCGTCGGCTTTCTGGTTTCCTGTTCCGGCGGGCCGGCGGGGACGATGGTGGTCGGCGCCTCCGGCACCGAGAGCCTCGAACTCTCCTGTTCGGCGGTCCGGACGCTGGTGAAGACCGCCGTCGCGGTGGGGGGCGGTGCCGCGGCGACGGTCGGCGTCGCCATCGTCGCCGTCGGCGACCTCGTTCGAAGCACTCCCCGGTGACCGGCGGGACGTTTTTGTGTCGGGACGCCGTCACGTGCGCGTGGGGTGATGGCAGATGTCCCTCGTCCCACACGTGCCAGCCGACGAACCGAGGCGCGACCGAACACCACCCGACCTCGACGAAATCGTCGAACGGATCGTCCACGGCGAGTCACGACCGGCGCGCGGCTGACGCTACCGATCGTTCTGGCAGCGTGACGGGTCGGGCGGACCGGCGGGCCACCCCGAGTCGGTGTGGCCGCCGGTCACGGGGCCCGCCCGCCGTTACGCGGGCGACGGCACCGGATGTACTTCCCAGCAGTCCGGACACTCCGCGTGCGTCGGCCGTTCGTCCTCCGAGCTGACGATCCGACGACGTGGGATCTTCGTCCCGCAGTTCGGACACCGTGACATAGGGGGGTGGGGAGCGTGTGACACGGTCCCCACACGCGGGTACGGACTCCCTAGCGCATAGTTAATCGGTCCTTACCGGATTTCAGGCCGTGACCGAACGGGCCTCAGAGCAGCACCCCGCCGATGACGAGCAGGCCGACGCCCGCGACGGCCGCTGCGGTGAGAAACGGCGTCGCCGCCCGCGCCGGCTCCCGGACCTTCCGCTCGTCGAGTCCGTCGACGAGCCGTCCCGAGCCGACTTCGATCAGGCCGGTCATGACGAACCAGAGCACCACCATCGTGACGACGAGGTAGCCACGCGAGGTGCCGAGCAGGCTCTCGGCCGTGTACTGGGTCCCCGCGAGGTGGCCGCCGGTCAGAAAGAGCGCCAGCGACGAGACGCGCGACCACGTCCGGAACCGACCGATCAGCGACCGGAGCGGCGCCGCGTCGATGTCACCGTCCCGCGCCGCGGGCAACAGCCCCCGCGCGACGAAGAGCACGCTTCCAGCCCACAGTCCGGCGAACAAGAGGTGTGTCGCGTTTATCGCCGTGTCGATGGTCGCCATGCCCGTCGCTGGGAACGCGGCCGACTTGAATCCGGGGAATCCCGCGAGCCGCCGTCGGCGACGCCACGGACCGTCGGGATCGACCGCCCGCGGTGAATCGAAACCGATTAAACGCCCGCTCCCCCATCATCGGACGAGCCGAGGTAGCCTAGCCCGGCCAAGGCGGTTGCTTCGAGAGCAACTGTCCGTTCAGGACACATGAGTTCAAATCTCATCCTCGGCGCTTCTCTCGAACGTCCACTCGGTAGTCACGTCCGGCGACTCGACGAGCGTCCGGTAGACGACGCAGTACCGCTCGGTCGCGTCCCGAATCGACGCCGCCGTCTCCGGGTTCAGATCCCCCTGTAGCGTCACGTCCATCCGGATCGCCTGGAACCCCACGGGCACGTCGGCGACGCCCATCGTGCCCCGGAGGTCCAGGTCGCCGGCCACCTCGACCGACACGTCGGCCTCGACGCCGAAGTTCTCGATCACCGCCTGTGCGGTCAACTGCGAACAGGCCGCGAGCGCGCCGAGCAACAGGTCCCCCGAACACGCCGCCGTGCCCGATCCGCCCGCGCCCTCGTGGAGCTGTGCCTCGTAGACGGCCTCGCCCACCTCGACGCTACAGCTCGTCGCGTCCGCCCGTTCGCCCGTCGCCGTCAGCGTCACCTGCGCCGCCTCGGGGTCCGACTCGTAGGTTTCCTTCAACGGCTCCTGTGTCTCGCGGAGGTCCTCCGTCATACGTTGACGTGGGTCACGAGGCGTGAAAAGCGTTCCCGGCTACGGCGTTGCGGGCCCTCACGCCTCGTGGATGGCCTCCCCGCGGTCGAGGCGTTCCGCGATCCGGAAGGTCTGTTCGCCCTCCCGCCGCGTCGGCGTGTGGGCGGCGAGGTAGCGGGCCGTCGCGACGAGGTGGAGCCGTGCGGCCGCCGGGTCGTCGTCGACGACCGCGCCGTGGCGGGTAAACGCCGCCTCGACGTTCTGTCGGGGGTGGAAACCGGCGTCCTCGCGGAGCAGAACCTCCCCGAGCGCGCGTTTCAGCCGGGCGGCGTCGCCCCCCGACGCCAGGAACTCGGCGGTCAGGCGCCCGGCGCGGCCGACGGTGTCGTCGGCCTCGACCTCGAAGGTCTCCAGCAGGTCCGTCAGCGTCGCGTCCGGGTCACGGTCGCCGTCCGGATCCGGAAGCGGGACCGGCGGCGTGTTGAGAAAGCGGTCGAGGTAGACGCTCACGGCGCCGTCGAAGACGGCCCGGTACGTCTCGGGGGCGTCCGTCCGTGCCGCCAGCCCGCAGACCGCGTTGGCGTAGGTGTAGGTGTGGTGGACGGTGTTCCAGTCGCGGAACTCGTTGGCCGTGCCGAACTGCGCGACGCGGCGGGCGGCCGCGCGGGCGACCGTCCGCGCGAGTGCGTCGGCGCTCGCCCCCGCCGCGACGGCGTCGGTCAACGCCGACAGCGCCGCGTGCGGGTCGTCGTCGAGGAGTCGCTCGACGAAGTCCTCGGGTTCGGTCCAGGTCCGCCCCGCCCCGGCCGCGACCAGGTCCGGCAGGTCGGCGGCGGCGTCCGTGACGAGCCCCGCCACGTCGATCGGTTGGCGCCACGACGACCGCTCCTCGGCCCGGTCGGCGTCGGCCAGCGCCGGCACGAGCGTCGGGAGGACCCTGTCGGCGTGTTCCCAGCCGATTCGGTCCAGCAACTCGAAGGCCTTGTTCACGAAATCGAGGCGGTGTCCGGAGTCGAGATACCGGTGGTCGGTCGCCGCGGCGACGAACATCGCCGCGAGCGTCGACCGGTCGCACTCGGCGACGGCCGTCCGCACCACCCGCTCGGCCCCGTCGGCGTCGCGCAGGTCGATCGTCTCCCGGAACCACTCGATCAGGCGGTCGGGCGGGACCCGGTCGGTCGCCAGCCGGTCCTGCGCGAAGAACGGCGGTTCGTCCGCGCAGTCGTCCGCGACCGCCCCGAGGCCGACGTAGCGCGCCCGGCGACGGTCGGCGGGCCGCAGGTCCTCGGCCAGGTTCCCCATCGCGGCGAGGGTCGTCAGCCCGCTTCCCCATCCGTCCCGCCGGTAGTCGGCCCCGAAGGTCGTCCCGACCGTCAACGGGACGGTCGGCGGCACGTCCGCGCCGTCGAGGCCGAGGGTCGCCTTGGCGATCACGAGGTCCAGGGCCTCCCGGAGGCCATGTTCGAGGCGTTCCTTCCAGCGGTCGGCCGGCGGCGTCTCGGGATCCGGGTCCGGGTCGACGTACACCTCGCCGTCCCGCACCTCGACGGGGAAAGTGGGGACGTCGTCGGCGAAGGGGTCGAAGGTGTCGCCACAGGAGAGTTCGAACCGCGCGTGGTGCCACGGGCAGGTGAGGACGCCCGCGTCGACGGAGCCCTCGCTGAGCGGGAACCCCATGTGCGGACAGCGGTTGTCGACCGCGTGGAACGACCCCTCGTGGTGGAACAGGCCGACCGTCCGCCCGCCGACGCTGACGACCTGCGGACTCGACTCACGGATCGCGTCGGCGGCCGCCACCCGCTCGAAACCGGTCATGGGCAGTGGTAACACACCGAGGGTCATAAGCCTCCGCTCCCGCTCACTCCCCTCATTTATGCCGTCCCCGCACCCACACGCCGGTATGACCCTCGGACGTGGCGTCGTCGTCCCGGACGGGCCGGTGTCCGACGCCCGCGAGTTCGCCGTTCGGTGTGAATCGCTCGGCTACGACGCCTGCTGGACCGGCGAACTCTGGGGACGGGACGCCTTCGTCACGCTCACGGCCGTCGCCGACGCCGTCGACGACCTCGTCCTCGGCACCGCCATCGTCAACGTCTTCTCCCGGTCGCCGGCGACGCTCGCGGCCGCCGCCGCCTCGCTCGCGTCCGTGGCGCCGGCGGGCGTCCGCCTCGGCCTCGGGCCCAGTACGCGGACGGCGGTCGAGGGTCTCCACGGCCGCGACTACGACCGCCCGGTACGGCGTCTCCACGAGACGGCCGAACTCGTCGCCGCCCTCGCCGGCGGCACGGGCCGTGTCGACTACGACGGCGAGACCGTCTCCGTCGCCGACGTGCCGGCGCTCGACGCCGACGTGCCGGTCTACACCGCGGCCCTCGGCCCCGCGGCCCGCCGCGCGACCGGTCGCGTCGCCGACGGCTGGCTTCCCCACAACGTCCCCTTCCCGGAACTGTCCGACGCCTTCGAGACGGTGGCCGCGACGGCCCGCGAGGCCGGCCGCGACCCCGACGCGATCACCGTCGCCCCCTACGTCCCCGCGGCGGTCGACGCGGACCCCGAGGCGGCCCGCGGCGCGATCCGCGACCACCTCGCCTACTACGTCGGGAGTGGCGAGGGGTACCGCCGCGCCGTGGCGACGGCGTTCCCCGACGAGGCCGAGCGGATCGCCGCGGCGTGGGGGGAGGGAGCGCGCGACGCCGCCCGGGCGGCCGTCACCGCCGAGATGGTCGACGCGCTGGGGGTCGCCGGTCGCCCCGAGACGGCGCGGGAGCGGTTCGAGGCGGTCGCTAACCTCGACGTGGTGGATCACCCCATCGTGGTCGTCCCGGACGGTGTCGACGACGCGACGGCCGAGCGCACCGTCGCGGCGCTTGCCCCCTAGGCGGGGTTCTTCCGCGAGAGGTCGCTCCCGCAGATCGGACAACGGTCGCGGTGGTCGTCGAACTCACGCCCACAGCCCTGACACTGGAACCGCCACTCGCGCTGTTCGGAGATGCCCTCGCGGGCGATGACCTCGACGACGACGCCCAGGTGTTCCGCGACGTTCTGCATCGCGTAGTCGTCGGTGACGAGCGTGCCGTCGAGTTCGAAGGCGGCGGCGATCAGGCGCACGTCGGTGTCCGAGAGTTCCTCCGCGTCGCCCGTCTCGGCGGCCGCGCGCTCGATGGTCTCGACGGTGTTGTCCGCCGGGATGTGGATGTGCATCCCCGCGCCCTCCATCGCGTCGTAGCGGTAGGCGCTCTCGTCTTCGAGTTCCTCCTCGACGGCGGGGATCGAAGCCATCTCCTCGGCGGTGTGATACTCGTGGATGAACGCAGAAGAGTCGAGGACGTGCATCTACCGGTCGATGACGATGTAGTCTTTCACGGCCTGCACGCGTGAGACGGGGACGTGGAGCCGTCCCTCCTCGTCCTGCTGGAACCGGGAGTCCGCGGCCGGGAACTCCTCGTTCGGGGAGACGAGGAGGTCGTTCAGGGCTCCCGTCTTCAGGTTCATGGTGATGTTGTACAGCATACCGAGTTCCGTCCCGTCGGAGCCCATCACGGACTTCCCCGAGAGGTTTTCGGCGAGTACGTCGGACATGAAAGGGATATTCGCGGGGATGACCTTAAACGCCACGGGGTCGTCGGCCACCCACCGAACGCCGGACCTGCCGTCGGTATGTTGAAAGACTTAACTTCGGTCCACGGTTCTTCGGGGACAAGGAACGTTCTGCCGGGGGATATCATGTCAGATTCGGACACACGCGACCGACCCGACGCGCTTCGCACCCCCATTGTCGCCGTGCTCGGGCACGTCGACCACGGGAAGACCAGCCTGCTCGATAAGATTCGCGGCTCGGCCGTCAGCGAGGGGGAGGCCGGCGCGATCACCCAGCACATCGGTGCCACCGCGGTTCCGCTCGACACCATCTCTAGCATCGCCGGCAGCCTCGTCGACCCCGACGACTTCGACCTGCCCGGCCTGCTTTTCATCGACACGCCCGGTCACCACTCCTTCTCGACGCTTCGCTCACGGGGCGGCGCCCTCGCCGACATCGCCGTCCTCGTCGTCGACGTGAACGACGGCTTCCAGCCCCAGACCGAGGAGGCCATCGACATCCTCAAGCGAACGGGAACGCCCTTCGTCGTCGCCGCGAACAAGATCGACACCACGCCCGGCTGGAATCCACAGGAGGGCGAACCGATCCAGGTCTCCTACGAGGCCCAGAGCGACCGCGCCAGTTCCCGCCTCGACGAGAACCTCTACGAGATCATCGGTCAGCTCTCGGATTCCGGCTTCTCGGCCGACCTCTACTGGCGCGTCCAGGACTTCCAGGGCAACGTCGGCGTCGTCCCCGTCTCCGCCGTCACCGGCGAGGGGGTCCCCGACCTCCTGACCGTCCTCATGGGCCTCTCCCAGCGGTACATGAAAGATCAGATGGCCATCGACGTCGAGGGGCCCGGCGCGGGCACCGTCCTCGAAGTCAAGGAGGAGAAGGGCTTCGGGACCACCCTCGACGTCGTGATGTACGACGGGACGATCCGCGAGGGCGACGAGATCGTCGTCGGCGGGATGGGCGATCCGATCGTCACCGAGGTGCGGGCGCTGCTCCAACCGAAACCGCTCGCGGAGATCCGGACCGAGAAGCGGTTCGACCGGGTCGACTCCGTCGCCGCGGCGGCCGGGGTGAAGATCGCCGCGCCCGATCTGGACGACGCCATGGCCGGCGCCCCCGTCCGCGTCGTCCGTGACCGTGACCGCGAACTCGTCGTCGCCGACGTCGAGTCCGAACTCGCCGAGATCGAGGTCGAGACCGAGGAGGAGGGCGTCGTCGTGAAAGCCGACACCCTCGGCAGTCTGGAGGCGATGGCCAACGCCCTCGTCGAGGCCGAGGTCCCCATCCTCCGTGCCGAGGTCGGCGACGTGGCGCCCCGCGACGTTGCCGTCGCCAGCACCGCCGCCGAGGCCGAACACCAGGTCATCCTCGGGTTCAACGTCGACGTCCTCTCGAACGCCGCGGACGAACTCGAGGAGAGCGACGTCCGCCTGTTCCACGACGACGTGATCTACCAGCTGGTCGAGGATTACGAGACGTTCGTCGAGGAGCGCCAGCGCGCCCAACAGGAGACCGTCCTCGACAAGATCATCCGCCCCGCGCGCTTCCGGATCCTCCCCGATCACGTCTTCCGGCAGAACGACCCCGCCGTCGTCGGCGTCGAGGTGCTGTCGGGGACGCTGAAGAACAACACCCACGTCGGCCGGTTCGACGGCAACGAGTTCGAGCGGCTCGGCCAACTCAGCGGCATCCAGAAGGAAGGCGAGGACGTCTCCGAGGCGCGGGCGGGCGAACGCGTCAGCGTCGCCATCGACGGCCCCACCGTCGGCCGGGGGATCGACGAGGGCGACGAACTCTGGGTCGACCTCCCCGAGAAACACGCCAAGATCCTGGAACAGGAACTCACCGACGAGATTCCCGCCGACGAACTGGAGGCCCTCCAGGGCTTCCTCGACAACCACCGCCGGCGGGACCCCTTCTGGGGGAAGTAACCCCCCACCCGGCGCCCTCGTTTCACCCCGCCGTCCATCGATATCGTATTCATATTATTTACAGAGGTTTCGACGTCGTTGGCTCGCGGTTCTCCCGTGGTTCTGCGGACGTTCGTTCGACTCTTTCGGTACACTCGGGGAAACTTTTTAGTCAGAAGAACGACGAGTACGAAACGAGGTGAGTACCGATGAGCGTTCGAACCACCCCGAGCGAGGGTACCGCCGTGACGACCACGCCGACGCGGTACGATCTGTTACTGGTACTGTTGCCGCTCCCCTTGCTCCTCGGGGCGGCGCTCTCGGCGGTCACGTCGGTACCGTTAGAACTGGGTATCGGCGTCGGGAGCCTGCCGTCGGCGCTGATGTTCGGTTACGCCATCTGGGTCGCGGCGCCGACCCGTCCGGACCTCAACGGGCGGTCGGCGTGATGCCGTCGCCGACGGCATCCATCACCTGCAGGGCGGCGCTGGCGGCCAGCCCGCGGGCGACTTCGTCGCGTTCGTCGGTGCCGATTCCGGCTTCGAGGTCGTCGATGTCGGGCGTGAAGCCGGCGCTGACCGGGTGGCCGGCCGGCGGGCGGACGGCGACGGTCGCCGTCGGCCCGTTCGAGCCGTAGGACAGTTCCGAGCCCACGGTGTAACTGTTGGGCAGGTAGGAGCGGGTCTGCGAGACGATCCCCGCGACGGCCCGCTGGAGGGACTGCCGTTGGTCCTGTGTCAGTTCGACGTCCGTCGACGGCTTGCCGGCGTCGGCGACTCCGGGTGCGCCTCCGTACGGCGTGTTTCCGTTCATCCGAGTCGGTGAGGGTACGCGGAGCCCGTGTAAAAAGCCGTCGGAGCGTGTGACCCGGTGACAGGCGGCGTCAGTACTGGTAGTCGGTGAAGGCCATGACCGGTCCCGAGTCCTCGTTCTCCTCGATTTTCGCCTTGGCGTCGAGGAAGTCGGTCATCCGGACCTCGGTACGGTCGTCACGGATGGCGAACATCCCCGCCTCGGTGGCGAGCGAGGCGAGGTCGGCGCCGCTGTAGCCGTCGAGGTCGTCGGCCAGCTCCGCGAAGGCGACGTCGTCGGCGACGTTCATATCGCGGGTGTGGATGCGGAGGATCTGTGCCCGTCCCTCGGCGTTGGGCTTCGGCACCTCGATGAGGCGATCGAACCGGCCGGGCCGGAGGATGGCCTCGTCGAGCATGTCGAAGCGGTTCGTCGCGGCCATGATCCGGATCTCGCCCCGGTCGTCGAAGCCGTCCATCTCCGAGAGCAGTTGCATCATCGTCCGCTGGACCTCGGCGTCGCCGGAGGTCTTCGAGTCCGTCCGCTTGGCGGCGACGGCGTCGATCTCGTCGATGAAGATGACCGCCGGCTGGCGCTCCGCGGCGAGTTCGAACAGGTCGCGGACGAGCCGCGATCCCTCGCCGATGAACTTCCGGACCAGCTCCGAACCGGCCATCTTGATGAACGTCGCGTCGGTCTCGTTCGCGACGGCCTTCGCGAGCATCGTCTTCCCGGTGCCCGGCGGCCCGTGGAGCAGGACGCCCGAGGGCGGATCGACGCCGACCTCCTCGAACAGCTCCGGCGTCAACAGCGGGTCCTCGACGGCCTCGCGCACCTCGCGCACCTGGTCGTCGATGCCGCCGATGTCGTCGTAGGTGACCGTCGGCGACTCCTCGACCTCCATCGCCTGGGCGCGGGAGTCCGTCTCGTCGTCGAGGACCGTCTGGACGCTGAAGGAGTCGTTGACGGCGACGCGGTCGCCGGCCGCGAGTTCCTTGCGGATGCGCGGCGAGGGCTCCGTGAGCACCTCCTGGTTGTTGCCGTGCTGTTTGATGATCGTCCCCTCGTCGCTCACCTCCTCGACGGTGGCGACGTACAGCGAGGAGGTCTTCAGGACCTCGTTGCGCCGCTTGAGGTGGTCGACCTCCTCCATGAGTTCCTCGCGCCGGTCGTCGGTCTCGTCGAGTCGCTCCGAGAGTTCCTCGTTGACGCGGACCATGCGTTCGTAATGCTGGCGGATGGCGTCGAGACGCTCCGCGTCTGACATCTCCGGATCGAGGTCGAGCCGCGGCCGATCCGGCAGCGACGGACTCCGTGACATTGGTTGTGCCTCCTAAGAAGCGGGTGTAAATGTGCCTTTGGGTCGCGGGTCCTCCCGGACGTCCGCCCCTCCGGGCGGAACGCCCATCGCCGCCGCCGGATCCGCCCCGGCGTCAGCGCTCGTGGATCAGCCGCTCCATCTCGTCCAGCCGCTCGCCGTAAGTCGACAGCGCCGTCTCGATGTATGCGGCGTCGGTCGTGTCGACGCCGGCCCGTTCCAGCACCTCGGCCGGATACGCGGACCGACCCATCCGCAGGGCCTCGCGGTAGTCCGCCGCGGCGTCCTCGCCCTCGGTCCGGATCCGGTCGACGATGGCCGTCGCCGCGCTGATGCCCGTGCTGTACTGGTAGACGTAGTAACCGTAGTAGAAGTGGGGAATCCGCATCCACTCGCGGGCGATGCGGTCGTCGACGACCGCCGGCTCGTAGAAGTCCGCCTTCAGGTCGCGGTAGAGTTCGTCGAAGCGGTCGGGGGTGAGTGCCCCGCCCTCCTCGATCACCTCGTGGATGCGGAGTTCGAACTCCGCGAACATGGTCTGTCGGAACAGCGTCGACCGGAAGCGCTCCAGGTACTCGTCGAGGACGTGTCGGCGCACCCGTTCGTCGTCGACGGTCTCCAGCAGGTGGTGTGTCAGGAGCGTCTCGTTGACCGTACTCGCCACCTCGGCGACGAAGATATCGTAGTCGCTGTACTGCCAGGGCTGGCTTTCGTTCGTCAGCTCCGAGTGCATCGAGTGGCCGAGTTCGTGGGCCAGCGTGAACATCGAGGCCACGTCGTCCTGGTAGTTCATCAGGATGAACGGCTGGGTGTCGTAGGTCCCCGCCGAGAACGCACCCGAGCGTTTGCCCCGGTTCTCGTAGACGTCGACCCACCGCGAGTCGAGCCCCTCGGCCATCCGCTCCTGGTACGCGTCGCCGAGCGGCGCCACCGCGTCGACGACGTGGCCGACCGCCTCCTCGTAGGAAATCTCCGGGGGGTCGCCGGCGGCCATCGGCGCGTAGAGGTCCCACATCCGCAGGTCGTCGACGTCGAGCGCCTCGGCTTTCAGGTCCGCGTGCCGGTGGAGGTAGTCGAGGTTCGCCCGCACCGTCTCGACCAGGGTGTCGTACGCGTCGACGGGGACGTTCGGACCGTCGAGAGCCGCCTCGCGGGCCGTCTCGTAGTTGCGTGCGCGGGCGAGTTTCACGTCCTTGATCACGCTCTTTTTCAGCGCCGTCCCCACGCCGTTTCGCACCTCCGTCCACCGGTCGTAGAAGGCCTCGTGGACCTCGCGCCGGAACTCGCGGTTCGGCCGCTTCTGGAGTTTCGTGAAGTTGCCGAGCGATATCTCCACGTCCTCGCCGTCCGGGTCCTCGACCGTCGGGAACTCCATGTCGGCGTTCGAGAGCATGGAGTACACCTCGCTCGCCGCGTCGGTCACGTCCGAGAGGTCGGCGAGCAGCTCCTCCACCTCCTTCGACCGGGTGTGAGGTTTCCCCCGCAACACGTCGTCGAAGTAATGTTCGTACTCGGCCAGCGCGGGTTCGGCCTCGACGAACGCCTCGAGGTCGGACTCGTCGAGTTCCTGCAGTTCGGGTTCGACGAAGCTCGCGGCGCTCCGGGCGTCGGCCGCCAGCGACTCCGCGCGGGCCGACATGGCCTGATACTCGCTCTCGCGGGTGTCCTCGCTGCTCCGGAGGTTGGCGTAGGTCGACACCGTCGCAACGTCCCGGAGGAGGTCCTCGCGCAGTTCGAGCAGTTCGCGGAGCGTCTCGGGGCTCTCGGTGACCCGGCCCTCGTAGGCCGCGAGGTCGTCGATCCGGTCGCGGACGTCCTCGAAGGCCGCCTCCCAGTCCGCGTCGGTCGCGAAGATACTCTCCAGCGCCCACTTGTCCTTGGCGTCGATCTCGCCGCGTTCGGGAACCGAACTCATCGCCGCCCCGTACGGCGGCGCCCGCCGTAAGGGTTCGTACTCCGGCCGGGGTCGAGGTTCGGCGCGTGCCTCCGTGTACCCAACGTTTACTACACGGGGCGGAGTTCTCGGCATACGATGGTAGACCACGCCAGTCTCCGCGACCCGAACGCGGAGTATACGATGCGCGACCTCTCGGCGCCGACGATGGGTCTCACCGCGGACCGTGGCCCTCGCGACGTCGAGATCACCGACGTACAGACGACGATGGTCGACGGCAACTACCCGTGGATCCTCGTCCGCGTCTACACGGACGCGGGCGTCGTCGGCACCGGCGAGTCCTACTGGGGTGGCGGCGAGACGGAGATCATCGACCGGATGAAACCCTTCGTCGTCGGCGAGAACCCCCTCGACATCGACCGCCTCTACGAGCACCTCGTCCAGAAGATGAGCGGCGAGGGATCGATCGCCGGCAAGGTCATCTCGGCCATCTCCGGGATCGAAATCGCCCTCCACGACGTCGCCGGCAAGATCCTCGACGTACCGGCCTACCAGCTCGTCGGCGGCAAGTACCGCGACGAGGTCCGCGTCTACTGTGACTGTCACGCCGGCGACGAGTCCGAGCCCGCGTCGAACGCCGCCGAGGCCGAACGCGTCGTCTCGGAGCTCGGCTACGACGCCATCAAGTTCGACCTCGACGTCCCCTCGGGCCACGAAAAGGACCGCGCCAACCGCCACCTCCGCGGCCCGGAGGTCGAGCACAAGGTCGACATCGTCCGGGAGGTCTGTGAGACCGTCGGCGACCGCGCCGACGTCGCCTTCGACTGCCACTGGGCCTTCACCGCCAACTCCGCCCAGCGCCTCGCCGAGGCCATCGAACCCTACGACGTCTGGTGGCTCGAAGACCCCGTCCCCCCGGAGAACCACGAGGTTCAGGAGACGGTCACGAAGTCGACGTCGACGCCCATCGGCGTCGGGGAGAACGTCTACCGCAAGTTCGGCCAGCGGACCCTCATCGAACCGCAGGCCGTCGACATCGTCGCCCCCGACCTCCCCCGTGTCGGCGGGATGCGCGAGACCCGAAAGATCGCCGACCTGGCCGACATGTACTACGTGCCCGTCGCGATGCACAACGTCTCCTCGCCCATCGGCACCATGGCTTCGGCCCACGTCGCCGCCGCCATCCCCAACTCCCTCGCGCTGGAGTTCCACTCCTACCAGCTCGGCTGGTGGGAGGACCTCGTCGAGGAGGACGACCTCATCGAGGGCGGTCGCATGGCCGTCCCCGAGAAGCCCGGTCTCGGCCTGACGCTCGACCTCGACGCCGTGTCGGAACACATGGTCGAGGGCGAGACGCTGTTCGACGAAGCGTAGCGCCGTCGAGCAAGGGAATCTCCGATTGGCGTCGTTCGACGAAGCGTAGCGCCGTCGAGCAAGGGAATCTCCGATTGGCGTCGTTCGACGAAGCGTAGCGCCGTCGAGCAAGGGAATCTCCGATTGGCGTCGTTCGACGAAGCGTAGCGCCGTCGAGCAAGGGAACGGCGTTCCGATCCGCGTTGTCGACCGCCACCGGTGGGAAGCTTTTCCAGGCTCCCGCGCCCACGGACGAGTATGCCCTCGCTCGACGATCGGACGATCGCCCGACTGCGGGCGGTCGTCGTCGCCCTGTTGGTGTCGGGGATCGGCCTCGGTGTCGGCATCGGTCTCGTCCTCGCCCTCTCCCTGCTAACGGTCGGCCTCGGCGTGGAGCCCTCTCCTTTCGTCCTCCTCGTAATCTCGCTGATCTCGATCCAGGGGATCGCCTTCGGCGGCGTCGCCGTGGGCTATCTCCTCGTCCGTGGGTGGACCCCCGACGACCTCGGGGTTCGACTCCCCTCGGTTCGCGACCTCCTGTTCGTCGTCGGGGGGTACGTGACGGCACTCGTGGCCGCCATCTCCGGGGCCCTCCTCGTCAGCGTGACCGGCGCCCCTGCCGGTGAGAACCAGGTCACCGAGTTCGCCAGCGCCGATCCGAGCGTCCTCCTGTGGCTCGTCCCCGCCTCCTTCCTGCTCATCGGTCCCGGCGAGGAACTGCTCTTCCGGGGCATCGTCCAGGGCCGTCTCCGCGAGACGTTCGACCCGATTCCGGGTGTCGCCATCGCCAGCGCCCTCTTCGCCGCGATCCACTTCCTCGCCCTGACCGGCGGGACCGGCGGCCGTCTGGTGACGGTGACCATCCTGTTTTTCCCCGCGCTGGTCTTCGGGACCGTCTACGAACTCACCGACAACATCGTCGTGCCGGCGCTGGTCCACGGTGCCTACAACGCGACGCTGTTCTCGCTCGCGTACCTGGCCATCCGGCTCTCGGAGTCCGGGGGGCTCCAGGAGCCGGGGTCGGGAACGGGGACGGCGGCGGCCGTCCTCGTCGACGGCCTGACCGCGTTGCCGGTGTAGGCTGCCGGAACGGAACCCTTACCGCGCCGGCCCGAACAGTGGCGGTATGCGCGACTGCTTCGAGACCCGCGACGGCGACGCGCTCGGTCGGATCGGGGAGTTGACGGTCCCCCGCGCCGGCCGGACCGTCGAGACGCCGGCCCTGTTGCCCGTCATCAACCCCAACATCCGGACGGTGTCGCCGGCCCGCCTCGAAGCCGAGTTCGGTGCCGACGCCCTCATCACCAACGCCTACATCATCCGCGGGACCGACGACCTCCGCGAGCGGGCCCTCGATCGGGGGCTCCACGACATGCTCGAGTTCTCGGGCGCCATCGTCACCGACTCCGGCTCCTTCCAGCTGGCCGAGTACGGCGACATCGACGTGACGACCCGCGAGATACTGGAGTTTCAGCGGGAGATCGGTTCGGACGTCGCCACCCCGGTCGACGTGCCGACACCGCCCGACGCCGCCCGTGAGACCGCCGAGGCGGACCTGGAGACGACCGAGCGGGCACTCGCCGACGCCCAGGCCGTCGACACCGGCGAGATGCTGGTCAACGCCCCAGTCCAGGGATCGACTTACCTCGACCTCCGCGAGGCCGCCGCCCGCCACGCCGACGGCACCGACCTCGACGTGTTTCCCGTCGGCGCCGTCGTTCCCCTCATGAACGACTACCGGTACGCGGACGTGGTCGACGTGCTCGCGGCCGCCAAGCGCGGCCTCGGTGCCGACCGCCCCGTCCATCTCTTCGGCGCCGGCCACCCCATGATGTTCGCGCTCGCGGCCGCGATGGGCGCCGACCTCTTCGACTCCGCCGCCTACGCCATCTACGCCCGCGACGACCGCTATCTCACCGTCCGCGGCACGCGCCACCTCGACGACCTCACGTATCTCCCCTGCGAGTGTCCGATCTGTACCGCCCACACCCCGGACGACATCCGGGCCGCGGACGACGACGAGCGCGAACGGCTCCTCGCCGAACACAACCTCCACGTCTCCTTCGGCGAACTGCGCCGCATCAAGGCGGCCATCCGCGAGGGGAACCTCCTCGAACTCGTCGAGACGCGCGCCCGCGCCCACCCCGCGATGCTCGACGGCTACCGCGCGCTGCTCGATCACGCCGCCCAACTGGAGCGCCACGACCCCGCCTCCAAGGGCTCTTTCTTCTACTGCTCGGCCGAGAGCGCCCGCCGCCCCGAGGTCGTCCGCCACCACGACCGCCTCGACCGACTCGACGCGCCCGACCGGCTACTGGTAACCGAGGGGAACGCGCCCTCTGGCGACCGATTCGACGCCGCCTGGCGACTCCTGCCGCCGTTCGGACCCGTCCCCCGGGCGCTCTCCGAGACCTACCCCTTCACGGCCGAACTCCCCGACCGGACCGACCGGACCGCCCAGGAGGCCGCGGCGCGCGGGGTCGCCCGCCTCGTCGACGCCAACCCCGAGACGGACGTGACGGTCGCCCACGACGACTGGGCGGACACGGCGCTCGACCGCCTCCCGGCGTCGGTCCGGGTCGAACCCCTCGGCGCGCGCCCGGATCGAAACGCCTGACCCCCGTTCGCGCCGCCCACACACGCACCGACGATTGATATGATAGCGGAACGTCAGTTACGCCCGACCGATGATCGATCAGCCGCGTTCCGACGGGGCGACCGACCGCGAGTCAGGCACACCCTCCGCCGACGGGGCGGCCGACGAACACCGACTCCCGTCGGGAGTCGCCGGGAGCCTCCGATCGCTCGCCGACCGGATCGACGGGTTCGCCGATGCGCTCCCGATCGGTCCCGCACGCCACCACGCCCGGCGGGCCGCCACGGCCGCCCGCACCGCCGCCGACGACGACGCCGACTTGGTCGCCCGGCGCGTCGCGCTCGGCGAACTCGTCACGGCACTCCGCCACGCCGCCGACGAGGCCGAAGCCAGCCGCTCCCAGTACCGGCTCCTCGAACTCCTGTACGAGGAGGCACTGCCCGCGACCCGCGAGGCGAGCGACGTCATCTACGGCTGATCCGTACGGTCACGGATCGAGCCGACGAAAGCCGCTCCGCAGGGGTCGCCCGGCGGCTGGCGACACGCATCCGTCGGGCCCGCCGCGACCCTCCCTACTCCGACGGGTCACCCGACGCCGCGTCGCGCATCCGGTCGGTGAAGTCCCACGAGTAGACGCGCTCGGGGTCGATCCGGATCGCCACCTCGTCGCGGTCCGGGTCGAGCAGCTGCCGGGCCAGCGCCGAGTCGGTACCCCCGAGGTAGCGTTCGAGCAACCCGCGCAGCGTCGACTTGTCGTCGTCGGGGACGACGGTCGTCGAGCCACGGCCACGGACCCCCCGGTACGGCGGCTCGTTGGTCGACACCTCGAAGGCGACGCCGTCGTCGTGTCCGAGATACGCGACGACGTCCGCGTCCGCCGACGTGGCACAGACGAACCGGCCGGCGTCGGGGTCGAAGTCGTACCACAGCGAGAGCATCCAGAGGTCGCCACCGGGCGTCCGGCAGGCCACCCGGATGGGCACCCGCGCGTCGGCCAGGAACGCCGCGACCGCCGCCCGGTCCCACTCGCCGGTGTACTCGGTCATGGCCCGCGTTGGAACGCGGGCGGCTAAAGGCCGTGGGTGGCCCGGCCGTTCCGGGCGGGAAACGACTTTGTCGCCCGGGGTTCGATACCCGGTCGTGTTCCCCGCACTCCAGTTCGGCGTTCCGGGTGGTCCGGAACTCCTGATCGTCCTGTTCATGCTGGTGTTCTCGTTCGCCGTCCCGCTCGTCGTCTCCGTGCTGATCTACCGGGACGCGAAGGGTCGGAACAGCCGCCACGCGCTCGCCTGGGCCCTCGGTGCCTTCTTCGGCAGCCTCGTGGTCTGGGTGCTCTACTACGTCGTCCGCGACGAGGTCGGTCCGTAGGCCCGCCGCGGACGCCCGCTGGCCGCGAGGACCCGCGCACCGAGCGGCGCCCGGGAACGAAACGTAGTTCCGCGCCCCCCTCCACCATCGCCCATGACCGAGTACTTCGAGGTCCACGCGCGGGACGGGGCCGCCCGTCTTGGCGAACTCCGCCTGCGCGACCCCGTGGCCACGCCCGCCCTCGCCGACGACGTCGTCGTCGACGGCGGGAGCCTCTGGGGGGCCGACCGTGACCATCCCGAGGGGAGCGAGGCCGAACTCACGGTCCTCCCACACCGGGCGTTCCCGGCCGGCACCGACCCGACCGTCCAGGACTCCTTCGCCGTCGACTACCCGGACGTGGACTACCCGAGCGTCGGCGTCGTCACCGCCGAGACGGCCGCCGACTACGGCTGTGACGCCTACGTGCTCTCGAACGCTCCGGGCGTCGTGGGCCACGGCGCCTCCTTCCGCGACGAACTGATCGCCGTTCGGGAGTCGATCCCCGCCGACACCGCGCTCTACCTCGCCGGCGTCGCCACGCCCCGCAACGTCGCGACGCTCGTCGCCGCGGGCGTCGACCTCGTCGACACCAAACTCGCCCGGGTGAAGGGTCGACAGGGTCGCTACCTCACCCCCGAGGGCGAGTACCACCTCGACGAACTCGACGAACTCCCCGGCGCCCACCCGAACGATCCGCCGCTCGCGGCGTTCACCCGCGAGGACTGTGTCGCCCACAACGTCGCCGCCCTCGAGGCCGAACTCCGCACGGTCCGCACCCGGATCCGACGGGGGCGGCTCCGCGACTACCTCGAGGGGCAGGCCCGCCACGAGAACTGGCTAACCGCCTCGTTCCGCGAGTTCGATCAGCAGTACCGCTACCTGGAGCGGCGGACGCCGGTGATCCGCGATACGGAACTCAGCGCGGCGAGCGAAGATACACTCAACCGTGTGGAGATCCAGCGGTTCGCCGACCGGGTGACGACCCGCTATCGCAACCGGTTTGCGAACCCGCTCGTGCTCGTGCCGTGTTCGGCGCGCAAGCCCTACAGCGACTCCCAGAGCCACGCCCAGTTCCACCGCGCCATCGGCTACCGCGGCCACGTCGCCTCGATGACCTCGCCCATCGGCGTCGTCCCCCAGGAACTGGAGTGTACGTATCCCGCCCAGCACTACGACGCGGTGGTCACCGGCGACTGGACCGACGGCGAGAAGGCCTTCGTCGCCGCGGTACTGGAGCGCTACCTGGAGCGCAACGACTACCCGCGGGTGATCGCCCACGTGCCCGGCGAGGGCTACCGCGACATCTGCGAGCGGGTGGCCGACCGGGTGGACGTCCCCTTCGAGTTCACCGTCGCGGACCACCCCACCACCACCGAGTCGCTGTCGAACCTCGACGCGGCGCTCGCCGGCGAGCTCAAATACTCGAAGCGGGAGCGCCAGCACAACACGATCCGGGCCATCGCGGACTACCAGTTCGGCGCCGACGCGGGCGACGACCTCTTCCCGGACCTGCAAACGACGAGCCGGCACCCAAAACTCCAGGTACGCGACGGCGACGGCGTCCAGCTCGCGGCGCAGGTGCCCCAGTACGGCGTCCTCGCCTTCACCCTCGCGGGTGCCCGCCACTGGGTCGAGAGCGACGCGCCGACCAAACGGGTCGACATCGACGGCTTCGTCCCCCACGGGAGCGTCCTCGCGCCCGGCGTGACCGACGCCGACGCCGACGTCCGCGTCGGCGACGAGGTGGTCGTCGAGGGGCCGGCCGCCTTCGGTATCGGCCGCGCGACGATGCACGGCGACGAGATGCGGGAGAGCACCCGCGGCGTCGCCGTCGAGATGCGCCACGTCGAGGCGACCGAGGACAACGCTTAACACCGTCTCCCGACTACGTGTGGCGATGTCACCGCCCGTTCGACGCGACGTGTTGCGGGTCGACCTCTCCGCCGGGACCGTCTCCCGCGAACGGGTCCCCGACGACTGGCGACGCGACTTCCTGGGCGGCAAGGGCCTCGGCGCCCGCTACCTCTACGACGAACTCGACGCCGGCACCGATCCGCTGGGGCCGGACAATCGGCTCTGTCTCCTCCTCGGCCCGCTCTCGGGCTACCTCCCCGGCGAGTCGCGCTACGCGGCGGTCACCAAGTCGCCCCTGACCGGCGCCTTCCTCGACTCCTACAGCGGCGGGTCCTTCGCCGACGCCCTCGCCGGCGCCCTCCCCGAGGCCTTCGGCCTGGTGATCGAGGGCGTCGCCGACGATCCGACGGTCCTCACCGTCCGTGACGGCGAGGCGACCCTGACCGGCGCGGGCGACCTGTGGGGGGCCGACACCGTCGAGACGGACGCCGCCCTCGACGGCGCCGTGGCCTGTATCGGCCCGGCGGGCGAACGCCGGGTCGCCTACGCGACGATCGCGTGTGACGCCGGCGACCACCACGCCGGCCGCGGCGGCGCCGGCGCCGTCATGGGCGCGAAACGGCTCAAGGCGGTCGCGGTCCACGGCGACCCGCCCGACCCGTCGCCGGCGCTCGCCAACCTCCGCGAGCGCTACGGCGCTGCCTACCGCGACGACGACACCGGCCGCTGGCAGGCCGCCGGCGAGACGGTCGAGAGCGTCGACTTCGCCAACGAAGTGGGCGTCCTCTCGACCCGGGGCTGGCAGGGCGGCCGCTTCGAGGACGCCGGCGATATCGGCATCGAGGCGGTCCGCGAGGCGGCCACCGGCCGCGAGAACGCGGACGACGCGGTGCCCGGCGGCTTCCGCGTCGACGTCGAGGACGGCGAATCCGTCCCCCGTGGCGGGGCGCTCATGTCCCTCGGCGCCGGCCTCGGGGTCGACGACTTCGACGCCGTGGCCCGCCTCGGCGCCGCCTGTGACCGTCTCGGGATGGACGCCATCAGCGCGGGCAACGCCGTCGCCTGGGCCACCCGCGCCGCCGACGACGGGGCCATCGACCCCGACGTCGACCCGGACCTCGCGTTCGGGGACGCCGACGCGGCCGAGCGACTGTTGTCGGCCATCGCCACCCGATCGACCGACTTGGGCGACACCCTCGCCGACGGCGTCCACGACGCCCGCGAGCGGTACGGGGCCGGCGCCGTGCCGACGGTGAAGTCGATGGCACTCCCGGCCTACGACCCACGGGGTGCCGCGGGGATGGCACTCGCCTACGCCACCAGCGACCGCGGCGGCTGTCACCGCCGTGCCCGCCCGGTCGAACGCGAGGCCTTCGCCCGCGACGCGTGGACGACCGCAGACCGCGTCAGGACCGTCGTCGGCGCCCAGAACGTCCGCTCGACGCTCTGGAGCCTCGTCGTCGACGACTTCGCGGGCGAGACCATGTGGGAGGACCTCGGCGCCGAGTGGCTGACGGCCGTCGGCCTCGAGTACGACCGCGACTCGCTGGCGCGGGTCGGCGAACGCGTCTGGACGCTCGTCCGCCTGTTCAACGTCCGCGAGGGCTTCGACCGCGAGGACGACACCCTACCCGCCCTGTTCGAGGACCCGCTTCCCGACGGGCCCGCGGCGGGCCGCACCGTCGACCGCGGGGCGTTCGAGGACATGCTCGACGCCTACTACGCGGCCCGCGGGTGGTCGGTCGACGGCCGCCCGACCGACGCGCTCGTCGACCGACTGGACCTCGCCGCCGTCGTCGACGCCGAGACGCCGCTCGGAAACGCCGCCGACGGGGTGGTCGTCGACGCCGGATCCGGGGACGGGGTCGGCGGACGCGACCGCCACCCCCGCAGTCGGGAGCCGTGACCGGGTCGAACCCAGCCCGGCCACACGACTGTCATCGCTGTGGCGAGACCATCGAACCGGGGGACATCTACGGTGCGCTCGACCTCCTCGACGCCGACGGCGAACTGCGGGTGTTGCTCTGTCGCTCCTGTTCGGCGGCGCTGCGCGACTTCCTCGAATGAGCGCCGACCCGGCCGGAGACGGCGACCCTGTCGAGCCGCTGTCGGGAGCCTTTTACCCCTCGCGGGCCACCCGACCGTATGGACGAATTCGACCTCGGCGTTCCCCGACAGATCCTCGACTCGCTTCCCGACGACGACGACGCGGCCCGAGAGGACATGCAGCGGGCCGTCGTCGGCCTCGAAGGCCGACTCAACGAGGCCGTCGAATCCGCCGACGACGAACGCGAGGCCGCACAGAACGTCGTCGGTGCCCTCGAACGCCTGGAGGAACAGCTCGAACAGTACGACGAGTTCGTCCCCGAACTCCGCGCGTGGGGGCAGTCGCCCATCTACGCCATCGCGTGGCGCAACCTGCAGGCCGACCTCATCATGCAGATTCAGGAGGTCGGCTGGGTCGCCGAGCGCATCGACCGTGAGCGCAACTACCGAACCGTCGAGGACGGCATCCGCCTGAGCGATCGGTAGGGCGCCGGCGGCACACCGTGTCACGTCACTTTTTACGACCGAGCCCCCAACGGATGACATGGATCTGGAACTGCGGTTTTTCGCCACGTTCCGCGAGGCAGTCGGTCAGAAGACTCTGGAACACGAGTTCGAGGACGGCGCCACCGTCGGCGAGGTTCTCCTGACTCTCGAATCGGCGTACGACGGCCTGGAAGGCAAGCTGATCGACGATCAGGGTGACCTCCAGCCGAACTTGAACATCCTGAAAAACGGTCGGGAGGTGCTACATATGGAGGGCACCGAGACGGTGATGGAGGACGGCGACACGCTGTCGGTGTTCCCGCCGGTGGCGGGCGGGGCATGAACGACGAGTGGGTTCGTCGGGAGCGCTCCTTCCGCGGCATCTCGAAGCGGCTGGCGATCCAGTATCTCGAAACCCTCGGCGCCGAGCAGGTGAGCGAGGGCCGCGTCGAGGCCGACGACTGGGCGGCCGACCTCTCGGCACAGACGGTCGGCGTCGGTCCGTCGGTGTCGCTGACACAGATCGACTTCGTCTTCGAGGGCGACCCGGACGTCCTCGACCCGCTCATCGAACGGTTCGCACAGAAGGCGATGCGCGCGGGTGGCTGACGTGTCCGGCCCGGAAGACTCCCCCGTCGACGGCCAGGTGTTCATGCTCGCGGCCGCCAAGGCGAGCGTCGGCCCCGGACGGCTGTCGGAGCTGCTGACATGCGTCCAGCGCGACCTCGACGACCGCTTCGACACCTACCGCCGCGAGTTCGAACGCGTCGTCGACGGCGAGGACCGCGAGGTGTTCCTCGTCCCCATGGACCACTGGGAGACGGTCGGCGACCGCCTCGGTCTCGACCGCCGGGAGATCGAAGCCGTCGCCCGCACCCACGCCGAACAGCTCCGGCGGATCGGCTCCGAGACCGACCGCCGCGAGGAGTTCGAGACGGCCCTCGAGATCCGCGAGGCGGTCGTCGTCGGTCGGTGATCGCCGTCCGGAACCGAAAGACGGTTGCCGAACCCGGGTCCACGGGCTGACATGCCCACCGTTCCCGACGGTTTCCTCGACGGCGTGCGGGCGACGCTCCCCCTCCTCCTCGGGTTGATCCCCTTCGGCCTCGTCGCCGGCGTCGCCGCGGTCGACGCCGGCCTCTCGCCCGCCCAGGCGGTCGGCCTGTCGGCGGTGGTCTTCGCCGGCGCCTCACAGCTCGCGACCGTCGACCTCCTCGCGCAGGACGCCTCCCTCGCGGTGGTCGTCCTCACCGCGGTCGTCATCAACCTCCGGATGAGCATGTACTCGGCATCGATCGCGCCCTACTTCGAGGCGCTCCGCCGGCGCTGGTCGGCGGCGTACGCCTTCCTCCTGACGGACATGTCCTACGCACTCGCCATCGCCGAGTTCACCGACGGGGACGGCGACGCCGACTCCACCACCGCCCCGAACGGCGGCTCCACGGGCGAGGACGGGGCGGTCCGCGACCGGTGGTACTACTTCGGCGCCGCGGCGTTCATGTGGCTCGTCTGGCAGCTCGCGACCGTCGTCGGCGTCGTCCTCGGGGCCAGCATCCCCGAGAGTTGGGGGGTCTCCTTCGCGGTGCCGCTGGTCTTCCTCTCCCTGCTCGTCCCCGAACTGTCGGACCGTCCACGGATCGTCGCGGCGCTGGTCGGCGGGAGCGTCGCCGTCGCCGGCGCCGGGTGGCCGCTGAACCTCGGACTGCTCGGCGGGGCGCTCGCCGGCGTCGTCGCGGGCGTCGTCGTCGAGGGGAGGGCCGCGGCGTGACGACCACGCACGGCCCGCTCGCCGTCTGGGCGGTCGTCCTCGTCGTCGGCGCGCTGACCTTCGCCATCCGGTACTCCTTCATCTACCTGCTGGGCCGCGTCTCGGGGGTGCCCCCGCGGCTCGAACGGGCGCTCCGCTACGTCCCCGCGGCAGTGCTCGCGGCGCTCGTCGCCCCGTCCTTCGTCGACCCCGGCCCGACCGTCGCCGCGACGTTCCTCGACGGCCGCCTGCTCGCCGGCGTCGTCGCCGCCGGCGTGGCCTGGACGACGGAAAACATGTTCGCGACGCTCGTGGCCGGGATGCTCACGCTCTGGACGGTGGGGTTCGTCCTGTGAGGCGGCGACCCCGACTCAGTCGTCGTTCGCCGACGGCTCGGGCGCCTCCCCGTCCCCGCTCGAGATGGGGTCGCTCTCCGTCTCGGTGAACCCCTCCGAGGATTCCATCCGGCGCTTGGCTTCGGGGTCGAACTGCGCCTCGATGTCCTGGTACTTGCTCACGAAGGAGAGTTCGTGGTGGCTCTCCGTGGGGTGACCCAGATAACGCTCCTCCAGGTCGAACTGCGCCGCCTCGTCCGCGTCGGCGAGGCGCTGGAAATCCTCGTAGACGGCGTGGGCGCCCGAGTGCAGGCCGAACAGGGTGATGAAGATGTACTTGTAGCCCAGATCGCCGAGTTCGGCGAACGTCAGCGGATCCGCCTCCTCGGACCACGCGAAGGAGGAGGAGTAGTTGAAGGCGAGGTCCAGGTCGGGGTGGGTCTCGTGGATCGTCTCCGCGTACTCGACGGCGTCCTCGCGGGAGGGGTCGGGCATCTCGGGCCAGACGAGGTCGACGCCGGCGTCGGCGTAGATCCGTCCGCGTTCGAGGTGTTCCTCCCAGTCGCCGTTCGCGGAGCCGTAGGCGTCGGTGCGGGCGATGATCACGGTGTCCTCGCACTGCTTGGCGTCGACGGCCGCCCGGAAGCGGGCCTCGGCGTCTTCGCGGGAGACGATCCGCTTGCCCGCGATGTGCCCACACCGCTTGGGCGTCGTCTGGTCCTCGATGTGAACCGCCGCGACGCCCGCCTTCTCGTACTCCCGGACCGCCCGGCGGACGTTGTGGATTCCGCCGTAGCCCGTATCGCAGTCGGCGATCACGGGGAGCGTCGTCGCCTCGGCGATCCGTTTCGCGTTCTCGACCATCTCGGTCATCGTCACCATCTCCAGGTCGGGGAAGCCGAACTGGCCGAGGACCGTCGAGTAGCCGCTCATGTAGACGGCGTCGTGGCCCGTCATCTCGGCCAGTCGGGCGTCGAGCGCGTGATAGAGTCCCGGTGCGAACACGAACTGCTGGTCGGCGAGTCGCTCGCGGAACTCCACGGCCGCCGGGTTGTCGATGTCCCGCGTGACGGTGTCGGTGTCGAGTTCCTCCGGCGTCATCGGCGGTCCTCCGTCGGCCGCCGGGTGGGTCGTCCCAGGTCGGGGACCAGCGGCGCCTCCTGAGCCAGTTCGTCGTCCGCCCGCCGCCGCGTGGCGTCGGTCCTGGGGGGCTGCCTCGTCGCCCGTCGCGTCGTCTCGCCGTCCGCCGTCCGACCGCCGTCCGTCCGGGTGTCGGCGTGGCCGATGTCGGGGACGAGCGGGGCGCGCTGTGCTAGCTCCTCGTCGGGTCGCTGGATCGTGGGGTCCATGTGTGTGGGGTGTCGGTCGTCGGTCCTCCGCCGATTCGCCTCGCGTCGGTGACGTGGTCGCGTACGTGCATCGCATCCGACCGGTGCACCGGCGGGCCAATAAAGTTAATGATTGATAATGATAATATTCGTTAATGACTTTAATTGTCGGGTGGTACCAGTACCCACACCCACTTCACGGGGCTTAATTCCGTCCAGCGCGGTGGTTTCGGTAGATGGTAGCCGCCATAGAGATCGACGACCTCCGGAAGCGATACGGCGACGTGACGGCGCTGGACGGCGTCTCGCTGTCGGTGCCCGAGGGGAGCTTCTTCGGTCTCCTCGGGCCGAACGGCGCGGGCAAGACCACGTTCATCAACATTCTCGTCGGCCTCGTGCGGAAAAGCGGCGGCGAGGCGCGGGTCTTCGGGCACGACGTGGAGACGGAGTACCGCGAGGCACGGGACCGGATCGGCCTCGCGCCCCAGGAGTTCAACGTCGACCGCTTTTTCCCGATCCGCGAGGTACTGGAGCACAAGGCGGGCTACCACGGCATCCCCGCGGACGAGGCCCGCGAGCGGGCCGACGAGGCCCTGAAACAGGTCGGCATCTACGAGAAACGCGACACGCGCTTCGACTGGCTCTCCGGCGGGATGAAGCGGCGCTTTCTCATCGCGCGGGCGCTGGTCACCGATCCCGACCTGCTGATCCTCGACGAACCCACCGCCGGCGTCGACGTTCAACTCCGCCACGACCTCTGGGAGCTGATCACCGACCTGAACGAGGGCGGGACGACGATCCTGCTCACCACCCACTACATCGAGGAGGCCGAACGCCTCTGTGACGAGGTGGCGATCCTCGACCAGGGGCGGGTCGCCACGGTGAGCACGCCGGACGAACTCATGGACCGCGGCACCGACCGCATCACGGTCACCTTCCGGGAGCCGATTCGGTCGCCGCCCGACATCGCCACCAACGGGACGGTCGACAGCGTCAGCGTCGAGGACGGCCGTCTCGTCATCTCGGCGTCACGTGGCGGCCTCGTCGCGCCCGACCTCGTCCGCGAACTCGACGCCGCGGGCTACGAGATCGTCGACCTCGACGTCTCCCGGACTTCGCTGGAGGAGGTGTTCGTCGAGATGACACGGAACGGGTCGTCGGTCGCCGACGGAGGGGAAGCGTGAGCCGGAGCACCGTCCAGTTGAAGACGCTGGTCCAGCGGGAGATCCTCCGGTTCGTCCGACGGCCGTACAACACGTTCCTGCCGCCGATCATCACGAACACCCTGTATTTCGCGGTGTTCGGCGTGATCCTCGGGAGCCGGATCGGCGCCATCGCCGGCGTGAGCTACATCCAGTTCGTCCTCCCCGGGCTGGTCGTCCTCGGGGCCATCTCCGACGCCTTCGAGAACGCCTCCTTTTCGATCTTCCACGGCCGGTGGAACAACTACATCGACGCCGTCATCGTCACGCCCATGTCGAATTTCAATATGGTCGCGTCCTACGTGATCGCGAGCGCGACCCGGGGGATCCTCACCGCCGTCCTGATCGTGGCCGTCGGCCTGATCTTCACCGCGGTTCCGCTCTCGCACCCGCTGTATCTGATCGCCTTCGTCGTCGTTATCACCACGCTGTTCGGCGGGCTCGGCATCGTCGGCGGGCTGTGGGCCGACGACTTCGACTACCTCACCGTCATGAACCAGTTCATCCTCCGGCCGCTGGTCTTCTTCGGGGCGGTGTTTTACTCCCTCGAGGTCCTGCCCCCGCTCTGGCGGGACGTCTCCCTGCTGAACCCGATGGTGTACATGGTCAACGGCGTCCGGTACGGAATGATCGGCGTCACCGAGATCGATCCGAACGTCTCGCTGCTCGTCCTCACCGCCGCGACGCTTGCCGTCCTGCTCGTCGATTTCCTCCTGTTCAAGCGGGGCTACGGCCTGACCGAGTGACGATCTGCCAAGGTACAATCCGCGTTTTCGTCAAGCGAGCTTATTACCCGACGGAGTGGTCAGTGGGGAGTGCATCATGTCGAACAGTCCCGATGGCGGCTCACTGACCAAGGCCCAGTCGTACGCCTTGGTCGTGGTCGCCGCCGTCCTGTTGAGCGCGATCCTCGCGCCGGTCGCCTACGACCGGGCGACCCAACCCGACGGGACCGTCGCCGTCATCACTATCGAGGGGCCGATCACCTCGAACTCGGCGACGGCCGTCCAGGAGGACCTCCGCGAGGCCCGCGAGAACGAATCGATCGACGCGGTCGTACTGAACGTCGACAGCCCCGGCGGTGGCGCGGCCGCGAGCGAACAGCTCTACCTGTCTGTCCAGCGCACCGCGGCGGAGATGCCCGTGGTCGCGAGCGTCAAATCGACCGGCGCGTCCGGCGCCTACTACGCGATGCTCCCGACCAGCGATATCTACGTCACGCCCGCCTCCATCGTCGGCAGCGTCGGCGTCCGCGCCGCGTCCCCCGGACCCTCGCTCCCCGGCGAGGTCAAGAGCGGTCCGGACAAGGCCAGCGCGACCGCCGACCAACGACGCGCGCAGGTCGAGACGCTCCAGCGTGCGTTCGTCGGCAGCGTCATGAAACACCGGAGCGACGACCTCGAACTCTCCCGCACCGAGGTCGCCCATGCGAAGGTGTACACCGGCGCCCGCGCCGTCGACAACGGGATGGCCGACGAGATTGGCTCCACCCAGGACGCCATCCGTCAGGCCGCGAACGCGGCCGACCTCGACGACTACGAGGTGTACCGCAAGGAGCCGCCACAGACCGGCGGCCTCTTCCTGCTCAGCGCCGACGACGGCGGGGCGGTGGTCGTCGAGCGTAGCCCCGTCGGCTACGAAACCGTCGACACCCCGACGCTGTTGATGGTGTACGGAACCGTGCAGACCGAAAGCGAGGTGATCGGTAATGTCAGCGCCTAAGTCCAGACTCGTCGCCGTGTTCGTGATCGTCGTCGCCGTTCTCGTCGGTGCCGCGGCCGTCGCGCCGTACGCCCTCGGTACCGGCGGCGACGCCGACGACGCCGCGCCCATCGAGAACCAGCAGTTCCAGCCCGACACCGTCCTCCCCGACGAGGAACCCGAGGACGGCGAGATCAGCATGGCCAGCTCCGAGCGCGGCAAGACCGTCCTCGTGGACGTGGGACACAGCAACGACGTCTCGGAGACCGACCTCGAACCCTTGCTCACGACGCTCGTCGAGAACGGACACGAGGTCCGGTTCTACCGCGGGCAGCGACAGGACCTCAACGAATCGCTCCGCTCGGCCGACGCCTTCGTCGTCGCCAACCCACGGGAGCGGTTCACGAACGACGAACTCGCGGGCGTCGAGGCCTTCACCGACGCCGGCGGGCGCATGCTCGTGATGGGAGGGCCGCCCTCCATTCAGGCCTCCGGCGGCCTGCTGTTCGGCCTCGGTGGGTTCGAACCCACCGCGCCCCGGACGACCGACCTCGCCTCGACCTACGGCATCGCCTACGGGTCGGGCTACCTCTACAACATGGAGGAGAACGACAACAACTACAAGAGCATCTACGCCGAACCGGCGTCGAGCGGCGGCCTCGCCGACGGCGTCGAGCGCGTCGTGGTCCGGGACGCGGTGCCGATCCGGACCGACGGCGGCACGCAGGTCCTCGTCGGGACCGAGGGCACCACCCTGTCGACGACCCGCGACACCGGCGAGTACGCCGTCCTCGCGCGGAGCCAGGGCGGGAACGTCACCGCGGTCGGTGACACCTCCTTCCTCTCCCGCGAGAACGCGTACGACGCCGACAACGAGGTGCTGATCGGCAACCTCGCCGACTTCCTCGTGACCGGCGACAAGGCAGAGGGCGCCCCCAAACCACCCGGCGCCGACGCGCCGAACGGTGGCACCGGTCCCGCCCCCGGTTCCGGCCCGACGGAGCCGCCGCGGGAACCCACGCCCGCCCCCGCCTGACCGACCGGCTGCGACGGTACCGACCGGTCGTCCGGCGGTCCCGCTGACCGTAGCCTATTTCCTCGTCGCCCGTCGGTGATACAGTATGCTACCGGCCACCACATCGCGCCGCCGACTGCTCCGTCTGGTCGGGGCCACGGGTGTCGCCGGTGTCGCCGGCTGTGCGGGCGGGTCCGGCGGGTCGAGCGGCCCGGAACTCGTCGCCACTCTCGGCGCCGACGTGAAGAACTACGATCCGACGCTGGCGAACGACACCACCTCACGGAAGCTCATCGGCCTCGTCTACGAACCGCTCCTCTCCGTCGACTTCGAGGGGCAGGTCCGGCCGAGGCTCGCCACCGACGCCGAACGGCTCGACGATCGAACCTGGCGACTCTCGCTTCGCGAGGGTGTCACCTTCCACGACGGGAGCGACTTTACCGCCGCCGACGTGGTCGCCACCTTCGACCGCTACGAGGGGACGCCCCGCGAGTCCGACGTGTTCCTCTGGTACGACGACGCGACGGTCGTCGACGAGCACACCCTCGACGTGAGCCTCAGCGATCAGTATGCCCCCTTCGAGACGTCGCTCGGGGGCGTCCCCATCGTCCCGGAGGCGGCCGCAGCGGGCGACATCGACCTCTCGGAGCGACCGGTCGGGACCGGCCCCTATGCCTTCGAGACGCACGAACCCGACCGCCTCTTCCGACTCACCCGCTCCGACGACCACTGGTACGACGGGTCGGGCGAGGCGCCCGCCACCCCACCAATCGAGACGCTCACCTTCCGTATCATCGTCGAGGGATCGTCGCAGGTTGCCGCCCTCCGGGCGGGCGACGTCGACCTCGCGAACAACCCCCCGGCGGACTCGATCTCCGACCTCCGGGACGACGACGAGATCACCGTCACCGAGCGCCTCGCCGGCGGTTTCGAGATGCTCGTCTTCCCCCTCGACTCGGACCCGTTCTCGAACCGCGAGGTGCGACGAGGGATCGCCCGGCTGATCCCCCGCGAGGAGATCCTCGATTCGGTGTTTGCGGGGGTCGGCCGCCCCGCGTACGCCCCCATCTCGCCGCTCCTCGACGACTACTCCTCCGAGTCGTTCCAGGCGGAGATGCGCGAGAAGTACCAGGGCTACGATCCGGAGCGGGCCCGCGAACTGCTCGCCGACGGTTTCGACGCCCTCGGCATCTCGCCGCCCTACGAGACGAGCATCGTCACCAACGAGACGCCGGAGCGGGTGCGGTGGGCCCAGCTCGTCCGCGACGAACTCGACGCCACCGACTTCTTCGACGTCACCCTCGACCAGTTCGAGTGGAACACCTACACCTCCCGGGTACTCGCCGGCGACTCCCACCGCTCGGACTCGATGATGGCACTCGGCTGGACCGGCGGCTGGGACCCCGACACCTTCCTGCGCAACCTCTTTTACAGCGGGCAGGCCACGCCCGCCTGCTGTAACGCCGCCCACTACGCGGACGACGACGTCGACCGCCTGCTCGACGAGGCGCTCGCCACCTACGACGCCGCCGAGCGACGCGCGCTCTACGAGGACGCCCAGCGACGGATCGCCGCGGACGCCCCCGTCGCGTTCGTCCGGTTCAGCAAGCGCCTCGACGCCCACCGGTCCGAGCGGGTCGAGGGCTTTCGCACCTACCCGCTCGACACCGGCGAGTTCACCGCCATCTACGCCCCCTGGGCCGACGCCTACACCACCGTCGGGGGTGGGTGATCGACCGGCCGATGTCGCTCCGACGGTACGTCGTTCGGCGGGCACTGCTCACGCTCCCCGTGCTCTTCGGCGTCTCCGTGCTCACCTTCGCCCTCGTGAAGCTCCTGCCCGGCACGCCCGTCGACTACGTCCTCCAGTTTCAGGAGGCGACGCCCGAACTCCGGGCGTCGCTTCGCGCCCAGTATCACCTCGACGAGCCCCTCCACCGGCAGTACGCACTTTGGCTGTGGGACGTCCTCCACCTCGATTTCGGCGAGCGGGTCGTCTCCGACCGGAGCGTCCGCGCCGCCATCGCGGCCCGCCTGCCCGAGACGCTCGCCCTCGGCGTCGCCGCCCTCCTCGTTGCCCTCCTCGTCGGCGTGCCGACCGGCGTCCTCGCCGCGGTGAACCGGGGCGGACCGATCGACGAGGGCAGTCGGGTCGTCGCGCTCGCCGGCATCGCCACCCCGAACTTCTGGCTCGGCCTCCTCCTGATCCTCCTGTTCGGCGTCCACCTGAACCTCGTGCCCGTGATCCCCCCCGTCGCGCCGCTTCTCGCCCCCGAATCGCTCGCCTTCCTCGCCCTGCCGGCGATCACCCTGGGCACCGCCTCCGCCGCCCTGTTCACCCGCCTCACCCGCTCGGCCGTCGGCGAAGAACTCCGGAAGGAGTACGTCCGCACCGCCCGCGCGAAGGGACTCGACGAGCGGACCGTCATCGTCAAACACGTCCTGCGCAACTCCCTGATATCGGTCGTCACCGTCGCCGCCGTCCAGGTTGCCGTCCTCCTCGACGGCGCCGTCGTCATCGAGCGGGTGTTCTCCTGGCCCGGCCTCGGTCGCCTGCTCGTCCGCGCCATCCTCCAGCGGGACTTCCCCGTCGTGCAGGCCGTCGTGTTGCTGGTCGCCGTCGCCGTCGTCCTCGCCAACCTGCTCGCGGACGTGGTGTACGCCTGGCTCGATCCGCGGATTCGCTACTGACTATGCCCGCACACACACCCCTCTCCGACCCGTCCACCCCGGACACCCGACGTACGCGAGGTGTCCGCCCGTGAGCGGCCCGCTCGACGACCGCGGCCGACTGCGCGTTCGGGGCTTCGACCCGACGGACGCGGCCGCCGCCCGCGACACCGAGGGCGACGGCGACACCGAGACCACGCCCGCCACCTCGACCGACCGCTGGCGACGCGCCTGGGACCGGTTCCGCCGCGACCGGGTCGCCGTCGCCGGCCTCGCCGTCATCGGCGTCCTGGCGCTCCTGGCCGTCCTCGCTCGCCCAGTCGAGGTCGGCGGCGTCGTCGTCCAGCCCGTCGCGCTGGCGCCCTACGACCCCGCCGCGTCCGGGGTCGCCGAGTCCTACCTCCCGCCCTCCCCGACCCACCCCTTCGGTACCGACTGGGCCGGGCGCGACGTGTTCTCCCGCGTCCTCTACGGCGGCCGGTACAGCCTCTCCATCGGCGGCATCGCCGTCGCCCTCGCGCTCGCCGTCGGCGTGCCCCTCGGGGCGCTCGCCGGCTACGTCGGCGGCTGGGTCGACGAGGCGATCATGCGGCTGGTCGACGTGCTCTATGCCTTCCCCTTTCTCGTCCTCGCCATCGCCTTGGTCGCGACCTTCGGCCAAGGATTCTGGAAGCTCGTCGGGGCGCTCGTCGCCGTCGGCTGGATCGGCTACGCCCGCCTGCTCCGGGGCGAGGTGCTGAGCGTCGTCGAACGCGAGTACGTCCTCGCGGCGCGGGCGCTCGGCGTCACCGACCGTCGGATCCTCGTCCGCCACGTCGTGCCCAACGCCGTCGCGCCCGTCGTCGTCCAGGCGACGCTCAACGTCGGGACCGTCGTCCTCTCGGCCGCGGCGCTCGGCTTCCTCGGTCTCGGCCTCCCGCCCGGCACCGCCGAGTGGGGGAGCATGCTCTCGGCCGGCCGCGACACCCTCGTCGGCGGCGAGTGGTGGGTCACCGTCTTCCCCGGCCTCGCCATCTTCCTGTTCGTGCTCTCGATCAACCTCGTCGGCGACGGCGTCCGGCTGGCGCTCGATCCCGACGCCGGCGCCGACACCTACCGCGGGCGCGGCGGCGCCCGTCGCGACGACCGGGAGGCCGAACGCTGATGGCGCTGCTCGAAGTCGAGGATCTCGCCGTCCGCTTCTACACCGAGGCCGGCGTCGTCCGGGCCGTCGACGGCCTCTCGTACACCCTCGACCGCGGCGAGCGATTGGGCGTCGTCGGCGAGAGCGGCGCCGGTAAGACCGTCGCCGCGCTCGCCGTCCTCGGCCTGCTCGACGACCCGGCGCGGATCGAGGGCGACGTTCGGTTCGACGGCGAGTCGCTCCGGGCGGCCGACGACGACCGACTGCGGGCGATCCGGGGCGGTCGGATCGGCATGGTGTTCCAGGATCCCGAAGCGGCGCTCAACCCCGTCTACACCGTCGGCGAACAGGTTGCCGAGGCGGTGCGTGCCCACACCGACCGCGACGGCGCGGCCGCGCGCGACCGCGCCGTTGCCCTCCTCGATCGGGTCGGCATCCCCGATCCGGCGACGCGGGCCGACCAGTATCCCCACGAGTTCTCCGGCGGCATGGCCCAGCGCGCCCTCGTGGCGATGGCGCTCGCGGGCGAGCCCGACCTGCTGATCGCCGACGAGCCGACGACGGGCCTCGACGTGACCGTCCAGGCTCAGCTGCTCGAACTGCTCGACGACCTCGCGACCGACGACCTCGCGGTCCAGCTCGTCTCCCACGACCTCGGCGTCGTCGCCGAGTTCTGTGACCGCGTGCTGGTGATGTACGCCGGCGAGGCCGTCGAACGCGCGACCGTGGACGACCTCTTCTACGAGCCGAAACACCCCTACACCGCGGGGCTGCTGTCCGCCGTCCCCCGGATCGGCGCCGACCGCGACCGCCTCTCGTCGCTGTCGGGGACGACGCCAGACCTCTCCGCCCCGCCCCCGGGCTGTCGCTTCCACCCCCGCTGTCCCTACGCCGAGGACGTCTGCACGAAACGCGACCCGCCGCTCGTTTCGACCGACGACGGCGACGGCGAGCCCCACTACGCCGCCTGCTTCGCCTACACCGGCGATCTGGACGGCGACCTGTCGTTCTCGGTCGACGTGGTGGACGACACGGACGACGGAGGTGCCGACCGGTGACCGACCCCCTGCTCCGCGCCGAGGGGCTCGTCAAGGAGTATCCCACCTCCGAGCGCTTCCTCGACCGCCTGCTCGGGAACCGTCGGTGGGTGCAGGCGCTCCAGGGCGTCGACCTGACCGTCCGCGCCGGCGAGACGCTGGCGCTCGTCGGCGAGTCCGGCTGTGGCAAGAGTACGCTCGGGCGCACCCTCGTCCACCTCGAGGAACCGACCGCCGGGACGGTCACCCACCGCGGCGACGACCTCGGATCCCTGTCGTCCTCGGCGCTCCGGGCGCGGCGCCGCGACCTCCAGTACGTCTTCCAGAACCCCACCGCCAGCCTCGATCCCCGCCTCACCGTCGGCGACGCGGTCGGGGAGGCGCTCGACGCCCACGACCTCGTTCCGGACGACCGCACTCGTGCCCGGCGGATCGCCGAACTGCTGGAGACGGTCGGCCTCCGCCCCGCGCACGCCACGCGCTACCCCCGGGAACTCTCCGGCGGCCAGCGCCAGCGGGTCGGCATCGCCCGCGCGCTCGCCGTCGACCCCGAGTTCGTCGTCTGCGACGAACCCGTCAGCGCCCTCGACGTCTCGGTGCAAGCCGGGATCCTCGACCTGCTCGCCGACTTACAGGCCGAACGTGACATCGCCTTCCTCCTCGTCGCCCACGACCTCTCGGTGGTCGAACACCTCGCCGACCGGGTGGCGGTGATGTACCTCGGCCACGTCGTCGAACGCGGCACCGTCGACGAGGTGTTCTCGCCGCCGTATCACCCCTACACCTACTCGCTCCTCTCTGCGATCCCGGAACCCGATCCGCGGTGGGACGGCGACCGGGTCGTCCTCGACGGGACCGTCCCCTCCGCGACCGACCCACCGGACGGCTGTGCGTTCCACACCCGCTGTCCGATCGCACAGTCGGACTGCGGGGCGTGGGACGCCCACCCCGACCTCGAACCGGTCGACGGCGACGGCGGCCACGAGATCGCCTGCCCCTATCACGACCTGCTGGAGGAATACGAATGACCCGCCCGCCCCGTCGCGTCGAACGGACCGACGCGCTCCGGCGTGACGACGACCCCTCGTCGCCCGCTCCCGCCCCGAAGGCGACCCGCTCCATCGACGCCGCCAGCGCGAGTCACGCCCTCCTCCCGCGGGCGCTTCGCCGTCGCGCTCTCACCGTCGCGTGCGCGACCGACCGCGAGCGCTACGCCCCCGACGACCCCGTCGACCTCCGCGTCACCGTCCGCAACCGGTTGCCGATCCCCCTCAGACTGCGGACGACCGCGCCGACCCCGTGGACCTGGGCCGTCGACGGCGTGGACCGCGCGTCGACCGCCGACGACCTGCCCCGGGAGACCGGCGCCGTCGCGTTCGCCGCTCGCGAGCGGAAGACGTTCCACACGCGGTGGTACCAGCGGTTTCGCGTCGCCGACGACGAGTGGGTCGCCGCCGACCCCGGCGACCACACCCTGACCGCGCGCCTCCTCGTCGACGACCCCCGACTCGCCGCGTCGACGACCGTCCGGATCGAATGAGTAGAGCCAAGACGGTCGGTCCCCCACGCCCGCCATGCGCCAGTTCGTCGTCGTGGGACACGACGCCCCCACGACCCCCGAGTTCGCACTCGACGACCTCGCCGGCGCGGCCGGTCGCCTCGACGTCCTCTGTCGGTGTGTCACGTCCGCCTTCTTCCTCTCGCATGCCATCCGCGAGGACGTCCGCGTCCACCTCGTCCTCGACGACACGTTCACCGTCACCTTCGAGGGGGACGACCTCCGCCGGCTCAACCCCGACGAGCGGAGCACGGCCGCGCTGATCCGGGGCGCCCTGGAGCGCCGCGAGGACGCCATCGGCCACCAGCCCGTCGAGTCGAGCCCCGGCGTCGCCATCCGCCGCCGCGGCTTCGCGGCGACCCTCGACGCCGCCGTCGACGAGCGCCGCGCCGGGGACGCCACGCTCGTCCATCTCCACGAGGCCGGGACCCCCGTCGTCGACTACGACCCGCCGGCAGACCCCGTGTTCGTCCTCTCCGACCACCACGATTTCACCGGTGCCGAGGCGGACCTGCTGGCCGAGCGCGCGGACGCCCGCGTCCGCCTCGGACCGCGAGCGCTCCACGCCGACCACGCCGTCACCGTCGCGCACAACTTCCTCGACACCGATGGCTTTCGATCGTACTGACGCCGGGAATCACAACTGTTAAACTCGCTGCCGGCGTTCGTCCGACCGCGGGCCGGTGGGGTAGCTTGGTATCCTTCGGCCTTCGGGTGGCCGTAACCGCGATTCGAATTCGCGCCGGCCCACTTCTCCCGCGTTCTCACACACCTAGCAACGGCCTTCGGGTGGCCGTAACCGCGTTCTCGTGAGCGAAGCGAACGAGAGCGAGCGAGACGAGCGGAGCGAGTCTCGCGTGATTCGAATTCGCGCCGGCCCATTTTTCCCCACTTCCACTCGGTGAGCGATAGGTTCGGGTGGCCGTAACCGCGTTCTCGTGAGCGAAGCGAACGAGAGCGAGTCTCGCGTGATTCGAATTCGCGCCGGCCCACTTCTCCCGCGTTCTCACGCTCGGAGCGACGGCCGTCGCGCGCCCACGACCGACGCCCGCGTTCCAAGGTGATTTATCCGTCCGTTCCCCTACCCCGAACGTGGACGCTCCGTTCGAGGTTCTGGGGGTCGATCCGGACGCCGACGAGTCGGAGATAGACCGCGCGTACCGCCGGCGCGTGATGGAGACGCATCCGGACCAGGGGGGCTCCGCCCGCGCGTTCCAACGCGTCAAGGCGGCCTACGAGGCGATCATGGAGGGCCGGCTCCACGACGGCGACGGCGACGGCGACGGCGCCGACCGCCGCGAGCCGTCGCGACCGGAGGGCTCCCGGGTCGAGTATCTCAACTACGCGGTGATCGAGGACCACGGGTGGAGCCTCGACGACGACGACCTGTTCGAGAAGGCGGCCGCGGCCGACCTCGATCCGACGGACTACGGCGAGTTCCTGGCCGAGCCGAGCGAGACGCTCCTGCAGGCCGCCGAGAACCGCGGGTTCGCGTGGCCCTACGCCTGCCGGGGCGGCGCGTGTGCGAACTGCGCCGTCGCCGTCGTCGAGGGCGAGATGACGGTGCCCATCGATCACGTCCTCTCGACTGAGATGCTCGAACGCGGCATTCAGCTCTCCTGTATCGGCGCCCCGACGACGGCCGAGTTGAAGGTCGTCTACAACGTCAAGCAGATGCCCGACCTCGACGACCTCATCCTCCCGCCCTACCGGTTCGAGCGGACCCAGTCGGTCGACTGATCCCCGGACGGCCGGTCAGCGCCGAACGAGGCCGACGGCGAGCAGCGCGAGCAGGGCCGCGACCGGGCCGAACCCGTCGCCGGCGGCGGGCGTCGTGGGCGTGGCGGTGGGCGTGGCCGTCGGCGTGGCGGTGGGTGTGGCCGTCGGGGTCGGCGCCGCGGTGGGTGTCGGCGTCGCGGTGGGTGTCGGGGTCGACGTGGCGGTGGCGGTGGGCGTGGCCGTCGGCGTCGCGGTGGGCGTCGGCGTCGCGCCGGCGACCCGGATCGTCGCCGTCCGGTTGCCGTCCGTGAGTTCGCTGCCCGCGACGGTGACGGTGTATCTCCCCGGCGTGGGCTCCCCGAGTTCGACTGTCGTCCGCTCGCCGCTGGTCGCGATGGAGCCGTTCCCGACCTCGTTCCCGGCCGGTCCCACGACCGAGACGTCCAGTCGGTCGGCGTCGTCGAAGTTGAACCTCGCCCGGACGTACACCCGTCGGAGGTCCTCGGGGTCGACCGGGTCGTCGGTGACGGCCTGTTGATCCTCGCCGCGGAGTTCGAGCCGTTCGATCCGGGGCCGGACGACCTGTAGGTCGGCCCGAATATCGGTGTCGTTTCTGGCGTAGTAGGCGCCGACCGGGACCCCAGTGAAGTTCGCGTCCGTCGGGTCGACGGTGAACGAGGGGCCGCCGCCGACGGCGACGAAGGTCGTTTCGTTGGTGCCGACCGTTCCGTCGCCGGTGAGCCCCGCCGACGAGATGTCGAGCGTCTCGCCCGCGTACACCCGAACCGGCGGGCGCGTGTCCGCGGGTTCGTCCCGTGGCTCGCTCAGGGCGACGGCCGTTGGCGCCGTCGCGACGACGAGCACCGCGAGCGCGACAGCGACGGCCGTGAACCGTCCGACGTCGCGGGTCATCGTTCGGGTGTTGGGAAACCGAACGCATAAACCTATACCCGGGTGACCGCCCCTCAGCGACCCTGGACACCGGGGGGAGGCTGGGGGAAGGCTAAATACGTGGGGCGGAAACCCGATTGTATGGACTGTCCGCAGTGTGACGGGACGCTCGCCACGTACGCCCTGGGCGGACAGGAGGCGTCCGTCTGCGAGGACTGCGGCTACGTCGGTATCCCCGCCGAACACCGTGGCGAACCCCGCCGGATCGAATCGTGGGACGACGCACTCCGCCGGTTCTACCGTGCCCAGGGCGCCGACGCGGAACCCGGCGTCGAACTCCGACCGCCGCTCTCCCGTCCCTCCGAGGGGTCGAGCGACGAATCGTGGGACGACGCCCTCCGCCGGTTCCACGAGCGACGGACGAGCGACGACGAGAGCGACGCGACCGGTTCGGAGGAGGGAGTCGACGAAGGCGAGAGCGACGCGACCGGTTCGGAGGAGGGAGTCGACGAAGGCGAGAGCGACGCGACCGGTTCGGAGGAGGGAGTCGACGAAGGCGAGAGCGACGCGACCGGTTCGGACGATTCGGACCGCGCCGGCGACGCGTCGGCGGAGACGTCGGCTGCGGGGACCGACGGGGACGGCGACGGCGCGGCGACGCGGACTCAGTCCTCGGCGGGCGACTCCTGAGCCTGCCGTTCGTCGCCGTCCTCCTGTTCCTCGTCGGAGCGCGCGGCGACGAGCGCGCCGCGGGCGACGCTGTAGAGCGGTTCGTCGACGCTCTGGACCTCGCTGATCGAGAACGGGATCGAGGCGTCACGCAGGTGATCCTCGAACAGCTTCTCGAAGCCGCGGGGACTGGACGTGCCGCCGGTGACGACGACCGGGACGTCCAAGTCCTCCTCGACGTCCTCCTCGTCCACCTCGCGGGCGATGTTCTCGATGACGTAGTCGAGCAGGTTCTCGTAGTAGATGGCGAGCGCGCCCTCGACGCCGCCCACGTCGGTGCGGAAGTCGAGTTCGAAGTCGTCCTCCTTGATGGAGGTGACCTTGTCGACGGGCGTGCCCGTCGCCTGAGCGGCCTGCTCGTCGATCCAGTCGCCCCCGCGGGCGATGGAGAACTTCATGACCGGGACGGCGTAGTAGGACAGACAGACGTTGGTCATGCCGGCGCCGAAGGAGACGCCGAGGCCGGTGAAGTTGTGGTTGGCGAGTTCGGAGTAGATGACTGCCATCCCCTCGTTGATCGGTTCGGTCTCGTAACCCATGTCGCCGAGCATCGACTCCAGGGTCTTCTCGTGATAGAGGGTCGAGAGGTCGGAGTCGATGGGGTCCGCGGGCGAGGAGAAGTAGAGACGCTCGCCGGGGTGGTTGGGCTGGCCGACCACCTGCTCGGTGATGAGCTTGATCATCGGAATCGCCGACGACTCCTCGGAGGAGAGGATGCCGTGTTGCATCGGGCGGCGGGTCTCCTCGTTGAAGATGTTCGCGAAGTTGAGGGCGTCGTCGCCGACGACGTACACCTTGTCGTCCTTCCGGATGTGGAGGACGTCGCTCCGCGAGAGCATCTGCTCTGCCATGTCGGAGTACTCGATTTCGACGAAGGAGTTCCGCTGCTGGACGAAGACCGTCTCCGTCCCCTCCTGCTGTGCCGAGATGAGGTTCATGGTGCCGACGTCTAGGCCTTTAGCCATACGCGTGTGATACCCCGTCGCCATCATAAACGTTCGCCCAAGTGTCCGACCGCTTACCTAGGTCTGACGGGCGTCAGACGGCCGAAATCGTCACGTTGGTGGCGATCCGCCTCCCCCGAACGCCGGACGGGCCGACGGTCGGACGACCTACCGCGAGAACAGCCCCTTCGCCCGGTCGACGATACTCCCCTCGTCCTCGGTCGCTACCTCCTCGGCCTGCTGTTGCTGTTTGAGTTCGGTCAGCGCGGCCGTCTGGTCGTCGACGCCCGTCGAGGAGTCCGTCTTCTGCTCGCGACCCTGGAGCTTTCGCAGGTTCGAGAGCGCGTCGTCGACGCCGTCCCCCGAGGACCGCACCGTCGTCGCCTCGGCGTTCTCGAACGCCTCGCGGTCGACCTCCACGTCGGTGTCGGTGTCGAACTCCAGGCGCTTGGTCTCCTTCCGGCTGACGCCCCCCCACGACAGGTCGGCGTCGGCCATCGCCTCGTCGATGTCGCGTCGCACCTGCTCGTCGGACACCGTCTCCCCCCCAGCCTCCGCGTCCGCGTCGCCCGCCCCGCCCTCCGTCGCGGTGCGCACCTCGGCGGCGCGCTCGCCAGGCGACGCGCGCTGGACCTGGTGGCCGACCAGCGCCGCGCCCGTCGCCCCGACGACGGCGACGAGGCCGACGGCGTAGACGGCGATGATCTGTGCGCTGTAGTCCGGCGACCGCGTGACGTTCCAGTTCATCGGGTACACCGAGACGAACGCCGCGACGGCCGCGAGACAGACGACGAGGCCGCCGACCGCGGCGTACCGCATCCGCTCGTCGCCCGGCAGGAGGACGACGATGCCGAGCAACAGCACCGGGAACCCGCCGGCCGAGGCGACGACCGCCACCTCCCGGAGCGCGAACGCCGTGTTCCCCGGGTCGCTGGCGAACGCCGAGAGGAAGAACACCGCGATGCCGACGGCGCCGAGCGCGATGCCGCCGAAGAAGAGCGCGAACCCGAGGTAGACGTCCGTCTCCGTCTCGGGGTCGCCGATGTATCGACCGTACCACTCGAAGAGTACGTTGTCGGGGGGGTCGTCCGTGCTCATTGGTGACCGTTACAGGCTCAACCCATTTGACTGTTGGCGCCCCGTCTGACGCGGGTCTGACGCCGTATCCGAAGGCTTATGCGCGAACTTGCCGACGCCGAACGTAGAGCAGATGCCCTCCCGGTTCGACCCCGACATCGAGTTCGATATCGGCCTCGGCCGCGGCGACGCCCTCGTCGTCCTCGGCTGTCTGTGCCTGCTCGCTACGGCCGCCTTGGGGGCCGCCCTCGGCCCCTCCGGCACGGCGGGTCCCGATCCGACCGCCGCCCCGCCGGCCGGCGCCGACGGCGAGCGTACGACCGTCGTCGGCGTCCAGGGCGTCGGGAGCTACGTCGACGGCGGTTCCGTCCGGATGCTCTCGGGATCCGAAGAGCGGTGGCGGGAGTCCTCGGCCGACGTCTACTTCGACGTGACGCGACTCGACAACGGATCGGTGCTCGCGGGCTACCTGTCGGGCGGCTACGAGGACTGTGGCCCCTACGAGGCCCCCTGTCACCGCACCGGCTACCGGGTCATCGACCCCGAGCCCACGCCCGAGGTGGTCGCCGAGTGGTCCTACCCGGTGCGCAACCGGGTCGCCAGCGAAGTCCACGACGTCGAACCCCTGCCGGACGGTGGGTTCGTCCTCGCGGACATGGAACACGAACGGATCGTGATCGTCGAGGGCGGCGAGGTGACCTGGGAGTGGGAGGCGAGTTCCCGCTACGAGGCCCCCGACGATCCGACGCGGACCGATTGGCTCCACATCAACGACGTGGACCGCATCGGCGAGGGCCGGTTCCTCGTCTCCGTCCGCAACGCCAACCAGCTGCTCGTCCTCGAACGCGGCGAGGGGGTCGTCGAGGTGATCAACGCGGACCACGACGACGCCACCGACGACGACGGGCTCGTCGGCGATCCGACCGTCATCCACCAGCAACACAACCCGCAGTGGCTCGGCGACGGTGCCGTCCTCGTGGCGGACAGCGAGAACCACCGCGTGGTCGAACTCCACCGCACCGAGGACGGCGACTGGGAGCCGGCCTGGGTCCTCGAAGGCGCCGCCGGACAACGGTTCGACTGGCCGCGGGACGCCGACCGACTCCCCGACGGCACCACGCTGATCACCGACACGCGCAACGCCCGCCTCGTCCAGGTCAACGAGTCCGGGCGCGTCGTCTGGGAGCACCAGCTCGACTACCGCGCCCTGCCCTACGAGGCCGACCGCCTGCCCTCCGGCGAACCCGTCGGCGGGCCGACCTACGGCGACGCCGACACGGCCGCCGCGTCCGGCGGGAGCGTCCCCGTCCTCACCCCTCTGCTTCGCCTCGTCAGCGCCGCCGTCCGCCTCCCCCGCTGGGTCGGCGAGGTCCACCTCCTCTCGACGCTGCTCTCGCTCGGCCTGATCGGCGTCGGTCTGGTCGTCCGGTGGCGGGACTAGGCCCCGAACTTTTGCACCGCCCGGTCGACACATCCCACATGGACGATCTGACGTGGGAGACGACCGACTCGGCCGTCGACTACACCTGCCCGGGCTTCGACGTGCGCCGCGACGAGGTCCGCCTGCCCGACGGCACCGAGACCGACTTCCACTACGTCGACGAGCCCGCGGCGGTCGTGGTCCTGCCGTTCACGCCCGACGGCGACGTCGTGGTCATCGACGAGTGGCGCCAGGCAGTCGGGCGGGTGAACCGCGGGCTCCCGGCGGGGTCCGTCGAGGCCGCCGACGCCACTCTGGCAGCGGCCGCCCGCCGGGAACTCCGCGAGGAGACGGGCTACGAGGCCGACACGACGACACACCTGTTCTCCGCCGAGCCGACGAACGGCATCGCCAACTCCGTCCACCACTACTTCGTCGCCCGTGACTGCGTCCCCGCCGGCGAGCGCGACCTCGATTTCAACGAGAGCATCCGTGTCTCGACGACCGACTACGAGGACCTGCTGGCGGCCGTCCTCGACGGCGGGGACGCGGATCCGCGGACGGACCGCGCCGGCGGCGTGCGCGACGGCCGTACGGTCGCCGCCGTCACCGGCTACGAACTCCGCCACGGCGCCGGTCGCGCACCGTCGCCGTAGGCGTCGCTACGCGACGTGAAAAAACGGAGAAGTCGTCGGGTCCTCAGTCGTCCGCCGGAGCCTGACCGCTGGAGCCGGAGACGCCCGTGCCGGGGCCGACGTCGATGTCGAGACGTTCGAGCGTCTCGTCGGTGACGACGCCGTCCTCCCAGCCGCGGTGGCTGTAGTACTCCGCCTTCATCGAGGCGAGGTCGCAGAGTTCGCCCTCGGAGCCACCCTGACCGGGGATGGCCTCGTCGTCGCCCTCGACGAACCGACCCGGCAGCGAGTCGTCGGCGCCGTCGAAGCCGGCGAGGTTGTTGAAGTAGCGTTCGAGGTTGTACACGCGCTCGCCGGCCGTCATGAGCTCCTCCTCGGAGAGGTCACGACCGGTCATGCCGTTGTACTGTTTGACGTACTCCTCGATGCCCTCCGCGAAGGCGTTGAACTTGCAGATGTCGAAGGAGTCCGAGATGGCGTGGAGGTCCTGGAAGGTGGCGCACAGCTCGCCCTTGCCTTCCTCCTCGTACGGGTCGACCTTCTCCGGGATGCCGAGAATCTCGGCGGCCGGCGTGTAGCCGCGCAGGTGGCAGGCGCCACGGTTCGAGGTGGCGTAGCCGATGCCCATGCCCTTCATACAGCGCGGGTCGTAGGCGGCGATGGTCTGACCCTTGACGTCGAGGCGGCACTCGTGGCCGTCGACCTCTTCGGCGGCGCGCTCCGGGCCCTTCGCGAGGAAGTCGCCCAGGTCGCTGTTGCGGTGGCCGACCTCCTCGATGAGGTCGATCATGTGCTCCTCGTCGCCCCAGTCGATCTGGTCGTCGAGGTCGTCGAGGTAACCCTCGTCGCTCATCTCCATCGCCATGGCGAACATGTTGCCCATGTCGATGGTGTCGACCCCCATGTCGTTACAGCGGTCGATCATGATCGCGATGGAGTCACGGTCGTCGTTGGCGGAGTTGGTGCCCAGGGCCCAAGCACTCTCGTACTCGTAGGACTCCATCTGGACGTTCATGTCCTGGCCCTTGTGCTTGTAGTTGACCTCGACCTCCTTCTTACAGGCGACCGGACAGGAGTGACAGGTCGGCTCGTCCACGAGGATGTTCTCGCGGACGTTCTCGCCGCTGATGCGTTCGGCGACGAGGTCGGAGCCTTCCTCCTCGTTCATCGCGAACCCGGAGGTGTACTGGCCGTTCTTCGTCGGGTGGCCGTCCATCTCCTCCGTGATGTTCATCAGGACGTTCGTCCCGTACATCGAGAGCGCGCCCTCGTTGGGCGCGGTGACGTCGGACTCCTGGATGACCTGCATCGCCTGCCGGGCACCCTCGCCGAACGTATCGGAGTCGGCGGGCTTGGGCATGTCCGTCCCCGCTTTCACGACGACGGCCTTGACGCCCTTGTTGCCCATCACGGCACCGGTGCCACCGCGGCCCGAGGCGCGGTCGTCCTCGTTGACGATACAGGAGTAACGAACCTCGTTCTCGCCGGCCGGACCGATGGCCATACAGGAGAGGTTCTTGCCGTAGGACCCCTCAACTTCCTCCTCGATGATCTCTCGGGTCTCGTGGATGCCCTTGCCCCAGAGGTGGGAGGCATCACGGAGTTCGAGTTCGCCGTCCTCGACGACGGCGTAGACGGGGTCGTCCGCCTGGCCGTCGAAGAGGATGCCGTCGAAGCCGGACCACTTGAGTCGGGCGCCGGACCAGCCACCGTGGTGGGAGTCCGTCACCGTCCCCGTGAGCGGGGACTTCGTACAGATCGCGATCCGACCGCTCATGACCGCCTGCGAGCCCGTGAGTGGCCCGGTCATGAACGCGAGCCGGTTGTCCGGGCCGAGCGGTTCGACGTCCGGACCGGCGTCGAAGACGTACTTCACGCCCAGTCCGCGGCCACCGATGTACTTTTTCGCGTCCTCGTCGTCGATGCTCCGATACGAGACATCGCTAGCGCCGAGGTCCACGTGCGCTACGTGATCGTTGAATCCGCCTAATTCTGTCATGGTAACGTACGTTAGTTCATAACACCTCCAAGCTGTTAGTCGTTGCTTCGGGAGTGTAACCGCGATCGGTTACGCCGATTCTTTATGTCGCCGGAATGTGCCGAAAACGTGTCACGAACCTCCCGAACGTCCATCACGGTCGCCGTCGCGCTCGCGATCCTCGGCGCCTCGGTGCTGAACCCCCGGTGGATCGGCGCGTCGGGTGCCGACGCGGTTCTCGGGCTCACCGCGTGGTTCCATCTCGTCGGTTACGCCGCCCTCGGCGCCGCCCTCCGCCCCCGCTTCCGTCCGGGGTGGCGCGGCGCGGCCGTCGCCGTCGCGCTCGCGACCGGGTACGGCGCCGGCATCGAATGTCTGCAGTCCGCCCTCGCCTTTCGCACTGCCAGCCTCGTCGACGCCGCGATCAACGGGACCGGCGCGCTCCTCGGCGTCGCGGTCCGGGACGGCGTCGAACGCCGCCCCGGGGCCGGGCGGACGAAGCGCTGAGCGGGCGGTCCACCCCGAAGCCGCTTTACGCGTCGGTCGGCTACCGGTCGGTAATGAGTCAGCCGAGCCCCGAGGTCTACGAACGGGGGCGGGGAATGGACGCCCACAACCAGGTGATGCGGGAGATCCGCTCCCGGAAGGACGAGACGTACGACCCACACGAGCCGACCCGCGTGTGGCTCGACGAGGACAACACGCCCGGTGGTGTGTACCGCTCGCTGACGATCATCCTCAACACCGGCGGCTGTCGCTGGGCGCGGGCCGGCGGCTGTACCATGTGTGGCTACGTCGCCGAGAGCGTCGAGGGCGGCTCGGTCCCCCACGACGCGCTGATGGATCAGATCCAGGTCTGTCTCGAGCACGAACGCGAGAACGCCGACGAGCCGGCCGACCTGATCAAGATCTACACCTCCGGCTCGTTCCTCGACGAGCGCGAGGTCGGCGCCGAGACCCGCCGGGCCATCGCCGACACCTTCGCCGACCGCGAGCGGATCGTCGTGGAGTCGCTCCCCGACTTCGTCGACCGGGAGAAGCTCGCCGATTTCACCGACAACGACCTCGCCACCGACGTCGCGGTGGGCCTGGAGACGGCCACCGACCGCGTCCGCCACGACTGCGTGAACAAGTACTTCGACTTCGCGGACTTCGTGGCGGCGACCGAGGAGGCCGACGCCGCCGGCGCCGGCGTGAAAGCCTATCTCCTCATGAAGCCGCCCTTCCTCACCGAGCGCGAGGCGGTCGAGGACATGGTCGAGTCGGTGCGCCGGTGTGCGGAGTACTGCCACACCGTCTCGATGAACCCCTGCAACGTCCAGAGCTACACCATGGTCGACGACCTCTACTTCGAGGGGGGCTACCGGCCGCCGTGGCTCTGGTCGGTCGCCGACGTCCTCGAACGGACGGCCGACGCCGACGCCATCGTCGTCTCCGACCCCGTCGGCGCGGGGAGCGACCGCGGGCCGCACAACTGCGGCGACTGCGACGACCGGGTCCAGCGGTCGATCAAGGACTTCGACCTCCGGCAGGATCCCGCGGTGTTCGATCAGGTGTCCTGTGACTGCGAGGCGACCTGGGAGACGGTGCTCGACGCGGAGACGAGCTTCGCGATGCCGCTGACGCGGTAGCGCCACAAGAGCTTTCGGCGGCCGTCCGCCAGGTGGCGGTATGTCCCTCTTCCCACCGTCGATCGCGGCGCCGCCGGTCACGACGCCGGGTGAGTCCGATGGACGACGGTGACCCAACCGGTCTCCGCCGCCGGGCTCTCCTCGGCACCCTCGCCGGCGCGGGCACCGCGTCGCTGGCCGGCTGTCCCGCGCCCGGCGACGGCGGCGACGGCGGCACCGACACCGACACCGGGACGGCGACCACGACACCCGACCCGGAGACTGCCCGCCGCTTCGCCGAGCGGTTCGCGCCCACTTTCGGCTTCGACGCCGCCGAACAGTGGTTTCCGACCGATCCGCGGCCGTACACGGCCGAGCAGGACGACGAGACGGTCGTCGACGGGTTCGCCGCCCTCGACGGCTACACCCACGCTGCCGCCGAGGCGGACGCGCCCCCGGATCCCACCGTCTTCTACCACGTCGTCGAGTACGAGGCGTCGCCGCTCACGGTCGTCCAGTACTGGTACTACTCGGCGTTCGACCAGTTCACGACCAACTTCCACTGGCACGACTGGGAGGTGCTGCACGTCTTCGTCGACACCGACGCCGACGAGCCACAGCTGTTCGTCGCGAGCTCTCACTCGTCGCGGGTGCCGAACAACGAGTTCCTCGACCCCCCGCCGGACCGGGTGCCACGGATCCTCTCGGAGCTCGGTTCGCACTCCAGTGCGCTGTCGCTGAACGACCGCCGAAACAGCTTTCAGCGGCTCCCGCTCGACGACCTGACGGCCGACATCACGAACCGCGCGGTCGGGCTCGCCGAGCAGCTCGCGGAGCTCCCGGCGGCCTACGGCCTCCCGCGCGACGAGGGGCTGCGGCTCCCCTACGTCGTCCCCGAACTCGACGGATCGCCGATCTACGACCACGAACGCCTCCCGGCCGTCGACCGCGACGCCCTCGTCGACGAGACGCTGACGATCCGGTCGTTCGACGCGCTGTCGAATCCCCCGTCGGACCTCCCGGCCCGCGAGACGGACGTCGTCTTCGGCCCCGCCGCCGACGCGACACCCGACGGCGACGCCGACGTCACCTACGACCTCGTCTCGACGACCGAACTCGAGGACATCGCGGCCTTCACCGGCCCGCAGTTGAGCTTCGAGTTCGTCATCCCCGAGTTCGCCGAGGACGCCGTCGCGGGCCACATCACGACGGCCGGGACGCCGTGGCAGCAGGACCGCTACGACGACCCCGTCGCGGACATCACCGAGCCGGTCCACCGGGCGGCGCTCGCCGACCGGTACGACGCCGTCTCCCCGCCCGCCCCGGTCAACGACATCGTGGCGACGGTCACCGAAGTCGTGCAGTCGCCGGATGCCCCCGACAGCGCCGGGGTCACGACGGCCGAGACGACCCTGGAGGCCATCGCCCTCCTCCGGAGCGACCCCGTCGCCGCCCCGACCTTCCGCGGCGTGGCGATGCTCCGCGGCGTCGAGACCGGGTCCCACCGGCTGACGATCAACGGCGCCGGCCTCGCCCCTCACGAGGAACCGGTCGAGGTGGGCAGCGACGGGGACACGCCCGACGACGTGACCACGAGCGGGGGTCCGACGCCGACCGTCACCGGCACCGACGACGTCGCCCGGACCGCCACCCTCGCCGGCGTCGACGGCGAGATTCCGCTCGTCCCCCGCGGCGAGGCGACCAAAGTCGAGGTCGACACCGAGGGCGCCGACACCGAACTGACGGCCCTCGCCGTCGACGACGACTTCGGCGGCCGGCTCTACGAGGCGTCGCTGTCGGGCCCCGACGCCGTCTACGTCCACCGGAGTGGTGCCTACACGGCCGAGGTCCGGGACGCCGACGACGCCGTCGGCGCCTTCCGCGTCAACCCCGACGCCGCCGACCCGGCTCCGGTCCGGATCGACCGCCCGCGCACCGGGAAGGCGTCGCTCGCGTCGTTCGTCGCCGCGATCACCGACGAGACGGCCGAGGGGCTGGCGTCGGTCGGCGACACCGACGACGACGACGGCTCGCCGTCCGACGACGACGCCTCCTCGGAGCGTGGGGACGGCGGCGGCAGCGAGACCAGTACGCTCGGCGGACTACTGCGGGCGATGGAGGCGGTCAGCGGGGCCGCGTCGCGGGCCGCCGAGCGGGCCGAACGGGGTGACCGCGGCGGCACTGATCGGGCACTCGACGCCCTGGCCGCCAACCTCCAGCGTGCGGTCGAGCGCTTCGACGGCCTCCGGGAGACGCTCCCCGAACCCGCCGCCGAAGCGGCCGACCGCCGGCTCCGACAGGCCCAGCGGCGCACCGAACAGGCCGCCGCGGCCGAGAAGCTCTAAACGGTCGCCGCCGGCCGCTCGAAGCCGCGGAGCAGCCCCGCGCCGTCCGTACCGCCGAGGTCCGGGAGCGTCGCCCGCTCCGGGTGGGGCATCATCACGGCCACGGTCTCCCGGTCGCCGATGACGCCGGCCACGTTCCCCCGCGAGCCGTTGGGGTTGGCGGCGTCGGTGACCGCGCCGTCGGCGTCGCAGTACCGCAGGAAGATCCGGTCCTCCTCGACCAGTCGGTCGTAGGTCTCGTCGTCGGCCTCGAATCGCCCCTCGCCGTGGGCGATGGGGAGTTCGAGCACCGCGCCCTCGTCGTAGGCGGCGGTCCACGGCGTGTCGGCGTTCTCGACGCGAACGTGGACGCGCTCACACTGGAAGCGCGCGCTCCGGTTGATCGTGAACGCGCCGGGGGTCAACCCCGCCTCGCAGCCGATCTGGGCGCCGTTGCAGACGCCGAGGACCGGCACCCCCTCGCTCGCGGCCTCGCGGATCGACTCGACGATCGGTGTGCGGGCGGCCATCACGCCGGCTCGGAGGTAGTCGCCGTAGGAGAAGCCACCGGGGAGCATGACGCCCGTCGCGTCGGCGGGGAGGCCGTCCTCGTACCAGACGCGTTCGGCGTCGATGTCGAGATGCGAGAGGGCGCGCACCGAGTCCCGGTCGCAGTTGCTCCCGCCGAACTGGATCACCGCGACCGTCATCGGTCCTCGACCGCGACCTCGTAGTCGTGGATGGTCGGGTTCGCGAGCAGTCGTTCGGCCATCTCGTCGGCGCGGTCGGCCGCCTCCTCGGCCGACGCCGCGTCGAGGTCGATCTCGAACCGGTCGGCCGACCGGAGGTCGTCGAGTTCGAACCCGAGTCGTTCGAGCGCGCGCTGGGTCGTCTCCGCCTCGGGATCGAGGACGCCCCGCTTGAGTCGGACCGTGACCGTGGCGGTGTACTCCGTCATCGGTCGACCCTGCGCGGCCGCGGGGGAAAGCCGTTTTGGAGTCGCCGCCGTGCTCGGCCGGTTGCTATACGTGCCTGCCGCCGCTACGGTCGGTATGTCCGTCCACGGGATCGACTGGTTCCACCACCTCTTTCTCGTGGTCCTCTCGGCGCTCGCCGCGCTCGTGCTCTACCGGTTCGTGACGCTCCTGATCGCCGGCCTTCCGTGGCCCGCCACGCTCCCCTAGAGGTCGCGCACGGCGTCGACGGCACCGCCGATGTCCGGCGCGTCGAACCACGCCTCGCCGGTGTAGGCGTTCGCCCCCGCGGTGTACATCTCGGCGACCGTCTCGACGACGCCGTCGGGGAGCGGCTCCGGATCGACGTCACAGAGCGGCCGCCAGTCGGCCACGCCCCGCTCGTCGGCCGCGGCCTTCGCCGCGCTCACCGCGTCGACCCACTCCGGGTGGTAGCGCTTGTAATACTGGCGCACCACCTCCTTGGACACCTCCTGTCCGCCGTACGCGAAGCGGTTCTCGTCGAACGTCCCGACCACGTCGGCCACCTTCACCGTCCCGTCGACGTAGCAACACTCGATCTTGCCGTCCTCGTGGACGAAGCCCGCCGCTTCGGCCCGTTCGGTGACGATCCGGTTCACCTCCCGGGCCAGGTCCGCCAGGGCGTCCACGTCGGCGGCGCCGGCGATCCGGTCCGCCTCCGTGCGGTCGAGGTAGCGGTCCTGCTCCTCGTACTTCGTCGAGAACTCGACGACCGGCTTCGGGAGGTCGACCGGTTCCCCCGGCCACGTGTCCATCTCCAGCCCGTAGTCGCGTGGCTCCCCTCGCGTCCGCAGGCTCGATCCCACGGGCACCGTGTTCCGGAAGACGATCTCCAGGGGGATCAGGTAGTTCTCGCCCGCCGCCCCGTGGAAGGCGTCGTAGTCGTAGCGCCCGTCCCGGAAGGGCAGGTCCGGCACCCGCACGAGTTCGATGGCGAGTTCGCGCGGCGGGTCGTCGAGGTCGGCCAGCGGGACGGCGTCCGGGCCGACGCCGCGGTAGTGGGTGGCGACGCCCGCCGACTCCAGCAACTCGAAGTTGAACGCCCCCATCGTACAGAGGCTCCGGCCCTTCTCCGGGATCGCGTCGGGCATCGGCCCCCAGTCGAACACGGAGTAGTCGTCGGTGAAGGCGAAGCGTCCCCGGCCCGTCGCCGTCGCCGTCGGTTCGCGCTCGACGCGGAACTCCTTGACGCTCGTCATGGCGGGAGTGGCGCGCGCCGCGGGCAAGAACCTTTTCGAAGCCGCTCGGACGCCGTCGAATCCCCACCGTTATGTCGATCGAATCCCAACCCGGGTTTAAATGGGCCTCCTCGAAGACAAGTCCCGGGCGCGGCTGTTCTACAAGTACCTCTCGACGGTGTACGACCGCGTCAACCCGTTCATCTGGAACGAGGAGATGCGCGCCGAGGCGCTCGAACTCCTCGATCTCGACCCCGACGACCGGGTGCTGGACGTGGGCTGTGGCACGGGCTTCGGCACCGAGGGACTGCTCCAGTACACCGACGACGTCCACGGGCTGGACCAGAGCATCCACCAGATGGAGAAGGCCTTCGAGAAGTTCGGGCGCACCGACGAGGTGAACTTCTACCGCGGCGACGCCGAACGGCTCCCCTTCGCGGACGACAGCTTCGACGCCGTCTGGTCCTCGGGCTCGATCGAGTACTGGCCCAACCCGGTGGACGCCCTCGCGGAGTTTCGGCGGGTCGTCAGGCCCGGCGGGCCGGTGCTGGTCGTCGGCCCCAACTACCCCAGTAGCACGGTCTTCCAGCGTCTCGCCGACGCCATCATGCTCTTCTACGACGAGGCGGAGGCCGACCGGATGTTCGCCGAGGCCGGCTTCCCCGACGTCGAACACGTGACGATGGGACCGACGTACAACCCCGAAATCGCGATCACGACGCTCGCGCGCGCCCCCGAGTAATCAGGCGGTCGCGGACAGGACGACGAGTCGCCGTCCCTCGCGTCGCAGTTCGACGGTCACGCGGTCCCCGGCGTCCACCGACGGCCGGTTCGTCGACGCGACGCGGAACGACGCCCGCTCGCCGGACCCCCAGGTCGGATCGGCGCCGGCGTTGAACGGCCCGGTCGGGCCGGGGCGGAACCCCCGTGCCGAAAAGAAGGGTATCGGCGGCTGGTGGGCGAGTGGCGTCCCGTCGACGCGGACGCGAACCGTCAGGCGACGCACGTCGACCGCGGCGCCACGGTTGGTGAGGGTGATCCGATCCCCCTCGACCGCGAGGGTCGGGGCGACGGTCGTCGAGTCGGCGGGGAGCGTCCCGAGCGAGACGCCGACGACGGCGAGGGCGAGGACGACGGCGACGGGAAGCCCCACCGTGGTCCGGACGGCCATGGGCCGACTGCCCCCGTCATCGGATATGAAGGTCCGCGACGGACGTCGTCGCGGTACTCGTCGGCGTCCCGTTGACGCCGTCCCCGGACCGATCGCGCGGCACCACTCGCGGGGGCTCGCCCGGCGCCACGACGGTGCTGACGTTCTCCCCGCGGGCCTCGACGGTGACGGTGTACTGCCGGTTGGGCGAGAGCGTCCAGAGCGTGCCGTCGCTGCCGGTCGTGCCGATCCGCTCGGGCGGGGTCGGTCCCGCCTTGACCCGGACGGTCGCGTCCACGGGGTCGCCGGTCGTCGGATCGCTGGCCTGCACCTGCACCGGCCCGCCGGGGTAGGTGTGGTTGACGACGAGCCTGACGCCGTCGCCGGTCGCTTCGAGGCGCCGGTCCGCGACGACCGCCTCCAGCGGGTGTCGCTGGTGTTCGGCGTAGACGAGCCGGGCGTCGCTGTCGACGAAGGCCGTCAGGTCGCCACGGCTGTGGCCGATCCTGACGGGGTAGGTCTCGCCGCCGCCGAACACCTGCGTCTGCTCGCGTGTCGTGTTCCAGATCACGGGATAGCCGTCGGCGACGATGTCGAGGGCGACTTCGAGTTCGATGGCGTCGCCGGCGCCGTTCCGGAGGTCGCCGCGGTACGCCTCCCGGACGTACGCGTCGTCGACGACGGTCGAGACGACGACGCTCGCGGACCCGGTCGCGACGTAGAACCGGTGCGGGGCGGCTTCCCCGTCGAGGACCGCCCGAGCGTGTGCCCGGACCGGCCCGTCGAACGCCGAGAGGCGATTGCCGATCGAGGCGAGTCGACCGCGGTCGACGTCGAACCCGCGGGTGTCCGCGACCAACGCCTCCAGTCGCGCCCGTCGTTCGCCGAGTTCCTCGCCGACGATGCTGATCCGGACCAGGACGACCAGCAGTTCCCGGGCGGTCAACTCGCCTTGCCCGTACGCCTCGACCGCGGCGGTCTGTCTGTCGTCGAGGTCGTCGACCGCCGTCTCGAGGTCGCGAAGCGCCGTCCGCAGGCGCTCGCGCCGCAGTTCCGTCGTCTCGGCGCGCTGGACGCGCTCGACCATCGCGAGCGTCCGGAAGCGCTCGGTCGTCGCGTTGGCCGAGAGGCCGACCGAGGGCCCGAGGTCGACGTAGTGTTCGTCGACCCCCGATCGCTCGACCGATCCGGCCGGGACGTCGAGAACGTTGATCTGCCCGGGGGACGATCCGTTGTCGTCGGTCTGGGCGACGGTCGGATCGTCGAGCGCCGGCGGTGCGGTTCCGGTCCGGTCGGGTGACCGCTCGACGGCGGCGGTCTCCCCGAGACCGCCCGCGGCCCCGACCGCGGCGGAGAGGAGGAGGGCAACCACGAGAACGGGGAGGGCTCTCATCGGCCGTCGGTACAGTCGCCTGCTACTAAAACCCCGCCTTCCGTCTCACGTCTGACGCCCGCTATCTCGCCGACAGGGCCTCTCTGACGATGGAAAGCGTTTTCCCGTCTCATCGAGACGCACGAAGTAATGCGGATCGCCGCGTCCCTCCTCGCCCTCCTGATCCTCCTGTCCGGGGCGTTCCCCGCGGTCGCAGTCGACGGGACCGACGCCCCCGCCGCACCGGGACAGGCGGGTGCCGCCACGCCGTCGCCCGCCGACCGTCCGGCGCTCGCCGGCCCCGCCCATGCCCGCATCGACAACCCGACCGTCACCGAAATCTACCTCGCCCCCGACCCCGGGGGCGACGCCCGCTGGACCGTCTCGCTCCGGTACAACCTCTCCTCGGAGGCCGATCGGGCGGCGTTCGACCGCTACGGTCGGGCCTTCGAGGCCGGCGACGCCGGCGTCGGCCTCGACGTCGACTTCTTCCGGACGCTCGCGGACGAGGCGAGTCGAGCCACCGACCGGGAGATGTCGATCCGGAACCCCACCCGGAACGCCACCGTCGACAACGGCACCGGCGTGCTCAGCCTCTCGTTCACTTGGACGAACTTCGTCACCGACACCGAGGACGGCTTCGTCATCGAGGACGCGGTGTTGATGCCCGGCGACCGGACCTGGCTCGCCTCCATCGAACCCTCGCAGCGACTGGTCGTCGAGACACCCACGGAGTATCAGGTCACTGACACGCGGTTCGGCCTCGACAACGGCTCGGTCGTCGTCGAGGGGCCCCACACCTTCGAGGAACCGCTGACCATCTCCTACCAGCGGACCGCTCCCGAGGAACCGAACGGTCAGTCGCCGCCGTGGTCGCTGATCGGTGGCGCGCTCCTGGTCGGCCTGGGTCTCGCCGTCGCCGTCTACGTCCGCCGTCGGCGTGACGGGACGTCGCCCCCGACGGCCGACCGCGGGACCGACGGGGCCGCGGCCGGCGACGACGCCGAGGTCAGCGCCGCCGACACCGAGGCGCCGGCCGAGGACGTGGCCGCGGAGGCCGATACCGACGCCGACACCGCGGACGACGACACGGAGGCGTCGGCGGGCGACGAAACGGCCGTCGATCCCTCCCTGCTCTCCGACGAGGAGCGCGTCGAACGCCTCCTGACCGAGAACGGGGGGCGGATGAAACAGGCCCGGATCGTCCGCGAGACGGGGTGGTCGGACGCCAAGGTCTCCCAACTGCTCTCGACGATGGCAGACGACGGCCGGATCGAGAAGCTCAGACTCGGCCGCGAGAACCTCATCTCGCTGCCGGACGATGACACGGAGACGTAACTTCGGAAAACGTTTACACTCCGCCCCGGAACGGATCGATCATGAAGGTTCTCGTGACCGTCAAGGAGGTCGCCGAAGTCGCCGACGACTTCGAGATCGAGGGGCTGACCATCCCGGAGAAGTTCCTCGAGTACGACCTCAACGAGTGGGACGACTACGCCGTCGAGGCCGCGGTCCGGATCGCGGAGGATCGCGACGAGGACGTGGAAGTCGTCGCCGTCACGGTCGGCCCCGAGCGCAGCGAGGAGACGATCCGCATGGCCCTGGCGAAGGGGGTCGACCGCGCGGTCCGGATCTGGGACGATTCGCTGGCCGAGGTGGGGCTGGTCGGTCCGACCGCCACCGCCCGCGTCCTCGCGGCGGTCGCCGAGGACGAGGACCCGGACCTCGTCCTGTCGGGCGTGCAGGCCGCCGACGACGGCTTCGGCGCGACGGGCGTCGCCCTCGCGGAACACCTCGACTACGCGTGGGCCGCGGTCGTCAACGCGTTGGAACTCGACGACGGGACGGCGTCGGTGCGACGGGAACTCGAGGGTGGTGTCGAGGAACTCACCACCGTCCCCCTGCCCGCGGTCCTCACGATCCAGACGGGGATCAACGACCCGCGGTACGCGAGTCTGCGGGGGATCAGACAGGCCCAGCGGAAGGAACTCGACGTCCGGACGCTCGCCGACCTCGGCCTCGATCCGTCGGTCCTCGACGGCGACCTGACGCTCGCCGGGATGGCGAAACCCGAGAGCGAGTCGGACGTCACGCTGTTCGAGGGGAGCGCGGCGGAGACGGCGGCCGACCTCGAGACGGTCCTGCGGGACGCGGGGGTGGGCGCGGAATGAGCGACGGCGACGTGCTCGCCGTCGTCGAACACCGGCGCGGCTCACTCCGCCCGGTGAGCTACGAACTGATCGCGGCCGGGAGCGACCTGGCGGCCGACCTGGGCGGCGACCTGCACGTGGCCGTGATCGGCGGCGACGTCGAGGGCTTCGCCGAGCGGGTGAACCGCGCGGGCGTCGACACCATCCACGTCGTCGACGAGGGTGAGGAGTTCAACCACGACGTCTACGCGGCGACGACGACGGCGCTGTTCGAGGCCGTCGAGCCGAGCGTCCTCCTCATGCCGAACAGCGTGAACGGCCTCGACTACGCGCCCGCGGTGGCGACGCGGCTGTCGGTCCCGCTGGTCAGCGACGCGGTCGACCTGTCGGTCGACGACGGCCTCGTCGTCACCCGGGAGACCTACGGCTCGAAGGTGGAGACGGACGTCGAGACGACCACGCCGGTCGCCGTGACGATCCGGGGCGGCGAGTGGCCGCCCGCCGAAGACCCGGGCGACGCCGCGGTCGAACCCTTCGACGTCGACGTCGACGAGGCGTCGGTCCGCTCGACGGTCCGCGGGTTCGAGGAGGTCGGCGCCGGCGACGTCGACATCGGCGAGGCCGAGTTCATCGTCTCGGTCGGCCGCGGCATCGAGGAGGAGGAGAACCTCGAACTGATCGAGGAGCTGGCCGACGCGCTCGACGCGACGGTGGCGGCATCGCGGCCCATCGTCGACAACGGCTGGCTGCCGAAAAACCGGCAGGTCGGCCAGTCCGGGAAGGTCGTCACGCCGACGGTGTACCTCGCGTTCGGCATCTCCGGGGCGGTCCAGCACGTCGCGGGCATGAAGGGCGCGGAGACGATCATCGCGGTCAACACCGACCCCGACGCCCCCATCTTCGACATCGCGGACTACGGCGTCGTCGGCGACCTGTTCGAGGTCGTTCCGGAGCTTATCGAGCGGTTCGAATCGTAGCGTCGGAACGTCACGCCGGCCACGGGACCGCGTCGGGTGTTCCGAACGCTGCGATAGCGTCACGTACTTGCCGCGTCCGCCCCTTCGACCGGGCGATGGAGTATCTGGATCGGCGAGTCCGCCTGGTGAACGACCGTTTGGAGTCGCTCATCGAAGCGGTCGAACCGACGGAACTCGCCGCGGAACTCGAACACGTCGCCCTCGCGGGCGGCAAGCGCGTCCGGCCGGCGGTGACGGTGTTGACCTGTGAGGCGGTCGGCGGGTCGCCGACCGACGCCGTCGAGTTCGCGGTCGGGATCGAACTCGTCCACAACGCCTCGCTGGTGATCGACGACATCATCGACCGGTCGGCGGTGCGCCGCGGCACCCCGAGCGCGTGGGAGGCGTTCGGCTACGGTCCCGCCATCGTCGCCAGCGACGGCCTGCTCGGCGAGGCCTTCGCGCTCTTTTCGGAGAACGAGCGGGCCATGCGCATCGTCGCCGAAGCGATGGTCGAACTCGGCGAGGGCGAGGCGACGGAACTGGTCGCCCGCCCGGAGACCGAAGCGGAGTACATGGCGCTCGCCCGGCGCAAGACGGGGGTCCTCTTCCGGGCGGCGGCGGAACTCGGGGCCGTGGCCGGCGGGGCCGACGCCTTCACCGTCGAGTCGCTGGGCGACTACGCCGAGCGGGTCGGCGTCGCGTTCCAGATCCGCGACGACGTGCTCGACGCCACCGCCGACGCGGACGCGCTCGGCAAGCCGACCGGACAGGACGCCGAGATGGACCGGCCGTCGCTGGTCCAGGTGACCGACCTCTCGCCGGAGGTGGCGAACGAGCGGGCCCGCCGGCAGTCCGACCGGGCGCTGTCGGCGCTGTCGGCGGCCGACACCGAGGACGTCGACGCGGTCGACTACCTCCAGGACCTCGCGGAGTTCGTCGTCGTCCGGGAGCGCTAGGCGGGGTCGGCACCCGTCGGATACCGCGACTCCGCGACGGCGAAGGTGAGCGTGCTGAGGACGCCGAGCAGCGTCCCCACGACGAGCGCGATGGCGAGGTCGGTCAGGGTCAGCGTCGTCATCCCCTCGATTGGGGGCAACAGGAACCCCGAGACCGCATAGAGGACGACCGCGATGGCGGCGACGTAGAAGGGCGCGTTCAGGTAGCGCCACTTGAACCGGTCGGCGAGGTACTCGTCGGTGACCTGCCCGAGGCTGCTGGTGATCCCCGCCGCGGCGAACCACTGGATCGCGCCGTTGACGAGGGCCGCGAGCACCGTCATCGCCGAGGGCGGCCCGGCGATGCCGGTCTCGACGGTCCGCAACGTCGAGACGCCCTCGGCGCCGCCCACGACCAGGAGCGCCGCGGCCACGACGTAGGTGATGATCGTCACCCGGCCGGCGTAGAGGACGTTCCGCACGCGGTCGGCGACCTCGTCGACTGTCGATTCGAGGCCGAGGCCACGGAACAGCGTGTAGAGGCCGAGCAGCGCGGAGATGAGGCCGAGGACGGCCGCGCCCGGTACGTCGAAGAAGGTGGCGATGGTGACGAAGGGGTAGATCAGGAGGAGGATGCCGAGCGGAACCAGCAGGGTCCCCCGCGTCTCGGGGTCAGCGAGCACCTGCTTCATCGTGTAGTACATCGACTCCAGGTTCTGGGCCTGCCGAACCACGACCCGACGGACGCTGTCGATGGGGACCCGCGAGCGGATGACCGGCAGCACGGACTCGTCCTGTGCGCCGTCGGTGATGACGACCGCGCGGACGGACTCGCCGGTCGACAGCCCCGCCAGCACGCGGTCGACCTCCTCGCCGACCGCGCGGGTGGCCCGCACCTCGCTCCCTTGGACGCCGGTGACGGCCGCCACCTCCACCTCCTCGCTCTCCTCCCGACGGAGGTCGTCGAGGACGTGTAGCCCCTGGAACATGACGTTCACGTCGGAGTCCTCGGGGTCCGTCGTGGCGAGGTCGACGGCGGCGTCCCTGACGGCGTCACGGCCGACCACCGGCGTCTCGACGCCGGTCTTGCGACCGAGGTCGTCGTCGAGGTCCACACAGAGCACCAGGAGCACGCCCCCCCGTAGGCCATCCGGATATTTGCCTCTTCGGGACGATCCAAAGAGTTAACACGTCACTGAGATAACTGGTAACGTATGTCAATGACGAACCGGTCCGGGTCGACCCCGTTCGGGCGGCTCCGGGCGCACTTCGAGGCGTCACGGGCGGCGTGCCCGGCCTGTGGGTACGAGGACCCCGAGGTCGAGTGGCGGGTGACCACCACGGGTTGCCGCGTCGCGTACCGGCACCGCTGTCCGAGCTGCGACGCCGTCGAGGAACACGAGTTCAGCCTGTAAGGAAGAAGATCAGGACGCTGACCGCCATCGCGACGATGATGATGATGGCGGCGAGCGCTCCGCCCATCGAGACGAGGGCGTTGGCGTGACTGGCGAGGGTCTCCGTGCGGTCGTTGCCGAACACCGTCACCGAAGCCCGTTCGGTCGCCATCCCCGCCGACACCGGTTCGAGGTCGGCGACGGCCTCGTCGAGCAGCCGTTCGATCAGCGCGACGAACTCGCCGTGATCGATGGCCGACCCAACCTGGTTGTCCGCCTCGACGCTGTTGACGATGTGCGTGTCGGTCGTCATCACCTCCACGGCGTCGATCGGTTCGCGGGCGGTCACCGCGTCGACGACCCGTCCCCGCAGTCCGGGCACCATGTTGTTGCCGTCGACGAGGACGTAGGCCGTGTGTTGCCCCTCGACTTCGGCGACCGCCACCCGGATCCCGAGCGGACCGATGCCGTCGAGCGGGGTCCACGGCGTCCGGTCCCAGGCGACGCCGAGGTGGAGCGCCCCGCGTGGCGCCTCGCTCAGTTGCCGTCCGGCTTGCCTGGCCGCCGTGATCATGTCGAAGGCGCGCTCGCTGCCGGGCGTGACGTGGCCCAGGTCCTCGCCCTGGAGGCCGTTGTTGGAGTTGTGCGCGTCGACCAGGAGGACGTCGTCGAGGCCGACGGTGCGGGCCTCGGCGGCCGTCGCGAGGCCGACGCCGTACTCCACGTCATCGGCGAAGCCCGGGGCGAAGGTGGCCACCAGGAGGGCGTCGTCGCCGAAGGCCTGGCCGAGCATCGACGCCTCGCCCGACCCCGTGCGGACGCTCCGTGTCGCCTCCTCGGCGTACGCGATCCGGTCGCCCGCGGCGTCGATAGCGTCGAGGATGGCGTCCACCTCGCGCTCGGTCACGAGGTTGAAGTCGTGGCCGGCGGTGGCGTGGGGCGGAAAGACCAGCCCCTCCGTGTGTTCGGCGACCCGGACGGGGAAGTTGCCGCCGCCGATCTCACCCATCGGCCCGGGGTGGATCATCGGCAGGACGAACCGCGCCTTCTGGGTGCCGTCGGGCCGCTGGAAGGACAGCACCGTCACGGGGACGACCGCCTCCTCGCCCAGTTTCTCGAAGAAGTCCTCCAGCTCGCGGGATCCCTCGGCGACGTGGCCGACGAACCCGCGGATGAAATCGAGGACCGACACGCCGAGGCTCCGCTGCCACGGGCGGTCGATCACCCGGATGAAGGTGTAGACCGCCCCGGCGTAGATCACGCAGGTGACCGCGAGCAGTTGGAAGTGAGCGGCGTCGATGATCCACAGCTCCGGTGGCGCCTCCGAGGCCCGCGAGAGGTAGGGCATCAGGTAGGCGTCGACGAGCGGGCCGCCGAGTTCCAGAAACCGGACGGTGCCGCTGTAGACGAACAGGAACACCGCCGAGACGACCGTCTGGAGGCTCGCGGGCACCGCGGCGATCAGGAGCGAGGACTGCGAGACGGCCATGACGACCAGCAGGCGGAAGGCGAAGATGGAGGCCAGCGCGATCACCAGGGCGTCGTAGACGAACGTCTGGCCCAGCGGCGTCACCTGCGAGACGATGCCCGCGACGGTGACGATGGCCACGAGGATGACCTCGCAGATCAGCGCCAGCAGCGACGACCGGTTCGGGGTGAGTTTGCCGCCGACGAAGCGGTCGACCCCGGTCGTCCCCACCGACGCGATGACCGTCGGCAGTCCGATGAAGAAGATGCCCTGCCAGGCGTCGCGGCCGAGGATGAGCAGGTTCCGCCACGTCGGCGACGTGGTCCCCGAGTCGAAGGCCGCGATGCCGGCCATCGCGGCGAGCACGAGCGCGAACCCGAGGCTGGCGTACCAGCTGGGCGCGGTGAAGATATACCGCGACAGGTCCGCGAGGTCGGACTGGGTCGCCGTCATCGGTCGCTCGGTGGACGCGGGACGTGGTAAATCCCCACCTTCAGTCGCAGCGGGCGATGAAGTTCGCGAACACCTCGTCGCCCTCGGCGGTGTGGGCGACTTCGGGATGCCACTGGACGCCGTACAGCTCCCGGTCCGGATCGCTCATCGCCTCGATTTCGCAGACGTCGCTCGTCGCGGTGTGGGTAAAGCCCGTCGGGAGGGCGGTCACCTCGTCGGCGTGGCTCGCCCACACGCGCGTCTCGGGGGCGAGCGACCCGACCAGCGGATCGTCGTCGTCGACGATCCGGACGTCCACGTCCGCGTAGCCGCCGTAGTCGCCGGCACCGACCTCGCCGTCGAGCTCCGTGGCCATGATCTGCATCCCCAGGCAGATCCCGAGGACCGGGATGTCCATGTCGAGATACTCCGCACAGCGGCCGATGCGATCCATGTCGGGCCCCCCCGAGAGCACGAGGCCGTCCGCGTCGAGGTCCTCCGGCGGGGTGTCGTTGTCGACGATTTCGGTGTCCACGCCCGCGTCGCGGAGCGCCCGACGTTCCAGGTGCATGAACTGCCCGTGGTTGTCGACGACGAGAATCCGAGTCATTACGACCGGATAGGCCGGTAACGCCTAAAAGATGACCGGAACCGGCTCACTGCCCGTCGTTCACCGCCGGTCGTCCCGCTCTGCGGCCGTCCGGAAGCCGAACTCGGCTCGCTCCTCGCTCCGTCGTTCCTCGCGGGCGGCGAGTGCCTCGGCGTCCGGATTCACGTCGTCGTCGATCCGCGCCCACCCGGCGTGGACCTTCGCGTGACACCAGCGACACAGCGCCACCGTGATCTCGTGGGCGGGATCGTCCCCGGACGCCTCGGCCGACCCGTAGGAGAGGTGGTGTTCCTCCAGCAGCGGCCGGACGTCGTCGTGGGCCATCCGTACCTCCCCGAGGCCGCAGCGACGACACTCCCGGCCGTCGGTCGTCGAGCGGTAGTGGGGACAGTCGCGCCAGCCGTCGTCGCCGGCGACGACGCAGGCGTGGCCGTCGGCGCGTCGTTCGGCCGCGAACGCGGGATCCTGCCCGGCGTGTTCCAGCGCGAACCGACAGCGCCCGTCGGAGGTCAGGTGATCGCACCGTCCGGCGTGGGCGTAGGGGTCGTCCACCCCGACCGACGTGCCCGTCGGCGTCCGCTCCATGGGCGCCGGTCGGGCGCCCACGGGCAAGAACCTGTCTACCCCTCGTAGCCCGCGTACTCCATCAACTGGGCGAAGATGTCGGAGTCCATCGCCGACTCGTAGACGATGCCGCCGACCATCCCGCCGGGGTAGGCGTTGCCGTTCATCGCGTGGCTCACCTTGTGGCAGTGCATGAGGTAGATGCCGGGGTCGGCGTCGGCCTCGAACTCGATGGTCTTGCGCTCCGCGGGCGCCAGGTCGAGGATGTCCTCCTCGTACTGGGCGGCCTCCGGAATCCGTGACCCGTCCTTCTCGACCACCCGGAACCGGTGGTTGTGCGTGTGGATCGGGTGGTTCATGTAGCCGTTGTTGGCGTAGTGGATGCGGACGGTGTCGCCCTCGCTCACCAGCACCGGCGAGCCGTCCTCGGGGTGGAGCGTCCGCGGTGCCGACCGCCCGTTGATCGTGAACACGTCCGGCTGGCGGTTCCGCGGGCTGTAGCTCACGTCCTCGCCGGCCATCTGCCGGTTGAGCCGGGAGTCCCAGTCTTTGACCGTCATGAACAGCTCCTGATCGGCCGGCTCGTACCCCTCCGGATCGACGCGGAAGATGCCGTACATCCCCATGTCGATGTGCCGGTGGGTCTGGTAGTGGCAGTGATAGAGGTGGGTCCCCGGGACGTTCGCCGGGATCCGGTAGGTGTGTTTCTCGCCCGGCTGGACCGTGATCCCCGTCGTCGTCGGGACGCCGTCGTTCTCCCACGTCTTGCGGACGCCGTGGAAGTGGACGGTGTGGGGCATGTCCGCGTCCGTGTTGTCGAGGGTCACCTCCATGTCCTCGCCCTCCGTCGTCCGGATGATGGGACCCGGAACGCTCGGCTCGCGGTCGTCGGCCTGCCAGGCCCAGACCCGCGGCAGTTCGACGGGGCCACCCATCGCGTCGCCGGGATGGACCGGGAGCCGCGAGGTGACCGACCGGAGCGTCACCTGGTTGTTCTGCTCGGTCACGTCGACGACCTGTGGCTTGCCCGCGCCCGGCAGGCTCCCGCCGCTTTGCTGTGCCGCCGTCCCCGTCGCTCCCCGGGGCTCTCCCTCGCGGTTCATCGGTGCCGTACAGCCGGCGAGGCCGAGGACACCGGCCGTGCCGGTCGCCTTCATGAACTGCCGACGCGAGAGGTTCGTTCCGGGTGCTCCGACGTTGTCCGTCATACGAGTACACGTTACCGGGATAGCTACAAGTCGGGCTCGCCGGTTCCCGTCCGGCGGCAATCCCGTCGGAGATTCCCGAATATGTTCGGCTTCGAAGCGGGGAGTGTGGTGTGGCTCACCGCCGGTCGCGCTCGTTCACGTCGCGGCGGGCGGCCCGCTCGGCGGCCTCACGGTCCATCACCTCCCGGTCGTCGTGTTCGGCCCGGACGAGCCAGTACAGGACCAGCGGCGCCGCCAGGCCGAAGAGGAGGACGACGGCGAGGACGACGGTTCCGCCGGGCATTCAGCCCAGGAACACGTCGACGATGTCGCTCCCCGCCGAGCCGGTGTCGCGGTACAGCTCCGAGTAGCCGCAGTTGGCACAGGAGACCACCCGGAATGAGTTGGTCTGGATGTCGAACATCTTACTGAGACCCCCGCCCGTGGTGGAGATCTTTCCCACGTCGGTCTCGGTGTGGCCACATTTCGGACAGCCGCGGTCGTCCGTCTCCATGCCTTCGGCTTGCGCTCGTCGGGACAAAGAACCTCCGTTGACTCAAAGACGCGTTTGAGACACCGCCGCCTCAGCTGTACTGCTCGTAGATGCTGTCGGCGTCGTCCGCGTTCCGCGAGGCGAGATACCGCAGGTCCTCGGCGACGGTCTCGAAGGCGCCGGCGCGCTCCGGGAAGTCGTCGAGGAGGTCGTCGAGGCGGTCCTCGGCGTCGTTCAACGTGTCGTAGGCGCGCTCGGCCGTGTCGGCGGCCCGGTCGGTCCGGTCGTCGTCGATCTCGTCGCGTGCCCGGGACAGCAGGGTGACGCCGTTCCGGATGTCCTCGGCGTCGTCGGCGAGGGTGGTGAGCACCTCCGATTCGTCGGTCAACTGGGCCACCTTCGCGTCGTGTTCGTCCGCGTCGATGGCGTCGACGGCCGACGCCGGCGATCCTTCGCTCCCCGTGCCGATGGCCTCGATCGGCTCCGAGACCTGATCGGCGGCGGTCTTCACCCGCTCGACGTCGTCCTCCGCGTCGCCCAGGTCGCTGTCGTCCATGTGGGAGTACGCCTCGGTGAGCGCGTCGTGTCCCTCGATGAGCCACGACTGGGCGTCGGTGGCGTGCGTGAGGAACTGCTGCATGGCGTCGATAGCCTCGATGGTCTCCCGCTGGTCCTCGGTCGTCGCCTCTGCCTCCGCCTCGACGAGCGTCCGCTGGATGCCGTCGAGCTGGAGGAGCACCTCGCGGGCCCTGAACGACTCCGTCTCGGCGGTCACCGACAGGAGGTCCCCGGTGACGCCGTCGGTGTAGACGTAGATGGCCTCGGCGAGCTGTCCCTGTGCGGTGCTTATCAGCTCCGCCGCCGCCTCGGACGCCTCCGGCTCCGGCGTGGCCGTGGCCGTCGGCGTCGCGGTCGGTTCGGGCGTCTCGGTGGCCGTCGGTTCGGCTGTCTCCGTCGGGGTCGCCGTAGCGTCCGATCCGCTCGGCTCTCCGCCGAAGCAACCGGCCGCGAGGGGGGTCAGGGCGACGAGGAAGGCACGTCGATCCATACCCGCTTCTGGGGTTTCACATCAGTAAAACGTATCGATGCTGTCAGACGCGTGTGAGACGTGAACGGAGCGATTTCGAGCGTACGAACCGTCCTGTGCGACGTGCGTCAGACACGTATCAGATTTGGATAAAAACATATAGGTCGACGTCGCCGCACAGCAACGAACGATGACCCTCCAGGACTCGTCCACGGGACGCGACGGCGTGGGTGCCCGGGCCGCTGCCGTCGTCGTCGCGCTCCTCGCCGTCGACGCCGGGTGGAACCTCTCGCTCAATACGCTGCTCGTCCGCTCCGGGGCGGCCGAGACGCTCGGAACCACGTTCCCGGTCACCGTCCCGCTCACCACGCTGGGTGCGGTCGGTGGGCTCGTCCTCTCCTCCGTCGCGGGCATCGTCCTGCTGGCGACGCTGGCGCGGGTGTTCGCCGCCGACACGGATGCCCTCGGGGCCGGCGAGACGCCCGCCGAGACGCTCGCGGCGTACGCCCGGGCCGTCGTCGTGACCGTCGTCGGCGTCGTCGCCGCCGGCATCGGCCTCGCCGCCCTCGTCGTCCCCGGACTGGTCGTACTCGTCCACCTGCCGCTGGTGTTCGTCGCCGTCGCCGCCGACGGCGAACCCATCGGGCGCGCGGTCGACCGCACCTGGACGCGCGCTGGCGGCAACCGCGCCCGGATCGCGGCCGTCGGCCTCGCCGTCGTCGCCGTCCCACTCGCGCTGGCCGTCGTCGCCACCCTCACCGCCATGCTCCCGCCGCTCGTGGAACTCGCCCTCGGCGTCCTCGTCACCGGCGTCGCGGCCGCGGCGGGCGTCGCCGCCTTCACCGGAATCGCCGACTCGATCGACGGGTCCGCGACCGGCTCGGCCCGGACCGACCGGGTGAACCCCACCGCCTCCGGACGGCTCTAGTGGCCCGGGTCGTCCACCGTCCCGCCGACGGCGACGACCGGGTTCTCGCCGCCGACGCCGCCGTCGCCGACTCCCTCCTCGCGAAGGCCCGCGGTCTCATGTTCCGCCGCTCGTTCCCCGGCGACGCCCTCGTCTTTCCCTTCGACGGCGTCGGGGACCGCACGCTCCACATGGTCGCCGTCCCTTTCGACATCGACGCCGTCTGGCTCCGCGACGGACGGGTCGAACGCGTCGCCCGCCTCTCGGCCTGGACGGGCCTCGGCCGGGCCCCCGCCGACGCCGTGATCGAACTCCCCGCGGGCGTCGCCGACGGGGTGAGCGCGGGCGACGAGGTGCTGATCGAGGGTCACTGACGCCGGGGCGGAGATTTAAGCCCGCCGGGGTTCCCCGGATGTGTATGGAGATCCGATCCAGCGACGACGCGGAGACGACCGAAGCGGTCGCGGACGTCCACCTCTCCCAGTTGGCGTCGGGCGAGGAGATGAGCCTCCAGGGGTACACCATCGACGTCGGCGCGACGGTGCCCGAGCACAGCCACCCACACGAACAGGCCGGCCTCGCCACCCGCGGGGAGGTCGTGTTCATCGTCGACGGCGAGGAACGGGTCGTCGGCGCCGGCGACACCTACGTCATCCCCGGCGGCGAACCTCACGCCGTCGAGAACCGGGGCGACGAACCGTTCGAGGGCGTCGACGTCTTCAGCCCGCCGCGGACCGACCCCGACTGGCAGGACTAGGCCTCGCGCCGGAGTCGTTTCACCACGAACGACTCGTCGAGTTCGCCGAGGAACTCCCCGAGGCGCGGACCCTCGGTGTCGTCGAAGAAGAGCCGATAGCCCGCGGCGAAGAAGTCGCCCACCTCGACCCCGTGTTCGCGGGCCGTCTCGTACATCTGCCCCTGGATGGCCTCGCCGTCGTGACCCTCGGCCACGAAGTCCGCGAGGTCCGCCAGCGCGGCGACGACGTCGGCGTCGAAGTCCGTCTCCGGCAGGTCCGCCTGCAGGCGGTAGTTGTACGCGTTGTCCATCCGCTCGGCCCACGTCCGTGCCCGCTCGACCCGGTCCAGAGCCTCCTCGATCGCCCACTCCGGCGTATCGTCGTCGAAGAAGCCTTGGTTGCGGGCCATCCGCACCCGGAGGTCGCGGTCGTCGGTCATCCCGAGGACGGCGGCGAAGGTGTACGGCAGGCGCACCCGCTCCGGGCGGACCTCGTCGACGACGAGCGGGTAGGCGCGATCCGCGAGCGGCTTCAAGTCCTCGTCGGTCTCCTCGTCGAAGTAGACCCGTTCGAACCGGTCGAACTCGTCGACTAGCAGGTCGATCCGCTCGGTGTCGAAGTCCTTCGCCCGCTTGGGGTTGCGGACGAAGAAATAGCGGAGGACCTCGGGTTCGAGGAGCGCGAGCACCTCCTCGACCGTGACGACGTTGCCAGCCGAGGAGGAGAGCGGTTCGCCGTCGAGCGTGAACCACTCGTAGGTCATGGGGACCGGCGGCTCGGTCTCCAGGATTTTTCGGGCGATCTCCTGGCCGCTCGGCCACGAGCCCTCGGCGTGGTCCTTCCCGAACGGCTCGAAGTCGACGTCGAGGACCTTCCACTGCGCGGGCCACTCGAAGCGCCAGGGGAGTTTGCCCTCCCGGAGCGTGCCCGTCCCCTCGTGGCCACAGCCCTCGATGTGGTCGCCGCCGGCGTCCAGCCCCGAACAGACGTACGACACCTCGCCGGCGTCGAGATCGACGCCGCGTACGTCCTGCGTGAGTCGACCGCACTCCGAACACTGCGGCATGAAGGGGACGTAGTCCTCGTCGACGCCGTCCTGGTACGCGGCGAGCACTTCGCGGGCGCGGTCGGCCTTCGCGAGCACTTCGCGGGTGACGGCCTCGAACTCGCCGGACTCGTAGAGGGCGGTGTTCGACACCATCTCGACGGGGACGCCGACGGCCTCCGCGCTCCGGGCCAGGAGGTCGGTGAAGTGAGCGCCGTACGAGTCGCTCTCGCCGAAGGGGTCCGGGATGTCCGTGTACGGTTTGCCGAGGTTGCGGCCCAGCGCCCCGGCGTCCACCTCGCCCAGGCCGACGAGGTTCCAGTCCGCGTCCGCGAGCCGTCGGGGGACGCCCCGCAGGGCGTCGCGGTCGTCGCTGGTGAACACCTGTCGTACCTCGTGACCCCGCTCCCGGAGGACAGCGGCGACGAAGTAGCCGCGCATGATCTCGTTGAAGTGGCCGAGGTGGGGGACACCCGAGGGCGAGACGCCGCCCTTGACGACGACGGGATCGTCGGGATCGCGGGCCTCGATTTCGTCGGCGACGTCGTCGGCCCAGAAAGCGTTGTGGTCGCTCATCGGCTCCAGCCGTCGGGGTTCTCGGTACAGCCCTCGGGGACCACGTCCGTCCCGGTGTGTTCCCCCCGGAGGACGGCCGCCTCGATCCGTTCGGGGTCGGTCCCGTCGAGGACGATCGTCCGCATCTTCGAGCGCTCGATGAGTTTCGCCGCCAGCAGGTCGACGGGCGCCGAGGCGCCGGCACCGCGGCTCATGGGGGCGATCAGGTCGACGAGTTCCGCCCCCGTGAGCCGCCCGTGGCGCTCGGCCTCGGGATCGGTGTCGGGGTCGGCGTTGAACACGCCGTCGACGCTCGTGGCGTAGACGAGCAGGTCGGCGTCGACGTACTCCGCGAGCGCCGCGGCCACCGCGTCGGTGGTCTGCCCGGGCATGACCCCACCCATGACGGGCACGTCGCCCCGGCGCAGCGCCTCCCCGGCTTCCTCGTAGTCGTGGGCCGGCGAGGGCGCCGAGAGCCCGTCGAGCGCCGCGATCAGCAGGCGGGCGTTGATCCGCGTCACGTCGATGCCGAACTGATCCAACTGTACCTCGTTGGCGCCGAGTCGGCGCGCCGTCCCGATGTACTCGCGGGCGACGCCGCCACCCCCGACGACCGCGCCGACTTCGCAGCCCGCCTCGACGAGCGCCTCGACCGCCGCCCCGTGGCCCGCGACGCGGTCGGCGTCGAGGTCCGGCGCGAGGACGCTCCCGCCGATAGAGATCACGACTCGCATTATCCGTCCGGTAACCACGAGGCCGGCTTAAGGGTTGTCAAGCCGCCGAGCGTGCGTGAACCGTCCGCGTGACCCCGACTCGCACCGTCGAGTCACAGTTAAGGGTCCGCGTCCGCTTCTCGACGTATGAAGACGCTCAACATCGTCGGCCCGGGCGCCGTGGACCTGGCCGACCGACTCGTCCCCCGACTCGACGGCCGCGTCGCCACCGTGGAGACCCTCCCCGAGACCGCCGCCCGCGACACCGACGCCGGCGCGGCCTACGGCCTCTCGACCGACGGTTCGTGGATCGGTGCCGGTGACGGCGAGACCCTGTCGGACCTCCTCGACTCGCTGGTTCCCGACTACGACGCCGCCCTGACCGTCGGCTTCGCGGACGCTCGCCTCCCGACGGTCGCCGTCGCCGACGCCGAGGCGGCCGGCGAGGTCCGACACACCGTCCCCGAGGCCGCCGACGCCGACCTCGATCCGGTCCTCGACGTCGTCGCCGACCTCGAACCGCGGATCACGCTCGAATCCCTCGTCGACCGGGCGAAAGCGTCCCCCAAGGCCGAGCGCGCCGGCGCCATCGCCACCTTCACCGGACGCGTCCGGGTCAAGGATGCCGAGGACGACACCCCGACCACGCACCTGGAGTTCGAGAAGTACGAGGGCGTCGCCGCAGACCGGATGCGGACCATCCGCGCGGAACTCGAGGCCCGCGACGGCGTGTTCGAGGTGCTGATGCACCACCGGACCGGCGTCATCGGCGAGGGCGAGGACATCGTGTTCGTCGTCGTGCTCGCTGGACACCGCGAGGAGGCCTTCGACACCGTCGAGGACGGTATCAACCGCCTCAAGGACGAAGTTCCCATCTTCAAGAAGGAGTCGACAGCCGAGGAGGAGTTCTGGATCCACGAGAAGGCCTGACCCGTCAGATACCCGATCGAAACGGCGATATAATTTTGCACCAATATTAAACGAAAGAAATCATTAGATGAGGCGGTAAAATGTCTCGAGGCCTGGTAAAACGTCCTGAATGATTTTCCGACTCCGATAAATCGGTAAAACCGCCCGAACTGCTCCGAACGTTCCTCCCTTTATAACACCCTCCGGGCTGTACGAACGGTCGAGGCGAAATCAAATGAGCGCAACCGCAGACCCCTCCACCGACTCCGACGACAGTGCCTCCAAAGAGGAGCGGCTCAAGCAGTACCTGCTCTCGAAGGCGCAGGACGGCGAGCACTACTTCAAGAGCAAGTTCATCGCCGACGAAGTCGACCTCTCGCCCAAGGAGATCGGCGCCCTGATGGTCAAGCTTCGTGACTCCGCCTCCGACCTCACCGTCGAGAAGTGGTCGTACACGAGCGCCACCACGTGGCGAATCGAGGCCGCCTGATCGGTCGTTCCCCCGTCCCCGCTGCGCCATCGCCACCCCGCCGTTCGCCGCCGGTTCGACCGCTGTCACGGGTTTTATACCGCTGAACGCACTACCTTGCACCGATGGACGGAGCCGACGGGCCGCCGTCAGAGCCCCTCGAAGCGGTGTTTTACGTCCGCGAAACCGACCGCGACGGCGACAGCGTTCGTTACTACGGCGAGCCCCTGGTGCCGAAGCGGTCGCTGGCCGACGAACTCCAGGAGCCGTTCCGTCGGGCCGGCTACCGCCTGGACCTCGAGGCCGGGCGCGAGCCCTGGGAGACGGTCGTCGTCGCCACGCCCGCGGACGGCCGGATCGACGGGGTCCCGTGGACCAACCTCGTGCTCTTCGTCGCCACGGTCGTCTCGACGCTCCTCGTCGGCGCCGTGGCCTGGTACTACGTTCCCCCCTCCGACCTCGCGGCCAACCCCCTGCTCGCCCTGCGGGCGTGGCCCTTCACCGCCGCGGTCCTCGGCGTCCTGACGACCCACGAACTCGGTCACTACCTCGTCGGTCGGTACCACGGCGTCGACGTCTCCTTGCCCTACCTCATCCCCTTCGTCGTCCCCTTCGGGACGCTCGGAGCGATCATCCGGATGCGTGGGCGGATGCCCGACCGGAAGACGCTGTTCGACATCGGCGTCGGCGGCCCGCTGGCCGGCCTCGTCGCCACCGTCGTCGTGACGGCAGTCGGGCTCTCGCTCGATCCGATGACCGTCCCCCAGCGGGTGATCGACGCCCCCGGACGGATCATCGTGTTCAACAACCCGCCCCTGCTCGACCTGATCGCGGCGGTACTCGGGCAGCCGACGAGTTACGCCGATCCGACCCGCACGGTCCATCCCGTCATCATCGGCGGCTGGGTCGGGATGTTCTTCACCGTGCTCAACCTGCTCCCGGTCGGTCAACTCGACGGCGGACACATGGTCCGGGCGATGCTCGGTCACCGACAGGAGACGGTCGCTTCGCTCGTGCCCCTCGCCCTCTTCTCGCTGGCCGCGTACCTCTACTACGTCCGCGGCCTCGGGTTCAACGAATCAGTCGGCCTGTGGGCCGTCTGGGGGCTGTTCGCGACGTTCATCGCGTACAACGGCCCCGCCGAGCCGGCCGACGAGACGCCGCTCGGCTGGAAGCGGCAGGTCCTCGGACTCGTCACCTTCGCCCTCGGTGCGCTCTGTTTCCTCCTGGTCCCGATCCAGCTGCTCGGTTAGTGGGTGTACCCCCGATCCGGAAGCGGTTCGCCGTCGGCGACGACGCCCCCGTCGGTCACGCGTCCGATCCGGGTCACCGGCACCGGAAGCTCCGCTCGCACGTCGTCCAGCCGCGCCGCCGGCGCGGTGAACACGAGTTCGAAATCCTCCCCGAAGAAGGCCGAAAGCTCCCGCCGGTCGGCGTCGTCCGCGGCGACGGCGTCGACGCTCGGATCGACCGGGAGCCGGTCCCACGTGATGTGCACTCCACAGCCGCTGGCGGCGGCGAGCTGGTGGAGCGAGCGCGCCAGCCCGTCCGAAGAGTCCATCATGGCGGTGGCGACCGGCGCGAGCGCCCGTCCCGCCTCGACCCGCGGATCGAACCGGAAGAGCTCGTTTCCGCGGTCCGCGTTTCCGGCCTCGAACTCGCGGATGGCCGCGGCGCTCCGGCCGAGCGTCCCCGTCACGAAGACGCCATCGTCGGGGGCCGCCCCGCTCCGGTAGACCGGCTCCTCGACCCGCCCCACGACCGCCCCGGCGACGGTGAACTCGTCGTGGTCGTCGAGGTCGCCGCCGACGTACCGGGCGTCGACCGTCCCGCAGACGTCGGCCGCGCCGTCGACGAACGCGGCCACCTCCTCGGGATCGAACTCGGGGGCGCCGTAGGCCGCGACCGCCGCCGTCGCCGCCCCGCCCATCGCGGCCACGTCGGAGAGCGACGCCCCGATGGTCCGCCAGCCGGCCGTATATCGGGTCACCCCCGCCGGGAAGTCCGTCCGCTCGTGGAGCATGTCCGTCGTCAACACCAGCCCGTCGATCACCGCCGCGTCGTCGCCCGCCTCGCCGACGCGGTCGGCGAGGGCCGCCAGCGCGCTCCGTTCGTCCATGGCCGGCGTTGGGGGTGCCGGGTCAAAAACCCCCGACGCCCGCCGGCGTCGATCCGGTGGGTTAATGCGTCGGCTCCCCCTCCGAACGGACATGGCCGGCGGACGCACTCGGGCGACCGTCCTCGGGTTCGCCGGCGCCATCGCCGTCTTCGCCGTCCTCTTCTGGCTCGCCGGCGTCGACGACCTGCTCGTGCAACTCGCGGGTGCCGACCGCCGTCTCGTCGGCCTGGTCCTCCTGGCGACCCTCGGCTGGCTCGCGGCGTGGGGGCTCGCGCTCCGGGTCGTCCTCTCCGTCCTCGGCATCCAGCTGTCGGTGCCGCGGGCCCTCTTCGTGTTCACCGGAGCCATGTTCGCCAACAACGTCACGCCCTTCGGCCAGGCGGGCGGCGAACCGATCACCGCCCTCCTGATCTCGCGGGTGGCCGACACCGAGTACGAGACGGGGCTGGCCGCCATCGCGAGCGTCGACACGCTCAACTTCGTCCCTTCCATCACCATCGCGCTCATCGGCGTCGGCTACTTCGTCACCGAGGCGACCCTCGGCACCAGCCGGCGGCTCGAACTCGCCCTCGTCGCGGTAGTCGTCCTCGCCGTCGGCGTTCCGACCCTCGTCTACCTCGGCTGGCAGCGCCGCTACCGGCTCGAAGCGCGGATCGTCGGCGTCCTCACGCCGCTCGTCCGCCGGGTGGCGAGCCACGTCCCGCGCGTCCCCGAGCCGACGGTCGAGGGCGTCGAACGTCGGATCAACGGGTTCTTTCGGGCCATCGAGCGCGTGGCAGCCAACCCCCGCGGACTCGCGCTCGCGCTCGCGCTGTCCTCGCTCGGCTGGCTCTGTCAGATGCTCGGCCTCTGGCTCGCCTTCCGGGCCGTCGGCACGCCTATCCCCCTCTCGGTCGCGCTGTTCGTCGTCCCCATCGGCGCCATCGCGGGCGTGACGCCGCTCCCCGGCGGCGCCGGCGGCATCGAGAGCGTCCTCGTCGTCCTGTTGGTCGCCGCCCCGCTCGCGGGGGTCACCGAAGCCGTCGCGCTGGCGGCCGTCGTCGTCTTCCGGGGGATGGTCTACTGGACCCCGACGGTGCTCGGCGGGGTCGCGACCGGCGCCGTGGGCCTCCGTTCGCGGGCCTAATACGATGGGTTTAAACGCCGTCCGCCGGAAGCCTGCGCCAATGGTAACCCTCTACGACGTGCCGGCGGACGCGCTCATCGACGAGCTCGCCGACCGGCTCGCCGACCGTATCGAGGAGCCCGCGTGGGTGAACTACGCCAAGACCGGCTCGAGCAAGGAACTCCCGCCCCAGCAGGACGACTTCTGGGCCGTCCGCGCCGCGAGCCTCCTGCGGAAGGTGGCCGTCGACGGGCCCGTCGGCGTCGACCGGCTGTCGACCGCCTACGGCGACCGCAAGCAGGGCTCGACCCGCTACCGCGTCGCCGCCAAGCACACCGAGGCCGGCAGCAAGAAGATCATCCGGACCATCCTCCAGCAACTCGAGGACGAGGACCTGGTCTCGACCGCCCAGGGCGAGGGCCGCGTCGCCACGTCCGAGGGACAGAGCCTCCTCGACGAGGTGGCCGCCGACGTCCTCGATGACCTCGACCGGCCGGAACTCGAGAAGTACGCCTAACCCTCCGAAATCGTTTTCACTGTTTCGCCGGAATTCGTACCCATGAGTGGCAACCCCGACGACGAACGAATCGAGGAACTCCGCCAGCAGAAGATGCAGGAACTCAAAGAGCAGGCCCAGCAGGGCGGTGCCGACGGCGAGCGGGCCGAATCCCAGCAGGCCGCCCAGCAGGAGGCCGAAGCCCAGAAACAGGCGCTCCTGAAACAGCACCTCACCGACGGCGCGCGCCAGCGGCTCAACGCCGTCCAGATGTCGAAACCGGAGGTCGCCGACAAGGTCGAACAGCAGGTCGTCGCCCTCGCCCAGAGCGGGCGCATCCAGGACCGCATCGACGAGGACCAGATGCGGAAACTGCTGAAGGAGCTCACCCCGGACAAGAGCTTCGACATCCGCCGCCGATAAGGCGATGGACGCCGCCGTCCTGTTCAGCGGCGGAAAGGACTCGGCGCTCGCGGCGCTCTCGCTCGACCGGTTCTACGACGTGACGCTGGTCACCGGCACCTTCGGGATCACCGACGACTGGCGGCACGCCCGCCGGGCGGCCGACCGCCTCGACTACCCCTTCCGCACCGTCGACCTGGACCCTGCCGTCGCCGACGACGCCGTCGACCGGATGCGTGCGGACGGCTACCCCCGAAACGGCATCCAGCGCGTCCACGAACACGCCCTCGAACGCGTCGCCGGCCTCGACGTGACTGCCGTCGCCGACGGCACTCGCCGCGACGACCGCGTCCCGACGGTCGATCGGTCGACGGCACGGAGCCTCGAGGACCGCCGCGGGGTCGACTACCTCGCGCCGCTCGCCGGGGTCGGCCGGGGCGCCGTCGACCGACTCGTCGATGCCCACCTGACGGTGCGGGCCGGGCCGAGCGAGGCACTGCCCCGGGCCGACTACGAGGCCGAACTCCGCGCCCACCTCGCCGACCGCGCCGGTCCCGACGCCGTCGCGTCGGTGTTCCCCGCCCACGAACAGACGGTCGTCCGCGGGCGACATCCCGCCACGGACGGCGATACGCCGAAGTGACTGGACGCGAAAGCGTGGCCATGGATCTCATCGAGGCGCTGTCGGCCGACGCGGACCTCGTCTGTGTCGTCGGCGCCGGCGGCAAGAAGACGACCCTGTACGCCCTGGCCGCCCGGCTGGAGCGGGCCGTCGTGACCGCGACGGTTCGCATCCCCATCTTCGACGACAACGTCGCGGCGGTGCGTGTCACCCGCGACCCGATCGGGACACTCCGCGACGCCGACGCGACGACTTGGCCGCTCGGACTCGTCCCCGAACGCGAGCGTGACGACCGCTACCTCGGCTACGACCGCGAGACGGTCACGGCGATCCGCGCGGCACACGACGGGACGGTCCTCGCGAAGGCCGACGGGGCGCGCACGCGGCTGCTGAAGGCACCCGACGACCGCGAACCCCAGGTGCCGGCGACCGCCGACACGGTGATCCCCGTCGCGAGCGCCCGCGTCGTCGGGAAGCCACTCACCGACGACCACGTCCACCGACCCGAGCGGGTGGCCGAACTCACGGGCCTCGCCCTCGGCGATCCGATCGGTCCCGAGGACGTGGCGACCGTCCTCGCCAGTCGAGCGGGCGGGCGGAAACGCGTCCCACCGACGGCGACGGTCGTCCCGCTCGTGAATATGGTCGACGACGACGACCTCGCGGCGACCGGTCGGAAGGTCGCCGCGGCCGTCCACGACCGGGCCGACGTCCCCCGGGTCGTCCTCGCACGGATGGCCGACCCCTCGGTCGTCGACGTGATCTAATCGCGCAGGCGCCGTTCGGCGTCGGCGAAGTCCTCCCGCGTGTTGCAGTTCTCGAAGGTACGCCGGTGGCCGTGTTCCCGCACCGCCTCGGCGTCGACGACGACGAAATCCAGTTCGAACAGCGGCGCGACGATCCGCTCTTCCCCGGCGTCCAGGGCCGCCTCGCAGGCCTCGGCCATCGCCGCCGCCCGGTAGACCGCGTGGGTCGTCTCGAACCACTGCTCCGGCCTGGGGACCACGGCCTCGTGGCCCGGGGCCCGCTCGAACAGGTAGTCGACGAACTCGGGGTCGACGAAGGGCATGTCGCAGGCGACGACGAAGGCGTACTCACCCGCGACGGCGCGAAGGCCCGTCGCCATCCCCGCCATCGGCCCCTCGTCGGGGGATTCGTCCTCCGCGAACGTGACGGGGCGGCCCACCCCGTCGAGCGCCTCACGGATCGCCGGCGTCTGTTCGGCGCGGCAGTTGATCACGACCGCGTCGACGACGGGGGCGACCCGGTCGACCACCCGCCGGATCATGGGCGTCCCCGCGAGGTCGGCGACCGCCTTGTCCTCGTCGCCGAACCGCGTCGACCGACCGCCGGCGAGTACGACGGCAGTGCGCTCGGACATGTCGGTGGCTACGCGGGCCCACCTTTTTACGTCGTCGGGTGACGCCCACCTTTTTACGTCGTCGGGTCGCGCTCCGCGCGACCGCTCCTCGCAAAAAGCTGGACCAAAAACGGCCGCGACTCGCCGCGGGATCGGAGATCCCTCGCTCGTCGCGGTCACTCGTGCTGGACCGCCCCGCCCCGCTCAGCACCGCCCCGCCCAGCACCGCCCCGCTCAGCACCGCCCCGCCACGCCCCGCTCCGCCCTGCCTCGCACCGCCCCGCCACGCCCCGCTCCGCCCTGCCTCGCACCGCCATCCACACCCTCACTCGATGCCGTCACACAGGTCGCCGACGACCCGCGCGGCCGTCCGCGCCTCGACGCGTCGCTCCGCGAAGACGCCGAGTGCGCTCTCGACGGCGTCGGGGTCCGGCGCGAAGGTGACGCCCGGATACGTCACGTCCGCGAGGACGAGCGGCGTCGCCGGTGCGGTGGGAACCCCCGCGGGACCGTCGAGGGAGTCGGGCCCGAGGACGCGGCCCACCCGCTCGGGGTCGCTCTCGCCGGCACCGACCGCCCGCACCAGCGACGCGATCCGACGGACCATGTGCCGGGCGAACCCGCCGGCCGCGAGCGTCAACACGAGGAAGTCGCCGTCCCGCTCCCCGCTCGCGTCGAGGCGGCGGACGGTCCCCGCGTCGTCGGTCGTGAGGTTGTGAAAGTCGTGCTCGCCGGTCAGGCGGTCCAGCGCCTCGCCGGCCCGGTCGTCGTCGAGCGTCGGCGCGTACAGGTGGTATCGGTAGCTCCGGCGGCGGGCATCGTGGGTGGCGTGAAAGTCCGGGCTGACGTCCGCGCTCGCCCACGCCCGGACCGTCGCGGGGAGCGTCCCGTTCAGCGCGGCGGGCGAGAGCCAGTCGGGCGCCTCGAAGGCGACGGTCTGGGCGAGCGCCGAGACGCCCGCGTCGGTCCGCCCTGCGGCGGCGTAGCCCGCCGGCGGCGCCGCCAGGTCGAGGTCGCGTAGGGCGTCGAACAGCGCGTCCTCGACGGTCGGCCGGTCGGGCTGTCGCTGGAACCCCGAGTACGGCCGGCCGTCGTAGGCGATCCGGAAGGCGCGTCGCGGCATCGACGGGGGTCGGGCGCCCCGGCAGTTAACCCCTACGCGAAGTCGTCGTAGGTCGGCCGGTCGTGGTCGCCCGGGAAGGCGTCGACGGGTGCGGTCGTCTGGTCGCCGCTCTCCATCTCCTTGACCGTCACCTCGCCGTTCTCCAGGTCGCGCTCGCCGACGATGACGACCGTCTCGGCGTTGACGCCGTCGGCGTAGGACATCTGCGCGCCGAAGCTCCGGTCCGCGAGGTCCGACTCGACGACGTGGCCCCGCTCCCGGAGGTCACGGGCCACCCGCGCGGCCGTCTCCCGGGTGTCACCCACCGAGAGGACGTAGTAGTCCGTCGCGAGCGCCTCGTCGGGCCAGACGCCCGCCCGCTGGAGGAGCAAGGAGAGCGTGGCGTGGCCGGGTGCGACGCCAACGGCCGGCGTCGGCTGCCCGCCGTAGCTCTCGATCAGGTCGTCGTACCGCCCGCCGCCGAACACCGCCCGGGACACCTCGCCCTGCGTGTCGAAACACTCGAAGACGGTGCCGGTGTAGTAATCCAGTCCCCGGGCCGTCTCCAGGGAGACGCTGCAGTACTCCCGGACGCCGAAGTCCGCGGCGGCGTCGAGGACGTTCCGCAGGTTCCCCACCGCCGCCGCGACGTCGTCGGTGCCGGCGAAGGCCGTGAGGTCGTCGAGGTCGTCGGTCGCCAGCAGTTCGTCGAACCGCTCGGCCTGGTCGTAGGAGAGGCCGGCCTCGTGGAGCAGGTCGTAATACTGAGCCGGCTCGATCTTCTCGGATTTGTCGACCGCACGAACCGCCTCTCGAACCCGTACGTCGGCGTCGAACGCCCGGAGGAGGCCGCCGAGGATGTCGCGGTGGGAGACCCGGAACTCGAAGTCGTCGCCGGAGAGGCCGAGCGCGGTCAGGGCGTCGGCCGCGTACGCCAGAATCTCCGCGTCGGCCGTCGGCTCCGCCGACCCGAAGACGTCGACGTTCGTCTGGTAGAACTCGCGGAACCGCCCCTGCTGGACCTGCTCGTACCGCCAGAAGGGCCGCGTCGACATCCACTTGATCGGCTTCTGGAGCTCCTGGCCCTTCGCGACGACCATCCGCGCCACCGTCGGCGTCAACTCCGGCGTCATGGCGACGTGGCGGCCGCCCTTGTCCTCGAAGGCGTACAGTTCCTCGACGATCTCCTCGCCGCTCTTGTCGGTGTAGAGATCGACGGCCTCCAGCGCCGGGGTGCCGATCTCCCGGAACCCGTACCGCCGGGCGGTCTCCTCCAGCGTGTCCGCCACCGCCCGCCTGGCGGCCATCTCCTCGGGGTAGAAGTCACGGAACCCCTTCAGTCGGTCGTACATACCGCGTCGTCGTCGCCCGCCGCGCTTGAAACCTGCCCTTTGGGAAGCGGAAGCCCTTGCTCCCACACGGAGGCTAAGGCCCCCCGCCGGCGACGCCCGGCCTATGTCGCTCGTCTCCGCGTTCACCTCGGCCGTCCTCCCCATCGTGGCGGTCATGGCCCTGGGGTATACGCTCGCGACCGCCCTCGACGTCGAGGTCGACTCGCTCAACGACGTCGCCCTCTATCTCTTTCTCCCCGCGCTCATCTTCCACAGCATCGTCACGACGACGCTCTCCGGCGACACCGTCGCGCTCATCTTCGCCGGGGTCGGCCTCTTCGTGATCGTCACGATGGGGCTGGTCGAACTCCTCGACCGCCTGCTCGGCGTCCCCGAACCCTACCGGAGCGCGGACGTCCTCGCGGGGGCGCTCCCCAACGCCGGCTTCTACGGCATCCCGCTCGCGGAGTTCGCCTTCGGCGACGTGGGCCGGACCACGGCCGTCATCTACATCACCGCCCAGGCGTTCCTGATGTACACCCTCGGCGTCTACGTCGCCTCCCGGGGCGGCGGCGAGGCCGGCATCGGCGCGGTCAAGGAGATATTCCGCCTGCCGCTCGTCTACGCCATCGCCGTCGCCGGCACCGTCCGCCTCCTCGGGATCGCCCCGCCGACCGACGGGACGTTCATGTCCACCGTCAGCCTCGTCGGCGACGCCTCCATCCCCCTGATGCTCGTCATCGTCGGGGTTCAACTCTACGGCCTGAAGTACGGCAACGTCCGCCGGGTGATCCGCCCCTCGATCGTCAAACTCGTCGTCGCCCCGCTGACGGGCCTCGCCGTCGCGCTCGCCCTCGGGAAGTTCGGCGACGTCGCCGTCGCCCGGGTGTTCGTCCTGCTCTGTGCGACGCCCGTCGCGCTCATCCCCCTCGCGCTCACCCTCTCGTACAGCGACGTGGACGACCGCGACGGCCTCTCGGCCTCCGAGTATCTCACCATGACCATCTTCGTCACGACCGTCGCCAGCGTCCCGGTGTTGACCGTGCTGATCACGCTCCTGCAGGACGGCGTCGTGCTGTGACCGCCTGAACGCTTTTGCCCGCCCGGGCGCTTGCCACGGACGATGTCAACGTCGCGAGCGACCGTCCGCGGTGCGATCAGGGGCATGGGTCAGCGAGCCAATCCCGTCTTCGCCGCCGGCGCCGTCGCCGTCCCCGTCGGCGCCCTCGCCTACGCCCTCCTCGCCGCCCCCGTCGTCCACCACATCTACGTCCACGTGATGGCCGGCGTGCTGTGGACGGGCATCGACCTCTTCATGGCGCTCGTCCTCGGTCCCGTTCTCGGTGGCCTGTCCGTCGAGGAGCGTGCCAGCGTCTTCCGGCGGTTCACGCCGAAGATGGCCTTCCTCATGCCGTCGCTCGCCCTGGTCACCATCGTCGGCGGGGTCACCCTCGCCGAGCGGCTGGGCGTCTTCCCCCACGCCCAGCCGTGGATCGCCCTCCTGACGCTCGCGACCACCGTCCCCGCGCTCCTCCTCGTCGGCTGGCAGTTCGACGCCCTCGACGACCCCCGGTGGCTGGTCGCCTTCGCCGTCGCGCTCCTCGGCGGCGGCGCCTACCTCGCCGTCACCGCCGACGCCTTCGGGCTGACCTCCCCGATCATCCTGCTCACGCTCGCCATCGTCACCGTCCTCTCGGTCCTCGGGTTCGGCGTCCTCCTCCCCGGCGAGATGCGTATCTACCGCCAGTTGGCGTCGGGCGACCCCGACCCCGAAGTCGTCAGCCGGATCGGGATGCGAAACGCCCGCCTGAGCGGCGTCCAGGGCCTGTTTCAACTCGCCATCGTCGTCGTGATGGTCTACCTGCGGTGGCCGGCGGCCTAACCCATCGCCGACCGCCCCGCCCCCAGGAGGAACAGCGCGCCGACGCCGACCAGGAGAAGCGGCTTGTTGCTTCGCTCCGGCTCGAGGTACCCCTCCCCCGGCGCGTCGGTCGGGACGTACACCGTCGCCGTCTCTCCCGGTTCGTCCCCGTCGAGTTCGGCTCTGGCCGCGCTCTCGGTGTCGAAATCCCGGACGAGCGTTCCGGGGTAGACGTTCGAGGCGGTGTAGTTCTCCCCCTCGTAGGTGTACTCGAAGGTCGCCCGCGGGACGTACGAGGTGCCCTTGGTCGAGCGCTCCTCGACGGACGTCGACGTGATCGTCCCCTGGACCGTCTCGGCGGAGCCGAGCGCCGACGACTGCGTGCTGTAACTGTACGCGCCGAATCCGATCGACGCGAGACCGATCACCAGCGTGAGGGCGATACCGACTCGCCCGGAGGGCCCGCTGATTCGCATATCGGTTCCCAGAACCGAGGGGATGGTAAAAGGTACGCTCGGCTCGCCGAACTGGAAACGGTTTTGCCGGAGCGGGTCCCCGCTTGGGCCATGTACGTCGACCTCGGCAACGCACTCGACGCCGAACCGCGACTCACGCGCGAGGCCTTGGAGCGGCTCGACGAGCGCGTCGCCGACGCCCACGACCGCATCGAGCGCGGCCGGGCCGAGGCGGCCCACGGCTACGCGTCGCTGAACCTCCCCGAGACGGTCGACCCGGCGGCCGTCCGCCGGGCGGTGGATCGCTTCGACGACCCCGCGGCCGTCCTCTCCGTCGGCATCGGCGGGAGCGCCCTCGGCGCCGCGACGCTCGCCGAGGCCCTCGGAACCGACCTCGACGCGTACGTCCTCGACAACGTCGACCCCGCACGTGTCGCCGGTCTCCTCGAGACCCTCCCGCTTTCCGACACCGTCGTCCACGTGGTCTCCCGGTCGGGCACCACCGCCGAGACCCTCTCGAACTTCCTGATCGTCCGCGAGGCGATGGCCGACGCCGGCGTCGACTGGACCGAGCGCACCCTGGTCACCACGGGTCCGTCGGGGAACCTCCGGAATCTGGCCGACCGCCACGACCTGCCCGTTCTCGACGTCCCCGCGGGCGTCCCCGGGCGCTTCTCGGTGCTCTCGACGGTCGCGCTCCCCGTCGCCGCCCTCGCCGGCCACGACGTCGAGGCCATCGTCGACGGGGCGCGGGCCGAGGCCGACCGGCTCGCGGGGTCGCTGTTCGAATCGCCCGCCTACGCCTACGGCGCGACCTGTCATGCCCTCGAACGCCGCGGCGCGGGCGTCAACGCGATGATGCCCTACGCCGAGTCGCTGGAGTCATTCGCGGAGTGGTTCGCCCAGTTGTGGGCCGAGAGCCTCGGCAAGGACGCCGTCGGCCAGACGCCCGCCCGGGCGCTCGGAGCGACGGACCAGCACTCCCAGCTCCAGCTCTACCGCGCCGGCCCGCGGGACAAACTCGTGACGCTCGTCCGGCCCCGGGAGCGTCCCGACGTCGCCATCCCCGAGACGGACCTCGACGGCCTCGCCTACCTCGGCGGCGGGAGCCTCGCCGACCTGCTCGACGCCGAGTTCCGGGCGACCGAGGCGAGCCTCGCGGCCTCGAACTGCCCGAACGTCCGGATCGAGGTCGACCGCGTCGACGAACGGGGCGTCGGCGAACTCCTCTACGGCATGGAGGCGGCCTGTATCATGTACGGCGAGCTCGCGGGCGTCGAGACGTTCACCCAGCCCGCGGTCGAGTGGGGCAAGCGCGCCGCCCGCGGCCTCCTCGGCGGCGGCGACGTCGACGCCGAGGACGCGGTGCCCGAGAAGCGCCGTCTCGTCATCGACTGATACTTACTCCCGGGCCGACAGGGGCCGGTATGGTCAACGAACTCCTCGTGGTCGGGGCGATGTTGCACCTGCTCGGCGGGCTGGTGCTCGGGACGCTCGTCCACCAGGACGCGTCGCTCCGGGGGAGCGACCGCGCGACCGAACTCGGGGCCGCGACCCTCGCCCTCGGACTGGTCTTCGCCGTCGGCTACTACCTCCGCCGCGAGCGGGTCGGGGACCTGCCGCCCGACGCCGAACGGCACCGCGCCCAGTTCGCCGACCGCGGGTGGGACCTCCTCCGGAGCCTCCTCCTGATCGTCGCCGCCTTCCTCGCGGCCACGGCCGTCGTCGGGCTCGGGATGAGTGCCCTGATCGGGGCCGGTATCCTCGCCCGCGAGACCCTCGAATACCGCGTCGTCGCCTCCGTCTTCCAGTTCGTCGGCTTCGGCCTCGCCGTCGCCGGCTACCTCGCCATCACCGGCGAGTGGGACCTCCTGCAGGTGAAACGCCCCTCCCTCCGGGGGATCGGTCTGATCGCCGTCGGCGTCCTCGTCCTCGTCGGCGCCCAACTCGTCATCGCGCGCCTGCTGACGGCGTTCAGCGTCGAGGTGGCCCAGAACCAGGTCGTCGTCACCGGCCAGCGCGACCCCCGCTATTTCCTCTATATGATCCCCGTCGCCATCCTGCTCGTCGGCCCGTTCGAGGAACTCGTCTTCCGGGGCGGCGTCCAGGGCATCCTGCGGCGGACCTGGGGTCCCTCGGTCGCCATCGCCCTCTCCAGTGTCCTCTTCGGGGTCGTCCACTGGGTCGCCCTCACCGGCGGTGGCGGCTCCCGGGTACCCTACGTCACCGTCGCCGCCGTCCTCGGTCTCGTCCTCGGCTACCTCTACGAGCGGACCCGCAACCTCGTCGTCCCGGCGGTCGTTCACGGCCTCTACAACACGGTGCTGTTCGGCGCGCAGTACCTCTCCGCGACGGGGATGGGGTAGCTACCGCACCTCGATCGACAGCTCGTCGAACTGCTCGTCCACCAGCGACTCCACCGCGGCCCAGTCGACGGGCGGATCGAGCGATTCGAGGGTCGACTCGAACGACTCGACGGACGCGGTCACCTCGTTCCAGGACTCCTCGAACCCGTCGATGGCCTCGGCCGTCGCGTCGAGACGCCTCGAACACGTCGCGTGGCGCTCGGAAAGCCCCGTGACGCGGTCGCGGAGCGACGACAGTTCGTCGTCGTACGCCCCCTCCCGCCGGCCGAGCCACGCCTCGAGTTCGTCGACGTCCGCCCGGAGTTCGTCGAGGATGACGCCCATGACCCGCTGGAGGTGGTAGGCGGCCAGCCACCGGTCGAACGCCCGGTCGTCGTCGCCGTCGCCCGCCTCGATCCGGTCGAGGAGCCCGGCGGTGTTGTCGAGATACCGTTCGAACCCGCCGAGTTCCTCCCGGAACGCGTCGAACCGCGCCTCGGGGTCGTGGAGCCACGACTCGAACTCGTCGAGCCCCCCCTCGACGTGATGGAGGCCGTGTGCGACTTCGTGGACGGCCCGCTCGCACGCGACCAGCCGTTCGGCACCCGTATAGAGGTTGACGGCCGATCCCGGCTCCCGCGACGTCGCGTCGAGTCGGTCCGCCGCCGTCGATAGCTCCGCCCGAAACGCCTCGAACTGCGACTCGTACTCGTCGATCCGCGCCCGGACCTGGTTGTGTTCGCGGTCCGCGGGGTCGACCCCCGCCAGCAGGTCGCGAAAGCGCGTCGCCGCGGCCTCGACGTCCTCGGCCGTCGAGCGTCGCTCCCGTCGGCACTCCCGGTACCACGACGCGAACGCCTCGGTCGCGTCCGCGCCGTCGGCCTCGTCGACACGCGTCGCGAGGCGGTCGAGTACGTCGTCGGACGCGTCGACGTCCGCCTCGTCGACGCGCTCGCGAACGGTCGCCACGTCGAGGTCACGCTCTCGGTCGTCGGTCATCGACGGCCCTTCGAGGGGTTCGCATTTAGGTGATTCGAGGCGTCCCGCGGCGACGCGGTCGGGATGCATCGAAGACGCCATTATCCTCGCTCCCGGAACGTAGACCATGAGCGCGAACGAGGGCGGCGACGCCGGGGCGTCGGAGCGACACCCCAACGCCGAACAGGCGGTCATCGCCGTCGACGGGGACGATCAGGAGCAAGGGACGGTCAACCGCCTCGATGCACACACCGGCGACGGCGTCCGTCACCGCGCCTTCACCGCCCTCGTCTTCGACGGCGAGGGCCGGGTGTTGCTCGCACAGCGCGCGCCGGGCAAGCGCCTCTGGGACACCCACTGGGACGGCACCGTCGCCTCCCACCCGCGACCGGGCCAGACCCAGAAGGAGGCTACCCGCCAGCGACTCGTCGACGAACTCGGCGTCACGCCGGATCAGTACGACGACCTCCGGGTGACCGACAAGTTCGAGTACAAACGCTACTACGAGAACGCGGGCCTGGAGTGGGAGGTCTGTTCAGTCCTGCAGTGTACCCTCGACGACGTCGCCCTGGACCCCGACGAGACGGAGGTCGCCGGCCGCCTGTGGGTCGACTACGACCACCTCCACGAACATCCCGAGTGGTACCGTCAGCTCCGACTCTGCCCGTGGTTCGAGATCGCGATGCGCCGCGACTTCGACTGATTCGGAGTATCGTAACCGTTCACCGGGTGGTCGCCGGGACGGTCCGGCGACCCACCGGGACCGACCTGCGATAAACAGCACGAGGTGCTCGTCCCGCCCCGCGGCCGCCGACCGCGAGCGTCGCCGACGGCGCCCCGATCAGGTCGAGAGCCGCGCGTAGGCGGCCCACGAGGCGTCGACCGACGGCGCCGCGATCCGGTCGCCGTCGACGTAGGCTCCCTCGCCCTCGACGACCCGACCGATCCGGGCGGCGGTCGTCCCCCGATCGGCGAGCGCCGACAGCACCGCGTCCGTGCCCTCGGGGTCGACGGCGACGACCAGCGTCCCCGACGTCGTGGCGGTCCAGGGGTCGATATCGAGGGCGGCACACGTCTCGGCGACGCCCGGCCGGACGGGAATCCGGTCGCGCTCGATTTCGAACCGGACGCCGGCGCCCGTCGCCATCTCGGCGAACGCGCCGTGGAGGCCGCCCTCGGTGGCGTCGTGCATCGCGGTCACCGGCCCTGCGGCCGCGGCGGTCAGGGCGTCGCGGACGCAACTCGCCTCCTCGAGCCGGTCCTGGGCCGTCGCCAGCGTCGCCGGCGGGAGGTCGACCCGCTCGGGGAACAGCGTCGTCAACAGCCCCGTCGTCTCGACGGCCGGTCCGCCGGTCACCAGGAGGTCGTCGCCCGGCCGCGCCCCGTCCGGGCGAACCACGTCCGCGGCGTCGCCGACGGCCAGCGCCGTCGCCCCACCGACCCAGGGGAACGAACACCCCTCGTACCGGGCGGTGTGACCGGTGACGACGCTCACGCCCAGGTCCGTCGCCTCGGCGTGGAGGCCCTCCCACACGGCCGCGAACGCCTCGTCGCTCATCCCCGGCGGCAGGGAGAAGGAGACGGCGAGATGCGAGGGCGGGAGGCCGCTGACCGCCACGTCCGCGAGGACGACGTCGAGCGCGAAGCGGCCGGCCCGCTCGTAGCCGAGCGCGGGGAGGACGGAGACGGGATCGGTGGCGATGGCGACGGTCCGGTCGCCGATCGACAGGAGGCCGAAGTCGACGCCGGGCGTCGGGCCGAGGCACACGTCGTCGCGCTCGGCGCCGAGGCGGGGGCGGACGTGGGTCTCGAAGAACTCGCGGTCGATCTTTCCGAGGTCCGGCATACCGTCGCTCGCCGCGCCGGGAGTAAAGGCGTGCCGCTCGCGGTCGATCACGCCATCGCCCGGTCGGCGAACAGCACGCACGCCGTCCCGACGACGAGGCTCCCGACGACGACGGCGAGGAGCGTCCCGCGGACGGCGACGGCGAGGCCGTAGCGAGGCGTGGCGAACGCGACGGCCCCGCCCATCACGACCGGCGCGACGGTGCTCCCGATCCGGCCGGCGGACTCGCCGAGGCTGACGAGCGACCCCCGGAGCGCCGCGGGCGCAACCGTCGAGACGGTGCTGCGATAGAGCGTGAGCACGACGCCGAAGCCCGCGCCGACGACGAGCGATCCGGCGCCGGCGACGGGCAGCGAGGGGGCGAGCGCGACGGCCGCGAGGCCCAGTCCGGCGGCCGCCGTCCCGACGAGCAAGGGGGCGCGCCGGGTGTCGAAGGCGGCGGTGAGCCGCCCCACCTGGGAGCCGCCGACCGAACTCGCGACGCTGGCGACGGCGACCAGCGCCCCCGCCACGCCGGGCGTCCCGTCGAGCAGGCGGACCACCACGATGGAGTTGTAGGTCAGGAAGCCGAACCAGAGGAAGGAGGGGACGGCCCGGCCGAGCAACACCAGCGCGATCCGCGGCGTCCGGACGAGCGCGAGCAGTCGCGTCACGTCGAGCCCCTCGGCGTCGGGGTCGGCGGCCGGCTCCTCGAACCGCCGGTGGACGACGGCCGCCGCCGGCAGGCCGAGCGCGAACAGATAGAAGGGATACTGCCACGCGACGGCGACGAGCAGCCCCGCGAGAAACGGGAAGACGGCGAGGGAGCCCCCGACGGTGGTAAAGCGGAGGCCCTGGGCGGTCGCCTCGCGCTCGCCGGTGAAGAGGTCGCCCGTGGCCGCGATGAGGACGGGCGCGATGCCGGTGAAGCCGACGCCCTGGACGAGACGCAGGGCGACGGAGACCCGGAAGTCGGTCGTGAACGCCAGCCCAAGTCCGGCGGCGCCGAACAGGGCCAGCCCGGCCGTGAGCACCGGCTTTCGTCCCACCCGATCCGACACCATACCGACCAGCGGGATGGCGAGGACCCCCGGGGCGGTGAACGCCGCCATGAGCAGGCCGATCCGTGCGCCGGGGATGCCGTAGACGCCGGTCAGCGAGTCGAGCAGCGGCGAGACGAGCGAGGCGCCCATCGGGGAGACGACGCTCCCGAGGAGGATCACCCTGAACCGCGGATCGGCCACCACGTCCGCCTCGTCGCCGGCGAACCGCGTTGCGAGTCCCACGCCGATGGCTGTGTGCCGTCGGGTTTGAGCCTTCCCGTTTCGGCCGTCGGTTCCGGTTTCACTCGGCCGCGTCGAAGCCCGCCCGCAGGTGGTCGGCCACCCGGTCGGGGAACTCGCGGTGGAGCCAGTGGGTCGCGTCGTCGAGTAGGACGGCCTCGCCGTCCCGGCAGTAGGCGACGCTCTCCTTGGCCATCGACGCCCGGAGGAAGCGGTCGCGGACCCCCCAGATCACGCGCGTCGGCGGCTCGACCGGGTCGGTCCGCTCGGGCGGCGGATACCGCGCCACCGCGCGGTACCAGTTCACCATCGCGGTGAGGGCATCGGGCTGGCGCCACGCCGCCCGGTAGCGCTCGAAGTCGGCGTCGTCGAACGTCCCCGGGCGACTGGACTCGCGCATCGACCGCTCGAAGAGGCGGTAGTTTCCCGCCCGCGAGACGAGTTCCGGGAGGCGGGGAAGCTGGAAGGCGGCGAAATACCAGCTCCGGCGGCGCTGGTCCCACGACCGGGCGAGGGTCCGTCGCATCACCGTCGGGTGGGGGACGTTCAGCGCCGCGAGCGTCCGGACCCGGTCGGGGTGGTCGAGCCCCAGCCACCAGGCCACGGCGGCCCCCCAGTCGTGGCCGACGACGTGGGCCGACGTGGCGCCGACGGCGTCCAGCACCCCCGCGGCGTCGGCCGCGAGCGTCGGCAGGCGGTAGGCGCCGACCCCCGACGGCTTCTCGCTCGCGTTGTAGCCGCGCTGATCGGGGACGAGGACCCGATGGCCCGCCTCGGCGAGGCGGCGCGCCACCGGCTCCCAGCCGTACCAGCACTCGGGGAAGCCGTGCAACAGGAGCACCGGCGGCCCGTCGGCGGGGCCGGCACGCACGACGTGGAGGCGGACGCCGTTCGCCTCGACGACGGTCGACTCGCCCTCCGACGGCCGGGGACGGACTGGGTCGGTCACGTCCGGTGGATACCGCTACAGCGATAAAAGGGCGCCCCCCGGGGCGTCGGACGCCGTCCCCGACGGTCCGTCTCAGTCCATGAGCTGCCGGCTCTCCCCTCGCTCGACGAGGAGGAGTCCGACCAGGCCGAGGATGAGCACGGCGTAGGCGGTGGCGGCGAGGAGGGCGTCGGTCGACGTCGCGTACTCGCCCGTGCGGAAGATGATCGTCTTTCGAACCATCGCGATGACCCCGGTGTAGATGACCAACCGGACGATTCGACGGGTCTCGCTCTCCTCGGTGTAGGCGATGACCGTCTCGTACACCTCGACGATGATGAGGAGGAGGAGGCCGGTGTCGATGAAGCCGATGACGACCAGCGGATCGGTGATCCGGCCGGCCTGTGTCGCCTGCACGATCTGGATCATGAGGTCGACGACGCCGATGGCAAAGAGCAGCGCGAAGACGGCGGCCGCGACGAGTTCGACCATGTGGACGAACCGGTTGGTGACCGCCGCGAACCGGCTCGACGCGAGCGGCGTCGCCCGGCCCCGCGACTCGAGCACATCGGACGAGAGGTCCCCGCTGGTCGACTCGTCCTCGGCCGTCGCTTCACCCTCGTCCGTCTCCTCGGTATCCCGTGCCACTGGGGAACCGTACGCGAGCCGGCACATAAAAACCGGCGGGGCCGGGGGGCGAGCCCCCGGCTCAGTCGCGGTCGGTCCAGAAGTCGAACGAGCGGCCCGGGGCGAACACGTCGAGGCCGACGGCACGCTCCTCGCCCGTGTTCTCGACGCGGTGGGCCTCGTTCGATTCGAGCCACACCGAGTCGTTCGGGCCGAGGGTGACCGCGTCGTCCGCGGTGGTCACGGTGAGCTCGCCCGACAGACAGAGACACACCTGTTCGTTCTCGTGGTCGTGCATCGGCGAGCTGTGCCCCGGCGGCTTCTCGAACCACTCGAAGGAGAAGCGGTCGCTGCCGGCGAGCGCGACACGCCGCCACCCCTCCTCGGGTTCGTAGGTTTCCGCCTCGTCGAAGGCGACTGGCTTCATCGGGGCACCTCCGCCGGACCGTCGGTGATCGGAACCATGTGGCTCGGTACCGCGGGCGACGGGCAAAACCCTTTCCTCGGCGCGGGGGTCGTGTTAACTTTGGCATCGATTCCACCAGACAGCGAGGGCTTGGAGCCACGATTCTGCTGTCGTCGGCTCCACGTGGCTAAACGTATTTGAAAACGAAGAGGTTCGTCGTTTTATCTCACGAAATAGACGTTCGACGGCATTCCGATTGCCATGGCGTTCGTATCTGCAATCGAGGCCGTGTCGATCGAGGGCAGTTTGGAGCCATTGAGCATCGTCGACGAGAAACACGGCGGTTTCGACATCGTGTTTCTCGCGTAATTCGCTCAGGAAGATTTCGGTTAAACCAGTCGTATACGTGCTAAAAAGCCGTATGTGAAGGAATGTGTTTGTTTCAGGATCGATGGCGGCGTACAGCCAGTATTGCTGATCGTTGATTCGAATCACGGTTTCGTCAAGCGCAACCTGATTCGGGCTCGCACCGCCTTCGGGCTGTAGATCGGCCTTCTGCACCCAGTTGTGGACGGCCGTTCGAGAGCGTTCGACACCCAACCTTTCAAGAATCGAGATGGTATTCGAAAGTGATAGTCCAGCCACGTGCATCTGAATACCGAGCCGCATCGCGAACTCGGGTGTCCGCTGACGCTCCACAAAATCTAATTCGATCCAGTCGCTACAGTCGCTGAGGCGTGTGATTTCGGGCATAGACACTCAGAAATCAGCACGCCTCACTCTTCACGCTTAACTTGACACGACTGGCGCGGGCGGCCGAAGGTATAGGTGGGTCTGGGTGTTACACGTTCACACCCGCCGCCGGTCGGTTGCCGACCCCGGACGTGGGTACGGCCGTCGACTCGCTCTATCACCCATGACGGACGCAAGTCTCCCGGAATCGGATCACCCGGAACAGGTTCCGCCGCTGTCGGTGGCCGACGCCACGACGCTCACCGACCGCATCGTCGACAACGTCGAGGAGGTCATCGTCGGGCAACACGACGCCATCGAACACATCCTGGTCGCGACCCTCGCCCGCGGCCACCTCCTCCTCGAGGACGTCCCGGGGGTCGGCAAGACGGTCCTCGGGCGGGCCGTCGCCACCTCCGTCGACTGCTCGTTCAATCGCGTCCAGTTCACGCCCGACCTCCTCCCCTCGGACGTGACCGGCGTCAACGTGTTCAACCAGAAGACTCGAGAGTTCGAGTTTCGCCCCGGCCCCGTGTTCGCGAACGTCGTCCTGGGCGACGAGATCAACCGCGCGCCGCCGAAGACCCAGGCCGCCCTGCTGGAGGCGATGGCCGAGGGACAGGTGACCGTCGACGGCGAGACCCGCCGGCTCCCCGATCCCTTCACCGTCATCGCGACGCAGAACGACGTCGAGCCCGGCCGGACGTACGACCTGCCGATGGCCGAAGTCGACCGCTTCATGAAGAAACTCCGCCTCGGCTATCCCGACGAGGACGCCGAGACGCGACTGCTGGAGCGGGTCGCGGGCGATCACCCCATCGAGTCGCTCACACCCGTCGCGACCCTCGACGACCTGCGGGGTGCCCGTCGGACCGTCGCGAACGTCACGCTCAGCGAACCCGTTCGGCGGTACGTCTCGCGGCTGGCGTCCTACACCCGCGACGAGGCGTCCCTGGGTGTGAGTCCCCGGGGCGCCATCGCCCTCACCCGCGCCGCGCAGGCGCGGGCCGTCCTGAACGGCCGCGAGTACGTCGTCCCCGACGACGTCCAGACCGAGGCGCCGACCGTCTGGAGCCACCGCATCGACGCCGACCGACCGGGGCGCGACGTCGTCGACGCCGCGCTGACCGCCGTTTCGGTCGAGTGAGATGTCCCGACGCCTCCTCCCGACCCGCCGTGGGGTCGCCGTCGCCGCCGCCGCCGTCGCCGCCGTCGCCGCGGGCGCGACGTTCGGCCCGCGGTCGCTCGACGCCGTCGTCGTCCCCGCGGGCGTCGCGCTCCTCGCCGCGGGCGTCCAACTCCACCGCCTCGATCCACCGACCGTCGAGCGGACGCCGCCGCCGCCCGCCGATCCGGGGACGACGGCGACCGTCCGGCTGGCGTTCGACACCGACACGCCCGTCACCGCCGTCGTGCGCGACCGTCTCCCCCCGGGCGTCGACGGCGACGCCGAGGCGACGACCCTGGTCGGGGGCGACCCCCTCGTCTACGAAGTGACCTACCGCGAGCGCGGCGAACACGCCCTCGGCCCCGCCACCGTCGACGCCCGGGACGTGCTCGGCCTCGCGCGGCGCACCTTCGTCCCCGAGGGACGGGCTTCGGTGCTGGTGTATCCGCGGGTGTTCCACCCGTCGCCGGCCGTCGCCGAGCGGCTCCGGGGCCTCGCAGCCCTCGACGCGGGCGCCGAGCGCGGCGCGTTCGATCACCTCCGGGAGTACGTCAACGGCGACTCCCTGCGTGACGTCCACTGGAAGTCGAGTGCCAAGCGCGAGGACCTCGTCGTCCAGGAGTTCGCCGACGACGGCGACCGCCGGACGGTGACGGTGGCGGCGAGCGCCGCGCCCGGGCGGGCGGACGCGATGGCGGAGGCGGCCGCCACCGTCGCCGTTTCCCTCCTCGACGAGGGCGTGTCGGTGTCGCTCGCGACGCCCGACGGCCGGGTTCGGACGGCGCCGGACGACGCCGACCGGGTGCTCACCCACCTCGCCCGCGCCGGTGCCGGCGACCCTGGCGACGCCGACGCCGACGCCGACGTCGCGGTTCGTGCGTCCGAGGACGGGGTGACCGTCCGCGTCGACGGCGCGTCACACCCCTTCGATCCCGGCCCCCGACGCCGGCTCGACGACCGGGGGGACCGACCCACGGAGGACGGCTCCCCGTCCGCACCGGAGGTGCGAGCGTGAGCGTCGAGGCCGCCGACCGGTCCGGGCTCCTCCCGTGGTCGATCGGTCCCGACTTTCGGCTCGCCGCCCTCTGCTCGCTGGTCGTGCTCACCGCCGCCTACGGGAGCGTCCTCTATCGCGTGACGGACGTGGTCGGCGGCTCGCGACTCATGCTCGCCACGCTCGTTGGGGCGGCGACGCTGGCCGTGGCGACGGGCCGCGTCCTCCGGGTCCGGACCGCGCTCCTCCTTGCGGCGCTCTCCCTCGTCGCCGGCTTCGCCGTGTACTTCCTCTCCGTGCCCGCGAGCCAGCGGGCGCTCATCTCCCCCGAGCGCCTGCTCTCCGACACCGTCGCCCTGCTCACCGGGCTGTCGGTCCTGCGACTGACGCAGGCGAACGTCTGGGCGCTGTCGGTCGCGCCGACGCCCGTCTTCCTCTCGTGGTACCTGGCCGTCCGCCGCCGGTACGTCTCGAGCGTCGTCGTGGGCGGGACGGTGCTCGCCATGCTCGTATTGACGGGCGACGCGGGGACGCTCACGACCCTCGCGGGCGTCGTCGGCGCGGCGGCCGTCGTCGGCTTCGGGACGCTGGATCGCTACGGCGGGACGGGCACGCAGGTCGACACGCTGGTGATCCTGCTCGCGGTCATGGTGGTCGCCGCGGCGTCGCTGTCGGTGGTGCCGGCGACGCGGACGGCCCCCGTCCTCCCCGACCGCGGTTCGCCCGCGGGCGTGACCAGCCTCGTCGACACGCAGGACCGCGTGGAGGTGGTGGGGACGATCAGGCTCTCGCCGCAGGTGCAGTTCTCCGTCGAGAGCCGGGCCGAATCCTACTGGACGACGGCCACGTACGACCGCTACACCGGCACGGGGTGGGTTCGGTCCGGCGACACGAGCCCCTACGGGGGGCGACTGGACGGGCCGCCCGGCGACGGGCCCGAGGTGAGACAGACGGTCACCGCCGAGACGGAACTGGGGGCGATGCCGGCGGCGTGGCGGCCGACCGCGGTCACGGACATCCCCGCCTCCCGGGTCCGGGTGACGCCACAGGGGACCCTTCGCCCGGCGACGACGCTCGATCCCGGCGAGCGCTACACCGTCACCAGCCGACTGAACCGACCCTCTTCCGACGAACTTCGGGCGGCCGGCACCGACTACCCCGACGGGATCCGCGAGCGCTACACGCAACTCCCGGCGTCGACGCCGGATCGGGTGCGGGAGCGCGCCGCGACGGTGGCCGACGAGGCCGGCGCCGAGACGCCGTACGGGACGGCGGTCGCCATCGAATCGTATCTGGAGGCGAACAAGCGCTACTCGCTGACGGTCGAACGTCCCGAGGGGAGCGTCGCCGACGCCTTCCTGTTCGAGATGGACGCGGGCTACTGCACCTACTACGCGACGACGATGGTGACGATGCTGCGGGCGGAGGGGGTGCCCGCGCGGTTCGTCACGGGCTACACGCCGGGCGAGCGCGTCGGGGAGGACGAGTGGGTCGTCCGCGGCCTCGACTCCCACGCGTGGGTGCAGGTGTACGTCCCCGACGAGGGCTGGGTACGGTTCGATCCGACGCCGGCCGCCCCCCGCGAGTCCGCCGAGCAGGCCCGGCTGAACGACGCCCGCCGCTCCGACGAGGCGGGCGTCGACACGGCGGAGACCCGCAACACGACCCCCGTCTCGACGGCCGCGGACCCCGCCTCGGTGCCGAACACTACGTCGACGGTGGCTCCCGCCGGCGGCGACATGCCGGACACCCAACCCGACGCGGTCGGCGACGCCGACCCGGTCGCGGCCAGCGACGCCGACCGCGGCCCGACTCTGCCCTCGCGGGAGACGCTCGCGCTGTGGGGCGTGGTGCTCGTCGGCATCGGGGCGGCGGCCAGGCGCACGGGCGCGGGCGCTCGGGCGGTCCGCGCGGTGTGGCTCCGGCGCCGCGGCCCGCGCCGCGACCCCGATACCGACGCGAGACGGGCGTTCGAGCGACTCCAGTACCTGCTCGAACGACAGGAACGCCCCCGCCGTCCGGGCGAGACGCCCCGGACGTACGTCGAGCGCGTGACGACCGACGACCGCGCTCGGCTGGTCCTGCGGACCTACGAGCGCGCTCGGTACGGCGACGGGGTGGATCGCGAGGCGGCCGACGCGGCGACCGACGCCGTCGGCGAACTGGTCCGCGAGCGGACGCTCCCGACCCGGCCGTTCGCCCGCTGATCGACCGCTCGACCGGCCGTCGTGACCGGTCCCGACACTGTTTAATAGTCCCACCCAGTAGCTTTACCCTGTAATGTCGGAAGTCTGCTCGACGTGCGGGCTCCCTGAGGAACTCTGCGTCTGCGAGGACGTGGCCAAGGAGTCTCAGGAGATCAACATCCGCATCGACGAGCGCCGCTACGGAAAGGAGGTAACGATCATCGAGGGGTTCGATCCGAAAGACGTCGACATGGACAGCCTGTCGTCGGACCTGAAGTCCAAGTTCGCCTGTGGCGGCACCGTCGAGGACGGGTCCATCGAACTCCAGGGGAACCATCTCGGCCGCGTGGAGGACTTCCTCCGCGACAAAGGGTTCAACGTCGCGTGATCGGCGGCTAGTCCGCTCGTCGAGCGCACTCCTTTTCCGCCCCGATCAGAACGGCGAGTCCGGCGTCTCGCCGTCGGTCTCCCGGTCGTCCGTCTCCAGCGGTCCCTCCCACGCCTCGAGGCCGCCGGCCATGCTCTCGACGCGTGCGTCCGCCGTTCCCTCGTAGGACGCGATGAGGCGTGCGGCTTGGACGCTCGCCTTCCCGTGGGGACAGACGGTGACGATGCGGTCGGCGTCGGCGAACTCCTCGATTCGGTCCGGCAGTTCCCCGAACGGGACGTTCTCGCTGTCCGGGATGTGCCCGCGCGCGAACTGCCCCGGCGAACGGATGTCGATCACTCGCGGCCGCTCGTCGCTCTCGAGCAGCGACTCGACGTCCTCGGGCCTGATCTCGTCGTCCATACTCGCCCAAGGGATGTCGAGCCGAATAAGCCACCGGTTCATAGCGTTTGGGTCGTTACCGGTGGTTCGCCGGGACGGTCCAGCGAACCCCGGGAAACGGGAACGATACTCCGTCTCAGTCGGTGTGCAACACCGCCGTCGGGAACCGTTCGCGGCGCGCGGCCGGATCGTCGGGGAGCTCCCGCCGTTCGTCGAGGGCGGCGTCGGGGGCCGTCCACAGGAGCGTCGTCCCCTCGCGGTCCGCGTACTCCGCGGCCGTCAGCGTCGTCACCGCCCCGACGGCGAGCGTGCGGTCGTCGAGGACCAACCGGTCCAGATCCGGGAAGGGGTCCTCGGCCGTCCCGACGGCAAGCAGCCCCGCGCCGGCTCCCACCGGTTCGTCCGCGACGGCGAGGGCCGTCACGCCCGCCGTCCGCGCCCGCTCGACGAGGTCCGGTAGCGTCGCCTCGACCCGCTCCAGTGCCCGCCGGAGTCGGTCGACGCCCGTCGCGGGCGTGACCGACCCGTCGTCGGCCGCGAACAGGGTAAGCAACGAGTCGGTCCCGGCGTCGGCCGGGCGACGTTCGATCCCGAACGGGTACGGCGTGTCGTCGACGCGGACCGCCGTCGCCTCGACGTCGAGGTCCATCGACTCCGGGCCGTGGACCGATATCGGCAGCTCGCGGTCCCACCCCGGATTGACGGTCCGGACGCCGACGTGGGTCGCGCCGGCCGCCCGGAGCCGTTCGAGCAGGGACTCCAGTGGGACGGCGTCGACCGTCTCGTCGAGGAGCCGTTCGAGCGCGTCGCTGTACCCCTCCGCCGGGCCGAGCCGGCGCGCGAGGCGCTCGGCTACCTCGCCTTCGACCCACAGCATCGTCGGCTCCGCGTAGAGGTCGTCGGGGTACGGCGGCGGTTCGGCCCGCTTGATCGTCGCCTCGGCGGCCTCGACCTTCTCGACGGCCCGCTCGTGGTAGCCGTCGACGATGGTCCGCGAGAGCGGGTCGCCCTCGGCCGAGCGACCGATCGCCCAGACGTAGAGGCCGATGGCCTCGAACGAGAGGCGGTCGGCGCCCTCGTAGACGAGGTTCCGCAACACCCACGTCTGGGCTTCCCGGCGGGAGAGCGTCGTCTCCGCGACCAGTTCGTCCACGTAGGAGCCGTACAGCTGTTCGAGCGTGTAGCAGTACTCCTCGACCTGGTCGCGGGTGACGTTCTCGGGGAGCGGATCGACGCTCGTGAAATCCAGCGCCGCGCCGATGGCGTTCAGCTTCGTCGAGGGGTGCCATCGCGTCTCGATCTCCACGTTCACGTCCCGGGGTAGTGGCGTCGGCCCGTTAAGTGCGCCGGGCGGCCGGGGCCTACGTCCGGTCGGCTCAGATCCGACCCTCGAAGTACGACAGCGGCACCTCCTCGACCACCTCGGCCTCGCCGCTCTGGACCTGCAGGATGCGGTAGGGGACGACCGGTTCGAGGTTCTCGTTCAGGTCGACCGAGCCGGAGGCGCCGTTGTAGTCGATGGCCTCGTCGTTCCCCAGCGCGTCCTTCCCGGCCCCGAACTCCGCGACCGAGACGGTGGTGTCGCCGTCGTTGGGGCGGGAGACGGCCCGGATGTTCTCGGCGATGCCCGTGCCGCTGGCCTCCCCCGCGGCCTCCAGCGCGAAGCCCATGAGGTACGTCGCGTCGTAGGCGTGGGGGGCGAACTGCGTGATGTTCCCCTCGCCACCCATGTTCTCCTGGAACGTCTCGCTGTTCGCGGTCTGGGGCGAGGTGATGTACATCCCCTCGACGATCTCCGAGAGGTCCGAGAGGAGTTCGGGCGACAGGATCGCCTCGGCACCGACCCACTCGCCGCCGTAGCCGCCTTGGTTCCACTGCTGGAGGATCGTCCGCCCGCCGCCGGGGTACATGACCGCGCCGATCGCGTCGGGATCGCCGTCGAACACCGAGTCCAGGGTGGACGTGTAGTCGCTGGTCTGCTGGGAGTAGCCGACCATGTTCAGCGTCTCGCCCTCGAAGTTCTCGCTCGCGGCCTCCGCCAACCCCTGTCCGTAGGGGTTGTCGACGTAGAGGAAGGAGGCCGTCTCGGCTTCGATGGACTGGTTCAGCACCCGCGCCATCACGAGCGCCTGCTGGACGTCGTTTGGCGAGGTCCGGCCGTAGTATTTGACGCCGTTGCTCTCGTTGACGCCCGCGGTCGCCAGGGCGGGCGAGGTGTTGCCGTTGGAGACCTCCATCACTTGGTTGTCACGGGCGATGGGAGCCAGCGTCGTCCCGATCCCGCTGGAGTACGGTCCCACGAGACCGACGATGCCCTCCTGGTTGATCATCGTCCGGAACTTCTGGGCCGCGCGCGACGGGCTCCCCTCGGTGTCGCGGTTGACCGGCGTGATCTCCCGGCCACCGAGGACGCCGCCGGAGCCGTTGATCTCCTCGACCGCGAGGTTGAACGCCTGCTGGTGGCCGCCGCCGTAGGCGCTGTTCGTCCCCGTGATCGGGAAGATGGAGCCGAGGGCGATGGGTTCGCCGCCGCCACCGCCGGACTCCGACTCGGTCTCCGTCTCCTCCATCCCGCCGTCGTCGCCGTCCATGCCCCCCTCGGTCTCCGTCGGCGTCGCCGTGCTCCCGCCGTCGCCGTCCTGCTGTGAACACCCAGCGAGCGAGACGATGCCGACCGTCCCGGTCGCACCGAGCCCCCTGAGGACGTCACGTCGACTGTGGTCTGACATTGCGTGCGCCGTGTTATTACTTTACATAAATTAATCTATTGCTCGTTTGTACACAAATGTATGGGACAGTGGGCGAAAAATATGTACGTACGGCCGTCTATTCCGTCCACCGTGTCCGTCTATCCCACCGGTGATCCGATATGTTAGACGTATCGTCATGTCCCCGACAAAAGATTGTGGGAATCCGTAACAGGATCGAACGCCTCGGGAGCGCGGTGTCGGGGCGGGCGGCCGATCCGGAGCCGGCGGCCCCAGGCCGCCGCGCCAGTGACACCCAAACGATATTAACCGTGCTATGTCATTCCGACGTATGGCCGCCGAGACGGGACTGCTGAACGCCATCGTAACGGGCGTCGTCACCGGCAGCATCGTCGCCCTCGGCGCGACCGGACTCGCGCTCGTGTACGACATCGCCGAGGTCCCCAACTTCGCACACGGGGACCTGTTGACGCTCGGTGCGTACGCTGCACTGTTGGTCAACAAACCGGATACGGTTCCGCTGTTCGACCTGCTGGCGACCGGTTCCCAGCAGGTCGGCGTCGCCGGCGCCGCGGTCCTGTTCGTCCTGTCGGCCGCCGGCGTCCTCGGCACCGTCTATCACCTCGGCGGCGTCCGGGCGCTGAAGGGGAGTTGGTGGGGCGTCGACGTCCCCGACGGCGTCGCGCTCGCGGTCCACGGGGGTATCGCGGCCGCCGTCGGCGCGGCCGTGGTGCTCGGCGCCCCCGCCTTCGAGGCCGCACTGCTCTTCTCGTTCGTCCTGCTCGGTGCCGTCGTTCCGCTGCTCGAATCGCTGATCTTCCGTAAGTTCCGCGAGAAGGACGTCGAACTCGCCTTGATGCTCATCGTCTCGCTCGCCGTCGCCTTCGTCGTCCGGTTCGGCATCCAGACGATCTTCGGCGGCGAGATCCGGTTTTACACCGTCGAGACGACCGTCCCCTTCCTCGGCGGCCCGCTCGATTTCACCCTCGCGAAGTTCTTCGACTTCTTCCTGGTGGACGGCGGGCTCACCCTCGCGATCATGGAGAGCCGCGGCGACGCCGTCGAACCCCTGCTCGTGTTGAGCTACTCGTGGCTCGAACTGGCGGTCGTCGGCCTCGCGACGGCGGGAGTCGCCTACGCCGCCCACCGCCGGCGCCGGGGCACCGCCGGCGTCGTCGGGCCGCGTCTCGCCGCCGCGCTCTCGGGGCTCGCCGTCCTCGCCCTCGGCGGCGCGGTCTTCTGGGGCGGCGGGACCGCGATCCCGGAGACGTCCATCGCCGCCACCCGCGTCCGTACCTCGCCCCTGCGGCTCGGCATCGTCGTCCTCGCCTTGCTCATGATGTCCGCCCTCCACTACCTCCTGCAGGCGACGACGCTCGGCAAGGCCATGCGGGCGACGAGCGACAACCGCACGCTCGCGATGGTCCGCGGGATCAACACCCGACAGGTGATGATGTCCGTCTGGATCATCTCGGGACTGTTCGCGGCCATCGGCGGGGTCATGCTCGGCTTCCTGTTCAGCTCCATCACGATCAACCTCGGGTTCAACCTCCTGCTCGCGATGTTCGCCGGCGTGATCCTCGGCGGCATCAGCGTCTACGGCGCCATCCTCGGGAGCTACGTCGTCGGCCTCGCGATGGAGGTGGGCATCTTCGCCATCCCGGGGCTCAGCGCCACCTACCGCATCCCCGTCGCGTTCGTCGTCCTGTTGCTCGTGTTGCTCGTCAAACCCGAAGGCATCGTGGGGGGGAGCTGAGATGGCGGCCTCCGACGTCGTCATCTCCTTTATGCTCCTGGTGTCCATCTACGGCATCCTCTCGCTCGGCCTGAACGTCAAGTACGGCCACACCGGCCTGCTCGATTTCGGCCACGTCGGCTTCTACCTCGTCGGCGCGTACACCGCGGCGCTGTTCGTCCTCGGACCGGACGACCCCACCGACTTCACCGCGTACGTCATCGGCCTCGGCGAGGTGCCCGTGGTCGGCACCTGGCCGGTCGCCATCGCCGCGGCGACGCTCCTGGCCGGGGTGATCGGCGGCCTGGTCGCCCTGCCGACGATCCGGCTACGCGAGGACTACCTCGCCATCACGGTGCTCGGCGTCTCGGTCATCTTCCAGCGGATCATCCAGTCCGAGACGTGGCTGGCGAACGGCCCCGACGCCCTCCGCGGCTACAGCCCGCCGCTCCAGGACCTCTTCCCGCTGGCGATGGAGACGCTGATCGGCCCCGCGATGTTCGGCCTCGTCGTCGCCATCGTCTGGGGAGTCGCCACGGGCGCGCTCGGGCGCCTCCGCGAGACGGACTCGCGGCTCCCCCTCGACGGCGTCTACGCCGTGACGACGTTCGGACTGACGCGGCTCCGCCGCCGGACCGACGCGCTCGGCTCGGCCACGACGGTCAGCGCCACGGCCGGTGCCGTCGCGGGCCTGCTCACGTTCGCCCTGCTGGTGGCGGTCGACCCGCTCTTGAGCCTCGGGGCGGTCGTCTCGCTGTACACGTGGTTCGTGGCGCTGGTGGCCGTTTCCCACTACTACGGCGACCTGGCCCGCCGCGAGTGGACGGTCGGTATCGCGCTCGGGACCGGCCTGCTGGTCGCGCTCCTCCCGCTCCCCATCGTCGACGCCGTCGGGCTCAAGAGTGCCCTGACGCTCGCCTTACTCGGCGCGCTCGTGGCCGCGTACTACCTCGGCGTGACCCGGGTCGACTGGCTCGCCGACGTGAAACTGACCGTCGTCGGCGTCGGGTCGCTCTGGTTCGTCTCGCTGTGGTACTTCCTGCTGCCGATCCTGGGCCCGCTCGGCGACGGCGACGTCGGCGGCGCCCTCAACACGCTGGTCCAAAACGTCGTCTGGCTCCTCGGCTTCGGCGGCGACACGGGCATCGGCTACGCGGTGGTCTTCGTCGGCGAGCTGACCGTCAACGTCGACTACGCGCGCTTCCAACTCGCCGCGTTCGTCCTCTTTCTCGCCGGTCTGTACTACGTCCTGGAACTCGCCGTCAGGTCGCCGTTCGGCCGCGTCCTGCGGGCGGTCCGCAACGACGAGACGGTCGTGAAGTCCCTCGGCAAGGACCCGTTCGTCTACAAGGTCCAGACGATGGTCCTGGGGTCGGCGCTCGGCGGGTTCGCGGGCGCCCTCTGGGCCATGTACGCCCAGGGGCTGACCTTCACCACCTTCGCGCCCCGGATCACGTTCATCACCCTGCTGATCATGTTCCTGGGCGGCGCCGGCAACAACAAGGGGATGATCCTCGGGGCGGCCATCTTCTGGGCGTTCCAGCAGGCGACGACACAGCTCGCCTCCTTCTTCCCGCCCGCCGTCCGCGTCAACATCCAGGCGTTCCGGCTGGTGGTCGTCGGCGTCCTCTTCCTGCTCGTCCTCTACTACGTTCCGGAGGGTCTGCTCGGGCGCGAGGAGGGGACCACCTCGGAGGTGGACGGATGAGCGACGCCATCGTCGAGGTCGAGGACCTGCGCAAGACCTTCGGCGGCATCGTCGCCGTCGACGGCGCCACCTTCGACATCGCCGAGGGGTCGATCACGGGACTCATCGGGCCGAACGGCGCGGGCAAGACGACCACGTTCAACCTCGTCAGCGGGTTCTACGAGCCCGACGGCGGCACGGTCCGGTACGACGGCCGCGACCTGCAGACGATCATGCGCCCCCACCGGGACGAGACGGTCATCTGGGGCGGTGCCAGCGGGCTCACGATCGGCGCCCTCGGCGGCGTCGTCGGCCTCGGCCCCCTCGGGCTGAGCGCCGTCCCCGCCGCCGGGGCGACCGTCGCCGGCGCGGCGCTCGGCGCGGGTGGTTACCTCGCCAAACAGCGGGTCACCCAGCGCCGCCCCGGCCACACCAACAGCCGCCCGTACATGCTGGCCCGCGAGGGGTTGGTCCGCACCTTCCAGCTCACCCGCGAACTCGGCGAGATGACCGCACTGGAGAACCTGATGCTGGCGCCCCAGGGGCAGGCCGGCGAGAACCTCGCCAACGCCTGGTTCCGGCGCGGGGCCGTCGCCGAGGAGGAGGCGGCGGTCCGGGAACGGGCCGAGGAGACGCTCGAACTGCTGGAGATCGACCACCTCCGGGACGAACCGGCGGGCAACCTCTCGGGCGGCCAGCGCAAACTGCTGGAGCTCGGGCGGGTGTTGATGCTCGAACCGCGGGTGATCCTGCTCGACGAACCCGTCGCGGGCGTCAACCCTGCACTCACCGAGAAGCTGATGGCCCGCATCGAGTCGCTCCGCGAGGACGGCTACACGTTCTGTATCGTCGAACACGACATGGAAGTGATCATGGAACTCTCCGATACGATCATCGTGATGAACGAGGGGAAGAAACTCGTCGAGGGGGAGCCCGAGGCGATCCGAAACGACGAGGCAGTCATCGACGCCTACCTCGGGGTGGGATGACGATGGCGCTGCTCGAAGCCCGCGGCGTGGTGTCGGGGTACGGCGACGCGGAGATCCTCCACGGCGTCGACCTCGACGTCGAGGACCGCGAGATCGTCACCATCATCGGGCCGAACGGCGCGGGCAAGTCGACGATGATGAAAGCCACCTACGGCCTCATCGACTGCTGGGCGGGGACGGTCACCTTCGACGGCGAGGACATCACCGACCTCCGGGCCGATCAGGTCACCGAGCGCGGCATGTGTTACGTCCCGCAGCGGGAGAACATCTTCCCGACGCTGACGGTGCGCGAGAACCTCGAGATGGGCGCGTACATCGACGACCCCGACCCCGCGGACTTCGAGGAAGTCTGGGAGCGGTTCCCGTTCCTCGAGGAGCGGGAGAACATGCGGGCGAGCGCCATGTCCGGCGGCCAACAGCAGATGCTCGCGCTCTCCTCGGCGCTGATGATCGATCCCGACCTCCTGCTCGTGGACGAACCCTCCGCCGGCCTCGCGCCGGACCTCGTCGACGACATGTTCGAGCGCCTGGTGCAGATCCGCGACGAGACCGACACGGCCATCCTGATGGTCGAACAGAACGCCCGCCAGGCGCTGGCCGTCTCGGACCGGGGGTACGTCCTCGACATGGGCGAAAACCGGTTCGAGGGATCCGGCGAGGAGCTTCTCGAAAGCGACGAGGTGGCGGACCTCTACCTCGGGGGCGCGTGACCGTTCCCGCCTACTTCGAGCAGGGACAACACGATTCCACGCGGTCCCGGACCGTCCCGGCGAGGTAGCCACCCGCCCCGCCGAAGCCCGCGCCGATACCGGCCCCGACCGGGCCGAGCGGGCTGCCCATCACCGCGCCGACGGCCGCGCCCATTGATGCACCCTTCCGTGCGCGTTTGTCGTCGTCTCGCATCGTCGGCCCTTCGACTCGACCGACAAAAGCCTGTCCACGGGCTCGACGACGGCCGGCAAATTTCCAGCTGTGAGACCCCGAATCCCGTTTGACCGACGCGGCTGGGCTTCCAATTCTTACGAATTGATAATTGGCGCCGTGGATTCATGTATCAGGCATGTAGTCCCCGAATATGCTCATGGACCAGTATCGACGAGCGCTGTGGGGGACGATGGACGTCCTCGGGATCACCGAGTCCATCGAGCGCAAGATCGTCGCCGCGGTGACGATCCAGTTCGGTGTCGCGATCGTTCTCGCCGTCCTCCCCTTCGTCCTGTCGGGCGTCGTTCGGACGGCGCTGACGGTCGCCCTCCTCACTGGCGCCGCCGTCGCGTTCGTGAACACGCTGCTCATCGCTCGTCGGGACTTCGTCGCCCCGGTGCGGATGCTCGAGGACGCGGCGACGACGATCGCCGCCGGCGAGATCGACGACGCCACTATCGAGAGCCACGATCAGGACGACGAGATCGGGAGCCTCGTCGACGCGTTCGACGACATGCGCGCGTCGCTCGTGACGATCTCCGCGCAGGCCGACGCCCTCGCCGAGCAGGAGTTCGACGCGCCGGTCCTCGCGGAGTCGGTCCCCGGGTCGTTCGGCGACTCCCTCGACCGGATGGCGGACAACCTCCGGCGGAACACCCGCGAGCTGGAGGCCCTGACGGACCACCTCGAACGGACGGCCGACCGGTACGGAGACGTGATGGCGGAGGCCGCCGACAAGGACCTCTCGGTTCGGATCGATCCCGACGAGGAAAGCGAGGCCATGGCCGCCATCGCGCGCTCGTTCAACCGGATGCTCGACGACATCGAGGGGACCGTCGGAGAGGTGTCCGCGTTCGCCGACACCGTCTCCAAGCGGACCGTCGACACCTCGACCGAACTCGACGAAGTGGCGCGGGCGAGCGAGCGGATCAGCGACGCCACCGACGAGATCTCCGACGACGCCGAGGAACAGCGGGATCAGCTCCAGCGGATCGTCTCGGAGATGAGCGACCTCTCCGCGACGGTCGAGGAGATCGCGGCCTCCGCCGACAGCGTCGCCGAGGTGGCTACCCGCACCGCGGAGATGGGCGACGACGGACAGGAGGCGGCCGTCGAGGCCCTCGACCGGATGGACGCCATCGAGGCCCGGGCGACCGACACGATGGACCAACTCCGCGAACTCGACGACCGCATGGCGCGGATGGGCGACATCGTCGCCACCATCTCCGACATCGCCGAGCGCACGAACCTCCTCGCGCTCAACGCGTCCATCGAGGCCGCCCACTCGGGCGACGGCGCCGAGGGCTTCGCCGTCGTCGCCGACGAGGTGAAGTCGCTGGCCGAGGAGGCCCAGGCCGAGGCGACGGACGTCCAGGAGATCATCGACGGCGTCCAGACACAGACCACTGCCACCGTCGAGGGAATGCGCGAAACCACCGAGGAGGTCGCCGACGCCGTCGAAACCGTCGAGGACGCCATCGACTCGCTCGACCGCATCGCCGAACTCGCCCACGAGACCGACGAGGGTATGCGGGAGATATCGGACGCCACCGACCAGCAGGCCGCCTCGACCGAGGAGACCGTCGCCATGGTCGAACAGATCGAGACCACGAGCCAGGAGACCGCCACCGGCGCCACCGACGTCGCCGGGGCCGCCCGGGAGCAGTCCGCCTCCCTCGACGACGTCTCCGGCCGCGTCGACGACCTGGCCGACCAGGCCGACGCCCTCCGGGAACTGCTGGAGACGTTCGAACTGTCGACGGAGACAGTCGACGGAGCGACCGAGACGGCCGACGCGATGGACGACGTGGTGGTAGCGACGGACGACGTCGCACTCGACGACCCCGACGAAGCGGGCATACGGACGGACGGCGAGGCGGACGCGCGGGCGGACGGTGAGGCGGTCGACGGGGCCGACGACACGACTGACGCGGCGCTCGACGCCGGCGACGGCGACGGCGCCACACCCCCCGAGGTCGAAGCCGACGGCGGCCTCACGTCGGATCGCTGATGGAACGCCCCTCGGTCGGCGTCGCGCCCCCCCTCTCCCGATAGACACACGAACGTTCGGTATAAATCCCACATCTCGGCGGATATACAAGCATATTTTGCATATGTGGTCGCTTTCTTGTACGTCGGCCGGAACCCACCGACGTAAATGGCGACATTCACGCTCACGGTCGGCGTCATGGTACTCACGCTCGCGTCTTTTCTGGTGGTCGGGGTCTACTACGGACGGCGGAACCTCGACGGCGTCGAGGACTTCCTCGCGGCCCGCGGGTCGACGGGCGTCTCGCTGGGTCTCGCGACGTTCATCGCCTACGCCGCCGGATCGGGGCTGCTGTTCAGTCCCCCCGAATCCGGCGCCCGGCTCGGTATCGCGGCGGTGATCGGCTACGGCGTCGCCATCGCGACGCCGTTCGTCCTCTATCTGACCGTCGCGCCGAAGATCCGCGAACGGATGCCGCAGGGACACACCGTCGTCGAGTACGCCCGGGCGCGCTACGGGCGGCCGATGTACTTCCTCACGCTGTTCGTCGCGCTGTTTTACATGTTCATCCTGATGACGGCGAACCTCACGGGCGTCGCGCTGGCCATCCAGGCCATCGCCGGCGTCCCGTTGCTCGTGACGCTCACCCTCGTCGGCGGCGTCGTGATGCTCTATACGGTGCAGGGTGGCCTCCTGTCCAGCATCTTCACCGACCTCGTCCAGACCCTCCTGCTCGTCCCGCTGCTCGTCGGGACGGCGGTCGTCGCCGTGTTCCAACTGGGGGGGCCGGCGGAACTCCTCACGCGGATGCAGGCGACGAACCCGACGGCCGTCAGCCTGACGAACCCCGCCGGCGTCCGGTTTGCCGTCTACATCGTCATCGCGCTCGTCGGCGCGGAGATGCTCAACCAGTCGCTCTGGCAGCGTGCCCACGCGGCCCGCGACGCCCGGTCGTTGCGCCTCTCGTTGATCGGTGCGACCGTCGCCGTCGTGCCCATGACGATCCTCGCCGGCCTGTACGGCGTCATCGCCAGCGGTCTCGGGATGGATTTCGCGTCGCCGTCCGCCGCGCTGCCGACGGTCGTGCAGGCCACCTTCGGGACGGGCCTGCAGTTGGTGTTCGTCGTGCTCGTCCTGCTGGTGATCGCCAGCACGCTCGACAACGCCCTGTCGGCCATCGTGAGCATCCTCGCCGTGGACGTCGTGCCGCTGTTCGACGCCGACCGGAGCGGCCCCGAACTCCTGCGGGTCGCGCGGATCCTCACGGTCGTCATCGCCGTCGTCGGCGTCGCCATCGCCGCCACGGGGCCGAGCGTCCTCTTCCTGTTGCTCCGTGCGGACCTGCTCGCGTCCGCGACGGTCGGCCCGATCCTCATCGGCCTGTACACCTCCCGGCTCGGCGGGACGGCGGCCTTTACCGCGGCCGTCCTCGGTATCGTCGCCGGCGTCCCGTGGTTCCTCGCCACCAACTACCTCTACTCGTTCGCGGGCGCCCTGCTCGTGAGCAACGCCGTCGCCGTCGGCTGGATGCTCGCACGCCCCGCGGACTTCTCGTTCGACGAACTGACGGACCTGGAGAGCCTCGAATGAGACCGACCCACACAGACCCCGACACGAACCACAGCATGATCCGTACGTGCCCGCCGCGACGTCACACGAGTACCGCTCGACCGACCGCCGACGCGACGGGGGGACGCCGATGACGCCGACGACGTTCACGCTCCTGTTCGGGGCCTGCGTCGTCGTCTCGACGCTCGCCTGGCTCTACCTCGTCGGCGTCACGATCCGCGAGTTCGGAGCGTCCCGCACATGATCGACGAGCCGTCGATCCGGAACGAAGTCCGCGAACGGGTCTGGTCGCAGCTCCGCGAGGTGGCACGCCCCGACTCGCGGTTCGCCTGGGACTTCGGCGAGTTTATCGCCGACTACGTGGGGAGCGAGACGGGCGCCGACCGGCTCCTCGAACTCGCCGACGACCACGACTGCGGGACGTGGCTCGTGACGCCGGACAACAACCTCGACCCGCTCCGGGAACGCCTGATCGAGCGGTCGATACCCTTCCTCATGCCCACCTACGGCATCCGGCGTGGCTTCCTCTCGCTCGATCCGGCCGACGTCCCGGACGGGCAGGCCGCCTTCGCGGCCACGCTCGACGGGATGACCCGCTTCGCCGATCGGGTCCCGCTCGAAACGCTCGAAGCCGACCACCCGTCGCTCGACATCATGGTCACCGGGGGGAGTTTCGTGACCCCGGACGGACTCCGGATGGGCAAGGGCCACGGCTTCTTCGACCTGGAGTGGGCGATGCTGCGACGGGTGGGTCTCGCGACGGCGGACACCCTCGTCGTCGCCGCCGTCCACGACGTCCAGTTGCTCCCCGAGGCGGACGCCCCGTCGGGGATGGTCGCCGACCACGACACCGTCGTCGATCACGTGGTCACGCCGACCCGTACCCACCGGGTCGAGGGTGAACGACAGAAACCGTCGGGCATCCGCTGGCCGTTGCTCACCGAGGCCGAGATCCGGTCGATCCCCCCGCTGGAGACGCTCTGGCACCGGGACGGTCGGCCGACGACGGACGACGCCTGAACCCGGTCGCCGTGTCGGCGCCTCCCTCCGACGGGCGCCCCGAGTATTATACGTGATACCGAGGCACCAACGGCTATGTCGCTCCCGTCGGAGGTGTGGCGTGATGAGTGACGGACCGACGCTCTCGACCGGAGGCGCGGACGACGGCGCGGTCCCCGCGCCGCGACCCCCCGACGACGCCGAGGCGTGGTACGCGTCGGACGTGGTCGACCAGTACGAGGTCTCCCCGGGCGTCGTGGCGACGGTCCGGGAAACCGACGACGAGTTCGCCTACGCGGTCCGCGAACCCGGCCTCGGCCCCGAGGATCGGGCCGCGATGGAGCGCATCCGCGAGCACTTCACGGTCGTCAACCGTCGCCGGCCGTTGACCCGCGAGGGGGCCGCCGAGCGGGCCGCTGCGGGGTTCGAGCCGAAGTACCGCCGGGCGCTCGACCGCCTGATCGACGCCTCGCCCGCCGCGTGGCGCCGGCTCACCTACCACGCGCTCTGTGAACTCCGCCTGCTCGGGGCGTCGACACCGCTCGCGCTCGACGACCGGATCGAGGTGGTCGACGTCGGGCGGGCGGACGACCGGGTGGTGGTCCACACCGAGGACTACGCCCCCGCTCACACCGACTTCGATGCCGACGCGCGCTTCGTCGACCGGGTCGCCGGCGAGCGCCTCCGGCGGTACACCGTCGACTTCGCCGGCTTCGACGTCGACGTGGTGATCTACCGCGAACACCTGCTCGGGAGCGACCAGTTCTCGACGAAGTACGCCGTCCTCGAACCCGACCTGCTCCCCGGCGACGAACAACTCATCGAGGAGTGCAAGGAACGGATCTGGGAGGCGAACGTCGAGGACGTGGTCGAGGACCGCCACGCCTTCGTCCGGGAGCGTGCCCGCGAGTTCCTCTCCCGGCGGCTCACCGCCCGGAACACCCGCGCTTGGGTCGCGGCGACGAAATACCGGCTGACGACCGCCCTCGCGGAGTACGGCCTCGCCGTCCCGCCGGTCGACAGTCGCTACGCCACCGACCGCCTCGACGACCTGGTCTACTACGTCCTCCGGGACTACGTCGGCCACGGCGTGCTCACCGTCCCCATCCGCGACCCGTCGCTGGAGGACGTGGAGGCCAACCGCGTCGACGAACGGGTGAAGGTGATCCCCCGGGCCGACGAACTCCCCGTCGGCCGCGTCCCCACGAACCTCGCTTTCGACGACGAGACGGCCTTCGTCAACGTCGTCACCCAGTTGGCGGCGAGCGACGGGACGGAACTCAGTGCGAGTCGCCCGAGCGCGAAGGTGAACCTCGAACCGCCGGGCGTCGAGGAGACGATCCGGTGTGCGGTCGCCCTGCCGGTCATCTCGGAGGACGGCCCGCACGTCTCCATCCGCAAGCAGGCCGGCGACCCCATGACGCCCGTCGACCTGATCGAGCGCGACGCCATCTCCACGGAACTGGTCACCCTCCTCTGGATGCTCTACGAGAGCCACGGCGTCGTCCTCTTCTCCGGGCCGACCGGCGTCGGCAAGACGACGCTCATGAACGCCCACATGCCCTTCGTCCCCTACGACGACCGACCGGTCTCCATCGACGAGGGGAGCCGCGAGGTGCGACTCCCCCACGAGACGGGCATCTCCCTCACGACGCGGGACCACGAAAACGAGTACAAGCGGGTGTCGATGGCCCGGCTGATGACCGAGACCAACTACCTCAACCCCGACGTCGAGGTGATCGCGGAGATCAACACACCCGCCTCCTTCGAGACGTTCGGCGAGACGCTCAACACGGGCCACGGCGTCATCGGCACCACCCACGCCGAGGACGTCGAGACGCTCATCAACCGCGTCATCGAACAGGGACTCGCCCCGTATCTTCTGCGGGAGATCGACCTCGTCGTCTTCCCCCACCACGTCGACGGCGACCGCTACGTCGCCGAGGCGGTCGAACTCCTGAGCGAACGCGAGTACGAGGCCCTCGACGCCGGCACGCTCCCCTCGGGCGCCGTCGAGAAGGGTGGCCGCACCCTCTACTGGAACGTCGTCGCGCGCCGCGACACCGACGGGCGCTTCCGCGTCGACTACGCCCACCCGCACCTCGACGACGGCCACCGGTCGCTCGGGTTCCGCCTCTTTCACCGACTGGCCGACGCGAGCGACCGCGAGGTCGAGGACGTGGAGACGGAGTTCCACCGGAAACACCGGTACGTGCAGTATCTCGTCCGCGAGGGCGTCGCCGACTTCGAGGCCCTGTTCGGCTTCGTCTCGGACCTCCGGACCGACGAGGCGGCGACGGTCGAACGCGCCACGAGCGAGGCGACCGGCGACGACTGACCCCACGTGTCACCGCGGAATCGTTTTGTGCGTCGAACCCCGACGGTCGCGTGGGTGACGTGACCATGTGTCATCATCACGAACGAACGTCTTGGTGGACCGAACCCGAGGAGGAACGCGCGGACGCCGAGGCCGAGGCCGAGGACGACTGGATGCCCGAGGAGTTCGAGGCGGAACGCGACGTCGACGTCGAGATCCTGACCGACGGCGGCGACGAGTAGGCCTCGCGCGCCAGTCCAGCCGTTTATCGGAGCCCGTACGGATCGAACGCCGGAGGGGTGTCGGCATCGAGCGGGCAGTCGTAGGTCTCCCGGAGCTGCGTCGCGAACGCCGTCGACGCCCGCTCAGTAGTCGCCGAGGACGCCGAGGCGCCGCGCCCGCCGGGTCGTATACCGGAACACGAGGTAGCCGAGGCCGAGGTACGCGACGGCGACGCCGACGAGGATCGCGAGGTCGGCCGCCGGAAACTCCAGAAGCCGGACCCCATCGACCATCGCCCGCTGGAGGAGGGCGCTCCCGTGGACCAGCGGGAGCGCTCGCGTCCACGCCAAGTCGAACGCCGGCGCCGAGACGAGGACGATCAGGCCGAACTGCAGCAGGTTCAGCCAGTTGCCGACCCGCTTGTACAGGACGGTGACGCCCCCGGCGGCGAGGCCACACCCCAGCACCGAGACGACACCGAGCATGGCGACGACGACCACCGTCGGGACGTCGACGTGGAGCGTCGTCCCGGTCAGGAGGAGCATCACCGCCAGGACGACCGCCGAGGTGAGGAAGGTCCGGACGAGCTTCGCCACCCCCTTCAGCAGCGCCACGGGCGTGAAGCCGAACGGGGTCGTGACGTGACGTTCGAGCGTCCCCCACTGCACCTCGCTCCCGATGTCGTTCGCGATGGACGAGTAAGCGCCGACCGAGAGCGTCCAGAGGAAGTAGCCGACGACGATACCCTCGATGGAGTTCGTGAGCGCGCGGCCGGCGACCATCCGCCCGCCGTAGAACAGGACGCCGAAAAAGAAGACGGCGACGACGATGCCGCCGACGGCGTTGGCCGGATAGCGGACGAACACGAGCAGTTCCCGGTACAGCACGGCCCGCGCGAGGGCGGCGTAGCCCGCCCGGGTCGCCGCCCGTTCGTCCGACGGCGCCGTGGTCATGCTCCCGACCCCCGCTCCGCTTCGTCGACGAGGTCGAGCAACACGTCGTCGAGTCCGGGGTCGACGCTTCGAACCTCGGTCAACGGCACGTCGCGTCGCCGGAGGGCGTCCATGAGCGCGTACAGTCCCTCGGTGTCCACCGTCACCTCGATCCGGCCGTCGTCGAGACGTTCGACCCGCGTCACGGCGACTCGGTCGCCGAGGGCCCTCACGGTGTCGTCGTCGAACGCCGGACTCGCCAGCCGGAGGCGGTGGTCGTCGTCGCGGAGCAACGCGCCGGGGGCGTCGTCGGCGACGATCCGCCCGTCGGCGACGACGATCACCCGGTCGCAGACGGCCTCGACGACGTCCATGTCGTGGCTGCTGAGCAGCACCGTCAGCCCCGTCTCGGCGGCCAGCCGGCGGACTTCGGCCCGGAACGTCCGGGCGCTCGCCACGTCCAGTCCGAGCGTCGGCTCGTCGAGAAAGACCACGTCCGCGCCGCCCGCGAGGACGCTCGCCAGCGACACCTTCTGTTTCATGCCCCGCGAGAGGTTTCGCACCGGTTCGTCAGCTTTGTCGGTCAGATCCAGGCGATCGAGCAGGCGGTCGTGACGGTCCGCGACCGAGTCCGGATCCACGCCGCCGACGGTCGCGAAATAGCGGAGGTTCTCCCGCACGGTGAGCCGCCAGTAGTCGTTTCGCGCGCCCTCCAGCATCGCGTCGACGTGGGCGTACGCCGCCCGCGGCGCCTCGTGGACGTCGACGCCCATGATGCGTACCGCGCCCGTGTCCGGCAGGACCGTACCGAGGATGGACTTGATGAGCGTCGTCTTTCCCGCCCCGTTCGGCCCGAGGAGGCCGACGACCGACCCCCGTTCGACGTCGAAGGAGACCCCGTCGACGGCGGTCACCGCGTCCGGGCCGCTCCCGAACCGTTTGCGGAGGCCGTCGACGGACACGGCGGGAACGGACGGCTCCTTCCCCGTCACGCGATCACTCGGCGCACTCACCGCTCGGCGAAGTAGCTCGTAACGTACCCGGAGAGAAACGCCGAGATGCCGACGGCGAGCGCAACGTCGCGCAGTCCCCACGGGGCGTCGTCGTCGTCGGCGATCACGACCGTGGCACCGACGCTGATGAGCGTCGAGATGAGCCCGTTGATGACGTGTTTCGAGGCCATACACCCAATATCGGCCCGATGCATATGTATCGTACGACGGCGGGTCCGGTGACCGGTCCGGCCCCTCGTCCGCCCCGGCCGCGTCCGTGACCGTCACGGCCGTGGCCGGGTCCCCCGGCGACGCCCTTGTGCCCGTCCGGTCCGTACGCCCAGCATGGAGACGGACGCCGACGACCGTATCGCCGCGGGTGTCGCCGCACTGTCGGAACGGGCCGAAGAACGGGCTGGCGACGAGTTCACGCGGACAGCCTGGCTGTCCCTCGCCGATCCGCGGCCCGAATCCGGACTGAACCCCTTCGCCGCGGACGAACGGGGATGGGTCGGCGAGGGGCTCCGGTGGCTCGCCGTCTCGGCGGCCGCGTACCGCGTCGCCGGTCGCGACGCCCGCGCTTCCCGTCGCGGTGCCGAGGGCATCGCCGTCGCGCGCGACCTCCGGACCGCGCTCGACGCGCCGGCACAGCGGGCCTGCCTCGACGAGTTCGCCGCCGACTTCCGGGTCGTTGCCGGGATGGACGGCGTCGAGGACGCCTACCGCGAGGCCGAGGACGCTTACCGCGAGGCCGGTTCGGCCGTCGACGATCCACACCGGGTGGCGACGAGCCCGCTTTTCCGTGCCGCCGCCGCGCCGATCAAACAGGTTGCTCGGGGTCCCGCGAACGGCGAAATCGCGGTCGAGTGGGAGGACCTCCACGGCCCCGATCCGTCGAGTCCCGGCGAGTTCCTCGCTCGACGTGTGTCGTACAAGCGACGGCGGTTCCCGTCGTTGCTGGCACGTACCGTCGACGCCGGCCGCCTCGCCGCCCCCCGCGGCACCACCGAGTACGACAACGACACTTTCCGCTGTCCGGACTGCGACGCGACGGACGTGAACTGGTTCGCCGGCCACGTCCTCTGTCTACGGTGTTCGGCGCCGGTCGAGCGCCGCTGACCGGAGTCGACGCGGACGTAGCCGGCGTTCAGCCGTCGAACCGACGGGCCGTGAGGACGAGACTGCCGACGAGCAACAGCCCCGCGACCGGCAGCAGGAACTGGAACGCGGTCAACAGCACTCCGGACACCTGGAGGCCGAGGACGACGAGGAGGAGCGGGCCACAGCAGGCCGTCCCCGAGAGCAACGCCGGCACGCTGGCGACGACGCCCGTCGACGACCTACCCACTCCACAGGACCGTGGTCGCCGCCAGGCGACGTACGTCATCGAGAGGTTCAACCCGACCAGTCCCGCCAGCCCGAAGCCGATGACGGTGTTGAGCGAGAACAGATACGTCACCGGGCCGAGCGCGACCCGTGCGATCGGCGTGTAGGCGAACGGTCCCAGTTCCGGCTGAAAGAGCCGCTCGAGCGGTCGTTCGACGACCGACACGTCGTAGCCGCCGAGCCCGGGGGCGAGGTGGCCGATTGCCCAGAGATACCCCACCAGATACACGGCCGTGACGGCGAGAAAGACGAGTCGACCGTCGCGCCTGCGGAGCGCCCGCGCCGTCGCCGTTCGTGTCGCCGTGGCGGTAGCACCGCCCCCGACCCCGCGTCGACGATCAGGCATAGACGTTCGTGTCGGGGTAGTAGCCGGCCCACGCGAACCACATCGCGTCGAACGTGTGGACGCGTTCGAGCGGGAGTGCGTCCGGTGCGTGCCCCGTCCCGTCCGGCGCGACCACCGCCCCGTCGTCGTACTCGTAGGTCGTCCCCTCGGGGGTTCGGTAGACGTACGCCGTGTCGTAGCGGGGATCGTACACCGCGAGCACGGACGCGTCGCCGACCGACCCCGGGACGAGTTTCTCGCTCCGGATCGTCTCTTTCAGGAACGCGGCCGCCCCCGTCGCGGTTCGGGTCCCCATCACGACGGTCTTCTTGTCGAACCTGTCGTCGACGCGGAGGGGTGGAAACAGCAACCGATCGTTCTCGTAGTAGCCCCGCCGGGGATTGTAGGCGCCGTACGGGTCGCGTGCGTAGTTTTTGGCGTGTTCGTTGTCCGTCGAGAGGACCCGCGTCTCCGGGTTGTGGCGCCGCCAGCGTTCCCACGTCGTCCAGACGAGGCGGAACTCCCGGAGCGACGCGGCCGCGGGGTCCTCGTTCCACGGGCCGGGGATCGCGGTCGCGAGCATCTGTGGCCACCACGCCTCGGTCGCCCGGTCGTACATCACGAGGTTGTCGTTGATGAGTCGTCCCGAGACGCCGAAGGTCGTCTCGCCGCGTTCGAAGCCCTGTACGGTTCCGGTGAGAGGACAGTAGGTGACGCTGACGGGCGTCCCGCCGAGTTCGTCGTTGATGATTTCGTGTTGAACGAGGATCTTCTGTGGGTACGCCTTCGTCGCCCCGTCGCGAACGACGCCGAACACCGGATCGCCCGGGTCGAGAAAGTCGGCCTCGGCCGGCCCGACGAACGTCGGCCGGTCGATCGACGGGATGCCGTCCTTCGGCGGCCCGCCAGACATCGCGTTCTCCCGGAGCGCCGTCCTCGACATCGGGAGGACGAGCCGTTCGGCAGCCGTCGGCACCGTGTGGGACCCGTCCGTCCCGGCAGTGCGTCCGGCCGTCGCCGTCTCGGTCACCCCCGATCCCGCCGTCGCCGTCGGATCGGCGTCCGAGGCGCTCCCGGTACAGCCCGCTACCGCGGACACACCGACGAGCGCGAGGAACCGTCGTCGTGAACGGGTTGGCATACGTTACGTTGTGGTATCGGTGAGTTAACCGCTACTTGCTCGTGCGACCGTCACACACAGGTGGTCGCAGTCGGTCGAATACGGCGGTGATGTCCGCCGTCGATCCGGCCATCACGTCGAATCGCGCCGATCCCCGCCGGTATCGACCGGCGTCCCGTCCCCGTCGGTGCGGCCGAGCCGCCCGGAGGCCGTCTCGTGTCGTCCCGACGCGGGGACCAACTCCCCGACTGCCCCGAGGCCGGTGGGGGGCATGTTGTTGTAAACCGCCTCGTACTCCCCCTCGCGGACGAGGAACGTCTCGTGCCAGATGCCCACGTCGCCGCCCTCGCCGACCCGCCGGTTGAACGCCTTCCACGCCGGCAGGTGTTCGGCGTCCGGATCACGGGCGTAGGATTCGAGATGCTCGAAGGACTCCCAGTACTGTGTCAGTGTCTGCTCGCGGAGCCCGAGGCTCGCCTGCGTTTCGAGCAGGCCGCTCTCCGGGTCCGCTTCGAGCTCCCGCAACATCCGGGGCATGGACAGAAACACCGGCAACCACCGGTGGACCTTCCACAGCGAGTTGATCCGCATGCCGATCCGAAAGACGACGAACGTGCCGTCGACGCGGGCGGTCACGCGCTCCGGGATGACGCCAGTCATGTTCGTCGGTTGTCACGGTCTCGGCGCCCATACGTTGTGGGGACTGTCGCGGAGAGCGAAACGTTTAGGCACTCGACGTGCCGAGAGTCGGGTATGAGTGGAAGTCAGGGCGGCGGCGGACTGATGTCGAGTGCGGGGCTCGTCCGCTACTTCGACGCGGAGGACCGCAACGCCATCCGGATCGATCCCAAGACCATCGTCGCGTTCGGCGTCCTCTTCGGCGTGCTGGTGCAGGTGCTGAACGTCGTCTCGCTGTAATGGAACGCAGGATCGGCGTCGTCGCCGTCCAGGGAAACGTGAGCGAACACGTGGCGGCGATCGAACGGGCCGCGGACGCCGTCGGGACCGCCGTCTCAGTCGTGGAGATCCGCGAAGCCGGCCACGTCCCCGACTGTGACGCCCTCGCGCTCCCCGGCGGCGAGTCGACGACCATCTCCCGCCTGCTCCGTCGGGAGGGCATCGACGCCGAAATCGTCGACCACGTCGCCGCCGGCAAGCCTGTCCTCGCGACGTGTGCGGGGTTGATCGTCGCCTCGCGGGACGCCCGCGACGACCGCGTCGACACCCTCGATGTCGTCGACGCCGCCGTCGACCGCAACGCCTTCGGCCGACAGGTCGACAGCTTCGAGGCCGGCCTCGACGTCGCCGGCCTCGACGACCCGTTCCACGCCGTCTTCATCCGTGCCCCCGTCGTGAGCGAGGTGGGCCCCGACGTGGACGTGTTGGCGACGTGGGATGACCGTCCGGTGGCGATCCGGGACGGCCCCGTCGTCGCCACTTCGTTTCACCCCGAACTCACCGACGACAACCGCATCCACCGGCTCGCACTCTTCGACCCGCTCCGGGCCTCCGCGTCGGCGTAACGACAGGTCCTTGGCCCCGCCGGCCGTCCGGGCGCACATGACCTACGACCACCGTCGGGTGATCGGCGCGTGACCGAGGCCGACGAGCCCGAGGCCGTCCTCGACGCGCTCTTCGCCACCATCGAGGACCGCCGCGACCGCCTCCCCGAGGACTCCTACACGGCCTCGCTGTTCACCCACGAGAAAGGCGAGAACGCCACGCTGGAGAAGATCGGCGAGGAGACCACCGAGGTCGTCCTCGCGGCGAAGGACGGCGACGACCCGGAACTGCTCGCCGAGTCCGCCGATCTGGTCTATCACCTCCTCGTCCTGCTGGCGATGAAGGGGTTGACCGTCGACGACCTGCGGGACGAACTCGAAGACCGGTTCTAGTCGAAGCGGACCCCGAGGTCGTGCAGACCCTCGTTGTGCATGGCGACGTTGATGAGCAGCGGCGTCAGCGCCTCGATTTCGGGTGCGTTGGCGAGCCCCCCGGCGTCGAGCGGGCGGAGGCCGTCGATGCCGTCCGCGAGCAGGCGGACCGTCTCCTTGGCGTCGTCGTCGTCGGCCACGAGCAGCGTGTCGATCCCGAGGTCGGCGTCCAGGTCCGCGAGGCGGCCGGCCGCGAGGTTGTGGAAGGCGCCGACCACCGACACGCCCTCGGGGGCGGCGTCGACGGCCAACTGCGTCACGCTCCCGGCGCCGGGGCGGTGGTAGTGGAAGCCGTCCTCGTCGCGTTGCATGCCCGTCGCGGGCGTGACGAGCACGTCGCCCTCGTCGAGGCCGTCGGCGACCGCCTCGACCGTGTCGCTGACGTGGTACGCGGGGACCGCGAGGACGACGATCCGCGCCCGGTCGGCCGCCATCGCGTTCTCGAAGCCGTTCACCTTCCGGTCGACGCCACGGCTCGACAGCTCCGTCTCGTACTCCTCGGCCTTGGTCCGGGCCCGCTCGGGGTCGCGCGACCCGATGACGACTTCGTGATCGGTGTGGTAGGCCCACCGGAGCGCGAGGCCCTCCCCGATTTCGCCCGTCCCGCCGAGTATCGCGATTCGCATGGTCGGACTGCGGACGGATGCGGGGTAAGACTGTCGGGAGTGACCCTACTTTCCGCCGACGCTGACGAGGTAAGCGACGAGCAAGGCGACGACGACCCCGGGGACGACCCCGCGCAGCTGCGTGTACGGGTCGGGCGGCCCGGCCGCCGCGACGACGGCCACCACGACGGCCACGAGGGCGCCGGCGACGACGCCGAACACCACGGGATCGGGTTTCACGGTCGCTCCAGCAGTTCGGGCAGGTCGTTCACCGTCTCCACCACCGCGGCGGCGCCCGCGTCCTCGAAGGCCCGCCGGCCGGCCTCGCCCGTCAACCCGCCGGTGAGGACGCCGATCCCGTGGAACGTCCGTTCGGCGTCGGCCGCGGCCGCGTTCGTCGCGGTCCGCACGTCGTCGAGGGTGTCGCCCGCGAAGGCCACCCGCTCCGCGTCCAGGCGGTCCGCGAGCGTCGTCAGCGCCCGGGGATGCGGTTTTCCTTCGGCCCAGTCGTCCATCGTGAACCGGTGAGCGTCGGGCACCGAGAGGCCGACCCGCGAGAGGGCGATGTCGGCCTCGGCGGCCGGCCGCCCCGTCAGGACCCCGACCGCGAACCGCTCCCCGAGCGCGTCGAGGGTCGACGCCTCGACCAGCACGGGTTCGTCGTTGATGTAGCCGCGGGCCTCGAAGGGCGGGTCCCCACCCTCCAGGTCGCGGTACAGATCCGCCCCGAGGTAGAGCGCCTGGAAGGTCTCGCGCAGCCGCTCGGGATCCCAGCGGTCGAAGACCGCGTCGTCGACCGGGGCGGCCCGAACGACCGACTCGGCGGCGTCGAGTCCGCCCCCTGCGGCGGCGACGGCGTCGGTAAACGTCGCGACGTCGCCCTCGTATCCCGCCTCGCTGGCGAGGACGTAGAGCGCCGCCGCGTACGTGAGCTCCCAGTCGTTGTTGAAGCCGCCGGCGTCCTTGAACCGCTGTACTCCGGCGTCGTCGACCGTCCGTCCGTACACCCGGTCGACGGACTCGACGATGGCCCGGCGGTAGGAGTCCGCCACGTCGACGAGCACGCCGTCGATGTCGAGGACGACCGCGTCCGCGTTCATGTGTCGTGGCCGTCGCGTCGGGGCAAGTGCCTTTCCATCCCTCCCCGATCGGGGGGACCGCGTCGTCGGGGGCGCCGGTCCGCGACATCCTGGCGGTCCGACGTGTCGGGCCGAGGGATACGGCGCCTACTCGACGCGGGTGCTGATCTCCTCGGCGATCCGGCCGCCGGGGTAGCGAAGCTGGCCGCTCTCCACCTCGTAGACGTAGCCGTGGACCGTCGCGTCGACCAGCGGGTGTTCGTCGAGATAGCGCACCTGGGCGGCGCAGGCCTTATCGATATCGTCGGTCATGCGAACCCAGTCGGCGACGCCCGCGTCGCCGATGGAGAGTTCCGGGAGTGCGGGGTCGAGGTCGACGTCGTCGAGGTCGCCGCCGGCGGCGGCCTCCAGCCCCTCGACGACGGCGTCGTCCGGCGCGCTCATCATCCCGCAGTCGGTGTGGTTGACGACGATGATCTCCTCGGTGTCGAAAAACTGCGTCGTCAGCGCCGCCGACCGGATCACGTCGTCGGTCACCTTGCCCCCCGCGTTGCGGTAGATCTGGGCGTCGCCGAGCTCGATGCCGAGCGCCCCCTCGACGGGGATGCGCTCGTCCATGCAGGCGACGACGAGCAACTGCTTGTCCGTCGGAATCCCCTTCCGTCGCCGCCGCGCCCAGTCGTCGTGGGCGTCGACGGCGGCGTCGACGTACTCGTGGTGGTGCCCCGATTCGTGGTCGTGGTCGTGGTCGTGTTCGTCGCCGGACATATCCGTCCACACGGGCGCCAGCGGCTTCACCGTCGAGCCGTCGGCAACGATGCCCGCTATCTACGACGCGGCGTCGCGACGTACAGCGTCTCGCGGCCGACCCGCTCGCGCTCGACGGGGACCGTCGGCTCCTCGAAGCCGAGGGTGGTAAAGAGGCAGTCGGCGCCGGCGGCGTGGGCCACGTCGCGGACGGGGGTCTGGAGTTCCGCCGGGAGGTTGAGGCCGTAGACGGCGTCGACGCGGTAGGGGTCGCCCGGACCCTCGCCGTCGAGGGCGTCCCGGCGGGCGACCACGTCGTCGCGGACGAAGTCGACGCCGTCGGGGACGGGGGCGTCGAACACGTCCGTCGCGGTCACCGCACACCCGGCGTCGACGAGGGCGGCCGCCACCGCGGGGCGCCGACCGATCCCTACCTCGACGAGGCGGTCGTAGTCGGCGAGGCGGGCGGCGAGTTCGGCGCGCGCGGTCGTCACGTCGGGATGTTTATAGCGGGGCCGCGCTTAACGCCTTCCATGCTCGTCGACATCGTGCCGATCGGGGACGTCCCGGCACAGGTGAAACGCGAGGCCTCTGCCGGTCTGCGGGCTGTCTACGACTGCGAGGTGTCCGTTCACGACGTTCAGTCGATCCCCGACGGCGCGTTCGATCGAAGCCGGAACCAGTACCGGGCCGAGGAGTTCATCGAACTCGCCAGCCGCGTCGGCGACGGCGAGAAAAACATCGGCATCACGTCGGAGGACCTCTACTACCGCCGCCGGAACTACGTCTTCGGCCTCGCCTACCTGAACGGCAACGGGTCGGTCGTCTCCACCTACCGCCTCCAGACCTCCTCGGACGGCGGCATCACCTCCAAACCCCAGTCGGAGGTGTTCGCCGACCGCGTCCGCAAGGAGATCGTCCACGAGATCGGTCACACCGTCGGCCTGGAACACTGCGACAACGAGCGCTGCGTGATGAGCTTCTCCCCCACCGTCCGCGAGGTGGACAAGAAAGAGCAGAACCTCTGTGGCTCCTGCGACCGGACGCTGTTCTAGGGCGCGTACGTCCCCTCGTAACTCGCCTCCTCGAGGACGTGTCCCTCCATCACTCGCTCTAGGTCGTCGAGGGTCGCCCCGGCGTCCAGATCGAGCGTCGTGTCGAGCGCGAACAGCCGGAACCGGTAGGTGTGCTCGCCGTCCGGCGGGTTCGGGCCGCCGTAGCCCACCTCGCCGTAGTCGTTCTCGCCCTCGACGGCGGTGGCCGTCCCGGTCGCCCAGTCCTCGGGGATCCGCTTGCGCGTCGGGTTGACGTTCCACACCAGCCAGTGGCGCCACACCTTGCCCGCGGGTTCGAGGGCGTCCGGGTCGTCGACGACGAGGACGAGCGATTCGGCCGCCGCGGGCGTGTCGGCGATCTCCAGCGGCGGGTTGACGTTCGCCTCGGTGTAGCCGTACTCCGGGGGGATCGGTCCGCCGTCCCGGAAGGCGGGGCTCGACAGGTCCATACGGACCCCTGGGTGCCGCGGGGAGTTATCTCTGTGGGCGACCGGTAACGCTTAGGCGCGCGCGGCGTCACGACTGGGGCATGACCGACGACTCGAACGCGCCCGACGCGGACGCGGACACCCTCGTCCGCCGGGTCCGTGACGGCGACCTGCGGGTTCACGAACTCGAAGCGCACGCCGACGCCGACGTCGCGGCGACCGCGCGACGCCGTCTCGTCGAAGCCGAGGCGGGCGTCGACCTCGACGCCGTCGGCGCGTACGGCTTCCCGGCCGAGCGCGCCGACGCCAACGTCGAGAACATGATCGGCGCGGCGCGGATCCCGCTGGGCGTCGCCGGGCCCGTCGCCGTCGACGGCGGCGCCACCGAGGGCGAGCGCTACCTCCCGATGGCGACGACGGAGGGGGCCCTGATCGCCAGCGTCAACCGCGGCTGTTCGGTCCTCGACGCCGCGGGCGGCGCCACCGCCCGCGTCACCAAGTCGGGGATGACCCGCGCGCCCGTCTTCCGGGTGCGGGACGTCGCCGAGGCCGAAGCGCTCGTGGAGTGGGTACGGGACAACGAGGGTCGCCTCCGCGAGGCCGCCGAGGCGACGACGAACCACGGCGAACTCCGGGACGTGACCCCCTACGTCGTCGGCGACTCGGTGTTCCTGCGCTTCCGTTACGACACCAAGGACGCGATGGGAATGAACATGGCCACCATCGCCACCCGGGCGGCCGCCGAGGTGATCGAAGACGGGACGGCGGCGTCGCTGGTCGCGCTCTCGGGCAACCTCTGTACCGACAAGAAGCCCGCGGCGATCAACGCCGTCGAGGGGCGGGGTCGCAGCGTCACCGCCGACGTGACGCTCCCCCGCGACGTGGTCGAGGAGCGTCTCCACACCACGCCCGAGGCGGTCGCCGAGGTGAACACCCGGAAGAACCTCGTCGGGAGCGCGAAGGCCGGCGGTCTGGGCTTCAACGCCCACGTCGCCAACGTCGTCGCCGCCGTCTTCCTCGCCACCGGACAGGACGCCGCCCAGGTGGTCGAGGGGGCCAACGCCATCACGACCGCCGAGGTCCGCGAGGACGGCCTCTACGTCAGCGTCTCGCTGGCGAGCCTGGAGGTGGGAACCGTCGGCGGCGGGACGACCCTCCCGACCCAGCGCGAGGCGCTGGAACTGCTCGGCGTCGCCGGCGGCGGCGACCCCGCGGGATCGAACGCCGACGCCCTCGCGGAGTCCATCGCCGTCGGCGCGCTGGCCGGCGAACTCTCCCTGCTCGCCGCCCTCGGCTCCCGGCACCTCTCCTCGGCCCACGAGTCCCTCGGCCGGTAGGCCTACAACAGCCGGTAGGTGCCGCCCGACTCGCTGGCCTCGCCCCGGCGTACCAGCCGGTCCAGCAGATCGGACGCAGCGTCGGCGGGCACGCCGCGGTCGGCCGCGTACGCCACCACGTCGCCCTCGTCGGGGGTATCGAGGGTGCGGACGGCCTCGCGGACGATTTCCGGGCGACTCCGACTTCCGGTGTCGCCAGCGCCGGCCCGCTCGCCCGCCGCCTCGACGGCCTCGGGGTCGACCCCCGCGGCGTCCAGGTACTCCCGGTCGTCGACGACGCTCCCCGGGTCCTCGCCCGCGGCGGGCGTCGCCTCGAAGGCGTCGGCCGCGTCCGCACGCTCGGCGAGGAGCGACGCCCGGGCCTCGCGGGCCGCGTCCCGGTCCTCGGCGGTGTACAGGCGCTTCAGATCCGCGGTCCGGTGGCGCCGCCGACAGCGGGGACAGGTCGCCGTCTCGGCGGATCGGGGGTCAGCGAGCAGCCACAGGGCGCGACACTCCGAGCAACCGACCACCGCGTACATGGGCGTCGGTCGTGCGTGTCCGGTAAAGAACCCGTCGGCGTCACGGCGGGTCGCATCAGTCGAGATATCGGTCGATCGACCGCTCGGCCCAGTCGACGACGGCGTCGTCGTCGCTCTCCAGCAGGAGCCCCCGCACGCCGTCGCGGTCGGCCACGCCGACGAAGGCGTGGCCGTCGGCGACGCCGACCGCGACGGGCACCTCGTCGGCGACGTGGACGTCGACGGTGGGGGCGTCGACCAGTTCCCGGAACCGATCGCAGTACGCCCCGGAGTACGCTTCGGGCGACGGCTCGGCGTCCTCGAGGACGAGCGTCACCTCGGGTGGCGGCGACTCGGCCGTCACCCGGTCGGCCAGTTGCTCGACCGTGTCGCGGAGGAGGAAGGGCGCGGCCTCCCGGAGGGTGCTCGCCCCGGCGCGGAGTTCGAGGAGCCGGTCCACGGGGGCGGTAGGGTCCTCGTCGGGCCGGATCACGGTGGCGTCGGCCAGCGCCCCGACGTCCAGGTCGAACGCCGCGGCGGGCGCGTGTTCGAGGACCGGCCGGACGCGGCGGGCGATCCGCTCTCGCTTTCGGCACCGCTCGTACGTCGCGAGCGCCGCCGCCCCCAGGGCGGTGAGTTCGTACCCCCCGTCGACCGGCTCGACCCACCCGCGGGAATCCATCGTCCGCAGCGTCCGCTTCAGGGTCCGCCGGGACGCCGACACGTGTTCCTCGAGGCGCCGCGCGGAGAGACGGCCGGCGTCGCGGAGCGCGGTCAGCGTCGCCGGTCGCGTCTCGGATCCGAGAAGGTATTCGAGGGCCGTATCCGACATCCGTCGCTACCGTCTGTTTCGCCGGGTGCCTAAAACCCCCGGCGTGACTCACCAAGGCCGCGGCCGAGGACCCCCGTCGGCCAAGCGTATATGTACGCGTACCCCCCACGTGGGGACGGTGACGGAGGACACCGAGAGTCTGCGCCCGGACGACGCGTTCACGTTGCTGGCCGACCGGACGCGGATCAAGATCATCAGAGCGCTCGGCGACGCCTCGACCCCCGGCGTGCCGGAGACGCTGCCGTTCTCGGAGCTGCGACGCCGGGCCGACATCTCCGGGAGCGGCCGGTTCAACTACCACCTGAAGCAGCTCCTCGGCCAGTTCGTCGAGGAGACGGCGGACGGCTACCGGCTCAGCTATCCCGGCGTACGGGTGTATCAGGCGATGAAGGCCGGCACCTTCACCGAGCGGGTGCGGATCGACCCCTTCGAACTCGACGCGGCCTGTCACGTCTGTGGCGCGACGCAGGTGGCCGACTACCGGGACAGCATGTTCCGGATCCGGTGTCGCGACGACGACTGTGGGGCGGTGTTCTACAAGTACTTCTGTCCGCCGAGTAGCCTGACCGAACGGGAACGCGAGGGCGTCCTCCGGGCGGTCAACGAGCGCATCCAGCGCGAAATCGCATCGATGGCGAACGGGGTCTGTCCCTGGTGTTGCGGGCGCATGGCGTCTCGCGTCCTGCCCCCGGACGCGGAGATGCCCCAGCGGGAGAACCCGGCCATCGAGCATCGGGTCCTCCACACCTGCGACACCTGCGACGGCGCCCTCTATACGCGGCTCGGAGGGTTGGTGGTCACCCACCCCGCCGTCGTCTCCTTCTTCTACGATCACGCTATCGACGTGACGCGACGCCACGTCTGGTCGCTCCCCTTCGCGGCCTCCGACGAGCGGACGACGGTCACGGGGACCGATCCGTGGCGCGCGACGGTGCGGGTGGGGTGTGCGGGCGATACGCTCCGTCTCCGCATCGACGAGGGGCCCTCCGTCGTCGAGGCGACGCGCGTTGACTAGTCGATCCGGCAGGTCGCCCCCTCGGCCAACCCCTCGGTGTCGACGTGAGCCGCGAGACAGCCGTAGTTGCAGAACTGGCCGGCCGGGACGCGGTCCCCGTCCTCGACCGTCTCGACGTACACCGGGTCGTGGGCGGTCACGTCGCAGCCACAGTAGGTGCAGGCGGTCACGGGCGTGGTGTGGGGCGGCACGTACCTAACGGTTCGGACGTGCGGGCGGAACGCCCATTCTCCTGGCCGCCGTACCGACCCCCATGACCGTCGTCGCACTCCTGAGCGTCGCACCGGTGACGGAGGGGAGCATGGCCGCTGACGTCGCCGACGCGGTGGCCGCACTGGACGACTTCGACGTGGACTACGAGACGAACCCGATGGGGACGGTGATCGAAGCGGACTCCGTCGCGGAACTGTTCGACGCCTGCGAGGCCGCCCACCGCGCGGTCGAGAGCGACCGGGTGAGTACGGTCCTGAAGATCGACGACAAGCGGGCGAGCGACGCGTCGGCCGCGGCGAAAGTCGAGGCCGTCGAGGCGGCGCTGGGGCGGCCGGCCCGGGGGGACGCCGATCAGTGAGCGAGGAAGCCGGCCTGCCCGCCGAAGGCGAGATACAGCGAGAGGATCGTCACGGGGACGGCGATCACCATCTCCGCGTAGAGGATCACCGTCCCCCACCGGTATCAGCCGTCGCGTTCGGGGTCGCCTCGCTCATCGGTCGTCACCTCCCGCGGATGTCGTGGCGTCGCCGCCCAGCCACCGTCGGGCGGAGCAGAGACCGTGTTCGCGCGGGTCGGCCTCGTATCGCACCGCCCAGACGTAAAAGAGCACGAGGGGGACGAAGCAGACGAGCGCGACGACCGCATCGCCCATGTGGACGTTGGCGACGTAGCCGTAGACGAGCGGGTAGACGATGCCGCCGCGCCGACCGGCACCGACAACCCATTTAACCGAAAGCGCCCAAGCCGCTCGCATGGAGAGTCTCAATCGGATGGCCGTCGAACTCGTCGACGAAGCTATCGACTTCGCCGGCGAGCTCAACGTCGACGTGATCGAACTCGACTCGGGGGCGACCGTCCTCGATTTCGGCGTGGAGGCCGCGGGCGGCCTCGAGGCCGGGCTGTTGCTCGCGGAGATTCAGACCGCGGGGCTGGCGACCATCCAGACCCGCATGGACGGGGTGGCGGGGACGCCGTTCCCACACGTCGAGGTGACGACCGACAAGCCGGCGCTCGCCCTGCTCTGTTCGCAGAAGGCGGGGTGGGAGCTCGTCACCGAGGCGTTCGACGGGCTCGGCTCGGGGCCGGCCCGGGCGCTCGTCGGCGAGGAGGCCGAGTTCGAGGTCGTTGGCTACTACGACGAGTTCGACCTCACGGTCCTGACCGTCGAGGCGGCGACGCTGCCGGGCGACGACGTGGCCGAACAGGTGGCCGAGCGCACCGGCGTCTCGCCGAGCAGCGTCTTCCTGCCCGCCTACCCGACGGGGTCGATGGTCGGGAGCGTCAGCGCCGCGGCCCGTGCCCCCGAACTCGCGCTCTTTCGCCTGTTCGAACTCGGCTACGACCCGGTCGACGTGGTGTCGGCGGCCGGCAGCGCGCCCGTCGCCCCCGTCAGCCACGACGAGGGCGTCGCGATGGGACGGACGAACGACGCGCTGGCCTACGGCGGGCAGGTGTACCTGCAGGTGCGCGAGGACTTCGACCGGTTCGACGAGGTGCCCTCGACGGCCGCCGCGGAGTACGACACCCCCTTCGAACAGGTGTTCGAGGACGCCGGCTGGGACTTCTACGAGGTGCCCGAATCCGTCTTCGCCCCCGCGCAGGTGACCGTCGACGTCGTCGACGGCCCCACCTACGCGCTGGGCGGGACGAACCACGACCTACTGGCCGAGTCGTTCGGACTGTGAAGCTCAAACCCGTCCCCGAACCTCCCGCCGAGTTCGCGTTCGTCGAGCGCGCCCAGCGGGCGGTCCCCCTGGTTCCGGGCGACGAGGACGACTGCTGTGCCCGCCTGCTGCGTCGGCTCGACCTCCCGAGCCGCGACGTGGCACGGACCTGGCTCACCTTCCTCCGCGCTCTGGAACTCGCCGAGGAGACGCCGTCGGGGTTCCGGCGAACGGACGTCGAGCCGACGGTCGACGGCTGTCGAGCGGCGCTGCTCGACCGGGTGTTCGCCGCCGCGGCCGTCCGGGACGCACTCGACCCCGCGGAGCCGCGGACGGCCGACGACGTCTTCGCGGCCGTCCGCGAGACGGTGCCCGGCTGGGAGCGACACAAGCACGCCTCGCGGTGGGAGTCGGTCTGGCGCGACCGGACCGCGGACCTGCTGGGGTGGCTGACGCTGCTTTCGGCCGCCGGCCGTGTCGACGACGACCCGCCACGGTACGTGCGTCGCTGACCGAAATCCGGGCCCGTTAACTCGCCGCGACGACTACCGCCGCCGATGACCGAGGACTACGGCGGCCTCGTCGGTGCCTTCCCCTACGCCTTCCGGGCGAGCGACTCGCGGCTGTTCCGGTCGTACGTCGTGGTCGGGACGGTGGCGACGGCGGCCGTGAGCCTGCTTTTCGTCACCGCGCTCGTCGGCGTCATCGCGGCCACCTCCGGCGGCCGGGGCGGGAGCCTGACGCTCTCGCGCTCGTTTTTCGCCGTCGTGGGGCTGTTCGTGGTCGTCCCGCTCGTCGCCCCCGTCCTGCTGGTGGCGCGACGACACCGGCGGACGGGGAGCACGGACCGCTACGACGCCGCGCTGGCGACGACCGGCTACCTGTTCCTCCTGTCGCTGTACGTGGGGCTCGTGATCTCGGTGCCCCCGAGCCAGCAGACGACGCCCGCCGGTCCGCTGGCGCCCGTCGTCGCCGCGCTGTACGCCCTCCCGCAGTACGCCGGCGTCGTCCCGCCGCTCGTCGCCGCGGCGCTCGTCGGCCTCTGTCACCGACTGTTTCGGTGACGCCGCTCGCCGTCCCCTCGCCCCGTGACGAAACGCCGAAACCCGTCGACCACTTACGGTCCCGCATGACCGACGAGAAGACGGGCACGTTCCTCGTGACGGCCGCCGACGAGGGGAGCGCGGTCCTCACCGACGTCGACGACGGCCAGGTGCACACGCTCGCGACGAACCCCGACGTGACGGTCGGGGAGGCGATCGAGGGTCGCCTCGCGCCGGAGCCACCCCTCGACGTCGCGTGGCGCCTCGCGGCCGTCGACGACCGGTGGACGATCAGCGTCGAGGAGAGTTCGGAGGCGCCGACGACCCTCGCCCGCGAGGTCGCAGCCGAGCAGGCGGTCGGCGAACTCACCCGGCGCGAGCGCGCGGGGACCGGCGAACTCCACGTCCTCACGGTGCCGGAGGCGGAGACGGCCGCCGCCGTCGCCGACGTGCTGGACGACGAGGAGGGCGTCCGGGCGCGGGCGGCCCGCCTCGGCGTCGCGCGCGTGGTCGTCCGTTCGGAACCCGGCGTGGTGAGCGTCCGCTACCTGCCGTAGCGCCCGGCCGGTGGCGACACCAGAGTTATACGATCACGGACTGTCCGGACAGTAAATGTCAGTCGCGTCGGTGTTCTCCGAGACCTACTTCGGGAGCTCCCTCCCGCAGTATCTCCTCTTTTTCACCGTCGTCGGCCTCGGCGCCGTGGTCGGGCGGGCGCTGAGTTACCTGTACCGGCGCCGGCTGAAAAAGCGGGCCGCGGCGACCCGGACGAAGATCGACGACCTCCTCCTCCGCTCGGTGGGCCGGCCGGTGGTGTTGCTCGGGGTGATCGGCGGCGTCGCCCTCGGCCGGGAGGTACTCACGCCCGTCGAGCCCCTGCGATCGGTCCTGAACGCCTCCATCCGGATTCCGGTCGTCGTCGCCCTCGCCTGGATCGCCGTCCGCCTGACCGACGGCTTCATCGGGACCTACGTGGAGGCGTACACGGACCGGACCGAGTCGAAACTCGACGACGAACTCGTCCCCATCGCCGGCCGGATCACCAACATCGCCATCGTCACCACCGCCGGCATCGTCGTCCTCGACTCCGTGGGCTACGACGTGACCGCGGTCATCGCCTCGCTGGGCATCGGGGGCGTGGCCGTCGCCTTCGCCTCCCGCAAGACCATGGCCGACGTCTTCGGCGGCGCACACATCCTCGCGACGAAGCCCTTCGTCGTCGGCGACACGGTCGACATCGACGGCACGGCGGGGACGGTCGAGGAGGTCGGCCTCCGGACGACCCGGCTGCGCGATTTCGACGGCCGGGTCGTGACCCTCCCGAACGCCGCCATCGCCGGCGCCGAGATTACGAACCTCACCTCGGAGCCGACCAGACGGATCAAGACGTTCGTCGGCCTCCCCTACACGACGACGCCGGCGGAGATGGCGGCGGCGCTCGACCTGGCCGCGGAGACGGCCGCGGCCGTCGACGGCGTCGACGCGGAGCGGACCGGCGCGTGGTTCTGGGACTACGGCGACGCCGCACTACGGATCAGGCTCGAATACCACATCGAGGCGCTCGACCGGTGGAAGGCGGTGCGGGACCGCGTGAACCGCGACATCCAGGCGGCCTTCGCCGACGCCGGTGTCGAGTTGACGGCGCCGGTCGGACGGGTCCGCATCGGCGGGGAGTCCTGACCGCCGTGCCGGCCGAATCCGGGTCGACATAAGAAGGCTTAGTAGGCGTCGGGGTGGACCGGCGAGCATGGTAGCGTTCGAAGTACCGGAAATCGACTACACCCGGTACACGAATCGCCAGCTTGCGGCCGTGCCGCTCGCCGTCCTCGCCGTCGCGCTCCTGATCGTCGGCGGCTGGTACGTCGCGACCGGCGCGCCGGTCGACCCCGGACTCGACTTCACCGGTGGCGCCGAGCTTCGAGTCACCGTCGATGCGCCGGACGGTCAGGCACGCGAACAGATCCAGCAGACGTTCGATCCGACCCCGGCGACGATCCGGCAGGTGGGCAGCTCGGATACGTACATCCTGACGTTCCAGACCGAGGACGTCGGCATCTCGGCGCTCGAGGAGCAAGCCAGGGCCGCCGGGTTCGAGGTGGAGTCGAGTTACTCCGTCTCCGCGAGCTTCGGGTCGCGCACCCAGGGGCTCGCTCTCGGGGGCGTCGCCTTCGCCTTCCTCGGGATGAGCGCCCTCGTCTTTCTGATGTTCCGAACGTTCGTCCCCTCCATCGCCGTCGTGGTCTCCGCGTTCTCGGACATCGTCATCCCCGTGGCGCTGATGAACCTCCTCGGGATCGAACTCACGCTCGGGACCGTCGCCGCCCTCCTGATGATCATCGGGTACAGCGTCGACTCCGACATCCTGCTCAACAACCACATCCTCAGACGCTCGGGCGACTTCTACGAGTCGACCCACCGCGCGATGCGGACCGGCGTGACCATGACGCTCACCTCGCTGTCGGCGATGATCGTCATGACCGTCGTGGCGACGCTGTTCGGCATCCAACTGCTCGCGGCCATCGGGACGGTGCTCGTGCTCGGCCTCGCCACCGACCTCATGAACACCTACATGCTCAACCTCAGTCTCCTGCGCTGGTACAAGTTCGAGGGGGTGGCGAACTGATGGGGACGATCCGTGACAACTGGCGGATCATCCTGCTGGTGCTCGTGCTCGTCGCGAGCGTCTTCGCCCTCTTCTCGCCGACCGTCGGCGGCGACGACGCCGCCGCCCCGGGAACCGCCAGCACCGGCGTCACCAACCTCCAGTACGGCCTCCAGCTGTCGGGCGGGACCCGGATCCGCGCACCGCTGGTCGGCGTCACCGCCGAGGGGGTCGAGTTCGGCGACACGGAGCCGCCACAGGTCGAACGCGACGTCGCGTCCGAACTGGAGAACGCTACCGTCGCCGACGTCATCGTCCGGGAGGAATCCCGGACGAGCGGCACCGTCGAGGTGACCGCCGACGGCGTCACGCCGGCCCAACTCGGGACCGCCCTCGACGGCGCGGGCTACTCCTACGAGACGACCCGCGACGGCGTCACCGAGGACACCCGCACCCAGACGGTCGACGTCCTCTCGAACAAGATCAACGAGGCGGGGCTCTCCGGCGGGACGGTCCAGCAGATCACCACGCCCACCGGCGAGAACTTCGTCCTCGTCGAGGTGCCCGACGAGAACCGCCAGGAGGTCGTCGATCTGGTGAACGACCGCGGGAGCGTCCGCGTCGACGCCTACCACGCCACCGACGACGGCTCCTACGAGCAGACGACGGTGCTCGAACGCGACGACTTCCAGAGCATCGGGACCGCCGAACAGGGCGGCGAGGGCCAGCAACCGCGCGTTCCGGTCGTCGTGCGCGAGGACGTGGCGCCGACGTTCCAGGAGCGGATGATCCAGACCGGCGTCGCCCAGCCCGGCGGCTCCCAGTGTCGCTACGGGGCGTCCCCCAACAGCACCGATCCGTGCCTGCTCCTGATCGTCGACGGAGAGGTCGTCAACTCCTTCGGCATGAGTCCGGGGCTGGCGAGCGGGATGCAGTCCGGTGACTGGGCCCAGGACCCCCGCTTCGTCCTCCAGACCCGGAACTTCAGCGGCGCCCAGGGCGTCGCGATCAACCTGCGTGCCGGCGCCCTGCCCGCCGCGCTCGACATCGGGCCGGACGGCGAGGGGACCTCCTCGTTCATCGCTCCGAGTCAGGGCCAGCAGTTCCGCACCGACTCCCTGCTGACGGGGATCATCGCCGTCTTCGCCGTCGCGGGCGTCGTCTTCCTGCGCTACGGCGAGGTGGAGGTCGCCCTGCCGATGATCGTCACCGCACTCTCGGAGGTGGTGATCCTGCTCGGCTTCGCGGCCGGCATCGGCTACCCGCTCGACCTCTCGGTGATCGCCGGGTTCATCGCCGTCATCGGGACGGGGGTGGACGACCTCATCATCATCGCCGACGAGGTGATGGCGGAGGGCGACGTGAACAGTCGCCGCGTCTTCCAGTCGCGCTTCCGCAAGGCCTTCTGGGTCATCGGCGCCGCCGCCGCGACGACCATCATCGCCATGAGCCCGCTCGCCGTCCTCTCGCTCGGCGACCTCCAGGGCTTCGCCATCTTCACCATCCTCGGTGTCATCGTGGGCGTCCTGCTCACGCGGCCCGCCTACGGCGACATCCTGCGGACGCTGCTGACGCGGTAGGCCGCCGCGCCTTTCGGACGAATACTGTACCGGTGGTTCGCCAGAACGGTCCGGTGAACCACCGGCACTGACTTACGACAAACAGTATCAGAAGTCGGCCAGCGACGACTGCTCGGCCGCCGCGAGCACGTCGTCACAGGTCGCCCACGACGCCCGGGCACACGCCGGCAGGTGCCCGTGTTCCTCGACGTACTCGGCGAGGAAGGTCCGAGTCCGCTCGTCGCTCGGGTAGCCGCTCCCGACGTCGCCGTACGCCTCGGTCAGCGCCTCGACCCGGGCGTCCCGCTCCACCTTGGCCACGACGCTCGCGGCCGCGACGTGAGCGTTGCGTTCGTCCGCGCGGTGTTCCGCCCGCATCTCCACGGCGGCGTCGACGGCCTCGCGGACCCGCCGACCGAACCGGTCGGCGTCCACGTCACCGGCGTCCACGACGACGCGGTCGTCGTCGGCCGCGACCGACGCGATGGCGTCCGCCTGAGCCGCGACGGTCAGGCCGTTCATGTCCGTCCCGGGGTCGTCGATCCGGGCCGGCGTCACGACCGCCACGCCCACGTCGACGGCGCCGTCGCTCCGGAGGCGGTCGGCCAACTCGTGGCGGCGGTCCGGAGGCAGACGCTTCGAGTCGTCGACGCCGTCGGGGAGCGCGTCCCCCGGCGCCCGGACCGCGGCCGCGACCATCGGACCCAACACCGGTCCCTTCCCCGCCTCGTCGGCGCCGATCATACCCGCAGGTGGCGAGGGCGCGTCAAAGCCGTTCGGATCCGCGAATCAGTCGTCGGCCGGTGGCGTCAGCGTCGGCGTCTCGGCGGCCTCCTCGTCGTCGGCCTCCTCCCCGTCCGCCTCGCGCCGGGCGATCAGTTCGATCGGTTTGCGGTGGTGACACATGGTGAACCCTCCGTAGTTACGTTAGCGACGAGACATAAGCGTTGGGCTGTGATCGACGCGGGATCGCACCCCAACTATTATTTCAGAATGACAACTATCCCTGCCGTATGGCGACTTCGTACGGAGCACTCGCGTTAGCGCCGCCACTGCTGGCCATCGTCCTCGCGATGACGACCCGGCAGGTGCTGGTGTCGCTGTTCGCGGGCGTGTGGATCGGGGCGCTGATCGTGGCCGGCTGGAATCCCATCGCGGCCACCGCGCTCACCATGGACTGGCTCGTGGAGGTGGTCCGCTCGCCGTTCGACACGAAGTTCATCCTCCTCATCATGTTCATGGGGGCCGGGGCCGCCTTCATCTATCGCTCCGGGGGGATTCTGGCGCTGGAGCGGTGGATCGGGGACCGGGTCGACAGCGCCCGCGACTCCCAGATCCTCACCTGGCTCATCGGCGTGTTCATCTTCTTCGACTCGTACACCAGCACCGTCGTCACCGGGAACGCGACCCGGGAACTCTCCCAAGAGAACCAGTCCTCGCGGGAGATGCACGCGTACGTCCTCGACTCGACGACGTCGCCGGTGACGACGTTCGGTCCCGTCTCGAACTGGATCGGGTTTCAGGTGTCGATGGTCATCGTCGGGTTCGAGGCGGTCGACGTGACGCTCTCGGAACTCGGGGTCAGCGCCTTCGGCCTGTTCCTCCAGAGCATTCCCTGGAACATCTACTGTTTCATGGCCTTCTTCATGGTCGGGTTCATCTCGCTCACCCAGCGGTTCTTCGGGCCGATGCTCGACGCCGAGTGGCGTGCCCGGTCGACGGGAAAGACGATCCGTGACGACGCGACTGCCCTCTCGAACGTCTCCCAGGACGTCGGCGAACCGAGCGAGCGGAACCCCTCGCTCGTGAACTTCTTCGTTCCGATCCTGGTGTTGCTGGTCGTCGGGCTGGTCTCGATGTGGTGGCTCGGCGGCGGCTACCAGCCCGACGTCGACGTCGCCACCGCGTTCCAGGAGACCGACGTGGCGCTCGGACTGCTGTACGGCGCCTTCGCGTTCATGCTGGCGGGCTTCGCCGGCGCGCTCGGCCTCCGGACGATGGATCTCGAAGCCGCGAGCGAGACGATCATCTCCGGCTTCAAGACGATGAACATCGCCATCGCGATCATCGTCCTCGCGTGGGCCATCGGCCTCGCCGCCGAGAACGTGGGTACCGCCCAGTTCATCGTCGACACGATGGTGGGTAGCGGCGTTCCCGGGAGCTTCCTCCCGCTGATCATCTTCGTCGCCGCCATGTTCATCGCGTTCACGACGGGCACGTCGTGGGGAACGATGGGTATCCTGACCCCAATCGCGATCCCGCTCGGCTACGAACTCGTCGGGCCGTCGATCCTCCCGGTGTTGCTCGGCGTGCTGTTCGGCGGCGCTATCTGGGGCGATCACAGCTCGCCCATCAGCGACACCACGGTCATGTCGTCCATCTTCGCCGGTTCGGACCACATCGACCACGTCAACACGCAGATCCCGCTCGCCGCGACGGCCGCCGGGGTCACCGTGGTCGTCCTGTTGCTCTACGGTTTCGGGCTCCGGACCCCTTTCATCGCGCTCCCGCTCGCGTTCGTCCTGACGGTCATCGCCGTGCTCGCGCTCAACAAGTTCGACGCGAGGCGCAAGGGACTCCCCGAGGTGATGCCCCCCGCCGAGGCCATCGACGCGGACGAACCCGCCCGCGACGCCGACGTCGACGACGGGAGCTACGCGTACCTCTCGCTGGTTCCGGTGGTCTCGGTCGTCGTCGTCCTGTCGTATCTCGTGCTCGTGTTCGCGTTCGCCACGCTCGGCGGCTGACGTCTCCCCGTTCGCCCGTGTCGACGTTCGTCCGCGCCGACACTCACTCCTCGGCCCCGGCCACGCGGTCGGCGAACGTCTCGCGGACCTTCTGCATCTTCGGCCGTATCTGCACCTGACAGTACGCCCGTTCGGGGTTGTTCGCGTAGTAGTCCTGGTGGTACTCCGCGGCCGGGTAGAACGTCTCTACGGGTTCGACCTCGGTGACGATAGGGTCGTCGTACGCGTCGGCCAGGCGCTCGATGGTCGCCTCGACGGTCTCCCGCTGTGCCTCGTCGTGGTAGAAGACGGCCGAGCGGTACTGCGAGCCGACGTCGGGTCCCTGTCGGTCCTTCGTCGTCGGGTCGTGGAGGGCGAAAAAGACCTCCAGTAACGCCTCGTAGCTCACCACCGCGGGATCGTACTCGACCTGGATCGCCTCGGCGTGGCCGGTCGACCCCGAACAGACCGCCTCGTAGGAGGGGTCGGGGACGTCGCCGCCGCAGTAGCCGGAGGTGACGCCGTGGACCCCGGCGAGTTCCTGAAACGGCGCTTCCAGACACCAGAAACAGCCACCCGCGAGCGTCGCGACCTCGTGGTCGTCGGTCATGTGGTCCCGTAGGCACCGGAGCGGTATGTACGCAGCGCCTACAGGAAGTACGTCTCGTCCTCGAACGGTTCGTCCTCACCCGTCACGGCGAGGACGTCGAGCGCCGTGACGCGGGCGTCGACCCCGAGCAGGCCGGCCAGACTCGGTTCGGTCCGTCCCTCGTCCCCGGAGACGAGTTCCTTGATGTAGAGGCCCCCGGCGCCGTGTATCTCGACCGTGGCGTGACGGGGATCCACGAGTTCGCCCGTCGCCTCGTACACCTCGCGGGTGCGGGTCAGGTTCGCCCGCCGGTGGTCGACCCGCTGGGGCGTGTACTGTTCGACCGTCGCCCCGTCGAGGTCGTCGAGGGCTGCGGCGAGGGTGTCGGCCTCGACCGGGGCATCGAACTCGACGTCGGCCCGGTAGGTCTTGCTCGCATCGAGTTCCTTCACCCGCTCGACCATCCCGTAAGTGGCGAGCCGGAGCCCGGTCACCTCGACGGCGCCGTCGGCGAAGGCGTTGACGTCCGACTCCAGTCGTCCGACGTCGATCCGGCGTCGCCGCGGCTCCTTCACCTCGACCACGAAGGGCCGGCCGGTGTCGAGCATCCGGGCGTCGACGTCCTCTCGGCCCGCGCCGTGGAACAGGGCGTCGACGCCGTCCATCACGTCCTCGACGACGGGCGCGATCAGCTCCTCGACGCTCCGGTCGTAGAGGTAGCCGCTCCCGTCGCAGTGGTCACACGGCTCCCGGCCCCGGCGACCGCTGCCGTTACACTCCCGGCAGGGCCACTCGGTCTGTGGGATCCCGCGTTCGAGTTTGCGGTACCGGCCGTAGACGAACGCGGAGTTGATCGTGGTCTCGACCCGGTCGTCGGCGACGTCGAGGACGAACTGTACGTGCGGGCGCTCGAAGTCGACCTCCGCGTCGACGCGGCGGCCGATCCGCTTGCCCACTTCGCGGTTGAACTCCATCTTGAAGGGTTCGCCCGCGTCCGGCTCGGCGTCGACCTCCTCGCGGAGCAGGCGCTCGTTCTCCTCGATCAGCGGCGGCGTCCGGGTGCCGACCTGGTAGGTGTCGAACTCGACGCCCTCGACGGCGTCGGCGGCCCGGGCCGCCCAGTCGTCGAACTCGGTACACCGGCCCTCGCACACCCAGCAGTCGGCCGTGTCGACGGGGTCGAAGTCGTCGTCGTCGTCGAGGGCGGCGGCGATCCGCAGGGACCGGCCCCGCTCGGCGTTGGTCAGTCCGAAACTCCGGTCGGCGAACACGCGCCCCAGACACGCGTCACACACCGGCCCCGTCGCGGCGAGTCGGCGCGCGTCGTCCAGGAGGGTCATACCGCCGAACGGGGCGGCGCGCGTAATTAAGTTACCATTCCCAGGGCGCCGGCGAGCCACCAGCCGAGCGCGGCTAGGGCGACGATGGTCGCCACGCCGAGGCCCACGGCCCCGAGGCCGACCGACCACAGGTACCGCCTGTCGGCGGCCGCCGACGCCGGATCGGCGAGCCGGGCGTCGAGCAGCCCCACGGTCCGGCGGTTGGCCTTCCAGTACGCGTCGAACAGATCGCCGGCGACGGGGACGGCCCCGACGACGGCGTCGATCCAGAGGACGAACGCCACCCGCGCCAGCGTCGCCCGCGGGACGCCCGTGCGGACCGCCACCGAGAGGACGTACGCCGCGAGGGCGGCGCCGACCGCGTCGCCGACTACCGGCACGAGGCCGATCACCGGGTCGAGGCCGATCCGCCAGTGGGTGCCGGGCACGCGGATCGAGTCGTCGAGGAGGCGACTCAGGTCGCGGAGGCGCCGGAGGTCCGCGGCGACCGCGGGGTCGAGGTCGACGGCCGGATCGGCGCCGTCGCCGCTCCGGACGTCCGGGTCGTCGACCGTGGCCGCCGACGGGCGAGTCACGACCTACCTTACGGGTGCGACGGACAAAGCGTTCCGGGTCCCTCAGCGCATCCGGTCGAGCGACCGGGCGGTCGACCGATCGGCGGTGACCCACTCCGTGGCGATGTTCCCGCTCTCGGGGGAGAAGATGGTCAGTTCCGACGGGTCAGCGGGGTCGTCGAAGAGACACTCCAGTTCGAACTCGGGCGTCGAGCGCAGCTCCGTCGTCGCCGGCGGGTTCGTGGCCGCCATCGGTCAGCCACGACACCGTACGCACAGTTTCCGGTCGATACCGTCGCCGTCGGCGGGAGCGATCTGCCCACAGCCGACACACCGGACCCGGGTCCGGGCGTACTCCGTGTGCGATGCGATCCGGGACGTTTCACTGTTGCGGCTCATACTCCAACATACGTCCAAGGGAACAAATAATTTTGGGAAGTAGCGGGTACAAAATGGGAGCTAAGCACCGTTTACTGTGGTCGGCAGCCACGGCTCCGAACGCCGTGATTCGGGCGGCCGCCGCGCCGGTCGGTAGCCTCACGGCTGGCGGGTGCGGAGAGCGGGGGAGAAAGCGGGTTACGCGCCGGCGCGCTGGAGGGCGTCCTCGATGTCGGGTCGCTGGGTGACGCCGACGAAGCGGTCGACGATGCCGTCGTCGTTCTCGACGACCACCGTCGGGAGGGACTGTACCTGATACTCGTTGGCGGTGTCCTGGTTCTGTTCGACGTCGACTTTCTCGAACTCGACGTCCCCGTAGTCCTCGGCTAGTTCCTCCAGAATCGGGTCCTGTGCGTCACACGGGCCACACCAGTCGGCGTAGAAATCGAGCAGTCGAACGGTCATTGGTCCGTCGACCGTACCGGATCGGTTCGCATAAGCGTTTGCCAACCGGCGACGATTCCGATCCACGAACCACCTGTTAATTGTCCCGCCGCGCCACTGTCCGTATGCGAAGCTACACGATCACCGAGATCTGGGACATCCCGATCCGCATCAACACGTCGTTGTTGCTCTTTCTTCCCATCCTCGCGTGGCTGGTCGGGAGCGGCCAACAGATCGAACTCTACGCCGGGTTCATCGAGGGATTCACCGGCGTCGGGTTCGACCTCGCCCGCCTCCGCGCGGGATCGACCCCGTGGCTGATCGGCATCGCTGCGGCGGTCGGGCTGTTCGTGAGCGTGACCGTCCACGAACTCGGTCACTCGTGGGTTGCGCTGCGCTACGGGCTGGAGATCGAATCGATCACCCTCTGGATCCTCGGCGGTATCGCCGCCCTGACGACGTTCCCCAAGGAGTGGGACCGCGAGTTCTGGATCGCCATCGCCGGCCCCGTCTCCAGCCTCCTCGTCGCCGCGGTCTGTTATGCCGGCGTCCTCCTTCTCCCCGGCTCGTTCCAGGTGTCGCGGTTCGTCGTCGGCTGGCTCGCCATCACGAACGTCGTCCTGGCGGGGTTCAACCTCCTTCCGGCCTTCCCCATGGACGGCGGCCGGGTCCTGCGTGCGCTGCTCGCCCGGTCGTATCCCTACGGCACCGCGACCCGGATCGCCGCGCGGATCGGCGTCGGCTTCGCCTTTCTCTTTGCCATCGTGGGCGTCCTCAACTTCCAGATCATCCTCCTGCTCCTCGCCTTCTTCATCTACGGGGCCGCGACGACGGAGTCGAAGACGGTCCTCCTCGACGAGCTCCTCGACGGCATCATCGTCGGCGACATCATGACCGGCGACCCCGCGACCGTCGCCGCGTCGACGACCGTCGAGGACTTCGGCACCCGCCTGCTCCGTGACCGCCGGCCGGTCCACCTCGTGACGGACGACGACGGCACCCCCGTCGGTATCGTCACGCTCGACGACCTGAAGGATGCCCCCCGTGGGGATCACTCCTCGATGACCGTCCGGGAGATCATGCGCGACGTGCCCCGGATCGACGCGACCGCCGACGCCTTCGATACCCTGGTCCAACTCCAGGGGATGGGCGGTATCGACGCCATCGTCGAACGCGACGGGACGCTGGCGGGTGTCCTCTCGGAGGCCGACTACGCCCACGCCATGACGATCCAGCGCGGGTTCCGGAGCGGCGTCGGCGGCTGACGGGGCTGCTCGACGGGTCCTGACCCAGCCGGCTACTCGGCGAGGAGCTGGTCCAGGAGTTTCGCCTGGGCGGCCGCGAGGTGTTCGGCGAGCGTCGACGGGTGGACGTCCAGTTCCGCCGCCACCTCCTCGGCGTTCGCTCCCCGGGGGTACTCGAAGTAGCCCATCTCGTGGGCGGTCTCGACCACCTCCACCTGCCGGTCGGTCAGACGGCCCCGGTCGATGAACGTGGCGTCGCTCCCGGCGTCGGCGTCGACGGTCCGACAGAGCTCCCGGATCGAGGCGTCGACGCCGTAGTCGTGGAGTCGGTCGATCACCGCGTGTGCCAGATCGGCCGACTGGAGGTGGACCGTCACGTACAACACCCCGTCGGCGGCGCGGACGTCGCCGGCCGGCACGTCGAGCGACTCGACGACCTCGCAGGGACACCGGCGGTCGCCGTCCCGTTCGAACTGGTAGACCGCCTCGTTCTCGTACTCGAACACCCGGTCGACGCCCGGCAGGTCGGTGTCCGTGGGCACGTCGCCCCGACACTCCTCGACGACCGTCTCCCCGCCCTCGGTCCAGGTGACGTCCCGGAACTCGGTCCCCGTCCGCTCCGAGAGCGCGGCCACGGTACACGCCTCGCTGGCGTCGATCCGTAACTCCACTCGAAGGCCCGTGGTCATGTCGTGGGGGATCACCGCGCGACGTTCATTAACCTTCGTGACGGTCGTGTCAGACCCACTCCGTGGCGATCTCCTCGGCGGTCCGGAAGGCGAGCGCGTAGATCGTCTCCGTGGGGTTGTACCCCGCCGACGTGACGAAGGGGCTCCCGTCGACGATAAACAGGTTGTCGACGTCGTGGGCGCGGCCGTAACTGTCGACGACGGAGGTCTCGGGGTCGGTCCCCATCCGGCACGTCCCCATCAGGTGGGAGCTCCCGCGGTGGTGGATGTCGGTGCCGGCGGTCCAGACCTCCGACGCTCCCGCGGCCTCGAAGATCTCCCGACAGCGGTCGACGACGTACGACTGGGCCCGGAAGTCCTGGGGGTGGTTCTCGAACGTGATGTCGACGCCGGGAATCCCCCACTCGTCCCGGTTGTTCGGGTCGGGACGGATCCGGTTGCGCTCCCGGGGGACGTCCTCGACCGGCGCCCACACCCAGACGACGTTCTCGAAGTCACCCATCTCCGCCATGAACTCGTCGCCCCAGCGGGGCGTCCCGGGCGGGGTCTTGCCGCCCGCGTACAGCTGTTTCCAGTTCCCGCCGTACAGCATCGGGGCGTTGATCGAGGCCAACTGGAGATTGCTCCCCGTGACGAAGTCGACGTCCTCGTCGATCCGGTTCGCGAGGATGAAGTCGTCGACGGCCTTGTTGCTCCACGTGCCGCGGTTCTGCTTGGTCGGCTCGTCGAACTTGGCGAAGATCTGGGTGTTGTCCATGTGGAACATGAGGTTCCGGCCGACCTGCCCGCTCCCGTTGGCCAGCCCGTCGGGGTGGTGTTCGGACGCCGAGTTGAGCAGGAGCCGCGGCGTCTCGACCGCGTTGCCGCTGACGACGACCGCGTCCGCCGTCAGGTCGCGCTCGGTCCCGTCGGCCTTGTCGACGTAGCGGACGCCGGTGACCCGTCCCTGGCCGTCGACGAGGACCCGCTTTGCGACACACTCGTCCCGGAGGTCGAAGTTCTCCGCCGTCAGCGTCGACGACAGCTTCGCGACCAGCGAGTTGGACTTCGCCCCCCGGACGTAACAGCCGTAGAAACAGCAGTGGCCACAGTACGTACACGACGGCCGGCCGTCGTACTCCTCGGTCAACACGGCCTGCGGCGAGGGGAAGGCCTCGTACCCGAGTTCGTCGGCGCCGTCGGCCAGGAGCTCGCCGCTCCGGGTCTCCGGCACCGGCTCCATCGGATACGACCACGAGTCGGGGTGTGTCGGCTGGCCACCGTCGGGCCCGGAGATGCCGATCTCCCGCTCCGCGCGCTCGTAGTACGGGACGAGGTCGTCGTAGTCGACCGGCCAGTCCGCGAGGTTCGCGCCGTCCAGGTCGCCGAACTCCGAGCGCATGTTGAAATGCTCGGGAAGGAGCCGCCACATCACGCCGCAGTAGTGGACGCTGCTCCCGCCCACACACCGACCGTAGAGGTTGAACTTCCCGGTGGTGCCGGCGTCCGCGCCCGTGTCGTCGTATCCGCGGTACCGCTCCGGCGTGTCGTGGACCGTGTTGCTCAGCCGCGCGTCGATCACGTTCCGGAGTTCGTCCTGGTCGTGGGTCCCGGGCATCGGTCCCGCCTCGATGCCGACCACGTCCAGTCCCTCGTCGACCAGTTCGCTCGCGACGACGCCGCCGGCAGCGCCCAACCCGACCACGATCACCTCGGCGTCGGCCATTACGAGCCACCCCCCTCCTCGAACTCGCCGTAGAGGTCCGGCGGCCGCGTCTTCGTCGCCTCGTGTTCCGCCATGGACTTCCACGGCGGCTTGAGCTCCTCGGGGGTGTACCCCTCGACGAACGGACCGACGTACCCCGCCTGTCGCCAGCCCCCCAGGTCGACGTTCCCGCCGTACTTGGGCTGGGCGTAGTATCCCTCGACGGCGTGATCCCGGAGCAGGGCGACGAAGGCCGTCGAGGGAACCGTCATCGACACCGGGTTGGGCGTGGGCACGTCCTCCCACCCCGGTGCTGACCGTTCGGTGACCTGCGAGAGGAGGTCGTCGACCGCCGCGTCGTCGAGGTCCGTGATCGGCCGGTCGAACAGCGCCCGTGCGGTCTCCTGTAGCCGGTCGATGCCGTCCTCGTAGGCCGCCTGGAACCGCCGGTCGTCGTGTGCCGTCTCGTAGAACGGCTCCCGCCGGAGCGCGCGGTCGATGTATCGGACGACCGCGAGGTCGGTCCCCGAGGGGCGGTCCTCGCTCCCGGGCAACAGCCGGTCCACGAGGGTCGAGACGACCGCCGCCTGTTCGGCGTCGAAGAAGTCGTACGGCGACTCGGCGGTTTCGGTCCCCGCCGCGGTCTCGGCCCCCGTTTCCGTCGGCGTCGGCGTCGCGGTCGAGTCGCCCGTTCCGCCCGAGCCACACCCGGCGGTGCTCGCTACGGCGCCCGCGCCGGCCAGTCGAACGAACGTCCGTCGATCGAGTTCCACTGTCTCTGTCATGGGTTCACCTCGCGTCGGATCGTCGACGAGACTGCCACCGCCCGACGGCGAGCCGTGGGCCGTGGTGCCTCGACACACGGTGACACGTCCGGCGGCCGGCTAAGCCTTCACCCGTGATACTCGGGGGGTTGATCCGCCCCGTCCCCGTCACGCCCTCGAACGCGTCGCCGCCCTCGACGTGGCCGCCGTCGCCGACGGCACCTGCCGGGACGACCGCGTCCCGACCGTCGACCGACGCCGGCGAAACCCTTACCTGCAGACACTTGGTACCACGACACATGGCGCTGTCCGCCGACTGCCAGCGGTGTAGCGAGTCGTTCGACTACCGCGAGGCGACCTGTCCGCACTGTGGCTGGCGCCGCGACGACTGGACCGACGGCGGCCGATACGGGCTGGGACGCCCCGGAGTCGGGGGACGTGACTGATGGGGGCCGAAAACGAGTGTCTCGGCTGTGGCGTCGACTTCGACTACGACGAGGGTGCCTGCCCGGCGTGTGGGTGGGATCCCGAGGACTTCGCCGCGCGCGGTCGCTACGGGCTGGCGAAACCCGGACACGGGGAACCCGACGACGACGGCGACGGCGGAGCGCGCGGCCCGCCGCCGGGACCCGGGGGACTGCTCTAGCGGGACGACAGTGGCGGCCGGTCGGCCGCGGTGCGTGACTCGTGGAGCGCGTCGCACACCGACCCCTGACCGCTCATGTTGACGCCGGCGGCCCGCGTCCGGTGGTGGACCGTCTCGAAGGCGTCGGGATCGATCGGCTCGCCGTCCGGCGTCCGGAACAGCTCCGCGTGGTCGTCGTCGAGTAGCCCCGTCGCCGCCGCCTTCTCCAGGTAGCGGGCCAGGGGGTCGGCGTCGACCCCGACCGCGAACGCCCCGTCGCGGAGCCACACGTGGGCGCGGTCCGCGCCGTCGTCGAGTTCGACGTCGGACCGCGTCAGTTCGGCGATCTGTTCCTCCGAGACCCCGGCCGCGAGGAGCGCCCCCGTGGCGTCGTGCTGGCGGGCGAGCCGCGCCTTCTCGTCGAGTTCGGCCCGGACGGGTTCGACGCCCCCGTCGGCGTCGGGGAAGGCCTCGGCGAAGGACAGCCCCTCGTTGACGCCGCGGTTGATCTCCGTCTCGTGCATGTGTTCCTGCAGTTCGACCGCCGCCCGGGTGACCCCCGGGAGGGTCTCCACCGCGTCGCGGGCGTCGGTCGCCATCATCCAGGCGAACGCCGGCGAACACCACGCCGTCGGGAGCGTCACGGCGACGCGCACCTCCCCCCCGTCGATCCTGATCTCGTCGACGTAGTCGAGTTCGACGATGGAGGTGTCGAGTTCGGGATCGGTCACCCGGTCGAGGCGCTCGCGGACGCGGGCGGTCGTGACGTCGTCGTCGCGTGAGTCCGTGGACATGGATCAGTCGTCGGCCGGCGTCGCGTCCGTCCCGGCGTAGTGATCGCCGAGGCCGAACTCCTCGGTCGCCTCGTCGGACCGGAACTCCCGTTTCTTCTCCTCGATGTCGATGTCGTACAGCTGGGCGGCGTTCTCGCCCATGATCTTCCGTTTGGTCTCCAGGTCGAGTTCGACGCCGTACTCGTCGCGCTGTTCCTCGGTCAACTCGGCGTTCATCACCACGTCGACCAGCCAGTCGGGGTTCCAGAGCGCGTAGTCCGACCCGAAGAGGAGGCGGTCCTCGCCCAGCCAGAAGAGGAGTTCGCCCATGATCTCGCCGAACTTCCGGGGGCGATGGACGGCCATCGGCGCCGCGACGGCGAGGCCGCCGTAGACGTTCGGCTCCTGAGCGGCGATCCAGCAGAAGTCGTCCAGCCGCGGGAGGCCGACGTGTTCGACGACGAAGTTGAGTTCGGGGAAGGAGGTGGCGGCGTCGTCGACGTCGGCCACGTCGAAGGCGTCGCGGTTGAGCGGCCGGATCGTCGGCCCCTTGTGCGGGTGGATGTTCCGGATGCCGAGTTCCGCGCACTTCTCCAGGAAGCGAAACGACTCCTCGCTGTCGAGTCGCCACCCCTTCGACTCGCCGCGCCACTCCGCCGTGTAGAGTTTCACGCCCTGGAGGTCGTACTTCTCGTTCAGTTCCTCCAAGTATTCGAGGCCCTCCTCGCCGTCCCGCGGGTCGAAGGTCCCGTTGACGACGAACCGCTCGGGGTACTCCTCCGCGAGTTCGGCGTTGTCCTCCGCCGTGTTGAACCCGTCCTGGTAGAAGTCGGTGAGGTAGGTGGGCTGGAAGATGCCCATATCGACTGCGGCCGACCCGAACAGGTCCTTCGCCATCCGGTCGGCGCCGTACTCGCGGTACTCCTCCAGCGACCACTGGTGTTCCTCCGGGGTGAACGCCGTGTGGTAGTCGTAGAAACACTGGATGAACTGCTCGCCGCCCTCGTGGATGATGTTCTCCTCGCTCGCGTCCCACAGGTGCAGGTGCGAGTCGATGACGAACACGTCCTCGCCCTCGTACTCGTACATGGTACGACCGTCCCTGAGTAATGACAGCCAATAACTATTATGGTCGTCCATGATTATCGACGGAGCAACATTTTTGCCGTCGGGTGCGGACGCCTCGAACATGCTCGCCGCACGACTCCACGAGTACACGGAGGAGATGAGCGACGCCCTCTCCATCGACGAGGTCGGCCGGCCGAACGCCGAGGGTCCCGACGACGTGATCGTCGAGGTGGAGGGTGCCGGCTGGTGTCAGACGGACAATCACATCATCGAGGGGATGTGGACGGAGTACGCCCCCCAGGAGCTCCCGATGACGCTCGGCCACGAGAACGCAGGGACCGTCGTCGAGGTGGGCGAGAACGTCGACATCGTCGACGCTGGGGACCGGGTGATCTGTCACCCCCACATGACCTGTGGCACCTGTCGACCCTGCCGGCGTGGCGAGGACATGTACTGCGAGAACGCCCGGTTCCCCGGGTTGACGACCGACGGCGGCTTCGCCGAGTTCCTCCACACGAACGAGCGGGCGGTGATTCCCCTCCCGGACGGCGTCGATCCGGCCGACATCGCGCCCCACGCCGACGCCGGGATCACCGCCTACCACGCCGTCAAGAAGGCGGTCGCCGAACTCGCTCCCGGCGACCACGCGGTCGTCGTCGGCGTCGGCGGCCTCGGACACATCGGTCTCCAATGTCTCGACGCGATGAGCGCCGCCGAGATCACCGCCCTCGATCTCAAGGCCGAGGCCCGCGAACTCGCGGCCGACCTCGGGGCGCACCACACCCTCGACCCGTCGACGGTCGACGTCGCCGCGGAGATCGACGCCATCACCGACGGCGTCGGCGCTCAGCAGGTCATCGACTTCGTCGGCGCGGACGTGACGACGGGCTACGCGCCCGACATCGTCGCCGCGGGTGGCGACCACCACGTCGTCGGCTACGGCGGTCACATCCACGAGCCGTCGCAGGCGCTCGTCAACGGCGAGTTCGCGTACAGGGGCACGCTCGTCGGCCGCTACGCCGAACTGCAGGAACTGGTCGCGCTGGTCGAACGCGGCGACGTGGCCCTGCGGACCTCCCGCTACGACCTCGACGAGATCAACACCGTCGCCGAGCGCCTCGAACACGGCGAGATCGAGGGGCGGGCGGTCCTCGTCCCGTGATCACTCGTTCTCGAACCGCGGGGGTTCCACCCGCTCGTCCCCGCCGGCGACGACGTCGTCGAACTCGAATCGGGCGCCCCCATCCGCGCTCTCGGTCACGCCGACCGACCAGCCGTGAGCCTCCGTGATGTTCCGCACGATGTTGAGTCCGAACCCCGTCCCGTCCGGATCGGTCGAGTAGCCCGTCTCGAACACCCGTTCGCGTTCGTCTTCGGGGATCCCCGGCCCGTCGTCGGCGACGTAGAAGCCGCCGTCCGTGCGCCCGACGGTGACCGTCGTCACCCCCTCTGTGGCGTCGCCGCCCCGGTCCGCTCCGTCGGCCGTTCCGCGCGTGAAGCTCTCGGTCTCCGGCCGGTTATCGGTGGAACCATGTTCCACGCAGTTCCGAAACAGGTTCTCGAACACCTGTGCGAGGCGTTGCTCGTCGCCCTGCACCGTCCCGAGGTCGCTCTCGACGACGAGCGTCGCGCCCTCGGTGTCGGTCGTGTTCCACGCCCTCTCGACGACCGACTCGAGGTCGACGCGGTGGAACTCGCTCACCGTCCGGCCGTTCCGCGCAAGCGTGAGCACGTCGTCGATCAACTCGTCCATGCGGTCCAAGGCCGACGACACCTGCTCCAAGTACGCGTCGTCCCCCTCCGCCGCTTCGACGGCGAGTTCGAGGTTACCCTGTGCGACGTTCAGCGGGTTTCGGAGGTCGTGACTCACGACGCTCGCGAACTCGTCGAGGCGCTCGTTCTGCCGGGCGAGTTCCCCTTCACGTCGCGCGAGTCGGTCCCTCGCAGTCATCGAATCGAGGGCGTGTCCGATGCTCTCGCCCAGATCGGAGAGCGCCTCCTGCTCCGTCGCGTCGAACACGTTCCCGCGGTTGGCGTAGATACTGAGGAACCCGTAGACGGCGTCCTCGCCCACCAGCGGGACGACCGCCATCGACTCGACGCCCTTCTCGGCCAGCATATCCCACCAGGGCTCCAGACTCGGCTCCGCGAACACGTCCTGAACCGGCTGTATCTCCTTCGTCCTGATCGCCTTCCCGCCCGGTCCTCGGCCGACCGGATCGGACGGGTCGACGCTCACATCCAGCGATTCGATGTACTCCTCCTCGTGACCCGCCCACGCCACCGGCCTGACGCTCTCCGTCTCCGGTACGTACCGTCCGATCCACGCGCTGTCGTAGACGTTCGACCGGGTGAGTTGCTTACAGACCGTGGTCTCGAGTTCTTCGCGATCGGTCGCGTTCACGACCTCCCGGGTCGCGATGCGGAGCGTGTCGTTGATCCGGGTCAACTGTTCCGTCCGTCGTCGCTGCCGCCGCACCCGCGCGTCGTAGACGCCGACGGCGAGTCCCACGGCGGCGCCGAGTGTCACCCCGCCGAAGAGGACGTACTCGACGGGCGTAGCAGTCGGCCCGCGAGCCGTGACGGTGAGAAACAGCCACGCGGTGGCCACGGCGAACACCGCCGCCCCACCGCCGACCCACGCCAGTATCCGTCCCCCCGATCCCTCGGGGACGTAGCCACCCCGGAACATCGACACCCCGACCCAAACCACACTCAGCGCGACGAGCAGCGGTAGGAGGCCTCGCACCGCCATCGCCTCCGGTCGGGGCCACGCTCGCACCACCGCCGTCAGGTGTACGACCACCAGCAGGAGGCCGCCACTCACGAGGAGCGACCCACCCTGCCGTGTCGACAGCCTCTCCATCGTTCGTAGTGCCTCCCGTCCCTTGAAATAACTACGGCCTGGGAGAATCAGCTCCGAGAACGACGGCGGTGGGAACGCGTCAGCCCCGTGATCGCCAGGCAGGTGCGGCGTCGAGCGCCGGTCGGGCCGCCTCGAAGTCCATGCGGGCGGCGCCGTAGAAGTGCTCTCGGCCCGTCGGCGTCCGGACCCGTACGACCACCGTCTCGCCCGTCACGTCGAAGACCGACACCGCCCAGAGCGCGTCGCGGTGCTCCCACTCGCCGTGACACGAGACGCCGTCGTCGTCGATCACTCGGGAACCGAGTTCCCAGCTCAGCCGCGTCAGATGAGCGAGGTCGAAGGGGACGACCTCGGGGAGCTGTGCGCCCGCACCCCCCGATCCACGGGAACCACGTGTTGCCATACCAGTCGCCACGCCGTCCCACGACAAAAACCTGACCGTTCGTCCGTGACCGTTTGGCCGGCTCCCGATACCACGCTTCGGGGGATCCGTCGTCTCGTGTAACTAGATCCCTATATTCGCCAAACAATCGAAATAGATTGGCACAAAATTTCATACACCAGTAATTATATCACGCAATATTGTAAAACAGGGGGTGAGTTGGCGGCCGGCCCACGGTGTGGCGTTCCGGTCATCGGTTCGGCCCGTGGCTGGGGTCGCTCCCGCTCGCGGATAGCCGCGGACCGCTTCGCCGGACGACCGCCCGGCCGTCCTCGACGACCAACGATGTCACACCAACACTCGCGGACCGACGACGAACTGACCGCCCTCATCGGCGAACTGGTCTCGCTGGAGACGGAGAACCCACCCGGACACGAGAAGCGAGTCGCTGAGTTCGTTCACGAGTGGCTGACCGATCGTGGTATCGACGCCACGTTCGTTCACGAACCGTACGCGGACCGCCCGCAGGTCGCCGCCCGGGTCGGCGACGGTGAGCCGACCGTCGTCCTCAATGGCCACATCGACGTCGTTCCGGCCGGTGATCGTGACGAGTGGACCCACCCGCCCTACGCCGCCGAGATCGACGACGGACGGCTCTACGGGCGCGGTAGCGCCGACATGAAAACCGGCGTCGCGGTCGGCATGATGGCCCTCGCCGATCTCGGGGCGGAGATCGGCACCGATGACCTCTCCGGATCGATCGTCTTCCACGCGGCGATCGGGGAGGAGACGGGTGAACCCGGCACGAAGACGCTCCTCGAACGGGGGTACGGTGGCGACTACGGCGTCGTGCTCGAACCGACGGGGATGCGGACCGCGACCAGCGAGAAGGGACTCGCGTGGTACGAGATCACGGTCGCGGGCGACCCCTCACACGCCAGTCGACCCGAGCAGGGCGACAACGCGATCACGAACGCTCGGCCGGTGCTCGACGCGCTGGAGTCCTACGACGCCGAGATTGCCGACCGCGAGGACGAACTCGTCGGGCAGGCCCACGCGACGGTCACGAAGATCGAAGCCGGGACGAAAGAGAACGTCGTGCCGGAGGACGCCGTTATCACCATCGACCGTCGGTTCCTCCCCTCGGAGTCGGCCGACGCTATCGACGACGAGGTCGACGCGCTGCTCGCGGACGTCGAGGCCGACCACGGGATCGAGACGTCGTGGGAACGCACCCGGACCTACGAGTCGGCGGCGATCGACGTCGACAGCGATCTCGCGGACGTGTTCCGGGAGCAGTCGGCCGAACACGCCGACATCTCCCCCGATCCCTGGGGTGTGAAGGGCTCGACTGACGTCCGGAACTTCGTCAACGACGCCGACATCGAGGCGATCACGTGGGGGCCGGGGGAGCTCGGTCAGGCCCACACCTACGACGAGAGCGTCGATCCGGCCGAGGCCGCGGTCGGCCTCCGAACGCTGAAGGCGTCGGTCCGGGAGCTTCTGGAGTGACACCGCTCACGTCACTGCTCCTCGCCCGGCGGAGACGGCCGATCCGACACGGGGACCCGAGGTGACCGGGACGGTCGACAGGCGGGAGATCTACGACGCGGTCGACGAGCGCGTCGACGAGATGGTCGAGTTCCTGTGTGACTTCCTCGCCATCGAGACCGAGAACCCGCCGGGTCGGGGGTATCGGGCGGGTGCCGCCTTTCTCGTCGAGGCGATGGACGAACGCGGATACGACGTCGAGACGGTGACGGTCCCGGAGGCGGTCGTCGCCGACCACTACCCGGAGCGAACCGACCACGACCGGGTCAACGTCCTCGGACGGAAGACGGCCGAGCGGCCGGGGCCGGACGTCCACTTCACCGGCCACTTCGACGTGGTGCCCGCGGGCGAGGACTGGGGTTACGACCCCTACGATCCGATCGTCGAGGACGGCCGCGTCTACGGCCGGGGGGCGAGCGACATGAAGTCGGGTATCGTGGCCAGCCTCTTCGCCGTCGACGCCCTCGAAGCGGCCGGCGTCGTCCCCCGCGGGTCGATCACCCAGAGCATGACCGTCGACGAGGAAACGGGCGGGTTCACCGGCCTCGCGTACCTCGTCGACGAGGGCTACGTCCACGAGACGAACACCGACTACTGTGTCTACACGGAGTGTTTCGACGCCTCACGTGTCTGTCTCGGTCACCGTGGCGTCCTGAAGTTTCACGTCACGGCACACGGCGAGAAGGCCCACGGCTGTATGTCACACGACGGGACCAACGCGATCACGGCGATGCAGGCGCTTCTCGCCCGTGTCGACGAGTACGAGAGCGAACTCCACGACCGGACGACGGAGCTCCCGGTCACGCCGCCGCAGTCGAGGTGTGCGGACGTCTCGGCGACGATGATCGACGCCGGCTACTCCGAGAACGTCGTCCCCGACCGGTGTCGGGCGACGTTCTACCGCGTGCTCGTGCCGGACGAGACCGTCGAGGAGGCGCGGGCGGAGATCGAGGGGCTACTCGCGGACGCCGGGGCAGCGACCGGCGTCACGTTCGGGTACGACGAGATCATGGTCGCCGAGCCGACCAGCGCGTCACGGGACTGTACGGTCGCCCGAACGTACGCGCGGGAGATCGGTGCGTTCTACGACGACCCCGAGTTCGTCGTCTCCCCCGGGTCCGACGACCAGCGGTTCGTGATCAACGACGCGGGCATCGAGGAGTGTATCGTCTACGGTCCGGGTCTCTTGGAACAGGCCCACGTCGACGACGAATACGTTCCGATCGACGCGCTGGTGACCGCCACGAAGGTGATGGCGGCTTCGACTGCCGACCTGCTGATCGAGGGCGGCCTCCCGGCCTCCCGGGCCGACTGATCCCGGATCGCCGAACTCCCGTATTCAGATACGATAACTAACTACCCAAATTCGGTATTGTATTTCGTGCTATCTCAGTATAAATACGGTATTCTTGGCTTCTTTGAACGAATATTAGGACATATGTACAAAGAATTTATTATCGGGGGTAGATACGCTCCCGGTGTACCATGCCAGTGCTCGGTATGCCGACCGGGATGTTCCTCGTGTTCGTGGCGACGCTCGTCGCCGGGAGCCTCGGAACGGCCCACTACGTGATCGTTCACGTCATCATGGGACAGCCAGTCGACGAATACATCCGCGAAGAACCGCCCTCCGAGGTGGACGAGAATGTCTAGCCTCGGCGTCACGCTCCAGACGGGCGCCGGCGACGTCAACCCGGCGTATCTCGGGGTCTTCGTCGTCTACCTGCTTGGCGTCCTCGCCATCGGCGCGTGGGCGTACCTCCGAACCGACGACGTGAGCGACTACTGGGTGTACGGCAAGGAACTCGGCCCGACGCTGGCGACGTGGTCGTACGTCGCCAACTTCGTGAGCGCGGTGAGCGTGATCGGGTTCGTCGGTTCGGTCTACGGCGGTGGATACTCCATCGTCACTGGTATCGTCTTCGGACTGATGCTCGGTATCAGCGGCCTCTACTTCGTCGTTCACAAGGTCCGGGAACTCAACCACATCACGTTCCCGGACATCATCGCCGAACTCACCGGTCGGGAGGTCGCACGGCCGATCACGGGCTGTGTCCTCCTCGCCAACGCGTGGATCTATCTCATCATGCAACTCGTCGGTGCGGGACTGCTCGTGACGACCATCACCGGCGTCCCGTATCAGTACATGATCTGGGTGATCGGCGGCGTGTTCATCCTCTACACCGTGATGGGTGGGCTCGTCAGCGTGGCGTGGACCGACCTCGCCCAGGGAACGCTGATGGTGGCGACCGTCGCGGTCGCCCTCGCGTACATGGTGTTCGATCTCGGCGGCCTCACGAGCCTGAACCAGCAGTTCATGGCGCTCGATCCCGCCAACGTCGCGCCGCTCGGCGACGGGGCCTACACCCTTCTCGGCGTCGCCGCCTCCATCGTGGCCTTCTTCGGCACCATCTTCACCTCCCAGTCAACCGTCGTCCGGATCAACGCGACCGACAGCATCAGGACGGCGAAGTTCCACCTCGCGGCGGCCGGGTTCATCCTCTCGGTGTTCTACGTCATGCTAGTCATGCTCGGCGCCGGGACGACCGTCGCGCTCAACGGCGCCGGGCTGGCCGTCGAGAACGTCGACCGCGCGTTCCCGGTGCTCATCATGGACTACGTCCCGACGACTATCGGGACGATCATCATCGTCGCCATCATGAGCGGCATCCTCTCGACGACCGACACGCGGCTCCACGCCTGCGGCGTCACCGCCGCCCACGACCTCTACGACTACTTCGTCGACGGCGAGGCCGACGACGACCGTCTCCTGTTGGTCTCCCGCGTCTCGACTGTCGGCTTCGGGGTCGTCGCCACCGCCGCCGCGGTCAACCCGCCGGGGACGATCATCAGCCTCTACAACTGGCGGGCGATCCTGCTGACGAGTGCGCTCCTCATCCCCGTGTACGTGGCACTCTACTACCGGAACACCTCCGGCAAGGCGGTGCTGGCCTCCATCGTCCTCGGGGCGGTCTGTGGTCCCGGTTGGAACGCGCTCGGCGAACCGTTCGGTGCGCCAGCGGCGTTCGTGGGCGTCGGCATGGCCGTCCTCGGCCTGGTCGTCGGACGGTACGCCTGGCAGGACACCGCCGTCGTCTCGTCCGGCGCGGCGCCGAGCGACGACTGACTCATACTGTTTACCGGTGGTTCGCCAAGACAGTCCGGCGAAGCACCGGTAACGACTTACAATATCCGTATCACAGTTCCGGCGCCGCCGACGGCGGCACTCGTGTCTCGGTGACCGATTCGTACGCCGCCGCGATGGAGAGGAGGCGCCGCTCCCGGTGTGGGGGTCCCACGAGTTCGACGCCGACCGGAAGCCCGTCGTCGGTGAACCCGCCGGGCATCGACACGGCCGGACAGGACGACTGCGCGGCGATGTAGGTGTTCGTCATGTACGTCTCGGCCGACGACGCCCGGTCCCCCGTGCCGATCCGTTCCGCGGGCCGCGGGACGACCTTCACGTCGGGGAACGCCAGTGCGTCGAGGTCGTGTTCGGCGTGGACCGCCAGCACGTCCCGCCGGAGGTCGGTCTGTGCGGCGACTTTTCGCCAGTAGTCGAGTCGCGTCGTCGGCGTCGCCGGTCCCTCCGCGATCACGTCCAGCAACTCCTGCCCGTGGTTGTACGATCCCCGCTCGTACAGGTCGCCGTAGCTGTCGACCGGCGCACCCGCCAGTCCGTCGAGGAAGTCGTCGAGTGCGGCCCGTGATCGGACGCCGTAGAGCCACGTCTCGTCGAGTTTGGCGTCCAGATCGGGGATCGACACCGGGTCGACCAGCTCGGCCCCCGCCGCCGACAGCGACGCCATCGCGTCCTCGGCGACCGCGGTGACCGGCTCGGCCCGCTCGTCGTCGCTCCCGAAGGCCTGCCGTAACACGCCGATCCGGATATCCTCGAGGTCCGCTGCCCCCACCGCGTCGAGGTACGAATCTCCGCTGGAGATCCGGGTCACGCCCGTCGCCCGATCCCGGGGGTCGTAGCCGACGAGGACGTCGAGGACCCGAGCGAGGTCTTCGACCGTCCGAGCCATCGGCCCCGGCGTGTCCTGTCTGGGAACGAGCGGCGAGAATCCGGCCCGGCTGATCAGCCCCGTCGTCACCCGGATTCCGAAGAGGTTACAACACGACGCGGGGACGCGGATCGACCCGCCCGTGTCCTCGCCGATCCCGACCGCACAGAGGTTCGCCGCCACGGCAGCGCCCGTCCCCGCGCTCGATCCGCCCGGATCGCGGTCGAGCGCGTACGGGTTCTTCGTCCGCCCCAGCACCGACGAGACGCCGGCGTCGCCAGCCGCCCAGTCCGGGAGGTTGGTCTTCCCGAGGATGACCGCGCCGGCGTCCCTGAGTTTCGAGACGACCGTCGCGTCGGTCCCGGGAACGTAGTCCTCGAACGCCTCCGAACCGAAGGTCGTCCTGAGACCGGCGGTCAGTGCCTGGTCCTTGACCAGGACGGGAATCCCGTGTAACGGTCCGACCCGGCCCTCCCGTGCCAGCCGCTTGTCCAACTCTTCGGCCCGGGCTGTCGCCGCCGGATTCACCGTGACGACGCCGTTCAGTTCCGGCCCGTTCCGGTCGTAGCGGTCGATCCGTGCGGTGTACCGCTCGACCAGTTCCCGGCTCGTCAGCTCGCCGGTTCGCATCGCCTCGTGAAGCGCTCCCACCGTCGTTTCGGGTATCCGGACGTTTGCGGTCATGACACACGGGTGCCGGCCGCCGCGACAACCGTCGGATCGCGACACCCATCGTATCCGACTGTTCGCACGTACGGAAATACGTTGTGTATCGGACAGTACGTTACGACTGTGGGCGTCAAATCTGCGATGACTCACGGATATCGGGATAATTCGTCCGTATCTCCAATACGGATCGCCGCCTCCGTCGACGGCTACGACGGTTGGATCGGCAACTCGACGTGAGTCGGGTGGTCCGCCTCGTGGTAGACGGTGTTGGTCGCGCGATGGTACTCGCGCCCCCCGTAGAGTTCGTCGCCGGTGTTGTGGTTGACGTCGTATCGGGGGTAGTTCGACGACGAGACGTCGAGCCGGATGCGGTGGCCCGGTTCGAAGACGTTCGCCGTCGGATAGAGCTCCAGTTCGAACGCGTAGATCTCGCCGGGTTCGACGAAGTCGGGCTCGCGCCGGTACCCCCGGTAGCGCGCCCGGCAGATCGAGTCGGTGAGGTTGAGCGCGAACCCGGACGGGAAGTCGGCGCTCGAGGGGTACTCGTCGACGAGTTTCGCGGTGAAATCCGTGTCGGGCGCGTCGGTCGAGGCGTAGATACGGACGCGGATCGGCCCCGCGACCTCCACGGGGTCGGTCAGTGGCGGCGTCCGGAACACGACGACGTCGTTACGTTCCTCTAGGGGGCCGTACGGTGGCTCCGCCCCGAACGTCTCCGGTCGGGTCCGCTGGTCGTAGCCGCCGCGACCGGTGAGGCTCTTCGTGGGTCGATCCGCGACCGGCAACTCCTCGATCGACTCCGGCCGCGGTTCGAACGTGTAGTACGAGGAGCAGTTTCCGCCGATGGTCGGGACGGGGTCTCGGGGATCGAACTCGTAGGTCGTGGCCGAGTCCGTCTCGGCCGGCCGTTCGGGGGCGAGGCGGCCGTCGCCGTGTGCGTAGTAACTGACGAACTCGGTGTCCGGGAGCGGCCAGTCCGTCCCGGTCGCCCACTCGCCACCGTGGCGGAGCCGTCCCGCCGTCGTCGACGTGCCGTCGCCGGTCCCCATCCGGAAGTACTGCACCCGCGGTTCGTCCCACGTTTCACGCCCTTTGAGGTAGTGATCGAAAAATCGGAGTTTCGTCTCCAGGTAGTCCCGCGTCATCGCCGCGCCGAACGCCGTCTCGCCGGCGTACGGCTTCGTCCACGTCGACTGCCCCCCGTGGGTCCAGGCCCCCATGAGCAGGAAGTGATCGCTCTCCTTGCGGTCGGCGAGCGCGGTGAAGTTGTCGCAGGTCGCCTTCGCGTAGGAGTCGTACCACGAACCGGCATACACCGTGGGGACGTCGGCGCTCTCGTCGTAGTGGGCCTCGAAGTTGATGCTCGGGTCCGTCCAGAAGTCGTCGGAGCCGGGCGTCGTCATGTAGTCGAAGACGTACGACTCGTAGTTCGGAATCCACCGGAGCGGCGACTGGCCACGCACCACCGGCTCGCTCGCGAGGACGTCCCGCGTGTCGGTCGCAGCGAGTCGACGCTGCACGTCGGGGTCGTCGAGCGCCCGCTTCGCGAAGCCGCCGCCGATGGTGAGCGCCCACGTGAGCCACCGAAGTTCGAACGCGCCGTGGTGACGAAGCGTCGCCGTCCAGGCGTTCGCGGCGCCCTGGTTGACGAACATCGCCGAAAGCGGCGCCGGGTCCCGCGTCGCCAGCGCGTTCTGCACCCACGCCATGTAGGACGTGCCCATCGTCCCGACCCGTCCGTCACAGTACGGCCGCTCGGCCAGCCACTCCACCGTGTCGGCGCCGTCCTCGGCCTCGTTTTTCAGGAGGTAGAACTCGCCCTCGCTCGCGAACCGACCGCGGACGTCCTGGATGGCGACCACGTACCCCCGCTCGGCGTACCAGTTCCCCTGCCGTTCGACGCGCTCACGCTCGCGTTTGTCGTACGGGGTTCGGACGAGCAGCGCCGGCTTCGGCTCGGCTATCGGCTCCCCGCTTTCCGGTTCGGCCGGCCGGTAGATGTCGGTCGCGAGCTCCGTTCCGTCGCGTGTCTCCACCGTCGCGTCGTGACGGACCACGACGTCGTAGTCGGGGTCGGACGTCATCCGTCGGTCCGCCGAGACCGGTCGACACGACCGTGTGGTCGGTACCGGCGTCGTGTCGGCACTCGCCGGACGTCCCTGTGTGCTCCGTCGTGACTCCGCGACCAAGATTGTCTCATAATAGTCCAAATAATACGACGAATTGCATATAGATGCGGATAAGAACAAAATATAGCGGATCGAAAACGACTATAAGAGAAGAAATCTACATCCTGTGTCGGGCGTCTATGGCGGATCCATTCGGAACGCCGTCGCTGCGTACACCGACATCGGGGACGGCGGACGCATCGTCTTCGAGGGCAGCGACGACGAGGTCGACGCGAACGCCGAGGAGGTACGGCGGTATCTGGGCGTCCGGGAAACCGCCTGACTCATACGGATTATTGTAACTGGTTACCGGTGGTTCGCCGAGACGGTCCGGCGGACCACCGGTAATGACTTAGGATAAACGGTATCACTCGGCGTGCCTGACGATGTGGACGTCGTACCGCGCGTCCGACGAGAGGGGGTCGCCGACGCTGGTCAGCGGCGACGACACCCGGCCCGCGTTCTCGCTGCCCACGAAGAGGACGGAGACGTCGAGTTCCGCCGCCACCTCCCGGACCGTCCGGGTCACGTCGTCGGTCGTCGTCGCCGTCGCGTCCTCGCTCTCGCCGGGCCGTTCACACCGAAACGTCACCGCGTCGTCGACAGCCTTCACACGGCGCTCGAACTGCCGACAGAGGTCGTCCGGCCGGTAGGCCTCGTCGGCGCCGATCCAGCCGCGTTCCTCCGCGAACGACCGGTCGTCGGGGACGACAGTCAGTGCCACGACCGCCTCGTCCCGGCACGCGCTGAACTCGCACGCTCGCTTCAGCGCCGCCGCCGCGAGCGCCGAGTCGTCGAACGGAACCAGTAGCGTCATACCGGCGCTTCGACCCCCTCGGTCTTATATGTCCGCCAACCGAGGAATTCGGCACGGGACCGATCCCACCGGAACCGGTGGTGAGTGGCCCCTCACGCCCCATCGCTGCCGGTCCGGGCGAGGAATACTAGTGGCTGGGGTCCTTACCGCGTGCGATGGCCGAACCCACGGTTCCGGGCGACCTCCCCGATCCGGGGTCGTTCACCGAGGCGTTTCTCGTCTACGATGTCGACGTCGCCGACGAGCAGGTCCGGTACTACGGCGAGCCGATGGACGAGCGGGAGTCGGTGATCCGGCGGATCGCCCCCCTGTTCCGTCGACGGGGCTACCGCGTCGACATCCGTTACGAGATGGGCGAACACGTCCTCGTCGCGACGGAGCGGTCGACGGGGATCGACGGCGTGCCGTGGACCAACGTCGCGCTGTTCGTGATCACGGTGCTGACGACGCTGTTCGCCGGCTCGCAGTGGTACGGCATCGACGCGCTCGCGGATCCCCGCGCCCTCGTCCGTGCCTGGCCCTTCGCGCTGTCCGTCCTCGGGGTCCTCGCGGTCCACGAACTCGGGCACTACGCCCTCAGCCGGTATCACGAGGTGGAGGCGACGCTCCCCTACTTCATCCCGATGCCGAACGTCCTCGGCACGCTCGGCGCGGTGATCCGCATGAAAGACACCATCCCCAGCCGACGGGCGCTGTTCGACATCGGCGTCGCCGGCCCGCTGGCCGGCCTCGTCGCCACCGTCGTCGTCACCGCCGTCGGCGTCACGCTCCCGCCGGTCGCGATGCCGGAGTCGACGCTCGTCGCCCGGATCGAACTGGGCTACCCCCTCCTCGTCAGGGGGATCGCCGCGCTCCTCGGCGAGCCCCTGCGCTACGGCGCCGGCCGGACCGTCAACCCGGTCGTCGTCGGCGGCTGGATCGGCGCCTTCGTCACCTTCCTCAACCTGCTCCCGGTCGGCCAACTCGACGGCGCCCACGTGACCCGCTCCCTGATCGGCGACCGGATCCGGTCGGTCCAGCGGCTCGTCCCCGTCGGCCTGTTCGGCCTCGGCGCCTACCTCCTCGTCGCCGAGGGTGGCCGCGGCGCACAGCTCTGGCTCTTCTGGGGGCTGCTCTCCCTGCTTTTCCTCCGTGCCGGGACCGCGACGCCCATCGACGAGTCTCCAGTCGGGCGCCCCCGGCAGGTGGTCGGGGCCGTGACGCTCCTCCTCGGCGTCCTCTGTTTCGCCCCCATGCCCATCGCGTTCGCCGGCTGACCGCTCGCACGCGACGCGAATCAAATCTGAGAACGGCCGTCCAACGTTTATATATGATCACGGGGCAGTTCGCCCCATGTCGAGAGGGCCGAGACACGCTCGGTCGGGGGGTCGCCCCCACCGCGGAGGGTGGCCGTGACCGGGGAGCGGCCGGCCGGGGACGATCCGGAACCCGACGGCGGTTCGGTCGCGGCCACGTCCCGGACGTCCGCGCGACCGACCGGTCACGACGCCACCCTCGACCGCGTCCTGTATGCCCTCTTCGCCCGCCACGCCGACGACGCTCGCCACGTCCGGGACCGCAAGCGCTACCGGGGGACCGACCTCCGACTCAGCTTCGACGTCTATCTCGCCCGGGTGTACGGCCTCTCCTGGGCGGTCGCGTTCGCGGTGACGGTTCCGACCGTCGTCCTCGGCGTCGTCGTCGCCGACGCCTCGCCGGCGGTGGCGTCGGGCGTCGTCGACGCCCTCCCTGTCTCGCGATTCGACCTCCCCGTCCCGTCGACGACCGCGCTCGTGGCCGCCGCCGGCCTCGCACTCGGGGGCCTCGCCAAGACCGCGACCGTCCGCCTCGGCGGCGGCTACCTCCGGTGGCTGGCCAACGCGCGCCGGAACGACATCGAGCGGACCCTGCCCGGTGCGGTCCGGTACCTGCACGTCCTCTCCTCGGGGAGCGACGGCCACCGGACGATGCTTCGGAAGGTGGCCGCCACCGACCCGTACGGCGAGACGGCGGTCTCGATCCGGAAGGTGCTGAACACCGCCGCCCTCACGGGGAGCCTCCACGAGGGACTGCGACGGATCGCCCGCGATACGCCCTCCCGGGAGCTGCTCGCACCCTTCCTCCTGAAGTTCAGTGAACACGCCCAGCAGGGCGAGACCGAACTCGCGAACTACCTCCGGATGGAGAGTCGGATGCTGGCCCACCGGCAGGACCGCGCCAGGGACCGGGCTGCCGGCCTGCTGGAGCTCCTCTCGGAGGTGTTCATGGTGTTGCTCGTCCTCCCGACGCTTCTAGTGATCGTCCTGACGGTCCTCGCCATCATCTCACCCGGTCTCTCGCGACCGTTCGCGACGCCGCTCGGCACGACCACGCCCCGCGCCGTCGTCGTCTACGCCAGCGCCGCGTTCGTGCTCGTCCTCGGCGTCGGCGCGAGCATCGTCGTGGGGGGCCTCCGCCCCCCCGGACAGACCGTCCATTACCGCCGACCGCCGGGGCTCCTCCCGACGCTCGCCTCCGCGACCCGGAACCCGGCGAGTGCCGCCGTCGTCGCCATCCTGCCGGCCTTCGTCGCCGTCGGCGCCCTCGTCGCCGCCGCGTATCCGCCCGCCGACGTCGCCCTTCTCGGCTACGCCGCCTACGCCCTGCCGGTCGGCGCCGTCGGGGTCCGCCGTGCCCGCCTCGACGACGCCAAGGATCGGGAGATCAAGGACTTCGTCCACGCCGTCTCCGGGCACGTCAACCTCGGCCGACCCTTCCCCCGCGCGGTGGAACTCGTCGCCCGCGACGTCGACTTCGGGCCGCTCGACCCCGACGTGGCCGACCTCGCGCTCAACCTGAGCTTCACCTCCCCCGAGACGGGCCTCGACGAGAACGTCCGTACCGCGGCGCTGGAGCGGTTCGTCGACCGCGTGGGGACGCCGCTCGCCGAGCAGACCGTCGGCCTCGTCACCGGGGCCCTCGACGCCGGTAGCGACGCCGGTACCGTCTTCGATACGCTCCAGACCGAGATCGGCCGGCTCTACCACGAGAAACGCGCCCTCCGGGCGAACCTGCTCGCCTACGTCGCCGTCGGCTGGACGACCGCGCTGCTCGTCGTCGGCATCGCCGTCGCCGTCGGCATCCACGTCTTCGACGGCTTCGAACAACTCGCCTCGGTGCGTGGCCCCGGCGGCCACGTCATCGAGGGCTCGGCCATCGACCTGGCACGGGAGCGCTACCGGCTCTACGTCGTCACCCAGGCGACGATGCTGGCGTCGGGGTGGTTCGCCGGCACCGCCAGCCGCGGGCGCTACGAGGCGCTGCTCCACTCCGGCGCCCTCGTCGCCGTCTGTCACGCCGTGTTCGCGGGGGTGGGGATGATATGAGCCGGCGCGCCCAGTCGACGCCCGTCGGGGTGGCCGTCCTGCTGGCGGTCACCGTCGTCAGCGTCGCGGCGCTGACGGTCGCGGCCGGCTCGGTCGTCGAGGAGAGTGCCTCCGCCGCGGAGGCCCGCAGCGTCTCGACGGCGATGGGGGAGGCCCTCGACGCCGAGCGGAGCGGTCCCCACGAGCGCCGACTCACGCTGCACGAGGGTCGCCTCCGGACCGTCGAGCGGTCGGTCCGACTCCTCGACGGCACGGACCCCGCGGCCGAGTACGCCGTCGGCGGCCTCGTCTACGCCGCCGGGGAGCGGCGGGTCCGTCACGTCGCCGGCACGACCGTCTCCGACACCGGCACCGGGGCCCGCGCCCGGACGGCGCCGCCGGTGTCGATCCGCGATCGGACGCTCTTCGTCGGCCTCTCCCGTCTCGGCGCCGACGCCGTGGCGGTCGACGGCCCGACGACGGTGACGCTGCGGACGAACGTCACTCACGACCGACGACGGCTGTCGGGCGGCGGTATCGGTATCGCCGTCGAAACCCGGACTCCGGCGGTCTGGGAGCGTCACTTCGCCGAACTGGGGGCGACCACGACGCGCCGATCCTTCGACGACGACGGCGTGCCAAGCGTCGTCGCGCGCTTCCCCGACGTCCGTGACGCGTACGTGTTCGTCCACGACCTGAACCTGGAGGTGGGCCGGTGACCGACCGCGGGCTCGTCCCCGTCGTCGGCAAGACGCTGGAGGCGCTGTTGGTCCTGCTCTACGTCGCCTCGCTGGTGGCTACCCTCCACGGCGGGGTCGTCCCCGACTACCGGACCGCGGCCGCCGCGGAGGTGAGCGACCGCACCCTCGCGACGACCGCCGCGCGCATCGAGGCGTCGGTCCCACCGCCGAGTAGCGGCGCCGCGGTGTCCCGGCGTGTCGACCTCCCGGCCGCCATCGACGGCGCCGTCTACCGGCTGCGGGTCGAGAACCGCACGCTCGTCCTCGACCATCCCGATCCGACCCTCTCGGGGCGTCTCCGGCTGTCGCTGCCGCGGCGGGTCGCCACGGTCGAGGGGTCGTGGTCGAGCGACGAGCGGGCGACGCTCAGGATTCGCGGCGACGGCAGTCGCCTCCGGGTGATCCTCGCGTGAGGGGACAGACCAACCTCTTCGCGCTCGTCGTCGCCCTCGTCCTGCTGACGGGGGCGACCGTCGTCGGCGTGAGCCTCGCCGACGCCGCGCTCGCGGGCGCCGACCGCGAACCCATCGAGCGACACGCGGCGGCCGCCACCGCCGACCGACTGACCGCCGCCGACTCGCCGGTCACGACCCGGGCGAACGTGCTCAACGCCTCGCGGGTCGCAGCCCTGAACGCGAGCCGGCTCCGCGAACTGGCGCCCACCGCCGGGGCGGGTGACGTTCGGGTCGCGCTAGACGACCGCACCGTCGTCGAGTGGGGTGCGCCGGGCGGCGGGTGGACGGTCCGCCGGTCGGTCGTCGTCCGTTCGCGGGCAGAACCGCGGCTGATCCGGGCCAATCTCTCCCGGCGGTCGACGGTCACCGTCCCCGGCGGCGTCGGCCGGGCCACCGTCACCCTCGACCCCGGGCCGAACACCACTCTCCGGTCCGTCCGGGCGAACGACCGCGTCGTCCTCCACGACGGCGGCGGGCTGAACACCACGGCGACGGTCCACCTCGACCGGTACGAACCGACGACACTCCGGGTCGACGCCGGGGCGAACGCGACCGGCCGGGTCGCGGTGACCTACCGCCCGCGAATCGTCGACGACCGCGTCCTCACGGTGACCGTCGATGCGTAGGGGACAGCTCTCGCTGTCGGTGGTCGAGGCCGCCGTCGGCGTCGTCCTCGTCGTCGGCGTCGCCGCGGGGTTCACCGCCGGCGTCGCTCCCGCGCCCTCGGCGGAACCGCAACTCGACGCCCTGGCCCGCGACACGGCGACCCTCTTGGGCTCGGAACCTGCCCCCGGGACCGGCGACGCGTGGCTCGTCGCGCTCGCCCGCTCCTCGGCGTCGTTCGACCGCCTCCGTCCCGACGCCCGGGAGCGGGCCGCCCGCGCGCTCCCCGCGGACGTGGCCTTCCGGATCAGCACGCCACACGGGACGGTCGGCTACCCGCGCCCGCCGCGAACGACTGTCGGGTCGACGACGGTGCCGACGCGTCACGGCCCGGTCACCGTCAGGGTGTGGTACGGATGAGTCGCCGCCGCGGTCAACTCGTCTTGCTCGCAGCCGCCGTCGTCGTCACCGCCCTCGTGCCGATGCTGCTCGCGTACGCCCAGCTGGGCTACGTCGGCGACGCGGCCGCCCCGTCCGACGACCGCGTCGGGACGACGCTGGTCGACGGCAAGCGTGCCCTCGAACGGACGGTCGCCGAGGCCACCGGTGCGGTGTCGAACGGCACCGCGGCGGACCAGCACCGGAAGGCGGCCGACCTCGCAGTCACCTGGGTCGACGCGACGGCTGCGGCCGTCGAGTCCACGGGGACGGCCCAGGGGGTAACCGTCGACGTAGCCCGCAACGCGAGCGCGGCACGACGGTGGGCGAGGGTGCGCTGTCCCCGCGGCCCGGACCGCGCCTTCGGCGCCTGCGTCGCCAACGGCGGCGTGATCACACAGACCAGAGCGGACACCACCGCCCTCGTCGCCGTCGCCGTCGACGTGTCCGTCCGCGGCCCGGACGGAACCGCTCGCGCGACGTTCGTGGTCCGTGGGGTCCGTGGTGCCGTGTCCGTCGGCCGGACCGAGCCGTGACGGGACGTCCGCGCGAGCAGTCGATGAAAGAAAAATTGAATATATTCGCGATAATAGTCTACATACGAATATTTTGAATCTCATTAGAAAAACGAACGTGCGAAATATTTTTGTTTCTGTGGTATATTGTCAATAATAGATATGATAGAGACGACACTCTCCGCCGCCGACCTTCGATCGCCGCCCACCGTCCCGCCCGCGATGCCAGTCACCGAGGCGGCCGAGTACCTCCGCCGTCCCGAGGTGTCGGTGTTGCCCGTCCTGGACGACGGATCCGTCGTCGGCGTCGTCACCGCCTCCGACCTGGTGGCGATGGTCGCCGAGACGGACGGTCGCCCGTCCGTTCGGACGATCATGTCGTCGCCGGTGACGACGGTCCCCCCGGAGACGACCGTGAGTGAGGCCGCCGAACGGATGCGGACCGCCGGGGTCAAACACCTGCCCGTCGTCGACGACGAGGGGTACCGGGGCGTGCTGTCGGTCACCGATCTGTCGCCCTATCTGCCGCGCCATCACCTCTCCATCGAGTGGCGGGACGACCCGCTGTCCATCGAGTCGGACGGCGGCCGGGAACGCCCCCCGGACGACCGGCGCGCCGACTCTATTATGTGACTCCGGCCACTCCCTCGACGTATGGAGTTCAGCCTCCCGGTCGCGCTCGGTACCGTCATCGCCATCGTCGTCCTCGGCGTCGCCGGCCTCGTCGCCGGCGGGATGATGGCCCTGCGGACGACGCTGATGATGGTAGCCCCCTCGATGCTCGTGTTCGGACTGCTCGCGTTCGGAATCGGCGTCAAACACGGCGAATTCCGGGCGACGCGGTAGACCGACCATTCATATCCGTCGAGTCGAACGTCCGCCCGTGCCTGGTGTGGATTCGCGGTTCCTCTCGGCGGCGACGGTGATCGGCGTCCTCGGCTGTGTCGCGGCGGCGGCGACGCCCCTCGTCGCGGGCGCGTCGCCGGCCTTCACCGGTAGCGTGGTCACGAGCGGCGTCCTCGGCGTCGTCTTCGCCGCTCGGAACGTCCAACTCCTGCGGGCACGGGGCCGCGTGAGCCTCCCGCCCGCGGTGCTCACGACCCTGTTCGGCGGCTGGTTCATGCTCGCGCCGCTGCTGTACGACGTCGGCTTCCTGTCCACCGCCGGCACGCAGCTATCGGGCCTTCTCGTCGCCACCTTCGGAACCTACGCGGTCGTCGCGGCACTCGCCGGCGAGTGACCGCACGGCCCCGCTAGCGCCGGATGGCCGCCCCCGCCGGCGCCTCGCGTCGCATGCTCCCGCCCATCGAGCCGCCGGCGTCGGTGGCGAGGATCGGATCGAACGGCGTTTCGGCGGGGTCGTCCTCCGGCGAGAGGTAGCCGGCCGCGAAGCCGGTCGAGACCGTCCCGCCGCCGAGGTTCACGTCGAACTCGGCGACGACGTCGCCGTCGTTGCTCTCGGTGTCGCCCCGCACCTGGAGGGTGTACTCGCCGGCGGGGACCTCGACGTAGCCGGACTCGCCGTAGGCGACGCCGTCGAAGAGCGCGTCGCCGTTCGACGCCAGGGTCACGTCGACGGCGGGGGCGTCGGGCGAGGCGTGGACCAGTCGTATCCGAGCCATGTCGTCCGCCGGTGTGGCGTTGTCGTCCGTCAGGACGAGCGGTTCGAAGGGGCGATCGACCGTCCCACCGACCTCGCCGGCCGCCGCGACCGTGTAGTCGGTGTCGGCCTCGACGGTGACCGCGCCCTCGAAGACGGTCGTTCCGTCGGCACCGGCGGGGGTGATCCGCAACTGCCTGTCGCCGGCCGGAACTTCGAGGTAGTCGCTGACCGTGCCGAAGCTCACGCCCTCGAGGACGGCGCTCCCGTCGGCGTAGACGTCGACCCTGGGGGCGTTGGGCGAGAGGTGAGCGACCCGGAGGTTCGCGGTCCCGTCCGACGGCTGGGTCACTTCCAGCATCCCGCCCTGCGTGTCGCGGGCGACCAACAGGTCGAAGGGCGTGTCGGCGGACTCGTCGTCGGGCGAGAGGTAGCCGGCCGCGAAGCCGGTGTACACCTCGCCGCCGTCGACTTCGATCGTGAACTCGGCGACGACGTCGCCGTCGTTGGCCTCCGTATCGCCCCGGATCTGGAGGGTGTACTCGCCGGCGGGGACCTCGACGTAGCCGGATTCGCCGTAGGCGACGCCGTCGAAGAGCGCGTCGCCGTTCGACGCCAGGGTCACGTCGACGGCGGGGGCGTCGGGCGAGGCGTGGACCAGCCGCACCCGCGCCGTGTCGTCGGCGGGCGTGCTGTTGTCGTCCTCCAGGACGAGCGGCTCGAAGGGCTGGTCGGCCATGTCGCCGACCTCGCCGGCCGCCGCGACCGTGTAGTCGGCGTCAGCCTCGACCAGGACGGCGCCCTCGAAGACGGTCGTTCCCCCGTCGCCGGCGGGGGTGATCCGCAACTGCCTGTCGCCGGCCGGAACTTCGAGGTAGTCGCTGACCGTGCCGAAGCTCACACCCTCGAGGACGGCGCTCCCGTCGGCGTAGACGTCCACGTCGGGCGCGTCGGGCGAGAGGTGAGCGACCCGGAGGTTCGCCGTCTCGGTTTCGGTCTCGGTTTCGGTCTCGGTCTCCGTCGGCGTCGCGGTTTCGGTCGGTGTCGCGGTTTCGGTTTCGGTCTCGGTTTCGGTCGGTGTCGCGGTCGCGTCCCCGCCGTTCCCGCCACAGCCGGCGAGGGCGGTCGTCGCGACGGTCCCGAGTCCGAGGAGTACGTGTCGTCGTGTCGTGTCCGAAGGGTTCGTCATCGTCCGGTCGTGGGGTGGTCTGACAGATGAATAACTACTTTCGTGACTGGGACTAGAATCTCGCCAAAATCCGGCTCCAATCGCCGGATGTCGTCGCCGGTCGGCGAAATCGGATCGATCCCGAATCCGGTCGGATTTGCGTCCGAGTTTGCACAATCACTAAGCCCGGTCGTCAGAGTTAGTCGTCGTATGCCACGCCCCCAGGCCGAACCGACCACGTTTCCCGTCGCGAGCCCCGGCCGCGGGCGGGCCCGCGTCGGATCTTCCCGTTCCGGTCTCGGCCTCGGTCCCGCACTCGCGACGTTCGATCCGCCCCGCGGTGCCGTCCCGGACCGGCGTGTTATTTGTGACTCCCCTTTGAACGCCCGTGTGTATGGAGGTGGTGCTCTGGCAGGTTCTCGCCGCGACGCGGGGCGGTCCCAACCGCGCGCGCATCCTCCGTGCCCTCGACGAGCGTCCCCGGAACGCCAACCGCCTCGCCGAGGACCTCGACCTCGCGTACAACACCGTCAGACACCACCTCGACGTCCTGGAGGAACACGACATCGTCACCAGCGGCGACGAGAGCTACGGGACGGTCTATCTGCCGAGCGACCGCACCCGAACCCACTGGGACACCGTCGAGGAAATACTCACCAAACTCCGAGAATGATCCGTGACCGAGCCACCACACGAGCGGGAGCGTCGACCGACGGGGGAGAGCGATGAGCCTGATGGTCGACGTGGCGCGGGTCGCCGCCGGGGTCAATATCGTCCTGTTGCTCGGCCTGCTGACCGTCTGGATCCGCAACTACCGCGAGGTTCCGGGGTCGATCCTCCGGGGGCTCATCCTGTTCGGATCCCTCCTCCTCGCCGAGAACGTCGTGGCGCTGTACTTCTACTTCAATGCCCCGGCGATGCCGCCCCTGGCGGTCGAGGTCATGATGGTCCTTCAGGTGTTGGAATCCGTCGGCATCGCCGTCCTGTTCTACACGACCTGGCAGTGACTCCACGTCGGCGACACGGTTTTGCCGATCCGTTCCGTTCCCCGGACGAAATGTCAACTCCCCGGACCGCCCCGATCCTCGTCGCCGCGCTGGTGCTCCTGAGCGGCTGTTCGGGAGTGCTCCCCGGCGACGGGACACCGACCGAAACGTCGACCCCGACCGACCGCCCGTCGTCGACGCCGACGGCGGCGCCGACCGAAACCGAGGCCGAAGCGGCCTACACCCAGACCCCGCATACGGGCTGTCAGCCCGGAGCCATCGAGAAGAACGGCACCTGTCAGGCCGTCACGTCCGGCGGCAACGCCGACATCTTCGACGCCGAGAACCTCTCGGCGATCACCTCCGAGCGGACGACGGTCGACGGCACGCCCGGCTACCTCGCCCGGCCGGCCGACGACGGCGAGTACCCCGCCGTCGTCATGATCCACGAGTGGTGGGGACTCAACGAGAACATCGAACACATGGCCGACATCCTCGCCGGCCACGGCTACGTCGTCTTCGCGGTCGACCTCTACGACGGCGAGGTGGCGGCCAACTCCTCCGAGGCGGCGCGGCTGTCCGGCCAGGTGCGCGAGAACCCCGACGTCGCCGTCTCGAAGATGAGCCGTGCGGTGTCGGGGCTGCGCGAGCGGTCCGACACCACCGACCGGGTCGCCAGCCTCGGCTGGTGTTTCGGCGGCGGCCAGAGCCTCCAGTTGAGCCTGAGCGACGCCGACCTGAACGCGACGGTGATCTACTACGGGACGCTGGCGACGAACGAGTCCACCCTCCAACGCGTCGACGGCCCCGTCCTCGGGGTCTTCGGCTCCGAGGACCAGGTGGTCGGCATCGAGAACGTCCGCGAGTTCGACCGGACGCTCGGCGAAGTCGGCGTCGAGCGCGAAATCTACGTCTACGAGGGTGCGGGCCACGCCTTCGCCAACCCGAGCGGCGAGAGCTTCCGCCCGAACGACACCCGCGACGCCTGGGCGAAGACCCTGACGTTCCTCGACGAGAACCTGCGGACGAACGAGTCGGCGACCTGACCGCCGATCAGGCCACGAGCGCCGAGAGCATCGACACCACGTGGTCGCGCTCGTCGGCGTTGACCGTGTGACCCATCCCCTCGTAGAGCCGCGTGGTCACGTCGCCGTTCAGGCGCTCGAAGGTCGTCGCCGACTCGCGGACCCGCTCAGCGGGGATGTGCGGGTCGACGTCGCTACAGCCGACAAAGACCGGCGTGCCGGCCAGGTCGCCCTCGTAGTCCGCGGGGTCGATCCGCTCGCCGATGAGGCCGCCGCTGAGCGCCGCCACCCCGCCGTACCGTCGCGGGTTTCGGGCGACGAACTCGCTGGCGAGACAGGCCCCCTGCGAGAAGCCCAGAAGGAGGACGCGCTCGGTCGGGATGCCGGCGTCGTTCGCCTCGCTCACGGCGTCGCCGACGGCGTCCAGCCCGGACGACCGCCCGGGTTCGTTCGACTCGACGGGGGCGGTGAAGGGGTTCGGATACCAGGTGTTGCCGGCGGCCTGCGGGGCGAGGTAGGCCACGCCCTCGACGCCGAACTCCTCGCCCATCCGGAGGATGCTCCTGGCGGTCGCCCCTCGGCCGTGGACGAGGACGGCCGCCGCGGACGCCTCCGAGAGCGGCGTCCCCCCCGTCACGAGCGGCTGGCTTCCGTGCGGTTCGCTCACGTCGCGTCCCCCCGCCCGTCCGCTCGGTCGCGTCGGTGGCTTCGCATGGCCCGAGGGTAGGCCCGCCACGGATATATGCGTTCCCTGACCCGCGTGATACCGGGTTGTGTCGGCGTCACCGGACGTGGGCCGCCGGGCTATTGTAACTGTGTACCGGTGGTTCGCCAAGACTCCGGCGAACCACCGGTAACGACTTACGATAAACAGGATGAAACCCGTCGGCCCGGAACGGACGGTATGACCGACGACGACTACGCCGAGCGCCTGCGCGAGAACCGCGCCGAGAAGGACCGCGCCTTCGCCGAGGCCCGCGCGTCGCCGCTCCCCCCGGAGCGCCGCGACGATTTCGACGGTCTCGACTACTTCGACCCCGACCCCGACTACCGCGTGGAGGCGACCGTGACCGTCCACGACGACCCCGAACCGGTCGAGATGGAGACGAGCGACGACCGTACCGTGCGCTACCTCCGGGTCGCCACCCTGACCTTCGACCTCGCCGGCGACACCCGATCGCTGCACGCCTACCGACAGGAGGGAGCCGACCGCGACGATCTGTTCGTCCCCTTCCGCGACAAGACGACCGGTCAGCAGACCTACCACGGCGGCCGGTACATGGAGCTCAGCCCCGAGGGGACGGTGAGCGACGGCGACCGGGTTCCCCTCGATTTCAACCTGGCGTACACCCCGTTCTGTGCGTTCAGCGACGCGTTCTCCTGTCCGCTCCCGCCCGAGGAGAACTGGCTGGAGACGACGATTCCGGCCGGCGAGCGGGCGCCGGACCGCTAGGCGGCCAGCCCGCGGTTCAGCGTCGCCGACCCGTCGGCGTCGATCACGACATCCAGTTGGTTGAACGGCTCGGTGGCCCGAAACGACCGGTCGATCCGGGCCTCGCCGTCGACGTCGGCGGTCACCCGATAGCGGCCGCGCCGCCACGGCGTTTCGCCCACCTCGGACGCCGCGCCGGCCGCCACCGTCACCGCGTTCTCCACGACCGTCCGGTCCCCGCGGACGACGCGGACGGTCACTCGGTGGGCGACGTCGTCGCGGTTGACCGCCAGCGCGGTGATCCGGTCGCCCCGCCCGCCGGTACAGCCCGCTCCCGCGAGGGCTCCGAGCAGTCCGACGAGCAGTCGACGGCGTCGCACCCGCGTCGCTGCGGTCCGGACGCCGAAAAAACCCCTGCAGCCGGTATCACTCGACGATCGGTAACTCGACGGCGAAGACGGCGCCCGTCGGCTCGTTGTCCGCGACCCGGATGGCGCCGCCGTAGCGCTCGACGAGCGTCTCGACTAGGTACAGGCCGAGACCGGTACCCTCGCTGTCGAGCCCCGTCTCGCCCTCCTCGAAGATGGCCTCTTTCCGGTCGTCCGGGATGCCCGGGCCGTTGTCGGCGATCCGAACGACGATCCGGCCGTCGGATCGACGCGCGTCGACCGTCACCTCGCGGACCGCGGCGTCGTTGTGTTCGATGGCGTTCGTGAGCAGGTTCCGGAACACCGAGCCGAGCATTTCGTCGCCGCTGACGGTCGCGTCGGGAATCGACCCCTCGGTCGTGACCACGGCGTCCGTGTAGGCGGACCTGACCTCCTCGATCTGATCGATGAGCGGACGCCTGACGCCCATCGACGCCGTCTCCGTGTCGGCCGTGAGCATCACCTCGGCCACGTCGCCGGCCGTCTCCGTAATCTCGACGGCGTCGCGTGCGCTCCTGACGACCCGCTCGACGTGATCCGAGCGGTCACCGTCGACGAACCGCCGCAGCGACTCCGCGTAGCCGAGCACCACCTGCAGGTCGTTGCGGATGTCGTGTCGAACCACCTGGTTCAGGATCTCGAGGTTGTCCCGCTGTCGCTCCAGTCGTTCCTCGTACCGGCGGCGCTCGGTGACGTCGCGGACCACGCAGATATACCGCCCGTCCGACAGCGGACTCAGGGAGAGTTCCTGCGGAAAGCGACTGCCGTCGGCGCGCACGCCCGTGGCCTCGCCGCGCCACTCCTCGCCCTCCGCCAGCGACGGGAGGATCGTCGACTCGAACCGGTCGATCTCCGCCTCGTCGTAGTGGGTTCGCCAAGAATTTCCGACGATCGCCGCGGGGTCGTCGTACCCGTAGACATCCGCGTGGGCCCGGTTGGCGTAGACGTACTCGTCGCCGTCGAGGATCGCCATGCCGTCCATCGACGCCTCCATCGCCTCGGCCTGGTCGATCACCTCCCGCGCCCGCTTTCGCTCCGTCATGTCGACGTAGAGCGCGTGCGTGCCGACGATGTCGCCCTCGGTGTTCCGCCGCGGCGTCGCCTGCAACAGCGTCTCCAGTCGCTCGCCGGACCGCGTGCAAAGCGTCCGCTCGGCGGTGACGAACTCGCCGGCGAGCGCACGCTCGTAGCCGCCCTGTTCGAGGCGTTTCGTCGCCTCGTCGGTGTACACGTCGGCCAGCGGCCGGCCACGGAGTTCGTCGCGCGACCGTTCGACCTTGTCGGCGAACCGCCGGTTGCAGTCCTCGACGACCGGTCCGGTCGCGGTGTCCTCCGTCAGGGCGATCATCACCGGTGCGTCCTCGAACAGGTCCCGGTACTGGGCCTCGTACCGCTCACGGAGCCGGATGCGGTGGAAGGCCTGGGCGATGGTTTCGCCCAGATCACCCAACAGCGCAGTCTCCGCGTCGTCGAACGCGCGGGTCCGGTCGGCGTAGACGTTCAACACGCCGTACAGCGTTCCCTCGTGGACCAGGGGGATCGCGGCGCTGGAGCGGTACCGCCGCTCCGTCGCGTCCGCCCGCCACGGTTCGTATCCCGGCTCTTCCGGGATGTTCTGGGCGACCTGGAGTTCCCGCGTCCGGACCGCTCGTCCCGTTGGCCCCTCGGCGAGTTCGCTGCCGTCGGCCGTGATCTCTATCGCGTCGAGATACCCCATCTCGACGCCCGCCGAGGCCCGGGGCACCACCTCGTCGGCCGTCCCGTCGTGGTCGCCGATCCAGGCGAACACGTACGGGTCCGCGTCGACGAGGGCCTCACAGACCCCCCGATCGACCGCCTCGGTCGTCCGTGCCCGAACGAGTTTCGACTGGATCGACCGGACCAGGTCGACGACACGCTCCGGTCCTCGGTCCCGCGACGTCGCGTTCGTCCCGTCTATCGCGGCGTGTACGCGCTCCGCGAGGGCGTCGATCGACGTGCCATCCGCGACGTAGTCGGTGACGCCGGCACCGATCGCCTCGCTCGCGAGCGTCTCAGACCCCTCGGCTGGATGGAGGACGAACGCCCGGTCGCCGTCGGCCGTCCGAACCCGCTCGAGGAGGTCGAGCCAGCGGGCGTCCGGGAGACGGGCGGCCGAGACGACACAGTCGGCCGGCCACGCCGAGAGCAGATCGAGCGCCTCCTCGACCCTCGACGCCGCGCGCACTTCGACGCGATCGGTTGCGTTCGAGAGGACGTCGGCCATTCCCGCCCGTGTCTCCCCCTCGACGTACAGCACGTGCCCCGGATCCGACATACCTCGAGAATGACGCGTCCGGTGTTTAATCTACCGTCCACGGGATCCGGACGGTCGGCTCCCGTCCGGCGGTCGATACGCGGCGTCGGAGCCGGGATCCGGTTATGCCGATCCCTCGCCGTCCCCGACTAACCGCGTCACCGTCTCCTCCGTCGTCTCGACTTGCCGGTACTGCTGGGCCGTGATATCGCTCACTTCGACGAGTCGCTCTTCGAGTGTCGCCAGTTCGTCGACGGCTTGGTCGACGGTCGCCGCGACCTCCTCGGTGCTCGATGCGTGGTCGTCCGTCGCGTCGGCGACTTCCGCCGCCCCGGTCGCGGTCTCGTCGATCGCTCGTCGGATCTCGGAGAGTGCGTCGACGGTCGCCCCGACCGCGTCGATGGCGCCGGCGATTTCCTCGGTCGTTTCGTCGAGTTCCCGGGCGGTGCGCTCGGTCGCACCGACGACCTCGGTTATCATCTCCTCGATCTCGCTCGCCCGGGTCTGGGACTCCCCGGCGAGGGTCTTGACCTCGTCGGCGACGACGGCGAAGCCCTCGCCGGCTTCACCCGCCCGCGCCGCCTCGATACTGGCGTTCAGCGCCAGTAGGTTCGTCTGGTCGGCGATGTCGTTGATCACGTCGATGATCTCCCGCATCTCGTCGGCCTGCGCGGTGAGATCGTCGATCGTCGCCCTGGCGCCGTCGGCCGACTCCCTGACCGCGTCCATGCTGTCGATGGCCCGTTCGGCCGTGTCGGCGCCCTCCTCGGCGCGGGAGCGGGCACGTTGGGCTGCCTGGCTGACCTGCTCGGTGCTGGCCGCGATCTCCTCGACCGTCGCCGACTGTTCGGACACCTCGTCGGCGACCTGTTCCATGCGCTCGGTCTGTTCCTCGGCGAACGCCTCCACGTCGTCCGTGATCTCGACCGTGTCGTCGATTCCGTCGGCCACGTCGGCCAGTGCCGCCTGTACGTCCCCGCTGACCTGCCGCTGTAGCCGTTCGAGTTCGCGTTGCTGTTCGACGTGTTCGGACACGTCCGCGGCGACTTCGAACGCACCGGCGACCGCGCCGTCCGGCCCACACAGCGGCACGCCGTACGTCTGGAAGATGGCGTCGGTCGTCGGGACCTCCCTGATCCCGTCCTCCTGGATCGTCTCACCGGTCCGGGCGACCGTCTCCGCGAGCGTCTCCTCCGCGTTCTCGGTCCCGATGACGTCGTACGCGTTCTCCCCGACCGCCTCCGACCGCGGGATGTCGAGTTCGCGTTCGAGCGTCTCGTTCCAGTGGGTGAGCGTTCCATCCGGCGTCGTGACCAGCACCCCCTCGGGGAACCTGCCGACGAGTTGGCAGAACAGCGATCGCCAGAAGTTCCGCTCCCGCCGGAGACGCTCCGTCTCGTCGGTCGCGGTGGCTCCCGACGCGTCGACGTACGCCTCCCACAGGTCGTCCGCACGATGCTGCTCTTCCCCGTGTTCCGTCCCGGCCGTTCGGCTCATGAATCGGGTTCAGTTTCGGTGGAGGTTTCAATTCGTTCCTTCAATTATATAGATTGATAACGCGGATCGCGGTCGTTTCGGGAGGAATACATCACGATTTATTTCCATGTGTCAAATTCACGTCCGGTCCCCGGGCCGGCACCCTCGACCCGGGGAGCGGCGACGCGAGCCGTGGCAACGCATACGCCGCTCCGGACCGTAGGCGTCGACATGCCGACCGTCCGATTCCGCGGCCGTCCGATCGACTGCGAGACGGGCACGCTTCTCAGGACCGTCCTCCGGGATGCCGGACTCACCCCACACAACGGGCTCGCCGACCGGCTGAACTGCGGCGGGATCGGCACCTGTGGCACCTGTGCCGTCGCCGTCGAGGGGCCGACGAACGAGCCGACCACCCGGGAGCGCCGCCGGCTCGCCTTCCCGCCCCACGAGCCCGACGACGGGCTGCGACTCGCCTGTCAGACCCGCGTTCGGGGTGACCTCGACGTGACCAAACACGAGGGATTCTGGGGACAGCACGTCGACGCGGCCGGCGACTAACACGGATCGAATCGGCGCCGGTGGTCGCCAACTCCCGTGGCGACGACCGCCGGCACCCGGGGACGACGACCCGTCCGACGCTAGATCAGTCGCTCTGTCAGCTCGTCCGTGACGTCGACGGTCGCCGCGCTCCCGCCGATGTCGGCGGTGCGCGGGGCGTCGTTGTCGGCCAGCTGGGCGGCGACGGCGTCGTGGAGCGCGTCGGCGACGGCGTCCTCGCCGAGGTGGTCGAACATGAGCGCTCCCGAGAGCACCGTCGCCAGCGGGTTGGCGACCCCCTCACCCATGATGTCGAAGGCGCTGCCGTGGACGGGTTCGAACATCGACGGGTAGGTGCGGTCGGGGTTGATGTTCGTCGACGGCGCCAGCCCGAGGCTTCCGCTGATGATCCCGCCGATGTCGGTGAGGATGTCGCCGAAGAGGTTCGAGGCCACCACCACGTCGAACTCGTCGGGGCGGCGCACGAAGTCCATGCTCGCGGCGTCGACCAGCAGACGCTCGACTTCGACGTCGGGGTACTCCTCGCTCACCTCCTCGACGATGTCGTCCCAGAACACCATGCTGTGGGCCTGGGCGTTCGACTTCGTGACGTTCGTCAGCTTGCCGTCCCGTTCGCTCGCGGCCTCGAACGCCGGCCGGACGACCGCCTCGGTCGCCTCGCGGGTGAACACCGACGCCTGCACCGCCACCTCGTTCTCGAAGCCCCGGTGTTCGCGCCCGCCCACGTCCGCGTACTCCCCCTCGGTGTTCTGCCGGTAGACCACGAGGTCGATGTCGCCGTCCGTGTAGCCCTTCAGGGGACTGTCGACGCCCTCGAACAGGTACGAGGGGCGCTTACAGACGTGCTGGTTGAACCCCTTGGTGATCGGGAGGCGGAGCCCCCGGAGCGTGACGTGATCCGGGACGTCGGGGTGGCCGACGGCCCCGAGGAGGATGGCGTCGAAGGACTCCAGCCGGTCCAGGCCGTCGTCGGGCATGAGCGCCCCCTCGTCGAGGTAGCGCTGACTCCCCCAGTCGAACCACGTCGTCGACACGTCGACCCCGTGGGCCGCGGCGACGTCGACCAGCAACGGCTCGACCGCCTCCACTACCTCGTTCCCGATGCCGTCACCGGGAATGACCGCGATGTCGTAGGACATGGGCGTGCGTCACCGGGCACGGGCATAAATCGCCCGCTACCCGCCGGCGGCGCAGTTGTTCGGCCCGAGTTCGAGTTCGAAGGCGGTCCCGTCGTCGACGGTTTCGGTCCCCAGGTTGATCCCGACGATCCGCGCGGCGTTCGCGGGTTCGGCCCCGCCCCGCGTCGTCCGCTCGACGAACGTCGCCTCGTCCTCCGCGAAGGCGTCCAGCCGGGTCCGCAGGTCGCCGAGGCGAGCGACGGCCGGGTCCGACGCCACGCCGGCGTCGGCGTGCCCGGGCGCGACGAGAACGTCGTCGGGGAAGCGCGCGAGACGATCGGTGAGCGTCGCGTACAGCGTCCGGGCCTGCGTCTGGGGGTCGGCGCCCTCCTGCAGGTCGGGGCGGGCGACGCCGTCGAGAAAGAGGCTGTCACCGGTCAGGAGCGCGTCCGTGTCGCCCGCCGAACCGACGGCGAAGCCGGTCATCCCCGTCGTGTGTCCCGGCAGGGCCACCGCCGTCATCCCCGTCTCGCCGACGGGGAGGCGGTCGCCGTCCCGCACCGTCTCGACGTCGGCGGCGTCGGCGACGCCGCGGTCGACCGCTCCTCGGGGCACCACGGGCGTCGCGCCCGTCGCCGCCGCGAGGGCCCGCACCCCGCTCACGTGGTCGGCGTGGACGTGCGTGTCGACGGCGTAGGTCAGGTCGACCCCCAGGTCGGCCGCGTCGGCCCGGTAGCGGTCGACGAACGCGCGCAACGGGTCGACGACAGCCATCTCGCCGTCCGCGACGACGGCGTATCCGAGGCAGCCGCTCGCGGGCCGGCTGTACTGGTGGAGGGTCGCCGCGCCCTCGGCGACGACCGTGCGGTCGTACAACCGCGCCCACCCCTCCATACCGTCGGCGAGGTTCCGGGCGTCGACGCCGGCGGCCGCGAGCCCGTCGGCCACCTCGGCGCTCGCCGCGCCGTGCGGACAGACGACGACCACCGGCTCCCGCACGTCGGCGGGCAGGAGGTCGGTCGCGTCGCCGGCGACGCCCGCGGCGACGAACTTCACGTACGGAACGTGGACACGGGTGAGCGACGGCGCCTCGATACGCCAGCGTTCGACCTCCGCGCGGTCCCGCACGTCGAGCAGCGTCACGGGGTCGCCGGCGGCGAGGCGTTCCCGGAGCGCCGCCGCCGAGAGCGACTCCGCGGTGTCGGTCGTCATCGGCGTCGTTACGTCCCCGACGGCGTTAAACGTGGGGTCGGGGTTCATGAGCGTCGCCGCCCTACGGGCCACCATGGACGGGAACACGCTGGTCGAGACGGTGCGGGAGAACCGCGCGACCGAACTGGATCGACTCGGCTCAGAGAAGGCGCTGGTGGCGTCGACGGCGGCCCGACTCGACCGGGCGTCGGTGCTCGCGGCGACGCTGGACGCCGAGCGTCGCGCCGCCGCGACCTTCGAGGCGTGGGCGGCAGACGAGGGGGACGACGCGGCTCGCGCGGCGTTCGAACGGGTCGCGAGCCGGGAGCGTGACCACGCCGAGCGCGTCCGCGACCTGTCGGACGACGCCGGTCAGATCTCCGACGCGGACCCGGAACCCGACCCGCTCCACGCCCACCTCCGTGACCTCGATTCGACCGCCGAACGGGTCGCCGCGGGGCTCGTCGCCCGTCCGCTGGTGAGCGAGCGATCGCTGCTGCAGGTGGTGAACTTCTTCGTCAACGAGGCCGACGAGCGGGCCGCCGACACCGTCCGGGACCTGCGCTCCGAGACGCGGGACCTGGTCGACGACGGGGCCGCGCTCCTCGATACCTGCTGTGCGGACGACGACGACTGGGACCGGGCCCGCGAGGCCGCCGACCGCACCGTCGCCGTCGCCTACGCCGAGTACGAGGACCGACTGACCGAGATGGGTGTCGACCCGAAGCCGGTCTGCTGACGGCTCACCTATATTTCCACGACTGTCGAACTAGAATAAGACGATGGTTTAATATAGTTATTTGTTAACAGTATACACGATTCGGCACTCATGAGCCTCTCGCGCCTCGACGGGGTGACGGTTCCGGAGATTGCCACCACCATTCGCAACGCCGGCGTCGCGGGGGCGGGCGGGAGCGGGTTCCCCACGTACGCGAAGTGGCGGCGGCTGGACGACGTCGATCACCTCTTGGTCAACGCCCAGGAGAGCGAACCCGTCTACCACATGGACACCTGGTTGGGCCGCGAGCGTGCGTCCGGGCTCGCGGCCCTGTTCGACGCGCTGCTGGGGACGGCCCTGGAGACGGTCGTCGTCGCCCCGAAGCTGACCGACCGCGACCGACTCCGCCCGCTCGAAACCGCCACGGACGCCACCGTTTACCTGCCCGACGACCTGCCCCTCGACCCCGAGGCGGCGTCCGGCGTCGTGTTCGCGTACACCGAGGACCGGTACCAGTACGGCATGGAGCAGGTCCTCCTCCGGACCGTCGACGGGACGGTCCTCGTGGGTGACGACCTGCCGATGGACCACGGCTGGATCGTCCAGAACGTCGAGACGCTGGCGAACCTCCGGCGCGCCCTCGATTCGGGCACGCCGGTCACCCGGAAGTACGTCCACGTCGCCGGCGACGTCCCCCGTCACCGCTTTCTCGACGTCCCCGTGGGGACGCCGGCGGCCCACCTGCTCGACGCCGCGGGCATCCCCATCGACGCCGTCCCGGACGACCGGGTGTTGTTGGAGGGCGGCCCCGGGTGGTGTTTCCGGACCGACGGCCCGCCCGAGACGTTCGCCGTCTCGAAGCGGACGAACGGCGTCCTGCTCGTGGACCGGGAGACGGTCGCCGCACACACGCTGGGCGAGGGACGCATCGACCTCCTCGACGCCCGCGACTGGGACGGCGACCACGAGGCGACGCCCTCGGCGCTCGACCCCGACGCAGTCCGGGTACCGCTGGTCGCCAACCCGTCGCTCGGTCCCGTCGCCGCGGCCGACCCCATCGTCGCGCCGGGCGACCGGGTCGAGCGCGGCGAGATGATCGCCACGCCGGGCGAGGCCATCAGCAACGCTCACCACGCCACCCTCGACGGCACGGTCACGGCCGTGGAGGCCCGCCACGTCACGATCCGGGCGGGTGCGGCCGACGACCGTAGTCGCGATTGAAAGTCATCGCACAGCCGATCGCACGTCGTTCCGCGATCGGCCGTGTAACCGGTTTCAATCGCGACTATCGGGATCGAGCGACACGACCGTATCGGAGCGGAGCCACGCCCGGGCGTCCCGGCGGTCACAGACGACGAACTCGTCGCCGTCCTCGTATCCGGCGTACCGATCGAGGGCCGGCGGTCCGGGGTCGCGGTCGGAGCGAGCCGAACGGGATTCCATCCCCGGGCGCTCGACGCGGCGCCGACTTCAGTCACGCGGTTTCCGCTCGTCCTCACCCCGACAGCCGCGACCGGGCGAACCCCGCGAACGCCCGGAGCTTCGAGGGGCGCCGGATCCGCTCCATCTCCGCCTCGGTCAACTCGAAGTCGAACACCTCGCGGTTCGCCCGGAGGTGCTCGCGCGTCGTCGCCTTGGGGACCGTGCGGACGCCCTCGTGTTGGATGACCCACCGGATCGCCACCTGGGCCGCGGTCTTGTCGTACCGTCGGCCCACGGCCGCGAGGACGTCGTCGTGGAGGACCCCGCCGTGACAGAGCGGGCTGTACGCCGTCACCAACACGTCGTGCCGGCGGCAGTACGACAGCAGGCTGCGCTGGTCCCAGTAGGGGTTGAACTGGACCTGGTTCGCGAAGATGGGCACCTCGGAACGCGACCGCGCCCGGTCGAGCAGGCGGACGTCGAAGTTCGAGACGCCGACGTGGCGGACGCGCCCCTCGGCCACCAGGTCGGCCATCGCGTCGAGCGTCTCCCCGAGCGGCGTCGCCCCCGGGAGTCGAACGGGCGAGAACGGCGGCTTGGCGTTCGGCCAGTGGATCAGGAGACAGTCGAGGTAGTCGGTATCGAGACGCCGACAGCTCTCGGTGACCGACCGACGGACCGACTCCCGATCCCGGTTCCCGCCGTCGAGTTTCGTCGTCAGGAAGACGTCCTCGCGGTCGACCGCACTCCCCCGGATCGCAGCCCCTACCCGTCGTTCGTTGCCGTAGGCCTGTGCCGTGTCGACGTGTCGATACCCCAGTTCGAGCGCCGTCTCGACGGCCCGCCGACAGTCGTCGCCGCGCAGGCGCCACGTGCCGAGACCGACCGTCGGCACCTCGACACCGCGGGCGGTCACGGTCTCTCCTGTCATACGGTCACACGGGACTCGCGACGCGTAAGACTGCCGACCGTACGTGGAGCGGACTCGTCCCTCCGGGCGGTGGACCGTCGGCCCCGTTCCGCGGCGGCACGGTCAGTCGTCGTCCGACGGCTCGTAGATACAGACGCGGTCGGTGGTGATCATCATCGGGTGGTCGTAGAGGACGAACGTCGTCCGGATGGGGGTCGCCTGCGATTCGTGGTGGAGGTTGCGGAGGGCGTCGACGTTTACGATCTCGTGAAAGGGGGTGTCCCGCTCCATCACGTCGATCCCGACACGATCGAAGGCCCTGGCGATCGCCATCTCGAGGGGCTCGTCGTCGTCGCGTTCGTACTCCGCGACCTCCCGTCGATCGATAGAATTCTGCGACTGTGGACTCACTAGCGGGGCTCCGTTGTCAGGAATTGACATTCGACCCGTATCAAAGCCCCGATTTTTTCCGGCGGCAACGAATCGAGCGTTTATGCGGGCCCGTTCCTACGTGTCCCCATGCGGCTCCACTGGCACCGGACGGACCTCCGGCCGTCCGACAACCTGGCCTTGGTGACGGGAGACGACCCGATACTGCCGATTTACGTCTTCGATCCGCGAGTGCTGACCCACGCCGCGCCGCCTCGGGTGGCGTTCGTTCGTGAGAGTCTCGCAACCCTTCGCGAGTGGTATCGCGCCCGCGAGAGCGACCTTCTGATCGTCCGCGGCGAGGCGCCCGCCGAACTCCCCCGTCTCGCCGACGAGTACGACGCCGGGACGGTGTCGTGGGCGCAGGCCTACTCCGGGCTGGGCCGCCGGCGCGACGACCGGGTCGCCGACCGCCTCGCCGCCGACGGCGTCGACCACCGGATCGTCGACGATCACCTCCTCCACGAACCGGGGTCGATCACCACCAACGACGGGGATCCCTACGCCGTCTACAGTTACTTCTGGAAGAAGTGGCGCGACCGCGAGAAGGCGTCGTCGGTGGCGGCCCCGGGCGCGGATCGGCTCGTCGACCCGGGTGTCGAGACGCCGATCCCGACCCTCGACGACCTCGGTTTCGACGACCCGGAGGCGACGATCCCCCCCGGCGGCTACGAGACGGCGCGGCACCGCCTCAACGAGTTCTGCTCGGGACCGATCTACGACTACGGGTCGGCGCGGGACCGCCCGGCGGCCGACGCCACCTCCCGCCTCTCGCCGCATCTGACCCACGGCACCGTCGGCGTCCGGACGGTCCACGACCGGGTCGTCCGCGCTCGCGAGGAGGCCCCGGACGAGGACGCCCGCGAGGCCGTCGAGACGTTCCGCGGCGAACTCGCCTGGCGGGAGTTCTACCATCACGTCCTCTATTTCGATCCCCAGGTAGTGACCGAGAACTACCGCGACTACGAGAACGACATCGAGTGGCGGACCGACCCCGCGGAGCTCCGGGCCTGGAAGGACGGCGAGACGGGGTACCCCATCGTCGACGCGGGGATGCGCCAGCTCCGCGAGGAGGCGTACATGCACAACCGCGTCCGCATGATCGTCGCCTCCTTCCTCACGAAGGACCTCCTGATCGACTGGCGCGAGGGGTACGACTGGTTCCGGCGGAAACTCGTCGATCACAACCCCGCGAACGACAACGGCGGCTGGCAGTGGGCGGCCTCGACCGGCACCGACGCCCAGCCCTACTTCCGCATCTTCAACCCCATGACCCAGGGCGAGCGCCACGACCCCGACGCCGAATACATCCGGAAGTACGTCCCCGAACTCCGCGGGGTCGACCCCGACCTGATCCACGACTGGCACGAACTGTCGCCGACACAGCGCCGCCGGACGGCACCGGAGTATCCGGCCCCCGTCGTCGACCACAGCGAACGCCGGGAGCGAGCGCTCGCGATGTTCGAGCGGGCCCGCGGCGAACACGAGGACTGACGGTCGCCGCCGCGACGCCGACCCGTCGTCCTCCCCCGCCCTTTTTGTCCTGGCGCGCGAGCGTTCGGCACCGATGACCAGCGACGACGACCCGACGGTACCCATCGTCTGCCCGGACTGCGAGACGACGACGCGGGTGCCGCTCACGGCGGTTGCCGACGCGGTCGCGAGTCACAACGAGAACGTCCACGACGGCGAGGAGGTGGCGGCGGTCGACCCCGCGGTCGTCGACCGCCTCGCCGACCTCGTCGCCGAGGACATGGGCCTGCTCGACGACACCGAGTGAACGGTCGTCGGCCGAACCCGATCGGGACGCCGGCCACGTCCCCGAACAGGTTCGGGGGAACGCTCGGGGCGACCCGGTGCCATCGTCCACGTGGACGATGTTCGATTCCGATTCGCCTACGCGACGGTCGGTCGTACTGTCGACGAGCGCACTCGCCCTCGGTGGTCTCACCGCGCTGGCGGGGTGTAGCGGCGGCGGTGGTGGCGACGGCGGCGGTGGCGAGGACACCGCGACCGATTCCGGCGGCGGTGGCGAGGACACCGCGACCGATTCCGGCGGCGGTGGCGACGCCGGCGACGGCGGCGCGGGCGCCGAACTCCAGGAGTGGTTCTCCAACGTCGACAACTACGAGTCGGTCGTCGACGAGACGGGGAGCGATCAGGTCACCGTGAGCGTCGGCGCGCAGGGCAACGGTGGCGCCTTCGCGTTCGATCCGACGGCGATCCGGGTCTCGGCCGGGACGACGGTCCTCTGGGAGTGGACCGGGCAGGGCGCCCAGCACAACGTCGCCGACGAGGGCGGCGCCTTCGAGAGCGACCTCACCGCCGAGGAGGGGTTCACCTTCGAACACACCTTCGAGGAGGCCGGAACCTACCGCTACGCCTGTACGCCCCACCGGTCGCTGGGGATGAAAGGCGCCGTCGTCGTCGAGTGAGCGGGTCACGCCGGGGGTCGTGTGCGCGTGGCTCACAGCCGAATCGCACTCTTTTACCCGACGGCCCTCCGAGGGGACACATGAGCGACACCCAGGCCCGCGAGCGCATCACGGTCTACTCGGATTACGTCTGTCCCTTCTGTTATCTGGGTCGACAGTCCCTCGATCGGTATCAGACCGAGCGGGCGGAGCCGCTGGCCGTCGACTGGCACCCCTTCGACCTCCGCGCGGGGAAACGCGACGCCGACGGCACGATCGATCACTCCGTCGACGACGGGAAAGGCGACGACTACTACGCCCAGGCGCGGGAGAACGTCCGGCGCCTCGGCGAGGAGTACGACGTCGACCTGGCACAGGAGATCGCGACCGACGTCGACTCCCGCCCCGCCCAAGCCGTCTCCTACCGCGTGAAGGAGACGGAGGACTACGAGACGTGGCTGGCCTTCGACCGGGCGGTCTTCGAGGCGCTGTGGACCGACGGTCGGGACATCGGGGAGGCGGACGTCCTGGTCGACTGCGCCGAGGCCGCCGACCTCGATCCGGCCGTCGTCCGGTCGGCGCTGGCCGACGACGACCTCTTCGCCCGGGTCGACGAACAGTTCGAGGCCGCCCAGAAACGCGGGATCACCGGCGTGCCGACGTTCGCGTACGACGGGCACGCGGCGCGCGGTGCGGTCCCGCCCGAACAGCTCCGGCGGCTGGTCGAGGGTAACTGACCCCCAACCTATTCCCCGCCGCATCCCCGAGTGTCGACGATGGTCGAGGGAGAGACGAGCCGACGCCGCTTCCTCCGTGCGGGCGGTCTCGCGCTGGCCGCGGGGCTCGCCGGCTGTGGCGCGTCGGCGCCGACGGGTGACGACGGTGCGGCATCGACGGACACCAGTCCCTACACCCGGGTCTACCGCGACACTATCGACTCGGTCCTCCTGGTCGAGACCGGATCGGGGAGCGGGACGGGCTTCGTCTACGACGGCACCCACGTCGTCACGAACGCCCACGTCGTCGGCGACGCGACGGCGGTCGACCTCCGGACGAGCGGGGGCGACTGGTACGAGGGCGAGGTCGTCGGTACCGACCCGAACAGCGACCTGGCGGCCGTCGCCGTCGAGGGCCTGCCCGAGTCGACGGTACCGCTCGCGTTCGCGTCGGAGCCGGCGGTCATCGGTCAGGAGGTAGTCGCCATCGGCAACCCGTTCGACCTCGACGGCTCGGTCACGACCGGCGTCGTCAGCGGCACCGACCGCTCGATCCCCGCGCCGACGGGCTTCAACATCCCCGACGCCATCCAGACCGACGCGGCGGTCAACCCGGGCAACAGCGGCGGGCCGCTGGTCGCGCTGGACGGCTCGGTGGTCGCCGTCATCAACTCCGGCGGCGGCGACAACATCGCGTTCGGCATCTCGGCGGCCCTCGCCCGGCGGGTGCTTCCGGAACTGATCGAGACCGGCTCGTTCGAACACTCCTTCCTCGGGGCGGCGCTGGCGCCGGTCACGCCGACGCTCGCCGAGGCCAACGACCTCGCGGAGCCGCGCGGACTGCTCGTGGTGCAGGTGATGCCCGACGGGCCCGCCGAGGGGATCCTCCGGCCGAGCGACCCCGAGGTGGTCGACGGCGAGCGCGTCCCCGTCGGCGGCGACGTGTTGCTGTCCATCGAGGGGACGACCACGGACACGCCGGAGGCGTTGGGAAGCTACCTCGCCCTGGAGACCGACCCCGGCGACGCCGTCTCGCTGACGATCCTGCGGGACGGGAGCGAGCGGACCGTCGAGGTGGAACTCGGCACCCGTCCCAACAGCCCCTCCTGAGACGGGCGACCGTTCCCGGTTCGCGGGGAGCGCCACTCGTGATCGACGTCCGGACTCCGCCCCGGCTCCATCGGTTGATAATTGGGCCGTACCACTCATAAGTCGCCCCGCCCACGGCTCCGAACGAGGACGGTCCCCGATGCAACGCACAGTCGTCGTCGCCGTCGCCCTCGCGCTCCTCACGAGCGCCGGCGTCGCGGCCCTCGGGGGGCCCGTCGCGGCCCAGACCGACGGATCCCCGGCGGTGCACGTCACCGCCGACGGATCGCCGCTCGACCTCGGCGAGGTCCACCACACGTCGAGCGACCCGTGGCTGACGGTGAGCGCGACGGCCCCGGCCGGGGAGACGGTCAGCCTAATGGAGATCAGGGTCGACGGCGAGACGAGGCACGCCTTCGAGCCGTCGACCCGGGAGGTCGAGGAGAACGTGGTCCTCGACCTGCGAAACGGCGACCACCGGATCTCGGTCGTCGTCAGGGGCGGGGGCGTCACGACCCACTCGGCGACGGTGGTCCGCGACGACCGCGCCCCCTCGGTGACGTTCGCGTCGCCCCTTCAGGGCGCGCCGACCGGCTACGAGACCAAGACCCTGGATCGTCTCGGCACGACGACACCGGTGTTCGTCGTCGACGGCGACGCAGTCAGCACGCTCACGGAGGTACCGGACCGGACCGTCTCCAACTCCACGCTGACGGTGGCGGGGACCATCGACGACCACTCCGATATCCGGGCGGTTCGGATCGACCACGCCTACGAGTACGCCCCCGTCGGCGGGCGGGAGGACGGCGGCGAGGACTTCACATTCGACCCGGTCGACCACGCGCCGATCCACCCCAGCGTCGAGGTGCCGACCGGCGACGTCGACGGCGACGGGTTCCCGGACCGACTCGACAGGCACTTCCTCCCCTCGCCGGGCGATTCGTTCAACGAGACGCTGACGCTCGCGCTCGGTGAGAACTACCTCCGGATCACCGTCGAGGACGTCCTCGGCAACGTGGCCGTCTACCACGTCGTCGTCGCCGTCGACGACGGGACGGCGCCGACGGTGAACGTGACCCGCGTCCGCTACCGGTCGCCCACGCGTCTCCACGTCGAGGGGACGGTCAGCGACGCCGTGCAGGTCCACGACGTCTGGATCGAGGACACCATCCTGACGCTCGACGAGATCGAAGCGGACGTCGACGCCGACGAACTCGACGGGATGGACGTCTGTGCGGCCGCGGACGTGCTGGATTTCGAGGGCGACGACGAACTCTGTACGGTCTATCCCGGCGGGACCGTCCACGTGAAAGACGACGACTCACTCGTCGTCCGTCACCGGATGGTGTTCCGGCGGCCGACGGTTCCGGACGCCGACCGGAAGCGTATCGACTTCGATACGACGGTGTATCACCCGCCCGGCGCCGACAACGTCACGATCGGCGCGAACGACACCGCGCTCAACGAGCGACTCCGGAGCGACGCGCTGTCGACGTATCTCGCCCCGAACGTCACCATCAGCGACCGCCGGACTGGATACGTGGAGGGACGGACCGTCTCGGTCGGCGGCCGGATCACGGGCGGCCAGCCCGCCGACGCGAGCGTCGAGACGCTCGACCCCGACACCGAGCGGCTGGTCGACGTTCGGCCGGTCGAGATCGGTCCCGACGGGCGGTTCGCCACCCGACTGGACGGCCTCGAGGAGGAGACGCGCGTCCGGGTTCGCGTCCGCGACGCCAGCGGCGTGGAGTACCTCAACTCGACGACGGTGACCGCCCCGGCCGACGAGCCGGCGCCGCCACCCGACACGAACGACGGCGATGACGGCGACAGCGAGGCCGCCCGGACGGGAACGCCCGCCGCGGCCGACGACGACGGAGCCGACGGGTTCCGCATCCCGCTCTTGGGCGTCGTCGTTCCCCTAGGACCGCTCGGCGCCAGCGTCAGCGTCCCGGTGCCGTTCCTCGGCCCGTTCGACCTCCCCCTCGCGCCGGTCGGCGTCCTGGCCCTGCTCGCCGGCGTCGGCGCCGTCGCCCGACGCCGGTGATCAGCGGGGGAACCGGAGCAGACAGACCACGAAGAGACAGGCCGCAAGCAGCGAGCCACCGCCAGCGGCCACCCGTAGCGGGAACGCGGAGACGATACCGACTGCGATGCCCCCGAAGAGCGCGAGGCCCATCGCCGCGAGCAGGTAGTCGACGTCCCGGGGCGTCGCCAGGGCCGACCGCACGATTCGATCGCTCATCTTGGTAATTACATCTAATTAGACGTGTGTGTATCTTTCGGATCGGCGGCGCTCGGGCCCCGAACCGGTTCGTGGCGGTCGGTCGTGGGCCGAAGGGCTAAGGTCGTGGGCCGCCTGCTTCGGTCCGATGTCGCACTCGGAGCCACCGGCCGACGCCGATCCGGATCGCTGGACGCTGACCGTCGACGGCGCCGTCGCCGACCCGCTGTCGGTGTCCGCGGCGGCCCTCGCGGCCGACGACGCGATGCGGTCGTCGACGGCCTGCGCGGGGGAGACGGCGACGGAGCGGGCGTGGCAGGGGGTCAGGGTCGGGACGCTCGTCGACCGGGCGGCCCCCGACGCGGCGGCGGCCCACGCGCTGGTGCACTCCGTGGATCCCGAGTACGCCTGTGGCTTCGCCCTCGACCGCCTCCGGTCGGCGCTGCTCGCGGTCCGGCTGGACGGCGAGCCGATCCCGGCGGAGCGGGGCGGCCCCGTCCGCCTCCTGGTGCCCGACGCCGACTGCTGGGAGCGGGTGAAGTGGGTCACCCGGATCGACGTGTTGACCGACCCGCCGGGCGAGGCCGACACCGCCCGGGACCGCGTGCCGGCCGACGGCTGATAGGGAGTATCGGCAGTCATCATGGATTCTCGCCGGGGCGGTCCGGCGAGAATTCATGGACAGTTACGATAACCCCTATGAGGTCGACATGGTCGGCTCGCGAACCGCGACGGCCGCCGTCGGCCTGGTCGCCAGCCTCGCCCTGAGCGTCGCCGCGTGGTACTACTTCGAGACGCTCCTCGTGTTCCTCCTCCTGCCGTTCGTTCCCGTGCTCCTTCGCGGCTCGGACGACCCGCCCGCCGACGAGTGCCCGGCCTGTGGGTTCGTCACCCGCGACCCGGCCGTCGACTACTGTCCCCGGGACGGGACGCGCCTCGAACCCCGGGCGGACGACGGCTGATCGACGGGGCGACCGCATCTTTATGCACCTCTCGGTTCAATGGGGTGATGACAGGGTCATGGGGGGTACGCACAGCGGCCAGCCGAGCGACGAACGATCCGTCGATCGGTCGGCCACGACGTTACTGTTGTCCGGTTCGGGCGGGAGCGGCGCGCTCGATCGGCTGGACGTGACACCCGACGCGGCGGAGGTACTGGTGGTGTCCGCCGAGCGCTCGGCGACGGCCGTCGTCGACGAGTGGCGGACGGCTCACCGAACGCTCCCGGCGGCGTTCGGGCTGATCTCTTTCGGGGAGTTCGCCCGCTCGGCCGCCACGGCGGAGGACGACGACGCGCCGTCGCGCCGGTCGCTCCCCGGACACGACGTCACGGTGACCACGATGTCCGATCCCGGGAACCTCCAGCGACTCGGGACGGCGGTCACGCTCTATCTCGACGACTGGGCCGACACCGACCGCGAGACGGTCGTCTACGTCGACGACCTCGGCCCGTTCGTCGAGGCGGGCGACCTCGAACCGACGTTTCAGTTCCTCCACCTGCTGAGCCAGACGGTCACGGGCATCGACGCCACGCTGGTCGTCCGCGCCGACGCGTCGACGACCGACGAGCGGACGGTCGACACGCTCCGGCCGCTGTTCGACAGGGTGCTCGACGACGACGTGGCGCCACCGGCCCTCGATACCCACACGCTCCACGAACTGCTCCGCAACCCCCGGCGGCGGTTCGTGCTCCGCTCGCTGTTCGAGGACGACGAGGCGACCCTCGACCGGCTGGCCTCGCGGCTGGCGACCTGGGAGAACGGAACCGACGACCCCACCGACGCGGAGCGAACCCGGGCGTTCACGGCGCTGGCCTCGGTCCACGTGCCGCGGCTGGCCGAAGCCGGGCTGGTGGTGTTCGACCGCTCCGAGAAACGGGTGACGCTCTCCGACGTCGCGCGCGGCACCGAGCGACTCGAAGAACACCTGAACGGGTCGTTCGACGGTTGACTACGCGGTCGGGTCGACGCACACCTCGCCGTCGCCGGTCACCGTCACCCGGCAGCCGGCGAGTTCGAACGTGAGCGTCCCGCCCACACGGGACGTCCCGTCGGGGAGGCGGCCGAAGATGCGGTTCAGCGCGTCCGGCTGGACGACCGCGTTGAGGTCGACCTCCGTCGGATCCTTCTCGGTCACTTCGAGCACCGCGTGGACGACGGTGACGCTCAGTTCGACGTCGCTCGTCTCGTGGTAGTCGACGACGTAGGCTCCCGTCTCGGGATCGTACGTTCCGGTCGTGTCGGGGGGAGAGTTGCCTTGCATGGTGGTCCGTCCGTCGCTGCCGTTCCCTATGTCGCCCGACGGTATAGCTGTGGGTGATCCCGGCATTCCGTTCCGCGGACCGGCGGTACGGCACTCAGTCGTCGAGGGCGTCGGTCAGTCCCCACTCCTCGGCGCGGGCGCGGGCCTCCGCCCGGGCCTGCTCGCGGATGGCCTCGATCCCGGCCTCGTCCTCGAGGAACGTCGCGACGGCGTCGGCGTCGTCGCCGAGGCGTTCGTCCGGCGCCGCCTCCCGCGTGCGGGTCACGAGGTCGCGGTCGGCGGTCAGTCGCTCGGCGGGGAGTCCCGGCGGGACCCGGAGGTCGTCGGCCCCGTGGGCCTCGGCCAGGTCCGTCCGGTCGAGTTCGTAGAGGTCGACGCTGTAGGGTCCCGGCCCCGCGAGGTCGTTCAGGGCGTCCGCCCCGCCGCGGTCGGTGTCGGTGCAGTACGCGAGGGTGGGAATCCCCGCCTCGAAGGTGAGCACGCCGCGGGTCTCGTCGTCGAGCAGGACCGCGTCCTGTGGCTCGAAGACGGCGTAGCCCGTGAGGCGTCGGTCGAGGGCGGTCGAAAGCGTCGTCCCGGGGTCGTCGACGACGCGTGACCGGAGCAGGTCGCCGCGTGGGATCCTCATCGGCCGACGGTCACACTTCCTCCGGGACGACCGCGCTCCTGAAACGATCCGCCACGTCGCCGCTCCCGCTCGCCCCGTCGCGCACGTCGAGTCGCTTCGCCGCCTCGCGGAAGGCCCGCGACGCGGGCGTGTCCGGCGCGTGGGCCAACAGCGGCTCCCCCGCCGTTCGGGCCGCGCGGGCGGCGTCGCTCTCCGGGATCACCCCGAGCGTCTCGCCGCCGAAGTAGCGCTCGGCCCGCTCGGCCACCCGTTCGATCCCCGCCTCGTCGCGGACGCGGTTGAACAGCGTCCCCGCCGTCTCCGTGCCGTAGGACCGGGCGTACTCCTGGACCTTCAGGCCGTCCGAGAGCGCGGGGATCGTCGGCTGGAGGACGATCACCGTCCGATCCGCGAGCACCACGGGGAGGACGGCGCTCTTCGAGCCGAGCGCCGCAGGCGAGTCCAGCAGAAGGACGTCGGTGTCCGCGGCCAGCTCCGCCACCACGTCCCGGAGGCGTTCGGGGTCGGCCGCTCGGAACGCCGCCAGCTCCGTCCCGCAGGGGACGACCTTCATCCCGAATCGCTCGTACACCGCGTCGTCGACGGAGACCTCCTTTCCCTCGATCAACAGGTCGTGCAGGGTCGTCGGCGCGTCGTCGAGGCCGGCGTGAAAGAGCAGGTTCGCCATCCCCGTGTCCGCGTCGACGACGGTCACGTCGTGGTCCGCGGCGAGCGCCATGCCGAGCGCGAGCGTGCTCGTCGTCTTCCCCGTCCCGCCCTTGCCGCTCGCCACGGCGAACGCCTCGACCATCGGCGACGAGTTGCGCACCTCCCCGGTTAAACGTTCGGTCGCCGTCAGCGGTCGTCGAGGCCGACGACCCCGAGGTCGACGGGGTCGACCAGCGCCGCCGCCCGGTCGTACGGCGACGGTGCGTCGCCGGCGTCGATCCGCTCGGGGCGCTCCCGGTCCCGCCCGGCGTAGAGGCCGTCGACGAACGCCTCCCGGACCGCCCGGTTCGCGAACAGGCCGTGGAGGTAGGTGCCGAGGACCCGCCCCGCCGTCGCGCCGAGCTCGGCGCCCGTCCGGCCGTCGGGCGCGTCGAAGGGGGTCCCGACCGCCCCCGTCGCTCGCGTCTCGCCCGCGTGGATCTCGTACCCCTCGATCCGCCCCGCGGCGCCGGCGAGCGGCCCCGTCCCGTCGATTTGCCACGTCGCCGGCTCCACCCGCTTGTCCGCGGAGAACCGCGTGACGACGGGCAGGAGCCCGAGTCCCGGCACCGTCTCGCGCTCGCCCGTCCCCTCGATCGCGGCCCCCTCCATCCGCTCGCCGAGGAACTGGTAGCCGCCACAGAGGCCGACCACCGGCCCCGTGACCGCCCGCAAGCGCTCGGCCAGGTTCGCCTCCCGGGCCGCCAGCAGGTCGTCGACCGTGTTCTTCGTCCCCGGCAACACCGCGGCGTCGGCCGGGCGTCCCCCGGCCCCGACCGCCGAGAGGTCGGCGTCGAGCGGCGTGTAGACGACCCGGACGCCCGGCACCGCGGCGAGCGGTTCGAGGTCCGTCGCGTTCGAGAGATGCGGGAGGCGCGGCACGGCGACGGTCGCCGTCCGGCCGGTCTCGACGCCGTCGTCGTCGCCGACGACCCCCCGTTCGTCCCGCGCCGGCAGGGCGAGGCTGTCCTCTTCGGGAAGTCCGGGGTCGTCGTACGGGAGGACCGCGAGGACGGGCACGCCGGTCCGTTCCTCGACCGTCTCGACTCCGTCGGCGAGCAGCGAGCGGTCGCCCCGGAACTTCGTGATCACGACCCCCGCCACCCGTTCCCGGAGGTCCTCGGGCAGGAGGTCGAGGGTGCCGACGATGGCGGCGAAGACGCCGCCGCGCTCGACGTCCGCGACGAGTATCACGTCGGCGTCGGCGATCCGCGCCGTCTCGACGTTCGCCAGGTCGCGGTGGTGGAGGTTGATCTCGGCGATCGATCCCGCACCCTCCGCGATCACCACGTCGGCGTCGGTCGCCAGCCGGTCGTGGGCCGCGACGACCGCCTCGCGGGCCCGGTCCCACCACTCGTCGTAGTAGTCGGTCGCCGGCACGTCGGCGACGGCCTCGCCGTCGATCACCAGCTGTGACTCGCCGTCGCCGCGGGGCTTCAACAGGACCGGGTTGTGGTCGGTCGTCGGCCGTACCCGCGCGGCGCGGGCCTGGACGTACTGCGAGACACCCACCTCGCCGAACCCCTCGCCGTCGGCCCGTGGCACCGCGCGGGCGTTGTTGGACATGTTCTGGGCCTTGAACGGCGCCACGTCGTAGCCGGCGTCGGCCAGGCGCCGACAGAGGCCCGCCGCCACCGTCGACTTGCCGACGTGACTCGCCGTGCCCGCCACGAGGAGCGTCCGGGCGCGGTCGCTCACGCCGACCCCCGCTCCCGGCGGTCGCTCGAACCGTGGTCGTCCAGCGCCTCGGCACCCCTGGGCGTCACCGTGGTGGCGTTGGTCGACTCCGCCCACGCCGGCCGCGTCACCGTCACCGGGCCGGGCGTGATGCGTATCGTCGACTCCACCCGGACCGACGGGTCGTTCGTCGGTGTGTACTCCCGGTGGATCACGCGAACCAGCCCCTCCTCGTCGACGACGGCTCGCCCCGTCATCTCGGTCGCACCCCGCCACGGCTCGCCCGCGATGACGACGGTGACGACGTCGGTCCCGCCGCGCTCGCCGGTGGCGACGACGCGGGAGCTGCCGACGTCGAGGAACCACTGCACGTACCGTCGCGTCCGGTCGACGTACCGGTTCGGCGTCCCCGTGTCGGACACCATCAGCAACCGGAACTCGGCGCTCTCGGGTGTGTCACGACCGTCGATCGGGCGCACGTGCCGCGCCGTCCCGTTGGCGTACGCCGACACGTCCGCGACGTGGATCGTCGCGTGTTCGAGCGTCCCGAGCGTCCGCACCCGCGACCGGTAGTGGTCCGGTTCGGCGACGGCGACCCGCTCGACCGCGACGCCCCGCAACTCGCCGTCCACGTACTCCCGGTGGACGATCCGGAGTCGGTACGACCGATCGGTCAGCGCGGCGGCGTGGGCGTCCGCCAGCGCCGACGCGTTCTGGATGCCGTCGTCGTCGTCGACGCCCGGCGGCGTCGAGCCACTCGTCTCCGGCTGCCGGCCGACGGTCGGGCTCGAGGAGTCGTTCCGGTCGTCGGCGCCCAGGGTCGCTTCCGCGGCCGGGGTCGTCGGCGCCGTCGGGTTCCCGCCGCCGGGGTCGGTGACCCCCACGCCCGCGACGGCCACGATCCCGCCGACGACGACGACGGCCAGCCCCACGACGACCCACCGCGGGACGGCCGATCGCTCGCCGTCGTCGTCCGCCCTCGCGTTCCCCGTCGGGTTTCCGTCGGCGGGCGACCCCTCGCTTCCCGTGCCCGGTTCCCGTGCGGTGACCCCGCTTCGCCCGCCTTCCCGTGGGGACGACGACCCCGTCTCGGTCTCCGGTCGGTCGGCTGTCGGGGATCGATCGGGCTCCGGGTCGGCGGTGTCGTCGTCACCGGGATCGCCCGCGGACGCGGCTATCTCCGTCGGCGTCCGGCCGAAGAAGCGCCGGCACAGCCGGGTCCGCGCGTCCTCGTCGAGGGCGTACCTCACCTGCTCGTGGAGGCGGTCGGCGTCGAGGGTCGTCGGAACCCGCCGCCGCTCGGACGCGTTCGGTGGCGTCACTAGGACGTGCTCGTCGCCCTCGCGCTTGGCGGTCCATCCGCGGGCCTCGTACACCGCCGCGACGAAGGCGGCGCGCTCCGCGGTGTCGAGACCGTCGAGCAGGTCACGGAAGGCCGCGAGCGGGATCATACCGTTCGCTAGGTACAGATCCCCAAAACCGTTCGGCTAGAACTCCGTCCCCTTTCGCGCGCGCTGGCCGGCGTCGATGGGGTGGCGCTCCTTGCGGACCTCGCTCACCAGGTCGACGTGGTCGTCGAGATATGCGGGGCGCTCGTGGCCGCCGGTACAGACCAGTTCCAGGTTCGCCGGCTTCGAGTCGAGCAGGCCGACCACCTCCGCGGGGTCGATCAGCCCCCGGTTGGCCGCGTACAGCACTTCGTCCAGGATCAGCATGTGGATCCCGGCTTCGGGGTCGCCGTCGAGCGCCAGGGGTTCGGTGAGGTCGGCGTCGGCGGCCGACGCCAGCAGGTCGCGAGCGCGCTCGAGGCCGCCCCGGGCCTTCGCGGCGTGGTCGTCGTCGTCGCTCCCGTCGGCGAAGCCGTGCCAGCCGTAGTGGCCCGTGTGCTCGTACGAGAAGCCGTCGATCTGCTCGATGGCCCCGTACTCGCCGCGGACGTCCTCGACGCTCGCCGCGCCGCCTTTCATGAACTGGAGCAGGTGGACGCGGTAGCCGTGGCCCGCAGCGCGCGCGCCCATGCCGATGGCGGCCGTCGTCTTGCCCTTGCCGTCGCCCCACCACGCTTGGACGAGGCCGAACTCCGCCGGCGCACGGGGTTCGACCCCGCGGTGGCTGTCGTCGGTCATTCCTCGCCCCTCGGCGGCCGTCGGCCTTCAATGGTGAGGGTCGACACCGCCGCCCGCTCGTCGGTGCGGACGCCGGACTCGGGCGGCCCGTACTCCCCGTCGGGATACCGGGACGCGAGGCTGGCGTCCACCGCGTCCCGGACGCAGGCGCGGGCCGCCGAACCAACCGGCGTCGCGCTCCCGGAGAAGGCGGCGGCCTCGCCCGTCGGGTCGCAGGCGGCGACGACGGCGTCGGTCGTCGTCCCCGGGACGCCCACCCGTTCGAGCAGCGTCGCCGCCTTCGCCTCCGCGGCGACGGTCAGCAGGTTCGCGAGCGCCCCCGGTGCGAGCGAGCGGGCCGTCCCGACGACGACGTTCACCGTTCCGGGGCCGTCCGGGCCGGCGGTGTCGTCGCCGCCCTCGGGGATCGTCGACCCCGTGTCGCCCCCGACCGGGAGCGCCGCGGGGTTCGACACGCCGGCCGTGGCGACGGCCTCCACGGATCCCAGTCGCGCCCGGCGGGCGTGCCGCTGGGCGACGCCCGTCAGCAACGCCGGCCCGCCCGCACCGTCGAACCCCGCGGCGTCGAGGCGCTCCGCGACGTAGGTAGCGAGGTCTGTCCGCTCCCAGCCCTCTGGGACGGTCACGTTGTACGCCGCGGGCGCGGTCCGCTCGCCGCCGTCGTGGCCGGTCGAGAGCCACCGGGTTCCCGGCCGGGCGAGGCGAGCGACGCCGTCGCGGACGGTAGTCTCGAACACGGTTCGGCTACCTCCGTGACCCGGAAAAGCGCTCCGGCGGGACCGCTTGCTCCCCGAACCGCGATTTGATATCGCCATATATGGTTTATGCATGCCGATCGGTGCCGTCGGCGGATCCGCCGGTTCACCGGGGCGGCCGCTACGAACCGGATTCTCGCGGTTTCGCGGGTCGGCTCACAGGGCGTCGAGGAGGCGGTCGTTCTCGTCCGGGCGCCGGACTGCGACGCGGACGTGGGAGTCGAGGCCGCGGAAGGTGGTGGCGTCGCGAAGGACGATGCCGTCCTCGCGAGCGGCCGCCATCACGCTCTCCACGGATCGGTCGCCGACGTCCAAGAGGAGGAAGGGGGAGTCGGAGGGCCACACCTCGTATGCGGGTTCGAGGGCGTCGATCATGCGCGCCCGTTCGTTGCGTACCCGGTCGCGCGTCTCGGCGACGAACTTCGTCCGGTGGAGGCAGTAGGTCCCGACGTCGGCCGCGGGGGTGGAGAGTCCCCAGGCGGGGCGGGCGGCGTCGAGGCGCTCCCGCAGGTCGCCGGTCGCGACGGCCATGCCGGCCCGGAGGCCGGGCAGGCCGAACATCTTGGTCAGCGACCGTGCGACGACGACGCCGGGTTCGCCCGCGAGCGTCCGGTGGTCGGTGAAATCCAGGAACGCCTCGTCGACGAGCAGGACGGTGTCGGCGGCGCGACACTCCTGGGCGTACGCCCGGAGGTCGGCCCGGGGGTAGGCGTCGCCGGTCGGGTTGTTCGGGTTGCAGACGACGACCATCCGGTAGGGTTCGGGGTCGGTCCGGAGGAGGCGGTCGTGGTCGACGAACGCCGGCTCCGCACCCTGCAGGCGGACCTCGCGTTCGTACTCGCCGAAACTCGGCTTCGGGAGGAGGGCGGCGTCGTCCGGGTCGAGCGTCACTTCGACGGCGAGTCGCAGGGCTTCGCTCCCCCCGGCCGTGGGCACGACCGACAGCGGCTCGCATCCCAGATACTCGCCGGCGGCGGTCCGGAAGGCACAGTAGTCGTCGCTCGGATAGCGGGTCGCCGCCCCGTAGGCCGACTCGTAGACGCCGGCGACGCCGCGTGGCCGCTCGGGGTTGGTGTTGGCGCTGAAATCCAGCAGCGTCGGATCCGACGCTCCGCCGTGGGGGACACGCTCCACGTCGGCGACGGCGTCAGGGTCCATGGCGAGGGCTAATACGCTCCACTACCTCAAGCGTTCCGTCCGCGACGGTATCGAGCGCGCCCGTCCGCTCGGCCAGGAGGAGCGCCCCGCCCATCCCCGCACCCTCCTTGGCCTCGCCGTCGGCGTACCGGGCGAGCGCGTCGTCCCGCCCCCCGAACCCGGGATCGGTGACGACCGTCTCGCAGTCCAGGTCGGCGGCCAGGGAAAGGTCGGCGTCGGCGGCGACGTAGCTCGTCGACGCGAGCGTCAGCGGGTCGGCGACGCCCGCGTGTCGCACCAGCGCCGCCGCCGCGAGCAGCTGCGTCCCGCCCCCGAGGATCACGTCCGTCCCCGACTCCAGGGCGCCGGCGGTCAGCCCGGCGACGACGGCGAGCACCGGATCGCCCACGAAGCGGACGGCGAGTTCCGGCCGGTAGGCCGCCTCGCCGGGTTCCAGGTCGCTCGCCTCGAACGCCGCCTCGATCACCTCCCTTTTCAGCGCCAGCGGGTTCTCGGGCAGCGACGAGGAGACGACGGCGCCGCCCTCCGACGCGGCGTCGACGCCGAGCGCCCGAAGGACGCCGAGTGCGGTCGTGGTCCCGCCGGGGATGGTCTCGCCGACGACGAGTTCGTCGTCGGGGAGGTTCCGACCCAGCTTTCGGGCGGCCACCCACGCCCCCGGCGCGGTCGGGACGGGATCGGCCTCCCGCACGTCGCGACCGGGTTTCGCGCCGACGCCGACCGTCGGCGCCCCGGTCGGTTTCGCGAGGCCCGCGTCGACGACGAGCGTCTCGAAGCCCACGCGCTCGCGGACCGCGCGGGTGACGGCCGCCGGCGTCGGACACCCCGTCGGACTCACGGGGACGACCGGCGCGCGGACCAAGTGGCCGTACTCGATCAGTTCCGCGTCGGCGCTCGGCGTGTGGGCCCGCAGGTCGGCGTCGGCGCCGGCGGCGCTGATCCCATCGATCCGGGCGGTTCCGGTCGTGCCCGCGACGAGGACGAGGCGGGTCACGACAGCGCCTCCGCGACCTGCAGGTCGGCGCGGCGGTTCACGTTCACGGCGAGTCGTGGATCGGCAGCGGCGTATATGTCGTCGTCGGTTCCCGCGACGACGTTGACGCCGGCGGGTGCCAGCCGCCGGTCGCCGTGGTCGAAGGCCGTGTCGACGCTCACCCCCAGCCGCCGTTTCAGGGCGACCGGCACGGCGACCGTCAGCGAGCGGACCCTGTCACCGCCCTCCGCGACGGCGAGGACGCGGTTCACCGCCGATCCGGTCAGAAGCGGGAGGTCGGCGGCGACGGTCAGCACCGGCCGCCCCACCCGGTCGAGCGCGGTGTCGAGGTCCGCGACGTAGCCCTCGCCCGGCGTCTCGACGACGCGGGCGTCGGCCGCCCGCAGGTGGTCGCGGGTCGCGGACGCCAGCGGCGAGACGGCCAGATGGACCCGCTCGACCCGGCTGGTCGCGAGCGCCCCGCGCACGCGGTCGACCATGGGCGTCCCGGCCACCGCGACGAGTGGCTTCTCCGCGTCGCCGCCGAGACGGGTCCCCTCGCCGCCGCACATCACCAGAGCGTCCACGCCACCACCCCCGCGTGGAGCGCCGCGACCCGCCCGAGTTCGTTCGCCGCGCCGAGGGCGTCGCCGGTGACGCCGCCGAGGGTCGCCGTCGCCCACCGGCCGACGAGGAGCGCGGCGGCCGGCCCGGCGAGCAGTGCCGCGACGAGCGCCGGCGTGCTCCCGGGCGGCGCAGCGAGGGCCGCGGGGACGGCGACGGCGACCGTCGGCAGGAGTGCGGCCGCCGAGACGTCGCCGACGACCGCCGACCCGAGGCCTTCGTGGCCGGGCTCTCCCAGCGCCGCGAGCGTCGCCATGCCCGCCTTGGCGCTCACCTCCGCGGCGAGGGCGAGACGAAGGGCGGCCCGTGGGCCGGCGCCCGCGACGCCGAGGCCGCCGAGTCCGAGGGCGACGAGCGTCACCCCCAGCGCGAGCGCGCCGCCGACGCCGGTTTCGGCGTCCTTCAGGGCCGCCCCGCGGTCGGTCGCCGGGCCGTGAGCCGCGGCGGCGTCGCCGCAGTCGGCGAGCCCATCGGCGTGGGTCACCCCGGTGAGCAAGTAGAGCGCGACGAGGTACCCGGCGACGGCGGTGGGGATCGGTATCGGCGCGAGGAAGGGGAGGGCGGCGAGGCCGCCGACCACGTAGCCGGCGACGACGAAGGCCGCGGGGGTGGCGCGGAAGGCGTCCCAGGCGGCCTCGTCGCCGCCGACGGGCAGGCGCGTCAGGAAGGCGAGCGCCCCCCGGATCGCCGTCAGCACGGCGGGAGCACCCCCGGAACCGGCCACGCTCCCGGTCCCGTCGTCGCCCACGCCGCCGATACCGCTACCCCGACCCCGAAGGCCAGCCACCCCGCGCGGGCGACGACGGCGACGCCCCGGTCGGCGTCGGCCCGCGTCGGGAGCGGGTCGTCGCCCCCGGATCCGCCGCCGTCGAGTCGGTACGTCCCGGGTTTCTCCAGGCGCACCCCCAGCAGGACCGCGAGCGTCGCCATCGGCCACCCGGCGTTCGGCGACGCGGGTCGCCGTGCCAGCGGCCGGGCCGCCCGGAGCGCCCCGGGACGACCCCCGGCGACGGCGAGGAGGGCGGCGCTCGCGCGTGCGGGCGCCCACATCACCAGGTCGTCGAGGCGGGCCGGCGCCCAGCCCATGGGGTGAGATCGGTAGCCGAACGTCGAGTCGAGCGTGTTGACGGCCTTGACCCACGCGGCGGCCGCGGCCGCGAGCGGCAGCGAGAGGGGGGCGAGGAGGGCGAACCCGGCGAGCGGCGCGACGAGGCCGTCCGCGAGGTTCTCGGCCGCGCTCTCGACGGCGGCGCTGCGCACCTCGCCGGCCGAGAGGTGGGTCGCGTCCCGTCCCGCGAGCGCCCCCAGGCGCTCCCTGGCGGCGGGGAGGTCGCCCCCGCTCGCGGCGACGACGGCCCGCGCTTCGTCGAGCAACATCCGACGGCTGGTGCAGACGAAACAGACGAGGCCGGCGGCGACCCCGCCGGCGAGCGGGTCGACGCGGGCGGCGAGGGCGACGCCGGCGGCGACGGCCGCGGCGGCGGCGAGGGGGACGGCGAGCGCGACGCCGAGGCCGACGAGTCGGGGATGGGTCCAGTTCCGGTCGAGGGGAGCGAGGCCCCGTCCCAGCCAGGCGACGGGGTGGACGGCGGCCGGCGGCTCCGCGATCAGGCGGTCGAGCCCCGCGGCGAGGGCGACGCTCCCCGCGGCGACGAGGGTCACGGTCCGGCCTCCAGTCGGTCGCCGAGGGCCGCGAGCGGCGTCTCGCCGACGTCGACGAAGGTGCCACCGAGGGTCTCGACTCCGCCGTCGGTCGCCGGGTCGTCGCCGACGTGGACGAGCGAGGCGGGGTCGACGCCGCCGAGTTCGCCCGCGAGCGTCTCGAAGGGGGTCGGGTGGGGCTTGCGGAAACCACAGGCGGCGCTGGTGACGACTGCGTCGAACCGCCCCCGGAGGTCGGCGCGCACGAGCGTCCGGGGGACGAGTTCCGGGACGCTACAGTTCGAACAGAGGCCCACGGGGCCGCGCGTCTCGGCGGCCGCGAGGGCGGCCGCGACCCCGTCGCGTCGGGTCACTGCGGGGTCGAAGGCGGCGACGACGGCGCGTCTGACGACGCCGTCCGACGGGGCGACGCCCCGACTCCGGAGCGCGGCGGCGACGTGGGCGGGGAGGGGAACCTCCGCGGCGTCGGGCGCGTCCAGGTGGGGCGTGCGGTAGGCGTCGCCCCAGTCCTCGGGCACGATGACGCCGCGGTCCCGGAGTTCGGCGGCGACGGCGGCGGCCGGATCGGCCGGCGTCGACGCCGTCACGAGCGTCCCGAAGAGGTCGAAGGAGACTGTCACGGCGTGGTCTCCCGAACGGTCGGCGCGGAGGCACTTGACCCCCGCGGTCGCACGGAAGGGTTAGGTCGCCGGCGCTACGAGTGGGACCGTGACCGTCGCCCGACTGCTCGGCATCGAGACGCCCGCCGACGCCGCCGACTGGTACGCGGCCGGTCGCGCCTACACCCACCGGGTCGCGGCGGGGATGGATTTCGACGACGCCGACGCCGTCGACGGCGACGGGGTGACCGCGGCGCTCCGTACCGACCCGGCGACGCTGTCGAACCGCGAGGCCGAGTCCGTCGTCGGCGTCCTGGTCGGCGACGCCGTCTTCGCCGAGCCGTTCTGCGAGTGGATGCCGACGTGGTACGAACTCGGCCTGTGGCCGGCCGCCAGACTCCTCGAACGTCGGCTTCGAGGGGTCGCCCGCGAGGTCGCCGCGACCGCGGGGCTGACCGTCGCCCTGCCCCGGTTTCCGCGGCCGCGGGACGCCCTCGTCGCGGGCCGGTCGCCGCTCGCGGGCGTCACGGGCCTCCGGGAGCGGTTCGCCCTCGCGGCCGCGGTGACCCACCTCGAGTGGTTCGCCCACGCCGCGGCCGCCGACGGGGTCGCGGTGCCGCGGGACTTCCTCGCCCGGGCGCGGCGGGAGACGCTCGACCACTACGCCGGGTCGCGCGGACCGCTCTCGCCCCGGGTTCGGCGCTTCCAGCGGCTCCTGTTCACCGACGGGGACTGGGTGCGGGCGGTCGACGACGCCTACGGGCTCGACAGTTGGGTGTTCGGCCGCTGGGCGCGGTGGCTGGACGCCGAACGGGACCGGCTCGCCGTCGCGACCGACGACTGACAGACAGACGTCAGACACGTCCAAGGTTTCAAATAACCCGCCGCCGTGTCTGGGAACGATGAGCAAGATCACGTTCCGCGCCGACGACGACCTCGTCGAGCGTCTGGAGGAGTTCGACGCCTCCAAGAGCGAGGTGATGCGCGACGCCCTGCGCACCTACCTCGACGAGGCGGAGCGTGGCCACGGAGCGGGTGGGGACGACGACGCTGCGAGCGATCCCACGATGGCGTTGCTGGAGACGCTGCTCGCCGACGGTGCGTTCGCACCGCGTGACCCGCCGTCGATCAACGTAAACGTCACCGTCGACGGCGTGTCCGCCGATCCGTCGGACGTGTCGGTCGAACGCGAGTCCGAGACGACGGCGCGTAAGACGCAACGGGAGCGCGCGGCCGACGACCCCGACCCGTCGGCGCCGTCGACGGGATCGCGTAAAACGTGTTCCCAGTGTGGCGAGGATATGTCCGCTGGGCACGTCTACTGCCCGAACTGCGGCGAGAAGGGTGCGCACCGCGTCTTCTGTGACTGCGGTGACGAGATCCGTTCGGACTGGGCGTTCTGTCCGAGCTGTGGCCGCCGAACGCCGGCAGCGGACGTGTTGGACCGTGCGTAATCCGATTCTCCCTCCCGTTTACGACCGTCGGACCACTCTGTCTTACAACGGCCGTTAGTTTTATAAGGTATTGGTCTGTTGGTACGTTCGCGTAAGACGGTCGTCTTACAGGCCGGCCGCTCCGGAGGTAGCGGGCCTCCGTCGGGCGGTTCGAGCCTGTAAGACAGTGCGCGGGGTGATGCCCCTTCCGTCTTACCGGGGGAATGCAAACATGGAGCGTGTGACACTACGAATTCCGAAGCAGCAGATCGAGGAGGTCGAACAGATGGTCGAGACGGGAGAGTTCCCGAACCGAAGCGAGGCCATCCGCTCGGCGGTCCGCGAGATGCTCAACGAACAGAGCGAGTCCCGCGACGACAAACGCAACCGCAACCGCAGCTGGGCGAAGGTGTGACGATGCAGAGCTTCGTCCAAGACGCCATCGAACACGAGGAAGCCGAGGACCGCGGCGCCGACGACGACGACGAGTTCGGCAACCCGCGGATCGTCATCGTCGGCGCCGGCGGTGCCGGTAACAACACGGTCAACCGACTGTACAACATCGGCGTCGACGGCGCCGAGACGGTCGCGATCAACACCGACAAACAGCACCTGAAGATGATCGAGGCCGACACGAAGATCCTCGTCGGCAAGTCGCTCACGCAGGGGCTGGGTGCCGGTGGCGACCCCTCGATGGGCGAGCGTGCGACCGAGATGGCCCAAGGGACGATCAAGGAGGTCCTCGACGAGGCGGACCTCGTGTTCGTCACCGCCGGGATGGGCGGCGGGACCGGGACCGGTGCCGCGCCCGTCGTCTCCAAGATCGCCAAGGAACAGGGTGCCATCGTCGTCGGCATGGTGTCGACGCCGTTCAACGTCGAGCGCGCCCGCACGGTCAAAGCCGAGGAGGGACTCGAGAAACTCCGCGGCGAGGCCGACTCGATCATCGTCCTCGACAACAACCGCCTGCTCGATTACGTCCCGAACCTGCCCATCGGCAAAGCGTTCTCGGTGATGGACCAGATCATCGCCGAGACGGTCAAGGGTATCAGCGAGACCATCACCCAGCCCTCGCTCATCAACCTGGACTACGCGGACATGTCCACGATCATGAACCAGGGCGGCGTCGCGGTGATGCTCGTCGGCGAGACCCAGGACAAGAACAAGACCCAGGAGGTCGTCAGCGACGCGATGAACCACCCGCTGTTGGACGTGGACTACCGCGGCGCGTCCGGCGGGCTCGTCCACATCACCGGTGGACCGGACCTCACGCTGAAGGAGGCCGAAGGTATCGCGAACAATATCACCGAGCGACTGGAGGCGAGCGCCAACGTCATCTGGGGCGCGCGCATCCAGGAGGAGTACAAGGGCAAGGTACGGGTCATGGCCATCATGACCGGCGTCCAGAGCGCCCAGGTGCTCGGTCCGTCGACCCAGCGGCAGGCGGAGAAGTCCCGCCGGAGTCTCAACGGCGAGGACGTTTCGGAATTCGACGCGAGCGAGAACGTCGGCCAGGAGCAAGGATCCTGGTCGGACGGCGGTCGCGATCAGGTCGACCAGCGTAACGGCGTCGACGTGATCCGGTAGCGACCGCGAAGCTCCGTTCGTCTTCGACGCGACCAGCGACCGCGTCTTACAGTTGTTCGAGGCGAAAGCCCACGGCTTTAGCCGTGGGATGAAGCCGACACGGTGGGGGGACAATCCACGGCCCACCAGCCAGCCGGGAGTTGTGTCCCGAATCGTTAAGTTTGGCCCTCCCGTACTGTGTTGTGACGGCGTTCCCCGGTTGTGGCACGGGGTCTTCGACCCCAACGGACGCTTCGCGTCCACAGCCCGCCGGGTAAGAAAGCCGAACCCAGTCCACGGCGTAACACGCGAGGTGACGCGACCCGTGGTACCCAGTTGGCTGAATACCCGACCGTGGAGGCCCGAACCGGTATTCGGGCCGTCGAAGCGCCCGGCGCGTCCGGGTGGGAAGGCCCGTTTGGCCGGGCTGTACGCGCTGGAAAGCACGTTCGGGGTCGTAACCGAACGGCCACCGTCGAACGCCCCACGCGAAAGCGTACTTGAGGGCCGAGGAAACGCGCAACCTTGAACTCCCCTTCGGGGAATCCCACGGCTTCAGCCGTGGGAGGAGGTCAAACCGCTTCGATCGATTCGACCAGCCGGCACTTCCGACAGATTCTGCCGCCCGTACTCGATCCACAGCGGTCGCACTCGCCGAGGTCGGCCCCGTCGTCCTCGCGGTACCGTTCGGCGGCCAACTCGGCGAGTTCCTCGTAGCCCGCCATGATCGAGTGTCGCGTCCCGGGGTGGTCCTCCTCCATACCGAGCAACAGCTCCTGGATCTCGCCCCGATAGGCCTCGCTCGCGTGCGGACACTCCGTGATGTGGGCGGGGAGGTCCGCCAGGTGGGCGTACAGCGCCACCTCCTTCTCGGGCACGTCGCGCAGGGGCTTGGCCCGGGGGACGAAGTGTGCCGTCTCGGCCCGCCGGTCGAACGGCCCGAGGCTCGCGTCGAAATGTTTGGCCATCTGTTTCAGATCCCCCTCGAAGAAGTTCATCAGCGCCGTCTGGGCCTCGTCGTCGAGATTGTGGCCCGTCAGCAGTTTGTCGGCATCGAGTTCGTCGGCGTACGACTCCAGGAGGTCGCGGCGGAACACGCCGCAGTACGCGCAGGCGGCCATGTCCTCGGGGTCCTTCTCGACCACGTCGTCCATGCGGACGCCGAGTTCGTCGGCGTACGACACCACCTCGTGACTGAGGTCGAGCTCCGCCGTCAGCGCCCGGGAGGCGTCGAGGCTCTCGTCGCGATACCCCTCGATCCCCTCGTGGATCGAGAGGGCGACGAGTTCGACGCGAGGGTCGCGGCCGAACGTCTCGGCCAGGAGGTGCGTCAGGACGACGCTGTCCTTGCCGCCGGAGAGGCCGATCACCCACGTCTCCGGATCCTCGGGCGAGGCGTCCGCCGGGAGGAGGCCGTCCTCACGGACCCGACGGCGCACCCGCTTCTCGACCGAGGCGCGAAAGTGGTCGTCACAGAGGTGGGCCCCCGAGTAGGCCGCGTGCATCACCGCCTCGCGGCCGCACCTGTCACAGTCCATCGCCGCCACGTTGCCGGCCGGCCCGTATCACGGTTTCGTCTCCGCCAGAACGGTTTTGGCCGGGCGGCCGCAAACGGGGACGATGGACCGAGACGCGGCGCTCGATCGGGTGGCCGAAATCGTCGACTGCGTGGACCAGGCTGCGGCCGACGGACCGACCGACGGCGACGATCCCGCGCTCCTCCCGGTGCCCGTCCGCGAGGTGTGGGTGTACGGCGACGTCGCCCTCGGCCTCGACCCCCTCGACCGCCTCGACGTGTACGTCACCAAGGACCTCCTCATGCGCGGCGACGCCGACCGCGCGGCCGACTTCGAGGAACGGTTCGGCGTCGCCGGCGTCGGCAAGACCGTCGACGCCGATTGGGCCGCGGCGTATCCGGAGCACCTCCGGGCGAACGACGGCGGGCACGCGGCACCCGAGCGCTGTCTCGCCGCCCAGCTCGTCGACGACGACGAACCCATCCACCTGGAGGTGTGCAACGCCTCCTTCACCGACAACGTCACCCAGCGGCTGAAGGGGGCGATGGCCCGGGAGGCCTACGGCGAGATCCTCGATCCGCGGGGGGTCTGTCTGTGGGCCGACGGCCGCCGCGACGACGACGCGATGGCGAAACTCCGCGGCGGGGAACTCGCCTTCCCGACGCTCCCGGGGGCCCTGGAGATGCTCGGGCTGGACGAGTCCACCGCCACCGAGGCCGCCGACGCGATGCGCGCCCGCCGCGCCGAGCGGACGGGACGGACCGTCCGCGGCGACGTGGTGTGAGCGAACGGGTGACGCCGGCGGCTCCACGCGGGACGGCGGCGTCACGCGACCGCGACCCGCCCCGCGGCGACGGTCAGGGCACGGGGGTGCTGGCCACCCCCTCCTATTTGAACTCTCGCGCCGCCGGCGCCCGTCCGACGGTCACGTCGAAGGGTACCACCTCGGCTCGACGGTAGGTACCCGCCTGCATCGCCTCGACTACCTCCCGTCCCATCGTCCGCCACGCCGACCGGAGGTCGTCGTACTCGTCGCCGACCGCCCGCCGGAGTTCCGTCTCGTGGTCGGCCAGCCCCGCCCCCGTCGCCTTCCGCGTCGCGTCCCGCAGGTCGCCCTCGTCGTACGGCGGTTCGATCACCTTCCGGTGGTAATGTCTCCGGGTGGTCACGTCGACGAGGCCCGCGGCCTCGAAGGCGTCGACCGCCCGCTCGCCGAGCGCGACGTCCGTGCCGACCCCCGCGAGGTACGCCTCCCGGACCCGGCGTTCGAGTTCGACCTCGCGGTCCACCGTCGACTCGACCGCCACGTCGGCGTTGTCGGGTTCGACGGCGGCCACGTGGTCGGTCGCGACGCGGCGGAACTCCCGGAGCGTCGCGGCCGGATCGGGTAGGTTCACGAGCAGCGCCTGACACGTCACGAGGTCGAACGCCCCGTCGGCGACCGGCAGGCGTTCGGCGTCGCCGGCGACGACCGGGCACTCGGTCTCCGCGCGGGCGACGGCCAGGAGTTCGGGGTCGGCGTCGAGGCCAACCACCTCGCCGCCGGACTCCTCGGCGAGCACCCGCGTGAGTTCGCCCGTCCCGCAGCCGACATCGAGGATCCGTTCCCGGTCGGACAGGGCGAGTGCGTCCAGCGCCTCCCGCGAGGACCACAGCCCCGCCCGCGTCCGCCGGAGGTAGTCGGCCGAGAATCTGCGCACGCCGGCCCTACCTCCTCGGTCCCCAAAAGTCAGTCGTCATCGCGGGCGGCGAGCGCCCCGCCGAGGAGGGCGGCGAGCGCCGCCGGCACGCCGAACCCCGGCGCGGTGCCCGCCGTCGGCGTGGCCGTCGCCGTCGGCGTTTCGGTTGGGGTGGGTGTGGCCGTCGCCGTTCCGGTGGTCGTCGTGGTCGCCTCGCTACCCGGGACCAGCGTCGCCACCACCCCAGCGTGGTCGGACGGCCAGAGCCGGTCGCCGTCGGCGGAGACGCGGGCGGTCGGATCGGCGCCCACGCGGCGCACGTCGCTCGCCCGCAGTCCGCCCCGGACGAGCACGTGATCGATCCGCGAGTCGAGCGACGGCTCGGCGTTCCGGAGGTCGGCCGCGTGACAGCAGGTCGCGCCCGCGTCGCCGACGTCGTCGAACGATTCCACGAGGCGGTCGTACGCCGTCGTCGACGCCCCGGGGCCGCTGTTGATGTCGCCGACGAGGACCGCGGGATCCGATCGGTCGGCGAGGGTGTCGAGCGTCTCCGTCGCCTGTGCCGCCCGCGTCTCGGCCGACGCCGATTCGAGGTGCGTGGTACAGACCGTCAGCCGGTGGCCGTCGACCGTCGCGTCGGCGACGGCGTAGCCGCGTTCGATCGTCACCTCCCGGTCCGAGCGCGACAGCGAGAGCGCGGCGTCGAAGGTGTCCGCCGTCGCGCCGTTCGTCTCGACCGACTCCCGCGCGAGCAACAGGTCGCGGTCGGTCAGCCGCACCGTCCGCTCTTCGCCGTCCACCGTCGCCGGCACCGTGAGGTCGGCCCCGGCCGTCGCCGCGACGACCCGGTAGGGTTGCCCGCGGGCCGCGAGCCGCGAGAGGAGCGTCTCCCGGAAGTCGTAGCGTACGTCGGTCGCGTCGCCGCCCGGCGGTCCCGTCCGGACCAGCGCCGCCTCCTGTATCCCGACCAGCGCCGGTTCGGCCCGGGCGAGTTCCGCGGCGACCGCGTCCAGTCGCGCCGCGACCTGGCTGCGGTCGACCGCCGCGAGGAGTTCGCCCGCCGTCTCGCGGACCGCGTCCGGCCCTTCCGCGGCGGCCCCGAGGAGTCGAAAGAGGTCGGCGCCCAGATAGCAGTTGCGCGTGGCGACGGTCACGCCGTCCGTGGTGGCGGCCCGCCCCGTTCCGGCGCCCGTTCCGAGTCCGACCGCGACGCCGGCGGCGCCGACGCCGGCCCGGAGCGCCGTCCGTCGAGAAACGTCGTCCATTCGTCGCGTCGTAGGGACGGTCCGCCCAAAAGCGGTCCGGCCTACGCCCCGTTCCGGAGGTCGCGCACCCGCTCGATGTTCCACGCGAAGCCTTTGCCGTCCTCGGTGGGCGTCTCCAGCACGAACGGCAGGTCGGTCAGATCGGGGTGGGTGACGATCCGGCGCATGCCGTCGACGCCGATCAGCCCCTCGCCGACGTGGGCGTGTTCGTCCTTGTTCGTCCCGCAGGCGTGTTTGGAGTCGTTGAGGTGGAGACAGTGGAGGTGTTCGAGGCCGACCACGTCGTCGAACTCGTCGACGACGTCGTCGACGCCCGCGGGCGTCGAGAGGTCGTACCCCGCGGCGAAGGCGTGAGCCGTGTCCAGACAGACCCCTAGGTCGTGGCGGCTCTCCGCCAGCACCGTCGCGAGGTGTTCGAACTCGCCGCCGAGTTTCGTCCCGCTGCCCGCGTCGCTCTCCACGAGGACGGTCACGTCCCCGGGCACGTCGAGTTCGTCGAGGGCGCTCACGGCGTTGTCGAGGCCGCCGTCGACGCCCGCACCCGTGTGAGCGCCCAGGTGGACGTTCACGTACTCGATGCCCAGTTTCGACGCGGCGTCGACCTCGGCCTGCATACTGTCGATGGACTTCTCGCGCAGGTCCGCTTTGGGGGTACAGAGGTTGACGAGGTACGAGGAGTGGATCACCCAGGGGCCGTCGAGGTGCTGGGCGGTCCCCTCGCGGAAGGCCGCCGCCTCGTCGTCGCCGACGTTCGGGTCCTGCCAGACCTGCGGCGAGTGGGTGAAGATCTGTCCGCAGTTGCCGTCGACTTCGCGCTGGTTGTCGACCGCGTTGTCGACACCGCCGGCGATGGATACGTGTGCTCCGACTCGCATACCGGAGCGAGGACACCGGCGCGCAAAGGCGCTTCGAATCGGTAGGCGAACGGTTTTGTCACCCCCGCCCGAACGCGGCCCTATGGCACGGGAAGAGCCGGTCGCAGTGGGGGAGACGGCCCCGGACGTCGGCGCGATGCTCGTCCGTCCGGACGGGACCGTCGAGGAGACGACGCTGGGGGCGCTCACCGACGACCGTCCGGTGTTGCTCAGCTTCTACACCGTCGACTTCAGCCCCGACTGCATCGACGAGTGGTGTTCGTTCCGCGATTTCGACTGGTTCTCCAGCGGCGAACACGTCCAGGTGGTCGGCGCCAGCAAGTCGAGCGCCGGCCTCCACCGGCGCTTCATCGACTACCTCGGGCTGAACTTCCCGCTCTTTGCCGACACCGACCTCGAACTGTCCGACGCCTTCGGGGTCACCTACCGCGCCCTCGGGATCACCCGTCGGTCGCGACGCTCCTGTTTCCTCCTCGATTCCGACCTGCGGGTGCGGTATCGGTGGCTGAGCGATCACTGGCTCGATCCGACCCGCGACAAACCGCCCGTCGACGCGATCCACGACGCCGTCACCGAGGAACTCGACGTCTCCGGCCCCGAGACGTTCGGGTTCTGAGGATCCCTACCGCTGACCCGGCCGCCGCCTCGTCCACGTCTCGGCGCCTCCGGCCCCGAGACGTTCGGGTTCTGCGGGTCCCTACCGCTGACCCGGCCGCCGCCTCGTCCACGTCTCGGCGCCTCCGGCCCCGAGACGTTCGGGTTCTGCGGGTCCCTACCGCTGACCCGGCCGCCGCCTCGTCCACGTCTCGGCGCCTCCGGCCCCGAGACGTTCGGGTTCTGCGGGTCCCTACCGCTGACCCGGCCGCCGCCTCGTCCACGTCTCGGCGCCTCCGGCCCCGAGACGTTCGGGTTCTGCGGGTCCCTACCGCTGACCCGGCCGCCGCCTCGTCCACGTCTCGGCGCCGTATTTCTCCGCCGCCAGTTCGCGGCCCCGCGACAGTTCCGCGTCCGTCCATGCGCCCGTCTCGGCGTCCGCCCACTCCCGGAGCGACGACTCGACGGCCGCCACCGCCGTCGCCCGGTCGACGTCGGCGTGGTCCGCGATGCCGGTCACGCGCTCGCGGAACGTCTCGGCGTCGGCGCCCGGGTCCGCGAAGACCGAGAGGTGTCGCTCCGGGGACACCGCGTAGGTGAGCGATCCGTGCTGGACGACGGCATCGGCCCGGCGGTGCTGGGCGTTGCCGCTCACCTTCCGGGGGCCGTCCGCCCCCGGCACGACCACGTCGTGAGCGGGGTGGAGTTCCCGCAGGTAGCAGGCGGGCTCGTGGACCGCCGGCCGTCCGGTCTCCGCGAACCGCGCGGGGACGCCGAGGCGGTCGAAGGCGTCGAGGATCGGCGTACAGAGGCGACGGTAGGATTCGACCAGGTCCCCGGGGAGTTCCCCGTCGGGCGCGACGATGGTGTAGGAGATGTCGCCGTGGGCGTCGTGGTAGATGCCGCCGCCGCCCGTGGGACGGCGGGTGACGCCGATCCCCTCGCGCTCGCAGTGGGCCCAGTCGACGGTGTCGGGGTCCTGGTGGTAGCCGAGCGAGAGCGTCCCCGGCTCCCACCGGTAGACCCGGAGAGTCCGGGGACCGCCCGCTGCGGCCGTCTCGGCTGCCACCTCGTCGAGTGCCATGTTCATCGGGCCCGACCACGCCTCCTCGCGGATCAGGCGCCACTCGCGGTCGGCGAGGGCGTCGCTCGCGTCCATACCCCGCCGTTCGTGGCGGGGCCCAAAGGTTCCGTGGTCGGTGTCGTCGTCGAACCGGATCAGGCCGACGCCGCGTCCGCCGTCTCCGGGCGGTACTCGCCGAGGAGCGACTCGACCGCCCGCCAGTCGACCGGCGGAGCGTGGTCGTCGAGCGCGGCCTCGAAGTCGGTCATCCGGTCGCCGTAGCGGTCCCGCCACCCGGCCGATCCCTCGTCGGAGCGGTCGTCGATCGACCGCCATCGGTCCTCGAGGTTCGTGAGACGACCGTCGAGGGCGGCGAGGCCCTCGGCGTCGACGGCGCCGTGGGCGTCGTCCGGACCGGGGTCGGGCCAGTCCCGGAGGTCGTCGACTTCCGCACGGAGGTCGTCGAGCAGGAGTCGGGACACCCGGTGTCTGAGGGCGGCGTCGAACCGGACGGTCGCGGGTTCGACGTCCGCATCCACGTCCCCGGCCGTGAGCGCGTCGAGGGTCCTCGCCACGGCGTCGACGACGTCCGCCACCGCGTCGACGTCGTCGTCGAGGGCGTCCAGCCGACGGTCGGGGTTCCGGACCCACGCCTCGAACTCCTCGGCGTCGACGCCGAGTTCGTCGGCGGTGTGCTGGGCGGAATTGGCCGCTGCGTGGAGCCGACGGGTCTCGACGGCCGTCTCGTAGATGGCGCCGGATTCGTTCGCGAGGTCGACGACCGACTGCAGTCGGTCGCCGAGGTCGTCGACGCGGGACGTGACCGCCGCGTGCCGCCGCTCGAAGTCGTCGAGACGCTCGGCCACGCTGTCGAGGTGATCGACCGCGGCGGCGGCCTCGCGGGCGTCGTCGATCAGCATTCCGGCGTTCTCCACGCGGGTTTCGGGGGTGGATACCACCTTCGAGACGTGAGCGAGCGCGTCGTCGACCGCTTCGCGACGAACCGTTCCCTCCTCGGTCACCCGTTTCAGCGCCGTCCGAACCGCGTCGGGGTCGTCGCCGGTCCTGGCGACGACGTCGTCCACGGCCGCGTCCAGCGACAGCCCGTCGAGCGAGTCGTCGTGATCGGTCACAGGTCACGTTTTCGCCGAGGCGTCGTTATAATCTTCAGTATTAGCACCTCAGAGGACTATTTTTGCATATATAGCCGAGTGATTGGTATACTGTATCATGGGGGTGGCATCTACCCCTCATATAAACGATCTTTACCGGAACTCCGGGAAATTCAGGTGATGTCTGACAACAGCGGAGATCAGCGTGATCGCTTTTCGCGACGGACGTTCATCGCGACGACTGGCGTCGTCGGCATGGCTGGGCTGGCCGGCTGTGGCGGGCAGTCCGGTGGCGGCGAGGGCGGCGACGGCGACGACGGCGGCGAGTCCGACCCCGCTCCCACCGCTACCGAAACCGAGTCGGGCATGTCCGGCGAGAGTGCGGGGACGGAGTCGAGCGGCGAGGGCCCGAACACCTCGTTGCTCAACGCCGAGGGATCGTCGACCGTCTACCCGATTTCGAACACGGGTAGTTCCTACTGGAACTCCAACGCGCCGCCGAGCGACGGCGAGTACTGGGGGTCGAACTCGGAGAGTACCGTGCCCGGCTGGAGCCAGCTCGGCGAGCCGGACATGCTCCTCGCGGACTACTTCGCCTCGAAGTTCGGCTTCGAGCCGACTGAGCAGCGCTCCAGCCCGCCGTTCCAGACGACGATCGGTCTGAGCCACTCGGGGACCGGCTGTGAGGCCGTCACGGAGGGTCTGGTCGACATCGGCAACTCCTCGGGGCCGATCACGGCGGAACTCGACTGGAGCGAGGAGCAGGCCCAGAACACGGTCGTCGACAACGTCGTCGGTCGCGACGGCCAGCCGGTCGTCGTCAGTTCGGACGTCGTCGACGCCGGCGTCACCCAACTGACCGGCGAGCAGGTCCGCGGCATCTACCAGGACGAGATCACCAACTGGAGCGAGATCGAAGGGATCGACTACGACCAGGAGATCTACGCCATCGGCCGCGCCGAGGGCTCCGGGACGGACACCTCGTTCCGCCTGAACATGCTCGGCAGCGCCGACGCCTCGATGTCGGGCGTCGACACGCGCTTCGGGCAGAACCAGCAGGTCGCGCAGGCCGTCTCCCAGAACGAGGGCGCCATCGCGTACATGGCGCTGGCGTTCACCAGCGAGACGGTTACCCCCATCGCCATCAATTTCGACGGCACGCTCTACGAGCCGGACCGCGACGCCGAGAACACCATCTTCGACAGCGAGTACCCGCTCAACCGCGACCTGCACATGTACACGCTGATCGAGGACTCCAACCCGGACGGTGGCGGGTACGACGCCCGCGAGGCCGCCTTCATCAACATGTTCCTCAACGAGTTCGGGCAGACCGTCTTCGTCGAGGGGAACAACTACATCCCGCTGCCGACGAGCGACCTGCGAGCCATGAAAGAGCAGGTTTCGCCCCTCGCCACCGAAGACCTCATCATGCCCTAATCCGGCGGACCGTCCGGAGCGGCTCGCCGTCGGCGACCACCGAACGTCCGTTTCTATGACACCTTCGGAAACACTCCCACGCACGAACCATGGCATCGGCAACACGTAGCGAGCGACTGAACGCGGCCGCCGGACGGCAGGTCCAGCGGGTTCGTGATTTCGCCGACGACACCGAACCCGCGGCGCTGGTCGTCGTCACGATCATCGCCCTCTCCCTGCTGACGGCGTTCGTCGGGTTCCTCGCGGTTTCGGACCTGACGATCCTGCCGTTCGTCGTGTTCGTCGTGGCGGCGGGGTACGGCTGGATGCGACACCAAGAGGAGACGGCGCTGGTGTTGACGCTGACGATGACCGTCTCGACGCTGTTGATCCTCGGGCTGATCATCGTGTTCATCTTCCGGGAGTCGCTTCCGGTCCTCCAGTACGAGAGCGCGACCGTGTTCGGCGTGAGCGTGCCGGGACTTCGGATGTTCATCCAGCCCAACTGGGACGCGGTGTCGCCGCCGATCCGGTACTCGATGGTGCCGATGATCCACGGGACGGTGATGGTGACCGTCGTCGCGACGGCGGTCGCCGGGCCGCTGGGCGTCGCCGCCGCGCTCTTTCTCTCGGAGATCGCACCCGACGTCGTCCGGGAGTTCGTCAAGCCGGGCGTCGAAATCCTCGCTGGCATCCCCTCCATCGTCTACGGCTTCATCGGCTTCACGATCCTCAGCCCGTGGGCGTCGGATCAGTTCCGAACCACCGGACAGGGGAGTTACCTCTTCGTCGGCATCGTCGTCGGGCTGATGGCGCTCCCGACGGTCGTCTCCGTCGCCGAGGACGCCCTCAGTAGCGTCCCCGAGTCGATGAAGAGCGGATCGCTCGCCGTCGGAACGACCGACTGGCAGACCATGACCTCGATCACCCTCCCCGCGGCGTTCTCGGGCGTCTCCGCCGCGGTCCTCCTCGGCGTCGGACGTGCCATCGGCGAGACGATGGCCGCGACGGTCATGCTCCGTGGCGTCCCGCGGCTCACCGAACCGCTCGTGAACGTCTTCTACGGCCAGGAGACGCTCACGTCGCTCATCGCCCGCAACTACGGCGAGGCGGACGGGCTCCAGATGGACGCCCTGTTCGTCGCCGGCGTGATCCTCTTCGTCACGGTGCTCGTCATCTCCATCGGCGCACAGTACATCGAGTGGCGGATGCGCAGCAAGCTGGGAGGTGAAGCCTGATGGCGGGTGCGACCCGGTCGCGGCTGGTCGAGGGCGACACGTCGGCGACCGACGCGGTCGCCGGCGCGACGGTCGGCCTCTCGGCGGTCCTGTTCGCGCTCGCGGTGGCGGCGATGTTCGAGTGGGTGAGTCTCACCGGGACGGTCGCCGGCGTGTCGACGGTGACGCTACTCGGCGGGCTGTTGGTCGGTCTCGGCGTCGCCGTGTCCACCTTCGGCCTCGGCTCGTGGTTCGGCTACGTCGAGACCGAACCGGACGCGAGCGCCGGCCTGATCGCGAGCGTCGGCGCGGCGGTGCCGTGGTTCGTCGTCGGGGGCGGCGTCGTCTCCCAGACCCTCGGGTTCGGTACCGTCGGCGGCGTCGTCGGAGCCGTCATCGCCGGCGGCCTGGGCTTCGTCGGAACCGCCGTCCCCCGTGAGGACGTGGGCTCGACGGTGCCCCTCGGCGCCCTGCTCGCGTTCGTCGGCGCCGTCTTCCTCACCGGGACGATCGGGCCGGCGTGGCTGTGGGACCTCGGCTGGGAGCAGCAGGCCTCGATCACGGCCGAGTTCCTCGTCCCGGTTGCGACGCTGTTTTGCGCCCTCTACGGCGGCTGGGCCGCGGCCAAGGCCTACGGCCGGTTCGGTGCACGCGGCCGACACATGGGCGCGTACGTCCTCGTCTACCTCAACGCGCTGTCCATCGTCGCCTTCCTCTTTATCCTCATCGCCTTCGTCGTCGTCCAGGGACTCCCCGGCCTGCTCACCGGCGTCCGGGTCGGTGCCGGCGTCGGCCCGCAGGTGTTCGGGTCGTTCGAGCTGCCGGTGTACGTCCCGTTCGTGATGAACGGCGTCGCGCTCCTGAACGACTTCCAGGGCGTCCTCCCGGCGATCGTGGGGACGGTCTGGCTGGTCGTCGGCGCGGTGCTGTTTGCGGTGCCGCTGGGCGTCGGCGCGGCGGTCTTTCTCACCGAGTACGCCGAACGCGGCCGGTTCACTCAGGCCGTCGAGGTGTCGACCAACGGCCTCTGGAGCACGCCGAGCATCGTCTTCGGGCTGTTCGGGTTCGCCTTTCTCGTGCCGCGCTTCGGCAACCGGAAGTCGCTGCTGGCCGGGATGCTCACGCTCGGGTTCATGCTCCTCCCGCTGGTGCTCATCACGAGCCGGGAGGCGATGCTCTCGGTCCCCGACGAGTACCGCGACGCGAGCGCGGCGCTCGGCGTCCCGAAGTGGCAGACGATCCGTAGCGTCGTCCTCCCGGCCGCGTTACCGGGCGTCGTCACGGGGGTCATCCTCGGCGTCGGCCGGATCGCGGGCGAGACGGCGCCGATCCTGCTGACGATGGCAGGCGGGACGTTCGTCCCCGGGGGACAGACGGTCGACGTCATCGGCGGCTTCGAGTTCACCGGCTCGCCGCCCTTCGTCGCCAATCCCGAACTCCTGCAGGCGACCTCGGCGCTCCCCTACCAGCTGTACGCCCTCATCACCGCGGGCGTCGGCCTGGGGAGTAACGTCTCCGATCCCGGCGGCTTCCGCTGGGCGACGGCGCTCGTCCTGCTCGTCGTCGTCCTCTCCTTCTACGCGATCGGCATCGGCGCGCGCTACTACTTCCGACAGCGACTCAGCCACGAATAACGATGAGCGATTCACAACAGACCCAACAGAGCAAGACGCGAACCAGGACGACGGGCAGCGATCAACCCCTCGAAACCACCAGCGGCGAGACGGTCGAGGAGACCAGAGCGGAGTGGGTGGAGTACGACTTCCAAGGGGAGGCGAAGATGGTCGCCGAGGACCTCGACGTCTACTACGGCGACGACCACGCCCTCAAGGGCGTCTCGATGGAGATCCCCGCGGAGAGCGTCACCGCGCTCATCGGCCCCTCGGGGTGTGGGAAATCGACGTATCTCCGCTGTCTCAACCGGATGAACGACCGGATCAACGCCGCCAACGTCGACGGGTCGGTCCGGCTCGACGGGAAGGAGATCTACCAGGACGGCGTCAACCTGGTCGAACTCCGCAAACGGGTCGGCATGGTGTTCCAGTCGCCGAACCCGTTCCCGAAGTCGATCCGGGACAACATCGCCTACGGTCCGCGGAAACACGGCGACATCAACACCGGACTGCTGGCCCGCGTGCTCGGCCGCGACGACGGCGAGGAGGAGCGCGAACTCGTCGAGCGGGCGCTCAAACAGGCCGCCCTCTGGGACGAGGTGCACGACCGGCTGGACGACAACGCCCTCGGCCTCTCGGGTGGCCAGCAACAGCGGCTCTGTATCGCCCGGTGTCTCTCCGTCGACCCCGAGGTCATCCTGATGGACGAGCCGGCGTCGGCGCTCGATCCGATCGCGACCGCGAAGATCGAGGATCTCATCCACGACCTCGCGGAGGAGTACACCGTCATCATCGTCACCCACAACATGCAGCAGGCGGCCCGCATCTCGGATCAGACCGCCGTCTTCCTCACCGGCGGCAAGCTCGTCGAGTACGACGACACCGACCGGATCTTCGAGGACCCGCAGAGTCAGCGCGTCGAGGACTACATCTCCGGCAAGTTCGGGTGAACCGTGCCCCGAGACGAGTTCCAGCAGTCGCTCGCGGACCTGCGCGCCGAGGTGCTGTCGATGAGCGACCTCGTCGGCGACCGACTCGACCGCGCGCTGGCCGCCCTGGAGACCGTCGACGAGGCGACCGCCCGGGAGGTAATCGAGGGCGACGACGCCGTCGACCGACGGTATCTGGAACTGGAGTCGACGTGCATCCAGCTGTTCGCCCGGCAACAGCCGGTCGCGGGTGATCTCCGCTTCGTCGCCGCCTCGTTCAAGATCCTCACCGACCTCGAACGCGTCGCCGACCTCGCGGTCAACCTCGCACAGTACACCCTCGAAGCGGACCGGAAGCGGTTCGCGGAGGTCGACCTCTCGGCCATCGGCGACCTCGCCAGCGGGATGCTCGACGACGCCATGACCGCCTACCGGACCGACGACGCGGCCCTGTGTCGCGAGGTGGCCGCCCGGGACGACGAACTCGACTCGCTGTGCCAACGCGCGAGCGAGCGGGTGGTCCGGGACCTCATCGAACGCGAGGTGTCGGACGGCGACGGCTGGGCGGTCGAACGGCTGCTCGACGACGTCTCGCGGCTCCTGTTGATCGTCCGCGACCTGGAACGGGTCGGCGACCACGCGGTCAACGTCGCCGCACGCACCCTCTACATGATCGAGAGTGACCCGGAACTCGTCTGAGACGGCGGCGGAGGCGACGATGGAGACGCGCAAACTCCAGAAGATCGGCGGCTCGACGTACTCGGTGTCGCTCCCCAAGGAGTGGGCGACCGAACACCACCTGGAGGCGGGGATGCCGATCCACCTCTACCCCCACACCGACGGCTCGCTCGTCGTCCGGAGCGCGGCGCGGGACGGCGGTCCGCTCGCCGCCGTGGAACTGACGCCCCCGGACGCCGACGCCGCGACCCTGCGGCGGACGCTGGCGGCGGCCTACGCCGTCGGCTACGACGCCGTCACCATCCACGCGCCCGACGGGGCGTCCTTCGGCGCCGACGAGCACCGTGCCCTCCGCGGGATCGCCGACCGACTGGTGGGGTTGTCGGTCGCCGAGGCGACCGGGGAGCGGCTCGTCGTCGAGACTCTCCTCGACACCGGCGAGGTGTCCATCCAGCAGTCGGTGATCCAGCTCCAGTTCACCGCCCTCTCGATGCACCGGACCGCCGCGGAGTCACTCACGGCTCCCGACGAGGTGGAGCGACTCGCCGACCGCGACGACGGGGTCGACCGCCTGTTTCGCATGCTCACCCGTCACCTCAACCGCTCGCTCGTCGACTTCGCGGAGGTCGACCACCTCGGCGTCGGCCGCGCGGCGCTGTTCGATTACTACCTCGTCGCCCGCCAACTGGAGCGGGTGGCGGACCACGCGGTCGACGTCGCCGCCGTCGTGGACCGCGCCGACGAACTCCCGCCCGCGGCGGTCCGCGACGACCTCGCGGACCTCGCCGCGCGGTCCCGGGACGTGGTCGAGGCGGCCACGACCGCAGTCGTCGAATCGTCGAGCGAGCGCGCGTACGCGGTGCTCGACCGCAAGGACGCCCTCGTCGACGACGTCCGTGCCCTCGACCGGGCGCTCTTCGAGCGGTCGCCGCCCGGTGCCTACGCCGTCTCGCGGATCCTCGCCGCCCTCGTCCGCACCGCGGCCTGTGGAGGCAACGTCGCTCGCGTGGCGCTCCGGACGAGCGTCCGGCCCGACGGTCGCCGACGTCGCTCGTCGCACGGCTGAGCGACGCCCGGCGGTCGGGTGTGCGACCCTACCCCCGGCGGGGTGGGTTCGGCGCCCGGACCGTCGAGACGTACGCCGCGAGGTCGGTCGCCGTGACGATACCGATGGGCGCCCCGCCGTCGACGACCGGCAGGTGGTAGTGGCCCGTCTCGACCATCCGATCGGCGGCCGCCTCGACGCTGTCGGCCGCAGCGACCGTGACGACGTCCGTGCTCATGACGTCCGAAACGGGCGTCTCGGGCCCGTACGACGCCTCACCCGCGACGATCCGCACGACGTCGGTCACGGTCAGGATCCCGTCGAGACGGCCCTGCTCGACGACGACGACCGAGCCGACGTCGTGTTCGATCAACAGTCCCGCCGCGGCCCGTAGTGCGGTGCCACCGTCGACGGTGTGAACCGGCGCCGACATGAGGCTTCCGACGAACACGTCTTCCATCAGTCGTGGTACGCGGTGACGTACGATAAGGGTGCCGTGGCCAGCGGGCGGGCCGGGGCCCGGTCGCCGACGGGATCGGTTTCGGGCGCGTCGCCCGGGGTGTCGATTCCCGTGCTCGGCGGACAGCCGGCGGTCTCACTCCTCCGGGATGGAGTAGAGGTGGTAGGCCGCCGTGCCGACGACCACCGCGGCGGAGAACTCGGTGACGCCGACGACGAGGAACGCCTCGCGGAAGGTGAGTCCCATGGATTCGAGCGTCGGCAACGCGAACAGTCCGATCACGGCTACCGCCACGCCGACGACGAGGCCGACGACGGCCAGACGGTTCAACGAGGCGGGGTAGTCGTTCCCGGTGGTGTTGGCTAGCATCCGTTCGACAGTCCGGCTTCTCGGCGGTGCGGTACCGTCGGAAAAAACCGCTGTGGTTCGCGTGCGGTCATTCTGCCGACTGTACGTCGTCCGAGATACCGCCACGTCGGGACGGGTATCTCGAACCGGTCACGGCTGACTCAGTCGCCCGTGGCTGCCGTCCCCTCGCCGGCGGACGGTTCGGGGGCCTCGACGTCGCCGAAGATGGCGCGACTCCGGAGCAGCAGGAGGCCGAACCCGACCTTCGCGCTCACGTCGAGGATCATGAACAGCAGCGTCTCGACGCTCAGGGGGACGACGCCGACGCCCTCGCTCCCGACGAGCCACACCACCGGATAGGCCGACCAGAGGATGATGGTCAGGTTCCGGAGTATCATGAACGTCGAGGCGACGTCCTCGCGCATCTCGTTTGCCTTCGCGGTGAACCCGAAGAACAGCACGTACAGGATGTACAGCATCGCGGCCGTGCTGATCGCCCACCAGATGAACCGGTACTGGTAGACCTGGGTCAGCGCGCCGATGAGACCGGTGCCGATCATGATGCCGTCGGCCCCGACCAACGCGAGGATGGTGCCCTGGTCGGCGTCGACTAGCAGGGCGAGGTCGAGCAACAGCAACGGCGTAGTGAACAGCCAGTCGGCGTACCGCGCCCAGTAGATCGGGTGTTCCTCACCGCCGAACGGCACCATCGTGAGTCCGTACCCCAGCAGCATCGAGAGGTACATCGTGAACGCGATGGCGGGGATCAGCGTCGTGATCGCGTAGAACTTCTTGGCACCCGGATCCTCCACGCCCATCCCCCGCATCATGAAGTACAGGGTACCGAGGCCCATCAGTGCGGTCCCGAGCGCGAGCCAGATCCACTCCGGCCGGGACGTGATCTGTCCCATCTGTAGTGCCACGTTCGACATCGTTGGTATTGCTCCCGACATACACGTTGATGGTGTGACCCTTCGAGGGTAACTCTGGGTCCCAAACAGTACGGTATCCCGCGCCGGCGTCTCGCGCCCCGACACGTCGGTCGGGCCCGAACGCGGGACCGTGCCCAACTGATGCGTGTCGAGGGCGGTCCCCGCCCGTCACCACTCGAACAGGACGTAGAACTCGTGGTCGTTCCGACAGACGAGCGACCGCGCCTTCCAGCGCTCGTCCTCGGCTGCCGGCCGCTCCGCCGCGGTGACGGACTTCACGGTCGACCCTCGCGGAAGCCCCATCTTCACCGCCGACCCGCAACGCGGGCACTGGAACTCGGTGATTGGCACCGGTCGGAGACACAACGGGGTGCGGGTTAAGGATTCCTCCGGTTCCGACGATACGATACCCACACAGTTTGGTTCACTTTTGATTGATCGGTCGACCGTACCTCGATCCATGAACACCGAATCCCGGTTCGGGTGGACGGCCCCGGCCTCGACGGGAGGGACGCCGCTGACCGTCTCGTGGGCGGCGCTGGCCGTGTTGACCGTCGCCTTCGCCGCCCTGCGGGTGGTCGACGTCCGGATTCCCCTGCGGGTGCAGGCTGGCGTCTACCTGCTGGGGATGGTGGCGATGAACCTCCCACACGGCGGGTACGAACACGTCTCGAACCTCCGTCGGCGGGCGCTCTCGTTCCAGGGCCGATACGTCGCCGTCTACCTGGCGCTGATCGGCCTCTTCGCCGGCCTGTTTTTCCTCGCACCGGTCGCGGGGCTGGCCGTCGCGGTGAGCGTCGCCGTGGCGAAAGGCGGGTTCGGCGACGTGCAGGCGATGCGGGCGCTGTACGGCACTTCGCACGTCCGCTCGCGACCACAGCGCTGGCTCGCCGCCGCCGTCCGCGGCGGCGCGGTGATGGCCGTCCCCATGGTGTTCTGGCCGGGGACGTTCTACGCGTTCAGCACGGTCATGGTGAACATCTTCGATCCCGGCGCCCTGTCGGCCATGGCCGGCGACTTCGGGACCCGCCGGCTCCTCCTCGGTGGCGGCTACGGCGCGGCGCTCCTGGCCCACCTCGCGCTCGGCTACCGCCGGTCGACCGGCGACGGGGCCTTCCTCGCCGACGCGGCCGAGACGCTCCTGCTCGTGGCGTACTTCGCGGTCGTCCCGGTCGTCGTCGCCGTCGGCCTCTACTTCCCCCTCTGGTACTCCGCCCGGCAGGTCGCCCGGAGCGCCGCCGTCGACGACGCGCTCGAGCCGGCTCCGACGACCGGTCCCCTCGGCGCCCTCGACGCCGACGACCCCGAGCGCGTCGCGCTGGCCTCTTGGGGCGTCCTCGTCGCCGGCAGCCTCGCGACCTTTGGCCTCGCGGCCGCGCTGTGGACGGCGTCGCCACAACCGCTCGGCGGCGCCGGCCTCCTCGTCGGCCTCGTCGCGTTCTGGAGTATCTTCATCAGCATCGTCGCCCTGCCACACGTCGTCGTCGGCGCGTGGCTGGACCGAGAGCGCGGCATCTGGTACGTGCCATGATCGACGACACCCCCCTCGCCGACGAGACGGTCACCGTCGTCGGCGGCGGCGTCGCTGGCCTCTCCGCCGCCTGCTATCTCGCCGACGCCGGGGCCGACGTGACGGTCCTGGAGAAGAACGACCGCCTCGGCGGCGTCACCAACCGCCTCGCCGTCGACGGCTTCACCTTCGACACCGGGCCGTCCTGGTATCTGATGCCCGAGACGTTCGACCGCTTTTTCGGCCACTTCGGCCGCGAGGCCGCCGACTACTACGACCTCGAACGGCTCGACCCCCAGTACCGGGTGTTCTTCAAGGACGGCGACCGGATCGACGTGCCAGCCGGTCGGGACCGAATCCGGCGCGTCTTCGAGTCCTACGAGGCCGGCGCGGGCGACGTCCTCGACGAGTATCTCGCGGGCGCCCGGCGGACCTACGAGATCGGGATGGACGAGTTCGTCTACACCGACCGCTCGCGCCTCCGCGATCTGGTCGACCCCGGCATCGTCCGGGCGGCGCCGGCGCTTTCCCACCTCGGGTCGATGCACGACCACGTCGCGGCCCACTTCGACGAGCCGAAGCTCCAGCGCCTCCTCGAGTATACGCTCGTCTTCCTCGGCAGTTCGCCCCACGACGCGCCGTCGCTGTACAACCTGATGGCCTACGTCGACTTCGAGGGCGGCGTCTACTACCCCGAGGGTGGGATGTACGCCCTCGTCGAGGCGCTCGTCTCGCTCGGGCGGGACCTCGGCGTCGACTACCGGACCGACGCCGAGGTGACCGCCCTCGCCCCGACCGACGACGGGATCCGCGTCGCCGGCCCGACGACCCACCGCGCGGACCGCGTGGTCGCGAACGCCAACCCGGCCCACGTCGAGCGCGACCTGCTCTCGCCGGCCGACCGGGGACGGGACCCCGACTACTGGGACTCGCGGACCTACGGCCCGTCGGCGCTCATGCTCTATCTCGGCGTCGAGGGCGACGTCGACCCGCTCGAACACCACACGCTCGTCCTCCCGACCGACTGGGACGACCACTTCGAGCGCATCTTCGACGACCCCGCCTGGCCCGAGGACCCCGCCTACTACCTGTCGGTGGCGTCGCGGACCGACCCGGACGTGGCGCCCGAGGGCCACCACGCCGTCGTCGTCCTCGTTCCCCTCGCGCCCGGCCTCGACGACGACCCCGACCGCGTGTCGGCCTTCCGCGACGCCGTTCTCGCCGACCTCGCGGCCGTGACGGGCGTCGACCTCCGGGACCGTATCGTGGTCGAGCGCTCGGCCTGTGTCTCCGAGTTCGCCGGCCGCTACCACACGCCGGGTGGCACCGCCCTCGGCCTCGCCCACACGCTCGACCAGACCGGGCCGCTCCGACCCTCGCATCACGCGCCGGGGGTCGACGGCCTCTACTACGCCGGCGCGTTCACGTCGCCGGGCGTCGGCCTCCCGATGGCCGTCGTCAGCGGCGAACACGCCGCCGACGCCGCCGCCCGCGACGCCAGCCGGTCGCGGGACATATTACCGAACCTCTCATGAGTGACACGGCCCAGAACACCGCCATGGAACCGGACTTGCCGACGATCGATGTCCTGTTCGTCGGCGACGAACCGTCCGAAGCGCCGTCGGCCGACGCCCTCGACGCGGCCGCCGAGCGCTTCGAGGTGACTCACATCGCGGATTTCGTCGACGCGCGCGAGCGGGTCGACGGGACGGACGTCGACTGCGTCGTCGTGACCCACCACCCCGACGGCTTCGACGGCCTCGCCTTCCTCGAGGCCGTGCGCCGGGAACACGCCGAACTCCCCGTGGTGCTCGTGCCCGTCGCCGTCGACGCCGAGACGGCGCGCCGGGCGGTCGCGGCGAACGTGACCGAACTCGTGCCCGCGGCGGAGGCGGACACGCTCGATGCGGTCGCCGAGGCCGTCGAGACGAACGCCAACGTCTCGGCGGACAACCCCGTCCGGATGCCAATCTCCGATCTCACCGTCGAGGCACAGCACCGGTTGAAGGAACGTGCGCTCGACGAGGCACCCATCGGGATCACCATCTCCGACGCGACCCACCCCGACGATCCGCTGATCTACGTGAACGACTCCTTCGAGGGGATGACCGGCTACCCGCCCGAGGAGATCCTCGGCGCCAACCACCGGTTCCTCCAGGGACCGGAGACCGACCCCGATCGGGTGGCGGAACTCGCGGAGGGCATCGCCAACGACCAGGACACGCGGGTCGTCCTCCGGAACTACACCCGCGAGGGGGCGCTGTTCTGGAACCAGGTCGACGTCAGCCCCATCTTCGACGAGGACGGCGAGGTGACCCACTACGTCGGCTTCCAGATGGACGTCACCGAGCGGAAGGCCGCCCAACAGCAACTGGAGACCGAACGCGAGGCGCTCGACCGACTGCTCGAACGGGTGAACGGCCTCATCAACGACGTGACGGAGGCGCTCGTGCGCGCCGACTGCCGGGAGGAGATCGAACGCCTCGTCACCGAGCGGATGGGGACGGACGACGAGTACGCGGGCGCGTGGCTCGGCCGCTACGACGCGACCGACGACCGGGTGACCGTCGTCCAGCGGGCGGGGATCGACGAGGGCGTCCTCGCGGAGTCGCTCGACGTGACCGCCGACACGCCCGACGCCCGCACCCTCCGGGCGGTCGTCGAGGAACAGGAGTCCCGGACCGTCGAGGAGCCGACCGGCTCCCTAGAAGGGATCGAGGGGACGTGCGTGCTCGTCCCCTTGACCTACCGCGGGACGACCTACGGCGTTCTGGGTGTCCTCCACGACGGGGAGTTGGGCGACGGGCGCGAGCGGGTCGTCCTCGAATCGCTCGGGCGGAGCGTCGGCACCTCGATCAACGACGTGTTGACCAAGCGGACGATCACCACCGACACCGTCCTCAAGATCGGGGTGGATCTCGCCGACTACGACATCTTCCTCGTCGACCTCGCCCGTACGCTCGACGCGCGGTTCGAACACGAGGCGACCGTCATCGACGACGATCAGGGCGTCCTCACCATCGTCAGCACCGAGCACGACGACCTCGACGAGTTGTTCGAGACGGCCGCCGACCACCCCGACGTCCTCGACATGGAGACGCTCGCGACGAGCGACGAGCGCAGCGTGGTGCAGTTCCGCCTCTCGAACTCGCCGCTCGTCGACGTCCTCTCGGAGGTGGGGAGCCGCGTGACCGCGATGAGCGCCGACTCGACGGGGCTGGAACTGGAGTTCCGCGTGGGCACCGAGCGGGCCGCGAGTCGCGTCCTCGATACGCTCCGGGAGCGGTACGACCACGTCGAACTCACCGCCTACCACGAGGACGAACCCGACGCGACCCCCCACCGCTTCCGGGAGAAGCTCCGGAGCGAACTCACCGACCGCCAGCTGACGGCGCTGAAGAAAGCCTACGTCAGCGGCTACTTCGAGTGGCCCCGCCGCGTCGAGGGCACCCAGCTCGCCGAGTCGATGGACATCGTCCCCTCGACGTACCACCAGCACCTCCAGGCGGCGAAACGGAAGCTGGTCGAGACGTTCTTCGAGGAGTGAGCCGCCCCGTTCCCGCGGTCAGGCTTCGAGGAACGTCTTCAGGTTCTCCAGCGTCGCCTTCGCCTCCCGCTCGTTGTACGCCTTGGCGATGGGCGCGAGCAGCGAATCGACGACCGTGTCGGGGAGTTCGTACTCGGCCTCGTACCTGAGGTCGGTCGTCCCGTCCTCGTCGTCGAGTTCGTACCTGATCGTCCCGTCGATGGCCCCCGAGAGGCGCTGGACGAGTCGTCCGTTCGGCGACCGCTCCACGTCCTCGACCTGCCCCACGAGTTCGATGCCGGCGAGCGTGTAGCGGTACCCCGCCCGCTTGCCGCCACCGGGGAGTGCCTCGATGTCCTCGATGTCGACGAGGCTGGGCGTGACCTTCACGTGGTTCCGCGGGTCATCGAGAAACGAGAACACCGCTGCGGGCGGGGCGTCGATCCTGATCCGTTTCTCCACCGTGAACATGGTCCAGTCCGTTCGATTACCCCAACGGCTTCCCACGGCGTAACCATGTCCCCCAAACAGTTGGGCGTCCCCGCGGATACCCACACGAGTTGGGATCGGTCCTTTGGGGCTCGACCCCCTGTGTTCGCGCCATGACGACCCGCCTCACGCTCGTCGATCCGGAGGGCGCGGCGGACGGCCCCGCGGCCGGCGCCGTCCGGTTCGCGCCGGCCACGCGCCGGCGCGTCGGCGTCGACGTCGGCGAGACGGTTCGCGTCGAGGGCGCCGCGGCGACGGCGGCGACCGTCGGCGAGGACGCCCCCGACCTGTCGACCGGGTCGGTCCTCGCCGGCGCGGCGGTCCGCCGGAACGCCGACGCCGACGCCGGGACGCCGGTCACCGTCGCGCCCGTCGATCCCGTCCGGGCACGCCGCGTCGCCGTCGCTCCGAACGCGTTCTCGCTCGAAGGCGACGCCGACGCGCTGTCGCGGGCACTCGCCGGCCGCGTCCTGACGACCGGGGACCGGATCGAGGCCGACCTGTTCGGCGGGAGCGTCACCGTCTCGCTGACCGTCGTCGACCTCGATCCCGCGGGGCCGGCCGTGGTGACCGACGGGACGACCGTCGCCGTGCGCGACCCCGACGACCGGCAGTTCCCGGGCGACGCGGTCGATCCCGACCCCGCGGCCGTCGGCGGCCTCGACGACGAACAGGCGACCCTCCGGCGTCTCGTCGCCGCGCCGCGTTCGGCGTCGACGGGGATCCGCTCGCCCGCGGGCGTCCTCGTCCACGGCCCCTCGGGCGTGGGGAAGACGCGGCTGATCCGGCGGGTCGCCGCCGCGGCCGACCTGTCGATCCACGGGATCGACCCTGCGGACTGCGAGCGCCGCGATCCGCTCGCGGCGGCGCTGCGTGCCGCCGCCGACGATGCGCCGGCGATCCTCCACGTCCCCGACCTCGCGGCCGCCGCGCCGAACCCGGACCGGGCGGGCCGCGACCGCCGCCGCTCGCGTCTCGGGTGGCTCCTCGACCGCGTCCGCGAACTGCAGGACGATCTGGTGGTGGTCGGGGAGGCCACCCACGCCGACGCGGTCGACCCCGCGCTCAGGCGCGGGGGGCGATTCGACGCCGAACTCCGGGTGCCGGTGCCCGATCCGGACGCGCGCCGGGAGATCCTAGCGATCCACGCCGCGACCCTCGACCTCGCCCCCGACGTCGACCTGGCGGCGGTCGCGGCCCGCACGCACGGCTACACGGGGGCCGACTTGGAGGCGGTCCTCGTCGACGCCGCGACCCGGGCCGCCGCCGGGGCCGACGACGGGACCGCGGACCCGCGCCCGACGGTGACGGCCGCCCACGTCGCCGCCGCCCTCGACGCCGTCGATCCGACGACGCTCCGCGAGGTGACCGTCGAGCGCCCGTCGCTCACCTACCGCGACGTCGGGGGGCTAGCGGCGGCGAAACGGGAGGTGATCCGCACCGTCGAATGGCCGCTTCGCTACCCGGACCTGTTCGAGCGCCTCGCCGTCGACGCCCCCACTGGCGTCCTGCTCTACGGGCCGCCGGGCACCGGGAAGACGATGCTGGCCAAGGCCGTCGCGAACTCGACGGACGCGAACTTCCTCGCGGTCGACGGGCCTGAGCTGATGGACCGCTACGTCGGCGAGAGCGAACGCGGCGTCCGGGAGGTGTTCGAGCGGGCCCGCCGGGTCGCGCCCACGGTCGTCTTCCTCGACGAGGTCGACTCCCTCGCGCCGGCCCGCGCCGACGCCGACACCGGGGCGGCCGAACGGGTCGTGTCGCAGTTGCTGACGGAACTCGACGGCCTCTCGCCGCGGGGGTCGGTTGCGGTGCTCGCGGCGACGAACCGCCCGGACGCGGTCGATCCGGCCCTCCTCCGACCCGGTCGCATCGAGAAGCGGGTCGCGGTCCCCCGGCCGGACGCCGATGCCCGCGCCGACATCCTCGCCATCCACCTCACCGACGTGCCCACCCGTGACGTCGACGTCGCGGCCGTCGCCCGGCGCGCGACCGGATACACGGGGAGCGACCTGGCGGCCCTCGTCCGCGAGGCGGCCCTGCTCGCCATGGAGGACCACCTCCGGGCGGACGACCGGCCCGACGACGCCGTCGACGACGTCGTCGTCGAGGGGACACACCTCGAACGGGCGCTCGCGGCCACGGAGCCCTCGGTCGACCCCGACTGACCGGTTTGGGACGGCGTTCAAGGGGCGGCGGTCCAACCCCCCTGTATGGAGCAACGGACCCTCGTCGTCGGCGTCCACGGCGTCATCGCGCTCGGACTGGTTGCCTTCGGGGCGTACCGCGTCTCGCGCGGGGCGGTCGTCCCCGGCGTGCTCAACGTGGTCATGGCGGCCGTCGTGGTGGCCGTGGGTCAGTACGTCGCCGACCTCGCCTGACGCCGGTCACTCCGCCGGCGTGCCGGGCGCGGCCTCGCCCTCCGGCGCGTCAGCGTCTGCGCCCGCGAGCGCCGGACTGCGGAGCACGAGCAGTCCGAACCCGACCTTCGCGACGGTGTCGAGGAGGAGGAACCCGGCCGCCTCGGCCGTCGGCGACACCAGGCCGAGGCCGGTGCCGACGAGCCACCAGACGGGGTAGACCGTCCACGACGCCCCGATCAGGACCCGGAGCGCGGCGAACGTCGACCGGGTCGCCTCGTCCCGGTCGCGGGCCTCCCGCCCGAGGGCGACGACGACGAAGTAAAGCACACAGAGGAAGGCGACGGTGCTGACTCCCCACCAGACGTACCGGTAGGTCGGGACGCCGGACAGCGTGGCCGCCACCCCCGTCACGATCATGAACACGTCGGCCGCGACGGCGCCGAACAGCGTCTCGCCGTCCGCCCCGACGAACAGACCGAGGCCGATCAACAGCAAGGGCGTGGTGAACAGCCAGTCGGCGTACCGCGCCCAGTGGAGGCGCAGGGTGCCGCCCCGGACCGCCACCTCGGCCACGCCGACGCCGAGCGCCATGGCCAGGTACGCCCCACAGGCGACGGCCGGCACGAGCGCCGCGACGACGTGGACGCCTCTTGCGCGCGGGTCCTCGACCCCGCGTCCACGGACCGCGACGTACAGCGCCGCGAGCCCCATCACGGCCGTGCCGACGGCGAACCAGCCCGCGCCCGCGACGGGCGACACCGGCGTGTCGAACATCCGTTCACCTAGTTGCCGTCGGACGGGTTAGTGGCCACCCCAAACTCATGGGTGTGTGAGCGCGCGGACGCGCCCGAACCCGCGGATACCTGCGGCCCGGCCGCCGTCCCGAGGGAGGGTCGGGACCGGCTGGATCCGGCCTGATCGGCGGTGACGGGGCGAACTAGCTTGGCTCGTAATTGAAGCCGCGTGGCACGTACGACGAGGTATGACCGACGACACCGAGACCGAGGTCGAGACGGAGGCCGACGCCGAGGGGACCGAACAGGTCGTCGACCGGACGGACGAGGAGGTCGTGGTCGACCTCGACTCCGCGACCGCCCACGAGGAACGCGTCGACCAGTTACAGGAGACCGTCGAGGACCAGCAGGAACGCATCGAGGAACTGGAGGACCTCCTGCTCGATCTGTCGGTGCGTGCCGCCGACGACCGGGGGATGGGCGTCTGCCCCGAGTGTCACGGCCCGGTCGAGAAGGTCCGTCGCTGGTTCGGGCCGACGACCATCGAGTGTCGGCGGTGCGGGAAGTCGTTCCACGAGTACTGACGCCACTCCCGGGACTCGCCGGCCCCGGGCGGACCCGCGGTCGGTGCGGGCGGCAACCAAACTGTGTTGGTACACTTTTGAGGCAGGGGGAGTGTGTAGTCCGAACCAAGGGGCCCACCCGGCCCGATACAGATGACCGACCTGGAATCCATCCGCCGGAGCAAGGCCGTCCAGCGCCACACGGGGCTGACCTTCCACCTCGCGACGCGGCTGTTGCCGGAGCGCGTCCGTCACCCGACGTACGTCCTGTACGCGTTCTTCCGGACCGCCGACGAGGTGGTCGACGCGCCCGATCCGGGCCCGCCGGCCGAACAGCGCCACGAACTCGAACGCATGCGGGCGGCCGCCCTCGGCGAGCGCGAGACGGACGACCCGGTGTTGGCGGCCGTCGCGGACCTCCGGGCGCGTCACGGTATCGCTCGCGAAGAGATCGACACGTTCGTCGACTCGATGCTGATGGACGTCGAGAAGGCCCGCTACGGGACCTTCGCGGAACTCGAGACGTATCTCCGTGGGTCGTCGGTCGCGGTCGGGCACATGATGCTCGACGTGATGGATCCCGCCGAGGCCGAGCGGGCGCGCCCACACGCCGCCGCCCTCGGCGAGGCCTTCCAGCTCACGAACTTCCTCCGTGACGTCCGCGAGGACGTCCGCGAGTACGACCGGATCTACCTCCCCGAGGCGACGCTCCGCGCCCACGGGGCGTCCCACGCGGACGTCGAGGCGCTCGACCCGACCGACGGCGTCCGCGCGGCGATCCGTGCGGAGCTTCGCCGGACCGAACGGCGCTACCACCGCGGCGTCGACGGCATTCGGTATCTCCCCCCGGACTGTCAGTTCCCGGTGCTGGCGGCCGCGGTGATGTACGCGGACCAACACCGCCTCGTCCGCGAGCGGGGGTGCGACGTGCTCTCGGCCCGGCCGACGTTGACGCTGCGGCGGCGGCTCTCGCTCGTCGCGCGGGCGTGGGTCCGCTGGCAGTTCGAGAGCGACCCCCTCCGGGTGTTCTACCGCGTGACCGACCTCGACCCGCCGGCGGACGTCGACGCCGGCGCGGTCGGCAGGAACGCCGTCCCCGGGCCGTCGCGCTCGGACCGGCCCCACAGGGGGTGATCGCCGTGCTACCGCCCGTCACCTCCTCGTATCTCGCCTACCTGGCCGTCACCGTCGGCGTCCCCCTCCTCGTCGTCGCGGTGCTCGCGCGCGTCCGCGGCGGGCTTCGGACCCCGACCGACGCGCTCGGGGTCGTGATCCTCATGGGCATCGCCTTCGCCTACACGTTCGCGTGGGACGCCTACCTCATCGAACGCGGCGTCTGGTGGTACGGTGACGGGGTCGTCACCGACCGGGTTCGCGGCGTGCCGCTGGGCGAACTCTCCTTTTTCCTCCTGCAGACGGCGCTCACCGGGCTCTGGCTCTACGCGCTCGATCCCTCGCCCGATCCCTCGCGACCGGCGGCCGTCCGGTCGCGGCCGGTCGGCCTCCTCGTCCTCGCCGTCGCCGAGGCGGTCGGCCTGGCGCTGTTTTACACCACGCAGGGCTACTATCTCGGATACATCCTCCTGTGGGCCTGTCCGATCCTCGGGTTCCTCTGGGTGCTCGGCGGCCCCGTCCTCTGGCGGTGTCGCCGGACGGTCGCGGCGGCGATACTCGTCCCCACGGCCTACCTCTGGGTCGTCGACCGGGTCGCCATCGGAGCCGGCCTCTGGACCATCTCGTCGACCTACTCCACCGGCGTCCACGTCGCCGGCCTCCCGGTCGAGGAGATGGCGTTTTTCCTCGTCACGAACACCCTCGTCGTCTTCGGACTGATCCTCTATCGGTGGGTGCTCGCCCGGGCGGAGCGCCACGGCCTCGTCGGGGGGATTCGTGGCTTGGTTCCCCGCGCTGGAGTCGGGAGCGGCGACGGCCGGTAACCCGAACCGTCGGTCGGTATCAATCGTGATTCTGCCGAGCGGTGGTTTATGATCCTCCGGCGGTTGGTGTTCGCCGATGTCGGTCAACAAAACCACGTCGGGGGAGCGACCCGCGACGGGGCTCGAACCCGAGCCAGCCGTGGACGACGAGGTGGAGCGGCTCCGCTACGAACGCGACTACTGGCGCGGTCTCTTCGAACAGGTGATCGGGGAGTACCCGAAGATGGGGTTCGTCCTCGACACCGAGGACAGACTGGCGTATCACAACCCGGAGGCCGAGGCGATGACCGGGTTCGACCAGGCCGACGTCCTCGGCGAGCGCGTCTACGACGCCTATCCGATCTCCGAGGACGACGAGACGTTCGCCCAGACGGTCGCCCGTGAGGGTGAGGCGCGGACCGAAACGGGGTACCGCCGCATCCCGACCGCCGACGGGGAGCGGTGGGTCCGGTCCAGCGGGGTGCCGCTCCGGGACCCCGCGGGCGAACTCGTCGGCGCGCTGGAGACGACGACGGACGTCACCGAACTCGTCGAGCAACAGCGGACGATCACCGAGATACAGTCGCAGGTCTCCGAGGAGGTGGCCACGAAGGCCGAGCAGGCCACCGAGACGACCGAACGCGTCGACGAGGCCATCGAGAACGCCCGGTCGCTGGCCGAAGAGCAGGCCGACAACATGTCGGAGGTGGCCGAGGAGGTCGGCGCCCTGTCGGCGACCGTCGAGGAGGTCGCCGCGTCCGCCGAGGACATCAACGAGCGCGCCAAGGAGGCGGAGCAACTCGCGGTGGAGAGCACCGAAGCCGGTACCGCGGCCATCGAGCGCATGGAGGGCGTGGCCGAGCGGAGCGACGAGGTCGCCGATCGCACCCACAACCTCGCCGAACAGGTCGCGGCCATCGAGGAGATCATCGACGTGATCAACGACATCGCCGAACAGACCAACATCCTCGCGCTCAACGCGAACATCGAGGCCGCCCGCGCCGGCGAGGCGGGCGACGGCTTCTCCGTGGTCGCGAACGAGGTGAAGTCCCTCGCGACCGAGGTGCAGTCCGAGGCCGAGCGCATCGAGGACATCATCCACCGGACGCGCGAGGAGGCCGAGGGGACCATCGACAGCATCGACGCCGTCACCGAGGAGATTCACGAGGGGACCGACACCATCCGCGATCTGGTGGACAACCAGGAGGCCATCGTCGAGGTGGTCGACGCCACCTCGACGGGGATGGAGGACATCGCCGAGGCGACCGACGACCAGGCGGTTCGCACCGAGGAGGTCGCGAGCATGGTCGACACCGCGGCCGATCGGTCCCAGCGCGTCTCCGAGGAGATCGTCACCATCTCCGACGCGAACGCGGAACAGGCGGCGTTCGTCTCCGACATCACGGTCGCCATCGAGCGACTCGAGTCGACCGTCGAGCAACTGGACACGAGCAACACCGAGGAAGCCGTCCTCGTCGACCGCGACGACGTCTGACCGTCGCCCACGGGCCACGCTTTTCGACCACAGGGTTATCGCCTTAGAGAACTGAAATATCGTATGGGGGACACCAAGAGTGGCCGAGACGAACAGGCAGACGACGAGGAGCAGCGCCAACGGGAGCGCGAACTCGCCGAGGCACTGGACCGCGGAAACGAACCCGAACCGGTCGATCCGGGGACACTCGCGGACCTCGAAGCCGGCCTCGACGACCTCGAGTACCCGGCGACGGGGACCGACCTCGTGGCGGCGGTCGGTGAGTACGAGGTGCCGACGAGCGACGGGACCTACGCCCTCGCGGATCTGATTCCCGACACGGAAGCGGAGACGTTCGACTCGCCCGCCGCCGTCAGCGTCCGGGTCGAGCGACCGACGGTCGCCGCGGCGATGACGCGGATCATCGAGGCGAGCCGGGACGTCTCCGGACTGGAGTTCGGCGCCTCGCAGCGCGCCGCCTACGAGAAGACGTTCCGGGCGCTCCAGGCGGTCGACACCCTCGACGACGACGAGGGGGTCGTGGCGATCACCGACTGGATCGTCGACCGGATCGAGGCGACGGACGACCTTCCCGGGTCCCGGGCCGTCCGCAGGCGGGCGGCGAAGTACGCCCGGGCGAACGACTACTCGGTCAGCGCCGACGAGTGGCTCGGCATCTAACCCCTCGAGGAGTTCCGAAGGTAAGGAACAATGCACAGGTTGAGCGCCGACTGTTCATCAATCTGAAATAGGTCTGGCACTCCGATTCACGACTGAATTAAATGTATTTAATAGTTTAAATACACTATATGCTCGTCAGCCATGCCAGACGAGTTCCTGAGATGTGCCGGAAGTCTGGATAAGTTACTGGGATACAGAAGAGTCGATCTCGCCAAGGAGGTATCTGAAAACAGTCACCAGGCTATTTGTGCAAAACGCATCCGATGAAATATCTGCTCAGTAAACTTGCGGAATGACCGACGAATAAACTTCCAGGTTAGAGTGATATCCGCACTGGTATAAAATATAAGACGCGTATTCACCACTTCTTGTGTAGCTGACGGGCTATACTGTCTGAACTGAGAGAGAGTCGGTAGGTTCGGTGTTTAACATTCCTCCGTGTGATAACTGAGCCACATGCCAGATGATTCGGACATCGAGAGAGATAGAGCAATTGCTGGCGAGTCGAGAAACGTTTACGAAGCGATCTTCCGTGAGATGAGTGACGCAGTCTTTTTGATCGACGTTGAGCAATCAGATGAAGACTACACGTTTACTTACCGGCGAAATAACGCCTCACATCGGGAGCAATCTGGCCTTTCTGAAGACGAACTACGCGGACAGACCCCACAGGAACTTCTTGCCGACGAACAGGGCACTGTTGTCGCAGAGAACTATCAAGAGTGCGTTGAAAAGGGAGAAACCATCGAGTACGAAGAGAAATTAGAGTTACCTGGTGGGACGAGTGACTGGCAGACAAAACTCACCCCGATCACCGACTCCGGCCAAGTCACCCAAATCGTCGGCGTCGCTCGGGACATAACAGGAAAAAAAGAGCAAGAACGGCAGCTAAAGCGCATCCATCGGCGGTTTGAGACTGTCATGGAAACCATGTCCGCTGCGGTCTTCCTGAAAGATGCCGACGGCCAGTATCTCATGATGAATCAGGCGTGCCGTGAACTGTTCAACGCAGGAGACCAAGACATCGTCGGCTTGACCGACGACGACCTCGTTCCGCCAGATACCGCTGAGCAAGCCAGAACCGACGACCAACGGGTCTTCGAGAACGGCGAGGTGATCGAGGTAGAGGAGACAGTCCCAACAACTGCCGGGAACACTGTTCGGTTGACGCGGAAATCACCTGTGTACGACGAAGATGGTGAGATTGTGGCTCTCTGTGGCGTCTCGACTGACATCACCGAACGCAAACAGGCCAAACAGCAACTCGAAGAGAGCAAAGAACGGGTCACAGAACAGAATACCGCACTGGAATCGTTGGCTCAGATTATAACCGATACAGAGCGAACAGTCGACCAGCAGATAACTGACCTGCTCGATCTGGGAACGACGTATCTTGATCTCGATGTCGGAATCCTCTCGGAGATCGACGGTTCTGAGTACACGGTCCGGAACGTCGTTGACCCTTCGAAAGGCATCAGCCCCGGAGATTCGTTCGACCTCACCGATACGTATTGTTCGTTGGTCTATGATGCTGACAGCCCCGTCTCATTTCACAGCGCAACTGATCGTGGTGTCAAAGACCATCCGGCGTATGAAAAACAAGGGATCGAGTCCTACATCGGGGTTCCAGTCTTCGTCGAGGACCAACGGTATGGTACCCTGAATTTCTCCCGACCTGAGTCTCGTGAGGAAGCAATCACAGACGCTGAGGAGTCCTTCGTCCGGATTATGGCACAGTGGATGGGGACGGAACTCAATCGCCAGCAACGTGAAGAGGAACTTGAACGGACCAGCAAGTTCCTGCAAGAGACACAGGCAGTCGCAAAGGTTGGTGGATGGGAGGTTAGCTTGCAATCCGAGCGGATGCGATGGTCCGACGAATTGTATCGCATCCACGGACTGCCACTGGATGCGAACCCGACACCTGAAGAGGGGATCGAGTTCTATCATCCGGAGGATAGAGACACTATCAGAGAAGCCTTCGACAGACTCACTACTGAAGGCGAACCGTACGACCTGGAGCTGCGGATTGTCACCGCAGACGACGAGGTCCGCTGGGTCCGCACGCGCGGAGAGCCACGCTACGAGAATGACGAAATCGTCGCCGTTCACGGGACGTTCCAAGACATCACCGAGCGAAAAGAACGTGAACAAGAACTCCGGCGACAGAACAGCCGACTCAACGAGTTTGCAAGCGTGGTCTCGCATGACCTCCGCAACCCACTCAACGTCGCCCAAGCGCGGGCGACTATTCTGCAACAACGAGCTGACGACGAGTTACAGGAGCACCTCACTCCGCTCGTAAATTCGCTGGACCGAATGGAGAGTATCATCGAAGATACGCTGACGCTTGCTCGGCAGGGTGAGACCGTCGGTGACATCGACACGATATCGCTCGTCGACTTGGTCGGCAAATGTTGGGCAGGGGTAGAGACAGCCGAGGCGACGCTCGAAATTGAGGAGGAGTTTGCGATACGTGGTGACCGTGACCGGCTCCGACACGTGTTCGAGAACCTGTTCCGTAATGCAGTAGAACACGGTGGTGAAGATGTGACAGTCTGGGTTGGACGCGCTGCTGAGGACTGTATCTACGTCGAAGATGATGGACCGGGAATACCAGCGGATGACCACGACGCGGTCTTTGAACCAGGTCACACGTCTGCAACTGATGGAATGGGCTTCGGTCTCACGATTGTCAAGCGCATTGCAGAGGCCCACGGCTGGGAGGTAGCGATTACCGACGGACGATACGGCGGTGCTCGATTCGAGTTCGATACTACTGGAGTGCCCGATGAGTAATTCTTATTAACCGGCTACTACGGCAGTTCCGAAGACCACGGAATCATTGCGTTGTGGCCTCTCTGAATGGATTCTGAGTGGGCTGTTCCGGCAAAAGTGCTTTTGATCCTCTGCATGTTTCACCGGTCTCCTGATGGGTTTCATAGATGTCAACGCTCGCATGGTATGTGAGGTCGCGTTAACTTTGGCATCGATTCCACCAGACAGCGAGGGCTTGGAGCCACGATTCTGCTGTCGTCGGCTCCACGTGGTTGAACGTATTTGAAAACGAAGAGGTTCGTCGTTTTATCTCACGAAAGAGACGTTCGACGACATTCCGATTGCCATGGCGTTCGTATCTGCAATCGAGGTCGTGTCGATCGAGGGCAGTTTGGAGCCATTGAGCATCGTCGACGAGAAACACGGCGGTTTCGACGTCGTGTTTCTCGCGTAATTCGCTCAGGAGGATTTCGGTTAAACCAGTCGTATACGTGCTAAAAAGCCGTATGTGAAGGAATATGTTTGTTTCAGGATCGATGGCGGCGTACAGCCAGTATTGCTGATCGTTGATTCGAATCACGGTTTCGTCGAGCGCAACGTGATTCGGGCTCGCACCGCCTTCGGGCTGTAGATCGGCCTTCTGCACCCAGTTGTGGACGGCCGTTCGAGAGCGTTCGACACCCAACCTTTCAAGAATCGAGATGGTATTCGAAAGTGATAGTCTAGCCACGTGCATCTGAATACCGAGCCGCATCGCGAACTCGGGTGTCCGCTGACGCTCCACAAAATCTAATTCGATCCAGTCGCTACCGTCGCTGAGGCGTGTGATTTCGGGCATAGACACTCAGAAATCAGCACGCCTCACTCTTCACGCTTAACTTGACACGACTACATTGGCGACACTGAACCCTTCTCGGAAACTAGCGACGGTGGCTCACCACTGAGCAACCTACTTGATGACATACGGGAAGAAGAGGCTATCGACGAACCGGAGCGGGTTGATGCACCGACAGTGCCGTTTGAGACGAATCTGGAGTTCGTGGAGACCGACCCACAAGACGACGCAGAGATGAAACATCAGATCGGCCGTCTGATGGCGAAGTACAAGCGTCGGTGGGGGATCGAGAACGGCTTCAAGAAACTGAAGACGTTCCTCGCGGAGACGAAGTCACCAGACCACCGCTATCGGTACTTCAACTTCGCGTTCGCCTGCGTACTGTACAACTGTTGGCGGCTTGTGGACATCCTGGTCCAGTTGGAGATGGACGGTGAGATTTCCGATGAACCTGCGATCACGGCGAACTCGTTCTTAACGCTGGCGAAGAAAAGCTACGGACTCGACCCACCCGACTAACCCTACCGTTCCTCACAGGCTTGTTAATTCGTGAGCGGCAGCGCTGTCCTGAGCCCGACTTCTGACGGTACTTTGTGATGGATACTCGATAATTTTCTCAGAAACATACTCTTGGATACTCTGCGGAGATAATTACATTCCAATTAACCTGAAAACTGTGCATCATAGAGCCATATTCGGAGGATCAGAACCCCTCCGTTTCCTATCGCGATATACGATTTAGAACGCCGACGCGGGGGGCTTTTGTCCCTCGCGCGCGCAGTCGGGGTATGGTCGAAAACGTGGCCCGCGTCGTGGCCGAACTCGACCCCGAGGACATCTATCTCCTCTCGGGCGTCGAGCAGGGGATGCGGTTCAGCGAGTGGGTCAACCGCGGGAAGCTCCCCGACTACGCGGATCTGACGGCCGAGGAGGTGGACTACCGGCTGGATCGGTGCATGAAACGCGACCTGATCGAGCGCCGGACCATCCAGTACGAGGGGTACCAGCTCACCTTCGAGGGGTACGACGTGCTCGCCTTGCACACCTTCGCGGAGCGCGACACCGTCGAGGGGGTGGGAGCGCCGCTCGGCGTGGGCAAGGAAAGCGACGTGTACGAGGTGCAGTCCTATCGGCCGTTGGCCCTGAAGTTCCACCGCGAGGGATACACCAACTTCCGGGAGGTGAATCGCGAACGCGAGTACACCGCCGACCGGGACCACGTCTCGTGGCTCTACACCGCCCGCAAGGCGGCCGAACGGGAGTACGAGGCCCTGGAGACGCTCTATCCGGACGTGTCGGTTCCGCGTCCGATCGACCACAACCGTCACGCCATCGTGATGGCGAAGTTCGACGGCATCGAACTCTCGCGGGCGAAACTCGACGACGAGCAGGTCGTGGGGGTCCTCGATCTGATCCTGGGGGAGGTGACGACCGCCCACGGGGCGGGGCTGATCCACGGGGACCTCTCCGAGCACAACGTCGCCGTCGCGTCCTCGGGGATCACGATCTTCGACTGGCCGCAGTCGGTGTCGACCGACCACGCCAACGCCGCCGAACTCCTCGAACGCGACGTCTCCAACCTGATCGGCTTCTTCGCGCGGAAGTATCCCGCCGTCGTCCCCGACGTCGACGCCGCGGCCGTCGCCGAGGCCGTCGCCGCCGACGCGTTCGAGTCGGTTCGCGAGTTCGCGACGAGTCGAAGTTCTTAAGCGCGACCGAGCGGTAGCACCGGCAACTCGCTGGTAGACGGGCCTCCAGCGGGCACCCGACTCGTCGGGACGACATGTGGCTCGCCAGCCGGCGACGCTGAATCGCAAGCGCCCGTGGTGAAATCATGGCACGAAGCTTCTACTCCCACATCCGGGACGCGTGGCAGGACCCCGACGAAGGGGCCCTCGCCGAACTGCAGTGGCAACGAAAGCAGGAGTGGCGCGACCAGGGCGCCATCGAGCGCATCGAGCGCCCGACCCGCCTCGACAAGGCGCGGAACCTGGGCTACAAGGCCAAACAGGGCATCGTCGTGGTTCGGACCTCGGTCCGCAAGGGCGGGGCCCGCAAGCGGCGGTTCAAGGCCGGCCGACGCTCGAAGCGCCAGGGCGTCAACCGGATCGGCCGCCGCAAGAGCATCCAGCGCATCGCCGAGGAGCGCACCTCGCGGAAGTACCCCAACCTCCGCGTGCTCAACTCCTACTGGGTCGGGGAGGACGGCTCCCAGAAGTGGCACGAAGTGATCCTCGTGGACCCGGAGCATCCCGCGATCCAGGCCGACGACGATCTTAACTGGATCTGCGACGACTCCCACAAGGGCCGTGCGTTCCGCGGCAAGACCAGCGCCGGCAGCAAGGGCCGCGGCCAGCGCAAGCGCGGCAAGGGGACCGAACACACCCGGCCGAGCATCGGCGGCGACCGACGCCGCGGCAAGTAACGCCGTTCTCCGTTCTCCGTTTATCGCGCCGCCCACCCCAGGGGCCGTCCACAGCCGATAAATCACATGTCGCGATATTCAATAACCGTCGCGGACGCCGACCCCAACCGTCGGCGCTATCGTGGGCGTCCCGTTTCGCCCGGAAACCGTCGACGCCGATACGCCGTTGAATGAAATACGGATCTCGGAACGGAAACCGAACGAGGTTCGGAAACCCGCGTCCTCGCAAACGTTTACTTACGTGACGCAAGTCGCATGGAACGATGTCCAAGGACTTCCCCCTGCCGGACGACCTCCCAGTACCGGAAGACGACGGGGCGGCCGACCACCTCCAGGGGATGGAGATGCCCGTCGTCTCGTTGGAATCGACCGACGGAACGGTGGTCGATCTCAGAGCGCTCCCGCCCCGCACCGTCGTCTACGTCTATCCGCTGACGGGACGGCCGGATCGGGACGTGATCCCGGAAGGGTGGGACGACGTTCCGGGGGCCCGCGGCTGTACGCCCGAATCACGCGGGTTTCGCGCTCGGTACGACGAACTCCGGGACGAGGGCATCGGAGAAGTCTTCGGGCTGTCGACGCAGTCGACTGCGTACCAGCGTGAGGCCCGCGACCGTTTGGACCTCCCCTTCGAGATGCTCAGCGATGCCGACCGGGCGCTGGCGAGCGCACTCGAACTCCCGACGTTCACCATCGAGGGGGACGAGTACCTGAAGCGGCTGACGCTGGTCGTCACCGACGGACGCGTCGAACGCGTCTTCTATCCGATCTTCCCGCCGGACGAACACGCGAGCGACGTCCTCGAATGGGTGAGCGGAGCGTCCCGATAGACGGAGCGGCGCGCGTTCCGCCGGCCGACCCGTTCGCCCGTCGGGAGGGTTCGTACCGTCCCGGGACGCCGGGACCCCGTCCTACATAGCACACAATAGGGCTCTTAGCGGATTACTTGTGAGTCCACCGGCGTCCACCGATCGTGCCAGGATCGTCCCCGATATCGCCGACCAACCCGTTCGGACGCTCGAACGCTCCCGGACCCGCGGCGGACGATCCTCGTGAGGTGGGCCGATGAGCGACCCCCACCTCTCGGCGCCCGACTACTACCTGAACCGGGAGCTCTCGGAACTCGCCTTTCAGGCACGCGTCCTCCACGAGGGAACCGACGAGCGCAATCCGCCGCTCGAACGGCTCCGGTTTCTCGCCTTCTTCACGAAGAACACCGACGAGTTCTTCATGAAACGCGTCGGCGGACTCAAACAGCAGATCGACGCGGGCGTGACCGAGACGACGCCCGACGGCCGAACGCCGGAAGAGCAGTGGCGCGAGGTGCTCGACACCGCACGACCGCTCTTTCGGCAGCAGTCCGAATACTGGCGGACGACCCTCGAACCGGCGCTCGCGGACGCGGGGATCGAGATCCGCGACCCCGACACCCTCCCGGCGGACGAGCGCGATCACCTACGGACGTATTTCGAGGAGTCCATCCTGCCGACCCTGACGCCGCTCGCGTTCGATCCGGCGCATCCCTTCCCCTTCATCTCGAACCTCTCCCTTTCCCTCGCCGTGCTTTCGTCGGACGATTCCGACGAGCCGACGTTCACCCGTATCAAGATCCCGTCGAACCAGCCCCGACTGATCGAAGTCCCCGACGGGAGCGATCGGTACGTCCTCATCGAGGACCTCATCGAGAGCAACCTCGACCTCCTGCTTCCCGACCTCGACATCCGCGACGTGTCCAAGTTCAAGGTGACCCGCAACGCCGAGGTACGGCGCAACGAGGAGGTCGCCGAGGACCTCATCGACATGGTCGAGGAGGTCCTCGAACAGCGCCGCTTCGCGACGGTCGTCCGGCTGGAGGTCGACGCCGACATGCCCGAGGAGTCGGTCTCGATCCTCAAGGAACACCTCGACGTGGACGACCGGGAAGTGTTCCACCGCGAGGGGCCGATCGACTTCGAGGACTTCTTCGAACTCGTCGAACTGGACCGTCCCGAGCTCAAGCTTCCCCCGTGGACGCCGCAGGCACATCCACGCCTGGGGCCGGTGACCGGGGACGTCCGGGACGAGCCGACGGACATCTTCGACGAGGTACGGGCGGGGGACGTTCTGGTCCATCACCCCTATCACTCCTTCGAGGGGACGGTACAGCGGTTCCTCGACGCGGCGGCGACCGACCCCGACGTGCTCGCGGTGAAGGCGGCCATCTACCGGACCGCGAGCGATTCGAAGGTGATCCAGAGCCTCATCGACGCCGCAGACAACGGCAAGCAGGTGGCGGTGATGGTCGAGCTCAAGGCCCGGTTCGACGAGAAGAACAACCTCGAATGGGTTCGGCAGCTCGAAGAGGAGGGCATCCACGTCGCCTACGGCACCGTCGGACTGAAGACACACACCAAGACGGCGCTCGTGGTTCGACAGGAGGCCGATGGCGTCCGACTCTACTCCCACGTCGGCACGGGGAACTACCACTCGGAGACGGCCAAGGGCTACTCGGATCTGGGGCTGTTGACCGCCGATCGGGACGTCGGCCACGACCTCACGAAGGTGTTCAACTTCTTCACTGGCCCCACCCTCGACGACCGGTTCCGGAAGCTCCTCATCGCCCCGGTGACGATGCGCGAGCGGTTCACGGAGATGGTCAGGCGGGAGGCCGAGCACGCTCGCCAGGGGCGCCGGGCCCGGATGGTCGTGAAGGTAAACGGGCTCGAGGATCCGGCGATGGTCGAAGAGCTCTATCGCGCCTCGATGGCCGGGGTCGAAATCGACCTGATCGTACGGGACATCTGTCGGCTTCGCCCCGGTATCGAGGGGGTGAGCGAGAACGTCACCGTCCACTCCATCGTCGGGCGGTTCCTGGAACACGCCCGCGTCTTCTACTTCGAGAACGCGGGCTCCCCCGAGTGGTATATCGGATCGGCCGACTGGATGACGCGGAACCTCGACCATCGGGTCGAGGCCGTCACGCCCGTCGAGGCCGTCTCGCTGCGGGAACAGCTTCGGTTCGTCTTGGAGGCGTCGCTGGCGGACAACCGCCGCCGGTGGGTGATGCGAAGCGACGGCAGCTACGAGCAGGTTACGCCGGGCGACGAGCCGGTGCGGGACGTTCAGGAGCTCCTGATGGCAGTCACGGAGGCCGCCCTCGAACGCGGCCACGGAGCGGGCCTGGAGACCGACACCGAACCGATCGCGGGCGACCTCCTCGTCACGGACGTCGATTCGAACGACGCCGCGTCCGGAGCCACGGACACGGGCGACGACCCCACCGACGCCGAGGAGTTCCAGTCGGAAGCTGACGACGCCGGCGAGGGCCAGTCGGGTGGCGGGAACGGCTCCGTGTTCGAGGCCCACGCCGACCGCTGGTACCGCCCCGACAGCGAGACGTACGACTGGGCGGTTCGAACGGCGGAGGGATCACGTCGATACTTCGAGACGCGCGACGGGGCACGGGAGCGGCTCCGGTCGGAGTACGAGCGAGTCACCGTCGGCCGTAGTCCGTCCCCCGCCTGTCGCCCGCCCGACGGCCGGATCCGACGCTCTCAGACCGGGGTGACGATCTTCGCGTCGTCCCGCTCCCGGTGGGTCGTCGTCCCGTCGACGGTCACGAAGGCGTCGCGGCGGTAGTCGTACGCGGTCAGCGGCCCGCCGTAGACACACCCGGTATCGAGGCCGACGGCGTGTGGCCGGTCGACCGGTCGGTCGTGCACGGTGTGGCCGAAGAACACGCGGAACGGGCCGTCGTAGCTCTCGTACCAGAACGGCCCCTCGTAGCCGTCACCGTGCGGGGAGCGCATCGTCAACAGCTCCTCGGCGGTGTGCGCGGCGAGCGGTCGCTCGGGGTCGACGCCCCCGTGGACGACCAGCGCGTCGGCGAAGGAGGCGGCGACGGGCAGCGACGCGAAGTACGCCCGGTCCCCCTCGCGGAGCCAGTCGGGGGACTTCTCGCCGCGGACGATCTTCCCCTCGTTGTTCCCGCGGACACTGAGCAACCGGTCGTCGGCGCGGACGAGGTCGACGACGCCGGGGCTGTCCGGGCCCTTCCGGACGAGGTCGCCGACGAAGACGACGAGGTCGTCGTCGCCCAGTTCCAGTGTCGCGAGGAGCGACTCCAGCGCCAGCCGGCTCCCGTGGACGTCGCCGACGACGTAGATATCGTGATAGCGGTCCGCGTCGATCCGTTCGTGGTGCGGTTCGACCGCGTCGTCGAACTGGGGTATCGCGTGCATTGGCGGAGTCTCTAGGGGTGGGTGTCCGCTCACACCCCACCCGGTCGTGGCCGACACCAAGAACTGGCGGAGTTAAGCGGTTGCTAATAGACGACTATACGGCTATGTATCGCAGCCTTCGATACCGTTCGCACAACCCGACGGAGTGGGTGCGGTCGGGTGTGCGGGACTCTCGAACGCTACGATAGGTCCCTTCGGGGTGTCGGTCCCGGGCGGCGTCGCCCCGGCAGTAGCCCCCCGTGAGCGACAAACGATTAGTATGCGGAGCGCCGACGGTGAATCCATGTCACAGACCACTGCCACGGCCGTCCGGCGGGCCGACACGTCGGTCGGAGTGTAACGTGTCCGAGACCGACCTCCCGTCCGTCTACGGTGGCGAGACCCTCCACGTCCACCTCGATACGGGCGAGTCCGAGACCGAACCGATCGACCCCGGGGACGCCCGCCGTTTCCTCGGGGGGAACGGCTTCGCGGTGAAGGCTGTCCACGACCACGTGCCGAGCGACGCCGACCCCCTCGACCCCGAGAACATCCTCGCGTTCACCGTCGGTCCGATGAACGGGACGCCGTTCCAGTCGACGAGTCGGGGCGTCGTCGGCTTCGTCAGCCCACAGACCGACGGCTTCTTCGACAGCACCTTCGGCGGTACGTTCCCCCGCGCCCAGAAGACGACCGGCTTCGAGTCCGTCGTCCTCCACGACGCCGCCGCGGACCTCTCCTATGTCCGGATCGGCGAGGACGGCGCCGAGGTGGTGCCGGCGCCGGACCTCGCGGGGCTGGACACCTACGAGACGTGTGCCGAAGTGGGCGACCGGATCGCCGCCGACGACGGCGTCGACGCCGAGGACGTCCACGTCATCGCCGCCGGGCCGGCCGGCGAGAACCTCGTGCGTTTCGCCTGTCTGCTCCACGACTCCGAGATGCGTGAAGGCGTCGCCGGCCGCGGCGGCGCCGGCGCCGTCCTCGGCTCGAAGAACGTCAAGGCCGTCGCCATCGAGGAGGGCGACTTCCGCCCCGACCCCGCCGCCGACGGCGAGCTCCGCGACCTCGTGGGCGGTCGGATGGGGCCCCTGATGGCCGAGACGGAGATGCTCCAGAACTACGGCACCAGCGGCCTCGTCAACCCGATCAACGAGATGGGGAAGCTCGGCCGGCGGAACAACCGGGTCGAACAGGCTTCCCGTGAGGAGGCCGAGGCGATCAGCGGCGAGCGCATCCGCGAGGAGTACGTCACCGAGGACACTACGTGTGCGAACTGCGCGGTCGCCTGCGGCAAACACGTCACCGTCGAGAGCGAGGGCGTCACCGACGGGAAGATCCCCGAGTTCGAGAGCCTCTTCGGCACGGCGACGATGACCGACGTCTTCGACGTCGAGCGCGTCATGAAGGCAAACGACCTCTGTGACCGCCTGGGGATGGACACCATCTCCTGGGGAGTCTCGGTCGCCTTCGCCCGCGAGTGTTACGACGAGGGACTCCTGACCGACGACGACTCCCCGTATCTCGACTTCGGCGACGCGGACGGGCTGGTCGAGCTCGCGCGGCGGACGGCCCACCGCGAGGGGTTCGGCGACCGCCTCGCCGAGGGGTCGTTCCGCCTCGCGGCCGAACTGGACGACGAGGCGGAACACTACCTCCACGGCGTCAAGGGCTTGGAGTTCGCCGCGCACTCGCCCCGCGGCCTGAAGGGGATGAGCATCGGCTACGCCACGGCCACCCGCGGCGGCTCGCACCACGACACCCGCCCCACGCTCCAGTACGACGGCGAACACGCCGAGACCACCGAGGGGACCCCCGAGTTCGCCGCCCGCATCCAGCATTTCACCGCCCTCGGCGACTCGCTCACCCAGTGCCGGTTCGTGAGCGAGGGCGGCTGGGGGAAACGCGTCACCGACCGCTACCGGGACGCGATCAACGCCGCGACCGGGTGGGACCTCTCGACCGACGACGTCGAGGGGATCGGCGAGCGCATCTACAACCTCGAACGCCTCGTCAACGTCGAACGCGGCGTCGCTCGCCGCGAGACGGACACCCTCTCCCACCGGGTGATGCACGAACCCATCCCCGAGGGGCCGAGCGAGGGGATGTACTGCCCGCCCGAGGAACTCGACCGGATGTTGGACGAGTATTACGACTTCCGCGGCTGGGACGACGACGGCGTCCCCACGGCCGCGCGACTCGACAGCCTCGGTATCGGCGAGTACGCGGACTGAGGCGCTCCGCTCATCCGTTCGCGCCGCGGTAGCCGACCAGCACCCACGTCCCGACGGCGACGGCGGCCGCGACGAGCACGAAGACCCAGAAGGCGACCCAGGCCCCCGCGCCGGGACTGCCGGTCCACACCCCGGCGGCGACCCCGGCTAGGCCGGCGAGCACGAACGGCGCCAGGAAGGGAAAGTCGGTCCAGGAGCCGCCGGCGTTGCGGTACTCGACGGCGTATCCCCAGACGTTGCCGACGGTGAACTGGAAGATGACGAGCCCGAACAGCCCCGAGACGAGGGCGCGCACCGCCGCCACGCCGGTGACCTCGTCGGCGCGCGACAGCGAGACGCCGATGCCGGCGAGGAGGACGACGACCATCAGGGCGTGCCAGGGACGGAGTCGGTCGCGGAGGGCCATGGGCCCGACTCGCCCGCGGAGGCAAAGAGGCCACCGGCGGATCTCGCCGCCGGACACGGTTTTCTTGCCAACCCGGGTCGTTGGCCCGACCGGAGCCCTCCGATGAACCGGGATCGACTCCTCGCGGCCACCCCTCTCCTCGCGGCGACGTTGTGGGGCGGAATGTACGTCGTCAGCAAGTGGGGGTTCGACGCCATCCCGCCGTTGACGCTCGTCTTCCTGCGGGTCGCCCTCGGCGCGGCGGCGCTGTATCCGATCGTTCGGCTGACGACGCCCACGCGCTCCTTTTCCCGCCGGGAGTGGTGGCGGCTGGCCGGCCTCGCCGTCTGGCTGACGGCCGCCCTGTCCACGCAGTTCGTCGGCACCGAGTTGACGAACGCGAGTTACGGGTCGCTGTTGACCGTCTCGACGCCCGTGTTCATCCTCGCGCTCGGCGTGACCGCCCTCGACGAACGGCTCACACGGCACAAGGCCGGCGGCACCCTCCTCGCGGTCGCCGGGACCCTCGTCGTCCTCTCCGGCGGGGGTGAGGGCGGGGGCGTCGTCCCCTCGTTCACCGACGGGGTCGTCTTCGGGGTTGCGCTGTTGCTCGTCTCGTCGTTCTGTTTCGCCGCCTTCACCGCCTTCGGCAAGCCGCTCGTCCGGCGGTACTCGGCGCTCGAAACCGTGACCTACGCGACCGTCCTCTCCGTTCCCCTGTTCGGGCTGCTGGTCCCCCTCGACGTCGTGTGGCGGCCGGCCCCCCTCGCGTCCGTGCCGATCACCCTCCCCGTCGTCGGGGCCGTCCTCTACCTCGGGCTCCTCAGCACCGCGGCCGCGTGGTACTGCTGGTACAAAGGCATGGAGTACGCGGACGCAAGCAGCGTCGGCGTCTTCTTTTTCGCCCAACCCGTCGTCGGCATCCTCCTCGGGGTCGTCCTCCTCGGCGAGTCGATCGGTCCCGGCTTCTTCGTCGGCGGGACCCTCCTCGCCGCCGGCGTCTACGTCGTGAACCGCGCCGACGAGCCGTCGGACTCGGCCGCGCCCGACGCCGCGTGAACGCGCCGATACGGTCGCTATCGCGACGTGTCGGTCGCACTTCGCCCGTCGCACACGGACGGCACGGATTTATCCACCTCGACCACCGAGGGGGCAGTATGAGTGGGCTCTCGCTCGACGCCACGCAGCTCGACCGGTACTCCAGACACATCATTATGGACGAGGTCGGCCCCGAGGGACAGAAGCGACTGCTGGATTCGAGCGCGCTCGTCGTCGGCGCCGGCGGGCTCGGCGCGCCGGTCATCCAGTACCTCGCGGCCGCGGGCGTCGGCCACATCGGCGTCGTCGACGACGACGTGGTCGAGCGCTCGAACCTCCAGCGTCAGGTGATCCACGGCGACGCCGACGTCGGCCGGCCGAAAGTCGAGAGCGCGCGGGACTTCGTCGCGACGCTCAACCCCGACGTCGACGTCGACACCCACGAGACTCGCCTCGACCGCTCGAACGCCGACCTGATCGAAGGTCACGACGTGGTCGTCGACGCCTCCGACAACTTCCCGACGCGCTATCTCGTCAACGACCGCGCCCGACTCGCCGGGGTTCCCGTCTCCCACGGCGCCATCTACAAGTTCGAGGGACAGGTCACGACCCTGCATCCCGACGGCCCCTGCTATCGGTGTCTCTTCCGCGAGGCGCCCGAACCGGGGACGGTCCCCGACTGTGCGACCACGGGCGTCCTCGGCGTCCTCCCCGGCACCATCGGCTGTATCCAGGCCACCGAGGCCGTGAAGCTCCTGCTCGACGCCGGGGACCCGCTGGTCGGCCGGATGCTCTTCTACGACGCCATGGACATGACCTTCGACACCGTCCCCTACGCCGAGGATCCGGACTGTCCGGTCTGTGGCGAGGACCCCATCGACTCCATCGAGGACGTGGAGTACGTCGACGGCTGTGGCATCGGCGCCGGCGCGGACTGATTCCGGCCGTCCCGTCGCCCGGATGAGCCGAACGAAATCCTTTAGCGCCCGCGCGGAGCAGTTGGACGTGCGGGACCGTGGGTTAGCTTGGTATACTTCGGGCCTTGGGTGCCCGTGACCCCGGTTCGAATCCGGGCGGTCCCACTACGTACAAGTACGTTTTCCCGGGATCCCTGATAGGTAGCGGCCGCTCCGCGAGGTGGTCCGCATGAGCGTCGAGGACCCGGTCGACGTCCGCGTCGACCTGGACGCAGACGACAACTCGGTCCGTGCGGTCGTGACGAAGCGTCGCGAACTCGAGATCGACGACCTGTTCGTCGACGGCGAACTCCGGCTGTGGGAGGACGACCTCGGATGGACCGGCTACGTCCGCGAGGAGATCGACGAGGTCACCCTCTACTACCGCGTGAACAATCGCCACGACGATCGGTGGAGCGACCACGTCGTCGTCGGCGAGCAGGCCGTCCGCGAGGCGGTCCGCCAGCATATCCGTGACCCGCTCGCCGGTGAGGCGGGCCGGTTCCGGCGGGGGTGCTCTCCACCATGAGTACCGGGAAGTCCCTCGCTGACGACGTCGAGCGGATCGACGACAACGTGAACGGACTCTTCGCGAAGGTCAGCGACCTCGCCGACCGCGTCGACGAGCTCGAGGACGAGAACGAACGCCTTCGCGAAGAGCTCCAGGAGGCGAAGAACGACGCGGAACTCGCGGTCGCTGTGGCCGGCGAGACGAGCGACCGGGCCCGCGCCGACGGCGGTCCGACGAAGGTCAAGCGCGCGGAGCTCCTTTCCCGCAACGAACTCGTCAGGCAAGCGATCAAGACCGCGGGGAAGGGCGGCGCCGTGACGGCCGGCGACGTCGTCGACATGGCCCGACCGGAGACGAACCTCCATCATCGGACCGTTCACGACGCCTGGGACAAGCTCGTCAGCCGGTGGGGTTCGATCCGCGTCCAGGAGCGCGACGACGCCGCGAACCGTCTCGTCGTGGACCGTGACGACCTCGAGGACGAACTCGTGCGTCTCGTCGACGACGACCTCAGCGATACGCAACTCGCTGAGGAGCTTCACAGAGGGAGGACGTAGAACGGTGCCCGCGACCTACCACTCCAAGCCCCCACCACGAAAGTAGGCTGTAGCCTACTCCAAGTGTAGTTTCGTAAGTATGTGTTCGTTAGAGTGAGGTAAATCGGCTGTAGCGGTGCGTAGCGGTGCGTTTTCGATGTTTCAGCGTCCCTCAGTACTCTCGGATCGGCTGTGAAGTCTCTCAGTACGTGCCGGCAGGAACCGCCGCTTTTCGAGGTGGTCGGCGTGATCTACGCGAGCGAAGTCACTCCGGGGCACCTTTCTCGAGATCGCCGACGACGTCGTCGGCGATCGTGTCCGAGCGCATGATCGGCCGGCCCTCCGGATCCTCGAGGACGACGCTCCCGTCGCCAGGGTAGTGCCGTCGAAGGTCCGGCTGGGGCCATCGGACGTGTTCGGCGACGCGCTCCCACTCGTCGGGAAGCTCACTCGTCATCGGCTTCACTCCAGGGATCGAGTCGCTTCATGACCCGCTTCGCGTACTGGTTCCATTTCCACGGCGCCGTCATGAGCGCTAGAAGGAACGCCCAGAGCGGGATACGGTGAAACAGCCACGCGGGAGGTTCCGACGGGATCACGACTCGTCACCGTCCCGATAGACGATGCGCGGCTCTAGCGCTTCGACCGCGCGCTCGTCGACGTCGAGTTCGTCACGGAGACGATCGTCGTCGACGTCGTCGCGACCCTCCGCGAGCGCGACCACGGCCGCGGCGATGAGCTGCACGCGCGGTTTCATCCGGTAGACGAACAGGACGGTGACCATGACGAAGGTCCCGACGTCCACCGGAGAGCCGAGCCATCCGACGTCGATCATCGTCTACTCGGCCACCCCCGCGCCGATCGACAGGAGCGGCCGGACGAGCCACAGTCCGACGGCGACGACGGCGAGCACGACGACGACGATCGCCGCCTCGTCGAGCCAGTCAGGGCCGATGTTCCTGAGATTCACCGAGATGTTCCGGAGTGGGTTCTGGGACTCTCCGGACGTCACATCGTCGACGCCGTCGCCGACGGTCGGGCCTGGCACGTCGACGACGTCGTCGGCGTACTCGGGTTGGTCGTAGACCGTGTCCCAGATGACGTTGCCGACGCCGCCGACCTCGCTCGGGATGTCCGCCTCCAGGGGCGACCGCCCGTCGCCGATAGCCTCGGCGATGGCACGACCCGCCGAGAGCCCGAAGTGCGTCGAGTAGGGGACTCCCGCGGGCATGGTCAGAGCCTCCCAAGGACCTCACGCCCGACCGAGACGCCAGGGATCGTTTGGCCGATCGAGTCGACGATTCCGGACGACCCGGAGTCGAGCGGATCGGACGACCCCGATCCACCCGAGTCCGACCCGCCGGACCCACTAAACGTGGTATCGCCGGAATCGCCGCCCCAGTTGATCCCGTCGTCCGTCGAGCCGGACGAGGAGTCCGAGCCGCCGGACCCGCCGTTGGGACCACCGAAATCGTAGTCGTCGGGGTCCCAACCTCCGGGATTGTTGGGGTTGTCCGCCGGGTCCTCGTACTGCCAGTCTCCCGACGTCGGATCGCTTGCGTCGGGCTCGGAGATCCCGGGCACGTCGGTCAGTTCGTCGTTGTCGGACGACTCGGAGGACCCGAAGCCCTCCGGGATGTCGACGATGGGTTGGACGGTATCGCCACCGCCGACGACCGCGTAGATCACGGCGCCGACGGCGGCGAGCGATGCGATCACGGCGATCATACCGTTGTCGTTGGACTGGTTGGTTGCCATGTTAGTCACCTCCGAATAGGAGCGCTGCGATCGCCGCGAGGATCAGGACGACCCCGGCGCCGACCGCGCCGATCATGCCGGACCCCGAGCCGGAGCCGCCGCTGCTCGACGGGCCGGAGTCGGTCGCCGGCTGATCAGACTCGACGACGTCGCCGGCGTTGTCGCCTTCGATGTACCGCGCGACTTCGTCACTCTCCTTGATGGCGCCGACGTCGACCGTCTCGCCGTCGGGGAGGGTCACCGTTGACGTGTCCGCGCCGAGCACCACGCCCTCTCGCCGGAGTGCGGGTGCCAAGGCAACTCCCTGCTCGTTGTCGGCGTTGACGATGCCGGCGTAGTTCGACGGGTCGATGGGGTCCGGGTTCGGATTATAGTCCTCTTGCTCGGTCGTGGCCCCGCCACCGGACGCGAACCCAGAAAGGTCCACGATCCGCCCGTTCCAGCCCGTTCCGACCGTGGAATCGGACGCGGCCATTTCTGGGGTCACCGTCACGGAGGCCAATCGCTCCCCGTCGCCAAGCAGGTAATACGTCCCTGGGACGTCCGGGGGACGCATCCGGGTACTTGCGGGACCGCCGCCGTGGCTCCCGATTCGTGTCGTTTCCCCGTTCGGCGCTTCGATCTTGAGCGTTCCGCGGGCGGGCTCGCCGACCGAGAAGGTGGTTCGGAGGCCTCCTTCCCATCGGCCGAGAGTCGCCATTTATGCCTCACCCCCGTTCCCGTTCCCACGGTCGCCGCTTCGGCCGGGCGGGGTCCCGTCGTGGGGGTCCCGGCCTTCCCTTGCGTTTCGCTTTCGGTGCCTCAATTCGTCGGGGTCTTCGCCGTATTTGAGCGCGTCCGCCCACTCCGATGTAATCACGCCCTCGCGTTCGAGGAGCGTAATGAGTGCTTGGACTCGCTCGTGGTTGTCTCTCTCAAGTCGTGACATGGTTGGTTAGATTTGATGGCTGTGTGCCGCAAGGGCCGGAGTCATAACGCGAAACTCCGATAGGTCGCTCCCGTTGGGGGCCGTGATCGTTACCGAGCCGTAGAACCCCGAGAGGGGAACGGACTTGTAGCTCCCCGCCGCCGAGGTGAATTGCGTGATCTTGTTGTTCCGGGACGTAGTTTCCCAGACGTTGATCGTTTCGTTCGCCCCGGCACTCTCGCGGTATCGGATCGAATTGAAGGCCACGGCACCCCTAAATTCGATGTAGTAACTACTGTCCGGCGAGAGGGAGGTGTTCGTGCCGATGTCCGCGTCGATTGCGTTACCCGCTCCCCCGTACTCAAGATTGTAGTCGCCAAGCTCGGGGATGGACCAATCGCCGCTTTTGCTCTCCGATTGGGTGGACGTGGGCTTGGCGTGGTGTGCCGTCGAATTTCCGACGTGATTGTTTAACTCCGTTTGGGTGGCCGGATCAAACGACAAATCCGCACCACTAACCGACCCATCCGGGTAGGTCCCGTCGAGTTGACCGTCGCCTACCGCGTTCGAGTCGATCAGCGCCGAGGTGATCCCGTCCACCGGTATGTCGAGGTCGCCGTTCCCGTCGACATGGAGTGCGGCGCCGAGCGATAAATCGAGCGACTGGCTCCCGCCGTTGACGAGGGGTTGGCTGACCGAGACGGGACTGTGATGATCCGATGCCCCGACACCAGTGAGTTGAGCGTGGTCGGTAACGCTGAGTTCGACCCAGTCGGTGCCATCGTAGACCCAACTGGTGTTTTCGTCGGTCTCGTACCACGTTTCGCCCTCTTCGACGCCGTTGGGAGGAGTACCAGCTTGGACGTAGTTATAGAACTTCTCCGGGAGAAGCTGATTTACGTCACTCACCGGCCCACCCCCCGGCGATAGCCGCGCCCACGCCCTTCGGGTCACGGAACTCGACCTTGTCGATCTCCCACTTGTCCGCGACGATGGTCGCCCCGGCAAGTTCGAGGTCGAAGGTGTCGCCGCCGGTCGTGGTGATCCGGGCGACGATGTCGGCGGTTCGCGTCACCCATAGCTCCTGGATCACCTCCTCGGGATTGAGTTCGTACGGGTACCCGCCACCGTCGTAGGAGTACGCGCCGCCGAACTCGTAGTTGTCCGTCTCCATCGTCCCGGTGGCGTTCGTCGAGATTGGCTCGGCGGAGCTTCCGCGGACCGCCTGGGAGAACTCCTCGCTCGGCATTAGAGCCACCTCCGAAGCGGCGCCAGGATCCGGCTCGCGCCACCAGCGTACTCGACGACGATGCTCACGTTGAAGTTGTACGCATACTGATCTGCGGTGTTCTCGACCTCGACGCCGACAGTCCGGCCTTCACGCACTTCGCGAGCGACCGGGAAGCTGAACCGATCTGCGTCGCCGGCGATGTACTCGCGACCGCGGTACGTCAGTAGCGGGACGCGTCGCTCGGTGTCGGACGACGGTTCGACGTCTTTGAACGGCGTCGCCTGGAGAGCGAACTCGGCACCGCGGTAAATCCGCACTTCGATCGTCTCGATCGTCGCGTCGCGATCCATCTCTTTCGTGAGTGTGATCGTCTCTCCCGGATCGACACTCTCCGAAAAATGGATGGTATCGCGCCGCTCGTCTGCTTGGGTCACGAGAGACCCCTCCTATCGCTGGACCTTGCCGTAGTACAGCTTGCCGGTCGATGCATCGGGGTCGATCTCGTAGCCGTCGCTCGTGTCGTCGGCTTCGATCCGGACCTCGAGGTTGCGGCCAGGGCCGGCGAGGTCACCCTCGGCCGACATGGCCGCTTCGATCACGCGCTCGGTGCGCTCGTCGTTCGCCGAGTCGCGGAGTTCCTCGAGGGACTCGAACGTGACGCTCGCGAGCACGCGGTCGCCTTCGGAGTCGGTGACCGCCAGGACGACGTCGCCGCGGATGTCGTCACCAGCGGTCGCGGTACCGTTGCCAGAAGCGACGAGGTCCATGTAGACGAACCCGCTCGCGGCGGAGCGCCGATCCGGCCCGTAGCCGTGATACAGAAGCTGGTCGTCGTTGACCTGCTTCTGCCAGACGGTTACCTCGGTGCCGGCCTTGAGGTCGTCCTGGTCGAGGTCGCCGGCCCGGATCGTCTTCTTGTTGCCGAGTCCGGCCGCGCGGCCGTCGACGACGAGCTGCTTGGGCATCTTACATCACCCCCAGGCCACTATCGGAGTCTTCGCCCGTCGCCGGGTTGAAGCCGATGAGGTCACCGAGCGCGCTGTTCGCACGGGAAGCGAGATAGCCCCCGATACCCTGTGCCATCGCGAAGATCGCGAACCCCACGATGAGCAGTCCGATCATCATGCCCGCCGAAGTCGGATCGGAGGTGTCGACCTCCTGGTCCGTGAGCGGGACTGGAATTTCTGCCATGCTACGCTCTCACCGAGGGCTCAGACACGTATAATCGACTCTTAGGGTGGGGTAGCGACCGATTTGGGGGGGCACCCTTAGTCGGGTTGATGTATCTCGCGGTTGAAGTGGGGGTATGCCCTTTGTCGGTCCTCTCGGGGCGCTCCTGGTTGGGTTCATAGTCGCCGCCGCCTGCGATATTTTGGGGAACCAACGAACGCGAGGGTTCACCCGATTCGGATTCGGGGTGGTGGCCGCGCGAGCCTTCGGGATTAGCATGGGGGGGCTGGCAAGTTTCGGGGCCGACGTATGGGGGCTTTTCCCGCTATGAAAGGAAACAGGGAACAGCAGAAATCGACCGATAGACAGTGTCAACACTGCGGACTGTGGTTCGACGTGAGAGGCCACAAATCGCATGAACGAAACTGCGACTTCGAACAATACGACCGTCGCATCATCCCCCTCGAAAACGAGGATGGGGACCCTGGCGACGAGAAGGGTCCCACCCCACAAGACGGCGTCGGGGATACCCCCACACCCGAAGGGTCGACCCCAAACGACGACCCGGCCCGAACCGACGGGGCCGGGCTCGGCCTCGAGGGACCGCCCGAGACGACCACCGACGACAACGGAGGTGAGAATATGAACTGTTGCGACAGTCCCGACCTCGAGGAGATCCCCGAAGGCACCGACGTCGACCTCGACAACGGAGTCACGATCACCACCGAAGCCGGGGACAAGTTCTGCACGAACTGTCAGGCCGTGGTCGAGGCTGACGGGGGGCGAATCGTCCGATGAGCGGCGACGGAATCCTCCCGTCCGACGCCGTCGACGTCGATCCGAGCGGTCCAACCGACGCGAGCGAAGCGGCCGCCGAGGCAACCGAGCAGCACGCCGCCGCCGAAGGCGCGGACGCGAGCGAGACGTCGGGCATGGGATCGACGTCCCAACTCCGGGAGATGCTGCTCTCAACAGACCCGTCGCCATCGCTCGCAGAGGTCGATTCGCCGTGGAACCCCGACCTCGGAGGCCCCTCGAGGATCTACCGCGCGTTCATGAAGATGGGCAACTTCGACGGGATGCCCGCCGCGCTCGACCTCGTGATCGGCTTCGGCGAGACGCTCAAAACCGTCTCCCTCGACGAGCCCGACGACCAGGACGACCAGGACGACGACGGGCTCCCGCCCGGCTTGGAAGCATGACTGAGACACCCATCTACGACACCGGGATCCCGTGGACCGACGGATACAACATGGCCGTCCTCGGGAAAACGCAAACCGGAAAGACGTCGATCTGCCGCGAACTCCAAGCGACGAGTCCGCGTGTCTCGGTGTGGCTCAACGAGGCGGGGATCGACCGGGTCGACGACGTCCCCGGATACACCGTCCAGTCGATCGACGGCCTTCGCGAAGCCTTCGCGAACAACGAGTTTGCGATCGAGTGGGTGAGTCACGACCGCCAGCGCGACATCCTCGAGCTGCAGAAGTTCCTGTTCGGTGTCGCCGATCGGGCCGATCGAGAGCTCATGATGCAGGTGATCGTCGACGAGGTCCAAGACGTCGCGCCCCAGGACGCAACGAGCGAGGATATGGAGGCGGTGAAGACGGTCCGCCGGTTCTGCAAGCGCGGGGTGAAGCGGAACATCAAGTTCGTCGCGATCACCCAGGACCCGACCGCCTACGACAAGCAGGCGCTTCGACAGTCGGAGTACCGGCTCATCTTCGACATGGCGAACGAGAACCGGAAGTCGTCGGTCCTCCGGAAGATGGGCTTCGACTGGGACGCCGTCGACGCGACGCCCGACCGCTACACCGGCGTCCTTCACGACGACTCGGGGACTGTTCTCGACGAGGACGTGAAAGCGGAGGCGCGGTTTGCATGACCCAACGTCATCGACTCAGCCGGACCGAGCGCCGTCGCCTCCAGGAGGACACCGGCGACCTCGCCGAGACGATCGCCACCGACGTCTACGCCGGATACAACCCCTTCGTCGACGCGGAGTGGTACGACGCAAAGCGGGACTCCGGCGCCGTCCTCGAGGTCAAGTCCGCCCTGTCGACGCTCGCGAACGGCGCCGACGGACGGTTCCGACTGTGGCGCGAGCAGCACGAGCAACTCCTCGAGCACGACCGCGACGGGAGCGCGCGCTACGCGTTCGTCCTCTTCGACATCGACGGTCGCGAGCCGGTCGCCCACCTGGTGCAGAAGCCCCCGGCGAAGGTCGGGCGGATCATCGGCGCGCGCGGTGGGTGGGGACCCTCGGGCCACGACTCCCAGGGCGAGCAGCACAAGCTACCAATCGAGGCGATCTTCGAGGACTACGACTCATGAAGCTCACAATCGAAGACGAAGCGGAAGGCGACGCATCGGCCGGTTACGTCACCATCGAAGCCGTCGACGACGACGGGGACCTCATCGTCGACGCCGACGTCGACCCGGTCCTCCTGGAAGACGTCGGCGACGCCTACCTGGACGCGGTCACGAACCCCGACGTCCTCCGCGCGCTCGCGGATCTGATCGAGGACGATCGTCGCGACGACTTCGATCCAACTATCGGACCCGGTGGTCCCGGGTGGCCGGAGGACAAACTGTGACCGAGAATCGGGGGGGAATCGGCCACGATCACGCCGGAAACCCCACCCGGACCGGCGTAATCACGGCGCCGATCCCGGGGGAAGTGACCGCAAAGCGCGCTTCCCGGCCATGCTAACGGAACCGTTCGACGAGAAGGATGGCCGGCGCGTGTGGCTCTCCGACCAGGAGGTCGACCTCCTCCTCGAGCACGCCGACGAGCAGCGCAGGCGCATCGCCTTCGCGCTCGGTGCCCGGGGTGGGCTCCGAAGCCACGAGGTCCTTGACGTCGCGCCCGCGCACGTCGTCGACGACGACCAGGTCGGAACGATGCTCCGCATCGTCGCCGGGAAGGGTGACAAGCCGCGCGAGACGCCCATCCCCCCGACCCTCGCCGCCACGATCCGTGCGATCGGCGAGCATCGCGACGCCGACCCGGACGTCCCGATCATCGACCGCTCGACGAGGACGCTCCGTCGATGGGTCACCACAACCGCCAACGTCCTCGTCGACGAGACGGGCGACGACCGGTGGTCGTATCTGTCGTTCCACGATCTCCGTCGCACCTGGGCCGGATCGCTCGCGAACAGCGACGTCGACGAACAGGTGGCGCTCCTGTGGGGCGGGTGGGCCGACCTTGAGACGTTCCTCGACCACTACCGGGGCGAGGCCTCGCCGAAGGCGCAGCGCCGCGAGCGCGAAAAGGTGGGGTGGCTGTGAGTGCGGTGCCCCGACTGTAATGGAGAAATGGCCGCCCCCTACTTCCCGAGTGAGGACTGGGAGTGTATCGACTGTGGTGCATCATGGGAACGGGAAAGCGAATGGAGCCGCGTCGACGACTCAGACTAAGGAAATCCGTCTTTCCTCGCCGAGAACACGTATAGGCGGTTCCGCGAGTATCTCTGTGAGGCCCTGCGTCATTTCGGGGGGCTGCTCACCTTCCCAATATTTCCGCTGGTAGTGGATATTCGACAGTAATTCAACACCTGCACCCAGCTGATTGTATCCCATCTCGACAGTTCGTGTGTTGTCGGCCTCCACCTTCCAGATGATTGCTTCATCTTGGTCAGAAGAAAACTCCCGAGCGAACGCTTCAGCCGCGTCCGGGGTTTCACACCCGAAAACGGATTGAAACCGAGACGTCTTCTCAGGGAATTCGAGTAACCGAATCACCTCACACCACGCCTCGATCCAGTATGATTGCTGGTCCTCGTCATTCTCTGGCGGCGAGAGATACTTTTCCCCGTGCGATGTCACCCCTTCAGGATACAATTCATGAGCAACGTCTTTTCGGAGGATAGACGCCTCAGATATTGGTTTGAGCGTGATCTCTTGCCCCTCCTCAAGTGAACAGTCGCGGTCGACATGGTAGAATTGCATCCTATTCGTCCTCGCTGTCGATCCATTTCCTCGCTACCGGGCTCGCCCCGATCACGGCGACGGCCGACACCATCGGCTACTCCTCCCCCCCTTCCTCAGGCGTCTCGTACCTGTCGAGCATTTTCAGCAACAGATCTACGAACACTATGTAACGCATCGCTACTGTTGCATCGACATCGTCAAGGAATCTTCCTCGTTCGGGATCGGGATTCCGATGGCTCATTGGATTTCGCATCGCCGCTATTGCCCCAGCGTAAAGAAACATCAAACCCTTCTGCTCGTTGTCCTCCTCGGCCCACCTGAACGCCCCCCCACCTCTGCGAAATGCCTGCTCCATCAGTTCTGTCGATGTGAGACCGCCAAGTTTCTCTGAATCCGCATTTCTGACTCGTTCACCGAGGATCTTCCCAGCTGCGGCGATGGCGTCGGAATGCTCTCCTCTGCGGACTTTCGAAACGCAGCTTGCTTCTAAGTCCTCGTCCAACTGCTCATCGTATACCTGTTGCTCAATACTCGGTGTGTCGAATTCCAAAAGTGAGGCTTGATCCGGTCCTACCGATTTCGGCGAGAAGTAGTCGATTATCTCTAACAGCCGACGCGCGACTGGCACACTGATTGGAGCGAAGGAGCGAGGGCGGGGGAGAAAAACTATCTTACCATCAAAATCTCTCTTGGTCAAACTTGGGTCAAGGTACGCTTCGAGCAATACAGCTGGATTACATTCCTCTGAATCAGTCTGTGCAAGGGGCTGGACTGGTGGGGCAAACCCACCAAGACAGACACGTGTTGTGTCAACGTACTCTAAGTATGACCTCACCGGACCAATCTCCGTTGGTTGTATTACCGGTGCTGGCGATTCCAATATTGAATAATCAAAATCAAACGTTTCTGCCAGCCATTCCAGATTACCTTTGAATTTATCACCGTACTCCGCCCCTCGATGCGAACAGAGTACAACGACTACTCCTCCATCTTTGAGATATCCAATCACACCCTCTGAAAGAACCGATATCGTATGTTGTATATTTTCCAGTTGGCTGCTCACATAATTTATTTTGGCATTAAAACCAGGCAGTGGGGTATCCAAGATTATCCCCTTACTCGAATAACGAACGCTATCAACGTGGCCCCAACGTTGCGCATCAGTTAACCGATCCAAGTTGCTAAACGCATCAAGAAAATCCTGGGAACGTGACAGGAGTTGAGCGTCGCACTCCACAATTAATTCCCGTTCTCGATTTCCTGCTTCCGCCGGTCGACCTCTTTCCGGACCGCCGCGACGACAAGATCACGCCGCTCCTCCCGCTGGTAGGACTCATACAACTCGTCGAGAATCGGATCGACGTCGAGTCGCAACGCGATTGCATGGCGGATCCACTCACTCCGGGAATCGCCGTACGAGAGGTTGGCGTCGACCATATCCAACATCTCGTCCTCGATACTGATAGACGGTTGTGCCATTATGCCATCTTAGCACTTGCTGATAGAAGAGTTTGGTTGATTAGCAAGCTGGTTCAGTAGCAACTTTTTTCTGCTAACGCGCTAAGTTAGCAACCGCGATGGCAAGCCCATCGATCACGGTCCCGGACGAGTTGCTGACGAAGATAGATCAGCAGCGAGCCCGGGACGCGGCCGAAACAGGTGACGTACAGAGTCGAAGCGAGTGGTTCCGTGAAGCCGCGCGGGAGAAGCTCGGTATCGACTACACGAACGACAACGGTCCGGAAGAGTCGAAGGGGGCGGCCTGAACCATGCCTGGTGACCCAAGCGCCCCCGACTCGGCAGACGGCCGACTCGCCGAAAAGTCCGACGGTGTGAAAACACGGGAGGACAACGAATGAACGGGAGTGGCTCTAAGGGGGGCACTCCCGGAATTTCTGACGGTTCGGAATCATTTAGTAAATCGCCCCTTACCGACGGCGGCCTCGACGCCGAGACGGTGCTCGCGACGGTCGACCCCGGCGACGTGGTCGAAGTCGCCGGGAGCCCCTACCGCGTCGTCGACGTCGAAGAGGACGAGGACGACGGCGTCCTCCGACTCTACGACCTCGTCGAGCGAGCCGAGAGGGTCAAAGCGGCCGGCGCGGGCGACGTCTCGATGTACCTCCACCGGTCGGAGTCCGAAGCGATCCAGACGCGCGTCGACCAGGAGCGCGAGCGTCGCGACGACCAGGAGGACGACGTCGACGAAGGAGACAGCGTCGAGACGGACGGCGGCTTCGAGCGCCTGAATGCGATGGAACGGCAGGCCGAGGCCATCGAAGACGTCGCCGAACAGATGCGGATTCAGAACGCGGCGCTCGTCGAACTGACGCGGACGCTCGACAAACTCGTCGCGGTCGAGATGACTGACCACCCCGGGGACGGACGGAGCGGTAGAAACGTCGCCGGGGCGGTCGAAGACGCCGCTCTTGACGTCGAGGAGCGCGTCGACCTGGACGCCGTCGACCGTGTCGCGGAGGGCGACGGATGAACCTCTCGCTCCCCCACCAAGCGCGCAGGGTCGACCCGATGGAAGCGCGGTACCAGGACGCGACCGCCTTCGAGCGCGCCCGGGACGAGGACGTCACCGTCGACGTCGGCGACGCCCCGGGCCGCGCCACCATGATCGTGGGCGACGGGGATCCCCACGACGTGGTCCTCGTCGAGGACGACGAGGGCGAGATTGGCTACTGCGACTGCGACGGGTTCGTCATGCATCAGGACGACCTCGCCGGCGGCGTGTGTGCCCACCTGGTCGCGCTCGCCATGGAGGCGACGCTGAACGAGGGCCTCATCAAGACCGTCGACGACGTCCTCGAGGTCGACGACGCCCGGGATCATCCCGACGTCGAACAGACCGACGTGGTAGACGCCGAGTCGGTCGACGCCGAGGCGAACACGACGGCCGACGTGATCGACGACGTCCAGGAGGCGAGCGCCGACGTCCCCGATCGGGACGATCGTGCCGAGCGCCCCGCGCCGCAACTTGACGATCCGTTCGCGAGCGCCATCGAAGGCGTCGATGAGCGGTTCGTGATGACCCTCGGAGGTGACCCGTACATCCGTCGCGAGGGCTGGCAGCGTCTTGCGCGCTCGGAGGGGTACCGTATCCGCCGGGACATGGTGACGCTCCAGTCCGAAACGGACTCGACGCTCGCCGAGTGCGAAGCCCAGGTTCTCGACGGCGACGACATCGTCGCGGAGGCGACTGGGACCGCACACATCGAGGCCGAGGACCTCGCCGGTGCAGTCGGGAACCTCAACGAGCTCGCGGAGACGCGCGCTATCTCCCGGGCGATGGGGTGGGCGACGGGTGCCGGTCTGTCCGCCGTCGAAGTCGACGCGAGCGCGGAGTACGAGGATGGGCGAGCGCGACCGTGATCCCGGTGCCCTCTCCCCCCGCGGCGCGGTGCAGCGGTACCTCCGACGCCGGCGCGCGGACGCGACCGACGCGTCGGTGCAGTCGTGGAAGTACCGACTCAAGCTGTGGGTCGAGTGGGTCGAGGGAATCGGCATCGACCGCGTCGACGAGCTGCGCGGGTACGACTTCGACGACTACTACGGCCTTCGGAGCGGCCGCGTCGCGCCGGCGACCCTGCAGAACGAGATGCAGACGCTTCGGCAGTTCACCGAGTACCTGGAGCAGATCGACGCCGTCGACGACCTCGCCGACTCGGTGCGGATTCCCGACGTCGACAAGGACGAGATATCGGACGACGTCTCCCTCGAGGCCGCCGACGCGCGGGAGTTGCTACGGTACTACCGCGGCTCGGACTCGTACGGGTCACGAAACCACGCTCTGCTCAAATTGGCGTGGTGGACCGGGGCGCGGCAGGGTGCCCTACGGGCGCTCGACGTCCGCGACTTCTACCCCGAGCATCAGTACGTCGACGTCCGTCACCGACCGTCGACGGGATCCCCGCTCAAGAACAAGTCCGACGGCGAGCGGCCGATCGGGATCCCGGAGGGTGTCGTCGACGTCGTCGAGACGTTCATCGACGAGAACCGATACGACGTCCTCGACGATCACGGACGCGCGCCGCTGCTCGCGAGTACTCGCGGGCGCCCCGCGGAGTCGACGATGCGGGACTGGGCGTACCTCGCGACGGAGCCGTGTCTCCACGGTCCCTGTCCTCACGGGAAGGACCGAGAAACGTGCGAGTGGACGCGCTACTCGCACGCGAGTAAGTGCCCGTCCTCGCGGTCGGTCCACCAAATCCGGTCGGGTAGCATCACTTGGCAACTCGACCAGGGGCTCCCGCCGGCGGTCGTCGCCGAGCGTGTGGACTCCGCAGTATCGACTATCAAGCAGCACTACGACGTCGCGACGCCTCGGGAGCGGCTCGAGGAGCGACGTCGACCGTTTCTCGAGAACCTCGATTTCGACCATGACGACACCGACACCGACGAGTGAGGAGTACAGCCACGGCTTCGGTTCCAACCCGGGCGGTCCCACTCCCACTTTTTGCTCGGTCACTCCGTTCCCTCGCAAAAACGTGGGGAAAAACCGCACGGCAGGATTCGAAGCAGGGAGTGGAGCGAAGGGGACCTCGCGGACGACCAACGGGAGTCCGCGACGGTCCCACCCCCACTTTCTGCTCGGCCACTTCGTCGCGGTGTGTCGCACCGGCTTCCCGAGGGGACGGAGTAGGCCGTGATCCGCGAGAACCGTCCATCGGCTGGTGCCGTGTGGTTGGGAAACCCAATTAGCTCGTGGTCGGCGGTTCCACCCACCCATCCGCCGTCGACCCCTCCACGATAGCGACACCCCGACGACTACCCGAAAAAGGGGAGCACACGACTGATCACGAACCAGATCAGGACGCCCACGACGGCCAGAAACGTCAGTATGCTTATAATGTCGCCGATCAGTTTGACGGGATCCATAGGCGAGCGAAATCCCGGACGGCAAATAACCGTTTGGGAGATGGACGCCCCGGTCCGTCGCCGCCGTCGTTCGCACCGCTCCGGTCGCCGGAGCGCAAAGGGTTAGTCACCCCCGTCCGACCCACGGGACGATGCCCTCCACCCGTTCGCTCGCCCGCGTCGGGAGCGCCGCCGTTCCCGTCGTCGCCGCGCTCTCGCTCGCGGGTCTCGCCGCCGCACAGTCTCCCGTCGCCGACGCCGACATCGGCGCCAGGCTCGCCGCCCGGTTCGTCGGCGGCTTCCTCGTCAACCTCGTGCTCGCCGGACTGCTCGTCCTCCTCGCGCCGTCGTACGCCCGACGGACCGTCGGCGCCATCCGGGACGACCCCGGGAGCGCCTTCCTGTGGGGACTGCTCGTCGGCATCGCCCTCCCCATCGGCCTCGTGTTGCTGGCGCTCACGATCATCGGCCTGCTGATCACCATCCCGGGACTGATCGGGGTGGCCATCCTCGGCGTCGTCGGCAACGCGGTCGCAGTCTGCTGGATCGGGGGACTCCTGACCGGCGGCGACGTCGACGGCGCGGCCGTCGGCGCCGGCGCCCTGGTGTTCGCCGTCGTCGCGGTGATCCCCCTCGTCGGCAACCTCGCGACGACCCTGCTCGGCTTTTTCGGCCTCGGCGTCGTCGGCCGGGACCTCTACACGTCGTGGCAGGGGTAGGGCGCGACGACCGTCGGAGCTTTTGTGTCCGGACGGCGAGCCCCCGGTATGCGCTCACGGACGGTCACCGGCGGCGACGGCGTCGACATCCACGTCGAGGAACGCGGCCCGGAGGACGGGCGGCCGCTCCTCCTGATCCACGGGTTCTCCCAGTGTCGGCTGGCGTGGACCCCCCAGTTCGAGTCGCCGCTCGCCGAGGAGTACCGCCTCGTCGCGATGGACCTCCGTGGACACGGCGAGTCCGGGACGCCGGCGGAGTACGCCGACTCGCGGCTCTGGGCCGACGACGTCCGCGCGGTGATCGAGGGACTCGAACTCGTCGATCCAGTGCTCGTCGGGTGGTCCTACGGCGGCCTCGTCGTCTCCGATTACCTCGCCATCCACGGGGACGACGCCCTCGCCGGCGTCGTCCTCGTCGGCGCCATCACGGAGAAGGGAACACCCGACGCCGACCGGTTCGCCGGCGAGGAGTTCGTCGCTCTGGGCCCGGGTCTGGAATCGACCGACGCCGAGCGGAGCGTCGCGGCGCTCGATTCCTTCGTCCGCCTCTGTGTCGAGGGTGACCTCGACGACGCGACCCGGTATCGGATGCTCGGGTACAACGCTGCGGTGCCGCCACACGTCAGGGCCGCCCTCCAAGGGCGCACCGTCGACCACGAGGCGACGCTGCCGTCGGTGGAGACGCCGGTCCTGTTGCTCCACGGCGAGGTGGACCCCGTGGTTCGGCCGGCGGCCGCGCGGAAACACGTCGGCCTGTTCCCGAACGCGCGGCTGATCACCTACGACGGCGTCGGGCACTCCCCCTTCCTCGAGGCCCCCGACCGGTTCGAGGCCGACCTCCGGACCTTCCTCGCGGACCTGTAATCAGTCGGGATCACCGAGCCGCGGGTTGCCCGCGACGACTGCCTCGCCGAGGCGTCTGAGGTCCTCCGTCTCGGGGTAGAACGCCTCGAAGGCGGCGACGAACTCGCGGGCGCGCTCCCGCGGCACCGCGTCGGCGCGGGCCGAAAGCAGGGGTTCCGAGTCGACGAACAGGCGGACCCGCGGCGATGGATCGGCGGGACCGGTCGCCTCGACGCGGAGGCCGTCCCCGCGTTCGAACACCGTCTTCGACGGCGCGGGCCGGTGGCGCCACGCCGGGGGCAGGTCGACCCCCTCGTGGAGGTCGGCCAGGAACGTCCCGAAGACGTCTTCGCACCCCCGGCAGAGGAGGTACGCCCCTCGCGAGACGACTCGGTCGCCGACGAGACTCGCCAGGTCGACCAGCCCCGTCTCGGCGGCCGCGCGATCACAGAACCCGCAGGCGCCGCCGAGGGGTTCGGTCACCGACCAGTGGCGCGTGAGTTCGACCACCTCGGGCCGGCAGTCCGCACAGACGAAGGCCGTCGCGGGCACCGCCGCGTCCGGATCGACCCGGTGGAGCCGCCGAAGCCGCCCGTGGCGACGCGCCGTCGACGGGCGGAAATGCGTCCCACAGCAGTGACACCGCCTGACGGGCTGCATGTCGGATCCTCGCCCCCTGACCGATATAACGGTTTCCCGCGTCGTCGGACGGGCGTCGGACCCTCGCGGAGCAAACGTGAAGTGATCGGGGGGTTTCGACGCGGACGAATGACAGATCAGGACACCGCGTTCACGCCCGAGGCGGCCGTCGACCACTGTCGACGCCACGGTGTCGTCCCCGAGGGGGCGGCGGCCACGGCGCGCTCGCTCGGCGGCGGCGTCTCCAATCACGTCTACGAGGTGACGTGGGAGGACGGCTGTGTCGTCGTGAAGCGTCCGCTCCCGAACCTCGCCGTCGAGGAGGACTGGCCGGCCGACGTCGACCGCGTCCACAACGAGGCGGCGGCGATCCGCACCTACGCGTCGGTCCTCGCGGACGCCGACCTCGCGGCCCGCGTCCCCGGCGTCGTGAGCGAGACGGACGACCACGTCGTCGCCATCGAGTGTGCGCCCGCGGACGCGACGATGTGGAAGGCGGAACTGCTCGACGGCCGGGTCGACGCCGCCGTCGCCGCCGCCGTCGGCGAGGTCCTCGGCACCGTCCACGACGCCGTGGCCGACGACCCGGCGGTCCGCGAGACGTTCGCCGACAAGCGCCCCTTCGATCAGTTGCGCGTCGACCCTTACCACCGCGCGACGGCCCGGCGTCATCCCGACGTGGCCGACGCCATCCGGACGGAGATCGACCGCATCATGGACGTCTCCCGCACCCTCGTCCACGGCGACTACAGCCCCAAGAACGTCCTCGTCGACCGCCGTTCGGGGGCCGTTCCCTGGGTTCTCGACTTCGAGGTGGCCCACTGGGGCGACCCCGCCTTCGACACCGCGTTCATGTGCAACCACCTCTACATCAAGTCGATCTACAACCACGGCGCGCACGAGGCGTACGCGGACGCGGCCGCCCGGTTCTGGGACGCCTACGACGCCGCCGTCGCGTGGGACATCGAACACGAGACGGTGCGGGAACTCGCGGTGTTGATGCTCGCCCGCGTCGACGGCAAGTCGCCCGTCGAGTACGTCGAACGCGAGGCGGTCGCCGACGCGCTCCGCCGGGTGGCGAAGGCGACGCTCCGCGGCGAGGCGGCGACGCTCGACGAGTTCGCGGCGTTGGCCCGCGAGGAGGCGGCGGCGCTATGACCGACATCGTCGGCGTCGACGCGTGGGAGGTGCTCGACTCGCGGGGCGACCCCACGGTCCGCGTCCGGGTCGACACCGCCGACGGGTCGGGGACGTTCACCGTCCCCGCCGGGGCCAGCACGGGCGCCCACGAGGCCGTCGAGCGACGCGACGGCGGCGACCGCTACGGCGGGCGGGGCGTCCGCGAGGCCGTCGCGGCGGTCCGCGACGAACTCGAACCGGTTGCGGTCGGGCGACCAGTGACCGACCAGCGGGGCGTCGACGAGGCGCTCGCCGACCGCGACGGCACCGCGGACCTGTCCCGCCTCGGCGCCAACGCCGTCCTCGGCGTCTCGGGCGCCGTCGCCCGCGCCGCGGCCGCCGCGACCGACCGCCCGCTCTACGAATCGCTGGCCCCGTCGCCGGGGCCGGGATCCATCCCGCTTCCCATGATCAACGTGCTCAGCGGCGGCCTCCACGCCGCGGCCGACCTGCCGATCCAGGACTTCCTGATCGTGCCAACGGGCGCCGAGACGTACCCCGAGGCCCTGGAGACGGCGTGGGCGGTCCGCCGGGCGGCCGCGAAACGGCTCGGCGACGGCGAGCACCCGCCGTCGGTCGCCGACGAGGGCGGCTTCGTCCCCGACGTGGCCGACGCCGACGCCGCCTTCGAGACCCTCGCCGGCGCCGTCCGCGACGCCGGGTTCGAGCCCGCCCGCGACGACGTGGCGTTCGCGGTGGACGTCGCGGCGACGCATTTCCACGACCCCGACCGCGACCGGTATGCGCTCGGCGACACAGCGGTCGATCGCGGGGCGATGATCGACCGCGTGGCTTCGTGGGTCGGCGACTACCCCCTCGTCTCGGTCGAGGACCCGCTGGCCGAGGACGACTGGGAAGGGTGGGCGCGGCTGGCCGACCGCGTCGGCGACCGCGTCCAGTTGCTCGGCGACGACCTGCTGGCGACGAACCCCGACCGTCTGGAGCGGGCGGTCGACGGCGGCGTCGCCAACGCGGTCCTCGTCAAGCCGAACCAGGCGGGGACCATCACCCGGGCGCGGCGGGTCCTCGAACGCGCGCAGGCGGCCGGGTGGGCGCCCGTCGTCTCCGCCCGATCCGGCGAGACCTGTGATTCGACCATCGCCGACCTCGCCGTCGCCTGCGACGCGGGACAGATCAAGATCGGATCGCTCGCCCGGTCGGAACGCCTCGCGAAGTACAACCGACTGCTCGGGATCGACCGATCGTCCGACGGCGGCTTCGCCGGCGCGGCGGCGCTCGCGCCGTAGCCGGTCCCATCCGGCCGCCGCGGGACGGCTACCGTGTGCGCCGGGACCGGCGTCCCCCCTGTGGGTACCGCGCGAGCGGTCGAGGCACCCCGTCGCCGATCCCGACGCACTCACCGGCCGTCCCGCGGCGGGCCCCCCGTACACCGTCGTCCGGTGTACGCTCACGACTCCACGTCGGGGGATGTTGGATATTTTGCCGTTACTCGCGTTACGACCGTTACTTAGAAGCGGCGCCGCCGCGTCGGCATCGGCGAATGAACGTCGCCGAGCGCGTCCACGTGATGCCGTTCGGGTTCGAACACGACCGGATCGTCGAACCCGCACGGGAGTACCGCGCCGACCGCGTGATCCTGCTGGACTGGCTCGCTCCGGACGTCGAACGCCCGTCGTACCACGACGACGTGCTCGCGGCGCTGGCGGCGGCCGGCATCGAGACCGAGCGCCGCGACTGCGAGCTGTTCGACCTCTACGACTCCATCGCGACGGTCGCCGAGATCGCAACCGCCGAGGCCACCCCCGACGGCGAGGACGACGTCGCCAACGAGGTGTACGTGAACCTCGCGACGGGGAGCAAGATCACCGCCATCGGCGGCATGATCGCGTGTATGGTGACCGAGGCCGCCCACCCCTACTACGTCCGCGCGGAGCGGTACGCCTCGGGGACGGAGCCGGTGGGCTACGGGATGGAACCCGCCGTCGACCTGCCGACCTACCCGATGGACCGCCCCGACGACCAGCAGGTCGCCGTGCTGTGCCGGCTCGCCGACGAGGGACCGCACTCGAAGAAGGCGTTGATCCGCTTCGGCGCCGACCGGGAACTGCCCTTCATCCGGGACTGCGACCGGCCGTTCGACGGGTCGGGGAAGCCGACCAAGCAGTCCTACGCACGGCTCAGGAGACACGTCGTCGATCCGCTCCAGGAACGGGGGTTCGTGGCCGTCGAACCCGCCGGAACCGCTCGGCGCGTGCGGACGACCGAGGCCGGCCGGAACGCAGCCCGGGCCTTCGGCTACGTCCGTGACACCTGATCGTCCAGGCTCTCGACGACCGGCTGGAGTCGGTCGTCGTCGTCGAAGAACTCGATCAGCGTCGCCGTGCTGTACGCGAGTTCGTACGCCGGCCGTCCCTTGCCGACGGGCGACCGCTCGCCCGCGTCCGCCGTCTCGACGTGTCCCTCGGCGTCGAGTTCGTTGAGCGCGCGGGTCACGTCCGCCTCGGAGACGGTACCGACCACGCCGTCGACGGCTGCGGCCTCCTCGCCGCAGACGCGGCTGATCTCACCCGCGTGAGCCGGCGTCCGTCCCGTCTCGGACAGGCGTGCGATACCGAGCAGGGTGAGGCGCTGGACGAGCGTCGTCGCGTGGAGCTGGTCGGTCATACGTGTCAACTGAACGGCCAGCGTCAAAACCGTACCTCATTCGTCCACGGGCGACACGTCCGCGATCGACAGGACGATCCGGATCCCCTCCCGGTAGTCCGCGTCGATGCTCGCCCCCCAGCCGTGGACCTGTGCGAGCGTGCGCACCAGGGGAAGGGCGGTCCCGACGGCGCCGTGGGCCGCCGCGTCGCCGTAGTCGAAGTACCGATCCGAATCGTCGCCGGGCGGATCGCCGTCGCCCGTGATCGTCACCTCGCCGTCGTGGCGGGCGACCGTCACCGTCGTCGCGCCGTTGTCGACGAGGAACTCGAAGGCCCGCTGGAGGAGCACTTCGAAGCGCGTCGGGTCCGCCTCGACCGACGGGGTCCCCTCGACGGTCAGCGACGCGGCCTCGTGTTCGACGTCCGCCCAGGCTGTCCGCGCCGTCTCGGCGACGTCGACGGTGGTGGTATCGGCCATCGTCTGCCCGTACTGTGCGAGCGTCGCGAAGTCGTTCATCAGGCGGGTGGTCCGGTCGGTCGTGTCGGTGGCCGTTCGGAGCGCGCCGCGTGCGTCCTCGACGGATCCGTCCTCGAGCCGGTCGATGGCCCATCGGACGTTCCCCTGGATGATCGTCACCGCGTTCCGGAGTTCGTGGCGCATCCCCGTCGAGAGGTCCTCGAGTTGCCGGTCGTGGCGTTCGAGTTCGCGCCGCTGGCGTTCGATCCGGGTCACGTCGGTGAAGACGACGATCCGCGAGAGCGACCCTTGGCCGATGTCGAAGTCGTTCTCGCTCACCACGTAATGTCGGCGCTCGCCGTCGACGTCGACGTCGACCACGCCGCGGTCGTCGTCCAGCGCCGCCGCCACCGACGGGAGCGACTCGATGGGCTCGCCGGCCGCGTCGTCGAGGGCGGGAAACAGCCGGCGGGCCGCCCCGTTGAACTCGCGGATGCGGCGGTCGTCGTCGAGGAAGACGGTCGCCCCCTCGACGCCGCCGGTGAGCTGGACGGCGAAAAAGCGGTCCTCGAAGACGAACAGGACGCCGACCGCGAAGGCCGCCACTCCGAGGGGCGCGTGGATCATGTCGATCAACAGCGGCGACGCGAACCCGAGGATGTCGAGGACGACCGGTGCGCCCGCGAGCGCGACCAGGACTGCGAGCGATCGGGTGTCGTAGTCCGCTTCGACGAACGCCTCGAACAGGGCGAACATGCCGACGGCCGCGAGCGTATACGAGAGGCCGGTCACGATCCAGTGAAAGAGGCCCTGCTGGATCGCCAGATGCGGGAACGGCTCCGTGACGAAGCCCGTGGTGAAATAGAGGTGATGGATGGGGTTGGTGACCTTCACGGCGACGACGACGAGATAGAGGGCGATCCCCGCGCGGCGGTACGCCCGCTGTCGGTGGTAGGTGCGGCCGGTGTACGCCGAACAGAAGTAGAGCCACGCGAAGACGGTGCTGAACCCGAAGATGAGTCCGACCAGATACACCACCGTCTTCGGGCCGCGGCCGGGCAGGACCAGCAGGCTCGCGTGGCTGGCGGCCCAGGCCCCGCTCGTGGCGAGCAGGACCACGAGCCCGCGGCGCGTCTCGGCGTCCTCGATCCGTCGAGCGCGGACGGTGCCGGCGACACAGCCGGCGGTCGCCACGACGAACAGCAGCGTGTACGCGACGGTCGACGACGGTTCGAGGGCCAACGGCCTGTCGGATCCCTGGGCACGCCCCGTTACCAACCCTTCGGTTCCATCGCTACGCTCGTGGCATGAGTCACCCACTCACGGAAGCCTTATGCGTCGAGGGGGCCTCCGTATGGATGCAATGGCAACTGGTACGGTCGATTTCTTCAACGACACTGGCGGTTACGGCTTTATCGAGACTGAGGACGCGGACGACGACGTGTTCTTCCACATGGAGGACGTTGGCGGTCCGGACCTCGAAGAAGGACAGGAACTCGAATTCGAGATCGAGGACTCCCCCAAGGGTCCGCGCGCGACCAACGTCGTTCGCCTGTAAGGCGACGGACGTCACTTCTCGCCGATCTCCACGATTTTTGCGTGACCACGACACCCAGCGGCGGCGCCGATTCTCAGCCCTGAGAAGGCGGGCGGCACGTTGAAACCCCTGGGCGCCATCGGCTCGACAGAGTGACTGCTATGGACGCGCCCGGCCGTTCCGCACTCGTCGCCCTGGTCGTCGCGGCCGGCGTCGTCGGCTTCCTCCCCGCCGCCGGCGTCGTCGGCGCGACGTCGCCGGCGATCACCGTCACCGTCGACGGCTCGCCCGTCGACGACGGCAACGAGACGGTGGTCAACGACGACCCGCCCATCGGCGTCAGCGTGGACGCGGATCGGTCCATCGACGTCGTCTCGGTTCGCGTCGACGGTACCACCGAGCGGCGCTACACGCCCAACGGCTCCACGCTCGACGAGACGTTCCACCTCGACCTCGCGAGCGGCGAACACAATATCTCGGTCGTGGTGAAGACCGAGGAGGTCACGACCCACGAGGTGACGGTGATCAAGGACGCCCAACGGCCCTACGTCGCCTACACAGCACCGTTCGAGACGGACACCTACGAGCCCCCGCCGGAGCGCGTGACGGTGAACCGGTCGCGGGTCACGCTCGCGGGGAATTTCAGCGATCTGACGGGGGTCACACACCTCCTCATCAACCGCTCGACCGAGTACGACACCGGCGCGGGCACGCGGACCGACCGCGCCGTCTACGAGGCGCGAACGCCGAACGAGTCGTTCTCCCAGTCGGTATTCCTCGGGGTGGGCGACAACACCGTGACCGCGCGCTACTACGACGAACTCAACCACGTCCGCGTCCATCGGGTGACCATCACGGTCCAGGACACCGCGCCGCCGACGCTGTCGAACCTGTCGGTGGTCCGGACGGCCCCGGAGACCCTCCGGGTGCGGGGGAGTGCGACGGACAACGGGCAGATCCGGAGCGTCTCGCTCACGCCCGCGAACGTCGACGACACCACGTACCTGCTCAACCCGGGAGTCGGCGAACCGAACCCCGCGCGCCAGCGGACGACCTTCGCGTCGAACGTCACGCTCCACCCCGGTGTCAACAGTGTCGTCCTACGGGCGACCGACACGGCGGGCAACACCGTCGAACGGACCGTCTCCGTCAGGCGGACCGTCGTTCCCGAACTCCGTCTCGACCGCGGGGGGACCCGGTACGTCAACGGTAGCACCGTCGTCGCCAGGGGGGTGGCGACCGACGGCGAAATCGTCTCCGCCACCCTCGAAACCGTCGACGCCGACACCGGCGAGGTGGTCGACATCGTCTCCCTCCACGACGGCGACATCGTGACCGACCTCGACTTCGAGCGCCACCTCGACGCCCCCGAGAGCCGGCACACGACGGTTCGACTCCGCGTCATCGACTCCTCGGGAACCGAACACGTCACCACGTTGGACCGGACGCTGACCGTCGAGACACCGACGGCGACGCCGACGGTGACGCCGAGGCCCTCGACCACGTCCTCCCCGCCGCCCGAATCGACGGCGACGCCGGTGCCGACGGCCACCCCGGACGGATCGAACGCGAGCGGCCTGACCGTCCCCGTTATCGGCGTGACGATACCGGTGCCGTCCGTCCTCGGCACGTCCGTCTCGCTGCCGGTCCCCGTCGTCGGGCCGTTCGACGTTCCGATCCTCCCCGTGGCCGCGCTGCTTGCCGTCGGACTGGGCGTCGTCGGTCGCCGCCGCTGACCGACGAACCGCCACCCGGCCCGGCATCCGCCACAGTAGTTTTCAGACGGCGGCGGCAATCGCCGACGAGGTGATGCCATCCCGCCGGAATCGCCCTCCACGATCACCCTGCATCTGACCGACTCGCGGACGACGGTCGAGCCGCGACACTGTACGCGCATCACCCCGGTTCCCGAAGCATCGGCCGTCGTCGTCGTCGCCCTCGCAGGGTCGCCGGTTCGGTGGCTCGACGACTGGGAGGCCATGCCCGACACCGACATCGACCGCGCGACGTTCGTCGTCGACGACGCCACCTCGTGGGTGGCCGGCGACCCCCGCGACCGTCTCGACGCCGCAGCGTCGCCGGACACCGACGTCCGCGTCCGGACTCTCGCGTCACCCGGCAACCTCACCGACGTCGGGGTCACGCTGACGGAGGTGCTGGAGCGACAGCCAGCCGGGCCGACCCTCCTCTGTTTCCAGTCGCTGACGGTGCTGTTGCAGTACGCGCCGCTCGACGAGGTGTACCAGTTCCTCCACACGCTCGAGACACACGTCGAGCGGACCGACACGGCGGCGCACTTCCACCTCCACGAGGGCGCCCACGACGAGGAGGCGGTCGACACCCTGCGGCCCGTCTTCGATCGGGTCCACGGGGACTCCTGAGACGCCCGGCGGGAGCCGATCGACTCATACGGTTTATTGTAACTGTTTACCGGTGGTTCGCCGAACTGTTCCGGTGAACCACCGGTAGTGACTTACGATAAACAGTATCACACGTGGCGCCGTCGGTCAGACGGCCGCGACGTAGCCGAAGTAGCCGCCGCCGAGGACGAGGCCGACGCCGACGGCCCGGACCAGGTACAGCCAGCGGTCGGACGGGTCCCCGTCGGTGCCGTAGCCGCCGCCCCGGTCGTGGGGACGACGGCCGACGGTGTGGACCCGGATCACGGCGCCGGGGGCGACCAGACAGAGTGCGCCGAGCAGGAGGCCGAGGATCGCCGCCAGGAGCGTCCGGACGTCTACCATCTACGATCGGAGACGTTCGATCCGCTTCTCGACCGGCGGGTGCGTCGAGAGGAGGCTCGCCAGTCCCCCGCCGTCGCCGAAGATACACAGCGCGTTCACCTGGTCGTCGACGCCGGCGTCCTCCCGGCGCTCGGCGCTTCGGCTGATCTTCTCCAGGGCGCTGGCGAGCGGTTCGCCGCTCCCGACCTCGCGGGCCGCGTCGGCGTCGGCGACGTACTCGCGGTACCGCGAGATGGCGAAGACGAACACCATCACCAACATCTGCGTGAGCTGGCCGACGACGATGGCGAGGAAGAAGTCCGCGAGGTCGTTGTCGCCGGTCAGGAGGACGGCCCACTGGGCGACGATGGCGACGATGGAGGCGACGCCCTGCCCGAGCACCATCATCACCACGTCGCGGTTGCGGATGTGGGCGAGTTCGTGGGCCAGGACGCCCTCCACTTCGTCCGGTTCGAGCGTCCGCAGGAGCTCCTGGCTCACGACGACGGTCCCGGCGCCCTTCCGGCCGACGGCGAAGGCGTTGGGGACGCCCATCCGGGCGATCATGAGCCGCGGCTTGTCGATGCCCATATCGCGGGAGAGCGATTCGACCCGGCGGTGGATCTCGGTGTAGCGGTCCTCGGGCAGGTCCTCGGCGCCGACGCTCCGGAGCGCCATCCACTTCCCGAGCTTGTACTGGACGCCGACGAAGGCGACGCTCCCGACGACTACCAGCGGGAACACGTCGGTCCCGAACATCCCCATCAGGACGACGGCGGCGATGCCGTAGAAGGCAAAGAGGATCGATCCGACGATCGCCATCCGCAGTTTCAGTCCGACGTGACGCATATCCGACCGTCGCGCCTGCGACTACAAAGGCTCGGCGGTTCGGCGTGTCACGCAACCGCACGGTCGCGCGGCTCGACCGCCCCCCGGCGTCCGGTCGACAGTGTGGATGTCTGACGTACATTTATACGTCCGGCGACGCCTGGTAGGTGCATGAGCAACAGGGTGGAGGAGCTCGAATCGCAGGTCGCGGAACTGCAGGCCGCCGTCGACGGTCTCACCGAGGAACTCGTCGAGACACGGGAACGGCTGCGACAGCTCGAAGCCGAGGAGGGCGTCGAGCGAACGCGGGCCCCGGAGCGCCGGGAGTCCGAATCCAGCCCGAGCCCCGACTCCGAGCCCGCCGACGCGTCGGCCGACCCGGCCGACGCCGCCGACGCCGACGACGGGGCCGCCGGCGCCGAAACCGGGACCGACCCCGAGACGGACGACGACGGCTCCGATTCGGACGGGAACGACATCATCGTCGCCTGATCGGGGCCGACCCCCATGCACATCTCCGAGCTCGTACTCGACGACTTCAAGAGCTTCGGCCGGAAGACGCGCATCCCCTTCTACGAGGACTTCACCGTCATTACCGGCCCGAACGGCTCCGGCAAGAGCAACATCATCGACGGGGTGCTCTTCGCGCTGGGGCTCGCGCGAACGCGGGGCATCCGGGCCGAGAAGCTCACGGACCTCATCTACAACCCCGGCCACGAGGACGACACGGACCGGTCGGGTCCCCGCGAGGCGAGCGTCACGGTCGTCCTCGACAACGCCGACGGGACGCTCGACCGCTCGCAGGTGGTCAACGCCGCCGGCACCGAGGACGTGGGTGACGTCGACGAGATTTCCGTCAAGCGCCGGGTCAAGGAGACCGAGGACAACTACTACTCCTACTACTACCTCAACGGCCGGTCGGTCAACCTCTCGGACATCCGGGATCTGCTGGCCCAGGCGGGGGTGACACCCGAGGGGTACAACGTCGTCATGCAGGGCGACGTGACCGAGATCATCAACATGTCGGCGGGTCAGCGTCGGGGTATCGTCGACGAGATCGCGGGCGTCGCCGAGTTCGACGCGAAAAAGGAGGACGCCTTCGGGGAGCTGGAGACCGTCGAGGAGCGCATCGACGAGGCGGACCTCCGGATCGAGGAGAAGGAGGACCGCCTCGACCAGCTGGAGGACGAACGCGAGACGGCTCTCGAATACAAATCGCTCCGCGAGGAGAAAGCGGAGTACGAGGGCTACCTGAAGGCGGCCGAACTGGAGGAAAAGCGGACCGCCCTGGAGCGCACCGAGAAGCGGGTCGAGGCGACCGAACAGGAGCTCGCGGACCGACGGGCCACCCTCGAGGAGCGCGAGGCCACGGTCGAAAAGCTGGAGGCCGAACTCGACGACCTCACCCGTGAGATCGAGCGCAAGGGCGAGGACGAACAGCTCCGGATCAAAGGCGAGATCGAGGAGATCAAAGGCGAGATCGGTCGCCTCGAAGCCACCATCGAGAACCAGGAGGAGAAGATCGAGGACGCGGAGCAGGACCGCCGCGAGGCCTTCGTCACCCTCGATCGGAAGACCGAGAAACTCGACGACCTCGAGGCGGAGAAGCGGTCGATCAAAGTCGAGAAGGCGTCGGTGAAAGGCGACATCGAGGAGCAGGAGGCGGCCCTCGCGGAGGTCGAGGCCGAAATCGAGAGCGTCGACACGGAGTTCGACGAACTCAAGGAGGAACTCGCCGACTGCAAGGCGGAACTGGAGGAGCTGAAGACCGAGCGCAACGACGCCCAGCGGGAGAAAGATCGGCTCCTCGACGAGGCTCGCCGCCGGTCCAACCGCATCAGCGAGGCCCAGTCGGAGCTGGAGGCGGTCCACGAGCGGCTCCCGGAGCTGAAAGCCGAGCGCTCGGATCTGCACGGCGAACTCGACCGCGCGGAGAAGAACCGCGAGAAGATCGAGTCGGCCATCGAGGAGCTACGCACGGAGAAGGCCGACCTGCAGGACGAACTCGACGGAATCGAGGAGGACCTCCGCTCGAAACAGAACGAGTATGCGGAGCTCGAAGCGCGCGCGAGCCGCGACGGCGACGACTCCTGGCCGCGGTCGGTGACGACGGTCCTGAACGCGGGCATCGACGGCGTCCACGGCGCGGTCGGCCAACTGGGAAGCGTCGGTGCCGAGTACGCCACCGCCTGCGAGACGGCCGCCGGGGGGCGGCTGGCGAACGTCGTCGTCGACGACGACGGCGTCGGATCGTCCTGTATCGACTACCTCAAGTCCCGGTCGGCGGGACGGGCGACCTTCCTCCCGATCACCGAGATGGACCGGCGGGGACTTCCCTCGAAGCCCGCCAATCCGGGCGTCGTCGACTTCGCGCGGAACCTCGTCGACTACGACGACCGCTACGCCGGCGTCTTCTCCTACGTCCTCGGGTCGACGCTCGTCGTCGAGGACATGGACACCGCCCGCGACCTGATGGGTGACTACCGGATGGTGACCCTCGACGGCGACCTCGTCGAGAAAAGCGGCGCGATGACCGGCGGCTCCGGCGGCGGCTCGCGGTACTCCTTCACGAAAAGCGGGAAGGGAAAGCTCGAACGGCTGGCCGAGGGGATCGAGTCGCTGGAGGACGACCGCCGGGCGCTTCGCGAGGAGATCCGGGACGTGGAGTCACGCCTCGACGACGCCCGCGACCGGAAGGCCGACGCCACCGAACGGATCCACGAGGTCGAGAGCGACATCGAGGACGTCGAGGGCGACATCGCGGCGGCGGAGGCGGAGATCGAGGAACTGGAGGCCGAACTCGACGACCTCCGGAGCGAACGCGAGGAGGTCGACGAGCGGATGAACGATCACGAGGACCGCATCGACCACCTCGACGACGAGATCGAGTCGGTCGAGGCCGAAATCGCGGACCTCGAAGCGGAACTCGCCGACTCCCGCGTCCCCGAACTCACCGAGCGCAAGGAGGGAATCGAGGACGACATCGCGGACCTGGAGGGGCGGATGGACGACCTCGACGCCCGCCTCGACCAGACGGATCTGGAGATCGAGTACACCGAGGAGGACATCGAGGAGCTCGAAGCAACCATCGAGACGGCGAAAGCGCGCAAGAGCGAGGCCGAGGACGCCATCGCGGACGCGGAGGCGGAGATCGAGGACCGCGAGGCGACCCTCGAGGAGAAGCGCGCGGCCATCGAGGAACTGGAGGACGAACTCGCGGACCTGAAAGCCGAGCGCCGGGACCTGCAGCGGGACCTCCGGGAGGCGGGCACGGAACGCGACGAGGCGCGCGAGCGGGTGACGGCCGTCGAGTCGACGCTCGCCGACCTCGAGGACGACGTCGAGCGCCTGAACTGGGAGATCGACGAACTCGAAAGCGAGGTCGGGGCGTACGACCCCGAGGAGATCCCGGACCACGACGAGGTGGAAGAAACCGTCGAACGCTTGGAAGCGGAGATGGCGGCGCTCGAACCCGTGAACATGCTCGCCATCGACGAGTACGACGAGGTGGAAGCCGAACTCGACGACCTGCGGGAACGTCGCGACACGCTCGTCGACGAGCGCGACGCCATCGAGGAGCGCATCGAGGGCTACGAAGCGAGAAAGAAGGAGACGTTCATGGAGGCGTTCGACGCCATCGACGCCCACTTCCAGGACATCTTCGAGCGGCTCTCGGCGGGGACGGGCGAACTCCACCTGGAGAACGAGGACGACCCCTTCGAGGGCGGCCTGACGATGAAGGCCCAGCCCGGCGACAAGCCCATTCAACGCTTGGACGCGATGAGCGGCGGCGAGAAGTCGCTGACCGCGCTCGCCTTCATCTTCGCCATCCAGCGACACAACCCGGCGCCCTTCTACGCGCTGGACGAGGTGGACGCCTTCCTCGACGCCGCCAACGCCGAGCGGGTGGGCGAGATGGTCGACGATCTGGCCGGCGAGGCACAGTTCGTCGTCGTCTCGCACCGCTCGGCCCTGCTGGATCGCTCCGAGCGCGCCATCGGCGTCACCATGCAGGGCGACAACGTGAGCGCGGTCACGGGCATCCAACTCGACGGCGACGCCGACCCGGAGGTGACCGCGGATGACTGAGGACCACCTCCCCGACGACGTCTCCCTCTCCGACACCGACGACGACGAGGTGGAGCCGGTCGAACTCCTCGTCCAGTTGGCCGAGGAGGGGGAGATCGACCCCTGGGACGTCGACATCGTCGACGCGACCGACGCCTTCCTCGACCGCCTCGACGGGACGGACCTGCGCACGTCGGGGCGGGCGCTGTTCTACGCGAGCGTCCTCCTGCGGATGAAAAGCGACGCCCTGCTCGGTCACGGGGCGGACCCGGAGCCGGAACCGGAGCCGTGGGAAGTGGCGATGGAGGGCGGCGATCCGGAGCTGGACGGCCCGGATCCGATCGACGCTCTGGAGACCGAACTCGACCGGCGGCTGGAGCGGAAACACGCCCGGGGGTCGCCGGAGACGCTCGACGAACTCGTGCGCGAACTCCGCGAGGCGGAGCGGAACTCGTGGTGGAAGGAGTCACGGTCGTACGACACCTCGGCGTCGCCGGGGGGGTACGACCGCGGGACGCAGACCCTCGACTACCGGGCGGCCGACGACCTCCGCGAGGGGGGTGAGCCGACCGAGGGCGACGTGACGGCCAACACCCACACCGAGGACATCGAGACGACCATCGAGTCGGTGCGCGACGCTCTGCGGACCCACTACGACGCCGGCCGCGCGGAGGTGCTGTTCGCGGAGGTTCGCGAGACCGGCGGGGCACCGGTCGACACCTTCCTCGCCCTGCTCTTTCTGGCCAACCGGGGGGCGATCAAGCTCCGACAGGACGACCTGTTCGGCGACCTCTGGATCCGGGACCCGTCGGCGCCGACGGTCGGCGACGAAGCCGTGGCGGACTGAGGGTCTCGGGACCGGCGAGACGGACGGCGGAGACTCACGGTTTCGAGCCGTTGGACGACGAAGCCGTGGCGGACTGATACTGTTTATTGTAAGTCATTACCGGTGGTTCGCCGAGACGGTCCGGCGAACCACCGGCAACCAGTTACAATAATCCGTATGAGGGCGTCGCTCTACTCCCGTACCGGGAGCGTATCCGTGACGACCAGGACGATGAACAGTCCGAGGACCGCGAGCAGGAACACCGCGACACGCACGTCGAGCAACAGGTCGGCGAGGGCGACGAGGCCGGTCTCGTGGGCGAGTTCGATCGTCTCGCGTTTGGCGACCGGGTACGGGGGGATGTGGACCGCCGTCAGGACCGTGACGACGGCGACGAGCAACCAGTCGAGACCGTCTCTATCGCGCATTCGTCCGGAGTGGGACGGCCGGTGGCTTAAACGTCGCGGCCCGATTATCAGACGAGCAGTCCGGATTCGAGCAGCGCGATCAGCACCGTCAGGATCGGGACGCTCAGGAGCGTCGTGACGAGGACGGTCGTGCTGACGTACTCGGCGACGGAGAGGCCGTTGCCGGCGGATTCGCCGCCGAACTCGACGACCAAGAGGAGGGGGGTGATGGCGGCCGGCGTCGCACATTCGAGAACGAACGTGCGCGCGACGGTGGTGTTCTGGAAGCCGACCAGGAGCGCGATGCCGGCGCCGACGAGGGGGGCGACGCCCATCTTCAGGACCGTCGCCTTGCCGACGCTCGACAGCGCCGCACCGTAGTCGGTGTCGGAGAGTTGGATACCGAGGATCAGGAGCATCATCGGAATGGAGGCGTTGCCGACGAGTTCGAGCGTCGCCATCGCGGTGCTGCCGGCGGGGGGGACGACGCCGAGATAGCGTGCGAGGAGGGCGGCGGCGACGGCGTAGACGAGCGGGATCTTGAGCGCGCGCTTCATGCCGCCGAGCCCGCGTGTGCCGCCGCTCCGCTGGGCGACGTAGATGCCACCGGTGTAGAGCAGGACCGACTGGACGGTCAGGTAGATGACGGCAGTGCTGCGGCCCTCGGGGCCGAACGCGAACTCCGAGAGCGGGATGCCGTAGTTGCCGGAGTTGGGGAAGGCACTCACGAGGACGAGCGCGCTCAGGACGGGTTCGGACTCGCCGGTGAGGCGGCCAACGACCTCCGCGAGGACGACCATCGTGACCAGGTAGGCCGCGGTGGCGACGCCGATGCGGGCGAGCGTCGATCCCCCGAAGGTCGCCGTGGCGATGCTGTGGAAGATGAGCGCGGGGACGAAGACGTACACCGTGATGGTGTTGAGCGGGCCGATGTCGATATCGCGGAGGCGCCCGATGAGTACGCCCACACCCGCGAGGGTGATGATCGGAAGGATCGCGGTCGCGAAAATCGAGAGCAGCGAACTCACGTGGCCTCCTCCCGATTCGGTCGACGGTGCCGGCGGTGGCGGGCCGTCGGAGTCGTCCGGGACACGTTACGCGAGTCGCCAGGCGTCGCCCGCGGACTCGACGACGCCGCGGCGCTCCATCTCCGCGAGCACCTCGTCGAGGCGGTCGGGCTGGGCGATCTCCATCTCGATGCGCCGGACGTCGTGGTAGTCGGCGAGGGACGACCGGATGTCGTCGCGTTCGAAGGTGTCGTCGTCGGCCCGCTCCATGACGCCCTCGATCAGGTCGATCATGTCCTCGATGAAGTTCCACGGGTAGACGATCCAGGCCCACTCGTCGAGGCGTTCGCCGACGAAGTCGGGTTCGAACTCGCTGGTGTGGAGGAGTTGGAGGGTCGCGGTCCGCACCGCGTCGGGGTCGCGGCCGGCGACGTACTCGTGGGCGTGGCGGAGCGACTCGCCGGTGTCGGCGATGTCGTCGACGATCAGGACGTCCTTGCCCTCGACGCTCCCTTCGGGCATCGGGTAGCGCACCTCGGGGTCGGCGCCCTTGGCCGCGGTGCCGACGTAGTGTTCCATCTTCAGGCTGGTGAGGTCGTCGAGGCCGAGGAAGTCACAGCAACACCGGCCCGCGAACCAGCCGCCGCGGGCGAGCGCGACGATCACGTCGGGGTCGAACTCCGCGGCCCGCACTTCGTCGGCCACGTCCCGGCAGAGGCCGTAGATGTACTCCCAGTTGGTGATCGTACAGGTGAACTCGTCCGGGAGGTCGCTCATGGCGGCGACTCCGACGCCCGGGGTGTAAGGGTTTACGGGACGCGGTGGGGCAACAGGGTCTTGTCGCCCGCGGTGCAGGTCCGTGGCATGGACACGTACCGGACCCTGTTGATCGACGCGTTCGCCGCCGAACCGCTCGCGGGCAACGCGGCCGGACTCGTCCCCGACGCCGACGGGCTCACCGACGACCGGATGCGGGCCGTCGCCCGTGAACTCGGGGCGAGCGAGACGGCCTTCCTCACGCCCGACGCGGACGACGCGGACCGCCGGATCCGCTATTTTACGCCGACCCAGGAGGTGGACCTCTGTGGACACGCGACCGTCGCGGCCCTCGCCTTCCTCCACGAGGAGGGCGCCCTCGACGCCGGCGAGGGGTCGCTCCGGACGAACGTCGGCGTCCTCGACGTCGCGGTGACGGACGACGGCGTCGCCTGGATGACACAGGACGACCCGTCGGTCGAGACGGTCGATCTGGATTACGACCGCGCGGGCGAGGCGCTCGGGATCGATCCGGCGGCACTCCGCGACGTGGGGGCGGACCTCCCCGCCGCCGTCGCCTCGACCGGCCTCCCCTTCCTGACCGTCCCGGTGAACTTCCTCGAACACCTCGGGAACGCCGACCCCGACATGGACGCGCTCGACGCGCTCGCGGCCGATCACGGCGCCACGGGTGTCTACGCGTTCACCTTCGATACGCTCGACGCGGACTCGACGCTCCACGCGCGGATGTTCGCGCCGGGGGCCGGCGTCCCGGAGGACCCGGTGACGGGCACCGCGAGCGGGGCCTGCGGGGCCTACCTCCGTGCCGTCGACGCCTTCGACGACCTGCCGGACGAGATGCGTTTCGAACAGGGCCACTTCGTGGACCGGCCGGGGCTGGTCCGGGTGCGGGTCGACGAGGACGTCCGCGTGGGCGGGCGTGCGGTGACGGCGCTCGACGGGTCGCTCGCGGTTCCGTCGACCGACGACGACGACATCCTGGAGGCGTAGTCGCGCCCGGGATCGACGGATCGAACCGAAATGCCGAAAACGGGGCTGTGAGTGGCTCAATCGGCAGTTAAGCCGTCCGGATCGGACGGCCGTAGTTGCACGGTTCGAAACCTTCTTTACGCCACTGGCGGGATTCGTGCGTACGAAATGGCTGTAGCTTGGCTGGAGGACGTGCGGTCTACCGACCTGGGGACGGTCGGTGGGAAGGCGGCTTCGCTCGGCGAACTTACCGAGGCTGGGTTGCCCGTGCCGCCGGGATTCGTCGTCACGGCCGGCACCTATCGGACGTTCATCGAGGAAGCCGGTATCGACGAGGAACTGTTCGGGGCAGTCGACGTCGACAGCGAGGACTCGTCGGCGCTCGCGGCGGCACACGAACGCGCCCACGAACTCATCATGGAGACGGAGGTTCCCGAGTCGGTACGCGAGGAGATCCTCGACGCCTACCGGACGGTCGGTGACGGCGAGGCGTTCGTCGCCGTCCGTTCGTCGGCGACGGCGGAGGACCTTCCGGACGCCTCCTTCGCCGGGCAACAGGAGACGTTCCTCAACGTCACCGAGGCGGACCTCATCGAGCGCGTCAAGGAGTGTTGGGCGTCGCTGTTCTCCCAGCGCGCCATCTACTACCGGAACCAGCAGGGGTTCCCCCACGACGAGGTCGACATCGCGGTGGTCGTCCAGCAGATGGTCGACGCCGAGAAGAGCGGCGTGATGTTCACCAGCCACCCCTCGACGGGCGATCCGCGGATCATCATCGAGGCGGCGTGGGGGCTGGGCGAGGCGGTCGTCTCCGGCGCCGTCTCCCCCGACAACTACGTCGTCGACCGGACGACGAGCGAAGTCGAGACGGCGACGGTCGCCACGAAGAAGGTGATGCACGTCAAAGACGAGGCGACCGGCGAGACGGTCGAACGCGACGTGCCCGAGGACAAGCGGGACCAGCGCGTGCTCACCCAGCCCGAAATCGAGCGGCTGGTCGAACTCGGCGAGACGGTCGAGGACCACTACGGCGAGCCACAGGACGTCGAGTGGGCGGTCGTCGACGGCGAGGTGTACATGCTCCAGTCCCGTCCGATCACGACCATCGACGAGGGCGAGGCGGCCGAGGAGGACGAAGACGACGAGGGGGACGGCGACCACCTGCTCTCCGGACTCGGCGCCAGTCCGGGCACCGTCAGCGGCCCCGTCCGGGTCGTCACGAAACTCGATCACCTGGATCAGGTGAGTCAGGGCGACGTCATCGTCACCGAGATGACGATGCCCGACATGGTCCCCGCGATGAAGCGGGCGGCCGCCATCGTCACCGACGAAGGCGGGATGACCTCCCACGCGGCCATCGTCTCCCGCGAACTCGGCGTCCCGGCGGTCGTCGGCTCGGGGAGCGCGACGCGGGTCCTCGAGGACGGCCAGGTCGTCACCGTCGACGGCGAGATGGGGACGGTTCACGAGGGACGTCTCTCGGGGACGGCGGAGGCGGACGTGCCGGCCGCCAACCCCGGGACCGACGACGACTCGGCGCCTGCGGCGGCGACGCCCAACCCCGTGACCGCCACCGAGGTGAAGGTGAACGTCTCCATCCCCGACGCGGCCGAGCGGGCGGCGGCGACCGGTGCCGACGGCGTCGGGCTCCTGCGGATCGAACACCTCGTCCTCTCGCTCGGGAAGACGCCGGAGCGGTACATCGAGGACGAGGGTTCGGAGGCCTACGTCTCGGAGCTCACGGACGGTATCCGACAGGTGGCCGAGGCGTTCTACCCCCGGCCCGTCCGGGTTCGCACCCTCGACGCCCCGACCGACGAGTTCCGACAGCTCGAGGGCGGCGACGAGGAACCCCACGAACACAACCCGATGCTCGGCTACCGGGGCATCCGGCGCAGCCTCGACCGCCCCGAGGTGTTCGAACACGAACTGGAGGCGTTCAAGCGCCTCTACGAGATGGGCTACGAGAACCTGGAGATCATGTTCCCCCTCGTCAACGACGGTGAGGACGTGGCCAGCGCCCGGGCCCACATGGAGGCGGTCGGCATCGACCCCGACAAACGCGAGTGGGGTGTGATGATCGAGACGCCCGCTAGCGCCATCGGCGCCGACGACATCGTCGACGAGGGCGTCGACTTCGTCTCGTTCGGGACGAACGACCTCACACAGTACACGCTCGCGGTCGACCGCAACAACGAGCACGTCTCGGACCGGTTCGACGAACTCCATCCCGCGGTGCTCGAACTGATCGGCGACACCATCGACGTCTGCCGGGCGGCGGACGTCGACACGAGCATCTGTGGACAGGCCGGCTCCCATCCCGACATGGTCGAGTTCCTCGTCCGCAAGGGGATCACCTCGATCAGCGCCAACATCGACGCCGTCGGCGACGTCCTGGAGACGGTCGATACGGTCGAAGAGCGCATGATCCTCGACGCGGTGCGGTAACGACCCGCGGTCGAACCTGAAAGACTTACGTCGGCCCCCTCCGAGGGTGAGGTGTGGACCCGTTCGTCCCCCTGCTCTCGGTCGACCTCCTCGGGTTCGAGTGGCTGTCGCGGTTGGTCCGCTCGGCGACCGGATGGGGCGGACTCGTCATCATCTTCGTCTACTCGTTTCTCATCGCCTTCGCGCTCCCGGGAGTCAGCGAAGTCGTCCTGCTCGCACCCCTCGATCTGGGCCTGCCGACCGAGCTACGACTGGCGCTGATCATCCTCGTCTCGGCGCTCGGCAAGGCCGCGGGCAGCGTCTTCGCCTTCCACCTCGGCCAGGAGGCCAAGGAGTCCGGACCGCTGATCCGCTGGCTCCGGCGCTCCCGGTTCGACGTGATCGCGTGGTCGGAGCGACGCACGGTGGAAATCGCCCGCCGCTGGGGCTACGCCGGCCTCGCGCTCGCGCTCTCGGTGCCTTTCTTCCCCGACACGCTCTCCATCTACGCCTTCGCGGTGCTGGAGGAGGATTACGTCCGCTTCGCCGCCGCGACGTTCGCGGGGAGTGTCGGCCGACTGCTCGTCACGCTGGCGCTGAGCGCGGGCGTGGTGGCGGTGATCTGAGGGCTACTGCAACGCCGCGGGCGGGCCGCCGGGCAACCGGTCCCGGTCGTGTCCCTCGGTGAAGTCGATGTCGGGGCCCGTCGGCACCAGTCGTTTGGGGTTCACGTCACCGTGGCTGACGTAGTAGTGCCGGACGATGTGGTCCACGTTGACGGTGCGCTCGATGCCGGGCGTGGTGTAGAGGTCCTTCGTGTAGCCCCAGAGGTTGTCGTACTCGTGGATGGCCCGGCGGTTACACTTGAAGTGAGTGTGGTAGACGTGATCGAAGCGCACGAGCGTCGCGAACATCGCGAGGTCGGCCTCCGTGAGTCGGTCGCCGGCGAGGTAGCGCTGGTCCGCCAGCAGGTCGTCGTACCGATCGAGCGCGTCGAACAGTTCGTCGACGGCGCGGTCGTAGGCCGCCTGCGAGTCGGCGAAGCCGGCGCGGTAGACGCCGTTGTTGATCGGGTCGTAGACGTCCTCGATCAGGCGGTCGACCTCGTCGCGGTAGCCCTCGGGGTAGAGGTCCACGTCCCGGGTCGCCAGCTCGTCGCCCGCGACGTCTAACATCCGCATGATCTCCGCGGACTCGTTGTTGACGATGGTCTCCCGCTCCCGGTCCCAGAGGACGGGCACGGTCACCCGTCCCGTGTAGTTCGGGTCGGCGCGGACGTAGATATCCCGGAGGTACTCCTCGCCGTACAGCGGGTCGGGGTGGGCCTCGGAGAACTCCCAGCCCTGGTCGTAGCGCTCGGGCTGGACCAGCGACAGGGAGATGGCGTCGTCCAGTCCCTTGAGCGCGCGGGTCATGGCGGCCCGGTGTGCCCAGGGACACGCCCGGCAGATGTAGAGATGGTAGCGTCCGGCCTCGACCGGGAAGGCCTCGTCCGGACCGATCCGGTCGCGGAACGTCGTCGTCTGGCGCTGGAACTCGCCGTCGTCGTCGGTGGCGTAGTCGGTGCCGACCCACTCGCCGTCCACGAGGCCACTCATCGCGGCATCACCGTAGCGGTCATCGACCGGGATAGGGCGTCGACGGCGAAAAGGGTTGGGCGGTTCGGCGCGGTCGCAAAGTATAACCACCACCCGATGATACTACTGAGTGGTATGTCTTCGTACGAGCAGTTCAGTCAGGTCGGCGAGGCGGACGTAACCCGGGCGATCGGTCAGGAGTGGACCGAGGAGTTCATGGACTTCTCGGACTCCGACGTCCTGATCGTCGGCGGCGGTCCCTCGGGGCTGATGGCGGCGAAGGAGCTCTCCGAGCGGGGCGTTAAGACGATGGTCGTCGAGAAGAACAACTACCTCGGCGGCGGGTTCTGGCTCGGCGGCTTCCTGATGAACAAGGTGACCGTCCGGGACCCGGCCCAGGACGTCCTGGAGGACCTCGACGTGGATTACAAGCCCGCCCAGGACACCGAGGGGCTGTACGTCGCCAACGGGCCCGAGGCGTGTTCGGGACTGATCAAGGCCGCGTGTGACGCCGGCGCCAAGATGCAGAACATGACGGAGTTCACCGACATCGTGATCCGCGAGGATCACCGCGTCGGCGGCATCGTCATGAACTGGACGCCGGTTCACGCGCTGCCCCGGGAGATCACCTGCGTCGACCCAATCGCCGTCGAGGCGGACCTGGTCATCGACGCGACGGGCCACGACGCCGTCGCCATCTCCAAACTCGACGAGCGCGGCGTCCTCGACGCGCCGGGCATCCAGCACGCCAAGGAGCACAACACGGGCATGGACCAGACCGGCGACGACTCCTACGGGGCGCCGGGCCACGACTCGCCGGGCCACGACTCGATGTGGGTCGGCGAGAGCGAGGACGCGGTCGTCGAACACACGGGCTTGGTCCACGACGGCCTGATCGCGACGGGGATGGCCGTCGCCACCACCTACGGCCTGCCGCGCATGGGCCCGACCTTCGGCGCCATGCTCGTCTCGGGGAAGCGCGCCGCCCAGGCCGCCATCGACGAACTCGGCGTCGACGCGCCGGACGTCGAACTCACGTCGCGGGCGCCCGCCGACGACTGATCGGGCGTCCCGATGGTCGACACCGTCACGCTCTATCGCGCCCCGACGACGCCCGCGGACGCCGACGCCATCGCGGACTGGCTCCGCGACCGGATCGGCGCCGAGGTGCGGGTGCGCGACCGGCTGCTGTCGACTGCTGCGGACGACGACCTCCCCGAGGAACTGGCGGCCGCCCGCGTCACCGACCCCTACGAGCGGGCGACGGGCAACACGATGCTCGGCATCGTCCGGTACGAGGAGCGAGCGCTCGACGATCCGGAGCGGGCCGGGGGCGTCGTCTACGACGGGCTGGCGGTCCAGCGGGCGCTGAACGCTCGCCTCCCCGGGGAGCGGGGGCTGGATCACCTGCATCTCCCCCTCCTCGACCGCGTGATCGGCACCTGGGGCGACCACGACGGCCGCTGGCACAAGCGGGTGGCCGTCCTCGGCCAGCCCGCCCTGCTCTCTGTCCCGGGCCTCTACGAGGCGCCGGCCAAGCCCGAGGCCTACTACGAGGCGAAGAGCAAACACGCCCTGATGACGGGCGACGCGCCGCCCCGCGAGGTGCTGGAGGCCGAAATCGAGGGCGACTTCCTCGTCGCCGACGACCCGCGGACGACCGAGGCGCTGAAGGGGTACGCCCTCGCTGCGGTCGACCTCCTGGAGACGGGGACGGCCTTCTGTGACGACGAGCGGTGTCGCCTCCACGACGCCCACCGCCAGCCGGGGGTCGTGCGGGCACAGCTACGCGATCCACCCCTCTGCGAGCGACACGCGGCCCGGTACGGGTAGTCACCGCCCGCCGGCGCTCAGGTAGGCGAACCCGCCCATCCGCGTCCCGTGGGAGGTCGAGGGGCAGCGTTCGAGGAGCGTCCGGTGTGCGCCCGCGACCCGGCGGTCGAGGACCCGTGCGGGCGGGTCGTCGTGGTGGTCGCGGGTGCCCGGCGGCGCCGTCGTGGCGACGACGACGCCGAACAGCGGGTTCAGCGGGCGTCCGGGGAGCCGGTGGCTCCGAGCGAGATCCAGGAGCGCGATCCGCGAGGGGTCGAGACCGTCGAGCCACCCGTCGACCGTCGCCGCGGGGTCGGGGAGCATCCCCACGAGGAACGTCGCGAGGACGGCGTCGGCGCCGTCGAGCGGGAGGCGCGTGGCGTCGCCCCGGCAGACGGCCACGTTCGTCCACCCCTCGCGGGCGACGAGGGCCCGGGCCCGTCGCACCGCACCGGGCGCGAAGTCGACGCCGACGACGGTCCCGTCGGGGCCGACCCGGTCGCGGAGGAGCAACAGGTTCGCCCCCGTCCCGCAGCCGACGTCGACGACGGTGTCGCCGGGGGAGAGATCGAGCCGCGCGACGGCGGCCCGGCGGAGGCGACGGATCCCGGGTGCCCGGCGCGCGAGGCGGTCGTAGACGCCGGCCCACCGGGAGTAGAAGGTCTGGGCGGCCGCCGCGCGGTCGGGGTCGGGCGTCGTCATTCCCGGCAGTGGTCCCGGACGATCCGGGCCACCGTGGGGGCGTCGGCCCCGAGGACGTAGGTGATCGGCTCGATGCCGAAGCCGCCGGTCTGGTAGAGGACGAAGGGCGCGTCGGGGTCGGCCTCGCGGACGGCCTCGACGACGCCCGGCCGGGCCGCCTCGTCGTCGTGTGTGTCGTCCCCAGATCGATCGTCTTCGACGTCGAACTCGACGGTCGGATACCCGGCCGCGTGCAGGCCCTCGATCAGGGCGGGATCGTAGCGGAGGTTGAGGGCGCCCCGGACGGCGGCGCCGGCGGCGCGTGCCGACAGCAACACCGAGGCGACGTGTTCGCTGACGCCGAACTCGGGGTCAGAGGGCACCGTCGCGGTGCCGCGGACGTCGAAGATGCGGCCGGGGACCGCCGCCACGTCCTCCACGTCCGCGGCGTCGGGCAGACACTCCACCAAGTTCGAGCCGACGTTCGGCACGAGGCCGGCAAAGCCCGAGGTGTTCCGAAGGATCCGGAGTCCCCGCCGCACCGACGACCGGACCTCCTCGGTCGTCCGTACGGTGCTCTCGGGGTCGTGGACGTCGAAGTCGCCGCCGTGTTCGCGGAGTTCGGGCATGGCCTCGCGGTGGCGCTCGGCCAGGAGGTCGCCGTCCTCGAGTTGGCGGATCAGCACTTCGACCTCGACGAGCGCCTGGACGCGACTCATGTCGCCGGTCGCCAGCCCGGCGCCGACCCGTTCGACGAGGTCACGGACCCGCTCGTCGGCGCTGATGGCGTCGCTCGTCGCCACCTCGCCGTGGGCGTACTTCGAGACGGCCGACTGGGAGATGCCGAGCGCCTCGGCCACCTCGCGCTGGGTGAACCCTCGGTCCCGGAGATCCGCCGCGAGCATCGAGCGGACGGTCGGGAGGAACTCCTCGACGACTACCTCCTCGACGAACTTCATGACTCGAACTCGGGGTCGTCCCCGATGCGAGAGGCCTGGGGGCCACGCTGGTCCTGGTACTTCGAGCCGCGGTCGCTGCCGTAGGGCCGGTCGGCCGGCGAGGAGAGTTCGGTGAAGACGAGTTGGGAGACGCGCATGCCGGGCGTGAGCGCGACGGGTGCGGTCCCGAGGTTCGACAGTTCGAGGGTCACCTGGCCGCGGTAGCCGGGGTCGACGAAGCCCGCGGTGGCGTGGACGACGACCGCGAGGCGGCCGAGCGAGGAGCGCCCCTCGACGTTGGCGACGAGGTCGGGGGGCATCTCGATGCGCTCCCGGGTCGTCCCGAGGACGAAGTCGCCGGGGTGGAGGATGAACTCCTCGCCGTCCGGGACGACCGTCTCGGCGATGTAGTCGCTGACTTCCCCCTCGTGAGTGGGGTGGATACAGGGGATGTTCGTCCGCTGGAACTCGAGGAACTCCGAGCCCAGTCGGAGGTCGACGCTGGCGGGTTGGACCTGCTGGTCGACGTCGTCCAGCGGGTCGATCACGAGGTCACCCTCGCGGAGTCGAGCGAGGATGTCGGTGTCCGAGAGGATCATACATAGGCCGTAGCGCCGAGCGGTAAAATCCCCCCGGTCGGCGGGACGCCCCCTCCGGGCGTCCGGCGACCGACGCGCCTGACCTGACGGGATCGTGAGGTAAACGGCAACGCTTTTTTGAGACGGTTCGAAACCGCTTGGGTATGTCTGATGAGGTCAAACGGGGACTGGAGGGCGTCGTAGTCTCCGAGTCCCGGCTGAGCTACATCGACGGCGACGCCGGCGAGTTGGGCTACCGCGGGTACGCCATCGAGGACTTCGCACGCCGGGCGAGCTACGAGGAGGTGCTGTCGCTGCTCTGGAACGGCGAGTGGCCGACCCGCTCGGAACGCGACGCCTTCGCCGCCCGACTGGCCGACCAGCGGAACCTCGATCCCGACGTCTACGACCTCATCGCGAACCTCGCGGAGCGGGAAGTGGACCCGATGGCGATGCTGCGGACGGTGCTCTCCGCGCTCTCGGCGTACGACGAGGACGCCGACGCCGCGCCCGACGACCGCGAGGCCAACATGGCCAAGGGCTGTCGGATCACCGCCAAACTACCGACGGTCCTGGCGGCGTTCGCCCGGCTTCGCGACGGCGACGACCCCGTCGACCCCCGGTCGGATCTGGATCACGCCGCGAACTTCCTCTACATGCTGAACGACGAGGAGCCCGACGAGGTGGCCATCGAGACGTTCGACACCGCGCTCGTCCTGCACGCCGACCACGGTCTGAACGCGTCGACGTTCTCCGCGCTGGTGACGACCTCCACCATGTCCGACCTGCACAGCGGCGTCACCAGCGCCGTCGGGACGCTCGCCGGCCCGCTCCACGGCGGCGCCAACCAGAACGTCATGCGGATGTTACAGGAGATCGACGACAGCGGGAAGGGGCCCCGCGAGTGGATCGAGGACGCGGTCGACGGCGGCGAACGCATCCCCGGCTTCGGTCACCGCGTCTACAACGTCCGCGACCCGCGGGCGGCCATCCTCGAGACGTACTCCGAACGTCTGGGCGAGACGGTCGGGGACCCGCGGTGGTACGAGTACTCCGTCGCCATCGAGGAGTACATGGCCGAGGAGAAGGGACTCGCGCCCAACGTCGACTTCTACTCGGCGTCGATGTACTACCAGATGGGCATCCCGGTCGACCTGTACACCCCCATCTTCGCCCTGTCGCGCGTCGGCGGCTGGATCGCCCACATGCTCGAACAGTACGAGGACAGTCGCCTGATCCGGCCCCGTGCGCGCTACGTCGGCGACCGCAACCGCGAGTTCGTTCCCATCGAGGAGCGATAGCCGAACGGCCGACCCCCGTGTCACCATGGACGTGTTCGTCTACGGCCGCCTCACCGAACCGGCCCGGGTGTCGTCGGTGGTGGACTCCTTCGTCTTCGTCGGGGCGGCGATCCTGGAGGGCTGTCACCCGGTCGCCGGTCGGTATCCGACGCTCGCGCCCGGTGGTGAGACGGCGGGTCGACTCCTCCGGACGGATGCCCTCGACGCCCTCGACGCCTACGAGGGTGTCGACCGGGGCCTCTACGTCCGCGTCGCGGTCCCCCGAACCGACGGCGGGACGGCCGCCGTCTACGTCGGCGATCCGGCGCCCCTCGACGTCGAGTCGTCGGTGACGTGGCCCGGAACGGGCCCCTTCGCCGACCGGGTCCGTCGATACGTCGCCGACGGCGGGGCGGTCGTCCGGCCGCGCCCGTGATCCACTCGCGGCGCCGGTCGGTCGTCTGTGGCGCCCCGGCCCCGTGTAGTCGGTTACTTTCACTTTCACCGCGCCTTCATGATGTTTATATGTCTCCCCGGTGTTGGTCGAATCGCACGTCACACGCGTGCATTCCCCTTTCGAAACCCGTGAGCGACGGCCCCAGCCGTACATAAACCGTTAACCACCACCGTCGGGTATGGGCGGTATGCTCACCCACGACGACGTCCTCGACGCTCGGGAGCGGGTGTCGACGGTCGCTCGGCACACGCCGCTCGAGTACTCGTATGCCTTCTCCGAGATGACCGGCGCCGACGTGCATCTGAAACTGGAGAACTTCCAGCGCACGGGCGCGTTCAAGATCCGCGGGGCCATGAACCGGATCGAGACGCTGTCGACGGCCGACCAGGAGGCGGGGGTCGTGACCGCGAGCGCCGGGAACCACGCCCAGGGCGTGGCGCTGGCGGCGACCCGGGCGGGCGTCGACTCGAAGATCGTCATGCCGGAACACGCGCCGGTCTCGAAGGTGAAAGCGACCGAGCGCTACGGGGGCGAGGTCGTTCTCCACGGCGCGGACTACAGCGAGGCCCAGGCCGAGGCCCACCGGATCGAGGAGGTGGAGGGGCGGACGTACGTCCACGCCTTCGACGACGAAACCGTGATGGCCGGCCAGGGCACCATCGGCCTCGAAATCGTCGAGGACTGTCCGGACCTCGATACGGTCATCGTTCCCATCGGCGGCGGCGGCCTGATCTCGGGTATCGCCACGGCGGTGAAGGCCCACGACCCGGACGTCCGCGTGATCGGCGTCCAGGCCGAGGGGGCCTCCAGCGCGGCCGAATCGATCCGGCGGGGGGAGATCTACGAGCGCGACGCCGTCGACACCATCGCCGACGGGATCGCCACCCGTCGGATCGGCGACCGCACCTTCGAGGTGATCAAAGAGCGCGTCGACGAGGTGGTGACCGTCGACGACGAGTCCATCGCCATCGCCCTGACCTACCTGCTCGAACGCGAGAAGGCGCTCGCGGAGGGGGCGGGTGCCATCTCCCTCGCTGCCCTCCTCTCCGACGCCATCGAGTACGAGGACGGCGAGACTATCGTCCCGGCGCTGTGTGGCGGGAACATCGACCTGAACGTGTTGACGACGGTGGTGATGCGGGGGCTGGTGGCGACCGGGCGGTACCTCCGGTTCCGGACGATCCTGAAGGACCAGCCGGGCGCGCTGGTGGCGCTCGGAGAGATCATCGCCGACCACCGCGCGAACATCACGGCCTTCCACCACGACCGCACCTCCCGGGACGTGGCGATGAACGACGCGCGCGTCGAACTCGAAGTCGAGACCCGGGGACCGGAGCACGTCGACGAACTCCTCGCGGCGCTCCGCGACGAGGGCTACGAGGTCGAAATCGTCAACGGCTACCAGATGTCGGTGTAGGCGCGGCGGTTCCTGCCGCCGATGTGTACCTTTAACCGGTCGCCGACCGACCACCCGGGCGTGAAACGAACCATCAGCACCGACGACGCCCCGGCCGCCGTGGGCGCGTACAGTCAGGCGACGACCAACGGCTCGCTCCTGTTCACCGCGGGACAGCTCCCGCTGACGACGGACGGCGACCTGCTCGACGACGAGAGTGTGGCGACCCAGACCGAGCAGTGTCTCGACAACGTGCTGGCCATCCTCGCGGACGAGGGCGCCGACGCGAGCGACCTGCTGAAGGTCACCATCTTCCTCGACGACATCGACGACTTCGACGAGATGAACGAGACGTACGCGACGTACTTCGACGCGGACCCGCCGGCCCGGAGCGCCGTGGAAGTGGGGAACGTGCCCAAGGGCGCGGCCCTCGAAATCGAGGCCATCGCCGACCTGGAGTGACGACCCAGCGCACGTCGAGTCTCCTGTGGGGGCTGGTGGGGGCGCTCGCCTTCCTCGTCCTCGCGCAGGGGTACCGACTCCTCCTCGGCCCACTGGGCCCCGGGCCGCTCGCCCTCGGCGCCGTCGCCCTCCTCGTCGGTGCCGTGGCCACGGGCCTCACCCACGTCCTCGAACCGCGGATGCGGGGAAAGGAAAGGAGTTAAAGTCCCGAGCGGTTACTCGTAACTGCGTGCCGGGATGGCCGAGTGGTAAGGCGCACGCCTGGAAAGCGTGTTCCCTCTGGGATCCAGGGTTCAAATCCCTGTCCCGGCGCTTTTTCAATCCCGAAGTGGCGACCACCCCTCAGGACATCGCGTCGCGTGGCATCACCAGGTCGCCGCCACAGTCCGGACACCGGGTGAACGACCCCGTTACGCCCGTCGTCGTCCGGAACTCCGCGTAGTCACAGTCGGTACAGACCGCCTCGGCGACGTATCTCCGGACGCCCGCTGGCTCGTCCGGTCCGACCTCGGTTCGCCCCTCTTGTAGAGACATGGTAACACTTCTCACTCGAGGGGCTTAAAACGCACGCCGTACTCGGCGGTCGATCGGTCCACGATCGGTCGGTGATTAGAGAATCGAGCCACCGTTCGATCAGTATCGCACCGGCTCGGAATCGGAGAAAGGTTCATGTGTCGTGGACTCCTTTCCCTGCATGACAATGCCTGACACGAAAAGTGGTCGCGAACGAAACGGCCGGAACAAGCGCGCCCAGCTCCGGCAGCAGCTGTACGAGCAGGAGCTCGAAACCCTCGACGAGGACGCGGAGCTCCCCGAGTTCGGCGAGGACGAGGCCGCGGTCGACGAACCGTAAGGCCCGGGTCGGCGCTCTTTTCAGTCCCCCGACCCAACCGGTGTTCGTGCCACCCCGTGCGAACTACGCGACGATGTACGTCGGTGCGCAACTCGCGCCCGAGGGGCGGGAACTCGACCTCGACTGGGCCGAGAACGTCGGCAACGGGACGCCACGCCACGAGTTCCACGTGCCGACCGACGAGGCCTTCGACGGCTACGTCGGTATCCAGGCCTTCGACGTCGGCGACTACGGCCACGAGATCCGGATCAACGGCGACCGGATGAGCGGCTTCGACATCCCGCCCAACGACGGCTGGCAGTACTGGGTCGACACGTTCGGCGACGCCGTCGACCTTGTGGCCGGTACCAACGACCTCCGTGTCGTCCGTGCCGACGACTCGACGGACGCCTTCGCCGTCGGGACCGTCACCGTCCACTGGAAGGAACCCGCGGACGACTGAGCGACCCTCGCGTATTTAAAACCGCCGCGTCGTCCAGTCGAACGCCTCGTCCTGACTCGTGATAACAGTTGACAAGACACACGTCGGGTCGCTCCCGTCTCCGGATCTCTTCCGATTCGTCGCCGAACGGTTCGCGCTTCGTCGTGACTCACAACCCTCATTTTTATATAGAAGGACAAACAATCGTTCGGTGAACCATGAGTCAGCGAATGCAGCAGGGTCAGCCGATGATCATTATGGGCGAGGACGCCCAGCGCGTCAAGGACAAGGACGCCCAAGAGTACAACATTTCGGCGGCCCGAGCGGTCGCGGAGTCGGTACGGTCCACGCTCGGACCCAAGGGGATGGACAAGATGCTCGTCGACTCGATGGGCAGCGTCACCATCACCAACGACGGGGTCACCATCCTCCAGGAGATGGATATCGACAACCCGACGGCCGAGATGATCGTCGAAGTCGCCGAGACACAGGAGGACGAGGCCGGCGACGGGACGACGACGGCCGTCGCCATCGCGGGCGAACTCCTGAAGAACGCCGAGGAACTCCTCGATCAGGATATCCACCCGACGGCGATCATCAAGGGCTTCAACATGGCCGCCACGGAGGCCCGCGAGCAGGTCGACGATATCGCCGAGCAGGTCGACCCCACCGACGAGGACCTCCTGCGGAAGGTCGCCGAGACGTCGATGACGGGCAAGAGCTCCGAACTCGACAAGGACCTTCTGGCTCGCCTCGTGGTCGAGGCGGTCCGGGCCGTCACCGTCGAGGCCGACGACGGCAGCCACGTCGTCGACCTGGAGTTCGTCGAGATCGAGACCCAGACCGGCCGCTCGGCCTCCGAGTCCGAGCTCCTCAACGGCGCGGTCATCGACAAGGACCCCGTCAACGACGACATGCCCGTCGAGTTCGACTCGGCGGACGTGCTCCTGCTGAACGATCCCATCGAGGTCGAGGAGACCGACGCCGACACGTCGGTCAACATCGACAACCCCGACCAGCTCCAGCAGTTCCTCGACAGCGAGGAGAAACAGCTCCGCCAGAAGGTCGATCAGATCGTCGCGACGGGCGCCGACGTGGTGTTCTGTCAGAAGGGCATCGACGACCTCGCCCAGTACCTGCTGGCCAAGGAGGGCATCCTGGCGGTCCGCCGGACGAAGAAATCCGACATGGGCTTCCTCCAAGAGATCCTCGGCGCCGAGATCGTCTCCGATCTCGACGCCGCGACCGACGCCCACCTCGGCACCGGTCGGATCAGCCGCGACGCCGAGGCCGGCCTGTTCTACGTCGAGGGCGACGACGCCCACGGCGTGACGCTCCTGCTGCGTGGCTCGACCGAGCACGTCGTCGACGAACTCGAACGCGGCGTTCAGGACGCCCTCGACGTGGTGTCCACCACCGCGGCCGACGGGCGCGTGCTCCCCGGCGGCGGCGCCGTCGAGGTCGAACTCGCGAGCCGCCTGCGTGACTACGCTGACAGCGTCAGCGGCCGCGAGCAGCTCGCCGTCGAGGCCTTTGCCGACGCCATCGAAGTCGTCCCGCGCGCGCTCGCCAGTAACGCTGGCCTCGACAGCATCGACACGCTCGTCGACCTGCGTGCCGCCCACGAGTCGGGCGACACCCGTGCCGGCCTCAACGTCTTCACCGGCGACGTGGTCGACACCCTCGACGCGGGCGTCGTCGAACCCGCCCACTCCAAGGAGCAGGCGCTCACCTCGGCCAGCGAGGCCGCGAACCTGGTCCTGAAGATCGACGACATCATCGCCGCGGGCGACCTCTCGACCTCGGGCGACGAGGACGAGGGCGGTGCCGGCGGCGGCATGGGCGGCATGGGCGGCATGGGCGGCGCGATGTGACGCCCGGTCACCGCCCCACTGCCGTCGACCGCTGAACGCTGACTGTACCCCCCGCACGCTCCGTTCCCGTTTTCCCCCGTTCCCGTCACAAAGCCCTTGATCCCACCCCCGGTAGCCCGTGGTATGCCCTCCGGGAGACGTGCCGTCCTCGCGAGCATCGGCACCGCAGCGATCGGCCTGTCCGGCTGTCTCGGCGGCGGATCCCCCGCCGAACCGACGCGAACGTCGACCGCCACGCCGACCGAAACGCCCGCGGGCGACGCCGCCACGCTCGGCGACGCCGTCGCCGTCGACGGCGCGACCGTCACCGTCTCGGACCTCGTGACCGCCCACTCGGTCCGCTATCTGAGCGCGCCGGACGCCATGGACGTCCACCCGGCGGACGGCGACCAGTTCGTCTTCGTCGCCGTGGCCGCCGACGGGTCGGGAACGCCGCCGGCGCCGGACCGGTTCGGGCTCGTCGCCGACGACGCCCGCTACGGATCGGGAATCGAGTATCTCGGACCCGCCCGCGTCGCCGCGCCCGTGACCGGGCGGCGGTACGGCGAGTCGAACCCCGAGGGGTTCCTCGGCTTCCGGGTTCCCGCGCCCCTGGACGCCGAGTCGGTCGCGGTGGTCCTGGGGAGCGACGGTCCCGAGCGGACGGATACGCCACCGGACCCCGGCGACGTCGTCGCCGAATGGACCGTTCCCCCGGCGGCGGTCGACCCACTCCGCTCGCCACCACCCGCCTTCTCGGCGGCCGCCGACGTGCCCGAGTCCGTTCCGGCGGACGAGCCGATCCCCGTCACGATCGACGTGACCAACGAGGGCGACGGCCCCGGCGTCTTCCGCGCGGCGATCAACCAACAAGGGCCGCTCTACGGCGCCGAGGGGATCGATCGGTCGCTCGCGGCCGGCGAGTCCGCGACCCACGGGACGACCGTCGACTACTACCTCGACGACGACGCGGCGCCCGGACGCGTCCGGTTCGCCGTGGTCGGCCCCGACCTCTCGGAGCTCTTCGAGGTGACCCTCGACGGCGGCGGGACGCCCGCGGGGACGGGGACGACCACCGGCGCGACCCACTGACCCGCCCCGCGAAACCGGTAACTCCACGGATACGTTAGGGGCGACCATGGAGACCCTGCTTCTGGACGGCGAGACGGTTGCCGACAACGCACCGATGGACGCCCTCGTCGACGCGGTCGAGGCCGCCTTCGCGGCCTACGAGCGCGGCGACGCGACGATGCCGCCGAAGTCGTACGTCGACCTCCCGCAGTACGACGGCGACTTCCGGTCGATGCCCGCCTACCTCGACGCGGGCGACTGGGACGCCGCGGGCGTGAAGTGGGTGAACTCCCACCCGCACAACGGGGAGCGCCACGGCCTCCCGACGGTCATGGGGACGATGATCTACTCCGACCCCGAGACGGCGGTGCCCCTCTCGATCATGGACGGCACGGCGCTCACGACCCGGCGGACCGGCGCGGCCGCCGCCGTCGCCACCGACCACCTCGCGGTCGAGGGGGCGTCCTCCCTCGGACTGGTCGGGGCGGGCGTGCAGGCCCACGCCCAACTCGACGCCATCGCGACGGTCCGACCGATCGGGACCGTCGTCGTCGCCGACGCCGACGCGGAGCGCGCGCGGGCCTTCGTCGACGCCGTGAGCGATCGGTTCGACGCCCGCGTGGGCACCATCGCCGAGGCGGCGGCCTGTGACGTCCTCTCGACGGTGACGCCCGTCCGCGACCCCATCGTCGCCGCCGACGCCGTCGGCGAGCGGACCCACGTCAACGCCGTCGGCGCCGACGCCCCGGGCAAACACGAACTCGCCGACGACCTGCTGGCGGCCGCGACGCTCGTCGTCGACGACCACGCGCAGTGTACCCACTCCGGCGAAATCAACGTCCCCTACGGGGCCGGCCGGCTCACGGACGCCGACATCCACGCCGAACTCGGCGAGGTGGTGACGGGGGCGAAGCCGGGACGAACGCCCGAGGACGGGGTCACCGTCTTCGACAGCACGGGCCTCGCCATCCAGGACGTGGCGGCGGCCCACGTCGTCTACGAACGGGCCACGGCCGCGGGCGCCGGCACGCGGTTCGACCTGCTCGGCCTCGCGACGGAGTGACGCGCCGGTGGCCCGGCCGCGGCGTTACTCCAGGTGGATCGCGGGCCGGAAGGGGACGGCGTCGCCGGCCTTGTCGCCGGGGTCCGGCGGGTCGGCGTCCTCGTCGTAGACCCGCACCTCGGCGCCGAACTCCCGTTCGAGGAAGGGAACGGCCGTCTCGTAGGTCGCCCGCTCGTCGAGGTCGTCCATGGCGTCGACCGTCGCGTCGTCCAGATCGCGGACGAGTTCGACGAGTTCGCCCGCGAGGTCGTTCACCGCGTCGCCCCGTTCGCGGAGGTCGGGGTCGCTCATCGCCTCGCTCATCACCGCACCCACGTCCGGTCCGGCCTCGACGACGGCGTCGAAGACCTTCCACTTCCAGTCGGCGGCGGCGTACACCCGGACGACCTCGGGATCGGTCCCGGTCACGTCGACGATGTCGTGGACGTCCTCGGTGAGGCGTTCGATCCGTTCCTCCTGTAGCTCCACCGCCCGGTTCTCCAGGTCTGGATCGACCTCGGGCCACGGGGCGTCCTCGGCGGGCCGGCCGGTCAGCCGCTCGTGGAGTTCGTTCGCCATGAAGGGGACAAAGGGCGCGAGGAGGCGCAGCCGCGTCTCCAGAGCGTGCCGGAGCGTCCACCGGGCGCCGGGTCGGTCCCGGTCGGCGCGGCGGCGGTACCACCGGAGCGACTCCTCGAAGTCGTAGAAGGCGGCCTGACTGGCCGTCCGCGTCTCCGATCGCTCCATCGCCTCGGTCACCTCGCGGACGGTCCGCTGGAGCTTCGACAGGAGCCACCGGTCGACGTGTTCGAGGGCCGGCCGCTCGTCGTCGAACGTCGACGTCGGCTCCTCGGGGAGCAGCTCGGTCGCCCGGTTCCAGAACCGCTCCAGCTGGTCGCGGACGCTCTCGACCTGGTCGGCACGCCAGTCGTAGTCCTGCCACGGCTCCGCGGAGTTGAGCAGGAAAAATCGCACCGTGTCGGCGCCGTAGGCCTGGATTGCCTCGTCCGGCAGGACGACGTGTCCCTTCGAGGAGGACATCTTCCGCCCCTCCAGCAGGCCCATGCCCATGATGACGATGCCCCCGGGCCACTGCGGTTCGTCGAACAGTTCGGCGTGGTGGAACAGGTAGAACGTGAGGTGATTCGAGATGAGGTCGTTCGCCGAGAAGCGGTAGTCGACGGGATACCAGTGGAGCCACTCCTCACGCAGGTCGAGGGCGCGCGGATCGGGGTCGTCGACGGCCTCCGGGCCGTAGAAGAGGGCGTCGAAGAAGTCGCGGTCGAGGTCATCGACCGGAATCTCCCGCAGGCGGGGCGCGATGGTGTAGTACGCCATGTAGACCGTCGAGTCCGAGAGGGGCTCGATGACGAAGTCGTCGTCCCACGGCAGCCGTGTCCCCAGCCCGTAGTTGCGGATGCAGGGCCACTCGTTGAGCCAGTCGATGGTGTGGTCGTACTCCCCGCGGGTGTTCTCGGGGATACACTCCATGTTCTCGACGACCCGCTTGGTCGCTTCCTTCCAGTCCGCGTCGTTGTAGCTGAGGAACCAGGTGTCCTGCTCGGCCACCTCGACGTCGCCGCCACAGCGACAGATCACCTCCTCCGAGAACTCGTACATGGTGTCGAAGTGGCCCGCCTCGACACCCGCCTCGCGGTATTCCTCCCGCACGTCCTCGATGACCTCGCCCGCGAACTCCCCGTAGTCGTCGTGGAGGCGACCGGCGTGGAACTCGCGGTTGTAGAGTTCCTTCGTCACCGCCTCCAGTTCGGGGTCGTTCGACGAGGTGACGTCGGCCGACTCGACGGCGTCGCGGGCCGGCACGTCGCCGTAGCCCTCGACGTCGAGGATGGGCACCGGATCGATGGCCGCGACGGCGTCGGGGTCGACGCCGTGCCGCTCCATGCGCTCGGCGTCGGCCTTCGCCTCCTCCAGCGCCAGGTAGTCGTCCGGGGAGTGGGCGGGCACCGACATGACGACGCCCGTCGCGTTGTCCGGGTCGACGAACGTCGCGGGCAGGACCGGCACCGCGTCGCCGGTCACGGGGTTGGTGACCGACTGCCCGACGAGCTCCGATCCCGGGAACCGCTCGGTGACGTCCACCTCGTGAGCCTGGAGGCGGAGCTTCTCGGTAGCCGCCTCCGAGACCAGCCACGTCTCGCCGTCGACCGTCGCCCGGACGTACGTGGCGTCGGGCTCGACGTAGGCGTTCGTGACCCCACGGACCGTCTCGGGGCGCAGCGTCGCCATCGGCACCACCGCGTCGTCGAGGCCGAAGCGGATGAGGGTGTACTCCTGGTACTCCGCCTCCTCGCCCTCCAGCAGGTCGTGGGTGGTCACCGGCTGCTGTTCGTTGGTGCAGTATTTGACCGGGTGGAGGCCCTTCTCCAGTCGGTCCCGGTCACGGAGGGTCTCGTACTGCCACGTGACGAACTTCGAGTAGCGCTCGTCGTTGGTGGTGAACTCGCGGCGCCAGTCGATGGACAGCCCCAGCGACTTCATTCCCCGCTTGTAATGTTCCTCGATGAAGTAGCGGGCGTAGCCCATCGGCGTCTCCAGGTCCTGCAGGGTGTCCTCGGGGACGTCGTAGGTGTCCCGGAGCACCGACAACTGCTCCTCCTCACCTTTCTTCAGGCGCTCGACGGCGCCGATGATCGGCGTGCCGGTGACGTGCCAGGCGATGGGAAAGAGGACGTTGTCGCCCCGCTGTCGCCGGTACCGGGCGTACACGTCCGGGACGGTGTACGTCCGGACGTGGCCCATGTGCATCCCGCCGCTCGGATACGGATAGGGAACGGTGATGAACGTCGGCTCGTCGTCCGCGTCGCTGGGGTCGGCCTCGTACCGGCCCGTCTCGGCCCAGCGCTCCCGCCAGCGCTCCTCGATGTCCTGCGGGTCGTATTCCATACCCCGGATCAAGTCCCCCCGACCTAAAATAACTCCTATACCGCCGGCGGAAACGACTCGTTTCCGACGCTATCATCGTCGAGAGTCGCCGGTAAGTGTCCGTTAGAACCGCGCCGAACGGCGGTAAGCGAACATTATCTATCCGTGTGGCCCGTGACCGACGGGGGTGGGCACACTCGTGAACCGATCGTCCTTCGGACGGGTCCTCGGAGTGGCCGTCCTCGTGAGCTTCGCCGTCGCGTTGCTCGGCATCTGGCTCGGCGAGTTGGGTGGTCGGCCGTGGCGATCACCGGCCGCCGTCGTCGCCGCCCCCGCCGGGCTGGTCGTCCTCCTCGCCGTCGCGGCCGGGTGGCTCCTGTGGAGCGACCTCGACGGGCGGATCGCCCTCCACGTTCCCGCCGCGGCCCTCGCCGGGACGCTCGCCTTCGGCGGGTTCGCCTGGTGGGTCGTCCTCGACACTCTCGTCACGGTCGCCGGCGTGCGATCGATGCTTGTCGTCCTGAACGTCGCCAGCGCCGGCGGCGCGGTTGGCGTCGTCGTCGGCCTGTTCACCGCGAGACAGGCGGCGTCGATCCGATCGCTCCGGCACGCCCGGGACGAGTACCGCGACCTCTTCGACGGTATCGGCGATACGGTGCTCGTCCACGACACCCGGGGACGGATCCTCGCCGCCAACGAGGGCGCGGTCGACCGGCTCGGCTACGACGCCGCCGCCCTGCGTCGTCGGTCCGCCGACGACTTGGAGGGCGAGGGCGGCGCCGACGGTCGGTACGTCGCGGCCGACGACCGCATCGTCTACGAGACGGTCCACGAAACCGCCGACGGCGAGACGATTCCGGTCGAGATCAGCGCCCGACTCGTCCGGTACCACGACGCACCGGCGATCCTCGCGGTCGCCCGGGACATCAGCGAACGCCGGGCCTCCGAGCGGGCGCTCGCACGCACCCGGGACCAGCTCCGCGCGCTCAACCGCGTCCTCCGTCACGACATCCGCAACGACATGCAGATCGTCCTCGGCCTCGCGGAACTCCTCGAGGAACACGTCGACGAGGCCGGACAGGATTCGCTCGACACCATCGTCGCCACGGGCGAACACGTCGTCGAACTCACGCGGAGTTCCCGGGACCTCGCCCGGACGGTGGCCGGCGAGACGGAACTCCCGCTGGAGCCGGTGTCGCTCCCCGAGACGATCCAGGCGGAACTCGACCGGCGGCGCGAGGCGTTCGCCGACGCCACGCTGTCCGTCGAGGGCGAGATTCCGGACGTGACGGTCCGGGCGAACGACCTGCTCACCTCGGTGTTCCGGAACCTGCTGAACAACGCCGTCCAGCACAGCGACCGCGAGGAGCCGACCGTCACCGTCTCCGCCGACCTCTTGCGTGGCGACCCCCGTGTCCGCGTCCGCGTCGCCGACGACGGGCCGGGCATCCCGCCGGAACTGGACGGCGACGTCTTCGGCAAGGGGGAGAAAGGACTCGACAGCACGGGGACGGGGCTGGGACTCTACCTCGTTCAGTCGCTCGTCGATCACTACGGCGGCGACGTGTGGGTCGAACCGAACGATCCCCGCGGCACCGTCGTTGTGGTCGAACTCCCGGTCGTCGAGGACTGACCGGTCGACGACGGGGATCGGCCGGCGGACGCGCGGCGGCTCCGAGGCGCCCGTGGCCGCTCAGACCACGTGGCGGGTGTCGTAGGAGCCGAGGCGGCGAACCCACCCCTTCTCCGCGATGCCCTCGACCTCCTCGACGGCCGCCCGCGCGTGGTCCTCGTACAGGCCGGCCTCGAAGTCGATGTGGAAGAGGTAGTCGCCGAGGCGGTCGCCCGTCGGTCGGGACTCCACACGCGAGAGGTTGATGTCGCGGTCGGCGAAGGCCTCCAGCAGCTCCAGCAGGAGGCCGGGGTAGTTGGCGTTCGGGTTGACGATGATCGTCGACTTCCCGCCGGCCTCGGTGCGCTCCTCGGCGGGCGAGATGGCGAAAAACCGGGTCGCGTTCGAACTCCGGTCCTGGATGTCCTCGGCGAGGACCTGCAGGTCGGCGTCGGCGTTGTCGGGGTGGGCGATGGCGGCGACCGTCGGATCCTCGCGGGCGTGTTCGACGCCGCGGGCGGTGCTCGCGACGGCCTCCAGGCTCACCTCGGGGTACTCGGATTCGAGGAAGGTGCGACACTGGGCGAGCGCTTGCGAGTGGCTGGCGACCACCTCGAACGACTCGCTCTGGGCGAGCAGGGCGTGACGAATGGGGGTGACCACCTCCTCGACGACGCCGATGTCGTAGTCGGACAGCGCGTCGAGCGTCTCGGTAACGCTCCCCTCGATGCTGTTCTCGATGGGGACGACGCCGCGGCGGTACTCGCCGTCGGCGACGGACTCGACGATGGCCGTCACGGATTCACTGAACGTCACCTCGTCGGCGACCGCCCGCGCGGCGCGGTGGGAGTAGGTCCCCGCCGGGCCGAGCGTGATGGCTTCCATGGATCGAGGGTCGCGTGGCGCGGTGAAAAACGCGTCGGACCGGTCAGGCCGCCCGCTCGAACCGCAGGACGAAGACGGTGCCGCGGGGGTCGTTGTCCTCGATCCACACGTCGCCGCCGTACTGGTCGACGAGCGTGTACACTAGGTAGAGTCCCAGCCCCGTCCCCTCGCTGTCGATGCCCTTCTCGCCCTTGCCGAAGACCGTCTCCTTGCGGTCGTCGGGAATCCCCGACCCGTCGTCGGCGACGCGGACGGTCACCGCGTCGTCCTCGGCGGACGCGGAGACGGTGACGGTGGGGTCGTCGCGGTCGCTGTGCTGGACGGCGTTGTTCAGCAGGTTCCGGAACACCGACCCCAGCATGTCGTTCGCGACCACCTCGACCAGCGGGACGTTCCCGCGGGTCCGGATCGTCGCCTCGGGGTAGCTCGACTGTGCCTCCCGGATCTCCTGATCGAGCACGTACGAGAGGTGGATCGGTTCGAGCGTCGGGTCGGTCTCCGAGACGAGCGTCTCCATCAGATCCCCCATCACGTCCGTCAGCTCGATCACGTGATCCGTCCGGCTCCGGATCGTCTCCAGTTGGGGGCGGTGGCCCCCCGTCACGACGTTGTCGAGCAGGTCGGTCATCCCCTGGACGAGCTGCATGTCGTTGCGGATGTCGTGGCGGACGATCCGGTTGAGGAGTTCGAGACGCTCGTTTTGTTCCTCCAACACCTGCCGGTACTCGCGGGCCTCGGTCACGTCCTTGATCGCGCCGTCGAGGTACGGCTCGCCGTCGACGGGGGAACACCGACAGACGGTGACCAACCCCCAGAACGACTCCCCGTCGAGCGTCCGGAGCTCGAGTTTCTCGGTGACGACGTTCGTCTCGGCGATGGTGTCGAAGAAGCGCCGCCGGTCGTCCCCGTCGGCGTAGATGTCGGCCACTGGCGTCGAGAGCAGATCCGCCTTCGAGTCGGCGTCGAACAGGTCGACCATCGTCGGGTTGGCTTCGAGGAAGGTCCCCTCGGGGTCGTCGTGGGCTCGGAAGATGCCCGTGGGGACGTGTTCGACCAACTCCTCGAACCGGCCGAGTTCGTCCTGGCGGTGCTTCCGGTCGGTCACGTCACGGGCGGTGGCGAGGACGCGGGTCCCGCCGTCACGCTCGACACGCGACGCGGAGAGTTCGGCCCAGACGGTCCCGCCGTCGCGCCGCTCCAGCGGCCACTCGACGGTCGCCGTGCCGTCCCCGGGATCGACGGCTCGCGACTCGGAACGTCGTTCGTCCGCCAGGAGGTCCTCGACGTGCCGGCCGACGAGACGCTCCCGGTCGAAGCCGGTCAGGGCCGCGAACCGAGCGTTGACGGCGCGAATCACCCCGGTCTCGGGGTCGTACACCACGACGCCGTCCGGGATGCCTTCGAGGAAGTCGCCGGCGCCGGTTTCGGTGGTCACCGTCCGTTCGTTCACGTTCCCCCGTTTCGGCGAGGTCTGTATAAATACACGGCGCCGATTATCACCGCAGAGAACAGACGTCGACGAAGTTCCGCAGGATCGTCAGCCCCGTCTCACCGCTTTTCTCGGGGTGGAACTGGGTCCCGAAGACGGTCCCGTCCTCGCTGGCGATAACCGCGGGGAACGTCCGTCCGTGGTCGGTCGTGGCGACGACCGCCCCGTCGTCGTCCGGGACGGCGTAGTAGGAGTGGACGAAGTAGGCGTGTTCGCCGTCGACGGATCCGCCGCGGTCGCTCCCCTCGACGCCCGTGACCAGCGGGTGGGACCGCTCGACTGACAGCTCGTTCCAGCCCATGTGGGGGATGGTCTGCCCCTCGTCGAACCGGACGTTGCGTCCGGGGACGAAATCGAGGCCGACGACGTCGCCCTCGCCGGCGTGGTCGGCCTCCTCGCTCGACGTGAGGAGCATCTGCATCCCCAGACAGATGCCGAAGACGGGCTGGTCACGGGCGACGGCATCCGCGAGCGCCTCGCGGTACGGCCCGGCGTTCTCCATCCCCTCGCGGAAGGCGCCGACCCCCGGCAACACGATGCCGTCGGCGGCGGCGAAGTCGCCGGGGTCGTCGGTGATGGTCACGGCCGCGCCGGCGCGTTCCAGACCGCGCGTCGCCGACCGGAGGTTGCCGAGGCCGTAGTCGACGATGACTACGTCCGCCAGCGCCTCCGACGGCGGTTCGGACAGGCTCATACCGACACTCGGTGGCCAGGGGGCAAGTGGTTTTCCGTTGCGTCGACGCTCATAGCGAGTATCGTAACTGTCCATAGGTTCTCGCGGGGATGATCCGGCGAGAACCTATGACGACTTCCGATGATCGCTATCAGTAGTCGCCGAGCCGCGCCTGGTCGCCGCTCCCGGCGCCCACGAGGTCGGCCGCCCGCGCGATGGCGTCCTCGAACGCCCCGCGCTGGCTCCGATCGTACAGCGTCGCCGCCGGGTGCAGGCAGAGCAACACGCGCCGGGGAGTTCCGCCGAGGCGGACGTCGACGACCGATCCCGCCTCCTCCGTCACCGCCACCGACCGGTCCAGCAGGCGCTCGCCGGGCACCTTCCCGAGCGTGACGATCAGGTCCGGATCGACCGCCTCGACCTCCCGCCCCAGGAACCCCGCGCAGTTGTCGAGTTCGTCGACGTGTGGATCCCGGTTCTCGGGCGGCCGACACCGCACACAGTTGGTGATGCGCACGTCCGCCCGCGCCAGCCCGGCGTCCCGGAGAGCGTCGTCCAGCACCGATCCCGAGCGCCCCACGAACGGCTCCCCCCGCTCGTCCTCGTCGGCGCCCGGCGCCTCGCCGACGAACAGCAGGCCGGCGTCGGCCGGCCCCGTTCCGTTGACGATGCGACTCCGCGACTCGACGAGCGCCGGACACCGCTCACAGGCACACACGTCCGGCCCCTCCGTCTCGACCATAGCGGGTGCCCGTGGGCCGGCGGCTTAAGTCTCCCCGTCCGCCCGGAACCGGCGAGCGGCCCGGGCGGCCAGCCGCGCCACCCGGAGCGGCTCCGGGCGGCCGCCGGACGGCGTGAACGCCCGCACCGCCTCGGCGGCCGCCGCGTCGTCGACGCCGACGGCCCGGACGTACACCGTCTCGTCGTTCACGTCGACTCGCCGCCGCGGCGGCAGGTCGCGGTACGTCCGGAGCCGCCGGTCGAGCGCGTCGCCGGAGAACTGTTCGCGGAGCGCGGGTTCGAGCCCGGGACTGGCCTCGAACGACACGGAGAGCACGGGGCGGCCCACCCGCTCGTGGAGCGCCGACAGGTCCACGACGTTGAACCATGCGGGTGCGACCCCCGCGACGAGGAGGACGCGCACGTCCTCCCGATCCAGCGTCGTCCAGAGATCCGCGATGGCCGCGGTGGCGTCGGTGCCGCCGACGGCACACGATCCGAAGGCGAACCCGTCGGTGACCCGGTCGCGACGGCAGACGACACCGCAGAGCACGCTCCGATCGTCGTCGGAAAAAGATTCGGCGACTCCGAGCGCCCGCGCGCCGGCTTTCACTCGTCTTTGATCTCTTTGAGCCGGTCGATCAGCTCGTCGTTCGACGCCCCGATCTCGAACTCCACCGACCCCCGGTGGTCGTTCTCGGACGTCTCGACGCCCTCGTTGTCGTCGAGGTCGGCGTCTAACTCCTGGTTCTCCTGTTCGGATTCATCGTAGCTCCCGAAGCCCATACGTGTACGTCTACCAGACGCACGACCAAAAAAGATTTGCAGGGGGCGGTCGTCACTCACCGGCCGGTTTTTGTCGCTGTGCGCGGAAGACGGCGGTATGGACGTCCACAACGTCACCGCGGACGCCGAGGAGTTCACCTGCAACGCGTACCTGGTCACCGGCGAGCGTCCGGCGCTGGTGGACGCGGGGACGATGCCGGGCGTCGTCGACGTTATCGGCGACCACGTCGACGACCTGGATCGGGTGGTGCTCACCCACCAGCACCACGACCACGTCGGCGAACTCGACGCCGTCCTCGACGCCTTCGACGCCGACCTGTACGCCCACGCCGACCACCCCCGGCGGACCCACGCACTCGCCGACGGGGACGGGGTGGCGCTGGGCGAGGAGTCCTTCGACGTCGTCCACACGCCGGGTCACGCCGACGACCACGTCTCGCTCGTGGGCGAGCGCACCCTGTTCAGCGGCGACGTGGTCGTCTACAACGACGGCGCCTTCGACGACGGAAGCTTCGGGCGCACCGACAGCCCCGGACAGTCACGCGAACGGCTCATCGAGAGCCTGGAGGCGCTTCTGGAGCGACTCCCCGACTCGGTGACGGCGATGTACGCCGGGCACGGTGACCCCGTCCCCGACGACGAGAGCGTCCGGGCGGTGATCGAACGGGCGCTCGCGCGGGCCGAGCGCCGGGAACCGAAGTACGACTGACGGGAGCGATGGGGGACGAACGCAAAAAGCCGACGGCGACGGTTCAGGCGCTGCGGCGCTCTTTGGCCTTCGGTCGAAGCTTCTTGTACCCGCACTTCCGGCAGCTCTCGGCCCGGGCGGCGTTTCGCGCATTACACCGCATGCAGATCTGTTTTTCGAGCATCCGCTTTTCCGCTTCCTCGAACTTAGCCATGGGGCGGAGTTTTCGGCCGACCGGCATAACCCTTGCGAGTGCCCCCGAGCGATGGTCGGGACAACGCAAGCGTTTAGACGGCCGGTGGAGTAGTCCGGGGTATGGCGAACTGTCCGCTCGCCGACGACTGCCCCAGTTTCTCGGAGCGCATCCAGGGCATGGGGTGCCAGCACTACGGTGACCGCGGGGGCGCCGAGTGGTGTAACCACTACGATATGCCCATCTCCGACCTGAAACAGCAGCCGGTGAAACCCGGCGAGGAACTCGTCGTCGAGGTGACCGACATCCACGAGAGCGGCGCGGGCGTCGGCCGCACCGAGGACGGCTTCATCGTCCTGGTCGACGGGACCCTCCCGCCGTCCCGGGCGCGGGTACGCATCGACCGCGTGAAGGCCAACCACGCCACGGCCGACGAGGTCGAACGGCTTCCCACGGATCCCGAGGAGGAGGCGGACGAGGAGGGCGAGGACGCCGTCGACGCCGAGACGGAGTCGACGGCCGACGACGGCGGCGACTCGGGTCGCCCGGAGCAACTCGGCAGTCGCGACAACTTCTGGGGCGGGTGAGCGTCGGCGCCGACGCGGCGTCGCGAGCGGACAGCCCGAAGTGTAGCTTTTAGGGCCCCAAGGCATACGTCGAGGCATGGACGACGACCCGGACGCGGACGCGCTGCTCGAACGCGCCGGATTCGACCCGCAGGAGAGCGTGCTGACGCGTCGGCAGGCGGAGGTGCTCGCGCTTCGCGAGCGTGACGTGCGCCAGTCCACCATCGCGGACCTGCTCGGTACCTCCCGTGCGAACGTCTCGAGCATCGAGTCGAGCGCACGCAAGAACGTGGCGAAAGCACGGGAGACGGTCGCGTTCGCCGAGGCGCTCACCGCGCCGGTTCGCGTCGAAGTCGACGAACACACCGACCTCTACAACGTCCCGAAACTCGTCTACGACGCCTGTGACGCCGCGGGGGTGAAGGTCAACCACACGGCGCCGGACCTGATGAAACTCGTCAGCGACGAGGCCGGCGACGCGGTGCAGGGTCGCGAGGTGCAGGCACCGCTCCTGGTCGGCGTCACCACCGACGGGACCGTTCGCGTCCGCCAGTCGAAGCGCTAGAACTCGCCTTCTGCGTCCAGTTCGGCGACCAGTTCCCGGACGCGCTGTGCCGCCGCCGTCGGCACCACGAGTATCCGGTCGTCGTAGGCGACGACTGCCAGGTCGTCGACGCCCACCAGCGAGACGTGGACGTCGTCGCCGGCGACGACGTTGTTCGTCGCGTCGACGGCCCGCACCGACGCGTCACCGGCGACGACCGTCCCGTCTCCGTCGGCCGGGAGGATCCGCCGCAGGGCGTCCCACGACCCCAGGTCGTCCCACGCGATATCGAGGGGGACGACGGCGACGTCCGTGGCACGTTCGAACACCGCGTAGTCGACGCTCACGGGGTCGACCGCCGCGAACCCGGCCTCGGGGTCGCCCCGGTCGAGCGCGTCGATCAGGGGGGAAAGCGGTGCGTCCGCCGCCCCCGCCGCTTCCCGGAATGCCGCGGGCGTCCACGCGAAGATACCCGCGTTCCAGTAGTACCCCGCCTCGACGTATCGCCGCGCCGTCTCGGCGTCGGGTTTCTCGTGAAAGGCGGCCACCTCCGCGTACGCCCCCCGATCGGGACCGGGTTCGACGTAGCCGTAGCCGGTGTCCGGCCGGTCGGGGTCCACGCCGAAGGTGACGAGCGACCCCGTCCGGGCCGCGACCCGCGCCCCGCGCTGGGCCGTCGGTTCGAACTCCCCCTCGACGTGGTGGTCGCTCGGGAGGGCGAGCACCACGGGGTCGTCGAACCGCTCGGCGATGCGGTGGGTAGCGTAGGCGAGCGCCGGCCCGGTGTCCTTGCCGGCGGGCTCGACGAGGACCGACGCTTCGGGGACCGCCTCCCGGACGGCGTCGGCGAACGCCGGGCGGGTCGAGACGACCACCTCGTCGGCGAAGTCGGCACGGGCGACGGTGCGTTCGAGGAGCGTCCCCTCGCCCCCCAACGCGAGCAACTGCTTCGGGCGGTGGCGACGACTCGCGGGGTAGAGCCGTGACCCGACACCCCCGGCGAGCACCACCGCGACGAGCGGTCGGTCCATACTGGGCCGGTCGGCGCCTCCGGGCAAAAGCGCTCCGACGGGCGGCCTCACCACGTCTCGACGATACCTTCGCGGACGTCCTCCGCACAGCCCTCGCAGTCGGGATGGCCCGCCTCGAAACACTCGGGGCGCCCCTCGTCGTCGACGGCGACGGCGCGCCGTTCGGCCTCCCGACGGCAGACGATACGGACGCGCCCCGCCTCGTCCCGGGGCAGGTCGGCCGCTGTCCGGCCATCGCGGTAGGCCCGCCGTGCCTCCCCGTAGCGGCGGCCGGCCGAGCGGAACGCCGTCCGCACGAACCGTTCCAGTCGGTCGTCCATACACCCGCTTGCGGCGGCCGCCTCAAAGACCCGTCGCCGGGGGAGACCCCCGAGCGGTCCACTTTCACCCCGGTCACGGAACTTTTTATATCGTCGCGCACCAACCGGCGTGTGCCTCCCCACGAGAACAGACCGGAGGCGAGTGAGACCATGACCGATTTGCATACCCACGCGGAGGATATCGTAGCGCAGTTCTCGGATCACCTCGATCTGGACGTCGACGAGGTCGAGGAGCGACTCGACAACCTCGTCAACGAGTACCGGGTCCCGGTGGACGAGGCCCGGCGAAGCGTCGTGAACAGTTACCTCGACGAGGCGGACCTGGACCGCGACGCGCTGGGCGGTGGGGGCGGCAACGCCTCCGTCGGCCTCGCCGAGATCGACCAGGACGAACAGTGGCTCGACGTGACCGCCGAGGTCGTCGAACTCTGGGAGGCCCGGAGCGACTCCGTCGCCCAGGTCGGCCTGCTCGGCGACGAGACGGGCACCACCAAGTTCGTCGCCTTCGAGACCTCCGACCTGCCCGCACTGGAGGAAGGGACGGTCTACCGGCTGGAGAACCTGGTGACCGACGAGTACCAGGGTAACTTCTCGGTGAAGCTCAACCGGACGACCACGATCACCGAGGTCGACGAGGAGATCGAGGTCGGCGACGACGCCGAGACCGTCGAGGGGGCGCTGGTCGACATCCAGAGCGGCAGCGGCCTCATCAAGCGCTGTCCCGAAGACGACTGTACGCGCGTCCTCCAGAACGGCCGGTGTTCGGAACACGGCGACGTCGAGGGCGAGTTCGACCTGCGGATCAAGGGCGTCCTCGACGACGGCGAGGCGGTCCACGAGGTCATCTTCGACCGCGAGGCCACCGAGTCGCTCACCGGTACGACCCTCGAAGAAGCGAAGGACATGGCGATGGACGCCCTCGACACCACCGTCGTCGCCGAGGAGATGCGCGCGGACACGCTCGGTCGGTACTACCGGGTGAGCGGCCCGCAGTTCGGCCGGTACGTGCTGGTCGACGACTTCGAGCGGCTGAGCGATCCGATCGACGCCGAGGCGGCCCTCATCGAAGCGAGGTCGATCTGACATGAGCCAGGCACCCACCCGCGAAGTCGCGCGCCGCGTCTTCGCCCGCGAATTCAACGACGCGAGTCACACGTTCAAGGAGTCCGAGGACGAACGCGCCCCCGTCTACCTCCTGCTCCCGACCGGCGAACGCGCGAACCGCGTGTTCCTCGTCGGGACGCTCACCGAGAAGGAGGACGTCGGCGAGGGCGACGAGTACTGGCGGGGTCGGATCGTCGACCCGACGGGCACCTTCTTCGTCTACGCCGGGCAGTACCAGCCCGACGCCGCCTCGACGCTCCGGGACCTCGAACCCCCGGCGTACGTCGCCGTCGTCGGCAAACCGCGCACCTACGAGACCGACGACGGGAGCGTCAACGTCTCGGTGCGGCCCGAATCCATCACCCCCGTCGACGCCACCACGCGGGACCGCTGGGTGGCCGAGACGGCGACCCGGACGCTCGAACGCGTCGCCGCCTTCGACGACGAGGGCGACGAGTACGCCCGGATGGCCCGCGAGCAGTACGACCTCGCGGTCGACGAGTACCGCGAGGTGGCGCTCGCGGCCCTCGAAGGGCTCGACGAGTCAGACGAACTGGCCGACGACGACGCCGACGTCCCCGCCGAGCACTGACCACGGATCGGTGCCGGCGAGGCCCCTCGTCTGACAAACCGTTAAGTGAGTCGCCGTCGAAGTCGGGGTGACGATGGGCAACAAGAACAAGACCATCTCGTTTCGCGTCAACGAGGACGCGTTCGAGACCCTGCGCGAGATCGCCGAGGAGCGCGACCTCTCGCTTTCGGCGGTGTTTCGCGACTACGTCGACATGCTCGTTGCCCACGACGGCCAGGTCCGGGTCGTCCCCGAACACGAGTTCGACGCCGCGACGGACGACGGCGCCGATTTCCCGCCGACCGTCGAGGTGCCAAAGAGCTTCGTCCGCGAGCACGAACGCCTCGAACTCGAAGCCGAACACCTCCGGGAACAACTCGACGAGCACAAACGCTACGTCAACCACCTGCGGGAACGCCTGGAGGAGAGCGAGGAAGACGTCATCCAACTCGAAGACCTGGACGGCGAGCGCGACGAACCGTCCTACCGGTTAGGCTGACAGGGTCCGACGCGCCTTGCGGGCGCGTGATTCCATCTCGTTGTCGCCCTCGACGGCGGCCAACGACTCCACCGCCTCCAGCCGCCGCACCGCCCGATCCAGGAAGGAGAGGACGTCCCCCGGATAGGCGTAGAGCATGTACTCGTCGCTCATCACGTCGACGATGGCGTCCGGCCCGAGTCCCTGGGCCCGAAGCTCCAGCAGGTAGCGGACGAACTGTCGCTCCGGATAGCCCGTATAGAGGTCGTCGGGGTCCTCGCAGTCGAGGAAGTCGGTCGCGAAATCGAGCAGTCGGTCGCGGGTCGCGTCGTCGAGTTTCGAGAGGCCGTCGCCGCTGTAGAGCACCTCCATCGTCGCCCCCTTGAACGCCCCCTTGGGGATGGACGTATCCAGCTGGGAGACGATCTGGCGGTGGTTCTTCAGATAGACCTTGTCGGTGATGGCCACGACCGTCCCGTAGGCGGCTACGAAACTAAAGCGTCCCGACTCCGGGCGTGGGGACGGGACTCACCCCCGTCACGAGTCGTAACCTACTTCACTCACAGCACAGTACCGTAATCCGTGTCCGGGTTGGGGTAGTGGTTATCCTTCAGCCTTGTGGAGGCTGAGACGCGGGTTCGATTCTCGCACCCGGACTTTCTGTCTGCGAACGAACGTGAGCAGACGAACGTCCGTCGTAAGAGAATCGAATCAGGGAACGGAGCGAGCGAACGCGAGCGGAGTGACCGTGGTTCGATTCTCGCACCCGGACCTTCTCGCGACGAACGTGGGGAGCGGACGGTCACCCGAGACCCGAATCGTCCGCCAGTTTGCCCCGTGAACGAACCCGCACAGCGGCGGCGCCCGTCCGCCTTCGACGCACACACTAGTCGACTGGCCAACATCTTTATCCGCCGACAGTCGTATCGGTCGAGAGGCGTGGTACCACACGCCACGATCGACGAAAACACCCATGTCAGAACACGATCCATCACCGATCCGACGACGCGTGACGCGGCGGGGTCTGCTCCGATCGGCGGTCGCCGGGGGTGTCGCGACCGGCGGTCTCGCGACGTCGGTCACGGCACAGGGGAACGGGAACGGCGACGGTACTTCGAAGGGCTTCCCGCCGGACGGGATCACCGAGTACGGCGACGCGGTCGACCTCGGCGAGGGACGGGTGCGGCCGTTCACGACCGAGACGCCGTCGGGAGAGCCGAAGTACCACGGCGTGGAGTTCGATCGGTCGGCACTGGAGGGACTGCCGAGCGCGGCGGAACTGGACGAAGACGAGGGGACCTACGACGACAAGTACGGGCCGAACGGCGAGGCACTGGAGGTCCATCGGAAGCAGTCGCTGGAGTTTTTCGTCCCCTTCCCGGACGCGGCGGAGACGCCGTTTACCTTCCTCGGGCTCAACTGGAACCCGGACGGCCACCCGGGCGGCAAGGGGGCGTGGCTGGTTCCACACTTCGACGTCCACTTCCACATGCTCGATACGGGAACGGTCGACGCCATCGAGGGGCCAGCCCTCCCGCCGTACGACGACCCCGAGGCGACGGGGGAGATTCCGGCCGAGCGGATCCCCGATGGCTACGTCCGTTCGCCGGAGCCGGTCGCCGACGAACGCTACATCACGGACATGGGCGAACACACGGCCCCGAGGGACGCGCCGGAACTCCCGGACGGCCCCGACGACGACGGGAACCCGGACCGGTTCACGGCCACGCTGATCCAGGGGTTCGTCGGCGTCGGCGCGAGCGACGCCGACCCGCGGCTGGCGTTCGTCGAACCGATGCTCACCCGCGAGTACCTGCGTGACCTCGACGGCACCGACGTGTTCGACGTGCCACAGCCGGAGGTCTACCCCCACGACGAGCGCCACCCGCGGACGTACGCCATCCGCGACGTCCCCTCGGCGGAGACGGTCTGTGTCGTGCTCCAGGAGTTCGAGCCCGTCGACTGATTCGGATTCGTGTGACCGTTCACCGGTGGTTCGCCAGGACAGTCCGGCGACCCACCGGTACCGACTCGATCAACCGTATGCGGGGACAGCGCCGAGACACGACACCACGATTTTTGACCCCGGGCGGTGGATGAGGCGATACGCATGGACGAACGTCGCGCTATCGTCGCCCTCTTCGGTCTCCTCGTCACCGCCGTCATCGCCTACATGGCGTATCGGTTCGTCGCCGCCCTCACCGTCGCCGTGTTCATCTACTACTCGACCCGGCGGTTCTACCGGGCCCTCGGACGGCTTCGACTCCCCAAGCGGGTCCGGGCGGTGACCGTGATACTCCTGCTTGCACTCCCCTTGCTCCTGTTGCTCAGCTACACCCTCGTCCTCCTGGTCACCGAGACTCGTCGGTTCGTCGACACGTATCCGGTCATCGAGACGGCCGCCGCGAACGTGGCGTGGCTGGAGGGGCTGGAGGACCTGCCCAGCCTCTCCTTCGAGAGCGTCGTCGAGGCGTACCGTGCCGGACGGTTCGACGCGATCATCGACTTCCTCGTGGAGAACGCCGCCCTCCTGACGAGCGCCATCACGGGCTTTTTCCTCAACCTGTTCATCGTCATCGTCGTCAGCTACTACCTCCTGATCGACGGCTCGAAGTTCTACGGCTGGCTGGAACGGTTCGACGACGACGCCATCGTCCGGGAGTTCTTGGAGGCGGCGGACCGCGAACTCGAGGCCATCCTCTTTGGCAACCTCCTGAACGTCATCGCCATCGCCCTCATCGGTGTCGGCGCGTTCAAGGGGTACAACGCGCTCGCGCCCGCGGCGGTCCAGGTGCCGTATCCGGCGCTCGCGGGCGTGCTCACGGGCGTCGCGAGCCTCATCCCGGTCGTCGGGATGAAGATCGTCTACGTCCCCATCACCGCCGCGATGTCGATCCCCCTCGTCCTCGACTCCGAGTACTCCCTGCTCGTGTACGTCGCCGCCTTCCTGGCCGTGGCGGTCGTCGTCGTCGACACCATCCCGGACCTCGTGCTCCGGCCGTATCTCAGCGGCGAGCGTACCCACGTCGGTCTGCTGATGCTCGCGTACATCTTCGGCCCGGTCATCTTCGGTTTCTACGGGCTCTTTTTCGCCCCCGTCGTCCTCGCACTCGGGGTGACTTTCGCCCACACGGCACTTCCCCGACTGCTCGGCGGCGACGACGCCGTCGACGCCACGCTGCCGCCGGACCAGCGTCGCCTCGACGAGTTCTGAGCGGCCGTCGCTCACCGCCGTGCGAAGTCGGCGTCGTTCGACAGGCGGTCGAATCCCGTCTCGCCGCCGGACGCCGTCCCGCGGGTCCGGATGATGTCGAACGCCGTCATCAGGTCCGAACGGGAGATGAGGCCGACGAGGGTCCCGGCGTCGTCGACGACGGGCAGCCGACCGACACCCTCCCGTTGCATCGTCGAGATGGCGTCCATCGCGTCCGCGCCCGGCGCGATGGTCACCAGGTCGGTCGCCATCACGTCCTCGACGCGGTAGGCGTCCCGTTCCACGTCGCGAACCTCGCGCGTGTCGTCGAGCGTGACCATCCCCACGAGGCTCCCCGCGCGCAACACCGGATAGCCCGTGTGGCGCTCGCGGAACATCCGATCCGTGAGCGCCGACAGCGAGGTGTCGGCCGTGACGGTGTCCAGATCCGCCGCGGGCGTCATGACGTCGGCGACGGTGACGTCCTGGAACGCCGCCTTCATCACCGTCTGCTGGGCCTCGCTCGACGCGCCGATGTAGATGAAGAAGGCGAGCGCGATCAGAAAGAGGTTGGCGAACAGGCCGACGATGGCGAGGACGACGGCGAACAGTTTGCCCACCTCGGCGGCGATCTGGGTGGCCTGGGCGTGCGGGCGGGTCCGTGCGAGCAGTGCCCGGAGGACGCGCCCGCCGTCCATCGGGAACCCGGGGAGCATGTTGAAGACCGCCAGCGCCACGTTCGTCATGGCGAGATACGCCAGGACGAACTGGACGGTCGGGAGGCTCCCGGGGACGACGAGGAAGGCCAGATAGGAGAGGACGCCGAGGGTGATGCTGACGAGCGGTCCGGCGACGGCGATGGTGAACTCCTGTTTCCAGTTCTCGGGCATCTCCGCGAATCGCGCGACGCCGCCGAACAGCCAGAGGGTGATCGAGTCGATCTCGTAGCCGTACTGCATGGCGACCAGGGAGTGACCGAACTCGTGGAGGAGGACACAGACGAACAGGCCGGTGGCCGCCGCGGCGCCGAGGAGCCACGGGACGGATCCCACCGTGAGCGTATCGACGGGCATCGCGGCCCCGAGGACGTCGTTGAGGACGGTGACCAGGTTCCCCACGTCGGCCCCGATCAGCCAGGCGAACAGCGGGAGGACCAGGAGGAAGGTCAGATCGAGTTTGATCGGAATGCCGAACGCGCTTCCGATGCGGATCCCGCGCATACGACACGTTGCGAGGGGACGGACTTAACTCTTGTAAGCTGGGTGGGTCGCGGACCCGCAGTCGTGTGGATCCCGCCCCGTCGGGCCATCCTCAGTTCGACCCCGTCACCGGCGTGATCTTGAAGACGCCGACGGTGCCGCTGAGTTCGTAGCCGACACAGAGCAGCGGGTTTCGGATCGGGCTCTCCGTGGCCGGCACGAAGTGGACACCCTCCGGAGCGAAGTCACCGGCCCGGGCGGGCTCGTCGCCGTCGGGGTCCTCCTCGGCCGCCGCGGCGAGGTCGTCCTCGGTCACGCTGTAGTCGCGGTCGACCGCCATCTGCACGTACTCGGCGGCCTCCGGCCGGGTCACGTCGTAGGCGAAGATGGCGCTGCCGACCTCCTGGCCGACGAACGCGAACGTCCGATCACCGATCGTGCCGAGTTCGGCGCTCTCGGTCTCCGGACCGCTCTCGACGACGTTCTGATGTCCCGCCGGTCGCCGTTCGGCGAACGTCTCCTCGAAGTCCCGCCCGCTGTCGAAGACGGGATCCAGCCCGTCTTCGGTGGCGTGCCACACGGTGAACGACCGGCCGCCGATGGCGTAGATGTCGGTGTAGCTGCCGTCGCCGTTCTCGTCGGCGAACTCCGCCATCGCCGCCTCGTTGACCTCCAAGTTGCCGAGGTGTTCGGGCCGTTTGAGTTCCTCGACGCTCTCGACGTACGGGTTCTCCGAGAGTTCGAACCCCTCGGGGTCGAGGTCGAGGTCGCCGAGTACACTCACCTCGAAGTCCTTGGCGTCGCCCTCGTTGGCGGTGACGAGGTACGTCTCGCCTCCCACCTCGTAGGCGTCGATGGCGTCGGGCTGGTACATTCCGTGGACCGGCCAGTTCTGCAGGCTGCTCCCGTCCGCGTCGCTCGTGTCGAGTTCGTTTCCCGGCAGCGAGAAGTCCTTGAACCCGAGGCCGTGGACGTCGAGCACCGATCCGTCGGCCAGATCGACCGTGGCGATGGCGTTGTTCTCCTGTAGCGAGACGAACGCCCGTTCGGAGTCGGGCGTGACGGCGACGAACTCGGGTTCGATGACGGTGGAGGCGACGGCCGCCTCCTCGTTCGGCGAGACGAGGTGTACTCCCTCCTCCCGGAGGGCGCCCTCCTGCCCATCGAACTCGTCGAACGTCGCGGTCCGCACGACGGCGGCGTCGACGCCGTTCGTGACGTCGATGACGCTGACCGAACCGGCGGGGTCGGTCGACTCACCGGGTTCGCCCTCGTTGGCGACGACGACGTAGTTCCCGTCGGGGCTGAACGTGACCTTGTCCGGCAGGGGGCCGACCGGCACCGCGTCGACGAACTCCAGCGACGACGCGTCGTAGAAGGCGACGGCGCCATCGGCCGTCGCGGGGTCGGCCTCGATGGCCGCGGCGACGAGGTTCCCGTGGACGTCGACGCTGTTGGTGCCGCCGACGGCCTGCATCGCGACCCCCTCGCGGGCGACCACGTCGCTCGCCTCCAGTACGGCGTCCTGTTCAGGGTTCGCCGGATCGGAGAGGTCGAGTACCTCGACCTGTCCGGCACCGGAGTTGACGACGAACAGCCGGTTCCCGGCCGCGTGGAACGCGACGATCTCCGCGCCGCCGAGGGCCTCGCCGGTCGCGTACCGGCCGATCCGGTTCAGCCGAACCGTCTCCACGTCGTTGTCGCCACCGCCGAACTGTGCCGCGAGGCCGGAGGGAACCGCCGCGCCGGCCAGTAGTCCGAGTACGCTCCGCCGATCAAGTCCGATATCGTTCAGTCTCACACCCACAGTTGACCGCCGTCGGCTGATATCTGCTTATAATACCGATATATATCACTCGTCGGCGGTGGGGTGGGATAGAGAGACCGCGACGCCAAACGCTTAGTCGTGGGGCCACCTACGCACCCGCATGAGTGAAGGGTCGACGACGCCGGTGCTCAAGCGAAGCGACGAGATCACGTACGAACCCGTCGACGCCGCCGACGGCCTCTCGAAGGGCGTCCTGCTCGACGAGGCGGACGGTGCGCCGAACTTCGCGATCCGTCGGTTCACCCTCGATCCCGGCGCCGAGGTGCCGAAACACACCAACGCGGTCGAACACGAACAGTACGTCCTCTCGGGGGAGTACGTGGTCGGAATCGACGGCGAGGAACACGTCGTCTCGGCGGGGGACGCGCTCTTGATCCCCGCCGGCGTCCCCCACTGGTACCGCAACGAGAGCGACGAGACCGGCGCGTTCGTCTGTGCCGTCCCCAACGGCGACGACACCATCGAACTCGTCGACTGATACGGAGTACCGTAACTGTTCACCGGTGGTTCGCGGGGACAGTCCGGCGAACCACCGGTACTGACTTACAATAACCAGTATGGGGCACGCGGGCCGCCGCGAACGGGACACGTGTGGAGTCGAACGGCTGAAATACCCGGTCCACGTAGCCGGATTCGTGTCACGGCAGGTCGGACGCGTCGAGACGCTCTTCCTCCACGGTCGCGACGGCGACTTCCTGGTCGCCGTCACGCGCGACGGTGAACGGGTGTTTCGGGCGGTCCTCGAACTGAAGGAGACGGACGCCGGTCCGCGCCCGGGTCGCTTCCGGCTCAAACGCGGATCGACCGAGGAGCCACGCGACCCGAGCCAGTTCGTCGAACTCGCGCGCCGCGCCGAGCGCATCCGCATCTCCCAGCAGACGTCGCCCGCGGACCGCGAGCGTCTGGAGGCGATGCTCGACGGCTACCAACTGGACGCCCTGACGGTCCGAACCTGCCGATACTGTGCCTCGGACGGGCGTTACTCGCCGATCACGGAGGACACCGCGATCAAGGCCGACCGGGATTACATCTGCCCGGACTGTGCGAAGCAGGAACTCGACGGCGAACTCGCCTACGCCGGCGGCCTGACCGGCGCCGCACAGGACCGACTCGAGGACCTCCTGTTGGAGGTACAGGACCTCGACCGCATCACCGACCTCCTGCAGGGCGAACTCGATCCCGACCTCACGAAGTTCGACGAGATCGGGGCCACGGTCGAGGACGTCGACCCCGTCGCCACCGCCGACCTCGACCTCCACCCGAAGCTGAAATCCCAGGTGACGGACCGGTTCGAGACGCTCCTCCCGGTCCAGAGCCTCTCGGTACGCAACGGCCTGCTCGACGGCGACGACCAGCTCGTCGTGAGCGCGACGGCGACGGGCAAGACGCTCGTGGGCGAACTCGCCGGCGTCGACCGCGCGCTGAAGGGGAAGGGGAAGCTCCTCTTTCTGGTCCCCCTGGTCGCCCTCGCCAACCAGAAAGAGGAGAACTTCGAGGAGCGGTACGGCGACCTCGTCGACGTGACGATCCGGGTCGGCGGGAGCCGCGTCACCGACGACGGCACCCGCTTCGACCCCTCGGCGGACGTGGTCGTCGGCACCTACGAGGGGATCGACCACGCGCTCCGGACCGGGAAGGACCTCGGCGACGTCGGTACGGTCGTCATCGACGAGGTCCACACCCTGAAGGAGGGCGAACGCGGCCACCGCCTCGACGGGATGATCTCCCGGCTCAAACACTACTGCGAGGATCGGGCGTCGACCGGCGGCGACTACGCGAGCGCCCAGTGGATCTACCTCTCGGCGACGGTCGGCAACCCCGAGTGGCTCGCCGAGCGCCTCCGGGCCCGCCTCATCGAGTTCGAGGAGCGGCCGGTCCCCATCGAGCGACACCTCACCTTCGCGGACGCTCAGGAGAAGGTGCGGATCGAGAACCGGCTGGTGCGCCGGGCGTTCGACAGCAAGTCCTCGAAGGGGTATCGGGGACAGACCATCATCTTCACCAACTCCCGGCGGCGCTGTCACGAGATATCCCGGAAGCTGGAGTACGACTCGGCGCCGTACCACGCCGGCCTCGACTACGGGCAGCGCAAGCGCGTCGAGCGCCAGTTCGGGAACCAGGACCTCGCGGCCGTCGTCACGACGGCGGCGCTGGCCGCCGGCGTCGACTTCCCCGCCTCACAGGTCGTCTTCGACACCCTCGCGATGGGTATCGAGTGGCTCTCGGTCCAGGAGTTCGAGCAGATGCTCGGGCGGGCCGGCCGCCCCGACTACCACGACCAGGGCGTCGTCTACCTCCTGGTCGAGCCCGACTGCGCCTACCACAACAGCATGGAGATGACCGAAGACGAGGTGGCGTTCAAGCTGTTGAAAGGGGAGATGGAGGACGTCCGCACCGTCTACGACCTCTCGGCGGCCGCCGAGGAGACGCTGGCGAACATCGCCGTCGCGGGCAAGGGCGCAAAACGCCTCAACGACCGGATGCTCGGCGACGTGCCGACGACCCAGGCGGTCGGCAAACTGCTCGAGTGGGACTTCATCGACGGGCTGACGCCGACGCCCCTGGGGCGGGCGGTGACCCGCCACTTCCTCGCGCCCGACGACGCCTTCGCCATCCTCGACCGCATCCGCAAGGGGATGGATCCCCACGAAATCGTCGCCGAACTGGAACTCCGCGACGAGGACTAGACGCGGTAGGACTCCATCCGATCCACCCAGTCGGCCGGTAACGGCCGCGAGCCGCCGCCGTCGGAGTCGACGTACACCTGGACCGTCTCGGCCGTCGCGGCCACCCGGTCGCCGACCCGGACCTCGTACCCCATCGTGACGCTCGATTTCCCGATATCGCGGACGCCCATGGCGACGGTCACCGTGTCGTCGAGTTCGATCTGACTCCGGTAGTCGATTTCGAGGTTGACGAGGACGGTGTCGATGTCGTCGAGGCCGACGCCGAGGACGTCGGCGTAGTAGTCGACCCGGGCCTGTTCGAGGTAGGTGGCGTAGACGGCGTTGTTGACGTGGTGCATGGCGTCAACGTCGCGAAAGCGCACCCGTATCTCCGTCTCGTACTCGAAGGTGGACATACGGTGCCCGTGGACGAGCGCCCATTTGTGCCTATCGGCTGGGGCGGCCGGAGGTTACTGCACCTCACCGTCCTCCGTGTGGTCGACGTCACCGACCAGCACATCGTCCCCGTCGACGACGGTCACGGTCGACGGCGACGATGGGACACGGCCTCGCGGTCGGTCGCGGCGGCGTCGCCGACGGTGCGGGCTTTCCCGAGTACGACGACGACCGGGGGCCGTGAGCCGGCGGCGCAACGAGCGCTTGGCGGCGGTGCGGCGGGCGCTCGCGGCTGACTAGCGCATCTCGTCGAGGTGGTCGAAGGCCTCGGCGTCGGCGGTCAGCCAGTGGGTGAGCCGCTCCACCTCGCTCGCGTCCGGCGGATAGAGCGTTCGCCGGTCCGCGGAGCCCTCGTAGGTGACGACGACCGACCGGAGACGCCCCTCCGCATCCCTCTCCACCTCGGTCGTGGCGCCGTCGGAGCCTGTGGTGTTCGACATGACGCGTTCGTCGATCGGCCGCGCCGACGGTTAATCGCTGCTATGTTGGCTCCGTCCCCGCCGGTATCCCTCGATACCGTCCGTACGACAACGGATCCCAATGGAGCGGCCGTGTTTCCGCGCGGAACGACACGTGGCTGAACCACCCGAACGCACTCACCCCATCGCGGCGAAGGTCCACCCGTCGGTCGCGCTGAACGCGAGTTTCTTCAAATACCGATACGAAAGCTTCAGCGATGGGATTGGCCGAAATAGACTCCGGAATCGTATTCGGGTCGATTACGATGGTTACCTGGGGGATTTGGACGGTTTTGGGAAACGCCGCGTCGGAGTCCATCGATCCGCGGACCGCCGCCGCGATCTCGTATCTCGTCGCGGGTCTGCTCGCACTCGGATTCCTCGTCGTTTCGGATGCATCGCTCGCCGTGACGGCGAGAGGGGGGCTGCTTGCCGGTGTGGCCGGGTTGTTCACCGGAGCCGGCCTCATCTCGATGTACATCGGATTCTCCCAGGGGTCGGCGACGATGGTCGCCACGCTCGGTGCCATGTATTTCGTCGTCGCGGCCATCATCAGTATGACCGTTCTCGGGGACGAGGTTACGATCACGAAATGTATCGGAATCGCGTTCGCAGGTCTCAGTATCGTCCTGATCACCCGGTAGGGGTACCGGTGCACTGATACGGATTATTGTAACTGGTTGCCAGTGGTTCGCCGAGACGGTCCGGCGAACCACCGGTACTGACTTACAATAAACAGTATGAGGCGTACTCGACGACGGTGAGACGGATCACGGCGGTGCCCAGCCGACGGGTTCGGCCGGCGGGGCCTCACGACGGCCGCTTGCGGGCGAGGACGGTCCGGTCGAACGAGCACACGAGTCGGTCGCCGACGTGGGCCTCGACGTGCATCGTGACTACACCACGGTCGCCGTCGCTCGTCTCGCGCTTGTCGGTCACGGTGGTCCGTGCCCGGAGCGTGTCGCCGACGTAGACCGGCGCCGGATGCTCCACGTCGTCGTACGCGAGGTTGGCGACGATGGTGCCGTCGGTCGTGTCGGGGATGGACAGCCCCACCGCGAGGCTCATCGTATAGAGGCCGTTGACGATCCGCTCGCCGAACTCGGTCTCCGCCGCGAACTCGGCGTCGAGGTGGAGCGGCTGCTGGTTCATCGTCAGGTCACAGAAGCGCTGGTTGTCGCTCTCGGTGACCGTTCGCCGCTTGTCGTGTTCGTAGGTCGTTCCGACCGCGAACTCCTCGTAGTAACGCCCCGTCATGGGGGTCCCGTGGGCCGCGACGGACAAAAGGAGCGGTCCCGGTCACGCCGTCGCGCGACGCCGCGACCCGCCGCCGGGCCGCGGGGCGCCGACCTCCCGGTCAGAGCACCGTCCCGTGTTTCTTCTCCGGACGCTCCTTCTCGACCGTCTCGTAGAACCCGAAGCGGCCGACCAACTCCTCGCGCAGCGTACTCGGCGGCACGAGCTCGTCGATCACCACCTCGCTGGCCATCCGGTGGACGTCGATCCCCTCGCGGTACTCCTCGCGGAGTTCCGCCTCCCGTCGCTCGCGCTCCGCGGGATCGTCGATGTCGGCGAGCTTGCGGGCGTAGACGGCGTTGATCGCCGCCTCGGGACCCATGATGCCGATCTCGGCGCCCGGGAGCGCCAGCGTCGACTCGGTGTCGTAGGCCGGTCCCGACATCGCGTAGATGCCCGCGCCGTAGGCCTTCCGCACCACCACGCACTGTTTCGGCACTGTCGCCGCCGAGGTGGCGTAGATCATCTTCTTGCCCGCCTCCAGGATCCCCTCCTTCTCGACGCTCGATCCGGCCATGAACCCCGGCGTGTCACAGAGGTAGAGCAGGGGGATCCCGTAGGCGTCGCAGGTCCAGACGAACTCGGCGGCCTTCTCGGCGGCGTCGGGGAAGATGGCGCCCGCACGCCTCGCCGGCTGGTTGGCGACGACCCCGACCGGCCGGCCATCCAGACGGGCGAAGGCGGTGACGATCTCCGCGCCGTACTCCGATTTCAGCTCCAGCACCGACCCCTCGTCGGCGAGGCGGTCGAGCAGGTTCCGGACGTCGTAGGCCTTCCGCGGCGCCTCGGGCACCACGGCGTCGATACCGTCCGGCGACTTTGCCGGATCGCGGCCCTCGGTCCGCGGCGGATCGGCGTCGGCGTTGTCCGGGAGGTAAGCGAACAGTCGCGCAACGAGCGATCGGGCCTCGGACTCGTCGGCGGCGACCAGGTCCGCGCTCCCCGACTCGGCGGCGTGGACCCCGGGCCCGCCCAGTTCGTCCATGCTGATCTCCTCGCCGGTGACCATCTCGACCATGCGCGGCGAGGCGATGGCCATCGCCGACCCCTCGACCATGACCGTGAAGTCGGCGAAGACGGGGGTGTAGGCGGCGCCCGCGATACAGGGTCCGTACAGCACGCAGACCTGTGGCACCGCCCCCGAGAGCCGCGAGTGGTTGTAGTAGAACTTCCCGATCCCCTCGCGGTTGGCGAAAAAGCCCGTCTGCTGGTCGATCCGGCCCCCCGAGGAGTCCATCAGGTAGAGCACCGGCCGCCCCGTCTTGAGCGCCCGCTCCTGCATTCGGAGGAACTTCTCGACGCCCTTCTCGGCCATCGACCCCGCCTTGACCGTGTAGTCGTTGGCCATGAAGTGGACCGCCCGCCCCTCGAAGGTGGCGGCGCCGGTGATGAGGCCGTCCGCGGGGAGGCGGTCGCCGTCCCCCTCACCCGGGGCCGACGGGTGCCACGCGTCGAAGTTGGCGAACTTCCCGTCCTCGAAGGTGAGCCCCTCGGGGAACCAGCGGTCGAGGCGGTCGCGGACGAACAGCTTTCCGGCCTCCCGCTGTCGCTGTCGGTACGCCTCCGGTCCCCCGTCGAGGATATCCTCGATTTCGGCCCACAGAGCCGCCTCGCGGTCGGTCGGCCCCGCCGCGTCGTCGCCGTCCCGTCCCGTCCCGTCGGGCGGGTCGCTCTCGGCCACCGGCTCCCCGTCTCGGTCGGCGAACACGCGGACCCGCTCGCCGAACCGGGCCGCGAGCGCCCTGGCGATGGCTTCCGCCTCCGCGGCCGTCGTCCCGGCGACGCGAACGTCCATCTCAGTACGACCTCGGGAAGCCGATCTCGGTCGCGATGTGGTTGTACGCCATCTGCTGGGTGACGGGCGCGAGGCGGGTGAGGTTGATCTCGCGCCACCACCGCTCGACGTCGTACTCCCTGGCGTACCCCCACCCGCCGAAGGCCTGCATGGCGTGGTAGACGGCGTCGATGCCCGCCTCCACCGCCGCGGCCTTCGCGACGTTGGCCTCGTAGCCGCAGTCCTCGCCACGGTCGAACAGCCACGACGCCTTCCGTCGCATCAGGCGCGCCGTCTCGACGCCCGTGTAGGCCTTCGTGATCGGGAAGGAGACGCCCTGGTGGGTGCCGATGGGCGCGCCGAACACCTCGCGCTCGTTGGCGTAGTCGACGGCCTTCGAGACGGCGAGTTCGGCGACGCCCGTCGCGCCGGCCGCGAACCCGATCCGTTCGGGGTTGAGCGTCTCGACCAGGTGCCACCAGCCGGCGTCCTCCTCGCCCAGCAGCGCCGTCTCGGGCACGTGGACGTCCTCGACGAACACCTCGCAGGACTTCGAGTAGTTGAGGGCGTGTTTGGGGATGGGCGACACCTCGATTCCGGGGTCGTCCATGTCGACGACGAAGAGGCTCAGCCCCTCGGTTGGTTTCGCCACCTCCTCGCGCGGCGTCGTGCGGGTGACGAGGATCATGTCGTCGGCGCGGTCGGCGAAGGTGATCCAGGCCTTCTTGCCGTTCAGGACGTACCCGTCGCCGTCGCGTTCGGCGCGCGTGCCGACGTTCAGCGTGTTCGTCCCCGCGTCGGGTTCGGTGATGGCGACGGAGAAGAGCCGGTCGCCCGCCGCCAGGTCGGGCAGGGACGCCTCCTTCTGGGCCTCGGTGCCCGACTCCCGGAGCGCGACGGCGGCCATGCCCGCGGTGACGACCAGATACCAGGTGCCGGCCATCCCACAGCCCTCGGCACACAGCGTCTCCATCGCCAGCCCCATCTCTTGGAGGCCCATGCCGGCGCCGCCGTACTCCTCGGGGACCAACAGCCCGTGGAAGCCCGCCTCGCCGAGTTCGTCCCAGAAGTCGGCGGCGAACTCGCCCGCTTGCTCGCGTTCGCGCCAGTACTCGGGGCCGTACTCGGCCGCGATGTCCTCGGCCGTCGATCGGATCAGCGCGTGTTCGGGTGGCGCTTCGAAGTCCATACGTCCGTTTCGGGGATCCGCAACCTATACTCTTGCCACGGGGTGACACGTGTCGGGGTCACAGGTCCGCGAGTTGCGAGCCGTTCAGCGCGAACTTGGCGTCGTCGCCGCCGCTCGGGACGATGGGATAGACGTCCTCCTCCGGAGCGACGTGTGCGTCCACGATCGACGGGCCGTCGTACTCGAGCGCCGCCCGAAGCGTCTCGGCCACCTCGTCGTCCGTCTCGAGGCGGAAGCCCTTGGCGCCGAACGCCTCCGCGAGCGTGTCGAACTCCGGAACCCAGGAGTACTCCGAGGCCATCCGGCGGCCGTCGAAGAAGGCGTCCTGCCACTGCCGGACCATTCCGATCGCCGCGTTGTTGAGGACGACCACCGTGACGTCGAGGTCCTCCCGGACCGCGACGGCGAGTTCCTGGACCGACATCAGGAAGGAGCCGTCGCCCTCGAAGCAGACGACCGACCGGTCGTCGGCCGCGGCGAGGCGCGCGCCGATGGCCGCCGGGAGTCCGTACCCCATCGTCCCCAACCCGTGGGAGGAGACCCACGTCCGGGGGTGCCGGAACGTCCAGTACTGCATCGCCCACATCTGGTGTTGGCCGACACCCGTCGTGACGATCGCGTCTTCGGGCGTCAGCGCGTCCGTCGCCTCGACGACGAACTGCGGTTTCAGGGGGCCGTCCTCGGCTGTCCTGTAGTCCATCGCGTACTCGTCTCTCCACTCCTCGCACGCCGTACGCCACGCGGCCGCGTCGGGCGACCGGGGCGTCGCATCGCGGAGTTGGTCGAGCACCGTCGCCGCGTCGCCGACGAGCGGGTGGTCCGCGTGCACGTTCTTGTCGATCTCCGCGGGGTCGATGTCGACGTGGACCACCGTCGCTCCCGGTGCGAACGTCTCGACGCCGCCGGTGAGTCGGTCGTCGAAGCGCGTCCCGACGGCGAGCAACACGTCGCAGTGCTGGAGGGCCATGTTGGCGTAGCCGGTGCCGTGCATGCCCGCGACGCCCATCGAGAGGGCGTGATCCTCGGGGAACGAGCCGAGTCCCGGCATCGTCGTCACGACCGGCAGGCCGAACTCGGTCGCCACCGCCCGGAGTTCACCCCACGCCTCGCCCTTGATCACGCCGCCGCCGGCGAGGACGACGGGACGCTCGGCGCCCGCGAGGGCGGCCGCGGCCGCGTCGACCCGGGCGCCGTCGGCCGCATCGGGCACCTCGACGTGGGCGGGGCGTGGGGGGTCGCCGGGCGTCCACTCGGCGGGTGCCTGCGTGACGTCTTTCGGGAGGTCGACCAGCGTCGGCCCCGGCCGGCCGTCGCGGGCGAGCGCGAACGCCTCGCCGACGTCGTCACCCACCGTATCGGGATCGGTCGCGAAGTAGTTCGTCTTCGTGATCGGTTCGGTCACGCCCGTCGTGTCCGTCTCCTGGAAGGCGTCCTTGCCGACTAGCGTCGACGGGGCCTGCCCGGTCAGGGCGACCACCGGATCGGAGTCCATGTCGGCGTCGGCCAGCCCGGTGACGAGGTTGGTGGCGCCGGGACCGGAGGTGGCCAGACAGACCCCCGGCGTGCCGGTGACGGTGCCGTAGGCGTCGGCGGCGTGGGCCGCGGACTGTTCGTGGCCCATGACGACGTGTTCGATGTCGGCGTGATACAGGGCGTCGTAGACGGGCATGATGGCCCCGCCCTGTACCCCGAACGCGTGGTCGACGCCGGCGGCTTCGAGCGCCGCGACGACGGCGTCGGCACCGCTCGTGATCGGTCGCGTGGTTGTGGTCGATTCCTCCGCTGGGTCTTGCTGGACTGAAACGTGTTCTGTCATGTGGGTCGTGTGGCGACGGCGTCACGGTGGCGCGGCGACGCCGATGGTCGGGGGTCGTTGCGGACGGGACGGATTCGAGGAGAGAGGATGTTGTGGGGCTACTGGGCCCCGATAATCGCGACGATGGACACACCACTGTCGGCCGGCGGCCGTCCGGGTGTGGTGGACCGTGTCATCTGTCAACTCACATGGCTGGCGCAGGTATTAAGCTTCCGCTCGGCGCGGCGCCGGCCCCAGTCTTTTGCCCCCCCAACGAGGCCATGGGCGAGGATCACTCCGGCGATACGCTGCGCGCTCGCGCCGGCGAGAGCCGAACCAAACTCCGGTTCCTGCTGGAGGCCGACCGTCGCCTCATCGTCGCGGGGCTTGTCGTCGTGGCGTTTCTCGTCTTGCTCGTGACCGGCACCTATCTCCCGGGTGCGGAGGGGACCCTCCGCGAGAGCGACTCGATCGACACCCTCTTCCAGGGCTTACTCACCGCGACGATCACCGGTGTGACGCTGGTGTTGACGCTCAACCAACTCGTGCTCTCACAGGAACTGGGGCCGCTCGGCGACCAGCGCGACCGGATGCGTGGTGCCCTCGACTTCCGCGAGGACACCGCCGAGATGCTCGGCGCCCCGGTCAGTCCCGCCCGCCCCTCGGAGTTCCTGCGTGCGCTCGTCGAACTCGCCGGCCAGCGCGCCAGGGCCCTCGGCGAGACGGTCGAAGACGGTGACGACGGCTACGACGCGGTGCGTAATCTCACCGAAGGCCTGACCGAGAACGCGACGTAGGTCGCCGACGACCTGCACGGCGCCCAGTTCGGCGGGTTCGACGTGCTCTCGGCGGTGCTGGACTTCAACTACTCGTGGAAGCTGTTCACCGCCCAGCGTATCCGCAACCGCTACGACGTCTCCGACGAGACCCGCGACGCGCTCGACCGGCTCGTCGACACGCTCGAACTGTTCGGCCCCGCGCGCGAACACTTCAAGACGCTCTACTTCCAGTGGGAACTCATCGACCTCTCGGAGAGCATCTTCGCGGTCACGATTCCCGCACTGCTCGTCGCGGCCTGCATGATCGCCTTCTTCGATCCGACGAGCTACCCCGGCGTTCTGGTGCCGGTCGTCGCCCTGGCCACCACGGTGTCGGTACTCCCCTTTCTCGTCTTGCTGGTCTACGTCATCCGCATCGCGACGGTGGCGAAACACACGCTCTCGATCGGTCCGTTCATCCCGCAGGAGGCGGAGGGAATCGAGGAGGTGTCGTGGGCCGACGACGAGTCCCGTTAGCCTTTAGCCACCAACGGTGCAACCCCGCACAATGACTGCGCAGGCGCTCCAGCAACGTGATCTCGCGGTCGTCACCGGGCTGGAGGTTCACACCAGTTCGAGACCGGCACGAATTTGCTCCGTGGCTGTTCGACCGAGGCGGCCGTGAAGGGTCAGTCGTTGTCAATCTCCAGCGTACCCGAGTCGGTTTCGTCGCCGTTGATTCCGACGGTGACGGCGTAGTCACCCGCGCCGTCGGGGTTATCCACCTCCTCGAACTCCACGATCAACGCGTCGCCGCCCTCCAGGTTGTAGTTCCCCGATAGCTCGATCGTGATCGTGTTCCCGCCGTCGGAGACTTTCACCCCGTCGTCGGGTGGACAACACTCCACGTCGTCGGTCGCGTCGACCTCGATGTCGCCGTCGCGATCCTCGTCGATCCCGACGGTCTCGATGTCCTCGCGTTCGTCCACCCCCGTGACGCTCGCCGATCCGTCGGGATATTCGACGACCACGCTGTTCAGGGAGTTGCCGGCAGCGTCGGCACCCGTCGCGATAGTGTAGTTCACCACGTGCACCGTGTTTTCGTCCGGATCGTCGTCGCGCGCCCAGATCAGTTCGGATCGGTAGCTGTCGTTCCACCCCCCAGCTCCCCGGTCGTCGGTCAGATCGCCCACCTGATCGCGCTCACGGTCGAAGTCGGCCATCTGCGTCGCCCCGGCGGCGAACATCGAGGCCAGCAGGAGGGTGATGACGATCACGACGACCGTCCCCACGAGCGGGGAGATCCCTCGGCGGTTCATCGCCCTGGCTTGGGGACCCCATCGGCAACAAAGCCACGATGGGTTCTCAGTAGTGAAAACGAACCGCTCTCCACCGGCCTGTCCTGCGCGACAGCGACTGTCCGACGAGTCCCGTTAGCCTTTAGCCACCGCCGGTACAACCCCGCACAATGACTGCGCAGGCGCTCCAGCAACGTGATCTCGCGGTCGTCATCGGGCTGGAGGTCCACGTCCAGCTCGAGACCGACACGAAGATCTTCTGTGGCTGTTCGACCGAGTCGGCCGACGACGAGGGGCCCAACACCCGGACCTGTCCCGTCTGTCTGGGCCTGCCCGGTGCCCTCCCGGTCCTCAACGAGGCGGCCGTCGAGGCCGCGGTGAAGGTGGGGAAGGCGCTCGACGCCGAGGTCGCCGAGGAGACCCGGTTCCACCGCAAGAACTACTACTACCCCGACCTGCCGAAGAACTTCCAGATCACGCAGTACGACGCACCGATCTGTGCCGACGGCTCCCTGGAGGTGAGCGTCGAGGACGAGCGCCGCGAGGTCGGCATCGGCCGTGCGCACCTCGAGGAGGACCCCGGGAGCCTCCAGCACGAGGGCGGCAACATCGAGACGGCCGAGCACACGCTCGTCGACTACAACCGCGCGGGCACGCCGCTGATGGAAATCGTCACCGAGCCCGACTTCCGGGGGCCGGCCGAGGTCCGGGCTTTCCTCGCGAAACTGGAGGAGGTCCTGGAGTACCTCGGCGTCTTCGACGCCTCGCGCGACGGCAGCCTCCGGATCGACGCCAACATCTCGCTGGTCCCGGCCGACGAGATGGACGGCGACGGCGACGTCGACGAGGCGGCGCTCGAAGCGGCCAACCGCACCGAGGTGAAGAACATCTCCAGTCACAAGGGCGCGGAGCAGGCACTGGCCTACGAGGTGACCCGCCAGAAGAACGCCGTCGAGCGCGGGCGAGAGATCGAACAGGAGACGCGCCACTGGGACGAGAGCCGGGGGATCACCGTCTCCATGCGCTCGAAGGAGGAGGAGAAGGACTACCGCTACTTCCGCGAGGCGGACCTCCCGCCCCTGCAGGTCGCGGACTGGAAGGAGCGGATTCCGATCCCGGAGCTGCCGGACGCGCGCCGCGAGCGCTTCCGCGAGGAGTACGGGCTCGACCCCGAGGCGGCGTCGAAGCTCACGTCGACCAAGGAGGTGGCCGACTTCTTCGAGACCGTCGCGGACCGCTTCGATCCCGGCCTCGCGGCGACGTGGGTCGCCGACGACCTGCTGGGCGAACTCAACTACCGCGACATGCGGGTCACGGACGTCGAGGGGCGACTCGACGAGTTCGCCCGCCTGATCGAACTCGTCGACGCCGACGAGATCACGGAGAAGAACGCCCGCGAGGTGGTGTTGCGGACGATGCTCGACGAGGGCGAGGACCCGGACACCGTCGTCGAGCGCGAGGGACTGGGCAAGGCGGGCGACGACGCCGTCGCCGCCGCCGTCGACGCGGCCATCGAGGAGAACCCCGACGCCGTCGAGGACTACCACGACGGCGAGGGTGGCGCCCTCAACTTCCTCGTCGGGCAGGTGATGAGCAAGACCGGCGGGAGCGCCGACCCCGGGACGGTCAACGGCCTGCTCCGCGAGCGCCTGGACGAGTGAGCGGCCGCGGGGGCGCTCCGTGTCCCCAGTTCACACCACTCACGTCCGGTGATTACGCCCCACGAAAGCTTTAGGCGTGCCCTCGGCGTACGGCAGGTCGATGAAACGCGGCCCCGAGTTGATCGTCACGGAGAAGGACAACGCCGCCCGTCGCATCGCGGACATCCTGAGCGACGGGAGCGCGGAGAGCGACCGCGTCAACGGCGTCAACGTCTACAAGTGGGGTGGCAAGCGCTGTATCGGCCTGTCGGGGCACGTCGTCGGCGTCGACTTCCCGCCGGAGTACGGCGACTGGCGCGACGTCGAGCCGGTCGAACTCGTGAGCGCGGACGTCGAGAAACGGCCGACCCAGGAGAACATCGTCGCGGCGCTCCGGCGGCTGGCACGCGACGCCTCGCGGATCCACATCGCGACCGACTACGACCGCGAGGGCGAACTCATCGGGAAGGAGGCGTACGAACTCGTCCGCGAGGTCAACGAGGCGGCGCCAGTCGATCGGGTGCGGTTCTCCTCGATCACCGACCGCGAGGTGCAGGAGGCGTTCGCCGACCCCGACGACCTCGATTTCGACCTCGCGGCCGCGGGCGAGGCCCGGCAGATCATCGATCTGATGTGGGGCGCCTCGCTCACGCGCTTTCTCTCCCTGTCGGCCCGGCAACTCGGCGACGACTTCATCTCCGTCGGCCGGGTCCAGGGTCCGACGCTGAAGCTGATCGTCGATCGGGAACGCGAGATCGACGCCTTCGATTCCGAGGACTACTGGGAACTGTTCGCCGCCCTCACGAAGGACTCGGAGACCTTCGAGGCGCAGTACTTCTACCTCGATGCGGACGACAACGAGGCCGAGCGCGTCTGGGAAGAGGCGCGGGCCGACGCGGTCGACCGGACCCTGTCGGCGGCGTCGACGGCGACCGTCGACGAGGTGCGCCGGCGCACCCGGACCGACGATCCGCCGGCGCCGTTCAACACGACGCAGTTCATCCGCGCCGCGAGCGGGATCGACTACTCCGCCCAGCGCGCGATGAGCATCGCCGAGGACCTCTACACCGCGGGCTACGTCACCTACCCCCGGACGGACAACACGGTCTATCCCGAAGACTTGGAGCCGCGGGCCCTGCTCGACGCGCTGTCGGACGGCCCCCGGTTCGGCGACGACGCCGCCGACCTGCTCGACGCCGACGAGATCACGCCCACGGCCGGCGACGAGGAGACGACCGACCATCCGCCGATCCACCCGACCGACGAACTCCCCTCGCCCTCGGACCTCTCGGAGGACGAGTGGGTGGTGTACGAACTCGTCGTCCGCCGCTTCCTGGCCACCGTCGCGGACGCGGCGACCTGGGAACACCTGCGCGTCGTCGCGGCCGTCGACGGCGACGACGAGGACCTCCGCCTGAAAGCCAACGGCAAGCGCCTCGTCGATCCGGGCTACCACGCCGTCTATCCCTACCGCTCGACGACGGAGAACTACGTCCCCGACGTCGCCGAGGGGGAGGAACTCGCGGTGACCGAGGCGCGCCTCGAAGCCAAGCAGACCCAGCCGCCGCGCCGGTACGGGCAGTCCCGACTCATCGAGACCATGGAGGACATGGGCATCGGGACGAAGGCGACGCGACACGACGTGATCCAGAAGCTGTACGACCGGGGGTACATCGAGGGCGATCCGCCCCGGCCGACCCGGCTAGCCCGAGGGGTCGTCGAGGCCTCCGAGGAGTTCGCCGACCGCATCGTCAGCGAGGAGATGACCGCCCGACTGGAGGAGGACATGCAGGCCATCGCCCGCGGCGAGGCCGACCTGGACGAGGTGACCGACGAGTCGCGGGAGATCCTCGAACGCGTGTTCGACCGCCTCGAGGACTCCCGGGAGGCGCTCGGCGATCACCTCCGCGAGTCGCTGAAGGCCGACAAGACCGTCGGGCCGTGTCCGGAGTGTGGCGCGGACCTCGTGATCCGGCGGAGCCGCGGGGGCTCCTATTTCGTCGGCTGTGACGGCTACCCCGACTGCGAGTATACGCTCCCGCTCCCCTCGACGGGCAAGCCCATCCTCCTCGACGACGTCTGCGGGGAGCACGGCCTCCACGACGTGAAGATGCTCGCCGGGCGGAAGACGTTCGTCCACGGCTGTCCGCTGTGTGCGGCCGAGGCCGCCGACGAGGAACCCGACCTGATCGTCGGGCCGTGTCCGGAGTGTGGCGCGGACCACGACGGCGAACTCGCGGTCAAGCGCCTCCGCTCCGGCGGCCGACTCGTCGGCTGTACGCGCTACCCCGACTGCGAGTACTCCCTCCCGATGCCTCGCCGTGGCGAGGTCGAACGCGTCGAGGAGACCTGCGAGGAACACGGCCTCCCGGGCCTGCGGATTACCTACGAGGATGCTGACCGCGAGCCGTGGGATCTGGGCTGTCCGATCTGTAACTACCGGGAGTACCAGGCCCGGCAGGCGGGGACGGAACTGGAGGCCATCGACGGCATCGGCGAGAAGACCGCCGAGAAGCTGAAGGCCGCGGGCGTCGAGGACGTCGCCGGCCTGAAGGCCGCCGAACCGGACGCGCTGGCCGACGAGATCGACGGCGTCGGCGAGGATACCGTACGAAACTGGCAGGCCGACGCGGACTGACCGTCCGTGGCCGACGGCGGACGAGCGCCACGAGTCGGACCCTTTTTATCGTCTCCGCGGAGTAACCACCTGCAATGACCACGCCGTGGGACGAGTGGGACCACGTCCTCAAGATCGACCCCGACAAGGACCTCGTCGCGGGTGAGACGTTCGAGGACGTCTGTGCCACCGGAACCGACGCCATCGAGATCGGCGGGACGACGGGGATGACCAAAGAGAAGATGGAGACGGTCGTCGACGCCTGCGCGAAGTACGGCGTGCCGCTCTATCAGGAGCCGTCGAACCCCGCGGTCGTCATCGACGACGCCGCGCTCGATGGCTACCTGATCCCGACGGTGTTCAACGCCGGTGACAGCTTCTGGGTCACCGGCGCCCACAAGGAGTGGGTGCGCATCGAGAACGGTCTCGACTGGAGTCGCACCCACACCGAGGCCTACATCGTCCTCAACCCCGACTCCTCCGTTGCGGAGTACACCGACGCCGACTGCGACCAGTCGCCCGACGACGTGGCCGCCTACGCCGCCGTCGCGGAGAAACTGTTCGGCCAGGAGATCGTCTACATCGAGTACTCGGGCACCTTCGGCGACCCCGAGACGGTCGCGGCCGCGAACGAGGCGCTCGACGACGCGACCCTGTTTTACGGTGGCGGCATCGGCGACTACGACGCCGCACGGGAGATGAGCCAGCACGCCGACGTGGTCGTCGTCGGCGACCTGCTTCACGACGAGGGCTGTGCGGCCGTCCGCGAGACGGTCGAGGGCGCGAAGGCGGCCGACGCCGACGCGGAGTGAGCCGGGGACGCCACCGCCGCGGTCGCCCCGTGGTTTTATTCGCCCGCCACCGAACCCCGCGTGCATGGAGATCACCGACGTGCGGGTCGAACGGATCGAGGTACCGCTGGAGCGACCGCTCGGCGTCTCGCGTGGGCGTTCGATGTCGGCCCGCGGGGCGGCCTTCGTCGTCGTCGAGACGGACGCGGGCATCACGGGGATCGGCGAGGGCGTGGGACCGGAGTCGTACATCGTCGAGCGCATCGTCGAGGAGAAGTACGCCCCGCGGCTGATCGGCGAGGACCCCCTCGATATCCAGCGGCTCTGGGAGTCGATGGTGACCGACACCGTGTACAAGGACCTGAAGGGGCAGGGACTGTCCGCGGCCAGCGGTGTCGACATCGCGCTCTGGGACATCGCGGGCAAGCACCACGGCGTGCCCGTCTACCGCCTGCTCGGTGGTCCCGTCGGCGGCGACCTCAAACCGTACGCGAGCGACCTGTTCTGGCAGGACCCCGAGACGATGGCCGAGCGGGCGGGCTCGTACGTCGACCGCGGGTTCGCGGGCGTCAAGACCCACCTCGGACGGGGGATCGACGCCGACGAGGAGCGGGTGGCGGCGATGCGGGACGCCATCGGCGACGCCGAACTGATGGTGGACATGAACTGCGGGTACGACCGCCCGGACGCCCGGCGCGTCGGGCGGATGCTCGAAGACTACGACGTCTACTGGTACGAGGAGCCGCTCTCGCCGTACGACGTGGACGGGCTCGCGGCCCTGCAGGAGGAACTCGCCGTCCCGCTGGCCGCCGGCGAGAACGAGTACACGAAGTGGGGCTTCCGTGACCTGTTCGAGGCGGACGCTGTCGACTACGCGATGCCCGACGTGATGCGTTGTGGCGGCATCACCGAGGCGACGAAGGTCTGTGCGCTCGCGGAGGCCCACGGGACGGTCGTCTCCCCCCACTGTTTCACCACCGGCGTCGGCCTCGCGGCGACGATGCACGTCGTCGCGGCGTCGCCGGCCTGCGAGTGGCTGGAGTTCGACCCGACCGACTTCCCCGTGTACGAGGCGCTGTTCGAGACGCCGCCCGAGCTGGAGGACGGCCGCATCGCCCTCCCCGAGGAGCCCGGACTCGGCGTCTCGCTCGACGAGGACGTGATCGGCGAGTTCCGCGTCGACTGATACTGTTTATCGTAAGTCATTACCGGTGGTTCGCCAGAACAGTTCGGCGAACCACCGGTACACAGTCACAATAACCGTATGAGCGGGCGTGGCCGCGAGCGGCCGTCGCCGCCCCGGTCGACGGGACGGCCGTACGATGCCCCGGACGAGCGACCGAAAACGGCCGCGTTTAAGGTACGGGGACCGATACGGGTGGGTATGGAAAACCGAACGCACACGGCCGACGTGGCCGCCGGCGAGACGGCGACCGTCGCCGGCTGGGTCCACGAGATCCGCGACCTCGGCGGCATCGCCTTCCTGATCCTCCGGGACCGCACCGGCAAGCTCCAGATCAAGTTCGAGAAAGACGAGATGGACGAGGACCTCGTCGAGACGGGGCTGGACGTCCACCGCGAGAGCGTCGTGACCGTCACCGGCGCCGTCGAGGAGGAGCCGCGGGCGCCGACGGGCCTGGAGATGGTCCCCGACTCCCTCGACGTGTTGGCCGGCGCCGACCCCGAACTTCCGCTCGACCCCTCGGGGAAGGTCGACGCCGAACTCCCGACCCGGCTCGACAACCGCACCCTCGACCTCCGCAAGCCCGAGGTGAAGGCCATCTTCGAGATCCGGAGCGAGATCCTGCGGTCGGTGCGGGAGTACTTCCGCTCGGTCGGGAGCACGGAGATCAACACGCCGAAGATCGTCGCCACCGGCACGGAGGGCGGCACGGAACTGTTCCCGATCACCTACTTCGGGCAGGAGGCCTTCATGAACCAGTCGCCACAGCTGTTCAAACAGCTGATGGTCGGCAGTGGCCTCGAACGCGTCTTCGAGATCGGTCCCATCTTCCGCGCCGAGGAGCACAACACGCCCCGCCACCTCAACGAGGCGACGATGATCGACTTCGAGTCGGCTTTCGTCGACCACCACGAGGCGATGGACGTCTGTGAGGGGACGCTCAAGGCGGCCTACGAGGGCGTCGCCGAGAACTGCGCCGAGGAACTCGAACTGCTGGGTTACGACGACTTCGCGGTCCCCGAGGACGACTTCCCGCGGCTCACCTACGAGGAGGCCATCGAGCGGGTCAACGCCACGGGCGAACTCGACGAACAGCTCGTCTGGGGCGACGACCTGCCGACCGAGGCCGAGAAGGCGCTCGGCTCGGACGTCGGCGGCCACTACTTCATCACCGACTGGCCCTCCGAGATCAAGCCGTTCTACATCCAGGACTACGACGACGACCCGCAGCTCTCGAAGGGTTTCGACCTGATGCACCCGCGGATGGAGCTCGTCTCGGGCGGGCAGCGCGAACACCGCTACGACGAACTCGTCGCCGGCTTCGAACAGCAGGGTCTCGACCCCGAGCAGTTCGACTACTACACCCGGATGTTCCGCTACGGGATGCCGCCCCACGCCGGGTGGGCCTACGGCGTCGAGCGGCTGGTGATGACGATGCTGGATCTGGACAACATCCGCGAGGCTGTCCTGTTCCCGCGAGACAGGCAGCGTCTGAGCCCGTAGGGCGACCCCCGCTCCGCCGATCGAATCATCGCTCGAATCCTCCGTGACGGTCGCGGCGCCGTTCCGACAGGGCTTAACGACCCCCGGCCCGTCGTCGGTGACATGAGCGAACAGTCGCGGGGGGCCGACGCGACGGCGTTCGTCCCCGGTCACGTCACCGGCTTCTTCAGCCCGTATCCCGACGACGACCCCGAACGGGCGGGGTCGCGCGGGGCGGGGGTGACCCTCTCGGACGGCGTCCGCGTGACGGTGCAGCCGGCCGACGACGCGCCGCGGATCACCCTCGACGGCGAGGACTGTCCGATGGCGGCCGTGGAGACGGTGCTCTCGGCGCTCGACGTCGCCGACCGGGCGCGGGTTATCGCGGAGGGCGACCTCCCGCTCGGGACGGGGTTCGGCGTCTCGGGGGCGATGGCCCTCGGGACGGCGCTCGCGGCCAACCGCGCCTTCGGGTGCGAGCGGTCGACGAACGCCCTCGTGACCCTCGCCCACCGGGCGGAGGTGGTCGCGGGGACCGGCCTCGGCGACGTGGTTGCACAGGCCCGCGGCGGGGTGCCGATCCGTCTCGACCCCGGCGCGCCCGCGCACGGTCGACTCGACGCCGTCCCGGAGCGGGCGCGCGTGGAGTACCTCACGCTGGGTGACCTCTCGACGGCGGCGGTCCTCGCCGGCGACACCGACCGGCTGGTGACCGCGGGTGAGGCGGCCCTCTCGCGGCTGGTGGATCGGCCGACCCTGTCGACGCTGCTCGACGAATCGCGGCGCTTCGCCGACGAGACGGGGCTGGTGACCGACCGACTCGCAGAGGTCCTCTCGGCCGTCGACGACGCCGGCGGGCGGGCTTCCATGGCGATGCTCGGGGAGACGGTGTTCGCACTCGGGTCGGGGCTCTCCGACGCGGGCTACGACGCGACGGTCTGTCGGACCTACGACGCGGGTGCGCACCTCGCCGACGACTGATCGGGGCGCTTTTGTTCGGCCCGGCGTATCGGACGCGCATGGTCGAGGCCGAGATTCCGGCGGATCACCCCCGTCACGACTCGCTGGTGACCCGCCACCGCGTCGAGGCGGGCGTCGAGAAGGGCATCACCAGCCGGCAGGGCCTCATCGCACAGGGTCGTGGCGAGGCCTTCGACTACTTGCTCGGCGAGCGGACCATCCCCTCGGCGGACGCGGCGGCGCGGGCGGCTGCTGCCCACCTCCTGCTCGCCGATCATCCCGTCGTCGCCGTGAACGGCAACGCGGCGGCGCTCGTCCCCGCGGAACTGGTCGACCTCGCCGACGCCGTCGGGGCCGACCTGGAGGTGAACCTGTTCAACCGGACGGACGAGCGGATACGGGCCATCGCCGACCACCTCCGCGAGCACGGCGCACGCGAGGTGAAGGGGATGGCCGCCGACGCCCGCATCCCGAACCTGGCCCACGAGCGCGCGAAAGTCGACGCGGACGGTATCGCCGACGCCGACGTCGTGTTGGTGCCGCTGGAGGACGGCGACCGCGCCGCGGCCCTCGCCGACCTCGGGAAGGTCGAACTCGTGATCGATCTGAACCCGCTGTCGCGGTCGGCGCAGGTCGCGGACGTCCCGATCGTCGACAACATCCTGCGTGCGGTCCCGCGGATCACGGCACACGCCCGCGACCTGGCCGACGCCGACCGGGCCGAACTGGAACGGCTCGTCGCGGAGTTCGACCCGGACGCGACGCTCGCCGCCGCCGAGCGCGCCATCCGGGGCGGCGACTTGGACTATAGTAGCGGTTGAAATCATCGCACATCCGATCGTACGCAGTCCGGCGATCGGATGTGTGAACAGTTTCAACCGCTACTATAGAACCCGCTGACGAAGACGGCGAGCCACTGGCGCGGATCGGGCCGTCGACGGACCTCCACCCGTTCGATCCACTTCACCCACTGGAAGCCGCGGCGATCCGGGGCGACGAGACGGAGCGGGTAGCCGTGGCCGTGGTCGAGCCGTTCGCCGGAGAGATGCGTCGCCAGCAGGGCCTCCCGGGCCTCCGGCAGCGGGAGGCTCCACCGGTAGCCCGTCACCGAGTGGACCGTCACCCACGCGGCGTCGGCCGTCGGCTCCGCGGCGTCGACGAGCGTGCCGAGGTCGAGCCCCCGCCAGTCGCGCTCGGCGTACCACCCGCTCGTACAGTCGAGGAGCGCCCGCCGTTCCGTGGCAGGTTGCAGGTCGTCGACGCCGAGTGCCAGCGGGCGGGCGACCCGTCCGTCGACGGTCAGCGTCCACGCCGCCGGCTCGACGGGCGCCGGGTCGTCCACCACCCAGCTCGTGACCGGGAGGTCGCTCCCGGCGTCGAGTTCGCGCGAGCCGGTGAACCGCCGGGACGCGGCGGGCGTTTCCAGCAGGGCCGCGAGCCGTCGCAGAATCCACGCCGTCGCGCCGCCGGCGGCCACAAGCGCCGCGTACTGGAGCGCGACCCGGCGGTCCCGGACGTCCCGGCCCCGGAGCGGGCGAAAGCGCGACCGCAGGTGCACCAACAGGAGAGGTCCGACAAGCAGGCCGAACAGGATGTGGAGGTTGAGGAGCGTCCAGACGCCGAGCGGCGCGGTGACGCCCAGGGCCCACCCGACGCCCGTCGCGCCGGCGGCCACGGCGACGGCCGCGAGACAGACGGAGAGTGGCGTGGCGCGGTCCCAGGCCCGCCGGTCGCGGACGCGGCCGGCGACCCGGCGGAACTTCGCCGCGAGGAGCGGGAGGAGCGACAGCCCGGCGACGGCGTGGATCCAGAAGACGGCGGCGTCCGACGGGTGGCCGAGCCAGAAGCTCGTGACGCCGGTCGCGACGGCGACGCCGACGGCGGCGAACAGCGACCAGTCGACGATCCGCGGGGGTGGAGCGAGTTCGCCGGGGACCGACACCATGTGTGACGGTACCGTCCACCGGGCAAAAACCCGTCGCGCTACCGGGCGTCGTCGATGGCGCGTTCGAGCCGATCGAGTCCCGTCTCCAGACGGTCGAGGCTGTTGGCGAAGCTCAGGCGAACGTGGCCGTCGCCCGCCTCGCCGAACCCGTCGCCGGGCGCGAGGACGACGCCGTACTCCCGGAGCAGGTGCTCCGCCATCTCCAGGCTCGTCCCCGGCAGGTCCGGATCGAGGAAGGCGTAGAACGCGCCCTCCGGTCGGGGACAGGTCAGGCCGTCGATGGTCGCGACCCGGTCGACGACGTAGTCGCGGCGCTCGCGGAAGGCGTCGTACATGTCGGCGGCGGCGTCCTGGGGCCCGGTCAGGGCCGCGAGGGCGGCGTGCTGGCTCACGCTCGACGCACAGGAGGTGGTCGACTCGTGGATCTTCGTCGCCTGATCGACGATGTCGGTCGTCCCCGCGAGCCACCCCACCCGCCACCCGGTCATGGCGTAGCGCTTCGAACAGGAGTTGACCGTGAGGACGTTCTCGGGGTGGCCGGTCATGGCGGCGACACCCTGGGGGTCGCGCCCGTAGGAGAGGCCGAGGTACACCTCGTCGGCGACGACGTAGGCGTCGTGCTCGGCGGCGGCGTCGACGACGGCGTTGACGGCGTCGGCGTCGTACGTCCGTCCCGTGGGGTTGTTGGGCGAACAGAGGATCACGAGCGCCGTGTCGGGGCCGATGGCGTCGACGAGGCGGTCGGCGTCGAGGGCGAACCCGTCGTCGGCGGGCATCGGGACCGGCGTGGGGACGCCGTCGGCCATCCGAACCTGAACCCAGTAGTTGGGGAATCCGGGCGTCGGGAAGACGACCTCCTCACCGGGCGAGACGGTACAGAGGGCGGCGAGGTGTAGCGCCTCCATCCCGCCCGCGGTGACGATCACCTCGTCGGGAGCGACTTGGACGCCGTAGTCGTCGGCCATGTGGTCGGCGATGGCCGCTCTGAGCTCCGGGTTGCCGGCGTTGGTGGTGTAGCTCGTGTGGCCGTCCCGCGCGGCCGTGCAGGCGGCGTCGACGACGTGTTCGGGCGTCTCGAAGTCGGGAATGCCGACCTCCAGTCGCACGAGGTCGTCGTCCATCTCCTCGGCGATGTCGAACATGTAGCGGATGCTGGAACGCTCGACGGCACGGACGCGGTCGGTGGGTCCGAGTGTCATAGTCGGCGGTGGCCGGGCGGGCGCAAAAGGCGTTCGATCCCCGTCAGCTACATCCCCCCGCGGCCTCGACTCCCTCCATGGCATCCCGACCGCACTTCTTCGGCGTCTACCACTGGCGCGAACGCCTCCCCCGAATCGCCGCCGCGGCGGTTCTCCTCTGGGCCGCCGTCGTCGCCTACCGGCGCGGGGGGCGGACGCTCCGGGCCGTCGCCGTCGGCGTCGCGGCGGGCGCGCTCTACCGCGGCGGCGACGCCGCCCGCCGCCTCTGTTCGCCGGCCCCGTGGGCGCTCGACCGCGCCAAGTACGACGCGCTGGGGTCGATCCTGTCGCTCGAGGACGCCGACCGCGTCCTCGACGTGGGGTGTGGCTCCGGGCGGTCGATCGTCGGCCTCGCGCCATCCCTCCCCGACGGCACGACGGTGGTCGGCCTCGACCCCTTCGACGACCGGGTGATCCTCGGCAACGGCCCGGCGCTGGCGCGACACAACGGGGCGCTCGCGGGCGTCGACGTGTCGCCGGTCGCGGGCGACGCCGCCCGCCTCCCCCTCGCGGACGGGTCGGTCGACGCCGTCACCGCCTGTCGGGTCCTCCACGACGTCCCCGAGGAGCGGCGGGCGGCGGCGTTCGCGGAACTCCGACGGGTGTGTGCCGACGACGGCGTCGTCGGCCTGCTGGAACTGCCGATCACGCCCGACGGCGTCGACGACCACGTGGCGTACTGGCGGGGGTGTCTCGAGGACGCGGGGCTGACCGTCGAACGCGTGGCGACCGTCGAACGGCCGACGCGGGAGGGGACGTACGTCGCCGTCGCGGCGACGCCGGCGTGACCCTCGACACCGGCGACACCCCCCCGGGGTGACGTGATCGTCGTCGGCTACCCCGCCGTCGACAACCCCGAGGACCCCGGCGAGTACGAGGTCGAGGTACGACTGAACGGCGAGCGGACCGCCACCGGGACGGTCACCATCGAGTAGCCGCCGACGCTCGTGGGGCGGCCCGAACGGGGCGGCGGTGTCGTCCGGAACCGGCGGGCTTTAGGCGCCCATCGCCGACTACACGCGTATGAGCCACGAGGAGTTCCCCACGGATCGACCGGCGGTGGTGACCTGTGGGTTGCCCTACGCCAACGGCGACCTCCACATCGGCCACCTGCGAACGTACGTCGGCGGGGACGTCTACGCCCGCGCCCTGCGCAAACTGGGACAGGAGACGGCCTTCGTCTCCGGATCGGACATGCACGGGACGCCCGTCGCGGTCAACGCCGAGGAGGCGGGCGTCTCCCCGGAGGAGTTCGCCCTGGAGTGGCACGAGACCTACGCGGAGACGTTCCCGAAGTTCGGCGTCGAGTTCGACAACTACGGTCACACCCACGACGAGACGAACGTCGAACTGACGACCGAGATCGTGCGGGCGCTGGCGGACAACGGCCACGTCTACGAGAAGGAGATCATGGTGGCCTACGACCCCGCCGAGGAGCAGTCGCTCCCGGACCGATACGTCGAGGGGACCTGCCCGTACTGCGGGGAGCGGGCCCGCGGCGACGAGTGCGACGAGGGCTGTGGCCGTCACCTCGAACCCGGGGAGATCGAGGACCCCGAAAGCACCATCACCGGCAACCCCGCGGAGTACCGCGAGCAGACCCACAAGTTCTTCCGCGTCTCGGCGTTCCAGGACTACCTCGCCGAGTTCATCGACCGCCTCGAGGGGACGGCAAACGCGAAGAACCAGCCCCGGGAGTGGATCGAAGGGGAGCTCCGCGACTGGTGTATCACCCGCGACATGGACTGGGGGATCGACTACCCGGAGGGCGAGGAGCCACGCTCCTCGGAAGACCGGATGCAGTCCGGTGATGGCGAGGGAGCGGACGATCTGGTCCTCTACGTCTGGGTCGACGCCCCCATCGAGTACGTCTCCTCGACGAAGCAGTACACCGAGCGCGTCGGCGCCGACGTCTTCGACTGGGAGGACGCCTGGAAGGGCGACGGGGAGGTGGTCCACGTCATCGGTCGCGACATCATTCAGCACCACACCGTCTTCTGGCCCGCGATGTTGCGGGGCGCCGACTACGGCGAACCCCGCGCCGTGATGGCGAGCGGGTTCATCACGCTCAACGGCCAGGGCTTCTCCACCTCGCGCAACCGCGCCGTCTGGGCCGACGAGTACCTCGACGAGGGCTTCCACCCGGACCTCCTGCGGTACTACCTCGCCACCAACGGCGGCTTCCAGCAGGACGTGGACTTCTCGTGGGAGCGGTTCCGCGAGCGCGTCAACAACGAACTCGTCGGGACGGTCGGCAACTTCGCCTACCGATCGCTGCTCTTCGCCCACCGCGAGTTCGGCGGGACGCCCGACGCCGACCTCTCGGCCGAGGTGCGCGAACGCATCGAGGACGCCGTCGACGAGTTCGCCGCCGCAGTCAACGACTACTCGGTACGGAAGGCGGGCGACGCCGCCGTCTCGCTCGCGGCCTTCGGCAACGAGTACATCCAGCAAAACGAGCCGTGGAACCTCGTCGACGACGACCCCGAGCGGGCGGCACAGGTGCTCCGGGACTGCGTGCAGGTGTCGAAGGCCGTGGCCGTCCTCTTCGCGCCGGTCGCGCCCGGCACCTGCGACCGCCTGTGGTCGCAGGTCGGCGGCGAGGGGTCGGTCCACGACGTGACCGTCGACGCCGCGCTCGAACCGCCGGCCGCCGAGTTCGACGCCCCCGACGAACTCTACGAGAAGATCCCCGAGGAGCGTGTCGAGGAACTCAACGCGAAACTCGAAGCGCGCGTCGAGGAGGCCGAGGGCGAGGACGACGGCGACGCCGCGGTCGACCTCGATCCCCTCGAATCCGAGCGGATCGGCTTCGACGAGTTCCAGGACCTCGACATGCGGGTCGGCGAGATCCTGGCGGCCGAGGGGATCGAGGGAGCGGACGACCTCGCGCGACTCGTCGTCGACATCGGCGTCGAGGAGCGACAGATCGTCGCGGGCATCAAGCAACTCCACGACCTCGACTCCCTGCCCGGGACGCGAGTGGTCGTGCTGGCGAACCTGGAGCCGGCGGAACTGTTCGGCGTCGAATCCAACGGGATGGTGCTCGCCGCGGGCGAGGGGGCGGACCTCCTGACGACGCTCGAGGACGCCGACCCCGGCGAGCGGGTGCGGTAGGCGACCGCGATCGGTGCCGACCGGCTTTTTCACCCACCCCGTCGAAGGGAGCGGTATGCGACGGGCAAAGATCGTCTGTACACTGGGCCCCGCCTCCGACGACCGGGCGACGATCCGCGAACTCGCGGACGCCGGGATGGCCGTGGCCCGCCTCAACGCGAGTCACGGCACCCACGAGGACCGGGCGGCGCTGATCGAGCGGGTCCACGAGGTCGACGCCGCCATCGACAACCCGCTCTCGGTGATGCTCGACCTCCAGGGTCCGGAGGTCCGGACGGCCCCCCTCGACGACCCCATTCACCTGGAGACCGACTCGACGGTCCGGTTCGTCGAGGGCGACGCGGCGACACCCGAGGAGATCGGGCTCTCCTACGCCCTCGGCGCGGTCGACCCGGACGACCGCATCCTCCTCGACGACGGCCGGATCGAGGCGCGCGTGACGGCCGTCGACGGCGACGTCGTGACCGCCCGCGTCGTCTCCGGGGGCGAACTCGGGAGCCGCAAGGGGGTGAACGTCCCCGGCGTCGACCTCGATCTGGACGTGGTGACCGAGCGCGACCGCCGGGACATCGAGGTCGCCGTCGAACGGGGCGCGGACTTCGTCGCGGCGAGTTTCGTCCGCGACGCCGCCGACGTCCTCGCCGTGACCGACGCCATCGAGAACGCTGGCGGCGACATCCCGGTCGTCGCGAAGGTCGAGCGGGCGGGGGCGGTCGACAACGTCGACGAGATCGTCGCGGCGTCCTACGGCGTGATGGTCGCCCGGGGCGACCTCGGCGTGGAGTGCCCGCTCGAAGACGTGCCGATGGTGCAAAAACGGATCATCGGGACCGCCCAGGACGCGGGCGTTCCCGTCATCACCGCGACGGAGATGCTGGACTCGATGGTCTCGGCCCGGCGGCCGACCCGGGCGGAGGCCTCGGACGTGGCGAACGCGGTGCTCGACGGCACCGACGCGGTGATGCTCTCGGGCGAGACGGCCATCGGCGACCACCCCGTCCGGGTCGTCGAAACGATGGACCGCATCGTCCGGGAGGTCGAGGGGAGCGCGGAGTACGACGAGACGACCGAGGGGCGAGTGCCCGCGGCCGCCGAGGAGTCCCAGACGGAGGCGCTGGCGCGCGCGGCGCGGTATCTCGCCCGCGACCTCGGGGCGGCGGCCATCGTCGCCGTCTCCGAGTCGGGCTATACGGCCCGCGCGACGGCGAAGTTCCGACCGAGCGTCCCCGTCGTCGCGACGACGCCGCGGGATCGGGTCCGCCGCCAACTCGCGCTCTCGTGGGGTGTCGACTCCCAGTACGCCGCCTACCGCGACGACATCGAGGGGATGATCGACGCGGCGGTCGACGCCGCCATCGACGCCGGCGCCGCCGAGAGCGGCGACACCGTGGTCGTCCTCACGGGGATGATGACGGAACTGGAGGGGACGAACACGACGAACACCCTGAAGGTCCACGTCGCCTCCGAGACGGTCGCGACGGGCCGGAACGTCGTCAACGGGCGGGTCGCCGGCCCCGTCTTCCGCTGTCCGGACGGCGACCTCTCGAACGCCCCCGAGGGTGCCATCGTCGTCCTGCCGGCCACCTTCGACGGCCAGTTCGCGGGCGACACCGGTCGCATCGGCGGGATCGTCGACGCCCGGCCGGGGATGACGAGCTACGCCGCCGTGATCGCTCGGGAGCGCGGCGTGCCGATGGTCAGCGGGGCGCCGCTCCCGGACGAGGTCGCCGACGGCACGACCGTGACGGTCAACGCCGACCGGGGTGTCGTGTACGAGGGCGACGTGACGCCGCGCGAACACCAGCGGTGAGCCGCCGCGGGTCGGTATCCCTTTCAGTGACCGGCCGCTACCGACGGGCATGAGCGCCGTTCCGGAGGAGGACCGCGAGGACGACGAGTCGCAATGGCGGTTCGCCCTCGACGAGGTGGGCGAGGACGCCGAACCCGACGCGCCGGACCCCATCGAACCGGAGACGCCGTCCCTGGAGAACGCCGCCTTCGTCCTCCTCGGGGTAGCCCTCTCGATCCTGCTCTTCTATGCGGCCCTCGCCGGGCTGTGAGTGTGGCCGGCGGGGCCGGTAGTATAAACGCCCGCGGCTCAAAGGCGAGGACATGGTCGTCGCCACGAGCGTCCTGCAGGCGGGGATCGAACTCGGTCCCCAGACCCTTCCGCTCCTCCTGGTGATCGCGGGGCTCGGCCTGTCCATCGCGGAGGCGATGGCACCGGGTGCACACTTCGCGGTCCTGGGTGTCGCCTTGCTCGGGGCCGGCATCGTCGGCCTGTTGCTGGGACCGATCGCCGGGCCGCTCGTCCTCGCAGTCCTCGTTCTCGTCTTCGGGGGCCTGGCGCTCGCGGGCTACCGCCGGTTCGACCTCTACGGGGGCGCGGGCTCCGGGCGGACGAGCGACTCCAACTCGCTCCGTGGCCGGACGGGACGCGTGACCGAACGGGTGACCGAGGGGTCGGGGGAGGTGAAACTCGACCGCGGCGGCTTCAACCCCAACTACAGCGCCCGCGCGCTCGACGGCGAGATTCCCGTCGGCGCGGAGGTGCTGGTGGTCGACCCCGGCGGCGGGAACGTGCTCACCGTCGCCTCGCTGGACGAGATGGAAGACGACATCGACGCCGAACTCGCTAGGGAGCGAGCCACGACGGCGGCGGAAGCGGACGACGGGGAGTCAACCGGCGAGGAGGAGTCGGAACGGGCCTGACCGTGGCGTTTAAACCGACGCCGGTCCGAACGGAACGTAATGGCTTTTGAGGAGCTGCTGAGCGATCCGGTGATCCAGAAGTACCTCCACGAACTCGTCGGGCCGACGGGGATGCCGGTCGCCGCCGCGCCGCCGGACGGGGAGGTGACGGACGAGGAACTCGCCGAGGAGTTGGGGTTGGAACTGAACGACGTGCGCCGTGCCCTGTTTATCCTCTACGAGAACGACCTCGCCAGCTACCGCCGCGTCCGCGACGAGGACTCGGGGTGGCTCACCTACCTCTGGACGTTCCAGTACGAGAACATTCCGGAGAACTTGGAGGAGGAGATGCACCGGCTGCTCGACGCCCTGGAGGAGCGTCTCGAGTACGAGCGAACCCACGAGTTCTACCTCTCGGAGCCCGCGGGCATCCGCTTCGAGTTCAGCGAGGCCATGGAGTTCGACTTCCAGTGCCCGGAGACGGGCGCGCCGCTCGAACCGATGGACAACGACGACCTCGTCGAGGCGACCGAACGCCGGATCGAGGAACTTCAAGGCGAACTCAACGTGGAAGTCACCCGCTGATGGTCGTCCTCGCAACCAAGTGTTACGTCGAGGGGTCGGCTCGCGAGCGGGCGCTCGACGGGATGGACGCGCTGGTCGACAACGCGGTCGGCGACCTGGACGTGGAGTGGGAGGTTGGCGTCCGCCACGACGACTTCGTCTCGGTGACGATCACGGGCGACGACGCGGTGGCCGCGCGCAACGCCCTCGGCGAGGAGTGGGGGGCGATCGGTACGGGCTTCGAGGACGGCGAGACCTACGTCGGGACGCTCGAATCCTGGGACGACGAAGGGGTCGTCCTCGACGCGGGCGAGCGGGTCCGGATCCCGGCCGACGAACTCGGCCTCGGCCAGGGGTCGCCGTCACAGATCCGGGACCGGTTCGGTCTCGTCCAGCACCTTCCCCTGCGCTTTACCGCGGGCGATCCGCCGCGGCTGGCCGACGCCGAACGCGACCGGCTGTTCGAGTGGACCCGCGGCGACAACGGCCGACTGAACGTCAACAGCGCGACGCGGGGCGAGGTGCGGGCGACGATCAACCGCGCCGGGCACGCCCGCGACATCGTCACCGTCGAACGGCTCGGGTTGCTCGAACAGAGCGTCGTCTGTGCCGAGGGAACCGACCCGCCGGGGCTGCTCGCCAGCGTCGGCGAGTACCTCCCCGCGGAGCTGAAGTGTGTCATCCCCTGATCGATGAACCGCCGCCAGTTGCTCCCGCTGATCGGGCTCGTGGCGCTGGTCGTCACCTCGGGCTGTGCCGGCTTCTTCGGCTCCCAACCCATCTCCAACGAGCAACTGGACGAGGAGCCACCGGCCCCGTACGTCTGGGACAACGAGGTGAACGCCCACATCACGATCACCGAGAACGCGCGGTTCCAGGCGGTCTACCGGCTCGACGACGAGCGGATGGAGCTGTTCCGCCGCGACGGCTTCGGCGGTCGGAACGCCATCCCCGTCTCGGCCGTCCGCTATCGCTACCCCAACGGGACGGTGATCACGGGGACGGAACTCGTCGCCCGCGGCGGGTCGATCAACCGCTCGCGCGAGCGGGTGTCGGTCGTCCTCCCCGACGACGCCCCGAGCGACGGCGGCGGCCGCCTCGCCTTCACCTCCTCCAGTACGCCCAAGCGGTTCAGCCTCCCGACGTTCGTCAACGGCTCGTACGCCGTCGTGTTGCCCCCGAACCGCCGGGTCGAGGTGTTCCCGTTCGGGACGGTCAATCCGCGCGGCTACGAGGTAGAGACCGACGGCGACCGGCGGATCATCCGCTGGGATGGCGTGGAGGCCGACTCCGTCTCGGTGCAGTTCTACCTGCAGCGCGACCTGCTGATCTTCGGCGGGGCCGCGGCCGGCCTGACCGTCGTCGGCATCGCGGGCGCGCTCTACTACAAGCGACGGATCGACGAACTCCGCGAACGGCGGGAGGAACTCGGCCTCGACGTCGAGACCGAGGACGACGAGTTCCGCGACGACCCGCCGCCCGGGATGGGGTAGCCGTCGCGAGCCTTTTCACCTCGCCCCGTCTACGGCGCCACATGCGAGTCGCGGTCGTCACCGTCGGCGACGAACTGCTCTCCGGGGACACGGTCGATACGAACGCCTCGTGGCTGTGTGACCGGCTCGACGACCGCGGGGTGTCCGTCGAGCGGATCACGACCGTCCCCGACCGGGTCGCCGACATCGCCCGCGTGGTCAACGAGTACCGCGCGGAGTACGACGCGGTCATCGTCACGGGCGGCGTGGGCCCGACCCACGACGACGTGACCATGGACGGCGTCGCGGCGGCGTTCGGTCGGGCGGTCGTCCCCAACGAGGCGGCCGCGGCGTGGATCGCCGACCACGGCGACTACTCGGCCGACGACCTGACCGAGGGGACGACCCACCTCCCCGAGGGCGCCCGCCTGCTCCGGAACCCGGAGGGGGTGGCCCCGGGGGCCGCCCTCGAGTCGGTGTACGTCCTGCCCGGGGTCCCCGCCGAGATGAAGGCGATGTTCGAGACGGTCGCCGGGGAGTTCACCGGCGAGCGGGGATACGTCGAGGAGGTCCACACGACCGAACCGGAGAGCGCACTCATCGACCGTCTCGACGGGGTGCAGGAACGGTTCGACGTCTCGATCGGGAGCTACCCCGGCGACTCGGTCCGGTTGAAGGTGATCGCTGCCGACGCGGCGACGGCCCGCGACGCGGCCGACTGGCTCCGCGAGCGCGTCGATCTAGCGACGGAGGTAGAGCAACCAGAGCAGGGTGACGGCGAGACTGGCCAGTAGTACCACCGCGCCGGTCGCCTCGATGGGGAGCGGTTCCCCGGACTGTAGCGGGAGCATGGTCGCCCCTATCGCCGGCAGTCGCTTAAACGTTCGTCACGCCGCCCGCGTGGGGAGACTTTTGCCCGTCCCGACGTAGCACACACCATGCGACTCGGGTTCCTGGTCAATCCCATCGCGGGCATGGGCGGACGGGTCGGCCTCAAAGGCACGGACGGAAAAGTCGAGGAGGCGCGCGCCCGGGGTGCCGACCCGCGCTCGCCGGACCGGGCGCGACGGGCGCTCGACGCCCTTCACGACCGCCGTCCCGACGCGACGGTCCTGACCTGGGGCGCGCCGATGGGTGCCGACCTGGCCCGCGAGGTCGGTTTCGACCCCGAGGTCCTCGGCGCTCCCGCGGGCGCGGAGACGACGGCCGCGGACACCCGCGAGGCCGTCGCTGCGTTCGTCGACGCGGGCGCCGACCTCGTCTGCTTCGTCGGGGGCGACGGCACCGCCGCTGACGTCGCCGACGCTCTCGAGGGGACGGACACGCCGATGCTCGGCATCCCCGGCGGCGTGAAGGTTTACTCGTCGGTGTTCGCCGTCTCGCCGGAGGACGCCGCCGACGTGATCGACACCTTCGAGCGGACCGAGCGCCGGGAGGTGATGGACATCGACGAGGACGCGTACCGCGAGGGGTCGGTCGACCCCGAACTCCGGGCGGTCGCCCGGGTGCCGGTCGGCGAGAACCTGCAGTCCTCGAAGCAGACGGGGAGCGGCAACGTCGAATCCCTGGCCGAGGGGTTCGCCGACGGCGTCGAACCCGGCGTGACATACGTCTTCGGCCCCGGGAGCACGGTCGGCGCCATCGAGGACGCGCTCGGATTCGAGGGGTCACCACTCGGCGTGGATGTGTGGCGCGACGGCGAGGTGCTGGCCACGGACGCCACCGAGTCGGAGATCCTCGACGCCCTCGGCGAACGCAACGTGATCGTCGTCTCGCCCATCGGCGGACAGGGGTTCGTCTTCGGGCGCGGGAACCCACAGCTCTCCCCGGCGGTCGTCCGTCGCTGCGACGTCGAGGTCGTCGCCTCCCGGTCGAAACTCGACGACATCGGACGGCTTCGGGTCGACACCGACGACCCCGAACTCGACGCGGAACTGCGGGGCTGGACCCAGGTCCGGGTCGGCCGGTTCGAACGGCGGCTGATGGAGATCGCCTAAAACCACCGCACATCAACGCCTTTGGTCACGTATAATGGTGCATAGTGAAGATTAAGGTCGTTGGGGGCAGTACCTGTGGTATGGAAACACGGAAAGTCCAACGGCTGGGGCCGTCGACGCTGGCGATGACGCTCCCGGCGGAGTGGGCCAAGGAACACGACGTCGAGAAGGGCGACGAGGTGTCGCTCCGTATGGGTGGGAAGGGGACGCTGACGGTGCTGCCGGAGTCGGCGAGCACCGAGGGATCGACGGCGACCATCCACGCCGACAACCTCGACGCGGGGGCGCTCGAACGCGCCATCGTCGCCCAGTACGTACTCGGGCGGCGCGTCATTCACATCCAGAAGTCGGAGGGCGCCCTCGACAGCGAGCACATCAACGCCGTCTACCGCGCCGAGACGCAGTTGATGGGCCTCGGCGTCATCGAGGAGACGCCAGAGCGGATCGCGATCCGCTGTTCGGTCGACCCCGAGGACTTCACCCTCGACAACCTCCTCGAACGGCTGGAGAACACGGGGAGCACCATGCGCGGCGAGTCGGTCAAGGCGCTGGCCCACGGCAACGCCGACCTGGCCGAACGGGCGCTGAACCGCGAGCGCCAGGCGAACAAGATCTTCGTCCTCCTGCTTCGCCTGATCTTCATGGCGTACCAGAACCCCAACCTCGCCCGCGCGGTCGGCCTCGAGTCCGGCTTCCCCCTCATCGGCTACCGGTCGGTGGCGAAGAACCTGGAACTCACCGCCGACAACGCCGAGGACATCGGCAACATCGCGCTGGACGCGAAGAACAACACCATCGACGTCGACGGTTCGACGATGCGGGCGATCCGCGAGTTCACGGATCAGGTCGACGAGATCACCGTCACCGCCGTCGAGGCCGTCGTCGAACGCGACTACGACAAGGCCATCGCCGTCGGGCGGATGTTCGAGGAGATCAGCGACCGGGAGATGGAGCTGATCCGGAGCCTCCCCGACATGCCGAAGGTCGAACTCCTGCGGACCCGCGAGGTGCTGGTGAGCCTCCAGCAGACCGCACAGTACGCCATGCGCAACGCCGAAATCGCGGCGAACCTCGCGCTCAACGAGGAGTCCGAACACGTCACCATCGAGTAGTCACCGAACCGCGGCCGCCCCGCGCGGCGACCGCACGTCGAGCAGGCCGTCGTCGTCGGTCGGCGGCGGGGTCGGCGTGGGCGCCGGTGTCTCCGTAGGTCCCGGCGTCGCCGTGTCCGTCGGCGTCGCCGCATCCGTGGGCTCCGGCGTCGCCGTCTCCGTGTCCCCACCGTCCAGCAGGCCGTCGTCCGTGGGCGTGGGCGTCCCCTCGTCGTCCGTGGGCGTGGGCGTCGGCGTCGCTTCGCCGTCCACGTCCGTCCCCTCCTCGTTGTCGAAGATGTCCGTCTCGATGGTCTCGGTGTAGGTCAGCGGCGCCAGCGGGATATCGACGGTGCCGGTCGGCAGTTCGACCCGCGCCGAGAAGTCGATCCGTAGCTCGGTCCGCTGGTCGTTCTCCAGGTGGGTGACCCACCACTCGTCGATGTTGCCGTTGTCGAGGGTCGTCGTCGCCCGGATGGTGCGGGTCGACTCCGGCGGGACCGTCCCGTGGCCCTCCGTCGCGCCGGTTCCCATCTCCACGCCGTTCATCGTCGCCCGATAGCTCAGCTCGGAAATCGGGACGGGGTACGGGTTGGGGTTGTAGACGACGAATCGCATGTCGATCTCCGTCGCCGAGGAGTCGACCGTCCCCCACTGGGCGCTCGTCTCCTCGATGTAGAGGACCGGTTCGCCGTTGGGCCCCTCGTCGCCGACGGGGCGGCGTTCGGTGGAGTCGAACGCCGAGATGATGTCCGTCTCGATGGTGCGGGTGACCTTCGGCGCGCCGAAGGAGGCGCCGAGCGCCGACGAGTGGACGTCCGCGTTGACGGCGAGTTCCGTCCGCTCGCCGTTGTTGAGGTGGCTCACCCACCACGCGGGGATGCGCTCGTTCGCGAGGTAGGTCGTCATCGGCACCGTCGACTCCCCGCTGGGGAGCGCGAGTCCCTCCTTGACGCCGGTCGCCATCCGGATGCCGTTCATGTCGATGGCGTAGTCGACGGTGAGGCCCCCGAGGCTGGCGCCGACGGGGTTGGGATTTTGCACCGTCAGGTCGCTCTCGACGACGGTCGTCGTCTCGTTGACACCGCCGAACCGGTTGTCGACCCCCGAGACGGTGGGCTGTCCGAGGACGAAGAACGCGACCCCCGCGAGTAGAAGCACGACCACGACGCCGACGGCGATGGTCCCCCTCGATGGCATACGGCGTGGGTCGGGCGGCCGGGACATACGGCTTGTGGCTTCCGCCGTCGACGCCGCCGAATCGCCCACGAGACTTTTTAACCCCTCGCTCGTAACCCAAACCGCTCCGAATGTCTCGACACGCAGCCAGACCTCCCGGTGACAACACCGACCTCGACTGGTGCCACGAGGCGGTCCAAGGCGTCTCCAGAACGTTCGCGTTGACCGTCGACGTACTCGACGAACCGATGGCGTCGTACATCTGTGTCGGCTATCTCCTCTGTCGCGTTCCCGACACCGTCGAGGACGCCGATCACATCCCGCCGGCCGAACAGGCGCGGCTGCTGCACGAGTACGACCGCGTCCTCGACCCGGCGGCCGACACCGACGCCGAGGCGTTCCGCGCCTCGGTCGACGAGTGGCTCCCGGCACCCGACGAGCGAACCGACGACTGGGAGGTCGTCGCCAGCACCCCGCGGATCGTCCGCACGTTCGAGGGGCTCCCCGACGACGTGCGCGAGGCGGTCACCCCGCCGGCCCGCGAACTCGTCCAGGGGATGGCGATGTTCGTCGAGCGCTACGCCGACGAGGGTGGACTCCGCATCCAGTCCCGCGAGGAACTGGAGGAGTACTGTTACTACGCCGCCGGCACCGTCGGTACCCTCGTGACGAACCTGGTGGCCCGCGGGAACCTCAGCGAGGGGCGTCGCGCACGCCTCTACGACACCGCCGAGGAGTTCGGGCTCCTACTCCAACTGGTCAACGTCGCCAAGGACGTCTACGACGACTACACCGAGGAGGACAACGTCTACCTGCCGGCGGAGTGGCTGGCCGCCGAGGGCGTCCCACAGGAGGAGGTCGTCGCTCCCGAACACGAATCCGGGGCGGCGGCGGTCGTCCGCCGCACCGCGCGCCACGCCCGCTCCTTTCTCGACGACGCCCAGACGTACCTTGAGACGGTGCCGACGACGGACGGCAACACCGTCGCGGCGTGGGCCATCCCCTTCCTGCTCGCGGTCGGGACCCTCCGCGAACTCCTCGCTCGCCCGGAGGACGCCCTCTCCGATACCGGCGTGAAGGTCTCGCGCCAGGAGGTGTTCGCCGTCGTCACCGAGATGACGGGCGCCTCGTCCGGGTCGCTCGAGGACCTCCGCGAGGATATCGCCGGGGAGCCCTACCACCGGGCGCGTGGCGGGGCCGACTGATCCCGTCAGGTGACGACCGCGTACGTCATGAGGAACCCGAAGTAGAGCACCACGAGCGCGCCGAGCGCGAGCAGTCTGAACCGCTGTAGCTTCTCCTCCTCCCGCTCGCGGGCGTCGTCGAACGCCGCCCGCTCGGTCGCCGACAGGTCGCCTGGATGGTCGAGGCCGCGGTGGAGCGCGAGATACTCCTCGTCGGCGAACGGGCGGCCACAGCGCTCGCAGGCGTGGGCGGTCGCGTCGGGCGGGACGTCGGTGTCGGCGTTGTCGGTCACGGTCACGAGGCGATGAAGGGGGGTGCGACGTACGGTTCGGCGACGATCCAGAGGCTGAGCATGGTGTAACAGACCATAACGGCGGTCACGCCGTACTGACTGCGGACGGCTTGGAGCCGCGAGGGGAACAGTTCGTAGGCCGTCGCGTGGGCGACCCAGACGGCCAGCAGGTGGCCGAGGAGGACGAAGGCGAACTCCAGGCCGCCGAACCAGCCGGGGAGGCCGGCGAGCTGTGGGGGCGACGGCGGCGGCGAGAGCGGCGCGGCGGCGACGGCGACGAACGTCGGCCCGAGGACCAGCACCGATACGAGGTTGTGGGCGAGGTGGTAGCCAGCGGCGATGGGGAGCAAGGACGGGGCGAAGCGCCGCGCCAGTTCCCCGACCGAGAGGTAGGTGTCGGCGCGTCGTCGCCCCACCCGTGCCGCCGCCCGATAGGCCAGGTAGAACAGCCCGGCGCCGACGAGGTACGCAGCGAGGTAGGCGGCGAGCGGCGGGACCCCCACGCCGGCGACGGCGCGGACGCCGGCCGCCCAGGGACCGGTCGCGACGAACCCGTCGTAAGTGGTGACGAAAAGCAGGGCGACGACGAAGGCCACGTCCCCGGCGCCGTCGAGTCGCGTGTCGGGGAGGTCGCTCCCGGGGAGTCGAAGCCGGAGGCGACCGTCGGCGATGCCGAGCGGCGCGAGGCGGCCGTAGAGTCGGAACGCCCGCGAGAGCGGGTCGACGGACCCGAACCATCGATCCGGGCCGAAGACGACGGCGCCCACGAGCGTCACCGCGGTGTATCCGGCGAGCGCCGTCGCGAGGAGTCGTGCGTCGTCCGCCAGCGGCGCCGTGACCTCGACCCACACTAAGAGGAGGAGGGCGGCGACGCTCGGCCACGCGCCCAGCCTGTCGGGGTAGGGGCGGTCGAGGGTCGGGAGACGCTCCGCCACCGTCCGGAAGGGGTTCAACGCCGGCCAGGTGTTCCCGAGCAGATACGTCGAGGCGACGTAGCCGCCCCACCAGCCGACCCAGACGACGAGCACCGCGAGGTTGCGGACGCCCGTCGCGTCCTCGAGGATCCCGACGCCGAACGTGACGGCGAGGACGGCGACCCCCAGGGTGCTGGCGAGGCCGTGACCCACCCGTCCCGGGGTCGGGAGCGGCCGCGCCCAGTCGTGGATCGCCGCGACCAGGCGGCGGTCGGTGACGAAACTGGCGAGGAGAAAGGAGACGCCGACGACGCCGCCGCCGGTCAGCAGGAACAGCCAGGTGGGGACGGCGACGGGGTCGCGCGTCGCGCCACGGAGGCCGCCGCTGTGGGCGGCGGCGCGGCCCACGCCGGCCGAGAGCCACCAGGCGACGCCGAGCACGGCCGCGACCGTCGGCACCCACCGCCGCCGTCGCTGGCGTCGTCGCCGTCGTGGTTCCACGGCCATCGGTCGACAGTTGGGGTGTCCCCGACGAGTAGCTTCCGGAACCGACTCGGCCGCGTGGCGGGTCCGGTTGGGAGGATTTTTGGTAGTCGAATCGCAACGGGGGGGTATGAGTACGGATCACGGCGGGGACGACCATGGACATCACCTCCCGGCAGTCGAGGACTGGCCCCGGGGGTTCGGCGAGGCGAGTTGGTGGCCCTTCATCACGGCCCTGGGTGCGGGCGGCATCTACCTGGGTGCGGCCCTCTTCATCGTCTCGGGCGGGTCCGAATCGACCATCGACCCCATGCTCGCCCCGCTCGCGACGTCGGCGAGCGTCGGCGCCTTCCTCTTTGGCCTGTACGGCTGGATCTATCACGCCTTCGTCACCGAGTTCTGGTCCAGCGGCGCCGACGAGACGAGCGCGTCGGCCCTTCGCTGGGGGATGATCGCCTTCCTCGGGTCCGAAATCGCCACCTTCGGCGGGGTGTTCACGTACTACTTTTTCATCCGCGCGGGCACGTGGCCGCCCGGCGAACTCCCGCACCTGACCGGATCGCTCGTCATCATCAACACGGCCATCCTGGTGGCGTCGAGTCTCACGCTCCACTGGGCCCACGTCGCCATCCGTAACGACGACCGCCGGAAGTTCGCGCTCGGCCTCCTGTCGACGCTCATCTTGGGACTGGTCTTCATCGGCGGGCAGGTCTACGAGTACTACGAGTTCATCGTCCACACCGAGTTTACGGTCACCTCCGGACTGTTCGGGTCGGCCTTCTACGGACTGACCGGCCTCCACGGTCTCCACGTCTCGCTCGGCGGCGTACTCCTCGCCATCGTCACGATCCGCGCGCTGGCCGGCCAGTACTCCGCCGAACGGCACGTCTCGGTCAGCACCGTCTCGATGTACTGGCACTTCGTCGACGTGGTCTGGATCTTCCTCGTCGTCATCCTCTATCTCGGCGGGTCGGTCGGCGCCTGATCGGCGTCCCCCGCCGTAAATTTATGTAGCCACACGCGACAGCTATTGCCATGGAGGATTTCGAGCAACTCGTGTCGTCGCTCACGCCCCGGGAGGAGAACGACGAGATCAAACTCTACCAGAACACCGTCTCGGTGGCGTGTCCGGTGTGTGAGGAACCGTTCGACGACCTCGTGGCCTGCAAGAAGACCGAAACCAGCCTCGAACAGATCGAACCGCTCGACATCTGCGTCACGGTCCACGAGGGCAGTCCGCTGCTTTTCACCCACAAACACTGACCGCGCGACCGATCCCCCCGCCGTCGGCACCGCGGTTAAGGGGACGGCCACCGATCCCGTGGTATGGCACGGGAAGTGACCCACACCGCGACGGGACCGAAGATCATCACGCCGGCGGACATCGACGAGGAGAAAGGCGACGTGGCGGTCTGTCTCTGCGGCCTGAGCGAGGAGTACCCCTTCTGTGACGGCTCCCACAAGCGGGCGGAGGGGGAGGATCCGGACGAACGCTACAAGTACGTCGACGGGGAGCGCCGTCGGGTCGCCGTCGAGTTCCGCGACGAGTAGCGCCGCCGGGGCGTCGGCGCCGTCGCCGCCGGTTGCCGGAAAGTATTTGCATCGCTCGGGGGCATATTCGATAATGGACAGCGAGATTCTGGACGCGGTGACCGAGTGGGGAGCTCGCCCCGTCTCCGACGGCGTTGCCGGGTTGTACGACCTCGCTGACGAGGAGTTCTCGGGGGCCGTCACCGACGGTACTGCCTGGACGTTCGTCCTCAACGGTCGGTATCTGGGAGTGTTCGACGGCGACGTCCACGACTTCGAGGACGCGTCGCTGACGGCCTACACCGCCCCCGACGTCTCCCTCCCGCTCCTCTATGCGATGCGGGCCCGCGGCGGCCAAACCCGCGGTCAGTATTACTCCAACGAGACGCCGCTGACCGAGATCGACGAGACGCTCTCCTCGGGGAACTTCGTCGGCTACGTCGAACTCTCGGAGAACGTCCTCTCCGGGGATTACTACGTCGTCTACTACGGCGGTCGGTCGCTCCCGGTCGCCTACGTTGGCAACAGCCGACGCCTCCTGACGGGCGACGAGGCGTTCGAACGCGCGGCCGACGAGGTGGGCATCTACTCGGTCGTCGACGCCGACGTCGACATCGTCGAGTTGCCGGAACCGGACCCGCGCGAGACGGACGACGCCGGCGCGGGCGCCGGTGCCGGTGGGGCGGCCGGTGCCGCGGCCACCACGACCGACGCCGCCGGGGCGGACGCGCCCGCCGACGCCGCGGACGACGTCGCGTTCGACGACGTCGACACCGGCGACGGGACGACCCCCGCCGGAACGGGTCCCGACGACGCTGCGGACGGCGCCTTCGCCGACGCGACGACGGATCACCGGTCGGCGGACGCGGACGCTGCGGACGAGGCCGATACCGACGCGCCGACCCCCGACTGGGCGACGCCGGAGGTGGCCACCGACGACGCGGACGACGAGGCCACAGGGGAGGAGACGGCCGCCGGCGTGGACACGAACGCCGACGCGGCCCCGGAGGACGAGGAGACGGACGCCGAGGCGGACGCGAACGCCGACGCGGCCCCGGAGGGTGGGACCTCCGCCGCGGCCGACGGGGCCGACGAGCCTGCCGCGGACGACGCGGCGTCGGCGATGGACGCGGGGACGGTGACCACCGAGGACGTGGCGCTGGAGCCGGCGACAAACGAGGAAGCCGGGGATCCGACGGACGGGGACGGAACGGCCGACGAGGCGGCCGACGCGGACGCGACGGGCGACGGTGCGACGGACGCCGAACCGACGGGGGCCGACGAGGCCACCGACGCGGACGCGACGGACGACGGGACCGCCGACGGGGTGACGGCCGACCAGGTCGCCCGGTTGCGACACGAACTCGAGGCCGTCCGCGAGGCGAAATCGGAGGTCGAGGCCGAGCGCGACCGGATCGCGAGCGAGCGCGACGAGCACCGCGCCGCGGTCGAGCGTCTGCAGGAGCGCGTGGCCGAGTTGGAGGCCGAGATCGAACGTCTGGAGGACGACGACGCCGCGGCCGTGGCCACAGACCGGACGCTCACGCCCGCGGAGGCGCTCGCGGGGACGAACCTGTTCGTCCGGTACGAGGACAAGACCGCGGGGACGCTTGAACGCGCCGCACAGGGTCGGATCGACCCGTCGACGCTCCGCGACAACCTCCGGATCGACCACCACACCGAGTTCGAGACGGAGGGCTTGGCCGTCGACGGCCGGCCGTTCGAGGCGTTCCTCCGCGGGACGACCGAACACCGGTTCGTCGAGTGGCTGTTGACCGCGCTGACCTACGAGATCAGGCAGACCGACACGCGGGCGGGGCTCTCGAAGCTGTACGAGGCCATCGAGCGGATCGACCGCATCGACCTCGGCGGCGAGGTCGACGTGACCGCCGAGACCCGTCCGGAGGCGACGTCCGAGTCCTTCGACGTGGTCTTCCGGGACAAGATGGGCGATCCGCTGTTCGTCGCCGCCATCGAGGATGATCGTGACCCGACCACGGCCTCGGCCGTCGAGGAACTGATCGAGAGCGCGAGTCGCGTGAGCGAGACGGCGACGACGCTCGCGGGTGCCTTCTTCGTCTCGACGAGCTTCTTCGAGTCGGCGGCGATGAAAGCCGTGGTCGATGCCACCCGTGGCGGCCTGTTCAGTCGGAGCTCTCGACGGAGTTACGTAAAGCTCTCACGGAAGTCGGGGTTCCACCTGTGCTTGGTCGAGGCGCGAGACGACGATCTCTTTTTGACCGTACCGGACCTCTAACTCTGGATCTCGGCCGTCTCTTCGATCTTCATCGAGTCGAGTTTGTCGACGATGGAGTCGATCTTCTCGTCGAGTTCGTCGACGAAGTCGGCGGTGTCCTCGGTGGTGATCGCTCCCTGGCTCGACGGCTCGATGAGGTTCTCCTCCTCGAGGACTCGCAGGGAGTACCGGACCTTGTGATGCGGGTAACCCGTCTCGTTGGACATCTTCACGATCCCGATGGGTTCGTTGCCGATGACCATCTTCAACACCTGAAGATGGCGTTCCAGCATATCGACTTCTTTTTCGAGCCTGTCTATCATGACACTTGTTAACTTGTCGTAGCGGGTTTTAAAAGTTGCTGTGAGACCCGGCGGCTCGGAAGCGGACGCTCCCAGGTGCGCGTTGGGAGTAGTTAACGCTTCGGGTCGCGGCCGGCGTCCCCGCGTCTCGGTCGGCGTGAGCGTATCGTAATCGGTTTAGCGAGGGGGATGGAATCCCCGGTCGGACATGACTGTCACCATCGTCGGATCCCAGCTCGGAGACGAGGGCAAAGGTGCCCTCGTCGACCTGTGGGGTGGGAACGCCGACATCGTGGTCCGGTACCAAGGCGGGGACAACGCCGGCCACACCGTCGTCGAGGATGGCGAGGAGTACAAGCTGTCGCTGGTGCCGAGCGGTGCCGTCCGCGGGAAGACTGGGGTCCTCGGCAACGGCTGTGTCGTCAACCCGCGCACGCTGTTCGAGGAAATCGACACCCTCCGGGAGCGGGGACTCGACCCCGACGTCCGCGTCGCGCGCCGCGCACACGTCATCATGCCGTACCACCGCGTCCTCGACGGCATCGAGGAGGACGTCAAAAGCGACGACGACCTGGCGGCCGGCACCACGGGTCGTGGCATCGGCCCCACCTACGAGGACAAGGTCGGCCGCCGCGGCATCCGGGTCGGCGACCTGCTCGACCCCGAGGTGCTCCGCGACCGACTGGAGTACGTCGTCCCCCAGAAGCGCGCGCTCGTCGAGGAGGTGTTCGGCCTGGAGGCCGGCGAGGAGTTCGACGTCGAGGCGCTCCACGAGGAGTTCGCCGACGTCGGCCGCCGCCTCGCCGCGGAGGACATGACGGTGAACGCCGGCGACTTCCTCGCGCGCCGACTCGACGACGGCGCGGAGTTGCTGTTCGAGGGTGCACAGGGGACCTCCATCGACATCGATCACGGTATCTACCCCTACGTGACCTCCTCGAACCCGACCGCCGGCGGGGCGTCGACGGGGTCGGGTGTGGGTCCGACCGTCGTCGGGCGCGGCGAGGTGGTCGGCATCGTGAAGGCCTACCTCTCCCGCGTGGGCACCGGGCCCCTGCCGACGGAACTCGACGGCGACGACGAGGACCTCGCGGACTACATCCGCGAGAAGGGCGGCGAGTTCGGCACCGTCACCGGCCGACCGCGCCGCATCGGCTGGCTCGACGTGCCCATGCTCCGCCACGCGGCCCGGACCAGCGGGTTCACGGGCATCGCCGTCAACCACCTGGACGTACTGGCCGGCCTGGACGAGGTGAAGGTCGGCGACGCCTACGACATCGACGGCGAGCGCTTGGAGACGATGCCGGCGACGACCGAGCGCTGGGCGGAGTGCGAGCCGATCCTGAAGGCGTTCGAGCCTTGGCCGGAGGTCGACTGGACCGCCGTCGCCGACGACGGATACGACGCCCTCCCCGCGAACGCCCGCACGTATCTGGAGTATCTGAGCGACGAGGTCGGCGTCCCCATCTACGCCGTCGGCGTCGGCCCGGACCGCGCGGACACGGTCGAACTCGTCGATCCGTTCGAATAGCGGCCCGTCGCACGGTCGGCGACGGTGCAGGAGGCCTTTGACCTCCTGCGACGAGTCCCACTCATGCGCCGTTCCCTCCGCTATGCGACCGCCACCCTCGCCGCCGCCGTCGTCACCGCCTTTGCCGCCTCCACCACCGGATCGTTCAGCCTCCCGCTCATGTCGGTCCCTATCGTCTACGGCCCGACAACATCAATCATCCTCGCTCACCGAGCTACGTGGGTCGAACTGACCCGACAAGCCGACCCGTCACGAAAACTCGGAGCCATCGGCGGTGGGGTCGGTGCCTTCGCCCTCGGGGCGCTGATGCGGGTCTCCATCCCGGTCGGGATGACCGCGTTCGGCCTGTTCGTGTTCGGCATGGCCATCGCCATCGCCGACGTGTCGACGCTCGACCGGTAAGAGCGAGCCTCGACGCGGCACCGGAACACGGCCTCACCGGGGCAACGGTTTTATCGCCACCTCGCGCACGTACACGTATGGTGACCACGACCGAGCGGGACGGTATGACGTGGTACGAGTGTGAGAGCTGTGGGATGTTGTTCGACGACCGGGACGACGCCAGACAGCACGAGGACAACTGCGACAGCGACAGCGCCGACCCCTCCTATCTCCAGTAACTAGTCTCCCGCGACCAGTTCGTAGGACTCCTCGCCCCAGTCGTCCTCGACGAAGACGAACACGCGGCCGCGCGCCGTCGACAGGTCGGCCTGCACCCGACACCGCATCCCGTCGGGCGTGCCGACGGTCACGCCCGGGAATATCTCCTCGGTCTCCCCGCCGTCGAGGACGATCCGACCGACGCCCGTCGATTCGAGGATGTCCTCGTGGGTCTTGCGATCGTTGACGTACATCAACACGCCCTCGGTCCCGTCGGGGTCGGTCACGAGGACGTGGACCGCCTTGCCGGGGGCCGCCGAGAGCGTCTCCGTTACCTTCTCCGGGACGCCGCGGTAGAACGCCGTCCGACCGTCGAGGTACTCCACTTCGACGCCCCCCTCTTCGAGGGTCACCGGAAGCGTACTCGGAGCGACGTCGGTGCGGATGGTCATACCGTCCGTACTGTGCGCCCGGGCAAAAACGTCGCGTCACGTCCCCGCCGCGTCGAGGGCCGCCGCCGCGATCAGGCGAACGCCCGCGAGACGCTCTCGTCGGTCGATTCGGCGCTGATCTTCTCCCACGCGGAGACGAAGTCGTCCATGTAGATCTCGGTCCGGTCGTCGCGGATGGCGAACATCCCGGCCTCGGTACAGATCGCCTTGATATCCGCACCGGACGCGTCGGTCGCCACGTCGGCCAGTTCCACGAAGTCCACGTCGTCCGCGACGTTCATGTTGCGGGTGTGGATCTTGAAGATGATCTCGCGGCCCGCGTGGTCGGGTTTCGGCACCTCGATGAGGCGGTCGAACCGGCCGGGACGCAGGATCGCGGGATCGAGCATGTCGAAGCGGTTGGTCGCCGCGATGATGCGGACGTCGCCCCGCTCCTCGAAGCCGTCCATCTCCGAGAGCAGTTGCATCATCGTCCGCTGGACCTCGGCGTCGCCGGAGGTCTTCGAGTCCGTCCGCTTCGACGCGATGGCGTCGATCTCGTCGATGAAGAGGACGGCGGGCTCGTTCTCGCGGGCCACCTCGAAGAGGTCCCGGACGAGCTTCGCTCCCTCGCCGATGAACTTGTGGACGAGCTCGGAGCCGGCCATCTTGATGAAGGTCGCGTCGGTCTGGTTGGCGACGGCCTTCGCGAGCATCGTCTTCCCGGTGCCCGGCGGCCCGTGGAGGAGCACGCCCGACGGGGGGTCGATGCCCACCTGCTCGAACATCTCGGGGCGGTCGAGCGGCATCTCGACCGTCTCGCGGACCTCCTGCATCTGTGTTTCCAGGCCGCCGATGTCCTCGTAGGTCACGTCGGGACTGTGGTCGACCTGCATGACGCGGGCCCGCACGTCGGTCTCCTTGTCGAGACGCTTGACGACGGACAGCGAGTTGTTCACCGCCACCCGCGAGTCGGGCTCCAGGTCCGTCCGCATCTCCTCGGTGACCTCCGTCAGGGCCTCCTGGTTGTTGCCGTGCTGTTTGATGATGACGCCCTCGTCGGTCAGTTCCTGCACCGTCGCGACGAACAGCGGCGACTGCTTGAGCTTCTTGTTCTCGTGGGTCAGCCGCTCCAGTTTCTGCTGGTACTTGTTGTTCTCCGCGTTCGCGTCCAGCAGCTTGTCGCGCATCTCCTCGTTTTGCCCCTCCAACACGTCCAGCCGCTCGCGGAGGGCCTCTATTTTTTCCTGCTGCGACGCCGCCTCCTCGTCGTACGGGAGGTCGACATCGTCCACAGTGTCGGTCATCGTCCCGTTTAAGGCGCAGACTCATAAGAGACTTCGGGTGGGCGCGGCCTTCGCCGTGACTCGGCCCCGAATCGACCCGGACCTCCGCCAATATATTACTATGAAAAATAATATTCGATAGCAAATATTATTATCCTGTATGCCCCATCGAGAGGTAAGATGAGTACGACCGAGACAGTCGCTCCGGACGCGGAATCGGATCGGTGGGCGGACGTCCGCGATCTCCCACCGAGCGCGAAGCTCGTCGCGAAGGTACTGGACTACAACGAGACGCTGAGCCAGAGTCAGCTAGCCGAGGAGACGCTCCTCCCGCCGCGGACGGTTCGCTACGCGCTCACGCGACTGGAGGACGCCGGCGTCGTCGAGTCCCGGTTCTCCTTTTCCGACGCCCGCAAGCGGCTCTACTCCCTGAAGGTTTAAGTCCGAACGGGCGACCACCGCCAGCCGTGACCGACGACGTCCGCGACGCGCTTCGCTCCCTGGCGACCGACGAACCCCCCGCCCCGGCCGCGACGGTCGACGAGGCCGTCTCGGCGCTCGACGACGTGCGCGCCCTGGCGGCGTTCGTCGACGACGGCGGGATCGACCGGCTCCGCCGCGCCGTCGCGGCCGCGGAACGGGAGGGGGCGGAGAGGACTGCTCGCCGGGGGCGGCGGGCGCTCGCGACCATCGATCGCTGTCGGACGGCGGCCGCCGACCACTTTCGCTCCGGTCGCGGAACGGTTTTGAGTGCCGACGATCAACCTCCCGAGCGATGACACGGGTGATCCACACCGGCGACACCCACGTCGGTTACCGTCAGTACCACTCGCCGGAGCGCCGGCAGGACTTCCTCGACGCCTTCGAGGCGGTGATCGACGACGCCGTCGACTCACAGTCGACGGGCAATCGGACGGGGTCCGACGACGCCGTCGACGCGGTGATCCACGCCGGCGACCTCTTTCACGACCGCCGTCCGGACCTCCCCGACCTCCTCGGCGTCCTCTCCGCGCTCCGCCGCCTGGCGGCCGCCGACGTGCCCTTCCTCGCCGTCGTCGGCAACCACGAGGCGACCCGCGGGGAGCAGTGGCTCGACCTCTTCTCGGATCTCGGGCTGGCGACCCGCCTCGGCGCCGAGCCGACGGTCGTCGGCGACACGGCGTTCTACGGGCTCGATCACGTCCCTCGGTCCCGCCGCGACGAACTCGACTACGACTTCGCCCCCCACGACGCCGACGCGGCCGCTCTGGTGGGCCACGGCCTGTTCACCCCCTTCCCGCACGCCGACTGGGACACCGAGACGGTACTCGACGAGGCGACGGTCGACTTCGACGCCGTGTTGCTCGGCGACAACCACGTCGCCGACACCGCCCGCGTCGACGGGACGTGGGTGACGTACTGCGGCTCGACCGAGCGGGCCAGCGCCGACGAACGCGACGCCCGCGGCTACAACCTCGTGGAGTTCGGATCCGACGCGGGCGGCGACGCGACCGTCGACGTCCGCCGGCGCTCGCTCGACACCCGCCCGTTCGTCTTCGTCGACGTGGAACTCGCCGCGGGCGAGGGGGTCGATCGGGTCCGCGAGCAGGTGCGCCAGCACGACCTGACCGACGCCGTCGTCGTGGTGTCGATCACCGGCGAGGGCGACCCCGTCACCCCGGCCGCAGTCGAGGAGGCGGCGCTCTCGGCGGGTGCCCTCCTCGCTCGTGTCACCGACCACCGTGCCGTGGGCGGCGATACCGACGCGACCGATACCGACGTGGAGTTCGGCGACCCCGACGCCGCCGTCCGGGAGCGCGTCCGCGAGATGGACCTCTCCCCGACCGCCCGCCGTCTCGACGAGACGGTGCGGGACGGCGCGCTCCCGGACTCGAACGTCCGCGACCGGGTCGCCTCGCTCGTCGACGACGCCGTCGCGGAGGGATCACTCGCCGACGCCGCGGACGCCGAGGACGCCGACGCCGAGGACGCCGACGCCGAGACGAACGCCGCGGACGCACGGAACGGTGCGCCCGACGACCAGGTCTCCATGGAGGACTTCCAGTGAGGTTCGATCGGATCCGCCTGCGGAACTTCCGTCCCTACGCCGACGCTGACCTCGACCTCCGGGACGGCGTGACGGTGATCCACGGGCTCAACGGAAGCGGGAAGTCGTCGTTGCTGGAGGCGTGTTTCTTCGCGCTCTACGGGTCCAAGGCGCTGGAGGGGACGCTCGACGAGGTGGTGCGAAACGGGGAGACGGAGGCCGAAATCGACCTGTGGTTCACCCACGACGACGCCGCGTACCACGTCCACCGTCGACTCCGGCAGTCCGGCGACCGGACCTCGACGGCGGACTGTACCCTCGACGGCCCCGACGTGACCGTCGAGGGCGCACGCGACGTCCGCGGGTTCGTCGCCGACCTGCTCCGCATGGACGCCGAGGCGTTCGTCAACTGCGCGTACGTCCGGCAGGGCGAGGTGAATCAGCTCATCAACGCCTCCCCCGACCAGCGACGGGACGTCATCGACGACCTCCTGCAACTGGGGCGGCTGGAGGAGTACCGGGAGCGCGCCGCGACCGCCCGCTTGGGCGTCGAGGACGTCCGCTCGGGCAAGCGGGGTGAACTCGAGAAGGTGGAGTCACAGATCGAAGCGAAGGAGGACCGGAACCTCCACGCCCGTCTCGACGACCTGGAGGGCGAGCTCGCCGACGTGACCGAGCGGATCGAACACTACGAGCGACAGCGCGAGAAGGCCGAGCGGACGAGAAGCGAGGCGACTGCGATCCTCGAGGAACACGAGGCAAAGCGGGAGCGACTCGACGCCATCGAGGGCGACATCGCGGACCTCGAGACGGCGATCACGGAGGCCGAGGACGAACGCGAGTCGATCCGGGAGTCGATCCGCGAGGCGCGCGAACGGATCGCCGACCTCGAAGCCGACCTCGAGGAGCGCCGCGACGCCGCGGGGCTCGACGAGGCGACGGCGTCGGCGGTCGAACGTCGGCGGGCGGAACTGGACGATAGCGAGGAGTCGATCCGCGAGGCCAAGAGCGAGGCGAACGCGTCGGCGACGGGGCTGCGAAACCAGGCGACGAACCTCGCGGAGAAGGCCGACGACTTGGCCGACCGAGCCGACCGCGCCGAGAAGCGGGCCGCGGAGCTACGCGAGGCGGCGGAGGCGGCCACGAATGCGGCCACGGACCACGAGGAACGGATCGAGGACCTCGACGCGGAGGCGACCGACCTGCGCGCCCGGTTCGAGGACGCGCCGGTCGATCGAGGTGAGGCCGCCGACCGACGGTCGGCGCTCCGTGACCGCCGCGCGGAGCTCCGGGAGCGGATCGCGGAACTCGAGGCCAAACGCGAGGCGGCCGCGGAGCGGGTCGCCGAGGCGGAGGAACTACTGGCGGCCGGCAAGTGTCCCGAGTGTGGACAGCCGGTCGAGGAGTCGCCACACGCCGATCGGATCGAGACGGACCGCGAACGGGTCGCGGAGCTGGACGCGGAACTGGAGTCCGCCCGCGAACGGGTCGCGGAGCTCGACGACCGGATCGAGATCCTCTCCGATCTCGCCGAGGCCGAAACGCGCCTCGACGAACTCGCCGAGGAGCGCGAACGCCTCGCCGAGCGGGCGGCCGAGAAGCGGGACGAGGCGGCGGACCGACGGGAGGAGGCCGAGGAGCACGAGTCGGAGGCGGCCGACCTGCGCGAGCGGGCGGAAGAGACTCGGGAGGTCGCGGCCGAGAAACGCGAGGAGGCCGCCGAGGCCGAGGAACGCGTCGAGGAGTCGACCGCCGAACTGGAGGCCCTCGCCGAGACGCGGGCGGCGGTCGACGCCGTGGCGTCGCGGCTGGACCGTATCGCGGACCACGAGGACGAGATCGAGCGCCTGCGCGGCGAGGCGGAGCGGATCGAGGAGACGAACGACGAGCGTCGGGAACGGCTGGCCGAGAAGCGGGAGCGCCGCGACGAGTTGCGCGAGGCGGTCGACGGGGAGGCCATCGAGGCGGCCCGGGAGAACAAGGAGAAAGCCGAGGAGTACCTCGCGGAGGTCGACGAGGAACTCGATCGGCTGGCGTCGACCCGCGACGACCTGCAGACGAAGATCGGTGGGGTGCGGAACGAACTCGACGCGCTGGAGTCGCTCCGAGCGGAGCGCGACGCCCTCGCCGAGCGGGTGGCAGCCCTGGACGACCTCCACGCGGAGGCCGAACGGCTGGAAGCCATGTACGGCGACCTGCGGGCGGAGCTCCGCCAGCGGAACGTCGAGACGCTGGAACGCCTCCTGAACGAGACGTTCGACCTCGTCTACGGCAACGACGCCTACGCGCACCTGCGGCTCGACGGCGACTACGAACTCTCGGTGGTCCAGAAGGACGGGAGCGAACTCGACCCCGCCCAGCTGTCGGGCGGCGAGCGTGCGCTGTTCAACCTCAGCCTCCGGTGTGCCATCTACCGACTGCTGGCCGAGGGCATCGACGGCGCGGCGCCGATGCCGCCGCTCATCCTCGACGAACCGACGGTCTTCCTCGATGCGGGCCACGTCTCGCGGTTGGTCGACCTCGTCGAGGAGATGCGCGAGATGGGCGTGGCTCAGATCGTGATCGTCAGCCACGACGAGGAACTCGTCGGCGCCGCCGACGACCTCGTCCGGGTCGAGAAGGACCCCCGGACCAACCGGTCGACGGTGTCGCGGTCGCATCCGGCCGCCATCCCCGAGGAGTGATCCGGACCGTCGGCCCCGGGTAGCGGCGATCGGTTCACTCCGTCCCGCGGAGGGTCCGCACCGCCTCGCGGGTCGTCTCGGTCGCCTCGTAGCCGCGCTCGCCGGCGACCTGCGTCCCGGCGACCAGCCCGGCCGCCCGGAACTCGGCGAGCAGACCGTGAAGGTCGCTCTCACAGAGGTCGTAGGCGTCGAGGAGCGTCCGGGCGGCGACTGGGCCGCGGTCCACGAGTTCGACGAGGAGGCCGAGCGCCCGGTCGTTCGGCACCGCGGTGAGGACGCGCCGGGCCGGCGTGGGGATCCCCTCGGCGGCGGTCCGGAGTGGCTCGGTTTCGGCGTCGGCGTGTAGATCGGCGTTGGGCAGGTAGCGCTCGGTGCCCGTCGCCGGATCGCGGACGAGACTCGACTCCGCCGATCGCTTCACGAGCAGGTACCGGTTGCCCTCGTCGTCCCGGACGCTTCGCATGGTCCACACGAGGCGATCGGTGGGGTTAGGGGTTGTGTTCGTCGGCGTCCGTCCCGTCGTCGTCGTCGCTCCGTCGCCGGAAGGTCCGATAGTGGTGATAGACGCGCAGTCCGGCCACGGCGCCGATCAGGACGAGGACGAGGCCGGTCCGCCACTCTCCCCGGAACCCAACGAGCATGGGGGCGAAGGCGAGACAGAACACCGCCACGTTGGCCATGAGGACGCTCCGCCAGAACAGTCCCCGAACCTCGGGGTCGACGTCGCTCGGATCGACGTCCGGGGTCGGAGCGGTCGGCGCGGTCGGTGGATCGGGGCCGAGGTCCTCCGCACGCAGCTCGGCTGGCGCTTTCTCGGCGTCGTCGTCCCACGCGTCGTCGTCGCCCCACGGATCGGACGGCACGCTCTCAGAGAGCGAGCGCGGCGACAAAAGGGGTTCGCTTGCCGGATTCAGGCGAGTTCGTAGATGGGCACCGCCGTCGACGACTCCACCCACGCGAGCGGGTTCTCCGCGTCGTACAGTACCGTTCCGTCCTCGACCTCGTACGCCTCGACGGTGTCGATCCCGTCGTGATCCGGACGGCGTTCGTCCGCACTGTCCCACCGGCCTGCGTCGACGTGGTCGGACATCGTCACGCCGCTTGGTAAGAAATCACATGGTATATGTCTTTCCGTCGTGGCAGCGTTTCCGCGGCGGAGTGGCTGGGTTTTTATCCGGAAGTCCCGAAGTGAGCGGCATGGAACAGGCGGAGCTTACGGGCTCTTGGGGAGCCGACGACGCCGACAGGCCCGAGGCGGAGGCGATGGCCGTCGCCGGCGACGTTAGCCAGTCGGTCACCGAAGTCGTCGACGCGGCGGACCTGAAGTTTCCGGACCCCGAGGGGGCGGTCGACCTCGCGGTCACCCAGGTCGACTACACGGTCGAGGGACAAGGTGCCGACGAGTACCCCGTGGTGCACGTGTTCGGCCGGACGCCGGACGGCGACGCCGAACACGTCCGCGTCCTCGGGTTCGAGCCGTACTTCTACGCGCCGACGGCGAGCCTCGACGACGACGACCTTGACCGCGACGTGATCACGCGCACGGAGACGGGTTACGAGAGCATCCGCGGCGAGGACCTGACGAAGATCTGTACCCGGACGCCCCGCGACGTGGGGGCGATCCGCGACGAGTTCGACCACTACGAGGCGGACATCCTCTTTCCCAACCGGCTGTTGATCGACAAGGACATCGGGAGCGGGGTTCGCGTCCCCGTCCGCCGGCTGGAGAGCGGGGCGATCCAGGTGCCACACGACGAACTCGAACCCGTCGACGTCCCCACGGATCTGCGGGTGAACACCTTCGACATCGAGGTGGACGACCGCTCCGGGTTCCCCGAGGACGGGGAGGAGGCCATCGTCTGTCTCACGAGTCACGACTCCCGCCGCGACGAGTACGTCGCGTGGCTGTACGAGGCACCGGTGGGGTCGGGCGTGGCCCCCGCGGCGCTGGACGACTACGACGGTCTGGAGGACGACGTGACCGCCGAGATCAGGGCCTTCGAGTCCGAGGCGGCGATGCTCGATGCCTTCCTCGGCTACATCGAGGAGACGAACCCGGACGTGCTCACGGGGTGGAACTTCGAGGACTTCGACGCCCCCTACCTCATCGACCGGCTGGAGACGCTGGGCAAGCGACCGGACGTGGACCACGACCTGAACCCCGACCGCCTCTCGCGGATCGGCGAGGTGTGGCGAAGCGACTGGGGCGGCCCCACGATCAAGGGACGGGCCGTCTTCGACCTGCTCTACGCCTACAAGCGGACCCAGTTCACCGAACTGGAGTCCTACCGGCTGGACGCAGTCGGCGAGATGGAACTGGGCGCGGGCAAGGAACGCTATCCGGGCGACATCGGCGACCTCTGGGAGGACGACCCCGAGCGACTGCTGGAGTACAACCTCCGGGACGTGGAACTCTGTGTCGAACTCGACCGCAAGCGCGACATCATCTCCTTCTGGGACGAGGTGCGGACGTTCGTCGGCTGTAAGTTGGAGGACGCGCCGACGCCGGGCGACGCCGTCGACGTCTACGTCCTCCACAAGGTCCACGGCGACTTCGCGCTCCCCTCGAAGGGGCGAGCCGACGCCGAGGACTACGAGGGCGGTGCCGTCTTCGACCCCATCACGGGGATCAAGGAGAACGTCAGCGTACTGGACTTGAAATGTTTCAGTGCGGATACGGACGTCCTGACTCCGGACGGTGAGCGAAACATCGCCGAACTGGAGGTCGGCGATCCGATATACACGCTGAATCCGGACACGTTTGAGTGTGAGGTCAAACCCGTCGAGGAAACCCACCAGTACGAGAACCGGTTCGGTGAGCTCCACCACCTCTCGGGCAACACCCACGATCTGAAAGTCACCGAGAACCACCGGTTCCTCTACTCGAAAGAGCGCGGCTGGGACGACCAGCGGCCGTCCGACTTCACCTTCGACGAGTACCGAGAGATCCCGGAGAACGAACGGTTCGCGTTCCCACAGCACGAGCCGATGGACGGTCGATCACCCGAAACCTTCGATCTGATCGACGAGGTCGAGGGAGGACAGGTCGTCGTCTATACCGACGACGATCTCCGATCGTTCAGAGCCACACTCCCCGAGGACGTCACCACCTCGATGGAACTCGTGCACGGTTCATCGTCGACGATGGGGATCCAGAAGGCAGTCGGCAAGTACCTGATTCCCGTCGAGACGTACCGTACCCACCGTTCCCTCGTCGACCGACACGCGGACGAGGTGTTTCTCAAATACGGGAAACAGCACTGCGAGACGCCACTATCCTTCGAGATGGACGACTGGCTGGCGCTCGTTGGCTGGTTCGTCACTGAGGGGAGCGTTGACCACGCTGGGGGACGCATCACGATTCACCAGGAAGGCCGGACGGAGCGGGAGGCGATTCGAGACCTACTCGACCGGTTGGGTATCGATCACAACGTCGACGAGCGGGGAATCAACGTTTCGAACCGGTATCTTCTAGAGTGGTTCGCCGACAACTGCGGCGAGGGATACACCGACAAGCAGCTCCCCGAGTGGGTGTTCGACTTGGACGGCGAGCTCCTGTCGCGGCTCCTCGATACGATGATTCGAGGCGATGGGCGGTACACCGATTCCGGCCTGGCCAAATTCTGGACGAAGAGTGACGAACTCAAAGCCGGCATCGTCGATGTCGCGGTCCGATGTGGGCACAAGCCGACGGTCTCTAAGCAGGCGGACGGGACTTGGTACGTTTCCGCCGGCAAGCGCGGTTCGTTCAAGAAGGCGACGAACGCGACGGTCGAGGATCACGACGGCGACGTGTACTGCGTTACTGCGGCCGACAACCACGTGGTCTTGGCCGGTCGTAACGGGAACTACCAGTGGGTCGGCCAGTCGCTCTACCCGATGTGCATGGTGACGATCAACGCGTCGCCCGAGACGAAAGTCGACCCCGAGGACTACGACGACGACACCTACCACGCACCCAACGGGACCCACTTCCGGAAGGAACCGGACGGCGTCATCCGGGAGATGGTCGACGAGTTGCTCGAAGAGCGCGAACAGAAGAAAGCCGAGCGCAACGACCACGACCCCGACAGTCAGGCCTACGAGCAGTACGACCGGCAGCAACAAGCTGTCAAGGTGATTATGAACTGTTTCACGTCCGACACCGACGTGTTGACGCCCGACGGCGTCCGAAATATCCGGGATCTCGAGGTCGGTGACGAGGTGTACTCGCTCGACCCCGAGACGCTGCGGATGGAAGTCAAGCCCGTTACCGAGACGCACGCGTATCCGAACTACCGGGGCGACCTCGTCGACATCGAGACGAGCAAAATCGACTTCAGCGTCACGCCGAACCACCGGATGCTCGTCCGGAAGGACGATACGAACGGCGAGTCGTGGGAGGACTTCCGATTCGTCGAGGCCGGCGATCTGAACGAGTCGTCACACTACGAACTACCGCACGGTTGGGAGGGTCCGGACGGTGGGCGACTGGAGACGGTCGATCTAACCGAGTTGCTGGACGGCGACTACGAGGTGTGGGCGAACAACGACGTACACGGACACACCCTCGCCGCCGAAGTCGGCCACTACCCGGACAAGATGGAGAAACAGGGTTCCGATGGGACGGGTTACGTCTTCTCGGCGACCGAGTTCGAGGAGCACCGCGAGTATCTGAACGAGTGCTGTTCCGAGTTCTACGTTCACGCCGAACGGGGCCGGAAGTGGATTCCGCGCTTTTACGATGGCGACGACTTCCTCGAACTGCTCGCGTGGTACGTCACCGAAGGGTCGGTGTACACGTCCGAAGACAAGCAGTTCGGGGAGCAGTTCAGAGGTAGTGCCACGACGATCAAGCTTGCACAGGAGGCGGTTGCCGACGGCGGCGAGGGTGACGGCCACACCGCAATCGGCGAGTTGCTGGACCGACTCGGCTTCGACTACTACGTCGACGACCGGAGCTACCAGGTCACCTCACGATTGCTCGGCCGGTGGCTCGAAGATACGTGTGGCAAGAACAGCTTCGAGAAACGGATTCCCGAATTCGTCTTCGAGGCCAGCCGCGAGCAGAAGGAGCGATTCCTCGACACGCTCATCGCAGGCGACGGCGACCGGCAGGTGAACAGTTGGCGATACACCACGTCGAGCGAACGACTCCGAGACGACGTGTTGCGCCTCTGTGCGCACGTCGGGCTGACCGCCAGCTACAACCGCGACAGCGGATCGTGGCGCATCTACTGCACCGAGGACGCAAAGAACAGTTTCCGGATGCACCGGTCGGGAGGTCAGAGTACCGCCGACGATGGTGCGTACTGTGTCACCGTCGCGGACAACAATACGCTCCTCGCGGGCCGGAACGGTAGATTCCAGTTCGTCGGGCAATCGCTCTACGGCGTTCTGGGGTGGGACCGCTTCCGCCTCTACGACCGGGAGATGGGCGCGGCCGTCACCGCCACCGGACGGGACGTCATCGAACACACCCAGTCCGCGGCCAACGACGTGGGCTACGAGGTGGCCTACGGCGACACGGACAGCGTCATGTTGGAACTCGGGGAGGACGTGGAGTCCGAGGACGTCCCCGACGAGGTTCGGGAGGCCCACCCCGAGATGAGCGAGTCGGAACTCCGACAGGTCGCCGGCGCCATCGAGACGGGGTACGAACTCGAGGAGTCGATCAACGACTCCTACGACGAGTTCGCGCTGGAGGAACTCAACGCCCACGAACACCGCTTCCAGATCGAGTTCGAGAAGCTTTACAGACGCTTTTTCCAGGCAGGGAAGAAGAAACGCTACGCGGGCCACATAGTCTGGAAGGAGGGGAAACACGTCGACGACATCGACATCACGGGTTTCGAGTACAAGCGCTCGGACATCGCCCCGATCACCAAGGAGGTCCAGCGACGCGTCATCGAGATGATCGTCACGGGCGAGGACGTCGACGACGTCGAGGAGTACGTCCACGACGTCATCGAGGACTTCGAGGCCGGAAACGTCGACCTCGACGACGTGGGCATCCCGGGCGGCATCGGCAAGCGACTGACCGCTTACGACACCGACACCGCGCAGGTCCGGGGGGCGAAGTACGCCAACCACCTGCTCGGCACCAACTTCCAGCGCGGCAGCAAGCCCAAGCGACTGTACCTGAAGAAGGTCCACCCCGAGTTCTTCCGACGGCTGGAGGCCGATGAGGGGTTCGACCCGCAGACCGATCCGCTCTACGGCGAGTTCAAGCGTGATCCGGACGTGATCTGCTTCGAGTACGCCGATCAGATCCCGGACGCCTTCGAAGTCGACTGGGACAAGATGCTCGAAAAGACGCTCAAAGGGCCGATCGCCCGGGTCATCGAGGCACTCGGCCTCTCGTGGGACGAGGTGAAAAGCGGCCAGCGACAGACCGGTCTCGGCCAGTTCTGAAAGCTGATTTCTACATCTCGAAACAATAGTTGCTGTTGTCGGAACTCGAAGGGGGAGAATGCGTAAGCATTATGCGTGTTACACCCCAGTCACTCGATAGGGACATGGCAACATTACAGATCAACAACCTTCACGCGAAAGTCGCAGAAGAGGACGGCGAGAGTATCCTTCGTGGCGTCGATCTCACGGTCGAATCGGGCGAGATTCACGCCCTGATGGGACCGAACGGCTCGGGTAAGTCGACGACCGCGAAGGTGATCGCCGGCCACCCGGCCTACGAGGTCACCGAGGGCGAGATCACGCTCGTCCTCGACGACGAGGACCTGGCCGACGTCGACGAGGAGGTACCCCCCGAGAAGCGCGAGTGGGACCTGCTCGATCTCGAACCGAACGAGCGCGCCGCGCTCGGCATCTTCCTCGGGTTCCAGTATCCGGCGGAAATCGAGGGCGTCACGATGACGAACTTCCTCCGACAGGCGCTCAACGCCAAACACGAGGAGCGCGAGGAACTGTTCGAGGACGAGGACGACGAGGCAACCGAGGACGAGGACGACGCCGGCTACGACACCTCCCCGATGGAGGGTGAGGCCGACGACGGCGAGATCGGTGTCGCCGAGTTCCAGCAGCTCCTGAAGGAGAAGATGGAGCTGCTGGACATGGACGAGAAGTTCGCACAGCGCTACCTCAACGCCGGGTTCTCCGGCGGCGAGAAGAAACAGAACGAGGTGCTCCAGGCGGCGATCCTCGAGCCGTCGGTCGCGGTGCTCGACGAGATCGACTCGGGCCTGGACATCGACCGCCTGCAGGACGTCTCCAAGGGGATCAACGCCCTCCGTGACGAGCAAGGCACCGGGGTCCTCCAGATCACGCACTACCAGCGGATCCTCGATTACGTCGAGCCCGACCACGTCCACGTGATGATCGACGGCGAGATCGCCGAGAGCGGCGGTGCGGATCTGGCCCGGAAGCTCGAGGACGAAGGCTACGACTGGGTCCGCGAGCAGGTCTACGGGACAGCGTAATACGGCTACACCCACAACACAACACCATGAGCTCAGATCAAGACCATCTCAAAGAGACGGACACCGAGGCTCGCTTCGAGTTCAAGAAGGAGGAGCGCTCCTCCTTCCAGGCCGACAAGGGCCTGACCGAGGAGACGATCCGCGTCATCTCGGAGGACAAGGGCGAACCAGAATGGATGCTGAAACGCCGGCTCCGGGCCCTGGAACAGTTCCAGGAGATGCCCATGCCGACCGACTGGCCGGGCCAGCCCGACCTCTCCGAGGTCGACGTGGACGAAATCGTCCCGTACATCCGCCCGGACGTCGAGACGCGCGAGAGCGTCGACGACTGGACGGACCTGCCGGACGACATCAAGGACACCTTCGACAAACTCGGCATCCCCGAGGCCGAGAAGAACGCCCTCTCGGGCGTCGGCGCCCAGTACGAGTCCGAAGTCGTCTACCAGAACATGCAGGAGCAGTGGGAGGACAAAGGCGTCATCTTCTGTAACATGGACGAGGCCCTTCGGGAGCACGAGGAACTCGTCCGCGAGCACTTCATGACGAAGTGCGTGCCGCCGAGCGACAACAAGTTCGCGGCGCTCCACGGCGCCATCTGGTCCGGCGGCTCGTTCGTCTACGTCCCCGAGGACACCGTCGTCGAGATGCCGGTCCAGGCGTACTTCCGGATGAACTCCGAGGGGATGGGCCAGTTCGAGCACACGCTCATCATCGCCGAGGAGAACTCGGAGGTCCACTACATCGAGGGTTGCAGTGCCCCGAAATACTCCGCGTTCAACCTCCACTCCGGCGGCGTCGAGGTGTTCGTCGACGATGGTGCCCACGTCCAGTACTCCACGGTGCAGAACTGGTCGAAGAACACCTACAACCTGAACACCAAGCGCGCCCTCGTCGAGGGCGACGGTCGCATGGAGTGGATTTCGGGATCGATGGGGTCGAAGGCGACGATGCTGTACCCCTCGACGGTGCTCAAGGGTCGCGGCGCCTCCGACAACCACATCACCATCGCCTTCGCGGGCGAGGGGCAAAACATCGACACCGGGGCGAAGGTGTACCACAACGCCCCGGAGACGAAATCGACCATCGAGTCAAAGAGCGTCGCGAAAGACGGTGGCCGCACCAACTACCGCGGCTTGGTCCACATCGCCGACGGCGCGTCGGACTCCTCGACCAGCGTCGAGTGTGACGCGCTGATGTTCGACAACGAGTCCACCAGCGACACCATGCCGTACATGGAGATCAACGAGTCCGCCGTCGACGTGGCTCACGAGGCGACGGTCGGAAAGATCGGTGACGAGGACGTCTTCTACCTCCAGAGCCGTGGCCTGGACGACGACGACGCCAAGCAGATGATCGTCTCCGGCTTCATCGAGCCGATCACGGAGGAACTACCGATCGAGTACGCGGTCGAACTCAACCGTCTCGTCGAACTCGAGATGGAGGGGAGTCTCGGATAATCATGAGTGCGCAGGTACCAGCGGACCTCTCGGAAGCGACGGTCCACGAGATAGCCGACAGCCGCGACGAGCCGGACTGGCTCCGCGAGACGCGCCTGAAGGCGCTCAAGGCCCTCGACCACCTCGAGATGCCCGACGTCATCCAGACGCCCGGGCGTCGGTGGACCGACCTCGAACAGCTCGATTTCGCCGAACTGGCGGACCCGCTGACCCAGTCCGACGACACCGAACGGCTCACCGACGAGGGCGTCGAGGTGCTCTCCTTCGACGACGCGGTGGCGGAACACCCCACGCTCCTCGAAGCGAAGTTCGGCTCGATCATCGACCCCGAGACCGACTACCTGACGGCGCTGTCGGTGGCGCTGTTCACCACCGGCACGTTCGTCTACGTGCCCGAGGGCGTCGACGCCGAGGACGTGACGATCCGGACCGACATGAACTCCCGGTCGCTGTTCAGTCACACCCTCGTCGTCACCGAGGACTCCTCGTCGGTGACGATCCTCGAACGGATCGACTCCGGCGACGACGTCGACGGCGCGCGCTACTACAGCAACCTCGTCGAGGTCGACGCCGGCGAGAACAGCTACGTCCAGTACGGCTCGCTCCAGACGCTCGACGAGGACACCTACAACGTCACGCGCAAGCGCGGCGACGCGGGCGTCTACTCGACCATCGACTGGATCGAGGGCAACATCGGCTCGCGGCTCACCCGCTCGGACATCGAGACGGAGCTCAACGGCGACAGCTCCGAGAGCCAGATCGTCGGGGCCTTCTTCGGCCACGACGACCAGCACTTCGACGTGAACGCGCGGGTCTGGCACCAGGCCGAGCACACGACGGCCGACCTCGTCACCCGCGGCGTCCTCGACGACACCGCCCGATCGGTGTACGAGGGCGTCCAGGACGTGGGTCGCGAGGCGTGGGACACCAACTCCTACCAGCGCGAGAACACGCTCATGCTGAGCGACGACAGCGAGGCCGACGCCTCGCCGAAGCTCATCATCAACAACCACGACACCGAGGCCTCCCACTCCGCGACGGTCGGACAGGTCGACCAGGAGGACCTGTTCTACCTCACCTCGCGGACGATTCCCGAGCGGCAGGCACGGAACACCCTCGTCGAGGGCTTTTTCGTCCCCGTCCTCGAGGAGATCGAGGTCGAGGAGCTCCGCGAGGACCTCGAAGCGGAGATCACGGCTCGCCTGCGCGAGTAGGCGGTCACGGGCCGCAGGGAACGCCTTAAGTTCCCCTCGCCCCGATTGCTTCGTATGATCGTCCCGACCACACACGTTCGGAGGTGGCAGCCGTTCCGATGAGCGTCAGCCATCGGGTCGGCTCCGACCACCAGCTCGCCCGCCTCCTCCAGATCGGGATCGTCCTTGAGGAGGTCGTCGAGGCGCGGGCACACCACCACTACCAGTCGCTCGGCGCCGACCGGGAGCTCGACCCCGAAATCGAGACCTTGCTGGCCGACGCAGCCGAGGAGTCGGCCGCACACCGGGAGCGACTGGAGGACGTGATCGCCGACCTCGACGCGGAGTCGATCCCGTTCGAGGACATCGAGACGCTCGTCGAGGCCCAGTACGCCCAGACCAAACCGGACGATTTCGACGGCGTCCTCTACGATCAGCTCTGTAACGAGGAGACGGCGTACAAGTTCTACGACGACCTCGTGTCGGCCATCGAGGCCAGCGACGCGCGGTTCTCGGTGGATCGGGACCGACTCCTCGACACCCTGCGAGCCATCCGGCAGGACGAGGCCGACGGCGTCGAAGACGTAACGAAGATCATGGAGACACGCGATTAGCGATGAACACGGCAGACCAGTACCTCAAGGCGATCTACCTGATCCAGGAGATGGAAGACGGCCCGGCGGCGACGGGGACGCTCGCGGACATGCTCGACGTGAGCCCCGCCAGCGCCAACGAGATGATCGGCAAACTCGAGAGCCGGGACCTCGCGGAACACGAGAAGTACAAGGGGGTTCGCCTCACCGACGAGGGGATCGCTCGCGCCCGCGACGCGATCCAGACGTACTGCATCATCGAGCGGTTCCTCGCGAACGTCCTCGACGTCGAGGAGTTCCGCGCCGAGGCCCGCGAGCTCGAGGCCGTCATCGACGACACGGTGGCCGACCGCCTCGACACCATCATCAACCGCAACCCCAACTGTCCGGACTGCTTCGACGCCGAAACCGACGCCTGTCGGGAACTCGAAATCGAGTGCGAGCGCCCGGCGGACTGACGGAACGGCTGGATTTATACCGCGTGACCGTCGAGACGGGAACGCCGTGGTCCCACGGTGAGGGTGCAGGGCACCCGAGTCTCGCGGGACGAACGGAGTGCAGTCCCGTGGTGTAGTGGCCAATCATCTGGGCCTTTGGAGCCCAGGACGGCGGTTCGAATCCGCCCGGGACTATTTTTCAATGAAGAATACAGAGAAAATAATTCCGGCGCCGGTCACTACGCATCTTCGTCCGTCCGGAACTCGAACCGCGCACCGCCCTCGCGGCCCTCGGTCACGGAGACGGTCCAGCCGTGTGCGTCGGCGATCCGTTCGACGATGGCCAGTCCGAAGCCGGTGCCGTCCGAGGCGGTCGTGAACCCGCGCTCGAAGACGTCGTCGCGTTCGTCCGGCGGGATGCCGGGGCCGTCGTCCTCGACGGCGAAGCCGGGGGAGAAATCGAGCGGGCTGACCCACACGTGGAGGCCGTCGTCGGGATCATCAGTGGAACCGTGTTCGACGCTGTCACCGGCTTCGCCGGTTTCCCGAGGGATCTCCGATCCCTCGCTGTCGCCGGACTGCGTCCGGCTGCTCGTGGAGCCATGCTCCACGCTGTTCCGAAACAGGTTGGCGAGCAGTTCCCGGAGCCGGTCGGGGTCGGCGTCGACCGCGATGTCCTGTACCGACAGTTCGGCGTCCGGAGCGTCGATGCCCGTCCACGCCTCGGTCGCGGCACTCTCCAGGGAGACGGGTTCGGGGTCGATCACTCGCTGTCCGTGTTCGGCCATCGCCAGCAGGTCCTCGATCAGCGTCTCCATCCGATCGACGGTGTCGTCGATGCTCGCACAGAGGTCGTTGACGGCCGCGGCGTCGACGGTGTCCGCGGGACCGTCTGCCGCCGACTCCCGGTCGACGGTCGCGCGGAACTGCTTGAGTTCGGCGTCGAGTGCGGCGAGCGGGTTCCGGAGGTCGTGGGCCACCGTCTCGCCGTACTGCTTGAGTCGGTCGTTCTGTGCCTCCAGTTCGCGTTCGTAGGCCTTGAGTTCGCTCACGTCGCGGTTGATCGCGACGAAGCCGGTGATCTCGCCGTCGTCGTCGCTGATCGGGGCGATGGTCTGGTCGACGACGTACTCGCTCCCGTCCTTGCGTTCGTTGACGACCTCGCCCTGCCAGACGTCGCCGTCGAGGATCGTCTCCCAGAGGTCGTGGTAGAACGCCTCGTCGTGTGTCCCCGACTGGAGCAGCGCGGGCGTCTGCCCGATGGCCTCCGCGGCCGAGTAGCCGGTGACGGACTCGAAGGCGTCGTTGACGTACTCGATCCGGCCCTCGGCGTCGGTGATGAGGACGCTGTGTCCCGCGTGGGCCACCGCGCTCCGGAAGCGTTCGAGGTCACGCTCCTGTCGCTTGCGCTCGGTCGCGTCCCGGACCGTGTTCACCTGGTAGGGTTCGCCGTCGATGCGCACCCGCGAGGTGACGACCTCGACGGGAACGCACTCGTCGGTGTCGAGACGTCCGATCCGCGTGTCGTAGATGCGCCGCTCGCCGTCCTCGAACGACGACCAGTACGCCGGGAACCGCGACCGATCGAGCCGCGGATCCAGCGAGCACATGTGGTGTTCCCGGAGTTCGTCGCGATCCGTCCCGAACTGCTCGGCGAGGCGTTCGTTGACGTACGTCGCGTAGCCGTCGGCGTCGTAGGTTCCGATGCCGATCCCCGCCTGGTCGATGGCGCGCTTGAGGAACGTCAGGTTCAGTTCGCGCTCCTTGCGCGCCGTGATGTCGCGGTTGATCGCGACGTAGCCGATGGCCTCATCGTCACCGTCGCCGTCGTCGTCGCTGATCGGGGCGATGGTCTGGTCGATGACGTACTCGCTCCCGTCCTTGCGTTCGTTGACGACCTCGCCCTGCCAGACGTCGCCGTCGCGGATCGTCTCCCAGAGGTCGCGGTAGAACGCCTCGTCGTGTGTCCCCGACTGGAGCAGCGCCGGACTGCGACCGAGCGCCTCCGACTCCGTGTAGCCGGTGACGGACTCGAAGGCGTCGTTGACGTAGGTGATCCGGCCGTCGGCGTCGGTGAGCAACACGACGTGGCCGGCGTGTTCGACGGCGCTCCGGAACTGGCGGTTGCGGCGCTCGCGCCGGGCCCGGGTCTCGGCGCGTTCGGTGGCGTCGGCAACGAGGGACCCCGCCGTCGTCAGGGCCTCGGTCGTCCGCTCGTCGAGCGCGTCCGCCCGGTGCGTGGCCACGTGGAGCACGCCCGTTACCGTCCCGTCGTCGCGGAGGGGGACGGCCGCGGTCGCACCGCCCTCGTCGCCCGGTGTGTCCCCGCCGCCACGCTCGACGGCGACCTCGCCGGTCCGGATCGCCCGTTCCGTCGCCCCCGCGTCGGCCGGGACCTCGTCCCCGGAGTAACCCGCGTCGTCGCCGGCCGCCGCCCGACGCGTGACGACGTCCCGTTCGGGGTCGTGGTCGCCGATCCAGACGGCGGCGTACGGGCCGGCGTCCGCGACGGCCTCGCAGACGCGTCGGTCGACCTCGCTCCGGGTCTCCGCCGCGGCGAGCGCTCGGCCGACGGCCTCGACGAGCCGATACGCCCGCTCGGCGCTCGCGGCCCGCCGCGCCGCCCGTTGTCGCTCGACGGCGCCGTCCACCCGGTCGGCGAGCGATTTCGCGTCCGGGTCCGTCAGGACGACGGACCGATCGTCGGCGAGCCCGTCGGCCTCCGTCGCCGCGACGACGAGTACCGGCAGGTCGCCGACCGCCGCCCGCACCGCCGTCAGGGACGCGTCGTCCTCGACGACGACACAGTCGAACGCGGCCTCGGCGAGTCGGACGCTCGCGTCCGCGGCGTTCGTCACCGTCTCGACCGTACAGTCGGTCCACGGTTCGAACCGGACCGTCGGCGACTCGTCGACGACGTGGAGGACGCGACCCGGTTCGGTCGTTCCGCTCATGGCGTCCGATTGGCCAGGTGCGGTAAATAACCCCTGAACGTTCTCAACGACTGGCGACGATCCGGCGAACCGCGACGGCCGCCGGTCACCACCGTTTTGCGTCGGGCGGGCGAACGCTCCCCGATGGAACGGCTCCCCCGCGACCTCGCCGTCTGTGGCACGTTCGCGTTGGTGTCGGGGCTGGTGCTGTGGCCGCCCGGTGCCGTCTACTGGACCGCCGTTGCGACGGTCGTCGGCGAGGCCCCGACGATCGGACTGGTCCTCCTCGTGGCTGTCGCCCTCGGCGCCGCCTTCGGTCGCGTGACCCGGATCGGCGTCCCCCGGTTCCTGGGCGGCGGCGTCCCGGCCTACGTCGTCGGCATGGTGGCGATCCGTCTCGTCGTCGCTCCCGACAGTCCGGCGCACCTGCTCTGGTACGCCGGCCTACTTGCCTGTCTCGGCGGCGGCGTCGCGCTCGATCGGTACGTCCGGCACGCGTCGGCGACCCCCTGATCGGGGAGAGACGTCGAACTCACAGCGCGCGCTCGATATACCGGTTGACGGCGTGCACGCGGTCCTGGCGGAACGTCCACACGGCCTCCCACGCGTCGTCGCCGACCCGTTCGGCCACGAGCGCCGCCGACCGTGCGTCCCCGTCGTCCGTGTGGTGGACGACGAACCAGGAGGAGCGAAACTCCCCGGTGTAGCCCGCGTGGACGACGCCTGGGAACGACTCCGGCGGCACCCAGTCCGGGACGCCGTAGACGTGGACGTCGACGTCGGCCGTCCCGAGCCGTCGGTACACCTCTCGGGTGCCCCGCTCGTCGTCGAGTCTGGACAGTCGCTGGAACGACGACCGCAGCCGCCCGGCGCCGTGCTCCCAGGCGAGTCGCTCGATGTACCGCGATATCGCGATGAGCGGCAGCTTCTCCGAGTGAGCCGCCGGGTAGCCACGGACCCTGAACGGCGTCTCCGCCAGCCCTTCGAGGACCGCCGGCATCGTCACGTCCTCGAGTGCCCTCGTCCCGGTCACGTAGAGGTCGGAGTTGACCAGGAGCAACTCCTCTTCGAGTGCCTGCAGCGGCGACGAGGCGATCACCTCCCGGTCGTCGTCGAGGAGCAACACCACGTCCGCCTCGGCGTCGGGAACGTCCAGTTCCTCGACGTCGACGTGCTGTTCGGCGAACAGCTCCTCCAGCATTTCCTGGATCGGTCGCGGACGGGTCCGATTCACGACCGCTAGCGACCGATCGGCGACCGGTCCCCGCTCGATGAACGACGCGAGTGAGTCCGGCGGGTCGATCATCCGTCGTCGCGTCCGGCCAGCGGGTGGATACCGTTCGTCCTCCGGTGCGTGTCCGTCGACGGGCACGGCCAGTTGCCCGCCCCGCAATCAGTCGGTCCGTGGGTCGTCACGGGGAGCCTCCTGACACTCTTCGAGGTGTTCGGGGAGGGTTTCGACGCGGTTCCCACAGAACGGGCATTGGGTTCGCATGTGGGTTCTCAGGGAACATTGCTCACGATGCGGTTTGAGACTCCCGATCAAATTATCGGGTCTGGTAACCAGGGACCGAAGTCCCCGCAGTCGGCGCCGGGACCGTCCCCGGACCGCGACGCGTCTACGGGCGCTTGAGCGCGCCGTCCTCGTCGAAGAGGCTGTGGCTGTCCTTGGGTTCGCCGGGGTACTCCCGGGCGGCGTCGGGGTCGAACGTCACGCCCAGGCCCGGTTCGTCGGGCACCTCGATGCTTCCGTCCTCGACGGTGAAGTCGTGGTCGATGATTTCGTCGGCCCAGTCGACGTCGCGGCTCATGTGTTCGAGGACTTCGAGGTTCTCGATCCCCGCACACAGGTGCACCGAGGCGGCCGTACTGACTCCCGCGTTCGGGTTGTGAGGCGCGACCGTCATGTACCGGGATTTCGCCATCGACGCCGCGTGTTGGACCTCCTGGAGGCTCCCGTAGTTCGTCACGTCGGGCTGGACGATGTCACAGGCCTGCTTGCGGACGACATCCTCCATCGTCTCGTTGTTGTAGATGCGTTCGCCGGTGGCGACGGGCATGTCGACGTGTTGGGTGACGTCGGCCATCACCTCGCGGTCCTCGAGTTCGACCGGCTCCTCGAGGAACATGATGTCGTACTCGGAGAGCGCCTCGGCGACTTCGATGGCGCCCCGACGGGTGAACCGGCCGTGGCAGTCGAGGCCGATGCCGACGTCCCAGCCGACGGCGTCGCGCACGGCCTCGAGGAGGTCGGCCACCTCGTCGAGCTGGTCGTCGGTGAGCGAGTACTCGTAGTGGGCGAAGGGATCGCACTTCAGGGCCGGATACCCGGCGTCGACGGCCTTCTTCGCGTGGTGGGCGTAGTTCTCGGGCGTGCGCTCGCCGATGTGCCAGCCGTTCGCGTAGACGGGAATCTCGTCGCGGACCTTGCCCCCGAGGAGTTTCCAGACCGGTTCGCCGTAGTGTTTGCCGGCGATGTCCCACAGGGCGATGTCGACGGCCGCGGCTACGGCGTTGATGAGTTTTCCGCCGCGCCAGGCGAAGGGATAGCGGCGGAGTTTCCGGCTGATCCCCTTCCGGTTCAGCGGGTCCTCGCCGATCACGTAATGTTTGTGCGCCTCGGCGGTGGCCTCCAGCGCAGCGGTCAGCCCCTCCCCGCTCAGAGCCTCGCCGACGCCCGTAATCCCGGTGTCGGTGGTGACTTGGACGAAAAACCAGTTGCGCCAGTCCGCGTCGACGACGAACGTCTCCACGTCAGTGACTCGCATACCCGATGACGACCGAAGACGATGATACCTTTTTCGGTCGCCCGCCCGCGGCCGTCCGCGTTCCGACGGCGTGGGACAAAGTTTATCCCCGGTGCGGGGGTGGGTAGGCCCATTCACACCATGACCGATATCCGAGGGATCGTCCCCCCACTCGTGACGCCGTTCGCCGAGGACGGCAGTATCGCCGACGACCGACTCCGCGACCACGTCGACTTCCTGATCGAGGCCGGCGTCCACGGCCTCTTTCCCGGCGCCTCGATCGGCGAACTGTCGAACCTGAACACCGACGAACTCGAACGGGTGACGGCCACCGTCGTCGACCGGGCCGACGGGTCGGTTCCGGTCTACGCCGGCGTCGGCGCCAGCGGGACGCTCGAAGCCGTCGAACGCACGCGGCGGGCGGACGCCGCCGGGGCCGACGGCCTCGTCGCGATCACCCCCTTCTTCCTCGAAACGGACCAGGAGGGACTGTACGACCATTACGCCCGTATCGCCGACGCGACCGACCTCCCGATCCTCCTCTATCACCTCCCCGACATGACGGGACAGACCTTCGCGGTCGACACCGTGGCCGACCTGGCCACCGCCTTCGACAACGTGGTCGGCCTGAAGGACAGCAGCGGCGACCTCACGTGGGGCTCCCGCATCATCGGGAACACGCCCGACCAGTTCGTCTACCTCCAGGGGCTCGGCTCGTTGCTCCTGCCCAGTCTGGTGCTCGGGGCCGACGGCGGCGTCACCGGCACCGCCAACGTCGCGCCGGAGCCCTTGCTCGACGTCTACGAGGCCTACCGTGCCGGCGACCTCGACCGCGCCCGGACGACGCAGGTCGAGACGGTCACGCCGCTCGCCGACGCGCTCATGGGCGGGACCTTCCCCGCCGCGTTCAAGCAGGGCGCACGGCTCGCCGGGCGGGATCTGGGCGTTCCGCGACCCCCCATCCAACGCCTCTCCGAGTCCGAACGGACGGAGCTGCACGAGGTCATGGACGAACTCGACCTCCTCGCGTCGGGGTAGCCGCCCGCTCGCCCCCACGATTGATGTCCCTGGCGGCGAGAGGCCGAACCGATGTCCGTACCGTCACTGACCCTGCCGAGCGGAGACGAACTGCCGGTCGTCGGCCTCGGGACGTGGGACCTCGACGACGACGCCGTCCGCGGGTCCGTCCGCGCCGCCCTCGACGGCGAGTACACGCACGTCGACACGGCCGAGGGCTACCACAACGAGGCCGCCATCGGCGACGTGCTGGCCGACTACGAGCGCGAGGACCTGTTTCTCACCTCGAAGGTCCTCCCCAAGAACCTCAACTACGGGAACGTCGTCCGGGCCTGCGAGCGAACCCTCGATCGGCTCGGCACCGACTACCTCGACCTGTACCTGATCCACTGGCCGAACCCGGCCATCTCGCTGCGCGAGACGCTCGACGCCATGGAGACGCTCCACGACCGGGGGAAGATCCGGAACGTCGGCGTGTCGAACTTCACCGGCTACCAACTCAGTAACGCGCTGCACGTTAGCGACGTCCCCATCGCCGTCAACCAGATCGAGTTCAACCCGCAGTTCCAGCGACACGACCTCGTCGAGTACTGCCAGTCCGAGGGCGTCGTCGTCGAGGCCGCCGCCCCGCTCGCTCGGACGGCCTGTCTCGACGACGAGACCATCCTCGAACTCGCCGAGGCGTACGACCGGACGCCCGCACAGATCGTGCTCCGGTGGGCCGTCGAGAAGGATATCGTCGTCCTCCCCAAGTCGAGTTCGGCCGCTCACGTCGCGGAGAATATCGACCTCTTCGGGTGGGAACTGGACCCCGCGGACCACCGCCGGATCGACGAACTCGACCGAGGGGAGCCGGTCTACGACACCCTCACGCGGGACTGGTCGCGGGACGTCTACGGCGTGCCGAAATAACGAGGGCGCCGACCGACTATCGCTTCTCGACCGCCCGCTTCTCCCAGTCCTTCTCGAAGAGGTTGATCGTGTGGACCTTGTCCTCGGTGTAGGCGTGTTCCGCGATGACGTCGTGGTCGAGCTCGATCCCGAAGCCCGGGCCCTCGGGCACCTGGACGTAGCCGTCCTCGACCTCCAGCGGGTCGACGAGCAGGTTGTCGACCCAGTCCACGTCGTAGGTCTGGAACATCTCCTGGATCATGAAGTTCGGCGTCGAGGTACAGAAGTGAGAGTAGATGGCCCCTGCGACCGGCCCCTGGGGGTTGTGTGGCGCGATGCTGACGTGGTCGGCCTCCGCGAGGCCCGCGATCTTCTTGCCCTCGGTGATCCCGCCGGTGTTCATCAGGTCCGGCTGGAAGACGTCGACGTCCGTCCGGGTGACGAGGTCGAAGAAGTCGTGTTTGGTCATGTGGCGCTCGCCGGTCGCGACCGGGATCGGCGACTTGTCGGCCACCTCGGCGAGGCTGTTGATCGAGTCCGGCGGGCACGGCTCCTCGAACCACGTCGGGTCGAACTCGTCGAGTTCGCGGGCGATGTCGACGGCCTGCCCGGCGGTGAACCGGCCGTGACACTCGATGAGCAGGTCCACGTCGGGGCCGACCGCCTCGCGCACCGCGCGGACGATGTCGACCGAGTGGTTGAGGTCCTTCTTCGACATGCGCTGCCACGCCGTGCCGAACGGGTCGAACTTCATCGCGTCGTAGCCGTCGTCGACGACGCGCTCGGCGGCCTCCGCGAAGCCTTCGGGCTCGCCGTCCGTGTCCGTGTACCAGCCGTTGGCGTAGGCCCGGAGTTCGTCGCCGTGGACCTTCCCGCCGAGCAGTTCGTAGACCGGCTTATCGAGGAGTTTCCCTTTGATGTCCCAGCAGGCCATGTCGACCGCGGAACAGACCGTCGTGTTCACGACGCCCTTCGAGAACCACTCGTCGCGGTACATCTCCAGCCAGATCTGCTCGGTGTCGAAGGGGTCCTTCCCGACGAAGTAGTTCGACATCTCGTCGATGGCCTTGGCGACCGTCCGTGGCTTGTCGTGGGTCGTCGCCTCGGCGATGCCGGTGACGCCGGCGTCCGTCTCCACCTCGACGAACACCCACGGTTTCCAGGGGTTCGCGACCAGATACGTCTCTACTCCGGAGATACTTACGTCTGACATGTGCATACGGCTCCCGAAGGAACGTGCTTAAGCGTACCGATGCGACCAATCCCGCCGCCGTCGGCCGTCGACACGAACGTATATGACGGTCGCCGCGCATCGGACGGTCGTGCCGGACGAACACCACAGCGCGGCCGTCGACTACGAACCCATATCGGTCGACGGAAAGACGGTCGTCGTCGTCGGCGGAACGAGCGGTATCGGCCGAGCGATCACCCTCGCCCTCGCCATCGAGGGAGCGAACGTCGTTCCGACGAGTCGAACCGAGGAGCGGGTCGCCGCCACCGCGGCGGCGGCTCGGGAACGCGGCGCGGCGGCGCTCGAACACACCTGTGACGTGACCGACCGCGACTCGCTCGACGCGCTCGCGGACGCGGCCGTCGAGCGGTTCGGTACCGTCGACGCCGTCGTCAACTCCCCCGGCGCCATCGCCCGCGCGTCCGTCGCCGACGTGACCGACGACGAGTGGGCGCGCGTCCTCGACGTCCAGCTCACCGGCGTCCACCGGACCGTCCAGACGTTCCTCGACCGGGCCGACCTGGAGAGCGTCGTCAACGTCGCGTCGCTGTCCTCGGCGCTCGGCATCGAGGACTTGGCCGCCTACTCGGCGGCCAAGGGTGGCATCGACGGCTACACGCACGCGGCCGCGAAGGACCTCGGCCCCGACGTGCGGGTCAACGCTGTCCGGCCGGGGTTCGTCGCCACCCCACAGACCGCCGACGCCTACGCCGAGGGGAGCCACCGGTACGAACGCATCGTCGAGCGGGCGTCGATCGGTCGGATCGGCCGCCCCGCGGACATCGCCGGCGCCGTCGTCTACCTCCTCAGCCCCGCCGCGTCGTACGTCACCGGCGAGACCATCACCGTCGACGGCGGGTTCACCCCGAGCGCCTTCTGACCGGGGGCCGGGAGTCACCCGTCGCCGCCCGAGGTGCACACTTTTGTCGCTCGCTCGTGAGCGTGGGGTATGGATCCCGACGAACTCGACGACAGCATCGCCTTCGTCACCGGCGCCAGTTCCGGCATCGGCCGCGCCGCGGCCCACCGACTCGCCGAGGCGGGGGCGCACGTCGCCCTCGCGGCGCGCCGCGAGGAGCGCCTCGAATCGATCGCCGACGCCATCCGCGCGGACCACGACCGGGAGGCGCTCGTCGTCCCGACGGACGTTCGCGACCCCGAGCAGGTCCGGTCGGCGGTGACCGAAACCGCCGACACGTTCGGCGGCATCGACGTCGTCGTCGTCAACGCGGGCCTCGGGGTCGACAAGGACGTCGAGTCGCTCTCGGACGAGGAGTACGGACTGATGACCGAGGTGAACGTCAACGGGACCTTCTACACCGCCCAGGCGGCGCTTCCACACCTCCGCGCGTCCGACGGCAACCTGATCTTCCTCGGGAGCTTTTCGGGCCAACACCCCCGCCCCTACAACCCGGTGTACGCCGCGACGAAGTGGTGGGTCCGCGGGTTCGCCCTGAGCCTCGAGGGCGCCGTCGGCGACGACGGCGTGGCCGTCACCGTCGTCAACCCCACCGAGGTGCGAACCGAGTTCGGGTCGGAGACCGACGATCCGCTCGCGGAGCGCTACGACCCGGGCGAGGTGACCGAACCCGCGGACGTGGCCGACGCCATCGCCTTCGCGGCGGCCCAGCGCCCGCCGAACACCGTGAGCGAACTCGACCTCTACCGCCGCGACAAGTTCTCGCATTTCTGAGATCCGTCCCCGTATCGGGATGCCGCCCCCGAGTCGTCCCGCAAATTTATGGCACTGACCCGGGATGACGAGGTATGTCGCCGACGATCACGAAAATCGAGAGCACGGAGTTCTCCTATCCGCTGGAGGACGTCGGACAGAACCCGGATGGATTCAGCCTCGTCTACGACCCCGGCGAGACGACCCACCGGAAGCAGTTCGCGCTCCGGATCCACACGGATACGGGGATCACGGGGGCGTACGTGGGGGGGAACTCGCCGGCGGCGGCCCAGATCAACACGTTCGCGGACTACCTGATCGGGAAGGATCCACTGAAGCGCGAGAAACACTGGTCGGAGATCAAGCGGGCGCTGCGGAAGTACGACCGGATGGGAATGGGTCCCGTCGACATCGCCCTCTGGGACTTCGCGGGCAAGTACTACGACGCGCCGATCCACGAACTCCTCGGCACCTACCGGACGCGCCTGCCCGCCTACGCCTCCACCTACGAGGCCGACGAGAACGGCGGCCTCGACTCCCCGGAGGCGTACGCCGACTTCGCCGAGGAGTGTCTGGACCTCGGCTACCCCGCCTTCAAGATGCACGTCTGGGGGTCCGACGAGTGGCGCGACATCGACCGGGAGATCGAGACGGTCCGGACGCTCGGCGAGCGCGTCGGCGACGAGATGGACCTGATGCTCGATCCGGCCTGTCAGTACGAGACCTTCGCCGACGCGCTGAAGGTGGGTCGTGCCTGTGACGAGGCGGGCTTCTTCTGGTACGAGGATCCGTACCGCGACGGCGGCATCTCCCAGCACGCTCACCGGAAGCTCCGGGAGAAACTCGATACGCCCATCCTCCAGACCGAACACGTCCGCGGGCTCGAACCCCACTCCGATTTCGTCCAGGCCGACGCGACCGACTTCGTCCGCGCCGATCCGGAGTACGACGCGGGCATCACCGGCGCCATGAAGATCGCACGCATGACCGAGGCGTTCGGTCTGGACGTGGAGTTCCACGCGCCCGGCCCGGCCCAGCGACACTGCATGGCCGCGACCCGTAACACCAACTACTACGAACTCGCCCTGGTCCACCCCGAGGTGCCGAACCCGATCCCGCCCGTCTACGAGGGCGGCTACTCGGACTACCTCGAAACCGTCGACGAGGACGGCACCGTCTCGGTGCCCGACGGCCCCGGTCTGGGCGTCGAGTACGACTGGGACTACATCGAGGACAACAGCACGGGCTCCCTGCACGTCTACGACTGATATTCGTTGTAAGTCATTACCGGTCGTTCGCCGGACTGTCCTGACGAACGACCGGGACACGGTTACAATAATCCGTACGAGTTCGGTCGCTCCCCCACCGCGGGGATCGACGTCCCGTTTCAGTCCTTCGCCTTCGCCTTCACGTACGTGACGGGACACGGGGCGTTCAGCAACACGTCCTGGGCCGTACTGCCGAAGACCGCCTTGCCGACCGCCGAGCGCGTCCGCCCCGAGACGACGACGCGGTCGCTCTCGGTCCGTTCGGCGATGCCGATGATCCCGTCGCTGATGTCGCCGACGACGCCTTTCACCTCGTAGTCGACGCCGTGTTCGTCGAAGACCTGCTCGAAGTGTCGGACCGACTCGTGGCGCTCCAGCACCTCGTCGACCTCCGTCTCGGCGAGGTCGGACATCCCGAGGTCCTCGGCGATTTCCTGGAACTGGTCCGGCGTGAAGACGTGTGTGATCACGACCGTGGCGTCGGCCGGCTTCGCGACCTGTACGACCGTCTCCGATAACTCGTCGAGGCGATTCTTGTCGTTCGGACCGACGGTGAGGAGTACCGTCTCCAGTGGCTCGAACATCGACCGTGGGTACGCGCATGGAGTTGAAAAACCCCACCGCTGTGCGGTCGCCGGTTCCGGTGACCGAGACGTCCCGGGATCCGTGCCGGCTCCGGTCGCCTGCAGTCCCTCGGTTGTCGTCGCCCTCGGAAGGTATACTTATTACGCGGTCGCCGGACTTCGGGGGTATGGCGCTGACGATCACGAAAATCGAGAGCACGGAGTTCTCCTATCCGCTGGAGGACGTCGGGACCGACGAACACGGGTTCAACCTCGTCTACGACCCCGGCGAGACGACCCACCGGAAGCTGTTCGGCCTGCGGATCCACACGGACGCGGGCGTCACGGGGGAGTACGTGGGGGGGAACTCGCCGGGAGCGGCCCAGATCAACACGTTCGCGGACTACCTGATCGGGAAGGACCCGCTCCAGCGCGAGAAACACTGGTCGGAGATCAAGCGCGCGCTCCGGAAGTACGACCGGATGGGAATGGGTCCCGTCGACATCGCCCTCTGGGATCTGGCGGGCAAACACTACGACGCGCCGATCCACGAACTCCTCGGCACCTACCGGGAGCGGATTCCGGCCTACGCCTCGACGTATCACGGCGACGAGGTGGGGGGGCTCGACTCCCCGGCGGCTTTCGCCGACTTCGCCGAAGAGTGTCGCGACGCCGGCTTCGACGGGTTCAAGATCCACGGCTGGGGCGGCGGCGACGACACCCGCGACCTCCGGCGCGAGATCGAGGCGGTCCACGCCGTCGGCGACCGCGTCGGCGACGAGATGGACCTCATGCACGACCCGGCCTGTGAACTGGAGACGTTCGCCGACGCCCTAAAACTCGGCCGCGCGCTCGACGAGGAGGGCTTCTTCTGGTACGAGGACCCGTTCCGCGACGGCGGCATCTCCCAGCACGCTCACCGCAAACTCGGCGAGAAACTCGATACGCCCATCCTCCAGACCGAACACGTCCGTGGCCTGGAGATGAAATCCGACTTCGCGGCCGGCGACGCGACCGACTTCCTGCGGGCCGATCCGGAGTACGACGCGGGCATCACCGGCGCGATGAAGGTGGCCCGGATGGCCGAGGCGTTCGGCCTGGACGTGGAGTTCCACGCGCCCGGCCCGGCCCAGCGACACTGCATCGCCGCCACCCGCAACACCAACTACTACGAGATGGCGCTCGTCCACCCCGAGTGTCAGAACACCCAACCCCCCGTCTACGAGGGCGGCTACTCCGACATGATCGACGCCGTCGACGACGACGGGACCGTTCCCGTCCCCGACGGCCCCGGTCTGGGCGTCGAGTACGACTGGGACTACATCGAGGACAACAGCACGGGCTCCCTGCACGTCTACGAGTGACGTCGCGGTCGACCGTCGACCGCCGACGATGTATTTATCTATCGTGGTCACCGACCGTTGGCATATGACGGTCGGACCCGACGCAGTACACGAACTCATCGTCGAGTCCGGGTGGTCCTATCCCGTGTCCTCGCGACGGCTCGAGCGGAACATGCCACTGGAGAACATCACCCTCGACGAGGACGGTAACTCCATGATGCTCGCGGAGTTCCTGAACGAGGCCGACGTCGAACGCTTCGAGAGTCGGGAGGACCTCGAACGGAAGCTCCAGCCGGTCTGCGAGGCCGAGAGCGCGGCCCGCCAGACGAGCATCGTCGGGCGACTCAAGCGGACCTTCCTGGGATGAACAAACTCCGGACGGTCACGTGGGGCGGCGGTGGTCTCGTGATCCTGGCGGCTATCTGGGCGACGCTTCATTACGGCGGCCCCGGGCGGTTCCTGCCGACGGCCGCCATCGGCCTCGTCGCGGCCACGCTCCCCTTCGGCATCGCCTACTCGAAGAGCGCGGTCACGTCGCTCCGGCGGCGGTTCGCCGACGTCGACGAAGGGATCAGCGCCGAGACGGGGTCGATCTTCGTCTCGCGGTCCACCGTCGACGACCCGGTCGACTGCCTCGAATCCATCGTCGACGCGGTCCGATCCGACGCCAACGCCGACGACGTGGAGCGGGAGTCCTTCCAGGAGGGGCCGGGATTGATGGTGATGTACACCGGCTTTCACAACTCCTTCGTCCGGATCACCGAGGCCGGCCGGGTCGTCGTCACCGGCACCTCCGAACACACCCACGACCTCGCGGACACCGTCGCCGAGGCGTACTCCCTCTCCTTCGACCGGACGCGGAACAACCCCTTCTCGGGCATGGAGCCGATCCGGGGCGCCCCGCGGGTGTTCCTCGGCGTCTTCGTGATCGTCCTCCTGCTCGTGGGACTCGGCACCGTCGGCGCCGCCGCGTACCCGTCGGACGCGTACAACCCCGCCGAGCGGACGGTCATCACCGGCATCGACGCCCGGGGAGACCTCGACCCCGGAACTAGCCGGGCCGAGACGCGCCTGTCGAAGGCGGCGTTTCTGGTCGCCATCGTCGACGAGGAAGCCCAGGAGGTGACGTGGGTGCAAAACGATAGCGAGCGCGTCACCGAACACGGGCGGCAGGCGTTGCGGGTCTCCCGCGACGCGGAGGCGCTCCTGGCCGCGGCGCGCGACGACTCGCTCACGCCGGCCCAGGCCGAGCGGGCGACCCGGGTGGAACGGCGGCTGGTCGACGCGCGGATGGCCGTCGCGGCGGCGATGACCGAACGGGTGGAGAACGACTCGGTGAACGAAACCGCCGACATGCGGCGGGTCGTCGAACGACTGCGGGCGACGGACGAGCGGTCGACGGCCTCATGACATCCTCCCACGGCTAAAGCCGTGGGGTTCCCCCACCGGAGGTTGCACCCACGGACACGGAGGGGTTCGCAGGTTCGTCGTCACGTGGGACGATGACCTGCGTTTCGGGCTCTGCCAGTACAGCCCCCGCTTCGGACAGCGGTTTCGAGAACTTGCCCCCGGCTCGGTTGCCGATGTTTAGCGAACCGTTCTTGTCGTCCAGCCCCCACTCGGGACACTCGAAGCGTCCCTGCGTTGCTCGGACGCCTTCGCAGTCACAGCGGCTGCACGTCCGTGACGTGTCGTCTTCGTCGATCAACTCCACGCCGATGCCTGCGTCTTGACATCCTCCCCGCCCTAAAGGGCGGGGATTCCCCGAAGGGGATATTCAGGTTGCGCGTTTCCTCGGGCCTCAAGTACGCTTTCGCGTGGGCCGTCGAAGGTCGCCGTCCAGTTGTGACCACGGACGTGCTTTCCAGCGCGTGTAGCCCTGTCAATTGGGCCTTCCTCCCCGCAATCTGCGGGCGTCAACGGCGTGGAACGTAGTTCCACGGGCAATCGGGCGTAGCCCGATGACGACGACTGGCTATTCAACCAGCGAGGTAGCACGGTTCGCGTCAGCCGAACTGTTACGCCGTGCATGGTTCACCCTCCCGTTGTGCGATATTCTCCGAAGCGTTCAGGTCGGCGTGTCGTCCACGGCCACACTCCGTACACGAAAAGTGGTCGCCATCACGGGTTCCCATCGAACCACACGCCGAACACCGCTGGCTGGTATGGTACGCATCGACCTTTTCAACGCGAACACCAGCGCGTTCGGCTTTGTACGTAATGAACTGTTGGAGTTGGTGGAAGTGCCACGAGTGGACGCCCGACCACGAACTGTTCTCGCGGATGCCTTCGAGATCTTCCATCCGAATGACGGGGTTCTCGAACTGTTCCGCGAACGTGATGAGGCGACGGGAGAGTTTGTGGTTCATGTCTTTGATCCGACGCTGTTCTTTGTCACCCACGCGGTTGCGTGCGCGAAGCGCACCCGCTTTCGATAGCGACTCGCGTAGGGAACGATATTTGCGTCGAACGTACTTCGCCTCACCACCAGACACCAGCATCGACTCGTCCTCATCGTAGGCGGTCACAGCGAGGATGTGTCGTTCACCAATATCGACACCGATGGGCGTCTCGCCCGACGTATCGGCGTCGTACTCGATATTGAACGTACAATACCAGTCGTCTCCGCGACGGTAGACCTGTAGACGAGTCTTGTCGGCGTCACCTTCGACTAGTCGGTCTACTGGATTGGCAATGTCGTCGTACACCTCTATCGGGGTGTAACACCATTGAGAGACGCATGGGAAGCCGACGACGACCGTGCCGTTCTCGGTCGTATCGAGTTCCCAGTTCTGGTTGTTGACGGCGAACGGCTGACTCTCTCGGTAGCGAACCGCTCCGTCCTTATTATGGTCGGATTTTGCCTCCCGGATGGCTTGGTTCTGGATTGCCGAGTAGAGGTCGTTGTCGATGCTAGCCGTGGTCACGGATTTGCCAAAGTCGCCGTTCTCCCATCCGTCGATACAAAATTGCTTGGTGTCACGGTAGAGTCGAGTGGCGTGTTGCCACTCTTTGCGCCGTGAGAGGGATGGATTGTGGAACTTCGCGGTGACGGTCACCGTGACCATTACACTTGTAATTAGGTATGCTGTCTAAAGTATCTATTGGAATAGCAGGCTGTGCTATCGTCGGTGGATTGTGTCGTCGTTTGTCGGATTCATCCCCGCCCTGAAGGGCGGGGCTTTCTCCTCGCACTTCCGTAAAAAAGACGTCGGGGGGTCGTCAGTCGGCGGTCGTGTCGGACTGCTCCGCGGTCGCGCTGACGTCCGTGTCGGGGAAGCCGTGGACGAGCGCCTCGCCGGACGCGCTGTCGAACAGGTGGATGTCGTCCTCGTCGAAGGTGAGCCGGACCGTCTCCCCCTCGGTCGGTTCGACCTCCGAGGGCGTCCGGACGCGGAACTCCTCGCCGGCGAGGTCCAGATAGATGAAGTTGTCCGAGCCGACGACTTCGACGACGTCGACGGTCGTCTCGATGCTCTTTGCCGTCGGCGCGTCGGGGTCGATCCGGACGTTCTCGGGGCGGATGCCGAACTCGACCTCGGTGGTGCTGGAGTCGAGGGGCTGGAGCAGTCGACTGCTCACCTCGTAGTCGAAGTCGTCGCCGACGAGCCGGCCGGAGCCGTCCGATTCGAGTTCCAGGTCGACGTCGACGAAGTTCATCGACGGCGAGCCGATGAAGTTCGCGACGAAGCGGTTCACCGGCTCGTGGTAGACCTCCTTCGGTGCGCCGACCTGCTGGAGCGTCCCCTGATCGAGGATGACGATGCGGTCGGCCATCGTCATCGCCTCCTCCTGGTCGTGGGTGACGTAGACGGTCGTGATCCCGACCTCGGAGTGGATCCGGGAGAGTTCGGTCCGCATGTGTTTGCGGAGCTTCGCGTCGAGGTTCGAGAGCGGTTCGTCGAAGAGGAACACGGAGGGCTCGCGGACGATGGCCCGACCGGTCGCGACGCGTTGCTGCTGGCCGCCGGACAGCGAGGACGGCTTCTTGTCGAGCAGGTCCTCGATGCCCATCATCTCGGCGGCCTCCTGCACGCGGCGATCGATCTCCTCGTCGTCGAGGTCCGTACTCAGGTGGAGGCCGTAGGCCATGTTCTGCCGCACCGTCTTGTGCGGGTACAGCGCGTACGACTGGAACACCATCGCGATGTCCCGATCCTTCGGCGATTTCTCGTTGATCCGTTCGTTCGCCAGCCGGATCTCCCCGTCGGTGACCGTCTCCAGGCCGGCGATCATGCGGAGCGTCGTCGACTTCCCACAGCCGGAGGGGCCGACGACGACGATGAACTCGCCGTCCTTGATGTCCAGATTGAGCTCTTCGACCGCGACGATGGTCTCGGCGCTCGTGTCGAATACTTTCGTTACGTCGTCTAGTTCGAGGCGTGCCATGGTTGTTGTAGTCGGATTCGATGTCGCACCATTTATTATTTGGCTCTCGGTTCGTCGTGGCGTTTCCGGTGAACGGGCCGTAGCGGCCCGAGATCAGCTATCCGGGCGTCCCTCCCAGGCCCTCACCGACGTACCGTCGCGACAGGCCGTAGAAGATCACCGGCGGGGCGACGAGCAGGACGAGCGACGCCATCAGCACGTTCCACTCCCGGAGCACGTCGCTCCCGAGGATGTAGTAGATGGCGACCGTCGCCGTCCTGACCTCCTCGTCGGTCGTGAGCACGAACACCCAGAGGAAGTTGTTCCACGCGGTCAGGAAGGCAAAGAGCGCCGCCGCCGCGACGGCCGGCAGGCTCAGCGGCAACACGATCCTGAGGAAGGCCGTGAGTTCGTTGTGGCCGTCGATGAGCGCCGCCTCCTCGATGCTCTCGGGGATGCCCTGCCTGAAGAACCCCTGGAGCAGCCAGATGTTCTGTGGCAGGACGAAAATCGAGAGGGCGATGATCACACCCACGAGGGTGTTCACCAGGTCGAGGAAGTAGAACACCTCGTAGACCGGAATCGTCAGCACGATCCACGGGAACATGATCGTGAACACGGCGGTGTAGAACAGCGCCTTCCGGCCCGGGAAGTCGAGTCGGGCGAAGGCGTAGGCCCCCGGAATCGCGAAGAACAGCGAGATGACCGTCGCGGCCACGGAGACGATGATGCTGTTCCGGAAGAACGTCACGAAGGCGAACCGGTCCCAGATCTGTGTGTACGATTCGAGTGTGAGCTTACTGAGCGCCGGGATGAACCCCGTATCGGGACTGATCGCGGCGATGTTCGTCAGGAACGACGTCCGGATCACCCAGTAGTACGGAACGATGGCGAACAGCGCGAAGGCGGCGATGCCGGCGTACAGGAGCGCGCGGTTTCGTTTGGTGTCGTTGAGCATGGTTAGACGTACAGGTTCTCCTCTTCGCTGATCGCCTTCACGTAGATGACGGCGGCGGTCATCGACAGCAGGACCATCGCCATACCGACGGTGTACGCGCGGGCGAAGTTGTTGTTGACGAACGCGACGCGATACGTGAGGATGCTGAGGAGCATCGTCCGGGTCCCCGGGCCGCCGCCGGTCAGGGCGAACGGCTGGGAGAACTCCGCGATGTTCCAGGCGGTCCGCAGCGAGAGGATGACGATGGTCGGGATCAGGAGCCGGGGCACCGTCACGTCACGGAACCGCTGGAGGCGGTTGGCGCCGGACTGGGCCGCCGCCTCGTACTGTTCGCTCGGGATGCTCGCGATGGCGGCCGCGTAGATGATCGCCGAGTAGGCGTAGTCGTGCCACGTCTGGGCGACGATCAGCGAGATGAACGGCCAGACCCCCGTCGCGAGGAAGGCCGGGGCGTCGACGCCGAAGACGGCGAGCGCCTTGGCCATGAAGCCGAAGTTGTTGTCGAGGAACCACATCCAGACCACACCGCCGGCCAGCGGCGCGGCGAAGTACGGCGACATGATCAGGGCCCCGACCCAGTCTTTGGCCGCTTCGCCCAACTCGTTCAACAACAGTGCGGCGAGCAGTCCCAGTCCGAGCTGGAGGAACGTCGTCCCGGCGACGAACGCGATGGACCAGCCGAACGCGTAGACGAACAGGTCGTTCGTCACGAGCCACTGGTAGTTCGCCAGGCCGATGAACTGGCCGGGTTCGCCGAGCCTGGTGTCGGTGAAGGTCATCGTGACCCCACGGACCATGGGATAGTAGAACAGTGCCGTGAACGCGAGGAACGTGGGTATGATGAAGACGTACCCCGTCCAGTTCTCCCGGAGTCGATCCGTGAGTGTCCGCTCGTCGAGCCCGTACTGCTCACGGATCTCCTCTCGGGTGCGTCCTTGTCTCTGTGCCATGGTCTCACTGACCAATATGATCGTGATAAAAGTTTCCGTCCGCGCCGCAGGGGATCCCGACGGCGGGTGTCGATCACCCGACGTGACGGGGATCGCCGTTCAGTTGTTCTCTTCTTCGAGTCGGGTCAGCACCCGCTCGCGGACGATCGAGGGCGTCTCCTGGACGCCGTGCTGGCCGGCGATGGCCTGGCTGATCGTCTCGTTGATGTCGGTCCAGCGGATCGGGTCGGTCGGCCAGACGTCCCACGGGCCGCCCGTGTTGCTGTACTGGTCGCCGTACTCGACCTGGTTGGTGAGCGACTGCTCGAAGTTCTGCGGGAGGTCGTACTCGTCACGGAGCGCCTCGAGCTTGGGGTCGAGTCCCGGGATGGCCTCGTAGTACTCGCCCCACGCGGGGAGGACGAAGTCGTTGTCCTCGAGCAGGTAGCGACCGAGCGCGAAGGCCCCTTCCTTCTGCTGGTCGCTCACGCCGTCGAAGATGGTGTGGCACTGCTCCAGTCCCCAGACGTGACCGCCGTGTTGACCCGAGTGGCCGCTGAGGTCGTCGATGCCGATGGCGTCGCCGAAGTCCTCGTCGAGCTGCGGGTCGGGCAGCAGCATGAAGTCGCCCTCGCCGTCGTTCCAGCCGATGCTGGCGTTCTCGTCGACGGAGTACCACCGGTTCGCCGTCGCCAGCGCGTACGTGAAGGAGGCGACCTGCCCGCTGAGCATCAGCGCCGGGATGTCCTCGTCGCCGCGCGTGGCGGCCTCGGCGCTACTGAACTCGTTGGCGAGAGTGATACACGCCTTGATCATGCCGTCGGTCTTCTGTCGGTCCTCCTCCATCTCCTCGTTGTTGATCACGACGGTCGGGTCGGTCCCCTCGCCGCGGATCCACGGGTCCGTCCCGTCGGTGTAGGCCGTTCGCGCGTAGCCCCAGTAGGACTCGAGGTCGCCCGGGACGCCCGTCTCCTCGTAGGCGATGATGTCCTGTTCCTCGTCGATGGTCTGGAGGACATCGTAGAACTGGCTCCAGGTCTTCAGCTCCTCCATCGGATCCTCGACGCCCGCCTGCGAGAACGTCTTCGGCCGGATGCCGAGGTTGCTGTTGGTGTTGCGGATGGCACCCAGCGACCAGTAGTTGCCGCGGAACTCGGCGACCTGCTGGCCTGCCGTCGTCAGGTCGTCCGGGAGGGTGTCGGTCCCCTCCATGAACGAGGCGTGGTCGACGAGCTGGTCGTTCCGGAAGAACTGGAGGCCGAGGCCGCCGGACTCCGCCAGCGCCGGCGGGTTCCCGCTCTGCACGCGGGAGGTGAGGGACTGCTGAACGTCGCCGTACGACGCCGTCTGGAGGTTGACCTCGTAGCCGTCGTTCTTGGACGCGAAGTCCTCCATCGAGTCCTGGAAGTGGCGCTGGATGTCGCCGTTCTCCACGGCGTTCGCCGAGAGGAAGTCGACGGTGACGGTTTCGCTCCCACCGCTGTCGTCGCCGCCGTCGCCGCCGTCTCCACCGTCGCCGCCGTCGCCGCCATCTCCACCGTCGCCGCCATCGCCGCCGTCGCCGCCGTCGCCGCCGTCTCCACCGCCGCCACCGCCACAACCGGCGAGCGCGCCCATGGCACCGACACTCGCCGCACCCGTCGTGATCTTCACGAAGTCACGTCGGCTCGTCTCTTCGTCATCGGTGTCCAGACTTACCCCGCTGGACCCGTCTTCCGTGTCTCGGGATGACATACGCATACCCTTGCTGACCCGTGATATAAATAATTAACCACTCCCATTCGACGCCCGGACGGGGATATCCCTCTTCGTCACGCGATTTCACGGAGAGGGATGGGACTGGCGCCCTGAGGAACGCTCACGTTCGCCGTTCCGCCGAACGTTTATCCTCCCCTGGTGGGGAGAGACGGACGCGTCGTGGACCCTCGGACGACGACCGTCGTCCGTCCACGAACTCACCCATGTCCGACCGATTCCGCCCAGTGTCCCCCTCGCATGGGCGCGTGACCCTGGCGCTGACGTTCGGCTTCGTACTCGCGTACCGCGCCGAACAGAACGTCGCGTACGTCCTCGGTATCTCGCCCCGACAACTCGTCACGCTCGATACGTTCCCGGCGAACGCGCTCACGCAGGTGTTCGCCCCCCTGCTCCACGCGAGCGGCGACCACCTCGTCGCGACGCTCGTGTGGGTCGTTCCCTTCGGCTACTTCCTCGAACGGCGCCGCCCCTGGCAGGACTACGTCGGCTTCGTCGTCGTCGCGGGCTTTCTCACGACGACGCTCGTCCCGGCCCTGTTCGTCGTCGGCGGCGTGGCGCCCGGACTGGGTATCGGCGGGAGTGGCGTCGCCCACGCGCTCGTCGGCCGCGAGGCCACGGCCCGACTCCGCTCGCTCCACCGATGGCGGTCGCTCCCGCGCGTCGAGTGGGGTATCGCCGCCGTCGCGACGGTCGGACTGGGGGTGACCCTCCTGGGCCTCGCCGACCCGCCGGCCGGCACGAGCGTCGTCGGCCACGCGACCGGGTTGGTGGTTGGTGTCGTCGCCGGGGTCGGTGAACGGTACGTGTCGGCGACGCCCGACCGGTCGGCGGGGTGAGGAGCCGGCGCCCCCGACGACGGTGGTCCAGCCGGTACTGACTTGCAAGCCCCGACGGTACATAGGGCCATGCAGACGCTCATTCTGGCGGCTGGCCAGGGGACCCGCATGCGGCCGCTGACCGAACGGTGGCCGAAACCGATGCTCCCGGTCGCCGGGCGGCCACTCGTTGCGCATACGGCGGCTGCGGCGGTGCAGGCGGGGGCCTCGCGGTTGGTGTTCGTCGTGGGTTACGAGGCAGAGGCCGTTCGCGCCCGCTTCGGGACGGAGTTCGAGGGCGTCCCCGTGGACTACGCCGTACAGGACGTCCAGCGTGGGACGGCCGACGCCGTGCGGGTCGGAGCGGCCGAACTCGACGACGGCCCCTTCGCCGTCCTGAACGGCGACAACCTCTACAGAGAAAACAAGGCGAGTGCCTCGGGGCTTGACCCCGAGGGTGAAGCCGACACTTAGACGTGTTCTGTCCGCTCGATGTACCGCTCAATCGTTTCCGTTGAGACTGTTCCTGCCGTTCCGATGTAGTACGACTGTTCCCAGAATCCACCACCCCACAGATACTCCCCCAAGAACGACTCGTGCCGTTCCCACATCTCCCGCGCCGTGATGCTCTTGACAGTCCGTACAATCTCGCTCGGCGCGTGTTTTGGGTGGGCTGCAGGGACAGGTGTACGTGGTCGGGCGAGATGTGGAGTCGTTCGAGAGACGAAGTCTCTCGTGATCGCGAAAATCTTTGATTTTCGGACGACGTCAGTAGCTCGTAATTGTACTGGTCACACGTCGCGGAAACTCGCTTCCAACGAATCCTTGATGGGTTCGAGAATCGCGTGTCGATACTTCGGACACCACACGAAGTGGTAGTTGACGTTGTAAACCGTGTGATTCGACCGCTTCTCACCCATATCGAACTTACCCCACCAACACAGTAAAGTATATCCAAAGGATATACAATTGTATGGCGAATCGCTTTGAAATCGACGGCGAGGAAGTTCTCGACGGCGAGGTCAAACCGTTCGGGAATAGTGCCCACGTCACCGTCCCCAAACGCTGGCGTGGAGCCGACGTGAAAGTGGTCCGAACCTCAGAACCAACCGAACAAGACGAAGAATGATCGACTCACAGGCTCTCGTCAAGACGCTGGACTTCCAACTCGACATCCAGAGTGACAACGAGAGCCTGCTGTATGACGCCACGCTCGAAGCCCGTCGAGTGTACAACGAAACCATCCGTCTCGCCAAAGAAGGTGTGGACTGGGACGCCATTCCTGACCGCGTGGCCGACGATGCCAACCTCGTGAAGAACACGACTCAGCGCGTCGTTGCCAAGGCTCTCGGCGCGATGGAGAACTACTACGAGTACGACGACTTCGGACTCCCGAGTCACAGCAAAGACGGTGCGTACCCGCTTCGTGCGAACTACGAGGAAGGATACAACCTGTCGCTCACCGACGACGGTGACGTGGCGTTCCGTATCAGCGCGAAGCCGTACAAACACGTCAAGGGCGTCCTCGAAGGGAGTGACGCCCACCTTGACATTCTCAAGACTGCGCTCACCAGTGACGAGTGGAAGATTGGGACAGCGGAAGCCCTCTTCCACAACGACAACGCCGAGTTGCACGTCAATGTCACCAATACCGAGCAGACTGTTCGAGACAAGCAGGACTCACGGACGCTCGTTGGCGTGGACGTGAACGAGAACAACGTAGCCCTCACCGCTCTGTCCGAAGACGGGGTTGAGGACACACTGGTTATCGACTTTCCCGAAATCAAGTTCGAGCGCCACCGCTACTTCACGATGCGGAAGCGCGTCCAGAACGCGGGGAAGGACAGCATCCACGACACGTTGGAAGGGCGTGAGGAACGGTTTGTCCGCGACCGACTCCACAAGGTGTCTCGGCACATCGTGGAGTGGAGCCGTCAGTTCGAGACGCCGTGTATCGTCTTTGAAGACCTCAAAGAGATGCGCGACAGTATCGACTACGGTACGCGGATGAACCGACGCTTGCACCACCTGCCGTTCCGCGCCCTTCAGTTCTATACGTCTTACAAGGCGTCGTTCGAGGGCATCCCAACTGGTTGGATTAATCCCGAGTACACAAGCCAACGGTGTCCGATGTGTGGGCATACGGAGCGTGCGAACCGCAACAAAAAGCGGTTCAAGTGCAAGGATTGTGAGCATCAAGACCACAGCGACCGTGGTGCAAGCGTCAACATCGCCGTGAAAGGCGTGAAGAAACTCGATTGGAATGTGCCTGCTCTCAACAGCCTTCCCGTTGTTCGGAAGGTGCGACGGCAGGCATCGGGGGCCGTGGACGCCCCGACCGTGACCCACTCGACCGTTCGAGGCTATCAGGCCGATGGTCGGATGGGAGTGTCCGACTAACCCACGGGAAGCCTCGGGGCTTGACCCCGAGGCGGTTCACGATCCGGAGTCGCTCGCCGACCTCTTCGACCGTGGCCCGAGCGTCGGCTCCTACCGCGTCGAGAACCCGAGCGCCTACGGCGTCCTCGACGTCACGGAGGGACGGGTCACCGACGTCGTCGAGAAGCCCGAGACGCTGCCCTCGGAGGTGATCAACACCGGTGCGTACGTCTTCCCCGCGGCGGCCCGGGAGTGGCTCGACGTCGAGCGTAGCGAACGCGGGGAGCGCGAGCTGACGGACGTCCTCGGACGTGTCTGTCGGGAACGGACGGTGACGGCGGTCACGCTGGAGCGCTGGCTGGACGTGGGCCGCCCGTGGGAACTGCTGGCGGCCAACGAGTGGAAACTCGGGGAGTGCTCCCGACGGATCCGAGGCGAGGTCCACGCGGACGCGGACCTCCGCGGTAGCGTCGTGGTCGAGTCGGGAGCGACCGTCGATTCGGGGGTCGTTTGAGACGCGGACGGTCGCCATCACTGTCGCGTTTCGTGTGGTTATCATCGCTATCGCTTGCTCGGACAAACGACGATTCGACTTGATACCGAACCATTTGCTGTAGCGGTATCGGACTGGAGTGGTGTCCCGATGAACGGTGCGTCAGCGGCGAAGCCGTGATGCGCTGTCCCGTGGTTTTCGTACCGTCCATTCTGATCGGGGTCGGAGACATTACTCAGCCTTCGAGAAGCTCTTGTCGGGTTGTCTCTTTCCACCTGCTGATAGATGTCACGTAGGCGTAATTGTGTGCCTACAATGGTATCAGACTCTTGCTGCCGTAGAAGGCATGATCGAGGTAGACTGACCGGAGGAGGTTAAGACCGCTGAGAACCCGAGGAACTCTATCAGGAGACTAGCGCCGTCTTCGTGACGATGCATCGCCAGCGTAGATCTGGTGCTTTCCGCACGCGCACCTTTTATGAGGATTTGAACTTTGCTTCTGAATGTAGTGCTGTCCATGTGATCACTATAGTAGGGGCCGCAAGCGGGGATCTGAGCGGACCTCACCTGCTCGGGGAGTAGTTCGATGATATCTCGCTGCAGGTGCGTTAGCGACTTGTCCGAGCCTTTCGGCTTGAATCTTCTCGTAGATAGTAGGGAATTGTGTTCGCAGATGGTGAGTCCTCACTGGAATCACACAGCGTGGAGACCAAGCTCTAGTCGGCACAAGCGCCAATGAGGTCCTCGTAGATCCCTTCAGAACCCATTTCAGCGTTGTCCGCAGAGTTATCAGTACTTCCTCCTCGTGGATTCATTGTCTGTCTGCTGAGGCTGTGCATATCATCCAGCAAGCAAGCGTTCTCATTAACCGGCTTTGGGAGGTACTGAACTGGTCTTCAGCACGCTCGGATCGAGGGAAGTGGGTTGCACAAGGCCTGACCATTTTAGTTCACATCGACGGCTACCTTCGTCCAGACGTCTCACCAAATTATGAGGCCGACGAGACCGGATATCAGGACATTACTGACTCCTTGGAGGCAATCGATGCTGGAGCGAGCTATCAGTTGGCCGCCGGCGAGACGTCAAACGTCATGCGGTACACGTTGATCCGCATCGACGATAGTGAGCGTCAGTCCTAGTTTCTTGACTGAGAGGCCGAAGACGATCGGATGAACGCAGCACTTAATGAGATAGACGCACGACCAAACCGGTGAAATCACAGTAGTTTTCGCAATATTCCTGGGGATTGTGGCGGAGCACACTGGCTTGATCTCTGTCTCTTATCGACTCTCTTTACTCTTTAACGACAGTTGATGCGAGCGAAATACGACTTTGACGGGGTCATGTCCCATGATATTTAACGCTACTTGAGCAACTAGCATCTATGCGCCGCCGCTTCTTTCTTAGTAGTCTTGGCCTGACCGCGCTTGCAGGCTGTTCCAGCAATGGCAATTCAGATACTCCTGACAACAGTAATTCGAACAATCCCAGTTCAGGACCCTTCGAGTTAGTTGAGTCCAATGTCCCAAACCAAGTCCCATCGACTGCTCAAGTCACCTTTACTTTCAGAGTACAGAATACTGGCTCAGAATCCAATACATTCAAATCTGCTATTGAAGAGAAACAGGACGGAACCTGGAGTACCGTTGATGATGTCCGTCTTGAACTGGATGGTGGTGAAGCAGGAAACATACAAACATCTCAGTTCTCGTTTCCGTACCTTGGGTCCCATCAATATCGGCTGACGGCTTTCGATAGGATCTGGTCCATCGAAGTCGTGCCACTACAACTCCGATTCCAGCAGCAATATGTGGTACCGAACGGGTTACTGATTAGCGTACTTGGGGGATCATTTGAATCGGAGTATCCTCGTCCAAATAATGAAACAGCAAGCAATGCGACGGCAACGCCAACTCCAACAACGCCAGCTGGCGATAACACCTGGTTAGCCATGCGTGTCGATATTCGGAATCGATTACAAAACGAATCGGTACAGTCTCCCGATCCCTCCGGATTTACGATTACAGTCAACGGACAAGAGTACCAATCGAACCAATCGGTCAATCCTGATCCGTACGAGAGTCAGACCCTTACTCCTCGAATGGTAATCCGCGATTCGTTCGTCTATGCTGTCCCTGCAGGGACAGCAGCTGATGACGTGAGTATGTCTTGGGAAACAACACTTCCTGATGGTGAACTAAAAGCTATCTGGAGTTCGTCGTCAGGTAACTAATCTTCATCACTAGGAATTCACTTCTGCCCGATTCCCGGTACTGTTAATGATTCCATCTCGGTGGGTTGGACGCACAAATTCTAGCGATTGCTTCTTGCCGTGGATTCTGACATGTTCCGAAGACAGAGATAATACACGGGTCTACGGGCGACCATTCACCCTCGTGACCACTCACGCGCACCCCTGCTCACGAGTGAATTGCGGGCTTCTCTCTGATGTGCCACCGAAAGTATTGTTATCGGTCCCGTTCCGGTTAATCGTACTCGTGGCATCGAAGTTCGTTACCGAACAGGAGTTCGCCGAAACCTATACTGATGATGGGTGGGAGACCGTTACTCAGTATCGCGAAGCGACTCGACTTCGTGACCAAAATCCCGAGATGGCCCGTGCGGAGATTGCTCGACGCGTTGATCGTCCACAGAGTGCTATCCGGGGGTGGCTCGCTGAGGGGAAAACTCCGGCCGTTATTTCTGGACTTCGAACGGCTAAAGAGCATGGCTGGATCGATGTTGACACCGATTCAGAACGATTTCGGGCGCTCAATCAGTTGGTCGCTTGGATCTTTTCGGGTGGTGGCATCTCGGTTGATACCTTCACACCCCACTTTTCAGCTGATGATTCGATGATGCTAGCGATTCTTGCACAGCATTTTCGCTGGTTGCATCTTGGTTATCGCTGTCGCCATCTGGAGGACTCTGACCGGCATCTCGAGATCGTCCCGACCGAAGGAAGCGCAATCTTTGGACGTGTTCTGTCGGTCCTTGGTGCTCCACGTGGTGTGAAAGCTCAGCGAGATGATCTCACGCTCCCTCCATATCTCTCGACGGTTGACAACGAGCACCGGCGTGATTTCGCTCGGATTTATCTCCTAAATCGGAATACCAATCCCGAACAGACGGGATCCTACATTCAGGGCATCCACTCAGAAACTTTTGCCGAAGAACTCTGTGAGCTGTTCACAACGGCAGCGCTAGGTTCAGCCACTATTGGCAGTCAACATCGTGTATGGGTGTCAGCGGCGACCGTCCGCGACCTCTCCGAGAGCAACGGCGGAACTACAACTGGCGAAGAAAGAGTGGATGCGTCGATTCGGTCGGGACTGGCGACAACGGCACTATATGGCTCCTCTACACCGCCCACAGAGCGGGCGATCGCCTCAACGTTTCGACGTACGAAAACGCCTGGTGGCTATCGATATCACCGTTGCTACGAGGCTGCACGCAATCGCGATGACTCTCGGAGTTCCCTCGCCGCTGAATTAGGTGTCCCCGAATCATCCATTCAAAGCTGGCGGCGTGGGAGCCGCCCCTACGCGACGAATGCGCTTGAGCGGGCACGCGAACGTGGTTGGTGTGATGTTCCCCCTGAGAGCGAGACTGCGACTGCGCTGACGGCCTTACTGACGTGGCTGCTGGCTCGTGGATCGCTCCGTGAAACGTACTATCCGGTCTTTGGGGCCGACACAACTGCCCAACGGGAGCGGTTCGCATCGCTTGCTGACGTGTTAGGGCTTTCTTACGAGATCGTTCGGCCTGGTGATCCTGACTGGCCGACCGAACTTCGATTGAATGAGGAAGGTGCACTTCTGGGTCGGATTCTCTATGCGCTGGGTGTCCCCCGCTTGAGCGAATCCCAGATGACGGCCCAGATCCCGCTCCTTGCATATCACTATCGGTGCCACGCCCAGCAGGTCGCTGAGATTTGGCGTTTGCATCATGCAGAGCCTTTTGAAGACGAAGGGAACTCCGGGAATGAGGGGAGATCAATGAAAATTGCCGTTCCTCCTTCCGTTGGCGAACAATTTTCGAATGCCCTTGTTCAATTGCTGTCGACACAACTTGGGTGGACGATCGATCAGTCAGCGCCCCGCGACCTTATTGTGATTGACGGTCCCAGCGACTGGATTGTGTGACATCAGTCAGACGCTCCGATGGCACCGCTGTCCGGCGATTCATGCAGTATGATACCATTCGTAAACCACAAAACACTTAATACAGGCACAATATCCTCCGTACACCCCTACCAGTGGCTGGCGTGATGCCAGACCACAAATTCGGCACGAAAGAGGAACGACCTCGGGACTGTCACTGCAGTGCAGCCAACAACGAAAACATGACAGAAAACAACAACAAAGTGCGTGCAGTCATCCTTGCTGCGCTCATGGTTTTCAGCGTCTTCGCTGGGACCGTAGCGCTGTCAGGATCTGCAGCCGCTCGTGCCGGTAACTCTACCGGCGGCGGCGACTTCGACACACGAGATGGTACAGGCTATATTGAATCAGGAGACACCGTCTTCCAGGGAGAGTCTGATATCTTCCTGAGTGACGATTTCGGTGGTACGTCTCCGACCAAAACAGCTGGTAACGCTGAGGGCGTGCCGCTCGAAACGCCCGACGTTCCACAGAATCAAGAGACGGGTACGTACGGCATTAACGGTAATGCATCTAATGCCAACGTAACCGTCCAGACGCCGCGTGTCACCACGCTGGACGTCCTCAACAGCAACCTCAACGACATCGCTGGCAGCTCGGTCGCTGAGGGAACTAGTCCGAGTGGCACCCCCACCTCCGGTACTCCTGGTACTGGTGCCGGTAACCTGACGGTCGTCGGCGCCTGGAACTACCAGGCTGCCGAGGACCTCGAACTGACCGTCGAGGACGAATCCGGTCTTGACGTGACTGGTGACGTCATTGACGACAACGCTCAGGCTGTCTCTACGCTGGACTCGGATGTTGCTGCCATCCGCACGGGCGACGACACGGGCAAAGAGTTCAGTAGTGCTGGCGCAGGTGCCAGTGCGGGCGACCGCGGTGGCGATATCTCCGAGAACGAGGTTGCCTACCCGCTCGACATGGCGAACACGGGTACCGGCACCTACACGATCTCCCTCGCTGGCACGGACGACCTCGACTTCGGTGAGGCGTCCCAGTCCACGACCCTCACCGTCACCGGTGACGATGATGCGAGCCTCGTCCTTGACGAGGATGAGGTCACCCGCGGTGAGGACGTCCGCTTCGAGATTCAGGGTTCGGACGCTGGTGATGAGCACATCCTCATCATCGAATCCGACGACTTCCGTGACAGCGTCGAAAACAACAAGCAGAACGCTCAGCGGATCTTCCGCCAGGTTGGCGACACGAGCGAAGTCGGTGTCGTCTCGGACGACTATACTGAGAAGTCCCCGCGTGCAGACAGCACCATCACTGGCGACCTTGACTACGCGTACGCGAACGTCACCATCGACGACGACACGGGTGTCGGCGTCGGGCAGATCGAAACGCAGTACCTCGACGACACTGGCGTGGACATCTACCTCTACGAAAGTGACGGCAGTGCAGCCACTCCGGCTGACCTGCCGTTCGACAACACTGACGATGCCGTTGTCGACGAAGAGGTAGATGACCAGACGCTCGATGTCACGGAAGGTGAGCTCACGCTTGAATCGCCCTCCGGTGCCTACGTGGTCGGCAGTGAAGTCGACGTCAACGGCACGGCCTCGGAAGGTGTCGACGACGTCGCCTTCTTCGCCCGCCGGAACAACGACTACGAGCTCGTCCAGATTGACGGCGAGACCTCGCTGACCGTCGACGCCGACGGCACCTTCGAAGAGGAAGACGTCATCCTCTCTGACTACAACAACAACGGTGCGGGGAACCAGATCCTGAGTCAGCCGGGCACCTACCGCTTTGGCGTGGTCGACATTGACGGCCTCGACTACAGCGGTTCGCTCCCGGCCGACTACTCGCTGACCACCTCGGAGTTCAACACGAACACAAGCACTCAGCAGTCCCTGCGTGTCACCGACACGGAACTGACGGCCAACGTCAAGACCGTCGGTGGGCAGGTCTCGACTACCGATGAACGGGTCAACATCTCTGGTACCGCGTTCGGTGCTCAGAACGTTGACGTCGTCTTCGTCGGTGACCGTGGTGGAACCTACACCACGGACATCTCCGTGGACGACGACAACACGTTCTCGGAGGACGAAGTCAGCGTCCCCCAGAGCGATCTTGCGGGATCACAGACGGTCAGCGTCCACGTCCTGTTCCCGGGTCGTGACGCTGAATACGGCAACTCTGATTCCGGTAGTATCAGCGATGTCGTGCCGAGCGGCGGTACGCTGACGGGCGAGCAGGTCCGCGCCCGGATCGTGGACAACACGACTGAAGCGGTCGCGAGCGACGACCGGATGGTCACCGCGACGTTCCGGTACGCCGACGCGCAGTCGACGATCCAGAACGTCTACCCTGAAGGCATGGAAGCCTCGGGCGTCAACCCGGTCGGAGTCGACGACACGATGGTCGTCGAAGGTAACACCAACCTCCGTCCGGACGACAACTCGATCACGACCGAACTGATGACCGAAGAGGGCGACTCGGTCGCGCTGTCGACGACCGACGAATGGTCCTACGACGGCACGTGGTCGACCACCGTCGAGCTCGAGGACGTCCAGACGGGGACGTACGACCTCGAAGCCGACGACGGGGAGAACACGGACCTCGTCCAGGTAGAGATCGTCCAGAACGTCCAGACGGCGACGCCGGAACCGACGGAGACGCCGGAACCGACGCCGACTGAGACGGCAACGCCCGAACCGACGGCCACGGCAACGCCCGAGCCGACGCCGACCGAGACGGCGGAACCGACCGACACGCCGACGCCCACCGAGGGCGGCGGCCCCGGCTTCGGTGCCATCGTCGCGGTCATCGCGCTGCTCGCGGCCGCACTGCTGGCCACCCGGCGCGACAACTAACGACTAACCACGACTGACCGCCGCAAGCGGTCATTCGGTGCGGATTTTTTATTGATGCTGGTTAGTTAGTGATGACTGTACCGTTGTAGCGTGTCGCTCTCAGTTCGCTACTAATAGGACTCTTGACTGTTCAAAAAAGAGAATACGCTACTAAGAGTTGCTTCCAAACCTTCAAGCTATGCTTCCTGTATACTTCGGCTCTCTGGTTCCAAATTGCGGTTGCTCGAATGAGACCGTTTCTTATCTGGAATCTGAACGGGGATGACCAGTCAATACTGAACCATGTCTCCGCGGGTTTTATACCGTTCTTCCTCCCCCCTGAACGTATGGTTGCGATCCGCGAATTAACGCAATCCTTCCTTGAGGACTATCCGGACTCTGAGGAGGCCCTCCACACTATACTGGAACTCGATAAACAGGGAACATGGACGTTTGATGATGTCCCGCTTGATTCGGGTGTATTTGGAGAAATCGTATCTCGGGGAATCGTTGAGCAAGCTGACGATGGGTATCAGCTTGCAGACCGACAGGCCGTCCAAGCTGTGCTTGAAAGAGATGAGGATACTGAAACTGTGACTCATAACCGAGCGCTTCCATCAATTACCTTCCCACAGATTGAACCCTTGGTGCTTGGACCTGTCTTTGGGGCGCTACTGTTTCTTTTGTTATCTCGCATTTTCACCTATCCTAGCGTGTTTCGCGATGGGGTAGTCGTATTACCCGGTAACGATCCCTATTTTTACCGCTACTGGATAGAGACACTCCTAGCACAATCAGCAGGGTCTACGACTCTCCAGACACTTTTCACACTCCCAGCCGAAATTTCATATGGAGAGCCATTCCTCATAGCCGTCTTGTGGCTGGGGACCGAAATCTTAGGCGGGAGTGTGTCTGATGCGGGTGTCGTCCTTGCTTGGTACCCCGTACTCTCAGCTGTCACTGTTGGGGCCATCGTGTATCTACTCGGGACGCGAGTTTTTGCCGACCGTCGTGTAGGTGTCGCAGCTGTGGTTATGCTGGCACTCATACCTGCACATGCACTTCGAACATCGGTGGGCTTTGCCGATCACCATGCGTTTGACTTCCTGTGGCTGGCAGTGACGATGTTTGCATTAGTGTTTCTTGCGGACCGACCGACATCGTCTGTGCGGGAATCTATGACCGGAATCGTGCTACTTGGGGTTGGCATTACTGGGCAGACACTCGCTTGGGAAGCTGGCCCGTTACTTCTCCTTCCGGTTGGCATTTATGTTGCCATTTCGTCGATGGCTGCGCTCCAGCAGAATCGGTCACCGTTGTATATCGGCTATCCGATTCTAATCGGGCTTGGCGGTGGCGCTGTACTCACATATTTGATCCATCTTGAGTTAGGATGGCATACACCTGTCGTTGCGACTGTCCCAGCCATACTAACGATGGGTAGTTGTGGTGCGATTCTTCTGAGTGAAGTGGCTTGGCGAACTGACCGATCTTCGAAACTTCTTGCCACTATCGAACTTCTGCTTCTCGGAGCCGGAGGTGCCATCTTGCCTCAGGTCTTCCCAGATCTTGCTAAAGGACTTGACCGTGGCATTGCGTTCTTACTTGAAACTGAGGGTATCGCAGAAACGATGTCACTTGTGAGCGGCGATCTAGGTTCGATTTTCGGGCCGGCTCTCTTGTTCGGTTGGATTCTCTTCCTCGCACTCCCGTACTTGAGTTGGGTTACATTCCGTATTTACCATGATATCGATGAAAAAGCGCTTGTTCCGGTTGTCTATGCGTGGTTCCTGCTTGGCTTAGCCCTCATCCAGGTTCGGTTCGCGGGTGAACTGTCTATCCCCATTGCGCTGTTTGCTGGACTCGGGTTCATTCATTTGCTCTCACGACTTGAGCTTGCTCGACCGATTTTATGGGACACTACTCCTTCCCAACAGTCAACAACCACTCGAAACCCGACACAGCATCCGATGTCGATTGCTCAGTTCCCGGATCGGGACACGATTGTCCCGCTCGCAGTCGTCTTTCTGTTAGTTGGGAGTCTGAGTTTTGCAATGGTCCCGATCAAAATGAACCAGCCCTCTATTTCTGAGACGGAGTATCAGGCTGCGAGTTGGATGGATGAGTATGCTGCCACACAAGGGTGGTCGTACCCCGAGAATTACGTATTCAGTCCCTGGGGGAAGAATCGAATGTATAACTACTTCGTGAGTGGTGACGCCCGTTCATACAGCTACGCCCAGACGAACTATGCTGATTTCCTTGTCGCTACCGATGGGTCAGCGTGGTATCGGACCCTTCGTGAGCGGACTGGCTTTATCGTGACCCGCGATTCACCGTACCAGCATGATGACTTTGATCAAGAGTCGATTCAGACGCGGTTACATACTCACTATGGGAGCGCAACTACGTCTACCCCTGGACTCTCGCACTATCGGGCCGTTTATGTGAGCGATGATACCTCACTCAAGATCTTCACGCTCGTTCCGGGTGCACAAATTGCTGGGACCGCACCACCGGGGACGGAACTGACGGTCACTACCAATCAGTCAGTAACTGGGACTTCCTTCACCTACACTCGGACGGTCCGGACGGATGCAAACGGGGACTATACCATCACGGTTCCCTATCCAGGGACGTATACTGTTGACGGGACGCGTGTCCAAGTCCCGGAGACTGCGGTTCGACAGAACGAAACGGTACGTGTCGACACCCAGTAGTTCTATAATTTAATTGATAGCCTTTCGGACACCGTTGCACACCTGTTCAGTAATTCTTTCAGATCTAATCGGAAGCACCTTGTTGGCGTAGTCGGCTGGTATTCTTATTCACGGGGGTCGCGTTAAGTTAGCGTGAAGAGTGAGGCGTGCTGATTTCTAAGTTGTTCATGCCCGAAATCAGCCGCCTCAGCGATGGTAGCGACGGGATCGAATTAGATTTTGTGGAGCGTCAGCGGACACCCGAGTTCGCGATGCGGAACCCGGCCCATCGCTGGCTTCTCGACAGCCGCCCCACGAGACGCGCTGAACACGCACGACATCCGCCCGCAGAGCGGCCACCCGGCGCTGTCCCACGAGACGATCATGGGCAACCCAGAGAGCGCTCGCAAGCAGCAGCAGACCACGAAGTGGTACATCAACGCCTACCTGCACGCCGATGACCCCGATACGCTCCCGCTGAGCGAGGACGTGCTCGATAGCCTCCAGTTCGGGGGCAAACGGAACTACGGCTACGGCATCACGCGGCTGAAGGACACGCAGGTTGTCGACCTCGACGACCTGGACTACTCCCGGCTCGAGGACGGCGAGGTCTTCCTCGTGGAGGTGACGACGCCGTTCGTGCTGGAGTCGGAGTACCCCAAGGCCGCCGACCAGGACGCCCCGTGGTGGTGGAAGGAGAGCCGACACGATCTCCGTGAGCGAGCGGAGAAGATCCTCGAGCAACGGGAGGTCTACAAGCTCTAGACCGTCGACCACGGGCAGGTCGTGAAGTACGAGGACGACCGGCCCATCGAGACTGCGAAGAGCGGTATCCTCCGGGTCGGCAGTCACTCGAAGTACGGCTTCGGAGAGCTTCGAGTGAAGCCAGTCGATTCCCGGTCAGACCAGTGTAAGAACTCAGAGAAGAACGGCGAGAAAACGGAGTGAGCAATCCGAACGATGACAGGCGAATCGGCGACTAAACATCACGTGGTTCCGTGGATAAAGAAATCGTATTCACAACAACTGATATCGCAGCCGTGATTCAAGCAGAAACCAGCCACTCGCAAGCACCGCTCCGAGAACGTTTGCTAGTGCATCGCCGAGTGAAAAATATCGATTCGGTTGGAACCACTGAATGGATTCAATCAAGAGACCATAGCCTACGGCGATGGCTAGGACCAGTATAATTCGCATCCAGAGGCGATCGCGAAGGTGTGCTGTCGCATATGCTAACGCAAGCGTAAAGCCTGCGTATCCAAGGAAATGCAGTTGTTTATCCCAAAATGGACTAGGGCGTGGTGAGGCCGGTGGTGCACTAAGGACGGAAAAATAAAACAAGACCGCGGCAACAATCCCGACACCACAATATCGGAACCATCGCGGGACAAGCGGGATCGGAAGTGCGCGCATGGCTCTTTGACATCCTCCCACCCCTAAAGGGGTGGGCTTCCGCTCGCTACGTGTCAAAATCATCAACTCCCCGGCGGTTTCATGAGTATTAGTGTACTGAATCGGACTTCGTTACAGTTGTTCGAGGCGAAAGCCCACGGCTTTAGCCGTGGGATGAAGCCGACACGGTGGGGGGACAATCCACGGCCCACCAGCCAGCCGGGAGTTGTGTCCCGAATCGTTAAGTTTGGCCCTCCCGTACTGTGTTGTGACGGCGTTCCCCGGTTGTGGCACGGGGTCTTCGACCCCAACGGACGCTTCGCGTCCACAGCCCGCCGGGTAAGAAAGCCGAACCCAGTCCACGGCGTAACACGCGAGGTGACGCGACCCGTGGTACCCAGTTGGCTGAATACCCGACCGTGGAGGCCCGAACCGGTATTCGGGCCGTCGAAGCGCCCGGCGCGTCCGGGTGGGAAGGCCCGTTTGGCCGGGCTGTACGCGCTAGAAAGCACGTTCGGGGTCGTAACCGAACGGCCACCGTCGAACGCCCCACGCGAAAGCGTACTTGAGGGCCGAGGAAACGCGCAACCTTGAACTCCCCTTCGGGGAATCCCACGGCTTCAGCCGTGGGAGGAGGTCAACCGTCAATGAGCGTCAATTTCTCATGCTTCTCGGCCGGGATTGGATTAGCGTATTTTACGTCTTCACCCTCGCAAAGGTCGTCGAAATCCCGGTCAGTCGTGACCAAGTAATCGGCATCATATGCTCGTGCAAGCGCAACGATGAACGAATCGTAGACGTCGTGGTTTTTGGCGGCGCTGATCTCGTAGGCCTTCAGCAGCGTTGTCTCGGTCGCACTGATGATTCGTGCCGGGCTCCGAACAAGCGATTGGATTGCGTTTCGGGCGGCAACGTCGTCGACGCCAAAATTGCTCGTCATGAGATACTGCGCTCGCAACGGATAGTAATCGAACACGAGCAACACGTTCGGGCCATCAAGTGCGTTCTGAATCCAGGGAAACACATCCTCGTGTGCGGGATGATCCTCAGTCAGCGCGATAGCGAGGACGTTCACGTCGGTCAGAACCGTCACTTCGGTCGGCAGCGAATCGGGCATCGAACTGTCGCTCACTGGTCCATCGGACCGAAAAGCGTGTCTCCGGCATCAGTTGGTGTGGTGTTTTCCCACGTCTCTCGGCCAGCTGTTGCGGTCTCCAGTTTCGAACTCGGGCTCGGATTGACTTCGAGGACCGACCCAACGAGGGTGGCAGGAATCTCATCATTTGATTCGATCCCTAATCGGTCCCGGACCGCTTTCGGGAGTGTCACCCGCCCCCGATCATCGACTGTCAGGGTGAGCTCTTCCCCGTGTCTGTCGTCAGATGAGATTTTTCCCATTTTGATTCTCCTGTCTCCCACTACAATACTGATATGTAAAACTCTTGCGCCACTCGAAATGACGATCAGTACGCAGATCTACTGACCAGCTGGTTCGTTGAGTTCAGCCTGAAAGAAATGAGGCCCACATGCTGAACTCATCCTCTGTACTTAGCACATCGGGGACTATTCCTGTTAGTTGGTAAGGATTTCAACAGAGCCGCAAGTCGGTACTGGAAGACGAGGTACGCGACCGTCTTGAAGAACTCATCGAGGAGAAAGCCGACGAACTCGGTTTAGAGATACTAGAGTTGGCGATTCGCCCCGACCACGTACACTTGTTCATCACGAGCGATCCGACGCTCGCCCCGAACAAGATAATGCCCGTGCAGCTGCCAGCTAACAGCTAATCCATCTTCGGTATTTGCCGTTCTCAAGGGACCGCTTTCAATTGACCCGTGATCTTGGGTTGGTTCTGGTGTAGTATTACGGATTCGTCTCCGAATCGTCATGCTGGGTTTCGTCGTCAGTTGCCTTCGGCGGCTCTGGCGGCTCAAATAGCCCAACAAGCGTCTGCCCAAGTCGAGTGTCACTCATCCGGCCTATGAGTCTGGTAAGTCTGTCGAGGCCGTGTTTCAGATGCGACGTCTCGAACCACGGACACAACACAGCAAGGATTCGGTCAAGGACGGTGAGGAATGGAGCGATGGTAGCTGTTTTTCGAAGGTCGATAACAATAACGTCTGGCTCGGGAGGGGTGGTGAGCCAGCGATATATGAATGAACTCCGGACAACACCGATCGCTCGAGAGCGCGCGGCCGAGATGCGAGGACTCGCAGTATCGCGTAGTGATTGAAAAGTAGCTATCACCTTCGATCCGGAGAGTGCCTCGGACCGTGTCATCGTTTCGGAATCATGGGCTGGCATACCTACGCAGAGACGACCGTCGCCTCAATAGTTATCGTCCCAAGATCGATGACGATTTGTGATTGCTGTTGAAGACTCTGGCCTTTAAATCGAATACCACTGGTCGTCTCACGCACCCGGAGTGTAGCAGTAATCGTCACGTCACGGTTTATCGGATGATCGACAACGTTCACAGACCCGTCTTCGCCGGTAGCAATAATGACCGACGGCTCGATAGTGACCCGATCGATTGTCGCGATCGTCTGTCCGTCAGTGCGTTCTGTCATGCCCGGCTGGATCGCGTCTGCAAACTGTTCTCGAACCTCGTTCATACGAAGGACAACGGTTCGAGTTGCCGCTGTACCGCGGGGTTCAACGGCACCGACACGCTCAATAGAGCTAGATAGCTGGTAGTTCTCACCTGTGAGGTTGATTGTATTCCCGCGTTGAACTGGTGTAGCGCCAAACTGCTCGCGCTCGGCGTATCCAAGTGTCCGCAGCGAGACGCCTACAAGGACACGCTTTTGATTTGGATCCTGCGTCGCATATGTGATCACATTCTCGATCGTTGCTGTTTCATGACCTCCCGCTGTAGTGACATCGCCGTCTGCAAGTCGATCTGCAGTCTCAGAATCAACGACCGCCTCAAGTAACACGTCCGCACGCCCACGATCCAGGCCACTCCCAACACGTTCAATACGGCCAGCGTACGTGTATTCCTCACTGGGAAGCGACACCACTTGCCCGCGTTGTAGTGGGTTCCCACCGAAGTGGTGTTGGCCCTGTTCTTGATGTGTCTGCAGGGCAGCTTCCACAAATACGGTCCGTTCAGTTGGATCGCTCGTTGTATACGCCGCGACATCGTTGATCGTCGCCACGGTACGGCCAGCAATACGGATTTCATCACCCGGTGCAATCGCTTGCGCATCAGGCGCGGGTACTGTATCCCGAAGGACGACGGTCGTTGTGTCGTCAGCAAACGTCGCTTGGTCTCCGATCGCACGGATCTGTCCACTTACTGCGTATCGATTCGTCTGGATCTCAAGGCTCCGCCCTAACCGCGGCGGCGCGTCAGCGTAGGTGATACCCTCCTCACCTGTTGGCCCTTGGAGTTCCGCACGGACAATGACCTGTGTGCCCTCTTCCGAGGGGGTAAGATGGACATCAGTGATCGTGAGTTGGCTGGTTCCACTTGGACTGTATGTATCCCCCTCGTTGAGTTCAGTAATCAGATATTCTGGCTGGGTCCCTAGATCAAGTGTCACATTGGTCGTCTCGAGTTCTGGCCCCGAATCGGACGGCTGCAGTACAAATGCGGCCCCTGCCGCCACAACGGCAATGACAAAGAGAACGACAAGCGCATCAATAACATTAATAACGCCAAACAAATTCCCCTCCTCATCAATCAGCGACATTATCGTCCCCCGTACCCATGTTGGTCCAAACTGATTAGTACAGCGACTAAACCGTTATGGAAGTCCATCCAGGGACAAGATGGAGTCCGTAGCCGTATGGCGTAGTACTTATGACTGCACAAGCAACACTCGCTGATAATGGATACTGGATGGCGCTACCGCATCGTCAGCGTTCTCGGTGTGGCTGTGCTGTCAGCACTCGCCGTTGTTGTCGTTAATAATAGTGCTGTCCAGACAACTCTAGGGACTGTCCCGCCGCTGGGCCGGTTACCAACTGATCCGCCAAGTGGTGCCGAATTTACGATTGAAATGCTATTGACCGTGGGCGTCGTGACTGGATCATTTCTTCCGTTATATAAACCGCGGCCACGCCGTATCGTCGATATCGTTGCGTTGGCACACAAGCGTGTGTTTGTTGCCGTTTTCGCGTTAGCGACGATCGGTTACTTTGATTATTCGTATAAGCTGCCGCGAATGACGATCCTACTGCTTACACCGATCCTGCTTATTGTGCTTCCCCTGTGGTTTATTTGGCTTCGTCGGCCGTCGTCACGCGGGGACCGAGCGATCATCGTCGGGGATGATCTTGACGATATCGCGGTGATTGCCCAGGAAGTGGAACTTCCCTTGCTCGGCTATTTGGCGCCCTCACCGGCACGGACGGCATCCACGACACAAGATGGACCCATGCCAACCGCAACCGACGGCGGCAAGGGCAACGAACTGCAGCATTTGGGGGGGCTGTCGCGGCTGGAAGATATCCTTGTTGAGTATGATGTCGACACAGCCGTGTTGGCGTTCTCCAATGCCGATCGCGCGGAGTTTTTCGGAGCGTTAGATGCCTGTTACGAACACGGTGTTGACGCAAAAGTCCATCACTCCCATGCAGATACGGTGTTGACTGCCGGGAGTGATGCCGGAACGCTCGTTGATGTCGCGATTGAGCCTTGGGACCTCCAAGACTATCTGTGGAAGCGAGCGTTTGACGTGGCGTTTTCGCTTACAGGGCTTGTCCTGTTGTTCCCCGTGATTGTGGTGATTGCTGTGGCGATCAAACTCGAGGATGGGGGTCCCATTCTGTATCGTCAAGAGCGAACGGCCGTTTTTGGAGAGACGTTTGATGTGTTCAAATTCCGGTCGATGACACCAGAGGGCGAGTCCCAAACACCAACCGATGACAAGGATAACGATCGGATTACGCGAGTTGGTGGTGTGTTACGGAAAACACACTTGGACGAGATTCCACAACTGTGGGCTATTCTTCGTGGAGATATGAGTGTCGTTGGCCCACGTGCTGTTTGGACCGAAGAAGAGCATCTGCTGGAAAATGATTTGGAAATGTGGCGCAAGCGGTGGTTCGTCAAGCCCGGCCTAACCGGGTTAGCACAAATTAATGACGTGAGTAGTCTGGATCCAGATGCAAAATTACGGTACGATCTCCAGTACGTCCGCGAGCAGTCGCTTCAATACGACCTGAAAATCGTCGTCCGACAACTGTGGAAGGTCGCTGTTGATGTGTGGACTGCTCTTGTGGATTCTGATGGGTCGTGACTGTCTTAGAGTCCTGCTGTTCGAGATGTCATCGATATCTTACAAACACGGAAGAGCGACGCTTTTTCGAACAGTTCCAGATATGTCGCCTGGTTTGTTTCCCTTACTCGACGGTCACGCTTTTCGCGAGATTGCGCGGTTTGTCGATCGGTCGTCCTTTCTCGTTTGCGACATAGTATGCAAACAGCTGAAGGACGACATTCGCGACGACTGGCTCCAACGGACCACACGCTGGAATCTCGAAGACCGTGTCGATATCGCTGGTTACTGCCGAATCACTAGCCACCCCAATAACAGGTGCCCCACGGGATTCTACCTCTTTGACGTTGTTGACAGTCTTCTCAGCGGCTGCTTGGTTAGTGAGTATTGCGATGACGGGTGTCTCAGGTGTCACGAGTGCGAGTGGCCCATGTTTCAGTTCGCCAGCAGCGAAGCCTTCCGCGTGATCATACGAGATCTCTTTGAGTTTGAGGGCACTTTCAAGCGCGACTGGATAGCCAGCCTTCCGTCCAATATAGAAGAATGCCTTACTGTCAGCGTAGGTCTCGGCAGCGCGTTTGAGCGCCGGTGCTTGATCTAACACCTGTTGAACTGCACCAGGGAGATCCCGGAGGCTTTCGAGAAATTCCGTCGTGGCCTGTGACGAGAGGGTTCCTCGAACTTGCCCCAGATGTACCGTGAGGAGCGTGGTGGTCGCGACTTGGGAGACAAAGGTCTTGGTCGCTGCGACGCCGATCTCAGGACCAGCGCGAATAAAGACCGTATCATCAGCTTCCCGAGTCACGGTACTGCCAAGCGTATTGGTGAGTGCGAGTGTCCGTGCGCCTGCCCGAGTGGCCTCGCGGAGTGCCGAGAGGGTATCCGCTGTTTCACCACTTTGCGTGATAGCGAGGACAAGCGTACGCCACGGATCGCGATCCCCGTTGAACTCATACTCACTAGCGATGTGGACGGTGACTTTCACGCCGGCGTGCGTTTCGAGGAGCTCTTTCGCATAGAGGCCGGCGTGATAGGAGGTTCCACAGGCAATAATCTGGATCTCTTCGATGGACTGGAGATACTCCGTGGGAAGATCAACCTCGAGGTCGACACTCGTGGCTAGGTCGTTGATCCGACCCGAGATTGCTTGTCGGAGCGCCCGTGGTTGTTCGTGAATCTCTTTGAGCATATAATGCTCATAGCCACTCTTGCCCGCAGCTTCGGCATCCCAGTCAAGGGTATCGGTCGATCGGTCAACGGGTTCTCCACCGTTGTAGATCGTGATGTCATCCGTAGTCAGGTGCGCAATATCACCTGACTCGAGATACGTAATCTGATTCGTATGTTCGATGAACGCAGTCGCGTCACTCCCGATAAATGTCGCATCATCGCCATGGCCGATCAAGAGGGGACTGTCTTCTCGTGCGACAACGATCCCGTTATGACCGGCCGCCGTTGCAGCGATTGCGTAGCTCCCATCGAGTTGTTCGGTCGTTCGCTGAACCGCACCTAACAGGGAGATGCCGTCAGCGAGATGCGTCTCGATGAGGTGTGGGATTACTTCGGTATCGGTCTCACTCTGGAAGATATGCTGCTCGCTGAGTTCTCGTTTGAGAGCATCGTAGTTTTCGATGATCCCGTTATGAACGACTGCGACCTCACCAGTACAGTCCGTATGGGGGTGAGCGTTCGTTTCGGTGGGTTCCCCATGCGTACTCCACCGCGTGTGGCCAATCCCAACGGTGGCGTCAGCCGACTGTGGCGCGGTGAGTTCATCGACTTCTCCCGCTGTTTTGGCGAGTGTAAGGGTCTCGCCTGTGAGTGCGATCCCTGCTGAGTCGTACCCCCGGTATTCGAGGTTTTTGAGTCCCTGATGGACGATCCGTCCCGTATCGTCTGGGCCGATGTAACCAGTGATTCCACACATCTGATTATCCTCGCTGCACGTGACTGCGGTCGTCAATCCGACCCGACACGTAGGTTCCACTATCGAGTGTGGCGTTGTTTCCGACGATTGTCCCCGGAGTAATAGTTACGTTGCCTCCTCCGGCTACATTATCCCCAATCAATCCTCCAAGTGTGACATCGTGATAGACGGTATCCGAAAGGACAACGTCAGCATGTCCGCCTTCAACCGTGGTGTTCGAGCCGAGTGTTGTATTTGCGCCGACGATACAATCTGTCATAACACTCCCACTTTTGATTGTCGCATCAGATAAAATGATCGCATTTTTTACGATTGCGCCGGCACCGACACTAACATTCTCGCCAAGGCTGACGCCATCCAATACGGCTGCCTGTGGGTGAACAACGGTATTCTCTCCGATCGTTGTGGACTCTCTGACTACTGCCGAGGGGTCAATCGTCGCGTTTTCCGGGATCGTATTTGACGATCGTTCCGTCCCGAGAAGCGCAGTATTGACGGTGAGTAGATCCCACGGCTCCGAGACGTCTAACCATGTCCCTTGGTATCGAACTGCTTCGAGACGCTGGTCGTCAATAAACGTGTCCAACGCGTCCGTAAGCGCTTTTTCGCCGTGTGTCTCGATACGTCGGATCGCAGCGAAGATTTCGGGGCCGAAGGCATAGACGCCGGCGTTGATGTAGTCTGATTTCGTGCGGTCGGGATGTGGCTGTTCTTCCAATCCGACGACGGTTTGTCCCTCAAGTTCAACGACCCCGTATCGACTCGGCCGTTCGATTCGGGTGATTGCCATTACGGGGTTGGTTGTCTCTTTCCGGCGATTGATGACTGCGTCAATAACTGCTGCATCGATGACTCGGTCGCCATTTAATGCGATGAATGAGTCGCCGAGATGCGATTCTGCTTGGAGTAGTGCGTGGCCCGTGCCAAGTTGTGGCTCCTGTACGATATAGGAAATCTCCAGATTGTCGTAGCTGTCTTCGAAGTGACTCTGGATACGATCTCGATTCGATCCGACGACAACGAGTACCTCGGTAATCGCAGTTTGGGTGAGTGTATCGATAATATGCTCAAGAATAGGACGGTTTGCGACGGGGAGCATGGGCTTTGGACGGTTCTCTGTGAGTGGCCAGAGCCGTCGTCCCTTCCCCGCTGCGAGTACGACTGCTTTCATACTCACAGATTTCCGCCACGTGACATAGGCCTTTGCACGTGGCGCTTTCACTCGTCACGGTCGGGGCGCTCCGATAGTCGATCAAATCGAGACTGAGCACTCTCCTGCCGTTGCCTGGTTCGCTCCGAGTGGTATGTCGCATCCACAAGCTCATCCTCCCGTACCTCGACGGTGAAGAGCGCATCTTGATGCTGGCCATCGGCAGGGAGCAGTCCGGATTCAACGACCAGTATCCCCCCTGCCTCGCGATCTGACTCGAGTACTAACACCGCCAGATCGTCCTCAACCCGATCGAGGACCGCAGTGTAGGTTCCATCATCAACCATGCTTAGTACTCCTCCTTGAGGATGAGTCTCCCATCAGCAGTTCGGAGGATAACTGTGTCCCCATTGTTGTTCCAGACGGCCGACTCCTCTCCCCAGTACAGATCAGTGTTCGTGTCGGTCCCGCTTCCGGTGTGTACCGTGACCTCCTCACCAGCGGGGAGCCTAAAGCCAGTCGGGAACGTATAGGTGTGGGCTGCTGCATCTGTGAGTGTCCACCCTGACATATCGACTGCTGTGTCCTCTCTATTCTCAAGAACGACGTACTCGTCGTTCAGGTTGTCGTTGTCGTTGCCGGCGGCGTCAGCCTTGACCTCGGTGATGGCGATCGCCGCTTTCGATACAGTTCCGCCATCGGTCATCGTGGCAGTCGCCGTTTCGGTCGTTCTGCTATCTGAAGTCACCTGTGACCCGTCAGGTGACTCCCCACCTAAACGCGTCCGTTCGGTGACTGGATCCGAAGCGCTGGGCGCAACCGGTCTCCCATCTCGGAGTACGAGCGGATCGGTTGGGGCTGCCTGCTGGGTGCGGACTGAGATGCTGCGACCGTCGCTGACAAAGACGATATCGCCGTGGGTTGCCGTCCAGTATGTGGGGATCGACCGCTCGGCCAACCGTTGGAGCGTCTCCTCGCTTGGATGCCCATACCGCGAGTCGTAGGCACTCGAAATGACGACTGTCTTGGGCTGGACGGCATCCAAGAGGGCGCTACCCGTACTCGTCTTGCTCCCGTGATGACCGGCTTTCAGCACCGTCGCGCGGAGCTGTGTTCCATACTGCTCGGTGAGGTACGCTTCCTGATCGTTCTCGGCGTCACCGGTTGCAAGGAAGCTCGTCGATCCGAACGTGAACTTGAGGACGATACTGTTCTCGTTTCGGGCCCCGTTTTCCAGATACGGATCCGGTGGGCCGAGAACCTGGACCCCAACCGCAGCGCCACCGAACGACAGCGCGTTGCCCTCACGGGTCTCGACGAGTCGAACGTCGTGTTCTTCGACGGCGTCGAGGTACTCGTTGTAGGTTTGCGTACTCGAAGCGATACCGGGGTCATGGATCATTCCAATCCCATCGGCTTGCGTCTCGTAGTACTCGATGACGGCGGCATTCCCGCCAATGTGGTCGGCATCGTTGTGGCTGACGACGAGATGATCAATTCGTGTGATATTCTGCCGCTGGAGATACTGCAGTACGTACTCCCCGTCGTCGTTGAAGTCACCAGTATCGATGAGCATCGTTTCCCCCGAGGGCGCGACGATAAGCGTACTCACCGACTGATCGACGTTGATGAAATGGACTTCAAGTGTTCCAGACGGGACCCCCGATACGTCTGTTGGAGTGGTCGTCGCTGCTTGGGGCGGTGTGTCCGTTTCCGTAGCCGTATCCGTCGGCAGACCACCAGCCCCGCCACCAGTACCACTACAGCCTGCGAGTGCGAGTATCAAAACGAGGATAACGGCCCGATAGGTCGACATGGCCTCTGTTTACGAAGCGACTGACATGAATTCGCGGGTACTAACTCTTCCCGGCGAACTCAGCGACCGCTCTTGGACATTCACCGACAGCGGGGAACGGATGGAGGTGTGATGATGGTCCCACGGGGACCAGTCCGCAACTGGGAAGTATGACGGCGGTCGGTGGCATGTGCCCGACTATGGGCGGTATGTAGTTCGGTGTGTGACAATATTAAACCCCGTCAGACAGGCGTCAGCGTACAGGTAAAGCCGCACTCGGCGCACCGTTTCGACGTGTACGCCGAACCCACTTGTTTAACGGCAATGCCGACGGCTTCGTGGCAGAGCCACTGGCTGACTGTCCAGCAAACCTTAGACTCCCAATCTTCAGGATTGACCTGCCCGGCCAACAGTGGGTGGGAGGCCCGCACCTTTAGGCTCGGGAGGATGTCATCCGGTCTGAAGATATGTATCCAGCTCTTGCCGCACTTCATCGACAGTCGCGTCAGTCGCTTCTGCGGGTTGTTTCGTGATCATCCAGTGCTTAAGTGTGAGGACTGACCAGGGAGACACGTAGGACGTTCGGGGGAGCCGTCCCCGTTCGAGCCTGTTAGCAGTGAGTTCAACGGCCTCAGTTCGAGCCGTCGTCGTGATCACTGCCGCAACGTACTCGTGGCCGTGGAAGGGGACGTGATCGTTCGAGAGGATTAGGTACGGGCGCTTTGGGTTGTTGCCGAACGGGCCGTCCGCGATGACGATAGCGCCTTGCGCATACGCCACGCTGTTACTCCTCGTCGCTCAGGTCGGGCAACTCCTCAGCCCACCCGTCGTTCTGAGCGTACCAATCATCACTGTACGTGGAAGCGACCGTCTCGACCCCAAGGAAGGCAGCCGTCGCTGCTGCAATCCGGTCGTCTTCCGGGGCTGCCCAATACGGTTCCTTGTGACGAACGAGGCCCGCAGCTTCGAGCCGGTTCAATGTCGGTCCAACACTCCCACGCGGGACCGTTGTTTCCTCTGCCAATTCCGCTGGCGTGTATCCAACGGTCGGTGTCTGCAACAGGAACTCCAGCAATCGCCTCGCGTTGGTCCCTTCTGACAGGTCCACGCGTGGGTTTCCGGGTTCGTGTGTTTCGAAATCGACGGGCATATACGAGAATTGTACGGCTAATGTATTAGACGTTGGGGGGAGGGATTTTGTTATAGAAATTCGAAGAGAATACCCGCGCCTTTAGGCGCGGGATGAATCCGACAACTCCTCCACGACCCACCGTCGATGACAGGGCCGGATATTCAACCATTCTCAAACCGAACCTTTACAAGAAAATCGAGTATAAGTGGTTATACAGACGTTCAGAATGCTAGAAGTCCACCGCACCTACCGAGCGAAAATCCTCAACCACGGCCAGGTAGAGGAACCGCTCGACCGGCACGGGTGGTCGGCCAGCAAACTCTGGAACGTTGCAAACTACCACTCCCGCAAAGTGTGGGAGAAAACAGGCGAAATTCCCGACCACGGCGACCTCAAAAACGAGTTGAAAGGTCACTCAAAATACAAGGGATTGCACTCGCAGTCCAGTCAGCGCGTTCTGGAGGAACTCGCTGAAGCCTTCAACTCGTGGTATGGCAAGAGGAAGTCCGACAGTCGAGCGAATCCGCCCGACTACCGGAAGAAAAACTACTACGACTCAGAAGGCCATCGCGTCCACGAAGAACACCCTCGGTCAACGGTGACGTGGAAGCAAAACGGCATCAAACACGACTCGAAAAACAATCGTGTTCGTCTGTCCAAAGGCGCGAATCACAAGGAACACCCCAAGGCGTGGGAATACATCCTTGTCGAATACGAGACACGCCCCGGTGTCACCGTCGAAAACCTACAACAAGTCCGTGCCGTCTACGACAAGGCGAAAGGACGCTGGGAACTGCACTTCGTCTGCAAAGACGAAATCGAGACGCCCAACGCACCCGGCAACGAAACAGCGGGTGTTGACCTCGGCATCTGTAACTTCGCGGCGGTCGCGTACAGTACGGAGGAAGCCGACCTGTACCCCGGCAATCGCCTGAAACAGGACGGGTACTACTTCCCAAAGGAAATCGCCAAGTGCGACGATTCGGGGGGCGAACGGGCCACTCGTCTCCACGCGAAGTGGGCGGAGCGCCGAAGCCACTTCTTCCACTCCTTAGCGAAGCACATCGTAGAACGGTGTGTCGAGCAGGAAGTTGGCCGCATCAACGTTGGGAAACTCGCTGGTGTTCGTGAGGATGAGAACGGCGAGTCGAAGAACTGGGGTCGGCACGGCAACCTCGACCTACACGGGTGGGCGTTCGACCGGTTCTCGAACATCCTCGAATACAAGGCGAAAGTCGAGGGAATCGAAGTCGTAGAGGTCTCAGAGCGCGACACGAGCAAGACGTGTTGCGTCTGCGGTAGAGAAGACGACAGTCAGCGTATCGAACGCGGCCTGTACGTGTGTGAAGAGTGTGATACGGCGTTCAACGCCGACGTGAACGGGGCGGAGAACATCCGTCTCGACATCAATCAAAGTAACTCCGAGTCCGCACCCGTTTTGTGTGGGGATAGGAGTACCGGCTGGTTGGCACAGCCCGGAGTCTACCTTCATGACTTGTCCAGCGGATTCCAACCGCAGGAACAAGTGGTAGACTGCAAACCGTAATATCCCAATCCAGCGGCGCGGTGCCGTGGGATTCCTCCGCCTTCAGGCGGAGGAGGATGTCAATGGAGGGTCACCGACTAACGATATTACCAGAGTGAACAAAGAAACTATTGTCCGCGACTCAGATTGCCAGAGTATCCGGAATGCCTGGGCCCGACGACCATCCTCGGATCCCTTCGGTGATCCCTCCGCACCCACTATCCGACTTCGAGTATGAACGTCTCGATACGGGTGATCAAATCGGGACCGGTGGAGACGCCAACGTATACTATGCGACTGTCGACCGTAACGGCGAGTCCTACCCAGTCGCCGTCAAAGAGCCACGGTTCGAGGGAACCCTTCACCAGGAGGTACTCGAACGGTTCCAGAACGAAGCCGAAACGTGGGCCAGCCTCGACGCCCACGACAACATCGTTACCGTCTATTCATGGAACACGACTCCAGTACCTTGGCTGGCGCTTGAGTACATGGACGGTGGAACGCTAGCTTCGAAGGTCGGAGCGATCGACGTTGCTGAGGCGCTCTGGTTGAGTGGTCGGATCGCTGAGGGAATCCGCCATGGACATCGACATGGGGTCGCTCACCTCGATATCAAACCCACGAACGTTCTCCTTCGAGAGACCGGTGACAACACTTGGGAGTACCCGAAAGTCAGCGACTGGGGGCTGGCGAAACTTCTCATCGACCATTCAAAGAGTGTCGAGGGACTCTCGCCGACATACGCCGCCCCGGAACAGTTTGATGCCGATGAATTCGGGCGCCCAGACGACATTACGGATATCTACCAGCTCGGGGTGGTTGTCTACGAACTGGTTGCGGGCGAACCGCCGTTTTCCGGATCGGCGACCGCTGTCATGCAGAGTGTCCTCCGCGACGACCCCAAGCCACCATCGGAGATCAACCCGGCAGTCCCGTCGGCGGTCGACGAGATGCTTCTGAAAGCGTTGGCTAAACGCAAAGACGAACGGTATCAGGGTGTCCTCCCGTTCGTACAGGATATCGATACGGTATTTGAGGAGCATATCGGTGGCGACCCGGCCGATAGTTCTGCGATATCCGTAACGGGGGGTTCCGTAGCACCGTCATCGACGACACGGACCGATCGGGATACTACAGATTCATCACGGGATAGAGACCACCAACAGTCGGATGAAGACCCTTCAGAGGATAGTGGCTCGGTAGTTCCTAGACGAGCGGTGCTTGGCGTATTGGGACTGGGTGCTGTGGGCGCAGGGGCGATCGGCTTCACGCAGCGTAATGGAGACGATCAACCCGCGCCGGCGGCGCCAAACTCCACAGCTGATACGCCATCCCAACCAACACCATCCGACACACCAGAGCCGGGACCGAGCGCGAACGTTCGGTCCAATCCGACGTTATCCGAACGGTGGTCAGCCGACCGTAATATCGATCATATCTGGACTGTCGGCACGAACTTCTTTTTCAACGGTGCCGGAGGATCAGCACGTGCATCGACGAGCCAGATTTTATGGACCGGAGAAAAAGACATCGAGGGAGGCGAACGACACCTCGGCTACGATGCGTTCTGTTATACGTCTGATACGGTCGTCTTCGGGTTTCACGCTGATATCGGTGCCGAGGACTCATTGTCGCAGGCTGGAGCCCATTTTTATGCGTACGACCGATCCTCCGGTGACAAGCAGTGGACACACTCGGCTCCGGATGACGGGGCACATCGCAGGCCAGACGGCACAGCCGTTGCGGAAGGGATCGTAGCGCTCGGCTGCGGGGATTGGGCCCGTACCGATCCAATTGTATATGGGATAGATATCTCGCTTGGCGAGCAGGTGTGGGAGACGTCGTACTCGAATCGTCAATTAGCCGCCGTCGTCAGTCACGCCGGCAACATCTACCTGTGTTTCGAGTCGGAACTCGTGGTTCTCGATCCGAACACCGGTAGCGAAATCGAAACGCGAGACACGATCGGCGCACAGGACGCAGTCATACAGGGTAATTCGTTGTTCGCTATCGATGGAAACGGACTCGTCGGGTACCGCCTCGATGAAGCTGAAACAGCGTGGCAGGGCCCTTCGATCCAAAATATCTCGACGAGTGTCACAGCCGACAACTCCTTGGTCGTTGTCGGGACTGGTGACGGGACCGTCCACGCGCTGAACCCGGCGTCTGGTGAACGAGCTTGGCAGGGGACGATCACCGGCGAGGCGAGTCGTATCGCTCTATCACCGTACAACGTGTGGGTTGTCAATAGCCAGAGCGGGCTGTTTGCTCTCGACCGCGAGAGCGGTGAAGTGGTCCACCAGTCAACGCACGATACGGGTGGGAGCGGAATCGCTGTCATCGACGATATACTGCTGCTTGGTGGGGACGATACGAACGCGTACTGGATCGAGGGAGAGTAGTCCCCATACCGTCTCGGTTGTCGGTTTCAAGCAGGAATACTGCCAGTATCTCCCGATAGCCTGCTGGACGAGTCCTGCGGATCCAGTCACCAACCCACCCCCAGAGGGGTGGAATTATCGGTGGGATCTCGTTCTAGCCTCTATGTCTCGCGACGAAGCGACAGCGTTCGTCCCACTCACTGTCCGACGTGTTTGTTCCCTCTTGATAGCGGATCCCTGTAGGCGGTGCATTTCTATCTGAGTTCGAACGAATTCGTTCAATTGCAGTCGTATGTGTGAGACTTGCCAACACTCGGACTGCCCTCGAGTTGAAACTATCCAGCGGGTTCCAGGACAAGGGAAGTTCTGTCGAAACCCGCGTATCGAGTGCTTCACTCACGGCTATGTGTCGTCGCCCCGAATAGCGTCTCGATGCTTCTGAGCAATTGGATCAGGATCCTCAAGTGGTGATCGCTCACCATGCTCCGAAGACGTTTTCTCAACGAGGTCTTCCAGCCGTCGGTTGACATCCTCCTCCGCGTAAACGCGGAGGAATCCCGAGCGGTGGGAGTTTCAGGTTCGCAGCCCAATCACCGGACTACCAGCCCTTTCGGGCGCGGGTAGTCCCACGGTATCGGACTGGTGGACTGCTGGCAGTGCCAAACTGCCGTTACCCCTATCCTTGACCGTGTACGGCGTCCCGGTGTTGTTTGTGCCACGGGGACGCCGGCAGGCGTCAACAGACTCGGGGGTATCGTCTGACTCGCTTTGAGCAGTCGGCACGTGGGCACACCCTTCGAGGATGTGACGTTCACCGATTGCCCTTTCGGATACTGCCTCGTTACGCGGGCGGACAGGCCGCCTCCGAAGGACGGGTCGGAATCCGCTCCGTTCCGACCGATTCCTATCCATGAATAGGGCTGCCTGTCACTTAAACGTCGATGTTCCGAAACTCAGAGTGCTGCCGAACGTGGATTCTCTCCCAAGTGACGGCGCGTATCCACGGCGTGAACGCCGTGGTATTGCGCCTGTTCAGCGTATAAGTAAGGATGACGACGAACCGGCGAACCTGTCTGTGAGACCAGTCCCTATGGAGAACCCCGCGGCAGTAGCTATGAGAGGACGTCAGGTGTCAAGAACGGGACTGCCGTCAACTGACAACGAGATCGTCTTAATTGATTCGCGGACGAGACACTGCCAGTCCATTCCGGTCCACTCGTCTTCGTAGCGCCACCAGCCAGTTGTATCGCGTTTGGGTTCGAAGCGGTAGCGCCGGCGAGTCTCCTCGTCAGGATTGAATTCGATGGTGAAACATGGTGCAGGTGGGGTCTTGCTGCGATCACGCTCGCTACCGGCGATCGTCGTCGCTGCCGTTAGTGCGGACTCAGCTGGAGTTGGCTGTTGGGTTTGCATGGTTGTTTTCGGTCGATTTCTTTTTCGACCTTCAGGTCCACCGGGAGATACAAACAGATCAGTTCGCACCGTTTACCAATCATTCTACAACTGAAAATTTGGGTCAGATCCGTACCAGTGCTGGGTTGCTTGTGCTATATCTCACAGATCGTCTCGGCGTGTAATTCACGCTGGACGGGAGCAACTCTACCCCTAATAGAGGGTGACTCACGAGGTGTAAGGCATGGTGCGAGGCACGGTGGGCGGCACCGCTCAGACTGGGCGGCACACCCCTGCCTAATCGGCAGACGGCAGCAGGTGTATGGCACCAAACACCGACTGATATAATACTAATAATACAGCTATCAGGAGGTTTGCCGATAGAACGTGACAATGGATCAGAGAGGGCCCCCACTAATGGCAAACCGTGCCGACGGGGGTGCACAGAAGACTCGATGTTGACGGGCCATGGCTAGAAGCGCTTGGGATATAGGTCAGGATGGGACTTCGTGTTTAGTTAACGATGAAGAGTGAGGCGAGTGAATTTCTTGCTGGTCTATGGCAGAAATCACACGCCTCAGCGGGAATAACGACTGGATTGATTTGGATTTTGTGGAGCGAGAGCGGACACCCGAGCCGGCGATGAAGCTCGGTATTCAGATGCATCTGGCTGGACTATCACTTTCGAATACCGTCTCTGCTCTTGATAGTTTGGGTGTCGAACGTTCTCGGAAAGCGGTTCACGATTGGGTACAGAAGGCCGATCTACAGCCGGTCAGCGGGAAGGCTCCGAATCAGGTTGCGGTTGACGAAACGGTGATTCGAATCAACGATCAGCAGTTCTGGCTGTACGCCGCCGCAGATCCACAAACGAGCGAATTACTCCATCTACGGCTGTTTTCGACCACGACAATCGGTCTCACCGAACTCTTTCTCAACGAACTGCGGGAGAAACACGATGTCGAATCCGCCGTGTTTCTCGTCGATGGCGCCAAACATCTCCAAACTGCACTCGACCGATCAGGGCTCCGATTTCAGACAGAACGCCACGGAAATCGGAATGCCATCGAACGTATATTCAGAGAAGTAAAACGACGAACCTCTTCGTTTTCAAACTGTTTCAGCCACGTCGAACCAGCAACAGCTGAAAACTGGTTGCAGAGTTTCGCTCGCTGGCACAATGCTCCAAACTAAACACGAGGGGATGGGAGACTACTGGGAGCGGAGAACGCTATCCTAAGCAGCAGCGTATCGACCGGCAGTACATAGAAAAGGTTTGAGAATAAGTGTCTGCATGAGCGAGTCGGTGACGGTTGCACGGCGGCTCTCCGAAGCGGAGTTAGACGATCGGCTGCAGGCAGCAGACGAAGCACCACGCATCCGCCGACTCGGCTTTATCAAAAATCTCTATTGCGGTGATTCGGTTCGAGAGGCAATCGCCCGGGAGGGCTTCTCGAGTTCAACCGGCTATCGATGGCTCAAGGCATGGAATACAGGCGGGATTACGGCGATGATGCCCGACTATGCTGGTGGGCGGCCGCCAAAACTGTCCAAGGAAGAACGGGAGCGATTTCGAGCGATCATTGAGCGAGAGCAACCCTGTACCACAACAGAGGTCGTAGAAATTCTTGACACAACCTTTGGGGTCACCTATGCACCGGCGTATCTACCACGGGTACTGGACGAGATCGGGATCGAGTACGAACCGCCAGACCGCGAGACAGCACCCCGCAAAGCGATCGTAGAAGCCATTGAGTGGGATGAAAAAGAGTCAATTCCAACGACAGGGCGACACCCCTACGATAGCCCCGAGCACCCCTCGACTGCGGGCTGGGTCCTTCAAGAGTAGTCTGTCCCAATCAATTTCTATCATAGATATTTTATTCCGCTGAGTGGTCAATTTACTGAACTACGAATCAGTTGGACTAATTATGTATCCTACCTTTGTGTGCGATCGTCCCATCTGTACTTTGAGCGTCACACACATATCCACATCCACACCCACTGGAGTGGCTGGCATGAGATAGTTTGCCAAGGGACACGGATGATGGGGTGATCTCTCTGGTATCGATCCGAGGCGAGTCGATGAGATGTTTGTCGGTAGAGTGGTGGATCGCTTCGTCGGTGTGTATGTAGAACACACGAGACGCTGTCCGGTCGCCACTACTCGGGGGCGGAGTTCTCTCCGAGACTGGTGGTCCGGTCACACAGACACGTAGCGACACTTCCGGGTGCGGCATTCCGTTGTCGACGGGGCCCGCCACACGTAGGGGGCCGATGCAATCCACCCATCGGTCTCTTTGTTGTATCGGGTTGCGTCGAGTGTCTCTCCCAACCTCTACTGCCACGTCCACCCACCGTGGTCCGAGCTACTGTCTCCCACCGACAGATCCGAGACGCTGCTTGAGCCAACTAGTCACTGTCGTGGTCCGGTCTCGACTCGATGTCGTTGCGTGCTCCCACCAGTTTGTAGACTGAGTCGCGACGCCGCGCTCGTCGCCGCGGCCGCGGTCCACCCAGCGCCTGACTCGGGCGGACACAGCAACGATGACCATGGACCCAATATGTTTCTCCCCGATCGATAATCGCGATCATCTTCCCGCGCCCGGTAGCCTGGTCAGCACTCGGGGTGGTGTGATCGGCGGGGTGTTCCGAGTCGGTGTTGCTTCGACTTTGGGACGGTCGTAGGACGTCCGGTTCGGAACGCGGACACAGAACGCGTCTCGATCGATTACTGGTGTCCCACCGTTGTCGGTGCAGTGATGGTCGGTGATTTTGGAGGCCTGTCGGTCCGGACACACTATCGGTTTCATCAACACGGTTGGTTGGTATCGACGAGGGTCTAGTATCGTGGTGGGAGCCACGCCACGGACAGGTCTTGCGACGATTTTTCCGGGTCGTGTCCTAGCCAAGAGCCGCCGGTGGCGAGGCACTTGGGGCCCCTCCTGGGCGGCCCGAGTGGATGGTGGCAACCACTGATGTTACGCATGGCTATTAGTATTATATCAGTCGGTGCTGTGTGCCACACACCTGCTGCCGTCTGCCGATTAGGCAGGGACGTGCCGCCCAGTCTGAGCGGTGCCGCTCACCGTGCCTCACACCATGCCGTTCGGTGTCGATGCTGGGGGTCATCCCAACGATACGGGACCTAGACGACGCCGTCTCTTGTTAATGGTTGCTGTGTTGCGATACCGCTTATATTTGAGGTAGAGATGGATAGTGCTTCTCTGCGAAGCGTTTCGAGCCCTGCGTAATCTTCATCTCCGCTCCCCAGGAGTGGTCCTGCGAGGAACCTATGATCGAGACGAACGTGACTGCAGACGTCTTGGCTGTGGTCTGAGATCCGGTCTAGAATGGTCATCAATCACCTCTCTGAGCGGTCCCCACAGAGGCAATCACGAGCCGTAGTGATCCCATCTCAGTCTTCGGAGAGGGGATCACTCAGGGTGATTTTGCTCCCCATTGTCGGATGGACGAGATTAGGAGAGGGTTCGTCCAGCGTCCGCTCTTGATTGTCTGTTGATGTGGGCGAACGAGTGACTCGCATGGGGTGGGCGAGTGTGCAAGCGGTGTGTCCCCAAGGACCCGGCAGCGATTCTTGAGACAGCTATCCGAATCTACGGCTTACGCTTTGGTGGTTTCCCCCAATAGTAGGACAGGGTGTCGTTAAGGTGTATCTTTGTCTCTGTCTTGGTGGAGGGTTGGGTGAACTTTGTCTCTGTCTTGGTGGAGAGTTGGGTGTTTCCTTGTCTCTGTCTTGGTGGAGATCTGGGTGTATCCTTGTCTCTGTCTTGGTGGAGAGTTGGGTGTTTCCCTGTCTCTGTCTTGGTGGAGAGTTGGGTGACCTATCGCCGTCTTGGTGAAGGATCTCTTGTTTCTATCCTGGTGGAGCGCTGGCTGAATCCCTGTCGCTATCTTGATCAAGAGTTGTCGCTGTTCCAATCCTGTCTTGGTGAACATTTGTTCCCCTTCTGGGGCCGAACTGAGGTTGCTCACGGATCCTGCTGAGGTCTCTCTCAACATGCTCACGATGGAGTGCAGCTGGACTCTCAGTCGAATGTTCGGCATGAGTGAGTCGAACCTGAGGGCCCGAACAAACTGGCTCTGTGGCAAGATAGCGAGTACAACTATTGTCTTTTTTGGATCGATGTATCTGGGATGAGCTGTCTTTGTTCTTGAACTTCCGAATTCTCCCCGGAAATACGCGATAGAATTGCTAACTCTAACAATTTGTATTATATGCCCCTCCAATTACCACGATGAAAGTCAACCAAAAACTATCGACTGAGCGACATAGCCATCCCGCGACGTAGGGCCTCTCAGCAAGACAGACACTCCCCTGACAAACGTCTGTGAGTCTCCCCCTGCCAGCTGGACTGAAGTGACGCCGCCCGAGCGGATCAAGTCAGCGATGGGGTGGCCAACAATATGTCGCGAACGGCTCGCGAAACACTACTCACCACTCACCACGCACACACCCATGGCAACAACCGACGATTCGGACTCCCATCTCGGAATCGGTATTCGTCAACCGCCCGTTGAGGAGACCAAATTCGACCGCGAGAGGGTCGTTTTCGTCAAAGTCCCCGCGTCGATGGAAAGTACCTTCGAGTCCGGGCCAACGAAAGGCACGATCGCACTTGCAGACATCTTCGCGCAAGATCGAAACGAGGTTGACGACGTTCAACAGTTTACCTGGCCCGTCGCTGACGGGCTGATGTACGCTTTTCGTGCATACAACTCGACGGTCCAATCGACGACACAGAAGAGTGTACAACCCAGCGGAGCAGACGGTGAACCGCTTCCAGAGCCGCTACAAACGGTCTATGAGACACTGAGTATTGAGTTGCCGGACGCACTCAAGATACGTATCGGTACACTCCCGCTGGGACTTTTCGGGTCGTCACCAGCGCTTGGAACACGACTTGTGATGGAGGACAAAAATCAGAAGCCTGCTGGTCGCGAAAAAGTATCCGAGGCGGACGCAAACGCTCTTTTCGAAGATCTTGCCGGAGAACCGTTCCTCTATCACGTGCTATACCGCCAGTCGAGCAAGCTCCCAGAAAGCAACGAGTATCAGGTTACCGTTCGGATCTTCTTATTTAATCCGAAATATAAGATCAGCACCGAAAGTGAATACGCCCGCTGTCTTCGGTTCGGTCGAGAATGCGACCCTGCTGACTCATTTGCGGACCTTGGAGTCTCATCGAGTCTCGCTGTAATTGATGACGGGTATAACGTCTCGTGGCTTGATGATGATGTAGTGATGCCCGATCGGGAGAGCGGGCTCCCGCATTTTACTGCGGGACAATCGCTTATCACCGGCAAAAAGGAGTTCACAAAGATGCAGCGAGGTCAGTACGGTGCCTCCGATCTGCTTGAGGATCGCTGTGCGTATACGAGCCTTCTTGCTCGGGAGGTCGATCTCGAACACTACGTTGGACTCGGTACAATCGATCCGGGTGTCGATCCTTGGCAAAAGGCCCCGCAGGCGATCGGCTTGGATATTGACGATATCGGTGCCGATCCCGAAGAACTGCTCCCGGAAAAAATGACAATCGGCGTCAATGAACCAATAGAGGATAGCGAGTTTGATCAAGCCCTAGCGACTGCCAACGACGGCAGTAAACCCCACCGGGAAGCAATCAAACATGTCGCCATTGCCTTCAAAAGCGAAGGGTACGACGTCAGGGTCGTCGTCCAAGATACGAGATCGCGTCCAGATCTGTGGGTTCGTCGTGATGATGGCGAAATCTTCGCCGTCGAAGTCGAATGCCAAACGAGATCTAAACCTGCGAGCGTCTATACGAATCTCATCCGGCAGGCTGTCTGGGGATATAAGACCATTTCTGTAATAGTAGCCCAAAAAGATGATGACGGGAATACTGAATCACTCGATACGCTCGGCACGTGGGCACTTAAGAGCCTTGCGGTCCCGATGGAACATCGCGACCCAACCAAAACACAGCTTCACAACGGTACAGGGACGATCGTTGTCGATGGCAAAACGATGCTGTTGCCTGAGGGGGTCTCTGAATCCAATTGGTGGGTGACCTGTGAAGCCGAGTTTTTGCTCGTTCACGACGGCAAAATACTCGCACGCGGGGACGCGACGGAGCCGTTCGAGGCATTTGAGTTCAATCTCCCGCGATACTACAAGGAAGACGACCACTACGTCGTCGAAAACAAATATGGGAAGACCGTCCAGACATACGAAGATGACTCAAACATCGAAAACACCAGAGTACGCCCGTGCCATCGGCCGGTTGATCTGAGTTATCTCCGATTCGTGGAGGCGCTCTACTGTTATGATCCTAATACCAAAGAACTCGTCCAACAAGAGATGACCGCACAGTGGGATGTCGAACAAGCCTCTACCCGAAACGAAAAAAGCCATCAGCAGGCGTTTGAAGCGTTCCTCGTCGAACACGAAAACGACGACCCGATCCTCGAGCGGGAGTGTCGACCGTTTATCAAAGACTGGATCGCGCAGCTCAGCACTCACGATCATCCGGGCAATAATATCTTCGGAAACTACAGAAAAGATTACTACCCGCGTAAGCGGATCTCAACGAAATTTGGAATGGAGCCTAGCTATCCTGGTGTCTCATTCCGCTATCCACGCGGGCTCGTCTCCCCAGACCTGCCTGGACTCGACACCAAGCCAATCTTCCCCGATCGCTGGAACATCGCTGCTGAAGACGTGCTCCGGGAGCCGCTGATCTACGGGCTCGACGATCGGAGTGAAGTTAAATCGAAGACCGCAGATAGTTTGGATACTGATATTTAATATCGCTATCTGATCATCTGTTGCACTCTCCCTTCCAATGACCGACCAAACTGCTCCCAACAGCTCGGCTGGCAAGACAGTTACTGTCTCTCAGGACGATGAACTACGGTTGAACGCAGGCGTGTACCAGCCACATTTCACCAATACAGAGTACGTTCGCCTCGGGACACACCCGAACTTGGATCTGATTTTCGTGCGACCGGTAACCGTTGAGACTGAGGATCCATCTAAGGAGGTTACCGAGTTCGCCTACAAGATAGATGATACCCGCTATACCGGTGAAATAACTTGTCGGCGGTTTCTCCAGCAACATAACTACCACCATACGACTACAACGCGGTACGTTGCGGAGTGGTGGCCTGACCCGGCTGTTCTGTGTATTGACCTTACTGATTCGGTTCCGATGACAGAGAATCCTTGATCTGTGGTCGGCGTAGACCTCAACGAGCTTGACCTCCTCCCACGGCTGAAGCCGTGGGATTCCCCGATGGGGATATTAGGGTTGCGCGTTTCCTCGGCGGCTCAAATACGCTTTCGCGTGACCAGCGTCAACGGTCGCCGCCCAATTGTTACCGAGGGCGTGCTTTCCAGCGCGTGTAGCCGGGTCAAAGCGGCCTTCCCACCTGCACGTGGCAGGCAACCGCGAAGCGGTCGGCAGGGTGTTCAGCCTGCTGGGCTGCACGGTTCGTGGCACCCGAAGTGTTACGGCTGAAGACGGACGACCCGTCCGTTCTCTCATCTCGGATCGTGTCGTTGAGGTTGCCTCCGACGGAGTCGGATGGATCTTGCCCGGCCATCCCACCGAGCGTACCGGCGAACAGTTGACCTTCGATCCGTACGACGCCGCGGAACTGCGAGCGATTCTAAAGCATCGTGTGGACCGCATGTTCGCCGACAAGGCGTGTGACCTCTCCGAAATGTGGATTTCACAGGTGGTGATCTGCCCGAGTTTGATCCCTAATCCCCCACGAATACTGTGAAGTACGATATCTATCCTCGCCTGAACCTACTCCGTCGGTTGGTGTTCGCTGTGGACGCCAGCTCAATATCTCAAAGTGTCCAAAAAATAAGGCTCCGGGCCGTCGTTGCGTGCCGGTCCGGTCAGCGTTCGTAGGTGACCGGGAACCGCCAAGCTCGATCCGGGATTACCCAGTCTCCTCTTTTTATGATCTCGATCTCCGGCGCATCATGCAGGGCGTCGCCGAATTCGGCAGCGCTTGGGCGCGTCTGATTCGTGGCGTTCAGCCAAGCCCTGTAGCGACTGCGGAACTCAGCTTTCTCCAGCTGATGATCCTCAACGCTGACTGAGAACTGCTCAAAGAATGCAGTCAGCGTGGCTCGGGTTGCCGCAGTCGATTCTCGCTCCGGCTGGGTGTAGGTACAGAGTGTGTCGCCGTCGGCTGGATCCCGGTAGTGGATCGTGATGTCGCACCGGTAGCTGAGACGATCCGGCCTGAACCAGCCCTGGATGGGGGCATAGGACGCCCTGAGTTCGGCCTCCGAGTCGAGGGTAGCGACGGTTTTCCTGCTACCTCCCTTGAGTTTCACTTCAGCCGTACCGTCCTCATCCTTTGCGATGAAGACGCCATCCGGCAGGTCGGTGTCAGCGTCGATCGAAGCCTCACCGCCCGGCAGTCGAAGCGTCTCCGTGCCAACGGTGAGTTCGGCCCCTCCGGTGGCGGGCAACTCAACCGTGGCCGGGGGTGTGCTTGTCTCTCGGACGAGGCGGTCGCCAGCAGGTGTCCGAAGCGCCGATAGGGTCCGGTACGGGACGGCCCCGCTGTCGGTTTGGGCCTTCACGGGGTTTTTTGTGAATTCATGGACCGCCCTGGCGACGTGTTTGTTCGGGACGATCACGCGCGTGGTCGAGCCCGTCTGGGTGGCCGCTTTCAGCCGCCGGCCGAACTCTCCCGGCTTGCGGGCACCAGCCTCTGTAATGATACTGTCTTCAGTGGTTGATTCGTCGGGGGCGAGTGTGTCGTGGACGAGACTGACATCGTCGCGGGGATTCCCCGAGTGTCGCTCGTCGGTGTGCCTATCGCACATTGCATGCTCTCATCGGGGCAGAGGGAGTATGAACGGGTTGATAATTAGAACTGATTTTGTGATCGTGAAATCGATTCGAAATAGCGACAGATTCATATATTTTTTATATATTGCTGTGGACTGACGACGATCGCCGCTGAAGCGGTCAAACGAGATCATAAGCCACTCATTTGTGACCGCCTCATTTCGTATCGCAACACTACCCGACAATTGCCCAAACTTCTTTTATTGCCCCCAGTTTTTGCTACAATAATGCCGAGCAAACGTACTATAATTGTTACAGACAGCGGTCTTGCTGACTTTCCTGATGAACTGCAAGCCGCGATTGGTGATGCCACAATCACCTCTGAAGAATATGATCTTCTTAAGTATCTGTGCGACAACGATATTCGGGCTCTCACCGACGAATGTGACCGGAGCGAGCTTGAAGCAGAATTAGATTTTTATGCCGCTCAAATCGACCGTATCACTGAATCGCTTGCTGACGCCGGTCTCATAACGATCAAAGAACTCCCTTCGAGATATTATTATATGATCGATCTTCCTGACCAAGATACCGACTCGGGCCCGTCTGACGACACGCCCCACTCTATTCCACCATCCGATCTACCTACGACACCGACTGGTGACTGCGGCCCAGCATGGACCTTCGCTGGATCTGTCCTGTCCCCCCGTGGCGTCGCTGTCGGCGGATACTTTCCCACTCGGGAGGTGAACTGCTATCGGTCGCCGTCTCCCCGTCAGGGGGGGTTCCAATCAACTGGTACGCCGCGAGACGCAAGTGCAGTCCTCTCCTCAGTGGGTAGCAACCCTCAGTCGGAGCCAGCCACAGCAACGCCTGACACCAGTTCTGGTACAGAGACTGTCGACGCTTACTCAGCGGCGCATCCGGAGTTCGAATCTGCCTCCCAACCTGACTCTTCCACGCCGCAGTGTTCAGCACGTCACGAGTGGGACAGGCCAGCTCCACCTAATCCGGCCCTAATCACCATCGCCGCAGCTGCTCTTACCGGGTGCCTTCATTATCTCACCGCTCTCCCATCTCACTCTGCGCTCCTTGGCTTCGTTCTGTTCATGGCTATCTATCTCGTTGCCTTTGCTCTGACCATTTCTGATCACACGCCCCCCACTCTCGTCTTCGATTCGCCCTCATATTAGGAACGTAACACTGCGAGAAGGGAATTGTAGAGTAGCTCACTCTCAACTACCCTACCCTTGACCCCACTTCGCTCATCTTGCTGTGTTCGCTCGTCCGTGCGCCCTCGTTACCGTTGGCGAATTAATAGATATTCAAGCCGAAACCCAAGAGATCCGCTGTGGTGTACGTTCGAGGTCACTTGCAGGGTGATTGCGGGTGAGTCCGTTACGGAATCCGCCTCGACCTATAACTAAGAAACATATTATTCACGAACGGTCGGTCCCAGACGGCCGAACACGCAGCCATCCGTCCTTCGTGCCTCCCTTGCCACCAGTACGATCCGGTATGAGCGAAGGGACACAGAAGTCGTCATGTACGAACTTGCTGACTATCAGTCCGACTGGGACTACACCGACGATGGAGGAAAACGGAACCGGTACATCGCTGCCTTTCGGATCCTTATCAATGACAACACGATTCCCGTCCGTGATTGTGACATCCTGAAACAGAGGCGATCTCGGTGTTAAAACGCGAACTGTATGAACCCCAGACGAGTCGGAAGGTTCCCGGAATGAAAGAAGCGGCCCGTGCGCTCTGGCAACATGCCGAAAAGAAATCGAACAATCGCGAGAATGAACCGGGGAAAGTCGATAAGATCAAAGATTGAACATGGCGATGGCCCCGTGGTGTGACATCCCCCGATCTTCCATTTGCCGATACGTCTCCGCATGAGTTTGATGTTGAGCAGTGGTTGTGAACCGCCTCGTGGCCAAGCCACGAGGCCTCCCGTTGATGCTAAAGCATCGTGTGGACCGGATGTTTGCCGACGAGGCGTGTGACTTCTCAATCACTAACCCACCCCTTCAGGAGTGGGCTTGTCGGTTTCCGTTCTAGTCCGAGCGGGGTGTCACCTTCTCCGCCCTAAAGGGCGGAGCTTGTCGGTGGACTCCCGTTCTGGCCGACCCTACTGGGTGGCAGGCGAGTAGCCGCCGTTCACGTTCAGCGTCCCCGACTTCAGGGCGAGGTGACGTGTCGCCCCTCCGTGCGGAGACTTTTGCCCCGCACGGAGTAGCCGAAATCCGATGTTCTTCGCCGCGTTGTAGTCTGCGTTGACCTCGTAGCCACACTTCTGGCAACAGAACTTCGCTTGCGACGGACGGTTCTCGTCCAGCGTCGTCCCGCACTTCGAACACCGCTTGGACGTGTACGCCGGGTCTACCTGTGTGGCGTCGATACCCTCCGCTTGGGCCTTGTACTCTGTGTAGTCGTACAAGCGATGGAACGCCCACGCATGGAACTTCTTTGCGCCCGGCATCCGGTCGCGGATGTCCGTTAACTCCTCGAAGGCTATCCGGTCGCACCCGTGCGCGACAGCTTCTTGGACGATGGCTTTTGAGATACGGTGTAGGTAAACTTCGACCCACCGTGTCTCTCGGTCGCCCATCCGTTCAATACTTCGATGGGCTGATTCCGTGCCTGTCCGTTGGAGGTCGCCACGGACCCGCTCGTACTCCCGACGGCGGTGATTGAGGTAGTCGCCGCTCCAGAACATCCCGGTTGACGTGACGGCAATCTGTTCGATACCGAGGTCCACGCCGAGGACTGTGCTGTTCTCGGCGTCGCCTTCGTCCGGCATCTCGGACTCCACGTCGGCCTTCGTTCCGATGTGGAGAAAAAAGGTGTCCGTCGCGTCGCGGTACTGAAGCGTCGCACCCGTGACCTCGTAGTCGTTGTCGCGGAGGTGCTTCGTGTGCGGGTTGTCTCCATCTGGTGGAAGGACGTAGTCGGCTTCGATACGTCCGTTCACCGTGGAGAGGGATACGCGGTCGTTGTGGAACGTCGCACTCCGTTTGTCGTATCGGACGGATGGGGTCGTGAAGTGCGGTTGCGACGCCTTCTTGCCGTTTTGCCAACGGGCAACGACGCCCTTGATGGCTTCGGCGGCTTTGTTGCGTGCGGATTGAACGAGGTTGGCTTGAAGCTGTGTCTGTTCGCGCACGTCGGAGTACGTCCGGTCGTGGAGTTTGGTTTTCGAGGTGGGCTTGTAGTCGTCTTGCCACGCGTCTCGGACGACGTAGTTGCACGCCCACAGGTACTCCTCGACGGTTTCGTGGAGGAGAGTCGCGTCGCTGTCGTCCATATCGAGTTTGACGACGACCGTGCGACGCACCTCCGCCATATTTCATATGTAGAACCTCACATTCATACAGGTTGCGTTTGATGCGGGGAGTCGGTCGGCCACCGAACGGCGGTTGTTTCTCACCGTGTCGCGTTCCTCCCCGCCGTAAACGGCGGGGTTTCCCGCTTGTAGAAAGGTGAACGTGAACATGCCGGAGGACATGGGACGGGCGAGCGAGTTGCTCAGGTCCGGTGAGCACAGACTACGTCTCACGATCTGCGATTCACCGGCGTTCGTCCGACTGCTCGCTGTGTCACTGCCTCGGTCGTTCTCGGACGATCCCACTGAAGAGATAGATATATTTCTACTACCAAAGACATATATCTGTTAAGATCGTCTTCGAGCGTATGTCAGGGGACTCTACGTGGGACCCGGCGTCGTCGGACGGGCATGAGGAGACGCGACAACAGTGGACACGCAAGCGAACCACGTTTCAGCGGGTATACGACGTCATAACCGGCGTCACAGACTATATGGATGCGGGCGCAATCGCCGATCGCGCGGATTGCTCTACTGACGGGGCTCGAGATGCGCTCACCCAACTGGTCGAGATGGGAATCATCGATAAACGTGGGACCCGTCCTGTGGAGTATCGACGCAACGAGTCGTATTTTCAGTGGAAACGCGTCGAACGGCTAGCCGACGAACACACCTATGCGGAACTCCGGGAGCGCTTGGATCAGCTCCTCGAAGAGGATGCTGACCTCCAGCGGTCGTTCGATGTCCCCACGCCCGATTCTGTCGAAGTCGCTCGGATCGAGAACGGTGAACACGCAGCTGTCCACGATCGACTCGAGTCGCTGTCTCGGTGGCGCACGGTCCGACGTGATATCGAACTGCTCCAGCAGGCCGTCTCGCGGGCAGCCGATCGGCAACGTGACGGTAGCGACCTCGATGCGTCGGCCTGACCTCGAAAGACATGTCGGATGAACCATCCCCGGATGACGAGCCTGTCGGTGGTCGACTCGACCGGACGACGATGCGGACGCTCGGTCAACGGGCCGCAACACATCCGCTCGTCGATTCGTGGGCGTTCGAGCCTGACTCGATCTCGCCGCGCTCGCTCGCGATCTCGCTCGACTCGACCGCGTATCCCGACGGTTGACGCCGCACGGATCGACATCCACTGGTTCGTGACGAACGACTACTACGTCCATTACGTCGAGACTCGTGGCACATCTCGATACCAGTGCCGATGGAACCGCCATCCGAAGACGGACGCACCCAGAACACATGTTCATCCACCCCCGGACGCCGGCGATGCGGAACCATCAGCGCTTGGCGCCCACCATCTCGACGTGTTGTTCACGGTTCTCGACCGTATCACCGAACGCGTCGAGATGCTCCACAACGACGTGGGTAACGCTGGTTGAACCTACTCGGTCGATTGACGTACGCTGCAGACACCGGCTCACTCTCTCTAGGTATCGAAAAATGAGACTCCGGGTACTCGTTGCGTGCCGGTCCGGTCAGCGTTCGTAGGTGACCGGGAACCGCCAAGCTCGATCCGGGATTACCGCCCAGTCTCCTCTTTTTATGGTCTCGATCTCCGGCGCACTATGCAGGGCCTCGCCAAATTCGGCAACGCTTGGGCGCGTCTGATTGCGCGGATTTGAGCTACTCACCGCTTTAGCGGTGGGAGTTCAAGCGGCCTCGTCACGAAAGCGTTCGATGAGGTGCTTATACCCGTCTTTGTCCTCGAACACCTCATAGTCGTCGTCAGCACCAACGAGGAGAATGACAGTCCGATCACTGTTGTTGTCGAGGTCTTTGGCGGCGGCGATGGCGTATGCGTCTCCGATAGCTGGGCTGTACGTGGCTTTCACGTCTGCCGCAGTTTCCCACAGGGGGTCGACGTTGTATTCGGCCACGCCCATATCTCGGAGGGCGTCAATATGGGCGTCAGCCTGTTCGACAGATGCTCTTCGAGTGGCGATGTACCGGAATTCCGCGAGATTGATCGTGGCGATGTATCCGTCGCGTTCGCCGTCGTACACGCGGTCGAGCCAGTGTTCGACCTCGCTTGCGCCCGGTTCGTCAAAGGAAAAGGCAAGCAGTGCCTCGGCATCGAAGACGATCGTCATCTATCGTGCTGGGACAGTCCGTACTTCTCATCGGTCTGGTTCTTGTCTCGCTCTCGTTCGGCACGAAGCTGTTCCATGGCCGACTGCGCTTGCTCTGTCTCATCTTCGGATGCAAGTGCGCCTCGAAGCTCAGCCGGACGCTTGACCGGGCGAACCACGATCTCGCCCTGTTCATTCTCGACGAATCGGACCCGGCCTGGGGTGTCAATATGCAGTTTGTCACGGAACTCCTTCGGGATCGTTGCTTGCCCCTTGCTGGTGACCGTTACGGTCGTCCCGTCTTCAGACTCGCTCATGAGTAATGAGGATTCTCGGTAATACTTTAATCTTTGTATTACTCTTCTGAACTTGCGGAGGAAGAGGCTGTGTGCAGCAGAAAACGCAACTCATCGCTCAGTAGGTCTGGATGTGGGCGACGGTGCCCTCATACTCACTCCCATCTAACTCCTGCAAGAGATTCCCATCGGCGGTGTAGGCTGTCGCATCCCGTTCGACGGCGAGTGCGACGTAGGCAGCGTCGTAGGCCGTGATGTCAACGGTGTTCGCGATCTCCGCGATGGAGCCGACTGATCCAAACGAAACGAGTTCGATACCGTAGTTGTCAAGCGAGTTTGCGGCTTCGTGGAGTCGCTCGCCATCGTAGTGGCCGCTGTACTTGAGTGCATTGACCGCCTCGAAAGGCATGAGCGCCGGTGCGCACAGGTCGTGTTTGCCGTTGAGGAACTCGTCACGAAGTGCTCGGGCCTGTTCGTGATGCTGCTCGGGAATGTACCACTTGACGACAGTACTAGTGTCGACGACGACATCGGCCATCAGGGTCGCTCCTCGCTATATCGGGTGTCACGGAACTCACGAATCTGTTCTGCCGTGTTCGTCGTCGCTACCTTGTCGGCGTCGATGGCACCGCTCAATCGCTCGCTGGTCGCAACTGCATGGGCGAGGTTCCGCGATTCCAGACTCTGTAGTTCCTCCTCGATGTGGTCACGGAGCACTGCACTCCAGTTTACGTCATCGTGTTCATCCATCCGTGCTTTCACTTCGTCGGGGACACGAAAACTGACACTTCCCATAGAGTATTATATGTACTACGGTATTATTAGTCTTACACCATATCGTTGCCTTTGGTTTGACTATCCGTAATGTCACACCTCCCACTCTTTCCGTCGACTTGTCCTCCATAGCAGGCCAGTGAACTACTTTTCGATGCGGTTTCAGTCCACGTAGTCCAGATGACCGCTCAAATCTACTCGAAAGATTGCAGTCAGATAGCTGTCGCCGTCGACGAGAAACTCGGCGTTTGAGAGATCGTGTTTCTCGGTGAGTTGCTCAAGAAACTCTGTCGGTGGATCGATGCCTTGTTGATCAAAGAGATCGACACCGAGCAACAACTTTGAACGCACAATCCAGTCAGGCAATTCTCGAAGAATTGGCTGAAGCGTTCGACTCGTGGTACGCTTACTGCACGAACGGTAACGAAGGAGCGAACCCGCCCCTACGGTAAGCATGGTGACGACCACCCACGCTCAACGGTCACGTTCAAAGAGGACAGCTTCAAGCCCGACTCCGACCACGACCGGATTCGACTCTCGAAAGGTGCGAACCTGCAAGAATCATGGTCGGATTTCGTTCTCTGTGCGTACGCCGTCGACCCAGACGTGGACGTACAGAACGTCCAGCAGGTCCGGGCCATCTGGACCGGCGACGAGTGGGAGTTGCACATTGTCTGTCGTGTCGAGACACAACCGGAGCCTCCCGGCGATCGGGTGGCGGGTATCGACCTCGGTATCTGCAATTTCGCCGCCGTCACGATCGGTCACGAAGCCCTGCTGTATCCCGGCGGGGCGCTCAAAGAGGACGACTACTACTTTCAGAAACAGCGGGCCAAATGCGGCGACACCGACTCCCGCCAAGCACGATGACTGGACCACAAGCGTCGGGGGCAGCGGGACCACTTCTTGCACGCCGTCTCGACGGATGTAGTGGCTGAGTGTGCCGCCCCCAACGTCGGGACGATTGCCGTGGGTGACCTGTCGGGCATCCGCGAGGGAACCGACGGGGGCGACAACGGCAATCTCGACTTGCACGGGCGGGCCTTCGACCGCTTCGTTGCGATGTTGGAATACAACGCCGCCGAACGTGACATCAGCGTCGAGCGTGTAGACGAAGGTGACATCTTGAATCGTGGGCTTCATGAAGGACGACAGCCAGCGCGCTGACCGCGGGCTGCACGTCTGTGAGGAGTGTGGACTGGTCGCCAATGCAGACGTGACCGGAGCAGAAAACATCCGACAGAAGGTACTCCCGAATCTTGCCTGTGACGGGCGAGATGGGGACAACGACTGGATGGCACAGCAGTGTTCATATAAGTCTGGGGAAACTGAGGATACCTCGAAATCCCCAACCCAATCTTATAGAGGTGAAACTATATCAGGTTACGTAGTCAACGCTGGAGTATGAGTCTGGTGTCACGAGCCTACCGGGTTTTAACAGAGGAAGGCCCGATCTCTCTCGTTCGTAAGGGTTCAAAATACCTATTCGAGAACAGCTATTGGAAATTCAAGAAGAGGTACACCCTCTCTACTAATAATACGGAAATTTTGTTTTCTGCCCCGGATATGACGGTTGTGGAAAGGAACAAGACAAGATTCTTCTCCGAAAATAATATAATTGGTGAGATAATTCAAGAATTAGATAGAGACGATGTTTTCTATGATATTGGCGCAAATACCGGATTATATACACTATTTGCGGCAAAGAACTGCTCAATGGTGGTGTCATTTGAACCATATCCTCCAAATTATGAGTTGTTAAAGAGAGATATCTCCCAAAACGGTATATCAAACGTTGAAGTATATGAAATAGCGCTTTCTGATTCGAATGGAACGATTTCATTCGAACAGCCAGTTGAAGATGATGTTGGGTACGGGTCTTCTTCTATTGTGGATTCAGATACAAGTAGTTCAATAGAAGTGCCAACAAGAACAGGAGATGACTTGATTTCAGAAAATAATCTGCCAATCCCTAATATAGTAAAGATAGACGTAGAAGGTTCAGAACCTCTCGTTATCGATGGCTTAGAAGACACGCTCTCTGATTCTGATTGTCGATTAGTGTATTGTGAAGTTCACATTAAAAAAGTTGACCGCCGCCCTTCGATTTATGATTTCGATACAGATTTAGACGATATTAAATCTCAGTTACGAGAGTATGGATTTACCGTTGAAGAAGTAGAAAATCGAGGCGGCGAGGTGTTTATAAAAGGTAATAAGTAGGTTGAGGTCCCATATGATACAAACGTAGCCACATCACAGTTGCGTAGGTACTTGTTGATACTACTGAGGGGTGGTTGTGGGATCGAAGAGGACAGGGGCACCGCCGACGCGGTACCCAACACGAATAATTCCGCAGGACGTATGTTTGGTTCGGAATCGGCCGCAGCGGCTGCAACAGGTTCGCGGGGGACAAGTTGACACAGTCTCTCAAGGCGTTTCAACTGCGGCGAGAGTTATATGGATGACCGGGATAAGACGTTCTCAAACCACTATCCGAGCAACGCTCTGAAATCAACAATATGCTGCGCGAGAGCCTTTGATTAAATATCACCAGGATCAAGTAAAGACGAATGGTATATAAAACTAAGATAATTGACAGAAATCAGCCTGTAGAGAAAAGAACTACTTTGAAGATGTATTATCGACAGACTCTTTTAATATACTTCTCAACTCGTACTTATTTAATACTATATTTTGATTTCTTCTTATATCACCAATCCCTTTCCCCAAGAGTGCTTCATAGTCATGGTCAAGAATATGAGCAAGAATATAGAAAGGTGCATTAATCATCTCATTGAATATCTCAATAACGCATAAGTTCTTAGTCCAGATCATTCCAACAAGGCCTGCCCCATGAGGTCCAATAATGCCATCAACCTGTTGGAATGTACTGATTTGTTCTTGTAAATTCATGTTTTCTAGAGAAACTTCTTCGACTCCAAATTCATCCAGCACCTGATTTATTTCGTCAAAATTAACGACCTTACGCCCTTTCGATTGTTGTCGAGAGATATATATCCAATCTGCATTCACCGGTGATTGCATATCATTTGGCTGTAGATTTTTTCGCAACCACTTCAGAGTTGCAGGATATGGTTGGGGATATGAGGGAACAATCAGCCGCTCGATAGAGAGCGATTCCCCATCCCATTCCATATAATTATCACGACCTAATATATCAAGAGCTTCATAGACATACTTTGGTGCTGAATTGGGTATGATTAGTTTGACATTTTCGCCTGTTTCCTCTTCATATCTTTCAATTCCTCTTAATTTGGGTAATTCTCTCTCCATCCAGAGACAAAAATTATTATATGACGTATACACCAGAGATGCAATTGATATTTTTGGTGGATTATATCTAACTGAGTCAGTCTTTAGTGTTTTTCCCATTTGAAGCGGTGAAGCATTCATAGCACTCTTTATCCGCCGTTGAATCCGCTTCTTTCCAACTTTGCAATCTGCATTAAAATAGATTGTATCACTAATTATCTTCCCCTCTGTAGTGAGTGCTAGTGGGATTTCACCAACTAAGTATGCATCTTGTAACTCTGCTACGAAAGGATCATCAAATGTATACGTTGGAAGGTTGCGGAATTGTAATTTTCTATCATTTGAGAACGGGATCAAATCCCGCTGTTCTTGAATTGTTAGTCCGCCATTGTAGTTAAGATCCCATACTTGAGTGGCTTGGTTTTTTAAATCCTCAGATCTAATTAAATATTGATGATAATCTGGCATAACATACTTCTCTACAAGTGAATCAGTAATATTTCTCGCTAAATATCTCTTAGTTTTATTGGACAGCGTATGTATTCCGTCTTCCCGATAAATCTCTCTCGCTCGCCTGAATCTCTCAACCGCAGTAATCCGTGATTCAAACATAGAGTGCATCTTGTACTTATTCATAATAAATAGCCCGGATATTCTGGACAGCTCGTGCCTGTACGGCATTAGCAATTCTTGCTACCGCATAGTCACTCTCCCACTTCAACGTGCGATGCGGAGTGGCAGGCTAATCAATAATGTTGTTGACCTCAGCGAGTCGTGCTTCAGCTTCCTCTCGGTCTTCGGGGTAGCCAATATCTATGCGCCACCCCTCAAGCGCGATGGCGTCGATCGTTCGGCCACTCTGAATCAGAAGGTCGATTGCCTCCGAGATCTCATACTCACCGCGGTTCGATGGCTGTACGAGATGACAGGCATGAAAAATTTCAGGAGTGAACGTATAGAAACCAGTCATCACAAGATTTGAGGGAGGATCCTCAGGTTTCTCTATCACGTCGGTAACCTCGCCGTACTTATTTGTATCGCAGACGCCATATCGGCTGGCTTCGTCCCAGTCGACATCCTCGACGAGGAATGCGGCATCAGCGCGCTCCTCTTGTTGACGGCGGACCACATCCTCGAGGTTCGCCTGGAAGATGTTGTCGCCGAGCATGAGCATAAATTCGTCGTTGATATGGTCTTCGACTGTCAACAGTGCGTGTGCCAGTCCCTTTTGTTTACGCTGATGAGTGTACGTAATCGGAATGTCCTTGAATTCATCGCCGTAGTACTCAATGATCTCCTGCTTGCGATACCCGACGACGACGACGAGTTCGTCAGCACCCAGTGCGGCGAGCTGTTCAAAACAGTGTGTTAAGATTGGCTTCCCGTCGACTTCAACCATCCCCTTGGGCTTGTCCTCGGTGAGTGGCCGGAGCCGTGTTCCCTCGCCAGCTGCAAGTACAACTGCTTTCATATTACTTGGACTAGTTCCACTCATGAAATGTCTAACGAACCGGCTCGCTTGGGGGTCTATTCCGACGAGATGGATAATACGTACAGGGCTTTTCAGTTCGCTATTCTATTGCATTTTGACTCTGAACCGGTCAAAGTACTCAAGAGTTTCGCGGAGGGGCATCCTCCCAACGATGAGGGCCGACGGACCCCGCGCGTACGAACCCCCTCAAAGGGCTCGCTACCAGTTTGCGATCCACACAGCGCCACTCTATTCAAGCCGCCAAGCTTGGACCGGATTCTTAGATCATCTCTATGTCAAACGTAGGCAGCAACTGCCGCACTCGGGTGGCAATTATAACATTGCTGCTAGCAAGTCCAATCGACAGAAGTGCCCATGTAAGAGAGTACTTCCGATTGCAATCGGCGACGCAACACAAAGCTGAAGACAATCAAACTCAGGAGAGTAACGAAGAGCCCAGCTACCAACGCAAGCAAGGATAGTAGCGCGGGCATCGGGGATGAAAGCCAAGTCGTCGGATTCGTATCGACTGGCTCGTGACTGTCTGTTGTCGCCGATTCCCGTGAAGTCGTAGTATCCAGCGAGTAGGCCAACCAACATCCTCCCCGGCGTTTACGCCGGGGGTCCCCAAGCGTTGGGATATTATGATTCGCGGTTCGCCCGCTCTTACGGGCGTACTCTACCCGTGGATTTCTCGGACAGGCCCACCGCTGGCTGTACCATCGAACCTGTGGCTGGCTCTCAGGTGAGCGGTTGTCGCCCACCTGCGGTGGAACAGGCGCTACCACCCCGAAGAGTTCATGTTCAAGATATTCTGTGATTGGGTTCGTCATGAGCTGGAAGGGGAGTTGCGTCGGCGGTGGAAGATCAAAACGAACGGAGGTTGGTGTGTCGGCGTCACAGGCGTCGGTCGCAGGCTGACTGGAGTCAGCCCACGGCCTGTCCATTAGGCGGTGAATTGGAACTGTCCCAATCTACTCCGCGGTGGCAGCCGAGAGGGCCGTCAAAAATACAGAAAATGACTGTTTCGTGGCGTTCAGGCAACACTCTCCCGACTCATTCGGGAAGTAACAAGGGTAATCCTCGTTAATTTCACCACCTGCTTGCTGTGGTTGCTTAGACCTCTCTTTAGCATGCAAACCCCTCAACGAACCGGCTTTGGGAAGCACTAAATCTTCATTAGAAGAGAGCTTTGCTAGACTGGCCACCTCCGAAGATGATAAGTTGCTAAGAACGGGTCGTTAACCATGGCAGATGAAGTTCCTTTTGTGGACATCACAATTGATGAAGAAATGATTTCTGAAGCTGAAACTGTACTTAAGAGTGGGCGTCTTGTGAAGGGCCCAGAATGTAAGGCTCTGGAAAATTCATTTGCTAATCTAAGTTCGACCGACTATGCAGTCGGTGTCTCAAATGGGACTGCCGCTCTTCTGCTATCAATGAAGGCGCTTAATATTGGTGAAGGGGACCACGTGTTCGTTCCGGGACATACGTACTTCGCAACAGTTAGCCCTGTACTTGAACTTGGGGCAGAACCTGTATTCGTGGATATTGACCCTGATCGTTATACAATGGATCCTGATCAATTGAATAAAGCCATAACCAGGGTTGAGAATCCAAAAGCAGTGGTTGTTACACACATGCACGGTCAACCAGCAGAAATAGATTCTATCCTTGAGATTGCGGATGAATACGAACTTGCAGTTATTGAGGACGCGGCGCAAGCACATGGAGCGACGTATAATGGTCAACCAGTTGGATCATTTGGCGATCTTGGATGTTTTTCTTTTTATCCTACAAAAAATATGACTGTTGGCGGTGATGGTGGTATGATCACGACTAATAATCCAGAGTTTACAACCGAAATCCGCGCTTTCAGAAATCATGGCCGCAATGAGAACGGGAAACACACATATCTAGGATTAAATCACAGATTAGATGAGATTAAGGCAGCGGTTGGGCAAAAACAGCTCAAACATCTGCCTGATTGGACACAGGCCCGCCGAGACGCTGCCTCACAATATGATGAAAAACTTCGAAATGTTGAAGAAATTTCCACTCCAGAAAAGTACGATCAATCAACTCACGTGTATCATCACTACCCCATATTGGTACCAGCAAATGATCGAGAAGAGTTCAGAGCGCATCTAGATGAACACGGGATTGGAACAGGAATCCACTACGAATATGCAGTTTACCAACATAAAGCGGTTCGTGATCGAGTCGGAACCACTTCACTTCCCATCTCTGAGGAGATCTGTTCCCGGACAGTTTCACTACCTATGCATCCACAATTGAGTGAGGAAGATATTAGATATGTATGCAAAAATGTTAAGGGGTATTTTCAATGAGGCTCGGAGTGATCGGAACTGGCTATTGGGGGACGAACCACGCCCGAGTCGCTGTAGAACTTGAAGAGAATGGTCTTTTGGAAAAGGTCGTATTTTGTGACATTAATGAAGGCCGAGTCTCAGAACTTGCGTCCAACTACGGGGTTGAATTCGTCACGGACTATCGAGAGTTAATTTCAAAAGTGGACGCTGCGGTTATCGCTACTCCCTCGCATACTCACCGAGATATAGCCATTTCTCTCCTCTCTAACGGCGTTGATTGTCTTGTAGAGAAGCCATTAGCGGTTCATAGCGACACGGCGTGGGAAATCGTTGATACGGCGGACCGAAACGACCGGACCCTCGCAGTAGGCCATATTTTCCGATATCATCCTGCGTTACAAGCTGTTAAAAAGCGAATTGACCGGGGAGAACTTGGTCGGATCAAATACCTCCATACTAATCGATACTCTTTCCGTGTTCCACGTAAATCAAGCGGTGTCCTACATCAATTAGCTGTTCACGATCTAGATATTTATCGCTATCTTTTGGGGGAACATCCTGATCGACTATTCTGCGCTACTAGTTCTTGGGTCCGAGATGATATTGAGGAAACCGCAACTCTGACACTCAAATACGAAAACACTATCGGGACTATTAACGAATCGTGGCAGATACCTGTATTTGGGAAGAAACGAGAACTTATTATTATCGGCACGGAGAGATCTGCTTATCTCGATTATCTCAAAGATACCGAATTCGAAATATATGATACTCGAGTCCAACGTGAAAATGACGAGTATCGTGCGACAGATGAAGGTCAGATAACTCATGAGACACGGAACGTAGAGCCTCTTCGGGAGGAAGTTGAAGATTTCCTCACGGCGATCAAAGAAAATCGATCTCCTCTTGCTAATGGGCAAATAGGGGCTGAAACAGTCTCGCTTTTAGAATTAGCTGCTGAATCAGAACAAACAAATAAGGCAGTTTCTGTTAATATGGATCAATTGTCTGAATAAAATAGACAATCTACGTCATTCTCTATAATCGATGATCTCTGCTGGATTACCTGCTACAACCGCCTTCGGTGGGACATCGTCAACAACGACAGCACCTGCTCCAACCATTGCGCCCTCTCCAATTTCGACAGGCATGATCACAGCACCGGTTCCCAATGAGGCCCCTTGATGGATTGTTGTTGATTCCCAAGCGTCTGAACTGCCACTTGGAGGATAACGATCATTAACAAACTTAACACCGTGGCTAACGAAGACGTCCTCTTTTATTTCGACTTTTGAACAAATAAATGTATGTGATTGTATTCGTGTTTTTGACCCAATAACCACATCTTTCTGAATCTCGGTTAAACTTCCGATCATGCACCCTGATCCAATTTTACAACCATACATATTGACGAACCGCCAAATTCGACAGTTGGAGCCGATTTCAGAGTCTTCAATCGAGACGAAAGCGCCGATTCTTGTCCCCTCACCGATATCACAATTCTTGATATGCTTAGTCTGCATATTCCTGCTTTCTTTCTGATGAGAGTTATACGTTCGTATTTAACCAACCTACAGCCATCCTGTGCCTCTCAATATTTCATCTTAAATTTGCAGTCTTACCAAACCTTCGTGTTTATAGTAGTAATTAGAAATAGTTGCTCACTTTTGGAATTGAGAGTTGGTCGAGAGCTGTATCAATCGCTGTCGTCAGCTCGTCAAGTGAGTCAAAGAAGCGGTTGCTAAGAGACGCTTGAAGCTGTCTCCAGCACTCCTCAACAGGGTTCAGTTCCGGCGAGTACGACGGTAACGTCACGAAGGCGAGGTCGTCACGGGCCGCTAGGTCCGTGACGGCCGACGCCTGGAAATATGGCGCTCAATCTAGAACGACAATCAAGTTATCTTCGAATTCTTCGCATAATGCTAAAATGAAATATTTCGCGTGTTCGGCGGTGACGTACTCGGTGAACCGGGAGAAAAAGCGATCACCGTTCTCGGTGATCGCGCCCAGCAGACACGTCCAGTCGCGTTGGCCAGAGAGTTCGACGGAGGGCCGCGTGCCGCGCGGAAACCACGCGGCACGCGGCTCGACTTGCACGGATTTCTTGGTTTGGTCGATACAGACTACGGTGGCGTCCATCTCCCGCCGCTTTTTTTGAGTTCATCGTGAAACTCCTCTTGCTCGGTTTCGTCAGCTTCGGCGGCTGAACGACGCGGTTTTTGATAACTCAACCCCGCTTCTTTCAGCAACCGCCGACAACTCGGGATTGAATACTCGACGCCGTACGTTTCTTCGAGAAAGTCTTGGGCAAGCGCCGGCGTCCACGCCGGCGCGTCGATCCCGACCTCGCTGGGTGGTTCGTGAACGGTTTCTTCAAATTTCTCTTGCTGTATTTCTGAGAGCTTTCGTTTTCTCCCAGTTCGTTTATCATCAGATACAGCCTGCTCAAGCGACTCGTCGGTGTCGAGTCGCGTGAGCCAGCTGTAGATCGTCCGCCGCTGCACGTCGTACCACTCGGCTAACTCAGTTTGCGTCACACCGTTTTTGTACGCAATTGCCGCTAAGAGTCTTTGTGTCGGCTTCTTTCCGTCCACGTTATCGAGGGCGTCTTGCAATTCCTCGACGGAGATCTCGTCGAGATGATTCACTAGCTACTGCAACAATTCCTGAGTAAAAAGTTCTAACGGTTACTATAGTTTGAGCATTGTGCCAGCAAGCGAAACTCTGCAACCAGTTTTCAGCTGTCTCCGGTTCGACTTGACTAAAATAGTTTGAAAGCCAAGAGATTCGTCGTTTTACTTCTCGAAAGATACGTTCGATGGCATTCCGACTTCCATGGCGTTCCGTCTGAAATCGGAGGCCAGACCGTCGGAGTGCTGTTTGAAGGTATTTGGCGCCATCGACGAGAAACACGGCAGATTCGACATCGTGTTTCTGTAGTTCGTTGAGAAAGAGTTCGGTGAGACCGATTGTAGTGGTCGAAAAGAGCCGCAGATGGAGTAATTCGTTGATCTGTGGATTCGCGGCGGCGTACAGCCAGAACTGCTGATCGTTGATGCGAATCACCGTTTCGTCAACCGCAACTGATTCGGAGCCTTCCCGCTGACTGGCTGTAGATCGGCCTTCTGCATCCAATCGTGGACCGCTTTTCGAGAACATTCGACACCCAGACTATCAAGAGCAGAGACGGTACTCGAGAGTGATAGACCAACTAAATGCATCTGAATACCGAGCTTCATCGCCGGCTCGATTGTCCGCTCTCGCTCCACAAAATCCAAATCAATCCAGTCGCTATTCCCACTTAGGCGTGTGATTTCTGGCATAGATCACTACGAAATCACCACGCCTTACTCTTCACGCTTAACTAAACACGAAGTACCAACCATATAAATATTGAAATAGAATGGAATTATAGGTGCTGTCTAGTTAACGGCTTCACCTGGCCTTCGCTCATCAAGCGCCTGATGTGGTTGTTGGAAGTTATAGCAGTACGCGAACAGTGCAAGCCACTGGGCGACGGCACCCCGATTGCCGTCCCACGGGTGATGGATTTGGACGATCCTAATTTTGAGCGTGTGTATTATTTTTCGATGAGATTTCGGTCGCCGTAGTCGAGATGCCCGTTCAAATCTACTCGAAAGAGGGCATCAGATAGACAAAGCTATCAACGAGAAATCCGGCATTTGAGAGGTCGTATCGATGTACCCACTGCCAAATCGCTTGATGAGGATGTTCTACGCCAATCGAGCGCAGAATTGCTGCTGTCTCTCTGAGCCAACAACCGGTTGCATGGAGGCGGACGGCGAACGCCCTGACGGACGTCGCTGTCCGCTCACGATCCCAACATTCTCCGAAATCCGCTACGAAACCTCGCTGAGCTACGCTCGCGAGCGCCGTCCCAACCAAACTCTAAGACCTACTCGCTTCTCAAATTGCCTAATTAGACAGTACTCTAACAGAGGTTATATATGATAATTTATAAATTTTGGTCCAACCGCTCAACGCTATCGTCAGTGATGCCCCCAAGCTACAGTTATCCGAACGTAAAACGATCTTGACTGTACTTTATATCGCGGACGGATTCATGAGTACATATACCCTTGCAACGCCGTTCTATGACGGGAAATTCGCTTCCAGAGAGTTCCTCCCCACCTCCGTTTTCCACGCTGATTTGTTGCTCAGCTGCAAACAAATTCCTGCTCTTCTCGATCATAGTTTTCACCCGATTCGCTCGGTAACCTGTGACGTAGAAGCTACGTTCCAGCGTGGATTTCTATCGTCTGGGAGTATATCAATCACACCCTTGACCGGCCACCGCAAGTCGATGAAACTCAGCAGTGTATTCAGGCTGCAAGGATCGCAACCCACTACGGACGGGCTTCTTCGCGGGGGTTGCCAGAGGGCGGTCGGACGCACTAAAGGGTGAGAAAGGAGATGAGGTGATGCTCGCCGCGGCGTGCCGCGACGTGCTTTGGTTAGCCTCTGCTGATGAAGAAAAGGAATTCGAGGATAAACATAGTCCAGTAATCAAAGAGGTTGAAGACCTGTCATAGCCGTTGGGAGAAGTCTGGTCAGAGAGGATCTACAGTCTCAACGATGGATCATGATCACAGAACAGTGATTCACGAGGAGGAATACGTCTCAGAGGCTCTGTTGAAATCCTATTCTTCAGACAGAATTGTACCTGAAACAGCCGATCGATGAGAACTGCGAATTCAGCATTAGGCCATACTAACAGGACCTAGCAGTTGGCCATCATCCAAGTGTACTATCCCCCTGCTTCACTACAACGAATCCCGTCTGAAACTGCTGTAATTGTAACGAACCCCGTGTCAATACACTACTGACTAGAGTGCGAAATATGTACCCTGTACTGAGCGATTGGGGTGAAAACTATCAGCTGCTGAGGATTTCAACAAAGCCGTCTCAGACAAAGTGTTCACACTAACCGGCGTAGTGCCTCCAGTTGTTGTTATAACCGTGATGAGGTATTCCATGGCATGTAGAGGGCTTTGAGGAGGCTGCTCCCCTACTCTTTCTACAGTTACTAAACTCGCTGGCGTACCGTTCGCGGATTCATCAACTGTATCACTGCTACGTTTTTTTTCGTCAGTCTGTTCCATCCTTATCTAAACACGGAATTCCGAGTAGGAGTGTCGATGTGCTAATCGGAGACAGTGTTGAAATTAAGGGTGAGTAGGATCAGCAAGCAGTGTCTATTAAGTCTGCAATGCGCTCGCCGAGCAGCGGCCATCGGTGGTGGGTATCAATATACGAGACAGCCGCTTTGCCCATCGCTTCCCGTCTTGATGGATGGCTCATTAGCTCTTTAATGGCATTGGCGATGGCATCAGGTTCGTTCGCGACAGCGAGTCCGCCGCCCGATTCCTCGCTCACACGTCGTATCTCTTGAATATTGCTTGCGACATACGGCGTCCCTACAGCCATACTCTCTAGCAGTTTATTAGGTCGTGCGTAATCCAGCTGGAAGTCCTGTTGAAGCGGCACGATACTCAAGGCGGAGTCTTGGAGGCGGCGGGCGACTTCCGCTCGCGCAACATATCCTACGAACGTGACTCGATCAGTGATACCCAGTTGTTCGGTGAAGGCTTCGAGTTCAGCCCGGCGCTTACCGTCCCCGACGAGTTCGAGTGTGTATGCTGCTGGCAGTTGCTGGAAGGCTTCGATGAACGGCCGGAGTGCGTGTGCATCACCCATATTCCCAACGTAGAGTATACGGGTTGACTCACTTGTTTCGGGAGCCGGGGTGAATAGCTCACTGTCGACGCCAAAGGGGACAAGGGTGAATTTGTCCCGTGAGACCTCGAATTTCTCGACGTATGCGTGGGCCATCGTCTCCGTGATGACGGTCACACTATCTGATTTGGTGATTGCAAGCCACTCTAAGGTCCAAACGTACCGATATGCTAGGGTTCCTTGCTCGGCATAGCCGAGGTCAACGGCGTTATCCAACCACAGATCAAAGATATCGACGATCCACGAACAGCCCAGTAGCTTCCCGACCGCTCCCGGAAGAAAGGTTGTGTGTGGCGCAGAGACAGTAACGATACAGTCATATCGCCACCAATTCACCAAGACGTATAGTGAGGCAAAGACCGAGAAGATGACGTAGTTTAGGATGCGTCCCAGATTCGATTGATGTGCTCGACTGTCCTCGCTGGGTTGGACTGTCCAGAGTCGTGTTACCGGCACGCCATCGATCGTCTCTCGAGTGATCGGACGCGATGTTGATTCGAACTCACCGTATGGGAATGACGGCGGTGGACAGAGGACACGACAGTCCACATCATCCGGTAATTCGGCAATCAGTCGCTGCCAGCGGTGGGCGCCACCCATTGATTCCGGTGGGTAGAAATGCGAGATAACGAGTGTCTGAGTCGTCACAGTTCTGAGAGTGGCTGTGTCGGTGTTTTTGCTTCACCGAAGCGAATGAGTTCGATATCGTTCGTCGTGAGCCAGTCTTGGAGTTCGTTGATTTCGTGGGTGGTTTCGTCGTGAGGGACAAGTTGCACCACTACGTCGGGGTGTATTTTTTCAAGAAGCGACTGGAGAGACTCATACGTCATGCCGTCAACGTGCCGATCGTAGTGTTGTACATCATAGCCATCAAGTAATAATGAATCCACGACCTCTTGGGCCGGACTATTTCGCTGGTCGTACGTGTTTGGTTTGTATGCTGCCCCTAGCACAATAATTTTCGGTGTGTCGTAGCCTGCTATGGCTCGACGAATTTTTTTCGCCGTAACGCTCGGCATCTTATCGTTGATTCGCCGAGCAGTGGTGATAAGATTCGTGTGCTCGGGATCGACCTCATTCAGGAACCATGGATCCACGGGCAGACAGTGACCTCCGACCCCGATGCCAGGATAGAGGATCTCTACCCGGGGGTGCTTGTTGGCAAGACTGATCACATGATCCATATCAACACCCATGTCCTCACCGATCAACGCGAATTCGTTTGCGAGTGCGACGTTGACGTCCCGAAACGTGTTTTCCATGAGTTTGCATAGCTCCGCAGAGACAAGATTAGTGATGTATATCTCTCCCTCAAGGAACGGTTCGTAGATCTTTGCGGCGCGCTGAGCGCTTTTGCTATTGATCCCACCGATCACGCGATCGTTCGTAACGATCTCCTCAAAGACGTTTCCGGGCAGGATACGTTCCGGCGAATGGGCTAGTTGAATGTCCTCCCCTGGCGCGAATCCAGCATCCTCCAGCATAGGGACGACATGTTGTTCACACGTGAGTGGCGGAATCGTCGATTCGATATTGATGAGTTCGCCCCCATCCAAGTATGGAAGAATCGACTCGATAGCTGCTTCCACGTAGGATAAGTCCGGACTTTTCGATGGCTCTTGGAGTGGTGTCGGCACCGAAATGACGAACGCATCACCGGTAGTCGGTTCGGTACTGGCCTCTAAATTTGCCTGCACCGTCTCGTTTTGGAGACGGGTTTGGAATTCGCCGCTACTGAAATTGAGTGAAGCGTTATTGATAGCGTCGACAATATTCTCGTCGATATCGACACCATACACCTGCGTGCCCCGTTCGGCAAGGACGAGTGCGAGTGGGAGCCCAACGAATCCAGTTCCAATGACGACGACTTCATCTATCGGAGCGATATTGGTAGGGTCACTCGACATCGTAGTAATCACGCATCCATTCAATCGTCTTCGGCACGCCTTCCTCAAGCGATATCTGGGGATCGTGATTGAGGTCGCGCTTTGCCCGTTGGACACTCGCTCGCTTATTCAGCGTATTGTGTTCCTCAGTTCCGCGGTACTCGACTTTGCTGTCGTCTTTGTCTAGATACTCGAGGATGAGGTCGGAGAGTTCCTTGATGTTATGATACTCGGTATTCGCGATATTGTACACTTCGCCCGGATTGAAGTTGTCGACGATATTTGCGAGGGTGGTGACGGTGTCACCGACGTATGTGAACGAACGGTGGTGATCTTCGTACACGTGATAGGGCTCGTCGTGGAGCGCTCGATAACAGAATTTTGCGACGACACTACGGTATTCGCTGTATTTCTCACCCGGCCCATAGGTATTGAAGAGCCGAACACGGACCGTTTCAGTCCCGTGCCGGTCTGCGGAATTTAGAATTTGTTGTTCGTTGACCCACTTCGAGATTGCGTAGTCGTTCAACTGGCGAATACTCTTTTCATGTGGCACCGACTCCTCCATAACATCGTCGTAGTCACCGTAGACTTCACTACTTGAAGAGAAAATCATCCGGAAGTCATGCTCCTGTTGAAGACGGAGCATATGCTTCGTGCCAATCGCGTTTGACTTCCACATCGTCTCGTAGAATCGCTCGCCGTTCATCCGGCCAAACTCGGCGGCAAGATGATAGACGAACTCGAAGTCACGATCCTCGAAGATGCGTTCGAGTTGCCGATACTCACTCACATCACACCGGTAGTACTTGTCTCGCTCTGACCAGGGGAGATCTGCCACCCACACATCATGCCCTCGTGTCTCTAATTCCTCAACGAGAGGCGACCCAACGCTGCCGAGCCCACCTGTAACTAAAATCGTTGCCATCACCGATTACGACGAAGCAATGCTATGACTATCTTTTGGTCTTCAAGATACCTACAGAAGTATATCTAGAATCTGCTCAGCTGCGGTTCCATCACCGAAGGGAGCCTCCCAGTCAGTTGATTTGTGAAGTTGTTCTATTGCGCCGTTGACTATGTCTTCGGGATCCGTCCCGACGACAACGTTTGCTCCCACGGAAACTGTCTCTGGTCGTTCGGTCGAATCACGAACAGTCACGCAGGGCGTTTGCAAAATGCACGTTTCTTCTTGAACGCCACCCGAGTCAGTGATGACAAGCGAAGCCGTATCTTCAAGCCGCAAGAAATCGAGGAAATCCAACGGGTCAACAAGCCGGGTCGTATCTGGAACCGTGAGATTGAATTCATTCAATCGGTTCTGAGTCCGTGGATGAATCGGATAGATCACCGGATAATCTAATTCGCGTGCAACACGATCAATTCCAGAGAGAATACTTGCTAGTCGATCTGGGTCATCAACGTTCTCTGCTCGATGAGCGGTCATGAGAATAAACTCTCCAGGTGTGAGATTATGCTCTTTGAGTACCGCACTCTTTTCAATGGCAATCTCTCTATTTGCTTGGACAGCATCAACGATAGTGTTTCCAGTTACGTAGATACGAGACTCATCAATCCCCTCGTTTCTGAGGAGCGTTGCACTTTCTTCTGTCGGGGCAAAAAGAAAGTCTCCAACGTGGTCGGTGACAATTCGGTTGATCTCCTCTGGCATATCGCGGTTAAAACTTCGGAGTCCTGCTTCAATGTGGCCCAATTTCGCGTCCAATTTACTTGTTGCGATTGCACCAGCAAGTACCGTGTTGGTATCTCCCTGTACAAGCACAATATCAACGTTTTCAGTTTGGACAATATCTTCAATGCCAGTTAGCATCTTACTGGTCTGTTTACCATGACTATCTGATCCAATATCGAGATGATAGTCCGGTTTTGGGAGGTTTAATCGCTCAAAAAAAACGCTATCGAGTTCGTCCGAATAATGTTGGCCAGTATGAATAAGAGAGTAAGAAATGCAACGTTCGTCACAGACTCTCAGGATCGGAGCCAGTTTGACTATCTCTGGTCGTGTCCCAAGGACTATCGCAAATTTATGTTCAGTCATCTTCTCTATTCTATCTCGTCCGACTGCAAGTTCTTTGTGCTTTGTTAGGTCCTCTGGCTGGATTCTGTTCCATAACTTATTGTGAGGCTAATCATGAAAATTCTCTATTTCATAAGGAACGGCTTAGATTGGAGTGATATTTCTGGCTCTCCTTTCCCGATGTCGAACCAATGAATATATACTAGTTCCTCCATTCAATCCGTAATATCGTGGTCATAATCGGGATTGGAGACTCCACCGTTCCAGACGGTCTGATTAAGTGACGAGACGGATTAAACTCACAAGTAACATGAAAATCGGAATTAACGGATTGGCTGCAAAATCCGGAGGTGGAGTAATATACCTACAAAATCTTGTCACCAATATATTGGAAATTTCAGGGCACAGGTTGCACTTTTTTATTCCGTCACAGATCAGTAGCCGGTTCAACCTACCTGTGGACAAGGACCAGCTGACGGTTGAGTCTGTTGATGTGTCTGGGACTGTGGGCCGCCTGTGGTACGAGCAAACAAGCATACCTCGTCGGATTGTTCAAGAGAATATTGATCTCTTGTATTCTCCAAGCGAGATCCCTGTCTTTGGATGTCCATGTAAGCAAGTTGTGGCGAATCAGAATTCCAACCTGTACTACAATATTAAAATAAAAAAACCCCTCCGACAGCAAGTTCGAGAGATGATGCTCGCCCGGGCATTGAAGATATCGCAGTCATTCTCCGAAGCTACGATCTTCGTATCAGAATCCTCAAAACGAAAAGCTGTACGTGAGTTAGACCTCTCTGAAGATGATACGTACTCAATACATCATGGAGTTGATTCAGCGTTTAGGGATGCATCTACTGAGGTAGTAAGCGGACAATTAGAAGAACGTGAGTATATCCTCCTTGTGTCCACAGTGTATAAACATAAGAACATACATAACTTGGTCGCGGCTTATTCCCAACTCTCACCCGAGTTGCGTCGCGAACATCCTCTTATAATTGTCGGTTGCAAGACGGTTGAACAAGACTACACACAGACTGTTAAATCCTTATTGAGAGATTTGGGGATTACAGAGCATGTTTCGCTTGTTGGCCGCGCTACCGTTCCCGAAGTTAAGGCCTACTACAATAATGCCCACTTGTTCGTCTTTCCTTCACTGACTGAGTCCTTCGGGTTACCTATGTTGGAAGCAATGGCTGCTGAAGTGCCTGTTGTTGCTTCTGCAAGCGCAGCTCTTCCTGAGATCGGTGGTGATGCGGCGCTATATTTTGACCCTAATGATCCAGATCAGATGTCTGTTATAATTAAGCAGGTGCTGAACGATCCGGGGTTACGTAAAGACTTAGTTGATCGTGGGCGAAAACGAGCACAGATGTTTACGTGGAAGAAGTGTGCCAGAGAGACACTTGACCTCTTTCAAGAGGCTACTGGTTCCAAACAATCCTCTGAGTGAGGCCGTTAAAATTAGTACGTGGGGATTAATCCGAAAAGAAAAAACTTCTCACCAAGTCTATGATCCTAATGTACGATAATAACAGTTCAGAACCTAAAGTATGAATGTTGCCATAGTAACGAATATACCGTCTCCGTACAGGATCCCATTATTCAATAGACTATCACAAAAAATTGATTTGACCATTTATTTTATAGACGAATCTGAAAAGAATCGCTCATGGTCAGTTACAGAGGACATATTTGAATTTGAGTATGAGTATATTAGCGGAACATCTCTCTATTCAAATAAACTTGACCGATCATTTGGGTTCACGGGGGAGTTTCAAGACTACTTCATAATAATTCATATGATGTGATCGTTATCGCAGGATACAATCATGCCGCATGCTGGGAAACATTGCTCTACGCGTTTCTATTTGATGTCCCCGTTGTCCCATGGAGTGGGACCTGGTCAGGAAGTCTCGGTACAGAGAATCGGCTTATTAATACACTCCGAGAAATCTACACAAAACGGGGATCGAGCTGGATCGCATATGGGTCAAGAGCAAGTGAGGCACTAAGGGCGTGGGGTGCAGAACCAGAATCTATACATGTCGCTATTAATACAGTAGATGTAAAAAAATATGCAGAATATTCTTCAAATATAAATGGATTTGAGCCAAATTCGGCTTCTTTTGAGATATTGTATTGTGGCCAACTCATCCCCCGAAAAAACGTACAAAGTTTATTTAATGCAGTTTCAATGATTGAGTCCGAAAACATACAGGTGAATATTGTCGGGGATGGTCCATTACTTGCTGAATTGAGAGAGTATACAGCTGATCTCAAAGCAGAAATCAATTTTGAAGGACATATATCTCGACAGGAGATTATCCCATACTACACGAAAGCAGACTTGGTGGTATTACCATCTTCAGTAGAAGTTTGGGGGCTTGTTGTGAATGAGGCATTGGCTTGTGGAACACCCGTGATTGTATCTGATATGTGTGGCTGTGCCCCAGATGTAGTTCGTGAGGGGTTTAATGGCCATATATTTGATCATAAATCGCCTCAAGAACTCAGCCACTTGATATCCAAACAAATGACGGGCGAACTCAAATATGCTTCAGCAAAAGATATCCAACAAGATGCAATCCATCGTCTGAGTATTCAGAGATCCTTTGATGGATTTATCGAAGCAATTTACGATGCGAATAACTCGTGATTATCGGGAACCTAGTACCACCTCGACTATGAATAGTTCAAAATGTGTAATCGTATCGCTCTTTTCTTTCAATATATCTCGATAGACTCAAAAATACGATCTCGTTACGGACGACCAATTGGGTTTAGTGTATGCAGAGAGTTTTCTATATTATGAGCCAGTTAGGGGTAGTATATTATGTTGGATTATTCCCCAAATTGTCGGAAAGTTTCATTTTGAACGAGATCTCCGAGCTACACAAAAGGGGTCACAACGTTGCGGTGTTTGCGCAAAGAAACCCGGAAGAAGAAATAACACACCAAGAATATAGAGATATTGATATTCCCGTTTACTATTCTGACCCCTCTTATCGAGATGTCCTTCAATTGGTGTCTTCTCATTCGATTCAAAAGCTTACCAAATACATGCCAAAAGGATATATGAGTTGTCTATCTTTAAAAGAGATAGGATCAATATTGCTACTTTCTAAACAATGTGCAGACTTCATTCACTCTCTTGACTTTGAAGTTGACATTATTCATTCCCATTTCGCAACCGCAACCAGAGTTGCAGCGTTATTAGCTGCGAAAGAAAATAATATCCCTTGCACAGTGACTGCCCATGCCTTTGAGATATTCAAATCACCGGACTATGCAAAGATAAGGTATATATGTAATAATATGAGCGGCATTGTTGTACCGTCCGAATATAATCGCCAGTATCTTGACGAGAATATAGGGGTGCAGAATAGTATCTATGTAGTTCCAGCCACAACACGGATTAACAAATTTGAGTCTGCTACATCTCCTATTGAAAATAGGATCTTAACGGTCGGGCGATTAATCGAAAAAAAAGGGATTACTTTTGCGATAGAGGCAGTAAATCAGCTCATCAAGCAAGGGATTGATATAGAGTATCATATAATTGGATCTGGGCCTCTCAAGAACCGATTACAACAACAGGTTTCAAATAGCGGAATTGAAGACAATGTGAAATTTTTAGGAAATGTGTCTGATAGTAGTTTAAAGAAAGAGTTGAAGGAAGCATCAATTTTCTTGTTGCCTTGCGTGGTAGCTGAAAATGGTGATCGGGACGCAATGCCGGTCGTCTTAAAAGAAGCAATGGCCTCTGAAACGACATGTGTATCTACGACAGTGTCTGCAATACCAGAACTCATAACAGATGGATATGATGGGGTACTCGTCCCCCCAAGAGACCCAGATTCGCTAGCAGTTTTCATCATGGACCTCCTTGAAAATCCTGAAGAACGAAAAAGGCTCGCCATGAATGGAAAAAATACTGTGAGGACAGAGTATAGTATATCGATATCCGTTGACAAGCTTGTTGATGTATTTCATTCTTATACAAACGAATAGAATTCGATTTTTGATCGGCATAGTTGGCAGAATTGTCACAATAAATCTCGGTCTTGACGCCCTGGAGAGAAGGGAAGATGTACCTCACAGAAACTCAGTATTCTACCATCTCCGCACTAAATTCGACATAGAGAAGCTCAAACAAGTTGGAAACACGCTTCTCCAGAAGGAGGTTCTTGATGTCCTCCCTGAGCAGGTGGAGGCCGTTTCGGACTTCCACCTGCGGCCCTACTACGGCGACGAAGACTACAGATCAATATCGGCGGTACTCGTGAGTTTGACTCGTTCAGGAGAATCATACGTAACAGTGGATACAAAGGTGCCTACTTAACGGTTAAGCTGACGCAGGACTTCGTCTTCTATTGCGGAATCAGATCAGAGGCAACTTGCTCTGCACGGTCAATCCATCGATTCTGTCTTAGAGTTAGTACTGCATTTTCTCTTCTTTCTTGATATAGTTCTTCATCATTTGAAAGCAAAATAATTTTATTAGCTAAATCTTTATAATTGGAATCGGAAACTACTCCGCAACTATTAGATTGAACAAATTCTGATACTTCCTTAATATTTGTTGTGATGATTGGGAGGCCATACGAGAGGTATTCAAATAGCTTGACTGGCATAACCATATTGTTATACTGCGTCGGTTTAAATGGGATGATGCCTGCATCAGCACGCTGGTAGAGATCGTTGAGTGCTTCTCCAGATTTATGATGTACTGTAACCCAGTCTGATTTGAATCGCTGACGAACGGAGTTTGGTAACGACTGATATTCTGGCTCACGGCATACTAAATCAAGCGTGACATTTTGTTCGTTAGCTGCTAATTTGCAAGCTTTTGATAGGAGTCCCGAGCTGTAACGTCCTGAGAGACCACCAACGTAGATTACGCGTTCTAATTGTAACGTTGAGTCATTTGTTGCTACTTGATCTGTTCCTCCTGGTGGAAGTGGCTTTATTGGAGAATTAATATTAAGATATTCACCAAGGGTAGACGAGGGAACATAGATTTGATCTGCAATGCGAGAAATCACGGCTAAATCCATTCTATATCGGACTTGAGCTTCCCAGTATTTCAATCCAGAGTGATCAAATAATTCTGGGAATTTCCAAAGGATATCTCGATAAAAGACTCCTGTGGGAATATTTTTAGATTGAAGATACCAGTACAAACGATAGTCAATAAGTGGATGAACCGGCCAAGTTGTTGGTTCAGAGTAACAAAAAAGATAGTCTCGGTCACTCTGTTGGATTTCTTGGATTCGTTGTCGTCGTTCCTTGGTGTCTCCGATCACCTTATCTACATTATATCCTATCTGTTCAAATGCGTCTATCAACTTCGCTGGACGGACACTTGAGCCGCTATCCAGATTATCAAGCGGTTGTGGGGTGTGGAAAAGTATTCTTGAACTCACGACTGAGACCATCTTGTTTTCACGTATGGTGTATAATATCTTTTTCTATGCCTTGTTCGAACGGTAGCGATGCGATAAGGAACGAGGCAGTCGAAGATTTGAGTGAATTATGTTCTCGTTTGACCGCCTCAGCAGCGATAGCGGTTGTATCGAGTTAGAATTTCTGGAGGGATAGGCGACATCCGAGCCAGCGATGAAGCTCGGTATCCGACTCCATTTGGCTGGACTATCACTTTCGGATACCGTTTCTATTCTTGAGATGTTGGGTGTCGATAGTTAACGAAGCACTGTGCATCGATGGGTACAGAAGGCCGATTTACAGCCGATAGACGGTGCTGACCCGAATCACGTTGTGGTCGACGAAACCGTGATTCAACTAAATGATGAACGATATTGGCTGTACGCCACTGTCGATCCCGACACCAATCGCCTGCTCCATGTACGGCTCTATCCGACGAGAACCACGGCGATCACCTCGATGTTTCTCCTGGAATTACGCGAGAAACATCAGGCCGACGACGTCATCTTTCTCGTCGACGGTGCACCATGGTTGCAGGCAGCCTGTTACGACATGGGCTACGATTCCAGCATATTACACATGGGGATGCCGTCGAACGTGTCTTCCGTGAACTAAAACGACGAACTAACCAGTTTCAAATCGTTCAGAAATGTTGACCGAGTACCGCTGAAAATTGGTTACAAGCGTTTGACTTCGCATGGAACCAGCTTATCTAGACACTACCGTTCGAACTATCGTAACCAAATAATGCGAGGACCATTGCAGAATATATGAAGAACACTTTATTCCCGGGAATATCAAAAGAGACAGAGGCATTTATTAGGGAATATATTATAAGTGATGAAATTAGCCCTGCAAGCCGATAATTATGATTTCTGTATTTAATTACAGTAATTGATACATAATATATAAAAAATGACAGAAAGATAATTCCAATAGTTCCTGATTCAACTAGTATTTCAAGGAAAATATTATGCGGGTACATATATGTTCCGGACTTGTACAAGGTCGGAAATGAGCCAATCCCATGACCCAGTAGTGGTCTTTCTAAGAATAAATTCACACTGTGAATTGCCATATCTATCCGAATTATCGCGCTTCTACCTGGATCATGAATTAAAGAAAGTAATCTGTTTATGGTTCTTCCCCCATTTAAAACTAGGATAATTAGAGATACGAATAAAGTTATCATATACCACAAGTAATCACGCACTTTTCCTGTATTATAATTCCATACTAGAGAAAAGATGAGCGATATTATTACTGCAATCAGAGGACCTCGACCACCAGTTTGTGTCATGAAAAACAGGTTCATAAGCGAAAAAAATCCGAACAGAATTCGGAGAGTATTATTTTTCACATCCATAATTACGAAGATTGAGCATACAATTCCAACACCCAATAACCTATTGACCCCAATGTATGTGCCTTCATTTATTATAGTGTGTATCCCATTTGAGAAAATCGATCCCCACAGCAGAGCTAACATCAAAATATAACTTCCACACAAAGTTGCGAATATAAATGCTCTAATATTTTGTCGATTATTAGATATCACAAATGTAACGAATGAAACTAATACTGGAAGTTGAAATATAATATAGGTGTATTTTTGGAAGCTATAACTAATTTTTGGAGACCATACAATAGAAATCCCAATAAACACAAATAATAATATGCAACTGAAGAAGATCTCAAGAGATGCCTTCATTATACTAATACGTCGATATGTACAAACAAAAATCACAAAAAGAAATATTGGCAACAGAATATAATTAGATAAAATTATTGTATCATATGGGATGTGAATAATTGAGTTAAGCGTTATCCTGTACGGGTATAATGCGAACAAGACAGTAGAGAATAATATAGTTGCACGTCTTATTTTCAGATAGTTCGTCGTATATGATTCACCCAACATTTTTTTTTTGGATATCTTTTGTGTCATGAACAACTTACTTGTGTAGCGTAATTAATTTTTAAACCTGACACTTTATGCGTTCGATGACTGAATCCCATACAAATCTGCATATTCTCCACCTTGATTAATAAGTTGGTCGTGTGTCCCTGACTCAACGATGTGTCCATTATCAAGGGTATATATCTTGTCGGCTTTTTTAACGGTTGATAGCCGATGGGCAATCGCCACGATAGCATACTCACGCTCCATCTCTTCAATTGATTGTTGGACTTGCTTCTCCAAGTTGGAGTCAAGATCACTCGTCGCCTCATCAAGAATTAACAAGGAGGCATCTTTTAGTAACGCTCGTGCTAACGCTACCCGCTGCTTCTGGCCTCCAGATAGTCGAACTCCTTCGTCCCCGAGCATCGTATCGTATCCTTCCGGCAGGTCTTTCAGGAACTCATCAACCTTCGCGATCTCGCACACATCATCTAGTTCAGCTTCGCTAACGTTCCTGTTCCCAATCGTAAGATTATATCTGAGTGTATCATTAAATATAAATGGGTCTTGTCTCACAACGGATAGTTGATCACGCCACTCGGTGATATCCATTTCGTCAATCGGAATCCCATTTGCACGAATTTCTCCAGCATCAACTTCATACATTCGGGCAAGAAGTGAGACTATTGTTGATTTTCCGGCGCCAGATTGACCAACAAACGCGACAAACTCGCTTTTTTCGACCTTAAAGTTGATACCATGGAGTACCTGTTCGTCGTCATTATATGAAAAGTATACATTATCAAATTCAATAGGTTCCACCTCGGCGGGTACCGGACGAGATCCATCTTGCGGCTCTTGTTGTGTTTGAAGTTCCTCTATGAATTCAAGGGTTCGAACGAGATGTGGGAGATCATTTTCAACTTGATAGATGAGTTTGTTTACATTACTTGCTCTTGGTCCAAGACGGAACATTGCGAATAGGAAGACCCCGAGCGATCCGAGTGAAAGGTTGGCAAACGTTAATGCAAAATAGATGAGTACAAATACTGACACTGCGACGACGAGGTTGTAGAAGTTAGTGATCGCTGCTTCGTTTCGTCTGAGGGTGACTCGCTCACTCGTGAACTTCTCAATCGCGTCTCGGAAATCATTATAGAGTTCCTCGGCAACACCGAATATCCGTACGTCTCGGATTCCCTGTGTTCCAGCTTGTGCTGCCTCTTGACGTTCTTCGTTTGCCTCAGCGATGCGGTCACCGATGTCATATCCAGATTCAATAACTTGTCGGAAAAAAATGGTGAAACTTCCGAGGACTATCCCAGTCGCAATCGTCAGACCGGGTGCCATTGCCAACGCGACGCAAAAGTATGCTAAGGCAAGAAATCCCTGCTGGAGCAATTGGATCCCACGCTGAATCACCCGCCCCGCATACGTTGTTTGCGTCACGATTGCATTCAAGATATCGTCAGAACCTTGATCATCGAAATACGCGACCCTCGCGTTAAGCGCATTTCGGAATGCTTGGTCTTGGAGGTCCCGAATGTAGTAGGTTCGGACCGCCTCACGGAGCCAAGCTACTATGAAACTTGTCGTGTACCGCGCAATCATCACGATTGACACCCCTAGGACCACATATCCGAGCGTGAACGGGATTCCGAGCATCTGGTATGCGGTGACGAACACCGCAAGGAGGCCATCTGCCTGTGCCGCGGGACGTTCAAGTTGTACTAGTTCGACGATCGGTAGAATGAAGCTTAGGCCAACCCCTTCTAAAATCGCTGCTAATATCCCAAGCGATACGATCCCAGCAGTAAATTGGGGGTTATACCCTGAGACATCAAGAAGGGCATTAATCTTCTCACGTCTTGAGACCGTTTCGGAATCTGGATGTGACATATCCGTCAATTATGTTTGTGTCCGCGTTCGACTTGAATAATACCGTCGGTTCTATGGTATTACGTTAATTATCTTGGCATCAGTAGTGTTGAAATAAGCAAGCGAAACTGTGGCCACCTTGAAAACCACGACATCACCAGGACCCAATTGGTTCTGGTTGGCTCACGAGAATGGTGCTCTCGTATACGTCCGGGTGCGCCGAGAGACCGATCTTTTCCAGTTTCACCCAGCGGCAGCCGATTGACCAGTTGACGTGGGTGGGATAAAAAGGTGCGCCTCGCTATTGGGCGGGTTCGCCGCCCGATTGCCTGAGAAAGCTTCGCTCCCTCGCTGCTGGAGGACACGGGCGTTCACGTCGGCTCGGCCGTCGTGAGCTTGGGAGAACAAAGCTCTCTCGACGACGTCAAGCGAAGCGTGCGTAGCAGGCTCTCCGACTCCAGCGAGGCGGGGCTCTCAAGGTGTTTCAATCCAACTACTCTAATCTCATCAGTACCGTACTCGCTGTCCTTGAGGAAGAGAAGCCCGTAGTTACTCCATCTCCGTCAACAGAAGTGTTGTAAGAGCTATTGTCTCAAATCGCTGAATCTTGGAGAAACACAGGCTCTGGCCTTCGCAGAGGTCGTAGATGGCATGATCGTCACCGACGACGGTGATGCACGGGCCTCAAAACAGTGTGTGGTCAATGTGGCCGGATCTATCGGTCTCTCAGTACGATTTGTGGCAGACGGCCATATCTCGACAGCGACGGCCGGCGAGTATCTTAACCGATAGATCGATGAGGTCAGGTTTCGATAGCCAGTTCGCGATTTCAGTGTTCTTCTCGAGGAGTGAGTAATGCGACCCCGATGTTGATGTCTCTGATAGTCCGTAAACGGAATCAATCACGAACGAGAATCAGATATCAAATTGGATAATATTTAATTTCCCCACCAAGACACGAGAAATAGTTGTGAAAACGGCCGCTGTCGGCAGGCACGAGACGCTGAGTGACGCCGGGCTTGCGGCATGCCATTTCAACCTGGAATATTTCCCTGCCCCACGAAAGCGCCGTTGTTGTCCCCGAAGTGACCGTTAGCGGTCATATCTCAGCAGACGAGTGGCTATATGTATGTCTCTCCCTATAGTCTGGTCGAATAGCTGTGAAGGGCCCAGACTATTTTGAGTGGGAGAAGAGATGAGCGAAGCCGAGCGGTCCGACGAGCCAGCGGATCGGGCAGACCAACAACGTCGCATCCCTGTCCGAACAGCCCTATCGATCGCCCTCTTGCTCGTCATCCTCGTTCGCCTCCCGACGATTCAGGAAGTGTTCCGCGATGACTGGGTCGTTCTCGTTTCGAATGACCCCTACTTCTACCGCTATCTGGTCGATCAGGCGCTGGCGAACGGGCCACCCCCGTCACTTCCCGACCGGGCGATTCGTGGCGAACCGCTGCTCGCCGCGACGCTTTCGGTGGCTGCGTGGCCGTTCGGCGCGGGCACGTGGGGGTCGGGCTTTGTTGTCGCGTGGTACCCCGTGGTCGCAGCGGTGCTGACGGCTGCGTTCGTCTACGGCGCTGCCACACGACTCACCGGGGATGTGCGAATCGGCCTCGCTGCCGCGGGTCTACTGGCTGTCACGCCGGCGCACGCCTACCGGACTGCCCTCGGCGTCGCCGACCACCACGCCTTCGACTACGTGTGGCTCGCACTGACGGCGCTGGCCGTGATCGAACTGCTCGCCCGGAGTGAGCGTGACCGTCGAACGTGGCTCGCCATGGGCACGCTCGCCGTCGCGGTGGCGGGGCAGGCGCTCGCGTGGGAGGCCGCACCGCTCCTGCTCGTCCCACTTGCCCCCGCGCTCGCCCTCGTGGCACTGGTGGAGATTCGCCGAGACGGGCCGGAACGGCTCGCCCCGGTCGTCGCCGGTCTCGCCGGTGGCGCGGCGCTCGCACACCTCGTCCACCTGCTGCTCGGCTGGCAGTTCGAAGCCGTTATCTACGCACTCGATCTGCTCGCCCTCGGAAGCCTCGGGGTACTGGCACTCGTGGTCGCCGTCCGGCGGGCCGGGGGGTCGTGGACGTGGCTCGCGGCCGCCGAGGTGGTACTCGGTATCGTCGCCGTCGTCGTCGTTCGTCAGGTTCCGGCCGTGGCATCCGAACTGGAGTCCGGGCTCGAATTCTTCGCCTCGACGGAAGCCGCCGAACTCACCGGTGTCGGTGCCAACTACGGCGCGGCCGGCGTCCTCGTCATTCTCGGGTTCGCGTCCGTGCTCGCGGCGCCGATACTACCGTTCGCGGCCAAGTGGGGGTGGCAGCGGCTCGAACCAGGGTGGTTCGTCGTCGGCGTCTACACCGTTCACTTCGGGGTGCTGGCGACGCTCCAGCGGCGATTCGCCGGCGAACTCGCCCCGTTCGCGGCCATCATGGGCGGCGTGGGCTTCGTGATGTTAGCGTCGTGGTTCGACCTCGTGCGGCCGCCTGTCCCGCGCCGGGACAGCCGGGACGATGCCACGGCGCCGACCGTCGCCGCCGATGGGGGTGACGACGATCTCGTCGTTCCGGATCGGACCCGCGTGGCATTGCTCGCCGGCCTCGCGGGCGTCGCCGTCGGGTCCGGGTCACTCTACGCCGCGCTCATCGATCGACGACTCGTCATCGACGATGCCACGTACGAAGCGGCGCGCTGGATCACCGAGTACGTCGACGAGAGGAACATTCCTTATCCCGAGAGCTACGTCCTCAGCAAGTGGGGGCGCAACCGCGTCTACAACTACTTCGTGAACGGGGAGGCGGCGTCGTACGGCTACGCCCAACGGACCTACGAGGACTTCCTGTTTTCGAACGCCAACAGCGCCGACGAGTGGTACGAGGAGTTCGCAGGTCGTGTCGGATTCGTTGTTACTCGCGACCTACCGCATCTCGGGCTGATCTCCTCGTCGACAATTCAATCGACGCTTCACGACCGATTCGGGAGCGCCGAAATCAGCGATATCAGCGGTGTCAGGCACTTCCGCGCCCTGTTCGCTACCGAGGACGGCAGGCGGAAGGTGTTCCGGCTCGTAGCCGGTGCGACGATTCGTGGTCCGGCACCGGAGGACAGGGACCAAGTTCGACTCGTCGCCGAGGTGTCGATCCCCGGCGATGACTTCGAGTACGTTCGCCGGGCGCCGGTCGCGGACGGCACGTTCGAGGTGACCGTGGCCAACCCGGGAACGTACCGCATCGGAGCGGAGGACTGGACCGTCGAAATCACCGAACGCATGATCCAGTCGGGAGACACCGTGACTGTCGAGAACTGATTGAGAAACGATGGCTATCCAGTGGCGACGAGAAATTCTTACTGAGTTGGGATTATCTTCCCACACCCCACCGTGTCGAATGTTCTCAGCAATTTCCGATACCGATCTCATCAGGAGTGCGAATGTTCAGAGTAGCTATTCGGAGCTTTCTCTTTACCACCCCACCATGTCAAGTGTTCATCCTAGAGCTGCTCGGTTCTGTTGCCTCGCTGAACGTCTTGCAGTTCCATATGCCGGATCGTTTCTGTTTCCGTGGTCGCAAGTCCCTAGGAAAGTTCCTCTACCGAACCTTGCGGCGAAAGGTCTAAACAAGGACAGATGCTGTGATTCACGTCCGACACCCCACCGCGTCAAGTGTTCCGATTGAGGTTCTATAAGCTGGAAAAGCTGTTGACCTCGGCACTTTCCCCCAAGGCAATCTACTCCATTGACTGAATCAATTCTACGACACGCCGCGGTAGCGTAAGTCCCTCAAAGTCGCTAACAACGTTAGCAACAAGATCGAGGCCGACAGCGAACTCGTACTCGTAGTACTGTCCTCCGGAACGGCCCTCGTTGCGAGAACGACGGTCAAGGATACCAAGCATTGCGAGGTCAGCAAGGTGGTCATGCATACGACGGCGAACCAGCGGATCGATGTCCGACTGCTCGGAAATTGTACAATACTGTGGGTAAATATCCCGTACGCGAAATGGTCCCCCTGACTCAAGAGCTAATTGCAAGACTGCCAAGAGCGAGAGATGTCCGTGGCGTGTTAGTTCGCGCATCCCGTGTTCGATTTGGCTCCGCTCAAGTTTGTTCCGAGCCTCGTGAACATCGTCCTTGGTGATTTTGTCATGGCTTGCAGCTCGTGCGAGTTCGCCGGCTTGGTACAACAAATCAAGCGCTTGTCTCGCACTCCCGGTGTCTTGTGCGGCCATAGCAGCACATAGCGCGAGTACGCCCGATTCAGTGGCATCATCAAAGAGAGCACCCTCCGCTCGTCGATCAAGAATCGCTTCCAGTTCGGGCGCATTGTACGGTGAGAAATGGATCTCTTCCTCACAGAGTGTGTCTTTCACTTTTGGAGAGAGATTATCCCGAAAGCCGAAGTCATTGCTAATTCCGATTACTCCAGGTTTCGTGGCTGTAAGGTAGCCGTTCGAGCGCGCTCGCGGAATTTCATAAAGTATCTCATCGTCGGTACCAATGTGATCAATCTCGTCGAGGACGATCAAGACTGTTCCACCGACTGCATCGAGTTCCTCATACAGGAGATCAAAGACACGTTGTTGGGGATATCCAGTTGTGCTGATTTGATCCTCAGCTGGACGTAGTGTATTGACGAGGTTGACTGCTACTTGATACGACGAAGAGAGATTCGTGCAATTAAGCCAAAACACCGACAGAGAAACATCGTCATACTGGGCTGAGTCTTGTTGCAGTTGTTCGAGCAGATACCGTGAGACAGCTGTCTTCCCAACACCAGTTTTTCCATATAAGAAAACGTTCCGCGGTTGGGCACCATTTATGACGGGTTGGAGTGCGGTTTTGTACGCACTGAGTTCCGACTCCCGGGCCATGATTGATTCTGGTTGGTAATCATCCCGAAGCATATCCTCGTCGCGAAAGATATGGGTGTCTCGAGTGAACGTCGGCATCGGTTGTTCATATCTCTTGATGCAGGGATAATAAAACCACTGTGTCAAGTGCGTCGAATGAATATGTCCGAAGATTTGGAGAAGGCAGACTAAGCACAATTGACTGTATAACCCACGCTATCCCAGGATTGGATGTAACTAAACATTCGACATAGTGGGGTGGGATGAGCTAGTCACAGTTGATGGAGATATCCAACTCTGCCCCGACCTCGTTTGGAGAACATTCGACACAGTGGGGTGTGGGGGAACCGTTAATTCTGATATTTATTTATCTGACAACCCGGCTCTAATCTAGCATCAAGTGCGCGCTCAGCGCAACCGTGTGCCCGTGGAGTTGGAGGTTGGATCCGTGAAGTGTTACTCAAAACTGCCGTCTACAACCACCTCAAGAATGCCCGATATCCGTGAGATTTGGCGCTTGTGGCGGAAATAAGGCCTACTGAATCAGACTACTACTCAATTTCATCGTCACATACGACTTGGCGAAGCTCGTTGAGCAACTCTGGATCGTGTTTTTTCAAATGTGCGATATCGTTCATAAGAGGCCCTTCAATTCGCGCACGGACTCGAGAGCGTGCCTCATACTCTCGTTGCTTTTCTTTCTTACCTGCAATGCAGTTCTTTTCGTAGTCGGTGAGTAGCCCACGTCCAGTTGACACAATCCCTTCTTTGCTTGTAGCTATCTAATCTTTGTTGACTTCGTGCTTCCGAGAGAGACTTACTATTCTGTAATGGTTGTTGTATAGAGCAAGTTTTAAATACAAGTGGGGAATACATGCAAGTGCGACGCACGGGATGTCTCAGAGAAACTGAGGCCGGTGCTGCAACACCGACCTGTGCTTCGCTAACCCCACGAAGCATGACGAACTCCGATCCACCGAATAAAGAACCTGTCGCACAGTCATTGGACTACGACCAAGCCGGTTCAGAGCTACATCGCTGTCTCGTCTGCGGTATCGTTGGACTCCCAGAACGGATAGTGATCCACAGCTGCCAGGACACGCCCCACATCCACTCCGAGACGGCACGAACCACTCACAAATCAGCCACCTCCGAGTCGCCGACCACCCACACAGCGACCCTCCAGCGGTGCGCAGACGCACTCCGAACCATCACGGACGTCCAAGCCACGGACATCTGCACCGACAATCCCCACCTCAACCACCCGGTCCTCGAAATCGTCGGTGGCCCGGACACCCACGTCCCACCGCGAGTGCTGCACATCCTCGCCGCATATCGCTGTGGCCTCCGCGGCCTCCACACGCGACAACACCCTCAGTCCTGGGCCCTCGAAGCGGTCTGTCCCAGCCCCGCACAGGCACCAGCTAGTCCCACCCTACCTACCCACCAATGACACACCTCCCAGACGACGACCAGCCCACCACTGAGACCGGCTTCACCGTCGAGACCGGCGTCACCCGCCAGCTCGAAGACGAATACTCTAGAGCCACTCTCGAGGTCACGCCCACAGCGACGGCCGACCAAACGCTCCTCGTCGGATTCGGTGGCCACTGGGGGACGACCACCACCGAACTGACGCCACCCCAAGCTCGTGATCTCGCCCGCGCACTCGAACACGCGGCCGAGCAACTCGAGACTACCCCGGAGTCGGCCTCAGACGACGGCCAATCATCGGCGGCCAGTAGCACTGACGAGAGGGCCACTGACACCTCCAACTTGCCACCCACAGCAGACGACCCAGTCGAACAGACGGAGGAACGCCATGAGCGATCGTGACGACAACAATAACGATGCCGACGAGCACCCCCAAGACCCCCCACGTGATACCACCCGTGGACGGGGCCACGGCCAAGGCGTGTGGCTCGAGATCCAACTCCAGCAGGCTCTCGAAGAGTGGGGCTATGCCACCGTCCGTCGTGAACCGCTCGTCGCACTCACCGCAGATGTCGTCGCCTGTCGCCAAGAGCCTCGAGACGAGCCCGCCGACTACCTCGTCGCCGAATGCAAAGACTGGCAAAGTCGCGCCATTGATGAGTCGGTGATCATCCGCCTCTGTCTGCTTGCCTTCCTGGGTCGGGCTATGCCGGTCCTCTGTCACACCTCCAGACTCACGGATCGGGCGTGGCGACTCGCTCAGGCCTTCGACGTCCGCCTACTCACCCTTGAGGATCTCGACGGTGACGAGCTCCCACCGCTGACTCGCAAGCGGCCACCCAAGGCAGCCGATATCCACCGGGACTCGATCAGCCCGGAGACTCTTCGGCACACGCCGCCAGTCACACTGTGTCGCCCCCCACATGACCGGCCGGATGCCGATATCGAAGCGGCGGTCTTCTCCCCCACCAAGAGCGCGCCGTGTTACGTGCCCGATCGGTCCGGCCACGAAGCGTATGCCGATACAGCGTTTTCGCGGTATCTCCGGCGTGAACGCCGCAAACGGGACACAGAGGGCGACGAACAGTAGGGCGGACGGCGAGAGTGAACCGCCTCGGGGTCAAGCCCCGAGGCTTCCCGTGGGTTAGTCGGACACTCCCATCCGACCATCGGCCTGATGCTCACAGTCCCGATACTTGAACCGCTTCTTGTTACCCAACCTCTCTCGGAGAGGTGAGCAGTACGAGGCTACGCTGAGCCGTCTCGAAATCGCGTTATCGGGATGTCGCCAATCTCATCGTAGTCATCGTCGCCGCCGACTAAGAGCGTCGCCTCGATGTGCTCGGCGGTTGCTAATGCGAATGCGTCTCCGAGCGCTGGATTGTACTGGAGGATATACTCTGTGACATCTATCCAAGCGTTGTCGGCGTCTACAGGTTCGATGCCGAGGGCTGTAAGCCAGTCGAGGTACTCGTCGGCGGTGTTTCGGTCGTATTTCCGGGCGATTGTGTACCGGATCTCAGCGAGGTTTACGTAGCTAACGTAGCCGATCGTCTCCCCAGTTGCGACAGCATCGAGATACGTTTCAACCACGTCACTGCCGGGTTCGTCGTCTGCATGTGCAATCAGCGGCTCAGCGTCGAAGACGATCCGATCGGGACTCCCCATCACTCCTCTGTCGAGAACTGTGCGTCGCGCTCCTTGCGGTCTTGGTCGCGCTTCTCGTGGAGGATCTCTGAGGCTGGCGTATCAGTTGCTGCCTCGCTGCGCGCGGCGAACCCACGCATCTCGCTCGGCGAGCGGACGTGTTCAACGATCACGTCGCCGTCCTCGGTTTCCCGGAACAGCACTTTCCCGGGAGCCTCGATCCCGAGCTTCTCGCGGAACCGCTTCGGGATGGTCGCCTGTCCGTGTTTTGTGACGGCGACGATCTCTTTTTCAGAGTTATCTATCGGTTCTGTCTCACTCATTATTCATAGTTTAATCGCGTTCATAGATAAGGGTTTCTCATCGCCAGTGCGCAGTAACTTCTTGAGCATCCATGTTCTCAATTGAACGCCGCTGTCAACTCCTGCCAGCAGAAGTCGGAATTCACGAAGAAGAGGAAAATTGACATCCTCCTCCGCCTGAAGGCGGGGGAATCCCACGGCATCGCGCCGCTGGATTGGGATATTAAGGTTTGCAGTCTACCACTTGTTCCTGCGGTTGGAATCCGCTGGACAAGTCATGAAGGTAGACTCCGGGCTGTGCCAACCAGCCGGTACTCCTATCCCCACCCAAAAGCGGTGCGGACTCGGAGTTACGGCGCGGCACTGGCCGTGTCGCCAGCTTCTGGATCGAACGGGAGGGTGATGACGAGTTCGTCGAACCAGACGACGGGGCGCTTACACTGCCCGTCTTCCTCGAAGAAGATGATGCCCAGCTGGGCGAGCCGGCTGAGTTCCTCGTGGACGTTCTTCACGTCCCGGTCAACGACCCGTGCAGTCTCGTTGATGCTGGGTGGCTCTTCCCGGCGGATGGCTTCGATGAGATCGAGGACACGCGGCGTCAGCGTCTCCATCAGATCGTCGTAGCTGGTGAACGAGAGTGTCGGCGTGGAATCCACCGTGTCGCCCCGTTCGAGCGTCTCGATCCCATCGGTGACGTCGTCATGGTACTCACTGGACGACTTCACAGTCACGACGAGGGTTGATTCGGCTCGAAGCTGTTCGCGCTCCATCGGGTGCAGCGGCGGCGTGGTATCGTTCATGGGAATCACCGTGTGTGATGGCCTCACTCGACCTTGAACTCGGATTTCGGGATCTCGCTCCAGAACCGGTCCCAGAGTTCGACCATCCCGGGGAACGTGATGCTGTCTGGGTTGGGGTCCGGTGCAACGTGCAGTTCGTGCCCTTTGGTGTCCTCGTGTGAGTTGTCGTCTCGAAACGGCGTTGCCGTTTCGACGGGTCGTCGAAAATCTCAGATTTTCGAGATACCGACGGATCGTCCCATCGTCAAGCGTGCGGGGCGGGTCCGGCTCCGTCGCACCGTAGTGGAGCCTGTAGGCCCATCCAGACGGGTACGCGTCACGGTCTGTCCGCATGCAGAACACGCGGACGACAGTCCCGTCGGGGTACTTTCGCCCCCCCACTCACGCCATCGAGGTCGTCGTCGGTCAGTGAGGCCATCCTCAACTATTGGTTTACAGACCAATACAATATGTCTATTGGTCTGCAGAACAATAGTAGTCGTCGCACTCCCAATACTCACACATAGCGCGTGGGAGCCCCCCGTGAACGGGTGGGTCTGAGCGACAGCACGGTGAGCCAACCACACGCTGTGACTCGTCTGGGTATTCCACCGGTTCCAGTCTCGCTTCGGTATTGCTAGCCAAAACGCGACTAATTCAATATATTGAAACAGGATTCAAAAAACTAAGGATGCTGGAGATCCGAGAACGTGTATGAGCGACTCGGAAACCACGAATCACACGACAAAGGTCGCCCGGATTCGAGAGGTTGCGATGACGGTTCGCGAACCAAAAAACGCGGGAGAAATAGCTACGACTGCTGGTGTTGCCCGGAACACGGCTGAAAAGTATCTCACACAATTGGTCGAAGTGGATAAACTTACGACGATCAAGCGGGGCCGTGAGACCTGCTACTATCCAGATCCTGTCACCCAGTATTTCGACCAGATCCGTGACCTCGTCAACGATCATGAAAAAGACGAGCTCACAGCCGAATTAGATACAATCCGGGCTGATATCGACGAGTGGAAAGAGGCGTACGATGTGGCGTCTGCGGATGAACTTCGGGCAACGGTTGGGGATGATATTCCGGCATCCGAACGCCGACAGCGGCGACACGACGCAGAGGATTGGGACTACTATGAGCACCAAGCGATGCTCATCAAGCAGGCAATCCAGCTCTATGATACGATCGAGGCGACTCGCGAGCGTCGTATCGCATCCTCCAACTGACCCGGTGACAGCAAATGACCGAAATCTATGAGCAACGACCCGACTGACACCGAACCCACACACGACGAATTTACGCCCGACCCGAACGAGGTCGAGTACCCTTCGACCCTCCGCATCACGTCGCTCCCGGCGGAGCAGGCGCAGACGGCAGCCATCGAGCGCGCCGAACAGTGGGCGGACGGCGAGGAGGTTCCGCACGTCGTCAACTTCGAAGACCGTGCGCGGCTCCGCCAGCTGCTGACTGACCGGCGGATGGAGCTGCTCGAAGCAGTGATGGAGGACCCGCCCGAGAGTATCCGCGCACTGACCAACCGCCTCGACCGTGACGTGCACGACGTCCACGACGATCTGCACCTGCTGGCCGAGTACGATATCATCCACTTCGAAGAGACCGGCCGTGCGAAGAAGCCGTACGTCCCCTACGACACGGTCCGAATCGAGGTTGAGTTCGGTTTCCCCCGCGGTGAAGAGTCAGAATCGGCCGCATCGACCTGACCCCGCATCAAGATACAAGCGGGAAACCTCGCCGTTCACGCCCAGTCGTGGTTCTCCCAGCCCTCATAGTGTTTCAGCCGGCTCTTGATTTCGAACGGGTCCCACTCGCACTCGCGGTAGAGGACGTCGGCCAGCTGGCCGAACTCGCCGTTGTCGAGTTCGATGCCCCGCTTCCCCCGGTTGGTGATATAGGTGACAGAACGGAGCTCGTCAAAGACCTCGCTCGCGGTGTCGTAGTCACTCGCCTCGATGGCGGAAATGGAGAGGAGATTCTCCTCGACGATCGGGGAGCCCCACCGATGTTCGGCTATCATCGCTGCGAGGAGGGCACATTTCACCGACGGCTTTCGCATAGTCGCCTATTTTCCTCCGTCTGTCATAAGCCCTTGTTAACGAGCGTTTACGCTCAAGGAAACGACTAAATGTCCTAGGGGATACATTGAACCCATGAGCGAGTCACCGCGGAAGCACGCGGCCGAAGGGAAAGACACCAAGGAGGCCCGGTTTGAGAACCCCTCCGGCGTCCTGCATCTCTTTCAACATGAGAGCGTGCCCATCCTCATCGATGCCATTCTCACCCTCCCTCCGGGTCGAGAGTTCAACAAGACCGAGTTCGCGGATCACGCCGGCGTCACTCGGCAAACCGTGAGCAACTACATCGACGTCCTCCTCGAGACCGATGTGGTCGAGGAGGTTCCGAACACGTCCCCGCGCCGGTATCGCGTCGCGAAGAGCGATGTCGTCCAAGAGCTCTTCGAACTGAACAGTGCCCTGAACGCTGTCGGCAAGTAGACCCAACTTTCCCCGTCGCTCACAGCGGTAGCAAGGCGGAAGCCCACGGCTTCAGCGTAATGCAAGGAGGAGCCTCCGAACTCAAGGAGCGAGCGTAGCGAGCGAGTAGGTCGGAGAGGAAACCGACACGGTACTACACCAACCACGCTCGATGGAAGGCCGACTCCCCACCGAGTCGTTACCAGTATAAAGACGCCGGCCTACATCTGAACCACGGATGGAGGTACGTCGCACCGTCCCCGTCAAGCTCGACGTGGCCGACAGCGACGCCGACCTCCTCCACGATACCATCTCCGAGTTCCTGTGGGCCGCCAACTACGTCGTCGACCACGCGTGGCAAGGCGAGTACAAGACCACGAGCAAAGCCGAACTCCAACGCGAAACCTACGACAACGTGCGGGCAGAGACGCGGCTGCAAGCGAACCTCGTCCAGAACGCCCGCAACAAAGCAGCTGACGCCGTACAGAGTGTCGTCGCCCGCTGGAAGCAAGGTGACTACGCGGGGAAGCCGCACTTCTCTGCTCCGACACTCGTCTACGATAAGCGATGTGCGACGTTCAACGACGACCACGCGACGCTCTCGACCGTCGAAGGGCGTATCACCGCCAAGTACGTCCTCCCCGACGAGAGCCGCGAGACGCCCCACTCGGAGTATCTGTTCAACGATGACTACGAAGTGACGGGCGGGGAACTCCACTACCGCGACGGTGAGTTCTACCTTCACGTCCGAACAAAGGCGGATGTGGAGTTCGAGACCGCCGACAAAGGCAACGACGAGCACAGCACAGTCCTCGGCGTTGACCTCGGCATCGAGAACGTCGCCGTCACTTCGACAGGTTCGTTCTGGAACGGGTCGGAGTTGAACCACTGGCACCGCGAGTTCGAGAAACGGCGTGGGGCGCTCCAACAGCATGGAACACGAGCCGCCCACGAAACCATCCAGTCGATCGGACGCACCGAGACGGGTCGCTACGACCACTTCTTACACACTGTCTCGAAGGAACTCGTCGCGGAAGCCGCCAAAACAGACTGTGACGTAATCGCGTTCGAGAACCTGACTGGGATTCGTGAGCGGATGCCGAACGCCAAGAAGTTCCACGCGTGGGCGTTCCGCCGGCTGTTCGAGTACGTCGAATACAAAGCCGAAGTCGTCGGCATCTCGGTTGAACAGGTGAGTCCCGCATACACGAGCCAGCGGTGTTCTAAGTGCGGCTTCACTCACGAAAACAACCGCCCGGCCTCGGACGGACAAGACGTATTCGAGTGCCTGAAATGCGGGTACTCACCACACGCGGACTACAACGCGGCGAAGAATATCGGTCTGAAGTATCTCCGCTCGGCGCAAAAGTCGCCGGACGGAGGCGCACCCGTAAACGTGCGCTTGAATCGCGGGACATTGAACGTGAACGGCAATTACCAGCCTGCCGCCGACGGCGGCCAGAACGGGAGTCCACGCGAAAGCCCCATCACCAGAACCGAAGGTTCTGGTTAGCAGTCAGAAGCTCCGCTTCTGACGACACCCTCAACGAAGTCGTTCGAGAGACGCGAAGCGTCTCTCGTGATGACGAGACGACGAAGCCGTCTCGAACCACGAACGGTGGAGCCGTGAGCGAGTAGGGTGGGGTAGTTTACCCGTGGGGTGTCAAGGCTCAATATCAATCCAACGCCAGACTCAGTTTCAGCGCTTCATCAACTTCGTCCATCGTGGTCGTGTCGAGCCTTCCTAACACAGAGTGAATTCGATCATCGATAGAGACAACACGAATTTGATCGAGCCTGACCGACGAATCCTTCTCGAACGGCGAGTCTGCCGCTTCGACTAATACCTCGAAGGGATATCCTCGATATGTCCCCGTTGCAGGCGCGACGATAGTCGTTCCCGAATTCTTATTCCCAACGTCGTTCTGCACAACTACTGCTGGACGGGTCTTTTTCATTTCGTGGCCTTCCGCAGGATCAAGGTCGACGACTACGACATCACTGCGCCGGATTTCTGGATCATCGCTCATTCGTCGAGTCCGTCCCACGCTTCATCAGATACTTCATCCCACTCCTCGGCAAGATTGGTGGCACTCTCCGACGCGTCACGGTAGGCCGCGGCTAAAGCAACTTCCTCTGGATGGTCGTTCTCAACATCAACGACTGCAATCGTGACGCGCTTGTTCGCGTACTCCGTGCCGAGATAGATGCGCCCCCTGTCGTCGGTTTCGTTGGTTTGAAGCTCGTCTGCATCAACTTTCATATTACCCACTATTGCCCACACAGATATATCCTTTACCCATGTCGATATCTTCCTCCGGGTGAACTACCCCTGGCCTACTCACCGCCTTCGGCGTCTCCTTGAGGCAGGGGCTTCCTGTTTCTACGACGCGCTTTGCAGACACAACCGCAGTGTCCACAGGGAGCGCAGTCTCCACAGGCGTTCCTTCGGAGTGGCCCACTCCTAGTTTGGTGAGTCCGCGAGAAAGAATGTTCCACGCCGCGTTTGCGTCTCTGTCCGCCTCGAAACCACAGGCTGGACAGGAGTGTTCACGCACCCACAGCGGCTTGTCGGTTTCGACGCCACACTGAGCGCACTCTTTGGTGGTTCCTTCGGGTTCAACTTCCACGAAGTGCGTGCCTTCACGCTCACACTTCGTTTCGAGCATATCGGTGAAGGTATTCCACGCCGCTGACGCCGTATTGCGGCTGTTTCGCGGTGATTCGAGCATCCCTTTAACCTCGAGGTCTTCGACGGCCACCAGTTCGTACTCCCGAGCGTAGTAGTTCGAGAGTTTGTGCAGGAAATCACGCCGTTTGCGCTTGATTTTCTGGTGACATGCAGCGACACGCCGACGTTGGTTCTCCCAGTTGTTCGACTCGTACTCTTTGCGTGGGAGGTTCCGTTGCTCCCGTTCGAGTCTGTCGCGTTCTTCCGAGAGGTCGAGCGATTCGACTGCCGTTCCGTCAGTGTCGTGGGCATATTTCAGGATGCCCACGTCGATCCCGACCATCTCGTCAGTGCCAACATCCTCCAACGGTGGCTTGGCCGGCGGGTCTGTGTCCATCTCGATACCGAAGATAGCGAACCACTCGCCGGTTTTCTCCTGTTTGAGCGTGATTTCCTTGACCGTGGCGTCGTCAGGCAGCGATCGGTGGTGTTCGATGGGGATGTCCGCGAGTTTCGACAGAGACAACACGGTCTGACCACCCTTCTTGTCGAGTTCGAAGCCAGACTGGTTGTAGGTGAAACTGCGAAACTCCCGAGGCGACTTCCACCGAAGTTCACCGACGGTGTGGCCCTGTTCTTTGAGCTTCCCGAGAGCGGTGATATTCTTGGCAATCCGCATGACCGTGGGCTGAAGTACTTTCGAATACACGTCGGTGAGTGCATCCCACCAGTCTTTGAGGTCGGGAAGCTCGTCACGAATCTTCCGCACACGCTGTTTAACGGTGCCCTCGTGTTCGGGGATCTGGTTGAACCGATACAGGGCGTGGTTGTAGAGTTGTCGACAGGTTCGCGGTGGTAGTCCAACATCTCTCGCTGGCGCTCGGTTGGCTTGAGGCGATACCTGTAGTTGTAGTTCATTCCACGCACTTCGAGAGAGACATGACAGACGTATCAACCTTGGCCGTCCGGAGTGAAAGTAGTCGCCCCGTGGGCCTGTGATCCGGCAACAAGCACGTGTCTGAGAGACGATGACGGCGGTGTATCCCCTGCCTACTGCGCTGCTTGTCCGCTTGGGCGGACTGCGCTGCTCGTTGAGGAAGGGGGATTACCGCCTGTATTCAGCTAAACCGGAGGAACCCTGAGTATTGGGATCAGAGGGCAAGGGGCTTTGAGCCCGTAGAACGAACAGAAAAGCATCTTGAGCAAGCACATGACTGGGGCCTCGATCTCCAAGCCATTGATTGGGATTGATAGAAGGCGGTTCAAGACCAGGAAGAGTAACGATGGGGCTATTCGATAGGCTCACGTTCGAAGACGGTCTTGACGTAGAGTTCCCTGACATCGGTGTCGATCCGTTTGAGGTCACCTGGCAGACGAAGTCCATCGCTCGCCACGAGCCGATGATGGAGAACTACAAGGTAACGGCAGAGGGACGGCTGTTCAAAGAAGACGCCAAGTACGAACACGTACCCGAGGAAGAACGTCCCGGATACAACGAGGAAATAGGTGGGTTTGAAAACAAGATTGACCGAGTTCGAGGAAGCATGAGAAAGATTCACCAAGGTTGGTCGGATACAGAATATCACGGGATATTCGAGTTCCATCGAACCATCGATGGCGACTACGTCAGCCTCGAAGCGAAATTCACTGACGGCCAACTGGTAGAGGTCACACGCAGCGAGTGATACGATGCCGAGAGAAAACCGCACAATCGAACGCGACTGTATGGAGTGCGGTCAGACAATCGAAATCACCGAAGCATGGTCACCCCCGTTCCCACAGTGTCTCGATGCATTCTTCGATGCGATCAAGGACGATGCGACAGACATCACGATGGTCGGGAGGCCAGTGTGCATCTTCTGCGTTGCTGCGACTTGCATCCGGCGGCGGGTGGAAGTGGTCCCGTGAGTTGTGGGTGTTCGGGTGGCGGTCCCACCGACACGTCCACACACGATCTCGATGTTCTTCCTGATAATGGACCGTGAAGTCGTCGTTGCGATACCACCGGATCTCGAACCGAGCAGACGTGTCATGAGGATAATACGCCTCTGAGAATACAACGCGAAGATACAGCCGTCCATCCTCAACAAGGGCTGCCGAGTCGAACAGACGACGGCCAGCGAACCGCGACTGCAATCGCTCTAGTACGGCGCGGTCAAGTGGCGCGGGGCTTGTGCCATCGTTGGCCGGCGTCATCGTCAGCTATGCGACGGAGCGGTAGAGCCGGTCGCTTTCTGTCGAGCGCGCTCGTGGAACCGACGTTCTTCGATGGCTGTTGCCCACGCACCGAGGTCTGCGTACACGTCATCAACTGCCTCGGCGTCGTAGGCAAGGACGTTGACATCGGCGGGCGAGTCGGCGTCGTACTCGTCACGGTATGATTCAATCTGGTTGGTGAGTTCCGAGACGCGGGCTTGGAGTTCCTCAACCGTGTGGTCGTGTGCTAACTTGTTCACTCGACGCCATTTGAAGTAGTCGTCGTTGCGCTCGTATCGGGCGGGCCGGCCGTCGTGGTGGATGACGATGCCGAGGTCAGCGTAGAAAGCGAGGTGTGTGCGTGCCGACTCCGTCGAACAGTCCGCGCGCTCGGCAATTTCGGCGGCCGTCATCGGCTCACGGGCGTGGAGAATCGCCCCGTAGACACGTTGTTTCGTGTCCTCGTCATCGAATGGCCGATCAAACGGGGGCGGGCCATCGCGGTGTGTGTCGTCGGTCATGCTTCAACAATCGGACTAAACACAGATATTTCTTTCTTCGAACAAAATATATTGACTATCCGTTCGGGACGACCATCTCTTGGCAGGCCATCGCTGATTGACTTCCTCCCACGGTTGAAGCCGTGGAGGAAGTCCACTCTCTGTGCATGTCGACGTTCCGGTGTAAGAATATCTCAGTAATACCTATAATATATTACTCCATATACGGGAGTAGGATGCCACGCGTTACGACCAAGGGCCAGGTTACGATCCCAAAGGAGATCCGCGAGACACTCGGCATTGAGCCCGGCGACGAGATCGTGTTCGAAGAGACCGATACCGGCTATACGATCCGGAAGCACGAACCGACGACTGCCGAGGGTGGGGATCCGTTCGAAAAGTACCGGGGGAGCGCTGAGAGTGACGAGACGATGCCCGAGCGGATGCGGCGGCTTCGGAGGGAGTACCCCCGTGACGGTGGCACGGAGCGGGACGACGACGACGGCGAATCGGAGGGCGACGCGTGACCACGGCGGTCGATACGAACGCACTGCTCGCAATACTGTACGATGATACGCATACTGATGCGAGCGAGACGGCCCTCCGGCAGGCCTATCAGGAGGGAAAACTCGTAATCGCGCCGATCGTCTATGCCGAACTCGCCGCTGACGGCCATTTCGATACCGTATCCGAGTTGAACGAGTTCCTTGGCGATTTTAGTCTGCGACTGGGAGAGCCGTCCCGCGACGCCCTGTTTCGGGCCGGACAACAATTTCAGCGGTATACGTCACGCCGACCAGACGGACTGCAATGTCCGACCTGCGGGCACAAACAGCGTGGTGTGTGCGAGGCGTGCGGAGACGACTTGGCGCCACGCCAGCACATTGCCGCTGACTTCCTCATCGGTGGCCATGCTGTCGTCGACGCTGAGTCGCTGATCAGCTTCGATAGTGGCTTTTATGAGACATATTTCCCCTCGCTGACTGTCCGTCCAGCGGAGGATTCATCCCACAGCTAACACCGTGGGTGCCTGCTTGTCTCTCTGTGAAACGAACTCAGCCATGAACGATGATTAAGTATCAGCTCGGCTAGGATTTAAGCCGGAGAACCTCCGAGACACAGTTGCGGGGATGGCCGGTGTCGGCAGGGACGAGCGGCTGAGTGACGCCAGTCATGCGACATGCCACCCGATCAGGAATGTCGTCCCTGCCCACGAAAGCGTCGTCGCTGTCCCCACCTTCTCCACGCTCGCACTCATTCCTCGGACCGTGCCGTCGCAACCAGGTTTTCAGCCTCTGCGAGGAGCCGTTCAACGTCATCGTCGGTTCGGGCTTCTGCAGTCAGCCGTACGAGCGGCTGAGTCCCGCTGGCTCGAATGAGCATCCATCCCGTCTCGGTCTCGATTCGGACCCCATCCAACGTGGTGATCGAACTTGCATCGTAGCGCTCGGTGACAAGCGATGCGACCCTGTCGATGAGAGTTGCTTTCTCGGGGGCAGCCACCTCAATATTCTGTCGTCGGATCGGATAGGTCGGGATCTCAGCGACGAGATCAGCAAGCGGGCCGTTGGTCGCCACGAGTTCGGCGAGTTTGCAGGCCGCCAATGGGCCGTCCGGACACAGTGTCTCTGCAGGCCAAATCCACGCGCCACAGCGGTAGCAGCGCGGAAGCCCACCCCTTCAGGGGTGGGAGGAAGCGCGTAAGCCACACTACACATCAACCGATAATCTGCATTGCTGACTTTCCCATACATTCAAAAATATTAATAAAGAATAGCTAGTACTGTGATACAGATGGCGTGGGAGATAACTCGAACCGTGCGGGTTCGACTCGATGTGCCTGACGACCGCAAGAGTGACCTCCACGCCACCAACACCAAATTCCAGTACTGCGCCAACCGTACGAGTAACTGGGCGTGGCGCTATCCCGACGAAGACTGTATAACCAGCAAAAGCGAAGCTGAAAACGCCATTTACGACGACCTTCGGGAAGAAACTGATTACCTGCACGCAAATCTTGTTCAGAAAGCTATCAAACGCGCCACCAACGACATCGACAACTGCGTGGACAGGCTTGCAGAGAGTGAAAACACCAGCAAGCCAGAGTACGACACGTTCAGCATTGTCTACGACAAGCGGGCCGCCACCTACTACCGCGACAAAGTAAGTCTCGCTACGGTCAACGGCAGAGTCGAATGCGAGTACGACCTGCCCGAGGACCCTGAAGGGACTCCACACGGCGAGTACCTGCTGAACGACGACTACGACTTCTCGACGAGCACTGTCCACTACGACAGCGAAGCCGACGAATTCTACCTACACGCGGCGATGGAAACGGAAGTTGACGCCAGCAGTCCTGAGAAAGCTGAGGATTCGAAAGTCCTCGGCGTGGACTGCAACGTTAACGACCACATCGCCGTTACCTCAACAGGAGAGTTCATCGGCAACGCTGATTATCTGAATCATCAGCGCCGCGAGTTCGAGAAACGCCGCGCTAATCTTCAACAGACTGGGACGGAAGCAGCCCACTGGACGTTCCAACGTATCGGAGGCAGGTTCGGGCGGTGGAGTGAGGATTACTTGCACCAGTGTTCGAAGGAACTGGTCGCTGAAGCCCAGCAACACGGGTGTACGCACATCGCGTTCGAGGACTTAGAGCAGATCCGGGAACGTATTAGCGATGGCAAGAAGTTTCAGCAGTGGGCGTTCCGTGCGCTCCAGAACCAGACAGAGCACAAGGCCAAATCTGTCGGCATTGTGGTTGAGAAGGTAGAGCCACAGTACACGAGTCAGCAGTGTTCGAAGTGTGGCTGTACGCTCGAAGAGAACCGTGACGGCCAACACTTCGAATGTCTGGATTGCTCGTACACGGTGAACGCGGATTATAACGCGGCGAAAAATATTGCGCGGAAGTTAGCAGTGAAACTCCAGCGGGGGCAGAAGTCCCCTGCTGGAGGGGCGTTCTGTCAGTACGCCCTGAAGCTGGGGGTGATGACGGTGAACGCTACTGACGTGGCGTCCGACACCCCTGTTCGGCAAAACGAGAGTCCACCAGCAAGCCCACCCCTTTAGGGGTGGGTCACTGACAGATCGCCCGTCGATGATCGGCTGGGGCCTGTTCGTAGTGGGTAGTTTCGCCAATTCCGTCCCAAGCCGCCAGCTCGTAGTCTGCCGTCTCAATGCGTGTGGCAATCCGTTCTCGTCGTTCGGTATCGAAGGCTTGCCCAGAGGGTGTCCATAATTTGAGCCCATTATCGTTTGGCGGATTATGCGAGGCGGTGATTGACACCCCGGCATCTGCCTCCTGCCAGCCAACACTCCGTGCGACAGTTGGTGTCGCTGCTTGGCCGAGTCGGATCACGTCACTCCCACATTCCTCTAGCCCGCTGATGAGTGCCTTCTCAAGCATCCGGCCACTATCACGAGGATCTCGCCCCACGACGACGGTGTCATATCTCTCGGATGCGAGTGCGCGACCAACAGACAGAGCGGTCTCGGCGGTGACGTCCTCAGCGATCGGTCCCCGAATCCCACTCGTTCCAAACATGGCCGGTACCTCTGTTGAGTTGGCATATGGGTCTTGGGCTGGCCGTTCCTGCGTCGGTAGCCAACTCTTTTCATCCCCCGTACTGGCGTCCGGTAGTGTCTTGGGAACGCCGACACTGGCCATGCCTATGCAGACACTCATTCTGGCAGCAGGCCAAGGAACGCGGATGCGACCATTAACCGAACAGCGACCGAAACCGATGCTCCCCGTTGCCGGGCAACCGTTGGTGGCACATACCGCCACAGCAGCGATCAACGCTGGCGCCTCACGATTGGTGTTTGTCGTCGGCTATGAAGCCGATGCTGTTCGGTCCTATTTCGGGACCGAGTTCAACGGTGTGCCAGTCGAATACGCGGTCCAAGACACCCAGCAGGGGACGGCTGATGCGGTGCGGGCAGGCGTCGCCAAGCTTGCCGACGAGCCATTTGCAGTGTTGAACGGTGACAATCTCTACGATTCTGAATCTCTCGCTGGGCTCTTTGAATGTGGTCCGAGTGTCGGCTCCTACCGAGTAGAGCAGCCAAGTGCCTACGGTGTTCTTGACATTACTGACGGTCGTGTCACGAAAGTCGTCGAGAAACCCGACACACCACCATCAGACGTGATCAATACTGGTGCATATGTCTTTCCGGCACCAGCCCAAGACTGGCTCGATGTCGAGCAAAGCGAACGTGGGGAGCACGAATTGACCGATGTCCTCAATCGCGCCTGTCAAGAGACGACGGTGACAGCGGTTCCGTTACATCGCTGGCTTGATGTTGGTCGCCCGTGGGAACTCCTTGAGGCAAATGAGTGGAAACTCGATGAGTGTCAGCGACAGCTCAACGGTGAGATCCATGACGATGCCAAGCTTCGGGGCAATGTGATCGTCGAATCGGGTGCGACTGTCGATGCTGGTGTTGTCATCGAAGGACCAGCCATTCTGCAGGCCGGTACAACTGTCGGGCCGAACGCGTATGTTCGAGGGGCGACGTTACTTGGTCCTGACACGACCGTCGGCCATTCCGTTGAGGTGAAAAATAGCGTACTGATGCGAGGGGCAACGGTCGGTCATCTTTCGTACGTCGGGGATAGCATTCTCGGCCGGGACGTGAATTTCGGTGCTGGAACCACAGTCGCCAATCTGCGACATGATGAGATGCCAGTCACCTGTGAGGTGAAAGGCGAACAGGTTTCGACGGGGCGTCGCAAGTTCGGTGTGGTCTGTGGTGACGGCGTGAAAACGGGGATTAACACGAGCCTCAATGCTGGCGTGTCACTCGCCACCGGCGCCACAACCGCACCGAACGAAACGGTCCTGCGTTCAGTCACCGACGACTGAGGCTGTCGACGCTCTTGAGTCATCGTTTTCGATCTCGAACGCCGCGTTCCCCTTCGGGACCACTCCAGTTGGTTATCAACGCGACGGTCGTCAGTATCCGGCGATGCGATCTAGCGGGCACGCACGACAGCCCACTGCGCGAAGCGCTACACCTTTTACGTGCCGTGGCGATAGTCCATCCGATATGAACGCTGTCGTGCTCGCGGCCGGCGAGGGGACGCGACTCCGCCCACTCACCGAGGACAAGCCCAAGGGGATGGTCGAAGTGGACGGGAAGCCAATCTTGACCCACTGTTTCGAACAGCTGGCCGAACTCGGTGCCGACGAACTCGTCGTCGTCGTCGGGTACCGCAAGCAGGACATCATCGAGCACTACGGCGACGAATTCGAGGGCGTTCCGATCACGTACGCACACCAGCGCGAACAGAAGGGACTGGCCCACGCGCTACTGACGGTCGAAGAGCACGTCGACGACGACTTCATGCTCATGCTCGGCGACAACATCTTCCAGGCGAACCTCGCGGACGTCGTCCGCCGTCAACGCGAAAACCGCGCCGATGCCGCGTTTCTCGTCGAGGAGGTCGACTGGGACGAAGCCAGCCGATACGGGGTCTGTGATACGAACAAGTACGGCGAGATCACCGACGTCGTCGAGAAACCTGAGGATCCGCCCTCGAACCTCGTGATGACGGGCTTCTATACGTTCTCGCCCGCGATCTTCCACGCCTGCCATCTCGTCCAGCCGTCGAACCGTGGCGAATACGAGATCTCGGAGGCGATCCACCTGCTGATTCAGAGCGGTCGGACGATCGACGCCATCGGGCTCGAAGGGTGGCGCGTGGACATTGGCTACCCGGAAGACCGAGACGAAGCCGAAAGACGGCTCGCCGACGCCGACGCTACCGAGTGAGTTCCCGGTCGCCCGATGCCACCGCGACGAATCGACTGATGAACTCTTGACAATCCGTTTTAATGTCGTCGGTGATGCGAATCCTCCGCGGTGCCCAGAAACTCTACTCCGAGGTGCCTGGCGGCGGTACCTACCACGTTCACGCGATGAGTCGCGACCAGGCCGCGATGGGTCACGACGTGACCGTGTTGACCGTCGGTACCGGTTCCGACCGCCCCCACGTCGAGGAGCGCGAGGGGTATACGGTCGTCCGGTATCCCCCGACGGTCTCGCTTCTCGGGAACGACATCTCGGCCGGTCTCGCGCGCCACCTCGCCGGGGTCGACACGACGGAGTTCGACGTGTGCCACGCCCACTCGCATCTCTACTTTTCGACGAACCTCGCGGCGCTGAAGCGGTGGCTCGGCGGGATGCCACTCACGATCACCAACCACGGGCTCTACTCCCAGAACGCACCGCAGTGGGTTTTCGACGCCTACCTCCGGACGCTCGGCCGGTGGACGTTCGATCGGGCCGACGCCGTCCTCTGTTACAGGGTAGCGAGGCGAAAGCCCACGACGTTAGTCGTGGGATGAAGCCGACAGCCGGCGAAACGTTGAATATCGAGACGTTCGTAGGTTGTGATGCCGAGTCCGGGGTAAGGATATGCACCCTTCGCGGGGGGTAAATGAAGCCCGCTATCCCGGTCGGGGGCCGTACTGGCACGGCCCAAAACCCCACCGCCAACGAGTGGGGAACCTTCCGCCGTGGACCGCCCGGTCTGTGACCGGGAACCCCACGGCTTTAGCCGTGGGAGGATGTCAGATTAGTTTTCCACGGTCCGAGACCCTCAGAGGAAATTTGGGAAGATGAAGACGAGGCCCCCCATCGACAACGAGTACGTGATCGAGCCACCTTGTAGATAGAAAACACCCCGGGTTGAGTCTACCCTCGGGACACCGAACGTTCTACCGGTCGAACTGTGTATAGACAAAAAGGAACAAAGCGAACTCTCACCGCTGGTGTTCGACTTCCTGATTCAAAACCTGCACGAGCCCGATCACCAATGAACAGAGAAACTCTCAAAGAGGCGTTAGAAGCAGAGGCAAACGAACGTATCGAGTGTCCGGTCTGCGGTGATGAGATCCCTGCCTTCGAGTTGTCCACTGATCACGCGCATTCGAAAGAACTCCTGAACACAATTCTGGAGCTTCTGAATGAGCTAAGTCACGACAACCACTCTGGTGACCGCGACAGAGACGTGATGAAGGGTTTCGGTGCGATGAAAGACGTAGAGGGATTCCGTGAGGCAGTTGAGCGTGATGTAGAGGTGGGAGATCGCCCTCGTTTCGCCGGTCCGACGGACAACTACTACGGAGAAGGTGCTGGAAAGCTGCGAGAAACCATTATTCGGTACGACCCTGAGAATGTGACGAAGGGAGAGCTTCGTGAGCGTCTTCAGCAGATCGATGAAGCGGAAACTGAAGAACAGAAACAGTCAATCCCGGAGCGTCGGGTCTTCGGTGTAGGGAACGAAGAGGACTACGAACGGATCTCCGAAGCGGCTTGGGGAGTGGCGAACGCCTTCGTCGGAAGCTCACTTCATGCTGGCCACGAACTCGTTGCTTGCCCGGATTGCGGCTATGAAGGTAGCGTCGATCAGGCCGTCTTCCCGGGTGGAACAGACCACTATTCGGAAAGTGAAAGAGAAGACAGATCCTAAACAAACCCATGAAAATCGAAGACGAATTCTCGATCTCAGTCGAAGGGTATCTCGTCAGAATTGATGTCGAAGTCACGCAATCAATGGTCTCCACCCAAGGTGGCCGTCCACGGTGGAAGCTCCATTACGATGAATTGGGCAAGGGAGCCATTGAAGTGATGGAATCGATACGAGAGGAACTGGAAGAACTTGACGAAGAATATTATATTCCGGTAGGAACTGCTGGATTTGCTGTCGGAGACCTCTTTCTGGAGCACGATCAAGACGACGGGCTCCGAGTGAAAACCGACGACGAAGAACTGCTCGGAGAACTGTCTGAAGAGCAACTGCGGGAATTCCTCGAAGATGACGTGTGACGACTGTGAGGACGACGGCGAAAACGAAGAGCGGCCCGAGGTACCTGGGGGTGTCCTTCGCGGGATTGGGGACATCGGCGAGGGAAACACAGCAAGCAAAGAGGAGCTTGAGAATCTGTGCGATATTGATGAGTCCGACCATCCAGATCTGGAACTCGTAGAACAGGCTGAAAGGGTACTCAGTTTGGTTCGAGCCACGATGTACCCTGTCGCCCACGGTGAGGCATACCGCCTCCAAGAGATGCTTGAGGAACGACAGAGTGAGGACTCGGAAGATGAGTGATGGAGACGGAGAAAAACGCACAATCGAGCGAGACTGCATAGAGTATGGCAAGACAATCGAGATCACGGTCTACGAGGACAACACATACGAGGGAGGCCACTACTTCGGCGAATTTACTGTCCCTGATGAAGACAGCGACGGAGAATACGAGAAGACAGGCGAATGGGAGGGACACGACGTGGTGAAATGGACTGGTAACGAGGAATCGTTTGAGTATTGGGAGTGCGACGACTGTTTTAGCTCTCGGCAGGCCGATTAGTCGTCGCCGGGTTTGTAGGCCCCTGGACGCTTCTCGATGGTGTAGACCCACAAAATCTGATCAGCCTGGACTGCCTTACAGCCGAGACGAAACGCGCCGATGCGGAGCTTCGAATGCGGCGCTCCAGTGAGTGGTTCCTGGTAGTCACTCGGATCACGCCACTGGTCGGTGACGATCTCGTCGAGCTTCGAGACGATGCGCTCCTGCTCGTGCGGCTGGAGCTTCTCATACTCACGTTCTGCGGGATCAGTGAGCTTCCAGTCCCATTTGTCGTCACTCGCCGGCATCCGTGTCCTCGTTCAGACGCGCTCGAATCTCGTCACTGCTGTAGGTTCGCCCCTCACCGGTCGCCAGCTGGTGTTCGCTCGCGGCGATGTCCTTCCAGCCCTTCCGCGAGAACGCGGGGTGCTTCACGGCGTCACGGAGCGCCCACCGGATAAACTCGCTCCGGGACGGGAAGTCTTCGGCCCGCCAGGTCGCATCGAGGTCATCCAGGAACGCCTGCGGAATCTTGAGCGTGATAGTGGTCATGTTGGGGTCATCGTTGGCCCCTGCGTCAGCGTCGGACATACGTCTGTATTACCTCTGTATTACCATAAACGTTGTCGGTGTGCCGAAAGGCATATTGCACCACGCGGGGCAAGACTTTAGCGAACGCACCACTTGCCGCAGATTGACATCCTCCTCCGCGTAAACGTGGAGGAATCCCGAGCGGTGGGAGTTTCAGGTTCGCAGCCCAATCATCGGACTACCAGCCCTTTCAGGCGCGGGTAGTCCCACAGTATCGGACTGGCGGACTGCTGGCGGTGCCAAGCCGCCGTTACCCCTATCCTTGACCGTGTACGGCGTCCCGGTGTTGTTTGTGCCACGGGGACGCCGGCAGGCGTCAACAGATTCGGGGGTATCGTCTGACCCGCTTTGAGCAGTCGGCACGTGGGCCCACCCTTCGAGGATGTGACGTTCACCGATTGCCCTTTCGATACTGCCTCGTTACGCGGGCGGACAGGCCGCCTCCGAAGGACGGTACGGAATCCGCTCCGTTCCGACCGATTCCTATCCATGAATAGGGCTGCCTGTCACTTAAACGTCGATGTTCCGAAACCCAGAGTGCTGTCGAACGTGGATTCTCTCCCAAGTGACGGCGCGTATCCATGGCGTGAACGCCGTGGTATTGCGCCTGTTCAGCGTATAACCAGCAGGGAGCCTATTGCGGCTGGTTGCGAACTACACGCCCGTTTCACGGAATCGCCGCACGGTCACGTCGATGCCGTCGAAGTCGTCGTCTGCGCCACAGTACGCGACGGCATCTTTCTCGATAGCCGTCGCGATAGTGAACGCATCGCCGAGTGCGATCGACTCCTTGCGCTTGCACGCGGCCGCTCGCTCCCACACGTCCTCGGCCGTGACGACGCCGAACCAATCCCGAATCCGATTCACGTACTGTCGGGAGTTTTCGGCGTCGTCACGACCGCACACGTAGCGAACTTCCGTACACGTGACCGAATTGATCCAGCCGTGGACGTTTCCACGCTCGACGTCGTCGATCACTGCCTCGACGTCTTCGGCCCCGGATTCGTCCCAGTAGTACGCGATGAGGGGTTCGGCGTCGATTGCGATGGCGTCCGCCATCAGTCCCGCTCCAGCCGACGGGCTCGGTCCGCGTCACGTTCGCGCTCTTCCTCGAGGATGCCGGTCCCGCTGGCGTCGGTCGTGGCAGCGCCGCGGAACGCTCGAAGCGTCGGCACCGGTTCGATCACGATCTCCCCCGCTTCGTTTTCCTTGATCCGCACTTTGCCACCAGGTTCGATGCCGTGCTTGTCGCGCAGTTCCTTCGGGATGGTCGCCTGCCCCTTGCGACTCAGGGAGACGATTTTCCCCTCGTCGTCGGCAGGGCCGTTAGTTGTACTCATATATGTTGTACTGTGTAGAGTATTACTATAAACGTGGTGCCCGCCGGTTCCGGATGCCGTCCCCCGGCGACGGCCGGCGGCCCGATTCATCGATCGATCTCACACGGCAGTCGTCGTTGAGCGGTCCATATCGCGTCGCTCGCCGGCGCACGTGTCGTCGTGGCCCCGGCACGATCGGTGTTGCTGGCCGGAAAGCGGGCCGAACAGGCTGGCGCTCCGTGATCGTGACGCGGGGAGGCAGGCCGATCCGATCGACCGATTCGGCGTGTACGGCCACCGTCTTGCCCGGTTGTCGACGGCTGGGCGAGTGTGTCGGGCGGTCGTTCGGTGGCTCCACTCGTCTCACACACGGTCGCTGGCTGTCGATTTTCGCGTGTGCATTGATCCCCATCCTGATGCGATCGCGCGGCCGATGTCGGGCGCGCTGCTTGCCAGGGATCGGGCGTGACACACTTACGTCACCGGTCCAGTCGACCGCCTCACTCCCCATCGCAGGCCTCCTCCCCAGCTACTCGCGCAGCGCCCGCGCCTGTACGCGTCCGGGTTCGGCGACGGTAAAGCGGTCGCCGACGACGGCGTGTTCGATCACCCGGGGATACCGAAACGAGGCGGTGTGGTGGCCGAGCGCGCCCGGATCGGCGCCGAACCCGCGCCACATGTCGTAGTGGGTCGGGAGGAGTCGGTCGAGTTCGAGTTGGGTGGCCGCCTCGACGATCTGATTTTCGTCCATGTACCAGCGGTTCCGTTCGACCGTGTCGGTCTCGGGGTCGTAGGTGTTCGCGACGGAGCCGAACGCGAGCGCGCCGACATCGACGTCGAACGAGTCGGCGACGGCCCCGAAGGCCTCCGGCGCCGGCCGACTGTCGCCGCCGTGGAAGAAGGTCCCCGAGTCGTGTTCGACCACGTAGCCCACCTCCGCGATGGCGTCCGGGTCGTTGGCCGCCACCGCGTGGATCGTGAGGTCGCCGACCGTGAACGTGCGTCCGGGTTCGACGACGTGTTTCCGCTCGTTCGGCACCCGCATCTCCCCGTCGTAGTCGGGCTCCTCGTACGCCGCCGTGGTCGCGTACACGTCCGCACCCAACTCCTCGACGAGCGGGCCGTACGACGGCGGATGCATGTGATCGATGTGTTCGTGGGTCGCCAACACCGCGTCACACTCGGTCGCGTCGGCGGGATCGAGGGGGACGGGGATCATGCGGACGAGGTTCGGCGGATCGCCGTCGCCGAAGTACGGGTCGATGTAGACGGTGGCCTCGGGGGACCGGAGGACGAACCCGTTGCAGCCGAGATACCACAGGATCAGTTCGTCGGGGTCGGTCCCCTCGATCTCCTCGCGGACGAACCAGTCGCCCCACGTGGCGTGAATCATACGCCGAGCACCACGACTGCGGGGATAATTCTTTTGACGATCCCACCGCCCACGTGGACGACGGATCCCCACTGACACGACTGCTATCCCACGGATTGTGCCGCGCTCGGCACGTGGAATCCCCTCTCGATCGTGTGTTCGGCGGTTCGCGTGCCACACGGTCGCCGACCGTACGGCCGACCGATACGACACATTATTCACCCCGCGGGGTACGATGGCGTGCATGGTCAACGAGGAGTTGGTTACCGGCGTCCGTACCGTCTGTGACGTCGTCGAAACCGCTCTCGGTCCGTTCGGGGCGAACAAACTGCTGATACAGCGGGACGGCACGGTGACGGCGACCGCCTCGTCGACGGAGCTGCTCGATCGATTCGACGTGTCCGATCCGGCCGTCACGCTTCTGGACACCGCCGCGTCGGACTTCCACGACGCCTACGGCGACGGCACGGGGACCGTCGTGACGCTGGTCGGTGCCCTCCTCCGGGAGGCGGACCGCCTCGCCGAACGCGGCCTCCACCCGACGGCGATCGAACGCGGGTTCCGCGAGGGGCTGGATATCGCGCTCGACGCGGTCGACGGCGCGGCCCACCCGCTCTCGGCGTACGAACCGGACGATGTCGCCAGGACCGCCCTCACGGCGACCCGGAACCCCGCGGTCCGGCGGTCCGTCTCGGCACAGGTCGCCGACGCCGTCGCCGAGGCGGGCCCCGAGGCACGCGACCGGGTCCAGGTCGTCTCCCGAACCGGTGGCGCGACGGCCGAGACGGACCTCGTGTCGGGGGTCGTGATCGAGCGGGGGCCGGTCCTCGAATCCATGCCCCGATCCCAACACGGGACGGGGATCGCCGTCCTCTCCTCGACGGTCGACGTGCCACACGCGGGGAGTCAACTCGGCCGGGTCAGCCGCCGCGTCACGCTCGACGCCGACTCCTTCGAGGACCGCGAGGCGCTGCGCGAGCGCGAGTCCGAGGCGTTCGACGAGCGGCTGGCGGCGGCGGTCGACGCCGGCTGTGGCGTCGTGATCACCGAGCGGGCGATCAACGAGCGCGTCGAGTCGGCGCTCGCCGCGGCGGGGATCCTCGGCGTCCACCGGGTCGACGCCGACGTCGTCGACCGCGTGGCGCGGGCGACCGGCGCGACGGTCGTCCCGACGCTCGAGCAGGTGTCGGCGGCGACGCTCGGCACGGGCGACGTCGACGTCCGGCGCAAGGCCGGCCGGGACATGACGTTCGTCACGTCCGACGCCGGCGAGCCGACCCACACCCTGTTCTGTCGGGCGCCCGACCCGCGGACGGTCCGTGCCTTCGAGCGCTCGGTCGAGGCCGCCATCGCCGCGACGGCCGCGGCCACCCGCGACGGGCGTGTCGTCCCCGGCGGCGGGGCCATCGAGGCGACCGCCGCGCGCGCCGTCGACCGGGCGGCTCGGTCGCTCTCCGGCCGCCAGCAACTCGCCGCCGACGGCTTCGGGAACGCGCTGCTCTCCGTCCCCCGGGCGCTCGCGGCCACCGCCGGCGTCGACGCGGGGCAGGCGGAGGTCCGGCTTCGCGTCGCCCGCACCGAGGGCCGCGACGCGGTCGGGATCGACGTCCTCGCGGGGACGACCGCGGACGTCCTCGGGGAGTCGCCGGTCGTCGAACCCGCGTCGCTGAAGGCGGCCGTGTTGACGACCGCCGCCGAGGCGGCGATCCAACTGATCCGGATCGACGAGCGACTCGACGCGACCGACCTCGGCGACGAGGAGGAGATAGAGCCCGAGACCGAGTCGGCCGACGCCGACGCCGACGCCGAGGCGGCCCGCGACGGCGCCCCGTAACCGGCGGCGACGGGCGGCCGACCGACGACTACTCGCGTTCCGGGCGCGGGGTGTAGCCGTACAGTTCGACGTTCGGATACAGTACCGAGTCGATCGTGAGCAGTTGCTCGACGATGGCGGCCGCCGTCTCGACCGCCTGGGAGAACACCCGTCGCGGTTCGACGATTCCCGCCGTCCACGCGTCGATCGGTTCGCCCGTTTCGGCGCTCAGTCCCGTCGCCGTGGGCCCCGACGCGTGCGCCGACCGCAGGTCGGTCACGGCGGTGACGGGGTCGTAGCCCGCGTTGCGGGCGAGGGTGGCCGGGAGCCGTTCGAGGGCGTCGGCGAAGGCGCGGACGGCGAGTTGCTCGCGGCCGCTCACCGTCGTCGCGCCCTCGCGGAGCGAGGCGGCGACCGCCGCGGCCGGCGCGCCCGCCCCCGGCAACACCTGGCCGTCGATGGCGGCCGTGGCGACGGTCTCGAACGCGTCCTCGACCGCCGTCTTCCGCCGCTGTACCTCCGCCTGGGTCGCCCCACCGGTGACGAGGGTGGCGACGGGACCCGGACAGCCGTCGAAGACGGTCCAGACCTCGTCGCCGGCCCGTCGCTCCTCGACCCGCTCGGCCCGCCCCAGGTGATCCGGCGTGAGGTCGTCGAGGTTCGAGACGACCGTCCCGCCGGTCGCCGTCGCGAGCCGGTAGACGTCCTCTTTGGGGTAGGTGGCCTTGTCCACGACCGAAAGGCCCGCCCGCTCGAACGCCGTGACGACCGACTCGTCGAGCTTCTCCTGTGAGACCACGACGTCGACGCCGCCTTCGACGAGGCGCTCGGCCGCGGCGTCGATACGGGCCGCCAACTCGGTCCGGTAGCGGGTCGCCGCCTGCGGCGAGGAGAGGTGAACCCCCTCGCCGCCGTCGAGGACGCTCGCGGTCTCCTCGAAGTCGATCTCCCGGTCGACGATGGCCACCCGGGCGTCCGTGATCGGTTCCGTGACGCCCCGGCCGGTCGGACCGGCGTCCGCCGGACGGGACAACACCAGTCCGTCGTCGGTCCGCGTCTCGACGCCGGGCGCCGCGAGCACCTTCGCGTGGTCGGTGTTGACCCAGTCGCCGTCGCCCGCGTCGCCGAGCCGGCGGACGGTCGCGGCGACGCGCGCGGACAGGTCCCGGCGTACGTCCCGGTCGAGCGCCGTCGTCATCGTCGTCGCGGCGACGTCGGCGAGTGTCTCCTCGTCGTCGGCGTCGACGGGGCGGGCGAGTTCGTCGAGCACTTCGCCGGCGTGCGAGCGGGCGATGCCGTACCCGACGATGACGCTACTGGGCGCGAGTCCCCGCTCGACGAGGTCGAACCCCTCGTCCATCAGCGCCCCCGCGAGCAGGACCGATGCCGTCGTCCCGTCGTGCAGTCGGTTCCGCATCCCGTCGACGCCGTCGACGAACAACGCCGCGACCGGATGTCCGAACCCGTCGCCGCTCTCGATGGCTTCGAAGAGCCGTCCGGCGTCGTCGATCCGGCGTAGGTCGTCCCGGTTCTGTCGGTCCGTCGTGCCGACGAGTTTCTCCATCCCCGTCGGTCCGTACGTCGACTCGACGAGCGTCACCGTCGCGTCGACGGCTCCCTGGACGTACTCGCGGGCGTCCTCGTCGCGGAGCGTCCAGTCGTTCCGATCCCGGTCGTCGAGGCGGGCGTCGTCGCTTCGCTGAACGGCCATACCGGCCTCTCGCCGTCGACGGTGATTAATTGTCGGTGTCTAGCTCGACGCCGCAGCCGAGACCCGCACCACCTGCTTGCCGACGTTGTCGCCGCTGAACAGGCCGAGGAAGGCCTCGGGGGCGTGTTCCAGCCCCTCGACGACCGTCTCGCGGTGTTGCAGGTCGCCGGCCGCCACCCACTCCCCGAGGCGCTGGGACGCCCGCTCGAAGCGGGGCGCGAAGTCGCTCACCAGGAGCCCCTGCACCGTCGCCCGCGGCGCGATGAGTTGGGGAAGCTTCCGCGGCCCCGTCGGCACCGTCTCGTCGTTGTAGTGGGCGATCTGTCCGCAGACGGCGACGCGGGCGTCGACGGTGAGGCGCGTGAACACCGCGTCGGTGATCGGTCCCCCCACGTTGTCGAAGTAGACGTCCACCCCGCCGGGCGCGGCGTCGTCGAGGGCCGCCCGGTAGTCGTCCGTCTCGGCGTAGTTGATCGCCGCGTCGAAACCCAGGTCGTCGACGAGCCAGTCGACCTTCTCGTCGGTGCCGGCGAAGCCGACGACGCGACAGCCCTGGAGCGCCGCGAGTTGGCCGACCGTCGACCCGACGGCGCCCGCGGCCCCGGAGACGACGACCGTCTCGCCCGCCCGCGGTTCGGCCACGTCGAACAGGCCGAAGTAGGCCGTCCGCCCCGGCATCCCGAGGACGCCGAGGTAGGCGGGGAGGTCCGCGACCGACGGATCCACGTCGGTCGCGTCGTCGGCGTCGAGGACGGCGTAGTCGGCCCACGACCCGCGACCCGCGACGATATCTCCGGGTCCGTACCGGTCGCTCCCGCTCTCGACCACCTCGCCGACGACGCCGCCCGAGAGCGGGTCGCCGACGGCCCACGGCTCCGCGTACGACGCCGTGTCACGCATCCGGCCGCGCATGTACGGATCGACCGAGAGGTAGCGCACGCGCACCAGGAGCTCGCCGGGGTTCGGCGTCGGTCGCTCGCCCTCCCGCAGGTCGAAACAGTCGGCGTCCGGTTCGCCCGCGGGTCGCTTCGCCAGGTGCCACCGTCGGTTCGTCTCTCGCATGGGTGGACTTCGGGGCCGCGACGGAGATACCTTCCGTCCGCCGGCTCACTCCCGCATCGGCGACTGCGACAGCGCGACGGTGTCCCCGTCGGAGAGCGTCGCGTCCGCGTCGGCGTGGCTCCCGTTCACCAGCACGACCAGCCCGCCGGTGAACGACGACGCGTCGCCGATATCGAGGGCCGCGAGCAGGTCGGCGACCGTCGCGCCCCCATCGAGGGTACGCGGGCCGTCGCCGTCGTCGACCGCCGCCGCCACCTCGCCGTAACACCGGACGTCGACGCGCATGGCTCGGGCTGTGCACTCGGCGGACAAAAGTCGTCCGGCGACGGGGACACCTACAAGACGGCTCGGGGCGTGGTGCCGACGATGGAGGTTCACTTCGACTTCTTCGGCCCGATGCGGGAGGCCGTCGGCCGCAAGCGCGTCACCCGCACGTTCGACGAGGCGCCGACCGTCGGCGCGGCGCTGGAATCGCTCCGCGAGTCGTTCGACGGACTGGACGACTACCTCCGGGCGACGGACGGCTCCCGGCGGGCGACGGTGACCGTCGACGGCCGGAACGTCCGGCAACTGGACGGCGACGGGACGGTCCTTTCGGACGGCGCCGTGGTGCGGCTCGCGCCGCCGGTCGTCGGGGGTTAGTCCGCCGTCGACGACCGGGTGGCGGCGTACTCGGCGACGACGTCGTCGGAGACGGTGCCGTCCGGGTTCCAGCCGCGGAGGTCGTAATACTTCCCGACCGCCTCCTCCATCCCGGGGATGTCGTAGGGGAGGGTGTCGGCCTCGCGGTCCATCCCGCGCTCGTTGTTGAAGTGTCGTTCGAGTTCGACCGTCCGGGCGCCGACCTCCTGGAGTTCCTCGTAGTCGCACTCGAAGAGCGCCTCCAGTGTCTCCTCGGTCACGTGGTCGGTGCCGCCGGCGAACGCACAGACGATTCCCGAGTCGCGGAAGGCGGCGTGGTTCTCGCGGCGCATCACGAGCTCCGGCTTGCCTTCCAGGGTCTCGGGGTCGACCTCGCCGTCGTACTCCACGCGGAGGGTGGTGGAGTACATGTGGTCGCCGCCGCGGTTCGCGACGGCGTAGCTGAGCGCCTGCCCGTAGAGGACGCGGCCGTCGTGGGCGGCGAACTCCATGTCCTTGACCGTGTAGTTCCGGACGCCGAGTTCGTCGGCCGCGCGGGAGACGCCTTCGGCGAGGAGGTCGCCGACCCCCTCGCGGGTGGCGATCCGTTCGATCGTCTCGTGGATCAGGTCGGCGTTGCCGAACTCGTCCTCGGCGGCGAGGTACGCGGCGACGGCGTTGCCACAGGAGATGGTGTCCAGCCCGTAGACGTCACAGAGCTCGTTCGACTGCATCACGTCGACGATGTCGCCGACTTCGCAGTTGCTCCCGAAGGAGAACACCGTCTCGAACTCGGGGCCCTCCGTCTCCAGCCCCGTCGCCTCGTCGCGGGTCGGGAGCTTGCAGGCGAAGGCACACATCGAACACGACCCCTTCTTGTACTTCTTCTCCTCGACGGCGTCGCCGCCGATCTTGTCGGCGTCCTCGAAGTGGTACTTCTCGAAGTACCGCGTCGGCAAGGAGAAGTTGTCGTTGATGAACTCCGTGCCGCCGGTGGTTCCCTGCCGGCGCATCAGGTCGTCGGAGGTGGCCGCCGCGCTGTGGACCTCCTGCTGGACGTCCTCCGGCAGGGCCACGTCGGGTTCGCTGTCCCCCTCGAAGGTGATGGCCTTGAGGTTCTTCGAGCCGAGGACCGCCCCCATCCCGCCCCGACCGAACGCGCGACTCTCGTAGGTCATCACGCAGGCGAAGCGGACGCGGTTCTCCCCCGCCGGGCCGATGCAGGCGATGTTCTCGGCGTCGAGGTCCCGCTCGCGCTTGACGTATTCGGTCACTTCGGGTACCGTCGCACCCGCCAGCTCCGGCGCTTCGACGAACTCGACGCCCTCGTCGGTCACGTGGAGGACGAGGAGTTCGTCGGACGCGCCGGTGATCTCGACGGCCGGATGGCCAGTCGCGACGAAGTTCCGCGAGAGGTACCCCCCGGCGTTCGTCGACAGGAGGCCGTCGGTCAGCGGCGAGAGGCCCGTGCAGTTCATCCGTCCGGTGAACGACATCCCCGACTGCTGGAGCGGGCCGGTCGCGAAGTAGATCCGGTTCTCCGGCCCGAACGGGTCGGCGTCGAACGGGATCCGGTCGTGTGCCAGTTTCGTACAGAGTCCCCGTCCCCCGACGAACGACGACAGTTCCGTCGTGACGTCGACGGCCGTCGCCTCCTGTGTTCCGACGTCGATGCTGAGCAGTGGTCCCTTCGCGTGATTCATTACCAACTCCTCTAGCGTCGGTGGCAAAAAGTGTGTAGGCTCGACTGTGGCCCCCGGTTCCGTCAGCGTTCGATGTCCGTCTTCCCGCCCTCCTCGACGAGGGCGCGAACCTCCGCCGGCGAGACGCGGGCCATGTCGCCCTCGACGGTCCGCTTCAGGGCGGCGGTCGCCGCCCCGTAGGCCATCGCGTCGGGGACGGGAGTGCCGTCCAGCCGTTCGGCGAGGAAGCCGCTGGCGAAGGCGTCGCCGGAGCCGAGCGGGTCGACGGTGTCGGCCGGGAACGTCCCCTGCCGGCTGACGGTCCCGTCGTGGACGGCGATGGCGCCCTCCTCGCCGAGCGTGACGACCACCGTCTCGAAGCCGTACTCGGCGGCCAGGTCGCGGGCCATCCGCTCGGCGTCGCCGTCGAGCGCGAGCACCTCGCGGGCGTCACGTTCGGCGACGAACAGGACGTCGACCGACGGGAACAGGCCGGCGAGCGTCTCCCGGGCCGTCTCCGGGGTCCACAGTTTGTCCCGGTGGTTGACGTCGAAGGCGGTCGTGACGCCGGCGTCCCGCGCCGTCTCGAGGAGGGTGCCGGTCGTTTCGGCCAGACCCTCGGAGAGCGCCGGCGTGATGCCCGTGGTGAAAAACACCTCGGCGTCGCGGATCCGGTCGAGGGGCGCGTCGGCGGGCGTGGCCTCCCTGATCGGCGCCCCCTCGCGGTCGTAGATGACGTCGCGGCCGCGGGGCATCCCCCCGCGCTCGAAGTAGTAGGTGCCGACGCGACCCGTCTCCGTCCACGTGACCAGGGGTTCGACCCCCTCGCCGCGGAGCGCGTAGGCGATTCGCTCGCCCAGGTCGGTCGCGGGCAACAGCGACGCCCACGCCGCCTCGACGCCGAGGTTGGCGGCCCCCACCGCGACGTTGCTCTCGGCGCCGCCGACGTGGACGTCGAGGCGGTCGACACGCGAGAGCCGGTGGCCCCGGGGCGGCGTGAGACGCAGCATCGTTTCGCCGAACGTGACGAGTTCCGACATACACGGTTGCAAACCCCTGTGGGGGTTAATACCGGTGGTTCCGCCCCCGGCCTACAGCACGTCGAGTTCGCGGAGTTCGGACCGGAGCGCCGCCCGCTCGTCGTCGTCCATCGTCCGGAGCGGGGCCCGGAGGCCGCCGACGTCGAACTCGAGGTCACGCAGCGACAGCGCGGTCTTCACCCCGGCCATGTACGGCCCGCGTTTCAGCGCCGACCTGACGGCGAACACCCGCGACTGGAGGCGTCGTGCCTCCGACTCCCTGCCCGCGTCGTAGGCGTCGTACAGGTCGACGACGAGTTCGGGGAAGACGTTGGCGACGGCGCTCACCATCCCCGCACAGCCGACCGCAAGTCCCGTGAACAGAAGCGAATCCGACCCCGCGAGGAAGGTCAACTCTGGGTGGGCATCGATGGCCTGTGCGAGCCAGGGGACGTCCTTCGAGGAGTCCTTGACGCCGGCGACGCCGTCGAGGGTCGCGAGGCGGCCGAGGGTCGCGAGCGACAGTTCGTTGCCCGTCTTGCTCGGGATGTGGTAGACGTACACCGGGACGTCGACCGCCTCGGCGACCGCCCGGTAATGCTCGACCGCGGCGTCGCCGTCCAGCGGGTAGTAGTACGGCGTGACGACGACGACGCCGTCGGCGCCGGTCGCCGCCGCGTGCTCGGCGTTGGCGACCGTCTCCCGTGTGCTCTCGGCGCCCACGCCCGCGATGACGGGCACGTCGACGGCGTCCACTACCGTCTCGACGACGGCCCGACGCTCGTCGCCGGTCAACAGCGGGAACTCGCCGTTCGTCCCCAGGGGAAAGACCGCGCGGGCCCCGCCGTCGACGACGAACCGTGCGTGTGCGGCGGTCGCGTCGTGATCCACGGCCCCGTCGTCGTCGAAGGCCGTCACCGTCGGCGGGACGACGCCACGAAGGTCGAGCGGGTCTCCCGTCCCCGGATTCGGCGCTGAGTCCGTCATACGCCCCGTTCGGTCCGGCCCCGTAAAAAAGACGCCGACCGCTCACTCGGGTACTGTCCGGATCGAACGGTACGACTGTGACCACCTCGCTACCCCGGACTCCAGCGACTCGGGGCGTTCGGGGTGTTCCTACCCTCACTTACGTCTCCGAACACTACCGCTCACTCGAGTTCGGCGATGCGGTCGAGCGCGAGGACCGTCCGGAGCATCTCGGCGGCGTCGCCGCGGTCGAACACGAGGTCGTCGGTCGAGCGGACGTGATCGAGCACGTCGGCCGAGGCGTGGTCCGGCGCGGCGGCGACGCCCGCGTCGTGTTCGTCGACCCACTCCATCACCCGCAGATCGCTCTTGCTGTCGCCCATCACGAGCGCGAACGGGTCGTCGACGCCGAGGACGTCGAGCGCGGCCTCGACGCCGACGACCTTGTTGAGTTCGCGACTGCCGACCTCGGCCGCGTCGGCCTCGTAGTAGGCCACGTCGATCCGCTCGAAGAGCGCCGACAGCGGCCCCGGGACGGCCGTCGCGTCCGCGTCGGGTCGTGCGTCGCTCGCCGCGAGCACCCGATCGATCTCCGGGTCCGCCGCGGCGTAGTGGACCCGCGCCCACCCGTTCGGCTCGACGTCCACGTCGGCGACGTTCGCGACGGCCTCCTCCAGCAGGTCGAGGAGGTAGACCAGTCCCTCGTCGATCACCTCGCGGGCCCGGTCGCTTCCGGTCTCGAAGTTCGGCTTGAGCGTGACGTTGAACTCGTTGCCCTGGAGGTGACAGCCGTGGCGGAGGCGTTCGGGGGCCGCCGAGAGGACCCGGGATCGGATCTCCCGGAACGTCGTTTGGATGTCGTCGTCGAGTTCCTCGTAGAGCAATCGCTTCGTCCGGGCGCCGTGCCCGGGCGTGAACACGCCCGTCCCGGCCTCGTAGACGACGCTCACCGACCCAGAGTGGACGAGTTCGTTCCCCAACCCCTGGATGAGAAAGCCCTTGACGTTCTCCAGGGTCTGGCCCGTGCAGATGACGATGGGGACGCCCGCGTCGTGAAACCGGGTGAGGAGGTGGAGCGTCTCCCGCGGAATCTCGTTGTCGGTGCGGCCGGCCGAGCGGAGCGTCTCGTCGACGTCGAGGACGAGGACGTTCACCGCCCGCCCGTACGCCGAGTGGAGGTCGAGGCCGGTGAAGGCCTGCTCCCGGGTCGCGAGGCTCGCCAGTTCCGCGAACGTCTCCCCGCCGGCCGCGTACGCGGACCTGATCTCCTCCCGCATCGCACGGAGCTCCTCCGCGGCGCTCCGCCAGTGTTCGAGGGCGACCGGCGAGTCGACCGGGGGAAACAGGTCGACGAACTCCCGGTAACTGCGCAGTCGCTCCGTGTCGAACTCCTCGTACAGCCGGTACAGTTGGTCGTAGCGTTCCATGGCTTGGTCGGATCGCGTCGGGCCGAATCGGCGCCGCGTACTCCGTCGAGGTATTAACTCGAAAACCGATAAATCTTTTTCGACAGCAACCCAGGGGACGAGCATGCGAGCCATCGGCATCGAGTCCGGCGGCGACCGACCGCGACTGTTCGACGTGGACCGCCCGGAGCCGGCGCCGGGCGAGGTGCTCGTTCGGACGCTCCGGGTCGGCGTCGACGGGACCGACCACGAGGTGATCGCCGGCGATCACGGCGGCTTCCCCGCCGACGAGGAGCGACTCGTCCTCGGGCACGAGGCGGTCGGCGTCGTCGTGGATCCCACCACCACCGACTTCGAGCGCGGCGACGTCGTGACCCCGATGGTGCGTCGGCCCTCGCCCGGCGGAACCAACGCCTACTTCGAGCGCGCCGAACCCGACATGGCCCCGCCGTCGGCGTGTGTCGAGCGGGGGATCGACGGCGCACACGGCTTCATGAGCGAGTACTTCACGAGTCCCGCGCCGTTCCTGATTCCGGTCCCCGAGGCCCACGCGGCGTGGGGCTTTCTGGCCGAGCCGATCAGCGTTCTGGAGAAGGCACTCGACCTGGCGCGGGCGTCCCGGTCGTCGTTCACCTGGGAGCCCGAGACGGCGCTGGTGCTCGGCAACGGCGCGCTCGGCCTGCTGGCGGTCGCCCTCCTCGCCCCCGAGATGGACGTCTACTGTTTGGGCCGGCGCGACCGTCCCGATCCGACGATCGACCTCCTCGAGTCGCTGGACGCGACCTACGTCGACGCCCGCGAGACGCCGGTCGGGAAGGTGCCGACCGCTCACGAGCCGGTCGACCTGGTCGTCGAAGCGACGGGCGCGCCACGACACGCGGTCGAGTCGGTCGACGCGCTCGCCCCCAACGGCGTCGCCGCGCTGCTCGGTCTCCCCGGCTCCCAGGAACTCACCGTCGACGCCGGGCGGTTCCACGAGGACCTCGTGATGCACAACAAGGCGGTCGTCGGGAGCGTCAACGCCGGCCCCACCCATTTCCACGCGGCCGTCGACCGGCTCGAGACGCTCCCCGCGTGGTTCTTCGATCGGTACGTGACCGACCTCGTGCCGGTCGATCGGTTCGAGGCGGCGTTCGGTCCCGACACGACGATAAAGGCGGCCGTGGAGTTCGATACCGTATGAAGAACGTCGACGACCTCATCGAGAGCGCGGGGGAACTGTCCGAGCGCGGTTTCTCGAAGGGCGAAATCGCCGACGAGTTGAACGTCTCCCGGGAGACGGCCAGGTGGCTCGTCGAGCGGACGGGCGGCGCCGGCCCGTCGGCGCCGCCGGCGCCCACCGACGCCGGCGGCCCACACGACATCCACGTCGACTGGAGCGCCATCGGGCGCGACTCGGCCCGGCTGACCTACGTCGCGAAGGCGATGGCCGACCTCCTCTCGAAGCAGGGCGACGCGGTCGACCTGACGGTCGGTATCGAGAAGGCCGGCGGCCCGCTGGCGACGGTCGTCGCCCAGGAACTCGACACGGACGTCGCGGCGTACGCCCCCCGGAAACACCAGTGGGAGGAAGGCGACCTCGGGGAGTTCGAGGGAACGTTCTCCCGGAACTTCGCGGACATCCGCGACCGGGCGTGTTACGTCGTCGACGACACCATCACCAGCGGGACGACCATGACCGAGACGGTCGAGGCGATCCGCGAACGGGGCGGCGAACCGGTGGCCTGCGTCGTCCTCGTCGACAAGCAGGGGACCGACGCCATCGACGGCGTACCGGTCTACTCGCTGGTGCAGGCGATCCGCGTCGGCGACGACACATGACCGGACCGTCGTCGGTCGTGGACCGACTGGCTCGCGACGCGCCGGGGTGGTTGCCGTGACGGACGACGACCTGCGCCGGACGCTCGCCGCCGTGGGGGAGACGTTCGACCTCGGGGAGTACGAGATCGAGGCGTACGTGACGGTGCTCGAACACGGGCAGTTGACGGCGGCCGAGGTCGCCGAGCGGACCGACATCCCCCAGCCACGCGTCTACGACACCGTGCGGAGCCTGGCCGATCACGGCTTCGTGGAGGTACACGAGTCCCGGCCGATGCGGATCGTGGCGGTCGACCCGACGGAGGCGTTCGACGACGTGCGGACGACCCTCGCCGACCTGGTGGAGGCGCTCGAACGCCGGTACACCGCCCCCAGCCGCGGCACCGAGGCGGCGTCGCTCGTCAAGTCCCGGCCGACGATCCTCCGGTATCTGGAGGACGTGATCACGGCCGCGGAGTACGAACTGCTGGTCTCGCTGACGCCCGACCTCTTCTCGCGGTTCGAGGACGCACTCGCCGAGCGACGCGCCGAGGGCGTCGCCGTCGACCTCCTGCTCTCGCCGGCCGCCGAGGTTCCCGGGGCCGACGCGTACGACTACACGGACGTGGCGTCGAGCGTCCGCGCCCGACGGGGCGTGACGACGCCGGTCGCCGCCGTCGCCGACGGCGAGTACTCAATCTACACTGCGCGCGAGGCGGTCGGATCCGGCCCGGCGGGGTACGGCGTCGTGTTCAACCGCTCGGAGCTGGGGTCGCTGGTGTCGGGATTCCTGAACACCGTCGTCTGGGGGTCGGCCACGACGCTGGTCGAACGGACCGACGACCGCCCCTCCCCGCGGCGGTACGCCTCGCTCCGGCGCTGTGTCAACGACCTCGGCGACCGGAACGGTCCCCACCACGTCACGGTCCGGGGTCGCGACGTGGAGACGGGCGAGCCACGGACCGTCGAAGGCCGGATCGTCGACGTCGCCGGCGACCGCAGCCGGATGACCGCGTCGCTCACGGTCCGCACCGACGACGGCGACGTCGCCGTCGGCGGCCAGGCCGCGGCCTTCGAGGACGTCGAGGCGACCGAACTCGTCGTGGCGCGGGACGAACCGCCGGGTCGCTGAAGCCGGCGGTCCCGCGATCCGTCCGGGCGCGGTCAGTCCACCGGCGTCTTCGACGTGTGCTCGACGCCGGTGATCTCGAAGCGGGCCCCGCCGTCGGCACCCTCCGTGACCGAGACGCTCCAGCCGTGTGCGGTGGCGATGCCCTCGACGATCCGGAGGCCGAGTCCCGTCCCGTCGTGTGACGTCGAGTAGCCCGCCTCGAACACCGCCTCGTGGTCCGCTTCCGGGATCCCAGGACCGTCGTCCGCGACGTAGAACCCACCCTCGCAGTCGCCGACGGTGACGGTGACCGTGGCGTCGTGTGGCTCGCTGTCGTCGGCTTCTCGAGGGATCGGAGATCCCTCGCGGTCTCCGGACTGCGTCCGGCTGCTCGTGGAACCGTGTTCCACGCTGTCGTCGGCCTTCGGTCGACTGCTCGTGGAACCGTGTTCCACGCTGTCGTCGGCCTTCGGTCGACTGCTCGTGGAGCCATGCTCGACGGAGTTCCGGATCAGGTTCTCGATCAGTTGCCGGAGGCGACTGCGGTCGGCGACGATCTTCCCGTCGGTCCGGACGTCGAGGGTGGCGGCGTCCGTCTCGACGGTCTCCCAGCAGGTTCGGACCAGCGTCGCCAGGTCGATGGGTTCCATCTCCCCGACTTCGGTGCCCTCCCGGGCGAGCGTCAGGAGGTCCTCGATCAGCGTCTCCATCCGTTCGAGCGACCGCCGGACTGGCGGCAGACGCTCGCTGTCACAGTCCTCGGCCAGGAGTTCGAGTTGGCCCGTGGCCACGTTCAGTGGGCTCCGGAGGTCGTGTGAGAGGACGCTCGCGAAGGACTCCAGGTGGTCGTTCCGCCTGGCGAGTTCCCGCTCGCGGGCACGGAGCTGTTCCCGGCGGTACACCTGTTCGAGCGCCGTGGTGAGGCTACTAGCCAGGATCTTCCCGAGGACCAGATCCCGCTGGTCGAAGGCGCCGGCAGTCGTCGAACCCGCGATCAGGATGCCGTCCTCGCCGAGTGGCAGGTAGAGTTCGCTCCGGAGCGTGGAGTCGGAGTCGTAGACGTCCGGGTCGTCGTGGACGTCGTCGACCGCGAACGCCTCCCCCCGCTCGTAGCTGCGCCACGCGATGCTCTCGCCCGCGGCGAACGTCGGCGGCTCGCCGATGATCTCGCCGAGGGCGTCCGTGTACGCGATGGGGACGAGCCCCGCCTCGTCGTCGAGGAGGTGGACCGAGTTCGCGTCGAGTCCGAGGATGTCCCGTGCGGTCTCGACGCCGACCTCGGCGATCCGTTCCCGCGTCTCGGCGGCCATCAGCTCCCGCGTCGTCTCGTTCAGGGCTTCGAGTCGGCGCTCGCGCCGGGCGCTCTCGGTGACGTCCCGATACACCCAGAGGTGGCCGTCGCCGTCGGGCAGGCCGATCCGCCGGTAGTTCCGGGCGAACGTCCGGCCGTCACGGAGGGTGAGCGACTCGTCGCGGGCGTCGTCATCGCCCGTCACCGCCGCCTCGATGCCGTCGACGAACCCCTCGGAGTCCTCGAACATGGCGCTGACCGCCTCCGCGAGTCGCTCGCAGTCCTCGCCGACCGCCTCGGCGGGCGTCCCCTGCATCCCGAACAGATCGAACAGCTGTTCGTTGGTCTTCAGGACGTTGCGGTTCTCGTCCTCCGCGAGCACGCCGACCGGGAGCGTGTCGACGAGTGCCGAGAGGAGGGTGTTCGTCCGTTCCAGCGCCCGCCGGTTGCGCTTGCGCTCGCTGGTCTCGCGTGTCGAGATGATGATCGACACCACCTCGCCGTCGTCGTCCGTGACGGGGCGGAAGACGCCCGTGATCGAGTACGGGTTGCCGTTCGGTCCCGTGAGTTCGAGGTCGAACTCGACGTACTCCCCGGCGGCGGCGCGGCCGATCCACTCCTCGATCCGCGACGCGGTGTTGCCCCCCTCGTCGAACCACGGCGTCCGCGAGAAGCGCCGCCCGACCACGTCGGCGCGGTCGGCGTCCACGTAGGCCAGCGCCGTCCGGTTGATGTCGAGCACCGTCCCGTCGGTGTCGAGTAGCCCGACGAGGATGTTCGGATCCTCGAAGACCGCCCTGTACCGTCGCTCCTTGCGTTCGAGTTCCGCCTCGCGTTCCTTGTACGCGGTGATGTCCCGGGAGATGCCGACCGCCCGCCGGTCCGGTGCCCCGTCGGTGTCGACGGTGGCCCTGAGCCAGCGGTGGCCGCCAGTCTCGGGGTCGGGCGTCGTCCGGTATTCGATCTCGCCACGCTCCCGATCCCCGTCGATCAACTCCCGATGGAAACGCCGGAACGCGGCCCGGTCTTCCGGATGGACGACGGTCTCGCAGTGGTCCTCCCACGTCGGCACCTCCGCGGGTCGGTGGTCGAAGAACTGCTCGTACGCGCCGTGGCGGACGACGTCCCCGGTGTCGAGGTCGATCTCGAAGACGACCGACTGCGTCCGGTCGAGTGCGAGTTGCATCCGCTCCCGTGCCCGTTCGAGTTCGTGCTTTCGCTGCTCGCGTTCGGTGACGTCGACCGCGATACCGAGGACCGCCCCCTCGTCGCCGTCCGTGAGGTCGTACGGCAACAGTCGGGGTTCGAGGACGCGCGTCCGCCCCGCGGCGTCGGGGAGTTCGACGTCGGTCACGCGCTTCGGTTCCCCCGTCCGCAGGACCTCCTCGACGTCGCCCCGAACCCGTTCGGCCGCCTCCGCGCCGAGGACCTCGTCGACGGTGGCGCCCTCGATTTCGTCCACCGTGGTGTCGTGAAACGCCGCGAGGGTCTCGTTCGCGAGCAGGTACGTCCCCCCGCGGTCCACGACGAACAGGAAGTGCGGCAGCGAGTCGACGATCTCCCGCAGGCGGCGTTCGCTGCGCTCGACCAGTCGCTGCGAGCGGTCGTGTCCGACGGCGTTGACGATCCGGTTGGCCAGGACGGCGTACTGGTCGGTGCCCGCCTCCTTCTGGAGGTAGTCGGTCACGCCCGCGGAGATGGCGTCGCTCGCGACCTCCTCGCTGCCCTTGCCCGTAAAGAGGACGAACGGAAGCGAGGGGTCGGTCTCGCGGACGGTCTCCAGGAACTCGATCCCGTTCCGGCCAGGCATGTCGTAATCCGAGACCACACAGTCGTACGCGCCCGCCCGGAGCCGTTCGAGGGCCTCGTCGACGTCGTCCGCCGTCTCGACGGTCAGTCGGTCGCTCTCGCGTTCCAGAAACGTCGCGGTCAGTTCGGCGAAATCGGGGTCGTCGTCGACGTGCAGGACGCGAACGGGATCGGGGGGGTCCCAGCTCATCGGCGGCCGTACGACGAACGGGCGAATAACCGTTCGGATGCGAGTATCAGGGTTGAAAACCCCGCGTCGCCCCGTCCCACCAACCTATATCCCGGCGCCACGCGCAGGCTCAGGGGATGGCTCCCTACGAGGCCTTCGACGAGAACGTGGAAGTCCACGGACGGACGATCCTCAGCGTCGTCGACGACGCGCTCGCCCGGTTCGCCGAGTCCTATCGGGGGGCGGCACGCGACGCCCTCGCGGAACACGGCATCGACGATCCGTCGCCGGACGAGTGGTACCCACAGCAGGCCTGGTTGGACACGTTCGAGGTCATCGCGTCGGAGCTGGAACCGCACATCCTCGACCGCGTCGGCGAACAGATCCCCGACGTGGCCGAGTGGCCGGACGACCCCGGTTCGGTCCCCGAGGGACTCCGCGCCATCGACGACGCCTACCGCCGGAATCACCGCGGCGGCGACATCGGATCCTATCGGTTCGAGGCGGTCGGCGACCGGGAGGCCGAGGTTACCTGCCGGAACCCCTACCCCTGCCCGTTCGACCGAGGATTGATCCGTGCCGTCGCCCGGAACCACGCCCCCGTCGAGTCGTTCGTCTTCGTCGAGGAACGGGGCGACCGGTGTCGCCGCGACGGCGACGACGCCTGTGTCTTCACCGTGTCCTGGTAGTCAGTCGCGCTCGTAGGCCTCGATGGCGTCGATCAGCTCCTCGACCGAGTGGTCCATCGCGAGTTCGAGAAGCGTCTCGAACTCGTCGTAGGTGGTCGCCAGGTCCTCGATGTGTGCGCGTGTCGCCGTGTCGCCGTCGTCGACGCGGGACAGGGACCGGTCGAGCGTCCGTCGCGTCGACCCCATCTCCCGGGCGACGTGTTGCTGGAGGACGTCCCGGACGACGAACCACAGATCCGTCTCGGGTTCGAACCGGACGCGCCGTCCCCCGCCGCCCGAGGAGCGTCGGCGGATCAGCCCGATCCGCGTGAGTCGCCGGGTCACGTTGCTGATCGTCGACTTCGCGTACCCCGTCTCCTCGACCAGCCCCGGGATCGAAAGCGGTTCGGCCGCGAAATAGAGGACGCCGTACACCCGTCCCGCGCTCCGACTCAGTCCGTACACCTCGGCCGACCGCTCCATCGACTCGATGACTTCCTCCCGAGCGGCCGCCGACCCGTCCCCGCTCATCGTCGCCCCCCGCCGGCTGGGGGGTCGGTCCACCGTTCGTTCACGGCCGTACGTGACGAACCGTAAGTATTAAACTGTTCGGTCTGTTCGTTCGGAATGAGCCGAACAAACAGAATAGACGGCTCACTCCACCGCACCGACGCCGGACCCCCTCCCCCGTGGTCCGTGCGACACACGCTTCGGCCCACTCGCTCCCCGCAGATGCACCACACGTCACCCCGCACGCGTCCCCGCTGTGATCGTCTCGTCGACCACGCCACGAGCGGTTCCCTTCCCGTGGTCCTTGCCGTCGTCTCGGCGCTCGCCCTCCTCCACCCCGTCGCTCCGGTCGTCGGCCTCCTTCTCGCTGCCGGCCACCTCGGGCGCAGCCACCGCGTGTGACACCGCGGTGCGCTCGTCACCGTTCGTGGCGTTCCGGATTCCGACGTTCTATATGGGCTGACAGTTTGTCCCCCGTATGGATCCACATCTGGTGGCCGTCGTCGTGGGCATCCTTCAGGGGGTGTTCGAGTGGCTCCCCATCTCCAGCGAAGGGAACGTCGCCATCGCGTTGACCGCGCTCGGCGAACGTCCGGACGTCGCCGTCTCCTACGCCCTCTTTCTCCACCTCGGGACGGCCGTCTCGGCGACGGTGTACTACCGGGAGGAGGTGCGGACGGCGCTGGCGTCGTGGTCCGACGTCCGAGTCGGCGACGCGTTCGACGGCGAGACGGCGACGCTCTCGTTCGTCGTCCTCGCCACCGCCGCCGCGTCCGCCGTCGGCCTCGTCGCCCTCGCCGTCCTCGACGCCGTCGTCTCCGAACTCACCGGCGGCGCCTTCGTCGCCCTCGTCGGCGCGTTGCTCGTCGCGACCGGGTTACTCCAGCGGTTCGCCGGTGCCTACGCCCTGGCGACCCGGTCCACCCCCGACGCTGTCGACGCCGTCCTCGTCGGCGGCCTGCAGGGACTCGCCATCCTCCCCGGCGTCTCCCGGTCGGGGACGACCACGAGCGCGCTCCTCCTCCGGGGACACGAGGGCGCGGCCGCCTTCCGGCTGTCCTTCCTCCTCAGCATTCCCGCCGCCCTCATCGGCGGCGGCGTCGGCGTCGTCCGCACGGGCGGCGTGGGCGTCTCTCCCACGGCGGGGCTCGTCGCACTCGCCGTCGCCGCCGTCGTCGGCTACGCGACCATCGACCTGTTGATGCGGGTGGTCCGCCACGTGCCCGTCTGGATACTCTGTGTCGGGCTCGGCGGGTTGGCCATCCTCGGTGGCCTGGCCGTTTAACCGTCGGTTAAGCGCCGTCGAGGGGTCGGAACGCACACCCTGTAGCCCGGTAGGACCGGATTACCTTCTCGGGTGGATCGGCCGCCCCCTCGGGTGTGATGTATTAACAAGTAACTAATCAAATAGATGTGCGTCCACGCCACTGGTAATGCTCTCCGGGTGGCGATACCGGCTCGTCAGTGGGGTTGGGGCCACGGCGCTCGCGGCGGGGAGTGTCGCCGCCGCGAACCACCCGATCGCGCAGCGACTGGCGGTGGTGGTTCCGGTGTTCGACCGCTTGCCGTCGACGACACTCTCCAACGGCGACCTCTCGCTCGCCATCGCGACGACGCTGTTCGTCGTGCTCGGTGCCCTCGTCCCGCTGTTCAAGCCGCGCCCGCGACGCGTGCTCGATACGATCCTCCTCGTCGAGAAGCGGGTTGCCCTCGCCGCCGTCGCCCTCGCCGCGGTCGGCTACTTCGATTACACCTACCGGCTCCCGCGGACGACGCTCGTCCTCACGACCATCGGCATGGGCGTCGTCCTGCCGGCGTGGTTCGTCGCGATCCGCCGGAGTCCACGGGTCGACCCCGAGCGGACGGTCGTCGTCGGCGACGACCCGGAAACCATCACGGAGGTGATTCGGGAGACCGAGGTGCCGGTCGAGGGATATATCTCCTCGTTCGCTTCCCGGTTCCGGGATCCGTCTCATGGAAGCGAGACGCCCATCGCGACCCCAGACGGTGGGACCGTCAGTGCCGATTCCATCCCCGAAGAGGAGTGTCTCGGCGGCCTCGCCCGCCTTGAAGACGTGCTCGTCGAACGCGATATCGACACGGTCGTCTTCGCCTTCGAGTTTCCGGATCAAGAGGAGTTCTTCGGCTCGCTCGATACGTGTCACCGGATGGGCGTCAACGCCAAAGTTCACCACCGGCACGCCGATACGGTTCTGACAACGGGTCTCGAAACCGGCGAACTGGTCGACATCGACGTCGAACCTTGGGAGTGGCGGAGCCACGTCCTCAAACGTGCGTTCGATATCGTCTTTGCGCTGACAGGCCTGCTCTTTCTCGCACCGATCATGCTCCTCATCGCTGCCGCGATCAAAATCGACGACGGGGGTCCCATCCTCTACGCACAGCGGCGGACCGCCGAATTCGGCGATACGTTCACCGTCTACAAGTTCCGGACGATGGTGCCGGAGGGCGAATCCCCGGCGCCGGTCGACGACGAGGAGAACGACCGCATCACTCGCGTCGGTCGGGTCCTCCGAAAGACCCACCTCGACGAGATCCCACAGCTCCTGACGATCCTCGGGGGGCGGATGAGCGTGGTCGGCCCGCGCGCGGCGTGGGTGGAGGAGGAGGTCGCAATCGAATCCGAGCTCAACTCGTGGCGTCAGCGGTGGTTCGTGAAACCGGGGCTGACCGGTCTCGCACAGATACAGGGCGTGACGAGTACCGACCCCGACGAGAAACTGCGCTACGACGTGGCGTACATCCGCAACCAGTCGTTCTGGTTCGACCTCCGTATCGTCCTCCGACAGCTGTGGATGGCCTTTACCGACGCCTTGTCGGTCCTCCGGTGACATGTCCCACGATCGTGAGCGATCGATCCACCGGTCGACGACACGTCTCCGCGTGTCTCTCGATCGGCCACACGGTCGGTGCCGGTCGGTCGCGTCCGGGAGGTGTGGTGTATGAGTGAGACGGACGGCCGTGACTCGGTCGATCACCGCCGCCGAATCCGCGTCCGGACGGCCCTCGTTCTCGCCCTCCTGCTCGTCGTCCTCGTCCGCCTGCCCACGATCCAGGCGGTCTTCCGCGACGACTGGGTCGTCCTCGTCTCGAACGATCCCTACATGTACCGGTACCTGGCGGATCAAGCGTTGCTCGACGGCCCGCTCCCGTCGCTTCCGGACCGGGCGGTCCAGGGGGAACCGCTCCTCGTCGCGACGCTCGCGGTGGCGACGTGGCCCTTCGGCGCGGGAACGTGGGGCTCGGGGTTCGTCGTCGCGTGGTACCCCGTCGTCGCTGCCGTCGCCACGGCGGCCTTCGTCTACGGCGCCGCCACGCGACTCACCGACGACGTCCGCGTCGGCCTCGCCTCCGCCGGGCTCCTGGCCGTCACGCCGGCGCACGCCTACCGGACCGCGCTCGGCGTCGCCGACCACCACGCCTTCGATTTCGTGTGGCTCGCGTTGACCGCGCTGGCCGTGATCGAACTGCTCACGCGGGGGGAGCGTGACCGCCGCACGTGGCTCGCCGCGGCCGCCCTCGCCGTCGCGGTGGCGGGACAGTCGCTCTCCTGGGAGGCCGCACCGCTCCTCCTGTTCCCGCTCGTTCCGGGGCTCGCACTCGCGGCGCTGGTGGAGATCCGACGGCCGGGTCCCGAGCGGCTGGTGCCGGTCGCCGCCGGCCTCGTCGGGGGCGCGGCGCTCGCCCACTTGGTTCACGTCCTGCTCGGCTGGCAGTACGCGGCCGTCGTCTACGCGCTCGACCTGCTGGCGCTGGGGAGCGTGGGTCTGGTGGCGATCGTCGTCGCCGTCCGCCGACTCGACGGCTCGTGGATGTGGCTCCTGGCCGCCGAGGCGGGTCTCGGTGTCGCCGCCGCCGTCGCCGTCCGGTCGACTCGGCCGCTCGTGACCGAACTGCAGTCCGGTGTCGCCTTCTTCTCCTCGACGCAGGCGGCCGAACTCACGGGCGTCGGTGCCAACTACGGGGCGGTCGGCGTCCTCGTCCTCCTCGGGTTCGCGTCCGTGCTCGCCGCGCCGATGCTTCCCCTCGCGGTCACGTGGGGGTGGCGACGGCTCGAACCCAGCTGGTTCGTCGTCGGCGTCTACACCGTTCACTTCGGCGTGTTGGCGGCGCTCCAGCGGCGGTTCGCCGGCGAACTCGCGCCCTTCGCGGCCATCCTCGGCGGCGTCGGGTTCGTGATGCTCGCGTCGTGGTTCGACCTCGTGCGGGCACCCGCGCCCCGGCGAACCGAGGGTGACACCGTCTCCCCGGCCGTCGCCGCCGACGGCGGTGACGGCGCCGACCTCGCCGTCCCGGACCGGACGCGCGTGGCACTGCTCGGCGGCCTCGCGGGCGTCGCCGTCGGAGCCGGCGGGCTCTACTCCGCGCTGATCGACCGACGCCTCGTCATCGACGACGCGACCTACGAGGCGGCCCGGTGGATTGCCGGTTACGTCGACGACCACGACGTCGCGTATCCGGAGAGCTACGTCCTCAGCAAGTGGGGGCGAAACCGCGTCTACAACTACTTCGTGAACGGGGAGGCGGCGTCGTACGGCTACGCGCGACGCCACTACGAGGACTTCCTGTTCTCGAACGCGAACACCGAGGCCGACTGGTACGCGGAGTTCGACGGGCGTGTCGGATTCGTCGTCACCCGCGACTTGCCCCACCTCGGGCTGATCGCCTCGTCGACGGTTCAGTCGACGCTCCACGACCGGTTCGGGAGCGCCGAGATCCGCAGTATCAGCGGTGTCGGCCACTTCCGAGCCGTCTTCGCCACCGACGATGGGGCGCGGAAGGTGTTCCGGCCCGTCCCCGGCGCGACCGTCCGCGGGCCGGCACCGACCGGCGAGGACGACGTCCGTCTCGCCACCGAGGTGTCGATTCCGGGTGCCGACTTCGAGTACGTCCGCCGGGCACCGGTAACGGACGGGACCTTCGAGGCGACGGTCGCCTATCCGGGCACGTACCGGATCGGCGGTGGCGAGGAGAGCGTCGAAATCACGGAGCGCATGGTCAGCTCGGGGGAACGCGCCACCGTCGAGCGCTGACACCGCCGAGAAACGACGGCCATACGGCCGTTAACGGGCGATTATCTATGAGCGAGCGTGGTGTGAGTACGACCGACTCATGTCCTTCAGTGACCGAGTACACCACCTCCGACAGCCAGAGTACACCGGTGAGAACCGCTGTGTTCCGTGCACGGTGGTCAACCTCGCTATCGCGGCCCTGCTCGGTGGTCTCGTGGCGATGGTCTCCCCGCCGCTGGCAGTCGCCGTGTTCGCGGGCTCAGTCGCTGCGATCTATCTCCGGGGCTATCTGGTTCCGGGGACGCCGACGCTGACGAAACGATACCTCCCCGACGCCGTGTTGAAACTGTTCGACAAGCACGACCCCGACCCGCCGGCGATCGCCGACGAGGCGGACATCGAGTCGTTCCTCATCGAAGTCGACGCCGTCGAGGAGTGTCGGGACGGGACCGACCTCTGTCTCACGGAGGCGTTCCGGACGGCTTGGAACGAGCGCATCCACCGACTCCGCGAACGCGGCGACGAGGACGAGGGGATCGCCGCCCTGTTCGAGGGCCTGGACATCGACACCGAACGGGTGCGGGTCGAGTCCTACGGCGACGCCTACGAGGCCTATATCGACGACACGCGCGTGGGCCAGTGGGAGTCGCGGGCGGCCTACCTCGCCGACCTGGCGGCGGAGGGCGAACTCCGCGACCGCCATGCGGGCTGGCACCGTCTCGGGTTCGACGCACGGACGGAGGTGCTCGGCTCCCTGCGACTGTGGCTGGAGCGCTGCCCGTCCTGTGACGGTCCGGTGACGCTCGGCGAGGATACGGTGGAGTCCTGCTGTCGCTCCATCGACGTGATCGCGGCCACCTGTGAGGACTGTGAAGCGCGGGTCTTCGAGGCGCAGTTCTCGCCCGAGGCGATGGCCGCGGACTGAGCGGATATCCCTACTCCTGCTCGTCGAGGATGTACTGGAAGTACGGCGTCATCGCGTCGCGGGCCTCGTCCCACCGGCGCATGTCGTGGAGTTCGACCCCGAGGGCGTAGCGCGTCGGTTCGGGGCCGAACCCGTCCTGTCCGTGGCGGGGCTTCTCGGGATAGGCTGGGTTCCCGAGGGCCGCACGGAGTTCGAGCATCTGGGCCTGCATCATCGGCGACCAGTAGTCCTCGCCGGTCTTGTGGTTTATCCAGGCAGTCGTCGTCAGTTCGGCGTACCGCGGATCGATGTCGGCGACCTCCGCCCGGCGTTCGAAGGCGTCCTCCATCGGGGACCAGTCGGCCGCTTCGAGGCGTTCGGGATCCAGGCTACCGTTGACGCGGCAGGATTCCTCGATTTCGTCTTTGACCCAGAGGGCGTCCACGTAGCCGAGGGCCGCCCGAACCGCCTCGGTCTCGTCCAAATCCGGAAACTGGAGGGCGTCGACGGCGCCGAACGCTTTGATCGACGCTTCACGCCGGCGCTGGTCGTGATGAATGAATCCGTTACAGAGCTGTTCGGCCATGTAGGACGCCGACCGTTCGACGTCTTCGGGAAGTGACGGCAGTTGTGCTTGGGTGGGGGGAGTTTCTTTCATTTACGTCTCCGACTCTGATGGACTCGGCGATAAGTTTACCCACGAAATTCTCACCTGTGATATCGCGGGTAACCATCTCCGGTTGATTCGCTCGCTTTTCGGCTCTATGAGCCCCATTGACATACGATCTATTCAGCTTTTCGCTATCACGTTCGATATTTGAACCCGGAAAAACGTTATAAATCTCACAGGAGTTGTTGGAGATAGAGCCAGCGGCGGGACCAGAACTGGTAGAGCGTCGAGGCGGCGATGGCGAGGAGGAAAAACGACGCCCAGAGGAGCGGATCGACGGCGGACACGAGGGGCGTGTCGGTCGACGCGAGTACGATCGTGAGCAAGGAGAGCGTGCCGACGGCACGATAGTACGTCGCCCAGGTGACGCCGTAGCGTGTGACTACTTCCATATACAGGTCCACCTGTCGGGCCGGTTTCCGAAGGATGATCGTCTTCCGGTCGCTGTCGTAGTCGACGATGCCCGCGTCGTCCAGTTTCGGCAGATGGGTCTGGTGGAGCGAGACGTAGACGCTGTCGCGGATGTTACTCGGTGGTGGCGATTCGTCGGTCTCGATCTCGGCGATGTGGACTGCCAGATCCCGAAGCGACACCTCGCGTCCCCGATCCTGTAGACACTTGATGACGTTTCGCCGTCGGTCGTTCCGAAGGATGTCGTGGATGTCCGTTTCGGGAAGTACGTCGTCCGTCTTGAGTAGTCCGATGTTCATGGGTGGCGCCCGGGTTCACTCGCACTAACACAACAGGGAGGCATAGTTATCAGTATCTTAATCGATCGAAGGCTGAGTCTGTGAACGACGTTAATTCCCGGTTAGGTGTCCTTACCACTGGGAAAATTCTGGGGTTTCAGGGCCTCTAGAACGTTAACAACTGATTAACGCCCCCATCAGGGGGGCACGGGCGCTCCCGTGGCCCCGCGCCGGACGTTCGGCCTCAGTAACCGTGGCTTTACTCGCGTTAGTCCGACGTTATGTGAGCGAATTGGCGATTAGCTATGATAGTGGGTGGTATGTGATCCATGTGAGTCACCCACACCGGTTCACGACGACGGTTCGACTCCGTCGGTGGGCATCCCCTCACGGGGGGAACAAAAAATGACGGACGAACGATTCGACATCTCACGGCGGAAGGCCCTCGCGGCCTTGGGGACGATCGGCGTCGCCTCGGCCGGTGCGGGGCTCGGGACCAGCGCGTACTTCTCCGATCAGGAGACGTTCGAGAACAACCAGCTCGTGGCCGGCACGCTCGATATGGGCGTGGGGTATACGGCCCACTACTCGGACTGGTCCGACGACGAGGGCGAGGGCGTCGGCGACGTCGTCATGTACGACGGGCCGGCCGGCGAGACGGGGACCGAAAGCGAACTTCCGGGCGAGGAGTACACCGGACTCCCGGCGAACGACGCGTGGCTCATCGCCGTCACCGACCCGGACGTCTTCCTCGACAACACCCTGACCGGCGTCTATCCCGAGGACGATGACGGCGAACAGGGCCCCGTCGAGTGTGTCGACAACGGCGAGGGCGCCCTCGAGGCGAACGTTCAGGCCGACGATGCCCCGCAGCCGGTAGTCGCACTCGACGACGTGAAGCCGGGTGACTTCGGCGAGATCACCTTCGACTTCGTGCTCTGTGACAATCCCGGCTACGTGTGGGTCAACGGCGAACTCCAGAGTGCCAGCGAGAACGGCGTGACGGAACCCGAGGCCGACGACCCCGACGAGGAGGAAGGGGTCGTCGAACTCCTCGACGTCGTCCAGGCGGCCGTGTGGGTCGACGACGGCGACAACTATCAGGACGGCGACGAAACGCCGATCGCGATCGGCTCCCTCCGCGATATCCTGGGCATGGAGGGTCCCCTCGCCAGCGGCTCCAACGGCACCGGTCTCAACGGCAACATCACAGATGCCGAGGGCGGCGGGACCGGCGATCGGGGCTGTTTCTCCGCCGGTGACGAACACTCCATCGCGTTCGCGTGGTGGGTGCCCGTCGATCACGGCAACGAGATCCAGTCCGACTCCGCGGAGTTCACGCTCGGCCTCTACACCGAGCAGTGCCGCCACAACGACGGCAGCGGCATGAACAACGAGGACGTCGGCGGCGAGGCGGACGACGATCAGGAAACCTAGACCCCGGCCCCCCTCGTAGTCGCCCGCGACCAAGACCCACTCGGAGACGGCGTCCCCCGACGCCGACGGCGGTTCGACTCCGCCGGTGGGCATCCCCGGATGGGGAGTGACACCATGACGGACGGCGAATTCGACATCTCACGGCGGAAGGCGCTGGCCGCGCTCGGCACGATCGGCGTCGCTTCGGCAGGGGCCGGACTCGGCACGAGTGCGTACTTCAGCGACCAGGAAACGTTCGAGAACAACCGGCTCGTGGCCGGCGAGCTGGACCTGAAGATGGACTGGGAGGAGCACTACTCCGACTGGTCCGCGGACGAGAATACGGACCGGCAGGAGGAGGATGGCGGTGAATCCGAAGATGACGACGGTACGGGGGAGTTCGAGGTGCTGATGGACGAGCCCGAGAACCCGGGTCAGTACCGGGCGTTCCCGCCAGGTGCTTCGGACCCGCTGATCTGGGTGCCGAACGCGTACGTCGACGACTTCATGGACAACACGTCCATCGAAGCGTACCCCGACGCGAACAACGACGGTATCGCCGAGTACCCGATCGAGGAGATGAACGGTCGGGACCCGTGTAATTACCTAGCTGACGTGGGTGACGACGACGAAGGGCTCGACCCGGACAGCGATCCGCTGGGCCGGACGGACAACGACGATACGCGCCTCGACAACGAGGAGCCGGCACCCCTCATCAACTTGCAGGACGTGAAGCCGGGCGACTTCGGCGAAATCACGTTCAGCACGCACATCTGTGACAACGACGGCTACCTCTGGATGAACATGCCGGACGGGCTGGACGCGAGCGAGAACGGCGTGACGGAGCCCGAAGCCGACGACCCGGACGAAGAGGACGGTGTCGTCGAACTCGTCGAAAAGCTCCAGACCACGATCTGGTACGACAACAACTGTGACAACCTCATCACCTGTGATGAGGAGGTCGATATCATGGCGGTGGCAGACACCTCCGGCAGCATCGAGGGATCCCTCAGTAACACCGACCAACAAGAGGAGATCGACCTCATCCGAGCGGGTGCGAACACCTTCGTCGACGAACTCAGTGCCGCCCCGAATTCGGATCAGATCAGAGCTGGCCTCCTGACGTTCAACGGTCCGGGCGACGCCGGGGGCGAGGACGGGGAACCGCGGACGTTCGATCGACCGGCACTGCGTGCGGGTCTTGGTCCACTCAATCAGTTCGATACGGACGGTGACGGTAACGCCAACACTGGCGAGTTCCTCCCGGACACGGGGAACGGCAACACGCCGACGCCACACGCCCTGGATCTGGCAAAGAAGGTCCTCGACGATCAGGGCCGACCTAACGCAACCCAGCTCATCGTCCTCATCGCTGACGGTCTGCCCGATTACGTTAACGAGAGTTCGTCGACGATCCCCTACACCGTCGAGGACGCTGAAGGAAGCCCCCTCGCGGGCAGTGGAGCTACCTACACGTCCGAAGGGTACCCGGGCACCGCTGACGGCGTCAGTTCCCAGACGGAGCGGGACGAGACCGCGGACGTCGCCGAGGCCATCCAGCAGGCCGGGATACCGATCATCGTCGCCGGGGTCAGCCTCGATCAGGCCTCCTCAGGCGCCGACGACTTCCTGCGTGACGTGATCGCCGGCGACGACGGCGACCAGACGGTTGCACAGCCGAATTTCTTCTTCAACGCCGCGTTCAACCCCGAAGCGGACGAGGACAGCGTTCAAGAGACTGCCGACGCGATCGCCCAGCGAATCGCCGGCGGGACGCAGGAGGAGTGCGACGAGGTGATCTTCAGCGGGACGCTCGGCGAAGCGGCAGAAGCCCTCACCGCCAACGGCGGTCGCGGCATCCCGCTTGACGCGGATCGTGACACGCCGTTCGACGAACTCAACGATCCCGAAGATGCGGCATCGCGTGAGTGCTTCTCGTCGTCACACACGTCGTGCTTCGGCTTCTCGTGGTGGCTCCCGGAGAATCACGGCAACGAAGTCCAGTCCGACGCTGTCTCCTTCGACATCGGCTTCTACACCGAGCAGTGCCGCCACAACGACGGCAGCGGCATGAACAACGAGGAGGTCACGCCCGCGGAAACCGACGCCTGAACCACCGCCCGCTCCCCATCCCTCACCCGCGCCGGTCGCGGGAGTCACGCGGTGACTCCCCGGCGGTTCGACTCCGCCGGCGGGCCTCGATGCCACTCGATTCAGTCAGTCGGCGGCGACTCCTCGCCGCGGTCGGGGGCGTTGGCGCCCTCTATCTCGGCGCCGACAGAGCCGGTGCTATCCTCGGCGACCCGGTGGAGCTGAATCAGCGGACGGTCAACGGAACGTACGCCCGGGAACACGAGTTCACGGACGCGCCGCCGCGGATCGCGCTCTCGTGGCGCGAGGTGGTGAACGGCCAGGTCCGGGAGGACACCACGGACGACGTGGCCGAGACGGGTGGCGTGGGGTTGATCGTCGACGAGGCGGTGGTGCCGGGCGACAGCGGGGCGGTGACGATGCGGGCGGAGCTACTCGAACGGGACACGGAGACCCAGGACGCGGAGCTGTACCTGGTCTACCGACTCACCGAGACGGCGGAGAACGGCATCAACGACCCCGAGCGTGAGGCCGGGGACACCTCGCCGAACGACGGCGAACTCGATGACTACACCGAGATCAGCGTCTGGATCGACGACGGCCTTCTCGGAGGAGACGGTGAGTTGAGTACGCTGCCGGTCATCGGGGACGACCCCGTCGCTTCGGGGACGCTCGCGGAAGTCGACACCTCGCAACTGGACGGCGACCCGCAGGCGAACACGGGGGGATACCAGCTCTCCGTCGACGGCGAGACGTGTCTCTCGCCAGGCGCCACGGTGTACGTCTCATTCGAGTGGCACATTCCCGAGACCGTCGGCAACATCATCCAGGGGGATTCGGCGGTCTTCCAACTCGGCTTCGATCCGAGGCCGTGCCCGGGGGGCTAACCATGCTGATCCGTGGAGTTAATGACCGATTAGCGGGGTCCGTGCGGGTGAACGAAACCGGCTATGCCGGTCGATTCGGTGCCTCTGACTCCGGAACGAGCCATCGCTGGGTCACTCCTTCGTTACGTTCCGTTCAGGGACGGCTTACCCGCGCCCGTGTCGTGTCAAACGAGCGGATAACTAAGACCGTTACAGGGGAGGATAGTAGTGATGGACACGACGGGGGAGACCGACGGGGGATCGAGTCACTTCGGGAGGTGCCTTCGATGATCGCCACGCATCGACACACCCCGGTTCCGAGCGCGAGGTGGCGGCGATGAACGTGCGTTCGCTGAGCGATCGGAACACGCTCCGGATGGCGATGAACGTCCTCGGCGTGCTGATCATCGTCGCCGTCGTGGTGCCCTTTATCGTGTACGCGGTGCCGGGCGTCGTCGGCGCCGACCACGGACTGGTCGTCCTGTCCGGCAGCATGGAGCCGAAGATGAGTCCCGGCGACGCGGTCATCGTCCGCGAAGTTCCGCCGTCGGAGATCGAAACGGGGGACGTCATCACCTTCCAGCGGGAGGGCTCCGACACGCCGACGACCCACCGCGTGATCGAGATCCAGCAGACGGAGGAGGGCACCGCCTACGTTACCAAGGGTGACGCCAACGAGGAACCCGATAGGGGGACCGTTGCACACAGTCGCGTGGTCGGCGAGGTGATCTTCGTGATCCCGCTTCTCGGTCACGTGGTCCAGTTCGCGAACACCCAGGTCGGGTTCCTCGCGCTCGTGCTCACCCCGATGGTGTTGTTCGTCCTCTCGGAACTCTGGGAGCTGGCGAAGTCGGTCCGTGAGCCGGATACGCCGGCCGCGACGACGGCGACCGACGAGCAGTCGGTCACGTCGGCGTCCTCGACGGCCGCTGGCGCCGACGTCGGAACGGGCGCGACCGGTGACACCGACGAGGAGAGCGGCGGATTCACACTCACCCGTTCGAGCCTCCAACTGATCTTGCTCCTGTTGGTGCTGTACGCCCCGTACAGCGCCTACGTTGCGTACACGATCCGGGAGGCGTGGGCGATCACCGCTGCGACCGGAACCGTGATCGCGCTCCTGTTCTGTCTGGTGATCTATCTGGCTAGTCGCGGCGCGGGAAGTGACTCGAAGCCGACGGTGGCCCGATCGACGGACGGCATCGTCCGCCACGGCGAACTCCCGGCACGGATCGGCGAACGGACGACGGTTCCGCTGGATTCGATCGAGTCGCTTGTCCAGATGGCGCTCGACCGCGACAACTGGGTCATCTACGACGAGGACGAGGACACGTACTACGTGGCTCGGGACGACGCGCTGTACCTGCACCGCACCTCCCCCGAGACGGACGGCGGGGTGACGGTGGAGGCGGCCGGCACCGAGGACGACCGGGTGTCGACCGACGAGTCGACGACTGGAGGTGGCGGTTCGTGACCGACGATCGCTTCCTCTCGCGCCGGCAACTCCTCTGGGCGGCAGCGACCGTCGGAGCTGCGGCGTCGACTGGGGGTGGCACGGCCGCGGTGTTCAAGGACTCCAACCGCTTCGAAGCGACGTTAACCGCGGGCACGCTCGATCTGACGACGTCCTGGTCCAGCGGTGATGGGAGCGACTCCTCGTTCGAGGTGTCGAGCAACGAAGGCTCGCAACGGATCGATATCGCCCTCTCCGGCAACCCCTCGTACGTCTGGTTCGGGACGAAATGCAAGGAGTGTACCGCGGTCGAGGAGGAACTGTCCGTCCGCTTCGGGATCGACCGCGACGGCTCCATCGAGTGGCTCGACGGGTTCGACGGAACCGCGGACGGCTACCTGTCGCTCCGCGAGGCGCGGGATCGATTCGTCGACGGCGTCCTTCTCGGCGAGTTCGATCCGAGTAGCGACGCCGCGCTCCTCGTGGAGTGGACGACCGCGGAGGGGGTCACCGACGAGTACTCCGCCACGTTCGAGTTCGACTTCTACGCTACCCAGCGACGTCACGTGATGGATCCGTCGACGGTCGAACCGCCGTGGGGCTGCGATCGGACCTGCGGTGTGGAGACCGCCGGGCTGCCGGCGATCAGTTGGGTGTCGTTCTGTGGCGATCCGGACTTCGACCGCGAGTTCACCCCCGAGCGGAGCGACGACGAACGGACCCTGTTGCTCGAGACGGACGACTACACCGTCCCCGACGACGTCGAGCGGATCGGTGTCAAGTACGGCACGTACATCGACGTCTTCGAACACACGGGACAGGAGGCGGTCGAGGTCGGGACCGACGACGCCGTGGCGACCTTCGAACAGACCGGCGGCAACGAATACACGAACGTCGACACCGGCGAGGACGGCGACTGGGACAGCAGTAGCTTCTGCAACGGGCTGGGCGGCTGCAAGTACGAGTTCCCGGACCGCACGCCGGGCGGGTGGGAGGACTGCCGGGAGGCGTCGGACGACGCCTCCCGACAGTCGTTGCTGCCCGGTCCGTTCGGAGGTGATCGTTGACCATGTCTTCGCTCGACCAACCCGGATTCGACTGGACGGCCGTGGTCGCACTCGTCGCCATGTTCGTGGTCGTCGCCTCCGCGACCGGCGCGGGGACGTACACGGTGTTGTCCGACGACGAGAACGTCTCGGCGAACGTGACGATCCAACCCAACGTCCAACACGGGATGGTCGAGGTCACCCCCGTCCAGTGTTCACCGACTATCAGATCCGACGATCCCTCGAAAGTGGACATAACGAACGTCGAGGTCCTCGACTCCGAGGAGGTGGCCGAGCGGGAGACCTGTGCGCGCATCACGTTCTGGCTCAGCCCGTCGCTGTTCGAGGGAACGAACCAATCGCCCGACGACGCCGCCCTGATGCACAAACACGACGGCGGTTGGTGGAAACTCAACACGACGGTCTCGTCGACCGATCTCGGACTCCTGTCCTTCTCGGCGTTCACCGACAAGTTCAGTCCGTTCGCGGTGGCCGTCCCGACCGGACCGGCCACCACCGTCCAGAACGGGACGACGATCAACGGGACGACGAACACCACGGTCAACTCCACGACGGCCGACGAGCCGGTCAACGGGACGACGGCGAACGCGACGCCGACCGACGGGACGGCGAACGAAACGGGATCGAACGACCCCGTGCAGAACTCGTCAACGACGGGCTCCGAGAACGGGTCCGCACCGACGGACAACACGTCCGAAACCGGGGCAGCTGGCAGCTCCGGTGCCCCGAGTGGTTCCGACGACAGCGACACCGACGCCGGTACGCCGAGCGACGATGGCTCGGCGGAGGACAACGACGAGTCGGCGAGTGATGAGTCGGAGACCGACGACGGTGATTCGACGGACGAGGACTCCGACAGCGAGGACTCCGACAGCGAGGACTCCGAGAGTGAGGACTCCGACAGCGAGGACTCCGACAGCGAGGACTCCGACAGCGAGGACTCCGACAGCGAGGACTCCGACAGCGAGGACGAGTCCGACAGCGACGACGAGTCCGACAGCGACGACGACTCCGATAGTGAGGACGGCTCCGACAGCGAGGACTCCGAGAGTGAAGACGATGACTCGACGGACGAGTCCGACAGCGAGGACACCGAGAGTGAGGACACCGACAGCGAGGACTCCGACAGCGACGACGACTCCGACAGCGAGGACCCCGACAGCGAGGACTCCGACAGCGACGACGACTCCGACAGCGAGGATTCCGACAGCGAGGACTCCGACAGCGACGAGACGACCGAAGATAGCGATTCGACGGACGACTCCGACAGCGAGGACTCCGACAGCGAGGACTCCGAGAGTGAAGACGATGACTCGACGGACGAGTCCGACAGCGACGACGACTCCGATAGCGAGGACGGTGACTCGACGGACGACTCCGACAGCGAGGACTCCGACAGCGAGGACTCCGACAGCGAGGACTCCGTGAGTGAAGACGATGACTCGACGGACGAGTCCGACAGCGACGACGACTCCGACAGCGACGACGACTCCGATAGCGAGGACGGTGACTCGACGGACGAGTCCGACAGCGACGACGACTCCGACAGCAAGGACGGTGACTCGACGGACGACTCCCACAGCGACGACGACTCCGACAGTGACGACGGATCGTCGAGCGACGAGTCCGACACCGGTGGCGACGGGTCGTCGAGTGACGATTCGAGTTCGGATACCGACGACGGCGGCGACTCCAGCGGTGACACTTCCGGCGACTCGACGAGCGGGGATTCGTCCAGCGACGGCGGTGACTCGACGAGCGGTGGAGACGACACCTCGAGCGGTGATTCGTCGGACGGCGACTCGAGCGGCGATTCGTCGAGCGGTGGCTCGTCCAGTGACGGCGGCGATTCGTCCGGCGGCAGTGACTCGTCGTCCGGCGGCAGTGACTCGTCGTCCGGCGGCAGTGACTCGTCGTCCGGCGGCAGTGACTCGTCGTCCGGCGGCAGTGACTCGTCGTCCGGCGGCAGTGACTCGTCGTCCGGCGGCTCGGATGGTGGCTCGTCAAGTGGCGGCGGCGATTCGTCCGGCGGCTCGGATGGTGGCTCGTCCGGATCGGACGGTAGTTCCTCGGAGGATGGATCCGGATAACGATGGCGTCCGGTGGTCGCGAACTGTCTCGGGTCGTCAATCGGTTCGTCGGCGCCCTCCGTGGCTCTTCCCGACCGCTGTGGACGATGCCCGCCGCCGCGCTCGGGTTCTGGATCGTCAGGGTCCCCGGGATGCGGCCGCGGGCGCCGAAGCGAAACGTGCTCGTCTCGCTCGTCTATCTCTACGCGCTCGTCGTCCTGGTTTCGATCGGAGTGATCTGACTGTCGTAACGCCTAATAGTCGAACAGTCTTTTTTTCGACAATGAGATACACACGAACGCAACGGAGGTGGGACCGTGGGGGTTGAGATCAAGGAGTCGGCCGTCTCCGACGAGGAGTTCGCGGAGATGAAGCAGTTCGTCTCGGACTACCTCGTGGCGAGCGTCGAGAACGAGCGCGACGGCGGGCGGATGCGGTGGTATCCGTGGCACAGCGCCGAGTATCGCTTCAACCACACGCTGAACGTGGTGGACCTGGCGACGGAGATCGCCGACCGCGAGGGTGCCGATATCGACGTCGTCCGCGTCGCCGCGCTCTTTCACGACATCGCGAAACTCGAAGCCGAACAGGAGCGCCACGCCGACGAGGGGGCTCGCGTCGCCCGCGAGTATCTCGCCACGCACGGCGACTACCCCCAGTCGTTCGTCGATCAGGTGACACAGTCGATCCGCGAACACTCCTATCAGGGCCCACTTTCGGACGTCTCCCTGGAGACGCGGTGTCTCATCGAGGGCGATATCCTCGACAAAGTCGGCGCCAACGGCACCGTATTGATGCTTCTCCGCATGGGTTACGAGTCGCGCACGCATATGGACGCCGGCGAGATGATCGACCGCGTCCTCGAACGCGGCCGCGACGCCGCACGGCGCGTCGAGAGCGACGCCGCGGAGGGAATCGCCCACCAGCGGCTCAAGCGGGTGAAGTGGTTCCGCGAGTGGCTCGGCGAGGAGATTCCCGGACTCGAAGGGCGAAGCGACGACGACGAATCGTAACCGACCGGATCAGTCGTCGCCGGTCTGGGCCGTTCCCGCACCGATCTCGCCGCTTCCGGCCGCCGCCGCCGGTTCTGGGAGTTCGTTGCGCACGTCCTCGCGGCTCTCCTCGGCGATGACCTCCGCGTAGGCGTCCGGCATCACCTTCGTGAAGTTCCGTACCTCCACGCCCCAGTCGTCGAGCAGCGCGGTCGCACGGTCGCTGTCGGTGTACTCCGCGTGGTTCTCGACGAGCCGGCGCAGCATCGCCTCGTCGGCGTCCTCCAGGTCGTGGTGGATGGTCACCATGCCCGTGTTGGCGCGCTCCTCGAAGTCGCTCTCGGGGTCGTAGACGTAGGCGACGCCGCCGGACATCCCGGCGGCAAAGTTCCGCCCGGTGTCGCCGAGGACGGCGACGACGCCGCCGGTCATGTACTCACAGCCGTGGTCGCCCACGCCCTCGACGACGGCCTTCACGCCGCTGTTGCGGACGGCGAAGCGCTCGCCGGCCAGTCCGTTGACGTAGAGTTCGCCCTGCGTGGCGCCGTAGAGGGCGACGTTGCCGACGAGGATGTTCTCCTCGGGTTCGTAGGTGGCCGTCTCGGGCGTCCGGACGATCACCTTGCCACCCGAGAGGCCCTTGCCGACGTAGTCGTTGGCGGCGCCGACGAGTTCCATCGTCACGCCGTTCGCGAGGAAGGCGCCGAAGCTCTGCCCGGCGATGCCATCGAACGTACAGGAGATGGTGTCCTCGGGGAGACCGCTCTCGCCGTAGCGTCGCGAGATGCGGTTCGATAGCATGGCACCCACCGCGCGGTCCCCGTTCGAGATGTCCCGTCGCAGGTGGAGTGGCTCCCCCTCCTCGATGGCGTCGGTCGCCGCCCCGATCAGGTCGCGGTCGAGGTGGGTCTCGACGTCCGCGTGTTTCTGCTCGCGGGTCTTCCGGCGCTCGCCACCCTCGGGTTCGGCGATGATGGCCGAGAGGTCGAGATGCTTGGCCTTGGGGTGGTCGCTCTCGACCTGTTCGAGGAGCCCCGGCCGGCCGATCATCTCCTCGACCGTCCGGAACCCGAGGTCGGCCATGATCTCCCGCAGCTCCTCCGCGAGGAAGACCATGTAGTTGATGACGTGATCCGGCTGTCCGGAGAACCGCTCCCGGAGGTCCTCGTCCTGCGTGGCGACGCCGGTCGGGCAGTTGTTGGTGTGACAGATCCGCGCCATCACACAGCCCGACGTGATGAGGCTGGCCGTCCCGAAGACGTACTCCTCGGCGCCGAGCAGCGCCGCGACGGCGACGTCGCGGCCCGTCATCAGGCCGCCGTCGGTCGAGACGCGGATCCGGTCGCGCAGTCCCGTCGCGCGGAGCATCTGGTTGGCCTCGGCGACGCCGAGCTCCCAGGGGAGACCGGCGTTCTTGATCGACGTCTTCGGCGAGGCGCCGGTGCCGCCGGAGTGGCCCGAGATGTGGACCACGTCGGCGTTGGCCTTGGCGACGCCGGCCGCGATGGTACCGATGCCCGCCTCGGCGACGAGTTTCACGTTGATGTCGGCCTCGGGGTTGGCCGTCTTCAGGTCGTGGATCAGCTGTTTGAGGTCCTCGATGGAGTAGATGTCGTGTAGCGGCGGCGGCGAGATGAGCCCGACCCCCGGCGTGGAGTAGCGCACGTGCGCGATCATCTCGTTGACCTTCTTGCCGGGGAGGTGACCGCCCTCGCCGGGCTTGGACCCCTGTGCCATCTTGATCTGGAGCTCATCGGCCGACGAGAGGTAGTTCGAGGTGACGCCGAAGCGGCCGGAGGCGACCTGCTTGATGTTGCACTCCTTCTCGGTGTCGAACCGCTCGGGCGGTTCGCCACCCTCGCCCGTGTTCGACTTCCCGCCGATGCGGTTCATGGCGATGGAGTTGGTCTCGTGGGCCTCCGGCGAGAGCGAGCCGAGCGACATGGCGGCCGTCGAGAACCGCTCGACGATCTCGTGGACCGGCTGTACCTCGTCGAGCGGGACCGGGTCGCGGTCGCTGTCGAACTCGAGGAGTCCGCGCAGGGTCTGGAGGTTCTCCTGCTGGTCGTTGATCAGCTCGGCGAACTCCTGGTACTTCTCGTAGCTCCCCGAGCGGACCGCCTGCTGGAGGGTTCCCACGGTCTTCGGGTTCCACTGGTGATGGATCCCGTTCGAGCGGTGTTCGTACTCGCCCTGGCGTTCGAGGTCCGGGTCGTCCTCGAAGGCGACAGCGTGACGCGTCTCCAGGTCTTCCTCGATCTCTTCGATGCCGATCCCCTCGGTGCGGATCTCCGTCCCCTCGAAGTACTCGCGGACGAAATCGGAGGAGAGGCCGACGGCCTCGAAGATCTGGGCGCCCTGGTAGCTCTCGACCGTCGAGATGCCCATCTTCGCCATCGTCTTCAGGAGGCCGTCCTCGAGGGCCTTCTTGTAGTGGGCGATGGCCTCGGATTCGTCGGCGCCGTCTGGTCCGGCGACGATGTCCGAGATGCTCTGGTAGGCGAGGTAGGGGTTGACGGCGTCGGCGCCGTAGCCGACCAGCGTCGCGAGGTGATGGACCTCCCGCGGATCGCCGGATTCGACGACGAGGCCGGCGTGGTTACGGAGCCCGTTCCGGACCAGCGCGTGGTGGACCCCGCCGGTCGCGAGCAGGCTCGGGATCGGAACGCGGTCCGTCCCGGTGTTGCGATCCGAGAGGACGACGATGTCTGCGCCGTCCTCGATGGCCTCGCGGGCGTCACGACGCAGGCGTTCGACCGCCGTCCGCAGGTCGCTGCCCTCCTCGTAGGTCATGTCGACGACGGCCGAGTCGAACTCCCCGTCGAGGTCCGTGATCGCGGCGGTCTGGGCGTCGGTCAGCACCGGCGAGTCGACCACCAGCTGTCGGGCGTGTTCCGGCGTCTCGTCGAGCAGGTTTCGCTGGGGTCCCAGCCGGGACTCCAGGCTCGTCACGAGCTCCTCGCGGATGTAGTCGATCGGCGGGTTCGACACCTGCGCGAACAGCTGTTTGAAGTAGGTGAACAGCGGCCGGTTGAAATCCGAGAGCACGGACAGCGGCGTGTCGTCGCCCATCGAGCCGACGGGGTCCTTGCCGTCCTCGGCCATCGGCTCGATGAGGTGGTCCAACTGGTCGTGCGTGTAACCGAAGGCCGACTGATGGGCGCGAAGCGACTCGACGCGGTCGCGGGGCTCGAAGTCGTCGTTCGCTTCCGGCGCGAGGTGGCGCTGTTCGCGCTCGACCCACTCGCCGTACTTCTCGTCGGTCAGGTCGTCGAACACCTCGTCGTCGGGGATGACGCGCCCCTCCTCGGGGTCGGCGACGAGCAGTTGCCCGGGTTGGAGCCGGTGTCGTTCCTCGATGTCGGCGGGGTCGATGTCGAGCGCGCCGGCCTCGCTGGCCATGATGAGGCGCCCGTCCTCGGTCACGTCGTATCGGCAGGGGCGGAGCCCGTTGCGGTCGAGGGCGGCGGCGATCCGGTCACCGTCGGTGCCGACGACCAGCGCCGGACCGTCCCACGGCTCGACGAGGCTCGCGTGGTAGTCGTAGAAGTCCTTGCGCTCCTGGCTCATCTCCTCGTCCTTGCGGAACGCCTCGGGGATGAGCATCCGGAGCGCGTGGGGCAGGTCGCGCCCGCCCTGCACGAGCAGTTCGAGGGCGTTGTCGACGGAGGCGGTGTCGCTCTGGTTGGGATCGTTGATGATCGGCTTCAGCGTCTCGAGATCCTCGCCGAAGTCCGGGTGTTCGAGGTCCGTCTCCCGGGCGCGCATCCAGTTGATGTTCCCCCGGATGGTGTTGAACTCGCCGTTGTGGATGATGTTCCGGTAGGGGTGTGCGAGGTGCCACGCGCCGAGCGTGTTCGTCGAGAACCGGGCGTGGACGAGTACCAGCGTGGATTTGACGCGCTCGTCGACGAGATCCGGGTAGTACGTCGGGAGCTGTGTGGCCTTGAGCAGTCCCTTGTAGACCAGCGTCTCGCGGTCGAGCGAGCAGATGTAGAACCGGCCGGCGCCTGCCGAGTCGAGTTCCTCGATGGCGTTCTCGACGGCGCGTCGGGCCACGTAGAGCGTGCGGTCGAACGCGTCTTCGTCCATCCCCTCGGTCGGGCGGACGAACGGCTGCTGGACGTAGGGCTCGGAGTCGAGGGCCGTCTGTCCGAGTTCGTGATTGTCGGTCGGGACGTCACGCCAGTGGAACACCTCCAGGCCGTGTTCGGCGAGCGTCCGCTCGAAGATGGTCATCAGCCCCTGCCGGGCCGCCCCGTCCTGGGGCATGAACACCGACCCGACCGCGTAGGGATCGGACAGGTCGGCGTCGACGACGGCCTCGAAGAACTCGTCCGGTCGCTGGATCATGATGCCGGCGCCGTCGCCCGTTGCCTCCTCCGCCCCGGTCGTCCCGCGGTGTTCGAGGTTGATGAGCAGGTCGATGCCGTCGGCGACCGTCTGGTGGGAGTCGCCATCCTCCAAATCGAGGACGACGCCTACACCACAGTTCGATCGCTCGTCCGTGGGGTTCGCCAGCCCCCGCTGATCGGCGTGGGCGTCTCTCCGCGGCTTGGTCATACGACACATACCACGTTCCAACTTATTAGCCTGTTCCTGTTAGTGTAAGGCTTCATTAGTCACATACAAGGTAATATATACCATATTAATTCCACTGTATACCTAAGCGGATAAAAATAACGAACGATCGTGGTCGATACTCCCTGGCCGAAACTCACCGCGGACGTCACACGCACGGGCGGACGTCGATCAGGATGGTCGCCGTCCCGGCCTCGAAACGGTTAGCCGGCGATATCAGTACGAGCGGGCGAAGTAGGCGGTTTCGACGGCGTCGTCGTCACAGAGCGCGCAGGTCTCGCCGTCGTGGATCGGGTCGGTGTCGCTCTCGCTGCCCTCGAAGGGCACGAGGACGATTTCGGCGGCCACCTGCTCTTTGATCTTCGCCTCGCAGTCCTCGTCGCCACACCACGGCGCCTTGACGTACCCGCCGTGCTGGCCGATCGTACCGAGGATTTCGGCCCGGTCGGACGCCTCGCGGACGTTCTCGGTCAGGTTCTCCTCGGCGGCGGCGTAGAGCTTGGCGTGGACGGTGTCGAGGTGGTCCCGAACGGTACCCACGATGCCCTCCCGGTCGGCCTCGGCGGACTCGCCGTCCGGTCGGTGGACGAGGGTCGTCGTCCCCTCCTCGACCTCGTTGGGACCGATTTCGATCCGTACCGGGACTCCCTTCAGCTCCCACTCGTTGAACTTGAAGCCGGGGTTGTGCTCGTCGCGGTCGTCGAGTTCGACGCGGACGCCCGCCGCTCGGAGGTCGTCGGCGATGCCCTCGGCGTACGCCAGCACGTCGTCTTTCGTCTCCTCCTGCCAGATGGGAACGATCACGACCTGTTCCGGCGACATCGCGGGCGGCAGGACGAGCCCCTGGTCGTCGCTGTGGGTCATGACGAGCGCCCCGAGCGCCCGCCAGGACAGCCCCCACGAGGTGGTGTGGGCGACCCGCTCGTCCTCGTTCTCGTCGGTGAACGTGATGTCGAACGCCTCGGCGAAGCTCTGACCGAGGTAGTGGCTGGTCGCGCCCTGGACCGACTTGCCGTCCGGCATCAGCGCCTCGACGGTCGTCGTGGTGTCCGCCCCGGGGAACTTGTCGTGTTCGGGCTTCTTCCCGCGGAGGACCGGCATCGCGAGGACGTCCTCGTACACCTCCTCGTACTGGTCGAGGCGGGTGATCGTCTCGGACCAGGCGCTCTCCTCGGTTGCGTGGGCGGTGTGGCCCTCCTGCCAGAGGAACTCCTTGGTGCGGAAGAACGGCTTCGTCTCGGTGGCCTCCCACCGGATCACGCTACACCACTGGTTGACGCGCATGGGGAGGTCCCGGTAGCTCCGGATCCACTGACTCAGATACGGCGCGATGATGCTCTCGCTCGTCGGCCGGACGGCGAGCCGTTCCTCCAGTTCCTCGTAGCCGCCCTGTGTGACCCACGCCACCTCGGGGTCGAACCCCTCGACCACGTCCTTCTCGCGTTCGAGGTACGACTCGGGGATCAACATCGGGAAGTAGGCGTTCTGCACGCCGGTCGCCTTGAAGCGGGCGTCGAGTTCGTTCCGGATGGACTCCCAGAGCGCGTACCCGCGCGGGCGCGTCACGATGAAGCCGCTCATGCCCTCGGGGCCGTAGTTCGCCAGGCCCGCCTTGCGCACCACCTCGGCGTACCACTCGCCGGTGCTGTGTTCCTTCGACTCGGTGATCCCGAGTTCCTGATCGTCGCTCATTACCGGGAGGTGACGGAGATACGGCTTAAAACGTGCGGAGCGTCGGCGACTACCCGTGTTCGGCCTTGCACTCCTCGGCGTACGCGTCGGCCAACCGCGTCGGCTCCGGGAGCTTGTAGCCGTCACAGAGCGCCGCGACGAGGTCGACGGCCGTCCCCGCGCTCACGCGGTGGCCCGGGCTCACGTACAGCGGGTTGATGACCGGGTTCGAGTCGTACTGCCGCGACTGGTAGGCGTAGCCGACGACGGTCCCGTCCGGCGCGTCGAGGTCGGCGTCGGCGACGACCGGCGCCCGCCAGCCCGCCGGTCGCCCGTCCACGTCGGCCTCGATCCGGCCACAGAGCAGGTTCTTCGCGACGCCGACGCTCGGCACGTCGAGGACGACGCCGAGATGCGTCGCGAGGCCGGCCTGCCGGTAGTGGATGCGTCCGCTCCCGTCGAAAAGGACGACGTCGGGAGTCGCCTCCAGCCGCTCGAACGCCGCGAGTATCGGGCCGCCCTCGCGGAAGGAGAGCAGTCCCGGGACGTACGGCACCGACAGGTCGGTCACCGCGTGGACGCGTTCGACCACTGTCCCGCCCCGGAGACAGACGACGGCGCTGACCGCCCGGTCGTCGAGAAAGGCCTGATCCACCCCGGCGACCACGGGCCGGTCGCCGGCGAGGGTCGCGTCGTCCGCGAGCGAGACGGCCGCCGGATCGAACTCCAGGTCGTCCGCGAACCGCGCCGCGTCCGCGACACGCCGCTGGAGCGCCTCCATCTCCGCACGGGACTGCGAGGGGTCGGGGACGAACTCGGGGCGGACGGGGGTCACGGCCGCGTCACCGCCGTCCCGGACCGCCGGGGCCGCCCGGACCGCCGGGGCCGCCCGGTCCGCCGGGGCCACCGGGCCCTCGTCCGCCCCCGAAGGTCAACTGATCGGGGACGTTCCGCGGGCGTTTGAGTCGCTTGCCGTAGGCGAGTCCGATCACGAGGCCGATCAGGTGTGCGAGGTGGGCGACGTTGCCCTGCCCGACCGACGACGCGGACTGCGGCGAGAGGAAAAAGAGCACGGAGATGACGGCGAACCCGGCCGTGAACAGCCACAGCGGGATGGGGATGATGAAATAGAGGTAGATCCGCAGCCCGGGGTTGAGCACCGTGAGAACCCCGAGGACGGCGAAAATGGCGCCACTGGCTCCGACGACGCTCACGACGCCCGTCGGGCCGAGCGAGCCGAGGAGGATGCTGACCCCGACGAACCCGAGCCCGGCGAGGGCGCCGCTGAGCAGGAACAGGGCGGCGAAGCGTTTCGACCCGGCGTACCGCTCGACGAGCGGGCCGAAGAAGTACAGCACGATGCTGTTGCCGGCGATGTGATAGAGGCCACCGTGGGCGAAGACGGAAGTGATCCACGTCCAGACGTAGGCGAGGTGGTCCGACCGGAGGACGAACAACGACGCCATCACCTCCCGGCCGAACACGCCCCCGATCAGCAACTGGAGCGCGAAGGTGACCCACATGAGCGCGAGAAACAGGTACGCCACGTTCCCCCGGAAGTAACCGAGCAGGCCGCCGGTGCCCGTCACCGACCCGTCGAGGCTGGGAAGCCTGTCGAGGACGCTCCCGCTCCCCCCGCTCTCGGCTCGAACGCTGTCGTCGAAGCCGCTATCGAACACACCGTCCGGGTCGTTCCACTCGTCCAACCCGGGACAGTCGTGGTTCTCCGGGAGTCGGTGTTCCGAGCAGAACGTCCCGCCACAGCGCCGACACTGGTACGGCAGGTTCTCGTGACTGCCGCACTCGTCGCACTGAGCCATTACCCCTGCGTAGTGGCGGGGTCGATAAAAATGGGGGCGGTCGCCGATCCGGTCGCGGGGTGCTCAGTGCGTCGCGTCGTCCGGCCGACGCGACGCCGACTGGGCGTCGTCGTCCCCGTCGTAGTTCGACGGCACGACGGTCACGTGACTGAGCCCGGGATGGCTGGTGTCGCTCATACGAGTCCGTACGGGACTCGTGCCCAAAAGATTACCCATGCGCATAATTCATGCGCGGGACTGGGTGGATAACCGACGGGAATCAGTTCAGGCGAACTTCTCGTCGTAGAGGTCGATGGCGTGTTCGATGGCGTCTTTCGCGGCGGCCTTGTCCTCCCAGCCCAGCGTCTCGACTTCCTTGCCCTCCTCGAGGTTCTTGTAGGTCGAGAAGAACTCGTCGATCTCGTCGAGGGTCTGCTGGGGGATGTCGTCGAGGTCCCGGTAGTGGTCGAACCGCGGGTCCTCGGTCGGGACGGCGATGACCTTGTCGTCCTGTTCGCCGTCGTCGTCCATCTTCATGAGGGCGATGGGCCGCGCTTCGACGATGCACCCGGGGAACGTTCCGTCCTCGACGAGGACGAGGACGTCGAAGGGGTCCTCGTCGTCGTAGTACGACTGGGGAATGAACCCGTAGTCGCTCGGGTAGTGGACGTTGCTGTGGAGGACTCGGTCGAGGACGACGCCGGGCACGTCCTTGTCGTACTCGTACTTGTTCCGCTCGCCCTTGAGACACTCGACGACGGCGGTGATCGTCTCGGGCGGGTTCGGGCCGGGTTCCAGGTCTTCCCACAGGTTTACCATAGTGATACGACGGCCGAACCGCCAAATAGGCCTTTCGGGACGACACACGGCAACACGAATGAAAAAGTACATGAACGGCCATCACCGAGTCCACGTGACAGGTGCGAGCGGTCGACGCAGTCCCGATCCGTTCGTATCTCTCCGGGCAACGACGTGCGACCGACGGCGACCGGGCAGTCGCCGTCACGAGGCGGTCGAACACTTACATGTTCGATTAGACACATGTCCTAAATCGGTAATGTCGGATTCCGGCGCTACGAGCCCTAATTCTCACATTCAAGAACGAGTTGAGAAGGGTTAAATATCTCCGTGACATGTCTTCAAGTATGTCAGAGGCACAAGCAGTAAGTAGCAGCCCCGGTATCGTTCGTGATCTGACTGCGTTTCAGCACAACATCCTCGTCATCCTCTCCGAGGAACCCATGTACGGGCTGGCGATCAAGCGCCAGCTCGAGGATTACTACGGGACCGAAGTGAACCACGGGCGTCTCTACCCCAACCTCGACAACCTCGTCGAGATGGACCTGGTCGAGAAGAGCGAACTCGACAAGCGGACGAACCAGTACGAACTGACCGAGGAGGGCCACGAGGCGGTCCTGACCCGGATGGACTGGGTGCTCTCGAAATTCGTCACGGACGAGGACCGGGCGGACTCGGTCCGTGACCTCATCGACGCGCAGAACTGAACTCGGGCATCTCGGTTTCCGTCACGGCGTAAACGTGTTCGAGCGACCGCTCCACTGCGTCGCGTTGCTCGTCGCTCGGCCACGCGTTCCGCGGGAAATACTCCGTCAGGAACTCCCGTAGCTCCGCCGCCGTCGCCGTCTCCACCCGTCGGGCGTAGTGGTTGCCCATGAAATCGGCGAACGCCCTCGCGTTGGCCGCGTGTACTTCGTCCGCCCGCTCGCGCACGCGCTCGACTACCTCGGCGTTGTGGCGCTCCACCGACTCCCACTCCGAGGCGTCGCCGCTCCCGGACAGCGGAATCTCGACCGCGCGGTCGGTGTCCTCGATGCGCTCTATCCGCGCCGTCTCACCCTCCAGCCACTCGGAAGGGTGGAGGACGAGCGTGTCGTCGTCCTCCCGGACGCGGGCGGTGTAGTCGAACGCCGCGAGACGCTCGTCCCGGTCGCGCTCGTAGGCGGCCGCCTCGTTCTCGTCGACCGCCCGGCGGGCCAGGCGGGTGAGCCGTTCGGCTTCGTCGCGTACCTCCCGTGGCAGATCAGTCATCGTCGAGTGCCTCGTTCGCCAGTCGGTCGGCCCGGTCGTTTATCTCCCGCGGAACGTGTTCCAGCGACCAGCGGTCGAACCCGGCGAGCAACTCCCGGACCGTCACCCGCCGCTCCCGGAGGCCGGGGTCGTTCGCGTCCCACTCCCCCCGCACCTGCTTGACGATCAACTCCGAGTCGCCGCGGACGTCGACCGCCTCGAAGCCGTGGTCCCGGGCCACCTCCAGCGCGCGGATCAGCGCCTCGTACTCGGCGCGGTTGTTCGTCGTCTCGCCGATGGTCTCGCCGCCCTCGTCGACGATTCCGTCCCCCGAGACGATGACCCACCCGACGGCGGCCGGTCCGGGGTTGCCGCGGCTCGCCCCGTCGAAGTAGACGTGCGCCCGGCCGCCGGCCGTCGAGAGCAGCGCGGTCAGGTCGGTTGGCCGGGCCCCCTGGACGACGACGCTGTCGTCGTAGGCGACGGCCACCGCGTCGCCGCGTTCGGCCCGCCAGCGCTCGTGGTCGGTGTTCCCCGCCTCGACGGCGACGCCGGCCTCCTCCAGCCGGCTGCGCGCCGTCTCGGGGTCACAGTCGATGGTCGGCATCGGGCCCACTTCGGACGACCCACTCAAATGCGATTCGTTCCGTCCGGGCCCCGACGGTCCGCGCCCTCGACCGTCGGTCCGGCACCTATTTCCGACCCTCGTGACCAGCCTCGGCCATGGTCCCCGACGACGACGCTACCCTCCGAACCGTCCGGACGGATCCCGACCGACACGTTTCGTACGCCGAGTACGGCGATTCCGACGGCGTTCCGGTCCTGTTCCTCCACGGCACGCCGGGATCGCACGTTCTCGGTGGCCTCCTGGCCGCGTCGGCGGAGCGGGCGGGAGTCCGCCTTCTCGCCCCCGACCGTCCCGGCCACGCTCGCTCGACGCCGTGGCCGACGCGGACCCTGGCCGACACCGGCGCCTTCCTCACGCCCGTCCTCGACGACGCCGGCGTCGAGACGGCCGGCGTGGTCGGCTTCTCGGGTGGCGGCCCCCACGCCCTCGCCCTCGCGGCAACCCACCCGGACCGCGTCGACGCCGTCGACGTGGTCGCGGGGGCGCCGCCGCCCTCTCTGGCGTCTCCCCCGCCGGCACCACAGCGACTCCTGAGCGCCCTCGCCCGCGTCTCGCCCCGATTCCTCCACGGCCTCCTCGGCGTGCAGGCGTGGGCCGCGGACCGGCTCCCGCCACGGATCGTCGTCTCGCAGTATACGACGGATCCGAGCGACCTGCCACCGGGCGTCGCCGAGCGCGTCCACCGGGACTTCGTGACCGCCCTCGACGCCCACCGGCGGGGCGCAGTCACCGAACTCGCCTTGCTCGCCCGGGAGTGGGACCTGCCCCTCGACGACGTCGACGTGCCGGTCCACTGCCGACACGGGGACCGGGACGCGAACGCGCCCATCGCGGGCGCGAGACGCCTGTGTGATCGCCTCCCGACCGCCGATCTGACCGTCATCGAGGGTGCCGATCACCTTCCGACGCTCCTTCGGTGTCGCGCGTCCGTGCTCGACCGATACGCCGAGGAGTGACGGCCGTACCGGCCCGCTGGAGGGCCACGACCGGGTCGTGGCGGCCGTTCGGTCGCCATCCGTCAGGTAGTGTCTAGATAAGCTGGTTCCATGCGAAGGCAAACGCTTGTAACCAGTTTTCAGCGGTACTGGGGTCGACGTGACTAAACGTATTTGAAAACTGGTTAGTTCGCCGTTTTACTTCACGAAAGACACGTTCGACGGCATTCCGATTCCCATGTGTAACATGCTGGAATCGGAGCCCGTGTCGGTGACAGGCCGCCTGCAACCACGGTGCACCGTCGACGAGAAAGACTGCGTCGTCTACCTGATGTTTCTCGCGAAGTTCGGAGAGAAACATCGAGGTGATCGCGGTGGTTCTCGTCGGATAGAGTCGAACATGGAGCAGGCGATTGGTATCGGGATCGACAGCAGCATACAGCCAATATCGCTCATCGTTGAGTTGAATCACGGTTTCATCGACCGCAACGTGATTCGGGTCAGCACCGTCTGTCGGCTGTAAATCGGCCTTCTGCACCCATCGATGCACGGTGCTTCGATGGCGTTCGACACCCAACCTCTCAAGAATCGAGACGGTATCCGAAAGTGATAGTCCAGCCAAGTGGAGTCGGATACCGAGCTTCATCGCCGGCTCGGGTGTCGCTTCTCGCTCCAGAAATTCTAACTCGATGCAACCGCTATCGCCACTGAGGCGGTCGAACGAGAGCATAGATCACTCACATCTTTGACCGCCTCGTTCCTTATCGCAACGCTACCATCCGTCACCGACCAAGGGTTTAAGTAACCGCCAACTACGAGTATAAAAACGCGATGACACGGCCCACCCGCCAGCGGGAAGACCGAACGCGATGGCAGGGCGAGAAAGAGGAGGAAACCGACGACGCGGACGTCGATCTCGACGATCTCGATCCCGAAGACCTCGTCAGGACGGCGGATGGCGAACTGATTCACGAGGAGACCGGCCTCATCATTGAGGAAGAGCAGATCGATCCCGGGCCGGAGTGGCGGGCGTTCAACCACCAGGAACGCCAGGAGAAATCGCGGGTGGGAGCCCCAACCACCCAGACGATGCACGACAAGGGGCTGACGACGACCATCGACTGGAAGGACAAGGACGCCTACGGGCGTTCGATCTCCTCGCGGAAGCGCTCGCAGATGCACCGGCTGCGGAAGTGGCAGGAGCGCATCCGGACGAAGGACGCGGGCGAGCGCAATCTGCAGTTCGCGCTGAGCGAGATCGACCGGATGGCCTCGGCGCTGGGCGTCCCCCGCTCGGTACGCGAGGTGGCCTCGGTGATCTACCGGCGCGCGCTCAACGAGGACCTCATCCGCGGGCGTTCGATCGAGGGCGTCGCCACCGCCGCCCTCTATGCCGCCTGCCGGAAGGAGGGGATCCCCCGGTCGCTGGAGGAGATCTCCGAGGTCTCGCGGGTCGAACGCAAGGAGATCGGTCGGACCTACCGCTACATCTCCCAGGAGCTCGGCCTGGAGATGAAACCCGTCGACCCCAAGAAGTACGTTCCGCGGTTCTGTTCGGAGCTCGAACTCAGCGAGGAGGTCCAGTCGAAGGCCAACGAGATCATCGAGACGACCGCCGAGAAGGGCCTGCTGTCGGGCAAGTCGCCGACCGGTTACGCCGCCGCGGCCATCTACGCCGCCTCCCTGCTCTGCAACGAGAAGAAGACCCAGCGCGAAGTCGCCGACGTCGCCCAGGTCACCGAGGTCACCATCCGCAACCGCTACCAGGAACAGATCGAAGCGATGGGCATCCACAGTTAGGCTCCCGTCGGCCGTTCCCGGACGCCGACCCGGCCGACCGACAGCCGACAGTGTCAAACCTCCGTCGCCGCTATCGACCCCATGCGCCTCGACGACTTCATCGACATCGAGGCGAACGAACGCGCCGAGCGACGGCGCCTCGCCAAGGAGAAGTCCTACGAGATCCTGGATCACGTCGAGAGCGTCGCCGACCGGGTCGAACGCACCGTCTCGGGTGACTCGGTCGTCGGCAGCGTCTCCCCTTCCATCTTCGTCGGCCGGTCGAACTACCCCGAGGTGTCGACCGGCATCCTCTCGCCCGTCGGCAACGAGGGCGACGCCGGCCGCTTCGTCACCAGCGGCGCGTGGTACGACGAGGACGTCGACCTGACGGAGGTGTTCCGCCGGCGGACGAGCCTCCTGAACTCCCGCCGGTCCGCGTCGGTCGACGTCGCGGACACCTGGGAGGGGTTCGTCGGCGTCGGCCGCGAAGTCGCCATCGCCGACCGGCCGGTCGACGTGGAGATCGGTCTCGACGCCGATCCCACCGTCGACTTCGACGCCGACGGCGCCTCGCCCCCGACCGGGCCCAGCGCCCCGGCCCGCTCGGCGTCGCTCGGCGAGAACCCCCACGTTCCCCGCGCGGTCGAGAAGACCCTGGAGGACGACGACTGGCGCGCCGAGGGGGCGATCAACTACCTCTACCGCCGCGGGTTCGACGTCTACGAGGTGAACACCATTCTCTCGGCGGGGGCGCTGGGGCGGGCGGAGAACCGCCGGCTCGTCCCGACCCGCTGGTCGATCACCGCCGTCGACGACACCGTCGGGGGGTTCCTTCGCGGCTCGCTCCGGGACGCGCCGAGCGTCGACGGGGTGGAGATCCACCGCAACGAGTTCCTCGGCAACGCCTACTGGGTGATCCTCGCGCCCGGACAGTGGGAGTACGAACTCGTCGAGCTGAAGGCGCCGGGGAGCGTCTGGAACCCCGACCCCGAGGCGGGGATGTGGCTCGCGGCCGACCGCGAGGGCTACGAGGGACGGACCGGCTACGTCGAGGAGACGGCGGGGGCGTACCACGCGGCGCGGCTGGCGGCCCTCGAACACCTGGACGAGCGGGGCCGGACCGCGAAATGTCTCGTCCTCCGGCACGTCTCCGACGACTACTGGGGTCCCGCCGGCGTCTGGCAGGTCCGCGAGGGGGTCCGCCACGCCTTCGAGGGCGAACACGCCACCGCCGAGACCCTCGCGGACGCGGTGCGGGGCGTCGTCGACTACCTCCCCGCGTCGCTCGCCGACCTCCGGCGCAAGTCGGCGATGGTCGCGGGCCTCCAGACGACGCTCGATCGGTTCTGACCTCCGTTCACCACCGCCAGAACGACGGCGTGAAGACGACGAGCACCGAGAGCACCTCCAGACGGCCGATCCACATCAGGAAGACCATGTAGAGTTTGGCGGCGTCGGAGAACGGCAGGAAGCTGTTCATCGGCCCGACGACGCCGAATCCCGGGCCGACGTTCCCCAGCGTGGCGATGGCGACGCTCATCGCGTCCAGTCCCGACAACGACACCGCGGGCGTCCGGAAGCTGTCGAGATAGATGACGACGGTCGAGAGGCCGAACAACAGGAGAAAGAGGAGAACGAACACGAAGACGTCGCGGATCGTCCCCTCGTCGACGGCCTCCCCCTCCAGCCGCAGGGGTCTGACGGCCTCGGGGTGGACGGACGTGAACAGCGATCGGCCGATCGACCGCTTGACGAGCACCCACCGAACGATCTTGATCGAGCCGGCGGCCGACCCCGCGGAGCCGCCGAGGAAGTACGCGAAAAGCAGGATCGTCTGGGCGGAGGCGTCCCACGTGTTGACGTCCATACTCGCGTACCCGGTGGTCGTGACGATGGCGATCACCTGGAAGAGCCCCTGGCGGAGGGCGCCCTCGACGTTCCCCGGGATCACGCCGACCGCGGACGGCGTCTCCGCGAGCCCGACGCCCAGGTAGAGGACGGCCGAGACGACCGCCCCGAAACCGGCCATGGCGAGCAGGTACGATCGGAACTCCGTGTTGTCGAGCAGCCGGCGGGGTTCCCCTTTCAGGACGTACCAGAACAGGGCGAAGTTGGTCCCCGCGACGATCATGAAGGGCATCATCGCCCACTGGACGGCGGGGGCGAACGCCTCGGCGCTCCGGGCCTCGGGCGAGAAGCCACCGGTCGGCAGCGTCGTCAGCGCGTGCGCGACGGCGTTGAAGAGGTCCATGTTCGGCGCGACGCCGCCCAGAGACAGGCCGTAGTAGACCGCCGCGGCGACGAGGGTCACCCCGGCGTAGATGCCCCACAACGCGCGTGCGGTCTCCTGAATCCGTGGCGTCAGCTTCTCCAGTTCGAGCCCCGGCGCCTCGTTGTCGATGATCTGGGCCCCGCCGACCGACAGCTTCGGCAGGATGGCGATCATCAGGACGAGGATGCCCATCCCGCCGAGCCACTGGGTGAGTTGGCGCCACAGCAACATCGCGTGTCCGTGTCGCTCGACGGAGATTTCGCCGAGCACGGTCGCTCCGGTCGTCGTGAACCCGCTCATGCTCTCGAAGAGTGCGTTGACCGGGTTCGCGACCGTTCCGGTCCCGGCGACGAGGTAGGGGACCGTCCCGACCAACGGGACGGCCAGCCACGCCAGGCTCACGAGCAGGAACGCCTCGCGGTTGCCCAACTCGCCGTCGCTGCGTACCCGTTCCAGGAGCGACCCACCGCCCACCATGACGACGCTCGTCGCGACGAAGGGGAGCGGGTCCTCGCCGTAGTAGAGCGCCGCCGCGAACGGGAACGTCGGCGCGACGCCGATGTACTTGAGGACCGTTCCGACGTAGGCAACGGTCGCCCGGTAGTCGATGTACGTACGCCGCGAACGAGCCATTCGTCCCCAACTATCGCGTGGCACGGATGACCGTTTCGGCGCGTGGTCGCGTCGCCGGCGGTGACCGGGGCGGTAACGGCGCGGCGAGCGCCGCGGGTTTAGGGCGCGGTGGGAGCCGCGGGTTTACAGCGCGGCGAACGCGGCGTCGACCATCTCGCCCGTCCCGGCGACGATGTCCGCCATCTCCTCGTCGTCCGGCGCGAGGCCAGCCAGCCGCCCGATCCGCATGATGCTGACGTGGTAGACGACCTGGACGCCCGGTTCCCGCTCCCAGACGACGACGTTGCACGGGAACAGCGCGCCCATCCGGCCGTCGCTGGCGTCGAGGACGCGGTCCGCCATCGCGGGGTTGCACGCCCCGAGCACGTAGTATGGGTCCCGGTCGGCGTCCACCTTCTCGTTGAGGAGGTCCGACGGCGAGAACTCGACGGGGACGCCGAACCCCGCCGCCTCGAACGTCTCCCGGACGTGTTCGACGGCCGCCTCGTGCTCCATCTCCAGGGTCGCTCGCTTCTCCCCGACGTCCGACGCGTCGAGCGTCGAGGGATCGATCGGAAGGGACATGCCCGTAGCAACGGGCGCCGTCGGAATAAATGCGCCCGTTGCCCTCCCGTGGGCTGCGGACCGGGCGGTCGCCGTTACGGTGTCGACGAACGCCGCCGTGACGGACACGTTTATTTTGGAGATGGGATTATCCCCTCGCATGGAGACGGTCCGCGTCCTCGACGTCGGCGTCGGCGTCGCGGACGCCGTCTCGGATCGCTGGGTCGACGCCGTCCCCGTCGCCACGCTAACGGCCGCCCTCGACGGAGTCGGCGCCGGCGCCGACGTCGACGGCGTCGTGACCGCCCTCGACCTCCCGGACGGCGACGGGGTGGCGCTGACCCGCGCCGTCCGCGAACGGGACCCGTCGCTTCCCGTCGTCGTGGTCGCCGACACGGGGAGCGAGGCGGCCGCGAGCGACGCCATCGCCGCCGGCGTGACCGACTACGTCCCGCGGTCGGCGGACGCCGACCTCGGCGCCCGCATCGCCGCGGCCGTCCGGGACGCCCCCGAGCGGGCGACCCGCCGGCCGGGTGCACTCCGGGCGTTCCCCGACGCGTGGTTCGTCGTCGACGCGGCGGGGCGGGTATCGGACGCGCGGGCCGGCCACGACGCGGCGGCCGTCCTCCCCGACGACCCGACGGCGATGTGTGGCCGGGCCCTCGCGGACGTCTTTCCGGCATCGGCCGCCGAGACGCTCGACGCGGCGACGACGTGTGTCCTGCAGACGGGCGAGGTGCGCACCGTCGAGTACCGCCTGCCCACGTCGTCCGGCGACGAGTGGGTCGAGGCGCGCGTCGCCACGGCCGACGGGACGCGCGCCGCCGTCGCCGCCCGCCCGATCACCGAGCGAAAGCGTGAACTGGACGAACTCCGCCGCAAGCAGGCACACCTCTCGCAGGCACAGGAGGTGGCCCGGATCGGAAGCTGGTACCGACATTTCCCGTCCGAGGAGCTCTGGTGGTCGGACATCGTCTACGACATCTTCGGCCGGTCCCGCGAGGAGACGCCGACCCACGAGACGGTCCTGTCCTCGGTCCACCCGGACGACCGGGACCACGTCGAGGACCGCTGGAACGCCGCGCTGGCGGGTGAGCCCTACGACATCGAACACCGGATCCTCGTCGACGGGGAGACACGCTGGGTCCGCGAGCGGGCCGAGCTCTCCTTTTCCGACGACGGCGACCCGGTCGATGCCCTCGGCGTCGTCCACGACATCACCGACCGCAAGGAGTACGAGCGACGACTGGAGACGACGAACGAACGCCTGGACGTGCTCCATCGCGTCGCGCGTCACGACATCCGCAACCGGATGAACGTCGTCCTGGGCTGTGCGTCGGAGCTTCGGTACGTCCTCGACGCCGACCCGGCGACGTCGCGGATGCTCGACCGCATCGAGGAGGCGGCCCGTGAACTCCTCGACATCAGCACACAGCTCCGGGACGCCGACCGGGTCGTCGCCTCCGACGCCGACCGCGAGCCGATCGACGTGGCGTCGCTGGCCCGCGACCTGGCCGCCGAGTTCGCGGGGGAAGATCCGACCGTCGAGTGGTACACCGCCATCCCCGACTCGCTTCCGGTGCGGGCGACGCCCGCGCTCGCCGTCGCGATCATGAACGTCTTCGAGAACGCCGTCGAACACAACGAGGGGGACCCCCGGCGCGTGGCCGTCGTCGTCTCGGAACGGGACGACGACCGGGTCGAGGTCCGCGTCGTCGACGACGGCCCCGGACTGCCGGCCGTGGAACGGGAATTGCTCGTCGGCGACCGCGAACCCACGCAGGTGGCTCACTCGAGCGGCCTCGGCCTGTGGATCACACGCTGGATCGTCGGCAACGCGGGCGGCTCCCTCGACGTTCACGACGGCCGGAACGGGGGAACGGTCGTCACCATCGACCTGCCGCCAGAGACCCCGTAACTACAGCGGGACGGGGAGCCACGACAGCAGGCGCACGACCGTCGCCGTCGGGACGATGGGTGGGTTGAGCACCAGCCAATCGAGCAGGGCGAGCCCGCCCCCGTGGGCCACGACGGAGGGGAGGATCGACTCGCTCCGGTAGTCGACGGCGCCGAAGAGCACGTCCGCCGGCGCGGACAGCAGGAGTTCTATCGGCGGCTTGTGGACGTGATGGAAGGCGTAGACGACGGGGCTGATGAAGACGCTCTTGATCCCGAGTTCGCGGACGCCGACACAGAGCAACCCCCGGTAGTACGTCTCCGCGGCGGCGGCGACGACGAACTGGGCGGCGGCGTGGGGCAGGAACGTCGCGAGCGCGGTGTCGGTCGCCCACATCGGATAGTACGCTCGGATCGTCGGCAGCGACGACCCCACGACGTAGAAGGGGATGACGACGAGGGCGAGCGCCACGGTGTTGCGGAGCACGCGCCGGTCGACGTGCCATCCGATGTCGCGACTGCGGCCGACCGCCAGCGCGCAGGGCAGACAGACGAACAGCGTCACGTCCCGAACCAGCCTGGCGGGCAGGCTGGTGGACGGCACGCTCCAGAGCGACCAGAGAACCGAGAGACAGAGACCGGCGAGCAGCGACGTCCGCACCCAGGAGAGCCGGGGGCGGTTCACCTCACTTCTCGGCCGTGGCGACCGGCCCCGTCCCGATCACCGAGCGGACCGCGGACAGGAACGTCTGTCGCGTATCGAAGTAGGTTTCGTCGACGTCGTCGAGCACCGAATCGAGCGTCCGTGGCCCGTCGGGGGTCCGGATCGTCGCCGACCCCTCCTTCCGTCGCACGTTGCTCGCCTCCTGTGGCCAGGTGAGCCGGGAGGCCACCCGTGCCAGCGGCGCCCCCTCGACCGGCTCGCCCTCGCCGAGTTCGACCGCCGGCTCCGTGTCGTCCTCGTCCTCTGCCATGGACCACGGTACTCCCGCCCGGGAGTTAATCCCTTCGAACCGCCCGGAACCGTTCGCACCAGCGACACGCCGTCACACGCCCGTCTGACGTAGGGTTTTGTGGGTGGGCGGCGTAGCTCAGCCCATGACCAGTCTCGGGGAGGTCTACCACGGGGATGACCGGAGCGGTCCGAGTCTCCGGCAGATCTACGCGGGGGCGAGCCTCTTTCTCGTTGGCATCGTCCTCGTCGTGGCTGGAATCATCGTCGCTACGACCGACGTGTTACTGGGCGGCGGAACCACCCTCCTCGACGTGCGCGAGTACGGCGGCATCCTCGCTGGCCTCGGCGTGCCCGCCGTCTTCCTCGGCATCTCGGCGGTCCTCCCCGCAGAGCGCTCGACGCGTGCCGCCGCGGGCATCGGGGCCAGCGTCGCCGTCCTCGGCGTCGCGCTGTTCTCCCACGCCTACCCCTGCCGGTGGTCCGGCGCCAACTGCGCCCCCGGCATGGTCGACCTGACGCTCCCGACAGCCGGCGTCTACTTCCTCGGCGCGCTCACCACCTTCTGGTGTCTGTTCGTCGGCATCGCCAACTTCAAGACGCGCAACGACCCCGGCGGCACCGTCACCATGGAGGTGACCCGACAGGGAGAGACGAAGGTGATCGAGGTGGACCGCTCGACGTCGCGTGGCGGGGTCGGCCTCGGCGGGAGCGCCTCCGGCCCGACGGCCACCGTCGGCGCCGAGGTGAGCGACGGCGGCGCCGACGAGGACGACATCCGCGAAGTCGCCACCGTCTCCTCCGGTTCTGAGTCGACGGGGACGTCGAGTCCCCAGTCGCCGCCGTCGCCGTCCGGTCCGACCGACACCACCGACGAGACTTGGAAGTCGACGGCCGCGACCGACGCGACCACCGACGCCGCCGACCGCTACTGTGGCAACTGCGAACACTTCGAGTACGTCCGCACCGAGCGCGGCATCCAGCCCTACTGTGGCTACCACGACGGTGTCATGGCCGATATGGACGCCTGCGAGGACTGGCGCAGTCGCTAGCTCGGGGGTCTCACCCGCTCCGATCCTCCAGCCGTCGCCGCACGTCCGCCCAGTGGCTGCCCTTCCAGAAGTGGCCGCCACACCGCTCGCACCGCCAGACGTCGGTCTCGGCGGGGTCGGGCGCGTCCGCCGGCGCCGTCGCCGACGCGGCGACGGGGTCGAGCGGGCCGTTACACCGCCCGCACCGTCGCGGCCGCTCGGGGAGCGAGAGCGACACCCCCGCCTCGCGGAGTTCCCGCAGCTGCTTCTCGACGTCCCGTGCCGTGAGTCGGATCGCCCCCTCGGTCCGCGCGGCGAGGTCGGCGTCGCGGGTGAGCAGCCGCCGGTCCTCGCGCTCGGCGAGTTTCCGGACGGCGTCGTCGGCCTCGACCCCCCGATCGAGGGCGTAGGCGGTGTCGTACCCACACATCCGGAGGTACGTCGCCAGTTTGCCGAGCATCGCGTCACAGAGGAACCGCATCCTCAGTCGAGGAACGCCGACAGCGTCCCGACCGGGGCGGCGTTCACCACGTCGTCGGCCTCGGCCCACCCCCGGCGAACGGTGTGGACGCCGTACCGTCGATAGTCCAGTTCGCCGACCCCGTGGGCGTCGGTGTCGACGACGATCGGTGCCCCGGCCTCGACGGCGGTCCTGACCGCCGCGTCGTTCAGGTCGAGGCGATGGGGGTTGGCGTTCACCTCCAGGGCCGTGTCGGCGTCGGCGGCCGCCGCGGCCAGTCGGTCGAGGTCCGGATCGAGCCCCGGTCGGTCGTTGATGAGGCGGCCGGTCGGGTGGCCGAGGACGTCCGTCTCGGGGTGTTCGACCGCGGCGACGAGCCGATCCGTCGCCGTCTCCCGATCCTGGCCGAGCCCGCTGTGGGGCGAGGCGATCACCAAGTCGAGTTCGGCGAGGACGTCATCGCCGACCGAGAGGTCGCCGTCGGCGTCGACGTTGGCCTCGACGCCGTGGAACACCTCGACGTCGGCGTCGGCGGCCGCGTCCGCGACGGCCGCGGTCTGCTCGCGCAGGTCGTCGTCGTCGAGGCCGACGCCCCCGACCATCCCCGGGCCGGTCGCGTGGTCCGTGATGGCGACGTAGTCGTCGCCGCGTTCGGCCGCGGCCGCGATCATCGTCCCGATCGACTCGGTCCCGTCGGACCAGTCGGTGTGGACGTGGAGGTCACCCCGGACGTCGCCGGGTTCGATCAGGGTCGGGAGGCGGCCCTCCCGGGCGGCCTCGATCTCTCCCCGATCCTCGCGGAGTTCCGGCGGGATGGGCGGGAGGTCGAGCGCCTCGTACATCTCGGCCTCGGTCGCGCCGCCGATCCGCCGGCCGGTGCGCTGGCCCTCCTCCCCCTCGCCGGCGACGTCCCCGACGTCGAAGACGCCGTACTCGTTTATTTTCAGGTCGCGCTCGATGGCGAGGTTCCGGAGGTGGACGTTGTGGTCCTTGCTCCCGGTGAAATACTGGAGCGCCGAACCGAACTCGTCGGGGACGACCACCCGACAGTCCACGCGGAGGCCCCGGGCCCGGACGCTCGCTTTCGTCGTCCCCGACTCGATCACGTCGTCGACGGCCGCCCAGTCGAGGAAGGCGTCGACGGCCGCGGGGGCGTCCTCGCTCGCCACCAACACGTCGACGTCGCCGATAGTCTCGCGCCACCGGCGGAGCGACCCCGCGACATCGGCGCGCTCGATCGGTGCCGCTCGGCGGAGGCGGTCGAGGACCGTCTCCGCGACCGGGCGGGCGTCGCCGAGGAGTTCCCGCTCCTGGGCTTGGCGGGCGAAGGGGACGTTCTCGAGGATGTTCGCCTCGGTCTTGGCGCCGAACCCCGACACCTCGCGGATCTCGCCTGCCTCCGCCGCGGCCTCCAGTTCGTCGAGGGTCGTGATCCCGAGCGCCTCGTGGAGCGTGCCGACCGTCTTCGGGCCGACGCCCTCGACGCTCGTCAACGCCGCCATGTCGACGGGGAGTTCCTCGCGGAGTTCGGCCAGTTCCTCGATGTCGCCGGTTTCGACGTACTCGACGATCTTATCGGCCAGCGCCTCGCCGACGCCGTCGATCCGCTCGACGGCGTCCCGGCCCTCCGCCACGAGGTCCTCGATCGGGGTCGGGTGCTCGCGGACGTTCTCGGCGGCGCGACGGTAGCTCCGGGGTTTGTACTCGACGCCCTCGGCTTCGAGCAGGTCGGCCATCTCCTCGAACCGGGTCGCCACCTCCGCGTTCAGGCTCACGGGCGCCCCCGGGTGTTGTGGCTCGTGTCCTCGTTCCCGAGCGCCTTCCGCAGGAACTTCATCCACCGCTTGCGGTCCGCGGCCTCCTGGGCCTCGGCCTCGCGTTCGAGGTCCGCCGGGCCGAGCGCTTCGAGGGCGTTGAGTGCGCGGTCGATGCCGACGATGCTCTCGGCCAGCCGCTCGCCCTCGGCGTAGCTCACCTCGCCGTCCTCGATGCGCTGGAGTCGTTCGAGTCGTTCGCGACGGAGGTTCCGCTTCGCTCGCTCGACCCGCTCGCGTTCGCCCGTCGGCACCGTCTCGCGGCGCTTGATCTCGAAGACGAACTCCTGGAGGTCCACCTCCTCGCCCTGCACCTCGATGGTCTCGGGGATGGCCGCGCCCACCGTCGCGGCCTCGCGGTTGACGCGTTCGAGGAGTTGCTTGCGCTCGAACTCTTTCACGCCGGAACGTTCGTGGGCCGCTCACTTCGCTCCTTCGCCCGCGTCGGTGTAGGGGTCCTCGATGTCCGGGTCGCCGCCGAGGGCGACCCCCACCCGCCGGGTGACCAGGTCGAACACGAGGACGACCGGCAGGAGGAGGCGGCCGACGATCCACACCGGCCGTGCCGTCCTGAGCGACCACTCCTCCGCGTTCCCCAGCCCGTACGCCTTCGGGATGATCTCACCGAACACGAGGACGACGCTGCTGGCGACGACCGTCGTCAGGGCGACGGCGACGCCGCCGGAGAACCGTCCAGCGAGGAGGACGGCCAGGATGCTGGAGATGGCGACGTTGACGACGTTGTTGCCCACGAGCAGCGTCACGAGGAGGCGGTGTGGATCGCCCCGGAGCCGGGCGAGCAGCGACGCCCGGCGGTCGGTGGCGGCGCGTTCGTCGAGCCACGACCCCGACAGCGAGAAGACGGCGATTTCGGTACTGGAGAAGAAGGCACTCGCCGCGAGCAGGCCGATCAGCGCGACGACGCTCAGCACCGTCGAGTCGAGCGCGGTCATGCCCCCCGTCGTGTCGGTGTCGGCAAAAAGGCCGGGGCCGGCAGACAGAAAGTTCTTGAGCACGGCCCGACCATCCCCGGCAAATGGATCGGCCCCGCGACGCCGCCGGCGTCGAGGTCAGCGTCGTCCTCCCCGCCTACAACGAGGAGCGGACCATCGAGGACACCGTCGAGACGACCCTCTCGACGCTCGCCTCCTTCCTCCCGCCCGGCTCCTTCGAGGTGCTCGTCGCCGAGGACGGCTGTGACGACCGCACGCCGGAGATCGCGGACCGACTCGCCGCCGCCGACGACCGCGTCCGCCACGTCCACAGCGACGAACGGCTCGGCCGCGGCGGCGCGCTCGAACGCGCCTTCGCCGCCGCCGCCGGCGAGACGCTCGTCTACTTCGACACCGACCTCGCGACGGACATGGGGCATCTGTCCGAACTGGTCGAGCGGGTCCGCTCCGGCGAGGCGGACGTGGCGACCGGTTCACGGTGGATGCCCGGCCAGGTCGCCGACCGCCCGGCCAAACGCGGCGTCCCCTCCCGGGTGTACAACGGGCTGGTTCGCCTGTTCCTCCGCTCGCCGCTCCGCGACCACCAGTGTGGGTTCAAGGCGCTCAGCCGCGAGGCCTTCGAGCGCCTCCACGACCGCGTCGAGGACGAACACTGGTTCTGGGACACGGAACTGCTGGTCCGCGCCCAGCGGGCCGGCCTGGAGGTGGCGGAGTTCCCCGTCGAGTGGGAGCCGAAAGGCGACACGAAAGTCGACCTCGTGCGTGACGTCTTCGGGATGGGGAGTCAGATCCTCCGGCTCTGGTGGCAGGTGTCGGTGAGTCCCCGCATCACCCGTCGGGTGAGCGTCGGCGCCGGCGCACTCCTGACCGTCCTCGCGCTCGCGCTCATGACGCTGTACCTCGATCCGGGGGCCGTGTTGGCGGAACTGGAGGACGCGGACCTCGGACTGGTCGCGCTCGCCGGCGTCGTCTACCTCCTCTCCTGGCCGCTCCGCGGCGGCCGCTACCGCGACATCCTCGCCGAACTCGGCTACCACGAGCGCCTCGGCTTCCTGACCGGTGCGGTGTTCATCAGCCAGACCGGCAACCTAGTCTTTCCCCTCCGCGCGGGCGACGGCGTGCGTGCGTACGTGATGAAGGCCCGGCGGGACATCCCGTACCCGACCGGGTTCGCCTCGCTGGCCGTCGAACGGGTGTTCGACCTGCTGACCATCACGGTCCTGGGCGGCGCGGTCCTCGTCGGCTACGTCCTCACCGGCGCGACCGAGTCGGTGGTGGCGACGCTCTCCGGGAGCGTCCCCGGCATCGACCCGCGGAGCGCCCGGACGGCCCTGACGGTGGCGGCGGGGGTCGCCGCGGCGGCCGTCCTCGCTACCGCGACCATCGTCGTCTCCGCCCGCCGCGACGGCAACCTGATCCGGCGGCTGCTCTCCCGCGTCAGCTCCGACTCCTACGCCGACTACGTGGCGGGCGTCCTCGAATCGTTCGTCGGCGGCGTGCAGACCGTCGCCGCCGACCGCGGCGCCTTCGCCCGGGTCGGCGCGAGCAGCCTCGCAATCTGGGGGCTGGACGTGGTGACCGCCATCCTCGTCCTCGCGGCCTTCGACGTCGCGCTGGCGACGCCGACGCTCGTCGCCGTCGGCTTCTTCGCGGTCAGCGTCGGCAACCTCGCGAAGGTGCTGCCGCTCTCGCCCGGCGGCATCGGGCTCTACGAGGCGGCCTTCACCCTCCTCGTCGCGGGGCTGACACCCGTGACCGGGCCGACCGCCTTCGGCGCGGCGATCCTGGACCACGCCGTCAAGAACCTCGTCACCGTCGCCGGGGGCGTCGTCTCGATGCTCGCGCTCAACGTCTCCTTGACGACGGCCGTCGACGAGACGGGCGCCGGGGATCCCGATCCGGAGCCGGAGGTGGAGTGACGCCTCACCCCTCGTGAAACAGGTCGGCCAGGCGGTCGATCCCGTCGAGCAGGTTCGGGCTCGGCTGGTTCAAGAGCGCGTCGTCGACGACGTGGACCGCGGGGTCGACGTCCCAGTCGCGGTCGGTGATCGTCGCGGGGTCGACGTCCGTCCCCCGGCCACAGAGGTGGAGAACGGCGTGGTCGGGGTCGGCCGCCTCCACCTCCGCACGGGCGACGGGCCGGGAGCGCTCGCCCGGGTCGACGAAGGGGTAGCGACCGCCGGCGGCGGCGACGGCCTCGGGCACCCAGTTGCCGGCGGCCATCGGCGGCTCCGCCCACTCCTCGCAGTAGACGGTCGGCCGCGTCGCGGGCGCCCGGTCGCGGAGGCGGGCCAGTCGCTCGCGGCTGTCGGCGGCGAGTGTCGCGCCCGCGTCGGGGCGGCCGACGGCCCGGCCGAGTTCGGCGAACCCCTCGACGACGCCGTCGAGCGTCGTGGCGTCGGCGTGGTGGACCGCCAGCCCGCGGTCCCGGATCGCGTCCCGGACGTCGGCTTGCAGGGCGTCGCCGGTGCAGACGAGGTCCGGATCGAGGGCGTCCAGACGGTCGAGGTCGGGGTTCAGCCAGCCGCCGAGGACCGCCGGATCGGCGTCGACGCCGGCCAGTTCCCGCGGGCAGTGGCTCGTGACGCCGACGAGGCGGTCGGCGACGCCGAGTTCGCGGAGCGTCGCCGTGGCGGCCGGCGCGAGCGAGACGATGCGGCGGGACACGGTCGATCCACGGGAGCGACGCATATGAACGCCGCGCCGCGACCGACACCGATACCTGCCGGGGGCGGCGACGTGGAGGCGATGCGGACCACACACGAACTCCACGTCGGCGACGCGGCCGCGATGGACGCGGTTGCCGACGGGTCGATCCCGCTGGTCGTCACCTCGCCACCCTACCCCATGATCGAACTCTGGGACGACCTCTTCGCGGCGCGGGATCCCGACGTGGACGCGGCGCTCGCCGCGGGCGACGGCGACGCCGCCTTCGAACTCATGCACGCCCAACTCGACGCCATCTGGGACGAACTCGACCGCGTCCTGGCGCCCGGGGGCATCGCCTGCATCAACGTCGGCGACGCGACCCGATCCATCGGCGGGGAGTTCCAGCAGTTCCCGAACCACGCACGGATCGTCGACGCCCTGCGTTCCCGGGGACTGACCCCGCTTCCCGACGTACTCTGGCGCAAGCCGACCAACAGCCTCGCGAAGTTCATGGGATCGGGAACCCTCCCGCCGAACGCCTACGTCACCCTCGAACACGAGTACGTCCTCCTCTTCCGGAAGGGTGGGACCCGCTCGTTCCCGCCCGGCGACGACACCCGGTACGAGAGTGCCTTCTTCTGGGAGGAGCGCAACCGGTGGTTCTCGGACCTGTGGGAGGTGCGCGGCGAGGAACAGGGCGCGAACGGGGCGACCGAGCGGCGGGAGCGCTCGGCGGCGTTCCCAGTCGAGATACCGCTCCGCCTGATCCGGATGTTCTCGGTGCGGGGTGATCGGGTGCTCGATCCCTTCGCGGGGACGGGGACGACGGCGCTCGCGGCCATGCTCGCCGCCCGCGACTCGGTCGGCTACGACCTCGACGGCGACCTCTTCACCGCGCTCGACGACCGGGTGGACGGCCTGCCCGAACGTTCGCGACGGCGCGTCGACGAGCGCCTGACGCGCCACCGGGCGGCGATGGCCGACAGGGAGGGCGGGTACGAGGCCGAACATTACGACTTCCGCGTCGTCACGAAGGCCGAGCGGCGGATTCGGCTGTACGCCGTCTCCGCGGTGGAAGCGGGGACACGGACCGACGGCCGGCGCTACCGGGTGGACCACGACCCCGTCGACGGGAACGACTTTGTTCCGGGTCACGAAGGGTAGTCCATGGAGTTCGACTCGCTGATCCTCGCGGCGGCGACGGCCGACCTCGACGACGAACCCGCGGCCCGCCCCCACGCCGACGCCGTGGAGTTCCGGATGGACCTCGCGACGGACCCACTGGCCGCTCTGGACGCCTACGACGGGGACCTGCCGATCATCGCGACGAACCGCGATCCGGCCGAGGGCGGCGAGGCCGAGGGCTCGGAACGGGAGCGTCTCGACGTCCTGGAGACGGCGAGCGGCTACGACGCGGTGGAAGCGATCGACGTCGAGGTGTCGAGCCTCCGGGGCTCGCCCGGTTCGACCGTGGCGGCGACGGCACGCGACCGCGGGGTCGCGGTCGTCGCCTCGGTCCACGACTTCGAGGGGACGCCCTCGGAGTCGCGGCTGGACGACCTGCTCGCGACGGCGGCTGAGTTGGGCGACGTGGGGAAGGCGGCGGTGACGGCCACCGACCGGAACGACGCCCTGACGGTCCTGTCGGCCACCCACGCGGCGACGGCCCGCGGCGACCGGGTGGCGACGATGGCGATGGGCGAGGCCGGACGGCACACCCGTGCGGTCGCCCCCCTCTACGGCTCGAAGATCGGATACGCACCGGTCGACCCCGCCGAGGCCACCGCGCCGGGGCAGTACGACCTGGCGACGCTTTCGACGCTGATCGAACGACTCGGCGGCCGGTGATGCCGGCCGAGAGTATAAACGAGTGGCGCGCCGAGTGCGGAAGGAGATGATCGACGTGGAACGGCGGACCCTCGTCGCCGTCGCGATCAGCGTCTGTGGCGCCGCCGTCGGCGTCGCCGGGGCGGGCCACGCCTATCTCCGGGAGTGGGGACGTGCGTTCGCGTGGTTCTCCTTCGTCCTCGGGACGGGGTTGATCCTCGTCGCGGCCTTCGCGGACCCGGAGACGGCGACGCTTTCGACGCTGCCGCTCCGGGTGACCGGACCGATCGTCGCGCTCCTCGCGATGAACACGGCCGATACGTACGCCGTCGCGCGCCGGGAGCGGGGACCGACGGCCGTCGACGCCGACGGGCCGACCGTCCCGTGTCCGTCCTGTGGTCGGGAACTGGACCCGGATCTCTCCTTCTGTCCGTGGTGTGCCGGGTCGCGAACCGAGGAGGAGTGACTACGTCCGCAGGAAGTAGACCTGCTTGCGGGCGTCCTTGAAGCTGTACCGGGAGCCGACGATGTCGGACTCCTCCAGCCGGTTCAGCGCGTACCGAACCGTCCGGTCGGGGAGCAGCGACTCCTCGGCGAGTTGGCCCTGCGACAGCGGCGAGTCGCTCTCTAGCACCTTGGCGACGAGTTTCGCACTCGGGGGGAGTTCCCGAAGCCGCTCGCGGTATTCGCTGGTGGTCAGCCGGTCGTCGCCGACGGAGTCTGCCGCAGTGGTGCTCATACCCGTTCCTCCCCGTCGGTAGTGGTAAAGGTTATCTCTATATGCGTGCATATTCCGGAGATACCTTATATGACATTGTTTATCACGGACGACGGTCGCGCCCGCATCCAGTACGGTTTTAATCTTCGGGCAAAGAGACGCGGGACGTGAAAGGAGAGGAGTGGTACCAGACGGACGAAGTCGCCCAGGCGTACGAAGCCAAGCGCTTCTCGCGCGGCGGGCGACTGATCGACCGCCGGGAGAAACGGGCCGTCCTCGAGGCGCTGAGCCCCATCGAGGATCGGCGGGTGCTCGAGATCGCCTGCGGGACGGGGCGGTTCACCGTCATGCTGGCCGAGCGCGGGGCGGACATCGTCGGTCTGGACATCTCCTCGGCGATGCTGGCACAGGGGCGGGAGAAGGCCCGGGCGGCGGACGTCGCCGATCACATCGAGTTCCTGCGCGGCGACGCGGCGCGACTCCCCTTCCCGGACGATCACTTCGACACCGTCTTCGCGATGCGCTTTTTCCACCTCGCCGACACGCCGGCGAAGTTCCTCGCGGAGATGTGTCGCGTCTCGAAAGAGCAAGTGTTCTTCGATACGTTCAACGACCGCAGTACGCGGGTCCTCTACAACTGGCTGCTCCCGATGGGTTCGCGGCTCTACGGCCGCGAGGAGGTCGAACGACTCATCGACGGGGCGGGACTGGAACTCGCCGACGCGAACCACGACTTCGTCCTTCCCTACGGGTTCTACCGGAAGATCCCCAACCAGTTGGCCGGCGCCTTCCGGTCCGCGGACACCGCCGTCGGCGACACGCCGATCGGCGACCACCTCGCCTCGGTCTCCTACTGGAACGCCCACGTCTGATACCGATTATTGTAACTGTTCACCGGTGGTTCGCCGGACCGTCCTGGTGAACCACCGGTACTGACTTACGATAAACAGTATGAGCCGAGTGGGAATCGTTATGGTCTCGGAGGCGGTGTGACCGGATATGGAGCTCTCGGTAGTGATACCGACACTCAACGGCCGGGACCACCTCGCGGCGGGCCTCGACACCCTCGCGGCCCTCGTCCCGGACGCGGAGATCGTCGTCGTCAACGGGCCGTCGACGGACGGCACTACCGGGATGGTTCGCGACCGCGACGACGTCGACGTCCTCGTCGAGGTGTCGACCCGCACCGAGAACGTCGCCCGCAACGCCGGTCTGGAGGCCGCCACCGGCGACGTCGTCGCCTTTCTCCGTTACGACCTCGTGGTCGAGTCGTCGTGGCTCGACGGCCTGCGCGACGGCCTGGCCGACGCGCCGGTCGTCACCGGCCCCACCCACCGGACCCTCGGCGGCGGGATGACGACCGAGGAGTCCGAGCGCCGAACGGTCGGTTCCCGCGAGGTGACGTACTTCAACGGCGGCAACGTCGCGTTCCGGCGACGGGTCGTCGACGCGCTCGACGGCTTCGACGAGTACCTCGAAACCGGCGGCGACCGCGACGCCGCCCACCGACTGGCAGCCCTCGACTACGACGTCGCCTGGCGTCCCGGGATGGGCGTCCGGCGGGAGTACTCCGCCGACGGCGGCGTCGCCACCGACGACCGCGGCGCCGAGTTCCGGGCGCTGGCCTACCGCCTCGTGAAGAACTACGGGGTCCGGCCGGCCGTGGCGACCGGCACGACCCGCCGCGCCGTCCGGGACGCCGTCTCGGCGGGCCGGGACGTCCTCCGCGGTGACCTCGACCCGACCGAGTGGTTCGCCACCGGCCGCGCCGTCGTCGGCGGCGTCGCCCGCGGCGCCGCGGACGGGCTGATCGCCCGCGTCAAGGATCGGTCACCCGCCCGCAACCCCCACGGCGTCTCGGATCGCTCCGACCGCGCCGTCGCGCGATACGACTGGCGCTGAGTCCTCGGGCGCTCGATCAGGCGATACGGACCGCGTCGCCGGCCCCGAGGCCGAACCGTTCGTCCCCCCGTCCCCGGTTCACGTCACACTCCACGTAGCCGTGGCTGCCGACGGTGACGAGCGGATCGCCCGGGGCGACCGACGCGAACGTCTCCACGACGGGCACTCGGTCGCCGTTCACCGTCACCGTCTCCCGGCCGTCGAGGAACGTTCCGGGGACGTTCGTGACGACGTTCCCGAAGTCGTCGACAGCGAGGACCTCCCCCGACGCGTCGCCGGCCTCGACGGTCGCCTCGGGCAGGTCCACGGTCGTCGGGTCGGCCGGCGACAGGCGCTCGTGGGCGTCGAGTGCACCGATCCCTCGCGACCTGACGACGTCGTGGACGGTCGCCGCGAGCGGCGCGAACACGTCCCGGCCGTGGAACGTACTGGAGGCCGGGTCGCCGGGGTCGGCGTGGAACCAGTCGACCCCGTCGTCGTCGGCGATCCGCCGCGCGGCGGGGACCAGGAGGCCGTTGTCCGGGCCGACGAACGCGTGGCCGTTCGCCCGTCCGACCAGGACGCCCCGGTCGGTGCCGACGCCGGGATCGACCACCGCGAGGTGGGTCGCCGGCGGGAAGGTCGGCAGGGTCTCCCGGAGCCAGAACGCCGACTCCCGGACGGCACCCCGGGGCAGGTCGTGGGTCACGTCGACGAGGCGGGCGCCGCTCCGCCGGCAGATGACCCCCCGCATCGCGGCGGGGTACGGCGAGCCGAAATCGGAGGCGAGCGTGATCATGCGCCGTTGGCGTCGGTCTCGCTCAGGCGCTGGATCCGCTCGATGCCGTCGACCTCCTCGATCACCTCGACCACCGGATCGGGGACCAGGTGGCGCCACTCGCCATCCTCGACCATCCGTTCCCGGAGCTCCGCGCCCTCCAGCACGTCGCGGTTGAACATGGGCGACTGGCGGACCTCGACGCCGGCTTCGCCGAACAGCTGGATGACCAGCGGGTTGTTGGAGTACGCCACGTCGAAAGAGGGGGACATGCTCTGGACGTGACTCACCCAGACGGAGTTCCGGTCGAGGTCCTCGATGGGGACGACGTAGCTCGTACAGTCGAACTCCGCGACGGACTTCGTGACCATCATCACGCGTTCGCCGGCGGTGAAGGGGTTGCGACGCGAGTGGGAGTGGCCGGCGGAGCCGATCCCGAGGACGACTTCGTCCACCTCCGCGACGATCTCTCGGACCATTCGATGGTGGCCGTCGTGGTACGGCTGGAACCGGCCGATGTAGAACCCCCGCATGGTGGCGACGTGTACACGCGCGTTTATAAAATCGACGAGTCGGCGAACGGGCCGTATTTCGTCCGCAGACGGATTGTTGCGCCGGATCCCCGTACTTCGTCGCTGAGATTGGGGGGAGAAAGTATATCAGTTGCGCACCCTTCAAATCTATCAACGACACCGTTCTATGAACGACGACACGAACACGGACGAGCGCCCCCCCGACGACGAGGAGCGCGGTTCCTCGGACGGTCGGACTGCGTCCGACGACGGCGAGGGATCGGAGATCCCTCGGGAAGCCGGCAAAGCCGGCGACGGCGAGGAGCAACGCTCCTCGGGCAACCGGACGCAGTCCGGTGACAGCGAGGACCGGGTCGATCCGGATCCCTCCCGTAACGAGTCCGGCGGGGCCGACGACTGGGAAGACGACGTCCCTGTCCCGACCGATGGACCGGGGTCCGGCAACGGTCAGGCCGACGCGCCGACCGACGAGTCGGACGAGCGGTCCATCGACGACCTCGGCAGCGACGTCGAGATCGACGCCGAAATCGACGAGGATGCCGAGGAGGGCCTCCTCGGTGGCCTTCAGATCGATTCGACCGCCGAGATCAAGGTCCCCGATCGCCTCGTCGATCAGGTGATCGGGCAGGAACACGCCCGCGACGTCGTCATGAAGGCGGCCAAACAGCGCCGCCACGTCATGATGATCGGCTCGCCCGGGACGGGCAAGTCGATGCTCGCGAAGGCGATGAGCGAACTGCTTCCGAAGGAGGAACTGCAGGACGTTCTCGTCTACCACAACCCCGACGACGGCAACGAACCGAAGGTGCGAACGGTTCCCTCGGGGAAGGGCGATCAGATCGTCGAGGCCCACAAGGAGGAGGCCCGCAAGCGCAACCAGATGCGCTCCTTCCTGATGTGGATCATCATCGCCATCGTGCTGGGGTACTCCCTCATCATCGCCGGCAACATCCTGCTCGGCATTCTCGCGGCGGGGATCATCTACCTCGCCTTCCGCTACGGCTCCCGTGGCTCGGACGCGATGATCCCGAACCTCATCGTGAACACCGCGGACCAGCAGACGGCGCCCTTCGAGGACGCCACCGGTGCCCACGCCGGCGCGCTCCTGGGCGACGTCCGCCACGACCCGTTCCAGTCCGGCGGCATGGAGACGCCGTCCCACGACCGCGTCGAACCCGGTGCCATCCACAAGGCCAACAAGGGCGTGCTGTTCATCGACGAGATCAACACGCTCGACGTCAGGAGTCAACAGCACCTCATGACGGCGATCCAGGAGGGCGAGTTCGGCATCACCGGCCAGTCCGAGCGCTCCTCGGGCGCGATGGTCCAGACCGAGCCCGTCCCCTGTGATTTCGTCATGATCGCCGCGGGGAACCTCGACGCCATGGAGAACATGCACCCCGCGCTCCGCTCGCGGATCAAGGGGTACGGCTACGAGGTGTACATGGACGACACCATCGAGGACACCCCGGAGATGCGTCGGAAGTACGCCCGCTTCATCGCTCAGGAAGTGGAGAAGGACGGCCGCCTGCCCCACTTCACCGACGACGCCATCGGCGAGGTCATCCTCGAGGCGCGTCGCCGTGCGGGCCGGAAGGGCCACCTCACGCTCAAACTCCGGAACCTCGGCGGACTGGTCCGTGTCGCGGGTGACATCGCCCGTGCCGAGGACGCCGAGTACACGACCCGGGAGCATATCCTGCAGGCGAAGGGTCGTTCCCGGAGCATCGAACAGCAGCTCGCGGACGACTACATCCAGCGGCGCAAGGACTACGAACTCCAGGTCAGCGACGGCTACGTCACGGGTCGCGTCAACGGCCTGGCCGTCATGGGCGAGGACTCCGGTATCGTCCTCCCGGTGATGGCCGAGGTGACGCCCTCCCAGGGGCCGGGCGAGGTCATCGCCACCGGCCAACTGAAGGAGATGGCCCAGGAGGCGGTGTCGAACGTCTCGGCCATCATCAAGAAGTTCTCCGACGAGGACATCACCCAGAAGGACATCCACATCCAGTTCGTGCAGGCGGGCGAGGGCGGCGTCGACGGCGACTCCGCCTCCATCACCGTCGCCACCGCGGTCATCAGCGCCCTCGAAGGCGTGGGTGTCGACCAGTCGCTGGCGATGACCGGATCGCTCTCGGTCCGGGGCGACGTGCTCCCCGTCGGCGGCGTCACCCACAAGATCGAGGCCGCCGCCAAGACCGGCTGTGACCGGGTCATCATCCCCGAGGCGAACATGCAGGACGTGATGATCGAAGACGAGTACGAGGAGATGATCGAGATCATCCCGGTCAGCCACATCAGCGAGGTCCTCGACGTCGCGCTCGAAGGCGAACCCGAGAAGGACTCGCTGGTCGACCGTCTCAAGACGATCACGGGCTCCGCGCTCGACAAGCAGAGCGTCAGTCAGGGCCCGAGCAGCCCTAGCCCGCAGTAGACGTGCCCGAGTGGGCGGCGTTCGCCGGCTTCGTCGGCGTCGTCCTCGTGGGCCTGCTCGTTCTCGCTCGCGCCTCCGCCGACACGCTCGGTGCGCCCGAGTTTCCCGCGACCCTCACCGACCGCGTCGTCGAGACGCCGACCGACCCGCCGCCCGGCGCGACCCTCCGCAGACCCACCGCGCCCTCGACGCCGACGTTGCTCGCGAACGTCGTCCTCTCGCAGGGCGCCTTCGCGTCGCTTCTGGTGGTCGGCGCGTGGCTGACGGGGGTCCCGGCCGCGGCCGTCGGCCTCGCGGCCGACGCGTTCGCGCGGTCCGACATACTGGGCGGCATCGCCCTCGGCGTCGCGCTCCACGTCGTCAACGCCGTCGGCTCGCGGCTGACCGACCGGTTCGAACTCGGCGATCCCGAGCGACTCAGGCGGGCGATGACCCCCGAGACGACCGTGGGCTGGGTGGGGCTCCTGGGAGTCGTCCTGCCGCTCGTCGCCGGGTTCGAGGAACTCCTCTTCCGGGGCGTCCTGATCGGCGCCTTCGCGACGGGATTCGAACTCTCCCCGTGGCTGCTCGCTGGCCTCTCCTCGGTCGCGTTCGCCCTCGGCCACGGCGCCCAGGGCCGACTCGGTATCGTCGTCTCCGGCGCGCTCGGGTTCGTCCTCGCCGTCGCCTTCGTGCTGACCGACAGCCTGGTGACCGTCGTGATCGCCCACTACTTGGTGAACACGCTGGAGTTCGTCGTCGGCGGTCGGTAGCCGTCGGTCGCGCGGTCAGGCCTCGACGTCGCGGAGGCGCTCCGCGACCGCCGGCGGCGTCGCGCCCGGTCCCTCGATCCGGTGGTCGGGGATGAAGAGGGGTACCGGGTTCTCCCGAAGCGCGGCGCGGACGGCCTCGAGATCGTCCGCCTCGTCGTCGTCGAGGCCGGCCAGTCGCGCCAGCCGCGACACACTGACCGTCTCCCCGTAGGGGACGTTGCGCGCCGCCTCGAGCACCGTCCGTTGCTCGGTCGGGACGGTGAGCGCCACCTCGACGTCGTCGAAGTGGTCCTCGGCCCCATCGAGGTAGGCGAACACGCGGTCGAGCAGCGGGTGGTCCGGATCGGCGTCCGCCGGCACCGTCTCGGGGAACGAGACGCTGATCACGCGGTCGCCGGCCAGCCCCACCTGGATCGCCCGCCCGAGCGTCGGCGCGTCGCGTGCGTAGAGTCCTTCCATGGTCGATCGGAGGGCAGCGCGGCCCATATGGGTTGCCGTCGGCGGGCGCCGCCGCCGCCGTGGGACGCAAGCCTTATGTGCAAATACGTCCGTTAGTGTACAATGATGGACGCTAATGGTGAAGAACTGGCGCCCGCGGTGCGGTCGATCCTGTCGGCCGCCCGCGACCGGACCGGCGGCGAGGAGCGCGTGTCGGTCGAGGCCCGATCCGTCCCGGCGGCCTTCGCGGCCGCCGAGGCCGACGGCCGGGTGCCGGTGATCGCGGAGGTGAAACCGACCAGTCCGACGACCGACGGTCGGCGGGACGACGACCCGGTCGACCTCGCGCGAGCGATGGTCGACGGCGGCGCGGCGGCGCTGTCGGTGTTGACCGAACCCGAGCATTTCGGCGGGTCGCCGGCGTCACTGGAGCGGATCCGGGCGGCGGTCGACGTGCCAGTGCTTCGCAAGGACTTTATCCTGACCGAGGCCCAACTCGACGTCGTGGAGTCGGACGTCGTCCTGCTGATCGCGCGGTTCGTCGACGACCTGCCCGCCCTCGTCGCGGCGGCACGGGAGCGTGGCTTCCAGCCGCTGGTCGAGGTCCACACGCGGGCGGAACTCGACCGGGCGACCTCGGCGGGTGCGGACCTGATCGGGATCAACAACCGCGACCTGGCGCGACTCGAAGTCGACCTCGACACCTTCGAGTCCCTGGCGCCCTCGGTTCCCGACGACGTGACGCTGATCGCCGAGAGCGGTATCGCGTCGGTCGCGGACGTCCGGCGGATGCGCGAGGCGGGTGCCGACGCCCTGCTGATCGGGAGTGCGATCATGGACGGTGACGTGACAGCGAACGTGCGGCGATTGACTTCAGCATGAGTTCTCACACAGGCAAGTTCGACGAGTACGGTGGACAGTACGTTCCCGAGGCGTTGATGCCCGCCATCGAGGAACTGGAAGACGCGTACGAGCGGTACGTCCTCGACAACGAGGACGGATTCATGGACGAGTTCCGGCAGCGGCTGGCCGACTTCGGCGGCCGGCCCACGCCGCTTCAGCGCGCGGATCGGCTCTCGGAGCGCTACGACGCCGAGGTGTACCTCAAACGCGAGGACCTGCTCCACGGCGGCGCCCACAAACTCAACAACGCGCTCGGGCAGGTCCTCCTCGCGAAGTACATGGGGAAAGACCGGATCATCGCGGAGACGGGCGCCGGGCAACACGGCACCGCCACGGCGATGGCGTGTGCCCACTTGGGGATGCCCTGCGAGGTGTACATGGGCCGCCGGGACATCAACCGCCAGCGCCCCAACGTCTTCCGGATGCGCCTCAACGGCGCCGAGGTGACCCCGGTGACCGTCGGCCGCGGCACGCTGAAGGAGGCCATCAGCGAGACGATGCGCGACTGGGCGGAGAACGTCGAGGACACCCACTACGTCATCGGCTCGGTCGTCGGTCCCCACCCCTTCCCGGCGATGGTCCGTGATTTCCAGCGCGTGATCTCCGAGGAGGCACGCGAGCAGACCCGGGAGAAGGCGGGTCGCCTCCCCGACTCGGTGCTCACCTGCGCGGGCGGCGGGTCGAACACCATGGGCCTGTTCGCCGAGTTCGTCGACGACGAGTCGGTCGACCTCTACGCCGTCGAGGCCGGCGGCAGCAGTCTGGAGGTCGACGAAGCGGAGGGCGTCGCCCCCAACTCGGCGACGCTCTCGACGGGCACGGAGGGCATCCTCCACGGCTCCCGCACCCGCATCCTGCAGGACGGGGACGGACAGATCATGGAGTCCCACAGCGTCTCGGCCGGCCTCGACTACGCCGGCGTCGGCCCCGAACTCGCCGCCCTCGTCGATCGGGACCGGGTCACCGCCGTCAACGTCGGCGACGACGGCGCGCTCGCGGGCTTCCATCGCCTCTCGCAACTCGAGGGGATCATCCCCGCGCTCGAATCCGCTCACGCCCTCGGCTACGTCGAGGACCACCACGAGGAGTTGGGCGAGGTGATCCTCGTCAACGTCTCGGGTCGCGGCGACAAGGACCTCGAAACCGTCCTCGAGGAGACCCACGACCGCGACATCGAGGGCGCCCCGGACATGGACACCTTCGAGTCGACGGGGGGGTTCTGATGAGCCGCATCGCCGAGGCGTTCGCTGACGGCCCCGCGTTCGTCCCCTACCTCGCGGCCGGCGACCCCGACTACGAGTCCTCGCTCGCCTACGTCGAGGCGCTGGAACGCGGCGGCGCCGACGTCATCGAACTCGGGCTTCCCTTCTCCGAACCCATCGCCGAGGGGCCGACAATCCAGAGCGCCATCGTCCGCGCCCTGGAGGCCGGTATGACGCCCACCCGCTACTTCGAGTTCGTCGAGGACCTCGCCGTCGACGTGCCGCTGGTCTGTATGACCTACTACAACCTGATCTACCAGTTCGGCGAGGGCGGCGGCCCCGACGACTTCGTCCGCCGGGCCGCCGAGGCGGGCATCGACGGCTTCGTCGTCCCCGACCTGCCGGCCGAGGAGGCCGAACCGCTCCGCGAGGCCTGCGACGAACACGGCTGTGAACTCGTCTTCATCGTCGCGCCGACGACCCGGGGCGAACGTCTGGAGCGCATCATGTCCCAGGTGTCGGGCTACGTCTACGTGCAGGCGCGACTCGGGACGACCGGCGCCCGCACGGACCTCTCGGATCGGGCCGCGGAGAGCCTGGAACGGGTCGCCGAGTGGGACGTCCCGAAGGCCGTCGGCTTCGGCATCTCGACGGGCGAGCACGCCCAGCGTGTCGTCGAGGCGGGTGCCGACGGCGTCATCGTCGGCTCCGCGCTCGTCGATATCGTCGCCCAGGGCGTCGAGCGCGGCGATCCGGCGGTGACCGTCGCGAGCCGCCTGGAGGGCAAGGCCCGCGAACTCAAGGCGGGTGCGCTCCGCGGGGCGTCGGGGAACGAACGTCCGCATCCGGAACGTACATAAGCGCCACTGGTACAGGGTAACATATCGATGAACACGGGAACACGAGCGCGCCTCCGGCGTATCTCGACGGACGACCGCTACCTGATCGTCCCCATGGACCACGGCGTCACGATGGGGCCGGTCAAGGGACTGGTCGACATCGAATCGACCATCGACGCGGTCACGGACGGCGGGGCTGACGCCGTCCTCACGCAGAAGGGCATCGCCCCCCGCGTCCACGACAGCAAGAACGGATCGGGCTACATCGTCCACCTCAACGGCTCGACGAACATCGGCCCGGACGAGTCCGACAAGCGCCGCACCGGTACGGTCGAGGCGGCACTCCGGGCCGGCGCCGACGCCGTCTCCTTCCACATCAACGTCGGCTCCGAGTACGAACCGGAGCAGATGACTGACCTCGCACGGGTGACCGAACGCGCCGACGAACTCGGCGTGCCGACGCTCGCGATGGCCTACGCCCGCGGCCCCGATATCGAGGAGGACGACCCCGAGGCGCTGGCCCACGCCGTCCGTCTCGCGGAGGAACTCGGGGCTGACGTGGTCAAGACCGGCTACAGCGGCGACGGCGACAGCTTCGCCCCCGTCTGTGCGGGGTCGCGCCTGCCGGTGGTCATCGCCGGCGGGAGCCGCGGCACCGACCGTCAGACCGTCGAGATGGTCCGGGGCGCGATGGACGGCGGCGCCGCCGGCGTCTCGATGGGTCGCTCCATCTTCCAGCACGACGACCCCGGCGCCATCACGCGCGCCATCGCCGCGGTCATCCACGACGACGCGAACGTCGACGAGGCGCTCCGGCGCGGCGGTCTGCTCGAAGCCTAGCCCCCAGTCGCCACGTTGAAGCCCGGTCCCGTTCTGGTGGGGGTAATGACACGCAGCGTGTGGTTGAAAGCCGATGGGACGGTCGGCGACTGGGAGTCACGAACGGAACGCATCACCGCCGGCCTCGAGGCCGGCGTCGACTGGGTGCTCGTCGACGAGACGGACGTGGCGCGGGTCCGCGAACTCGGCGACGTGAACGTGGCGGCCTTCCGCTCGGACGCGGACCTCGTCGAGGACGCCGAGGACGAGGGCGCCGTCGCCGACGCCTACGTCGTGGGCAAGAACGGCGAGGGCGACGGCACGGTCGACCTCCCGCCGGACCTCTCGGGTTCGGCCGACCTCTCGACGCTTCGCCGCGACGACGGGTCGACGCGGGGCGCCTACGTCCGCATCCTCGGCAAGGAGTACGAGACGTTCGCGGAGGCGGCCGCCGAGGACGCCGACTACACCTTCGTCGTCGGCGAGGACTGGACGATCATCCCCCTCGAGAACCTCATCGCCCGCATCGGCGAGGAGACGGAACTGATCGCCGGCGTCACGACCGCCGAGGAGGCCCAGACGGCCTTCGAGACGCTAGAGATCGGTGCCGACGGCGTCCTGCTGGACTCGGGCGACCCGGACGAGATCCGCGAGACCTGCGAGGTCCGCGACGCCGCCGACCGCGAACACCTCGACCTGGAGTACGCCGAAGTGACCGACGTCGAGCGGACGGGCATGGCCGACCGCGTCTGTGTCGATACCGGCTCGCTCATGGAGGGATCCGAGGGGATGCTGGTCGGGTCGATGTCCCGCGGGCTCTTTTTCGTCCACGCGGAGACCGCCGAGTCGCCCTACGTCGCCTCGCGGCCCTTCCGGGTGAACGCCGGCGCCGTCCACGCGTACGTCCGTACGCCCGGCGGCGGGACGCAGTACCTCTCCGAGCTGGCGAGCGGCGACGAGGTGCAGGTGGTCGACGTCGAGGGCGACACCCGCGAGGCCGTCGTCGGGCGCGTCAAGATCGAAAAGCGGCCCATGTTCCGCGTGGAGGCCGAAGTCGAGACCGAGGAGGGCGTCGACCGCGTCGAGACGCTGCTCCAGAACGCCGAGACGATCAAGGTCCACACCCGCGAGGGGCGGACCGCCGTCACCGACCTCGACGCCGGCGACGAGATCCTCCTCCACTACGGCGACGGGGCGCGCCACTTCGGCGAGACCGTCGAGGAGAGCATCATCGAGAAGTGACGCCGTGACGGTCACGCGGGTCCCGGTTCCGACGGACACCTCGGCCCCCGGCGGTCGGACGAACGCCTACCTCCTCGACGGGCCGGCCGGCGCGGTCCTCGTCGACCCGGCCGGGCGCACCGACGACCTCGACGCCGCCGTCGCCGACCGCGAGGTGACTCACGTCGCGGTCACGCACGCCCACCCCGACCACGTCGGCGGCGTCGCCGCGTACGCCGCCGAGACGGGCGCGACCGTCTGGGCCCGCCGCGGGCGCGAGGCGCGGTTCGAGGCCGCGACGGGCCGCGCCCCCGACCGCACGTTCGCCGAGGGTGACCGCGTCGGCGACGCGACCGTCCTCGACACGCCGGGGCACGCCCCCGACCACGTCGCCTTCGCGACCGGCGCCGGCGTCGTCTCCGGCGACCTCGCCGTCGCCACCGGGAGCGTCGCCGTCGCCGCCCCCGAGGGCGACCTGCGGGCGTACCTCGTTGCCCTCCGTCGACTCCTCGCCCGCGACCTGCCCCGCCTCTACCCGGGACACGGCCCGGTGATCGACGATCCGCGAGCGACCCTGACCCGACTTTACTTCCATCGCCTCGACCGCGAGCGACGGATCGAACGCGCCGTCCGCGCCGGCGCCGAGTCGGTCGACGCGGTGGTGAGCGCGGCCTACGACCGCGAACTCGGCGACTACCGGGACCTCGCGGCCGCCACCGCCCGTGCCCACCTCGACAAACTCGCCGTCGAGGGCCGGGTTCGGTTCGACGCCGGGACCGACCGGGTCGCCCCCCGGTAGCGACGACGTTTTTCCCCTCCATCCCCCAGCGGGGGTATGAACCCGCTCGAAACCGAACTCGAACGGGCGCGGGCCCTCGACGTGAGCGACCTCGCCGACGCCATCGAGTCCATCGGCTTCGAGTGTACCCGGTGTGGCGCGTGCTGTAAGGCGGACGACGACGACCCACACACCGCGACGGTGTTCCCCGACGAGGTGCGGGATCTGCAGGCGGCGACCGACTACGACTGGCGCGACGTGGCGCGGCCGATGCCCTACGGGCTCTCCGAGGGGCCGGACGGCCCCGAGGGCGAGACCTTCGAGTGGGCTCTGGCGACCGACGCCTGCGGGGACTGTACGTTCTACGAGGAGCGCGAGGGCGAGGGGCGGTGTACCGTCCACGGGGACCGGCCGCTGATCTGCGAGACCTACCCGTTCAGCGTCGCGCTCGGCGGGACGAGCCAACCGATGGGCGAGGCCGTCGACGAGGCGGGGATGGTCCGCGCCCACGAGTGCGAGGGTCTCGGCCGCGACGTCTCGCGTGCGGACGCCGAGGATCTGGCCGCGGCGCTCAAGGAACGGGCGATCCGCGAACTGACGGAAGCCATCGACGTCCGCGACGCCTACACCCCGGTCGAGACCGGGCCGGGCGAGGTCGTCGTCCACGACTCCGAAGGGGCGAAAACGCCCGACGGACGGTCTCGATGACGGCGATACACCTTTAACGATTCCGCCACAGAACCGCATGGAGGTTTAGATTGTGGAGATCTCAGATAAACTGCTGTGTCTGTTCAGCGAGCGCGTACGGGCGGAGGACGACACGTACGTGATCGAGGTACCGCAACGCGAGATCGAGACGGGGTCGATCGACCCCGACGAGACCTACCGTGTCGCACTCATCTCTCGGGAGCGAACGGAGTCGGCCGAAGACGAGGACTCGTCGACCGACGCGCCGTCGTCGGAACCCCAGCCACCCGTCGAGAGTGGCGAGATCCGGTACGTCGAGATCGAGGACATCGGCAAACAGGGCGACGGCATCGCACGGGTCGAGCGCGGCTACGTCATCATCGTCCCCGGGGCCGAGATCGGCGAACGCGTCAAGATCGAGATCACCGAGGTCAAGTCGAACTTCGCGGTCGGCGAGATCATCGACGAGGACTTCTAGGCCGACACAAGGCCCTTGTCGCCGCACGGTCGAGAGTCCCGTGTGTACCGACGTGCCCTCCTCTCTACCGGTCCGGCGCTCGCGACGGCCGGCTGTTCCGGCTTCGGCTTCGGCTTCGGCACCGACTGTTCCCGCGGTGCCAGCCTCCGACTGCGACCCGTGACCGACGCCGAGATCGCGGAGCGGGCGAGCGAGCCACTCGACACCTTCTCGCCGCCCGAACGGACCGCCGTTCGAGCCGCCCGGCGCGACGAATCGCCGACGATCACCGCCGAAGGCACTCCCTTCTCCGGCTCCGGCGTCGAGTACGTCGTCGTGGACGGCGCGTACGTCGCCGTCGAGACGCCCGTCGTCGCCACGACCGAACGCACCGGCTACCGCTTCACGCTCGACACCGACGGTGCGACGGCCGACGGCGCGGAACGCCGGATCGCGGCGTTCGACGACCTGCCCGCCGTCGACCGGGCCGCGCTCTACGCGGGACTGGGCTTCCCGCGCACCCAGGAGATCGAGCGCTTCGACCGCGCCCGCGCCGTCGGCCTCGGCGGCGTCCTCACGTACCCGGACGACGAGGCCGAGGCGCGGTCCGAACTCGTCCCCGACCCCGCGTACGACGTCCTCCGGATCGGTGGTCGCGCGTTCCGGTTCGGTCTGGAGGGCCGGGAGTCGGTCACCGTCGAAACCCGGCGGATCGAGGTGCGCGAACTCGCGGACGGCCCCGAGGGGTTCGCGTCCGTCGTCCTCGATCGGTACGGAACCGACCTCGACGGCCTCTCGCCCGAACAGCGTGAGATCGTCGAGACGGCCATCGACGACGAGTACGAAGAGTGTGCGCCCTACTCCGAGGCCTACGCCGGCGTCCAGCGGGCGCTCGGTCGGCCGCCGACCCGGGTGACGGGCGACGGCGACGGCGTCGCGACGACGCCCGACGTCGACACCCCGGAGCGGGTCGACTACGCCAACTACGAGGCCCGGTGGTACGCCGTCGACCTCGGGGAGTACGTCGTCTAGTCGGCCGACTCCGCGACCGAGGCGAACGCCGAGAGGTCGACCCCGAGTTCGCGGTCCAGATCCGCAATCGAGCCGTAGGGTCGGTTGACGACGATGTCGCCCGCGGTCGACTGACCGACCCCCGGCAGCAGTTCGAGTTCGTCCATCGACGCCGCGTTGGGGTCGAGCGGGTGGGGGACGCCGGTCACCGACCGGTAGCCGTGATCCACCACGGCGACGTCGAGGGTCGTCCCCAGTTCGCGTTCGCCGGGGACGGCCACGAGCAGTGGGTAGGTGCCGAGCTGTCGGCCGAAGGTCTTGCCGTCCTGGTGGTACTCTAGGTGGACGTCGGGCAGGACCGTCCCCGCGGGCACGACCCGGCGGAGCATCGGGCGGTCGATCTCCTCGCGCACCTCGCGTTTGTACTCCGTGAACAGTTCCTTGTGGTCGCGGGCGATGTCCGCCCCCGTGTCGCTCATCTCCGTCCCCGCGAAGGCCATCACCTGCCGGATGTTGATCCGGCGGAGCATCAGCCCCTCGTCGTAGACGCGCTGGAGGAACCGCTTGTTGTGCTCGAAGGTCTCCCGGCGCTCGCCTTGGAGGCCGTGGACGAGGTTGATCCCCGGGAGGAGCTTCGGCAGGCGATCCGCCGCCGACTCGCCGACGGTGGGTGCGTCGTCGGGGTCGTCGCCCGGCCGCCAGCCCGCCTCCTCGTTGACGACGCGAACCGCCTCCAGACACTCGTCGGCCGAGACGAGCAGGTTGTTCTCCTCGCGGACGACGGGATCGGCCGATTCGAGGCCGAAGGCCGCGGTGTCGCCCGCCGTGTTGTGTTCGGCGATGATCCGGATCGCCTCCCGTGACTTCTCGGGATAGTCGACGATGGTGACCGGGTTCATGTTGTCGAGGTGGAGCGTCTCCAGGTCGGGGGCGACATCCCGGATGCCCGCGTAGAGCCGGCGGAGCGCGTCGGGGTTCGGCGCCTCGCCGTCGCCGCCGAACGCGAGGATGTCGGCCTGGCGGCCCAGGCGGAAGTGCCGCACGCCGCGCTCGTACAGCGCCTCGACCTCGCGGACGACCGACTCGGCCGACCGGAAGCCCGGATCGCCGTACAGCGGTTCGGTGCAGAAGGAACAGCGGTACGCGCAGCCGCGGGAGGTTTCGAGTTCGGCGATCAGGTAGTCCGGATGATTGGGGTGGTCCTCGACGACGAACGCCCCCTTCGCGGCCCAGCGGTCCAGTTCCTCGTTGTCGCGCATGCGGTCGCCGAAGCCCTCCAATCCGCTTTCGACGAGGTCGTGGGCCGCCGCCTCGACATCGCCCTTGGCGACGAAGTCGTAGTCGAGATCCTTGCGCTCCATCTCCTGGGCGCCGGCGTTCTCCTCGCCGACGCCGAAGCGGACGGGCCCGCCCATCAGCGTCGTCCCGTCGGCGGTCCAGGCCAGTTCCCGCACCTCGTCGGGTTCGGCGGGCGTCCCGCCGACGTACTTCCCGGGGACGGTCATGCCGCCGAGGTAGATCACCAGGTCGGCGTCGGCGACGTCGGCCCACTTCCGCCGCTCGTCGCGGAGTTCGTCGATGGTGTGGTACGTGATCGATCCGGCGGGCACGCCGGCGTCGACCAGCGCCCCCGCGGTGAAGCGGGGGTACGTCGAGACGTACGGCGGGACCCCGAAGTGTGCGGGTTCGTCGACGTAGCCGTCGACGACGGTGACGGTGAGGTCCGCGGGGTCGGTCATAGGGGCGAGTTGGCGGCCGACGCGTAAAACCGTGTTCGTGTCCGGCGCCGGATTTAAGGCGTCACTCGCGGGTGATATTCCTCATGCGACTCGTGTCGGATCGGGTGCAGTTCGGGGTGGCGACGGTCGTGGCGGTGGTCGGATGGTTCGCGGTGATGCTCACGTCCCCGTCACCGGAGATCGAAGCCCCGATTGGTTTGGGAGATCGCTTGCTGGCCGCCCGCGTCCCGAGTCTGGCCATGGCCGTCGCCGGCGGTTCGTTCGTGCTCGGCTGGGTCGCGTTCGACTGGCGTCGCCCTCCCCGTCGGTACGTCACCCTCGCCTGCGGTCTGTTGGGTGTCCTCGCTGTCCTCGTGATCTTTCTGTGGACGGATCCGCCCTTGGCCTACTGGCTCCCCGTCACGCTCGTCTCGCTCGTAGCTGCAGTCTCCGTGATGCTCGTCTCGCCGCCCCGATCGGATCCCGTCGAGACAGCCGACACCGGGGGACTGCCCATCGGCGACGTGATTCGGCTGTTCGGCGTCTTCGGGTTCGTACTGTTCATCGGCGTGTTACCCCTGTTTCTCATGGGGGCGAACTTCGAATCGAATCTCATCGTCGCTTGGCTTCGGCTGACTGCTCCGCTGATACTGTTCGCCCTCGCATGGCGTCACTTTCGGTGGCTCGGCTCGCGAGTTCTGGTCGTCGGTGGGTCGGTTCTGCTCGGCCTCACGGCACTCGGGCTGGTAAGACTCCTGCACTACATGCCCGATCCGATCGCACTATTCTCCGTCCCCCTCGCTGTCCTCTTCGTCTCCGGCGCCCTCGTCCATGCCCGCTATCCGGAGTGGGTTCGCCGTCCCGGCGTCTCGTCGGAGACACCCGCCACCGACGCCGGACCTGCGTCGGAACCTCCCCACGGAGTCACCGACGAGCCGTCCGCTCCCTCTCCCGACCCGATGCCGACGAACGGCGGAACCGACGCTCCGACCGACGACCCGTTCGCCGCCGCGTCGTCGTCCGGCGGGTCCACCGAAGCGTCGTCGCCGGACGACCCCGCCACCGCCTCGCGGGCCGATCCCACGCCCTCCGGAACGGCGACCGACGAAGGGACGGCCGACGTGACGACCGCCCGCCCCCTCGGCCCACCCGACCGCATCCCTCGCACCCTCAACCTCGACGTCGACTACGCCGACCTGACCGAGCAGGAACCGCTGGGTCGCGGCGGCAACGCCGACGTCTACCGCGCGACGGTCCGCGGTGGCGAGCCGGTGGCGGTCAAGGAACCCCGGATGTCGGGAACGCTCCACAGCGAGGCGGTCGACCGGATGCTCGCGGAGGCCGAAACCTGGGACAAACTGGACGACCACGACCACGTCGTCGGCGTCGTCGACTACGGCGCCGAACCGCTCCCCTGGATCGCCATGGAGTACATGGACGCCGGCGACCTCTCGGCACGGGCGGGCGAGTTGGACCTCGCGCAGGCGCTCTGGACGGCCGAGGCGATCACCGAGGGCGTGCGCCACGCCCACCGCCGCGGGGTCGCCCACCTCGATCTGAAGCCCGCGAACGTCCTCTTCCGGTCGGTCGAGGGCGCCTGGGACGTGCCGAAGGTGGCGGATTGGGGACTCTCGAAACACCTGCTCGAACACTCGAAGAGCGTCGAGGGGCTGTCGCCCCAATATGCCGCCCCCGAGCAGTTCGACACGGATCGTGGGGCCGCCGACGACATCACGGACGTCTACCAACTGGGTGCGGTCCTCTACGAACTGTTCACGGGCCGGCCGCCGTTCGAGGGCGACCCGACGGGCGTGATGCACCGGGTGCTCAACGAGGAGCCGACGCCGCCGAGCGAGGTGGCCGACGTGCCGCCGGCGCTGGACGACGTGTTGTTGACGGCGCTGGCGACGGCGAAGGTCGATCGGTACGACTCCGTGCTCTACCTGCGCGACGCGTTCCGGGACCTGTCCGACCGCTGATCGCCGGCCCGCCCCCGCCTCCACGCCACTTATGCCGGTCGCGGCACTACCTCCGGCCATGCCCGCCACGAAGGAGCTCGAATGTACCAGCGACGACTGTGAACTCGACATGTTCGAGAACCACTACACCTACGACATCGCCGACGACCACACCGTTGCCGACCTCTCCTGTCCGCTCTGTGGGGGGACCGACTGTCTGGAAGAGATCGAACTATGACCGGGTTCAAGGAGTTCGGCAAGTCGGCGGCGAACGCCGTCCTCGAACGGGTGGGACGTGGCGTCGGGAAGGTCCAGGAGCGCCGACCCCTCTCCTACGACGTGCTCGAATCCGAGGACGCCTACCTCGTCGTCTTCGACGCGCCGGGCGTCACCCGGAGCGACGTGCAGGTGCGCTACGTCGAGGGCGAGGTGCAGGTTCGTCTCGACCGGTTCCGCGACTTCCACGAGGGCTTCGAGATGCGGTTCCCGGGCCGGGGCCTCTCGCTCGACGGTCGCGCGCGCCTGCCGCCGGACGCCGACGTCGACGCCGGCGAGGCGTCGGCGACGCTGAGCGACAGCGGAACGCTCCGCGTCGAGGTGCCGAAGCGGGCACACGGGACGGACGTGGCGGTCCGGTCGGAGGCGGAGGCGGAGGAAACGGACGAAGCCGACGGAGCGGACGCCGCCGACGAAACGGACGACGCAGAGGACGAGTGAGGGTCGGCGGTCAGACCGGAAAGTCGGCGTCGGGGCCGACGACCCGGTCGACGTCGGGTGGCATCTCCCAGTCGGTCGCGAGTTCCAGCAACTGGACGAGCATCCGGCCGGTCGCGCCCCAGACGGTGTAGTCGTCGACCCGGAAGAAGTGGAGACGGATCTCCCCGTAGTGGGGATGATCCCGGCGTTCGGATGCGTAGTTGTCGAGATCGGTGAGCTCCGCGACCGGTAGGATCGCGATTTCGGCGACCTCCCGTTCGTCGGGGACGTACGTGCGATCCGGCACCCGCGAGACGAACGGGCGGACGGCGTACTCGCTGACGGTCGGGATGTCGTCGAGACGGCCGACGACGTCGATCTCGCCGGGTTCGAGACCGATCTCCTCGTTGGCCTCGCGACGGGCGGTCGCCTCGAGGTCGGCGTCGCTCGGTTCGCGACCGCCGCCGGGGAAACTCATCTGTCCCGCGTGCTCGCCGAGGTGGTCGGCGCGCTTGGTGAACAGGAGGGCGTCGCCGTCGCTCCGGTCGACGACGGGCGCGACGACCGCGGCCTCGCGCCCGGCGCCGTCGATGGTCTGCGGGGCGTGGTCGGCGACGGCTGACAGGTCCATGCGCATGGTGATGGGTCGTGTGGTGTGTCTCTATCGTGGGTTCCGGCTGCTCACCCCCACCTACGCCCGGAGGGGTGGTTTCAGTTGTGGTTCGCCGCCGCGTCGTCGAGACGAGCGCGGACGTCGCCGACGTCCACCCCGCCCCACGTCTCCAGATCGTAGCTCACGTCGAGGAGCCGTTCGATCCGCTCGGCGTCGCCGTCGTCGACCGCACCGGCGGCGTCGGCACGCAACCGACGCTCCGCGGCCTCGACGAGCGACTCCCGGTCCGGCTCCCGGTCGGGGATATCGAGGATGTGTGGCAGATCCTCGGCCCCCTCGGGGAGCGCGGGGAACGCCGCGGGCCCCGGCGCGAGCAGCGGCGGCTCGTCCCCTTCGCGTTCGAGGGCGACGAGGTAGTAGTTCTCGACGGCGGCGTCGACGGCGTCGGTCGCCGCGTCGTCGTCGACCGTCTCCCCACGCTTGAAAGCGAGTTCGCCGAGCGCGCACTCGAGTTCCGCGCGGGTCACCGCCCCGAAGAGGTCCGCGACGCCGGCGAGTTCGTCGCCGGTGTCGGTCGGGATCATCAGGCCGCCTCCAGGTCGGCCTCGGCGGCTTCCGCCACGGCCGCCGGCGATATCGGCGCGTCGGCCCACGCCGGGAGCCGGCGGTCCGGTCCCGGTGGTTCGATGGCCGCCGCGTAGGTCTCCACCTGTTCGAGTTCGTCCCCCCGGTCGTACCCGAGCCCGTTGAACCCTGCGTCGAGTTCGTAGCTCCGGACGAGCGAGCGGGCGGCCTCGCAGTAGCGGTCGGGCAGCGACCCGTAGTCGGGGTCGACGCCGTGGTCGGCGACCGCTCGGAAGAGCGCCGCGCCGACGTGGCGGCTCATATCCGAGAGGCCGGTCGGGCCGCTCACCGCACGGTGGTCGTGTTCGTACGTCCCGAGGTCGACCTGTGCGCTCCCCGCGAAGCCGGCGTGTTCGAAGGCGTCACCGAGGGTCCCGACTTCGAGCCCCCACGACCGCTGGGTGCGCAGGCGCTCCGCCAGCGCCGTCGTCGCCGCGAATTCCCCGGCCAGCGCGTACCGAAACGACGCCAGGTACCGCAACACGGCCGCGTCCCGTCTCCCCTGGAGCGCACGCACCAGCGGGACGAAAAAGAGCCGGAACAGGCGGCCGTAGAGCCGGCCGTTCTCGACCCGCGCGTAGTATCCCTTCGAGAAGTCGTAGCCCTCGGCGAGCGGGTAGAGGAGGCGAGCCACGTCCGCCCGGGAGTAGCTCTTCGTGTCGGCGTCGTGGACGACGACGTACTCCCCGTCGAGGGCCTGTCCCAGTCCAAGCCAGACGTCCCGGCCCTTCCCGGCCTCGCCGTCGAGGCCGTGGTCGTCGAGCAGCCCCTCCAGTCGCGGCCCGTTGCACCAGAGGACCGACAGCGTGAGGTCGTAGTCGGCGAGCCAGTCCGCAAAGGGGCTGACCCGGTCGCCCGGCGCTCGGAGCGGGACGACGACCCGCGCCGGATCGACCCGCTCCAGCTCCGAGAGGACGCGATCAGGTGCCAGCCCGGCGTACTCGCGTTCGGTCATCGGGACGACCACCGTCGCCCGGTCCGTCGGCGCCGCCGGCGTCGGGTCGGTCAGGTCGTGGAGCGTCGTCACGCGTTCCTGGACGTACTCCATCACCCGCGTCTCGGAACGGCGTGGACAAAAGCCCGCGGGTGTCGTGACACCCACGGGGTGGCCGGATCGTTTTTTAAACAGGGGACTCCAAGGTTGGGACATGAAATCGACCCGGAAGGGGCTCCGTGACGGCGAACTCGTCAAGGACACCTACGAGCGGCTCACCTGCGCGGAGTGCGAGAAGGTGTTGAAAAAGCGGGACGATCCGGACGAGGTGTTCGCCGTCCGGTCCTGTCCCGAGTGTGGGCGGGAGTGGAAGGACCTGCGGTAGTCACGCGGTCCTCGCCCCCCGTTCCGGATCGATCCCCTGCCGACTCCCTCACTCGAAGACGGCGTCGAACGCTCGCGCACCGAGCGGATCGAACGTACCCGCGGCGACGTTCTCGGCGACGTGGTCCCGATCGCTCGTCCCGACGAGCGCACAGGTCACGCCGGGAGCGCTCCGTGCGAAGTTGATCGCCCGCTGGGCGGGCGTGTCGCCGCCCAGTTCGGCGTCGACGCCCGCCGGCAGTCCGCGCACCAGGTCGCCCTGTGCGAGGCTGGCGCTGGTGAAGACGTCGACGTCGAGTGCGTGTGCCACCGACAGGGCCGACCGTCGCTCCCCCTCGAACTCGTGGGCCGGCGTCGTGAACGCGTCCGCCATGACGGCGCTGAAGGGCAGTTGGATCGCCACGAACCCACACTCCTCCCGCCCGACCGTCTCCGCGGCGCGGCGAGCGCGTTCGATCACCGTCGGGAGCGACAGGTGGCTGTCGTGGTCCGGCGGTCGGCGGAACGCCTCCCAGGTCGCCACGCCGTACCCCCCGATGTCGCCGTCATCGACCCGTCGTTCCAGCCGTTCGAACGTCGCTTCGAGCTGGTCGTACACCCCTTCGCGCGAGCGGATCCGGAGCTGTGTCTCGGGGTCGTGGACGTAGTAGCAGTCGACCGTCTCGACGCCGAGTCGGTCGAGCGAACGGTCGACCATCGTGTCGACGAACTCGGGGGCGATGCAGTGCTGGCCGGCCGCGAGGTCCGCGGGGTCGACCGGGCCGTCGTCCACGAACCGCTCCCTGAGGTAGCCGGCCGGGTCGTCGGGTCGGGCGCCGTCGAAGGGGAGGAACCCCCCCTTGGTCGCGACGACGACGGTCGATCGGTCGACGTCGGCCCGCTCCAGCGCCTGCCCGACCACGCGCTCGCTCCGCCCGCACCGGTAGTTCGACGCGGTGTCGACGACGTTGCACCCGCCCTCCAGGCCGGCGACCAGCGCCCGCTCGTACTCCCCGTCGACGGTCTCGGTCGGATCGCCGAGATAGGTGCCGAGACCGACGCTCGAGACGACACCGGGGCCGAACCGGCGGAAGTAGGTCCGGCCGAAGTCGTCGCCGAAGCGGTCCCGATACCCCCAGGTGCCGCGTGCAGTCGCCATGCGCCCGCTACGCGCGACCGGAACAAAAGGGGCGGGCCATCACACGTCGCCTTCGAGCGCCCGCCGCAGGCGGTCGGTGAGCGTCGCCCGTCGCGCCGGCCAGACGAAGTCGCCGTCGTCGATGGGTACCTGCCCCCCGCCCATGCGGGCGTGGCCGCCGCCCGTCGCACCGGGGACGTCGTTCAGTGCGGCTTTGATGGCCCGGCCCATGTGGACCCGGTCGTCCCGGGACCGTCCGGAGAGATAGAGCGTGCCGTTGCGGATGCCACAGACGATGGCGGCGGTGACCCCTTCGAGGCGGATGAGTTCGTCGGCCGCCTGTGGGATCGCGTCCACGTTCGAGACGGTCCCGACGTCGCTGATCGCGAAGGCACCGCTCACCTCGCGCTCCTCGATGGCGGTCGCCTTGATCTCCAGCACCTCCGCGCTCACCTGGGGGTTCGCGATGCGGTCGAGCAGGTTCTCGTCGACGCCCGGCGAGAGGTAGGAACTCGCGTCGAAGTCGGCCGGAATGGTCCCGTGCGTGAGTCGTCCCGTGTCGGTGAGGATGCCGAAAAAGAGGCCGGTCGCCACCCGCGAGGGCACCACGTACGACCCGTCCACCTCGCTCTCGTGGGTATCCGGCGGTATCGGCGTCGCGTCGAGGTCCCGGAAGTACTCCGCGATCACGCTCGAACAGGCGCCGTACTCGGTCCGGACGTCGGTGAACGACTCGCCGCGGCCGTCGCCGGGGTGGTGGTCGATGACCGCGAGCGGTCGAACTCCCTCCGCGCCCGTGAACCCCCGCGGGCGGTTGTGATCGACGAGGATCACCGTCCTCGAGTCGAGATCCTCCACCCGCTCGATCGGTTCGAGATCAACGTCCAGCACGTTCCGGAACGTGCGGTTCTCCTGGTGGCGGATCTGCCCCGGGAACCGGATGGTCGCTTCCGTGTCCACCTGTTCGGCGAGCGAGGCGACGCCCATCGCCGCCGCCATCGCGTCCGGGTCCGGGTTCGGATGCGTGAGCACCACCACGTCGTCGCGGTCGGACAGCAGGGATGCGAACCGGACGCCGGCGGACCGGGTGAGGCGATGGAGGAGGTATCCCCCGCCGACTAGCACGGCGACGACGACCAGTAGTGTGGCCAGCAACTCCGGGTGGGACCGCGCGAACGCCACCGCTCGCTCGACGACCTCCGCGGGTGCGACCGACATACCCTCTCCGACAGAGTCGAATGACAAGAGTATTCTCCTATTGTGTCGGATCGCTCCCGACTCGATCCGGGGGACCGTTCACTCCCCGCGGAACGCCCGAATCGCCGGCCGGAAGCCGTCCCGAACGGTCGGATAGCGGAAATCGTAGCCGAGTTCGTGGAGTCGGTCGTTGGCACACCGCTTGTTGGCCCGGGCGCGACGGCTCACCGACCCTTCCGCCGCCGCCCGCTCCGCGACGGTCCACTTCTCGGGCGGCGAGACGCCACACTCCTCGGCCAGCCAGTCGGCGAACTCCCACTTCGAGACCGGCTCGTCGTCGACGGCGAGCACCACCTCGCCGCGGGCCACATCCGCCGTCAGGAGGTGGGCCACGGCGCCCGCCGCGTCGTCGCCGTGGATCGAGTTGAGGTAGCCGTCGGTCACCGGTCCGTCGAGGTAGCGGTCCATCCGGTACCGATCCGGACCGTAGAGCCCACCGAATCTGACGACCGTCCCGTCGATTCCCCGGTCGGCCGCCTCCGATAGGGCGATCCGCTCGGCCTCCAGCAGGACGCGCTGTCGCTCCGTGGCCGGGTCGGGCGTCGTCGACTCGTCGACCCAGTCGCCGTCGTGATCGCCGTACACGCCGGTGCTCGACGTGTACACCAGTCGATCCGGTGGCGACGCACGGTCCCCGAAGGTCTCGACGACCGTTCGTAGCCCGTCGACGTACGCCGTCCGTGCGGCGTCGACGCCGCGACCGCCCGCGCTCGCGGCGTACACCAGCCAGTCGGCGTCGGGGACCGACGCGAGCGACGCCGCGTCCGTCAGGTCGGCACGGACTGCCTCGAATCCCGCGTCCTCGATGGCAGCGAGGCCGTCGTCCGAGCGGCGGACACCGACCACGTCGTGACCCGCGTCGGTCAGCCGGCGGCCGAGGCGGAGCCCGACGTATCCACATCCGAGGATGGCGACTCGCACGGCGATCAGGGGGCCGACCGCCCCGCCACGTAGCCGTGGATCGATGCGAGTTCGTCGAGCGTCATCCGGATCCGACCCTCGATCGCTTGTTGGATCTCCTGACCCGAGAGGTCGAGGTCGACGTTCGAGGCGATGGTGTCGACGTCGAGGACACCCGTCGTCATCCCCATCAGCAGGTAGTCGCGGACCTCTTGGACGATCACGTCCGCGTCCCGGCCCTCGGAGTCGACTGCGAGGATGGCCGCCGCTTCCGACAGCGTCATCGACGGCGACTCCCCGCTCGCGAGCGCGGCGACCGACTCGGTCGGGAGGTCGGCCGCCGTGGCGACCCGTTCGATCCCCTGGGCATCGATTACGGCACGGAGTTCGGCGTCGTAGGCCTCGCGGAGTTGTTGTGGTGACAGCGTCTCGGGTTCGTCGACCGCTTCGTGGAGCATACGTTCGATGGGCGCCCCGTGATCAAAAGGCTTCACTCCGAGGCGGGACAGGCGTCGGCCGCCCAGGACGTACAACCGGGATCCGGCCAGCTTCCCCCTCGCTCGTCGGCGTCGCCGTCGACGTCGCCCACGCCGTTCCGGTACGGGGGAACCGCGACGGCGACGACCGTCCGCGTCCGGAAGTCGATCCGCTCGTCGCGGCCGAGCCGTTCGTCCCGTCCGTCGCCGTCCACGTCCAGTCGGACGGTCGAGCCGTCGCGGACGTACCGGCTCGCTCCCCCGGGCGTCGGCGCACCACGCCGGGTTCGAAGCGTGAACCGCGCGTAGGCGCCCCGCACCTGCACCTCCCAGACGTTGACCGTCGCGTACCAGTACCCCGGAACGGGGGCGACCGGGATCCCGGCGGGTACCGCGCCGAGCGTCTCGTTCAAGCGCCCGCGGGCCAGCCGCTCCGTCGCCGCCTCGCTCGCCCGCTCCAGCGACCGGTCTCGCATCCGAGTCAGCGTCTCCGACACCAGGTCCTCCGCGACGGTCGTCGTGTCGGTTCGCAGGCTGTCGGCGACCGCCGTGTCGAGTCGCCGCTCCAGTCGATCCACACGCTCCGGTTGCGGGGACGCAGCCCTGCGGTCCGCGGCGACGGCTATCGCCCCGGCGAGCGAGCCGTTGGCCGCGGCGAGCGCCCGTCGCCCGGGATCCGGCCACCGATCGAAGGCGGCCGCGACCGCCGCCTCGGCCTCGGGCCGGGTGAGCCGCGTGCCGTTCCGGACGGCGCGGCGCGCCCGCCCCCGCAATCCGTCGAGCGACGCCGCGACGGCCCGCGAGAGCGCCCGCCGTCGGTCGCGAACGGAGCCGTTCGCGACCGGTTCGGACGCGACGAGAACCCGTGCGGCGGTCCGAAGCCTGACCCGCGACGGATCGGCCGTCACCGACGCCGACACCGCGTCCGCGGCGTCGCCGTACGGCGCCGCGAACAGGTTGACGTTCCTCGTCGCGAGGGGACGGTACGGACGCGACGGCGGCACGCCCCGCGCCCGTTCGTGACTCACCGACTCGACGGTGAGGTACGCGGGCGAACCGTCGGGGACGACGCCGACGGGACCGCCGGGCGGACTGCCGGCGATCCGATTCCGTGGACTCACGACCGCCGTCCGCCGCGTTTCGACGATCCGCCGGAGCGTCCGCGGCGATTCGACGCCCACGCGCCCGAGGACGTCGCCGAACGTCTCCCGTGTCCGTTCGTGCGTCCGCGCACGCCGTTCCAGTCGGTCGATCGTCGCATCGAGCAACGCCACCCGCGCGTTGACGCGGGCCCGGTCCGCCGCTCCCCGATACTGCTCCGGTGGGTCGACCAACGCCGCCCGCCGCTCGCGGAGCGTGGCCGCCAGTTTCGCCGGCGGGTTGACCGTGTAGGTCGCCACTCGGCCCGCACGAACCTCGACCGAGCGGTCCGCGAGCTGCTCCCGAAGCCGCGTCAGGTCGTCGTACGTCCACGACCGGAGGTCGGACGGCCGATCACCGTACACCGCCGCCTCGGTCGTGCCGAGGCTCGCGTTGGCGACGGCCGCCGCCACGGCGTCCCGTCCGCCCTGTCGCTCCACCAGCCGCGTCTCCACCTTCTCGGGTACGTCCGCGAGGTTCGGCCCGTCGAGTGCTCCGCCGCGCTCGAAGCGCGGCGCAGTCGGGCGGTCGGGCGCCGAGCCGTTCGGCGCGTAGGACCCCACGACGGCCACGCCGACCCGGTAGCGCTCGGTCCACGTCCCGCCCGTCGTTAGCGTGTCGTTGCCGCGCTCCCAGGTCCACCTGATCCGCCGGTCGAGGACCACGTGCCGGGAGAACGAGTCGAACTGTCGTTCGCCGTCCCCGGCCGTCGGCGCCATCCCGACGCTCGACTGCACCTCCGGGTCGGTCGAGACGCTCGTGTCGGTCAGGCGCCACTCCGGGCCGGGTGGGTCCGGCTCCGGCCGCGGTTCGTGGTAGGTTCGATCGCGGCTCGTCCGGAGCGCCGCCTCGACGCGGTAGGCGGCACGGAGCGCGGCGTCGAGCGACCGGTTCGAAGGCACCGACTCGATCCGTAGCCCCGCCAACGCACGTCCGGCCAGCGGCCCCACGTCGACGTCGAGCCGGCGGTCCGGCGAGGGGGCCGACGCTCCACGGCGGCCGGGAAGTTCCCCCGACATGTTCGCCCGCCGGTTCGGCCGCGGGAGGACGCGTTTCGCCCGCTGCCCGTCGACCGACGACGCCGCCGTCACGTCCTCGACGCCGAGTTCCAGCGTCGCCCGTCGCATCGCCCGGCGTCCGGCGGGGTCGCTCCGCCCGAACACCGCCCGCTGGGTTTCGAGCAACGCCCCGTTGGTCGTCGTCTCCACGTGTCGGGTGCCGACGACGTTGGCGATGGGGAGACCCCCGTACTGGGCGTACCCCCGTGCCCAGGCGACCGGGTAGAGCCGTGCGGTCAGCCGTCGGCCCAGCCCCGGGCCCTCCAGCGGACGCCGGTTCAGCCGCGTCTCGAAGGCCGACGCACGGTCGTGGAGCGCGAGGACGGGTGTCGAGACGGTCACGGTCCGGGTTCGATTCTCCCGGGCGACGAGACGCTCCCCGTCACGAACCGTCAGCGTCAGGTTCCGCACCGTCACCCGGAGCGCCGTTCCGTTCTCGACGCGGGTCACCGTCACTTGATCCATGGCGCGGCGGAGTTCCGCCGGCGTCGTGGCCGCGGGAACCGACGCGACGGCCGTCACCGACCCCCGCCGGTAGCGGGTCGCGTCCAAGCGCTCGCGCAGACGGAGGTAGATCCGGAGCCGGAGCGCGTCACGGAACGGACGCCGGTCGGAAAGCAGCCGCCCGTACGGCGTCGCGGCGGGGTCGGTGACGGGCTCGGCGGCGGCCGCCCGCGCCGCCTCGCCGACGGCCGATCGCAGGGCCGCCGTCGACCCGGCCGACGCGCGGTCCATCGCCGCTGCGGCCCCGCGGTCCACCCGGCTCGGTCCCTGCGTGGTCACCGCCGCCGCGTACGTCGACGCCCCGACCAGCAACAGGACGCCGAGCAGGGCAAAGGGGACGCGCGCCCGCCGATCCTCGGCCAACCGGGTCACGGCCACGTCCTCACGACGATTCGTACGCGGCCGACGCCGACGCGTTCGGCGGCCGCCGACGCGGACGCGTTCGAGCCACGCAGGTCCCGGGCCACCCGCTCGGAGAGCGCGGCGGCGAGGCGGTCGTTCGCGTCGTCGACGTCGCCGTCGGCCGGGGTCGCGCGTCCGTCGGCGCCGAATCGACGCTCGGCGAGCCGATACCGGTGGCGGACGAGCGAGGACGCCCGTCCGCCGGCCGCCTGACGGGTCCGCGTCGGCGGGAACAGTCCATCGACGACTCCGGCCGCGACGGCGTCGGCGACGCCCGCCATGCCGTTCGTCGCCGCGGCCGTCCGCGCGTCGGTCCGCGTCGCGGGGAGGCCACTCGGCACCGTGAGTGTCGCCGCGTGGACCGACACGTCCGGCGGTGGCCGACTCCCGACGGCGATCCGTCCGGTCACCGACGCGTTCGGGTACGGTCGCCAGACCGCAGTGATCCGCGTGTTGTTGGTCCGAACGGCCGCTTCGACGGCCCGGACGACGGCTCGAGAGAGGCCCGCCCGCTCGTGTGACAACGGCCGGCCGCCGACCGTCAGTTCCCCCACCGCCGCCCGCGCCAGGAGTTCCGCCAGCGTCCCGTGGGCCGTCCGGCCGAACGCGTCGTCGTCCTCCGTCTCCTCGACGTCGGTTAGTTCGGTCCGCGGCGTGAGCGTGTAGTTCACGGTCGCCGTCGACGTCGCCAACGTCGACGCGACGTCGGCCGCGCGTCCCTCGCCCACCGGCTCCCGCGGCGTCGCCGTCGTCACCGTCACCACCGCGGCGCTGATCAACAGCAGGCAGAACACGCCGTCGAGGACGGTACTCGTCACGACCACACCTCCACGCGGACGCGCCCGGGTCGCACCCGTCCCGGGCCCAGACGGACGCCCACGGACCGACTCGCCGCGTCGGTCGTCGCGCCCGGCGACGGGGTCGCCCCCGCGTGCCACCGCCGGCCCGCCGCGGCGACGGTCACGTTCACCCGGTAGCCGTCCGGGCCGGCGCGGTGGGCCCGCGCCGTCCGTGTCGGGTCGGCGACCCCGCCGGTCACGAGGGCGTCGGTGACCCGGTCGAGGGTCGGTCCGGCGAGTTCCCGTTCGTCGCGGCGCTCGGCGCCGACGTCGTCGAGTGCGACGGCGTACGCCGAGACGGCGCTCGACACCGCCAGCAGGACCGCGAGGGCGGCGACCGGTTCGACCTGCCCCCTAGCCGACGAGCGTGACATCACACCCCTCCCAGACGACGCGTCGGACGAGCAGTGGGCCGTCGACCGGCCGCCACCGCGCGGCGTGGTCGCGTGCGCTCGCCGCGGCGTCACAGAGCGCCTCGGGCGAGTCGAAACGCGACGACGGCGGCGCCCCCCGGAGGACGTCGGTCAGCGCCGCCGCTCGCGCCGCTGGCGTCACCGGACCGAACGCGAACGTCGCGTGAGTGGTGCCGGCGTCGTTCCGGAGGCCGAGTCGGTTCGGCGCGATTCGAACCGTCCGCGCGTCGAGCGGGTGTTCGGCCGTTACGGGGGCCGAGGCGCTCGCCGCCCGGTCGACCGTGTCGGCGGCGTCGGCCGCGGCCGGCGGCGGAGCGGTCGGCAACGATGCGCCGACGCCGAACAGCGCGACGCTCGCGAGCGATAGCCCGAGCCAGGTGTACCACGCGTCGACCGGAACGTCGAACATGGCACGCGGTGGCCGCGTCACCGCACTTGAACCTTCACAGGAAGACGCCGGCCCCGACGTACGCCGCGAGGTAAGCGACGGTCGCGAGCCAGAGCGCGGCGCCGACGCGGTAGCCGACGAGCGTCCGGTCGAGTCCGTGTGTCACTCCCGTCGAGAGGGTCGTGAGCGCGGCCGCGAGCCAGAGCACGTACGCACCCACCGCGACGCCCAGGGAGCCGGTCGGGAGGGGCGCGGCACCGAACCCGGCGCTCGTCCCGGTGTGTGCGACGCGGGCCGAGAGGGCCACCGTCGCGCCGCCGACCAGTGGACCGAAGACGGCTGCGGTGTTGGCGAGCGTGTCGGTCACCTTCGAAAGCTGCCGCCGGGCCGTGCGCTCCACCCGGTCGAGTTCCTCGACGTGTTCCGCCGTCGCGACCAACGCCTCGCCGGCCGGCTCCCCCTCGGTCGCCGCGAGGCCGACGAGGGTCACCATCTCCTCGGTTCGACGGCTCGGCAGGTCGTTCGAGGGTCCTCCGTCGCCACGAAAGGCGGCCGTCACCGTGAGGCCCAGCCGCCGCTGTCGGCGTACCGCCTCGTCGAGCAGGTCGCCGGTCGAACCCTCGATCCGTCGTGCCGCCCCGTCGAGCGCCGACTCGACGGCCTCTCCGGCTGCTACCCGTCGGCCGATCAGATACAACGCGTCGTCGAGCTCCGACTCGACCGCGCGCACCCGCTTTCTGACCTCGTTGGCGGCGTGAAAGCGGACCACGAGCACAGTGCCGACGCCGAGCCCGACCCCGGCTATCGGGGCCGCCCACGGTGCCACCACCCGCGTGGCGACGACGCCGCCGCCCGCGCCGGCCACGACGCCCGCCGCGAGTGCGGGCACGGGACCGTCGGGCGTCTCGGGATGGGACGCGTCGATCCGCGGCGGCGGGAAGGCGACCGGGCGGCGGGCAAGCAGCCACGCCCCGGCCCCGACCATGACGACCGGGAGGACGACGTCGTAGAGGGCGACGATCACGGCCAACGGGATGCGTGCGCCCGTCGCCCGCGCCGCGGGAAGCACACCTACGAGGGCCAGCGGGAGCAGGACGCCGAAGGCGTACAGCCCCGTGACGGGGCCGCGGATCTCGCTCGCGAACGCCGCCAGCTCCTCCCGGGCGCCGTCGAGCGCCGCCGAAACGGCTCGGTCGAGGTGGCGCTCCCGTTCGTCGGGGGGCGCCGCCGCCGCGGCCTCTAAGCGCGAGACCGCACGCGAGAGCGCCGGGAAGGACTCGCTCCATTCCTCGTCGAAGCCGTCGAACCCGTTCCGGGGCGTGCCCGCGGCCCGTGCCACGTGGCCGTCGAGGCTGCGGGCGAGCACGCCGCGTCCGGTCCGTGCGGCGAACGCGGCCGCCCGTTCGACCGTCGGATCGATCCGCAGGCACATCGCCGCCCGGCCGACGAGCGCCGCGGCCGACCCGAGCGCCCGCGTCCGTGCCAGACGCGCCGCCAGTCGGGGGCCGCGGTTCGCGGCGAGGGGGACGCCGGCGCCGACGGCGACGCCCGTAGCCGCGGCCACGACCCCCCATCGTGGCGTCGTCGCGACGCCCACCACCACTCCGAGGACCGCGACGACGACACCGACGAGCGTCCCCGCGACCCGCGCTGCCCGTTCGAGCGCCGGGGCGTCGACGGGCGCACGGAGGTACGCGAGCGCCCCCTCGAGGGCCGGATCGGCGGGCGTGGGCCACGGCCATCGCTGGGCGAGGGTCTCGACGACCACCGTGCCTTCGATCATTCGGCCACCCGTTCCCGGTGGACCGCGTCGACCGCCGCCGGATCGGTTCGCTCCGTCCCCGCGAGGTTGGCGAGCAGCGAGGCCCGTTCGTCGATGACGCCGAGCACGTCGGCGTAGGACTCGCCCGGCCGCGCCAGCGACGCGACGAGACGGCTGTTTCCACGGTCGACGACGCCGGTCGCCTCGGTGCCGTCCCCGACGGGTTCGAACAGCGATTCGAACGCGACGCCGTCCCCGGTGTCGCGCACTTCCTCGACGCTCGAAACGGTGCGTCGCTCGCCGGCCGAGAGCGTGACGAGGAAGTCCGTCGCCCCAAAGGAGGACGCGGGGACCTCGAGGTCGGACACCACCCGTTCGAACACCGCGTCGGCGCCGTCGCCGTGGATCGTACCGAGGACGGCACTGCTCGCGGCCCCGACGCGCATCGCCTCGTAGAGCGTCGCCGCCTCCTCGCCCCGAACCTCGCCGACGACCAGCGCCCCCTCGCCGAGGCGGAGCGCGGTCCGAAGCGCCTCAGTCGGCGAGAGCGCCGGACCGTCGCCGGACTCGACGCGGACGGTCTGGACGTCCCGGCCGGCCTCTTGGAGTCTCGCCGCCGGAAGTTCGGGCGTGTCCTCGACGACGACGGCGCGCGTCGACGGCGGGAGTTCCCACAGGAGCGCCGAGAGGAGCGTCGTCTTCCCGGCACCACGCGGTCCGGCGATCAGCCCCGCGCCGGCGCGCTCGACGGCGACCGAGCAGAGCGCCGCGGCGTCGACCGGGAGCGTCCCGTTGGCGACGAGCGCCGGGAGCGTCCACGCCTCCCGTCCGCCGGTGCGAAAGACGAACGCGTAACCGTCGCTCGCCGGGTCGGCGACGCCGGCCACGCGGACCCGCCCGTTACGGGTTCGTGTCGTCGCGTCGAGGGTCGGCGCCGCCCGCGAGAAGGCACGTCCGCTCTCCCGTCGGAACCGGGAGGCCAGCGCTTCGGCCCCGCGACGGGTCAGGTGGACGTTCGTCGGCACCCGCTCGCCGTCGACGGCGACGCGAACCGGGTTGTCGGTGACCGGCGCCGTCACCAGCACCTCAGACACTCGCGGATCGGCGAACAGGTCCTCCAAGACGCCGTGCCCGCGGGTGTGGCGCCGGAGAACGCGCTCCACCGTCGCCACCGACATCGATCCGTCGGCCGGCGCCACCGTCCGGACGGCACGCGAAACCGCCGCCGCGTCGTCCCCGGTCGTCGTGTCGGCGAGCCGGTCGTACGCGTCGGCGAGCGTCGTCAGTTCCGCCGCGTCCAGCCTCCACCCCGGCGGATCGAGCAGGTAGCGGTCGCTCGCCTCCGTGCGGTACCGCCGCACCGTCGCGCCCGTGCCGAGTTCGCGGCGAGCGACCAGCGTCGCGTCGCGTGGCGGGCACCGATCCAGGCGCGTGTCGGCGACCGTCGGTCCCGTCCGCGCCCCGAACGCCGCCTCGTAGCCGTCGACCCGGTCGGCGCCGGCGGCCAACCCCGTACTCGCGGCCAGCGTCGACGCGGGACCCGCGCGGCCGGTCGCGGCTCGGGCCGCCCCCAGCGGGTCGCGACGTGCCCGCTCGGCCAGTCGTTCGTCGTGGACGGCCACCCGGGCGGCGAACCGACCCGCCGCGACCAACAACCCGACCGCTCCGTCGTCGTACACCCGTTCGCGGCCACCCGCCCTGACGTGGACGGCGTCGACCCCACTGCCCGCGAGCGCGTCGACGACCGTCGCTCGACAGTCGGGGCTCGCGACCAGGTCACCCCTCGCTGGACAGCCGTCGGCCGCCACGACGAGCGTGCCGGACCGGTCGGGGTCGTTTCCGCGGGGCGACCGAACCGCCGGGTCGCAGCCACAGCCGTCGTCAGTCTCGTCGTCCCCCTCCCGCAGTCGGTCCAGTAGACGCATGGGACGCCGTGGCCCCCCGATCACTCTTGAACCTCGGCCTCACCGTCGGGCGATCACGACTCCGACGCCCCGGTCCCGGACGAGCGAGACGACGAGCCGGTGTCGCCCCGGTCGTTCGAGGACGACCGGTCCCGCTGGCGTCCGGAGGTCGATTCCTCGGAGTGTCGTCCAGCGTGGCGGCCGGCCGTCGAGTCGGTAGCCGACGCGGTCCTCATCCCCCTCGATTCGCAGGCTCGCCCCCGCGGCGCTCCAGGAACGGGCCGGGAGGGAAACACGGACGATGCGTCGTGCGCCCGATACCGACGGGCGGGTGGGATCCTCGTGGGCGCGCAGCGAGTGGACCGTCCGTTCGATCCGGTCGGTGACGCCGTCGAGGTGTGTCGCCGTCCGCGACCGGCGAGCCTCGTCGATACCCGGGACGACGGCGGCGAACAGGGCGACCGACAGCAGGACCGCGAGGACCGCGCGGATCACAGCAGTCGGCGGATCCGGTCGGCGAGCGTCGCGTCCGTCGTTTCGTCCTCTTCCGCCGACGCGTCCGGTCCCGTCGCCAGTTCCGTCCGGGCGGTGTCGGCCGCCGCCGCGGCGAGCGTCGAGGCGGACCGATTGCCCGCCTCCGCACGTCTTCCTGCGGCCGAACGGCAGCGTCCTTCGTCGTTCCGACCCGCGTCGGCGTCCGGGCCGGATCCGCCGGCGCGACGGCCCCGTTCGCCGTCGGCGTTCGTGGCGGACGCGCCGTTCGCGACGCCGTCGGCCGGCCGTTCGCCGTCACGCCGTGGACGGGCCACCCCCCGCCCGCTCGCGCTGTCTCGTCCCGACACCCGAGCGGCGGTGTCGCCGCCGCCCCGTCCCGAATCGGTCCCTGTCGTCCGTCCACCGTCCGTCGTCTCCCGGAGTTCGGCTTCGAGCCGTTCGACCCGGGCGATTGCGGCGTTCGCCCGACGCTCGACCGCCTCGTCGACGGCGTCGACGCCGCCGGCAAAGCCCCGGAGGGCTTGGACCGCCGCCTCCAGTTCCGTCACCCGGTCGTCCACGGCTTCGACGGTGGCCTCGACGTCGTCGAGGCGTTCCTCCAGTTCCGCCGCCTGGGGGAGGCCGTCCCAGTCGGTGGTCCGTCCGTCGGTGAGCGCCCGTTCCAGCGCGTCGACACGTTGCTCCAGGGTGTCGCTCATGGCCCGCGGTGGGCGCGGCATCCTTCCTAAAGTCTCGGCCGTTGGGGACGGGACGCCGTCGGGCCCGTGCCCGTGTCGTGTCGTGTCGGCGGACCGGCGGCCTGCACGCTCCGAGACTCGTCGATGAATTGAAGGTCCGCAAGACGCACGTCGGACGCATGAAGTCCGTCCTGATCGGTGTCGGACAGGCCGGCGGCAAGGTCGTCGACGCCCTGTCCGATTTCGACGCACGGAACGGGTTCGGTGCGGTCACCGGTTCCCTCGCGGTCAACAGCGCCCGCTCCGACCTGCAGTCCCTCCCTCTCGATACGGTCCTGATCGGCGGGGCCGAGGTGAACGGCCACGGGGTCGGCGGTGACAACGAACTCGGCACGAAAGTGATGCGAGACGACGTACAGGAGGTGCTCGGCGCCATCGACGGCCGGGTGACCGCCCGCGCCGAGGCCATCTTCGTCGTCGCCGGCCTCGGCGGCGGCACCGGGAGCGGCGGCGCCCCCTACCTCGTCAAGGAGCTCCAACGGATCTACGACGTGCCGGTCTACGGCCTCGGGATCCTCCCGGGCCGTGACGAGGGGGCGCTCTACCAGGTGAACGCCGGGCGGTCGCTGAAGACGCTGACCCGGGAGGCCGACGCGACCCTGCTGGTCGACAACGACGCCTGGCGATCAGCCGGCGAGAGCCTCGAATCGGGCTACGAGGCGATCAACGAACGCATCGCCCGTCGGGTCGGCCTGTTGCTCGCGGCCGGCGAGTCCGTCGACGGCGTCGGCGAGTCCGTCGTCGACAGCTCCGAGGTCATCAACACCCTCCGTGAAACGGGCGTCGCGACGCTCGGCTACGCCGCCGCCGAGTCGTCGTCGGACGCGGCAGCGAACGTGAACGTCGTCACGAGCACCACACGTCGGGCGATCCGGTCGGGGCTGAGCCTCCCCGATACGACCAGCGCCGAACGCGGACTGCTGGTCGTCGCCGGCCGTCCCGAGACCATCTCCCGGAAGGGCGTGGAGCGCGCCCGCTCCTGGCTGGAGACCGAACTCGACACGATGGAGGTTCGCGGCGGCGACTTCCCGCTCTCGGACGACCGCCTCGCGGCGCTCGTCCTGCTCGGCGGGGTGGCGGACTCCGACCGCCTCGACGACTTCCTCGAACGGGCACGGCGGGCCGTCGAGGAGGAAAACGAGCGGGACGACGAGGACGCCGCGTCGGCGCTCGAAGACGAACGGATCGACGGGCTCCTCTAGGCTATTTCGACGTGACGAGGCTGCCGCCGTCGAAGTCGGTGCGTCCGTAGTCGACGTCCATCAGGTCGAGGATGGTCGGCGCGATGTCGAACAGGTCCGCGTCCGTCACCGACGCCGAGGGGTCGTCGACGAAGAGCGTCGCGTTGTCGAAGCTGTGCATGCCGTTCCGGGGGCCGACGCCGAACACCTCGTCGTGGCGCTTGAACCCGGACTTGAGGTCGAACCCGTGGTTGGGGATGGCCACGAGGTCCGGCGCGATGTCGTCGTGGTCCCCCCGGAAGGCGTCCTCCTTCTCGACGACGCGTTCGCAGACCGGGTTCCCGTCCGGCCCCTCCAGGTCCTCCAGTGCCGTCTTCAGTTCGTCGCGGGTCGACTCGTACTCCTCCTGGGGTACCGAACCGCGCGGTTCCCGCCCCTCGAGGTTGATGTAGAAGCGCCCGGGGATGAGCGAGTACGCGCGGGACTCCTCGGCGATGTCGGTCAGGTCGTCGTGGTCGTCGTCCTCGAAGGAGAGCCAGCCCTCCTCCTGGAGCCACGCGTTGCAGTGCACCTCGTAATCGAGGGAGGTGAACCCGTGGTCGCTGGCGACGACGAGCGTCACGTCGTCGTCGAGTCCCTCGCGGATCTGCCCGATGTAGTCGTCGACCTTCCGGTAGAACTGCATGAACGCCTCCTCGTTCGGGCCGTCGCGCTCGTAATCCTTGAACAGGAAGTGGTTGACCCGGTCGGTGGTCATGAAGACGCCGAAAAACAGGTCCCAGTCGTCGCGTTCGAGGTAGTGAGAGAAGGCCTCGAAGCGCGTGTCGATGGTGTCGTGGGCGTCCTCCACGAAATCGCTTTTGTCCTCCTTGTGTCCGAGTTTGGCGTTCACGTCGATGGCGTAGTCGATAGACTGCAGGTAGTCCCGGAGTTCGTCGGGGTGGGCCGCCTTGTCGACGCCGGGCGAGAGGAAGCCCGACACCATCCGCGTGACGTTCCGCTGTGGCGGGAACGTGACGGGGACGTTCAACACCGTCGCGGTGCGATCCTGTTCCTCCAGCCGGTCCCAGATGCGCGGTGCCTGCACGTCCTGTCCCATCGGGACGTAGGTGTCGTAGGAGCCGGCTTCGCGGTCCTGAAAGCCGTAAACCCCCGTCTCGCCGGGGTTGACGCCGGTCGTGAGCGCCGGCCAACAGGCACTCGACTCCGGCGGCACGATGCTGTCGATGGCGCCCGCGCTCCCCTCCGACGCCAGCGCCGCGAAGTTGGGGAACTCCTCGGGATGGTCGTCGAGAAGGCTAAACGGCACCCCGTCGATGCCGATGAACGCGACACGCGGGTGGTCCTCTCCGCGCAGTCTATCGAACAGACCCATACCACCGCATATCCGGGACGGCAATAAGAACCTTCGTTTCCGGCGGGTACGGGCGGTTTCTGCGACACGGTGCTGTGTCCCGTCGACGTCCGACGCCTGTTAGGTAACCGTACCTCCCCGTCCGCTCAGGGGCCACTTCGACCCCCGTGGTGGTCGGATAATCGGCAGACGGGACGGTGTTAACCGTCCGTACCAAACCCCCTATTATCGACGGTCCCCACCGTACGGGTATGAGCACGAGTGCCGCCGGCAACGACCTCACCGACAAACAGCGTCGCATCCTCGCGTACCTGCGTGAACACGCCACGGACGAGACGTACTTCAAGTCCCGACTCATCGCGTCGGAACTCGGCATGACTGCCAAGGAGGTCGGGGCGAACATGACCGCTATCCGAACCGGCGAGTTCGACGTGACCGTCGAGAAGTGGGGGTACTCCTCGGGGACGACCTGGAAGGTCGACGTTTAGGGATCGTACCGGACCAGGTCGTCGGCCTCGGCCGCGAACGCGCGTACCTCGGCGTCGAAGGAGTCCGCGTACCGCACCAGGAGCGTGATGATCGTCTCCGGGCGCGCGACGACGTAGCCGTCGTCACGGGCGAGCAGTCCGGCGTCCACGAGCTCCGAGGCGTACGTGCTCACCGTCGCCCGCGACACCCCGATGGCGTCGGCCACCGCGCTTCCGGTCGCGTCGGGGTGACGAAGTAGCGTCAGCAACATCCCCCGGGGAGTCTCCCGGCGCAGGTAGCCGAGCGCCACCTGCTCGAACGTCGAGAACCGGTCGGCGACGAAGAAGCGACGGTAGTCGCCGTCGCGCCGCGAGACGATGGCGGGGTCCTCGGACCGCCGGCCGGCCGCGTCGCCGTCGTCCAGCAGTCGGCGCAGGTGGTGTTGTGTCTCCCCCGTCCCCAACTGTAGGTCGTCGCGGAGTTTCGAGAAGTGCGCTCCGGGAGTCGTGCTCACGTAGCCGAGGATGGCGTCGCGAACGTCGGAGCCGTCGGCCGACGACCGCGCGGCCGCCTCGCCGCTCCCCAGTCCAGCGAGCGGCGTCGCCGCTCCCAGCGCGGCGAACCGCCGCAACGTGGAGCGTTTGTCCTCGTCGACTCCCCGGTCCCCGTTGGGCATCCACTCGCACACTCGGCTGCTGGCGACTAAAGGGTACCGCCCCGGCGGTCAGCGGGTCATTCCGTCTCGGGTTCGGGCTCCGCCCCCGAGCCGGCGACCTCCGCGTCCTCGGCGTCCTCGACCACCTCGTCCGGGCTCTTGATGTCGGTCCCCGCGCCCGACTTGATCGCTTCGGCCTCCTGCTCCAGCTCCTCGATGTCCATCTCCGCGGCCTCGTCGATCTGGCCGAGGATCTCCTCGATGTCGTCGAGGCCGATCAGCTCGCGGGTCTCCGCGTCGAAGTCGAGCGAGTCGAGGCCCTCGGTGTCCTGAACGTCGCTGCCGGTCAACTGCTTGCCGTACCGGCCGACCAGCGACGTGAGTTCCTGCGGGAGGACGAACGTCGTCGACTCGCCCTGACCGATGCCCTCCAGCGTCTCCATCCCCTTCTCGATGATGGCGCGCTCGCCCATCGACTCGGCGGATTTCGCGCGCAGCACGGTCGAGATGGCGTCACCCTGCGCTTCGAGGATCTGGCTCTGTTTCTCACCTTGGGCGCGGATGATGTTCGACTGCTTCTCACCCTGGGCGGTCTCGACGGCGCTCCGCCGTTCCCCCTGGGCTTCGAGGATCATCGCCCGGCGGCGACGCTCCGCGGAGGTCTGCTGTTCCATCGCCTGCTGGACGTCCTTCGAGGGGTTCACTTCCCGCACTTCGACGGACTCGACCCGGACGCCCCACTCGTCGGTCGGCTCGTCGAGTTCCTTCCGGATGCGGGCGTTGATCTCCTGACGTTTGTTCAGCGTGTCGTCGAGTTCCATGTCGCCGAGCACCGCGCGCAGGGTCGTCTGGGCGAGGTTCGACACCGCCATCTTGTAGTCGTCGACCTCGAGGAACGCCTTCTTGGCGTCCATCACCTTGATGTAGACGACGGCGTCGGCGGTCACCGGCGAGTTGTCGCGGGTGATCGCCTCCTGGCGCGGCACGTCGAGGGTCTGGGTCCGCATGTCGAAGGCGTAGGTCCGTGAGACGAACGGAGGGATGAACGTGATCCCCGGTTCGAGCAGTCGGCGGTACTCGCCGAACACGGTGAGTGCTTTCTTTTCGTAGGCGTCCACGATCTCGACCATCTGGTAGACCGTGACGATGGCGAGCAACAGGACGAGCACGCCGACGAGGAGCGGTCCGAGGCCTGGGATCAACTGCAGTGCGACGGGGGCCATGGCATCGAGTTGGGGTGACGTCGGCAAAAGGGTTCGCACGGTACCCCTCGACACCCATCGAAGCGATTAAATCCGGACTGTCCGAAGCGACGCCCATGCAACAGCTCATCGTCAGGGGCGACCCCGGCATCCGCAAGGACGCCGTCATCGAGTACGACGGCGAGGAGCAGGTCTGTTTCTCGATCCAGCGGCAGGGCGACTACCACGGCCCCGACGAGGTACAGCTCTGGTGTACCATCGGCACGCCCGACGAGCGGGAGGCTTTCGCGAAGCGCCAGTATGTCCCCCACTGGCTCGACGTCGACTCCGTCGACGCCGACGCCCTCGACGTGGTCTCTCGGGGTCGCGACTGATCAGGCGACGCCCAGTTCCGCCGAGTCGACCCGGTAGATCGTCACCGCCTCGTTCTCGAACACCGGCGTCACCCCCGAGACGTCGGTGAAGGACACCTCGCCGTAGCGCTCTCGCTCGGCCGGCCCGACCCAGACGTAGTCGACGCCGTAGCGTTCGAGCACGGCGACCGTCCGCTCGGGCGGCCCGGTGTAGGCGTCGTCGACGGCCCGGACCCGCGTGAGGTACGGCTCCCGGCCGCGATAGCCGACCTCGTGGTGCCAGCCCGCGACGGTCGGGACGCCGGTGAGGCTGGCCGCCGGGCTCGACTGCCAGCCGTACATCCCGGGCGGCGCCGGCGAGTCGCGCTCCGGCCCGGGGTACCGGCTCGTCGCCGGCGCCGACAGCAGGGTCGGCTGTCCCGACAGGCCGTCGACGTAGGCGATGGCGCGGGCCTCCTCGGGGCGTTCCCGCTCGACGAATCGGGTGGCCTCGAGCGTCGGCTCGGCCGCCCCGTCGAAGTGCGCGGAGAGCGCCAGCCCCGCGTAGGGCACCGTCGCGAGGACGACGACGACGGCGAGCCCCGCGCGCAGCCAGCGGCTGCGGGTCCCGGGCACCGAGACGCCGCCGGGCCACCGGACGAACGCCGGCAGGGCGACGCCGGCGGCGACCCCCCACAGCACCCACACCTGCGCGTACGTCTTGAACACCGTGTTCATCCGGAGGGGGCCGGCGAGTTCGCGGACGTACACGAGTTCGACGAGGCCGACCAGCCCCGCGCCGGCGACGATCAACACCGTCTCGAACCCGACCGGACGGTCGGTGCGGCAGGCGGCCCAGCCGAAGATCAGGAGGGGGCCGACGACCAGGGCGACGGCGAGGTCGGCGGTCAGCGCGAGGACGCCGAGGGCGACGAGGCCGACCAGCGGCGCCAGCACCCGGTCGACGGACAGCCGATCCAGCAGGTACGCGAAGAAGACGACGACGAAGGCGCCGTGGACCAGGAGGAGCGCCGGGAGGCTGGAGCGCTCCGCGGCCGGCAGGAGCGCCACCGACCGGCCGCCGGCAGCCCCGAGCAGGAAGGGGAGCGCGAGGAGGCCGCCGAGGGCGCCGGCGACCCCGGCGACGGCGAGGGCGCCCGCGAGGTGCTCGAGTTCGGCAGTCGCCGGGTCGGCGTCGCGGGCGGCACGCCACCGGGCCACCCGCGCCGAGAGGACGCTCCACGGCTCGGCGCGTCCGAGCGCGAGCGCGAGGAAGAGCAGGCCGAAGAGGGAGGGAAAACTCCAGGTGTCGACGACGGCCTGGAACCCCGCCAGGATCGGCACGGCGACGAACGCGAGGACGCGACGCCGCCGCAGGTCGGCGGCCGGCGTCCGGTAGAGCGCGAACGCGAGTGCGGCACCCAACAGGAGGAAGGGCGTGCCCATCATGTGGGCGTGGAGGTCGCCGTTCAGCCAGCCGAAGAGGGGAAACTCGTTGATCGTCCCCGGGATGACACGGCTGGCGGTCCAGTAGGAGAAGGAGTCCAGCCCGGCGAGGACGGCGTCGGTCGAGTAGCGAGTCCGGGCGGCGACGACGCCAGCGACGTCGGCCCGCAGGGGGGCGGGGAGTGCGCCGACGAGGAGGCGGGACGCCGTGACGAGGTTGCTCGCGAGGCCGACGAAGAAGGCAGCGGCGAGACCCGCGAGCCGCCACGATTCGGCCCGTTCGCGGGCGATGGCGCCGGCGAGGCCGTACGCCGCGGTGACCAGCGTGGCGTAGAAGCCCGCGAGCGAGAGGTTGTAGGCGTAGCGGGGGGCGGTGCCCGTGAGGTCGGCGAGCGTCGCCGTCAGGAGGTGGCCGCCGTAGTAGTAGGCGACCGGTTCGCCCGCGAACCACATATCCTGGGGCGGGAGCCGAGTCGTGCGGTCGAGCGACTTCAGCAGGCCGAAATCGAGGAACTTCTCGCCGCCGACGGGGTAGACCGCCGGGTCGACCGCCCGGACGGCGAGCAGGAGGGCGAAGGCGACCACGAAGACGGCCGCTGCCGCCCGCCACTCGCGTCCGGGACGGACGCCGTCGGCGAGTTCGAGTCGGCGGTCGGCGAACGCGTCGCGGTCCAGCCCCGCGAGTAGGGCGAGACCGGCGAGGACGGCGACGGCGGCGGCGAGGGTCAGAGGGGTGAACGCGAGGTGGCCGAGCCAGTAGACGGTGATTCCGAGGACGGCAAGCGCCGTCGGGAGGCTCAGCCCGACCCCGCGGCCGGGGAGCGTCGAGAACAGGCGGGCGGCGAGCGGGCGGCCGAGCGCCGCGAGGACGCCGTAGAGGACCAGCCAGCGGAGGACGAGCCCGTACTCCATCTACCCGGAGTCGAGTCAGCGACGATAAACCGTTTGTGGTGTGGGCCGGGAGTCGAAGTCGTTCGCTTTTTTACGCCCGTCGCGAAAGGGCTCCCCATGTCCCGATCCGTCGGGGTGGTGATCCCCGCCTACCACCCGGACGTCGACCGTCTCGAACGCTACGTCGACGCCCTCCGAGAGACGGTCGCTCCCGAAACGATTCGCGTCGAACTCGACGCCCCCGGCCCCGGCGTGCTGGACCGGATCGACGCCCTTCCGGTCACCGTCGGCGAGTCGCCCTCCCGCCGGGGCAAGGGTGCGGCGATCACCGCCGGGTTCGAGGCGCTCTCGACGGACGTGGTGGCCTTCGCCGACGCCGACGGCAGTACGCCCGCGACGTCCGTCGCCGACGTGATCCGGCCGGTCGCGACGGGCGAGACCGACCTCGCCGCCGGGTCGCGCCGACACCCCGACGCGACCGTCGAGTCCCACCAGACGGTTGCGCGCCGGTACCTCGGCGACGGCTTCGCGTGGCTGGCCCGCCGGCTCCTCGACGTCCACCTCTACGACTACCAGTGTGGCGCGAAGGCGCTGACGCGGGAGGCCTGGACGCGGATCCGGCCCCACCTCCACGAACCCGGCTTCGCGTGGGATATCGAACTACTGGCCGTCGCCGACGCGGTCGATTGCCGGATCGCCGAGGTGCCGGTCGTCTGGGAGGATCGCCCGGAGTCGACCGTCTCCCCCGTCGGCACGACGCTCCGGCTGGCGCGGGGACTCCTCGTCGCCCGCCACCGGGCGCGCCTCCTCCGGAACGACCGCCTGCACGAGATGCTCGACCGGTCACGGGACTCGGCGCCCGCACTCGTCGACCGGGATCACCGATGAACGGCGGCTTGGGCAAACTGGAGGAGCTCTACTCCGGGATCCGGTTCGGACAGTTCGCCTCCGTGGGCGCGGTGGGCGCCACCGCCGAGACGGTCGTCGTCGCGGTCCTGACGGCCGGATACGGCGTCCTCCCGCAGCTGGCCAAGGCCGTCGGGGCCGAGGTGTCGATCACGCTGATGTTCCTGATCAACGACCGGTGGACCTTCGCGGAGGCCGGGGCGGCCGGGTGGCTCCCCCGCGGCCGCCGCTACCTGAAATCCCACCTGGTGCGAGCGGGCGGCCTGTTCGTCGGGTTCGCCGTCCTGACGGCGCTGACGTCGTGGACGGACGTCACGCTCGTCGTCGCCGGCGCGGACCTCTGGCCGACGGTGGCCAACGCCATCGGCATCGGCTGTGGGATGCTACTCAACTACCTCACCGAGGGGCTGTTCACGTGGCGTGTCGGTGCCGACTGATCGCCGTCACCGTCCCCCGGCGGTCGCCGACCGGCGTGCCGTCGACCGGCGGACCCGACTTCCGATGGTGCGTATGGGGCGCCGAGAATCCCCGTCCGGCACGCGAATCACAACCCTTAATGCCGCGACCGGACTCGAATTCGATAGCGGGATGGGATAGCCAGGAGATTCCGCCGGGCTCATAACCCGGAGATCGGTAGTTCAAATCTACCTCCCGCTATTTTTGGCCGGCACCTGCGACCGAGGAACGGACGCCGCGCGCCGATTCCATCCCCATCGTCCGCTCGAAGGCCCAGTACGGGTTCTTCGCCGACAGGGTTCCCGCCAACTCCCGCGGAGCCCGTCTCTAAACGGCGTTTCAGAGGTACTGGTACGTCTCGTAGATCCGATCCACGTCGTGGGACGGACACAGTGCGAAGCCGTACCCGGAGGGAGTTCTCGACGACATTCGGGCTGATCCAACAGACAGAACTCTGATCGTTATGACGTGTTTACCGGCTTCGGTGCGGGTGTAGGCTTTATTTGGACGGTCCCCTCCCGCCCCGGTCGAGTCTTTCCTCCCCCCCCTCCGAAGACCATCGCGGGTCGGGGCGTCGACCGAATCGCGTCACCGGAGTTCGTACACCGACGACCCCGCGGCGACGAACACGCGGTCCTCGACGAGCGCCAGGCCGCCGACGCCCGGCGTCTCGAACCGGTGGGTCCACAGCCGCTCGCCCCCGGCGCGGTCGTAGGCCCGCACCACGCCGGCGACGACGTCGCCGTCCTCCCGGTCCTCGCCCGCGACGACGAGCGTGTCGCCGCCGACGGCGGGGGCGACGGCGTGCCACCCGACCGCGTCGCGCCAGTCGGCCTCGCCGGTCCGCAGGTCGAGCGCCGCGACGAGTCCGGCCCGTCGGTCGTCGGTGCCGGCGGCGACGTAGCCGCGAGCGCCGACGACGGCCGGCGTGGCGACGTCGACGCCGAGCGGCCGGGGTTCCCACAGGGACTCGCCGGAGTCGGCGTCCAGGGCGGCGACCACGCCACCGCCCTCCGCGTAGGTGCCGACGACGAGGCGCCCGTCGGCGACGGCGGGGGCGTGGACGAAGCCGGATACGGGGCCGGCGCTCCAGGCCCGTTGCGGCCCCGGCCGGAGGTACCGGTCGCGGCCCGTGCGCTCCGCGTAGGCGACGGTTCCGTCGAGGGGCGCGTCCGCGGCGTACAGCCGGCCGTCGACGAGGGCGGGCATCGCACCGTCGACCTGCCAGCGTCGGCCACCGCCGGCGTCGATGCCGTGGAGCGTCCCGCTCCCGGTGCCGAGGTACACCTCGTCCGCACCGACCGTCAGGCCACGGGGGTCGTCGGTGTCGACCGGGCTGCGAGAGGTCTCTTGCAGGTCGGCGCCGTCGTAGCCGACGACGGCTACGGGATCGGTGGCGGTGCCCGAGTCGAGGCTGACCGCGTGGAGGCGGCCGTCGGGGCCGAACCCGGCGCGGGGCGTCGCGGCCTCGACGGTGCGGGCCGCCGTGCCGTCCTCGCGGGCGTAGGCCGCGAGCCCCGACCCGTAGACGACGACGTGGTCGGGGCCGACGAGCGGCGAGAGCGAGGGGCGTCCGGCAGCCGTCGGGAGCGCGGTGAACTCGCGGCGCGCGGGTCGCTCCCGCGGCGGCGTCGCGCTCGGGTTGTGCGCGGTGTTCGCGGGGTCGTACCGGCGGAGCGGCCACGTTCCGGGGGCTGGCGTCCAAGTGTCGAACGTCGCCGCGGCCGCACCGCGGTGCAGGCGGTAAGCGCCGTAGCCGCCGACCGCGAGGGCGACGCTTCCCCCGAGGAGTCGGCGGCGCGTGATGGAGGGCATCGGACCGTACGTCCCACTCGGGGACAAAAAAGGTGGGACAGTCGTCGCGTGCCGGGAGCCGAGTCAGAGCGTCACGTCCGGCTGCTCGGCCGTCGTCCGTCCCGCCCGGAAGCTACGGAGGCCGGCGGCGACGGAGAGCAGGAGCGCGAACGGGGCGACCGCTACCCCGCCGGCCGTGGGCGTGAGCACGGCGACGACGGCGGCCGTTCCGGCGAGCGACCACACCAGCCACCGGCGGCGGCTCCAGAGCGCGTAGCCCGCGAGCAGCGAACAGCCGAGGACGAGCACCGCCCACGCGAGGGGACGCGCCAGCGGGGCGTACGGCGGGACAGCCCGTCCGACGGCGACGACTGCGTGCAGGCGGTCGACGGCGGCGGGGAGCGCCCCCCGGTCGCCGAGGAGCGTCAGCGAGCCGACAACGCCCGCGAGGACGGCGAGGGCGTCGACGAGGGGGGCGATACGCCTGACGGTGGCGGGGACCGTGGAGGGGAGGGGGGACCGGGCGGACATGGATAGGGGTGCGACCGGTAGCGACAAAAGTCCTTGCCGGCGTCGTCGGTCAGAACTCCACGTTCGACGACGAGGCTGGGCCGCCGTCGTCGAGCGATCCGGTCGTGACGAAGGCGTAGTCGTCGTCGGTCAGGTAGACGGCCCCGTCGTCGACGGTCACGTCGACGGCTTCGAGGGTGGCGCCCTCACAGGGACCGAACGTGCAGTAGCCGGAGTCGGCCTCGAAGTAGGCGCCGTGGTTCGCACAGACGAGTTCGCCGTCGCGCATCGGGGCGCCGGAGCCCTTGTCCAGGCGCACGTCCAACAGGTGTCGACAGTAGTTCAGCCAGCCGCGCACCTCCCCGTCGGCGACGCGGACCAGCACCGCCTCGCGCTCCTCGCCGGTGTCGAGACGACGGAGGGTGACGAGGAAGGTGGTGTCGTCGGGGACCGAATCGAGCGACGTCATCCGTCGGTCGGCGTCCATCGACTCCGGATATCGACCGCCGGAATTTATACCTCACGTCGCCGGGACGGCGTCAGCCACGGGTCGCCGCGACACGCTCCGCGAACAGTCGGGAGAGCAGGTCGGTGACGGGGCCGCCGCCGACGGCGACGCCGTCGAGTCGGGCGACCGGACGGACGCCCGCGCTGGGTTCCGCGACGAAGGCCTCCTCGGCCTCGCGGACGTCGGCGGGCGTGTAGCTGCCGGTCACGACGGGGAGGTCCTCCGCCGCGGCGAGTTCGCGGACGACCGACCGGGTGCCGGTCCGGGCCGGTCGGTCGCCGAGCGCCGGCAGTCGGACGGCGTCGCCGTCGACGAAAAGGGGGTCGCTCGCCGTCCCGCCCACGACGTGTCCCTCTGCGTCGAGCAGGAGGGCTTCGTCCGCCGGGCCGCCGTCGGGGGGCGCCGCCCGCCGGAGTTCGGCCTGTGCGCGGACCGCGTCGAGTCGGTTGTGCGTGAGCGGCGCCGCCGGCACCGCGTCGGGCGCGATGGCGCGGGTGCGGACGGTCTGGAGAGTCAGCGGCGCCGCCTCGGTCCCCGCGTCCGCCGACGGGGCCGGCGTCGCCGTCACGACCACGGTCGGGTCGGGGTCGGCCGGGGGGCGCAGGCGGTCGGCGTCCGGCAACACGGAGCCGGCCGTCCGGCCGTCGCCGTCCGCCGTGTTCCAGTCCCCGATTTCGCGTCCTGCGCCCCCGCGACCACGCGTGATCGAGACCCGAACCAGCGCGTCGTCGAGCCCGGCGGCGGCGAGCGTCTCCTCGACGCGCGCACGGAGGGTGGCGGCGTCGACGCCGGGGTCGAACCCGTGGCGCTCGCAGGCGCCGAACAGGCGGTCGACGTGGGGTCGCCACGCGAAGGGCGTCCCGTCGTAGACCCGCAGGGTGTCGGTCACGGCGTCGCCGAGAGCGACCCCGCGGTCGTCGAGCGGGAGCGTCGCGTCGTCGGGGTCGACGAGGCGGCCGTCGACGTGGTACATCGCCGGTCAGCGGTCCTTCGCGCGGTCGATCCAGCGGCCGACCCGCTTCGCCGAGAGGTCGACCTTCGGCGCGAGTTCCTCGGCGTCCGCGGCCGCGAGGTCGGCCACCGACTCCACGCCGGCCGCCGAGAGCCGTTCGGCGTAGGCGGGACCGATGCCCTTGATGACCTCGACCGATTCCCCGGTCGTCGCCGGCTCCCCGTCGTGTTCGCCGGTCGTCTCGCCGGCGGATTCGGCCGCCGCCGTGTCGAGTTCCGTCTCGGTGTCGCTCGCGTCGGGCCCTGCCGCCTCGGCGGGTTCGGCGGCGTCGGCGTCCTCGTCGACCAGCGAGTCCGTCGACGCCGCGGCCTCCGTCCCGGCGGCGGCCTCGTCGGCGGAGTCCGTGCCCTTGACGGCCGCTTCGGAATCGGTCTCTACCCGGTCGCGTTCGACGCTGACGGTCGTCTCCCGTGGCTCGTCGTTCGACGACGACCCGTCCAGTCCGAGCAGCGACAGCAGCGTGTCCAGAATTCCCATTGAAGACACGTATGGCCGCCCGATATTTAAAAACCGGCGAGGCGGTCAGAGGCGTGATCTGAGCGCGTCGTTCATCGCGCCGACGGGCGCGTCCCGACCGGTCCAGCGCTCGAAGGCGGCGACGCCCTGGAACAGGAGCATCCACGCGCCGTCGATGGTCGTCGCACCCGCCTCGGCAGCCGTCCGGAGCAGGCGCGTCTCGATCGGCGAGTACACCGCGTCGAGGACGGCCAGGTCGGCGTGGAGCAGGGCCGCCGGCACCGGGGTGGCGTCCTCCTCCATCCCGACGCTCGTCGCGTTGACCAGCAGATCGGCCGCGGGTACTCGGTCCCCGAGGGTGTCCAGTCCGCCCGCCGTCACGGTGGCGTCCGGGTCGCCCGCCCGGACGTCGGCCGCGAGTTCCGCCGCTCGCTCGACGGTCCGGTTCGCGACGTGGACCGCCTCGCAGGCCTCGGCGAGGGTGATGGCGACGGCGCGGCCGGCGCCGCCGGCGCCCACGACGACGGCTTCGGCGCCGGCGAGCGGGACGCCGTGGTGTTCGAAGGCGCGGCGGACGCCCGCGGCGTCGGTGTTGTATCCGCGGGGCGGCGACGTGGAGAAGTCGACGGTGTTGACCGCGCCGATCCGTGCCGCGAGGTCGTCCGGGTCGACGTGTTCGAGGACGTCCTGCTTGAACGGGATGGTGACGTTGAGGCCGTCGATGCCGAGTGCCGCCGCCCCGGCGAGGGCGCGGGCGACGTCGTCGGGGGCGGGTTCGAACGTGACGTAGCGGGCGTCCATGTCGAGTTCGCGGTAGGCCGCCTCGTGCATCGGCGGCGAGAGCGAGTGGCCGACCGGGTTGCCGATCAGTCCGTAGACGTGCATCGGCGACGGCTTCGTCGCGGGGGGAGAAAAGCCCCCGCGTCCGACGCGCCAGCACGGCCGCCGATTTATTGGGTCACCCCCGCGTACGTCCGCCCGGTATGTCAACCGCACCGCGGTTCGAACTGTATCAGGACAAGGCCGGCGAGTGGCGGTGGCGACTCGTCGTCGCCAACGGGAACATCATCGCCGACAGCGGCGAGGGGTACGCGTCGAAACAGGGGGCAAAACGGGGCATCGAGAGCGTAAAATCGAGCGCCCCCGAGGCAGCGGTCGTGGCGACGGACGCGGAGTGATACCGTCGACTGGCTCCGGTTCGACCGATTCGCCGCCCCGAACCCGGCTCTCTCGGCCTGAAACGGCTGAATTCGGCGCCGAGCGGATCCCTACCGAACGTTCACACGGTTCCCCGCTTCTCGCCGCATCGGCCGTCGAGGGCGCTTCTACCTCCGGATATCGGGCGTGTCGCGGACAACTTGTGTTTTATTAGCCGGGGGCGTGGTATCGACAGACACGACTCCATGATTCGGACACCCGACACGGGACGTCCCGTCGCGTCCCGGGATGGCGGAGGCGAACCATGAACCGACAGGCTTTCGGTGCGCTCGGCGGCGCGTTCGCACTGACGCTCCCGTGGATCGTCAGTTACCTGACTGGGACGGCCCACGGGTTCTCGACCGGGGTGACGGTCCTCGTGAGCGGGCTCTCGGTACTCGGCGCGTCCTTCCTGCTCGCGTGGGGAGCCGAAACCGCGGAGAAGGACGTCCCCCGGGCCTTCGCCATCGCCGTCCTCGCGGTGCTGGCGGTCGCCCCGGAGTACGCGGTCGACGCGCTGTACGCCTGGAACGCCGGCGTGTTCGCGGGGACGGAACGCGGGGTCGAGGCGGGCAACCTCGCCGTCGCCAACATGACCGGTGCGAACCGCATCCTCATCGGCATCGGCTGGGCCGGCGTCGCCCTCTTTACCGTCTTCCGCCACGGATCGGCGGAGGACCCCGCGGTGAGAAGCCGGGACGGCTTTCTCGCCGACGCCGTCTCGCTGGACCGCGACATCGGCCTCGAAATCGTCTTCCTCTTTCTCGCCACGCTGTGGGCCTTCCTCGTCCCCCTCGGCGGCGGGATCGACATCCTCGACATGGCGGTTCTCGTGGGACTCTACGTCGCGTACATCGCCATCGTCCTCAAGGGCGACGTCGAGGCCGACGAGGCACACGTGGGCGTGCCGGCCTACCTCCAGACGTTCCCGAAACCCTACCGCGCGGCGACGGTCCTCGGCCTCTTTGCCTACTCAGGGTTGATGATCTTCACCGCCGTCGAGCCGTTCGCTCACGGGCTCGAACAACTGGGGCAGAGCATCGGCGTCCCCTCCTTCTTCATGATCCAGTGGATCGCCCCCCTGGCCTCCGAGTCGCCGGAACTCATCGTCGTCGTCTATCTGGTGAACAAGGCGCGGTCGACCGCGGGATTCAACGCGCTCATCTCCTCGAAGCTCAACCAGTGGACACTCCTGATCGGGACGCTCGTTCTGGTCTACTCCCTCGCACTCGGCCAGTACGGCGCGCTCCCGTTCGACCAGAAGCAGTCCGGCGAGATCTGGCTGACCGCCGCGCAGTCCTTCTTCGCCATCTCCCTCCTGATCAACTTCGAGATATCGGTCCGCGAGGCCGTCGTGTTGCTCGTCCTCTTCCTCTCGCAGGTGCTCTCCGAGTTCCTGCTCATCCGGGGGGTCCTCGTGATTCCCATCTCCGATTACGAACTCCTACTCGTGTTCACGGGTATCTACCTCGTCCTCGGGACGGGGCTGTTCGTCGCCCGGCGGCGGGCGCTCAAGGGGATCCTCACACAGACCGCCGGGACGGTGAGAAATGCCTTTTCGGTCGGCGACGACAGACCACGGGGGGCAGACTGACATGTTCGATACGATCCTGATCGCGGTCGACGGCAGCGACTGTGCGCACAGAGCGGCCAAACACGGCCTCGAACTCGCGGCCCGGTACGACGCCGCGGTCGACGTCGTCACCGTCTACGGCGGCGAGACGGAGCGGGGGAACGCGACCCTCGACGAGGTCACCGACCTGGCGGCCGACGTGGGCGTGACCGTCGAGACGGACCTGCTCTCGGGCAAGCCGGCCGGGGCCATCGCCGAGTACGCGGCGGAACGGGGAGCGGACCTCGTCGTCGTCGGGCGCCGTGGGCGCTCGGGCGTCCGGGCGCGACTGCTCGGGAGCGTCACCGAACGCGTCCTGCGCCGGAGTCCCGCGCCCGTGCTGACCGTCCCACCCGGCGACGTCGACGACGGGACGGGAGCCGCCTACGGGGACGTCCTCGTGACCACCGACGGCAGCGAGGTGGCCGCGGAGGCGGCCCCCTACGGTGCCGATCTGGCCCGTCGCTTCGGCGCGGCGTTCCACGCGCTCAACGTGGTGGACGTCCAGGCCGAGGCCGGCGTCTTCGACGCCGGCGGGGTCGACAGCGAGTACATCGAGCGCCTCGAAACGCGGGGGCATCAGGCGGTCGACGAACTCGTCGCGGCGGTCGACGTCTCGGATCTCGACGTCCGACGGTCGGTCGTCCGCGGGCGGCCACACGAGGCCATCGACGAGTACGTCCGCGAGGACGACGTCGACCTGGTCGTCATGTCCTCCGAGGGGCAGTCGAACCTCGCCGGCCAGCAACTGGGGACCGTCGCGGGGCGCGTCCTGCGGACGGTCGACCGGCCGGTTCTGGTCGTCACCGCGAACTGATTCGCGCCAGGGGACTGTCGCCGGCGACTGCGCCGGTGGCGACGACCGACGGTCCGGCCGGGGGACCGGCCGGGACCGATCCGGTTTTGGGGATCGACGGCGAGGTTCCGCCGTGATCGCCATCGTCGTCAGCCGCGCCGACAGCGCCTCCGAACGCATCGGCGAAGCCTTGCTTGATCTCGCCGACTGGACCGAACGACGCGACGAGCGCCGCCCCGACGGCGAGGGGGGCGGCACCTACTACCACACCGAGGGCTTCGAACTGCGGACCTTCGACGACCTGCACATCCACCTCGACCGCCCGGACGCCGCCTTCGACGACCCCGACCTCCTGGTCGTCGTCTCCCGGCACTCGGGGGAGACGGGGCCGCTCCTGACCGCCCACTTCACCGGCAACTTCGGCGAGGCGGAGTACGGCGGGACGGCCGGGGCGTTCGCCCGGGCCTGCCCCAACGCGGCGGCCGTCGCCGTCTCGGCGCTCGAAGCACACGCCCCGCCGGCGTACGAGGTGGGCACCGAATGCACCCACCACGGCCCGACGGCCGTGGGCGTCCCCTCGATGTTCGTCGAACTCGGGAGCGACGAGGCCCAGTGGTCCGATCCGGCGGGGGCCCGCGCCGTCGCGCGGGCCGTCCTCGACCTGCGCGGTGTCGACGCCGACCGCGAGAAACAGATCGCGGGCTTCGGCGGCGGCCACTACGCGCCGCGGTTCGGCCGAATCGTCCGCGAGACGGCGTGGGCGGTGGGTCACGTCGCCGCCGACTGGGGCCTGGAGGCGATGGGCAACCCCGCGGCGAACCGCGAGGTCCTCCGCCGAGCGGTCGAGGAAAGCGGCGCCGACCACGTCCTCGTCGAGGGCGGGCGCTCGGGACTCGCGGACGTCCTCGCCGACCTGGGCTACCGGGTCGTGACCGAGACGTGGCTCCGGGAGACGAGCGCCCATCCCCTCCCGGTCGTCGCCGCCGTCGAGGAGCGACTCGACCCCGTGGCCGAGGGACTCCGGTTCGGCGAGGTGGTGCCGCGGGTCGAGGGCGACGCGGCCGACGCCGTCGTCGTCGCGGCCCTGCCGACGGAACTGGTCGACGCCGCGAGCGCCGTCGACATCGAGGCGACGCGGGCCGCCGTCGCCGACGTCGCCGTCGCCTTCGAGACGACCGAGGGTGGGACGCGGCCCCGGGGACAGGTCGCCCTGTCGGCCGACGACCCCGCGGCGGCCGCCGAGGCGCTGACCGACGCGTTGGCGGCGATCCTGCGGACGGACTACGACGACGTGAGCCGGCGGGACGGCGAGGTGGTCGCCCGGACGGAGACGTTCGACCCGGCGGCCGCGCGCACCCTCGGCGTCCCCGAGGGGCCGGCGTTCGGGCGCCTCGCCGACGGCGAGGCCGTCGAGGTGGACGGCGAGTGGATCGATCCCGACGTCGTCCGCACCGAGCAGGTGGACCGTTTCCCCGTCGTCGCGCCGCCGGAATAGTTTCTAATCTGATCATTGTCTGACGCACGCGTGACGCGTTCAACACGTCGATTCCGCGGAGCGTCAGACGCGTGCGTGACAACGGGCGGAAAGATAATGTGGCTGCCTTCGAAACGCGTTGGCGTACTATGGACTCCATCGTGGAGGATGCAATCGAGGAAGCCGAGGAGCCGGGGGATGGGGCCGCGGCCGACGTCAGTGCCGACCGGGAGCCCGCGACCGACACGTCCGCCGACACGGAGAACCGAACCGGGAAGATGACCGACGAGGAACTGGAAGACGTCCTGAAGGACCTCCAGACGGACATCACCGTCGTCGGCTGTGGGGGCGCCGGCGGCAACACGGTCAACCGGATGGCCGAGGAGGGGATCAAGGGCGCGAACCTCGTCGCCGCCAACACCGACGTCCAACACCTCGTCGACGTGGAGGCCGACACGAAGATCCTGATGGGTGAGGAGAAGACCGGCGGGCGGGGGGCGGGGTCGCTCCCGCAGGTCGGCGAGGAGGCCGCCATCGAGAGCCAGGAGGACATCTACGGCGCCATCGAGGGTTCCGATATGGTGTTCGTCACCGCCGGGCTGGGCGGGGGTACCGGCACCGGGTCGGCGCCCGTCGTCGCGGAGGCGGCCCGCGAGTCCGGTGCGCTCACCATCGCCATCGTGACCACGCCCTTCACCGCCGAGGGCGAGGTCCGGCGGACCAACGCCGAGGCGGGCCTGGAACGACTGCGCGACGTGGCCGACACCGTCATCGTCGTGCCCAACGACCGCCTGCTCGACTCCGTCGGGAAGCTTCCGGTCCGGCAGGCGTTCAAGGTATCCGACGAGGTGCTCATGCGCTCGGTGAAGGGGATCACCGAACTCATCACCAAACCCGGGCTGGTCAACCTGGACTTCGCCGACGTGAAGACGGTCATGGAGAAAGGCGGCGTCGCCATGATCGGCCTCGGCGAGAGCGACTCCGAGCAGAAGGCTCAGGACTCGGTGCGCTCCGCCCTGCGATCGCCCCTGCTCGACGTCGACATCTCCGGGGCCAACTCGGCGCTCGTCAACGTCACCGGCGGCACCGACATGGCCATCGAGGAGGCCGAGGGCGTCGTCGAGGAGATCTACGACCGGATCGACCCCGACGCCCGCATCATCTGGGGCACCTCCATCGACGAGGAACTCGACGGGAAGATGCGGACGATGATCGTCGTCACGGGCGTCGAGTCGCCACAGATCTACGGCCGCGGCGACGACGCGCCCGCGCCGGAGCCGACGAGCGGCGGTGGCGACGACATCGACTACGTGGAGTAGCCGCCGACCGCGCTCGGCTTATCAATAGATAGAAAAAGCCGGCTCGCATATCGCCCGGTATGGACGTCAAATACGATCTCTCAAGCTACGTCCGCGTGCTCAAGATGGCGAGCACGCCGTCGTGGAACGAATTCTCGCAGATCGCCAAGGTCGCGGGGGCGGGAATCTTTCTCGTCGGCCTCCTCGGATTCGTCATCTTCGCGGTCATGACCTTCATTCCCGGAGGCGGGTAGCATGGGTATCTTCGCCGTCAAGACCACCGCGAGCCAGGAGCGCACGGTCGCGGACATGATCGCCAGCCGCGAGGAGGACGAGGTGCACGCGGTGTTGGCACCCGACTCCCTGACGAGTTACGTGATGGTCGAGGCGGACAACAGCGCCGTCCTCGAACGCGTCATGGACGAGATTCCCCACGCCCGATCGATCGTTCCCGGCACCTCCTCGCTCACCGAGGTGGAACATTTCCTCTCGCCCACCCCGGACGTCGAGGGCATCGCCGAGGGCGACATCGTCGAACTCATCGCCGGCCCGTTCAAAGGCGAGAAGGCCCGCGTCCAGCGGATCGACGAGGGCAAGGACCAGGTGACCGTCGAACTGTACGAGGCGACGGTGCCCATCCCCGTCACCGTCCGCGGCGACCAGATCCGCGTCCTCGACTCGGACGAACGGTAACGCACTCCTTTCATCGAGTCGACACTCCGTCTTCCGAATAGCAACCCCTAACTGCGCCGTCCGTTCAGGTGTTCCCGTGACGTCGGCAGGGCAGACCCGGATCGACATGCACGTGAAGGTGCTCGACGAGGACGTCGTCGAGCGGGCGAAAGCCCGCGACATCGACGCACTCGTCTACGCGCCACATTTCACGCGCCTCCCGACCATCCGCGAGCGGGCCGCGCGGTTTTCGGACGACGAACTCCTGGTCGTGCCCGCACGGGAGGTGTTCACCGGACCGTGGTACGCCCGCCGCCACCTCCTCGCCATCGGCCTCGAGGATCCGGTCCCCGATTTCGTCAGTTTCGAGGGGGCGCTGGCGGCCTTCGACCGACAGGACGCCGCCGTCCTCGTGCCTCACCCCGAGATGCTGAACGTCAGTTGCTCCCGGGCGGAGGTGGCCGCCCACGCCGACGCCGTCCACGCCGTCGAGACGTACAACGCGAAATGTCTGCCGCCACAGAACCGGCGGTGTCGGGCGGTCGCCCGCGAGACCGGCCTCCCGGGGTTCGGATCGTCGTACGCCCACCTCCGGCGGACCGTCGGCGAGGTGTGGACGAGGTTCGAGGATCCCCTCGACTCGGAGGCGGCCCTCGTCGAGGCGCTGCGGACGGGGGCGCCGCGGCGCGTCGTCCACCGGGGCGGCGCCGACCACCACCTTCGCGGCCTCGCGGAGTTCGCTCACCTCGGCGTCGAGAACACGTGGGGGAAGCTGGATCGACTCTTCCTCTCGGGCACCGAGCCGACCCACCCCCGACACATCGCGTACGACGGTCGGTTCGACGACGTGGCCGTCTACTGACCGGTCACGTCAGGAGGGCGTTCATCGTGGCCGCCGTCTCCCCCAGGGGCACCACGTAGACGTGCACGGCCGCGAGGACAGCGATCTCGAGCCCCGTGACGACGACCGTCACGAGGTCCGCGTACTTGCTGCTGGTCGTCACGCCGCTGGGGAGTCCCCACTCCTGGCTCGTCAGCGGGTAGAAGAGGGCGATCCCTCGACGGCTCCCGACCACGTCGAGGAGGTAGTGGGTCGCGATGCCGATCCAGACGAACTGGAGGTTCCCGAAGACGACGGGGAAGGCGGCGACGACCCCCAGGACGAACAGGTTGTGGAGCGTCTTGCGGTGCTTGCCGAAAGCGGTGTCGACGTCGGGGAAGAGCGCCCCGAGGACCACGGGCACGGAGAGTTCGGCGATCGTTTCGGCGACGGCGAGTGCGTCGGCCGCCGTGAGCGCCGTCGGCGCCGCGAGGACGACCCCCAAGCCGACGCTCAACAGCGCGGCGTTGAGCACGTGTCCTTTCTTGTTCACGTCGGCGACTTTGGCGCCCCCCGACTCAAGCGTGTCGGCACGGGAGAGCGAAAGAAGGATTTGACGCCCGTCCGGAGGGCGGGCATGGACTACGACACGCCGCTGTTCTTTCACGTCATGCAGTACGCGGCCGCCGCCGACCGCGACGTGATCGACCTGGTGAGCGGGGGGCCGGACTGGGAGCCGCCGGCCCCCCTCCGTGAGGGCCTCCGGGAGTTCGCCGACGCCGACCCCGCGGAGTTTCAGTATCCGCCGAGCGACGGCCTGCGCGCCCTCCGGGAGGAGATCGCCGCCCGCCGTGGCGTCGACGTCGACCGCGTGGTCGTCACGAACGGTGCGGGCGAGGCGAACTACCTCGCGATGGCGGGCGCGCTCGAACGCGACGCCGGCAACGAGATACTGCTGACCGATCCCGTCTACCCCTACTACCCGGGCAAGGCGCGGATGCTCGGGGCGGACGTGCGTCTCGTCCCCGTCGCCGAGGACGGCGGCCTCGACGTGGCGGCGATGCGCGAGGCGGCGAGTGCCGACACCGCCGCCGTCCTCGTCAACACGCCCAACAACCCGACCGGGGCGGTCTACGACGCCGACACGATGGCCGCGGTCGCCGACCTCGCGGCCGAGCACGACGCCGTCCTGATCTCCGACGAGGTGTACGACCACTACGACTTCTCCGGACGCTTCGAGAGCGCCCTGTCGGTCGACGGCGACCGCGCGGTCGTCACCAACTCCTTCTCGAAGTCGATGGCAGTGACCGGCCTCCGGGTGGGGTACGGGATCTTCCCCCCGGAACTCGCCGACGCCGCCCGCACGCGACACATGCTCGTGAACGTGACGGGCGCCCGCCCCTCGCAGGCCGCCGTCCTCCGGGCGCTCCGGGAGACCGGCCCCGAGTATTACGAGGCCTCGCGTGACCTGTTGTGCGAGCGCATCGACGCCTTCACCGACGCACTAGACGCCGCGGGCGCGGAGTACGTCGTCCCGGAGGGTGCGTTCTACGTCTTCGCTCGCTTCGAGGGGTTCCCCGGCACCTTGGAGAACGTCGAACGCCTCGTCGACGAGGCGGGCGTCGCCTGCATGCCCGGCGACACGTTCGGGAGCTACGACGAGTGGGTCCGCTTCGCGCTCGTCAGCCCGCGGGCCGAGGAGGCCGCCGAACGCCTGGCCGACTACGACGGGTTCTAGGCGGTGGCCTAACAGACGACGACGCTCGCACGATAGTAGGTTCCCTCGTGGACGACGACGTCGACGTCGTGCCACGCGTAGTCGAAGCCCTCCACGCTCCCGTTTCGCGCGCGGTCGAACGTCTCGCGCTGTGCGGCCGTGAGGTTCCCGTAGGCGACGGCCGAGCCGCGATCCGCGGGCTCCGCGTCGAGTTCGTAGACGGTCAGCGCCGGCGGACAGTCCGTGTTGGCGGTGGGACTCGGCGTCGGTGTCGGTGTCGGCGTCGGCGTCGGCATCGAGGGCGCGGTCGGCCCCGCACCGAGACAGCCGGCGGTCGCGAGCGAGACCACCGCCACGGCGGCGAGGACGGTTCGCCCGGGGGGACGGTCGGACATGCGCGATCGGTGCGCCGCCCACCGGGAACTGTCTTCCCCGTATCGACGGGTACAGGTGTCCGGACCGTCTCGGGCCGGACATGAGCGAACTCGACGTGGAGCCGGTCGACGAGGTCGACGAGGACGACGGTCCCGCGCGGATCGGCGTCGAGGCGGCGACCGACCTCCCCGAGACCGTGGACGCACCGGAGTACGTCCTCTACGGCGGGAAAGGCGGCGTCGGCAAGACGACGATGGCGGCGGCGACGGCGCTCGCCTCGGCCGCCACGGGGACGGCGACGCTCGTCGTCTCGACCGACCCCGCCCACTCCCTGTCGGACACTCTCGACGTCGACATCCCCGCGACGCCGACGCGCATCCGTGACGAGGATCCGCTGTGGGCCGCGGAGATCGACCCCGAGGCGGCCATGGAGGAGGGGCTGTTCGGCGCGGGCGGCATCGGCGTCGGCGAGGACGGGGACGACGACGTCGGCGCCGGCGCGCCGCTCGGCGGCCTCGGCGAACTCGGCGAGGCGCTGGGCGACGACGCCGTCGACCCGCTGATGGGCGGCTCGATGCCCGGCGCGGACGAGGCGGCGGCGATGCGCCAGTTGCTGGAGTATCTGGACGACCCCCGGTTCGACCGGGTGGTGATCGACACGGCGCCGACGGGCCACACCCTGCGACTGCTCGAACTGCCCGAGGTGCTCGACTCGATGGTCGGGCGCCTGCTCTCGATGCGCGAGAAGTTCTCGGGGATGATGGAGGGGTTCAAGGGGATGTTCGGCGTCGGCGGCGACGACCCCGACGCGCCGGACCTGGACGAACTCGGCGACCGGATCGAACGCCTCCGGGCCGTCCTGCAGGACCCCGCCCGGACCGACTTCCGGGTCGTGATGGTGCCCGAGGAGATGAGCGTCGTCGAGTCCGAGCGCCTCGTCCGCCGACTCGACGAGTTCTCCATCCCCGTGCGGACCGTCGTGGTCAACCGGGTGATGGAGGACTTGGCGGACGTGGCCGACGTCGACCCCGAGTGGGTCGTCTCGCCGAACCTGGAGGACTGCGAGTTCTGTCAGCGCCGGTGGGACGTCCAACAGCGGGCGCTCCGCCGGGCGAGCGACCTCTTTCGCGACCACGACGTGAAGCGCGTCCCCCTGCTCGCCGACGAGGTGCGCGGCGAGCGGGCGCTCCGCGTCGTCGCGGCGTGTCTACGCTAGCCGGTCCAGAAGCGAGAAGGCCCGGTCGCGAAGGCGGTCGGGGACGAACCGCCCGAGGACGCTCACCCGGGCGAGCGTGCCGACCGGGACGCGGCTGGCGGGCTTGGTCGCGCTCGCGGCGTTCAGCACCTCCTCGGCGACGCGTTCCGGCTGGACGGCGCCCGGCCCCCCGCCGCCGATGGCCTGCGTGTCCTCGAAGACGTCGTAGAAGTCCTCGTAGGCGCCGGAGCGCTCGACGCCCTCGATTTCCGCCTCGGCCCGGTCGGTAAAGTCCGTGTCGACGGGCCCGGGTTCGATCAGGACGGCGTCGACGCCGTACTCGTCGACCTCCGCCCGGAGGGCGTCGGTCATGGCTTCGAGGGCGAACTTCGATCCGGCGTAGACGCCGCCGCCGGGAAAGGAGAGGCGGCCGGCGACGCTGGAGACGTTGACGACGGTCCCCTCGCGGCGCCGCCGCATGTGTGGGAGGACCGCCCGTGTCAGCCGGTGGGCGCCGTAGACGTTCACGTCGAACTGTCGGTGGACGGCCTCGACGGGCACGTCCTCGATGGGCCCGAACTGGGCGTAGCCGGCGTTGTTGACGAGGCAGTCGATCCGTCCGTGGTCGTCGAGGATCCGGTCGACGACCCGATCCACGTCGTCGTCCTCGGTCACGTCGAGCGTCGCGACGGTACAGCCGCGGTCGCCGAGTCGCTCGACGTCGGCGGGGTTGCGCGCCGTGGCGTACACCTCCCAGTCCGCGTCGAGGAAGGCCTCGGCGGTCGCACGGCCGATACCGGACGAACAGCCCGTGATGAGGACGGTCTTCGGTTGCACACGCCATCCCTCGGCCCGACGGCAGTTAACTCATTCCCGCGCCACCGCGAACGGACTGGCCCCCTCGGTCCACTCCCACCCCGGGAGCCGGGTCTGGAACCCCGCGGCGAGGGCGGCGTCCAAGTCGTCGGCCCCCGCGACCCCCTCGGTGTGGGTCGTCACGTCCGCGAAGTGGAACGTGGCCTGGGCGAGCAGGGAGAAAGGCTGTCCGCCGGCGACGGCCGCGGCGAGTTCCCGCCCGAGCACTTCGTCGACGACGAAGCCCGGATAGTCGCCGGTCACGTCGAGGTCACGGAGGAGGGCGACGTAGGCCGCGACGTTGACCGCGCGGGCGCCGTCCCCGAAGACGACGGCCACCTCCTCGCGGTACTCGTCCCGGCCGACGTGGCCGACGTCGACGCCGAAGCAGTCGCCGAGGCGGTCCCGCGTCTCGTTGATCAGCGGGACCACCGCCCCGCGCTCTCGCACCCACTCGTACTCGCGTTCCACGGCGGCCGGGGTGAGTTCCATACCGCCACTCCGGCGCCGAACGCCTTCGATTTTGCGAAGGCTTTTATAATGCCCGGCTGATAGGGTGACCCAAGCGGGTTTTCGCTGCCTCTTCCCGCAGCCGAGCACCTCCCGTACGGAACGTACCTATGCGATTCGGCACGACCACCATCGTCCGACGCCGACCGTCCACGCGGACGCCGTCGCGGGCCGAGGATCGAACGGGAACGACCGTGCGGAGGGCTCTCACCCGGTACATATGAGCTCCGTAGACAAGCAACTCGAGGAACTGAAAGCAGAGATCGAGGACGAACTACCGCCCGGAATCTCCGTCTCCGACGTCAAATACGAGGGGCCGGAACTGGTCGTCTACACGCGCGACCCGAAGGATTTCGCCAGCAACGGCGATCTCATCCGCAAACTGGCGAGCAAACTCCGGAAGCGAATCACGGTGCGCCCGGACCCCGACGTGCTGATGGAGGTCCGCGAGGCCCGCGAGCGGATCCGGGACGTGATCCCCGAGGACGCCGGCGTGACCGACCTCGACTTCCACGCCGACACCGGCGAGGTCGTCATCGAGGCCGAGAAACCCGGGATGGTGATCGGGCGTCACGGCTCGACGCTCCGTGAGATCACGAAGGAGATCGGCTGGACGCCCGAGGTGGTCCGTACCCCTCCCATCGAGTCCTCGACGGTCTCGAACGTCCGGAACTTCCTCAAGCAGGAACGCGAGGAGCGCCGCGACATCCTCGAACGCGTCGGCCGGCAGATCCACCGCGAGGAGATGGCCGACGACCAGTGGGTGCGTATCACCACCCTCGGCTGCTGTCGGGAGGTCGGCCGCGCGAGTTTCATCCTCTCGACCGCCGAGACGCGCGTCCTGATCGACTGCGGCGACAAGCCCGGCGCCGAGGGCGAGGTGCCCTACCTCCAGGTGCCAGAAGCGGCCCCCCTCAACTCCATCGACGCGGTCGTGCTCACCCACGCCCACCTCGATCACTCCGCGCTGATCCCCCTCCTGTTCAAATACGGCTACGACGGCCCCATCTACTGCACCGAACCCACCCGGGACCTGATGGGTTTGCTCACGCTCGACTACCTCGACGTGGCCGTCAAGGAGGGCCGCACCCCGCCCTACGAGAGCGAGATGGTCCGTGAGGCGATCAAACACACCGTCCCCCTCGAGTACGGCGACGTGACCGACATCGCGCCGGACGTGAAGCTCACCTTCCACAACGCCGGACACATCCTCGGCTCGGCCGTCTCCCACTTCCACATCGGCGACGGCCTCTACAACGTCGCCTTCTCGGGCGACATCCACTACGAGGATACGCGCCTGTTCAACGGCGCCGTCAACGACTTCCCGCGGGTCGAGACGCTCGTCCTCGAATCCACCTACGGCGGCCGCAACGACTACCAGACCGACCAGGAGGACTCCGAGCGCAACCTGCTCCGGATCATCAACGAGACCCACGAGAAAGGCGGCAAGGTCGTCATCCCGGCGTTCGCAGTCGGTCGATCACAGGAGATCATGCTCGTGTTGGAGGAGGCCATGCGGAGCGGAAAGATCCCCGAGATGCCCGTCCACCTCGACGGGATGATCTGGGAGGCGACGGCCATCCACACCACCTACCCCGAGTACCTCCGGGACGACCTCAGAGACAGAATTTTCCACGAGGACGAGAACCCCTTCCTCGCCGAGGAGTTCAACCACATCGACGCCGGCGAGGACGAACGCCAGGAGGTATCCGACGGCGACCCGGCGATCATCCTCTCCACCTCGGGGATGGTCACCGGCGGCCCGATCATGTCCTGGCTTCGCCACCTCGGTCCGGATCCGGACTCCACGCTCGTGTTCGTCGGCTACCAGGCACAGGGAACCCTCGGCCGGCGCATCCAGAACGGCTGGGACGAGATTCCGATGAACGACCGCGAACGCGGCGGCCGCGGCAACACCCTCTCGCTGAACATGGGCGTCGAGACGGTCGACGGCTTCTCCGGCCACGCCGACCGGCAGGGCTTGGAGAACTTCGTCAAGACGATGAACCCGCGCCCGGAGAAGGTGCTCTGTGTCCACGGCGACGAACGCTCCGTGCAGGACCTCTCCTCCGCGCTCTACCACGACTACAACATGCGGACGTTCGCGCCGAAGAACCTGGAGACGTTCCGCTTCAAGTAGCCGCGGACCGCGATGCACGCGATCACCCCCCACCTCCACGTCGGCGACCGGGCGGACGCTCGGGACGTCGAGTCGATGCTCGACGCGGGCGTCACCGCCGTTCTGCGACTGACACACGGCGCACCTCCAGCGTACCCCGATTCGGTGACCCTCGTCGAGCGCCCACTCGTCGACGGCCCCCAAAACGATCCCTCGAACGTTCGGGACGCCGTCGATCGGCTGACGACGTTGCTCGACGCCGACGAGACCGTTCTCGTCCACTGCTCGGCGGGGAGTTCCCGGAGCGTGGCCGTGGCCGCGGCCGCGCTCGCCCGACTGAACGGGACCGACGTCGAGACGGCGCTCGAGCGTCTGCGCTCGGTACACCCCGATGCCGAGCCACACCCTGCGCTGGTGGACAACGCCCGCCGTGTCGTGGAGTGAGCCTCAGCCGTCGGAGTCGGCCGGATCGACCACCGTCCCCGCTCCGGAATCGACGCCGACACGGTCACAGCGGTCGGCGAGCGGGCACGCCTCCGGACCGTCGAGACACGACGGGTTTCTGGCCGAACAGTACTCCCGCCCGAACTGGATCATGGCGGTGTGACCGAAGCCGCACTTCTCGGTCGGCACCGCCGCCTCCAGGGCCGCCCGCACTCCCTCGTGATCCGCGTCGGGCGGCGCCAGGCCCATCCGGCGGGCAATGCGGTGGACGTGGGTGTCGACGGGGAAGACGCCGCCCCGCCCGCCCGAGAAGAGAAGGACGCAGTCGGCGGTCTTCGGCCCCACCCCGCGCAGCTCCAGCAGTCGCTCGCGCACCGCCTCGGGGTCGCCCTCGCGGACGAAGGAATCGAACGCAGCGGCGTCGCCGAAGTCGGCGAGGATCGCCTCGGCGGCCTCCTGGATGACCCGCGATTTCTGGTTGTAGAGCCCGGCCGGCTGGATGACCTCGGCGACGACGTCGCGGTCGGCGGCCGCGAGCGTCGCCGCGAGGTCGCCCTCGCCGCCGTACCGTTCGATCAGGGCGTCGAAGGCCGGTTGGCTGGCGACGTCGCTCGTGTTCTGGCTCAGGATCGTGCGGACGAGACAGGGGAAGGCGTCGCGGCCACCGTAGGCCTTCTGCCAGTAGATGTCGCCGAGCGCGTCGACGACCGCCTCGGCCCGCGTCTCCGGATCCCCGGTGGCGAAGCGGGCCTCGCTCCCGCCGTCGGTGCCGCCGCTGATGTTCTCGACGGGTTCGTCGGGCATGGGCGTCCGTTGGCGGCCGATCGGAAAAAGCGCGGCGTCACTCGACGGTCAGCGTCAGGGTGGGGTCGGCGCCGTCCGCGAGGGCGGCGACCATCCCCCGGTCCAGGTCGGCCGCGGCGGCGTCGGCGGCGACGGCGACGGTGCGGTCGTCGACGTAGGTGCTCGTCCGGACGACGGCGCTCCGGTCGCTGTCGAAGGTGAGGTCGGGGTGCCCGCGGGCGCGCACCTCCTGGGTCGCCCCGTCGACGTCGAGGGTCAGGGTGATCGTCGCCGCGGGGTCCCGGCAGGCTTCGGCGAAGTCGGTATCGAAGTCGGCGGGCGCCCGGTCGGCCTCGATACCGACGATGCAGTCGCCGGCGGGGGTCAACCAGTCGTCGGTCGTCACCTCGAAGGTGGTGTCGTGGGTCGCGGCGACGTGTTCGTGGCCGCGGGCGTGTACGACCTCTCGCATGGCGGGTCGTCGCCGGCGAGCCCGTTTAGCGGTGACGGTCACTCCCTGACGACGGTCACCGTCACCGCGCCACAGGCACACTCGTAGGCCCGGCGCTCGCCCCCCTCGGTCCGCATCGCCACCATCAGGGCGTCGTCGTCAAGGGGTCGATCACAGCCGGCCGCCTCGCAGGTACTCGTGAGCTTCTCGAGCATATCCGGTGGTAGTCGGGCGACCGACATGAATCCGCGCCGTCCCCACGGTGAAACTGAAACTGGAGCGGTATTGATGGGGGGTTCTTTATATACTCCGCCGAGGACGTTGTGAACGGTTCACACGGCCGGTACAGCGGCTTGTGGTACCGTTTCGCACCCCTTCAGCCACCGAAGTATTTATGTATATGTCGGCTGTATACGTTGTTACCAACGCGTCTCCGGCGCGTGGCGGTATCGCTCGCAGAATGATCGGGAACTCTTATCCACGGTTGATTGCGGGACGACCAGCCGTCAGTCCGCCCGGAGCGGTGGTATCGAGGTTTCAACAATGGTAACAACAGAAGAAGTACTCGACGAATTCGACGTTGCGGCGCTCGAAGAAGAGAGCAACGTCGAACTCACCGACGACCAGCTCGAAAACGACTCGAAGGGACAGCTCATCAAACTCGCCGGCCAGCTTCGCGACCGGCGTAACGAACTCAACCAGATGGCCTCGGAGCGGGCCTCGAAGCGCGACGACCTGAACGCCAAGACCCGCGAGAAGGTCGACGAGGCTCAGGAACATCGCGAGAAGCGCGACGAGCTCAACGAGCAGGTCCAGGAACACAAGGAGAGCCGCAACGAGCTCAACGCCAAGGCCAACGAGCTCTTCGACGAGGTCGAGGAGATGAAACAGGACCTCGAACTCGGCGACGGCAAGGACCTCGAGGAGCTCGAAGAGGAGATCGAGCAACTCGAGTTCCGCCAGCAGACCGAGGTCCTCAGTGCCGAGGACGAGCGCGAACTCATCGAGAAGATCGAGGACAAGCGCGAGGAGTACCAGCAGCGAAAGGAGAAACTCGACGACGCGAGCGAGCTCGACGAGCTCGTCGCGGAGGCCGAGGAGGTCCGCTCCGAGGCGTCCCAGCACCACCAGAAGGTGACCGAGCTCGCGGACAAGGCCCAGGAACACCACAACCAGATGATCGAGGCCTACCGCGAGGCCGACGAGATCCGCGACAAGGCCGACGAGATGCACGAGCTCTTCGTCGAGGCCCAGGAGGCAGCTGACCGCCACCACGAGGACTTCGTCCGCGTCCAGAAGCGCCTGCGCGAACTCGACAAGGAAGAGGAGCAGGAACAGCAGGACGAGCGCGAGGCCGAGCGCGAGGCCGCCAAGGAGGAGGCCGAGGAGATCTACCAGAAGTTCAAGGAAGGCGAGACCCTCGACACCGAGGACCTGATGAAGCTGCAGAAGACGGGTCTCCTGTAGACCGGATACGCCGACGCAGGTGTTTTTATGCCGATCCGTTCCCCAGCAGTGCGTATGGTGACAGAACGTGAGTGAGGACGACGTCGGTCGGGGCGCGATCGTGATCGTCGGTGGGATCGTCGCGGCGGTCCTCGGGTTCCTGATCTTCGTGGTCCTCCCGGGATCGCTCGCGGATCTCCTCGGCCTGCTGGTGACCGTCGGCGTCGTGATCCTCGGGACGCGTGCCGCCGGGGATCTGGCCGACTCGGTCTTCCCGGATTACAACGCCGCGGAGGTCGCAGTCGAGGGACCGATCACCCGCGACGGTGGGACGCCCGGGCCGATTCCCGGCGGGGCCGTGGGCACCACGGCCGACGACGTGGTCGAACAGATCGAACGTGCCGACGAGGACGACGCCGCCGAGGCGTTGCTGGTGAAACTCGACACGCCGGGCGGGGAGGTGGTGCCGAGCGACGACATCCGGCGGGCGGCCGCCGACTTCGACGGGCCGACCGTCGCCTACGCGACCGACGTCTGTGCCAGCGGCGGCTACTGGATCGCCAGCGGCTGTGACGAACTCTGGGCGCGGCGGGCGAGCATCGTCGGGAGCATCGGCGTCATCGGCTCCCGGGTGAACGTCTCCGAGTTGGCCGACGAGTTGGGCGTTTCCTACGAGCGCTTCGCGGCGGGCGAGTACAAGGACGCGGGGATGCCCCTGAAGGAACTCTCGGCGGACGAACGCGAGTACCTCCAGGGCATCATCGACGGCTTCTACGAGGACTTCGTCGAGCGCGTCGCCGAGGGCCGAGGGATGGACCCCGAGGCGATCCGGGACACCGAGGCCCGCATCTACCTCGGCGACGACGCCCACGAGTTGGGTCTGGTCGACGAACTCGGCGACCGGGACGATATCGAGGAGCACGTCGCGGATCTGATCGATACGGAGGTGTCGGTCCGCGAGTTCGAACCCGAGCGGGGGTTGGCGGACCGGCTCCGTGGCGGCGCGACGGCCGTCGCCTACGCCTTCGGCGCCGGCGTGGCTGGCACCGTGGCCGACGACGAACGGGGCTTCCGGCTCCGCTTCTGACCGGTCGGGGACGGGAGATATTTATCCCCGTGGATAGTTCTCACGACCGTGACGACGCTCGTCCTGTGTGTCGACCGCGCCGACGACATCGGGCGGACGGTCGGCGTGTCGATGCCCGTCGACGGGTGGGACGCGGTGCAGTCGCTGGTGACGGAGGTGGGCCTCGCGGACCCCGAGGACTCGACGGTCAACTGCCTGCTGGAGGCGCTACGTGTCACGCGTGACCTCCGGAGCGACGGCGAGGACGCCCTCGTCGCCGTCGTCTCGGGATCCGGCGACACCGCGGTCGGTGCCGACCGCTCGGTGGCCGCACAGGTCGACGAACTCCTCGACCGCCACGACCCGGACTCGGCGATCATCGTCACCGACAGCGCCGACGACGAACGTCTCGTTCCCATCGTGGAGAGCCGCCTGCCGGTCGACTCCGTCGACCGGGTCGTCGTCAGGCAGGCCCGCGACATCGAATCCACGTACTACCTCCTCAAGCAGTTCCTCGCCGACGAGGAACTCCGATCGACCGTGTTGGTCCCGCTCGGCGTCGGCTTGCTCCTCCTGCCGGTGTTGCTCGTGCGGTTCTCGTTGCCCGTGGCGCTCGCGGGGCTCGCCTCCCTGCTCGGCGCCGCGGTGCTGTACAAGGGGCTCGCCATCGACACGTACATCGCGCGGCTCCCGGATCGGACCCGGGACGCGCTCTACTCCGGACAGGTGTCGGTCGTCACCTACGCCGTCGCCGGCGGCCTCGCTCTCGTCGGCGCCTTCCTCGGCGCGCTGGCCGTCGAGACGACGGCGGAGGGCGTCGTCGTTCCAGTCATGCAGTTCGCGTACAGCGCCATCCCGTGGCTGGCGCTGGCGGCGCTCACGGCCAGCGCCGGCCGTCTCCTCGACGAACTCATCGACTCGGACCGCGTGCCGCGACCGTATCTGAACCTCCCCTTCGGCGTCGTCGCCCTCGGCCTCGTCGTCCGTGGATTCGCGGGGTACTTCCTCGAACGCGAGGGCGTCCTCGGGAACCTGCGGCTGTTCGGACTCACGGTCCCGGCCACCGAACGGCTCGCGCTCTTCGTCGTCTCGGCCATCGTCGTCTCGCTCGTCGGCGTGCGGGTGGCCGCGAACGTCGCCGATCATCCCGAGGAGGAGGCCGACGTCGACGCGGCCGAGCGCTCGTAACGGCGGTCGTCGCGTCTACCAGGGGGCGAAGTCGGGATCGACCATCCGCTCCCGGCGGTCGATGCCGTCGATCCGCGCCACGTCCTCGTCGTCGAGGTCGAGCGTCCGCGACGCCCAGTTGTCGCGGACGTGCTCCTCGCCGGTCGCCTTCGGGATGGCGGTCACGTCCTTCTCGCGGAGCCAGGCGAGCGACACCTGCGCCTCGCTGACGCCGTGTTTCTCCGCGACCGCCTGGATCTCCGGGACGTCGAACACCTCGCCGCGGGCCAGCGGCGAGTAGGCGACCACCTCGATCCCGTGGTCGGCACAGTGGGCGCGCAGTTCCTCCTGTGGGAGCAGCGGGTGACACTCGATCTGGTTGGCGAAGATGGGGGCGTCGGCAGTCTCGACGGCCTCGGTCACCTGCGCCGGCTCGAAGTTGCTGATCCCGATCCGGTCGATCAGGCCGTCGTCGTACAGGTCGTCGAAGGCGCCGAGGGTCTCGGCGGGGTCGTACGCCCGGGCCGGCCAGTGGACGTAGAGCAGGTCGACGGCGTCCACGCCGAGTTTCTCCAAACTCCGTTCGGTCGTCTCCCGGACGTCCGCCGGCGCGAGGTTGTCGATCCACACTTTCGTCGCCAGGAACACGTCCTCGCGGGGGACCGACGCCCGTGCGATTCCGTCCCCGACCTCCGCCTCGTTGTCGTAGGCCTGTGCGGTGTCGACGTGGCGGTAGCCCATCTCCAGGGCCGTCGCCACCGTCCCCGCACACTCCTCGGGATCGGTGTTCTGCCACGTTCCGAGGCCGAGGACTGGCATTCCGTTCGACCGTTGCACGTCGCTGGAGGATCGAGACATACGCGAACGGAGGGTGGAGACGCCGAAAGGAGTTGTGGAAGGGCCGGTTCGTGCCGGTACCGTCGTCCCGCGTCGTCGAACGCTTCCCGTGTGGCCGTTCGGGTGTCGGAGGCTACGGTCCGGCCAGACGTTCGCGGGCGAACTTGCCGAGCAGGGGGATGTCGCCGAGATGGAGGAGCTTCAGCATCGCGCGGACGTTGCCCGCGTTGGCCTTCGCCAGCGTGTCGCTCCCGGTGCCCTTGAGGTCCGTCATCAGCGTGTCGTACCGTTCGTTGGACGCGAGATAGAGGAGTTCGGTCATCAGCAGCCGTTCGCGCATCCGGGGGGCGACCTCGCTGTGCCACAGCTTGCTGTAGACGGACATCGCCTCCGCCGAGGTGTCGGGGTCGGCCTCGGTGAAACAGCGGTCGGCGGTGATGGCGGCCATCCGCCCCGACTTCATCCCCTTGTGGATGCCCTCGCCCCAGAGCGGATCGATCGTCGGCACGGCGTCGCCGATGGCCATGAAGCCGTCCGTACAGAGCTGTCCGGGCATCTGGATGTGAGCCGAGCCGCGGTGTTGCTGTTTCTCGGAGATGCGTTCGGCGTCGGCAAAGCGCGGGTCGGTATCGAGCCAGTGGTTGAAGTAGTCGTCGATGCTCGCCCCGTCGCGGCCGTAGCGCTCGTGGCTCTCGTTTTGGATGTAACAGAGGCCGACCTTCGCGGTGTCGCCGCCGGTGTGGAAGATCCAGGAGTAGCCACCGGGGGCGTACTCGTGGTCCAGGCGGAGCATCATCGTGTCGGTCAGGTCGGCGTAGTTCGGGTGGTCGACGTCCACGCCGGACATCTCCCACTCGATCCCGATGGCCTGCTGTTCCCGCCGCAGGTCGCTCACCCCGAGTTCCTTGGCGAGGGGCGCGGCCGGCCCCGTCGCGTCGACGACGATGTCGGCGTACGCCACCTCGCCGCCCGCGTACCGGACCCCGGCGATGTCGCCGTCCTCCATGATCGCTCCGTTCGCGCGGGCGTCGAACCGGTAGGTCGCCCCCTCCGATCGGCCCTCCCGGACCAGCCACTGCTTGAACTCCGCGAACTCCAGGACTGCACCGGGCTGGTGCTGGACGTAGTGGTGGTTCGGCGACTCCAACACCACGTCGTCGGTGTAGTTCATCACCACCTCGTCGGGCACGCCGAAGGAGGCCATCATCGAGGGGAAGGTCCCGGCGGTCGACTTGTTGCTCTGGCGGGGGAAGGTGTCCTCGGGTTCGGCTTCGAGGACGAGAACGTCGTAGTCCCGCTGAGCGAGGTCGCGCGCACACTGGGCCCCGGCAGGCCCCGCGCCGGCGACGATCACGTCGAAACGGTCGGACATATGTTTCCCTACCGGGAGAGCGTAATCAGTCTTGCTGAACCGGACGAGAGCGATACGTCGGGTGCTCTCGCCGACCGTTCTCGCTTCCCGGTGCCGGTCGGTCGGACGCCGCCGCCGTAGACGGCACAGCGGGTCGTCGTCGTGCCGAAATCGAGTCCGACGACACTGCCCTGCAGGGACGGTGGCACGGTCAGAAGGGGGGTCGGTCGTGTTAACTCTTGTGTGGCGCCGGCCGCCTCAGTAGAACTCGCGGACGAGGTCCATCGCGTCCTCGGGCGCGCCGTCGGGGATGTCGGACATGTCCGCATCGACGCCGTGGCTCCGCTCGTAGGGCACCGACTCCTCGTCCCGGTAGAGGACGCCCTGGTACTCCTTGCCCGGATCGAGGATGCGCGAGCGGGCGTCGTCGTAGCTCGTCGGATCGTGGTCGGTGTCCGCGAGGTCGACGATGTGATCGCGGAAGTAGTCGTAGGTGTCCACGTCGTTGAACGTCACGCAGGGGGAGAACACGTTGACGAAGCCGAAGCCGTCGTGTTCGACGGCCTGTTTGACGATTTCGGCGTGGCGCTGGGCGTCCGTCGAGAACGACTGCGCGATGAAGGTACCGCTGGCGGCGAGCGCGAGCGCCAGCGGGTTGACCGGCGGTTGCTGGGGCCCCTCGGGCGTGGTCGACGTCTCGAAGTCCTCGCGACTGGTCGGCGAGGCCTGCCCCTTGGTGAGCCCGTAGATGCGGTTGTCCATGACCACGTAGGTCATGTCGATGTTGCGGCGGACGGCGTGGATGAAGTGCCCGGCGCCGATGGAGTAGCCGTCGCCGTCGCCGCCCGCGACCATCACCTCGACGTCGGGGTTGGCGAGTTTGACCCCGGCGCCGACCGGGAGCGCCCGGCCGTGGACGCCGTGGAGGGCGTAGGAACGCATGTACGTCCCGATCTTGCCGGAACAGCCGATGCCGGCGACGACGAACGTCTCGTCGGGGCTGTTGCCGGTTTCGGCGAGCGCTTTCATCATCCCGTTCATCGTCCCGAAGTCGCCGCATCCGGGACACCAGGTCGGCTGTGCGTCGGACTTGAAGTCGGTGAATCGAACGTTGGAACTCATGCGGTGGCCTCCTCGGCTCCTTCGTCGGTCGCTAACACGTCCGCGATCCGCTCGGCGAGTTCGTCCGCCTTGAATCGGACGCCGTCGTACTTGTTGATGCGGGTGACCCGCGTCAGCGTGTCGTGTTCGATCAGGTCCGCGAACTGCCCGGTCGCGTTACACTCGACGACGATGGTCTCCTCGGCGGCGTCGACGGCGTCCGTCAGGTCCGGCCGCGGGAAGACGTAGGGCACCGAGAGATAGCGGGCCTCGATCCCCTCCTCGTCGAGGAAGGACTTGGCCTCGATCAGCGCCCCCTCGTTCGATCCCCACGAGAGCACGAGCGTGTCGGCGTCGGGGTCGCCGAACTCGCGTGGCTCGAACGGTTCGCGCTCCCGGGCCGTCTCGACTTTCCGGGTCCGCTTGTCGACCTGGCGGACGCGCATGTCGGTGTCCTCGGTCCGGCGACCGAGTTCGTCGTGTTCGAGGCCGGTGGACATGTGGACGCCGCCCTCGGTCCCCGGGAAGGCGCGAGGACTGATCCCGTCCTCGGTGAGGGCGTGGGGTTTGAACCGTCCCGACTCGTCTTGCCACTCGCCGACCGTCCCCTCGTCGACGACCTTGCCGCGCTCGATTTCGACGGCGTCCATGTCGAACTCCTCGGGCGGGTAGGTCTGTTCGGTGACCGCAAGCGAGAGGTCGGCGGTCAGGTAGACGGGAAGCTGGTACTTCTCCGCGAGGTTGAACGCCTCGACGGTCTTGTGGAAACACTCGGCGATGGTCGTCGGCGCGAGGACGAACCGCGGCACTTCGCCGTGGCCGCCGTAGAGCATCGCGTTCAGGTCGCCCTGCTCCTGTTTGGTCGGCATCCCGGTCGAGGGTCCCGAGCGCATCACGTTACAGATGACCAGCGGCGTCTCGCTGGTGGCGACCAGGCCGAACGTCTCGGCCATGAGGTCGATTCCGGGCCCGGAGGTGGCAGTCATCGAACGGGCGCCGGCGCGCGCGGCGCCGAGGGCCATGTTGATGGCCGAGAGTTCGTCCTCGGCCTGGACGACGTGGCCGCCGTACTGTTCGATCCGTCCGGTGAGGTACTCCATCACGTCCGTCGCGGGGGTGATCGGATAGCCGGCGTAGAACCGACAGCCGGCGGCGATGGCACCCATCCCGATGGCCTCGTCGCCGTTCAGGAGGACGTAGTTCTCGTCGGTGCACTCCAGTTCGAACCCGAACGCCTCGTCGTAGTTCTCGAGGACGTACTCCCGGCCCTTTCGGGCGGCGGCCTTGTTGTTCTCGACGATGGCGGCTCCCTTGTCGCCGAACCGCTTCTCGAGGGCGCTGTCGAGGTTCTCGATCGGGAACTCACTCACTGCGCACGCGGCCCCGAGCGCGACGACGTTCCGCATGATCGCGCCGCCGGCCTCCTCGGCGAGGGCCTGCAGCGGCACGTCCAGGCCGATCATCCCCTCGGGGATCTCGACGTCCTCCATCGTCGTCCGGTCCCCGTCGTAGATGATGACGCTGCCCTCGTGGAGTTCGTCGAGGTTCTCGTCGATCGTCCGCTGGGTGAGCGCGATGAGTACGTCCAGACGGTCGACGACGCTCTGAACCTGGTCTACGGACGTGCGGACCTTGTACGCCGTGTACCCGCCCCGGATGCGGGACGCGAAGTCCTTGGAGGTGAACACGTGCCGACCGGCCCTCGAGAGCGCCTGGGCGAAGATTTTCCCGGTGGAGTCGATGCCGTCACCCGCTTCTCCACCGATCGCCCAGTTGAAGTCCGCAGGCATGCTGTGTGGGACGTATCCCCGGATCGGTCAAAAGCCTTCTGAATGGTTCGGGTTCCCGCAATACCAGCCGCGCGCGGGCCGATGCGTCCGCGTTCTCGGCGCCGAACCGACCGCCGGGGCCGGCGTCCACACTGACGCCGGACGCTATGGCGTAGGTTTATCACGAATGATTGGAAAGTCTATTCTGACATATGTCCGAGGAAGACATCGAACTGGAGGCGAGGCTCGAAGAGCAGGCGACGTTCGAGCCCTCGGATTCGTTCGTCGAGCAGGCGAACGTATCGGATCCCAGTGTATACGAGGAGTTCGACGAGAACTGGCCGAACTGTTGGCAGGCGGCGGCCGAACTCCTCGACTGGGACGAGGAGTACGATCAGGTGCTCGACGACTCGAACCCGCCCTTCTACGAGTGGTTCACCGACGGCACGCTGAACGCGTCGGCCAACTGTCTCGACCGCCACCTCGACGAGCGCGGCGACGAACCGGCCATCGAGTGGGTCGGCGAACCCGTCGACGAGGACGACCGGACGTTCACCTACGCGGAGCTCCACCGCGAGGTCAACGAGTGTGCGGCGGCGCTTCGGGACCTCGGCGTCGGCGAGGACGACGTCGTGACGATGTACATGCCGATGATCCCCGAGCTCCCCATCGCCATGCTGGCGTGTGCGCGGATCGGCGCGCCCCACAGTGTGGTGTTCGCGGGCTTCTCGGCGGATGCGCTGGCGACCCGGATGAACGCCGCGGACTCGGAGTACTTGATCACCTGCGACGGGTACTATCGCCGTGGCGACCCCCTCGATCACCTCTCGAAGGCCAACGAGGGCCTCGCGGGCGTCGACCACGAAGTGTCCGACGTGGTCGTGGCCGAGCGGCTCCGCGACGGCGACGGCTTCGGCCACGGCCTGGCGGCCAACCAGCACACCTACGACGGCCTCGTCGCCGACCACGAGGGGGCGACCGTCGACCCCGTCAAGCGGGACGCCGAGGACATGCTGTTCCTGATGTACACTTCGGGGACGACGGGCCAGCCGAAGGGGGTCAAACACACCACCGGTGGCTACCTCGCGTGGACCGCCTGGACTTCGCAGGCGGTGCTCGACATCAAGCCCGAGGACACCTACTTCTGTTCGGCCGACATCGGCTGGATCACCGGCCACTCCTACATCGTCTACGGCCCGCTCGCGCTCGGGACGACGACGATGATGTACGAGGGGACGCCGGACCACCCCGATCGGGACCGCCTCTGGGAGATCGTCGAGGAGTACGAGGCCACCCAGCTCTACACCGCACCCACCGCCATCCGCGCGTTCATGAAGTGGGGCGGGGAGTACCCCGACCGACACGACCTCTCCAGCCTCCGGCTGCTGGGCACCGTCGGCGAGCCCATCAACCCGCGGGCCTGGAAGTGGTACTACAAACACATCGGGAACGAGGAGTGTCCCATCGTGGACACCTGGTGGCAGACCGAGACGGGCGGCATGATGGTCACCACCCTCCCGGGCGTCAAGACGATGAAGCCCGGCTCCGCCGGGCCGCCCCTCCCGGGCGTCGACGCCCAGGTCGTCGACACGAACGGCGATCCGGTCGAAGCCGGGCGCGCCGGCTACCTCACCGTTCGGAAGCCGTGGCCCGGGATGCTCCGAACGCTGTACAAGAACGACGAGCGGTACATCGAGGAGTACTGGGCCGAGTACTCCGACACCGACAGCTCGGACCCCGAGGACTGGGTGTACTTCCCGGAGGACGGCGCCAAACTCGACGAGGACGGCTACATCACCGTCCTCGGTCGCGTCGACGACGTGCTCAACGTCTCGGGCCATCGCCTCGGGACCATGGAGATCGAGTCCGCCATCGTCGGCGTCGAGGGCGTCGCCGAGGCCGCGGTCGTCGGCGGCGACCACGAGGTGAAAGGCGAGGCCGTCTACGCCTACGTCATCACCGAGGACGGGTACGAGGAGGACGACGCGCTCCGCGACCGCATCGTCCAGGCCGTCGAGGACGCCATCGGCCCCATCGCCCGCCCCGAGCGCGTGGTCTTCTCGCCGGACCTGCCCAAAACCCGGTCGGGCAAGATCATGCGCCGTCTGCTGGAGGATATCGCCAACGAGGCCGAACTGGGCGACACCTCGACGCTCCGTAACCCCGACATCGTCGAGGACATCCAAGGCAAGATCAGCGGCGACTGATCGGTCGTCGCGACCGGTCGATCCCGCTCCGAGGCCCCCGCTTACCCCGCGTTTCGTCGCGACTCCCGCCAGATCGTCGCCAGTTCGTACACGAAGACCCCGGCGACCAGCGCCAGCGATCCCCAGATCAGGACCGCGAAGCCGAGCGCGGAGAGGGTCACCGTCGCTCACCCCCCGAGCCGTCGGTCGCCTCGTCGTCGAGGCGTCGGATCGTCCGGTCGAGCCGGTCGAGGTCGAACCGCTCGTCGCCGACGCGAGCGGCCACGACGGTCAGGGCCGTCGAAAGGGCGGCGGCGCCGATAAAGGAGCGGAAGTAGGTGGCCGCCGGCAGCCCGGAGAGCGGCAGGACACCGCGGGCGGGCGGGAAGAGGGCCAGTCCGACGACGAGGGCAACCAGACTCGCCGTCAGGGCGCCGGCGGACGTTGCACGCCGCGAGAAGAGGCCGTGCAGGAGCGGGATGAAGGTGGCCGCCGCGAGCAGGTCGGCGAGGAGAAAGAGCGTGAGCACGGAGTAGCCCTGCGCGCCGACGACCGTCGCGGCCGCGGCGACGACGACGGTCACGCCGCGGGCGGTCGCGGTGAGGCGGTCCCCCGAGAGGTCGAGGAGCCGCGGAAGATCCGCGGTGACGACGCTCGCGATGGCGTTGAACAGCGTGTCGGCGCTGGAGACCACGAGCAGGACGGCCAGGACGGCGACGGCGACGACGGCCGCGTCGGGGAGCACCTCGGTCACGACGAGGAAAAAGGAGACGCTGGCGTCCCCTGGCGCCTCGACGAGGCCGAGGCCGACGGCGATGGGGCCGAACACGCCCGCCAGGAGGACCATCGGGACGACGGCGACGGCGGCGACGAGGAAGGACCGACGGAGCGTCCCCTCGTCGCTCGCGGCGTAGACCCGCTGCCACCACGCCTGGTTCAGCATCTCGGCGCCGACGACGGCGACGACGACGTAGGCCCCGAACTCCAGGCCGGTGGCCGATCCGACGGTCAGGAGTTCGGGCGCGCTATCGACGACGGCGGCGTGGGCGGCGTCGGTCCCACCCAGCGCGAGCACCGTGACGACGACGCTCACCATCAGGAGCGGGAGGATGAGCACGGTCTGGACGGTGTCGGTGACGATGCTCGCACGGAGGCCGCCGTAGCCGGTGTACGCGAGGACGGTGACGCCGACGACGGTCGCGGTCTGCCAGCCGGGCACCCCCGCGACGAGCGAGAGCGCGCTCGCGATGCCGGTGAACTCCGCGGCGAGGAAGACGAACATGTAGGCGACGCTGACGACGAGGACGTACGCGTACATCGCCGTCCCGTAGCGGGCGTAGGCGTACTCGGTGAGGCTGTGGCCGCGGGGGAGGAGTTGCCGGATGCGGGGGCCGACGACGGCGAAGGCGGCGAGCGCGAGCGCCGACCCGGCCGCGTAGCCGGCGACGGCCGTGATTCCGCCGAAGGCCGCGCCGGCCTCCGCGGGACTGAACAGGATCCACGCCCCCATGCTCGAGGCGACGAGCGTCGCGGTCAGCGTCCCGCCGCCGGCCGAGTTCCGGGCGGTGAGGTAGTCCTCGACGGTCTCGATGCGCCCCCGGGCGTACCACGCGCCGAACGCCGCGAAGGCGAGCAGGACGACGGTCAGCAGTCCGAGCAGCGCCGTCGTGGTCACCACGGTGATTCCTCCGTTCGCGTCGGTCGTGCCATACTCCCGGCTGGACGGCCGACGAAATAATACTTTGTGATATAACCGGGTAATCGCCGCTAGAGGTAGCTGGCGTCCCACCGGGTCGGCTTGCGTCGGTTCTCGCAGTCGTTACAGACGACACGGCCCATCGTGTCCATCGAGACGGCGAAGCTATCGCAGTTGCCACAGAGGTAGCCGTACCGCTCCGAGCGGTCCCGGTCGAGGTACACCGAGTAGAACGGGCCGTCGGCACCGCGGACGCTCTCCTCGAGGGCGACGTACACCTGCCGGCCGTCGGGGAGCGTCGCCGCCTCGGAGAGTACCTGTCGGCCGCCGGCACCCGGGAACTTGGAGTAGAGCATCTCGACGAACGGCTCGCCGCCGATCTCGACGGTCCGTTCGCCGATCCGCTCGAAGTCCTCGTTCTCGTAGAAGTCGGTCCCCGCCTCGTTGGCGGACAGCACGCGCCCCTCGATGCGGCCGACGCCGTGTTCGAGCAGGCGCTGTTCGAGCGTCTCCAGCAGCCGGTCGCCGATCCCGACGCCGCGGCTGTCGGGTTCGACGTGGAGCCAGTCGATCTCGCCGACGGTCTCGCGCCGTTCGACGACGTAACTCTGGGCGAACCCGACGAGCCGACCGTCGTCGTCCGCGACGAGGAACTCGGTGTCCGGATCGTCGAGGTCGTCGGTGAGCGTCCCCTCGTCGTACCACCGCTCGACGGCCTGTGCGATGATTTCGTCCTCCAGTGCGTGGCCGTACGACGCGGCGAGGGAGTGGTGTGCGACGGTTCTGATCCCTTCGATGTCCTCAGCCCGTGCCTCGCGAATGTCCATGTTGAAACTGTGTACGGTGACGCTCCTTAAAGTGTCTCGGTGAGCGTGACGGGAGTGTCGAGGAACGCCGGCCCGTCCTGTCGCCCTTTTGATGATGGCTCGGAACGATCACGCTCAGTTCGAGCACGGGTCGTCGGCGACGTCCGGCAGCGTCGTCACCTCGCGGTCGGGGTGTGCGCCGATGGCCTCCGGCGGGTTGCGCCGACGGTTCACCCACGTCGTCGCCATGCCCGCGTTGCCGGCGCCGGCGACGTCCCAGGCGTTCGAGGAGACGAGTCGACAGTCGTCGAGCGGTCGGTCGAGGGTCTCGGCGGCGTGTTCGTACACCGAAGGGTCGGGCTTGAAGGTCCGTACCCCGTGGGCGCTGACGATTCCGTCGAGGTGAGACCGAAGCCCAGCGTTCTCCGCGAGCCGTTCCAGCATCGCGGGGTTGCCGTTCGAGAGAACCACCACCTCGTGGCCGGCCGTCGACAGGCGGTCGAGGGTCTCCGCCGCTCCCGGGAACGGCTCCAGATGGTCGTACGTCTCGCGGATGCGTTCGCGGGTCGACGCGTCGGGATCGAGGTCGAACTGGGCCAGCGCGTACTCGAGCGCGTGGCCGGTGATCTCCCAGAACGGCTCGTAGTCGTCCATCTGTGCGCTCTGGTAGGAGTACTGGAGCTGTTTGCGGCGCCACACCTCGTCGACCGCCGCCACCAGCCGGTCCGCGACGTCGAGTTCCTCGCCCAGGCGGGCGCGCACGCTACTCGTATCACACAGGGTTCCGTACATGTCGAAGCAGATGCCGGCCATGTCCGGTGGATAGGGGCGATTCCCTTGTATTCGTTCCCCCGCTCGATGGTGCACGAAGACGAACGGATCGGCGTCGATCAGTGCCGCGTCGTCGACGACGGTAGTTGCCTCTTCGTGGCCGATTCGAATCCATACCGTCCCCGAGCCCGACATTTTATGACGATTGTATGATTGTATCGGACAGTGATGCCAGGGCCAGCCGACGACGACCGGATCCCGGAGGCGGTCGCCCCGCACACGTTGTCGGACTTCGGGTATGGCGACCTGGAGAAAGGGAAGCGGATTGGCACGGGGGGCGACGCGGACGCGTACCGTGCGACCCTCGACCAGGACGGCTATACGTACCCGATCGCAGTCAAGGAACCGCGATTCGAAGGTACGATTCGGAAGCGCGTCTTCCAGAGGTTCGAAACGGAAGCAGAGACGTGGGAAAGCCTAAACCACCACGAAAACGTCGTCTCCGTCTACACGTGGGGTGCGGAACCACTCCCGTGGCTCGCCCTGGAGTTCATGGACGGTGGGACGCTCGAAGCACAGCTCGGATCGATCGACGTCGCCGAGGCACTGTGGCTCTCCGGCCGTATCGCCGAGGGGATTCGATACGGCCATCGTCACGGTGTCGCCCACCTCGACATCAAACCCACGAACGTGCTGTTGCGGGATACGCCGGAGGGCAAGTGGGACTATCCGAAGGTCAGCGATTGGGGGCTGGCCAAGATGCTACTGGACCACTCCAATAGCATCGAGGGAATCTCACCGACGTATGCCGCGCCGGAACAGTTCGACGCCGAGGAGTACGGAAGCCCCGACGATATCACCGACATCTACCAACTGGGGACGCTAGTGTACGCGTTGGTGGCGGGTGAGCCGCCGTTTTCCGGATCGTCGACGGCCGTCATGCAGGGTGTTCTACGGGAGGACCCGGACCCGCCGTCGACGGTCAATCCCGAGGTACCGGCGGCCGTCGACGAGGCCGTGCTGAAGGCGCTGGCAAAGGACAAAGCCGATCGGTACGACGGGGTCCTCACTTTCAGGAAGGAACTGGATCGGCTCTTTGCGGAACACGTCTCGGACGACGTGGTCGGCGGGAACCCCCCGACAGCGTCCCCGGCACCCGAACCGACGGATCGGACGACCGAGAGGGACGCCGAAACGGTGGCAGACAGCACCGGAACGGTTGCCACCGGCTCCCGGACTGGGTCGCGGTCAGCAGTCGACCAGGACGAGGGTTCGCCGGCCTCCGCTACACGACACGGGACGGGGTCGGACGGCGCTCCGCTGGTGTCGCGCCGATCCGTACTCGGCCTCCTGAGTGTGGGCGTGCTGGGAGGGGGTGGCGTGATGGTCACCCGAATCACCGGCGACGACGAACCCTCTTCGTCGGGGTCGGCCCCACTCGGGGGTAGCGGTGACGGTGGCGGCGGATCGGAGTATTCCGAACTCGGCAACTACCCCATCGAAGGCGACACAGCGACGTTCGGGTTCACCGTGCCCCAGTCCGGCCCCTACGCCGCTGAGGGGGAGGACGAACTCCGGGGGTACGAGCTCGCGGTCGATCACCTCAACAACGGCGGCGGCTGGGTCGACTCCCGGTTCGACGACCTCTCCGGTGACGGCGTCCTCGACTATCGGATCGATTCGGTGAGCGGAGACACGGAGACGGACGCCGACACCGCGCGCCAGTGGGCGGCGCGGATGATCCGGCGTGACGACGCGATCATGGTGAGCGGTGGCTCGTCCTCGGCGGTGACCATCGCGGTCCAGGACCTGTGCCAGCAGGAACGGACCGTGTTCATGGGGTGTCTGACCCACTCGAACTACACGACTGGACGGGACTGCTTGCGTTACGGCTTCCGCGAGATGTTCAACGTGCACATGACGGGACAGGCGCTGGCGCCGGTCCTCCGTGACGAGTACGGCGAGGGGCTGCAGTTCTACCAGCTCTACGCCGACTACAGCTGGGGACGGACCCAGCAGGAGTCGATGAACCAGTTCCTCTCCGAGACGGCCGGGTGGAAGCAGGTCGACTCGGTGGCGACGCCGCTCGGCACCAGCGACTACTCCTCGTACCTCTCGGAGGCAGCGAACTCCGGGGCGGACGTCCTCGTGCTCAACCACTACGGACTGGACGGCGCGACGTCGGTCAGTCAGGCGGTCGACGCCGGTCTCGCCGAGGACATGGAACTCGTCGTCCCGTTATACAACCGGCCGATGGCCGAGGCCGCGGGTGCCGCCATCGAGGGCGTCTTCGGCACCGTCGCGTGGGACGCCCAGATCGACAACACGCCGTCCCAGGAGTTCCTCCAAGCGTTCCAGGACGAGTACGACCGCGTCCCCTCCGGCGTGGCACACCTCGCCTACGCCCAGACGCTCCAGTACGCGGCGGCCGTCGAGCGCGCCGGCACCTTCTACCCGCCCGAGGTCATCCGCCAACTCGAGGACTACGAGTACGACAACATCGGCATGGGCTCCGAGACGATGCGTGCGTGCGACCACCAGGCCCAGCGTGCCGTACCGGTCGTCCGCGGCCTCCCGGAGTCCGAACAGCGGACGGGGCAGTACTACGAGCTCATCGACCTGACCAGCCGCGACGAACTCGGCTACGGCTGTGACGAAGGCCCGGCCGCGGAGTGCGAACTCGGCGAGTACGGCGACGAGTAGTCGTCGCGCTGTCCCCCGTCGAACACGACCGACCGATACGCAACACAACGCCGGTCACTAGACGGGTCGGGCCCGACGCCGGGGAATCCTGGAGTTTCACATCGAATCTAGGACGCCGCGTGACGGTCGTGACCGGCGGGGAGTCGCCGCCAGATGCGTCTAGTCGTCGGTGTCGCCGGCCACCATCACCGGCCGGTCGGCGTTCAGAATCACCGACTGCGTGACGCTCCCGAACAGCGCCTTGCCCGTCGGCGACCGCTTCCGTCCGGCGACGACGATCAGGTTCGCGTCCTCGCTTTCCGCCACGTCGAGGATCTGCTCGGCGGGGTCGCCGCTGGACTCGGTCACCGTCACCTCGACTCCTTCCCCTTCGAGATACTCGGTCGCCTCGCGGACGGACCCGATCTGGGGGGCCGAGGCCCCGGTCGGATTGTCCGTGAAGCTGTGGATGATGGTGACCCGGGCGTCCGAGCCGGCACCCGGCAGGTCGGCGACGGCCTGCGCACACGCGATGGCCCGCTCCTCGTTGTCGTCGACACCCATAACGGCGTGGTACATATTCGGCCTTGGAGCGGCCAGGCCCTAAGTGTCTTCCCTCGAATCCGCCTGCCGGGAAACGTAGGCGACGAGCGCGAGCGGGAGGCCGAGTGCGACCGCCACGGTCACGACGCCGTACACCGCGAAGCCGGCGCCGTTCGGCGGGAGCGGAACGAGAAAGAAGAGTCGGGGCGGTTCGCCCATGTCGACGACCTCGCCGAGGACGACCCCGAGGGCGCCGGCTATCGCCACGATGACGACATAGAGGTACAACACGAACCGGCGGCCGTTCAGGGGCGTCTGCGTCGCGGACACGATCCAGGCTAAGGGAACCGGCCGATTAGCGCTTTCCCTTCGGACCGATGGTCATTTGCCCGCACGCACCGTTGGACCCCGTATGAGCAACACGGACCTCCTCGGGATCGTCCTCGGTTCGGTCGCACTCCTGATGTTCGTCACCGGAATCCTGCTTGCGACCTGACGGAGAACGGCGCCGTCCTTACTCCTCGGTGCCGCCGTCGGCGACGACCTCCTCGTCGCCGCCGTCCGCGATGGCCGTCTCCTGTTTGTCCTCGAACCACTGCCACTCGTTGGTGTACATGCCGTCGTCGCGGAGGTTCCACGGGTCGCCGTCCTGCACCTTGGGACCCTCGAGCCACGAGACGACGAAGTTGTACGTCCAGACGAGGCCGCCGACGAACATCAGCACCGCCCCGAGCGTGGCGAGTTGGTGGAAGGTGGCGAACTGGGGGAGGTACGTGGCGTACCGGCGCGGCATTCCGCCGTAGCCCAGCACGATCATGGCGAGGAAGGTGATGTTCGAGCCGATCATCCACGTCCAGAAGTGGATCTTCCCGAGCCGGCGCTGGTACATCCGACCGGTGAACATCGGGAACCAGTAGTAGAGCCCGGCGAAGCCGGCGAAGGCGATGGCGCCCATGACGACGTAGTGGAAGTGACCGACGACGTAGTAGGTGTCGTGAAGCACCAGGTCGACGGGGATGGAAGCGAGGAAGACGCCCGTGACGCCCCCGAGGATGAAGTTCGAGACGAACCCGACACAGAACAGCATCGGAGTCGTCAGCCGGACCTTCCCGTTCCACATCGTGGTGATCCAGTTGAACGTCTTGACCGCCGAGGGGATGGCGATAGCCATCGACACCGCCATGAACGAGGCACGCAGGCGGGGGTCCATCCCCGTCGCGAACATGTGGTGTGCCCAGACACCGAACGAGAGCACGCCGATGGCGAGCGTGGAGTAGACGACGAACTTGAACCCGAACAGCCGCCGCCCCGCGAAGCGCGGGAGGACGTAGCTGACGATGCCCATGGGCGGGAGGACGAGGATGTAGACTTCGGGGTGTCCGAAGAACCAGAACAGGTGTTGCCAGAGCATCGTGCCGCCGGCCTCGATGGCGAAGAAGCTCGTGCCGAGGTTACGATCCAGCAGGAGCATCACGAGCGCGCTCCCGAGCAGCGGGAAGGCAAAGAGGATGAGCCCCGATTGGGTGAGGATGGTCCACGAGAAGATGTCGAGGTTGGCCCAGGTCACCTCCTCGGCGCGTTCGGTGATGATGGTCGCGATGAAGTTGATCGACCCCATCGTCGCCGAGACGCCGGTGAGGTGGAGGCCGAGGATCATCAGGTCGACGCCCGCGTTGGCCTGATTCCCGCCGCCGACGCCGGCCGAAAGCGGCGTGTAGAGCGTCCAGGCGGTCTGGGCGGGGATCACGTCACCGAGCGGGAAGAACCCGGCCCAGATGAGCAGGGCGCCCGGCGGGAGCAGCCAGAACGCGATGGCGTTGATCCGCGGGAACGCCATGTCGTCCGCCCCGATCAGGAGCGGCACGAGGTAGTTCGCGAACGCCGCGATGATGGGCGTTCCGAACAGGAACAGCATGGTGATGCCGTGACTGGTCAGCAGGGAGTTGTAAAACGAGTTCGAGATGAGCGTCATCCCGGGGTCGAGCAACTCGATCCGCATGACCATGATCATCAGGCCGCCGACGACGAAGGCGAGGACGCCGTAGGCGCCGTAGAGGAGCCCGATGTCCTTGTGGTCGACGGTTGTCAGCCAGCGACTGAGTCCCGTCGGTTTCTCCCGTGAGACGTATCCCGACTCGCCGGCCGCACCGCCGCTCCCGAGCGGCGTGTACGACCGCCAGTCTTCGATCCGCGCGAGCCACGCGGCGATGATCACGAGGAAGAACCCCATGAGCACCGTCAACGTTAACTGTCCGGTGATCTGCATGGAAGTTGCTCAGGAACGCAGGGTTAAGAAATATTCGGGTGCGGTTCTCGACGGATCCGCCGCCGTGGGTATGATTCCGGCCCGCCTACTCCTCGTGTTCGTCCTCGATCGGCTCCGCCCCGTCGACCGTCGCCGCCCCGGGCATGTACACCGGGCTGGTCTTCTCCGTCGACGCGATCGCCTTCCCCGAGAGGTAGGTCAGAATCGCGAGCAGGGCGAAGGGTGCGCCCAGTAGCACGTACTGGAGAATGCGCTCGGTCGACCCCAGGGTGAATGGGTTGTATAGGCTGTAGCCGACGATGAAAAAGAAGAGGATGAACAGTGGGATGAAATTCACCGTCAGATCGAGCATCGTGTCCCGATCGAACACTTTCGTCGACATGGCTCATCAAAAATACCGGCCGAACAAATAGGTTTCCATCCGCTGGGAACGGCGTCGACGCGGTGGCCGACGGTCGCTCAGATCGGTTCCCGCTCGGGGACGAACAGTTCCCCGGCCACGCCGGCGGCGGCGAGGATGGCGCCCGCGGCGATGACGGCGTAGCCGCGGGTCACGAGTGCGACGTCGGTGAAGGCGAGGACCCCGCCCACGGCGAACAGGAGGACGGCGAAGACCGCAAGCGGCCGCCAGGCCGTCTCGGCGTAGCCCGCCTCGCGGATCATTCCGGTGAGGCTCCCACAGAACAGGAGCAGTCCCGCCACGGCGACGACGAACACGTCGAACAGGATGCCGAGTTCCGCGATGGGGATGCCGAGCGCGACGAAGGGCGGCCAGGGGCTCGCCATCCGGTACTGGTCACTCAGCCCCGGTTGCTCGTCCATGCCCGCCCGTTTGCGGTCGAGCGTAGAAAACGCTTCGACCCGTCGCCGTCCGCTATCTCGGACGTCGGCGTTCGCCCGCGTCACGCGAGGTTGATCCCGTGCCGGGCGAGAAATCGCCCGACAGCCTTGATCTCGACCGGACTGCCGACGATCCGACACACGGCGTCGTCCGTCGCGAAGACGGTGACGGCGAACTCGGACTCTAGCGTCTCCCTGAGTCCGGAGAGCTCCTCGCAGGGGAGGACGATCTGTGTGCTGTCTCGCAGCCGCTCGGGATCCGGCATCGGTAGCTACCCGACACGTCTCCGTACCCCAGTATAACCGTGTCGAAGTTCTATCACTTGGCGTGGGGACGTCGAAGGAACAGGTTTTTCGACGCCGCCGGCCGAGTGGCGGGTAATGGGTCTGGAGGAGGAGATCGAGGACCTCCGCGAGGAGATCGCCGAGACGCCGTACAACAAATCCACCGAGCAGCACATCGGTCGGCTGAAGGCGAAACTGGCGGAGAAAAAGGAGAAACTCGAACGGCAGGCCTCCTCGGGTGGCGGCGGCGGCTACGCCGTCGAGAAGACCGGCGACGCCACCGTCGGCCTCGTCGGTTTCCCCAGCGTCGGCAAGTCCACCCTGCTCAACGCCCTCACCAACGCCGAAAGCGAGGTCGGCGAGTACGAGTTCACCACCCTCGACGTGAACCCGGGGATGCTCAAACACAACGGCGCCAACATCCAGATCCTCGACGTGCCGGGGCTGATCGAGGGAGCCGCCGGCGGCCGCGGTGGCGGACAGGAGGTGTTGTCGGTCGTGCGGACGACCGACCTCGTCGTCTTCCTCCTCTCGGTGTTCGAGATTCAGCACTACGACCGCCTCCGCGAGGAACTGTACGCCAACAAGGTCCGCCTCGACACGTCGCCGCCGAACCTCTCGATCAACAAGACCGGCAAGGGTGGCCTCCGGGTCACCACTACGGACGACGTGAGCCTCGACGAGGGGACGATCAAGAGCGTCCTGCGGGAACACGGCTACGTCAACGCCGACGTGACGATCCGGGGTGACTGCTCCATCGACGAACTCATCGACGGCATCCAGGACAACCGGGTCTACCTCCCCTCCATCGTCGCGGTCAACAAGGCCGACCTGATCGACAAGGACTACCTCCCGACCGTGGAGGAAGCACTCCGCGACCACGGCCTCGACCCCGACGACGTGGTCTTCATCAGCGCCGAGGACGGACGCGGTCTCGACGCGCTCAAAGAGGAGATCTGGGACGCGCTGGGCCTGATCCGCGTGTACATGGACAAGCCGGGCCGCGGCGTCGACTACGAGGAACCGCTCGTCCTGCGCGACGGGGAACACACCGTCGACGACGCGCTCTCGAAACTCGGCGGGACCCTCGACGAGCGGTTCCGCTTCGCCCGCGTCACCGGCCCCAGCGCGCAACACGACGAACAGCAGGTCGGCCGCGACCACGAACTTCAGGACGAGGACGTGATGCGCGTCGTCGCCCGACGATAGTGCCCGCGTCCCCGACCCGCCGACTCGGCGCCATCCTCGCGCTCCTCGCGGTGCCGTGGTCGGTCCAGACCTTCGCCGGCGGGCGTCCGCCGACGTTCGTGTTCCCGTGGGGACTGGCCAACGTCGATCCCGTCGGCGTCACTTTCCTCTGGGACTTCCTCCTCCGTTACACGCGCGGTCTGCCACCGTACATCACCGCCTGGCCGCTCTCGGTCGCGTGTTACCTCCTCGCGCTCACGAGCGCCGCCGCGGGCTGCCGCGGCCGCGAGGATCGCCGGGTGACTGCCGGCCTCCTCGTCGCCGCCGGCGTGGCGCAGTTGACCCTCGCCCGCGGCTTCTCGGTCCAGCCCGGACGGGTCGCCTGGCCGCTCGGAACCGTCGCCTGCTGGGCGGTCGCCTGGTGGTACTACGCACGGCCGTTCCTCGCGTCCGGCGGGAACGGCTGATCGCGACCCGCCGGTTGCGGTACGCTTTTCGCCCCGCCGGTCCACCCGTCGGATATGGACGGAACGCTCGATCACGTCATGATGCGAGTCGCGGATCTCGACGACTCGCTGGAGTGGTATCAGTCCACCCTCGACTACGAGGAGAAGGACCGCTGGGAGGCCGATGACTTCACCATCGTCTACCTCGGTCCCGAGGACATGCACGAGGAGGGGGCGATGCTGGAGCTCACGCACAACCACGACGGCGGGCCCGCGGAGATGGGCGACGCGTGGGGGCACATCGCCGTTCGCGTCGAGGACGTCTACGACGCCTACGAGGAACTGATGGACGCCGGCGTCGAGGATTACCGCGACCCCGACTCCTGTGGCGGGAGTTACGCGTTCGTGACGGATCCCGACGGCCACGAGGTGGAGCTGGTCGAACGGGACCAGGGCGCCCGGTGGAGCCTGGATCACACCATGATCCGCGTCGAGGACGCCGACGAGGCTCTGGGCTTCTGGACCCGGAAGTTCGAACACGTCCCGACGGGTCGCTGGGAGGCCGGTACCTTCGCCAACTACTTCACCAAGCCCGCGGGCGCGGCGCCGGAGGCGATGGCGGTCGAGCTCACCTACAACTACGACGGGCGGAGCTACGACATGGGCGACGCCTGGGGACATCTCTGTGTCCGCGTCGACGACCTGCACGAGGACTGGGAGCAACTGATGGAACGCGAGGCGGCTGACTATCGCGACCCCGCCTCCTGTGACGACATGTACGCGTTCACGACGGACCAGGACGGTCACGAGATCGAACTCATCGAGCGCGAGAGCCTGTCGCCGCCGCTGTTCCCCGAGTGATCGGCGGCCGGTCCCGGAACCCGGGCCGAGGGCCCCCAGGGGCCGGCTGCCCGCCGTCGCGGCGAGCGGACACCGAACGGGTTTTAACGCCCGACGCGAAATCCTCGGTAAGGTAGATTATCTATGCAGATGCCACGCCGATTCAACACGTACTGCCCGCACTGCAACGGGCACTTCGAGCACGAGGTCGAGAAAGTGCGTCGCGGTCGCGAGACGGGGATGAAGTGGATCGACCGCCAGCGCGAGCGCAACACGTCCACCATCGGCAACGCCGGGAAGTTCTCGAAGGTGCCGGGTGGCGACAAGCCCACCAAGAAGACCAACCTGAAGTACCGCTGTTCCGAGTGTGGCAAGGCTCACATGCGCGAGGGATGGCGCGCGGGTCGACTGGAGTTCCAGGAATGACGGGGAACTTCGTCACCGTCGAGTGCGCCGACTGTGGCAACGAACAGACCGTCTTCGACAAGGTGTCGACGACGGTGAACTGCGCGGTCTGCGGGAGCACGCTCGCCCGCCCGACGGGCGGCCACGCCGCCTTCGAGGGCGAGGTCACCGGCACCGTCGAGGCACGCTGACACCATGAAGTACAGTGGCTGGCCCGAACCGGGTGAACTCGTCGTCGGCAAGGTCGACGAGATAACCGACTTCGGCGTGTTCGTCGACCTCGAGGAGTACGAGGACAAGCGCGGGCTCGCACACATCAGCGAGGTCGCCAGCGGCTGGATCAAGAACGTCCGCGACCACGTCCGCGAGGGACAGACGGTCGTCGCGAAGGTGCTCGACGTCGACGAGGGGTCCCAGCAGATCGACCTCTCGATCAAGGACGTCAACGAGCACCAGCACAAGGAGAAGATTCAGGAGTGGAAAAACGAGCAGAAGGCCGACAAGTGGATGACACTCGCCCTCGGCGAGGACGTCGCCGACGAGGAGTACCGGCGGGTCGCCGACGCGCTCCTCGCGGAGTTCGAGAGCCTCTACGACGCCTTCGAGTCGGCGGCCATCCACGGCACCGAGGCCCTCGACGACGTCGACCTCGACGACGACGACGTCGAGACGGTCGTCTCCACGGCCCGCGAGAACGTCTCGGTCCCCTACGTCAACGTCACGGGCTACGTCGACCTGGAGTGTCCGAACGGGGACGGCGTCGACCACATCAAGGAGGCGCTGCAGGCCGCGGAAGGCAACGGCGACGTGAGCGACGAGATCGAACTGTCGGTCTCCTACGTCGGGTCGCCGGAGTACCGTATCCAGGTGCAGGCCCCCGACTACAAGCGGGCGGAGTCGGAACTCGAAGCCAGCGCCGAGCGCGCCCGCGAGGCAATCACGACGGCGGGCGGCACGGCACGGTACCACCGCGAGCGCGAGACCGACGACGAATGACCGCTCCGATCGCGTGCCGGAGCCGGCACACGCTCACCGATGCCGGTGCCCGGACGCGAACGGGAGCATGAAGGCGGACATCCGGGTGTGTGGCTCGTGGGAGCGTGCCCACGACCGCCCGGTGTACACGCTCGACGAGACCTGTCCGGAGTGCGGCGCCGAGGCGGTCAACAGCGCGCCCGCGCCGTTCGATCCTGCGGACCCGTACGGGGAGTACCGACGCGCTCTTAAGCGCCGCGAACGCGAATAGGCGGTATGGACGCCATCGAGATCGAGACGGTCGCGGAGGCGACGCCGTCGGACCCGGTGTTGATCGAGGGGCTCCCCGGCGTCGGCCACGTTGGCAAACTCGCCGCGGAGTACCTGCTGGAGGAGTTCGAGAGCGAACTCGTCCGCCGCGTCTACGCCGACGAGTTCCCGCCGCAGGTGAGCATCGACGACGAGGGTGTCGCCGAACTGGTCTGTGCCGAGTTCCACGCCGTCGAGACCGAGGGCCGCGACCTGCTCGTCCTCACCGGCGACCACCAGGCCGGGAGCAACGCCGGCCACTACCACCTCACCGAGGCGTTCCTCGACGTCGCCACGGAGCTCGGGACCGACCGGCTCTTCGCCCTCGGCGGCGTCCCCACCGGCGAACTCATCGAGGAGTACCACGTCCTCGGCGCGGTGACCGACGCCGACCTGAAGGGGGACCTGACGGACGCGGGCGTCGAGTTCCGCGACGACGAGCCCGCCGGCGGCATCGTCGGCGTCAGCGGCCTGTTGCTGGGGCTCGGCCGCCGTCGCGGCCTCGACGCCGCCTGCCTGATGGGCGAGACCAGCGGCTACTTGGTCGATCCCAAGAGTGCCCGGGCCGTCCTCGAAGTGCTGGAGTCGGTCCTCGGGTTCGAACTCGACTACGAGTCCCTGGAGGACCGGGCCGAGGAGATGGAGGAGGTCGTCGGCAAGATCCAGGAGATGCAAAACCAGAGCGCCCAGGTGCCGACCGACGACGACCTCCGGTATATCGGCTGAGCGGGTCGCCGCCGTCGGGAAACTCTTTACCGCGCGACTCCAACAGGGGGGCGTGCCTCTGGAGTGGGTGTCCCTGCTGCCGACGTGGCTGGTCGCCGGGGTCGCCATGGGCGTCGCCGTCGCCCTCCTGATCGCGGGCATCTTCGTCGCCGGGGATCGGCTCTTCCCCACCCCGTCGCCGGATCGGCGCCGCCGGATCGACGGGACCGACCGCCGTCGCGCGGAGATCCGGACCTACCTCGAGACCGTCGGCGAGCGGTACGTCGAGGATGCGTCGGTCCACGCGGAGACGGTCGCTTTCTACCTGCCCGAACGGGCGGTCGCCATCACCTTCGATCCGCAGGCGTACTTCGCCATCGACGGGACGGACACACACGCCGTCCTCTGTGAGCACGAGATGCCCGCGTCGGCGCTCGGTCGGCGACTCCCCTTCGACGTGCCCGAGGCCGGACGCCGGCGGTCGACGGCGGGAGGCGAGTCGGTCGGCGCCGCGTTCTCGCGGCTCGGCCTCCAGCCGACGGCCGACGCCGAGGAGGTCCGAGCGGCGTATCGACGGCGCGTGAAGGACGTCCACCCCGATCAGGGCGGGGACAGCGAGTCCTTCCGTCGCCTCCGCGAGGCCTACGCGACGGCCAAAGAGCACGCTGACTAGCGTCACCGCTTTGGCCGTCGGGTCCCACCGGGCGAGCGTGCCCCCCTCGACTCCGCCGACGCAGGGCCGTGCGGTCCACCTCCCGTCGGCCGCGGCGCTCGTCGTTGCCGACCTCCACGTCGGCCGGGCCGCGGCGTCGAACGCCGGTCCCCTGCTCGACGAGCGCGCGGACCTCCGGGAGCGCCTCGCCGCGGTCGTCGCGGCGACCGATCCGGAGACGGTCGTTCTCGCGGGCGACCTGCTCCACCGGTTCGGGACGCCGCGGGCGCGGGCGGTCGGGACGCTCCGGACGCTCGCGGGGCGGATCCGGGCGGCCGGTGCCCGCCCCGTCGCCGTCGCGGGCAACCACGACGGCGGCCTCGACGACGCGTGGCCGGGGCCGGTCCACGACGCCTACCGACTCGCCGACGGGACCGTCGTCTGTCACGGTCACGAGGCGCCCGCGACCGACGCCGCGCGGTACGTCTGCGGGCACGTCCACCCGGCGCTGACGGTCGAGGGCGACAAGCGCGACTGCTTTCTCTGGACCGAGTCGGGGTACCGCGACCGGCCGACGCTCGTGCTCCCGGCGTTCTCGGCGGTCGCCGCCGGCGTCCGGGTCGAGCGACGTGACGACGTCGACTCGCCGCTGGTGTCGACCCTCGACGCGGCCCGTCCCGGCGTGGTCGCCGACGGGGAGACGCTGTGGTTTCCCCCACTTTCCGACCTGCGCCCCCACCTCCGGCGGCGATAGGATTTACTCGGCGGAGGTTCTCGGCCGAGGTATGCAAGGACGGTCACGGCCACGGCGAAGAGCCGCCCCCCGCGTCGCCCGACGGCGCCCCGGGGAACGAGGACGTGGGCGGGGGTGGGGTGATTGACCGTGGACTACGAGGACGCCGACTTCGTCCGGGTGCTGGACGAGGACGGCGTCCCGGTCGACGAGGACGCGATTCCGGATCTGGACGACGGGACGCTCCTCGACATGTACCGCGACATGCGCCTGACCCGTCACTTCGACGAGCGGGCGATCAACATCCAGCGGCAGGGCCGACTCGGCACCTTCGCCTCGTGTGCGGGGCAGGAGGGCGCGCAGGTGGGCTCGACGTACGCCCTCGCCGACGACGACTGGATCCTCTATCAGTACCGCGAACACGGCGCGGTGGTCGTCCGCGACCTGGACGCCGGCTACCTGTCGTACTGGATGGGCCACGAGTCGGGCAACGCGACCCTCGCGGACAAACACGTCTTCCCGCTGAACATCACCATCGCCGACCACCTGCCCCACGCGGTCGGGATGTCGTGGGCGTCGAAGCTGAAAGGCGACGACCGTGCGGCGGTCGTCCACTTCGGCGACGGCGCCACGAGCGAGGGCGACTTCCACGAGGCGATGAACTTCGCGGGCGTGTTCGACACCCCGACGGTCTTCTTCTGTAACAACAACGGCTGGGCCATCTCCCATCCGGTCGAGCGCCAGACGGCGAGCGACACCATCGCGGAGAAGGCGGCGGCCTACGGCATGGAGGGCGTCCGCGTCGACGGGATGGATCCGCTCGCGTGTTACACGGTGACGAAGGAGGCCGTCGAGCGGGCCCGCGACCCCGACGACGACGAGACGCGCCCGACGCTGATCGAGGCCGTCACCTACCGCTACGGCGCCCACACGACCGCGGACGATCCGACCGTCTACCGCGACGAGGAGGAAGTCGAGCGTTGGAAGGACCGCGACCCGCTGGACCGGTTCGAGGCCTTCCTCCGTCGGACCGGCCGCCTGGACGACGACCGGGACGACGAGATCAGGGCGGGAGTCGAGGACCACGTCGCGGCGGTCGTCGAGGCGGCGGCCGAGGTGGAGGCCGACCCGGCCTCCATGTTCGATCACGCCTACGGCGACCTGCCGCCGGCACTCCGCCAGCAGCGCGCGGGCTTTCTCGACATCCTGGACCGCTACGGCGACGAGGCGTCCGTGCGGGACTGATCGTCGGGGTCGCCGTCCTCCTCGCCGTCCGCGAGCCGACGCTCGACCCGTTCGAACGCCTCGCGGGTGGCCCGGACCTCCTCGATCAACTCGGCCAGCTGGTCCGCTCTCGCGGGCCGGTCGCCGCCCTCGCCCTCGGCTCCCTCCCGCTCCGTCCGCTGGCGTTTCAACTCGGTGATGCGGTCGCGGACGGCTGGGGCGTCCGGGATGCCGTCGAAGGATATCTCGGCGCCGCTGCTGCCGGCCGTGCTGATCGAGATGGAGCCGTAGTCGAACTGCTTGCCCCAGAAGCTCCGGTTGAACTCCGTGTTCTGGATGCGGTCGAGGTCGACCGTCTCGATGTTGGTCGAGAAGATGCCCTGCTTGACGTACAGCGACTGGGTGGTGACGACGTACTCGGTGTTCTGGATCCGGAAGTAGGCGAAGGGCACCCCGAGGAGGATCAGGAAGCCGATCAACACGACGGTCAACACGAGGCCGGTCGCGATGGTGCCGTAGAGCGTCTCGAAGGCCGGCTGGCCGGCCCAGACGACCTCCTCGTCGGGGTCGAGCGAGAGCCACTCGGGCGGGGGTCCGTCGTCGACCGACGCCTCGCTCATCCGTCGCTCACCTCCCGGTCCAGGCGGTCGGCCGCCGCGCGCAGCGCGCCGAACTCGGTCAGGAGCGTATCGGCCGTCGCGGCGTCCAGTCCGGCCCCCGCGGGTCCCGACGACGCCGCGGCGAGCCCGCTTCCCCTCTCCGCGCCCACCAGCCGTCGGAGTTCGTCGCGGAGGGTCTCGGGGTCGTCGAGGTCGGTGAACCGGAGGTCGACGCCGTCGGTGCCCGCGGTGCTGATCGAGACGGCCCCGTAGTCGAAGAGGCGCCCCCAGACGTCCTTGTGGAGGGCGGTGCGCTCGACGTCCGCGAGGCCGACGCGCGTGACGCTCGTCGACAGGACGCCCCGCTTGCGGTAGCAGTTCCGGTCGGTGAGGACGTACTCGACGTTGACCGTCCGCAGGTAGCGCCACGCGACCCCGGCGACCGCCGGGAGCGCGAGGAGGACGGCACCGCCGACGACGACCGGCGTGGACAGGACGAGCGTCCGGCCGGCGAGGACCGCGCCGGCCGCGAGGAGAGCGATCCAGAGGGTCGCCGCGACGACCGTCGGCAGGACGCGACGCACCCGCGGCGCGCCCTCCCAGACGACCGTCTCGCCGGTGTCGAGCGAGAACCAATCGGGACGAGAGGCCATACGCGGCGTTCTCCGGCGAGGCTTGTAAACGTTGGTCGCGGGTTTCGGGCCGAGACACGCCCGGGGTCTCCCCGTTCTTTCGGACCCGCAGTCACAGCCCCGATAGCGCCGCTGCTGCGGCCTCCCGCCCGCTCCGCATCGCCCCCTGAATCGACGACCACGCCGTGTAATCCCCGGCGAGGTAGACGGGACCCGACGGGTCGTCGACGGCCGGCAGGTCGTCGTGGACGCCCGGCGGCTGGGCGAACTGGGCGAACTCGATCCGGTCGGTGTGGACGTGTTCCAGCCCGCCGAACCGCCGCTCGGGGTACCACGCCGCGAGCGCCTCGCGGGTCGCCTCGACGAGCGCGTCGTCGGCCGTATCGAGCGCGTCGTCGCCGAGGAAGGTGGCACAGAGCAGTCGGCGGTCGTCGGGGGCGTAACTCGGCGCCACCGCGGAGAGCGGGACGACAGCGTTCGGCCGGTCGTCGGCCGCGTTCAGGTGGATCTTCCGCGCGTCGTCGAGCGCGGGGCCGTCGGGCAGGGAGAGATACGCCGTGACGGACGGCCGGGCGGCCGTGGGAACCGACGGCACGCCGGTCAGACGCTTTGCCGTCCGCGGGTCGGTGGCGACGACGGCGGCGTCGGCCTCGACGGTTCGGCGCTCGGTTTCGACGGTCACCCCGCCGCCGTCGGCCGTGACCGCGGCGACGGGCTCCTCGCGGTGGACCGTCGCCCCGGCCTCGCGGGCCCGCGTGGCCAACTGTTCGGGGACGGCGGCCATCCCCGCCGCCGGGAGGGCGATCAGCCCCTCGCTCATCGCCTTGAAGGTGTACTCGAAGACGCGCTTGGACGTCGAGAGCGACCGGTCGAGCGTGATGCCGCCGTAGAAGGGCGCGACGAAGTTGTCGAGGTAGTCCGTGGAGAAGCCCCAGTCGCGGAGGTACTCGTCGATGGGGGCGTCGGGGCTCCCGAAGATGGCCGCCTCGTCGCGCCCGCCGACGTGCTGGCGGAGGGCGAGCGTCCGGAGCTTGTCGGTCGTCGTCACCTCGCGGTTGAACAGGGTGTCGGTGAGCGAGAGGGGGTCGCGCAGGGGATCCGAGAGCGTCGACCGCTCGCCGGGGCGGGCGATGACGGCGCCCGGCGAGAACGACTGCAGATCGAGCGCGGCGAGGTCGAGTTCCTCCCGGACGGCCGGATAGGCGGTGAAGAGGACCTGGAAGCCCCGGTCGAGGGTGAAGCCGTCCCGGCGGCGGGTCCGGACCCGGCCGCCCACCTCCTCGCGGCGTTCGAACACGGTGACGTCGGCGCCGGCGTCGGCGAGGTGTCGCGCGGCGACGAGCCCCGCCAGTCCGGCGCCCGCGACGGCGACCGACGGTGTGTCGTCCATACCGATCGGTCGGCCGGCGGGGGTAAAGAAGCCATGCCCATGGACAGGGATTTGCCCCTCCGGTCGCAACCGCCGGCATGGACACCCCCGAACGGCTCCTCGGGCTCGATTGCACGGCAACCGGCGAACGGTACGACCCCGGCCACGTCGGCCGGAGCGACGCCGGCGCACCGCTCGATCCCGTCTACGACCTCGACGCCGTCGATCCCGCGGCCCTGCCGGCCGATCCGGGATCGATGTGGGACTACGACGCGCTCCTGCCAGTCGACGCCGGGGACGCCGTCTCGGCCGCCGAGGGAGCGACGCCGCTGCTCGACGCGCCCGACCTCGCCGCGGACCTCGGCGTCGGATCGGTCCGTCTCAAGGACGAGGGCCGGAACCCGACGGGGACGGTCCTCGACCGGGGGCTCTCGGTCGCGGTGACGATGGCCGACCGGCGGGGGGCGGACCTGCTGGCGCTCGCGGCCGCGGGCAACGCCGGCCAGTCCGCCGCGGCCTACGCCGGCCGCGCCGGCATCGACTGTTACGCCTACCTCCCCTCGCGGGCCCCCTTCCCGAACAAGGCGATGGTGAACGTCCACGGTGCGGACATGCGCGTGACCGGCGGGCGCTACTCCGACGCGCTCGCCGCCCTCCACGACGACCTGGCCCGCGAGTGGTACTCGCTCCAGGAGTTCACGACGCCGTACCGCCACGACGGCTACCGGACGCTGGCCTACGAAGTGGCCGGCGCGCGCGACTGGACGGCACCCGACGCCGTCGTCGTCGGCGTCGGCACCGGCGAGACGTTGGTGGGGATCGAACGCGGCTTCCGCGACCTCGTCGCCCTCGGCTTGACCGACCGAGTGCCCCGAATCCACGCCGTCCAGGCCGAGGGCTGTGCGCCCCTCGTCGACGCCCACGACGACGACGGCGGGATCAGTGCGGTCGAGTATCCCGACACCATCTGCGGCGAACTCGAAATCCCCGAGCCCGCCGGCGGCGCCCTCGCCCTCGACGCCCTCGCCGCGAGCGGCGGCGAGGCAGTCGCCGTCGCCGACGAGGACCTCCTGGAGAGCGCGGTGGCGCTGACACAGCGACTCGGGACCGAAGTGGGCGCGACGGGCGGCGCCGCGGCCGCCGGCGCTTGGGCGCTCGCCGAGCGGGGGGAACTCGACGACGACGGGACGGTGGTGCTTGTCAACGCCGACGCCGGCGTGAAGACGGCCGACCTGCTCCGGAGCCACCTGATGGGCCAGGGCGTCTGAGAGTTCCCACCCGCCCACTCCGATATTCGGCGCAACAGGTTTATAGATTAGACGCGTCTAAATCGGGCCGAGTAGATGTTGAGCGACGTCATGGAAGACTATCTCAAGGCGATCTATCGGCTCCAGTCGGAGGGGGGGACGCCGGTCGCCACCTCCGCCATCGCCGACGAGGTCGGCAAGACGGCGCCGACCGTGACCAGCATGGTCGAGAAGCTCGCCGAGCGGGACCTGCTGGAACGCGAGAAGTACAAGGGCGTCGAACTGACCCCCGAGGGCGAGACGGTCGCTCTGGAGGTGATCCGTCACCACCGGCTGCTCGAAGCCTACCTCGCCGAGCACCTCGATTACTCGTGGACGGACGTCCACGCGGAGGCGGACGCGCTCGAACACCACATCTCCGAGGAGTTCGAGCGCCGGGTCGCCGAGGCGCTCGGCGATCCGGAGGTCGACCCGCACGGCGATCCGATCCCCGGGGCGGACCTGCATCCGCTCGACGGCGACGAGACCACGCCCCTGACCGACCACGACCCGGGCGCGCGGGTGGTCGTCGAGCGGGTCCGTGACCGCGACGAGGCGGAACTCGCCTACCTCGACGACGCGGGCGTCCGCCCGGGGACGGAACTCGAAGTCGTCGACGTCGCCCCCTTCGGTATGGTGACCGTCCGGATCGGCGACGGCGAACAGAGCCTCCCCGAGGGCGTCGCCCGGACCATCCGGGTGCGGCCGGTCGACGCGGACGCCGGCGATGGCTCCGACCGGGACGAACTCGAGGGGGTGAGCGGTGCGTGACGGGCTGGCTGGAGATCCTCACCGTCGCCTTCGTCGCCCAGCTCGTGGTGTTGCCCGGTGAGAAGGTGCAGTTCATCATCGCGGGGCTCTCGACCCGGTACAACCCGCTGGTGGTCGTGAGCGCGGCGGGCGCGGCCTTCGCGGGGTGGACCGCCCTCGAGATCCTGTTCGGCGAGGCGCTCCAGCGCGCCCTGCCGCCGCTCGTGCTCGAGCTCTTCACCGCCGGCCTGTTTCTGGTCTTCGCCGTCCTGCTCTACCGCTCCGCGCCCGAGGGCGGCGACCCCGAGCACGTCGACGCCGCGACGACCGACGGCGGGGTGACCTCGCTGTCGACGGAGTTCGAGCCACGGGTGTTCGGCCGGGAACTGCCCGACGCACTCGGCGGGTTCGTCCCCATCTTCGCGATGATGGCGGTCGGCGAGTTCGGCGACAAGACCCAACTGGTCACCATCGGCCTCGCCGCGCAGTACGGCGCCCACCCGGCCATCTGGGCCGGCGAGATGCTCGCCATCATCCCGGTGAGCCTCGCCAACGCCTTCTTCTTCCACAAGTTCTCCCACCGGCTGGATCTCCGGAAGGCCCACTACTTCTCGGCGGGTCTCTTTGCCTTCTTCGCGGCGGACACCGTCCTGAGCATCGCCACCGGGTTCTCCGTCTGGGAGACGATCGTCGAGGCGGCGTCGACGGCCGTTCTGGCGCTGTTCTGATACGGCCGACAGGAGAAAACGCCAGCGTTTTTCTCGACGCCGCCGAGGCTCGACCCGTGCCGAACCCCCTCCCGTCGCTCCTAGCCGGCGTCGTCTTCGGCCTCGCGCTCGCGGCGCCGCCGGGACCGATGAACGCCGTCATCGCCGAGGAGTCCGTCAACAACGGCTGGGTCGCGGGCGCCCGGACCGGACTGGGCGCGATGACCGCCGACGCCGTCTTCCTCGTCTGCTCGTTGCTCGGCGTCGTCGCCTTCGTCGAGCGGTTCCCCACCGTCCGCGCCGCCATGGTTGGCGTCGGGGGCGTGCTCATGCTCTACTTCGCGTACGGGGCCGCCGCGGACGCCACCGGCGGGGTGGACGCGGTCCCGACCGACGGCGCCGCGACCCGCGCGACCACCGGCTTCCGGAAGGCGTTCGTCCTCGCGCTCACCAACCCCTACCAGATCCTGTTCTGGCTGACCATCGGCGTCGGGCTACTCGAACCCGGCCGGCTGGACGTCTTCGCGTACACGCCATACGTCGGCGGGGACCTCACGGGCCTGCTCGTGGTGCGGACCGGGAGCCCGGCGCTCATCGTCGGCTTCTTCCTCGGGATCACCGTCTGGATCACGGGCTTTCCCGCCGCGCTCCGGGCGGCCCAGCGGCGGGTCGACGCCTTCGCCCCGGTCGTCGCCGGCGCCAGCGCCCTCGTCCTCGCCGGGTTCGGCGTGGTCTTCCTCGTCGACGCCGTCCGGACGCTCGCGTAGGACTCACCCCGCCGGGGACTCGTCGCCGTATCTCGCGAACTCCACCAGGTTGTCGTCCGGATCACGGACGTACACCGACGTGAGCGTCCCGACGGCCCCCGTCCGTTCGACCGGGCCCGCGACGATGTCGATCCCCCGGTCGCGCAGCTGTTCGATCACCGTCGGGATGGGCGTCTCCGTCAGGAGACAGAAGTCGCCGGCTCCGGGCGTCGGCGCCGCGGCCACGTGGGCGACGTCGTTGTCGACGGGGTGGAGGTTGATCTTCTGTGCGCCGAACCGCACCGCCTTCCGGCCGTCACCGAAGGTTCGGACCTCGGCGCCCAGATCCGCGTAGAACTCGCAGGTCCGTTCGACGTCCTCGACGGTGAGGACGAAGTGATCGATCCCGGTCAGCGTCGGCCGGTCGTCGGATTGGCGTGCCATGGGCCCCCTCCCGACGCCAGCGGCATAACTGTCGCGCGCCGCCGGACCAAGCGTATTAGTCGCCCGCCTCCCGAGGGGAGGCATGGATCCGGATCGCTCCGCCCTCGATGCGGCCCTCGGCGACTGCGACGGCTACCTCGTCGACGCCGACGGCGCCGACTCGACCCAGCGGTATCTCTCGGGCTTCGACGCGCCCGACCCCTTCGTCACCTGCTACACCCCCGACGGCGTCCACCTCCTCGTCTCGGGGCTGGAGTACGGTCGCGCCCGGACCGACGCCCGGGCCGACACCGTCTCGCGGCTCTCGGCGTACGACTACCGCGACCGGGTGAGCGAGGTCGGTCCCGTCGCCGGCCGGGCCGCCGTGGTGGCCGACTTCCTCGCCGACAGGGACGTGGCGTCGGTGACCGTCCCCGCGCGCTTCCCGCTCGGCACCGCCGACGGCCTGCGCGAGGCCGGCGTGACCGTTCGCGTCGACGACGACGACGCGGTGACCCGCATCCGCGCCGTCAAGACCGACGCCGAACTCGACCACGTCCGCCGGGCCCAGCGGGCGAACGAGCGGGCGATGGCGACCGCCGAGTCGCTGATCGAGTCGGCGACGGTCGTCGACGGCGTCCTCCACCGCGACGGCGACCCGCTGACCAGCGAGGCCGTCCGCCGGGCCATCGAGCGGACGCTGCTCGACGAGGGCTGTGCACTCGACGAAACCATCGTCGCCTGCGGGGCCGACGCGGCCGACCCACACGAGCGGGGGTCCGGCCCGCTGCGCGCCGACGAACCCATCGTCGTCGACATCTTCCCCCGGGACAAGGAGACGCGCTATCACGCCGACATGACGCGGACGTTCCTGCGGGGCGAGCCGGACCCCCGGCTCCGGGAGTGGTTCGCGTTGACCGACGAGGCCCGGCGGGCGGCGCTCGACGCCGTCGAACCCGGCGTCACGGGCGAGGCGGTCCACGACGCCGCCTGCGAGGTCTACGAGGCGGCCGACGTCCCGACGCTCCGGACCGACCCGTCGACCGAAACGGGGTTCATTCACAGCACCGGCCACGGCGTCGGCCTCGACGTCCACGAACTGCCGCGGATCGCCCCCGACGGCGACGAACTCGAACCGGGGAACGTGATCACGATCGAACCGGGGCTGTACGACCCACAGGTGGGCGGCGTCCGCATCGAGGACCTCGTCGTGGTCACCGCGGACGGCGCCGAGAACCTGACGGAGTACCCGGTCGAACTGATCGTCTGATCGCAAAGCACTTCCTTGCGGTGGATCCAGAGCCCGTGTGAACTGGCGGTACCGCCACACGGTTCTCGCGCTCTGTACGCTCGCGTTCACGTCGACGATGCTGGCGCGACTGGTCATCAGCCCGGTCGTCCCGGACGTGACCGGCCACTTCGGCGTCTCGACCGGAGCGGTCGGGCTCGCGCTCTCGGGGATGTGGGCCGCCTACGCACTCACCCAGTTCCCGTCGGGGGTTCTCGGCGACCGCTTCGGCGAGCGACGGGTGATCCTCGCCGCCGTGGGCATCACCGCCGCGGCCAGTCTGTCGCTCTCCCTCTCGCCCACCTTCGCCGTCTTCGCCGTCCTGACCGTCGTTCTCGGCGCCGGTGCCGGCCTCCACTACAGCGTCGCCACCACCCTGCTCACCAAGGAGTTCGACGACATCGGCCGGGCCATCGGCGTCCACGTCGCCGGTGGGCCGCTAGCGGGGCTGATCGCGCCCGTTGTCGCCACCGCCGTCGCCGTCCGCTTCGGCTGGCGGGCCGCCATCGCCGTCGGCGCCGCCGTTGCCCTCCCCGCGTTCGTGGCCTTCGCCTGGCGGGTCGAGCGGACGACGCCCGACCACCCCGACGAGCCGATGCGCGACCGGATGGCGGTCCGCCCGTTGCTCGAGTTGCTCTCCCGCCCGTCCATCGCGTTCACGACGCTCGTGGCCGGCATCGGCGCCTTCTCCTGGCAGGCGACCGCCTCCTTTCTCCCCACCTTCCTCGTCGCCTTTCGGAGCCTCCCCGAGACGACCGCCGGCCTGCTCTTCTCGGCGTACTTCGTCGTCAACGGGCTGGCCCAGCCGACGACCGGGTGGGTGTCCGACCGGATCGGCCGCGACGGCGCCGCGGCGGTGACGATGGCCCTCGGCGTCGTCGGGTACGCTCTGCTCGTCGCCGGGCCGCGGGTCGCGCTCCTCCCCGCCGTCGTCTGTGTCGGCGTCGCGATGACGTGGGGGGCGCCCCTCCAGTCCCGCTTCTTCGACAAGTTCGAGGCCGACGAGCGCGGCGCCGCCTTCGGCCTCGTCCGCACCGCGTACATGGTGATCGGGTCGACCGGGAGCGTCGTCGTCGGCGTCCTCTCGGACGTGAGCGGGTGGGCGGCCGCCTACGGCCTGCTCGTGGGCGTGACGGGGGTGGCGCTCGTGGCCCTGCTGGCCAACCGGGCGTTCCGGCTGGGACTGTGAGCCCTCCCCGCGACCGCCCGCACCGAACCCCTTTTGATCGGTGAGGAGGAAGCACGGCGCATGGAGCTGTTGGTGGTCGGCGCGGGCGAGATGGGCCGCTGGGTCGCCCGGACCGTCGACCGACCCGTCGCCCTCGCCGACGTCGACGCCGCGGCCGCGGAGCGGGCCGCCGCGACCCTCGGCTCGGACGTTCGGGCGGTGTCGACCGACACGACCGAAACGTTCGCGGCCGTCTGTCTGGCCGTCCCCATCTCCGCCGTCGACGCGGCCGTCGAGCGGTACGCCCCCCGCGCCGAGCGCGCGATGTGTGACGTCACCGGCGTGATGGCCACACCGGTGACGGCGATGCGGGTGGCCCTGCCCGACCGCGAGCGCGTGTCGATGCATCCGCTCTTCGCCGCGTCGAACGCGCCCGGGAACGTGGCCGTCGTCGCCGACGCCCCCGGTCCCGTGACCGACGCCATCCGGGCCGACGTCGCCGCCGCCGGCAACCACACCTTCGAGACGACCGTCGAGGAACACGACGCCGCCATGGAGACGGTTCAGGCGGGGGCCCACACCGCCGTCCTCGCGTACGCCCTCGCCGCGGCCGACGTCCGCGAGGAGTTCGCGACGCCCGTCTCCGCGGCGATGGACGACCTCGTGGCGACGGTGACCGGCGGCACCCCCCACGTCTACCGCGAGATCCAGGAGACGTTCGACGGCGCCGACGCCGTCGCGGCGGCCGCCCGGCGGGTCGCGGACGCCGAGGGCGAGGCGTTCGAGGACCTCTACCGCGAGGCCGGCGAATGATCGACCGCGAGGCCGTCCGCTCGAACGCGAAGTACCTCCGACAGGTGCGGCCGATCGATCCCGACGAGATCGCCGACTACGTCGACGGCCGACCGCATCCGGCGGCCGTCCGCCGGGTGCTCCGGGAGGAGGCCTACGACCTCGGCCTGTTCGAGCGCGAGGACGGCACCTTCGTCCCCGCGTCCGAGGACCCCGTCCCGGCGACCGACCGGGCGCCGACCCACCTCCCCGACCGGTACGTCGAGACCGTCGAGGACCTGCTGGTCGCCCGTTACGGCGCGAACTGGCACCGTGGCGGGACCGGTGACCGCCTGCGGGAGGTGATCCGGCGGCTGAAGGACGACTACTACCGCGGGAACCCCGTCGAGTACGACGCGGAGGTCGCGCTCGGCTACGCCCTCTATCACCTCCCCGACTACTACGCCGCCGTCGGCTACCCCCTCGGCGACCTGGTCGAGCGGTCGCTGCTCCCGCGTCGCCTCCGCGTCCTCGACGTCGGCGCGGGGGTCGGCGGCCCGGCGCTCGGCCTCCTCGATTACCTCCCCGACGACGCCGTCGTGGACTACCACGCCGTCGAGCCGAGCGCCGCGGCCGACGTCCTCGATACCCTGCTCGACGGAACCCGGCGCAACGTCCGGACGACGATCCACCGCGACCGGATCGAGGACTTCGCGTTCGGGGACGCCCCCTACGACCTGATCCTCGCGGCGAACGTCCTGAGTGAACTCGACGACCCGGTCGCCGCCGTCGACCGCTGTCTGGCGGCCCTCGCCGACGACGGCACCCTCCTCGCGCTCTCGCCGGCCGACCTCGAAACCAGCACGGGCCTCCGACGGGTCGAACGCGCCGTCGCCGACGACGGGGCCACGACCGTCTACGCCCCCACCCTTCGGCTGTGGCCCGGCGCCGCCCCCTCCGACCGCGGCTGGTCGTTCGACGAGCGACCGCTGGTCGGGGCGCCCCGGCCACAGCGTCGCCTCGACGACGCCGGCACGGATCCCGGCACGTTCACCAACGAGACGGTGAAGTTCTCCTATACGCTCCTCCGGCGGGACGGGACGCGCCGGGTGGACGTCCGTGCCGACGCCGCCCGCCACGCCCGGATGGCCGACATGGAACGCCACGTCACCGAGCGGATCGACCTGCTGGCGGTGAAGCTCAGCCGGAACCTCGCCGACGACGGCAACCCCCTGTTCAAGATCGGGGACGGGAGCGAGCGCCTCGAACACTACGCGGTGTTGACGCGCGAGTCGGGGCTGAACCGTCCGCTCCGGGACGCCGACTACGGGGCCGTCCTCCGGTTCGAGAACGCCCTCGCGCTCTGGAACGACGACGAGGGGGCGTACAACCTCGTCGTCGACGACGAGGCGGTCGTCGACCCGGTGGCGTAGGGTTCGATTCGCCGTGCCGCCCTCGCCCGCCGCCTGGGCCGGAGCGCCTAACTCGGCGGCTCCCCCAGGGGAGGGCATGGACGAGCCACACGTTCTCCTGACGAACGACGACGGCATCGACTCCGTGGGGTTCCGGGCGCTCTACGATGCGCTCTCGACGTTCGCCGAGGTGACGGCCGTCGCCCCGAATGGCGACCAGAGCGCGGTCGGACGAGCCATGTCGCGGGAGGTCGACGTCGAGACACACGACCTCGGCTACGCCATCCACGGGACGCCCGCGGACTGCACCGTCGTCGGCCTGGAGGCGCTCTGTCCCGACGTGGACATGGTGATCGCTGGCTGTAACCGCGGAGCCAACCTCGGCGCGTACGTCCTCGGACGCTCGGGCACCGTCAGCGCCGCCGTCGAGGCCGCCTTCTTCGACGTGCCCGCCCTCGCCGTCTCGCTGTACGTCCCCGGCGCGGACGGCGAGTGGCAACACGCCGCCGACGAGACGCGGGACTACCGCAACGCCACCGAGGTGACGACGTACCTCGTCGACCACGCCCTCGGCGCCGGCGTCTTCGAACAGGCCGACTACCTGAACGTCAACGTGCCCATCCACGAACCCGGCGACGACCTCGCACCCATCGAGATCACCGAACCGTCGAGGCTCTACGACATGCGCGCCGAACGCGACGGCGACCGGATCAGCCTCACCGACAACGTCTGGGCGCGGATGCACGAGGGGACCCTCCCCGATCCCCAGGGGACCGACCGCCGGGCCATCGTCGAGGGCCGGGTCAGCGTCTCGCCCCTCACGGCGCCACACACCTCCGAGCACCACGAGGCGCTCGACGCCCTCGCGGAGACCTACCGGTAACTCCTTTGCTCGACCGCTCGCAACCGACGGGCGATGGATGACGCCTTCGTCGACCTCCTGAACCGGAACCTGGAGCACGCCGCGGCGTTCGCGGATCGGTTCGACGACGTTCAGGACGTCCAGCGCCCGCCGGTCGTCACCGTCTGCTGTTCCGACTCCCGGGTCCTCCAGGACCACATCTGGGGGAACGACCGACCGGGCCACCTCTTTACCTGTGGCAACATCGGCAACCGCGTCGTCGAGCGCACCGACGCGGGCGAAGTGGTCTCGGGCGACGTGCTCTACCCGATCGCACACACGGGGACCGAAACCGTCGTCGTCGTGGGACACACGGGCTGTGGGGCCGTGACCGCGGCCTACGACGATCTGACCGACGGCGTCGACGAACCGCCGGGGATCGCGCGCTGTCTCGACCTGCTGGAGCCACATCTGGAGGCGGGCATCGACGCGCTCCCCGACGACCTGGGTCGGGCGGCCGCCATCGACCGCCTCGTCGAGTACAACGTCGACCGGCAGGTCGACGTCCTCGTCCGGAGCGCCGACGTCCCGGCCGCCGTCGACGTGCTCGGCGTCGTCTACGACTTCCGGGACGTCTACGCCGGCCGGCGGGGCGAGGTCCACGTGATCAACGTCGACGGCGAGCGTGACCCCGCGGCGCTGCGGGCGGCCCATCCCGCCATCGAGGAACGGATCGCGCGGCTGTGGACCTATTGAACGCGACCCGTCGCGGCGCGCTCGGGACAAGCGCCGCCCCGGCCGTCGCAGTGGTCGTCCTACCGGCTCTCGCGCTGCTCCACCTTGTTCAGCTCGATCAACAGCCGGAAGATGGCCTTCACGAGGTTCGCGTCGACGTCGAAGTGTTCGGCGTTCTCGCCCGCCCGCTCCATCACGCGGGCCTCCTGTGACTCGTCGGTCGTCGGGAGGTCCCGCTCCTCTTTCACCTCGGCGACCGTGCCCGCGACGTAGGTCCGGCGGGCGATGAGTTCGACGAGTTCGCGGTCGATCCCCTCGATCTCCTCGCGGAGTTCCGCGAGGGACATCTCCTCGGTCGCGTCGTTCATTCGATCACCCGTGCGCCGTCCGTTCGTGTCGTCGTCATCCATGTGTCTCCGGTCCGTTGATTCCAGCGTTCGCACACCTGTTCCAGTTCCTCGCGGTCGCCCACGGCGACGACGCTCGGTCCCGTCCCCGAGAGCGAGACGCCCGCGGCGTGGGGCATCGCCTCGACCGCCGGTTCGGTCGGGAACTCGAGGGCGGCCGAGAACGCGAGTCCGTTGACGGTCATCGCCGCGCCGTAGCGCCCGTCGAGCGCCAGGTCGGCGACGAGGCGGGCCATCGGCGCCACCCGCGCGCACCGCTCCACGTCGGCGTCGGCCGAGAAGGCCCGCGCCGCCGGCGTCCACACGAGGACGTCCCACTCGACGGCCTCGCGGGCGAGCAGGTCGTCCGCGTCGTTGTCGGTGACGGTGACGCCGCCGAGCATGCTCGCGCTCGCGTCGTCGAACGCGCCGGTGACGGTGACGCCGGCGTCGCGGGCGGCCTCGACGCCGATCCGACAGGCCGCCTCGCGGTCGAGCGGGGCGTCCGTCGCGTCCGCCGCGGACCGTGGCTCCGCGCCTCCCGCGGACCGTGACTCCGCGCCTCCCGCGGACCGTGGCTCCGCGCCTCCCGCGGACCGTGGCTCCGCGCCTCCCGCGGACCGTGGCTCCGCGCCCTCCACCGGCACGTCGAGCGCCGACAGCGTCGCGAGCACCGTCGCGTTCGCGGCGGCGCTCGAACTCTTCAGCCCCGCGGCCATCGGCACCTCGCTCTCGGTGCGGACGTGACCGCCCTCGCCGTCGCCGAACCGCTCGACGACGCGCTCGACGGCGCGGCGGATCAGACGGGTGTCGGCGTCCGGTACCCCCGCAATCTCGCCGTCGACGGTCCCGGAGTCGTCGAGTTCGACCCGGGCGGTCGTCTCCGCGTCGATGGCGAAGGCCGATCCCATCCCCGTCGACAGGGCGTTCAGGATCGTCCCCGCCCCGAGTGCGGCGGCCTCGCCGTACATACCGAAGCCCCCGCGGAGCGGACAGTTATGTGTGCCGGTCTCACCGGACGAACCGACATCCCAGCAGTCCCGCCACCCCGCCCGTGGCCGCCGTGGCGACCCCCGCGAGCAGGAGCGGGCCGACGGCGCCCGCGAGCGGGTACGTCTGGTCGGTTCCGGGCCCCGAGACGAGGGCGACCCCCGCGAGGCCCGCCCCGGCCAGCACGAAGAAGCCGACGAGCGAGCCGCCGGCGGCGACGGCGCCGGCCGTGCCGTCGTCGACGAACCGCGATCCGGAGAGCAGTCCGACCGTCGCGGCCAGGACCGGCCCGGCGAAAAAACAGCGTCACCGTGGTCTGCAGGGCCGAGAGCGCCACGAAGACGGGGCCGAACGTCTCCGGGGCGTTGCCGGTCGCCCCCGTGACGAACTGGGTCCGCGCCCAGTCGGTGCCGACGAAGCCGACGACGCCGAGGGCGACGCCGACGGCGGCGAAAGCGGTGACGATCAGGGCGATCTGTCGGCGCGCGACGGGGCGGGTCGACTGCCGGGACACGTCAGGGTCTCCACAGCCACAGCCTGTCCAGCGGCTCGGTCCAGTCGACGCGCTCCTCCCACGCCACCTCGGAGGGCGCGGCGACGAGGACGAACGGCCCCGCCCTGATCAGGAAGGCGTAGGTCACGTCACCGTCGGCCTCGTAGTACACCCGATCCCACCGATCCCGGCCGAACGAGTAGCTCCCCTCGCGACTGACCGCGGTGTCGTAGAGGCGCTCGGCGGCCTCCCCGGCCGCTGCCACGTCCTCGTACCGTTGGACGAACAGGGACGTGTGATCGTAGTCGAGGGGCTCGAGGTCGGTCGGTTGCTCCGCCTCGTCCGGGACGGCGTAGCTCACCACGTACGCGAACCCGGTGCGACCGGTCGCCTCGCCCACCGATCCGAACTGCGTCCGCTGGCGGGCCAGCAGCTCCGCCCCCTCGTTCGTATCGTTCGCGTCGTCGTCGCCGAAGGGGTCGCGTTCGACGTACCGTGGGCCGCCGTAGGCGTACCCCGCGTATCCCGACGAGTGGTAGACCTCGAACAGGCCCGGATCCGCCTCGTCGTCGTCCGTCTCGTCCTCGCCGTCCTCCTCGTCAGGCGTGTCGTCGTGGAGGTGTCGGTAGAGCCGCGCGTCGACCTGCCGGTCCGAGAGGACGCGGCGGACGAACAGGTCGCTTCGGATCCCCCTGAGGTAGTCGTAGAGCCGTTCGAGTTCCACGTCGACCCGGTCGAGATCCCCCCGGGCCCCGAACCGGCGGATCGTCTCGACGTGGGCGTCGACCTCGTCGCGCATCTGTCCGGGGAGACCGAAATGTCCCCCGAGTTCCGCCTCCGCGGTCGCGACGGCCCGGTCGGTCGCCCGCCGGACGAGTTCGAGGTTGCCGGCATCGAACTCCGAGGAGTCCCGGACCCGCTGGACGGTCGCCATCGCGTTGCCGAGGACGCGCCGATAGGTTTCGATCGCGTCGTCGTACTCGGTCGCGAACCACTCGATCTCCCCGTACGCCCGTTCGACTTCGGTCGCGAGCTGCCGGTTCGGAACCGACGGCTCGGTCTGCTGTGCCGGCTCGTCTCCGTCGTCGGTCGCCGGGCCAGCCGTCTCGGCGTCGACCAGCGCCTCGTCGACCGCGGTTTCGGTCCCGGCGGCCGTCTCGGGGTAGTCGACGTTCGATCGTCCGGCGGACAGACAGCCGCCGAGCCCGACCGCCGTCCCGGCCAGCAGCGCCCGCCGAGTCCACTCCATGACCGCGACAAGGGAGCCCCCCGGTAAATAATGTCCGGCCCCGGTATCGAACGTGAGAGCGGCCCGGCCCAGCCGACAGACTCAACGGGGATCGGTGCCGACCGCGAGCCATGGGTACGCCACTGGCGTCGCGCGAGGCGCAGGCCACCGAGGTGGTCGACCGACTCTCCGCGGAGTATCCCGACGCGACCATCTCGCTGAACTACACGAACCGGTTGGAGTTGCTCGTCGCCGTCGTCCTGTCGGCGCAGTGTACCGACGAGCGGGTCAACGAGGTGACGGCCGACCTCTTCGAGACGTACACCGACGCGGCGGACTACGCCGCGGCCGACGAGGACGAACTCGCCGACGACATCTACGGCATCACCTTCCACAACAACAAGGCGGGCTATCTGAAGTCCATGGGCGAGACGCTCGTCGCGGAACACGACGGCGAGGTACCGGACACGATGGCCGAACTCACCGACCTCTCGGGTGTCGGGCGCAAGACGGCGAACGTCGTCCTCCAACACGGTCACGACGTCGTGGAGGGAATCGTCGTCGACACGCACGTCCAGCGGCTCTCCCGACGGCTCGGCCTGACGACCGAGGAGACGCCGGAACGGATCGAGGCGGACCTGATGGACCTGGTGCCCGAGTCGGACTGGCAGCAGTTGACACACCTGCTCATCAGCCACGGGCGGGCGACCTGTGACGCACGGAACCCGGACTGCGAGGACTGCGTCCTCGAGGACGTCTGTCCGTCCTCGAAGTTGGATTCGGACGTCGACCTCGCGAGCGGCGAGGCGTGGTAGCGTAACGTCCGCGTCTCACACGCTACAGGACGTGCAACTGGAAATACCGGAGGACGCCGACGAGATAGGCTCCGAGCCAGAAGAGGACGTAGCCGAAGACGCCGACGCGGAGGCGCCCGCGCCACGCGCTCATGTTCTCGTGGAGGTCGTTCAGATCGACGTCCTGGTCGGGGTCGCGATAGAGATCGGCCGCGTATTTCGCCTGAAAGATGCGGACGATACCCGTCATCGCGAACGCGAGCATCGCGTAGGCCTGGAGGCCGAGGACCGCGTGGAGGACCGCCAGCCCGCCGAACTGGTCCATCAGCCGCGGCGCCATCCAGCCGACCACGGGCACCGTCGTCAACACCAGCCCGACCGAGATGTACTTCAGGTGCCTCGTCAACACGCTCCACGTCACCGTGTCGTTGTCCAACACGATCCACGCGCCGTAGAGGTAGAAGGGGAGGCTCGCGGTCACGGCGAGGCCGGCGAGGGTCGCCACCGTCGCGTCGCGTACCATCGTCGACCGTTGGGATGGGGTGGTTAAAACGGACCCGGCTCGGGGGAGAGGTCGGAAAGCGTATGTCACTCGGGACCCAATGCGAACCGATGGCTGAACCGTCACCGTCGTCGACCGACGGGTCCGACGACGCACCCGAGGACGTGCCGGCCACGGCCGACTCCGGCGGGGACGACCCGACGGCGGGGGATACGGACGTCGAGGCTCTCCGCCGCGAGGTCGAAGAGAAGTACGACTTCGAGGACTTCGGCCCCAGCGACATGGCGAAGATGAGCGCCGAGGAGTGGGAGGCGGCGTTCGATCCCGAGACGTGGATCGTCGGCGCGGAACTGCTCGACCGGGTGGAGGCTGACCTCAAGAGCCGGATCGCCACCCGCGAGGTGTTCGCCGTCCTCGAACGCTACGAGGACGAGGGCGAGGAGCGACTGGTCGCCTACTCCGACGAGGGGTACGCCATCGTCGGCCCCGACGGGAGCGTCGAGGGACGGGGGACGGTCCTCCGGGACGTGAAACCGACGGTGGCGCTGTGTTCGATGGACTCCTACGAGGTGCCCGACGCTCCCGACGACGTCTCCCTGCCAGCCCCCGACGACGTACCGGAAGGGACGGGCCAACTGGGGAACAACCTCCTCCAGGTGGTCGCGCTCGCCCAACTGCTGACGGGGATCGGACTGATCGGCGCCTGGCTGTTCACCGACGCCGTCCCCGCGCCGGGCGGGTACGTCAACCTCGTGCCGCCGCTCATGGGGCTGATCTTCGTCGGCATCGGCGTCTTCCTCTTTGCGGTCGTCGCCAATGCCCGGCTCTCGGATCGCTTCCGGGCCGAGGAGTTCCGCGACCGGCTGCGTGCGACCGGCGTCGACGACGGCGACCGCCCCGATTTCCTCCCGCCGCTGGAGGGGTCGGAGACGGCGCCGTCGCGGGGGTCGACCGCCGGCGACGAGGCCGGCGAGTCCGGCTGACGACCACTGGGGAGTCGGTGGGTTTAAGCGCGTTCCATCCTCAGTTTCGACCGTATGAAGAGGCGGGATTTCCTGAGAGTGGCCGGTGGGTCCGCCGCCGCCGGAACGGCCGCCGCGACGGCGACGCCAGCCGCCGCACAGGCGTCGTTCGACGGGTGGATGAGCGACGTGGGCAACTACAGCGAGGTGGCCGACGCGACCGGCCAGGACGAGGTGACGATCACCGTCGGCGCCCAGGGCAACGGCGGGAACTTCGGGTTCGACCCCGCGGCCGTTCAGGTCGACCCCGGGACGACCGTCGTCTGGGAGTGGAACGGCGAGGGCGGTCAGCACAACGTCGTCGCCGAGGAGGGCGGCGACTTCGAGAGCGAGCTCACCGCCGAAGCCGGCTTCACCTTCGAACAGACCTTCGAGGAGGCGACAGTCGCCAAGTACTACTGCCAGCCCCACCGCGGCCTCGGCATGAAAGGCGTCGTCGTCGTCGGCGAGATGCCCGGTGGCGGTGGCGGCGGTGGCGGCGAAGGCGGCGGCGAGGGCAGCGGCGAGGTCGACCTCCACACCCTCGGCGTCCCGATTCAGGCCCACTGGGTGGGCGGCGCGACGATGCTCGGCATCATCGTCTCGCTCGTGTTCACCTTCTACGTCCTGAAGTACGGCGAGTCGCCGAACACCGGAACCGGGAGGGGAGAGTAGATGTCGTCCAGCGGCAGTACCTACGGCGACATCCACCGGTACGAACCGGCCCGGGAGAGCACGGCCGCGGCCATCGCCATCGTCCTCCTGACGGTCATCGAGGTGGTGTTCGTGTTCATGTTCGCCTACGGCCTCGTGAGCGGGTGGGGCCTGACCGAGACGGGCAACATGTTCCTCGGCGCCATCCTAGCCGTCATCTTCGTCGACCTCGCGTTCATCCTCGCGCTGTACCGTAAGGAGTTCCTCCCCGACGTCGTCATCGTCAAGAAGCGACGCCGGAAGTGGGAGGACCTCTACATCCGCGAGGAGGACGTCGACGGGGAGGCCCTCGGCGACGGCGCGTGGGACACCGTCAAACGCGCAGTGTACCCCTACTACAAGCGATAACCCATGAGCTTAGAAAAGAAAGACGAGATGGACCACGAGGGGTGGATGAAACGGAAGGACCTGACCCCCGTGGAAGCCACCTTCCTGACGGCGCTGATCTGGATGGACAAGCGGCTCCGCATCGTCGACTACCTGGAGCTGCTGGAGAACCTGTACTACAAGGTCAACCTCCAGATGCCGAAGAGTCACACGGAACAGTACGACCTGGACAACAAGTTCTGGTACTGGTACCCGCTGTACGCGCTGGGGTCGTTCTCGACGCTCGCGTACATCGTCGCCGCCGTCAGCGGCGCGTTGCTCGGGTTCTACTACGCCCCGGCACAGGCGGGCGACCCCAGTACGGCGTACAACTCGATCACGTTCATCATGACCGACCTCCAGTTCGGGTTCATGCTGCGGTCCATCCACCGGTGGTCGGCACAGGTGATGGTCGCGGCCGTGTTCCTCCACATGCTCCGCGTGTACTTCACGGGCGCGTACAAGGAACCGCGGGAACTCAACTGGCTGCTGGGCATCGTCCTCATCAGCCTGACGATGGTGTTCGGGTACACCGGTTATCTGCTCCCGTGGGATCAGCTGGCCTTCTGGGCCGGCCAGATCGGCGTCGAGATGTCGCTGTCGATCCCGCTCGCCGGCGAGTGGATCGCCCAACTGCTGTTCGGCGGCTTCACGCTCAGTCAGGCGACGCTCCAGCGGATGTACATCCTGCACGTGTTCCTGCTCCCATTCGTCGTGACGACGCTGATCGCCATCCACATCGGTATCGTCTGGGTGCAGGGCATCGCGGAACCCCACTGATCATGACCGAGACAGATTCCACCACGGACGACGCGGACGCTCGCACCGACGGCGGCGGCCCGGGGATCGTCGCCCCGGACGACGAGACGCCGACGTGGCGCGAGCGAAAGGAACGGACGACGGGCCTCTCGCGGCTCACCTACGAGTATTTCGAGCGCGCACGGCGCGAGGACCAGGACCTGCGGACCGAGTCCGACTACGTCGAGCGTGACGTGCTCGCCTTCCCGACGTGGCCCCACGAGACGGTCCGGAACCTCTCCATCGCGGCCTTCTTTACCGGGATGATCTTCTTCCTCTCGGCGACGATGCCACCACACATCGGCTCGCCGGCCAACCCGAGTTCGACCCCCGCCATCATCCTGCCGGACTGGTATCTCTACTGGTCCTTTGGCCTGCTGAAGCTCGGCCCGCTGAACCCCGACCTCGCCATCCTCGGCGGGCAGAAACTCACGGCCGACCGCACCTACGGGGTGCTGGCGAACGTCGTCGTCGTCGGCGTCATCGCCATCGTACCCTTCCTGAACAAGGGTTCCGCGCGGCGTCCCGTCGAACAGCCGTTCTGGTCGGCCGTCGGCGTCGGCGGCGTCGTCTTCGCGCTGACCATCAGCCTGCTGGCGATCAAGAACCTGATGCCGATGAACGTCGACCTGCTCTTCGATCTGACCTTCCTCCTCCCCATCGTGGCGACGACGGTCACCTACGCCGTTCTGAAGACGATGCGCGAAGGGTACATGTACGACCTCAACCGTCGGTACTATCGGCTCCGGCCGCCGAAGTGACCGACGGTCGATGACCGATTCTTCGGACGACGAGGCGGGCGGCGAGTCCGCCGACGTCGACGGACCCACGACCACCGAGGGCGGCCGCCGGGACGTGGTCGTCCCCATGCGCCTCTACAAGACGGTCACCGTCTTCTCGACGCTCATCGCCGTCGCCGGCGTCGTTTTCGGGTTCGTCCTGCTCGACGCGGCGACGATCAGACTCAGCCTCCTGCGACGTCTCCTGATCGGACTGCTCGGTGCCCTCGGCGTCACGCCGCCGTCGACGGTACTGAGCGCGGTCCTCGCCGTCGCGGGGCTCGTCTCCATCACCGTCGGCGCCGGCGTGTACGTTCTCGGGACGCGGTTTCGCGCCCGCGGAATGGGAAACCCTCAAGAGGACGCCGACGAATCCTCAGATAATGGCTGACGAATTCATCAAGGGGCTCGGCATCTTCACCGGCGCCGGCCTCGGCTGGATCGTGCTCGCCGGCTGGTACCGCACGCCGAGTTTCGAGAGCACCCGACAGCTCGTGAGCCCCGTGTCGCCCACCCCGGCGAACGCGGACCTGTTCAACCTGCTTGCGATCGGGCTGATGGACGTGCTCTTCTGGTTCGCGCTCCTCGGCCCGCTGGCGTTCTGGGTTCTGCTCCCCGCCGCCAGACAGACGCGCAAGGCGGTCGAAGATCGGCGGAACGCCTGAAAGCGGGACGCGAGCGACCGCGCTCTTTTCGACGACCGACGGAACCGGCTTCTGTGCTCGGGCGTCACGACGCCGGAATCCGGTGAAAAAAGCCGACCCGTCGTCGTACGGATTATTGTACCTGTTCTCCGGTGGTTCGCCGGACTGTCCCGGCGAACCACCGGTACTGACTTACAATGAACAGTATCAGACGATGGCGCTCCAGACGGGTTCGATGACGACGAACAGGCTCTGGTAGCCCGCGTACAGCAGGGCGAGCAGCGACGCCGCGACGGCGCCCTTGGGGCGTTCGAAGGTCATGTCGTTTCGGGCCTCGACCTGCCGGGACTCGAACTCGAAGAAGTCGGTCAGGAGCAGGCCGACGGCGATGACCGACATGACCATCCCGCCGTGCGGCTCGACGAGCAGGAACACGAACGAGGCGAGGACGAGCAGGATGGTCGACAGCGAGTGGGGGAGGTACCGGCTCAGTTCATCGGCGCCGTCCTCGACCTGTGCCGCGTGGACGGAGTGGGCCCGAATCCGCGTGAGCATGTTCACCACCACCAGCGCCAGCACCACGTGCGCGATGTACGGTTCGAGCGCGTCGAGAGCGCCGACCGGGACGACGAACTGTAGCGGTTGCATGGTTCAAACTGGGCCGGTGACTCATTAGAACTTTTCCGTTCCTATCCGGTATCGGTGCCGACGCCGGGGCCATCGGGGCCGCGGCCGACGTCCGCGGTCACCAGGTCGACCGAGCCGACGCGTTCGATCCGGAGGTCGACCCCGGCGTCGACGGTGTCGCGGCGGACGCCGTCGGCGAAGAGCGCGACCGCCCCCTCGCGTTCAACCGACAGGTCGAGTCCCGTCCCCGGGTCGACGACGCGGTGGTCCGGCGCCGTCGAGAACGGCGAAATCGGGACGACGGCGACGCCCGCGCCGGCTTCGAGGACCGCCCCACCCGCCGCGGCGGCGTAGCCGTCGCTGCCGAGCGGCGTCGCGACGACCATCCCGTCGGCCCGGACGGTATCGAGGCGCGTCCCTCCCGCCGCGACGGCGTACTCCGAGATGCTCGCCGGGGCGTCGGTGACGAGGGCGACGTCCCGGAGCGCGCGGGCGACGACGGCCCCGTCGCGACGAACGCCGAGGACGGGATGTGACTCGCGACGGCCGTCGCCCGCGACCAGCGCGGCGAGTGCACCCGACAGAGCCGGACGGGCGACGCGGTGTCGACCCCCCGCGGTCGTCACGGGGAGGACGGGCGCGTCCGGCGGATCGGCCGTGACCGAGCGGACGGCGTCGTCGCCGACGGCCACGACGACGTCCGCGTGTCGGTCCCCGTCCTCGGCGACGAGCGACGCCCCGGCGACGCCCACCGCCGCCGCGACGGTCCCGTCGTCGCCCCTGACGGCGACGTTCACTGCCCGCACCCGTCCTGGTTTTCCGGCCGTCCCCTGCCGGGTCGCTCCGCGCGAGGCGTCCGCTCCATGCGAGACACCTCGACCCACGACGGTAAAAAGCCCGTGCGATTCAGAACGGCCAGTCGCCGGTCGCGCGCATGCCGGCCGCGAGGTCCTCGCGCTCCAGGTCGGCGGCGACGCCCTCGGGCGACCGGCGGTCGATCCGGTCGGCGTCCGCGAGGGCGGCGACGACGCCCGTCACGAGGATGGCCCCCTCCCGCAGCGTCCGTCGTTCGAGTTTGTCGAGCGTGTCCGCGCGGGTGTGTCCCCAGCCCCGTCCCCGGTCGTCGCCCTCGCTCGAGACGAGCAGCGCGGGGAACCCGCGCGCGACGAAGGGCCAGTGGTCGCTGTGTGGGTGCTGGCTCGGGCGGACGGAGACGGGGTGGCCGAAGCGGTCGGCGACGTCCCTGACCGCGTCGCCGAGCGCCTGGAAGCCGTGGGTGTACCACTGGAGCGTCCGGCCGCGACAGACGCCGTCGCAGTTGACCAGCGCCTGGACGGCGTCGGGGTCGATCCGTTCGGCCTCGCGTTTCGACCCCCGGAGGCCGACCTCCTCGGCGCCGAAACAGACGATCCGGACCCGCCGGGAGAGGTCGGCGTCGCGCGCGAGGAGCGCGCGCACCACCTCGAGGACGGTGGCCGTGCCCGCGGCGTTGTCGACGGCGCCCTCGGCGATGTCGTGGGCGTCGACGTGGCTGGTCAGGTGGACCGCACGGTCGGTGTCGGGGCCGATATCGGCACGGACGACGCCGCTCGTGGCGTCGGGTGTCTCGCAGTCGACACGGACGGTGACGCGCTCGCCCTCGTGTCGGCGGACGAGCCGCGTGCCGGCCTCCCGGCTGACGCCGACCGCGGGGATGGGGCCGAGCGGCGTGTCGTCGGTGCCGACGCTGCCCGTGGGCGCCAGACAGCCGGGCGTGTCGTTGCGGAAGACGAAGGCGGCGGCGCCGGCCTCGGCGGCGCGGTAGTACTTCTCGCGGCGGTGGACGAACCGGTCGTAGTGGTCCGGAACCGTCGAGGAGGCGACGACGACCGCGCCGTCGAGGTCGGTCTCGAAGTCCGCGGGCAGGCCGTCACCACAGTCGACGAGGCGGCCGGTCGCGGCGCCGGCGGGACTCCGCGGCAGGGCGATCGGCTCCGTCTCGCCGCTCGGCGTCTCGATCCCGCTCGATCCCCGAACCCACCCCTGGACGTCGAACGTCTCGACGTGTGCGTCCCGGGCGCCGAGGTCGGCGAGGGCGTCGCGGGTCGCGGTCAGCGCTTCGCGCTCGCCGGGACTCCCGGCCATCCGGTCGCCGATGTCGGCCAGTCGCTCCAGATGCGACCACCCGACGTCGCTCGTGAACGTCTCGCCGATCCAGCCGTGCATGCGCGCACCTGTTCCCCCGGGCGACTAACCGTTTCGGTCCGGCGGGTCCGTCCGGACACCCGAACGTCGAACGTCGAACGTCGATCCAGCGGGTGACAGTCGTCGAAGCGAAACCGTCGATACGGTGCGGTAGCGGCGCCGAATCCGGCAGGTCTTTATCTGCTCGTGCGCCTATGTCACGGCATGACAGGCGTTCGAGTCGCCGGCGTCGGGTTGACGCAGTTCGGCCGACAGCCGGAGCGTACCGGTCGCGATCTGTTCGCCGAGGCCGCCCTCGCGGCGCGCGAGGACGCCGGCGTCCCCGGGGACGAAATCGAGGAGATCAACTACGGGAACTTCATGGGCTCGCTGGCCGAGCGCCAGGGCCACCAGGCACCGCTGATGGCGGAGATGGTCGGGGTGAACTGCCCGGCGACCCGGTACGAGGAGGCGTGTGCCTCCGCCGGCGTGGCGGTCCGCGAGGCCGTCCGCACGGTCCGCTCGGGCGAGGCCGACGTGGTGCTCGCCGGCGGCTGTGAGCGCATGACCAACCTCTCGACGGCGGCCGTCACCGAGGGGCTGGCGACCGCCGCCGACGACCTCTACGAGATCAGGGCGGGGATCACCTTCCCCAGCGCGTACGCCCTGATGGCGCGGGCCTACTTCGATCGGTTCGGCGGGTCGCGCGAGGACCTCGCCCACGTCGCGGTGAAGAACCACGACAACGCCCTCCCCAACGAGTACGCCCAGTTCCACCGCGAGATCACGGTCGAGGAGGCGCTCGACGCACCGATGGTGGCCGACCCGCTCGGCCTCCTCGACGCCTGTCCCGTGACCGACGGCGCGAGCGCCGTCGTGTTCGTCAGCGAGGAGTACGCCGAGGCGAACGACCTCGACGCACCGGTGTCGGTGACCGGATCCGGACAGGGCGGCGACAACCTCGCCCTCCAGTCCCGCGAGCACCTCGCGGTCACGCCGGCGACGGAGCGCGCCGCGAGCGAGGCGTACGCCGAGGCGGGCCGCGAACCCGCCGACGTGGACCTCGTCGAGGTCCACGACTGCTTCACCATCGCCGAAGTGATGGCCATCGAGGGGCTCGGCTTCTACGAGACGGGCGAGGGCATCGGCGCCGCGCGCCGCGGCGAGACGACGGCGACCGGCGACCGTCCCGTGAACCTCTCCGGGGGGCTGAAGGCCAAGGGCCACCCGGTCGGCGCCACCGGCGGCAGTCAGATCGCCGAGATGACCCGGCTCCTCCGGGGCGATCACCCCAACAGCGACCACGTCTCGGACGCGACGGTCGGCGTCACCCACAACGCGGGCGGGACGGTGGCCTCCGCCGTCGTCCACGTCCTGGAGGTGGACCGATGACCGACGAGAACGCGGGGTACGACGAGTGGCTCGAAGCCATCGACGACGGCGAGGGCTACTCCCTGGTCTGTCCCTCGGGACACGGCTCGCTCCCGCCCCGGCGGGTGTGTCCCGACTGTGGCTCCCCGGACCTCGACCGAACGCCGCTGCCGGAGACGGGCACCGTCGAGACGTTCACGGTGTGTTACGTCGCCGCCCCGGACTTCGCCGACGAGGAGCCGTACGCCACCGCCATCGCCGACTTCGGCGACGTGCGCCTCACGGGCGTCGTCCGCGGGGTCGACCCCGAGGACGTGTCCGTCGGGACCGTCGTCGAACCGGCCATCGGAACCAACGAGACGACCGGGGACGACCTGCTAGTGTTGCGGACGCGCTGATCAGACGGCCGAAACGACCGTCTCGACGAACTCCTCGGGATACTCGACGTGCGGCAGGAGTTTCGCGTGATCGAACACGACCAGCCGCGCGTCGGCCGCCTCGGCCAACTCCCGCCCCCGCGACAGCGGCGGGAGCGTCGCGTCGCGTCCCCAGACGACGGTCACGGGCGCGTCCGCGTCCCGGAGGGTCGCATCGAGGTCGAGCGACGAGTTGCAGTCGCCGGCGACGAAGGAGGCGACGGCAAAGCGGGCGTTCGGCTGGTGGGTGGTTCGCCACTGGTAGTCGGTCCACTCGGCGGACACCACGTCCGGATCGGCGTAGGCGTGGTCGGCGTTGAAATACCGGATCGAGGGTTTGGAGACCAGCGCGTCGAACAGCGCCGTCCCGACGACCGGCGCACGCAGGAGTTCGCGGAGCCACGTCTTCGGCGGATCCGGACCGCCGACGGTCGTCGGACAGACCAGGACGAGCGATTCGACGTCGACGCCGGGCGTCAGCGCCCGGGCGACGTAGGCACCGGAGAGCGACGACGCGACGACCGCCGGCGCGTCGAACTCGTCGAGGAAGTCGGCGACGAAGTCCTCGTAGAGCGCCGCGGAGTAGCGAAGCGGCGGCCGATCCGAGCGGCCGAACCCCGGCAGGTCGGGGGCGACGACGTGGTGTGTCTCCGCGAGCGTCCCGAACACCTCGCGGAACTCGCCGCTCGAGCCGGCGGCGTTGATCCCGTGTAGACAGACCAGGTCCGGGTCGTCGGGGTCGCCGGCCTCCGCGTAGGCGACGTCCATCCCCCGCCAGCTGTACGTCCGCTCGGTCGCGTCGAGGGCGGGTTCGAGTTCGCCCGCCGCGTCCCGGAGGACGCGGTCGGTGACGGCGGTCGCCGCCCCCAGTCCGAGGAGGGCACCCCCGAGGCGTCTGAGCTTCATACCCGCCCTTCGGACGCGGTGCCCTTATACCGGCCGGCTGCCGGTCCCGGGCCGTCACCAACTTCGCATCCCGGCTTCGAGGAGGAAGACGACCGCCTCCTGTGAGAGGAGCAGGGCGCCGTAGGCCACCGCGGGCAACAGGAGGGAGTCGGTCCGGTCGTAGCCGTCCGCGGCCGTCCAGAGGACGGCGACCTGGGTGGTGCCGTACAGCAGTACCGCGACCGAGTCCGTCGCCGCCACCCAGGAGACGACGACGAGGCCGAGGACCGCGGTGAGGGGGAGGTACGCGAGGAACGCCAACGCGTCGCTGTCGACGGACTCGGCGGCGTGCAGGGCGAGCCAGAGCGTCCCGACGAACGTGACCGCGAGCGCGAGTTTCCCCGGCCGCGGGAAGGCGGTCAGCCCCGCGGGTGCCCCGGTCAGCACGACCGCCGCCAGCACGGTCGTCAGGACGGCCGCCCGCCGGCCGTCGACGACGCGCTCGAACGTCCCCTGGACGAGCAGTTGGCAGACGACGGTGAGCGAGCAGGCGCCGACGACGACGCCCGGACCGAGCAGCGCCAGGAACGTCGTCGCGGGCGTGCCGGCGCTCCACGCCGAGGTCGTGAGCGCGTTGTACGGGACGCCGGTGGCGTCGCCGACCAGTTTCGTGCAGGCGACGAGCCCCGGTGGGAGCAGGAGTGCCAGGGCGAGGCGCCGTCGGTCGCGCCCCGTCGGCAGCGCCAGCCCCACGTCGACGCCGCGGAGGGCCGCGTACGCGCCGGCGTACGCCACGAGACCGGCGAGGAGGAGCGCGCCCGTGAAGGGGCCATCCCCGCCGACGGGGACTGCGTTCGACACCGCCGGCCCCAGGACCGTCACGATCCGTCGCCAGAGGTGGACGCCCAGCAGTGCGAGGACGACCGCCGCGAGTTCCGTCGCGAGTGGGTGGTCGCCGAACCACGGCGTCGCCGAACGGAGGGACATATCCGGCTCTCGTCGTGCGGTGATTTCATCCTATCGGAGACGACCACCGGAGTCACTCGGCCGGGTCGTCGCGCTCGCGACGCTCGCGGACGCAGTCGGCGAGGGGGTCGAGGAGCCGGTCGACGACGGTGTAGGGGTCGGTCTCGCGGGCGCGCACCTCGTCGACGAGCGTCGCCATCCCGCCGTGGCGATCGATCTCCTCCTCCAAGAGATCGGCCGCGTCGGACCGGAGTAGCCGCCGGATCTCCTCGGCGGTGCGGGTCCGCGCGCGCCGGTCGAGTTCGCCGGTCGACCGGAGGTGGTCGTAGTGGGCGTCGAGGGCGTCGATCAGCGCCGCGACCCCCTCGCCTTCGGTCGCGACGGTCTCGACGATGCGGGGATCCCACCCCTCGTCCTCGTCCCCGTCGCTCCCGTCGGCCGTCGTGCCCGCGCCGTGGTGGCCGGCACCCGCCGTCGTCCCGTCGCGCATGTGGAGCATCTCCCGGAGGTCCGAGACGGTGGTCGCGGCGCCGTCCATGTCGGCCTTGTTGACGACGAACACGTCGCCGATCTCGAGGATGCCGGCCTTGAGCATCTGGACGTCGTCGCCGCTGCCGGGCTGGACGAGGACGACCACGCTGTCGGCGGTGCGGACCACGTCCACCTCGTTCTGGCCGGCGCCGACCGTCTCCACGACGATCCGATCCTTGCCGAAGGCGTCGAGGGCCTTGACGGCGTCGGCGGTGGCCGTCGAGAGCCCGCCCAGCTGGCCGCGGGCGCTCATCGACCGGAAGAAGACGTCCATGTCGCCGACGTTCGAGGCCATCCGGATGCGGTCGCCGAGGACCGCCCCGCCCGTGTACGGCGAGGAGGGATCGACCGCGATGACGCCGACGGTGAGCCCGCGGTCCCGGTAGGTCTTCGCGAGTTTGTCGACCAGCGTGGACTTACCGGCGCCCGGGCTGCCGGTGACGCCGATCACCTCCGCGTCGCCCGTGTGGGCGTGAAGCGCCGAGACGATGTCGCGGTAGCCGGGAGCGCGGTCCTCGATCTTCGAGATGGTGCGGGCGAGCGCTCGGTGGTCGCCGTCGAGGACGTCGGCGACCAGTTCCGGTTCCTCGGCGTCGGCCTCGCTCATCGGTGCGGGACGTTGTCGCGGACGAAGTCGATGGTGTCCTGCATCGGCGTCCCCGGGCCGAACACCTCGGCGACGCCCGCCGCCATCAGGTCCTCGCGGTCCTCGTCGGGGACGATCCCGCCGACGATGACGAGGGTGTCCTCGAAGGCGCCGTACTCCTTCAGCCCCTCGATCACCGTCGGCACCAGCGTGTTGTGCGCGCCCGAGAGGATGGAGATGCCGAGGACGTCCACGTCCTCCTGGACCGCCGCCTGGACGATCTCCTCCGGCGCGCGGTGGAGGCCGGAGTAGATGACCTCGAAGCCGGCGTCCCGGAACGCCCGGGCGATGACGTGGGCGCCCCGGTCGTGGCCGTCGAGACCGACCTTGGCGACGAGACACCGGATGGTCCGCTGTTCCTGCCCTGCGCTCATGTGTTACCGTTCGGCGCACGGGCGTTTGACTCTAACGGAGCCCCCGTGCCGGCGGCCGACGCCGACCCGCGCCGTCCGTCTCAGTCGGTCGCCTCGCGCACCAGGAGCGCAACCCCCGTGATCGAGACGGCCACCCCGAGGAGGATCAGACCGAGGTATCCCACGGCGATCGAGCCGATGTCCACGATGGCCGCGTGGTACTCGCTGGTCACGTGTGCGAACAGCAGTAGCGTCCCCACGATACTGATCGATACGCCCGCCAGGTTCGTCCACAGTCCTAGGCTTGCCACACTACCACCTCGTTCGACTCGGCACGTACGGCGGTCGGCGCGGCTTGATTTTCGCTCCGTCCCCGCCAGCCCCCGAGCGCGAAAGCCGAACCTACCGGCGTACTCCGGTCTGGAGCAACGCGAGACGCCGACGGGCCCGGTCGCTCCCCGATCCACCGTTCACCGTCGGACGGTTCGTTACTCGTGTAATCACAACATAGCTTTCCGTGAAACGTGAGGGGTTGAAAGGGGAACCACCGCATCCCTTCGGACAGTGAACGATTTCGACGGGGTGATGCGCGCTATCGGACGGTCGCCGCCGCCGGATACTGATCGAACTCCGTGACGCGGAGCCCCTGGACCCGTTCGCCGGTGTGGAAGACGACCGGGAACGAACGATCCCACTCCATCACGTCCACCTCCCGCTCCTGGAGGAGATGGACCTCGTCACGTGGGACCGGGAGACCGGGACCGTGCGGCGAGGGGACGATTTCGAGGCGGTCGACCCCGTCCTCGCGGCGCTTGCGGCCCGACGTGACGCGTTGCCCCACGGCTACCTTCCGGACGAGGCCGACGAGCGCGCGGGCGACGCCGGCGTCGACCCGGTCGGATAGACCGCTCGGGATGTTCAGGTATCCCTCTCAACGGCGTCGAGTCGCCACGTGAAGATCGCTTTCAGCACGGCGACCAGACTGTTTGCCTCGCCTTCGCCCCAGATGGCGGTCTCAGAGCGCGCGTCGGAGGGGCTCGCGTCCACCCCGTTGACGAGCGCGCTCACGAGCGTCTTCTCCCCGTCGATCATCATGAGCCGGGCGGCCGGCGTCTCCGACCAGACCCACAGCGACTCGAACATCGTCGCCCCGGGGATCTCGTCTTGAATACGCTCCTGGACGTCCGCCGAAACGCCGCCGAGCTTGATCGAGACGTCCCGTTCCGCGGCGCCGCTCAGCGCCTCGATCAGGCCGTCGGTGAGCAACTCCCCGACCGTCATGTAGACGATCTCCGACTCCGCGTCGCCGAAAAACTCCACGACCCGTTCCGTGACTGCGGGCTGGCCGTCGACCGTCCAGACGCCGCGCTGTGAGTCCCGCCGCTCGATCGGTTCCAGTTCGGTCAGTGCGGTCCGCAGGACGTCCGTCCGGTGTCGGAGTTCGTGTTCGAAGGACCGGCTCGCGGTTTCGGCGGAGATGGCCCAGAACCGTTTGGGCGAGGACTGCTGGACGTCGACGAGTCCCCGGTCGTGGAGTTCGTCGATGGCGTCGTACACGCGGGTTCGTGGCACTTCGGACGCCTCACTGACGTCTCTGGCCGTCCCGGTGCCGAGGCTGGCGAGCGCGACGAACGTCCGTGCGGCGTACGAACTCAAGCCGAACTGTTCGAGTTGCTCGATGGCGGCGGACTGCGGGTCTTGGCTGGGGTCGGTGGTCATCGATGAGGGGGTTCCGTCGAACGCCGCCACGTGCGGTGGCCGGTCGGCACGCCGCATCGAGCGGTCGGGACGCGGCTCGACACCGGCCGTCGGTTGTGACCTATGGCCCCGTCCGGGATATAGATGTTGTGATAAAACGGGTGAAATATCTGGGCCGCCGGAGCGATCACCTTTCAGCGCCGTACTCTTCGATCGGCAGTCGCCCGTAACTCGTCAGGTGACAGCCGATCCGTATTCGGGGCCCCACGGTGGTTTACGTCGGCATAGCGGAGCGGGTGAGTGTGACGAAGGTGTTGGATTTACGGTTTGAGTGACAAACACTATCAGTAGCCCCGTCCTAACGATTAGTCTGACGCCGTTTGAATGGGACAGTTGGGACACAATGAACGTATCCGAAAACATAGAAGAAGCGATCGAAGCACTCCAGCAACTCGGGCTGAAGGAGTACGAGGCACGGTGTTACGTGGGGTTGTCTCAGTTAGAGACCGGCACGGCGAAGAGACTCAGCGAGATGACCGAAGTGCCCCGGACGCGGGTGTACGACGCGATCCGTGTGCTGGAAGCACAGGGGCTGGTCCAGATTCAGCATTCGAATCCACAGCAGTTCCGCGCCGTCTCGCTGGACGAGGCGACCGAGACGCTCCGCGACCAGTACGAGGCCCGCGTCGAACGCCTGCACGACGCCCTCGACACGGTCGAAATCGTCGACAGCGACGACGAGGAACCGGTCCAGCAGGTGTGGGCGATGGCCGGAAACGACGCGATCGAAAACCGGACTGAAGAGCTCATCGAGACGGCCACCGACGAAATCGTCCTCGTCATCGGCGACGAATCGCTGCTGACCGAGGACCTCGTCGCCACCCTCAACGAGGTCGGGAACGGCGTCGAGTTGCTCATCGGTGCCCTGACCGAACCGCTCCAGGAACGGATTCAGGCCGCCGTCCCCGACGCCACGACGTTCATCTCCGGACTGGAGTGGTTACACGGTGCGACCGGTAGCCAGGACGAGACCGCGATCGGCCGTCTGTTGCTGGTCGACCGCTCGACGATCCTCGTCAGTTCCATCATGCCGGATTCGAAGGCCGAACAGGCCATCTTCGGGGAGGGGTTCGGGAACGGCCTCGTCGTGATCGCCCGCCGACTCATGGCACAGGGACTCCTAACCCAGCGCGATCCCGCCGTCTGACACCGTCCGGGGCGACGTTCTACCCGGCAGTGCGCACGCTCGCTCGTCACCCGGTCGCCGATTCGTCACCGAGGTCCGCCTCGACGATCTCGGCGTCGCGTCGGTCGCGGGTCCGGGGATCGATCGGGTGGAGCGTGAGGTACTCCCCGTTGTCGACCGTGACCCGGCACCTGCTGTAGACGAACGTGAGACTGCCACCCGGCCGGGGGGTTCCGTCGTGTCGGGGACCGAACAGGGCGTCCAGCGCGTCCGGATCGAGTACGTCAGTGAGCGGCCGCATCGACCGTGGGTCGCGGCCTTCGACCGCACTCACCGCACGCACCACGGCCGTACTCGTCGACTCGTTCGGTCCGATGTCGTACTCCATGCTGTCCCAACGCGGTAGACGCTGAAAACGCGTCCGAATTTCACCCAGATTATCAAAACAATGTTCGAATCCGACGGAAGGGCGGTGTTTGTCGACACGGAACCCCTGGGACGACGCGTGAGCTGAACCCACGGCCGTGTCTCGGTGGCACCCCCTTCGAGTCCGTCGTCGAACCTCGGTGGCGCGGAGCCGTTCACGACCCCGGTCGAGCGGTTCGAGGATCACTTCGGCGCGAGCGCGAGGGGAAGTGATCCGGCCGCGGTCTCGGGGACCGGGCTGGTGGTGATGCGACCGGCGTGAGGCCATCCTCGGTGTGCTCGTCCTGCTCGCGACCACCACCCCCTCGGGGCGAACTGGCGACCGTCGGAGTCGACGGCGTCGCCGACTGCGACGTCCCGGACCCCTCGAGTGCCGGGTCGGCGGTGACCACCGATTCTAGGGTGGCGATGCCCGCGGCGACGTGGGTGAGACCGACGGTCAGCGCCGACGGCCGAAGCGACGGGCACCGATCCAGCGGCCCGCGGCCGCCGCGACGAGCACGCCGAACCGAACGGCGGTTCCGCCACCCACCATCGCGTGTCGTGGATGACGTTCACGGGGAGACACAGCCGTCGATGGGACCCGCCGCGAGCGACGCGTCCCGCCGCCAATCAATCGGCCAGCAGGGACGTCGCCGGGAAATCCTCGAACGTGCCGTCGGTGAAGACCGTCACCCGCCCGTTCTCCTCGCTCAGCGTGATGGCGGCGATCACCTCCTCGCGGATCGAGGTTTCCAGCGCGCTCATGTGACGGGCGCCCATCCACCCCGCGTGGGGAAGCTCGTCGGTCCGTCGGCGCTCGCCGGGCGAGAGCTGATCGACTCGCACCATCCCCTCCGCGATGGTACCGTCGCGGTGAACGACGACCGCGCCGTCGCGGGACAACGCCACCGTCCGTGCGGTCTCGAGGAACGTGTCGGTCTCGGCGAAGACGGTGGCACAGTTCTCGACCGGCCAGCCGTTCGTGCCTATCGGAGCCACGAACTCGGTCATGGAACCCTCCTCGACGATGAGATCGAGGACGTGGCCGCGAAGTACGGCGAGATGAGCCTGATCAAAGCCAGCATCGAACTCCAGGAACACGACGAGCGGTCCCGAGGCGTGCCGCTGGTGCTCGCACGGATTCGACTGACGACCGACCGGGGTTACTTCACGGCCCACGGGGAGGGGTACGGTGCGTCACACGCGCTCGGACTGGCCGCGAACAAAGCCGAGCGGCAGATCCTCAAGGGGAAGACCTGCCGTCGGCCGAAGAAGCCGTCCGACGACCGAGCGGCGGAACACCTCTACGGGTGGTGGCTCGGCGGGTGACGGCTTCGGGACCCGCAGGGCAGTGAGCTCGGGACGACATCGGTGACCGGGTGGGCGACGTCGACCCGCCAGACTGTCACTGAGATGATGAGAATGATGAATCGAGTGAGTGTGATGAATTAACACGATGAGCATTCTGGAGCCGATATGCCGAAGTGTGACAACTGCGAGTCCGTCGTGACGGAGCAGTACGTTCGCGTGTTTTCACCGACCCACCTCGACACCGTGCGGGTCTGTCCGCGGTGTGAGGACTTGGTCCGGGACGGGAGCGAGGCCCGCGCTGCGCGCTCGAAGCGGTAGTCCCTTCCTGCCGCCGATCCGGACGCCCGCTCGGCCCGCACGACCGGGCCGACACCGTCAGGGGCGCTCGCCCGTGACGTCGGCCCGCGGCCGGCGACCGGCGGGCGGCGAATCCCCCCGACGCTACCGGTGGGCCTGCCGGATCTCTCCCGTAGCCCGGGCATGACAATGACGCTGTGGACGCGGTAGTGGGCTATGGAATCGGAGGCTCTCGAGCGCCGGTGTGACGAAATCCTCGATCAGCTCGCACGCGTCGTCTTCGCGTCGAGCGCGGCGGTCTACGGCCACCCCGACTACGTGCCGGTCGACGAGGAACACCCGACGTCGCCGTACGGCGTGAGCAAATACACCGCCGATCAGTACGTCCGCCTCTACGCGTCGCTGTACGACGTCCGTCGCCCTGCGGTATTTCAACGCGTACCGCCCCGGACAGCCCGGAGGCGACTACAGCGGCGTCATCACCACGTTCGTCGAACAGGCGCTGGCGGACGACCCCATCACCGTCCACGGGGACGGCGAACAGACCCGCGATTTCGTCCACGTCGACGATATCGTGCGCGCGAACCTCCGGGCGGCGACGACACCGCACGTCGGCGCCGCGTACAACGTCGGCACCGGCGAGAGCGTCACGGTCGCGTCCCTGGCCGAACGGATCCGCGACCTGGCCGGGTCGTCGTCGTCGATCCGCTACGTCGACGGCCGGGAGGGCGACATCCGACACGGTCGCGCCGGGACGACCGCCGCACGCGAACGACTCGGCTTCGACGCGGACGTCCCGCTGGCCGAGGGGCTGACGACGGTAGACGGGCTCTGAAACGTCGTGACCGTCCCGGCCGGAGGAACGGACACGAACACCCTCTCGACCGGTGAGCGGTCCGAGTGGCCGTGGTGAATACGGAGCGCGTATGCAGCCCGACGGTGTTCCCCGATTACGATCGCTCACTACGGACCAACGAGTCAATCGACAGCGTAGTGAATAGCGGGCCCCTACGAGGGCACCCGGTATAATTCGATCCGTAGGCGTGCCTCGCCTGCGTTCGAGTCCGGGAATTCGATCGACCCATGGGCGTTCTCGACGATCCATTTGATTAGCCAGAGGCCGAGCCCACTCGAATGCTCTAACGGGGTCTCCGCTCCCTTCACTAGTGTCGACCGTTCCAAGTCGGGAATCGCTCCTTCGTTCCGAATCTCGATCCGGGCCGTGTCTTCACTTGGCGTTGAGACGGAGACGACAACCGTTGGAGCGTCCATGTCCTGATGGATAATCCCGTTCTCGATGGCCTCATACAACGCGACGTCGAGATTCTCGTCGGCAAGCACGGTCACACCGTTCGTCCCGGAGAACTGGACGTCGGCAGTAGCATATTCGTCGGTTACTTCTTGGATGGCCGTCTCGATGAGTGGGCCAAGCTGCTGTGGCTCGACCGCCGTCTCACCCGTCGTTTGTTGAATGTGGCGGGCTTTCTCCGCCATCTCGACGACCGACTCAGCATGCTCGATGGCGATCACTAGTTGCCGGTGGCTCTCGGCGGACAACGACTCCGTCTCGTCTACCAGTTCGAGCGTCCCCTTCACGAGGTTCAGATCGTTGCGGATGTTGTGCCGAAGCACGCGGTTGACGATGCCCAGCCGTTGTTCGCGCTCGTCGATGTCGCGGCGGGCGTTCGTCAGCGAATACGCTTGCTCCAGCATCAGTTGTGCGTTCAGCTCCGAGCTCTCGGTCGAGCGGTAGTCCTCGGGTGGGATGTAGAAGGGGTTCTTACAGAGCTGATTGCGGTAGATGATCCGTTCGTGGGTTCGGAGGGCCTTGGCGGCCGACGTTCCGTTGAAGCGGTCGAGGTCGTACTGGCAGAGTGCGGTGACCGGGAGGTCCGGGCAGGCGGCATCGAAGTCCGCTTCGAAGTCGACGATATGGTCGAACGACAGCTCGGTGTGGAAACACCACGAGTTCTCGCCAGCGACCCACAACCCTTCGTAGCCGTCCGCGACACTAGCGTTGGCTTCGGTTTCGAGTGTCCTAATCATCTCCGTGGGTTCGAAGCCGGATTCGAGGTAGACATCTTCGGCGTCTCGGACGACGAGGTCGCCAGCGTCGATCCGTCGTTCGACGTCGACATTGGCCCGCCGGAGTGCCGATTCGATGTCGCCAGCGGTGTTGACGTCGAGCAGATAGACACAGCGATAGCCGGACTGGAGACCCTCGACGAGGAAGGCCGTGGTGGCATCTAACTGGGATTCGTTCGATCGGTAGAAGAGTGCGAGGTGACGTGGCAGATCATGGGACCCGAGCTCTGCGCGGAGGTCCGCGGCAGTCGCCTGGCGTGTCGTCTCGGGGACGAACTGCGCCTCGGGTCGTTCCATCGTTATATCTCTGTTGAGATGAATTGATAAAACTGTGCTATTGGACAATAGGGGGTCTGAGAACGGTCCCCTTGATGGCTTCGCAGGCTCAGTGACCGGTCGATTGGACACCTCCTTCACGAACTACTCGAGTCCGGGACGCTGAACGCAGCCTCCGTATTCGGCAGTCCGTCTCCCGCGGAATCACGGACGACCGTCCCTCCGCGTGTGACTGGTGAGGCGTCGCGCTATACGGTGATCGGTAGCCGGAACCGGGGATGCGTGCCGAACCCCTGTTCGATCGGCTCGCGTTCGACGGGGTGATCGTCGTCCAGTCGTGCGTACCACGCCTTTCGAAGCGGGACGAACTCGCGGTGGTCGCGGCGCCGCCGAACACCGAGTTCCCGGGGCGGAGGCGGTCGAACCCTTGACACCGCGCGGTTCTCGGTCAGTGGCGGGCTCCGCGTATCGCGTGTTCGTGTCGCCGTCACGTGGCTGTCGGGAACGAGGGGAGTCGCCGTATCGGTCGCCGGGGTTGTCTTCCACTGCGGGATGATAGGGGTCGTTCGCTTCGTGTCGGCCGTCTCGCCGTTCTGTGTCACGCAGATCACGGGGGTCCCGTCGTCGACCGGCCGCGGATACACGGCGTACTCGCTCGCTAAGAACGCCGACGCGGGGATGCCCCACTTCGAGAGCAGGTGTTCGCCGTACACGGCGGCGTGATAGGAGGCGCCACACGCGACGAAGTGGACGTTCGAGACGTCGGCGAACGCCCCCTCGGGCCGGAGACGAACCTCGGCGCCGGAACGATCACGGCGAACCTCCGACACGACGGGAACCCCATCGCTGCCGGGGCCGAGGGCCACTCGACCGGCGGTCGGAAGTTCGGTGCCGTCCTGGGGTCTGGAACCAAGACGGGCGTCACCACCAGTTTACAGCCCGGAACCGCCCTGCCGACCGATTTCTGGACCGCTCCGGTCGGGGCCGTCCATCCGGACCGGTGAACGCGCGGTGAGCGCGGCGTGAAACGGACGGTCCCGACCGCTACGGCGTCGCGACACGCATCGAGGCGAAAATCGACGAGTTCGTCCGGCAGACGCGGCGGTGAATCCCGCCGCCGACGGCGCGGTGGCCGTCAGTCCCCGTCGGCGTCGTTCATGAACGCGAACGCGATTCCCTTCGCCGACTCCAGGTCGGCGGCGGTGCCGAGGTCACCGCCGACCCCCGACCGGTGGATGGCGTACTCCCAGACGTTGTCGCCGTCGATGACCTCGTTGATGTACACCGCGCGTCCGGTATCCTCCTGTCGGTAGAGAACCGTGGTGTAGTCCCGGCCCATCAGTTCGTCGTGTGTCGTCCGCTCGGTCTCCAGCGTCCAATCCGTCGGGAGGGAACGCTCGGCCGTCACGCTCCGTCACCGCCCTGGTCGGCGTCCGCGGCGTTCGGAACGCCGTCCTTGACCGCCTTGGCCTGTTGCTCTAGCTCCTCTACGTCCATCTCTGCTGCCTGGTCGATCTCGCCGAGGATCTCCTTGATGTCGTCGAGGCCGACGAGTTCGCGCGTCTCGGCGTCGAAATCCAGGCTGTCCAACTGCTGTCCGTCGGCCGCGACGTCGCTTCCGGTGAGGTGCTTGCCGTAGCGACCCACCAGCGAGGTGAGTTCCTGCGGGAGGACGAACGTCGTCGACTCACCCTGCCCGACCCCCTCCAGCGTATCCATTCCCTTGTCGATGATCGCCCGCTCCCCCATCGACTCCGCGGACTTCGCGCGCAGTACCGTCGAGATGGCGTCGCCCTGGGCTTCGAGGATCTGGCTCTGTTTCTCGCCTTGGGCTCCGATGATGTTCGACTGCTTGTCTCCCTCGGCCTTCTCGACCGCACTCCGGCGTTCGCCCTGGGCTTCGAGGATCGTCGCCCGCCGCCGCCGCTCCGCGCCGGTCTGCTGTTCCATCGCGTGCTGGACTTCCTGGCTGGGGTTGACCTCGCGGACCTCGACCGACTCGACGCGGATCCCCCAGTCGTCGGTCGGTTCGTCGAGTTCCTTCCGGATGCGGGCGTTGATCTCCTGGCGCTTGTTCAGCGTGTCGTCGAGTTCCAGGTCGCCGATGACCGCCCGGAGCGTGGTCTGGGCGAGGTTCGAGACCGCGGTCTTGTAGTCCTCGACCTCGAGGAACGCCTTCTTCGCGTCCATCACGCGGAGGTAGACGACGGCGTCGGCCGTGACGGGGGAGTTGTCCCGCGTGATCGCCTCCTGTTGGGGCACGTCCATCGTCTGTGTCCGCATGTCGAACCGGTACGTGCGCGAGACGAACGGCGGAACGAAGTTGATGCCCGGTTCGAGCAAGCCGCGATACTCGCCGAACACGGTGAGTGCCCGTTTGTCGTAGGCGTCGACGATCCGGACCATCTGCCAGACCGTCACGATCGCTAGCCCGAGCACCAGCAGGCCAACGATCCCGAACAGCGGGACGTCGAGCTGCATCGGGAGCGGATGAAGCATACACCAGTCGGTTCTCGCCGCGACCGCATCAAGCAACGAGGTTTTCACACTAATCCGATTTTTACTTATCCGAGTAACACGACGAGCACGGCCCGCTCACCGGCGCTGGACCTCGAATCGGGGCCCCACATTTATAATGAGTGCCATGGTAACGAAAGCCATGCACCGTTCCAGACCGACGGCTAGCGAGTTGGCCGCCGCCGTCACGAGCATCGTGTTGACCATCGTCTCCGTCGCGACGGGCGGGCTCGACCGGCCGACGAGCGACGCGACGCTCCGATCGACGGCCCCGACTCGCTCCCTGCCGACCGGCTGTCCGCTCCGCTCCGCCGACACCGCGTGGGGGGGTGCGTCGGCATGAGCCTGCTCGGCAAGATTCTCTCCATCTTCGGCGGGGGCTCCAGCGACGAGGCGTCGACGTCGTCGAAATCGGAACCGGACTCGGAGCCCGAACCGGAACCGGACTCGGAGGCCGAACCCGAAGCCGAGGAAGCGGAGGCCGAACCCGAAGCCGAGGAGGAAGAGGAGGGCGACGACGACGTGCCGACGAAGACCGTCGCGACGGCCGCCGACCCGCGGCGCGCCGAGGACGAACCCAACACGGTGGGGAACCGCGCGGCCAACCCCGAGGATCACGAGGCGGAAGGGGCCGAAGCGGAGGAGGCCGAAGCCGAGGAGGAAGAGGAGGGCGACGACGTGCCGACGAAGACCGTCGCCACGGCGGCGGATCCGCGGCGCAGCGAGGACGAACCCAACACGGTGGGGAACCGCGCGGTCAACCCCGAGGATCACGAGGCGGAAGGAGCCGAAGCGGAGGAAGCCGAAGCGGAGGAGGCCGAAGCCGAGGAGGAAGAGGAGGGCGACGACGACGTGCCGACGAAGACCGTCGCCACGGCGGCCGACCCGCGGCGCAGCGAGGACGAACCGAACACGGTGGAGAACCGCGCGGTCAACCCCGACGACCAACGGGCGACGTAGGCGGCGGGCTACGTCGCCTCGGTTCCCGTCCCGAGGTGTTCGTCCAGAAAGTCCACGATGGCGGTGTAGGCCTCGATCCGGTTTTCCAGTTTCGTGAAGCCGTGCCCCTCGTCCTCGAAGATCAGTTCGCGGACGGGGACGCCGGCCTCCCGGGCCCCTTCGACGATCCGGTGGGCCTCGCTTACGGGCACGCGCGGGTCGTTCTCGCCGTGGAGGACGAAGAGGGGGGCGGCGATGTCGTCGACGTTGTGGACGGGGCTGATCGACTCCAGTAGGTCGCGGTCCTCGTCGAGCGACCCGTATTCGGCCTCGCGGAGTTCGCGCCGCCAGTCCCCGGTGTTCTCGAGGAACGTCACGAAGTTGGCGATGCCGACGATGTCGACGCCGGCCGCCCAGACGTCGGGATACTCGGTGAGCGCGGCGAGGGTCATGAAGCCGCCGTAGGAGGCACCCATCACCGCGATACGGTCCGGGTCCACGGCGGGGTGGTCGTGGAGCCATTCGACGCCGGCCTTCAGGTCCGCGACCGCGTCCATGCGCTTTTCGACGTCGTCGAGGTGGGTGTAGGCCTTGCCGTAGCCCGTCGAGCCGCGGACGTTCGGTTCGAAGACGGCGTAGCCCCGGGAGAGGAGGTACTGTTTCACCCGGCCGAAGGAGGGTCGGCGCTGCGATTCGGGGCCGCCGTGGACGTCGACGACGACGGGCGTCTCGCCGTGCCCGGTGTCGGTCTCGGGGAGGGAGAAGAAGGCGGGCACCTCCAGTCCGTCGACGGAGGGGTAGTGGACGAGTTCCGGGGCGACGAAGGAGTCACGCGGGATGCCCGCGGTGGAGGCCCGGGTCCAGCGCTCGACCGTCCCGCTTGTCACGTCGACGACGTAGACGTTGGCGGTGTCGTCGCTTCGGGTGACGGTCAGCGCGAAGCGGTCCCCGTTCGGGCCGAAACTCACGCCGCCGGCGACGGACTCCGGGAGGTCGGGGGTCGGGAAGTGATCCAGCCGGCCGGGCGCGACGAGCTCGCCCACGCCGAGTTCCGTGTAGCCGTCGACGTTGCGGGAGTAGACCACGCGCCGGGAGTCCTCGTCGACCGCGACGCCGTCGACGTTCCACTCGTCGTCGGCGAGGGCCGTGGTCGCGTCGCCGGCGTCGGCGGCCACGACGGACGATAGGTCGCCGGTCGCGAGGTCGATCCGGGCCAGCGAGAGCGTGTCACCGTCGCGGTCGGTGGCGAGGTAGACGTTCTCGCCGTCGGGTCCCCAGGTCGCGCTCAGGTGCCGGATCGTCCCCTCGTGGGGCGTCAGGTGGCGGCGCGTTCCCGTCCCGACGTCGAGGACGTAGACGTCTTGGTCGAAACTGGAGTGGGACTCGACGAGGAGGAGGCGGTCGCCGTCGGGGCTCCAGCCGGCGACGGAGAGCCAGCCGGCGCCCTCGTGAACGCGCTCGGCGTCCGCGCCGGTCGCGTCACGATCCTGGACGTAGACGTCGAACACCGCGTCGTCGCGGCGGTTGGAGGCGAAGGCGAAGCGGTCGCCGTCGGGACTCCAGCCCCCGAACCAGTGTTTCGCGTCGGGATGTCGGGTCAGATCGACGATTTCGCCGGTCGCGACGTCGAGGCGGTAGAGCGCCTCGCGTTCGTCGCCGCCCCGGTCCCGGCCGACGATCAGTTCGGGACGTTCGGGCGACCAGGAGGCGAAGGTGACGCGGTCGTCGAAGAAGGTCCGCTGCTCGGGCCAGGCGCCGGGCGCCGAGAGCGTCCATACCTGCGGAACGCCGGTGGTGTCCATGAGGAAGGCGAGTCGGTCGCCGTCCGGACCGACGGAGGCGCCGTGGGCGCTCCGCACGTTGAGGTACCGCTCGATGTCGAACATACCGGGCGTTGGTCGGGCGTGACCAAACCCCTTCCCCCGGCGAGCGCTCCCTCGGCCCCGTGGGCGGCCTCGATTCATCGCACGCGAGCGAACAAGAACTGATATACTACTGGTATGAATCGGTAGGAACGTAGATGGTCTACCGGTTCCAGTGTCGGCAGTGTCCCTTCACGATCTGGTCGACGAGCCGAGACACGATCGGTGACGCTGTTGGCACCCACATCCTCGGACACCACCGCGAGCGGGTGACCAAACAGGATTTCCGGATCCGGTGGAGCTGCCCTCACTGTGAACGGAGCGGCCAGCACCACGACCGCGACGCCGGGATCGAGCGCTTCGAGCGGCACCTGTTCGAACACGTCGAGTCGTCCGTGGAGTCGGGAGTCCACGTCGCGGACGAATTCGACCGAACCGGTGGCGTGTTGGTCCGTGCCCCGCGTGGGAGCGACGGCCTCGACAACGCCCGAGTCCACTTTCTCTCCCCCGGAGATATCGTCCTGTTCGTGACGACGGCCCCCGCCGAACGGATTCGGCTGATCGACGATGCGCTCCGGGAGTGGCCGAGACGGACGATCATCCTCACGACCAAGCCCGATCCCCTCGGCGACGTCTCGGATCTCGACCTCTCGGAGGGATCGCTGGAAGTCGTCCGTCTCGACAGTCGACTCGGCCTCTCCGAGGTCGGCGAGACGATTTCGCGGATCGTCGGCGAGTACGAAGACGTCGGCGGGAAGATAGCCGCCGAATTCGACATCCTTCCCGAACTCGTCGAGAAGTTCGACCTGCAAACGGTTTTCAAGTTCCTCCACGTCCTCGCCGTGCGCTTCGACCGGGCCGATGCACTCTCTCACTATCACGTCGACCCGCGAGCGCAGTCGAAGTCGACGATCAACGTCCTCGATCAGGTGTTCGACCTCTCGATCGAGGCCGACGACCGGCGGTTCATCGCCGGGCCACATTCCGAACTCGACTGAGTCGGCGATCCGGGGCGCGTCGTGGGGCACTCACGGCTCTCGGTCGGCATCGTCGTGGTTGGCCGTGTAATCCGACGGATCGCGGACGTACGTATAATCGACGGCGTTGGTCACGACCTCTCCCGAGAGGCTCCCTCCGATCTCGTCGAGTACCGCCTCCGCGCGCTCGGCGACGTCCGACGGCACGTCCTCGTCGTGAACGAGGATCTGGAGCCGGCGTTCGAGCTTTTCACTCTCGAGTTCGGCCAGACTGCTCGCCGCGAGCCGGGCCGTTCGGTCGTCCGGGTCGCCGAGTGCGGCGATCAGGCAGTCGTACACCGCATCGCGCCGATCCGCGTCCGGATCGTCGGCGTCGGCCACCCGACCCAGGAGCCACGCTGCGTTGTGTCTCACGTCCGTCCGTCGGCTCTCGTCGAGCATGTCGATCACGTGGGGGACCACCGTCAGCGTGTCCGCGTTCGAGAGCCGGTCGGCGACGGCCTCACGGACCTCCTGCCGTCGTTCCGCCGGGGCGTCGACGAACAACTGGACGAGCGACAGGAGCGCCGCACGCTGTACCGGTGCGGTATCGTCGACCAACGCTCGAAGCAGGACGTCGACGGGTTCGAGGGTCGCAAACTGACCGAGTTCCTCGATTGCGGCCCGTCGGAGCGATTCCTCGTCGGCCTGGACGACCGGCGCGAGCGACCTGAGTGCGGCCTCGCTCCCGATGGCACCCAGGGCCCGCACCGCCTCCTCACGGACGCGGCGCCTGTCATCGTCGAGGCGATTCCGGAGGGCCCCGACACACCGTTCGTCACCGATCCACCCACAGGACTGCACGGCACGGGCACGTACCCGTGGAGACGGATCGGTCGTCGCCGCCACGAGCGCGGACAGTGATCGCTCCCCACCCATCCGTCCGAGTGCGGTCGCCGCGACCATGCGGAACTCCGGATAGTCGGCGTCGAGCCACTCCTCGAGGAGCCTCGCCGTCGCTCGTTCCGCAGCCGTATCGGATCGCGTCCCCTCCTCGGGTTCGATGTCGAACTCGCCCATCTCGTGGACGAGCCGTTCGAGCGTGTCCGGGCCGTGTCGGTACAGTGCGTCGATCGCTCGCGCACGGACGCTCCGGTCGTCGTCCTCTCGGACCGCCTGAATGAGGGCACGGATGACCTCCTGGGTGTCGCCGTCGTTCCGCGTCGTCTCCTCGGCGAAGTCGCCCAGCATCTCCGCGGCCCGTCGCCGGACGACCGGACGCGATCCGCGTCGGAGATACGCGACCAGCTCCGTCGTGTTCGACTCCCGTGCGAGTTCGTAGAGAAACGCCGTATCCGCCTCGGATCGGTCTTCCACCATCCTTGTCGTCCTCCCCGAGCCGTCGTCCGGGCTCCAGGGACTCCGGTTTGCTGTACGGGATGGAGAATAAAGTTGTTTCGCGCCGGGGGCGGCACCCCGATCCGGGATCAGTCCAGCAGTCCCTCGGTTTTCAGCGCCGCCATCACGTCGTCGACGAGTTCGTCGACCGATTCGTAGGGGAACTCCTGGTGGCCGTCGAGGTTGGCCGCGAGTTCCATCGCGGAGAAGGACACGTCCCCGGCCTCGAACCGGGTGCCCGGGCCGTCGGGGAGCGTCGGGACGAGATCCATCTGGTCGGTCACGGGGAAGTCGGCGCCCTCGAACGCCGAGCGAAACTGCTTGCGGAGTTCGGCTTCGGTGTCTTCGTTCATGGGAATTCGTGGACGTATCTGGCGGATAAGCGTTCCGAAAGCCGGGACGGCCGTCAGAAGAGCCCGTAGTCCGTCACGAGTTCCCGATAGCGATCGACGTACCGGTCGAGGACGGCGTCGTGGTCGTAGGCGGCGTAATCCTCGTTGACCGTCCAGCGCTCGGTCTCGGTCGCGGCGACGATCTCCTCGGCGAGTTCCTGTGGACTGGTCACCAGCGAACTCCGGGGGTCGGCCTCGACGAGTTCGTGGGCGGCGGAGTCGGCCTGGTACTCGACGACGCCCACGCACCCACAGGCGAGCGCCCGCAGGAGGTCGGTCGCGAACGGCTCCCAGGTGGCCGTCTGGGCGAAGACGTGCGCTCCCTTGAGGATCGGGACCTGTTCGGCCGGGGCGAGGTCGCCGAGGAACTCGACCCGGTCGTCGATCCGGAGGTCGCTGGCCATCCGTTCGGCGTCCGCCCGTGCGGGACCGTCGCCGATGATCGCCGCCCGCCACTCCCATCCGCGGAGTTCCGCCAGCGCGAGCAGGAACTCCTCGACGTTCGCGTGCTCGTCGAGGCGGCGGGCGTACACCAGGTCCGCCCGATCGTCGACCGGCGCGTCGCGGATGCCGGCCACGTCGACGCTGTCGGGGAGCACCTTGACGGCGTCGGCGGCGGCGCCACACTCCCGGGCCGTCGTCGCGACGGTCTCGGAGGGAACGAGGAGGGTGTTCGGGGATCGGGCGGCCCAGTGGCGACGCCAGGAGCGTTCGGTCCCGCGCCCCGGTGGATCCCACCACTCCGCGACGACGGGCACCCGTCGGAGGCGGCCGGCGGCCTTCGCGGCCGGCACTGCGAGGGCGGGATCCGTGGCGACGTGGATCACCTCCGGCCGGACGCCGTTGAGGACGAACGGGAGCTTCGCGACGAACGTCGACGGGGAGCGGTCGGTCGTCACGCGGCGATAGGAGACGCCGTCGAAGTCGAAGGCGGCGTGGTCGCCACCCCACCACTGCGTACAGACGACGGACACCTCGTGGCCCCGAGACGCGAGGCGTTCGGCGACCGCCCGCGTCCGACGGGCGTACCAGTGGTCCACGTGGTGGGCCGTCGTCATCGTCACGAACGCGACGTGCACGTGCCGGCCCACGGAGCCGGTGACCAAAAATCCCCTCCGTCGCCGGGCAGTCCGCGATATCTCGCCGCCCCGTTCCCGCGGGCCGGGAACCGACACGTGGGTTGAGGGGTCGGGCGACCGGACGGCCGACCATGTACGACGACGTCCTGGTTCCGACCGACGGGAGCGAGGCGGCCGTGACGGCACTCGACCACGCACTCGGCGTGGCCGAGCGGTTCGACGCGACCGTCCACGGGCTCTACGTCGTCGAGACGGACGCCCTCGCCCACGAGGCGCCGACGCTGTCGCTCGACGACCTGCACGAGACGCTCCGTGCCGAGGGCGAGACGGTCCTCGACGACCTGCAGGCGCGGGCGACCGACCGCGGGGTCGACGTCACGGCGACGGCCGTCGAGGGCGTCGCCGAGAACGTGATCGTCGAGTGCACACGGGAGCGGGGGATCGACCTCGTGGTGATGGGGACCCACGGCCGCCACGGGGCGGAGCCGTATCCGGTCGGCAGCGTCACCGGCCGGGTCGTCCGCCAGGTCGACGCACCGGTGCTCGTGGTGGGCGGCGCGTAGCCGGCGTGTGCGGCCGCGACGAACGCCCGTCGCTCGTCGGCGGTTCGTGGCCGGCTACGTAACGCCCGCGGCGACCGCGACGAACTCCCAGCTATAGACGTGGTTGAGGAGCAGGTACGCGAGGACGCCGAGCGTGAGCGAGAGGATCCACGATCCGGCGGCGATGCGGCCGACGCGGGCGTGAGCCGTGTCGCGGAGTTCGTTCGGCGTGTGTGTCAGGCCGAGGACGATGGCGTAGAGGACGACGGGCACGGAGACGATGGAGAGGAGGATGTGGATCGCGAGCATCGCGAGGTACGCGAAGTAGGGAAGCTGTGGCCCGACGAACTCCTTGGTGCCGCCGCCACCGATCTTCGTCAGGTAGATGACGAGAAACAGGAGGATGAGACCGAACGCCGTCGACATCGCGGCGGCGTGTTTCTTCACCTCGTCGCGGCGGATCCACCGCCACCCGGCGATCAGACAGAGGGTCGCCGCGGTGTTGACGACGGCGATGGCGTCGGAGAGGGCATTTACCTGTGCGAGCGAGAGGTCGGGGAAGACCGATTCGGGGACGACACCCGCGAACGTGCCCACGACGAGGGTGTAGCCCACGACCGACAACACCGCGGTGGCGGCGGCGGGATGTTCCTTCACCGGACCGCTTGCGCTGGCCGTTGCCATGGTCGACGGTCGGACCGGATCGGCTTGCCTCTTCCGTTCCTACCCGATCACGTCGGTCACGGTGACGGCCTCGCGGGCGGCCGCCTCGCTGATGCCGTCGCCGAGGATGGTGTACCGGTCGCGGATGCGGTGGGCGGTCGTCAGCGCCTCGATCACCGTCTCGTCGTCGAAGCCGAGCTCGTCCGCGGTGGTCGGCGCGCCGATGACCGAGAGGGCGTCGCGGATGTCGCGCCACATCCCCCGCTCGCCCTCGTGGAGGTAGGCGACGATGATGGCGCCGACGCCGACCTGGTGGCCGTGGAGCGCGCGGCCGGGCGCGATACGGTCGAGTCGGTGCGAGAAGAGGTGTTCGGCGCCGCTGGCGGGCCGTGACGACCCGGCGATCGACATCGCGACACCCGAGGAGACCAGCGCCTTCATCACCACCCACGCGGACTCCTCGAGGCCCTCCTTGATCGAGCCCGCGTTCTCGACGAGCAACTCGGCGGTCATCCGCGACAGCGCGCCCGCGTACTCGGAGTAGGGCACGTCCTGGAGCCGGTAGGCGAGTTGCCAGTCCTCGACCGCGGTGTAGTTGGAGACGATGTCGGCACAGCCCGCGGTAGTGAGTTCCCAGGGGCCGGCGGCGATCACCTCGGTGTCGGCGACGACGGCGAGCGGCGGGTCCGCCGCGACGCTGTGACGGGTGTCGCCCTCGGGGATGGAGGAGCGCCCGCTGACGATGCCGTCGTGACTGGCCGCGGTGGGGACCGACACGAGTCCCAAGCCGAGGCGGTCGGCGGCCATCTTCGCGGTGTCGATCGGCTTCCCGCCGCCGAGCCCCACGAGGTAGGTCGCCTCGGCCGCCCGCGCCCGCTCGGTGACGCGTTCGACCGCGTCGAACCCCGCCGCCTCGACGGCGACCGTGGCGGGGTCCTCGCCGAGTTGGGCGCGGACGCGGTCGCCGACGAGGCGGTTCGGCGTCGGGCTCGTGACGACCAGCGGCCGGCCGGCGACCGCGAGGTCGTCGACCACGGCCCCGAGGTCGTCGAGGACGCCGTGGCCCACGACGACGTTTCGGGGCAGCTTGATCCACGTCGACTTCTCGAACATGGGCCTCCTACTTCGCGGAACCATTTAGAAGATGAGGTCCGCGCGGTACTTCGGTCCCGCTCCGCCGTCGGAAGTTCTCGTCCCATCGAGCCGGGCTCGGACGGGACGGCGCCACCCTGGAACGATCACGGAGCGGGATCAGACGGTGGACTCGGACGGCTCGTCGCCCGGCCACGGAAACAGCAGGTCCGCGGCCAGTGCCCCGACGACCTGTTGGAGGACGTAGTAGACCACGACGACGACCGTCGCGGCCGGCATCCCGAGGACGTCCACGACGAGCAGGCTGACGCCGAGGTTCTTCAGGCTCCCGGAGAAGAACACCGCGGAGCGAACGCCCGGAGCGAGTCCACAGAGGAGACAGAGTCCGACGCTCGCGACGAAGCCGACGAGGAGGAGGGTCGCCGTCGTCACCGACAGGAGCGGCAGGTCCGCCGTCACCCGCCCGGGGTCGACCCCGGCGACGCCGGCGTACACGAGGACGGCGATCGACGCGCGCGCACCGGCATCGAGCTGGGACGCCGAGAGCGCGTCGTCCGGCACGACCACCCGCAGACCCACACCCCCACCGACGATGAACAGGAGGTTCGACACCACCGAACCGGGGGACAACGCCACCGTGGAGCCGACGAGCGCCGACAGCACCGGCGGCGTGACCACGGGCGAGAGCACGATCGACGTAACCGCGACGAGGGCGGCGAGTTCGACGTCGCCGTCCGAGAGTCGCGTCCAGACGATCGAACTGCCCGCCGTGATCGGCACGGCACTGACGACGTACAGCCCGACCCGGTGTTCCGGCGTCGCCAGGACGGGACCGAGGAGGAACGCTCCCGCCGGGAGCACCGCATAGGAGACGGCGAGACCGACCGTGAGGGCACGAAGCGGGACGCCCGACGCGAGGGAACGCGGATCGACGTCACGGAGGGAGATATACACGAGAAAGGCGACGATGGGGAGGGTGAACGAACCGACGCCGGCGAGTTGCGGGAACCACGTTCCCAGCGCCGCCGCGGCGACGACGAGCACGACGTTGCGACCCCGGGCGAGTAGCGTTCGCGGCGTCATCGGGCGTGTGCCGCCCCGGGGTGGGAACTCACCTTCTCCCGCCCGTTCCGCCGGGTGGGTCGCCGACCCCCGTTTTTCCACTCACCGAGACGGTCGCGGGAATCCGAACTGTACCGCACATAGTTAGATGAAATGGGGAATTTCACGATTGCACGTCACATTATTGGGCGAACACATGGACGTTTGTATATATTTCGACCGTCTCCGACGAAACAAACAGTTAGATTTAGACGTACGACCATAGTTATCGGCTAACGATGGTTGATAGCTCCATTTCGAGGAGAAAAGTACTGCAAACGGTCGGTGGATCGGTCAGCGTCGGTGCCTTGGCGGGCTGTGCGGGTGGCGGCGGTGGCGGTAGCGAGGGCGACGGTGGCGAGATGACGACGACCGCACAGGCGTCCCAGGACCAGGACTCCTACACGTTGAATCTCGCGGAGTCGGCCACCCAGGAGAGCGCCCACTACCGTGGGACCGAGTTGCTCGCGGAGACCATCGAGGAGAACTCGGACGGCCGGATCAGCGTCGACGTCGTCTGTTGTCAGAACGCCGGCGGTCCGCCGGAGATCACGAGTTCCGTCAACTCCGGAACGCTCGATATGGGCGTCTCGGCGGTGAACAACCTCGCGAACCTGACTGACGCGTGGCTGTTCGTCCAACTCCCGTACCTCTGGTCGGACCACGAGAACCTCTACGGCTTCTGGAGCGAGAACTACGGCGACGGCGGACGTGGGGAGGTCGTCGAACGGGTCCACGAGGCCGTCTACGAGGACCTCCCGAACATCGAGATCCTGGACTACTGGGGGAGCAACGGCGGGAGCATGCGTCACATGCACTTCTCGGACGACTCCACGCCGGTCGTCCCGACCGACGGGAGCGGCCAGGGGATCCGGGTGACCGAATCCCCCATCGAAGGCTCGACCGTCGGGAACTGGAACTTCAGTTCGACGCCCGTCGCGTGGTCCGAGACGACGTCGGCGATGCAACAGGGCGTCGTCCAGGGCATCCACATCCACTACTGGTGGCTGTACGCCTCGGGGATGTTCGAGGAGATCAACTACACCGTCGAAACACAGACCCAGGACAGTCCGGCGATCCTGCACATCAACTCCGACTCGTGGGGCCGGCTTCCCAGCGACCTCCAGGAGGTGGTCACGTCGTCGGTCGCGGAGGTCACGCCCCAGCAGATCGAGATGGACCTGGAACAGGGTGCCGAGGCCAAGCGCATGATACAGGAGGAGAACTCGGAGATCGAGATCTACAGCCCGACGGACAGCGAACTCGAGGAGTGGCAGCAGGTCACCGAGCCGACCTACGACGAATGGCTCGGGGAGGACGGCGTTCCCGAGGAGTTCGTCACGAGCGCCCTCGAGTTCCAGGACCACGACGTCCCGGGCGTGGAGCTGTAATCCCCGCCGTCCCCCTCCGAGCCCGAACGACATGATGGCCCCCTCGACTCTCGTGCTCCCCCCATGAGTACGGATACGCGCGTCAAGACCGGACTCCAGCAGAGCCTCGGGCGGATAGAGCCGGGTATCGACCAGGTCGAGCGATGGCTTCGGCTGGTACTCAAGTGGGCGTCGATCTGTGGATTGATCGGTATCGCCGTCGCGATCAACCTCAACGTCGTCGCGCGGTACGCCTTCGGGTTCTCCTTCGGCTGGGCGAACCCGCTGTCGGTGGTCCTCGACCTCTACGTCACGTACGTCGGCGGTGCGGTCGCGTACTACGTCGGCGATCACGTGAGCGTATCGTATCTCTACCGGAAGTTCTCCGATCGGGTCAGGCGCTCGCTCACGATGATCAACAACGGCCTGATCCTCGTCCTCGGCGTCGCGATGCTGTGGTTCGGCTCGCAGCTCGCCTTGAACCAGTCGAGTAGCCAGCACGCGCTGCTCGGCGTCTCGCTGTTCTGGACCCAACTCCCACTCGCGGTCGGCGGGCTGTACGTCTCGGTCGAGTCGACACGGCGGATCGTCGAGGCGGCCGGGGAGGATCTGGAGGCGAACTCGGTGGGTGCGATCGGCACCTTTCTGGCGTTCTCGGCCGTCGCACTCGCGCTGTACGCGGTGGGCCTCCCGTTGCCTCGGAACGCCGTCCTGGAGGTCGGGCTGGTGTTCGTCGCGTTGATCGCCATGATCCTGCTGAACGTGCCGGTCGCCTTCGGGATGGCGCTCAGCACGCTCCTCTTTCTCCTCGTGTTCCCGAACTCGCTCGATATCCTCCAGCCCCTGTTGGTCGTCCAGCAGATGGGCCAGGCCATCGGCGGCTTCTCCATCCTGGCGATTCCGATGTTCATTTACGCCGGTCGCCTGATGACCGCGACCGGGATCACGCGGCGCATCATCGACTTCGCGAACCTCCTCGTCGGCCGACTGCGGGCGGGGCTGTCACACGTCAACGTCGTGACCAGCATGCTCTTTGCCGGCATCTCGGGGTCGGCGGTGGCCGACACGGCGGCCGTCGGGAGCGTGCTCATCCCCGCGATGAAAGAGGAGGGATACGACAGCGGGTACGCCTCCGCGATCACTTGCTCGTCTTCGATCATCGGCCCCATCATTCCCCCGAGCATCATCATGATCGTCTTCGCTATCACCATCCCCGAGGTGGGTGTGAGTGCCCTGTTCATCGCCGGGGTGGTCCCGGGGATTCTCTTCGGTCTCGGGCTGATGGTAGCGACGTACGCCATCGGTTGGCGAACCGACTGGGAGCGCGTCCCCGAGGTCGACAGCGCGGACCGTCCCTCGGCCGGCGAGGCGCTGTCGATCACCCGGGATGCCCTGCTCGCGCTCGTCATGCCGGTCATCATCGTCGGGGGGATCCTCTCGGGGGTGTTCACCCCGACGGAGGCGGGCGCGGTGGCGGTCGGCTACACCCTCCTCGTCGGCGTGTTCGTCTACGACGAGATGGATCTGGAGAGCTTCGTCGAGGCGTCGTACAGCACCGTCACGATGGCGGGGGTGACGCTGTTCATCATCGGCGCTGCCCGACCAATCACGTATCTCATGGCGATCAAGTCCGTGCCCGAGGCCGTCGGGAGCGCCCTGTTCGCCTTGACCCAGCACCCGACGGCGTTGATCCTGCTGATCGTGGGAATCCTCGCCGTCCTGGCGATGTTCATCGAATCGATCGCCAACATCCTCCTCTGGGCGCCGGTGTTCACGCCGCTCGTCGTCCGGGTCGGTGGCGACCCGCTCCATTTCGCCGTCGTGATGATCATGACGCTGGCGATGGGGATGATCACGCCACCGTTGGGGGTGACCCTGTTCGTCGCGGCGCCGATCGCCGACACCGACATCGAGACGATAACCAAGAACCTGGTGTGGTTCTTCCTCGTCGAGGCCGTCGTGTTGCTGTCGGTGATCCTGTTCCCGGAGATCGCCCTCTGGCTCCCCCGGGCGCTGGGGTACGCGTGATCGCACCCCCTGTCGCACCGACCCGTCCCCGCTTCGGGGTCGTCGCCGCCGTGGATCCGTCGTCGGTCGGTACGCTGATACGGCGGCCGTCCGACCGTGGCATATGGACGTGGAACTCACGCGGTCGCGCGTCGGCGGCCGGGCGCGCGCCCCTCCGTCGAAGAGCTACACACACCGGGCGATCCTCGCGGCGGGGTACAGCGACGGTGCCGCCGTCGCCGATCCGCTGGTGAGCGCGGACACGCGCGCGACGATGCGGACCGTCGAGGCGTTCGGCGGCCGCGTCGACCGTGCGACCGGCGACCGCCGCCTCGACGTCGAGGGGTTCGACGGCCGCCCCGGCGTCCCCGAGGACGTGATCGACTGCGCCAACAGCGGGACGACGATGCGGCTCGCGACGGCGTGTGCGGCCCTCGCCGACGGATTGACGGTGCTGACCGGCGACGGCTCGCTCCGCTCGCGGCCCCAGGGACCGCTGCTCGACGCCGTCGAGCAACTGGACGGCCGCGCGGAGAGCACCCGCGACAACGGGCAGGCGCCGCTCGTCGTCGGCGGCGGCGTCGACGGCGGCACGGTGTCGATTCCGGGCGACGTCTCCTCGCAGTACGTCACGGCGCTGTTGATGGCTGGTGCCGTGACCGAGGCGGGGATCACCATCGACCTGGAGACGGAGCTGAAGTCGGCGCCCTACGTCGACATCACGCTCGAAGTGCTGGCGGCCTTCGGGATCGAGGCCACGGAGACGGCCGACGGCTACCGGGTGCCCGGCGGGCAGGCGTACGGCCGGGACGCAGCCTACGCGGTACCCGGCGACTTCTCGTCGATGTCGTACCTGCTGGCCGCGGGGGCGGTCGCCGGCGGCGACGACGGGGTCGTCGTCGAGGGTGCCCGGCCGAGCGCCCAGGGCGACAGCGCCATCGTCGACGTGCTGGAGCGGATGGGTGCGGACGTGACCTGGGACCGGGAGGCCGGCGAGATCACGGTCCGGGAGAGCGACCTCTCGGGGGTCGAGGTGGCGGTGGGCGACACCCCCGACTTGCTACCGACGATCGCCGTCCTCGGGGCCGTCGCGGACGGCGAGACGCGAATCGTCGACTGCGAGCACGTCCGGTACAAGGAGACCGACCGCGTGAGCGCGATGGCGACGGAACTGGAGAAGCTGGGTGCCGCCGTGACCGAGGAACACGACGTGCTGACGGTCCACGGCGGCGACTCGCGACTCCGCGGGGCGACCGTCGCGGGCCACGACGACCACCGGATCGTGATGGCGCTGTCGGTGGCGGGACTGGTCGCCGGGGGCACGACGACCGTCGAGGGTGCCGACCACGTCGACATCTCCTTCCCGGGGTTCTTCGACGTGCTTTATGATCTCGGGGCCGAACTGGAGGAGCATGAACGGTAACCGATTCGGTCGTCTGTTCCAGCTGACGACCTACGGCGAGAGCCACGGCGACGCGATGGGGGTCGTCGTCTCCGGCTGTCCCGCCGGGGTCGAACTCTCCACCGAGGACATCCAGCGCGACCTGGACCGACGCAAGCCCGGGCAGTCGATGATCACGACCAGCCGCGGCGAACCGGACGAGGTGCGCATCCAGAGCGGCCTGCAGGACGGCTACACGACGGGGACGCCGCTGGGGATGCTCATCGAGAACAAGGACGCCCGCTCGGGCAAATACGAGCCGTTCGTCACCGCGCCGCGCCCGAGCCACGGCGATTTCACTTACTCCGCGAAGTTCGGCACGCGCAACTGGGGCGGCGGCGGGCGGTCCTCGGCCCGGGAGACGGTGAACTGGGTCGCCGCCGGCGCCGTCGCCAAGCGGGTGCTCGAGGCCTCGGACCACGACGTGCGGATCAAGGCCCACGTCAGTCAGATCGGCGACGTCGAGGCCCCCGAGGTGACCTTCGAGGAGATGCTGGAACACAGCGAGGAAAACGAGGTGCGGTGTGCCCACCCCGAGACGGCCGAGGAGATGCGCGAGGTGGCCGACCAGCACCAGACGGCCGGCGACTCCATCGGCGGCGCCATCTACTTCGAGTGTCGGGGCGTCCCCCGGGGACTCGGTGCGCCACGGTTCGACGGGGTCCCCGCCCGACTCGCGCAGGCGATGTACTCCATCCCGGCCGTCAACGACTTCGAGTACGGTATCGGTCGCGAGGCGCGGACGACGACGGGGGGCGAGTACAACGAGGACTGGGAGTTCGACGGGAACGGCGACCCGACGCCCGTCGGCAACGACCACGGCGGGGTCCAGGGCGGCATCACCACCGGTCAGCCGATCTACGGCGAGGTGACCTGGCATCCCCCTGTGTCCATCCCGAAATCCCAGCGGACCGTCGACTGGGAGACGCGCGAGGAAAAGGAGATACAGGTCGTGGGCCGGCACGACCCGGTCCTGCCGCCGCGGGCCGTCCCCGTCGTCGAGGCGATGCTCTACTGTACGGTACTGGATTTCATGCTCCTCGGCGGTCGGATCAATCCCGACCGGATCGACGACCGGCCGGGCGAGTACGACACCGACTACCACCCACGGAGCCCCGAAAACGTCGACGACTGAGACGGCGGCTGCGCGCTCGAAGCCGGGACTGGCGGCGGTGGGATTCCTACGTTCGTGGGATTCGAGGCGCGCTCGATTTCACGGTTGATAATACTCCGTGGTCTATATCACCCGCCTGTCCGATCCACGGATAGAGATGGTCGCCGACGTCCCACAGTCGAGCATCCGCGACTTCTTCGCCGATCTGGCGGACGCGTCGGCGTCGCTCGTCACGGTCAACCGAACCCGCCCGGAGCCCGTTCGGGACCTTCTGGCGGACGCCTTCGCCACGCAGTCGGTGGAGCTGTCGGAGCGGACGCTCCCCACGGATGGCGACGACCTACTGGCGCTGCGCAAGGACGGTGAAATCGCCGCGATCTCGTCGCTCGATCGGGTGATGCAGTCGTACCTGCTCGTGAACGCCGACCAGTTCAGGACGAGTACGCGGGCGTTCGACGACGACGTCCCCGCGGTGTTGACGAACCTGGACGAGACGTTGTTCGACCTCCGGGGGTATCCGGCCTCCAACAAGGAGAAACTCCTCCTGGTGTTGATCTCGCGGCATATCGAACGGATGGCCTACGAGGCCGGCGAGGGGACCATCCGGTCGACCTTCCAGCGGCTCTCCCGCCTCGTGGACGAGTTCGGCACCCGGCAGGTGTACGAGCGCCTCTCAGGACGGACGCTCGACGTCCACGTCTACGGCGTGCCCGACGAGTCGCCGACGTGGCTCGACGCGACGATCCACCGCGGCACCAGCGACGAGTACCGCAACTCGTGGTGTGTGGTGTACCGCCCGGCGAACGGGGCGACCGCCGACGGTCCGCGGTCGGCGGCGCTGGTCGCCAACCAGTACGAACCGAACCGCTGGCGGGGGTTCTGGACGTACGATCCGGAGCGCGTCGCGCGGATCGACGACTACCTCGAACGCGCCTTCTGATCGCCGCGAGATCGGCCCGCACGGGTAGTTTCATCGGTTCCGGTTCGCAGGTCGGTCACGGGATGACGATCAACCAACGACCGGACGGAACTGCTCGATGCGGTCGAGTCCCTGCGGGCGGACGTCGTATCGGCATAGTGTCCACGATCTGATACGATCGCGATCGGATATCGTCACGGGGACGAGCGCATCGCCCGGGCCCCGGGCGGACGATTCCCGACCGAGGATCCGGTCGACGTTCCGAATCGCCCGGTCTTACATCATTTTTGCTTGGTAACGTATAGCAAAGGCTTTAGTCGAGCCGTGGTCAATTCTTTCGGTAGTGGCCCCCTGCGGGCCGTGATGTGAATATGACTGATCACGAACTCATGTGGCGGATCGCTGGTGGGTCGGGCGACGGTATCGCATCGACCAGCCAGAACTTCGCCAAGGCCCTGATGCGAGCGGGGCTCCACGTCTTTACGCATCGACACTATCCGTCGCGGATTCGCGGCGGTCACACGTACACCGAGGTACGAGCCAAGCCCGAGCCGGTACGCTCCCGGGGTGACGGGTTCAATTGCCTGCTCGCGCTGGGTGACTCGTTCGCACGCAACCCCCAGGAGGGCGCCTACTACGGCGACGAGGAGGTGAAGCCGCTCTCGGAGAACCTCGACGAACTCAACGAGGGCGGGGTCATCGTCTACGACACCGGCCTGTTGGACAGCGACGACATCCCCAACTTCGACCAGCGGGTCGAGGAGAACGACTGGCACGTCTACCCGCTCAACCTCCGCGAGATCGCACGGGACCACGGACGGGAGGTCATGCGGAACACCGCCGGCGTCGGGGCGACGGCCGCCCTCCTCGGCATCGACCTCCAGTACTTCGAGGAGCTGATGGCCGAGTCGATGCCCGAGGACATCCTCGAACCCAACACGGAGATCCTCCATTACACCCACGACATGGTGAAAGAGGAGTTCGAGTTCACCCACGACCTCCGGGTCCCCGAGGGCAACCACGACGAGGAACAGGTGTTGCTCTCCGGGAGCGACACCATCGCCTACGGTGCCCTCGACGAGGGCTGTCGGTTCATCGCGGGCTACCCGATGACGCCGTGGACCGAGGTGTTCACCATCATGTCCCAGGCCCTGCCGGAGGTCGGCGGCATCTCCGAACAGGTCGAAGACGAAATCGCGGCCGCCGCGCTCGCGCTCGGGGCCTCCCACGCCGGCGTCAAGGCGATGTCCGGATCCTCCGGCGGCGGCTTCGCGCTGATGTCGGAGCCACTGGGACTGGCGGAGATGTCCGAGACGCCCGTGGTGCTGGTCGAGGCGATGCGTGCCGGCCCCTCGACGGGCCTGCCGACCAAGCCCGAACAGGCCGACCTCGAACACGTGCTCTACACCAGCCAGGGTGACTCGAACCGCGTCGTGCTGGCGCCGGGGACGGTCGCCGAGGCTTACGAGCAGTCGCGGCTTGCCTTCCAGCTCGCCTACGGCTACAACATCCCGGTGATCCTGCTGTACGACCAGAAGCTCGGGGGCGAACTGATGAACGTGCCCGCGAGCCACTTCGACCGCGAGCCGAACCCCGACCTTGGTGCGGTGACCACCGAGGAGGAACTGGAGGAGGCTCCCCACGGTCCCGGCGGGAAGTTCCACCGCTACCGCTACGACGCCGAGGACGGCGTCAGTCCGCGGTCGATCCCCGGGCAGAAGGGCGGTCACTTCCTCGTCACTGGCAACGAACACAACCCGGCCGGCCACATCGACGAGGACCCCACCAACCGGGTCACGCAGGTCGAGCGCCGGATGTCGAAACTCGACGGAATCCGTGAGTTCCTCGACGACAAGAACACGCAGACGTACATGGGCCCGGAGGGGGCCGACTACGGTCTCATCACCTTCGGGAGCCAGCAGGGCACCGTCCGGGAGGCGGTCGACCGCCTCAACGAGGCCGGCCACTCGGTGAAGGGGATCGGCGTCAGCGACATGATGCCTTACCCCGTCGAGGAGATGACCGAGTTCCTGGAGAGCGTCGACGAGGCGCTGGTCGTCGAGATGAACGCCTCCGGACAGTTCCGGGGGCTGACCCAGAAGGAGCTCGGCCGGTTCGGCGACAAGCTCTCCAGCCTCCTGAAGTACAACGGCGAACCGTTCGAACCCGCCGAGATCGTCGCGGGCTTCGAAGCGAGCATCGAGGGGCAGGACGTCCCCGACCAGCAGACGACCTACGTCCCGGCGGCAGGTGACTAACCCATGAGTGCATTCTCAGCCATCGGTGAGGACCGCGAGATCGACCGCGAAGAGTTCACGCCCACCCTCGAACCACAGGCGACGTGGTGTCCGGGTTGTGGCGACTTCGGCGTCCTGAAGGCGCTGAAACAGGCCATGCCCGAGGTCGGCCGCAACCCCGACGAGGTACTGCTCGTCACCGGGATCGGCTGTTCGGGCAAGCTCAACAGCTACTTCGAGAGCTACGGCTATCACTCGATTCACGGGCGCTCGCTCCCCATCGCGCGGGCGGCGAAACTCGCCAACCCCGAACTCGAAGTGATCGCCGCCGGCGGCGACGGCGACGGCTACGGGATCGGCGGGAACCACTTCATGCACACCGCCCGCGAGAACCACGACATGACCTACATCGTCTTCAACAACGAGATCTTCGGCCTCACGAAGGGGCAGACCTCGCCCACGTCGCCGAAGGGCCACAAGTCGAAGACCCAGCCCCACGGGAGCGCCAAGGATCCGATCCGCCCGCTGTCGCTGGCGCTGACCTCCGGGGCCTCCTACGTCGCGCGGACGGCGGCGGTCAACCCGAACCAGGCCAAGGAGATCCTCGTCGAGGCGATGCAACACGACGGGTTCGCCCACGTCGACTTCCTCACCCAGTGTCCGACCTGGAACAAGGACGCCCGGCAGTACGTCCCCTACATCGACGTCAACGACAACGACGACTACGACTTCGATCCGACGAACAAGGAGGAGGCCGCCGCGATGGCCACCGAGGCCGAGCAGTCGCTCTACGAGGGCGAGGTGCTCACGGGTCGGTTCTACGTCGACGCCGACCGTCCCTCCTACTCCGAGGAGAAGCAGGCCATCGGCGAGATGCCCGAGGAGCCCCTCGCCGAGCGGTACTTCGACGACGACTACGAGTGGGAGCGGACCCACGACCTGCTGCTCGACCGACACAAGTAACGTTCCCTTCGGGGTGAGCAACCCGTTTTCTCCTTCGCAACATATTTTTTCCGTGGACCGAAAGACACGTTCATGGGAACGACAGCTACGGAACGTCGCATCCTCTCCGTACTCGAGGAGGACGCCCAAGCCTCCTACGGGGAGATCGCGGACCGCGCCGGCGTCTCGAAACCGACGGTCCGGAAGTACATCCAACAGATGGAAGACGAAGGGGTCATCGTCGGCTACTCCGCCGAGGTCGATCCCAAGAAACTCTCGGGGCAGTCCATCGCCATCGTCGGTATCGAGGTCGAGAGCGAGCGCTACGTCGAGGTGACGCGGGCGCTGAAGTCGTTGGACGCCGTCGAAGCCCTCTACACCTCTTCCGGGGATCACATGCTGATGGCGGAGGTGCGCGCGCCCGACGGCGACGCCCTCGGCGAGGTCATCAACGACGATATCCTCGACCTCGACGGCATCACGGCCACACACCCGTCTTTCCTGCAGGAACGGTTGAAGTGAGGGCGACGGGCCGGATCCGGCCGAATCGGGCGGAATCTTGAGGGGCCTCGGCGACCGAGCGTGACCATGGCCGGCGGCGGGACGCTCCCGAGCGTGACCGACGACGGCGACGACCGCATCGTCTGCCACGTCGACGTCGACTGCTTCTACGCCTCCTGTGAGCGGCTGCGCGACCCCGACCTGCGGGGCGAACCCGTCGTCGTCGGGATGGGGTACGAGGCGGGCGAGCCCCACGGCGCCGTCGCGACGGCGAGCTACGAGGCCCGCGAGTACGGCGTCGAGAGCGCCCAACCCATCTCGCAGGCGCTCGAACGGCTGCCACGCATGGCGCGCGCCCGCCAGGACCCCGACCTCGACCCGGCCGACGCCGGCCACTACCGCCCGGTCGATCTGGAGTACTACCGCGAGGTGGCCGCGGAGATCAAGGAAATCCTCCGGGAGTGTGCGGACCGGATCCGCGAGGTGAGCGTCGACGAAGCGTACCTCGACGTGACCGAGCGGACGGCCTGGACCGTCGCGGACGGCCGCCCGCTGGCGGAGGGGTACGCCCGGCATATCAAAGACCGGATCGCCCGGGAGGTGGGCGTACCCGCCAGCGTCGGCGTCGCTCCCAACATGAGCGCCGCGAAGGTGGCGAGCGATCACGACAAGCCCGACGGACTCGTGGTGGTCGAACCCGGCGAGGTGCGTGACTTCTTCGCCCCGCTTCCGGTCTCGGCGGTCCACGGCGTCGGGCCGGTGACGGCCCGGGAGTTGCGCGACCTGGGCGTCGAGACGGCCGGCGACCTCGCGGCGGCCGATCCCGGACGGCTCCGGGCGGCGTTCGGCGAGCGGGGAGCGACGCTCCACGACCGGGCGCGCGGACGCGACGACCGCGAGGTGACGCCGAAGGGGCGGCCCAAGAGCCTCTCGCGGGAGTCGGCGTTCACGGAGGCGACCGACGACCCCGAGCGACAGCGGGAGACGGTCGTCGGGCTGGCGGCCGACGTGGCCGACCGGGCCGCGGGGAAGGACGCGCTCTATCGGACCATCGGGATCAAGGTGGTGACACCCCCCTACGACGTGAACACGCGCGAGCGGTCGCTCCCCGGACCGGTCGCGGACGCCGACCTGGTTCGGGAGGTGGCGCTCGACCTCCTCGGGGAGTTCGTGGGCGAGCCGATCCGCAAACTCGGCGTGCGGGTGTCGAACCTGCAGTTCGCGGCCGCGGAACAGGCGCGTCTCGACGGGTGGGACGGCCCGCCGGGGACGGACGGGGACGAGGCGGGGACCGACACCGGGACCGAGGACGACGCCGACACCGACGCGAACGGCCAGTCGTCGCTCGCCGACTTCGACGCGTAGCGGCCGGCATCGGACGCCCGTCTGACGCGGAACTATGGGGGGCGGGACCCTCTCACACGTCGATGACGGAGACGGAAACCATCACGGTCGCGGACGTGAGCGAGGGTCCCGGCGGCGACGCCGACGCCGACCCCGGGACGCCGGTCTCGCTCCCGGTGGTGGAACTGCTCACCGGTCGTGGGTTCGTCACCGGGAAGTCGGGGTCGGGGAAGTCCAACACCGCGTCGGTGCTGGTCGAGAACCTGCTCGAAAACAACTTCCCGGTCCTCGTGGTCGACACTGACGGGGAGTACTACGGCCTGAAAGAGGAGTTCGAACTCCTGCACGCCGGCGCCGACGACGAGTGTGACATCCAGGTCAGCCCGGAACACGCCGAGAAGATCGCGTCGCTGGCGCTGGAGGGGAACGTCCCCATCATCCTCGACGTCTCGGGCTACCTCGACGAGGGCGAGGCCAAGGAGCTCCTGCTCTCGGTCGCCCGTCACCTGTTCGCCAAGGAGAAGAAGCTGAAAAAGCCCTTCCTGATGCTGATCGAGGAGGTCCACGAGTACATCCCCGAGGGCGGCGGGCTCGACGAGACGGGGAAGATGCTGATCAAGATCGGCAAGCGGGGGCGGAAACACGGCCTCGGCATCGTCGGCATCAGCCAGCGGCCGGCCGACGTGAAGAAGGACTTCATCACGCAGTGTGACTGGCTGGTGTGGCACCGGCTCACGTGGAACAACGACACCAACGTCGTGAGTCGGATCATCGACGCCGAACACGCGAACGCCGTCGAGGACCTCGGGGACGGCGAGGCGTTCCTGATGACCGACTGGAGCGAGTCGGTGCGGCGGGTGCAGTTCCACCGCAAGCGGACCTTCGACGCGGGGGCGACGCCCGGCCTCGACGACTTCGAGCGCCCGGAGCTCAAGTCGATCAGCGACGACCTGGTCGCCGACCTCCGCGAGATCAGCGACGAACAGGAGCGCCGGGAGAGCGAACTCGCCGACCTGCGACAGGAACTGGAGCGGAAAGAGCGGCGCATCGAGGAACTCGAAGCGGACCTAGAGGAGGCCCGCGACCTCTCCCGGATGGCCGACCAGTTCGCGCAGGCGATGCTCCAGAAGGCCGAGGCGCCCTACCGCGGCGGCGACGGGCGGAACCTCGCTCGGTCTCGCGACCTCCCGCCGGATCAGGCCGAACTCCCGGCGTACGAACCCGACGACTCGTCGGACGACGGGACCGAGGAGGCGACCGACGGGGACCGCGAGGCGAGCGACACGGCCGACGCCGAGGGCGGGGCGTACCCCACCATCGAACCGACCGACTGGCCGACGCCCGGCCTCGTTCCGGAGGTCGAGGGCGTGGACGAGGGAGCAACGGCCGACGACGGGAGCGAGGGTGACGCCGACCGCGGGGACGCAACCGCCGGCGCCTCCGCGGCGGCGCAGGCGGACGTGACCATCGGGGCGGCGGGCGACGCCGACGCGACGACGGACACGGGCGAGGGGTCGGGGACCGTCGACGCGACGGACGCCGCCGAGGGAGCGGTGAGGGCCGACGCCGGGGCGGACGCGGCGGCGAGCGGTCCGGAACCCGGCACCCGCGAGGCGGTCGTCGCCACGCTCCGTCGGCGGATCGAGGACCTGCCGTCGCTCTCCCGCGAGATGCTGGCCCACTACCGCGAGGCGGGGCAGGCCGATCCGGTCGACGCCCACGTCGCCGCGGGGGGAACGCCGAAGCAGACCCTCGCGTACGGGCGGAACCGCCCGCTCCGCCGGGCCGGGCTGATCGAACACGTCGAACAGGACACGTACCGCTACGCCCTCCCCGACCGGGTGGCCGAGCGGTTCGACGGCCACCTCGACGGGGCTGCGCTGGCGTCCGTCCAGCGGGCGGTCGAAGAGTCCTTCGTCGACGAGGCGGGGCTCGGCGGCAAGACGGTCGAGCCGCGGGAGGCCGACGCGGACGGCGACGGCCGCCCGGAGCACGACGTCCCGGACGAAGAACGGACGGACGTGGAGATGCTCCCGGACGACGAGACGGTCGAACCGGACGACGGGTTCGTCACCGAAGACGTGGCAATCATCGACGACGCGGACGACGGCGGGAACGGGCCGAGCGACGACGCGGACGACGGCGGGAACGGGCCGAGCGACGACGCGGACGACGACGGGAACGGGCCGAGCGGCGACGCGGACGACGGCGGCGACACGGGTGCCACGAGCGCCGCCGAGGAGGACACCGGCGGCGTTGAGATCCTCTAAACTCCGGAAACCAGGTTTTCGAGCGCGGCCGTCGGATCGTCGGCCTTGGCGACACCGCTGGCGAGGAGGACCCCCTCGGCGCCGAGGTCGGCGGCCGCGGCCAAGTCGTCGCCGGTCGAGACGCCGGCACCGCAGTACACCGCGACGTCGGGGTCGACGGCGTCGGCGGCGGCGACGGCCCCCTCGACGATGCCGGGGTCGGCGGTGGCCACGGAGACGTCGCCGCCGATGAGCGCCGGGGGTTCGACCGCGACGGCGTCGGGGCCGAGCGCCGCCGCCGCGGCCACCTGTTCGGGGTTGTTGGCACAGACGACGGTCGACAGGCCGGCGCGCTCGGCGGCGTCGAGGGCGCCGTCGACGTCCGCGAGCCGGAGGCGGCGTTCGGAGTGGTTGAGGAGGGTGCCGGTCGCGCCGGCGTCGGCGACCGCCTCGGCGAGCGCGTGGCCGGTGTGGCTCCCGTGGTCGACGGGCGCGACGTGTTGGGCCCACGTCTCGACGCCCGTCGCCGCGACGCGGTCGATATGGGCGGCCTGGGGGGCGACGGCGATGCGGACGCCGTGTGCGTCGGCCACCGTCCGGGCCGCCTCGGCGACGGCGACCGGGTCACAGGGGTACGCCTTCAGGTTGACGAGGACGAACATATCCGGGATGGGGGTGCGGGTGGGGAAAAAACGTGGCTATCCGTCGTCGGCGACCGCCTCGGCGACGGCCTCGACCGTCTCGACGGACACGTCGTACTCCTCGGCGAGCGTCTGGGCGCGGGCGGCCGAGAGCGCCGGTCGGTCGTCCGGGTGGTGGTCGTGGACCGGTTCGGGACGGCCGTCCCGCACCTCCAGGTTCACGGCGTCCCAGCGGGCGTAGTGGCCCATGGCGTCGAAGTAGGCCTTCGTCGCGCGGCGCTCGTCGCGGTCGAACTCCGCGGTCAGGAGCGTCTCCTCGCCGACCGCCGGCCCGGCCTTCACGATGCCGGCGGGGTTGACGAGCATGCTCCCGCCGTTGCCGACGCCGAATCCGATCTCGCCCTCCTCGAACCCCTCGGGGACGTCGTCGCTCATGTAGGCCGAACAGGAGGCGACGAAGGACTGCGTCTCGAAGGCGTACTCCCGGACGGCGGGGTAGATGTCGCAGGTGTCCCGCGCCGCGGCGGAGTCGGCCCGCGTCTTGTCGCCGGGGTGGCCGTGCTGTTCCCAGAAGCCGGGCCAGACGGCCGCGTGGATCTCCTCGCCGTCGGCACACAGCGCCGCCTTCGACAGCGTCATGTGGTTCTCGTAGCAGACGAGGCCGCCGAGCCGGCCCACGTCGGTGTCGTGGGTGGTGAGATGTTCGGGGTCGCCCCGGCCCCAGATGGTCCGCTCGTCGTGGGTGGGCATGAGCTTCCGGTGCCGGCGGACGAGTTCGCCCGACCGATCGAAGAAAAAGAGCGAGTTGTAGAGCGTCTCGCTCCCGCGGCGGTCGTCGACCTCGTTGGTGCCGAGCACGAGGTGGCAGTTCGCGTCGGCGACGGCTTCGCCGATGGTCTCGACGGCGTCGTCGTCGACGTGGAGGCTGTTGGCGCCCAGGTCGACCATCAGGTCGGTCCACCGGGCGATGGAGGTACTACGTCGCCAGTAGGGGTAGCCAGGGAAGTACGTCTCCGGGAAGACGAGGACGTCGACGCCGCGGTCGCCGGCGCGTTCGATCCACCGGCAGGTCTTATCGAGGGTTCCCTCGGCGTCGTGGTACTCCGGTTCGATCTGTGCGGCACCGAGCGTGAACGTCTCGGCCACGTCACGGGGCATGGCCGGGGTGTCGGCCCCGACCACCATAGTCGTCTAGTCCTTTCGCTTGACCACGTCGCCGAGGGTGGTCGTCGTCGAGGAGCCACCGGACCACTCGGCGTCCCCGTCGTCGTTCCCCTCCGACAGCGAGATATCGAGTTCGCGTTCGAGTTCCGTCTGCACCTCGTCGCTCGGGAGCACGTCGCCCCGTTCGAGTTTGCGGATGAGGCTCGCCTTCTCGTTGAGTTCGTTCGCCAACTCCTCCTGACTCAGGCCGCGGTCCTCCCGAGCCGAGCGGATGCGCTCGTCGTAGTCGGTGGCGACCTGGTCCATGTCGTCGAACATGTCGCGACGGCGGGAGGAGCCGCCACCGCCGCCGCCGGTCGAACTCGAACCGTCGGACGACGAGGACGACGAGGACGACGATGACGAGGTGGAGTACTTCGTCGAGGCGGAACTCCCCGAGTCGGTCCGCACCTCGGTTCCGAAGTCCGTACACTCGTCACAGAGGTCCAGTTCCGCCCCTTCGACTTTCGTCGTCGTGAGGGATGAGCTTTCGGCACCGCACATTTCACACTGGGGCATACTCGAACGTTGCGGACGCCCCGGGATAAAAGGTGCGCCCCGCCGGAGCGGTCGATCAGGTCCCGAGGTCGCGCCACGCGCCCCAGAACCGTTGGAGCGCCGTCAGATGCCCCACGACGGCGAAGAGGACGAGCAGCCAGCCGACCACGGAGAGGGGGCCGAGTGGGTCGGTCACGACGGCGGCGACGACGCCCGTGACGCCCACGAGCGCGAGGCGGTCGGCCCGCCCGACGAGGCCGCCGTACTCCCGCCCCAGTCCGACCGCCTGGATCTGCGTGCCGAGATACGACGTCATCAGGACGCCGGTGACGGCGAGCAGTCCCAGGCCGTACCGGTCGATGCCCGCGGCCAGCCCCACCACGAGGACGATGTCGGCGTAGCGGTCGAGGACGTGATCCAGCAGGTCGCCAGCCCGGGAGTCGACGTTCTGCGTGCGGGCGAGCGCGCCGTCGAGCAGGTCGAGCCAGCCGTTCGCCAGGACACAGAGGGCCCCGAGGAGGTAGCCGAGCGGCGTGGCGAGATAGAAGCCGCCGGCGGCCGCGAGCGCGAACCCGAAGGCGACGACGCTGACGCCGTCGGGCGTGAGGCCGATCCGGTCGGCGGCGGCGACCATCGGATCGAGAAGGAGTTCGGCGACGGGACGCAGGCGGTCGAGGGTCATAGGTAGTCGATGAAGTCCACGTCACCCGCGCTGGGTTCCCGGTTGCCGGCGATCACCGCCTCGATTTCGGCCGCCACCTCGGCTGGCGTCCGGTCGGTCGTATCGACCTCGTAGACGTTTTCGACCCCGTGACGCTCGACGGCCTCGGAGAGGATCACGTCGAGGGCCTCGCTCTCCGCGTTCTCCGTGGCCTCCTCCTCGCTCGCGCCCCGTTCGCGTAGGCGCTCTTCCAGCGTGTCGGGGTGACACCTGAGCACGACCACCCGGTCGGCGTCGAGGTGGTGGGCCAGGTGTGACTCGGCGACGCCGGTCCAGTCGCCGACCGCCTCGCGGACCGCCTCTAAGTCGGCCACCAGCGAGTCGCGGTCCGCGTCGCGCTCGGTCCACAGCCCAGCCTCCCGGATCAGGTCGTTGAGGTGGATCACCGTGACGTCGAGTAGCGTCGTCGCCGACGTCTTGCCGGTGCCGGGGGTCCCGGTGACGGCGACGCGTCCCTCGCTCATGCCCGCACCTCGGTCAGCACGTCGTTGATGATCTCGACGGCCCGTCGGGTCCCCTCGCGGGTGCCACACGAGACGCGGACACATTCGGGCAGGCCGAAACTCGAACAGTCGCGGACGATGACGCCCCGCCGCTGGGTGGCGTCGGCGACGGCGCCGGCATCACCCACCTCCGCGAGGACGAAGTTCCCGCCGCTCTCCCAGGTCGGCGCGTCGAGGTGGTCGCGGAGGTAGTCCCGCGCCCAGCGGGCCGTCTCGACGGTCCGTTCGAGGTGCTCGTCGTCGTCGAGGGCGGCCAGCGCGGCCCGGCACCCGACCTCGCTGGCGGCGAAGGGGGTGTTGACCCGAGCGTAGGCCTCGCCCCACGCCTCGGGGACGACGCCGTAGCCGACCCGCAGGCCCGCGAGGCCGTAGGCCTTCGAGAACGTCCGCGTGACCGCGAGGTTGTCGTGGGTGTCGAGGAGGTCGATGGCCGAGGGGGCGTCGGTGTACTCGGCGTAAGCCTCGTCGACGACCAACAGCGTGTGGTCCTCGACCGCCTCCGCGAGGTCGACGATGGCCGCCCGCGAGAACTCGGCGCCCGTCGGGTTGTGGGGCGTGGTGAGGTAGACGATCCGTTCGCCGTCGTAGGCGTCGAGGACGGTGTCGGGGGTCTGGGCGAAGTCGTCGGCCTTCGCGAGGTCGTAGGTCGCCACCTCGCCGTGGTGATAGCGGGCGCTCATCCGGTAGTACGAGAAGCCGGGTTCGGGCGCGAGCACCCGGTCGCCGGGGTCGAGGAAGGCCCGGGAGAGGTAATCGAGCGCGCCGTCGGCGCCCGGCGTCACCCAGACCTGTTCGGGCGTGACGTCCCAGCGAGCCGCCAGTTTCTCCGCGAGGTCGGTGTGGGACGCCTTGGGGTAGACGCCGACGTTCGGCGCCGTCTCGCGGATCGCCTCGACGGCCGCCGGACTCGGGCCGTGGGGGTTCTCGTTCGAGGAGAGCTTCGTGAGGTCGTCGGGGTCCATCCCCAACTCGCGGGCGACCTCCTCGGCGCCGCGACCGGGGACGTACGGCGAGAGATCGGAGAGATCCCGTGGTTGCATGGTCGGAGGATGCGGGCGCCGGGGCTTAAGGGTGTTCGATCAGCACTCGTCGACGATGGAACAGATGCCGGTCCGGATCACCCTCCGGCCGGCGACCCGGTGATCGTACTCGGTGACGGGCGATGTCGGCTGTACGCCGCTATCGACCCGAACACCGAGCAGTCGCTCCACGTCCGCCCCATCTCCCGTGAACCACAGGGTCAGTGAACGAGCATGTCCCTGGCATCGATATTACGATCGGTGACATCGGCGGGGCCACCGGATGGATACCGCTCAGCCACCGATTTTCGGATGTCATACGCTCACCCCTAGCATATCCGTTTTGCGTAACTTTATCAGAAGCAGTTCACAGTCACTACATATGACAGGGAGTACCACGTTGTCAGTTTATTGGGACGAGACGTTCGTAGAACATAATCCGCCGGAGGGGAGCTTCAACATCCCCTCTCACGAGTTGGTCCTGGAAGACGAGGCACATCCCGACTGCCCGGAGCGAGTCAAAAACATCAAACACATAATCGAAAAACAGCTTGGAGAACTAACATCCTGGAAATCGGTCACGAAGGCGACCCCGGAACAGCTTCAACGGGTTCACGACGCGGAGCTACTTCACGAATTCAAAGAATTCACCGAAAACGGCGGTGGACGGCTCCAAACGGCCACGTTCACCGGTGCGAACGAGCACTCCTGCGAGGCGGCAACCGCCGCCAGCGGTGCCGCAATACAGGCCGCTGCAGAGGCAGTAGATACTGGGGCCGAGACAGTTCCGTACGCGCTCGTTCGTCCGAGTGGGCACCACGCACAACCGGACCAGATGGACGGCTATTGTTTTTTCAACAACGTGGCTGTCGCCGCGGAGCATCTCCTTTCGACCGGCGCTGTCGACGATATCGCGATCATCGACTGGGACGTCCATCACGGAAACGGAACACAGGAGATATTCTACGACCGAGACGACCTGTTGTTTATCAGCCTTCACGCGGACCATCGCTCGTGGGGAGAATGGCATCCACAAACTGGCCTCCCTCAGGAGAAAGGCGTCGACGACGGTGAAGGATATAACATCAATATCCCGCTTCCGCACGGTGCCGGCAACGATGGCTACGACTACGTCATGAACCGGCTCGTTGAACCTGTAATCCGTGACTTCGACCCCGGGATGATCATCGTGAGTGCCGGTCAGGATGCAGGAGTGATGGATCCCCTCGCCAGGATGGTCCTTACCAAGCCGGGTTTCGAAAACTTGGGCGCGAAAGCGCAATCGTATGCACGGCGATACGCCAACGGCCAGTTGGCTATCGTACAGGAAGGTGGTTATCAACCGAGCCACTTAGCGTTCGCGACGTTGGGCGTTCTCGAAGGCGCCCTTGGCGTAGAGACGGGTGTCAAGCAAGATCCCTTCGCCCTCTATCCTGAGGAAAATCTCGACGACGTCGTGAAGGCGGCACACGAAACAGGGACCGTCCTCGCCGAACACTGGCCAATCCAGTTCGGCGATCAAGAGACGTAAGCACAGCCGGTTTGCGTCCCACCCCGGGAACGACCCTCTGGCTCGACGGCTCCGACCCAGCCGTCGCGCACGGATTCTACTCCGCGACCGTCACGGCGCTCTCCGCTCCCACTATCGCCACGGCTGCTAACACCTACAAGAGACGATATCCCATCACAAATTTTATTTAATGATGATATATGGCCACCTCGGATATACGAATCCAGCAGAGCACGTCAGATAAATATAGAACGTGATCCTATACATGGATATATTGGTGAATATTTTTTAATCAATCTTGAATACGTTAAACGATATTTCTGATACCCAAACATATATCTGAAGGGCTTATGAAGAGAATCCACTATGGTAACGGATACCAGTCGAGACGACCGGGCGGATCGGGGACCAGTCACGCGTCGAAAGTTCCTCGTCGCTGCGGGAACGGGTGCGACCGTCTCCGCGTTATCGGGATGTGCGGGTCAGGGCGGCGGTGGTGGAAGCGATCAGTTCACACTGGGTATGGCCCTTCCGCTGAGTGGCGGTCTTTCGCCGACTTCGAACTCGATGATACAGGGGGCGGAGGTGGCAATCGACCGGATAAACGAAAACGGCGGGCTGAACGGCAAACAGATCGAGACGGTCGTGGAAGACACGGAGATCGATCCACAAACTACGGTACAGAAGACGAAGAAACTCATCCAGCAGGACGACGCAGACGCGATATTCGGTCCGGTGCTGTCCTCGTCCCGACAAGCGATGGCACCGGTGCTCTCCCAAGAGGAGGTCCCCGGATTCTATCCCGTGGAGTACGAGGGGCGAGAGGCCAACGATTACTGTAACGATTGGCTGTTCAAGATCGGTGACGTCCCGGCACAAAAAATCGTCCCGCTCATCCCCTGGCTACTCGAGAACCATGGGAATAGCTTCTATCTGCTTGGGTCGGACTACGTCTGGCCACATTCGATGAACCGGGTCATCAAACGGGAGCTGAACAAGCATGGCGGGGAGACCATCGGTGAAGAATACATCTCGCTTGGTTCTACCGACGTCAGTTCCATCCTCTCCCGTGTCGAGAGTGCTGACCCGGACATTCTGTTCACCGAAGTGACCAGTACGACGAGTCAGGCGTTGCAAAAGCAGATGTTCAACCGGGGCCTCCGCGAGAACTGGCAACAGGTCGGTCTCGCCAACCAGTCGATTCTGATGGAGGGGGTGCCGGATGGTGCCATCGAAGGATGTCTCAACTGTCAACCGTACTTCGAGAACCTGGACAATGAACAGAACGAACAGTTCGTTAGCGCTATCAGCGAGAACTTCGACGACCCGATGATCGGTCCCTACACGGGACTGTCTATCGCGGCGATCAATCTGCTCGAGGCGGGGGTGAATTCCGCGGGGGGAACCTCGCCGGACGATATCGTCTCGGGAGTCGCCGGTGCCAGTGCTCAGACACCGATGGGAGAAGTTTCCGTTCCCTACGACACCCAGATCAAGGTATCCGCGACGGTCGCACGAATGAACTCGAACGTCAAGTACGACCCGATCAAGACGTTCGATGCAGTGATGCCTCCGGAACACTGTAACTGAGGGTTACAATGGTCGGAGCCGAAACCTTCGTTTCAGTCGGGCTCAATGCCATCAGTGCGACTCTCATCTTGGTATTGATCGCGCTCGGATTGGTCGTGATATTTGGGTTTATGGGCGTCATAAACCTCGCTCACGGGGCGTTCTTTACCGTGGGAACCTACGTGATTTGGTTCGTCTCCACGGAGCTCGGACTTGGATTCTGGCTCGGACTCGTCCTTGCTCCACTCGTGACGGGATTCATCGGCTACCTTGTGGAGGTGCTGATCATCAGTCGGCTCTATCACCGGCTGTTGGACACCATCCTTGCCACTTGGGGCGTCGCCATCGTCATCAGGGAGACAATCAAACTCCTCTTTGGGGCCACGAGTAAGACAGTCGACAACCCGATTCCGGAAACGCTGGATCTGGGAATCGTGTCGTATCCGAGCTATCGAATCTTCTTGATGGGGTTTACGTTAGCACTGCTGGTGGCTATCTTCGCGTTATTCGATCGGACCCAGTTCGGTATACGGATGCGAGCGGTCATTCAGGATAGCCGGGCCGCGAGTTTGATGGGCATCAATCAGGAACGGATGTACCAGCTTGCGTTCTCGTCCGGTGCCGCGTTGGCCGGTCTCGCAGGTGCCTGCATGACTCCACTGGTCTCCGTGGACCCGAGTACCGGTCTGTCCTTCCTTGTCCAGTCGTTCCTTGCGGTGATTCTGGGCGGAACGGGGAGCTTGCTCGGAGTCCTGCCGGGGAGTGTCGTAGTCGCCGGGAGTACGAACGTGTTGACGTTTGTCATCCAACCGGTGGCGGCACAGACACTCGCGTTCGTGGTCGCGATCGTCATAATCGCCCTTCGCCCGGAAGGGATACTCAATCGGAGCCAGAGCTGATGAGCAAAGATACAACGACAACGAGCAACACACAGATGGGATCACTCGTCAACCGCATCACCGACTGGGACGACTCGCTAAAGCTCGCGGGGCTGGTCGTCTTCCTCATCTTGCCCGTCGGCCTGGGCTCGTTTGGGACGAACCTCCTCACACAAGCACTGATTTTTGCGATCTTCGCGATCAGTGTCGATCTGTTGTGGGGATACGGTGGCATCCTCACCTTTGGGCACGCTGCATTCTTCGGTCTCGGTGCGTACACGACAGCAAAGCTCCTCCAACTCGTTCCGGTTAGCGGTATCAGCTACATCGCACTCCTGATGGGTGTCCTTGTTCCCGCTCTGATTGGCCTACTCATCGCGGGTGTCCTCTTCTATCGCGACATCAGGGGTGCCTACTTTACCATCATCACGCTCGCTATCGCGATCATCTTCGAACAAGTCGCCGTCTCGTGGGGGTCCGTTACTGGAGGATACAACGGGCTCACGGCCATTCCGCTCCTCAAGGTTGGCATCCCCTTCGTGGCCATGATTTCGCTCACCCCCCTCCTGCTCTATTACGTGGCGGTCATCGGCCTTGTCGCGGTGTTCCTTTTCGGGAGACGGTTCATCAACTCTCCATTCGGGCGGGCCACCATCGCTGTAAATCTAAACGAAGACAAGGCGAAGGCGCTCGGCTATAACACCGCGAAATACAAGACGGGACTCTTCGTGGTCGCATGTGGAGTCGCTGGATTTGCCGGCGGACTCTACACCTCCTATTCGTCGTTCATCTCGCCCCAAGTCGCGGGATTCGTCCTCTCGACGGAGGTTCTCGTCTGGGTTCTCGTCGGTGGGCGCGGAACGCTTATTGGGCCCGTCGTCGGAACGATATTCCTGACGATATTCGAGAACGTGTTGAGTGGAATATTCGCTTTCACGTGGACGCTGTTCGTTGGTCTGCTGTTGGTGCTCATCGTCCTGCTCTTCCCGGAAGGTCTGGTCAAAATTTCGTCCATTGCAAAGGAGAAAACCGGAGGCGTGATCGGAGATGACTGACCAGCAGGCAACGCGGACAGACGGCAAAGTTTCGGCGTCCACACTCGACGACGAATTCCTCACGTTAGCGGATCTAACCAAAGAGTTCGGGTCGCTTGCCGCCGTCGACTCGGTCAGTCTCTCTGTCCCCGAGGGAGAACTACACTCGATTATTGGCCCGAATGGGGCCGGCAAGACGACCTTGTTCAGCCTCATCGCTGGCTCACTCTCTCCGACGTCGGGTGAGATCCGTTATCGGGGACAGAATATCACTGATCGTGACGAGTATCAGCGGGCACAGCGAGGGATCTCTCGGGTTTTCCAGATTGCCCAGCTGTTCCCCAACCTCACGGTCCGTGAAAACATCCGACTGGGGTTGCAGGCACGGGATCAATCCATGAACCCGTTCGTCACGGTGGGCGATGGCACCGACGAAGCGATCGAACGGATGCTTGATCGCCTGAACCTCCCACCGGAGATCACCGCGGAAAACCTCGCTCACGGTGATAAAAAGAAACTGGAAATGGGGATCTCTATCACCTCTGATCCGGATCTTTTGCTTCTGGACGAACCTACGAGTGGCGTGAGTGCTGGGGAGTCGGAGGATATCATCGACCTCATCGACGAGCTTCGTGATGACTTCACCATCCTCCTCATAGAGCACGACGTCGACATGGTGTTGAAGCTCTCAGACAGAATCACCGTCCTTCATCAAGGGAGAGTCATTTCACAGGGAGACGCCGAGACAATCATGGCGGACGAGGAGGTCCAAAGGGCCTATCTCGGAGGGTACAAAAATGACTGAACTGTTACAGTGTGACGACATTCACGTCGGGTACGAGGGAAGCAACGTGTTGAACGGAATTTCCCTTTCGGTTGAGGAGGAAGGCGTGGTGTCGTTGCTCGGCCGCAACGGTGTCGGCAAGACAACGACGCTCCGAACGGTAGTCGGGTTACTTAACCCGACCTCCGGTTGCATCCACTTTTCCGGCGAGGATATCACCGGTGAGGAACCACATCAGGTGTACAACAGGGGTATCTCGCTGGTCACCGAGGACAGGTCCATCTTCCCGGAGCTAACAGTCAGGGAGAACCTCCTCGTCCCAGTCGACAACGCGGACGGGCTCAGATCACTCCCGGAACTGTATGATCTATTCCCTAAGCTCGAGACGCTGGAATCCTCGAAAGGAAAACACCTGAGCGGGGGAGAACAGCAAATGCTCGCAATCGCTCGTGCGATACGATCGAACCCCCGCCTGCTTCTACTTGATGAACCGAGCGAGGGACTCGCACCGCAAATCATCGAGGACGTCGCCGATACGATACGCAAACTTCACTCGGAGGACGTCGCCGTCCTTCTGGTGGAACAGAACGTCGAACTAGCACTCGATGTAACATCGCAGGCCTACATCATGGATCATGGTGAAATCGTGTTCCAAGGGAGCTCAAAAGAGGTTCGCAGCCGCGATGATCTCATCTCGAAGTATATCGGCGTGAAGGGGAGAGAATGACGAGCGGGGAGCTCCGAGCGTTCAGACCAACCCTTCGACGTGAGTCCCTGCCTCAAGAACGGTTTCGTCGTCGAAGTGATTTCCGACGAGCATCAACCCAACCGGAAGATCATCCACAGGGACGACAGGAACACTGAGAGCAGGGTGGCCAGTCCGGTTGAATGCACAGGTGTTTGCAAGGTTGACGAGCGGCTCATGCAGACGTCGCTCCCTGTCCCACTCGGAGACGTCCTGCGGAGCCGTTTGAAGCGTCGTGGGCATAGCGAGAACGTCACAATCTGATAGCGCTTCGTTGTACTTGCGCTCCAGTCGGCTCCGTAGATTCATCGCTCTGGTGTAATACGTGGAGTGGTGGGATTCACTCATGAACTTGCCGAGCAGGAGAATGTTCTTCACCTCCGGCGGGAACTCGTCCGCATGGAGTCTGCGGGATTTGCCGAATGCATCGGCCCAGCCCTCATCGTACCAGCTTCGGTGGTGATGACCCAGGCCCTCCCCTTGAACACTGGCGTAGACTCCCTCGGCGATACAGGCGAAATGAATCGCTGCCGCATCGGCGTGTAACGGTACGGATATCTCCCGCAAGGTAGCGCCAGCATCGGACAACTCATCTAGAGCACCGCGGACACTCTCCTCAACTCTCCCGTCCAGCTCCTCGTGGGCGAACCCTTCCGAGAGGACACCGATCGAGAGATCCGTCAGTTCGCCGTCGAGATGTCTTCCGTACTCCTTGCTCGGGACCGTGGGTGGCTGCCGAGCATCGTTCGGGTCTTTCCCGGCAATAGCTGTCAATACTTGGGCAGCATCGGCGACTGTCTCGGTCATCGGCCCGAAATGATCGATGCCCGTCTCCAATCCGACCCCACCGGTGTATGGAACGAGACCGAAAGTTGGCTTGAAGCCGACTACGCCACAGTGAGCGGCCGGTATTCGGATACTACCACCTTGATCACTACCGATCGCGGCATCGGCCTCACCGGTCGCAACGACGACTGCACTTCCCCCACTCGATCCACCAGCCAAATGATCGTCGTCGTGCGGATTGTACACCGGACCGAAGGCGCTGGGATACCCTCGAATGGTGAAGGCCATATCGTCCATGTTCGTCTTGCCGATGATCGTCGCCCCCTCATCGAGTAGTCGGGAGACCACGGTGGCATCGATATCGGGCGTATAGCCCTCGACGACCCTCGAAGCGCACGTCATCTCGACTCCGGCAACCGCGGCGTTATCCTTGATAGCGATGCGCCACCCCGACAGCGTTCCCCCAGTTTTCTCCGAGATTTCACATCTCGTTATCCATGCATTGTTCGGGTTCTCTCCGGGTGAAGGACGGGACCCGGAGCGTCGCCCCGTCTCGACCCGATTCGTTTCTGGAACTTGGGGACCGTGGGTCCGGAGTGTCTCGTATGTCTCAAGCGAGTCAGCGATCAAGCGCTGAAACTGCTCGGCCTCCGACTTGGAGAGATCGAGCGAGAGGCCCCGACCCAGTTCCATGATTTCGTCTATCGATGGGGGACGAATTCCCATACCATGGACACACATTTCCACTTTATTATAATTATGCGAGAGACGAACCCTCCGACGACAAATCCCCGGTGGTCAACGCGACTGCCCCACTGCCATCTCATCCCGCCAGTAGCCTACATCGCCCATAATAACCGACGGCGAGGTCAACTACGGAATATGTATGAAATACTATATTAGATCATACCTACCGGTCGAAACGCCTCGGATAGTTAGCACGGTTGCCGGTGTCCCCGACTTCTGGGACGGACCGCTTGCGACTAGTATCGACCAATCCGAACGGCACGGCCTCAGAGCCACCCGTCGAGGCGGTCGGCGAGCCGACAGGAGAGCGCCGCGATGGTGAGCGTCGGGTTCATCGCGCCGCCGGTGGGGAAGACGCTGCTGCCGGCGATCCAGAGGTTGTCGAGGTCGTGGGTCCGGCAGTCGGGCGCGACGACGCTCTCGGCGGGGTCGGTGCCCATCCGCGTCGTCCCCATGTGGTGGAAGGCGGGGCCGGTCGCGTCGGGACCGACCACCCAGTCGATTTCGGCGTCGAGTTCCTCCAGGATGGCCACCTGCACCTCGTTCGCCCGCTCGATGGCCGCGCGGGTCCGCTGGCCGATCGACCACCGGACCTCGGGGACCGGGTTGCCGTGGTCGTCGGTCGTCGAGCGGTCGAGCGTGATCCGGTTCTCGGCGTCGGGGAACTGCTCGACGAGGCCGCCGACCGCGAGGTGGGTGCCGTAGGATTCCCGCAGCGATTCGAGGAGGGCGTCGCCCCAGTCGTCGGCGTCGAGCGCCTGGGTCACGGGCGAGGGGCCGGCGTAGTTGAGGAACTCCAGTTTGACGCCCGGGAGGGGGTCCGTACCGTCGTAGAGGGCGTGACACTCGGTGGTGTTGAACCCCACGTGGTTCTGCCGAGTTTCGCGGTCGATCCGGCCGCCGGCGCCGGCGAAGCAGTGGTCCATGAAGTACCGCCCGACGAGACCCGAGGAGTTGGCGAGGCCGTCGGGGTAGGACTCGGAGGCCGAGAGCAGGAGGAGGCGGACGTTCTCGACGCCGCCGCAGGCGAGGACGACCGCCCGGGCGTCCTGTCGGTGTTCGGTCCCGTCCGGGGTGGCGTAGACGGCGGCCTCGACACGCTCCCCGGCGTCGTCGTGGACGAGTCGCTGAACCGGCGCGCGGTCGATCACCCGGGCGCCGGCCGCCTCCGCGCGGGCGACGTGGCGCTCGGCGGTGTATTTCGCGCCCGAGGGACAGACCGGCTTGCAGGTGCCGTAGCCGACACACGCCGACGCGCCGTCGTAGGGTTCGGAGTTGCGGGCGTTCGGCACCGAGTGGGTGGGGAGGCCGAGCGACTCACAGGCCTCGGCGAAGATGGCGTCGCTGTGGGAGGGCGGGAACGCGGGGAGGGGGAACGGCTCCTCGCGGGGCGGGGCGAAGGGGTTGTCGTCGGCGCCGGCCACGCCGAGTTCGCGTTCGGCCTCGGCGTAGTGCGGGCGCAGGTCGGCGTAGTCGAGGGGCCAGTCGGCCCCGACGCCGTGTCGGGACCGCATCGCGAAGTCGCGTTCGTGCAGGCGCATCACCATCCCCTGCCAGTGGAGCGTCGACCCGCCGACGCCTTTCACCCGCGCAGCGTTCAGCGGGTAGTCCCGCGGCCCCTCGGTGGCGTAGGCGTCGCGCTCCCCGCCCATGCCCCAGAGCCCCTCGACGCCGGGTCGCAGGTGGGCGTCGAGTTGCTCCTCGCGGTCCGCGAGGTCGAACCGCGGTCCGGCGTCGAGGACGACGACGTCGTGGCCCGCCTCCGCGAGGCGGGCGGCGACGATGGCGCCCGCGGGGCCGGCGCCGACGACGCAGGCGTCCGCGCGCGGCGCTGGCGTTCGATCGGCCGCCGCGTCAGCCATGGTCCTCCATCCCGGCCCGGCGGTAGCTCTCGGTTCCGCCGGGGTGACCGATCGGGTTCTCGATGCCGACCAGTCGACCGCCGGTGGGCGACGCGTAGAAGGCATAGAGCAGTTCGTTGACGACGTAGAAGCGAACCCGGCCGGGGATCCCGCCGTTCGGGTCCGGATCGCTCGCGTCGACCCGGAGGTCCCTGAGCATGCCGTCGAGGGTCCCGGGGTCGAGTTCCGTCAGGGGCGTGTCGAACCAGTCGCGGGCCGTGGCGTCCAGTTCCGCGGCCGCGTCCACCACGCCGGCCCGTCGTTCGTCGTCGTCGGCCACCCGGCCGGATACGTACGTCTCGACGAAGTCGTCGACGCCCGTCGCGGCGTCGGGATACACCACCTCCGCGACGGCGACGAGCGTCGCGAGGGCGTCCTCGGGGACGTCGGCGTCGGCGGCCGTCGCATCCGCGGACTGATCGTCGTCGAGGAGCGTGCGTCCGACGGCGACCGCTCCGCCGGTCGCCGCCAGCGCCGCGACCGCGTCCCGCCTGGTCAGGTCCATCGGGACGGGAATTAGGCAGGCCTAAATTTATGGCTTGCCTTCCACTCTCGCGGACTGTGGCTCAGTCCCGTCGAACGGTAAACGAGAGGGTTTCGACGCCCTCGACCTCGACTTCCACCTCGTCGCCGTCGGCGAGGCCGCCGACGCCCGAGGGGGTCCCCGTCGAGATAACGTCGCCCGGTTCGAGGGTCATGTACGTCGAGATCTCCTCGATCAGCTCCGGCACCGTGAAGATGAGCTGTGAGATGTCGGAGTCCTGTTTCGTCTCGCCGTTGACACGGAGTTTCACCTCGGCTTCCTCTGGCAGGTGTTCGGGGTCGGCCACCACGGGGCCGAGCGGGGCGCCGCCGTCGAAGGCCTTGCCGCGCACCCAGTTTTGCTCCTGGCGCTGGTCGTCGCGGTTGGAGATATCACAGACGACGGTGTACCCCGCGATCACCGACTCGGCGTCGGCGGCGTCGACGTTCCGGCACTGCTCGCCGATGACGACGCCGAGTTCGGCCTCCCAGTCCACCTGCTCTTTGCCCGCGGGCAGGGTGATCGTATCGCCGTGGGCGGCCACGGTGTTCGGGGGCTTCAGGAAGAGCATCGGTCGGTCCGGGATCTCCATCCCCGTCTCCTCGGCGTGATCGGCGTAGTTGAGTCCGATACAGACGATCTTCGACGGTTCGCAGGGCGGGAGGACGTCGACCTCGTCGAGGGCGTAGGTTTCGTCGGCGAAGCTGACCGCGTCGCCGTGCCACTCGCCGGTGCGGACCATCCCTGCGGGGTCGCGGAATCTGACCTGTCGCATGGAGGGCGCTCGCCGGCCGACGGAATAAGCCTTCCCCGTTCGATCGGTGGGTAAGATTGACGGTCGCTTCCCGACAACTCCCCGACGCAATGGAACTCACTTGGCACGGCCACTCCACGTGGTACGTCACGGTCGACGACACGTCGCTGTTGATCGACCCCTTCTTCGACAACCCGCACACGTCGCTCGATCCGGCCGACGTCCCGGCACCCGACTACGTCCTGTTGACCCACGGCCACGCCGACCACGTCGCCGACGTGGGCGCGTTCCCGGACGCGACGGTCGTCGGAACGCCGGAGCTGACCGGCTGGGTCGCCGACGAACACGGCGCCGGGGACACGATCGGGATGAACCTCGGCGGCACCGTCGAGTGTGGCGACGCCTACGTGACGATGCACCGCGCGGATCACACCAACGGGATGATGACCGACTACGAGTACAGCGCCGGCACCCCAGCCGGGTACGTCGTCGGCGACACCGAGCCGACCCAGGAGACCGACGAGGACGCCTTCGCGTTCTACCACGCGGGCGACACCGGCCTGATGACCGAGATGCGCGACGTGATCGGGCCGTTCCTCGAACCCGACGCCGCGGCCCTGCCGGTGGGCGATCACTTCACGATGGGCCCGGCACAGGGCGCCATCGCCGCCGACTGGCTCGACGTGGACCACGTCTTCCCGATGCATTACGACACCTTCCCGCCGATCGAGATCGACGTGAGCCGGTTCGAGCGCGAGGTCGCGGCGACCGGCTCCGACGCCGACGTCCACGTCCTCGACGGCGACGAGAGTCACACGTTCGAACGGCCGTACGGCGACGGGTGAGCGCCGCCCGGATCCGGGGAGGGATAGTATTTAGACGCGGCGGCGCCTTTCGGACGGTGGCATGAGCGATATCGAGACCATCACCGTCAGCGAGGAGGGCTTCGCCTGCGTCAACCAAGTCGGCGACTTCGAGTTCACCGTCGACGCGACCGACGAGGAAGGGCCGAACCCGAACGCGGCGCTCGTGGCGACGTACGCCTCCTGTTTCCTGCCCGCGTTCCGCGTGGGCGGCCAGCAGCGGGATCACGACGACCTAGGCAAGATCCAGATCGACGCGGACGCCGAACTGGACGACGAGGACGACCTCGCGTCCATCGAATTTGCGGTCCACGTCGCCGCCGACCTCTCCGACGAGGAGTTCGACGAGATCGTCGCCCGCGCGGAGGACATCTGTCACGTCCACGCGGCGCTCCGAGAGGGCCTCCAAGCCGATATCGAAGTGTACGGCGACGCCTTCTGAACGGCGCCGCCGCTGGCCGTACGGTGTGGTGACGCGGAGGAGTTCCGTCAGCGGCGGTACCAGCGGTAGCTCATCGCGCGCCCGTCGACGATCACGACCTCCCGATCGTTCGTCGCCGGCGGGCGTTCGGTATCGTCGTCATCGTCGTCCGGCCGCTCCCGGAAGACGTACGGGCTGTCGTTCGGTGGCATATGTCGTGGTAACGTGCCACACGCAAATAAAGCTGCGTCAGACACGGCGCGAATCCCCCGTTTCGGCGCCCGCCGAGACCGCGGGTCGACGACGGCTCCGTCGCCCGGCGGGCGTCGGATCGTCGCTTCCGGGTCCGCATCAGCCGAGGATCCGGTCGACGTCGGCCAGCGAGTCGAGGACGTAATCCGGCGAGACGTCGCTCTCGGCGATGTCGTCGTCGTCGCTGACGCCGGTGCGGACGAGCGCCGTGGTCATGCCCGCACGCTCGCCGAGGGCGATGTCGGTGTCGAGGCGGTCGCCGACGACCAGACACGACGAGGGCGACACTCCGAGGCTGTCGCGGACGATGCGAAGCGCCGGCTCGGAGGGCTTGCCGAGGACCACGTCCGGTTCGCGGCCGACGACGCCGGCGACGGCGTTGATGATGGCACCCGACCCGGGGAGGTCGCCGCCGGCCGCGGGGATCAGCATGTCCGGATCGGTGCCGACGAGTGGCACGTCCTCGTCCTCGCAGGCCCGGAGCGCGGCACAGAGGCGGTCGTAGTCGAACGACCGATCGATCGAGAGGACGACGGTCTCGGCGCGGGAGGCCTCGTCGACGACGGTCAGTCCTGCGTCGGTCAACTGCTCGACGAGCGCCGGTTCGCCGACGACGAAGAGCGCGTCGTCGGCGTGGCGGTCGGTGAGGTAGGTGGTCGTGACCGTCCCGGCAGTGACGATCTCGTCGGCGTCGACGTCGAACCCCGCCCGACCCAGGCGTTCGGCGTACGCCGGCGGCCGCTTCGTCGGATTGTTCGAGACGAACAGCCGCCGACAGCCCGCGGCGGCCAGTCGGTCGAGGCCCTCCGCCGCGCCGGGGATCGGCTCGTCGCCGCGCACCACGGTCCCGTCCACGTCGAGGACGACGCCACGATAGGTCATCACGCGGGGTTGGAACCCGAGGCAGTTGAACTTCGCGCTCGGCCTGAACGCCGTTAACGATCCGTTAGGTGTCACAAGGCGTCATTAGCTAATGGGATACCCCTAGTGGACTGGCGTAACCAGAAGGGACGACCGATCGTCCCGATCCGGGAGAGCAATCATGGACGGTAACTTCGAACTCACGAGACGGCAGGCCTTCGCCGCCCTCGGCACCATCGGCGTCGCGTCGGCGGGCGCCGGTTTGGGAACGAGCGCGTACTTCAGCGATCAGGAGACGTTCGAGAACAACCAGCTCACCGCGGGAACGCTGGACATGAAGGTGGCGGCGACCGAGCACTACTCGGACTGGTCCCCCGACGAGGCGGAGTACGCCGGGATGGCGTCCGACGAGGCAGCGACGGACATTCGCCTCCCACCGGGTGGGGACCAAGCCGACGCCCGGGACATCGCGATCGACGTCGACGGCGACAACTACGCGAACTTCTTCGACGCCATCTCGACCGACGGGGACGGCGACCCGTACAACCGTGTCAACGGCGGCGTGTCGGCGGCGACCGACGGCCTCTGTGGCACCGAGAGCGACGCCGACGGCCCGGTGATCATCGACATCTCGGACGTGAAGCCCGGTGACTTCGGGGGCGCGCAGTTCGCGTTCGAGCTGTGTGACAACCCCGGATACGTCTGGCTCACCGGTGGGCTGGACTCGGCGAACGAGAACGGCGTCACCGAACCGGAGGCCGACGACCCCGACGAGGAGAGCGGCGTCGTCGAACTCCTCGACGCGATTCAGGTGACATACAGCGTCGGCCCGATCAACGGCGACCCGTCGGGCTTCGAGGACACCGACGCGGGCTTCCAGCCCGTCGAACAGTACACTCTCCGCGAGTTCTTGGCGACCCTCGACGGCGACGGCATCGCGCTGGACGGGGATATCGACGCCGAGGTCGGCGGCGGGACCGGCGAGCAAGGCTGTTTCGCCGGCAGCCTCGACGACGGATCGGCGGTTCACCAAGTGAGCGTCGTCTGGTGGCTGCCGATCGACCACGGCAATCAGGTGCAGTCCGACTCCGCGACCTTCGAACTGGGCTTCTACACCGAGCAGTGCCGCCACAACGCGGGAGAAACCGACCTCGTCGCGTACTACCCGTTCGAGAACAGCGCCGACGACCTGAGCGGGAACGGGTACGACGGGTCGAACAGCGGCGACGTGTCGTACACGAGCGGGCAGGTCGGACGGGCGGCGTCGTTCGATGACGGAGACGCCGTTACAGTCACCCATGACGGATCGCTCACCGACCTCGCGGACTTTACCGCGTCGGCGTGGTTCCGATCGACAGAAGACGGTCGGAGGGATCAGGTCGTGTTCGGAATCCGGCAGGGATACGAAATCGTCTTCGATTCGGCCGGAGGACGAACTTCGTCCGACAATTCGCTATGGTGGGCCATCGATAACGGTACCGGCGACTGGGCCGTCAACGACACCGGTGCGGGCCCCCTCACGCTCGGCGAGTGGCATCACGCTGTACTCGTACAGGATACCGATGACGACGAGGTTCGAGTCTACGTCGACGGGTCACTAATCGTCACCGACGATGGGACTGGGGCGGTCAACTCGACGACGGGTGATCTCGGGATCGGATCTCGCGGCGATGGGTTCGGGCAGTTCGTGGGCGATGTCGACGACGTCCGCATCTACTCCCGGGCCCTCTCGGCGAGCGAGGTGCAGTCCATCTACGATTCGGCCTGACCCCCCCTCACGGAACCAAAGAGCCATTTGGACGCCGCCCTACCTTCCGGTACCGTGACGAACACGCAGCTGACACTCGTTCAGATCGACAACTACGGGCCGTGGACGGTGACGCCGGAACCGCGCCGCGAGATGGACCTCCAGACGCTCCAGTCGCGCCTCTTCGCCGACATCGCGCAGTTCGTCGGCTACCGGGGCGGATACGCCTTCTTCACCCGATTCGACAACATGGTCGCGGTGACGAACGGCTTGGACGCGGCCGACCACGAACTCCTTCAGGAGTCGATGGGGAACCGCTATCCGGTCACTCTCAGCCTCGGCGTCGGCGTCGATCCGAACCCGGCAGTCGCGCTGGAGCGGGCGACCGAGGGCCTCCAGGGTGCCGGAAGCGCACAGGACGGCGACCGGCGCGAGGTCCTCGTCGGCGAACCGATCGACGACGGGAGCGACGACGTATCCATCGCCCACTTCGACGTGAACGACGCGACCGAGAAGTACACCGACCGACTCAACGAGTTCGACTCCTTCATCCAGATCGAACAGGGGTACGCGACGCTGATGCGCTACCTCCGCGAGGAACACGGTGGACTCTCCTTTTTCGTCGGCGGCGACAACATCATCGCCGTCACGCCCGAGATGACGTCCGACGACTACCGGAACGCCATCGACCACGTCGAGGAGGCCGTCGGCGTCGACCTCAAGGTCGGTGTCGGCCGTGGCGCCTCCGCTCACGAGGCGGGGATGGCGGCGAAACACGCCCTGGAGGAGTGTCGCCACCGTGGGACCGCGGTCGAGCGCGGCGACGTGACGGCGGACGGCGACGGCGAGTAGGTTACGCCTCGATGACGGCTTCGCCCACGTCGAAGTTCTGGGCTTCGAGCGCCTCTTCCATCGCCGTCAGCAGGCAGGCGACGTTCTGTCGACGCGCGGAGTAGCCCATGCAGCCGATCCGCCAGACGTCGCCTTCGAGGGCACCGAGACCGCTCGCGATCTCGATGTCGTACTCCTGCATCAGGAACTCGATGACGGCGGTGTCGTCGACGCCGTCCGGCACCTCGATGGTGTTCAGGCTGGGCAGCCAGTACTCCTTCTCGGCCGCGGGTTCGAGGCCGAGTTGCTGGAGCCCCTCCCGGAGTTCGCCCGCGACCTCGCGGTGGCGCTCCCAGCGGTTCTCCAGGCCCTCCTCGGCCACGAGGCGAAGCGCCTCGCGGAGCCCGTAGAAGTTCGTGGTCGGGGCGGTGTGGTGGTAGTTACGCTCGTCGCCCCAGTACTCCATGACGAGGTCGAGGTCGAGATACCAGGAGCCGGTGTCGGTCTCCCGGTTCAACACCTTCTCGCGGGCGCGGTCGTTCATCGTCAGCGGCGTCGCCCCGGGGGTACAGGAGAGACATTTCTGGGGGCTGCCGTAGGCGGCGTCGATGCCCCACTCGTCGAGGTGGAGTTCGACGCCCGAGAGGGACGTGACACAGTCCGCGAGCACGAGCGCGTCGTGGTCGTGGGCGATGTCGGTCAGCTCCGGGACGTTGGGCTGGCGAACACCCGTGCTGGTCTCGGCGTGGATGAACCCGAAGACGTCGGGCTGGTGTTCGTCGAAAGCGTCGGCCACGTCCGCCGGCTGGAGCGGCTCGCCCCAGGGGGCGTCGACGGTCACCACGTCGCCGCCCGCACGGCGAGCGAGTTTCCCCATGCGGTCGCCGAAGTACCCGTTCGTGGGGACCAGCATCGTATCGCCCGGCTCGACGAGGTTGCCGATGGCCGTCTCCATCGCGGCCGTGCCCGTCCCGCTCGTGGCCAGCGTCCACTCGTTGTCCGTCTGGAACGTGTACCGCAGCAGCTCCTGGATGTCGTCCATGATCTCCAGGAAGGCCGGGTCCATATACCCGAGCGCCTGCGTCGACATCGCGCGCAGGACACGGGGGGCGATCATGCTCGGGCCGGGACCCATCAAGATCCGTGACGGCGTGTCGAATTCGCTCGTGTCAGGTGGGCTCTTCATACCGGACCCGAAGGGCGAGCGGAATAAAAACCTGGGTGTTCGTGGCAATACATCGTCGAAGTTCGATTCGACGATTGCTACATGCAGACGTTTCACGTGGTGGCAGGTGTCATCCCCACCGCGCCCACGCGAACCGCCAGCCGAGCGTCAGAACCGCCACGACGACGTAGGCGCCGATCAGCGAGGCGAGGAAGTAAAGCGCCAGTCGCACGGGCGGCATGGCCTCCGCGGAGACGGCGGCGCTGACGCTGTAGGCGAGAGCGAGCGCGTGATGGTACCAGTCGAACGGCCAGGCCGACTCGCCGCCGTCCGTCGGGTCCGGAAACGACTCCCCGTCCGGTGGTGCGGACATACGTCCGCGTCGACGGCCCGCGTGAAAAGCGGCGGGGCCACGCGCCCGACGCGACCTCCCACAGGAACTTTGGCGACGCCGCGCCAGCGCCTCCCTATGGACCGCCGCGCGTTCCTCGCTGCTCTCCACGTCGCTCTGCTCCCTGCCGGCTGTCTGACCGCGCCCGACGGTGGCGGCGACGCCTCGACTACCCCCGACGGATCGACGGCGACGCCCGAGGGCGACCGTACCTCGTCCACCCCCGATTCCGACCGGATCGCCATCGTCGTCACCAACGGCCGTGACGCCACCCTCGACGTCACGCTGACTGTCACGAGCGACGGCGACCGCGTGTACCGCGGGACCGTCGCCGTCGGCGCGGGCGCGCGACGGACCGTCGACCCCGGCATCGATCGGACGGGTGCGTACGAACTGACCGTGGCGCTCCCCGACGGGAGCGAGTCCGTTCGCCCCTTCGACGTCGAGGAGTACGACCGCCGGACGGGGGCGAACCTGATCGTCGAAATCGGCGAGCGGATTCGGATCCTGATGGAGGAGTGATCGACCGGCGGTTCGTCGTCGCTATTCCATTCGAGACTGATCCGAGGTTGGGGGGGTTGTGAACTCCTCCTCTGGAAGAGATATCTGTTCCACTCCTCTCGGTAGTCCGGTGATAACGTAGACGATCAGGGGGCGCAAAGTGCAAAAATAGTAACATTTATAAATATGATCTAATTAACATGTAGCCATGAGTGAACTTGAAACCACAAAAGAGTTCACAGGAGAAATGGGATTTACGTTCTTTGTCGCGGCCTTTTGTTGTCTACCGTACGGAATTTATAATTACTATTCAAACAGGGAAGAGAGAGTGATCTGCCCGGAGTGCAGGGAGACGGCCGACATGCAGGCATCGACATGCCCTAATTGTCAGGAAGATCTAGATCAGTACAAATAATGGATAATGCAAAACCCGCTAAAGAAACTGGTTAGAAAGGTCGGAAAAGAGGACCCGCTGCTGCTAGCGCATCATCCTACCTGCGAGTATTATTCCCATCATGTGGTCGAATTATACGGACAGAAGCTCTGTATGGGCTGCTTCATTGTGTATCCCGTTGGCTTTGTCTCCTTATTGGCTCTAATCGTATTGCGTTTGACTGTATTCAGCGAACAAATAGCGAATACAACGACACTCTCGTTGTATATGATCGGATTTCTGCTCATTTCACCAAAGGTTTTACTCAAAATCATCCCCGGGCGGCGAACGAGCTGGCAGAGAATATTGACAAAGGCTACATTAGCCGTCGGTTTGGCGTTTGTCACTCTTCCCTTCGTTTTCAGGCCGAGTGAGCGGGTCCTCACCCTGTGTTTGTTTTTCGGCTTCCTCATCCCCTACGTCGGGTACAAGGCCTGGACAGCGACTGACGACTGTGAGGGCTGCCCAGAAGCCGACGATTTCCCTAATTGCTCTGGCATGTCCTTCGATGGGACCTATACGTACTCCACAGACGATCAGGACCGGTAAAAATCACTCACTCCCGCTTAGCAACTCTGGGATCCACTATAGTAGCGATTGAAACTGTTTGCACAGCCGACCGTACGCAGTACTGGGATCGGCTGTGTGATGACTTTCAATCGCTACTATAGTTAGCAGTGGACACGTCAGGAAGAGAGCCGTGCGTACGTTTGGACGGCGCCGAACCGCTCGGCGAGCGGATGGCCCGCGACCTCCACCTCGACGAGGCGTTCGAGGAAGTCATGGAGAAACGCGGGCGGGCCGACATGCCCCCCGAGAAGGAGCTTCTGATATGGACGCTCATCCTCGCCGGGACGGTCGTGCTCTCGAAGACCGACCTGCCGGCGCAGGCCCTCTCGGAGGTGGGCGGGGATGCTTGACCGGGCAAAAGAGCGGATGATGCGCGAGGCGATGGGACAGGTGACGCCCTCGGAGACCCCCCGTCGCCCAGGCCTTCGCCGACGTCATCGCGAACATCGAGGCCCGGCAGATGGCCGCGGTCTCCCGGCTCGCCGAGGCCGCCGACGTCGACGGGGCCTACCTGGTCGCTCCTCAAGACGTCAAGCTTCCCGAAGCCATCAAACTCCTCGCGACGAACGGCCGCGGCAAGGTCCCGTCCATCCGGATCCCCCAACGACTCCAAGAGATCGACGAGGCAGTCATCTCCCGAAACAACGCGAACCTGCTCGGCGGTTTCGGGAGCGACCGTGATCGTGGGAAGCTCGACGCCGAGTACCCTGTAGAGGTGCACAACCCCGAGGCCGACCAAGTGCCGAACCTCCCCGCCGAACTCCATCACCCCGAGGACGGTCCCGTCCCCTGCAGAAGACCGAGGTTGACGGCGTGGTCCGGTCGAGCGAGTGGACCTATCGACCGACGAGGGCGAGATGGAACGGCTGGACTCGGCGAGCCTCGAGATGACGGCTAAACACTACGGCGGGAGTGACCAGAAACTCCGCCATCCCTTCGACTCATGACCGAACCCAAAGAACCGATCACGCTGTACGGATCGAAGGCCGCCCGATTCAGGGAGATACGGGATCAACTCGAAGACGAGTACGGCGTTCGGCCGACGAACCCGGAGGGGGTGTTCGAACTCATCAAGAAGTGGGACGGGCCGACCTGAGTCAGTCCCAGACCGTCTCGACTTCGGATTCCTGTATGACCCCGTCCGAGGTGATGATCGCGTCCGTTTCCTGGGCTCGGTCGCTGGCGACGATCATGCCGTCGTGAATACTGAACTCGTCGACCATTGCGGCGTACTCGAGGAGTTCGGCGTCGTTGACGGGCGCGATAGAAATCGGCCCTTCACCGACTAACGCCTGCCGCGTTTCCTCCGGCGTTCCGGTGAGTGTGACCCCGCGGACATCCCCGTCCCGAGAGACGGCGTAGAGAACTTCTGCGAGGGCCGTGCTCGGCGCTTGAATCACCGTCTCTCCGGCTTCCGCTTCGGCGAATATCCGATCCGCTCTGGGCGGAAGCGAATCGACGAGATACACCAACAACGCGACCGCGTCGGCCGTGTACGTCGCCACGATTAGGCTTCCTCGTAGTTGCGGTCACGGCGCTCGCGGACGCGCTGTTCGAGTTCCTCCGCAACGGCTTCGCGTTCTTCTTCGGAGGTGTCGTCAGGCAGGAGCATCCCGCGTCCCGACGTGCGCGTGCGCTTCTTGACGACGATACCCTCCTCCGTATCCATCCAGACGACCTCGTCGCCCGGTTCGAGGTCGTACTTCTCGCGCAGTTCTTTCGGGATCGTCGCCTGTCCCTTCTCGGTGACGCGCGTCGACTTGCTCATACTCGGTAATACTCGTCGTAATACCTTAGCTGTTAGGTGAATCCTCATCTTCGTGTTTAGTTAACGATGAAGAGTGAGGCGGGAGAATTTCTCGGTGATCTATGCCAGAAATCGCCCGCCTCAGCGGACATAGCGACTGGATCAATTTGGATTTTGTGGAACGAGAGCGGACACCCGAGCCGGCGATGAAGCTCGGTATTCAGATGCACTTGGCTGGACTATCACTTTCGAATACCGTCTCTGCTCTTGGTAGTTTGGGTGTCGAACGCTCTCGGAAAGCGGTCCACGATTGGGTGCAGAAGGCCGATCTACAGCCAGTCAGCGGGAAGGCTCCGAATCAGGTTGCGGTTGACGAAACCGTGATTCGAATCAATGATCAGCAGTTCTGGCTGTACGCCGCCGCGGATCCACAGACGAACGAATTACTCCATCTACGGTTGTTTTCGACCACTACAACCGCTCTTACTGAAATCTTTCTCAACGAACTGCGGGAGAAACACGATGTTGAGTCCGCCCTGTTTCTCGTCGATGGCGCCAAACATCTCCAAACTGCACTTGACCGATCAGGGCTCCGATTTCAGACAGAACGCCACGGAAATCGGAATGCCATCGAACGTATATTTAGAGAAGTAAAACGACGAACCTCTTCGTTTTCAAACTGTTTCAGCCACGTCGACCCAGCAACAGCTGAAAACTGGTTGCAGAGTTTCGCTCGCTGGCACAATGCTCCAAACTAAACACGAAGATCCTCATAGACCCTATTCCGTTCTAAGAGCGTCTTTCGCGGTCGATTACAAGCGAACGTCCATTTGGTCGGAGCGTCGCATGGGAGAACTTGCAGACAGCTTCGACACGCTCGCGGACTCGGACATGTGGACCGACATCGGCATCCTGTTCGGGTCGTTCCTCGCGGGCACGGTCGTACGGAACCTGATCGAACCGCACTCGCCGTGGGATCTCCCCGACGAGGTGTACGGTGTGGCTATCGTACTCGGCGCCGGCTACCTCCCCGAGGGGACGAACATAGCCCGAATGGGCGGTGGTCTCTACACCGTCGACAAGCTCGCCGAACGGCTCGACCTGAAACAGCGCGTCACCTCCGTCGGTGACGGGGGCGGTAACTGATGGTCGAGATCTTCGTCGTGGAGGGAGAAACCAGCGACGTCGTCGAGACCGAGACCAACACCCCCCCGGGGTGATGACGCCCATCGCCAAGATCACACCGTACCGGGGCACCTTCTTGCGCCTGCTCAACCGCGTGGCCAAGGGCTCCGAGCAGGGCGTCCCGATCTACGCCAAGCTCCGAGACAGCAACGGCGACCTGCTCGCCGTCTCGACGAAGCTTCAGTTCGAGATCTCGCCCGCGGGGACCGACGAGCAGGTCGACGATCGGACGGGGGGCGAGTGATGCTGGTCCCCTGTCCCGATCCCGACGACGCCCCGTTCAACGAGACGGTGAGCGCCACACTCGCGCCGGGGCAGAAGCTCACGGCCGAGTTCACGCCCGAACAGAGCGAGACCCCGATGTACCTGCCGATCCTCGCGGTCTCGAAGTACAAGACCTTCAAGATAGGAATGGGGTTGGAGGGATTTGAACCCCCGATCGACTGATATCTCCGGTTGCGCCTCGGTACTCCAGAGGGTCGTCGTCGCGCGGCGATGATCAGTCGCGCGCTCGGTATATCAGCTGGAGTGTCGTCACCGGGCGTGGCCTCTGGAGTCAGTCGCCATGCCGGGCTTGGCCACAACCCCTCGCTACTTCGTTACCCGAAGGACCGTAAAGGGATTTCGGTTATCGGTCGGCGTCGGACCAGTCGCAGTCCTGACACTTGTAGCCCGTGATGAGTTCGGTAACCGTGGGCATATACGAGACGGCGAGGACGTCGCCCCCGCACTCCGGACACGCCCTGTCGGCGTCCTCGATGCCGTCGGCTTCCATCGGTCGTTCGCCCTCGATCAGTTCGGCCAGTCGCTCGGGGGTCACCATGCGGCCCTGGACTACGCGGTTTGACATACGTCGACGGTGGGCGTGGAGACGGGTAAGCCCTGTGTACCGGCAGTCGGCGGGCGGGGACAGTCGCCGCCGACCCGGCGGCGACCCCCCGCGTCGACGACCGGTAGCTTTTGGTACTATGGAGTGGTATGGATGGATACGTACACCACCGATATGCACGGGGTAACACTCGGTCAACACGGCGGCGAGGTGGGGTGGCTGTGACAGCACCGTACAACTACGACGGGATGCTCGATCTGGGGCCGGAGTCGGGGTCGACGTACGTCTGCTCCAGGTGCGAAACGACGTTCGAGGAAGACCTCTGTCTCTGCCCGGTCTGTGGAACGCTCACCGTCGAGCGGCGCTCGCGGTCCGCGGACTCCTGATACTGTTCGCGGTGAGTCATTACCGGTGGCTCGACGGACTGTCCTGGCGAACCAAGGGGACACAGTTACAGTACCCCGACCCCGTCGGCGACGCGTGAGCACGCTGGGCGGGAGAAATAACTTTGAGGGAGCCGTCGTTATGGGTGGGTAGCCGGTTCGATTCGGCCATCACATGAGCTCACCACCCTGCGTCCTCGTCGTCGAAGACGAAATCGAGTTGGCCGAACTGTTCGCCGAGTGGCTCTCGGAGGACTACGAGGTGCGCGTGGCGACAAGTGGGGAGGAGGCCCTCGAACGGGCCGACGAGGACGTCGACGTGGTGTTGCTGGATCGACTGATGCCCGGGCTCTCGGGCGACGAAGTGCTCGAACGGATTCGCGACCAGGACCTCTCGGTCAGGGTCGCGATGGTGACTGCCGTCGAGCCCGACTTCGACGTCCTCGAGATGGGGTTCGACGACTACGTGGTCAAACCCCTCTTTCGGGAGGACGTGCGCCGACTCGTCCGTGGGCTCCTCGAACGCAACGAGTACGACCGTACCCTCTCGACGCTCTTTGCCCTCGCGTCGAAACTGTCGGCCCTCGAATCCCACAAGACCGAGGACGAACTGGCCGAGAGCGAGGAGTACGCCCGGCTCAAGGACGACTTCGAGCAAACACGGGACCGGATCGCGGAGCTGGAATCCGAGATGACCGAGAACGACTTCGAGGCGGTGTTTTACGACTTCGACCGGGTGGATCTGTAGTCCGATCCCGCCCGTCTCCCCACGCCGCACCCACGAGACGGACGCCCTGCCCGTCGTCGCCGATCCGCGGTCTCGCAAATCGCCCGCCTGGGACGACCACGCCGTCCTCTTTTCGATGATCGTACCAATCGAACTTTGTTTCGCGACGTTGACAGCCGAGTGTATGATACGAGCCGAATTCGGTGTCCGCACGTCCCCGTCGACGCCGCCGACCGACCCGCGGCCGGTCGAGTCGGCGCGTACAGTGCATGGACGAACTCTCGACTCGAACGACACGGAGGGTGTGCGATGAGCGTGAGCAACACCACGGCTGGCGAGTCGTTGGTCGACCTCTCGAAGAGCCCGCTCGGCTACGTCGCCATCGTGTTGGCCGTCGTGACGGGCGTGATCCACCTCTTCCTGGCGCCGCAGGTGATCGGATTCAGCCGGACGCTGGCCATCCTCTTTGCCCTCAACGGCTTGGGCTTTCTGGGTGGGATCGCGATCTACCTAACCCGCTACTGGCGTCGGGAACTGTACCTCGTCGCCGCACTCTATGCCCTCGCGACGGTCGTCGCCCTGTTCGTCTTCCAAGGGTTCGGCGTCGACGCGTTCTACCAGGGAGGTAGTTTGAACCCGATGGCGGTCATCGCCAAGGGTGCCGAAGCGGTGTTGGCCATCGTCACCGGCTACCTCTATACGAGCACGGGGTGACCCCGGCCGTCAGGGTTCCGGCCCGTCGAACACCTTTCCGGGGTTCATGATCCCTGCGGGATCTAGCGCCTCCTTGATCGAGCGCATCGCGTCGACGGCCGCCTCGCCGTGTTCGGCGACGAGGTAGTCCTGTTTGCCGAGGCCGATGCCGTGCTCGCCGGTCGACGTGCCGCCGACTTCGATGGCGTGTTCGACGATCCGCCGCGAGACGTCCTTGCCGTGGGCCACGTCCTCGGGGTCGTCCGGATCGATCATGACCGTGTAGTGGAGGTTGCCGTCGCCGGCGTGGCCGAAACAGGAGATGAGAAAGTCCTCCCGCTCGCCGAGCTCTTTCACGTACCGAACGAGGTCGGGATACTCGCTGATGGGGACGGTCACGTCGCCGGGGGTGAGCGGCGAGAGGTCGTCGTCGTAGGGCTCCAAGGCCTCCGCGAGTTCCCGGCGCGCCGCCCACAGCTCGTCCATCCCGTGTTCGTTTTCGGCCACCTCGAACTCGGTCACCCCGTGGGCCTCGAAGATGGTCCGACAGAACTCGATCTCCTCCTCGATGCCGTGATCGGCGTGGAACTCCACGAACACCATCGGCACGTCCGGGAGGTCGGTGTCGAGGTGGGCGTTCGACATGGCGGCGCTCAGGCGGTCGATCAGTTCGATCTTCGCCACGTCGACCCCGGACCGGACGGCGTCGAAGACGGCCTCCGCGGCGTCGTCGAGCGTCTCGAAGTGGGCTCGGCCGCCCCTGACCTGCTGGGGGCGTCCGGCCAACTGGATCGTCACGCGCGTGATGACGCCCAGCGTCCCCTCGCTGCCGACGATCAGGTCACCTAGGTCGTAGCCCGAGGAGGTCTTGGCCGCCTTGCTCCCGGTCGTGATGACCTCGCCGGTCGGCAGGACGACTTCCATGCCGAGCACCCAGTCGCTCACCTCGCCGTACTTGACGGTCTTCATACCGCTGGCGTCGTTGGCGAGCATCCCGCCGATGGTCGAGATGGCGCCCGAGGAGGGGAGCGCCGGGAGGAACAGGCCGTGTTTCGCCACCGCCTCGTTCACGTCGTCGCCGAGGATTCCCGGCTGGACGTCGATCTGCAGGTCGTCCGGGCGGACGTCGAGGACGGCGTCCATCCGGTTCATATCGAGGGTGATGCCGCCCTCGACGGGGACGGCGTTGCCCTCCAGGCTCGTCCCGGCGGCGTAGGGGGTGACGGGGACGCCGTGTTCGGTCGCCGCACGCAGGACAGCGGCGACGTCGTCGGTCGACTCGGGCCAGACGACGACGTCGGGGCGGACGCCGTCCTCGCGTGCGGTCCCCCAGTCGTGGGAGCGTTCCTCCCGGTCCGCGTCGCCGACCGAGATCTGATCCGCCGCCAGACCCAGGTCGTCGACGAACGTGGTATCGTGTTGCATACTCCCAGTCAGCGGGAGCCCGAGTATTAGACCTGTTGCTCGACGACGGGAACCGGCGGCTATCAGCGCGGAGAATCGGCCACTCGGCTTTTATGCGCCGCGTGTCTTCTCTCCCCAATGTCGCGGCCACGCACCCCCTGGCTGTACCGGTTCGTGCGGGACCGGCAGTCACAGGCCGAGCCGCTCGGGGTGATCCTCGTGATCGGTCTCGTCCTCGTCTCGACGACGGTGGTCGTCACGTTCGGCTTCACCGCCATCGAGGACGTCCAGTCGCGGTCGGAGATCGACCGCGCCGAGAACGGCATGACGCTTTTGGACTCCCGACTGTCGACCGTCGCGCTCGGCGATTCGGAGCGTCAGTCCGTCGACCTCCCCACGTCGAACGGGGGGTACACCGTCGACGAGGACGCGGGAACCATCAAGATCGTCCACCGGAACTACGACGGGAGCAACGACGTCGAGCTGGTGTCGAACACGTCCCTCGGGGCCATCGTCTACCGAAACGAGAACGGCGACGACGCCATCGCCTACCAGGGCGGCGGCGTGTGGCGGCGGTACGACGACGGCTCGACCCGCATGGTCTCGCCGCCGGAGTTTCACTACCGCGAGGGGTCGCTCACCTTCCCGCTCGTCCGCATCCGGGGGAACGGAAGCGCCGCGGGCCGGACCACCGTCGGCGCCAGTACCACGGAGACCAGCACCTCGCTCTATCCCCGCAACGAGACGTACCCGGACGGGACCGAGTACCGGAACCCGGTCGAGAACGGGACCGTGGCGGTCACCATCTGGAGCGAGTACGCCGAGGCGTGGGGGTCGTACTTCGAGACTCGGACCGACGGCAACGTCTCCTATCCGGCACCCAACCAGGTGACGGTCGAACTGATCAGCATCGGCACCCTCGGGGACTTCCAGATGCCACCGGAGACACAGGGGATCACGGTCCGCGGGATGGACGCCGGCCACTCCCTCGACGACTTCTCCTTTACCATCCGCCCGCAGGACACCGAGGAGTCCTCGTTCTCGAACCTCGATTGGTCGTTCTACGCCAAGCAGGGCCAGCGGGAGTTCGAGATTCACGTCGGCGGTAACGGCGTGAACAGCTGTAACGAGGACGTGGCGCTGTCGATCTACTACAGCGACGACGGCGGCGACACCCACCACGGCTGGTACAGCGACGACTACCTCGAGACGGAGTGTGGCGAGGTGAACGGCAAACCCGCCGACGGCGACGAGATCTGGGTCGACGTCGATCTCACGCCCGAAAACTCGACGGACGTGACCTTCCAGAAGGTGAAAAACGACAACGTCCACTTCAAATCCGGCTCGAAGACGCTCGCGAGCGACGCCCGGTTCGACTCGCACTCCCCCGACCCGAACGTCACCTACTCGTCGGGCAACACCGAGAACTTGACGCTCGTCACCAGACATTACTTCGCCCAGATGGGTCCCGACTTCGACCTCGTCGTCGCCGACGGGAACAACGCGGGGATCGGCGAATCCGGCTCCTCGGGCTACATCTACTACGGGGGCAGCGGCAAGGTCGTTACCTACCTCCACATCACGGAACACAACGTGACGGCCACGGTCGGCTGATCAGTCGATCGAGGTACGGATCGTGGTCCGGCTGATCCGGAGGTCGTCGGTCCGGAACGTACAGCTGACCGTCCCGTTGCCGGCGAGGGGGTCACAGGGCGTGGCCGCAGGTGACATCCCGTCGAGTTCGTCGTCGAGATATCGCTTCCAGGCCGCCGCCCGTCGGGGTTCGGTGTCGACGGTGAGCGTGACGTTCCCGGTCGGTTGCTCGTGGGCCAACACTGCCGTGGTACCCCTGACCCCGCGCACGAGGACGGTCGTCGAGCCGGACCGGCGCTGGATGTCGCCGGTCCGGGATTCGAGCGCGACGTAGTGGATCACGGTCCGGTCCTCGTCGAAATAAAAGGGCGGTTCGCGACGCATCGCGGCTCCGCCCCGATCGACTCGGATCACCGCACCCATCTCGTAGACGACGCCGCTGTCGAGGCTCTCGCCCGAACGGCCGAACGTGATCGACCGGCTCTCGACGGTGCCCGGAACCGAGCCGTTCTCCAGTGTGACCTCGGAGTCCGAGGTGTCCCCGAGTGTCAGCGTCGTCTCCGCGAGTTTGATCTCGGTCGCCCGCGAGGGCGCCCCGCCGTGGACGATATCGCCGTGGTTGTCGGCGAGCACCTCGAAGGCCCGCTCCCCGTTGTCGATCCGCTCGGCGTTGCGGGCGTCCTGGAGGCTCCCGAGGCCGACTACGCTCACCAGCCCCACGGAGGCCGTGATGAGCGAGAACACGAGGACGAAACTCAACACGTCGCTGACGGCTCGGTCGGTCATTCCGCGTCCCGCACCTCCAGCGTCCCCGAATCGTAGACGATCACGACCGGGCCGCCAGCGAGGCTGGTCTCGGCGACGGGGAGGCGCGACCGGAACCGAACCCGGATCGTCACGCCCGTCACGCTCGTGTTCAACACGAGCCGATGGATCCCCGCGTCGGCGGTGTCGGTCACCTCGATCAGATAGGATCCGCCGGCGACGCGGCTGGGCAGGTCGACCCGGAGCCGGAGTTCACACGACGGACAGTCCGCGAGTCGCCCCGCGCTCGTCACCTCCTCGGCGAGCGTCTGTCCGATCACCTCGAGTTCGGTCCGCGCCGACTGGTCGCGCTGGCTCTCCATCAGCCCGCCCCCGGCGACGATCAACCCCGAGATGAGGACGGCGGCGATGCCGAGCGACAGGACGTAGCCGAGCGCCGTCGAACTCCCCCGGCGGTCCGACCGGAGGATCACGGCGGACACCCCCCGCCGCCGTCGGGGCTGTGGATCTCCGAGACGGTCCGACGGTTCTCGGGCGTCGCGCCGTCGACCGCCGTCGCGTTGATCGCGTACGCCGTACTGTTGGACAGCCCCGTGAAGGTGACGTCGCCGTCGGAGGTGGTGTAGTTCGAGGGCGAAACTTCCGTCGACCCGTCGGAGACGTTGTAGAGACCGACCGCGACGTAGTCGAAGTCGCCGTTCGGATCCGTCACGTTCCAGTTCACCCGGAGCGACGTCGAGGTGTTGGTCACGTCGTATCGCTCGAAGGTGGGATCGGTCGGCGGCCCGCCGACCTCGCCGGGGGCCGTCCGCACCGTCCGCCGGTAGTCGATGTCCGGGCTCGCGACCGAGACGTTCGCCGTCGCGGCGTACACCGCCGGTGACGTGTACGGCCCGCCGGCGTCGCTGTCGTTGTACGTCGGCGGCGACGGGGGCGCACACTGACCGGGGTAGTTCCGCGTGTCGACCGCCGACCGGGTTCCGGCCTCGTACCGGTCGACCACGAGCGAGTACGTCCCCGTCGCGTCGGTTCCGTTCGCTATCGAGACGTTCACCTCGTCGTCGAACGGGAGCGTCGTCAGCGGACGGCACCGCTCGCCGTCGACCCGTGCGGCCGTCAGGTCGACCCAGTTGCGTCCGCCGCCAAGCGAGCACGCCTCGCTCTCGCCCTCCACGCGGAGTTCGTTCGCGGTCCCGTCGAGGACGACGTCCCGCGCCGTGCCGTCGTCGACGACGATCCGGACAACGTCGTCGGTTTCGACGTGCAGGCGGGCGTTGCGCACCCGCGCGTCCGTCACGACCGTCCAGTTGCCCGTCGAGTCGTTCTCGGGTGTCAGCGTCGAGGTGGCGTTGTCGTCGGCGATGCGCGTCCCCCGGCTGACGGTCCGCCGCTCGACGTCGGTCGCCAGGCTATCGGTCGCCGACTGGTTTCCGAGGGTCCGTATGGCGACGCCGGTGACGTTTCGGTAGTCGTCGCGGCGGGTCCCGAAGTCGGACGCGTCCCCGCGGTTGACGTGTTCGATGGCGTCGCCGAGCACGTCGACGGCCACGAAGCGGAACGTCGTCGCCTTCTCGACGTCCGTGTTCGTCTGTCGGGTCGCCAGGTTCTCCGTGTAGATGACCGAGTTGAGCAGCAGGCTGAGCGAGAGGAACACGACCGCGAGGGTGAGCGCGCCGACCAGCAGTAGTTGGGCGCGGTCGCTCGATCCGTCCATCGGGAGGCTCACATCCGCCATACGACCACCTCCACCCTGACGACGTTGTACAGGCCGGTGTCCGACCCCGACGGGACGAAGTTGCCGTAGGTGCTCGACCCGTTGACGGTGGTGTCCGTCGCCGTCCCGTTCGCGTCGTACAGCGGGTCGTCGTCGTAGAGCGCCAGCGACGTCGTGGCCGTGGCGGCGTTGTCGCTGGGTTCGCCCCGGTAGATGAACCGCTCCCGGGCGACGGTTCCCGTATCGCCGGTGTAGGTGACGTAGACGTTGAACGCGACGCCGCGGGACTGGAACGTATCGAGGAGCATGCGCCCGAGACGCGTCTCGTTGACCTCGGCGTCCGTCGTGTAGGCCCCGGCGGAGACGCCGTGTAACGTCCCGTTCGTGTCGTCCCAGTGGACGACGGCGGCCTTGAGCGCACCCGTCTCGCGGGCCGTATCGAGCACCCCCACCGCCGACGACTGCTGTTGGTTCTCGATGTGTTGGCTCGACGTGCTCGCGGACAGCGGGGTGACCGCGGTCACCTGCAGCGCGAAGACGACGCTCGCGAGCAGGATCATCCCCGCCGTGACGGCTTCGAGCGTGTGTGCCTGTGCGCGCACTGTCACCACATCCTGACGACGACCGTCGCGGTGGTTCCGTCGACGTGGACGACCCGCCGACCGATCACCGACGCGCCGCTCGACGGGACGGGTTCGCCCGCGTTCAGTGCGACGCCCCCGGTGCAGTCGTCGGTGTCGCTCACCGTGACGTGTTGACCGTCGGTACAGACCGGGTTCTGCGAGCCGCCGTTCGGGTCTCCGCCGACGACGGTGACGTTCACGTGGTGGCCCTCGCTGAGGCCGACCTGCTCGGAGAGCGGGTCCGAATCGTCGAACGGACAGGTGCCGGTAGGGTCGGTGTCCGTGTCGTTGAACAGGTAGATAGTGCACTCCCGGTCCAGCGTGGTGGTGTCGTCGCCGCCGTCGAGCAGGTCGTGGACGACCGTGTCGGCGATCCGGTCGACGCTCGCGAGTTCCTCCTGGGGGCCCTCGGCGAACGGCTGGAAGATGCCGGGGACGAAGGCCACCACGAAGGCGACGGTGACGAGGAAGACGCTCGTCCCGATGGCGAAATCGATGGTCGTCTGTCCGCGCCCGTTCATCCGACCACCAGCCAGACCGCCAGCGCGATCGTCTGCAGGATCACCACGAACTTGATTCCGGCCATCAGCTTCGCCGTCCGGATGTACCCGCTGATGATCCCCGAGAGGATGGCCTGCAGGGTCACGGCGTGGAAGAACAGCAGCGAGAGGAGCTGCACGTCGATGCCGCCGCCGAACTGCTGAGAGCCGCCACCGCTGCCACCCGAGGCCTGCTCGGTCAGCCCCGCCATCACGTCGAGGAACTGGGTCTTCAGGATGGCCATCACGCCCAGCAGGGTGAGATACGTCATCAGGATGATCGCCACCTGCATGCGGGTCCGGGACCGACGTTCGCGTTCGATGTCGTCCTGGTTCTCGCTGGCCTGTGCCGCGGTGGTCAGGACCTGCGTGATCTGACTGGAGGCCTCCTGGGCCTTGCTGATGAGCTTCACCGTCCGGGCCAGCCGCGGGACGTGATATTTGTTGTTGAACTCCACGAGCGCGTTGCGGAGGCTCATCCCGTAGTTCACCTTGGCGTAGACGACGTCGAACTCGTCGGCGAGTTTGCCCGACGACGTCTCCGCGACGGTGTCGACCGACTCCAGCAGCGTCTGTCCGGTGTCGTTCGCGCTCGACAGCTTCCGCAGGTTGTCCGAGAGTTTGCCGGTGATCGCCGCCCGCGTGCGGACGTTCCACTCGTGGAAGACGCCGAGCGGGATCAAGGTCAGGTAGAGCGGCACGTAGATCCAGACGAAGGTCCCCCACACCGGTGCCTGTACCATGCCACCCCACGTCGTCGGGGCCGCACCGCTCACCCCGGCGAAGGCGAGCAACACCAGCGCCGCGGGGGCGGTCAACAGGAGCGTGAACTGCGGGTGGTCACGGAAGAAGTGGTGTGGCTGCCGCAGCAGCTGTTTCGTCCGGAAGGTGCCCTCGCGGGACTTGATGCGGTCGAAGATCCCGAACTCGCCGACGTATCGCTCGATCAGCCCGAGGTGAAAGAGGCCGTCGTCGCCGGTCTCCTGGACCCGGTCGCTCCCGTCCGACGGGTCGAGGTATCCGTCGCCCGGTTCGTCCTGTTTCACCGTCGAGACCAACACCAGGAACATGACGCCGGTGATCGGGATCAGGCCGTACACCGTCGCGTACAGCATGAACGACTGAGCCTCCCCGAGCATGCTCATGATGACGAGGATGATGATCAACAGGAGCGGGAACAGCGAGAGGGTCATGTACATCTCGCCGAACAGTTCGAGGGTGTCGAGGGTGACCTCCTGTTGCTGTTTGGCCGTCCGCATGTGTTTGTCCTTCTTATCGGAGAGGAAGGCCTGCATGTTCCCCCCGGAGTTGACGATGGAGAGCATGTCCGTCAGGAACTGCGAGAGGTCGTCGCTGGGCGTCTCCGCGGCCTGCTCCTGGATGGCGTTCCGGTAGTCGGTGCCGAAGTACTCCGTCTCCTGGACGATACTCTGGAACTCCCGGGCCACTTCGCCGTAGGTGTCGTCGGCGCGGGCCATCGCCTGCAGGATCTCCAACTGGTTCAGCCCCCCGACCGACAGCGCGTACATGAACGAGATGGAGTCCGAGAGCAGCATGTTGATCTCCCGCTTCCGTCCCGAGGCCCGCGAGTAGGGGATGCCGACGAGGGTGCCGAACCCGGTGACGAACCCGATGGAGCCCATCACGAGCCCGACGATGCCGATGGCGAGCGGGACCTTCACCTGCTCGATGAGCCTGACGACCGTCTCGTTGGGGATCCGCGCCCCCGTCGAGAACAGGTCCGGGGAGACGATTCCGAGGGCAAAGAGGCTGTAGCCGACGAAGGTTCCCAGGAGCCACAGCACGAGGCCGAGAAGGACGCCGACCGCGAGGGCCCGCGAGAGGTAGAGTTCGACCGTCGTGGACATCCGCGCCTGGGCCAGTTTCGTCTCCACGTCGTCGACGAAGTCGCCGTCCTCGTCGAACAGCCGCTGGAAGAGGGGGTAAAACAGGTCGCCGAGGCTGTCGATGCTCCGATCCAGCCCGGTTCCGGTGTCGAGGCTCACGTCAGCCCTCCCCGTCCGCGTCGGTCACGTCGCCGAACCCCCAGTCGTCGATGTCGGCCTCGCTCTCGTCGGCCTCGCTTTCGTCGGCCTCGTCCGGCGACGATTCCGGATCGAGGTCGACGCCGGGATCCGGGTCGGGATTCGAGTCCTCATCCGGATCGAGGTCGGGATCCGGGTCGGGATTCGAGTCCTCATCCGGATCGAGGTCGACGTCTGGGTCCGGGTCGATCGACACCTCGTCGTCGGTCCCAACGTCCGTCACCGGGTCCGTGTCGGACCCGGCGGGCGACTCCCACCCCTCGTCGTCCGACGATTCGAACGAGATGCCGAACTCCTCGTCGGGGTCGTCCGCGAACGGGCTCGCTCCCTCGTCGCCGGCGTCGTCCACGTCGAACTGGGCGTCCACCTCGTCCCCGACACCGTCTTCGGAGTCGGCTTCGCTCCCCGTCTCGGTCGCCGCGTCGGTCGGTTCGGCCGTCACGTCCGCGGCTCGGTCCATCCCCACCAGCGCCGTGTCGACCCCGTCGACGTCCTCGCCGCGGTACTCGTCGAGCAGTTCCGTCTCCGCGCGGTCGAGGATGTCGGCACACAGCGCCAGTGCCTCCTCGCTCGGGTCCGGTCGGGGCACCATCGCCTCCTTCTCGGGGTCGATGTCGATCAGGACGGACTCCATCTCGCGGAGGTCCTCCAGGCTGCGTTCGAGTCGATCCTCGGCCATCAAGCCGAGGATCGTCTCCTCGTCGTTGATGAACGCCTGGACCGTGGCGGCCACCTGCGTGTACGTGTTGAGTCCGTTCTCGATGAGGTACGCCAGGACGACCTGCCGTTTGAAGATTTCCTCCTCGAGGGTCTCCCGAGTCCACCCGCGGTCGAAGCGGATCTCCTCCAAGGTGTTGGAGTCGCTCATGCGGAGGAACTCGTCGGTCTCGGCCTGCCACTGGTAGACGTCCTGCACGTTGATCTCGTCGTTCTCGGCGTCGTAGAAGTTGATCTCGGTGAGGTTCTTGTTCCGGCGGACCTTCCGCCCCTCGACCCTGGTCTGGGTCTGGATCGACACCAGATCGAGCGCCGTGAACATCGTCTTCGAGACGTTGATCGGCTCGGTCGTGAACCGCTTGAGCACCTCACCCACGCTGTCGGCGTGGAACGTCGTCAGCGTGGTGTGCCCGGTCGACATGACCTGGAAGAGGGTCCGGCCCTCCTCGCCACGGATCTCGCCCATGACGATGTACTCCGGGCGCTGGCGGAGCGCGGCCTCCAGCAGGTCGAACTCGTCGACTTCGCCCTGTTCGTCGTCGGAGAACGAGGGCCGAGTGACGGAGGCGACCCAGTTGCGCTGGGGCAACTCCACCTCGCGGGTGTCCTCGATGGAGACGATCTTGGAGTTCGAGGGGATGAAAAGCGAGACGGCGTTCAGGCTGGTCGTCTTCCCCGATGCCGTCCCGCCGGCGAAGATCAGCGACTTGTTGTTCTCGATGGCGAGCCACAGGTACGCCATCTCCTCCAGCGAGAACGTCTTCCAGTTGATGAGGTCGACGGGCGTGAACGGGACGTCCTTGAACTGGCGGATGGTGTAGTTGGTGCCGTGGTCGGACACCTCCTTCCCGAGGGTCAACTGGGCGCGGGACCCGTCGGGGAGGGTCGCGTCCACCTGCGGACGGCGCTTGCTGATCCCCTTGCCGGACCGCTGGGCGAGCTTGACGACGAAGTCGTCGAGTTCGTTCTCGCCGTGGTAGACGTTGGAGATGATCTGCTCGTAGTCGCTGTGGTAGACGAAGACGGGCGAGTTGTAGCCGTCACACGAGATGTCCTCGACGTTGATGTCGTGTTTGATGGCGTCGATCCGTTCGTAGCCGATGAAGTCCCGCTTGAGATAGTACAGGAGCTTCTCGACCTGATACTCCGAGAGGTCGTTCGCGTCCTCGGCCATGACGGCTGGTTCGGGGCGGGCCCTGATGCCGCGAAGCTCCTCGTCGGTGTCGCTTCCGGGCTGCCAGCCCAGCCGTGACAGGAGCCGGCCGGCGGTGCCGTCGCCGCTCTCGACGCCGAGTTGGCTGGCGATGGTGTCGAGCAGGCCCGTCCCCGACGTGCGCGCGTAGAGGTCGTACCGTTCGAGCAGGGCGAACGTCTCGTCGCGGATGACCCGTTCGCGCTCGTCCAAGCCGCCGGCGACGCCCACGTCGGCGTACTTGATCGCGTTCTGGAGCTTGGCCGTCAGAAACTCGACCAGATCCTCCTCGATGGGCGTGGTGTGGGGTTGGATCACGTAGTACTTCTGCTCGTTTTCCTTCAGCGAGCGGAAGATGACGACGTAAGCGTACGGCTTGTTCACCCAGTATCGGTCCACCTCGACGAAGTGTGTCTTCTTCTCGAGGGGGACCGTCTTCTCCATGTCGTACCGGTTCGCGATGGTCGTCGTTCCGAACTCGTCGCTGAAGAAGGCGTCCTCGTCGATCTCCTCGTCGACCGACACCGTCCGCTCGTCGACGACCGCGTCCAACTCCGCCGCGACGTCCGCGGCCCCCGACAGCACCCGTTCCGTCTCCGCGGGGTCGAACCCGAGCGTGTCGGTCGGATCGAACGGGGCCGGCTCCCCGGACCCGTCGGTCGGCGGATTGCCGTTCGCGTCGTAGTAGAACTCCTCCTTGTAATCCTCCCACGACCAGAGATCCTTGACGACCGGCGGCCCGTCCCCCTGCACCCGCGAGACGGCGGCGTCGAGCCGTGTCGCGGCCTCCTCGCCCGCGGCGAGCAGCGCGGATAACCGCTCGATGTCGACCGTCTCGCGGTCCGGGTCGACGGTCGCCGCGCCGTCGAGCTCCCCCGACTCGGAGCTCTCGGCGTCGTCGATAGCCATTGACCACTTCAGGGACTTCACGAATATAAACTCTGTTGGCCGATCTAGTCGGCTGATAATCGGAGTACCCCACGGCGTCGGCGTCGGGGCAACCTCGAATGTTTTTTGAAGGGGCCTCGCTTAGCGAACGCCACGACATCATGACATTCAGTCGCAGGAAGATCGTCGCGGCCGCTGCCGGGCTCGTTGGTTCACTCGCCGGCTGTTCGGGGGGTTCGGACGGCGGCGACGGTGCGGAGGAGACGGACACGGCGACGGCCACGGCGACGGCCACCGAGACGCCGACCGCCACCGCGACGTCGACGCCCTCCGGTCCACCCGAAGACGCGCCGGAGTTCACGATCAACAACGAGAACAAGACGTTCATCCCGATGGTCGCCGAGGTGGAGCCGGGAACCGTCGTCAAGTGGACCACCGAGAGCCTCAGCTCGCACAGCGTCACCTCCATGTCGCCGTCGAGTTCGGAGAGCGGTCGGCGGGCGTGGAACCCCGAGGTGGCCTCGGACTGGGAGCTGGACGAGGACCTCGGCTCCGAGCCGGTCACCCACTACTTCCCCGAACCGGGAGTCTACGAGTACAAGTGCGACTACGACTTCGGCCACATCGGCGGCTGTGCGGCCGTCGTCGTCGGCGATCAGGAGTACGACCAGGAGATGCTGCCCTGCGAACCGCAGTAATCTAGGGCGCAGGGGACCGGTCACCGGTGCCGGTCCGCACGCACTTTTATCACTCATTCGACCGTTCCCCCAAGTGTCATCCGTATGAGTGGGCTCGATCGTATCGCGAACGTGACCGGTGAGGTGGGGGAACGCGACGCGGCGGCGGCGACCGTTCGGGCCGGGGTCGTCCTATCCGAGATGCTCCGGACGACGCTCGGGCCGACCGGCCGCGACAAGATGCTCGTCGGCGACGGGACGGTCGTCCTGACGAACGACGGAGCGAGCATCGTCGACCGGATGGAGATCGAGTCGCCGGCGGCACGGATCGTGGCCGACGTGGCGCGCGCCCAGAGCGGCGAAGTCGGCGACGGGGCGACGTCGGCGATCGTCCTCGCGGGGGCGCTGCTGGACGAGGCGAGTTCGCTGCTCGACGACGGGTTCCACCCGACGACGGTCGTCGACGGCTACCGGACGGCGGCGGCCCGAGCGGGCACGGTTCTCGACGACGTGGCGTGGACGCCCGATCCTGACGACGGATCGACGCGCCGGAACGTCGTGGCGACGTCGATCACCGGCCGCTGGGACGAGGCGCGGACGGCGTTTCTCTCCGACCTCGCGGTGCGGGCGTTCGACGCCGTCCGCGGGTCGTCGGGGCGGCGGCTGTCGAACGTGACGATCCACGGCGTCGCGGGCGGGGGGACGACCGACTCCGAACTGCTCGACGGCCTGGTCGTCGACACCGACGCCTCCTCGACGAGCCTCTCGGAGGTCGCCGCGCCGGTGCCACAGCGCGTCGACGACGCCCGCGTCGCCGTCGTCGACGACGAACTCACGATCCAGTCGCCGGACGCCGTCTCCCGGTACTCGTTCGAGGACGTGGGTGATCTCGAACGGGCACAGGCGTTCGAGACGGGGGAGTACCGCCGGTACGTCGAGGCGCTGTCCGCACACGACGTGGACGTGCTGTTCTGCCAGAAGTCCGTCGACGACCGGCTGCGAACCATGCTCGCGCGCGAGGGTGTGCTGGTCTTCGAGCGGACCCGACAGGACGAGGTCCACAAACTGGAGCGGGCGACCGGCGCCCGCCCGGTGATGCGTCTCGACGCGCTCGACACGGCGTCGGTCGGCCGGGCGGACGCGGTCGAACGGGTCACTCTCGGCGACGGCGCGTTCGTGATCGTCCGCGAGTCGACGTCGTCGCAGGTGTCGGTGCTGCTCCGCGGCGGGACGGACCACGTCGTCGACGAGACGGAGCGCATCGTGGTCGATGCCGTCGGCCTGCTCGACGAGTTCGACGCGCGGCCGCGACTCGTCGCCGGCGGCGGCGCCGTGGAGGTGGCGCTCGCGACGGACGTTCGGAGATACGGCCGGCGCATCGGGGACCGCGAAGCCGTCGCGGTCGAAGCGTTCGCGGACGCGCTGGAGACGATCCCCGTCTCGCTGGCGCGGAACGCCGGCCTGGACCCGATCGACAGCCTGCTGGAACTCCGGCGACGGCACGCGGACGACGAGACGCGGATCGGCGTCGACGGCGAGGCGGGCGGGATCGCCGACGTGTCCGACCGGGGCGTCGTCGAACCCGCTCGCCTCAAGCGGCGCGTGGTCGCCAACGCGACCGACGCCGCCGCACTCCTCCTCCGGATCGACGGGATCATCGAGACGGGGCCGTCGGAGGACGGGAGCGGCGGCCACGATCACGACCACGACCACGACGGACCCCACGCCGGCGGCGAGTTCGAGACCGATCCGCACGGCTACCCTTGGGCGATCGGCCACTGAAAAACGCGGCCGCGATCAGGACGGCCGGGCGGACGTGCCGCGGGACTGGCTCTCGACGTCGCCGAGGTCGTCCGGATCGATGGAGAAGTCGAACGCCGCCTGCGGGATGGAGACGGTGACGCAGGTGTTCGGCAGGTCGACGATGCCGGCGATGCGGCTCTCGACAGGGATGGTGCTGAGCGCGAAGTATGCCTGCTCGCCGGTGTAGCCGAAGTTCTCCAAGTAGTGGATGGCGTCGAGGCACGCCCGACGCATGCCGACGTTGGCGTTCTTGTAGTGCTGGGTGCCGTCCTCGTCGACGGAGTAGCCCTCGAAGGTGACGTACTCGCTGAACTGCGGTTCGACGTTGCCCGGCTTGAAGATGGCGTGGTCGAGGCCGAACTGTTCCTGCCCCCCTTTGATGAGGTCGACCCGGAAGTCGATCCAGCCCGCCATCTCGATGGCGCCACAGAACGTGATTTCGCCGTCACCCTGCGAGAAGTGGATGTCGCCGGTGATGAAGTTCGCCCCCTCGACGAAGACGGGGAGGTAGACGCGGGAGCCGCGGCTGAGGTTCTTGATGTCGCAGTTGCCCGCGTTCTCCCGGGGCGGGATGGTTCGGGCGGCCTCCTGACTCGCCTGCTCCAGTTCCTCGCCCTCCATCGACCCGAGCATGGCGTCTTTGGGCTCCGGCGGGAGCGCCAGCGGGGGTTGCTCCTCGCGGGTCTCGTGGTTGACGGCCGTCTCGACGTCCGGGCCGTCGTCGATGAGTTTCCGCTCCCGGCGGTTCCACTCCTCCAGCAGTTCGTGCGATGGCGCCGTCCCGAGGATGCCGGGGTGGGTCAGCCCGGCGAAGTCGACGCCGGGGACGTGCCGCGACCGGGTGTAGACGCCGTCGAGTTCCCAGATGGCCTTGCGCGCCTCGGGGAAGTGATCGGTGAGGAAGCCGCCGCCGTTCTCCAGGTCGAAGATGCCGGTGAACCCCCACTCGTGGTCCGGGAAGGCGCCGATATCGAGGATGTCGACGACGAGGACGTCGCCGGGTTCGGCGCCGTTCACCTCGATCGGACCGCTCAGGTGGTGGTTCGGCGCGAGTTCCATGTCCCGGATGTCGTTCGCGCTGTCGTCGTTGACGACCTGGCCACCCGTCCAATCGAGACACTCCACGCGGAACTTCTCGCCGGGTTCGACGCTCGCCGCGGGCGGCGTGTCCGGGTGCCACCGGTTGACGATGGGGTCGGGCTGTTCGTCGGGGGGTGCGTCGGTGTCGACCTCGAACACTGTTTCGGGCATGGTCCGTTCAAAAAATTATAATTAATCAATATATACTTTGGCATCGTTTCAACTGATAATCATTTACGGGCGGCTGTCCGAGGGCGAAATTTAAGCACTGCCGACACGTTTTTCGGGGGATGACGGAGGAAGAGCGAACCGACGCCGAGGCGCGGATCGACCTCTACGGGGCGGTCTGGACGCTGTTTCGCGACCGACCCTTCGACGCCGAGACGCTCGGACGGCGGCTCGTCGAGCGGGGGGACCACAAAGTGGTCGCCGGGAGCGACGAGCCGGCGGCGTCGCTGGCGCGGTTGGTCGAGGCGGGCGTGCTGGAGTCGACGCCGGAGGGCTACCGCGTGGTCGTCGAGCCGAACGCGGCCGCGGACGCGCTGGCGGCGGACGAGCCGCTGTCGACGGAGGCGGCTCGTCGACGCGTCCTGTCGTCGCTGACGGCGTCGGCGTCGGACGAGTCGGGGACGCTCGTCCGGGAGGGGGAACGGTACGCAGTCGTCGAACTCGGGGTCGAGGAGTCGGTCGAGGCGGCGGCCGACCGGGCGGTCGCCGCCGTCGACGCGGACCACCGGGGCGTCGTCGTCGCGACGCCGGGGACGAACGCCGACAGCGCCCAGCGGCTCGCCGACCGGCTGATCGAGACGCGCTCGTGGGCGAAGGCCGGATCGACCGTCGTGGAGGGTGACGACGCCGCCGACGAACTCGTCTTCCGGCTGTATCTGGACGCTCCGGGGGGCGTCTGACGGTCGTCGACACCCGTCACAGGGACGCGGCCGCGAACGCCAGCCCGATGCCCGCGAGCGCCCCCAGCAGGTTCGCGGCGGCGTACCACGCGGCGAGGCGTCGGTCGCCGTCCTCCCAGAGCCGGACGGTGTCGACCGAGAAGGAGGAAAACGTCGTGTAGGAGCCGCAGGCGCCGGTACCGACGAGGAGGAGGACGTCGGTGCCGGCACCGAGGGACGTGACCAGCGCGAGGACGAAGGAGCCGACGACGTTGACGGTGAAGGTTCCGTAGGGGAACCGCCGGTCGCCGGTGACGCCGCCGACGTACTGGTTCGTGGCGTACCGCAGGACCGCCCCGACGGCCGCACCCGCGCCGATCAGGTAGGCGGGGGTCACCATTCGCCGACCGCCTCCAGCGACCGCGCGAGTCGTCGGCCGACGAGAACGGCGGCGAAGCCGGACGCGTAACTCGCCGCCACGTAACCGGCGCCGACGAACGTCGGCGACTGGACGGCCTCGAGGGCGAACGTGCTGTAGGTGGTAAACGAGGAGAGAAAGCCGGTTCCGGCGACGATGCTCGTCTCCTCGCTGAGGACGCCGACGAGTTCGGCCTCGTAGGTCAGGAAGCCGAGCGCGAGACAGCCGAGGACGTTCGCCGCGAACGTGCCGCCGAGTCCGGGCACGACCAGCGAGAGGAGGTGACGGAGGTTCGCGCCGGCGAACCCGCCGACTGCGATGAGAAAGACGAGTTCGACCGTCCGGAGGCGCGCCGCCGTATCCCGTGCCATCGTTCCGTCCCAGTTCGAGCTACCGATCCGGAGTTCGCGGCCCCTCGGGATAAGTGCGACGCCCCGACGCGCGTTTGTAATCGCCCGGAGTAAATGTTGTTTCAATGTAGTATCTATGCAGTAAATTATGGAAAAATTATAAGTCCCGGTTCGGTGACGTATAACTGTCATGCGTCCAATCAGTCAACACGGCCGAACTGCGGGGATCGGAGACGATGGCGCTCTATAGCGTCCTCGGGATGGGCCTCCTGTTCGTGGGGGGCGTCCTGTTCGTCAACGGGCTGTGGTTGCTGGGACACGGATCGGACAGGGACGTGGCGACGTTCAACCTCCTGACCGGGTTGATTACGTTCCTGATCGTCCTCTGGTGGGGATTCGGCGGCGACGCCTCGGAGGGGACGCCGTTCAACGCGGCGGGAACCCTGTTGTTCTCGATGACGTATCTCTGGATCGCGGCGAACGCGTACCGCGGCGTGGAGGACCAGCGCTCCTTTGGCTGGTACTGCTTTTTCGTCGCGCTCACGGCGCTGCCGACGGCGTATCTCGTCTTCCTGGGCGGCGACCTCGGTCTCACCGGTCTCTGGCTACTCTGGGCGGTGCTCTGGGCCGCGTTCTTCCTCCTACTGGGCCTCGAGCGCGACGAACTCACCGAACCGGTCGGCTGGTTCACCGCCGCGACGGGCGTCGCCACCGCCGTCGGCGGCTACCTGATGGCCGCCGGATTCTGGCCCTGGGCCTGACCGCATTTTATTTCTGATATGTAATATGAATACAAACGTCAGTTGGTCTGATTTGTTACAATAACGTTAAGTCATTTTCCGAGACATTTCTTCCCGGGTTTAACGACCCCTGGTACCAATGCCCGAAGTAAAATTCGAAGTCGACACGGACAGTCCGCCGGACGAGCAACCCGGAGCCAACCCGTTCAACCGGTGGCATCCGGACATCCCCGCGGCGGTGGAAGTCGACGACGGCGAGACGGCGCGCCTCGAGGCCCTCGACTGGACGGGAGGGCAGATCACCGACAACGACGACCCCAACGAGGTACGGGACGTCGACCTCAATCAGGTCCACTATCTCGCCGGCCCCGTCCACGTCAACGGCGCCGAACCCGGCGACCTCCTGAAAGTCGAGTTCCTCGATATGGGGCCGCTCAACGGCCGCTCGGAGTTCGGCTTCACCGGCACCTTCTCCCAGCAGAACGGCGGCGGCTTCCTCACCGACCACTTCTCCGACGCCGCCAAGTCGATCTGGGACCTCGACGGCTACACCGTCTCCTCCCGACACATTCCCGACGTCCGATACGAGGGGAAGATCCACCCCGGACTCGCCGGCTGTGCCCCGAGTCAGGAACTCCTCGAACGGTGGAACGAACGCGAACAGGAACTCATCGACAAACACGAGGCGGATCCCGAGTCCATCCAGAACCATCCGACCGGCGAGGAAGTGCCCGGGGTCGCCAACCCGCCGACCAAAGACGGCGCCCTGATGGGCGAGATGGATTCCGAGGAGGCCGATGCGGCCGCCGAGGAGGCCGCCCGGACCGTGCCGCCCCGCGAACACGGCGGCAACCACGACATCAAGGATCTCTCCATCGGATCGACGGTGTACTTCCCCGTCTACGTCGAGGGCGGGAAGTTCGGCATCGGCGACTTCCACGCCTCGCAGGGCGATGGCGAGATCACCTTCTGTGGCGCCATCGAGATGGCCGCCTACATCGATCTCAAGTTCGAAGTCGTCAAGAACGGGATGGAGGACCACGGCGTCACCCACCCCATCTTCGAACCGGGGCACCGCGGCCCCAACTTCGAGGACTACGTCACCTTCTGTGGCTACTCGGTCACCGAGGACGGCGAACAGCATTACATCGACTCCCATACGGCCTACCGGCGGGCCTGCCTCCAGGCCATCGACTACCTGAAGAAGTTCGGGTACACCGGTCAGCAGGCCCTCCACATCCTCGGGACGGTGCCCATCGAAGGCCGGCAGAGCGGCGTCGTCGACGTGCCCAACGCCTGCTCGACGCTCGCGCTCCCGACCGGCGCCTTCGAGTTCGACCTCTCGCCGGGCAGCCTCGGCAACGCCGAGGACCGCGGCGACCTCGTCGTCACCGACGACCCGCTCGGCTGATCGAGTGCGGAGGATCGACGCTCACCCGTCCGGGTCCCGATCCTCCATCGCCTCGTGGACGGCCGCGGTGAGTGCCCTGATGTCCGGACGCGACGCGTCGTCCTCCGACCGATCGGTTTCGTGATACCGCGCTCCCGCACGAAGTGCCAACTGTACCACGTCGTTCGTGTTCAGGATCGACTCGCCGGCACGGTCGTTCAGATCGTCCCGGATCCGGCTCAACAGCTCGCGGGTGTCGTTCGACAGCGTCACCGAGACACGCACCGCGTGTGGTGTCTCGTCGTGGAGTCGCGTCGCCTGCCGCGCGACGGCGTCGTCGTGATCGTCCATGTTCCGTCCGTCGCGAGGAAGCGTCTAATGTATTGCCCCGGCTGGTACGGAACGGTGGCGTACCGAAATCGATGGAATCAGTTGTTCGTGCTGGGTTCGGTCTCGTCGTCCGCCGTGGCCGTCTCCTCGGTCGTGGTCGTCGAGGAGTCGCCGCTCGAGGGATCGGCGCCCTCCTGGAGTTCCTCCTCGATCTCCTCGCGCCCGCGTTTGAACTCGCCCATCGCCTGGCCGGTCGAGCGAGCCAGCTTGGGGATCTTGTTCGCCCCGAACAGCAAGACGAGGACGAAGAGGACGATGAGCAACTCCGGCCCGCCGGGCAACCCGGGGAACAGTGGGACGATTGGGTCGTGCATCACTACCTCGGGGTAGCCGATTGGCAATTATAGGCTTTTTGGACCGGTCAGTCCGACTCGACACCCCGACGACCCCGGCCGTCCAGCCGTCCGGCCGTCCGGCCGGATCGCCGCAGCCGACAGTATAATAGCCGCCACCGACGAACGGGGACCATGGTCGACATCGGCGACGAGGCTCCCGATTTCACTGCGCCGCTCGCGAACGGTGACGTCGAGACGTTCACTCTCTCGGAGCACCTCGACGAGTCACCCATCGTCCTCGCGTTCTTCCCCGCGGCGTTCACCCCCACTTGCACCAGCGAGATGTGTTCGTTCCGCGATCACATGGCCGAGTTCGAGGCCATCGACGCGACGGTGTACGGCATCAGCGTCGACCTCCCCTACACCCTCAACGAGTTCCGCGAGCGGAACGACCTGAACTTCGGGCTCATCAGCGACGAGCGCCGGGAGCTGATCGACGCCTACGGCGTGGCGTCGTCGTTCTCCCCGCTCGAGATGCGCGTCGCCCGGCGGGCGGTGTTCGTCGTCGACGGCGACGGTACCGTCACGTATCGGTGGGTCGGGGACAACCCCAAACAGGAGCCGGATTACGAGGCGGTCCGCGAGGCGGCGGCCGAGACGGCCTGATACTGTTTATTGTAAGTCAGTACCGGTGGTTCGCCGGACTGTCCTGGCGAACCACCGGTAAACAGTTACAATAGTCCGTACGAGACCGACCGCGCGCTTTTGTGACTCGGGAGTGCACGGTGACTATGGGCACCGACGACGCCGACACCGACGACGCCGACGGCCGGAAGTACGATCCGGACGCGTCACACGCCTTCCCGGACGGGAAACTGAACCGGGTCCTCCCGGCCCTCGTCGAGGACCCCGAGGTGCGGACGTATCTCGACGCTCAGAACGTCAACGCCGTCACGCGCAAGGGGTACAACGACCACGGTCCGAAACACATCCAGATCGTCCGCAACCGCGCCCTCCGGCTGTACGAACTCCTGAAACGGGCCGGCGTGGCGTTCAACGGGGCGACGGATCAGGGGCTGTCCGAGGCGGACGAACCGGTGATCGTCGCGCTCGCGGCCACGCTCCACGATGTGGGACACGTCGTCCACCGCGACCGGCACCCTTACTACTCCATCCCGCTCGCCGCGGACCTCCTCGACCGGTTCCTGCCCGAGTTCTACGACACCGAGGCGGCGGTCCGCGTGAAAGCCGAGACGCTCCACGCCATCCTCTGTCACCACACCGAGGAGGACCCGCTCACCCGCGAGGCGGGAGTCATCCGCGTCGCCGACGCCCTCGACATGGAGCGTGGCCGCTCCCGCATCCCCTACGAGAAGGGCGGCCGCGGGATCAACACCCTCTCGAGTCGGGCGATCCGCGACGTCTCGCTACGGGAGGGCGACGACAGGGCGGTCCTGGTCGAAATCGAGATGGTGAACGCCGCGGGCGTCTACCAGGTCGACAACCTGCTCAAGGCGAAACTGGAGGACTCGACGCTGGAGGATCACGTCCGCATCGTCGCCATCAACACCAAAGAGGAGAGCGGGCTGGTCGAACGGATCGAACTCTAGTCCGAGACGACCGTCTCGTCGACGCCGGCGAGTTCGAGCGAGCCACCGAGGGTCCGGTTCGGGTAGGGGATGTTGATATCCTCCTCGTCGAACCGCTCTTTGACGCCCGTGACGTACTCGCCGCGGGTCTTGACGAAGTCGGAGCGGCTGGGGTCGTCGATCCAGACCCGCGATTTGAGCACGACCGACGAGTCGCCGAGTTCGGTCAGCCGCACCGACGGCGCGGGGTCTTCGAGGATGTCGGGGTGGGCGTGGGCCTCCTCGAGGATGATCTCGTTCGCCCGCTCGATGTCGTCGTCGTAGCCGATGCCGAAGGGGACCTGCAGGCGGAGCTGCCCCTTGGCGACGGGGTTCTTGATGACGCCGTCGGTGAGGTGGGAGTTGGGGACCGTCAGGAGTTCGTTGTCGAAGGTCCGCACCCGCGATACACGGAAGCTGATGTCCTCGACGATGCCCGAGTTGCCGTCCCACTCGATCCAGTCGCCGATCTTGAACGGCTTGTCGGTGAAGATGAAGACGCCGGCGACGAAGTTGGCGATGACGTCCTGCATGGCGAAGCCGATGGCCAGGGTCGCGGCCGCCGCGACCGTCGCCAGCGACTGCAGGAAGTCGCCGTAGCCGGCCATGCCGAACGCGACGGCGATCCCCGCGAACACCACCACCAGGAGCGTGAGCTTCCGTAGCGGCCGGCGGGCGTGTCGCTCCAGCCCTCGATTCTCCATGAGACGGTCCACCAGCGGGAGGACCACCGCGCGTCCGATCACGTAGACGGCGACGAGGACGACGACGAAGATGACCGCCGAACCGATGGCGTCGGCGTACGGCACGCCGTTCCGACCGAGGAACTCCGCGAGCGCGCCGTTCTGGAGCGGAACCGCGGCCCCGGTCATCGGTGCAGCACGGCCGTGTTGCCCCGCGTCTCGACGACGGCCGCGTTCGTCCGCTCCGCGAGGTCGGTCGCCAGCGACTCGACGTCGGTTCCGCCCTGGGCCGAGCGCAGGAACTTCACTTTCACCAGCTCCTCCCCCTTCAGTTGGTCGTCACACTCGTCGACGACGGTGTCGACGCCCCCCTTGCCGACCCACAGGGTCACGTCGAGGTCGTGGGCCCGCTTGCGCAACGCTTGCGTATCCATACCCGCAACTGACTCCGAATCGGTTTGAAACTTTATATTAACGACCCGGAAACCGCGTCGACGGCGCGGGAACCGACGGAATCGGCGCCGCCACGGCGCTCACTCGTATGGGTAGCGGGCCGTCGCGCCACAGTCACACCGGACGACCACGTGCCCGTCCGCCAGCCGGACGCGGGCGTTCCGCCCCGGTCGGAGGTAGGCGTCACACGCGTCACAGGTGAACCGCCGGAACGATCGGGGGAGCGTGAGGCGGTTGCGCTCGGCGATCCGCCGGGCGAGGCGGACGTACCGCCGGGCGCGGTCGGGGTCGTCCGCCGCGACCGCCTCCCGAGCGAGCGCGGCCAGCCGGTCGATCCGTTCCTCGGCGATGCCCATACTCGAATCCGGCCGGGCGGTGGCAAAGGCCTTCCGACAGACCGGTAGCGTGAAAACCGTCACCGCGCAATCGACCCCCGTGCGGGTGTTGAACTACCTCGAACTGGCGGACCGACTCGATCGGAGCGGGATCGGGACCGCGGCCGACCAGCAGCGCGCGGCCCTGGCGACGACCGACGTGTCGGTGCTCACGTCGCCGTGGACCGGCGGATCGCCGCCGCGAGCCCTCGGTGCGGCGCTCCGCGGCGGCGACGTCTTCCGGTCGTACGACGTCGCGCACTGCAACATGATCGGGCCGGGATCGATCGCGGTGGCCCGCCACGCGAAGCGGACCGGGACGCCGCTGGTGCTCCACGCCCACGTCACGCGCGAGGACTTCGCCGAGAGCTTCCGGGGGTCGACCCACCTCGCCCGCCCGCTCGGGCGCTACCTCCGGTGGTTCTACTCGCAGGCCGACCTCGTGCTCTGTCCCAGCGCCTACACGAAGCGAATCCTGGAGTCGTACCCCGTACGGGCGCCGATCCGGCCGATCACCAACGGTGTCGACGTCGACTCCCTCTCCGGCTTCGAGTCCCTCCGCGGGGAGTACCGCGACCGCTTCGACCTGGAGGGCCTGGTCGTCTTCTCCGTCGGCAACGTCTTCGAGCGCAAGGGGCTCACTACCTTCTGCCGCCTCGCCGAGGCGACCGACTACGAGTTCGCGTGGTTCGGCCCCTACGACACGGGGCCACAGGCCTCCGAGACGGTCCGGCGCTGGGTGCGGAACCCCCCGGAGAACGTCACGTTCACGGGCTGGGTCGACGACAAGCGCGGCGCCTTCGCCGCCGGCGACGTCTACTGCTTCCCGACGAAGGCGGAGAACCAGGGTATCGCCGTCCTGGAGGCGATGGCCTGCGGGAAGCCGGTCGTCCTCCGCGACATCCCCGTCTTCGATGAGTTCTACACCCACGAACACGACTGTCTGAAATGTTCGACCCGGGCGGAGTTCCGCGCGGCGCTGGACCGACTGGCCGACGACCCGGACCTGCGGGCGCGCCTCGGCGAGAACGCGGCGGAGACGGCGGCCGAACACTCCCTGGAGCGGGTTGGCGAGAAACTCGTCGACGCCTACGACGAAGTCACAAGCGATTAACCCCTGCTTGCCGAACCGCCGGCAATGCGTTCGGTCGCCGCCTTCACCGATACCTATCTGCCCACGGTCAACGGCGTCACCTACACGGTCCAGACCTGGCGCGACTGCTGGGGCGACCGCGGCGGCCGCATGGACGTGGTGTACCCGCGGACCGACGGCTACGCCGCCCGAGCCGGCGAGTATCCGGTCCGGAGCCTCCCCTTTCCCTTCTACCCCGGATTCCGCCTCGGCGTCCCCTGGATCCCACGCCGGGTTCGCGACGTCGACGTCGTCCACGCGCACACGCCCTTCGCGGTGGGCTTGGCGGGCCTCCGCCTCGCCGCCCGACACGACCGACCGCTGGTCGCCTCGTATCACACGCCGACCGCGGAGTACGCCGACTACGTCGCGCCGAGCGAGACGGTCGAGGCGCTCGTCGAACGGGTGAGCGAGCGGTACGAACGGTGGTTCCTCGACCGGGCCGACGCCGTCGTCGCGCCGAGCGAGGCGACCGCCGCCCACCTCGTCGACGAGGTCGGCGTCGCCACGCCGGTGACGGTCGTGCCGAACGGCATCGACACGGAGCGGTTCCGCCCGGTCGATCCGGCGTCCTTCCTGTCCCGCCACGACCTCGACGACGCCGGCACGCTGATCGGCTACACCGGGCGACACGGCTACGAGAAGCGCCTCGGGGACCTCGTCGACGCCGCGGCGGACCTGGAGGCGACCGTCGTCTTCGGCGGCGACGGCCCGGCCCGTGCCGACCTCGAAGCCCGCGCGGCCGAGCGGGGCGTCGACGCCCGATTCCTCGGCTTCCTGGACCGCGAGGAACTCCCCGCGTTCTACAGCGCCCTCGACGCCTTCGTCTTCCCGAGTCCGGTCGAGACACAGGGGCTCGTCGCGCTGGAGGCAAACGCCTGTGGCACGCCGGTCGTGGGGGCGGACGACGGCGCCCTCGCCAACACCGTCGTGGACGGCGAGACCGGCTATCACTTCGAGACGGGCGACGTCGCGGCGCTCCGCCGGGCGGTTCGGCGGACCCTCGACGAGCGAGACCGACTCGGGGAGACGTGTCTCGTGGTGCGGGACCGACACGCGGTCGACCGAGCGGTCGACCGCCTCGCCGAGGTCTACGACCGCGTGAGCTGATACTGTTTATTGTAAGTCAGTACCGGTGATTCGCCGCACTGTCCTGGCGAACCACCGGTAAACAGTTACAATGATCCGTATGAGAACGGGCCGCGGTCAGTCGTCTTCGAGCGCCTGTGCGATCCGCTGGAGCTGTCGGGTGGCGTCGCGCACCTCGTCCCTGAGCTGTCGGACCTCGCGGACGAGCTCTTCGTTCCCCACCGACTCCTCCTCGCCGCGGCCGCCACCCATGCCGGGCGGGCCACCGCCGCCGCCGCCCATCCCCGGCGGACCGCCGCCCATGCCGGGCGGGCCACCACCGCCGCCGCCCATCATGCCGCTCATCATCTGTGCGAAGGGGTTGCCGCCCTCGCCGCCGCCCATCATCTCCTCGGGGTCGGGACGCTCGCCCTCCTCGCGTTCCTCGGCGCGGCGTTCGCGGATCTCCTCGACGCGCTCGCGGAAGGACTTCTCCTCGCCGTCGCCCTCGCCGCCCTCCACGTCGCCGGTTTCGCCGTCCGCAGTCTCGGACTCGTCGCCAGTGTCGTCTGCCATGCGACCGAGTTCACGAGCCATGCCGAAAAGGGTTGCCGTCTTCGGAACGATGCCGCCGCGATCGGTCGCCGGCTTCCGTCGGCCGGACGACGACCGTGTCACCGTCCAGTCGCCGTCTCACGACGCTCCCTACTCCTCGCCCCCGTCGCCGTCGTCCCCGCGCTCCCGGACGGTCATGACCGGCACGTCGGAACGCCGGAGGACCCGCTCGGTGACGCTCCCGAGGAGGCCGCGTTTCAGTCCGGTCCGACCGTGGGTCCCCATCACGACGAGGTCGACGTCGTGTTCGTCGACGTAGGTACCGATCGCTTCGTGGGGGACGCCGACCCGAATCGCCTCGACAACGGGCACGTCCGCGGCCGACGCCCGGGCACGGACCGAGTCGAGCGGTCGTCGGTCCGACGCCTCGACCAGGTCGCGCGCCGCTTCGCGGTCCACGTCGGCGTCGATCGGACTCATCCGCACGTCGACGACGTAGAGGGCGTGCACGGTCGCCCCGTAGGTCCGTGCGATCCCGACCGCGTGGTCGGCGGCGGCCGCCGCGGCGTCGCTTCCGTCCGTGGGGACGAGCACTCGTTCGTACACGGCCGTCACTCCGACCGCAGGGGGCTTGAGTGTACGGTGTCCGCGGCGTAACGTATAGGGGCGCTTCGACCGGTGGTACGGACGATGCCCTCCACCCCCGCTGCCGACGATCCGGCGGCCGTCGAGGCGACCGACCTCCGGAAACGCTACGGCGACGAACTCGCCGTCGACGGCGTGTCGCTGTCCATCCCCGCCGGCACCGTCTACGGCTTTCTCGGCCCAAACGGGGCCGGGAAGACGACGACGATGCGGCTGTTGACCGGTCTCGCGAGGCCCACCGACGGCGAGGCCCGCGTCCGAGGGACGTCCGTCACCGACCGCCGCGGGCTGGTCTCTCACATCGGCTACCTCCCTGAGACGCCGCCGCTCCACGAGGAGTTCAGCGGGCGCGAGCAACTCGACTACGTCGCCGACCTCCGGGACATCCCGCCGTCGACGGCCGACGAGCGGATCGACGCCTACCTCGACCGCTTCGAGTTGCGTGACGACGCCGCGAAACGGATCGGCTCCTACTCCAAGGGGATGAAACGGAAGACGGCGTTCGTCCAGAGCGTCCTCCACGACCCGGACGTGCTCTTCCTGGACGAACCGACCAGCGGCCTCGATCCACGGGCGGCGCGCCGGATCCGCGAGTCGATCACCGACTTCGCCGACGACGGGACGACCGTCTTCCTCTCGACGCATATCCTCCCCGTGGTCGAGGCAGTGGCCGACACGGTGGGCGTCCTCTACGAGGGGCGACTCGTCGCCGAGGGCCCGCCGGCCGACCTGACCGACCGCGCGGCCGCCGGGGCCGTCGGGTCGGGGACCCTGGAGGACGCTTTCCTCGCCGTCACCGGTGACGACGGCGAGGGCGACGGATGAGCCACCGCCGTGACCTCCGTCACGGCCGTCGCATCGGGCGCGCGGAGTTCGTCCGCTCCGTGCGCGGATACACGCGGGATGCCCGGCGGCTCCTCGGTCTCGCCGTGGCCGTCCTGTTTTTCGGCGGCCAACTCGTCTTCGCCCTGCCGGCCGCCTACGCGCTCGGCCGGAGCGTGCGAACCGCGGCCGCGGTGCCGTATCTCGACCCCGTGGCGACCCTCCTTCCCGTCGGATTCCTGGCGCTTTCGACGCTGCGAACGATGGAGCGTCTCGGCGGCGCCGAGGCCGAGGACCTCCTCCTGACGACGGTCCAGCCGCGAGCGGTGGTGATCGGCCTCGTCGTCGCCGAAATCGGCCGTCTGACGCTCTGGTTCGGCCTTCCCATCGCGGCGCTGGTGGTGGCGTTCGCCGCCGGACTGGGCGCGCCGACGCTCCCCTTGACCGTCGGCGCCGTCTTTCTCCCCTTGCTCGCCTGTACCGCGGTCTGTGGATACGCGCTGGGGATCACGGGGCTCCGCGTCCTCCGGCGGATGCCGACGCTCAGGCGCCTGCTGAAAGCGGGCGCAGTCGTCGGGGTCGTCGGCCTCTTCGTCCTCTCGCAGGTCGCCGCTCACTCCGTCGTCGAGGGCGACGTCTCGGTCGCCACCCTCCTGGACCGCCTCTCGGTTCCCGTCCTGACCGACTACCTCACGCTCGCGTTCGTCGGCACGCCGCTTGCCGGCGGGGTGTCGCCGGCGGCCGTCGCCGTCCTCGTCGGGTTGCTCGCGGCGACGCCCGTCGGCCTCGCGGCCGCCGAGCGAAGCGCCCGCGCGCTCTGGTTCGGGGACGACGACCGCGGCTCCGCGGCGTCGGCGACGGCCGCCGGCACCCGCGGGGGGTTCGCCCCGCCGCGGCCGTTCGCCTGGCGGCCGGCAGGGCGGATCGCCTGGGGTCACCTCCTGCGTGCAGTCCGACATCCACAGGAGTTCTCGCACCTGCTCATGCTCGTCTTCCTCGCCGGGCCGGCGCTGGGGTCGCTGGTCAGCGGCCACGACGGCGGCGCCCTCGCGTCGCTGCTCGCGGGCACGGGGACGGCCGTCGGCGTCTACCTCGCGGGCGCGACGTTCGGCCTGAACCCCCTGGGTGACGACCGCCCGCAACTCCCGCTACTGCTGCTCGTCGAGACGCCGCCACGAACCCTCCTCCGTGGTCGAACCGCGGCCGGGCTCGCCGTCGGCCTGCCCGTCGCCGTCGGTCTCCCCCTCGGTACCGTCGCCCTCGGGACGCCACCGACCGTCGCCCTCGGATACGCGGCCCTCGGCCTGATCCTCGCGCCCGCCGCCGCGGGGCTCGCCGTCGGCCTCGGCTGTGCGTACCCCATCTACGAGGCGCGGGAGCTGTGGGGTGCCGAAACGGTCGCCCCGTCGACGCTCGTGTTGCTCGGCTACTCCCTCGTCGTCCTCGGCGGGACGTCGACGTGGCTGGTGCTGGTCGGGGCCGGCCTCGCGGCCGGAGTACCCTCGCCGCTCCTCCTGGGCGGGGGCGGGGTGCTCGCCCTCCTGACGGGCGTGCCGTCGGTCCTCTCCTACCGGTACGCGCGGAACCGGTACCGCGGATACACCCTCTGAGGCCTACCGTATCGTTCAGTGGTACCATGGCCCAAAGGGTCAATAGCACCGATTACTGATATCCCGACGGAAAGGCCAATGACGGAGACGATCCGGGTTCTACTCGTCGACGACTCGTCGGACCTCGCGTCGGTCGCCGCGGAGTTGCTGGCGCGCGAGGACGACCGGTTCGACGTCTCGACCGAGACGGACCCCTCGGCGGTCGTCGACCGGGTCGAGGCGGAACCCGTCGACTGTCTCGTCTGTGATTACGGCATGCCGGGGATGGACGGCCTCGACGTCCTCCGGGCGGTCCGGGAGCGGTGGCCCGACCTCCCCTTCGTCCTCTTTACCGGCAAGGGAAGCGAGGAGATAGCGAGCGAGGCCATCTCCGCGGGAGCGACCGACTACGTGCGGAAAGGGACGGCCGCCGACAACTACGCCCTACTCGCCAACCGGGTGGCACAGGCGGTGGCGAAACGCCGGAGCAGTCGGCGGGCCGCGCGGCTCGAAGCCCTCCGCGACCTCGCGCGCGACGTGAACGGGGCGCTGGTCCGAGCCGACGACCAGGCGGCCGCGGAGCGGGCGGTCTGTGACCGGCTCGTCGCGACCGATCCCTACACCGTGGCGTGGATCGGCTCGGTCGACGTCGCCGAGGGGTCGACGACGGTCCGGACGGCGGTCGGCGAGCCGGTCGACGCCGTCGACCACCGCCGCGAGCCGGTCCATCGGGCGGCGACGACCCGCGAGCCGGCGGTCGCGACCGATCCCGACCGTTCCGACCCGGAGACGGTCGCCGCCGTCCCCCTCGACGTCGACGAGGACCGGTACGGCCTCCTCGTGGCCGGTGCGGCGGCCCCGGACGCCATCGACGGGTTCGAACTCGACTTCCTCGCGGAGCTGGGCGAGGACGTGGCGAGCGCGCTCGAACGCCTGCGCATCCGCGCGGAGCTGTCGGAGTCCGAGGCGAAGTACCGGCGACTGGTCGAACAGAACCTCGTCGGCGTCTACCTCATCCAGGACGGCGAGTTCGAGTACGTCAACCCGCGTCTCGCCGCGATGTTCGGCTACACTCAGGAGGAGTTGCTGACGGAGCTGACGCCGTCCGACGTGGTGATCGAGGCGGACCGGGAGAAACTCCGTCGGAACCTCGAACGCCGGGAGTCCGGCGACGTCGACGACCTGCGGTACACGCTCCGGGGCGAGCGGAAGGACGGCTCCGAAATCGAGTTCGAGGTCCACGGCGGGCGCATCGACTACCGAGGCGAGCCGGCGATCATGGGGACCCTCCTCGATGTGACCGAACAGCGCCGCCACCAGCGCGAACTCGAACGGTCGCGAACCGAATACCGCGAACTGTTCGAGGGGTTCCCCGACGCCGTCTTCGTCCGCGAACCCGGCGACACCTTCCGGATCGTCAGCGACATCGCCGTCGACCGACTGGGCTACGACCGCGAGGAACTCCTGTCGATGAAGCCGATCGACATCGACCCGAACCTGGATCCGGACGACGAGGACGACCGCTTCGACGCCCTCTCGGACGACGGATCGCTCCGGTTCGACACCGTCCACGAGACGAAGGCCGGCGACCGGATCCCCGTCGCGGTCAACTCCACGCTGATCCCCTACCGGGGCGACGAGGCGATCCTGTCGACCGCCCGTGATATCAGCGAGCGGGTGGCCCGCGAGGAGGAACTGCGACGGCAGCGCGACCGCATGGAGGGGATAGCGAGCGTCGTCTCACACGACCTTCGGAACCCGCTCAACGTCGCCGCCGGTCGGATCGAGGCGGTACGCAGGGCGTGTGACTGCGACCACGACGACCTCGACGGCGCGTTGGACGCGCTCGACCGCATGAACCGCCTGATCGACGACCTGCTGACGCTCACCGGCCGGCACGACGTCGACCCGTCGCCGGTGTCGCTGTCGTCGACGGTCGACCGCGCCTGGCGGAACGTGGCGACCGACGGCGCGACCCTGCGGCGCGAGGTCGACGGAACGATCCGGGCCGACGGGAGTCGCCTAGAACAGGTCTTCGAGAACCTGTTTCGTAACTCCGTCGAGCACGGCTCCTCCGAGCGGGGCGACGGCGCGACCGCCGACCCGGACCTGACGGTCACCGTCGGCGAGTTACCCGACGGGTTCTACGTCGCCGACGACGGGTCGGGCATCCCGACGGCGGACCGGGAACGGATCTTCGAGTCCGGGTACTCCACGGACCAGGGAGGGACGGGGCTCGGGCTCTCCATCGTCCAGGACGTGATCGAAGCGCACGACTGGGAGATACGGGTCACGTCCGGTTCGGAGGGCGGTGCGCGCTTCGAGATCACCGGCGTCGAAGGCGTCGAGTAGGGGTGGTCGATCAGGCCGTCTCGAACTCCTCGCCGTAGTCGCCCCCGTACCTGATGAAGAAGTACGCGAGTGCGAGCACGGAGACCAGTCCGCTCGTCAGCGCCACGACCAGGGCCTTGGCGCTGTCGGGGACGGCGGGACCGGTGGCGCCGCCACCGCCGCCTCCGCCGCCGCCACCGCCGCCTCCGCCACCGCCGGAGTCGGGCATCGACCCGACGACGACGACGCCTTTCATGCCGAGCGCCCGGTGGGGCTGACAGAAGTACTTCACGACGCCCTCCTCTTCGAACGTCTGTTCGAAGGTGGTGCCGGCTTCGGCGGTGAGTTCGCTCTCGAAGTCGCCGCCTTCCTCGGCGACGACGTTGTGCTGGCCGCCTTCGCCGTTCCACTCCCAGACGACGGTCGTCCCGGGGTCGATCTGCACGGCGGGCGGTCCGAAGGCGAAGGCCCCGCCGTTGCCCTCGGCGCCGACCGTGATCGTCACCTCGTCCTGGCCGGTCGCGTCGGCCACCTCGCTGTAGTTGCCCACGTCGCTCATCCACCCGTCGAACGACGGCTGTGCCGTCGCGGTTCCGGCGGCGGTCGCCGTCGCCGCGGCGCCCACGACGGCGGTCAGAAACCCGCGCCGCGAGGCGGAACGTTGGCTACCCATACCGGAGGGTAGCGACCCATCCTACGAAAACCTGACTATCCCGGTCGGACCCGTCGGGTTCTCGACGGCCGGGAGCGGACCCCCACGCTTACGGTGTCCTCGTGCGGACTCCTTCCCATGACGAAACGACTGCTCGTTCCGGTCGACGGCTCGGACCCCGCCGACACCGCACTCGAGTTCGCGCTGGAGGAGTATCCCGACGCCGACATCACCGCCCTCTCGGTCACCGACCCCACGGACGTGGGGTACGGGTCGGTCGAGGCGGCGCCGAGCACCTTCGAACATCTGCAACGGACCGCCGAGGAGCGGACCGAGGCGGTCCTCGAGGCGGCGCGCGAGACGGCGTCCGAACGGGGGATCGAGTTGGCGACGGAGACGGTGATCGGGATGCCCTCGCGGGCGATCGTCGAGTGGGCGGAGAACAACGAGATCGACGGCATCGTCATCGGCAGTCACGGCCGCGAGGGCGTCACACGGGTCCTGCTCGGGAGCGTCGCGGAGTCGGTCGTCCGCCGGTCGCCCGTCCCGGTGACGGTCGTCCGCTAACCTTCGGTCGAGTCCACCGCGCCGCCGCCCGGGAGGTCCCTGAACGCGACCGTGAAGTCGGTGTCGTCGAACTCCTCGACGGCCGAGTCGAGTTCGCGCTCGATGGTGTCGAGTTGCCGAACCAGCTTCTGGTACTCCTCGCTCTCGTCGAGTTCGTGGGGCGTCTTCGCCGCTTCGAGTGTCACTTTCTTCTCGACGAGCTGGAACTTGCGCTGGAGCTGATCGTCGTAGGAGTTCCGGACGACCATCCGTTCGACGGTCTCCATGATTTGTGGCTGGTCGACGGGTTTCACGAGGTAGTCGTCGATCTCCATGTCGACGATCTCGAATCCCGGATCGACCGCCGTCACCATGACGATCCGGACGTCGTACCCTCGTTCGGTCACCGCCTCGACGACCGCGTCGCCCGAGCGCCCGGGCATCCGGCGGTCGAGCAACATCACGTCGACGTCGTCGTCGAGTTGCTCCAATGCCTCGTCGCCGTCGTAGGCCGTCCGCGCCTCGGCGAACTCGTCGACCCAGTAGGCGTATAGGTCCGCCAGAGACTGCTCGTCGTCTACGATGAGCACCGTCGCGTCCGAGAGTTCGGCTGTCATGTTCGTACTCCTTGATGTCGGGGGTCACACGGTCGACCGGAGACGGTGTCGCGAGACGCCGTCCACCCCGCCGGTTCGGACCGTCCATCGTTGCCGCAGGCCGTGGGCACGACGCCGGCGGTCGGGTGCCGGACGTTCGGTCCGCGGGTCTTCGTCATACCGGTCCGACTGGGCGTACAAGTACCTATTGGCCGAATTATCTCCGCTGATTCCGATTTCGGGGCCGCCGGCCGGCCCGGGACGGCGCTACGCATCGACGACGGTCGGGCGGACCCAGATGACGAAGTCCCCGTCGCGCTTGATCACGCCCCTGACCGCCTCGTCCTGATCACCGGGTGCGGATTCGATGTCGTTTCGGGCGACTTCGACCACTTGGTCGACTTCGTCGACGATCCAGCCGACCGACTTCCCGTCGGCCGTCCGTTCGGGGTCGAAGACGATGATCCGCTTGCGGGCCCCGTCGTCGTCGATGCCGAACACGACCTTCGGGTCGACGATGGTCGTCGTGTTTCCCCGGAGGTCCATCACGCCCTCCACGTGGCTCGCCGAATTCGGGATAACCGTGAGATCGTTCACGTCCACGATCTCGGCGACGTGGCCGATGTCGACGCAGTAGGTCTCGCTCCCGAGTTCGAACTCCAGAAGCTGTACCGTTCGCGACCGGGTCGCCGTCTCGCTCATGGGTTCGCCTCCGGCCCGTCCTGGTCGACGGCCCCGGTTCCGTCGCGTCTCTCCATACTCGTACGGTCGGGAAATCTCCGGTTAAACGTACTGGTCGAATTATCCTGCGTGATAACCGTGCCGGTGTATTTATCTCGTCGCTGTGGAAAGGTCGGGCAACGAATGATCGGACAACTCCCCCCGGAAGACACCGGGTTGCGGTCGTCGGCTCCGGCGTGCGGACGGCTCGACGGAGGGGTCGGACGACGATGAGCGGCGCGAACCCACGGGCCGTCGTCGTCGACGATTCCCACTTCATGCGCACCCTGCTGTCCGACATGCTCGAGGACGGCGGGCTGACCGTCGTCGACACCGCCGCCAACGGTGCCGAGGCCGTGGCCGCCGTCCGCGACCACGGTCCCGACGTGGTGACGATGGACCTCCAGATGCCCGAAGTCGACGGACTGGAGGCCGTCGAGCGCATCATGGCCGAGCGCCCGACGCCGATCCTCATGCTGAGCGCACACACGGCCGACGGCGCCGACGTGACCTTCGAGGCGCTGGAGAAGGGCGCGGTCGACTTCTTCACCAAGCCGGGCGGCGAGGTGAGCACCCGGATGTCGGGCAAGGAAGAGCAGTTGGTCCGCAAGGTGAAAGCCGTGGCCGAGGCCGACGTCGGCGGCGGGCGATCCGGGCCGACGACGGTGTCGGGGACGACCACCGGAGCGAGCGACGACGGCGGCGTCGCCACCGCGGACCGGGAGTTCGGGGAGGGCGGCACCGTGGTCATCGCCTCCTCGACTGGCGGCCCGACAGTCGTCGAGGGCGTGGTCGGATCGCTGCCCCGGGACGCCGACCTGCGGGTGCTCGTCGTCCAGCACATGCCCGACGCGTTCACCTCGCGGTTCGCCGACCGACTCGACGCCGCGAGCGAGTACGACGTCTCCGAAGCCACCGGCGGGGATCGGATCGGAGGCGGCGAAGTGCTCGTGGCACCCGGCGGCAAACACCTCGTCGTCGCGGGGGCCGGCGGCGGCCGACTGCGCACCCGCCTGACCGAGGACCCGCCGGAACACGGCGTCCGGCCGGCCGCCGACGTGACGATGCGCTCCGCGGCCGACGCCGTCGACGAATCGCTAGTCGGCGTCGTCCTCACGGGCATGGGCGCCGACGGTGCCGCCGGCGTGCAGGCCATCCACGACGCCGGCGGCCGCGTCATCGCCCAGGACGAGGCATCCTCGGCGGTGTTCGGGATGCCCAAGCGGGCAATCGAGCGTGGCTGTGTCGACGACGTGTTGGCCGCCGGAGAGATTCCCGGCGGAATCCTCGATGCCGTCAAGCTGGAGGTTAACCCATGACAGAAGAGTACGTCCAGGCGTTCGTCCACGAGAGCGAAGAGCAGTTGACCGACCTGAACAACTCGCTGCTGGCACTGGAGTCCGATCCGGACGACCAGGAAGCGATGGACGACATCTTCCGGACCGCCCACACCCTGAAGGGGAACTTCGGGGCGATGGGCTACGACGACGCCAGCGACCTGGCCCACGCCATCGAGGACCTCCTCGACGAGCTCCGCGAGGGCGCGATGGAGGTGACTCCCGAGGTGATGGACCTGGTGTTCGCCGGCGTCGACCGACTCGAACTCGCCGTCGAATCCATCGACGAGGACGGCACCGTCGACGTCGAGACGGCGGACCTAGAGGACGACATCCGGACCGTCCTCGAGGAGGGGGCCGCCGGGAGTGGCGACGCCGGGGACGACGCCGGCGGGGAAGACGATGCCGACGGCGGGGACGCCGCGGACGGGGACGCCGACCAGGTCGACACGTTCGACGTCCGCATCGAGGTCGGCGAGTCGGAGATGGAAGGCGTCGACGGGATGCTCGTCCTCGAAGCCGTCCGTGAGGAGTTCGATCTGGTGTCGACGACGCCCGGGACCGAGGCCATCGAGGACGGCGAGTACGAGGGAGGGTTCGACCTCGTCGTCGCCTCGACGACCGCCGACGAACTGCGCTCGACGCTCGACCGGGTCTCGGCCATCGAGGACGCCGAGATCGTACAGGCGGGGACCGAGACGGCCGACGACGACGGTACGGACGACGACGCGGCCGACGACGACGGTACGGACGACGACGCGGCCGACGACGACGGTACGGACGACGACGCGGCCGACGACGACGGTACGGACGACGACGCGGGCGACGAGGCGGCCGACGGCGACGCGGGAAGCGCCAACGGCTCCTCCCGCGAGATCAGTTCCGTTCGCGTCGATGTGGACCAGCTGGACGACCTGCACGGGCTGGTCGAACAGCTCGTCACCAGCCGGATCAAGCTCCGGCGTGCCGTCGACGACGGCGACGTGGGGAGCGCGACGGACACGCTCGGCGAACTCGACAAGATCACCGGCAACCTCCAGAACACGGTGATGGATATGCGGCTGATCCCGATGCGGAAGGTGATCAGCAAGTTCCCGCGCCTGGTCCGTGACCTGGCCCGCGAACAGGAGAAGGAGATCGACTTCCGGATGGAGGGACAGGACATCGAACTCGACCGGACGATCCTCACGGAGATCAGCGATCCGCTGATGCACATCCTCCGGAACGCCGTCGACCACGGCATCGAACCGCCCGCGGAGCGCGAGCGGGCGGGCAAGGACCGCGAGGGCGCCATCGAACTCCGGGCGAGTCGCGAGCGCGACCACGTCACCATCACCGTCGAGGACGACGGCCGCGGGCTGGACGTGGACGAACTCCGGGAGAAGGCCCTGGAGAAGGGCGTCCGCTCGGAGGCGGAGCTCGATTCGATGGAGGATTCGGAGGTGTACGACTTGGTCTTCCACCCCGGGTTCTCCACCGCCGACGAGGTGACGGACGTGAGCGGCCGTGGCGTCGGCATGGACGTGGTCCACAGCACGGTCAAGCAGCTCGACGGCTCGGTGAACGTCGAGAGCGAGTACGGCGAGGGGACGACCGTCACCCTCCGGCTCCCGGTAACCGTCGCCATCGTCAAGGTGCTGTTCGTCGAGGTCGGCGACGAGGAGTACGGCATCCCCATCAAGAACATCGACGAGGTGAGCCGGGTGCCCACGGTCAAGACGATCAACGAGGAGCCGATGATCGAACACGACGACGACATCTACCCGGTGGTCGACCTGGCGGACGAACTCGCCGTCCCCGGCGAGACGAAAAACGGCGACGGCATGTTGCTCCGCATCCGGAAGTCGGAGCGCCGCGCCGCGCTTCGTTGTGACGCCGTGAACAAACAGGAGGAGGTAGTCGTCAAACCGCTCGAAGGGGTCCTCAGCGGGATTCCGGGGCTCAGCGGGACGGCGGTCCTCGGCGACGGCAACATCGTCCCCATCCTCGACGTGGTGACGCTGTAAGCCGATGAGTTCGAACTCCGCGGACAGCGAGGCCTTCGAGCGTCTCCTCGCGCATCTGGAGCGACAGCTGGACTTCGAGTCTTCCTACTACAACGAGTCGTACCTGGACCGGCGGATCTCGGCGCGCATGCGGCGCCGGGACGTCGACTCCTACGACGCCTACCTGGACCTCGTGCGGTCCGACCCGGAGGAACCGACGGCGCTGCTCGACTCGCTGAGCATCAACGTGACCAGCTTCTACCGCAACCCGGAGGCCTGGGAACCGATCCGGGAGGTGCTCCGCGAGGTGACGAGCGGCCGCGGCCGGGCGACCGTCTGGAGCGCGCCCTGCTCGGACGGCCGCGAGCCCTACTCGGTCGCGATGCTCGCGCTCGACGACGACGAGGTGTCGACCCGGCGCCTGGACATCGTCGGGAGCGACATCAACGCCGACGTGCTGGAGCGGGCCCGTGAGGGGATCTATCAGACCACCAAGACCCGCGACGTGGCCGAGGAGCTCGAACCGCTCGACGACGCCGCGTCCTACGTCGACCGCGACGGCGACCAGTTCGCCGTCCGCGACGAGGTGAAAGACCTCGTCACCTTCGAGCAACACGACCTGATCGCCGACGAACCGAAACGGAACGTCGACCTCGTACTCTGTCGGAACCTCCTCATCTATATCAACGCGGAATCCAAACGTGCGGTCGTGGACACCGTGCTCTCGTCGCTTCGCGACGGCGGCTACCTCGTCATCGGGATGACCGAGACGCTGCCGCGCGAGAGCCGACCGCAGGTCGAAACGGTGGACAAACGAAGACGGGTGTATCGACGGACCTGACAATGTCTCTCTACCAGCTCGAAAAGGACGAGGACGTCGACTCCCTGCTCGATCACCTCAAGCTCAGCGACTCCCCGACGATCCGGACGCGGGCCGCGGAGATACTGGGCGACGTCGTCGGCGACGAACCGCAGGCCGTCGACGCGCTGGTGAACGCCGCCCGGACGGACGACGACGAGGACGTCCGGGGGGCCGCCATCGACGCCCTCGACGCCATCGGGCCCGACGCCATCGAGCGACTGATCGCCGAGATGGCCGGCGTCGACACCGACGGTGGCGCCGACTGGGTGCGCGCCGAGGCGTTCGTCGAGACGCTGTCGGCCGACCGCCCGGAGCTCCGGATGGCGGCGGCGAACGCGCTCCGGCGCCTCGCCGACCCCGGGACGCTCCCGGCGCTGGTCGACACGCTCGACGACCCGAACCCTGGGGTGCGGGCCCGCGTGGCGCGGGCCTGCGGGAGCGTCGGCGACGAGCGGGCGGCCGACGCGTTGGCCGCACGGCTCGACGACCCCGCGAGCCGCGTGCGCCGCGAGGCGGCCGACGCCCTGGCGGCCATCGGCACCGAACGGGCCCTCTCGCCCCTGCTCGACGCCACCACGGACGAGAACGAGGAGGTGCGGTACGCGGCGGTCATGGCCCTCGGTGGCTACCAGGGGCCGGAGGCCATCGACCCGCTGATCTCGGCGCTGGACGACGACGTCGGCGTGGTTCGGCGGGCGGCGGTCTTCTCGATCATCGAACTGCTCGCGGCGGCCCCGACCGAGCAGAGCCACCGCATCCGTGAGACGGTCGTCGACCGCCTCGAATCGGCCGATCGGAGCGTCGTCAACCCGCTCGTCGAACTCCTCACGGAGAGCGACCAGCCACGCGAGCGGCGGAACGCAGCGTGGCTCCTCGGGCGCGTGGCCGACGAGACGGGCCGCGCCGACGCAGTCGAGGCCCTGGTCGACGCCCTCGACGCCGACGACGGGACGACCGCCCAGTTCGCCGCGACCAGCCTCGTCGAACTGGGCGGCCGGAGCGTCGAGGACGCGCTCCTCGACCTGCTCGAAGACGGCGAGGTGGCCGACGCCGCCCGATCGAAGGCGGTGTTCGTCCTCGGGAAGGTCGGCGGCGAACGCGCCCGCGACGAACTCGAGGCGCTGCTCGACCGGAGCGACGACGAGGAGGTCCGCAAACAGGTCTTCTCGGCGCTGTCCAAACTCGGAGGGCGACGCTGAATGAGCGAAGGGGAGCGAAAGATCGTCGACACGCGCGGGAAGTTCACGATGGTCGTCAAGGACGGCCGGGAACTGAACGACGCGGAGTGGACCGGCGGTCGCATCCTCCTCTCGAACAAGCGGCTGATCCTGGCCCGATCGGACGGTAAGCGGACGATCCCGCTGAAGCAGATTCGGAGCCTCGAAGGCCGTAACGACGTGAATCAGCTCGTCGCGAAGGTCTCCGGCTACGTCAGCCTCCAGCTTTCGACCGGCGACGTGTTGCTCGTCTCCGCCGAGGATCCCGAGTCGTTCGAGCGCATGCTCTATCGTGCGCTGCTCGACCGGACGGTCGTCCTCGCGCGCCACCCCGCGGTCGAGGGCGGCGTGGTCACGGACGTCGAGTGGGAGAAAGCGCGCCTGAAGATCGGCGAGGGTTCGGTCGACATCGCCATCGCCGACGGCTCGTTCGTCGAAATCGACCTCGACGACATCGGCTCGATGGAGGCCAACGAGCGGTCGGTCAAGGGCGAGGACCGTCGGGTGCTGGAGGTCGAACACAGTCAGGAGGGCACGAGCGTCCAGACGTACATCTCCGGCACCACCCGCCGGTGTTCGATCCTCGAGACGCTCCTGCGGAAAGGGGAGAGCCGGAGCGAGATCGGCGTCGACCTCACCGAGCGACAGAACGAGGTGTTGATGGCGCTTTACTCAGGCGTCTCACCGTTCGAGATCCCCGACTTCCTCGGTATGGACGTCGACGAGGTCGAGGAGGTGTTCGACCGCCTGATCGAACTCGAGGTGATCGAGGAGATCCGCACCCGACGGGAGGTCGCGCTCAACGCCCGCGGCCGCAACATCGCCAGCGAGGCGATGAACGACCAGTAGTCATAGGGGTTATCGTAACTGTCCATAGGTTCTCGCCGGGACGACCCGGCGAGAACCTATGATGACTTCCGATAATTCCTATCAGTTGTTGACCTCTTCCAGCCGGCTGTTCACGACGACCCGCCCCTTGGGCGTCAGTTCGGTCCCCTCGTCGCCGTCGACGACGAGTTCTTTCTCCCGGAGGCCGTTGAGGACCATCGTCGTCTGGCTCGCGTCGGCGGCGACCACCTCCAGCGGGTCGACGCCCTCGCCCGCCGAGTAGATGGCGAGCAACACCTGCACCTCCTCGTCGGAGAGCGACACGTCCGAGAGCGACTCGACGATGTCGCTGTACTCCAGCCGGAGGTAGCGGCCGAGGAGGTTCATCACCCGATCGGAGGAGAGCGCGACCACGGAGACGAGCGAGGTGGTGCGCGGCACGTGGCTGACCGACAGCGCCGGCCGCGACTCGCCGCCGAGCGTCCGGCGCTCCTTCTCGAAGTTCGTCACCGTCGCCAGGTCGATGGTGAACGAGCCGTCGCCGCTGTCGAAGCTGAGCGTCCCGTCGTTGACGGTGAGTCGCGCCTGTTTGGCCGGCGAATCGACGACCCGTCCGCCGCGCCGGGCGGGATGTTCGACCGTCACTTCCCGGCCGTTCAGGTGGGCCTTGAAGAGGACGGTGGCGAACTTCTCGATGGTGTCCCCGTCGCCCTCGACGACGGCCATCCGACGGCCGCTGTCCGTGTTGTAGGCGATGGTGACGGTGTCGCTGAAGAACCCCCGCATCTCGGGCGGGACGTGCCCCACTGACACGTCGAACATCGCTCCCATGGGGATGGTCACCTTGTCGTCCTCGCCGGCCAGGACGAGCCGTTTGGGGCTCAGCATGATCCGGCCCCGGACCGGTTCGCTCCGGTCCATGTCCGTCAGGTAGAACCGGCCGACGAAGTCGGCGATGACGCGTTCGCTCACGCCGCCACCTCCGACGGTCGGTCACACATCCAGGAGTCCCCCCACGACGGACATGGTCAAGACGGCGACGAGACAGCCGATCCAGGTGAGCATGACGAAATGTAGGAGCGCGTTGGCCTTGTGCCCACCGTCGACGGTGCGGATGATGAGCGCGGAGAGCACGGCGTTGATCATCACGACCCCGAGTAGCAGGAACTGGATGACCGGGAGGTCGTACACCTCGGTGTGGATGAGCTGGGCGGCGCTGAACTGCGAGGAGGTGGAGAGATCGAGCGACATGCCGGCGAGGATGTCGACGATTTTGAACCCGATGAAGAAGGCGAAGGAGGAGGCCGCGGTGATCCCGTACAACAGGCCGATCATCGTGACCGTGGCCTGTTGGCGCTGTTGTCGGAGCTGGTTGACGTGGTTCATGTTCTCGCTGATGAGTTCGCCGAGCTGTTTGGGTTCGCCCCCCATCTGTCTGCCGACGAGATACATCTCGCTGAACTTCTGGATGAGGTACGAGCGCGTGTTGGCGGTGAAATACTCCCAGGCTCGGTCGGGTTCCAGCCGCATGTTCAGCCGCTTGAACAGGTCGTCGACGTCGCCGGTGAGCGGCCCGAAGTCCTTCTTCCGGAGGGTCTTGAGCACGGCCGTGGTGGTGGACTGTTTCGCCGTCTCGCTCGCCCCGAGCGCCCGGATGAAACTCGGGAACTCGTCGTCGCGGGCCTTGATCCGCTCCTCCTGGATCCGGAACACGACCCCCGGAATGGCGAGTGGCGTGACCGGGATGGCCATGTAGATGGGTCGCGGCAGGGACGCCACGGGGAGCAGGTCGGTTATTCCCGGCCCGATCCGGAACAGGTCACCCGCGACGAGGGCGATCAGCACCACCGAGAGCAGTCCGCCGGCGGCGAGGCTGGCGATCATCGACCACTCGCCGTCCGGGCGGATCTCGTCGGGGTAGTACCAGATCGGGTCGTACGGCGACATCGTCCGGATGACGAGGAAGAAGCCGATCTGGATGAACGCGTAGAGCACGATGACGGCACCGACGGTCATCGTCGGGTTCGTCCCCGTGAGGATGGGCAGGACGATGGCGAACACGAGCGCGAAGGTCATCGAGAGCACCATCGACATGTAGAGGTCCTTCATGACCTCCAAGTTGTCGAGGGTGCTCTCGTACATCGTCACGTAGTTCTGGATCATCACCTGCTGTTCGCTGAGGAGGAACTCGCTGAGTTCCTGGCCGGCGTTGACGGTGTAGGCGAGCCGTTCGAAGAAGTCCGCGAGCGGATCGCTGGGGATCTGCCGCGCCCGTCGCCGGCAGGCGTCGTCGAGGCTCTGGTTCCACGTGTCGACGAGTTCGACCACCCGGCCGACCTCGGTCGCCAGCGCGCCGTACTCCTCCTCCTCGGCCAGTTTGCGGAACACCTCCATGCGGTCGATGTTCGTCGTCGACAGCACCGTCATGTGTGTCATCATGAGGTGGTACTGGTTCTCCATCTCGACGCGCTCCTGACTGACGAGCAGTTTCGGGTAGGCGACGGCCGCCACGAGGACGAGGCCGCCGAGGAGGGGCACGGGGAGCCGCACCGACAGCGGCAACTCGACGAAGACGGCGACGGCGACGGTGCCGAGAAAAAACAGCGCCGACGGGAGCACGATGAACAGGAGGTACCGCGACAGCTCCATGTCCATCCGGTGGTAGGCGTCGACGATGGACGCGAGCGTCTCGGAGGCGGTGATCTCCGTGTCGTTCGTCGCGGCTGGTTCGGATGCCATTATCGGTGGATATCGAAGGGGAGTCCCTCGACGCCGTCACGCTGGAACGACTCGATGGCCTCGTTGACCTCGTGGTAGCCGAGGATGTTCTCCTCGATCATGCGCTCGATCAGTCGCGCCCGGAAGTCGAGGTCGTCGTAGATCTCCCGGGTGTCGGCGTAGCCGAGCAGGGTCGCGATCTGCTCTTCGAGCACGTAGGAGTTGTTCATCCCTTGGAAGACGATTTCGTCCTCGACGGGGTCCCAGCTGAACACCTGGCGGGTGACGACCCCGTCCATCTCCTTGGAGTAGCCCTCGATCTCCTGGACGCTCGTCACCCGGCGCAACACGTCGTCACCCTGCTTGACGCGGTTCTGGAACAGCGCCACGTCGGCGTTGTCCATGAACGGCTCGGGGACGTTGATCGGATCGCCGGTGAACCGCTGGATCATCGAGACGATGTCGGAGGCGTGGAAGGTCAGCATGACCGGGTGCCCGGTCTGGGCGGCCTGGAACGCCATCCGCCCCTCCTCCCCACGGACCTCGCCCACGATGATGTAGTCGGGACGGGATCGCAACGCCGCGGCGACGAGGTCGAACATGTCCACGTCCGAGTCCTCCTCGCCGCCGCCCTCGCGGGTGAGGAGCTGTTGCCACGTGTCGTGTGGCGGGAGCACCTCGGCGGTGTCCTCCGCGGTGTAGATCTTCGAGTCGCGGGGGATGAACGACATGATCGTGTTGAGCGTCGTCGTCTTCCCCGACGCCGTCTCGCCGACGACGAACACCGTCTGTTCGTTCTCCAGACAGAGCCAGAGGTAGGCGACGAGCTTCGGCGAGAGCGTCCCCCACTTGGTGATCTGGTTGATCGAGAGCGGCGTCTCGTCGCCCTGGCGGATGGTGAGGCTCGGCCCCTGGACGCTCACGTCGTCGGAGTAGATGACGTTCAGGCGGGAGCCGTCGGGGAGCGTCGAGTCGACGATGGGGTTCGAGTCCGAGACGGGGTCGCCGATGCGCTCGCCCATACTCCGGATCCAGGAGTCGAACTGCTCCGGCGTGCCGAAGTCGACGGTGGTCTCGATCAGGCCGTACGTGCCGTGGTCGACGTAACACTGGTGGGGGCCGATGACGTGGATGTCCTCGTTGGCCGGGTCGCGCATCACCGGTTCGAGCGGTCCCAGCCCGACGATGTCGCGGTTGAGCCGGTAGCGGATGTTCTCGTAGGTCTGCTCGCTGACGCGGTAGTCGCCGAGGCCGAGGAACCGTTTGAGGCGGTCGATCCAGTAGCGGAGGCCGCTCCGGTCCCGGTCGATGGTCGTCGTCTCCTGGAGCAACTCCTCGATCCGGTCGTCGTACTCCGACTCCTCCTCCGGGACGGCCTTGCTGACGCTGCGGTCCAGCAACTCGTCCCGGATCTTCCCGAACAGGCTCCGCTCCTCGCCCGAGAGGGAGGGCTCGATGGCGTAATACTTCATATCCTGACCCAGGTCGCCGTAGATGTGACAGTAGATCGGCCCCCCGATGGGATAGAGGACGTTCGGACGGCTGGTCTCGTACTCCCCCGACGGCTCGTCGATGAGTAGCGGGAACTCGCCGGTGATCTGCTTGAACTTCTTCAGGTGATCGCGGAGGTGGGGCCGCTGGGCCGCGATCTGTTTGAGTTCGTCCGATGGGGTGGCGGTTCCGAGTTCAGTCATGGTTCAGGCGACGCTCCGGCTCTCGATGACGATTCCCGTCCCGGAGCGGACGGAGTACCCGATGCTGTCTCCGACCTGCTGTCCCATGCCGGCGAACCGTTTGACCGCGATCTGACGGCGGACGTCGTTGCCGACCTCCACCATCTCCAGTTCGAGGAAGACGTCGGCGATGGAGCGGAACGGACCGATCGCCTCCTCGTCGACCGTCGACGGGTCGACGGTCAGGACGATGACCTTTCCCTGGGAGATCACGTCGCGGAAGAACCCGATGATCTCCAGGGCCGCCTGTCGCTCCTCGTTTTGCCTGACCAGCGCCTCGAACTTCGGGTCGTTGCGGAGGATGGCGTCGAACGTGTCGATCACGATCACGTCCGAGTCCCACATCGTCTCGGCGTTCATCAGGCGCTTGAGCAGTTCCTTCCGCTCGCCCTCCCCCTCGTCCGAGAGGCGACCGCCGGTGTCGAAGTCGGCGTGGAGAAAGAGGACGTTCTCGTCCAGCAGGTGATCGACCATGTCGTAGGACAGCGAGTGCATCTGGTCGATGAACCCCCGGACCGTCAGCTCCGTCGAGAGGAAGGTCACCGAGTGTCCCTCCTCGCAGAACCCGTACGTGAACCGCTGGGAGAGGGCGCTCTTGCCCGCCCCGTAGTCGCCCTCGGCGAGGACGATGCTCCCCCGTGGGATGCCGCCGCCGAGTTCCTTGTTGAGGCGGTCGTGATCCTCCAGTCCGAGCGAGAGTAAGTTCGATCCTGTCTGACTCATACGCGGAAGGCAAACACCTCCTCGTCGCCGTTGACGATGATCTTCGCGCGATGGTCGCCGCTCGACAGGTCCGCCCCGCCGATCTCGAGGCGAACGACGTTGTTCGGTCGCCACTCCTCGCCGTCGACGACCGTCACCGTGACGTTCGTGCGGTATTGGCCGTCGACCAGTATCTCGATGAACTGGCTGTCGGCGGGGATGTCCGCCGTCCCGGTGTTTTTCACCAGCAGCGTCACGGTGTTCGTGGAGTTGTTGTAGACGGGGCTGCCGGCGTCGCTGATGATCTCGATGTCCGTCCGCACCTCCTCGGAGACCTCGAGGCTCTGATCGTCGATGCCCTGGCTGAGTCGGGAGATGCCTTGGGTGAACGTTCCGGCCACGCCGGCGGCGATGACCATACTCGCGATGAACAGGATCAGATGCGAGGCCGAAACGCTCGCCATCAGAGCACCTCCACGTCGGCCACACCCGGACCGGTGACGACCTTGATCCGGGTCGGTCGGTCGGAAAGCGACACTTCGAGGTGGAGTCGTTCGCCCGGCAGCCACAGGTCCGTCGACGCGTCGCCGTCGACGCTCCGGGCCGTGAAGTTGTCCCGGTAGTCGTTGTCCACCAAGAGGTCGACGGCCCCGACCGAAAGTTCCGTCGAGCCCTCGTTGTCGACGTCGACGATCAACGTCCCGTTGCCGGCGTCGTACGTGACGTTCGCGATGTCGAGGGCCGTGTTCTGGCGTTCGAGCGCCTCGTCGGCGACGTCCGTTCGGGCGTCGCTCACGCGCTCGAAGCCGTTGGCCGACGCCGTGTAAGCCGTCGAGAAGGCGAGGAAGATGCCGACGAACACGATGGCCGCCGACCCACTGACGCTAAAGCCCAAACGGAACACCCCCGCCGCCGCTCCAGCACTCGAACACGATCGAATCCGCCGTGGAGCCGGTGAGCCGGCTGATGTATCGGAGGCTGGCCACGTGGTGGTCGATGGAAAGCTCCGACGGCGCCCCCGTCACCTCGTCGTCGACGTCTCCGAACCCGTCGAGGAAATCGTGCAGGTCGTCGGCCGCGTCCTCGCCGACCCACTGAATCCGCCGGTAATACTCCACGGCCCGTGCGGCGTCCGCCACGCCGCCCTCCTCGACGAGGTATTCGAGCCACTCCATCACGAGCAGGTCGCTCACGTAGCCCGGTGGCAACCCATCGAGGTAGGGCTTCGTGACCGCCGCTTCCGAGCCGTTCATCAGCGTGTTGGCGGCGAACTGGAGGTCACCGGCGCCGTCGGCGTTCGCCGCCGCCTCGGCCGCCCGCTCGGCGGCTTGGGCGTCGACCTCGCCGGTCGGTTCGTCGTCCGGAGCGTCCGGCGACGTCTCAGTCGGCTCCGGATCCGGCTCCGGTTCGGGCTCCGCCATCGGTTCCCCGTCACCCTCCCTGCCGAAGTCCTCGTCCACGCCGCCGAAGTCGGCGTCGTCACCGAAGTCCTCGCCGACGTCGCCGAAGTCGTCGTCCACGTCGAAACCGTCGTCCGCGTCCCCGTTCGTCGGCTCCTCGGCGAACTCCTCGTCGAAGGCGTCGTCCGCGTCCCCGTTCGTCGGCTCCTCGTCGAAGGCGTCGTCCGCGTCCCCGTTCGTCGGCTCGTCGTCCGCCCACTCGGCGTCGCCGCTCTCGTATTCGTCTTTCAGTTCCTCGAACGATTTGCCGGAGTCGTCGTCGGAGTCGTCGGAATCCTCGGCCATGGTTGTCTCGGTGGTCGGCGCGTCGTCGGTCGGTTGCTCGAAGTCGTCGTCGAAGTCGCCTTCGTCCTCGTCGAGGAAGTCGTCGTCGAAGAACTCCTCCGCGTCGGCACCGGCGATGTCGTCGTCTAGATCCTCCTCTTCCTCGTCGTCGCCATCGTCGAACAGTCCGAGGGACCCGCCGCCCCCGCCGTCGAAGCCGCCGCCACCCTGGGCGTCGTCGACGAACGGATTGACGCCACGGGTGACCATCTCGTAGATGTCGAGCAGTTTGCGAACGTTCTCCTCGACGTCCTCGACGGTGTTGCTGATCTCCTCGTTCTCGCTCCGGATGGTGCTCACCGTCGAGGAGAGGCTGGCGACCTCGTTTTCCATTTCGTCGATCCGCCCCTCGAGTTCGGCGGTCGCGGCACCGCCGTCGTCCCCCTCCTCGAACCCGAGTTCGTCGTCGAAGCTGTCGTCCCCGAACTCGTCGTCGCCGAACCCGCCGAGGTCGTCGTCCTCCTCCTCGAAGAGCATGTCGTCGTCGCCGTCGCCGTCGCTCTCGGGCGCCTCGTCGTCCCCGCCCAAGAAGCGCTCTAGGAGCTCCATCCGACACCTCCCGCGGTCCGGGCCGTCGAACCCATTCTAACGCGTAATATATTGATCTCGCGTACTTTAACCGTTCCCCTTCAGTTATCAATATTGATACGTGTGTGACGCGCGTCTGTCAGAGCTGACGCTCGTCGCCGGCGCTTTTGACCACGAGGACACCGGTATCGCCGCGGAAGCGCAGCGACCGCCCCGAGTCGCCGCCGACGTCCGCGGCGACGACGGGAATACCGAGCCGTTCGAGGGTCGCTCGACCCACCGCGACGTTGCGCTCGCCGATGGATTGCTCCTGGCTGTCGAACTCGAACATGGCGCTCCCGCCGGCCAGCTTGGCCGTGATGTCGTCGACGGAGCTTCCCTCTCGGCGCATCTCGTCCACCACCGCGGCGATGCCCGTGTCGGCGAACTTCGCGACCTCGTCCGCGTCGCTGGGGGCGGTCGGTAACATCGTGTGTGCCAGGCCGGCGACCCCTGCCGACTCGTCGAAGAGGCCGACACCGAGACAGGAACCGAGCCCGCTCGTCGTCAACACGGCGCCGTCGCCGGTGACCGCGAAGTCGGCGATGCCGACGCGTCGGCGGGTCTTCCCCGAGTCCGCTTCCCGGCCGTACGTCTTCATCTCAGAGTTCCCGTCCCCGGTTCATATCAGAACAACGACTCTTGATCGGCTTCGAGTTGGTCGCTTCGCTCGACCAGCAGCGAGTCGAGTGCCTCCTTGAGTTTCCGCTCGTCGGGGATGGCGTAAAGTTCGCAGTTGAACTCGCCTTCGGGGGTGACCACCGTCGAGTCCATGAGGAAGGCGTACTCCTGGGACCGGCCGAGGCGGCCGGCGATGGGGCTGAGGATGGCCCTCCCCATGTCGTGGACCAGTTCGGGGGGCGTGTGGTCGATGCTCGTCTGGAGGACGTTCGCCCACCCGTCGATGAACCCGCTGGTCATGATGTTACCGAGTTCCTCGATGGCGCTTTCCCCCATCTCGCCGAGCGGTTCGTCGAGCTCCATCGGCACCGTCGCGTCGACGATGGTGCGGGCCGACGGCTCGTCGAAGAGGATCGCGAGGTATCCGCCCGGCGTCCCCTTGAACTCCATAACCGTCCCGACGTACACCTCGTCTCTGGCCGTGTTGGGGACGTCCTCGATGGGGACGAAGCTGAGCCGGCTCACGTCCACGTCCGTCTCGATGCCGGTCATCGAGGAGACGTTCTCGGCCGCCCGCTCGGCACCCTGTCGGGTCATCTCGTCGAAGACGGTCAGCTTGTCCATCGGGATCGCGTCCTCGTGGTCGTCGCTGGCGGCGAGCATATCGGCGAAGGCGCCGTACTCCGGGAGCATGTAGATGTAGGCGTCGATCTCCTGATCGACGGCCGTCATCTGGCTCTCGAAGACGAAGACGTGTTCCTCGTCGGCCCGGTCCAGGGCGCCGTCCGGAAGCACGTCGGTCCCCGCACGCTCGACGTAGTTCGGCGGGCTCATGTCCACGCTCGTCCCGAGGTAGTCGGCCCACCCGTCGACGAACCCGCCCATCATGATGTTGCCGATTTCGTTGATCCCGCTCCGAGCCATCTCGTCGAACTCGTCGTCATCGCCGGCCGACGCCCCCGGAACCAGGACGTCGACGATGCTCGCGGCGCTCTCGCGGTCGAAGGCGAGCGCCGTCTCCCCCGACAGGCCGCCGCCGAGACCGATCTGGACGCCCACGAACTCCGTTCCCCCGAAGACGTCCTCCACGTCCTGTTTCGACATCAGCGTGACGTTGGTCACGTCGACGTACGTCTCGATCCCCGTCATCTGGGTCAGCGACGCCGCGGCGTGTTCCGCCCCCTCCTGTGCGAGGCGGTTGTACGTGCCGAGCGACTGGATATCGACACGCATGATCAGGCCACGACGTCGTCGATGGCTTCGAGCACGTTCGGTTTCTGGAACGGTTTCGTGATGTAGCCGTCCGCACCGGCCTTGACGGCGTTTTTCATCTTCTCCTCCTGGCCGACGCTGGTACACATGATCACGTTCGCGTCCGGATCGCTGCCGGTGATCTCGCTCGTCGCCTCGATTCCGTCACGGATCGGCATCACGATGTCCATCATGACTAAGTCCGGATCGTGTTCACGGTAGAGTTCGACCGCCTCGACCCCGTTTTCCGCCTCATCGACGATCTCGAAGTTCTCCTCGAGGATCTCACGCAGGAGATTACGCATGAAATCCGAGTCGTCGACGATGAGTACTTTCGGTGGCATCTGTCCCGTGAATTCGGGAGTCGCTAAATAAATACTCGGACGCGATTCTCAGCGCTGATACGGGATCGGGCTCAGTCCTCGGACAGCGTGACGGCTTCCTCGTCGGAGACGGCCTCGATCAGGTCGCCGATGGAGTCCTCGCGGTCCAGCTCGTACCGCTTCAGGAGGCCGGTGAGGGTCCCGACCGGGTAGCGGACGGAGACGTTCGACTCGGCCAGCAGGATGCCGAGCACCTCCTCGACTGGGGTGCCGCCGCCGACGTGCTGGGCGTACCAGATCAGCAGCGACTCGAAGCTGGTGACGACGTCGTTCGAGACGACCTGGTGGCGGCTGACCCCGTCGTCGAACTTCGCCGTCGCGTGAAAGCCGTACTGGGCGTCGATGCCTCGGAAGTGGTCTTCGAGCCATCGGTTGACGTCCATCTCGGTGAGTTCGGGGTCCTCGCTCTCCGTCCCGTCCTCGCTCTCCGCTCCGGTCTTTCGGGCGTCGATGGCGTCCGCCCGGCGCTGTGCGGCCTCGTCACTCATCGACTCTCCCGTGGAGACGAGAAAGCGCCCGTCGTCGAGTTCGGAGACGTTGTCGTGTCGCGTGAGGTCGAGTTCCTCCTCGGTGATCACCTTCCCGCGTTCCGAGACGGAATCGTCTGGATCCGATGGCATACCCTGTGCAGTGTTTCCACTTGCGGTGCGTGAAAATATAAAGATTCGGTGCCGCGCCGCGAGGGTCGAACGGGGTTACAGTTCGACCGACTCTTCGCCGGAGAGCGACTGGGGCACCTGGATGCGGATGATGCTCGTGGCACCGCTCTCGGTGTTGATCCGGAGGGTGGCCGTCTCACCCGGCCCCAGCGGACCGTTGCTGAACTGGTCGTTGTAGTCGAGTGCGGTCATGTTGATGGTGACGACCAGCCGGTCGGTCCGACTGTTGAGGATCAACCCGGATCCGCGGCTCTCGTTGAGAGAGTCGTCGTCGTCCTGGAGCGCCCGGGTCCGGTCGTCGGGACCGGTCGCCCCGCTCCGGTTGATCGCCGTATCGTTGGTGAACGCGAAGCGATCGGTGCCGTTCGGGCCGACCAGTTCGAAGGTGGTCGCGCTCATATTGATGTCGCTCGCGCCCGGGGCCTTCTGGACCACCAGCGACACCTCGTTCACCGCCCGAGACGTGTTGTCGAGCGACGTGTTCGCCTGCGACTCGGTCAGGGTGACGTTGTCGCTCGTGTTGTAGTACGAGACGTTGCCGGTCTTCGACACCGGTTCGAGGCGGTCGGTGACCTGTGCGCTGCTCTGTTGTCCGGTCTGTTCTGACTGGGTCTGGAGGAAGCCGGCCGTGTTGATGAGGACGCCGGCCGCGATCGCCGCGACCAAGACCATCGCGATGAACACGATGAGCGTCCCGATACCGACCTGCCCCCGCTCTCGTTCTTCGAACATGTGTTGTGGTCCCCGAGGCGACGGTGTCCCGGGTTCTACACGCCAGTTGTCGAACCGCCGTGTTAAACCTATAGACCAAAATATCACGGCTGAAATCCGGGGGCGGCGAGCCGGTGGCTGTCGGAGTTGGGAAAAACGAAAAGCGTCGCGGATTACAGTTCGACCGACTCTTCGCCGGAGAGGGACTGTGGCACCTGGATGCGGATGATGCTGGTGGCGCCGCTCTCGGTGTTGATGCGGATCGTCGCCGTCTCACCGACCTTCAGCGGACCGCCGGCGAACATCTCGTTTTGCGCGAGTTCGGTCATGTTGAGCGAGACGACGAGTCGGTCGGTGCGGCTGTTCAGGATGAGGCCGTCACCCTGCGACTCGTTGAGGGAGTCGTCGTCGTCCTGGAGCGCCCGGGTCCGGTCGTCGGGACCGGTCGCCCCGCTCCGATTGACGACGGTCTCGTTGGTGAACGCGAAGCGGTCGGTGCCGTTCGGACCGACCAGTTCGAAGGTGGTGGCGCTCATGTTGATGTCGCTCGCGCCCGGGGCCTTCTGGACCACCAGCGACACCTCGTTCACGGCCAGGTACGTGTCGCTCCGCGACAGGTTCTGCCTGGACTCGTTCACGATCACGTCGTCGCTCTGGTTGTACACCGAGACGTTGCCGGTCTTCGACACCGGTTCGAGGCGGTCGGTGACCTGTGCGCTGCTCTGTTGTCCGGTCTGTTCTGACTGGGTCTGGAGGAAGCCGGCCGTGTTGATGAGGACGCCGGCCGCGATCGCCGCGACCAGGACCATCGCGATGAACACGATGAGCGTCCCGATACCGACCTGCCCCCGCTCTCGTTCTTCGAACATGTGTTGTGACCCCCGGGACTATGCTGTCCTGGGTTCTACACGCCGGTTGTCGAACGGCCGTGTTAAACCTATAGACCAAAATATCACGGCTGAAATCCGGCGACTGCAAGCCGACGGCTGGTCGGTGGGTGGAAAACGAAGAAGGCGACGCGGGCTTAGAGTTCGACCGACTCTTCGCCGGAGAGGGACTGTGGCACCTGGATGCGGATGATGCTGGTGGCGCCGCTCTCGGTGTTGACGCGGATCGTCGCCGTCTCACCGGCTTCGAGCGGGCTGTTGACGAACGGATCGGTGTTGGCCGTCTCGTTGAGGTCGAGCGTCACGACCAGCCGGTCGGTCCGACTGTTCAGGATCAACCCGCTCCCTTGAGACTCGTTGAGGGAGTCGTCGTCGTCCTGAAGCGCCCGGGTCCGATCGTCGGGACCGGTCGCCCCGCTCCGGTTGACGACGCTCTCGTTGGTGAACGCGAAGCGGTCGGTGCCGTCGGGTCCGACGAACTCGAAGGTGGTGGCGCTCATGTTGATGTCGCTCGCGCCCGGGGACTTCTGGACCACCAGCGACACCTCGTTCACCACGAGCGACTGATTCTCCTTCGAGAGGTTCGACGCCGAGTCGGACACTATCTCGGTATCCTCACTCGAATTACTGGCGTACGTGCTGTTGTACACCGAGACGTTGCCGGTCTTCGACACCGGTTCGAGGCGGTCGGTGACCTGTGCGCTGCTCTGTTGTCCGGTCTGTTCTGACTGGGTCTGGAGGAAGCCGGCCGTGTTGATGAGGACGCCGGCCGCGATCGCCGCGACCAGGACCATCGCGATGAACACGATGAGCGTCCCGATACCGACCTGCCCCCGCTCTCGTTCTTCGAACATGTTGATGTGTAACCCGGGGTCGTGGGTCCCGCGGGCTCTGCCTGAACGTACTCGAAGGAAGTGATAAAGGTACGTCCCCAGATATCATCGGTGAAAATGAACGCCTGAACCGGTTGAATCCCCAGAAACGCCCCCACGGTCGCCACGGCTCAGTCGTAGATGATGAGACTGTACACGACGAAGATGAACCCGAGGGAGGCGAGGCCGTTGTTGACCAAGAGTAGGGAGCGGACGCCGTTGAAGTCGTTGATGAACGCGCTGATCGCCGTCGCGATCGCCGCGGCGGCGATCAGGCTGAAGCCGAGTGACACGTGGATCATGGCCCGGCGGGTCGTCTGGAGGTAGGCCTTGATGGCCATCCCGACCATCGTCAGCCCGGAGACCACCAACACCGCCGTGGCGGCGAAGTAGAGGGATTCGACGACTAACATTGTCTCGACCGAGTCTTGGTGTATCCGGTTATAAATCTGGCCGTGATATTCTCAGGTATGATAGACACTCCCGAGAGCGACCGTCCGCCACGCGTATGACAGTACGATTTATTGTTCAGGGCCGTATCTAAACTGATAACGAATGGACGGAACCGAGATGTTGCGGGTTCTGGGCAACGAGTACAACCCCCAAATACTGAGTTTCGCACACGAACCACGCTCGGCCCAAGAGCTCAGCGACGAACTCGACGTACCGATCGCCACCTGCTACCGCCGTATCGAGGAACTCACCGACGCGAACCTCCTCGAACACCACGACCGGGTGCTGTCGGACGAGCGACGACGAGTCAACGTCTACCGGCGGAACATCGAGGAGGTCGTCGTGAACTTCTCGGAGGGGGAGGTCTCGGTCGACGTCGAGGAGCGACGACAGGTCACGAACCGACTCGACGAGGCCTGGCGGACGCTCTCGGAGTGATCACTCGCCCGGGAACGAATCGTTGCCCCCGCCCATCATCGAGAACCCCGCCGCCCGTTCGTGGACGGTGATGCCACCCTCGTCGATGTCCATCGGGAAGATATCCGTCTCGATGTCCTGTTTTCGCATCTTGGCGACCCAGATATACCGGTTGACCCCCGACTCAGTCGGGGTCTGGATCAGGTAGATGTTCCCGTCGGTTAGGAAGTTCTCCAGCCCGATGTCCTGTTCCGGGAACACGGCGGACTGCTCGGCGATGAGCAGCGAGGTCAACCCGTTGGCCTTGAGGATATCCGAGAACTTCAGCAGGTACGTCCGCTTCTCCTGTTCGTCCTCGAAGAACAGTTCGAACATCGTCAGCGAGTCGAGGACGAGCCGTTCGTACTCCGTCTCCTCGAACGCCGCCAACAACCGGTCGAGCGTCGAGTTGAAGTCGTTGTGTCGCAACAGCTCCTGTTTGTCGTAGATGAGGATCTGATCGTCCTCCACGAGCTCCCGCCAGTCCGCGAAGCCGATGGATTCGGCCGCCTGGGCGATGTCCTCGGCGTTCTCCTCGAACGAGAGGTAGATCCCCTTCTCGTCGAACTTGGTCACGCCGTTGTAGATGTACTGCAACCCGAGGATGCTCTTCCCGGTCCCCGGGTTCCCGCTGATCAGTACCGTCGCGTTGTCGACGATGCCGCCGCTCAGTATCGAGTCCAACCCCTCGATTCCCGTTCGCGTCAGGTCAGTCATTGCGGTACAGTTACGCGGACTGACTGAAATAAATTCGCAACGCTGGCGGCCCACCGAATCGTCGGCCCGCTCCCGCCGATTTTCACCTCTGAGAACCCGGACGCAACCTATTTGACGCCGCCGGGACACTCTCCGTCGATGAGGCTTTCCACCGGCGTGGACGGTTTCGACGAACTCGTCGACGGGGGACTCCTCCGGAATCGGTTGTACATCCTCAGCGGACCGCCGGGAAGCGGGAAGACGACGTTTTCCTCGCAGTTCGTCACCGAGGGGGTGCGTGCCGGCGAGAAATGTCTCTATCTGAGCATGCACGAGACCGAGGAGGAGTTGGTCCACGACATGAGCGCCTACCAGTTCGGCTTCGAGAAGGCGGCTCACTCGGGCAAACTCCAGTTCCGGAACGTCTTCGACTCCAACGCCAAGCGACTGTTGAAGGGACCGGGCGGCAACGACTTCTCCTCGGGCGTGAAGAACATGACGAACCGGCTCGTCAGCTTCATCAACTCCCGGGAGATCGACCGGCTGGTCATCGACTCGACGATGATCCTGCAGTATTTCTACCCCGACAACCACGAGGCATTCGTCCAGTTTCTCACGTCGCTGAAGCGCGTCGACGCGACCACCCTGCTCATCTCCGAGATGACCGATCCCACGTCCTACGCCGACGAGCATTACCTCGCCCACGGCGTCATCTTCATGCACAACTACCTGGAGGGCGGGGGAATGCACCGCGGGGTCCAGATCGTCAAGATGCGGGGGACCAGCATCGACAGCAACATCCACGCCATCGAGTTCGAGGACGACGGACTCCACGTCCGTCCGGAACAGCAGATTCAGGCCTGATATGTACGAATCCGAGTTCGACACCGAGTGGGACGACCTCGACAAGGCGGACGCGCTCGAACGCGCGTTCGCCCTTGGTGTCGCTCGAAGTCTCGGCGAACCGAACCGCGAGGAGTACCGGCGCGTGTGTGACGCCGCCGATACGACCTACGAGCGGAGCCTGATCGAACTGTCCTACGAGGAGGGGCGACGCAAGGCGTCCGGCCGGACCGCCGCGGAGTCGACGACAGTGTGGGAGGAACTCGTCGTCGACACCGACGACGTCGACGTGTCGCCCGGCAACGAGGATCCGCGCGGCTCGCCGGACGGGCCGCCGGGGATGTTCTCGCGGCCGGATCCGACCGCCGTGCCGGAGGACGGACTCGACCGGGTTCGACTGCCGGAGTTCCTCCGACGGCGCTGAACGCGGTCCGTCCGTCGTCCCGTTCGCCGGTCCATCGCCGTCCTCGACCGCCTGACGACTCATACGAATTACTGTAACTGTGTACCGGTGGTTCGCCGGACCACGCTGGCGAACCACCGGTAACGACGTACAATAAACAGTATCAGGCGTCGGAGCGCATGAGTTCGCCCGGCTCCGTCCAGATGACGAACTCACCGTCCTCGTCGCGTTTGACCACGCCGTTGATCCACGGTTCGTCGACCGGCGATTCCTTGACCTCCGCCAGCGAGACGGTCGAGACGCGCCGGACGCCGTCGACCGCCCACCCGACGCTCCACTCGTCGTCCATCTGCGCCGAGTCGAAGACGACGATCAGGTCGCCGTCGTCCTCTTCCTCCGCGGCCAGCGTCTCCTTGGGATCGATGACCGTCGTGATGTCGCCACGCAGGTCGATCACCCCCTCCACGAACGGCGGTGCGTTCGGGATCCGTGTGACCGTCCCCCGCTCGACGATCTGTTCGATGAATGAGATGTCCAGGCAGTACCGCTCGTCGCCGAGGACGAACTCCAGGACCGAGATGGTCTCCTCGTCGGCCGTCCCGCCCTCGTCCCGGCCGTCGTCGGTTTCGACGTCGGGACCGTCGCCGAACGATGGTACCGACTCGACGCCGGTGCCCCCGTCGTCGTCCGAGGGCCCGGCCACGTCGAGTTCGCTCAGGGAGGTTTCGATCCGGTCGTCGAGTTCCGCCTCGTCGGCCCCGTCCGCCGCCTCGGCGACTTCGGCCGCCGAGGGGCCGTTCTCTTCGCTCATTCCCATCCCCCGTCTCGCCGGCCGTTCTCGCGTGCGCGCTCCGAGCGCGTCGTTGTCGATTCCCGCGTCATGTGTTCGTTGCACCGTCGTTCACGCCACCCCGTAATAAGTTCCGTCGTCGGGTTCTCAGGACTGATACTCCACGCACCTCCGGCCGTCTCATACTGTTTATTGTGAGTCATTACCGGTGGTTCGCCGAGGCGGTCCGGCGAACCACCGGCAACCAGTCACAATGATCCGTATCAGTCCGTCGCCGGGTCGGCGTCGCCGAGCGCCAGGTCGCTTCCGGGGCCGGTCGCGACGTACCGGTCCCAGAGGACGAGCGTCGTCGGGAGGACGAGGATCGACGACAGGTACGAGTAGAGGACGCTCAGTGCGATCAGCAGGCCGAACTGGCCGAGGATCGGCGAGATGGCGAGCCACAGCACGCCGAGGCCGGAGACGGTCGTCAGCATGCTCCCGGTGAGGGCGCCGCCGGTCCCGCGGACGGTTTCGATAAGGGCGTCGTCGACGTCCGTCGCCCCGTCGTACTCCTCGACGAACCGGTGGAGGAGGTGCGCCGAGTAGTCGATACCGAGGCCGATGGCGATGGAGAGGCTCGTCCCGGTGAGGACGTTGAAGGGGATGTCGAGATAGCGCATCGTCGAGGCGAGGGCGGCGACGGTGACGGCGATTGGGAGGACGTTCACCAGCCCCAGCGAGGGGCGCCCCTCCAGGACCGCGTACACCAGGATCAGGAAGGCGGCCGCGGCGACCAGCGCGATGACGAGACTGCGGAACGCCGACTCGCCGATCACGTCGGACACCGCCTTCAGAACGATGACGCCGCCGGTGGCCGTCGCTTCGAAGCGGACCCGGTCGGCCACCTGTCGGGTGTCCTCGGTGACCGCCTCCTGTGAGGCGTCGGCCTCGACGGAGTAGACGATCCGGGCGCTCGTGTAGTCGTCGGTGATGTAGTTCAGCGCCCGGTCGCGCGCCGGCGAGTCGAGCAGCGCGGCGTAGATCGTCCGGAGGTTGTCGTCGGGGATGCCGTTGTCGTTCCGGTCGTTCCGCGCGACCAGCGCCGCGAACTCGGGGTCCCGCTCCGCCCGACTCCGAATGACGGTCACGATGCTCGTCTCCCGGGCGTGACCGCCGTCGGCGACGAAACTCGACGGCGGGTCCTCGCCCGCCCTCCAGAGCGCTTCGAGGGCGTAGTCCTGGTGTAAGGGCCCCTCGACGTAGACAGTCGTGGTGTCCTCCTCGCCGGTCTGGAATTTCCGCTCCAGGAAGTTCGTCGTCTCGGTGACGGTGTAGTCCCCGGGGCGGAACGGCTCCGGAACGTGGTCGAGATACGCCGGCGGCTCCTCGGGTGGGAGGAAGTCGTCCTGCGTGAACCGGCTGTCGACGCCGGCGCCGTACTGGCCCATCACCGCCGTCGAGACGAGAATGACGACGAGGAATAGCCGGGGGGCTCCGCGGGCGATGTAGACGCCGACGGGCAGGACGCGCCCGAGCAGCGATTGCTCGGAGCCGAGCGCGGCCGAGCCGAACTCGGGAACGCCGAGGCGCTCGCGCCAGCGGTCGGCGAACACCTTCGTCGCCGGCAGGAAGACGCCGAACACGAAGAAGGTGAAGACGATGCCGACGGCGGCGACGATGCCGAGTTCGCGGATCGAGCTCAGACCGCTGCTCAGGTTGGCCGCGAAGCCGAGGACGGTCGTCCCCGTGACGATGAAGAAGGCGACGACGAGCTGGTCGGTGGCGATCCGCATCGCCTCGCGGACGCTCACGTCGCCCACGTGCTCCTCGCGGTAGCGGTTGATCGCGTGAATGCCGAAGTCGATGCCCACTGCCAACAGTAGGGGGGGGATGGCGACCAGCAACTGAGAGAAGGCGATGCCCGCGAGGCCCATGAAGCCGAACGTCCAGAGCATCGCCATGCCGAGCGAGACGAGTCCGAGCAGGAGGTCGACCGGATCGCGGTAGGCGACGATCAGGAAGAGGAGGATGAGCGCGAGCGCCGCCGGAATCACCAGCCCGAGCGAGTCGTTGATGACGTTGCCCAGTTCCTCGCTCGTGATGCCGCTCCCGAAGACGGTGATGTCACCGCCCACCGACGAGACGATATACTCCGCGCGGAGTTGGATCGACGTGAGGGGGCTCGACCCGCTCGTCCCTGGCCCCTCGCTCGCCCCGCCGGGGAGGCGGTGGGAGACGGTACCGATGGTCGCCGACGCCGACGCCGATCGGGCGTTGTAATCGTCGCTGAGGAGGGCCCGCAGCCCGGGATCGTCGGCGACGGTCGTCCGCACCGCGCGATCGATCTCGCCGGGCGTCGATCGTTCGACGGCCCTGATCTCGTCCTCGATGGAATCCGCCGACGGGTCGAGGGTCCGCGCGACGGCGCGGGCGACGCTCGTCGTCCGCTCGACGTTGAGGTCCGGCTTGTCGGCGAGGCGTCGTTGGGCCTCCAGCATCCGCAACAGTTCGGGCTTCGAGAGGACGTTCGCCCCCGACTGGATCAACTGCGTCGTCCCGGAGTCGTCGCCGAAGGTGACGCGCTCGAAGTTGTCGTTGACCGCCTGCAGCGCCTGCTCGGCGGGGACGTCCTCGGTAAACTGGTCGGTGCCGGAGTCGGTGCCGCCGCCGCCCAAGCCGAGGACGAACAGCCCGGAGACGAGCAGGAACAGGAGGATGACGCGACCGGGACGGTCGACGATCCACGAATCGAGGGTGTCGACGAACCGCTGGGAGTCGACCCGGATGTCGTCGATACTCGGTGCCACGTGTCGGTCAGGCGCTCCCGTCCTCGCTCTCGGCGTCGGTGCGCCGCCGCCGGTAGACGAACAGCCCTACGCCCACGACCGCGAGGGCGCTGACGGTGATGGGAAGGAATGGCAGGCCCCCGCTCTGTCGCCGTTCGACCGTCACCGGCACCTGATAGGTCCGCGACACCTCCGTGTCGCCGTCCGGAAGTTCGTACTGGAAGTCGAGCGAGACGGGGTACTGCTTCTCGAGGGCGTTCCCGCTCGTGCTCAGGCCGATGGTGATCGTCGCCGTCTCGCCGGGATCGAGCGCGGAGACGATGCCCTCGTCGTCGTCGCTCGCCAGCGGCGACTGGACGAACGCCTTCGCCTCGATGTCACGTAACGGTTCGTCGCCGTGGTTGGTCACGCGGATGTCGAGGGTCGTGGTCCCGCCCGCGACGACGGTCCGGTTGGTCGCCTCGACGCGGAACCGGTCGCGCTGGGGCTCGATCCGGAGGCGGTTTTCGAGCGTGTCGCTCCGGCGGACGTCGCCACGCTGGTTACGGTAGCGGACGCTCACGTTGAACTGCTGGGTGCTCGCGCTCGCGCCGTCGCTCACGGACACGTCGAAGTCGAAGGTGCCGGTCTCGTCGGGTTCGAGGGTTTCGAGCGCGTACTCGTTCGATTCGATCACGACGTTCGGGTTCGACGACGAGAGAACGACGACGGGTTGGCGGGCGGTGTCCGGGCCGCGGTTGACGACGGTGCCGGCGAACTGCCCGTCCTCGCCGACCCGCAGGGATGCGTTCGTCTCCAGGAGTGCGAAGGACTGCTCGCGGTCGGGACGGAGCCCCACCGCCACCGGGTTCGAGGAGCGCGCGATGCCGTCCGTATCCTCGTACTCGACGGTCGCGCTCAGGCTGTAGTTCCTGAGCGCCGCGTCGTCGCCGACGTCGACGGTGTACTCGACCGTCTCGTTCGTGCCGGGATCCCACTCCCCGACGTACCCCGTCGAGGAGGTGGAGCCGCTGAAGGTGAGTTCGTCCGTCGACGAGGAGAGGACGACGCTCGCGTCGCGGGCGGTCCGTGTCCCGTGGTTGCGGAGTTCGACGGCGAGGGTTCCGGTGTCGCCGATCTGTGTCGTCGTCTCGGTGTCGACCACCTCGAACTGCGCCTGGTCGCGCACCCGGAGCGTGACGTATTGGGTCTCCTCGCGGGTGAGGTCGTTGTACTCGGGGGAGCCCACGGAGCTGTACTCGACGCTCACGGTGTAGGCGTAGGAGACGGTGACGGGGATCCGGTATCGCCCGGGGTCGGCGTCCTCGGGGACGGTGATCGATATCGGGCCGGCCGTGGTGGTGCCGCGGGGAACCTCCCCGACGGCGACCCGGCCGGTGTTGATTTCGAACGGGGTGTCGCCGTCCTCGACGTCGACGGCGACGCCGCGGGCGGTGGTGACTCGCTCTTCGTACTCCGCCGGTCCGCCGCGACTCAGACGGCCGTCGTTCGAGAGGACCAGATCGAGCTCCGTCTGCGTTCCCGGTTCGACTTCCGCCGTCGAGCTGTAGACGTCGATGGTCGGGCGACCGATCACGGTCCCTGACGAGGACTGACCGGCCACGACGCCCGTCGCAGCGACGGCGGCGACGACGACGAGGGCGGCGAGGAGGACGTTGCGGTGTGGGGCGTGCATGGATGGGTGGTCGGTTGATAGCTCGGAGGGCCGGCTGCCGACGGGGCTGATCGCCCGCCGACGTGTCGAAACGTCACCTGAGAGGTGGAGGGAACGAGTTATATAACTTGTGAATGAACGTTCAGTCACCGTGGCGTTCGACTCCCCCTTCGGCTCCCCCGCGGACACGCGTACTTCGATCATGCGCGCCACCTACGACGCGTTGATCGAACACGGGTACGAGAACCTGACCATCCAGCGGATCGGGGACGAGTTCCCGAAGAGCAAGTCGCTCATCTACCGGCATTACGACGGCAAGGACGACGTCCTGGTCGCGTTGCTGGAGTTCCTGCTCGATCACCTCAAATCACAGATGCCACAGCCGACGACGGCGGACGCACACGACTGTCTCCGGAACGTGCTCGATTTCGTGCTCGCACCCGACCTCGACGCGGAGCGAGCCGAGCTCACGAACGTGATGGTGGAACTCCGGGGACAGTCGCCGCACAACCGGGTGTTCCGGGAGTACTTCTCGGCCAACGACCGCACCTTCCGACGCGGCCTCGCGGACATCGTGGAACGCGGTATCGAGGAGGGGGTCTATCGCTCGGTCGATCCGGAACCCGTCGCCGAGTTCGTCCTGACGACGATGAGCGGTGCGACGGTCCGCCGGGCGACGACGGAGGACGTCGCCGACGTCGCGGCCGTCCGTCGGGAACTGGACGCGTATCTCGAAGCGCGGCTACTGCGGGCGGAGGAGAGCGGACTCAGTCGACGATGACTCGCCCGGTGCCGTCGACGTGGACCGTGTGATCGTCGTACTCGAATGTGAGACTCCGGTTGGCTCGCTCCGCCGGTGTCCCGGCGAAAAAGGCCTCTAGGGCGTCGGGGTCGACGTACTCCGCGAGAGGGTCGAGTTCGGTTGCCGAGCAATCCTCGACGTCGCTAAGAGCGGCCTGCACGGTGTGGCTCACCGGTTCGCGTCGATCCCAGTCGACCTCCGACCGGTGAAGGGCCGAATCCGACCGCATCCGTGCACTTTCGTCGCTCGTCGCTGACATACCTTTGTCTTCGGGTAGTAGTATTTAACCCTACTGGCGAGATTATCAACCGTGATACTCGAACCTCCGCTGTGGGGCACCAACACTCATCCGGCGGGGCACCGAACGTCGGGTCGACTCGCCATGATACCCGAGGCGTTCGCCGCGTCGACCGTCCCGACACGCTCGCACACATGGAAATCCTGATCCTCGGGGCCGGCAGCCTCGGGAGTCTCATCGGCGGGCTGTTGGCCCGCGCCCACGACGTGACGCTCGTCGGCCGGGACCCGCACGTCGCGGCGGTCCGGGACGCAGGCCTCCGGATCACGGGCGTCGAGACGCTCACGACCCATCCCGCGGCGACGACCGACGCGTCGGGCGCGAGCGCGGACCTCGCGCTCGTGACGGTCAAGGCCTACGACACGCCCGGCGCGGCCGACGCGCTGGCGACCTGTGACGTGGACGCGGTCTGCTCGCTCCAGAACGGGATGGGCAACGAGGAGCGCCTCGCCGCGGGCCTCGACGTCCCGGTGCTCGCGGGGACGACCACCTACGGGGCACGGCTCGCCGATCCCGGTCACGTGGAGTGGCTCGGCCGTGGGCGGGTGACGGTCGGCCCCTGGCGGCCGGTCGACGCCGTCGCTCGCAGCGAGCGCGTGGCTGCGGCCTTCCGCGCGGCCGACATCGACGCCGCGGCGACGACCGACGTGCGTCGCCGACTCTGGGAGAAACTGGCGGTCAACGCGGCGATCAACCCCGTCACGGCGCTGGCCCGCGTCGAGAACGGGGCGTTGACCCCGCCGGGGGCGCTGGCCGAGGTGGCGACGGCCGCCGGGACGGAGACGGCCCGGGTCGCGCGCGCCGACGGGGTCGACCTGTCGACGGCGACGGTACACGAGGCCGTCGAGGACGTCGTCCGCGGGACGGCGCGGAACCGCTCGTCGATGCACCAGGACGTGGCCGGGGGTCGCCGGACGGAGGTCGAAGCGATCAACGGCTACGTGGTCGACCGGGCCGCGGCGGCCGGGGAGTCCGTGCCGGTCAACCGGACGCTCGCGGCGCTGATCCGGGGCTGGGAGGCCGGCGCGGGGCTCCGCTAAGGGGTATCGTTAATTCCCCGGCGGCCGAGTCGGACGACGATGCCAACGGTACAGGAGATCAGGCAGGCGTCGGCGGACGAGGAACCGCTGACGATGCTGACGGCCTACGACGCGCCGACGGCCGAACTCGTCGACGCGGCCGGGATCGACATGATCCTGGTCGGCGACAGCATGGGCAACGCCGTGCTCGGGTACGACTCGACGCTCCCCGTGACGATGGACGACGTGGCGGGCCACACCGGCGCCGTGGTACGGGCGACCGAGGACGCGCTCGTCGTCGCGGACATGCCGTTTCTGAGCTACGGCGCGACCGACGACGCGGGGATCGAGAACGCCGGACGACTCGTCAAGGAGGCGGGTGCGAACGCCGTCAAGATCGAGTCGGGCCCGCACACCGTCGAGTTGACCGAACGCCTCGTCCAACTGGGGATCCCGGTGATGGCCCACCTCGGGTTGACGCCCCAACGTCTCAACCAGGTCGGCGGCTACACCAGACAGGGGACCACCGAGGCCGACGCCCGGGAGATCAGGGACCTCGCGCGGCGCCACGAGGAGGCGGGCGCCTTCTCGCTGGTGCTCGAACACGTCCCCTCGGAGCTGGCTGCCGAGGTGACCGCCGACCTCGACGTCCCGGTGATCGGCATCGGGGCCGGGCCGGAGACGGACGGCCAGGTGCTCGTGTTGACCGACGTCATCGGCCTCTCGGCGTCGCCCCCGCCGTTCGCCGAGTCCTTCGGCGACGTGCGTGGCGAGATAGCGGACGCGGTGGCGTCGTACCGCGAGGCCGTGGAGGACGGCGACTTTCCGGACTAGTCGCCCCGGATCGCCGAGGCCAGGAGCGGGCGCATCATGCCGACCACGGGCGCTTCGGCGCTGTCGGTCCAGATGGCCCGGTGTTTGCGGACGCCGGGCAGGTCCGTCGTGGCGTCGGCGCTGACGAGGAGCGCGTTGCCGTCGACCATACAGACGCTCGTGACGGCGCCGGCGTCGATCGGGACGGCGTCCCACCACGTCCAGGTCTCGACCACCTCGGCGCCGTCGACGGCGTCGGTCAGTCGCTCCCGGATCGCCCCGTCGGGTGACCCGATCACCACCTCGACGTCCCGGTCGACGGCGTCGTCGAGCGCGTCGATCAGGTCGTCCCCGAGGAGGGCGTCGACGGCGACAGCCAGCAACACCTCGTCGTCGGCGTCGCCGACGAGCGTCGCGAGCCGCTCCGAGACGGCCGTCTCGCCTTCCATCGTCCAGACTTCGCCGGCGCTCGACGAGCGATCCGGCGATCCGAGGCGGGGCAGGACCGCCCCGAGGGTGTCGAGGCGGCTCCGACACTCCTGTTCCAGCAGTTCGACCGACTCGCGCGGCGAAACCGCGCGGAACCGTCGCGGCTTCGACTCCTGGACGCTGACGAGACCCCGGTCCTGGAGGGTGTCCATGCTGTCGTAGATCCGCGCGCGCGGCACGTCAGCGACTTCGCTCACCTCCTTCGCCGTGCCCTCGCGCAGGCGCGCAAGCGCCACGAAACATTTCGCCTCGTACTCGGTGAGTTCGAACGTCCGGAGCGTCTCCACTGCCTCCTCGACGAGTGAGTCGATGCCGGCGTCCGAAGATGTGGTTTTGGTCACGACGGGCGTCTCCTGTGTCGCTCCCGCGTTAGGATGACACCACCAAAAAGAGTCGGGTCCGACGGGCGCCGCTTGTGTACCGTCGCCACACTCTGTTTCTATTGGAATCAAAACACAGGAGAAACTATTAAGATACTACCAAACGTAGGGGTAGGTGAGAGGAGCGGACCGCGGCCACGTGCCGCCATCGACAATCATGAGCCACCAGCCCCACTCCCTCCGAGAGGCCGGCGGGGAACAGCACGAGACGACCGACGTCGAGACCGAAGAACGCGTCGACGAGTTCGCCTGTCCGGAGTGTGACGCGGCGCTCGTCGCCGACGAGGCACACGGCGAGACGGTGTGTGAGTCCTGCGGTCTCGTGGTCGAGGAAGACGAGATCGACCACGGGCCGGAGTGGCGTGCCTTCGACTCCAACGAGCGAGCGGAGAAGAGCCGTGTCGGCGCACCGACGACGAAACTCCTCCACGACGACGGTCTCTCCTCGGTCATCGACTGGCAGGACCGGGACGCGAAGGGGCGGACCATCGACGGGAGTAAGCGTCGCAAGCTACAGCGACTCCGGACTTGGGACGAGCGGTTCCGTTCGAAGAGCGCCCAGGAGCGCAACCTGAAGCAGGCGCTCGGCGAGATCGACCGGATGTCGTCGGCGCTGGGGTTGCCCGAGAACGTCCGCGAGACCGCGAGCGTCGTCTACCGCCGCGCGCTCGAGGACGACCTGCTCCGCGGTCGCTCCATCGAGGCGATGGCGACGGCGTCGCTGTACGCCGCCGCCCGCCAGGCCTCGGTTCCGCGGAGTCTCGACGAGTTCGAACCCGTCAGCCGGGTCGAGCGCAAGGAGTTCTCTCGAGCCTACCGCTACATCGTCCGCGAACTCGGCCTCGCCATCGAACCCGCCAACCCCCTCGAATACCTCCCGCGCTTTGCCTCCGATCTCGACCTCGACGGCGAGACGAAGACGCGTGCACGTTCGCTCCTCGAGGAAGGCATGGAGAGCGGCGTCCACAGCGGCAAGAGCCCGGTCGGCCTCGCGGCGGCCGCGCTCTACGCCGCCTCCATCCTCGAAGGGGAGAAAGTGACCCAGAAGGAGGTGTGTTCGGTGAGCGACGTCTCGGAGGTGACGGTCCGCAACCGGTACACCGAACTGCTGGAAGCCGGCACCGACCCCGATGCGGCCCGCGCCGCCTAGGGGCGGATCGCCGTCTTTTGACCCGTGACCGCCAGCGCCGACTTCAGGCGTCCGGCGGCCCCGTCGGCCTCCGCCACGTTCTCCATCAGCACCGTCTCGCTCGGGAACAGATCCTCGCCGACGACGAGGCCGTTATCGCGGGCGGTCGATCCCGTCATCGTGAGGTAGACGCCCAGACCCACGTCCGCGATGGCGGCCTCCTCCTCCGCGGTCGCGTCGGGGTACTGGAACGTCACGTCCTCCAGCGCCCTCGTCCCGAGGACCGCCCGCACGAGGCGTTCGTAGCGCGGCGAGATACAGAGCGGGCCGGCGTAGTCCGTGACGAAGTCCCGATCGAGGTCGGTCCCCGGCGGGAGGGTTTCCGGGGTCGCCAGCAGGGTGTGATACACCGTATCGCCGAGGCCGCTCACGATCCGTACGTCGGTGTCGCGGGGGTCGATCCGCGCGTTCACGTCGGCGATGGTCGCCACGCCCGTCTCGTCGAGCGTGACCACCTCCTCCAACACCAGGTCGGCGCTGTCGAACCCGAGGCCGAACTCGTGGGTCCGGAGCGCCCGGAACGGCTCTTCGCGGCCGATCAACTCCACGGTGACGCCGTCGACCGGCACGGTCGCGCTGTCGAAGACGATCCGCCGCGGTTTCCCCTCGCGGTCGTCTCGGAGCAGGGTGTACTCCGGGTGTGTCGGTTCCGAGAGGTCGGAGTAGGCCGCCAGCCGCTCGTACACGTCGCGCTCGGCCGTCGCCTCGCCCTTGGTGACCGCCTTCTCGTAACGGAGCGTCGACGACACGTCGTCGGCCAGGTCGTCGGCGTCGGCGACGGCGGCGAACCGTTCGAGAACCGCCTCCAGCGGGCGCCCCTTGCGTGGAACGGCGACCCGAACCGTCTCGGTCATTACCGGATCGATGCGGCCGCGGGCTTTACCGATTGCGCTTTTCGCGTCACTCCTCGCCGGTGCCGAACGCGTTGCTGAGGCGGTCCCGGAACGACCGCAGGTCCGCCAGTTCCGACCGGATCTCCTCGATGTCGTCCTCGACGTCCTCGACGGCGGACAGCCCCTCGTCCAGACGCTCCAGGCGCGACTCGATCCGGTCGAGGTCGTCCCCGACCGCCTCCAGTCGCTCGTCCGTCTCCGCAACGGCGTCGGCCGTCTCCGTCACGTCCTCACGGAGGGCGGCGCGGTCGTCGGCGGCCGCCGACAGCGACGCGTCGAGGTCGTCGACCCGGTCGTGCAGGTCGGCCAGGTCCTCGCTCACGTCGCCGAGTACCTCCTCGGCGGTCCCGTTCTCGTCGAGGAAGTCGGCGAGCGCGTCGCGGTAGGCCAGCACGTCCTCCACCTGGGACTGGAGCCGACTCACCCGGACGTCGACGCTCGTCGGCACCTCGCCCTCGAAGGCCTCGCGGAGGACCGCCATGTCGTCGTCGTCGACCGATCCCTCGCGAATCTCCGCGGCGAGGGCCGACGCGACCGATCCGGGCGCTGCCGCGGGCCCAGTGTCGGCCGTCGCGTCCGTCCCGTCGTCGGCCGTCGCGTCCGCCCCGTCGTCGGCCGTCGCGTCCGTCCCGTCGTCGGCCGTTGCCGGTGTCGGCTGCTCCTCGGGCGTGTCGTCGTCTGGCGTCTCGTCCCCTGCCCGCGGATCGAGCGCCGCCGCGGCGTCGGCGGATCCCACCGCTTCCGGTTCGTCGTCGTCCGCCTCGTCCGGCGCCTCGGCATCCTCCGCCTCGCTCCCGTCCGCGCTTCCCGCGTCGACGGCGTCCACCGACTCGTCCCGGTCGCGCATGGCGGCGGAGAGGTCGTCGTCGGTCGAGCGGGGCGTGACCTCGTCGTCGGTCGAGCGGGGTGTGACCTCCTCGTCGGTCGAGCGGGGCGTGACCTCGTCGTCGAGGAGCGGCTCCGGCGTCGAATCGTCCGCCTCCTCGGTGTCCTCCGGGGCCGAGAGGTCGGTCGTTCCCTCCCCGGAGAGGGCGTCGCGGACGACCTGTGTCGTCTCGCGACCGAGGACGTCGTCGCTTCCCGCGTCGCCGTCCGCGTCCTCTTCGGCGTCGCCCGTGTCGACGTCCATCAGTTCGACCGTCGGTTCCTCGAGGAAGGCCTCCGCCTCGTCGGGGTCGTCGATGCGGATACCGTACACCGTGAGCACGGATTCACCGGGTTCGAGCGTTCGCTCGTAGGCGACCCGGTGGTCGCGGTAGGCCGTCCAGTTGTCGCTGTCGTAGTCCGGGTGGAAGCCGACGCCCTCCATCGCGAACGACTCGGGGATTCGGTCGACGAGTCGGATTCTGGTCGGGTCGTCGGCGAGCGATTCGATCTCGAAGGCAATGGCCGGAACTGGAAACCGATCGGCCTCGAAGTCCTTCCCCACGCGGACTTCCCCCGTCGACACGGACACCGGGGTCTCGGGGTCTGAGTCGTTCGCCATGCGCCATACCTTTCCCAGTAGTAGCATAAAACAACCGGCGGCGAATTTCATCGACGTGACATCCTCGCCGGCGACTCGGCGAACGTCCCGAGGCGTTCCCAGCCACCGGGGGCAGTCACCGCCGTTTATATCCTCGACGGGTCAACGTCGATACATGAACGGACGAACGAACGGGTGCACGACGGCACGACGATCGACCGGGGGCAAGTAGCCGATGTACGACTCCATCCTGGTTCCGACCGACGGCAGTGCCGGTGCCGAGACGGCGGCCGAGCACGCTTTCTCGCTCGCCGCCGCCTTCGACGCCGAGGTGACCGTCCTCAGCGTCGTCGACGCGGGACCGGTCGGGGACGCGGTCGCCGACCGGCGGGAGGCACTGGAGCAGGCAGCCCAGGAGTCCGTCGAGGCGGTCGCGCGGAACGCCGACGACGAGCTGCCGGTCCGCACGGCGGTCAAGCGGGGCCGTCCGTACGAGACGATCCGCGAGTACATCGACCACGCGGGGATCGACCTCGTCACGATGGGGACGCACGGTCGAACGGGGCTCGACCGCCTGTTGCTCGGGAGCGTCGCCGAGCGCGTCGTCCGGACGAGTCCGGTGCCGGTGCTCACGGCCCGTGCCGACGACGGTGATGCCGACGGCGCCGTCGCCGGCGTCGACTCGACGTACGAGTCGGTGTTGGTGCCGACCGACGGAAGCGAGGCGGCGACGGCGGCGGTCGAACACGCCCTCGCCGTCGCGGAACGGTACGACGCGACCGTTCACGTGCTCTCGGTGGTCGACATGGAGGCGCTGGCCGGCGCCTCGAGTGTCGGCATGAGCGTCCCCGACATCGCTCAGGACTTGGAGGCGGAGCACGAAGCGGCCGCCGAAACGATCGCGGACCGGTGTGAGCGCCGGGGGATCGAGGTGGAGATACGGGTCGAACAGGGCACACCCCACCGAGCCATCGACCGGTACGTCGACGAGAGGGGCATCGATCTCGTGACGATGGGCACCCACGGGCGGACGGGACTCGACCGCCTGTTGCTCGGGAGCGTGACCGACCGCGTGATCCGAACGAGTTCGGTGCCGGTGCTCACGGTGCGATGATCTATAGTAGCGATTGAAAGTCATTACACAGCCGATCGCAGTACTGTGTACGGTCGGCTGTGCAAACAGTTTCAATCGCTACTATAGAGGTCGATCCGGTCGCCGATCTCGACGACGTCCAGCCGGTCCGGGTGGTCGAACCCCCGCGCGTGGTGGTGGAGGACCGTCGGATCGGCGGTGAGACGCTTCCACATGTCCCAGTGGCTCGGCACCAGTCGGTCGAGTTCGAGGTCGTTCGCCGCGCGGATCACGTCGTTCTCGTCGGCGTACCACTGCGTCCGTTTCGGCTCCCGTGTCTCCTTGTCGGGGAGCATCCCCACCGAACCGAACGCGAGGACGCCGAGGTCGAGGTCGAACCGGTCCGCGAGTTCGGGGAAAGAGTCGGCGGGACGGGTGTCGCCGCCGTGGAAGACCGTCCCCGCGTCGCTCTCGATCACGTAGCCGACGGGGTGCTCGGCGTCGGGGTCGTTCACCGGGACGACGTGGACGGTGAACTCCCCGACCTCGAACCGGTCGCCCTCGGCGACGGTGACGAACTGGTCCGCGACGACGCCCCACTCCTCGGTCCAGGTCTCGCCCTCGACGACGGCCATGCTCGCGTCCGGCGCGTAGTAGTCGGCACCGGTCGCGGACAGGATCGGCGCTTGCGTCGGCCCGTGGACGTGATCGGAGTGCTCGTGCGTGGCGAGCACCGCGTCGGCCTCGACGACGTCCGTCGGATCGAAGGGGACGGGGATCATCCGCACCGTTCGTGGCGGGTCGCCGATGCCGAGGTACGGATCGATGAAGAGGGTCGTCCCGTCCGCGCCCTTCAGGACGAACCCGTTACAGCCCAGATACCAGACCGCGACCGTGTCCGGATCGGCCTCGGCCACGGCGGCCGGCAGCCAGTCTCCCCAGTCGCTCTCGCCCAGTTCGTGTGCCATATCCGCCCTCGGGTCGGTCGCGGGCTAAGCGTTGTGGTCGGCCGCGTCTCGCCCCCGGCTGTCGATCGTTCGGCGTTCTCGGGAAACGGTTATGTGTCGCCCTCGAAACCGTGGTGACGATGGGATCGTCGGACCCCTCGAACACGGGGCCGCGGGGCTACGCCTTCGAGGATATCGAAGTACTCGATCGTATCGGCGCGGGCGGGACCGCCGACGTCTACCGGGCGCGGATCGACGGCGTCGAGGGGGACCGCCGGATCGCACTCAAGACGCCGCGCCTCTCCGATTACGAGACCGTCGAGGCTTCCTTCTTCGACGACTTCGTCGAGGAGGCGAGCATCTGGAACCGGCTCGACGACCACGAGGGCATCGTCGACGTACTGGACTGGGGGACGGAGCCGTACCCCTGGATCGCGATGGAGTACATGGACGCCGGTCACCTGGGCGACCGTGCGCCCGACCTCCCCCTCGAACGGCGGGTCGACCTCTTCGCCGACGTCTGTGACGCCGTGTTTCACGCCCACAGACACGGGATCACACACGGCGACCTCAAGCCCGAGAACGTCCTGCTCACGCGGTCGGACGGGGAACTGGTCCCGAAGGTCGGGGACTGGGGGTTGGCGACGGTCCTGCTCGAACACTCGCGGTCGCGGGACGGGTTGACGATGGCGTACTCCGCACCGGAACAGATCGATCCCGACACACACGGCCGAACCGACGACCGTACGGACATCTACCAGCTCAGCGCCGTCGCGTACGAACTGTTCACGGGATCGACGCCGTTCGACGCGGCGGGCACCGGGGAACTCGTCCACCGGATCCTGCACGACCGGCCGACACCGCCGTCCGAGCGGGCCGACGTTCCCGCGCCCCTCGACGACGCGATCCTCACGGGGCTCGAACGGGACCGGGAGGACCGCTACGAGACGGTCCTGTACCTCCGCGACGCCGTCGAAGAGGCGATGTCGGCGGGCCGGACGACGCCGGACGGGACGGCGACCGACGACCGATCCGGACCGGCGGACGACCCCGACGACACCGAGGACGACGCCGGACGCAGCGTCGGCGGCGGACCGGCGACCGAACCGGACGTAGGAACGACGGCCGACGCCACCTCGACGACCGACGGGCGGACGGTGACCGAGTCGGCCACCTCCGACGAGGGTCGGGGGCCGTCCGATCCGACCGAAACCGGTACCGTGACACTCGACGCGGCGAGCGACGACGCGGAGTCCGGTGGACTGATCGCCCGGCTCCACCGACCGGTCGAGTCGCTGGCGACCGGTCGCGGCGTCGCTGCCAGCGTCGCGTTCGCCGTTCACTACCCCCGGTCGATCGACCGGCGAACCCTGCGCAACTGGTGGGCGGTCGTGCTCGCGTCGACACTGGTGGTTCCGGCACCGCTCGTGATGGGGTTCGTCCTGGAGGCGATCCGCGGGGCGGCCGACGGCCGCGCACTGGAGTTTCGGCTGGGCGACGGGGCCTGGGCGGACCACTACCGACGCGGACTGGTGGGGTACGCACTCCCTCTCGGGCCCTTCCTGTTGTTCGCGGCCGTCGCCGAGCCGGGCGGCGCCGCCGCCAGCGCCACGACCGCCGAAGGGCTCGCGGCCACCCTGACGCTCGTCTCCTGGGTGCTCCTCCCGGGTCTGCTCTCGACGTACGCCACGGGGGGACTCTCGGCGCTCGCAACCCAGGCCCACTGGCGGGGGTACGCGACGCGGCACTACGTCGGGACGTTCGCGGGCACCCTCCTCGTGGGAGTGATCGCCTACTTCGTCGCGACGGGTCTCGCCCTCACCATCGTCGGCATCGTCGTCGCGTATCTGTACCCCATGGTCGCCGTCGGTGGGTTCCTGGGCCGACGCGTCCGGCCCGCCGACTGAGCGGAGCCGTTTTGTCCGTGGGCGCGCGAGAGCCGCCATGACTCGCGACGAACTCCCGCGGCTCCGGACGGTCGCGGACTACCAGTTCGGGGCCGGCGCCGGCCGGGCGCTCTTCCCGCCCGACGAGGCGCCGACGGTGACGCGCTCGACGAGCGGTCGCCCCCGGCAGGTCCGCGTCGACGCCGGTCGACTCGTCTCCTACGGCACCGACGGCCGGTTCACGCTCGGCCTCGAGGGTGGCCGACGGCTGGTCGACGCGCTCCCCGATCCGGAGGCACGCGTCGTCGTCGGCTCCGAGAGCGAGCCGTTCGTCCGCGACGGCAAGAACGTCTTCGCGAAGTTCGTCCGGGCCGTCGACGACGACGTACGCCCGCGCGACGAGGTGGCGGTGGTCCACGACGACGGCGACCTGCTGGCCGTGGGCCGGGCGGAACTCGCTGCCGACGCCATGCGCGACTTCGAGACGGGGATGGCGGTGAAGGTGCGCGCCGGCGCCGATTAGAGGTACGGCGCCAGGCCGAGCGCCCGCACGAGCGACACGCCCGCGAGAGTCGATCCGAGGAGGTAGCCGCCGATGGCGCCGCCGTTCAGGAGCGGCAGACCGGCGTGAGCGCGTCCCTTCATCACCGCCCACAGCAGGACGCCGAGCCCGAGGAAGGTCCCAACCATCGCCAGGAGCGCGGGGAGGTTGAGCGCGGGGAGGGCGGCCACGCCGAGCGACGGCGCCGGCGAGAAGAAGGCGCCGCTCGCGACCATCACCGTCGGCATCACGGCGTCGCCGAGGCCGATGAAGAAGGCGTCCCGTTCGCCCTCGGCGCCGTCCGCATCGTCGCTCCCCTCGCCGTCCGCCGCCACCGGATCGTCGTCCTCGTGGACCTCGTTCGCGCCGCCGAAGTCGTCGTCGAGCAGCGAGTACGAGAGCGTGAGCGGGACGACGAGGATGACGGGCACGCGGAGGTCCATCACGCCCTCGGCGAGGCTGAGCATGTGGCGGGTCCCGTAGACGCTGATGGCGTCGTACACCGCGAGCACGGACAGGAGAACGATGGCGGGCAGGAGGCCGAAACTGATGCCGAACAGGGCGCCGGCGCCGATGCCCATCACCACGCCGGCGCCGTCGATGACGTACCACTCGGGGTAGACCAGCAACGCGACGGCGACGCCGACCGAGAGGGCGACCGCGAGGACGTTGACGGCGCCGACGACGACCAGCGGCGGGGTGACGACGCCGAAGACGTACCACGAGACGAGGGCACTGGAGAGGACGACGACCGCCCGGACAGCCCGCTCGAAGGCGTACTTGAAGGCCGCGAGCATCGCCCCTGTGGCGACGAGGATGGCGGCGAAGTAGACGAGGCTGTTGGTCGGGTCGGAGGGGTCCTCGACGGCCTGATAGCCGGCCGTCTCGAACGGGCCGACCATCGCCAGCGCGCCGACCTGGACGAGCAAGAACAGCGCCGCGGCGACGGCGACGCCACGGGCCTCGCGTGCGTTCATGCTCGTCCGTTGGTCGGGGGGTGGTTTGGTGGTTGCGACTCTCCGTCCGATCCCGTGTCGTGGGCGGGTCCGCGGGTCGACGGCCGATCCGCCCAGTCGATACGGTCAACACCGTGGGCCCCCTCTTCCCGCCGATGTCCTCCCTCGCGGAAGCCCTCCGGTTCGTCACTCGTCGGATCGCTCGACTGCGTGGCCGGTCGCCACGGTCGCTCGGCGGCGGCGCACTCATCGCCCTGGCGGTGATCGCCGCCGTCGGCTGGTATTTCCGTCCGTGGCTGCACGGCATCGTCTACGCGATATACACGACGCCGATCCTCCCCGTCGCCCTGCTCGTCGCCGGCCTCGTGGTGTACGGCCTCCACCAGCGAACGACCCTGGTCGGCCCACAGGTCGCGCTCGCCGTGTTCCTGCTCGTCCTCGTCGTCGGGAGCGGAGTCGCGGGGTTGCTGGCCGGCGAACGGCTCGGCAAATCGACCCTCGAGTCGGCGACGACGGCCGACTCGCTCGCCGAGACCGACTCGGGGATGCCGCGTGTCGTCCCGAAAAGCGTCGCCGCGCGGTACGCCTCGAACACGCTCAACTTCCCCCAGTACCGAATCACCGGAAGCGACGTGACCGTCGACGACGGAACGCCCTACTGGTCGTACGCACTCGCGCCGGACGGGACGTACAACCACTTCACCAAGCGACAGCACGGGACCGTCCTCATCGACATGACCGAGCAGAACGCCGAGGTGCGGACGATCACCGGCGACTTGGAGCGCGGCATCGGGCCGGCGTTTTACAACAACTACCGGTTCGAACTGCTCAAGCGCGGCCAGTATCTCGTCGACTACGGCGACCCGTTCATGGTCGTCAACGATGGCGAGCAGTACATCGCGGTCCCGTACACGACGCCGACCTTCCACTGGGCGCCGCTCCCGTACACGACGCCGGAGTGGGGTGGGGTCGCGCTGATCGACGGCGACGGCAACGTCGAGGACCTCAGCCCCGAGGAGGCGCGTCGCCACCCGGCGCTCGAAGAGCAGAAGCTCTACCCGTTCGCCCTCGCCCGCAAAAAGGTCGCGACGACGAAATACCGGCGCGGGATCGTCAACACGTTCACGAGCCACGAGGACGAAATCGAGGTGGCACCCGTTCCGGGCGCGGACAACGACCAACCGTTCTTGGTGTTCACCGAAGACGGGCCGGAGTACGTCGTCGCGGTCGAACCGTACGGCGAGGCCCAGGGGCTCAAGGAGATCTGGACCGTCGACAGCCGGACCGGCGACTACGAGGTGTACACCCCCGACCAGTCGCTGTTCGGCGCCAGGAAGGCGACCGACTACGTTCGGCAGGCGGCACGGACGACCGACTGGAACCGGTTCACCCCCTCGGAGCCAGTCCCCGTCGTCGTGGACGGGCAACTCTACTGGCAGGTTCGTGTCGTTCCTGGCGATAGCAGTGGTATCGCGTACATCGCGTTCGTCCACGCCCGGTCGAGCGACGTGCAGGAGGTCTCGACGACCCGCGAGGTCGTCGCGTTCCTCGACGGCGACGTCGGCGCCGCCGACGACGGCTCGACGGAGGGGCGCCGTCCCTCGCTGATCGTCCAGCGCGTCGCGCCGAACGGCACCGTCGTCGGGACGCTTGCGGTCTACGGCAACGAATCCGTCCGGGTCGTGCAAGGTACTGCGACGGCGACGAACGGGACGGCGACGAACGGGACGGCGACGAACGGGACGGCGACCGCGGCGGCCTGACGCTCGGTGCCGGGCCGCCGCGGGGTGTGGCCGTGACGACCCGGGGCTAGCGCGTGTACAGTTTCTCGCCGAGGAGGTCGGGCAACCGGATGCGGTCGTCGGGCGAGACGGCGAGGTAGGGGCGGTCGACGGGCCCGAAGACGTCGACGACGCGACCCACGCCCGAGAGCGACTCGTCGACGGCCATCGTGCCGATGTCGGGTGCGTCGTCGCCGTCGTCGCCGTCGTCGGGGCGGACGATGGCGAGACCCTGTGCGGTCCGGGTGACGGTGCCGAGACGGCGCACGGTCAGTCCCGTAGGATCGCCACGTAGGCCGCGACGGCCTGGACGAGGTCGGTCTTCGAGGCGTCGTCCGCCCCCTTGACGAGCACCCGGCCGCGGGGTTCGTACTCCCGAGGGTAGGTCTTGTCGCGTTCGATGACCGCGTCGTAGCCGACCTGCTGGACGGACTCGGCGATCTCGTCGACCGTCGGGTCGTCGATCGCCTCGTCGAGGGGGACGCGCCGCCCTTCGGCGCGACTCTTCGTCGCGTCCAGGTAGGCCGGCCAGATGACGTTCTCCACCATACGGACACGCCGCGGGCCGACCCTAATACGGTTTTGGATGGGGGCGGTGATCTTCACCCGGAGCGTCCCCCGGCCCGGGCGGATCGGCCGGGTCCCGGAGGCCGGCTCGCTCCCCGTCGTACAACAAGCCTTTACCCACTGTAAGCAGGGTTTAGTGTATGCACGTCGGCGTTCGGACGGGCGCGTGGGTCGGCGGGTTGTCCGCCACGCTCGTGGCCGTGGCGCTCGTCAGTTCCGCCGTCGGCCCGGTCACCATCGGCGTCGGGAGCGTCGCCGACATCGCGCTCGCGGCCCTCCTCGGTGGGACCAGCGACGCCCCGACGACCCACCGGACCATCGTCCTCTCGATCCGGATGCCCCGGATCGCCCTGGGTGCCGTCGTCGGTTTCGCGCTCGCGGCCGCGGGGACGGTCATGCAGGGCTTCTTCCGGAACCCCATGGCCGACCCCTCCATCGTCGGCGTCTCCGCGGGGGCGGCCACCGGCGCCGTCGCCGCCATCGTCGCGCCCGTCTCGGTGCCTTTCGGCCTGCCCGCGGCCGCCTTCGCCGGCGCCCTGCTCGCCGCCTTCGGCGTCTACCTCATCGCGAGCGAGGGCGGCCGGACGCCCGTCGAGACGCTGTTGCTCGCCGGTATCGCGGTCCAGACGTTCCTCGGGGCGGTCGTCTCCTTTCTCCTCGTCAACGCGGGTCGTGACCTCCGGGAGGCCATCTACTGGCTGATGGGCCACCTCCACGACAGCACGTGGACCGAGGCGACCGTCGCCGCGGCCGTCGTCGTCCCCGGCTTCTTCGCCCTGCTCGCCTACGCGCGCGACCTGAACGTCCTCCTCCTCGGCGAGGAGGACGCCCACTCGCTGGGCATCGAGGTCGAGCGCACGAAGCGACTCCTCCTCGCCGTCTCGAGTCTCCTGACCGCGGCCGCCGTCGCCGTCGCCGGCGTCATCGGCTTCGTCGGCCTCGTCGTCCCGCACGTCATGCGGCTGCTCGTCGGTCCCGATCACCGCATCCTCCTCCCCACGAGCGCGCTGGCCGGCGCCGCCTTCCTCGTCGCCACGGACACGATTGCCCGCTCCGGCACCGCCGAGGTTCCGGTCGGCATCGTCACCGCCGCCGTCGGCGCCCCTTTCTTCCTCTACCTGCTCCGAAACCGCGAGGTGAACGCGCCGTGACCGACCCCGCAATCGCCGTCGACGACGTCGTCGTCGAGTTCGGGGGCGTGACCGTCCTCGACGGGGTGTCGACGACCGTCCCCTCGGGAACCTTCGTCGGTCTCGTCGGCCCCAACGGCGCGGGGAAGACGACGCTGCTCCGGACGATCACCGGCGCGCTCGACCCCACCGCGGGGAGCGTCGCGGTGACCGGTGAGCGACTCGCAGACCGCTCCTCCCGCGCGGCGAGTCGTCTCGTGGCGACCGTCCCCCAGTCCACCGCCTCGACGTTCGCGTTCGACGTGCGCCGGATCGTGGCGATGGGCCGGACGCCCCACGTGGACCGACTCGGCTCGCCCACCCCCGCCGACCGGCGGGCGGTCGCGACGGCGATGGAACGGACCGACGTCACCGACTTCGCCGACCGCCCGGTGACCGAGGTCAGCGGCGGCGAGCGCCAGCGGGTGTTCCTCGCCCGCGCGCTCGCCCAGGACACGCCCGTCCTCCTCCTCGACGAGCCGACATCGGACCTCGACGTGAACCACCAGGTGCGGACGCTGGAACTCGTCGCGGCCCTCGTCGAGGAGGGGCGGACCGTCGTCGCCGCCATCCACGACCTCGACCTGGCGGCGCGGTACTGCGACGAACTCCGCCTGCTCGCGGACGGCCGGATCCGGGCCGCCGGCCCGCCCGAGTCGGTCCTCACCGACGCGACCGTCGAGGCCGCGTTCGACACCCGGGCGACGGTCGTCGACCACCCCGTCACCGGCACGGCGTCGGTGACCGCGTTCGCCGGCGTGGACGCGGGCGACGCCGCCGGTCGCGTCCACGTCGTCGGCGGCGGCGGCGCGGCCACGCCCCTCCTCCACCGCCTCGACGCCGCCGGCTTCGACCTCTCGGTCGGCCCCGTCGGCGCGGCCGACCGCGACGCCGAGACGGCGCGGGCCCTCGACGCCGACCCCGTGACCGTCCCGCCGTACGCGTCCGTTGACGACGCGACCCGCGCCACCGTCGCCGAGCGCGTCCGCCGTGCCGACGCCACCGTGGTCGCTCCCGTCGCCGTCGCCGACGGCAACCTCCCCGCACTCCGGGTCGCCGGCGAAACCACGTCGCTCGTCGTCGTCGACGGCGGCCCCTTCGAGGCGCGCAACCACGCCGGTGCCGCCGGCCGACGGGTGGACGCGACGCTCCGGGAGCGTGGCCACGTGGTCGCCGCCGCCGACCTCGTCGACGCCGTTCGGACTGCGGTCGCCGCCGACGGCGACGGCGTCCGCTCCCAGTACGGGAGCGTCGACTCCGACGGCCCCCGCCCCTGATCGGGCCGAAACGCCACCCTTACTCCCGCCGGGGACGATCCCTCGGCATGGAACGGCCGTGCGTTCGCGTCCCACGCGAGGCTGGCGAGCGAACCCGTCGAGCCCTTGCCGACGCCGACCTCGTCGACGAGGATCACGAAATCGTCGTCGACGACGACGTCATCTATCTCCCCGTGACCGACCCCGAGTCGCTGTCGGGCGACTACGAAGTGGTGTACCGCGACGTCCCCGCACACGACCGCCAGCGGACGCCAGCCGACCTGCTGGGGTTCGATCCCTCCTACGAGCGTCTCGGGGACGTGGCCATCCTCGATACGGACGACTCCGAACGCGCCGACCGGATCGCCCAGGCCATCCTCGAGTCGGATCTGCCGGTCCGGGCCGTGATCGACCGCGCCTCGAAAGTGAAAGGCGACCTCCGGGTGCGCGACTGGACCGTCCTCGCGACCGACCCCGACGACGGGGACGACCGCCCGGCGACGGAAACCGTCCACCGCGAGTACGGCTTCGAGTACCTGCTCGACCTCGCGGCGGTCTACTTCTCGCCACGCCTGGCCACCGAGCGCCACCGCGTCACCGAATCCGTCGCGGCCGACGAACGCGCCGTCGACATGTTCGCCGGCGTCGGCCCCTTCGTCGTTCCGATGGCCGCCCGTGGAGCGACCGTCGTGGGCGTCGACCTCAACCCCGCCGCCGTCGAGTACCTCCGCCAGAACGCGCGCCGGAACGGCGTCGCGGACCGCGTAACCGCCGTCGAGGGCGACGTGCGGGACGTCGCCGCCGACTACGCCGGCTGGGCCGACCGGATCGTGATGAACCTCCCCCACAGCGCCGACGACTTCCTCGACGCCGCCGTCACCCTCGCCGGCGACGACTGCGTCATCCACTACTACGACATCCAACACGAGGACGACCCCTTCGGCCCGGGCGAGGCGGCCATCCGCGACGCCGCCGAACCCGCGGGCTACGACGTCGAGGTGCTGACCCGACACGTGGTCCGGTCGTACGCGCCACACGAACTCAACGTCTGTCTGGACGTGCGACTGTCCCGGTGAGGGCAGGCCGTTTCGGAACCCTTATTTGAGTCATGGCAGTACGGTGGAGTGCGCGCCGGTGTAGCTCAGACTGGCAGAGCGATTCCTTCGTAAGGAATAGGCCGAGGGTTCAAATCCCTCCACCGGCTTTCTGCTGCGAACGACGTGAGCAGCGAAAGCTGTGACGGAACTGCCTGGACCCCTCACCCCTCCCGCCGCCACAGCCACACGGGCACGGCCACGGCGAGGGCGACGACGGCCGGCCAGACGTCGGTGCTCGCATAGAGGTTACCGGCCGGGGGGAGCCACGTCGACAGCGGGAAGAGGTAGGGCGGCGCGACGCCGTCGACGCGGATCACGAAGGCGTCCAGAAACAGATGACTGACGCCGCCGGCCGCGAGGGCGGCGAAGGCGGTCCGGCGGTCACGGGAGCGGATCGTCAGCGCGCCCACCCCGGCGAGGACGAGGGCGCCCCCGAGCGTGTGGAGGCCCCAGGCGGAGTACGGAACGCCGGCGACCACGCCGGTGCTGCGGTCCAGCACGACGGCGAGTTTCATCGCGTCGGGGGCGACGCTCCCGACCGTCACGACCGGGACGTAGCGGTCGTCGAGCCGTCCGGCGTCGGCGACGACGGCCGCGAGCACGTAGGCGACGAGCGCGTGCGTGAGCAGGTCGGGCATCAGTCGTCCCCCCGAGGGACGAACCGGAGTCGGTCGCGGTCGACGCGCCAGCGCCGGAGGAAGGCGCCGGCCGCGAGGGCGATGCCCAAAACGGAGACGCCGTACATGTAGCGTCGGTCGCCCGGCGTCTGGACGTGATACGTCCGGGTCTCCATGCGGTGGCCCGGACGGAGTTCGCCGTAGACCTGGATCCGATCCCCGACGTCGACCGCCGAGGGCGGCGGTGCGGAGAGTTCCAGGCGGAGGCCGTCGACGGCGACGACGACGGAGCCGTCGCGCTCGTCCGCGACGACGGGCCAGAGGTGGACCCGCTCGCCGACGTGCGCGTCGTAGTTCGCGTCGATAGCGCCGGCATCGGGGTAGACGGGGGTGCCGTTGAACTGGGCGCCGAACCCGACGGCGAGCGCGAGGAGGAGCAGACAGAGCCCCAGACCGGTGGCGACCCGTCGCATGGGCGTACCGACGCGGGTGTGGTACAACTACGTTGTGGAGTCGGAGGGGAGTCAGTCACCCGACCGTGATCCCGCGCGCTCGACCAGCCCGGCTGCCCGCCCGAGTTCCGCGGCGACGACGTGGCGTTCGAGGAGGCAGACGCCGGCGACGACGATACAGAAGCCGACGGCCGTCGCGAGCGTGACCGGTTCGCCGAGCAGGAGCCACCCGGTGAGCGCGGCGACGATGGGGACCACGTACGCCACCAGGTTCGTCCGCACGGGACCGATTCGCCTGATGAGGACGAAGTAGATGGGGTAGGCTACCGCCGTCGACGGGATGGCGACCACCAACACAGCGAGCACGAGGGTCGTCGTCGGCTCGGTCCGAAGCGCGGCCGCGGTTTCGCCGGCGGCGACGCTCCAGACGTGCAGGAGAGCGGCGCCGAGACCCATCGCCCAGGCGGTCAGCGGGATGCTGGCCATCGTCGCGTCGATGCGGCGCATGAGCACGCTCCCGAGGGCGATGATCGCCGCGGCGGCGAGGACGTACAGTTGACCGATCGTCGACCCCGACGTGAGGGTCTCGGGCGAGGGCTGGACGATGACGACGACGCCGAGCAGGCCGAGGAGGATGCCGACGGCCCCGCGGAGGTCGAGCCGTTGGCCGAGCAGGACGAACGCGACGGCAGGTGAGAGGATCGGATTGAGACCGTACATCACCGACGCGGCGGCGGGCGTGATAGCTCGCTGGCCGAGAAAGAGCAGGCCGTTGTTCGCAGCGACGATGGTCACCGCACCGACGGCGATGGCCACGACGTCGGCGCGGCTCCGCGGATACCACGCCGCGAAGCGCCACGCCGCGTAGGCGAGGAGGAGCGGCGCGGCGACGTCGAATCGGAGGGCGGCAAAGAGGAGTGGTGGGACCTCCGCCAGCCCGGCCTTGATCGCGACGAACGAACAGCCGAACAGTCCCCCGAGGAGGACGAACAGACCGGCGTTCCGGTAGCGGCCGACGGGCACGCTTGCCGGTCGTTCGTCGGCGGGCATGGGTGTGTCGATCCGTCGACGTGGCGGCGACGGGGACTTCACCCTGCGACGACTTCGTGGAGTCGTGACCGACGACCGAGAGCGCTGGAACGAGAAGTACAGCACGGACGAGGCGTTCGACCTGCCGGATCACCCCATTCCCGCCCTCGAACGCCTGATCGACGCGTTCCCGACGGGGCGTGCACTCGACGTGGCGACGGGGACGGGGCGAAACGCCCGGTTTCTCGCCCGACGGGGGTACGACGTCGACGCCGTGGATGTCTCCGACGAGGCGCTCGACCGGGCCGCCAGCGCGGCCGACGCCGAGGGCGTCGACGGCGTGACCTGGATCCGCAGTGACATCGCCGACTACACGTTCGAACCCTCGACCTACGACGTGATCACGGTGAGTTTCTTCGCCGCACTGGAACACCTTCCGGAGATCAAGGAGGCGCTGTCGCCGGGCGGGGTGCTGGTCTACGAGCACCACCTTCGGTCGAGCGATTCGATCGACATCGGCCCGTCGAGCGACCGCTACCGCTACCGGGCGAACGACCTGCTCCGTGCGTGTCTCGATCTGACGATCCTGGAGTACCGCGAGCGGACGCGACTCGACGACGAGGGGCGGACGCAGGCGGTCGCCACGCTCGTCGGACGGAACTCCGCGGGCGGGAGTCAGTCGTATCCGCGGGAGTGACCTATCCTTCGTACTCGTGATCGAGGAGCGTCGAGAACGGGATCTCCTCGAGGACGGCCTCGGTGGTCGCTTCGAGGACGACCGGCGGTGCGACCCCCTCGCGTTCGGCCTCGATCCAGCGACCGAGACAGACACACCACCGATCGCCGGGTTCGAGGCCCGGGAAGTCCAGTTCCGGACGCGGCGTGACCAGATCGTTGCCCTGCGCCCGCGAGAACGTCAGGAACGTCTCGGTCATCACCACACAGATCTCGTGTCGACCCCGGTCGGCGTCGAGGTGACGACAGCAACCGTCACGGAGGTAACCGGTCTCGGGATCGGTGCTACACGGTTCGAGGTCGGTGCCGAGGACGTTCGACTCCGCGGACGGGGGCGTGGACATGGCCGCAGTACGGTCGTCGGGGAGGAGAGGGTTTGGGTCAGGCCGGCTGCTCGACCGACAGGGCGTCGGCGGCCTGCGAGGCCTCGTGCTGGACGAGGTAGGCGCGGTCGTCGTCGTACTCGGCGGCGGCGGTGAGCGCGCGTTCGGTGCCGATCTGTCGCAGGGCCCACGCGGCCGCGGCGCGGACCTCGTCGCTCTCGTCGTCGTCGAGCACGTCCGCGAGCGGGTCGATGGCCCGCGTGTCGCCGATGAGTCCGAGAGCGCGGGCGGCGTAGGGTCGGATCCGGTCGTTGTCCGCGACGAGTTTGTTCGCGATGGGGCCGGTGGCCTCCTCGTTCCCGATCTCGCCGAGCGCCTTGAACGTCACCTTCTGGAGGCCGGGGTCGGAGTCGGCGTCGACGTACTCCAGCAGCGTCTCGACGGCGTCCTCGGCGCCCATCTTGCCGAGCGCCTTGATGCCGGGCTTGTCGCGCTTGCCCGCGCGCTGGTGCATGGCGTCGAAGGCTCCCTCGTCGTTCATCCGCGTGATCGCTTCGAGGCAGTGACGCTCCATGAACTCCGACTGGAAGCTGTCGAGTGCCAGCAACACCATCTCCACGTTGCCCTGCTGTTCCCACTCCTTGAGCGCCGCCCACTCGGGCGGGTAGTCCTTGTAGTGACCGAGGACGTCGTAGAAGCCCTGTGCACGGAGCTGTTCGTGGGTTTCGAGGTCGTCCCACTCCTCGGCGTCGTCGAGGCCGGCGGCGAGGTCGTCGGTCGCATCGAGCAGCGTCGCGATGGTCTCGGCGTCGTCGTCGGCGTCGAGGCCGGCGTCGGCGACGGCCGCAGCGGCCGCATCGAGGGCGTCGGCGTCGTCGCCGTCGAGCTCCGTCTCCAGGATCTCGCTCACCTCGGCGACGAAGTCCGCGACGGCCGCGGCGGCCTCGCCCTCGCCGTCCTCGGTCCACTCCGTGTCCGTGAGCGTCGCCGTCGCACTCTCGACGCCGTCGACGACGTCGCTCGCGTAGGGACCGCGAGCCGCCTCGAGGTCGTCGCGGAGGTCCTCGAGGTGCGTTTCGAGTTCCTCGCGGGGATCCGCTTCGTCCTCGTCCTCGGGTTCCGGGAGGTCGGCGGCGTCGAGGTCCTCGGCGATCCCGTCGAGCGTCTCCTCGACCGCGTCGAGGTCGCCCTCGGTCTCGGCGGCGTCGAGGTCCTCGGCGGCAGCGTCGAGGCGGGAGTCCAGGGTCTCGGCCGGTAGGTCGGTCTCGTCGTCCCCGTCGGTCATACGGACACACTCCGTGTGACTCTCAAAAGAGCGTTTCCATTCCCGGCAGGGGCCCCACCGCCGTCGCCAAGACCCATTACGCCCGATCACGTAGCCCCCCGTATGCGCCCCGCGTCGCCCTCCGGCAGCCGAACGGTCCTCGTCTGTACCGTCGCCGGCCTCCTCCTCGTCGGGAGCGTCGGTCTCGCCGTCGCGGTCGACGAGCCGCGGGACGCGCCGGCCGACACGTCGCCGCCCGTGACCGTCTACGTCAGCGAGTCGCTCGATATCTCGTCGGTCCAGCTCACCGGCGGCGGAACGCTCGGCACCGGCGAGAAGACGTTCGTCGCCACCAGCGGGAACGGCGCGTTCTCCGTCTTCGCCGAGGACGCGAGTTTCGACGGCGTCGACCCCGGCTCGTACGACGCGGACGCCGACGGCGACGACCGGGCCGACCTGCTCGTCGTGCGCCCCCGGATCACCGACCTCGAGGTGCGCAACGAGCGCGGGGTCGACGTCGCCGGCGACACCGTCGACGCCGACGACTTCGAGGAGGTGCGGATCACGGCCGAGTACAACTTCGCCGAGGCCGACCGCCTCGACGTGACGGTAGAGAGCCCGGACGACGTGGACCTCGCCGGGAATCGGCGGATCACCGAGAGCGGCGGGACGGTCACCGTCGACACGAGCGGGGCCGTGCGGGGCACGTACCGCATCACCGTCGAGGGAAGCGACGTCGACGACGGCTCCCGGACGGTCGAGGTGACCGTCGGCGGGGGTCGCACGGCCACCGCGACGCCCACGGCGACCGCCACGTCGACGCCCGAACCGACGCCGACGCCCACGGCGACTGCCACGTCGACGCCCGAACCGACGCCGACGCCCACGGCGACTGCCACGTCGACGCCCGAACCGACGCCGACGCCCACGGCCACCGACGCGCCGACCGCGACCCGCACGCCGACCGCCACCGAGTCGTCCGGTGACGGCTTCGCTCCCGTCGGCGCCGTCGTCGCCCTCCTGACGGTCGCGGGCGTCGCTCGGCGGCGCGAATAGGTAAATGCCTCCGGGCGCAAGTGACGGTATGAGCCGAAACGACGACGAGGTCGCGGGCGAGACGGAGGAGCTTGCGGTCCTGCTCGCGGACCTGGAACGGACCCTCGCCGACCTCCGGTCGGCCGTCGAGGACGACGTCCGCGACGGGGGACGGGAGGGACGCAACGAGGGCGTGACGCCGCCGCGTCGGCCGCCGACGCCCGGCGAGATCCTCCGGTTCACCGAGCAGTACACCATCCCGACGCTCGTTGCCCTGCTCGAAGCCACGGTCCAGTCCCTAGAACTGCTCCGGGCGGTGCTTCGACTCGCCGGGCCGCGACCGACCGAGGAACGCCTCCGGACCCGGCTGCGCTCGCCGGAGTCGCCCGACGCAGCGACGCTCCGGGAGACCCTCGCGGACCTGCGGGCGGCCCTCACCGGCGCGGACCTCCCCGAGGAGTCGGCGGCGGGGTCAGTGATCGCCGACGCCCGGTCGCTGACGACCGAAATCGACGACCGGCTGGCGTCCATCGAGGAGGAGCCGGATGCGGAACGCGAACGGCAGGACCGTTCGGAGTCGGCGACCGACGAACGGGGTGTCGCCATCGACGTCCGGGAGGGGAACGGGGACGACACGGCGGACGGATCGACCGACGTGGATGTCGACGCGGAACTGGCCTCGATCAAGGAGTCCCTGGAGGACGACGGGGCCGACGACGAGGAGTAGGCTCCGTGCGGGTGCGGGCCTACGCCGCCGAACTGACGTACTCGCCGTCGACGCGGTCGATGAGTCCCCGTTCGGTGAGGGTGTCGAGGACCGGAAAGAGGCCGATCTTCCGCATGTCGAGCGTGGACTGGAGGTCGTCGACGGTGACGCCGTCCGAGACGGCGACGAAGAGGTAGACGAGTTTGGAGTCGGTCGCGGTGAGTTCGTCGGGAACGTCGAAGCCGTCGGGGGTCGGAACGGCCGTCCGGGCCGCGTTCTGTGTCGTACTCATGATCTACCCGAAATGTTCTCTTTCCAAGTAATAAGTGCTTCCAACATATTCCTCATATTCTCAGAACTGGTAATATGTGTTAATATAACGCTCGTACTCAAACGATCGTTACTGGTCGTCGGGGAACGGTCGAGGGGGGTGGGCACCGTCGGCGGACCCGGCGGGAAGCGGTCTACGGCGTGCGTTCGTTCGCCGCCTCGATCCACCCGCGGATCCGCCCCTCGTCGATGTCGGCCTCGGCGGAGAGCGTGGCGGGTTCGGCGTCGGCGAGCGCCTCCACGGAGGTGACCCCCGCACCGGTCAGGCGTTCGGCGTACGCCGGGCCGATGCCGTCGAGTTCCTGTAGATCGGTGTCCGCGACGTCCGCCTCCGTCGTCTCGACGTCCTCGGCGACGGCGGCGTCGGGGGTGTCGGCTTCCGGCGGTTCGGCGGCGGGCTCGGACGGTTCGTCGTCGACTGGGTCGATCGAGCGCTCGGCGAACCAGTCGGCCACGTTCGGCCAGAGGTGTTCGTGGGTCGAACTCGACACGGAGAGCCCGATGTGGCCGGTCGAGAACTCCATGATCTCGGTGTCGTCGCTGGCGACCTTCTCGTTGAAGGGCTTGCTCGCCTCCGGCGGGATGAGGTGGTCGTACTCGCCGACCACCTGCAGCACGGGCATGGTGATGTCCCCGAGATCGACCCGTTCGCCGTTCAGCTCGAGTTCGTTGCGGTAGAGCTCGTTGCCCTGGTAGATGTCCTCCAGGAACTCCCGGTAGGCGGTTCCGGCGACGTCGATGGGGTCGTTGAGCCACCGCTCCATCCGGGCGAAGTTCTTCACGAAGTCCTCGTCGTCGATGTTGTCGTAGAGGTTGCCGTACTTCGTGACGTAGTTGTGGACGGGATCCATCAGCGCGAAGCCGACGTCGAGGAACTCCGCGGGCACGTTGCCGAAGGTGTCGACGATCGCGCCGGGGCTGAAGAAGTCCTCGTCGCCCCACATCTCGAGGATGCCGCCGGTACCGTCGAAACAGAGGCCGGCGGCCATCAGGCCGAGGTTGCGGACCTTCTCGGGGTGGAGCGCCGCGTACATCACGCTCATCGTGCCGCCCATGCAGTAGCCGAGGACGTTGATCGAGTCCTGGCCGGAGCGCTCGCACACCTCGTCGACGCAGTTGTCGATGTAGCGGTTGACGTAGTCGTGCAGCGAGAGGGACGTGTCGAGTTCGGAGGGTTCGCCCCAGTCGATCATGTAGACGTCGAAGCCGGCTTCGAGCATCCGGCGGATCACGCTCCGGTCCGGCTGGAGGTCGAGGATGTACGGCCGGTTGATGAGCGCGTAGACGAACAGGAGGGGCACGTCGTGGCGCTCCTCCTCGGGCACCAGCGGCTCGTAGTGGTGGAGTTCGAGCTTGTTCTCGCGGTAGACCACCTCGCTCGGCGTCTCGCCGACCTCCACCTCGGCCATCGTCTCCAGCCCGTCGGGGATGGCGCCGACCGACGACGTGTCCTCGGCCGCACGCTCCCAGAGGTCGCGCTGGGCGTCCAACGGGAAGGTGAAGGGGTTCATTGGTCGTCGAGCAACCGATCGAGCTTCTGTTCGATGGAGTGCTGCCGGCGTTCGAGTTCGACGAGCCGTTCGCCCACCTCGCGCACGTCGCCGACCGTCGCGAAGTTGAGTGCGTGGAGCGTCTCCTCGGACGCCTCGTCGATGTTCTGTCGCATGTTCATCGCCTCCTCGACGGTCTGGCCCGTCGCTGCCGCGAAGGCGGTCGTCGTCATCATCTCCTTGAAGGCCTCGTTGGCCGAGGAGAGCCAGATGTCGCGGAACTCCTCCGGTTCGACGTCCTCGCCGTCGAAGGCGGCGCCCATGCGTTCGAAGGAGGTTTCGGCGGCGTCCATCCACGCCTCGTAGGCGCGCATCGACCCCTCGTAGCCCTCCTGAATCCGCTCCTCGGAGAGGTTGTCCTCCATCGAATCCATCCAGGATTCGAGAAACGCCGACTGGGCGTCGAGGTTCCGGTCGAGGGCGTTCATATACGTCTCGGTCATGTGTTCGAGGAAGGCGTCCATCCCTCCGTCGAACGTACCGCTGGCATCGTTGGTCATCGTATGGAAATAGGGGGTTCGGGGTGGAATAGGCTCCGGTTACGCGGACTCGGTCAGTTCCTCGGCGGAGGCGACGGCCTCTTCGGTCGTCTCCTCGGCCTCGGCCTGGACCTGCTCGACGGCGTCGAAGCCATCAGCGAGCAGCTCGAGCTGCATCTCGGTCAGCTCGTCGTAGGTCGCCTCGGCCTCGTCGAGGCCGTCCAGGAAGGACTGCCAGGCGTCCTCGTGAATCTCGTCGACGGCCTCGAACTGCTCGTCGACGGCCGCTTCGAGTTCCGCGACGGACTCCTCGGGGAAGACGGACTTGAGACCGTCGAGGTAGGCCTCGATGGCCGACTTCGAGAGCGTGACGCCGCTCTTCTGGGCCGACTTGACCGACTCGAAGGAGCCGAACCAGGTCTCCATGGCGGAGCGCTGGGCGTCGACGCCGGTTTCGGCGGCACGGCGGGTCTGTTCGATCATCGTACGTTGCAGCTCGAAAGCCGAACTGAAGGGGTTGGTAGTACTCATTGGGTCTCACTCGGAGTTTCGTTTGACGGGGATGACGATCGTCTGGACGATGTCGCCGTCGTCGATACCGAGCGTCTCGCGCTCGGCGTCGGGAATGCTGATGCGACCCCCGCTCTGCACGCGGGTCTTGAACATCGCCGTGCCCATGCTCATCGCGCCCAGTTGCGAGAACCCGTCGAACCCGCTTCCGGAACCGCCCGACATGAACTGTTTGAACAGCTTCATCTGCTGCTCGACCGCCTCTTCGCTGGCGTCCTGAAACCCCTGGGCGAACGGCATGGGGGGCCACGACGGCGATCCATCGTCCTCGTCTTGCGTCATCCTTGTAACATCACAGGCGGCCCACAGGCATAAGCTTTACTTTAGTTACCACTCAATACCATTCAAAGACATCGGATGGTTTCGTCCGGATGTACCCGGCGACGAAAGCGACCAGTCTTTAACCGACCGACACCAATTATGGACAGACACACGATGCAGGAACGATCACGGACCCCGATGGGCAGCCTCACGGACGCGTGGGTAGAGTCGGGCAAACACTTCTCGAACAGCGTCGAGCACTTCTACAGCAGCATGATGGCCGCCAACCGGGCGATGTTCCCGGGGCTGTCGAACGGCGACGACCGCCAACCCCCCGTCTCGCCGGAGGTGAGCTACTCGAAGGCGGACTGGACGTTCGAACACGCCGACGAGACCGACGACGCCGACGGCGTCGTCAGCGTCGGCGACACCATTCGCTTCTCGAAGACGCTCACCGAACGGGAGATCCGGGAGTTCGCGGACGCCAGCGGCGACACGAACCGGCTCCACCTCGACGACGACTTCGCGGAACGGACCCGCTTCGGCCGACGGATCGTCCACGGGACGCTCGTCTCCGGGCTCATCAGCGCCGCGCTCGCGCGCCTGCCCGGGCTGACGATCTATCTCTCCCAGGACCTCCAGTTCCTCGGTCCCGTCGACATCGGCGAGACGGTCACCGCCATCTGCGAAGTCGTCGAGGACCTCGGCGACGGCCGCTACCGGCTCACTACCGTCGTCGAGGACGAGGACGGCGAGACGGTCATCGACGGCGAGGCCATCGTCCTCATCGACGACGCGCCCGAGGACGCCCTCGAAGACTGACCGTTCCCGGATCCCCGGTCACCTCGTTGCCGTCGCTCTTCGAGGCCGAGGACGTCGTCACGCATCCACGGTTCGTCGGCCCGCGTCGGGGACGAACCGCGCCCGCGGGAGCGACCGTGTCCCGTCCGGAACGGTCGCCGGCGATCCGACTCAGACCGGCTCGAACCGGTAGCCGTCCCACTCCTGGCTCTCGGGTTCGCGGATACCGGCACCGGGTTCCCGAAGCTCCTCGACGTACACCGGCCGTACCTCGTCGCCGATCTCGACGTCGTCGGTGGTCACGCCGCCGATCGCACGGACCGGCTCGCCGTCGACGTCGAACTCGACGATGGCGAGGGTGTTCGGTTCGCGGACGCCCGGTGGGGCCGCAGTGCTCGTCGTCCACGTGATCACCTCGGCGGTGTACTCGCTGAGGTCGACCGTGTCGACCGGTTCCTCGCCTCCGGGACCGATCGGGTGGCCCGGGTAGGTGATGCTGCCGTCGGGGTACTGGTACGCTTCCATCATTAGACTGCCTCCATGAGGGTGGTGATGACGCAGTTGCCGAAGCCGCCGACGTTACACGCCAGTCCGGTGTCGGCGCTGTCGACCTGCCGCTTGCCCGCCTCGCCGAGCAACTGTTCGTAGATCTCGTACACCTGTGCGACGCCGCTCGCGCCGAGCGGGTGGCCCTTCGATTTCAGGCCGCCCGAGGGGTTGATGGGGAGGTCGCCGCCCATCTCCGTGCGACCCTCCTCGACCGCCTTCCAGCCCTCGCCCTTCTCGAAGAAGCCGAGGTCCTCGCTCTGGAGGAATTCGAGGATGGTGAACATGTCGTGGAGTTCGGCCACGTCGACGTCCTCGGGACCCAGATCGGCCGTGTCGTAGGCGATCCGGCTGGACTCGACGACCCCGCGCATCGTGGTCGGGTCCGCGCGCTCGTGGACGACGTGCGTGTCGGTCGCACCGCCCACGCCCGAGACGAGCACGTAGTCGTCGGTGTACTCCCGGGCGACGGACTCCGGACAGAACATGAGCGCCGCGCTCCCGTCGGTGATGGGACAGAAGTCGTAGAGCCGGAGCGGGTCGGCGACGATGGGCGACTCGAGGACCGTCTCCAGGTCGACTTCCTTCTGGAACTGGGCGTGTTCGTTGTGGACGCCGTGACGGTGGTTCTTCACCGCGACCTTGCCGAGGCTCTCACGCGGGGCGTCGTACGTCTCGAGGTAGAGCCGCGCGGTCAACCCGGCGAAACTCGGGAGCGTCACGCCGTGTTTGTACTCCGCCGGGTGAGTGATGGAGGCGATGACGTCCGTCGCTTCCGGCGTGGTTCGGTGGGTCATCTTCTCGGCGCCCACGAGCAGCGTCATGTCGCTGGCGCCGCTCGCGACCGACTGCCAGGCGTGTTTGACGCCGGCCCCGCCGCTCGAACTCGTCTGGTCGATACGGGCGGTGTACGCCGGCATCGCCGCCAGGTCGTGGGCCACGGCGTTCATGATGCCCGTCTGTCCCTCGAACTCGCCGCTCGCCATGTTCGAGACGTAGAGGTGATCGATCGCATCCGGTGAGACTCCCGCGTCCTCCAGACAGGCCGTGCCGGCCTCCGAGAGCAAGTCGAGGACCCAGCCGTCCCGCTGGCCGAACTGCGTCATCGACGCGCCGATGATCGCGACGTTCTCCATACACCCGTTCGCGACGGCCACCGGCTTACCGTTTACCCTTGTCCGCTCATAGGGGTATCGTAACTGTCCATAGATTCTCGCCGGGAGGGTCCGGCGAGAATCTATGATGACTTCCGATGATCCCTATCAGAACGCCAGCGTGTCGACGACGACGGCGAGCAACAGCGCCCCGAGGTAGGCGTTCGAGGCGTGGAAGGCCCGGAACGCCGCTGATTCGGTCCGGTCGACGTGGAGCCGAACGACCGCCCACAGGAACGCCGCCCCCAGCGCGACGGTAGTGAGGACGTAGAGCCAGCCGAGCGACTCCCAGGTCGCCAGCACGCCGGCACCGACCAGCGTCGCCGCCAGCCACCAGAGGATGTGTTTCCGGGTCTCCGTCTCGCCGCGGACGACGGGCATCATCGGGAACCCGCCGCGGGCGTAGTCGTCCTTGTACGCCAGCGCGAGGTTGTAGAAGTGCGCGGGCGTCCACAGGAAGATGACCGTCGCGAGCACGAGGCCGCCGAGGCCGACCGACCCCGTGACCGCCGCCCACCCGATCAACGCCGGGAGGGCGCCGGCCGCCCCGCCGATGACCGTGTTCTGGACGGTGTTCGGTTTCAGGATCAGCGTGTAGATCACGCTGTAGAAGACGATGGCGATGAAGCCGAGGACGGCGACCAAGGGGTTGACGGCGGCGAAGGCGACGAGCGACCCGAGCGTCAGCAGACCGCCGAAGGCCAGCGCGTTGCGAACCGACACCACGTCGGTCGCGATTGGCCGATCGTTGGTTCGGTTCATTCGCCGGTCGACGTCCCGTTCGAGGACGTGGTTGAACGTCCCGCTGGCGCCGATGGAGAGGACGCCGCCGAGCAGTGTCAGGACCACCGTGCGCGGTTCGAGCGCCGGGCCGGCGGCGAGTGCCATCCCCGCCGAGGCGACGAGACAGAGCAGCCACATCAGGCGTGGCTTCGTGAGCCGGAGGTACGCCCCGGCCACCGCCCGCACGCGGGCCACCGGCTCCTCGGGGAGCGCCGACGGCTCGGGGTCTGCCGGGACCGTGGGCGGCGAGAGGTCCTCGGGGTCCGTGACGGATCCTTCCGACGGATCGCCGGTCTCCGCTTCGAGCGTCCAGGCGAGGGCGGCGACCAGTCCCCCGAAGATGACGATGCCCACGAACAGGTGTGCTGCCGAGAGCACGGCGGTCGCTCCGGTCGTCGCGACGACGGCTCCGAGGGCGGCTTGGACGGGGTAACAGCACATCGAGACGGCGAGGGCGGCTCGGACGCGACGGCTCCGGTTCCCGCGCCACGCGGCGACGCCAGCCACGAGGACCAGTAAGCCGACGGCGACGGCGGCGAGGCGGTGGCCGATCACCAGGGTTCCGGCGACGGTCGTCGGGAGCGCCGTCCCGTCGCCACACGCCGGCCACGCGCCACAGGTCGAGGCGGCGTCCGTGACGGCGACTGTCGTCCCGACGAGTACGAGCAGGTACACTCCCATCGCGCTCGCCGCGAGCAGACCGGGGACGCGGTCGGTCACGCGAACCACGTGTCGATCACTATCGGGACTTGGCAATCCGCCTATTTAGGAGCCCCGCTTTTTCTCACCCCACGGTCGGAACCCCGACGCCGGCCGATCCGCCCTATCAGTAGCTATTTACGGGGGAGATTCTAACGGCCCATAGAGCATGAAACGGTCGCGCCTCCTGCTGGTGTCGCTGCTGTCGGCGGTCGCTCTCTCCCTCGCCGCCGATCCAGTCGCGGCCCAGAGTTCGGTGTCCGCAGAACTCATCAACAACCTGAACAACAAGCTGTTGCTGATCGCCGTCCCCATCACGCTCCTGGTGGAGGGCATCCTGATCTACACCGTCTACCGGTTCAAGAACGCCGACGAGGCGTCGCCGACCGAGGAGAACCGTCGACTGGAGATCACCTGGACCGTCGCCACGGCCATCATCCTGCTTTTCGTCGGCGTCGCCTCCTACGGCGTCCTCGCCAACGAGAACGTCACCTTCGAGGGCGGCGAGGACGAGGTCGCCCCCGACGAGGGCGACGTCCTCGTCAACATGGAGGGCTTCCAGTGGGGCTGGCGTGCGAGCTATCCCCAGGAGGACGTCTCGCTTGCCAGTACGGCGCCCACCATCGTGGTCCCAGTCGGGCAGGACATCTACTTCAACGTCACCTCGAGTGACGTGTTACACGCCTTCCACGTTCCCGAGATGGGGCTGAAACAGGACGCCATGCCCGGGCAGTCCAACGTCATCAAGACCAGGACGCTGGAGACGGGCACCTACCAGGGCTACTGCGCCGAGTTCTGTGGTGTCGCCCACTCACAGATGTACTTCGAGATCAAGGTCGTCTCCCAGGACGAGTACCAGCAGTTCCTCGAGGAACAGCAGGGCGACTCCGCTAGCGACCTCGAACCCGAGGGGACCGACGACGTCGTCCGCGCACACGACGAGGCGGCCGCCCAGGCACCCGCCGTCGCGTAACGACCGACTCTTCTAACACCGACGCTCGACGATCCGGTCGACGATCCGTCCCGTCGAGGACAGTTCCTCCGCGGGCGCGTCGCGCGCCGACGCCCGCTCGACCCGACAGTCGATGCCACGGTCCCGGAGGGCGGACTGGAGTCGCTCCTCGTCGTGGTGCTGGTCGTAGCCGAGGACGATGACGTCGGGGTCGATCCGTTCGATGGGGACGAAGATGTCCTCCGGATGGCCGAGGTGGGCCTCGTCGACGACGTCGAGTGCGTCGACCATCCGTCGGCGCTGTCCGTCCGACAGGATCGGTTTCGGCTTGTGGGTCACGTTCTCCCCGCGGGCGACGATGACGTGGAGTCGATCACCCATCGCCGCGGCGTCGGAGAGGTAGTGGACGTGGCCCGGGTGGAGGATGTCGAACGTTCCCTGGGCGACGACGACGGTCATGGGTCGCGGTCGACGCCTCCCCGCCGCGGGCGTCCGGCCGTGCCCGCGACGGTGGGTCGCTCGGCGGTCCGGTCGACGGGGTCCGTCCGGAGACACCGCATGGCTACGCGTCGGTGGCGTCGCCTTCTAAGGGTTCCGGATGGTGGGCGGCGCTCCGGACGCGGGGCGGGCGTATTCTGCAAGGCTTAACTTCGGGCACCGATCACACAGTGGTATGACAGCTGGGAATGCCGGGGATTCCGGCACTGACACCCGGGGTGACTCCCGCCCCGTCGTCTACGATCTCGCACCCGACTGCACGGCCGAGGACGTGGAGGTGGGCGAGTACTACCACGCCGTCGTCAACGGCGTCGTCGCCTACGGTATCTTCGTCGACGTCTCGGACGAGGTGTCCGGGCTCGTCCACGAGTCGAACCTCGACGGCGACTTCGACGTCGGCGACCGCCTGCTCGTCGAACTCGACGAGGTCCGCGACGACGGCGACGTCGCCTTCGCGGAGGCCGACCTGGACGACTATCGCACCGTCGCGGTCGATCACCAGCCGACGATCACGCCCGTCGAGGACCTCTCGGTCGGCGAGACGGTCACCGTCGAGGGACGGATCATCCAGGTCAAACAGACCGCGGGGCCGACCGTCTTCCGTTGCTGTGACGCCACCGGCATCGTCGCCTGCACGGCCTTCGAGGAGGCGGGCGTCCGCGCTCACCCCGACGTGGAACTCGACGACGCCGTCCGTATCTCCGGCGCCGTCGAGGAACACGAGGGGAGCCCACAGATCGAGGTCGAATCGCTCGCTCGACTGAGCGGGTCGGCCGCCGAGCGGGTTCACGAGGCCGTCGACGCCGGCCTGTCCGAACGCGCCGCCCCCCACGACGTCGAGCCGCTGGTCGAGTGGGAGGAGTTCGAGAAGCTCCGCCCCGGTCTCGAATCGCTCGCCAGACGACTCCGGCGGACCGTCCTCGAAGGGCGGCCGATCCGGGTCCGACACCACGCCGACGGCGACGGCATGTGCGCCTCGCTCCCGGTGCAGGTGGCGCTCGAACGCTTCATCACGGCCGTCCACGACGACGAGGACGCCCCGCGCCACCTCATCAAGCGCCTCCCGAGCAAGGCGCCGTTCTACGAGATGGAGGACGTGACCCGCGACCTCAACTTCGCGCTCGAAGGCCGCGAGCGCCACGGGCAGAAGCTCCCCCTCCTGCTCATGCTCGACAACGGCAGCACCGAGGAGGACGTCCCCGCCTACGAGAACCTCGCACATTACGACGTGCCCATCGCCGTCGTCGACCACCACCACCCCGACCCCGAGGCGGTCGAGGACCTGCTCGACGCCCACGTTAACCCGTACCTCCACGGCGAGGATTACCGCATCACCACGGGGATGATGTGTGTCGAACTCGCGCGGATGATCGACCCGGAGATGACCGACGAACTCCGGCACGTTCCCGCGGTGGCGGGGCTGGCCGACCGCTCGAAGGCCGAGACGATGGACGCCTTCGTCGACCTGGCCGGCGAGGCGGGCTACGACCGGACGGACCTCGTCCGCATCGGCGAGGCCCTCGACTACGCCGCCCACTGGCTCCGGTACAGCGAGGGCAAGATCCTCGTCAGCGACGTCTTGAACGTCGACTGTGACGACGAGCGCCGCCACGAGGAACTCGTCGACTTCCTCGCCGACCGGGCCGAGCGCGACATCGACCGCCAGTTGGCCGCGCTCGACCCGCACGTCGAACACGAACGGATGGACAACGACGCCCACCTGTACCGGGTCGACCTCGACGACTTCGCCTACCGGTTCACCTACCCCGCTCCGGGGAAGACCACCGGCAACCTCCACGACCGGAAGGTCGAGGAGACGGGCGACCCCGTCATCACCATCGGCTACGGCCCCGACTTCGCGGTGCTTCGCTCGGACGGCGTCCGCCTCGACATCCCCGAGATGGTGGCCGAACTCGACGAGGAAGTCGTCGGCGGCGGCGTCTCCGGCGGCGGCCACCTCGTCGTCGGCTCGATCAAGTTCGTGGAGGGAATGCGAAGCGAGGTGATCGACGCGCTCGTCGACAAGATGGCCGACGCGGAACTCGACGAGGCGCTATCGAGCGCGACGACGCTCGACACCTGAGCGGCCCCGACCACCTACCGCCTCTCCTCGAATCGGATCGTCTTCCTCGCGACGACGACGGCGACGATCAGCGCCGCGAGCGCGCCGGCCGCGAGGATCCACGCCGTCCGCCCCGTGCCCTGCCCCCAGTCGGCGGCGAAGGCCTCCCGGAAGTACGTCGCCAGCTCGTCGCTCCGGACGGCGACTGCCACCTCGCGGTTGTCGGATACGGCGTTCGCGTTCCAGTTCAGGCTCCCGACGACCACGACGTCGTCCGCGACGACGCCTTTGGCGTGAACCTTCTCGTATCGACCCCGTGGCTCGGCGAGGCGCGCCGAGAGCGGCAGGTCGCGCCGCTCGGCCACCCCGTTCAGCCAGTCGACGAGGGCGGCGTTCTCCTCCGCGACGTACCACGCCCCGGAGAGCAGGACGCGAACCCGGACGCCGCGCTCGGCGGCCCGAACCGTCGCCCGGAGGAGCGGCCCGTCGCGACGGCCGACACTCGGCTGGATCACGTCCACCCGGTCGTCGGCGCCGTCGATCACCCCCACGACGGCCGCCTCGGCGTTCCCCGGCGCGGTGAGGACGCGAACGCTCCCGGTCGTCGCCGCCGGATCGATCCGCGACGGGTAGCTCCCGTTCGCCGGCGTCCCCGGTTCGAACGTCTGCCCCCGCCGGTATCGGCGCCAAGGAACGGCGTCCCGCCCGCCGGCGTCGCTCCGAAAGAGCCCGGCGAGGTCGTTCGCGACCGACCGGGCGTCGACGACGACGCCCCATCCCCGACTGCTCCGACCGCCGACGCCCGCCGGTTTCCAGTTCTCCGACAGCACGAGCGCCCGGTCGTCGACGACGGCGTACTTCGGGTGGTGGTACTCGAAGCGGGCGTGCGGGCCGCCGAGGACCGACACGTCGATCCCCGCGTCGGCGAGTTCGTCGAGGACCGCGGCCCCCTGCGCGGAGCGGCCGCCCACCGGATCGGCGTCGACGAGGACGCGGACCTTGACCCCGCGCTCGGCGGCGGCGACGAGCGCGTCGGCGACTCGGTCGCTGGTGAACGTATAGCCCGCGAGCAGCAGTCGGTCCTCGGCGCCACGGAGCGTCCCGACGGGCACCCCGGGCGAGTCCGGGAGGAGGAAGCCACGGACCGCCGCGGTGCCGTGGCGCCGGACCTCGCGTGGCTCGAACCCGACGGGACGCCACCGGCGGCCGTCGTCGCCGAGGACGAGTCGTTCGCCCTCCGGGGCGTCCCGGTAGTCGAGGGTCGCGACGGCGACACCGTCGCGGCGGAGCACGAGCCGTTCGCCGGCGTTCGAGAGCGACAGTCGGTCGACGCCGACGACCGGCGCCTCGGCCAGCCGTCGTGTCGCGTTCGGGTCGTCGCCCACGGCGAACCGCGTTCCCGGGCGCTCGGCCGGATCGTCCGGAAGCGCCACGGTCGTCTCGCCGTCGCTCAGCGTCCAGTTCGCGGCGACCCGCGGGACGTCCACGACGACGAACTCGCCGGCGTCGCCGTCCGCGACCGGGTTGGGGACGGCAGCGACGAAGGCCGGCGGATCGGTGGCCGTCGCGGCCGCGGGCGCCGCGACCAGTGTCGGCGCCGCGAGGACGAGGGTGGCCGCGACCACGAGCGTCGGACCGAGGAAACGGGTACTGGGCACGGCCGGCCCTGGCCCCGCTCTCACGGATGAAGCTTCGGAGGATTTTTGTCCCCGTCAGTCGCCCCTCCGGGCATGGTCGCGGTCGCGAACGCACTCAGACTGCTCGGATCGGCGCTCGGCGCGCTCGGCGGCGCGCTGGTGTTCGTGGAGTTCTTCCAGATGCCGAGCTACGTCGAGTACAACGAGGAGTTCCAGGATTACCGGATCGAGGGGAATCGCACGGAGGTCCGGGAACACACCTGGATCGGCCGGATCGGGGGCTTCTGTCTCTCACTCGGGTTCGCCCTGCTCTTTCTGGCGACGTTCCTCGGCTAGTCGGCGCCGCCGCCCGAGTGTATTAGTGGATCGCCCACCAACGGCCACCGAGGATCGACCGTGTCACCTTCCCTCCAGCAGTTCATCGACGAACTGGAGTCCCACCGGCGCCGGATCGTCGTCGTGAACGGGACGGCAGTCGACGAGCAGATCGGGGACATCGTCGATTACTTCGATCGGTTCGACCTCGAGACGGAACACGTCTCCGCGTCGGCGCTTCCCGACGCGTTCCTCGTCCTCACCGACGGCGACGACTATCTCGGCTCGATCGGCGTCGCCGAACTCCACGAGTACCTCTACGACTCCTTCGCCGGCGACGTCGATCCCGATCCGGACGTCGAGATGGGCCGGAGTCCCGCAGTCGAGGGCTTCCTCTCCCGACTCGACGGCAACGTCTACTCGTTGTCCGCCGAGGGGAAACTCGCGCTGGCCTGCGTCTCGCACCTCCTGGAGACCCGCGCGTGGCGTCGCGGGCTCGGCGAACTCCACGCGGGGATCCAGCGGTTCTCCCTCCTCCGCGACGACCCTGCGCTGTGGTCGCGATACCGGAAGCTCGCGGCGTGCGGGGTCGAGACGTCGGTGTACGGGCAATCCGACTGGACGCCCGCGGACTGGCACGGCGTGACCGCCTACGCCGACGAGTCGGGCGCCTGCCTCGGCGACTACTGGTTCGTCGCGTACCGCGGCCCCGAGGAGCGTGACGACGGCGCCCTGCTCGCCCGCGAGGACGACGACGGCCGGTACACCGGCTTCTGGACGTTCGACTCCGACACCGTCGACGCCATCGTCGACACGCTCGTCGGCGACCACCAGTCGACCCTGACACGCCTTCCGGACGGCCCGTCCTGACCGGTCGCCCTGTCGCCGAGCGTGATACCTCTGCCGTCCCGCCGCTTCCGGGCGGTGTGGACGCCCACCGCATTCTCTTCGTGTCGGCCGACGCCGCCCTGCTCACCGACCTCGCGTGGCAGATTCACGGGGGAGCCACGACGTGAAATACGACGTCGAAGCCGAGTGCGACCGGGGTTTCTCTACGTCGGCAACGAGGACGACGGCAGTGACGTCGTCGACGTGCCGACCGCCTACGAGGAGGCGTGAGCTCTCCCGGCTCCCCTAGGCGGACAGTCGCGCCATCTCGTCGTCGGTGAGGTCGAGTCCGGCCGCGGCGACGTTCTCCTCCAAGTGATCGACGCTCGACGTGCCGGGAATGGGGAGGATCACCGGCGAGCGCGCCAACAGCCACGCGAGCGCGACCTGTCGCGGCGTCGCGTCGTGGGCGTCGGCCACCGCTCCGAGGGTGTCGGCTTTCGCCCCGAGGTCGCCGCCCCCGAGCGGGAAGTAGGGGACGAAGCCGATGTCGTTCGCCTCGCAGACTTCGAGGACGTCGTCGTGGGTGCGGTCGGCGACGCTGTACTCGTTTTGTACCGTCGCTACCTCGACGACGTCCCGTGCACGCTCCAGTTGGTCGACGGAGACGTTGCTGACGCCGACGTGACGGATCAGGCCGCGGTCTTTGAGGTCGGCGAGCGCCCGCATCGACGCCTCGATGGGGATGTCGGGGTCGGGCGCGTGATACTGGTACAGGTCGATCGTCTCGACGCCGAGTCGGTCGCGGCTACAGAGCGCGGCGTTCCGGAGGTAGTCGGGGTCGCCGTGGCGGAGCCAGTCGCCCTCCGGCGAGCGGAGGAGGCCGCCCTTGGTTGCGACGAGGGCCTCCCCGGGCGTCCCGGCCTCGCGGAGCAGGCGTTCGCTGGTTCCCGGCCCGTAGGCGTCCGCCGTGTCGACGAAGTCGACGCCGAGTTCGACCGCACGGTCGAGGACGCGCCGGGCCTCGGCGGCGTCGTCGGGCGGGCCGAGGACGCCCTCGCCGGTGATGCGCATCGCACCGAATCCGAGGCGGTTGACGGCGTGGTCGCCGCCGACGGCGAACGTCTCACAGGTGTCGTCGAGCGATCGCATGGGGCCCGTAGGTCCGCCGGCGGGATATAGTCAGCGCGCCGGCGGGCGCCGCAACTCGACGACGACCTCGGTCCCGCGGGGGTCGTTGTCGCGCACCTCGATGTCGCCCCCGTAGTGGTTCAGGAGCGTCTTCACGAGGGCGATCCCGCGTCCCTCGCCGGACTCGATGGCCGACTCGAAGAGGTGGTCCTTCACGTCGTCGCGGATGCCCGGCCCGTCGTCGGCGACGGACACGCGGACGCTCCGATCCCCGCGTTCGGCGGTCACCCACACCGTCGGGTCCGGGCGGTCGTGGTGCTGGACCGCGTTGCGGAGGAGGTTCGAAAAGACCGCCGAGACGGCGTCGGTCGCCAACACGTACAGCTCCGGTTCCACGTCCGTCTCGACGGTCGCCTCCGGATACGTCGACCGGACCTCCTCGACGGCCCGCAGGACCCGCGTCGAGACGTCCATCGGCTCCGGATCCTGCTCCCCGGCGAACACGTCCGACAGTCGCTTCACGTCCTCGATGAGCGCCGCGATGGCGTCGCTCCGGCGCTCGATCGGGCCGAGATACTCCTCGGTGCCCTCGGTCCGCTCGCCGAGCAGTCCGGTGTACCCCTGGATGACCTGGGTCGCGTTCAACACGTTGTGCCGGAGGTGGCTGTTCAGAAAGACGAGCGCGTCGCGGCGGCGGTCGGCCTCGCGGGCCGCACGCTTCGCCCGGGCGTAGTAGATGCCGACCATCCCGCCGCCGATGCCGCCGCCCGTGCCGACGACGATGACGCCGAACGCCGCCCCGCCGACGGCCCGTCCCTCCAGGAGGCGCACGGCGACCGTCAGCGAGGACAGGGTGACGAACGCGGCCATCCCCCCGAGACACCACCGAACGACCGACCAGGTGTCGGCGAGGGGGAGATCGGACGTCGACAGCCAGCGACCCAGCCAGAGCAGGCCGGCCGAAAGCGAGAGACAGAGCGCGAGCGCGAGGACGGGGCCGATACCGACGCCGAGACGCTCGATGTCGGCGACGAAGTTGGCGACCGAGACGACGGCGACGGCGAGCGCGAGGACGACGATCAGCGACGGCGCATGGACGACGAGTCGCCGTTCCCACGCCGGTACGTCCATACGCCCGAATCGTGTACCTCCTACAAAACGGTTACCTGTGTTCGCCCGGTGGCGGTGACCCGACCGATCGGTCGGGTTCTGTTGGCTTTACCTGTCTGGGCACCCAATCGACGACCATGACGACGCCGACGCGTCGGAACCGTCTCGACGAGGAGGCCAGCCCGTATCTCGAACAGCACGCCGACAACCCGGTGAACTGGCAACCGTGGGACGAGGCGGCGTTGTCGGCGGCCCGGGAGCACGACGTGCCCATCTTCCTCTCGGTCGGCTACGCCGCCTGTCACTGGTGTCACGTCATGGAGGCGGAGAGCTTCCAGGACGAGGCTGTCGCGTCGGCGCTCAACGAGGACTTCGTCCCGATCAAGGTCGACCGCGAGGAGCGCCCGGACGTCGACAGCGTCTACCAGACCATCTGCCAACTGGTCTCGGGCGGCGGCGGATGGCCCCTCTCGGTCTTTCTCACGCCGGAGGGCAAGCCCTTCTACGTCGGGACGTACTTCCCGCGGGAGCCGAAACGTGGCCGCCCCGGCTTCCTGCAGTTGCTCGAGGACATCTCGCGGTCCTGGCGGGAGGACCGCGAGGAGATCGAGAACCGCGCCGACCAGTGGACCGCGGCCATCACCGACGAACTGGAGTCGACGCCGGAGTCCCCGGGCGACCCGCCGGAATCGGACCTCCTGGGGTCGGCGACGGCGGCGGCGATCCGGAGCGCCGACCGCGAACACGGCGGCTTCGGCTCCGGCGGACCGAAGTTCCCCCAGCCCCGCCGGCTCGACCTCCTGCTCAGAGCGGCGACCCTCGACGGCGACGAAGCGTCCCGCGAGGTAGCCGTCGAGGCGCTCGACGCCATGGCGACCGGCGGCCTCTACGACCACGTCGGCGGCGGCTTCCACCGCTACGCGACCGACCGCGAGTGGACCGTCCCCCACTTCGAGAAGATGCTCTACGACAACGCGGAACTCCCGCGGGTGTACCTGCTGGCCGCCCAGGTGACGGGGGCGGACCGCTACGCCCGCGTCGCCGCCGAGACGGTCGCCTTCCTCGAACGCGAGTTACGGCACCCCGAGGGCGGGTTCTACAGCACGCTCGACGCCCAGAGTCGTCCGCCCGCGTCGCGCGGCGGCGACGACGCCGGGGACGCCGAGGGTGCGTTCTACGTCTGGACCCCCGAGGAGGTCCACGACGCGCTCGCGGACCTGGACGTCGACGGCGTCGACGCCGGGACGGCTGCGGACCTGTTCTGTGACCGCTACGGCGTCGAGTCCGGTGGCAACTTCGAGCGCGGGACGACCGTCCTCACGGCGACGACGGGGTACGCCACCCTCGCCGAGTCGTACGACCTGCCGGTCGAGGCGGTCGAACGCGCTCTGATGGCCGCGCGGGGTCGGGCCTTCGAGGCCCGCGCCGAGCGCCCTCGACCGGCCCGCGACGAGAAGGTGCTAGCGGGGTGGAACGGCCTCGCTATCTCCGCCGTCGCGGCCGGGGCACGCGTTCTCGATCCGGCCCTCGCGGGCACCGCGACGGACGCCCTCGCGTTCGTCCGCGAACACCTCTGGGACGCCGACACGAAGCGCCTCTCCCGCCGCTACAAGGACGTCTCCGAGCCAGGGTCGGGGGCAGGCGAGACCGCGTCTCGACGTGGCGACGTCGCGGTCGAGGGCTACCTCGACGACTACGCCTTCCTCGCGAAGGGGGCGTTCGACTGCTATCAGGTGACCGGCGAGGTCGACCACCTCGCGTTCGCGCTCGACCTCGCTCGCGTCGTCCGGTCCGAGTTCTGGGACGCGGAGGCGGGGACGCTCTACTACACGCCCGCGGACGGCGAGGCGCTGGTGACTCGACCCCAGGAACTGAACGATCAGTCGACGCCGTCGAGCCTCGGCGTCGCCGCCGCCCTCTTCGAGGACCTCGACCTCTTCGTCCCCGACGAGGACTTCGCGGCGATCACCGAGCAGGTCCTGTCGACCCACGCCGACCGGATCCGGGGAAGTCCGCTCGAACACGCCTCGCTCGTCCTCGCGGCCGACGCCCACACCCGCGGCCCGGTCGAGTTGACGCTCGCCGCCGACGACCTGCCGACCGCGTGGCGGGAGACGCTCGCCGAGACGCCGCTCCCGACGGGCGTGATCGCCCCTCGGCCGGCCGACGACGACGCCCTCGACGACTGGCTCGCGACCCTCGGCGTCGACGCGGTGCCGCCGATCTGGGCGAACCGGGACGCCGTCGACGGGGAGCCGACGGCGTACGCCTGCCGCGATTTCACCTGTTCGCCGCCACAGACGGATCTGGACGCGGCGCTGTCGTGGCTGGCCGATCGCTGAAGAAAAGCGGCTACGCCTGTGCCCGCTCGTCGCGCTCGGCGATCCGTGCCGCGAGGTACTCGGCGATCGGTTCCGGCTCCTCCTCGACGAACCGGGCGACCTCCTCGCCCGCCCGTTCGACGACGACCGTCGGGATGTACTCGACGCCGTACGCGTCGACGCCCTCACCGTGCTTGTCGTCGTCGACGGGGTACCGCTCGATCCGCTCGTCGGGGACGCCGGCGGCCTCGAGCGCGGCCGCGAAGGCCGGCAACTGTCCCCGGCAGTCGCCACACCAGTCCGCGCCCCACACCATGTAGGTCAGTCCCTCGCGGCCGAGCGCCGCCAGTACCTCGTCGTCGCCGTCCCACGTCCCGGTCGGATCCATCGTTTCCAGTGTCTCGGTCATGAGAGCGGCTACCACGTCCACGGGCTTAACCCCGACGTTCCCGCCCCAGGCCGACCGGCGCGCCGGCGAGTCGCCGGCTATTCGTATCCGGCGGTCCCCTGTGTGGACAGCGAGATGGTCGAGGAACCAGCGGACAACCCGTACGTACGCGACCCGGACACGTCGTTCGCGCCGGTCGACGACCTCGACGCGGCGACCGCCCGCGAGCAGGTCCGGCGACTCAGGGAGGCGATCGAGTACCACGACTACCGGTACTACGTGGCGAACGACCCCGTTATCGCCGACCGAACCTACGACGCGCTGTTCGACCGGCTGGCCGAACTGGAGGCGGCGTTCGACCTCGACGACGAGCGCTCGCCCACCCGCCGGGTCGGGGGCGAACCCCTCGACGGACTGGAGACGGTCGAACACGTCGTGCCCCTCCTGAGCCTGCAGTCCTCGGGCGACGCCGCGGAGATCCGCGAGTTCGACCGCCGCATCCGGGAGGCCGTCGGCGACGTGACCTACTCCGCGGAGCCGAAGTTCGACGGGTTCTCGATCGAGGTGGTCTACGAGGACGGCGTCTTCGAGCGTGCGGTCACCCGCGGCGACGGCGAGGAAGGCGAGGACGTCTCCGCGAACGTCCGCACGGTCGGCAGCGTCCCCCTGCACCTGCGGGATGCCCCGGAATTTCTGGCCGTGCGCGGCGAGGTGTATATGCCCCGCTCGGGGTTTCAGGCGCTGAACGAGCGGCGGATCGAGCGCGGCGAGGACCCCTTCGCCAACCCGCGGAACGCGGCGGCGGGGACGGTCCGCCTGCTCGACCCCTCGACTGTCGCCGACCGTCCGCTCGACGTCTTCTTCTACGACGTGATCGAGACGTCGGCGACGCTTTCCTCCCAGCGCGAGGCGTTCGATCTGCTCCGCGAGTTGGGGTTCCGGGTGAACGACGAGACGACGCTGGTCGAGGACGTCGAAGCGGTGCTCGACTACCGCGACCGGCTCATGGCCGCCCGCGACGACTTGGAGTACGAGATCGACGGCGTCGTCGCCAAGGTCGACGATTTCGAGGCCCGCGAGCGCCTGGGGTCGACCGCGCGTCACCCCCGGTGGGCCTTCGCCTACAAGTTCCCCGCCCGGACCGGCGAGACGACCGTCGAACGGATCGTCGTCCAGGTGGGGCGGACGGGCAAGCTGACGCCGGTCGCCCTCCTCGACCCCGTCGACCTGCAGGGTGTCACGATCAGCCGTGCAACGCTTCACAACGCCGCGCAGGTCCGCGACCTCGGGGTCCACGAGGGCGCGGCCGTCCGGATCGAACGCGCCGGCGACGTCATCCCGGAGGTGGTCGAGGTGGTCGACGACGACGCCGGCGAGGCCTTCGAGATGCCCGGGACCTGTCCCGTCTGCGACGGGCCGGTCGTCGAGGAGGGCGAGCACCACTACTGTACGAACGCCTCGTGTCCGGCACAGCTCCGGCGCAGCCTCCAACATTTCTGTTCGCGGGACGCGATGGACGTCGAGGGGATCGGTGAGGCGGCGGCCGATCGGCTGGTCGAGGCGGGGCTGGTCGAGTCGCTCGCGGATCTCTACGCCCTCGACGTCGCGGACCTCGCCGCGCTCGACGGCTGGGGCGAGCGGTCGGCCGAGAACCTGCTGGCCGAACTGGAGCGGAGCAAGACCGTCGACCTCGGGACGTTCGTCTACGCGCTCGGCATCCGCCACGTCGGGACCGAGCGGGCGCGCGCGCTCGCGGCCGCCTTCTCGCTCGACGAGTTGCTGGACGCGAGCGTCGACGACCTGCTGGCCGTCGAGGACGTCGGTCCGGAGGTGGCCGAGGCCGTCGTCTCCTACTTCGACGCCGAGGCGAACGTCGAGACGGTCGAGCGCCTGCTCGACGCCGGCGTCGACCCCGAGCGCCGGGACAGGGGGGACGAACTCGACGGCCTGACCGTCGTGTTCACGGGCAGCGTCCCGGGGTACACCCGGTCGGAGCTCTCGGAACTGCTCGAAACCCACGGCGCGAACGTCACGTCCTCGGTCAGCGGCGAGACGGACTTCCTCGTCGTCGGCGAGAACCCCGGGCGGCGAAAGCGCGAGCGCGCCGACGAGGAGGGTGTCGAGACCCTCGACCCCACGGACTTCGAGGAGCGGATCCTGTCGCGGCTGTAGGGTATCCCCGGTTCCACCACCGATTTAGGCACCGATCCCGAACCGAGTTCCCATGCACGACAGCGTCCTCGACGCCATCGGCTCGCCCTTGGTGCGGATCGACTCCCCGCCGGGGACGACCGTGGCGGCGAAAATCGAGTCGAAGAACCCGGGCGGCTCCGCGAAGGACCGCCCGGCGAAGGCGATGGTCGAGGCCGCGGAGGAGCGGGGCGAACTCGAACCCGGCGACACCATCGTCGAACCGACCAGCGGGAACACGGGTATCGGCCTCGCCGTCGTCGGCGCCGCCAAGGGGTACGACGTCCGGGTCGTGATGCCGTCCTCGAAGTCGCCCGAGCGGCGGGCACTCATGGAGGCCTACGGCGCCGAGGTGGAACTCGTCGACGGCGAGATGGACACGGCGAGGGAGCGCGCGGACCGGCTGGAGGCCGAGGGGATGGTCCAGATGCGCCAGTTCGAGAACCCCGCGAACCCCGAGGCCCACTACCGGACGACGGGTCCCGAAATCGTCGAACAGGTGGGCGACCGGACCGTGGACGCGCTGGTCTGTGGGGTCGGCACCGGCGGTACCATCTCGGGAACCGGCCGTCGCCTGCAGGAGGCGTTCCCCGAGATGACGGTCGTGGGCGTCCAGCCCGATACCAACCGGTTCCTGAGCGGCGACCCGGGCGACGACGACTTCCAGGGCATGGGGCCGGGATTCGTCGCCGAGAACGTCGACGTGGACCTGCTCGACGGCGTGGAGGACGTATCGCTCTCGGCCGCCGAGGCGGAGTGTCGGCGCCTCGCCCGCGAGGAGGGGATCCTCGTCGGTCAGTCGAGCGGCGCGTCGAGCGTCGGCGCGAAACGCGTCGCCGAGCGCCTCGACGCCGAGGACCCGCTCGTGGTCACGGTGTTCTGGGACAGCGGCGAGCGCTACATGTCGACCGGGCTGTTCGACTAACCGCCGAACTCGGCTTCGGTCACGCGGACGACGACCGTCTCGTCGACCGGACGGAGGTCGTACTCCGGGACGCTCCCGTCGACGCGGGTCGCGTACATGGGTTCGACGAGTTCGTCGCCGTCGAGGCCGTAGACGCGGAGGAACCCTCCGGTGTCGTCGGGGTCGACGTCGCCGTCGCGGACGGCCGTCGCGAGGTCACGGGAGAGCCACTCGTCGGTCGAGACGGAGGGCTCCCGGACCAGCGCGCAGTCGGCGAAGCGGACGAGATACCAGTTCAGGTCGTTCAGAAGCGAGACGGCGGCCCCGAGGCTGACGGTGTCGACGGCCACCGTGTTGGCGAACGGCTCGTGGAGGTCGTAGGTGGCCAGCGCCGCCCGCGACGTCTCCCGCGAGAGCAGTTCGTACCGGAGATCGACGGCTGCGTCCCCGACGAGACAGACCTGCGTCACGGTCGTGTGGTCGGCGGGCGACCCTAAATCGATTGCGCCGGCCCGCTCACTCATCGACGATCCACAGGTCGTCGACGGCGGCCGCGGCGTCGGCGAGCAGGCCGTCCGGCTCGGCCGCCTCGACCGCGTCGAGGGTCGCCCCCGTCGCGGGGGTGTCGGGATCGAGCCGTTCACAGCCAACCGTGATCGAGGAGTCCTCGTAAGTGTCGATGGCGCGTGCTTGCTCGACGATCACGTCCTTGTCCCGGGTGAGCAGCGGCCGGTGGACCGGGGCGTCGACCGCCGCGTCGGTGACCGCGAGGTTCGCCGCGGTCTGACTCGACTTCTGGCCGATGGCCTCGCCGGTGACGATCCCGACCGCGTCGGTGCGCTGCACGACGACCTCGGCCATCCGGAGGAGCGCGCGCCGCCACGAGAGCATCCGCGTGTCCCCGACGTCGGCCACCAGCCGTTCGGCGATCCCGCCCCCGGGGACGATCCGGAGCCGACAGTCGAAGTTGGGGGCGTAGCCCGCGAGACGGTCGACGGTCGCGGCGGCGCGGGCCTCGTGGTCGGGGCCGCCGTAGACGCCCAGACTGACGTACAGGGGGCGGATCGGCGACCCGCGGCGCATCGCCTCGTAGGCCGCGACCGGGGAGTCGTGGCCGCCGCTGACGAGCGCGACGAGGGGTGCCTGCGTCCCCACGGGCAGCCCGCCGGGTCCCGCGACGCTCCGGGCGGCGACGTGGGCGCGGTCGTCCCGTACCTCGACGTGGTACGTACGGTCGGGGTCCTCGAGGTCGACCGAGGCGTCGGTGACGGCGCCGACGACCCGCCCGCCCTCCCGTTCCAGGTCGCGACTGGAGAAGTCGTGGTCGTCGTCGTCGCCGACCCGTCGGGCGCGGACGGCGTAGGTGTCGACGGGTGGCGCGGCCCGCGCGAGGGCGGCGAGCGCGTCGCCGACGGCGTCGGGGTCGGCGGGGCGGGTCGTCGACGGCCGTGCCCAGACGACGCCCGGCGCGTCGGCGGCGGTCCGGGCCGCGCGTTCGGGATCGGGGGTGTGGACGACGAGCCGAGCCCAGGTCCGCTCGACCGTCGCCTCGACACCGCGGTCCGCGAGGAGTGCGGCGACGTTGTCCCGGAGGCGACGGGTCATCCTCCCCCGCACCTCGCTGCTCTTCGTCGAGAGTTCGCCGAAGCTCACGAGGACGGCGTCGGTGGGGGAGTCGGCGTCCGCGTCGGCTTCGGCGTCGGTGCCGGCGTCGCGCTCGTCCACGGTCACGGCTGCCGTAGGCGGTCGGGGTACTAGGGTGGTTCGATCCGGCCGTCATACGGTTTAGTGTAAGTCATCACCGGTGGTTCGCCGGACCGTGGCGGCGAACCACCGGTAAACAGTTACACTAATCGGTATCAGAACGTGCGGAGTTCGCCCTCGATGACCGAGCGGGTCACGTCGGTCACGTCGGCGAGTTCCCGGTCGACGATTGCCTCGATGTCGGCGTCGATGTCGGAGAGGGAGACGTCGTCCTCGCACACGACGAAGGCGTCGGCGACGTGGGGTCGGTCGATCGGGCGGCCGATCTGGGAGAGCAGGCGAACCCGGAACTCCCGGATTCCGGGGACCTCCTCGACGACCGACTCCGCGATGCGCGTGCTGAGGAGGTTGTAGATCTTGCCGATGTGGTTGACGGGATTCTTGCCGCTCGTGGCCTCCATACTCATCGGCCGGTTGGGCGTGATGAGGCCGTTGGCGCGGTTGCCGCGGCCGACGGAGCCGTCGTCGCCCTGTTCGGCGCTGGTGCCGGTCGTGGTGAGGTAGATGGAGCCTTCCTGGTAGTCGTCGGCGGTGTTCACCTCGACGGCGACGCTGCGATCGGTACGGGACTCGGCGAGGTCGGTGACGGCCTCACGGACCCGGTCGACGCCGTCGCGGTACGCCGCCATATCGGCGAGGTGACGGTCGATCATTGCCGCCGCCACCGTCAGGTCGATGTGGTCGCCCTCGCGTTTGCCCATGATCTTCACGTCCGGGCCGAGTTCCGGGTTCTCGTCCGCGTAGGGACCGTTGAGGTACTCCTCGGCGTCGCGGACGATCCGCTCGGTCTCGGTCAGCGGCGCGTGGCCGACACCGAAGCTCGTGTCGTTCGCCATCGGGACGGACGCCCCGTCCTCGCCGAAGACGGTCTGGAGGTCGCCGCTTCCCTCGCCCAGCCGAACGTCCACGACGACGTCGGTTCCGAAGTCGAGCTCGGGGACCACTTCGTTCAGGTAGTCGCGGGCCGCCGCGAGCGCGGTCGAGTCGACGGGGAGGGTGTACTCGGTGCCGTCCGCCGCCTCGTACTCGCGGGTCGCGCGCCCCACGATCAGGACGTAGATCGGTTCGACCACCTCGCCGCCGCCGAACGCGGGCGCGGCGTTGCCCGCGGCCAACTGCGTCTCGTCGGTGTTGTAGTGAAGCACTTCGCCCACGCGTTCGAGATAGAGGTTCGACAGCGCACGCGAGACGTTCTCGGCGATCCCGTCACAGAGGGAGTCGGGATGACCGATCCCCTTCCGCTCCACGATCTCCACCTCCTGGTCCTCGACCGCGCGCCGGTCGACGGACTCGATTCGGATGTTCCGGTCGCTCATCGACGGAGGTTGTCGCCGCCGGGTGCTATAACTTGCGGAAACCTTTGGCCACCGCAGTATTACTACGAGGAATCGTCGGCGTCCAGCAGGAGGCCGAGATACGACGTCCGGAGCTGTTCGTCGGGATCGAGGCCGAGGTCCCGGAGGTGGGCGGCGGCGGCCTCCCGGACCGTCTCCAGATCCGTCTCCGACGCCTCGCGATCGATCTCGACGAACTCCCCGAGGTCGCCGACGGTGTCCAGCGTCACGGTATAGCCGTCGAGGGCGTACCGCTCGCGGTCCTTCTCGACGACAGCCGCCGGCGAGAAGCCGAGCGCGCCGAGGATCTCGTCCAGCCGATCGGCGTCGTCGACCCCCGTCTCCACCTCGCGGCGGGTCTTCGAGGCCGCCTCGACCAGCGGACCCTTGTACGTGATCCGGGTCGTGGAGCCGTCGTCGGCCTCCTCGCGTCGGATCCGGAGCGCCTCGTCGGTCTCGGCGAAATCCCGGTGGGGAGCGTCGTAGTAGGTGTCGACCTGTCGGACGCGCCCGACGCGCTCGGCGCCGAGCGCCGACAGTCGCTCCCGGACCGCCTCGTGGGACGCCCGCACCTTCAACTCGACTTCGTACATATCGCACCCGTCGGGAGCGGGGCCGAAAAAGCCCGCTGTCGGCGATGAGGGGGGTCCCGATCCCGTCGGACGGGAAACGTGATTCTTAAGGGTCGCACGGGAGTTGTGGGTGGTATGAGTGACGAACAGGCCGAATCGGCCGACGAGCCGGTAGACGCCGACACGGCCGATGACCCCGACGCGGAGACTGCAACCGAGTCCGAGACCGAGGAGGCGTCCGGCCTGCAGGACGGTGACTTCGTCCGCCTCTCCTACACCGTCCGCACCGCGGACGACGGCCAGGTCGTCGACACGACCAGCCAGGAGGTGGCCGAGGAGGCCGGGATCGACGAGGAGGACCACGAGTTCGAGCCCCGGACCGTCGTCATCGGCGCCGGCCACGTCTTCCAGGCCGTCGACGACGACCTGATCGGCAAGTCGGTCGGCGACGAGAACACCGTCGAGATCGATTCCGTCGAGGCGTTCGGCGAGTTCGATCCCGACGACGTGCGCACCGTCAGCGCCGAGAAGATCGACGAGGACGACCGCTACCCCGGCGCCCACGTCACCGTCGACGGCCAGCAGGGCCACGTCGAGACGATCATCGGCGGCCGCGCGCGCGTCGACTTCAACCACCCGCTGGCCGGCGAGGACCTCGAATACGACTACGAGGTCCTCGACGTCGTCGACGATCCCGCGGAACAGGCCCAGGGGCTGCTCGGCATGTACCTCGACCACGCGCCCGAGGTTTGGATCGAGACCGACGAGGTCGAGGAGGAGGTCCAGGTCGAAGTCGAGGGTGACGACGACGAGGACCCCGAGTACGAGACCGAGACCCAGACGGTCGAGAAGGAGACGCTGTACATCGAGGCCACGCCGACGATGACGATGAACCAGCAGTGGCTCTTCCAGAAACAGCAGATCGCCCAGCAGATCATGGACCGACTCGACCTCGATCGGGTCATCGTTCAGGAGACCATCGACGGGACGGGCGGCATGATGGGCGGCATGGGCGGTATGATGGGCGGCATGGGCGGCGCCGGCGGTGCGGACGTCGAGGAAGCCCTCGAAGACGTCGACGTCGACGCCGACGAAATCGTCGAGGAACTCGACGAGGACGTCGACCTCGAGGAGTAATCCGGTTCTCGGACCGGGGGCGCACGTTCCCCCAGCCGCGTCGTTCCCGACCCGTGGGAGCGTCGACGCCGTCTACGCGATGTCGCGGCTGGTGTCGATCGTGACGCCGTCGGTGAGCTTCAGCTTGATCGTCTCCTCGAGGGCGCTCCCGCCGCGGAACTTGGGAACGGCGAGTCGGTTGACGATCTGTGAACCGCTGGTGTCGGTCCGGAGATCGAACACCACGTCGGCCATGTGTTCCGTGAGCGCCCGGTTCGGGCTGCTCTCGCCGTGCATGGCGTGTAACACCGCGATCGACCCCGTGTTGACCATGTGGGTCTGGAGTTCGTTGAGGAAGCGGCGGTACCGGGTCGGCTCGGCGTCCTCCAGCGGATCGACGACGTCGATGAGGAGGTTGGCGTTCTCGGGGACGTCCTTCACCAGTCGGGTGGCGTTGTCGATGGGCGGGTAGTCGCCGGCGTCGCGGACCGACAGACGGTCGACGCTGCCGCCGTACCGGTCGATTGCGTCGCGAACCGCCTGTTCAGAGCGGATCGTCGTCACGTACAGCGTCCCCCTCGCGGCCGCGATCTCGTACAGTAGCGACTCCGACTGGCTGGCCGGATCGGCGCTCAACAGGAGGATGCTCCCCGGCGGAATCCCCCCGTCGAGCTGTCTGTCGAGGACCGAGATACCCGTCGGCAGACGCCTGGCCATCGTTCCTCCTCACGACTGGGACGCTAATATGTCTTCTCCCAGATTCGTCGCGAGGCGCCGGTAGGCGCGCCGTACCCGTTCGTCGTCGAGCACCGGCGGGTCGGCGGGCGGAACCGACGCGGCCACCGGACAGCCGAGGAGGTCGGTCACCGCGTCGGGTGCCGACCGCGTGCGGGTCAACACCACGCCACACACCGGCGCGTCGAGGGTCCGAGCCATCGCGGCCGTCTTGACGGCGTCCCGGAGTGCCGGCGCACAGAGCGTGGTGACGAGCAGCGTCGCATCCGCGCTCCGGAGCGGGGCAGCGGCGTCCGGGCCGGCCCCACCGGGGCAGTCCACGAGCGCCGGCCGGTCGGCCGCGGCCACCCTGTCGAGCGCCCGGGCGAGCGCGGCCGGGTCGGCGTCGCCGACGTGTGGCGCGGGCAGGACGTCAACCCCTGAATCGCCGGACTTGGACTGTGCGACCCCGGCCACCCCCCGGTCGTCGACGGCGGCGAGCGTCGGGTCGCGGTCCACGCCGGCGAGCGCGTGCAGGTTCGGCATGTCGGCGTCGGCGTCGGCCGCGACGACCGGTGGGGCGAGCGCCGCGGCTAGGCCGAGCGCCGTCGTCGTCTTCCCCACTCCACCCTTGCCTCCGGCGATGGCGAGCATGGGGGGAGTGGGCGCGGCACCGGATTTGAACGTCGGGGGACCGGTCGCCGCCCGACTCACTCGATCGGTTCGGTCAGTCCTGACAGCACCCGCCCGCTTCCCCACCGAAGTCGACGGAGAGCGGCTCCGAAATCGCCACGTTGATCGCCTCGAGCTGGCTCTGGAGCGCCTCCTGAGCGTTCAGGTACTCCTCCATCACCGGCATCGAGTGGAGGTCGTTCTGTGCCTGCTGGAGCTTCGCGACGTGGTCCTGGCTCGCCTCGCCGGCCTCGCGGGCCGCGACGAACTCGTCGCGGAGGCGTTCGACCTCGGCGATCCGCTCCTGGGCGTCCGGGTCGTCCTCGACGGCGGCCTTCGCCTCCTCGAACCGTTCGTAGGCGGGCGAGTCCGCGATGGCTTCGCCGAGTTCCGTCCCCAGATCCTCCAGCCGGCTCGTCGTCGTGCTCATACTTTCCCTTACCCCTCACCGCGTTTCAATTTGCCGCCCTCGGTCCGCCCGCCCGATCCGCCGCCGCGGCCGGGGCCCGGGCGGAGGTTTATGAGCCCCCCTTCCCTGCCACCGGTATGGAAACCGACACACGTGTCGGGGTCGACGTCGGCGGCACCTTCACCGACGTGGTCGTCGCCGACGCCGACGGACTCGCGACGCTGAAGGTGCCGTCGACGCCCGACGCCCCGGACCGGGGCGTCCTCGACGGGGTGGACGCCGCCGGCGAGGCGGCCGACCTCGATCCCGCCGCGGTCGACTTTTTCGCCCACGGGACGACCGTCGCCACGAACGCCCTCCTCGAACGCGAGTGGGCCGAGACGGCGCTGGTGACGACCGAGGGGTTCCGCGACGCGGTCGAGATCGGGCGCCAGACCCGCCCCGACCTCTACGACCTGGGCGCCGAGAAGCCGTCGCCGGTCGTGGACCGCGACCGGCGGTTCGAGGTGCCCGAACGCCTCGACCACCGGGGCGAGGTGGTCGAACCCCTCGATACGGACGCCGCCCGCGAGGTGGCCCGCGCCGTCGCCGACGCCGACGTCGAGAGCGTCGCCGTCGCCTTCCTGTTTGCCTTCGAGGACGACGCCCACGAGCGGCGGATGGCGACGCTCCTGCGCGAGGCGGGCGTCGACGCCGAACTCTCGCTGTCGAGCGACGTGTTGCCCGAGATTCGGGAGTACGAGCGCACGCTGGCGACGACGATCAACGCCGCGCTCAAGCCGGTGATGAACCGCTATCTGGGGCGCTTGGAGGACGGCATCGCCTCGGCCGGCGTCCCCGCGGCGATGCAGGTGATGCAGTCGAACGGCGGCGTCGCCTCGGCGGCCGCCGCGCGGGAGCGTCCGGTGAACACGCTCCTCTCCGGCCCGGCCGCCGGCGTCCGCGGCGCCGCCCACGTCGCGGGCGTCGCCGGGTTCGAGGACGTCCTCACGATGGACATGGGAGGGACCTCGTGTGACGTGTCGCTGGTCCGGGACGGCGACCCCGTCGTCTCGACGGAGGGCACCGTCGGCGAGTATCCGGTCAACGTCCCGATGGTCGACGTCCACACTATCGGCGCGGGCGGGGGGTCGGTCGCGTGGGTCGACGAGGGTGGGAGCCTGCGCGTCGGCCCCCGGTCGGCCGGCGCCGACCCCGGGCCGATCTGTTACGGCCGTGGCGGAACCGAACCGACGGTCACCGACGCCCACCTGTTGCTCGGCCGGATCGACCCCGGCGCCTTCTTCGAGGAGAGCGCCGACGAGGCGACCGTCCGCGAGGCGGTCCGGGAACGGGTCGCCGATCCGCTCGATCTGAGCGTCACCGCGGCCGCACAGGGGATCCTCGACGTCGCCAACGCGAACATGGAGCGGGCGCTGCGGGTCGTCTCCGTCGAACGCGGCCACGACCCTCGCGACTTCTCCCTCGTCGCCTACGGCGGCGCCGGTCCGCTCCACGCCGCGGAACTCGCCGCGGAACTCGACGTCCCGCGGGTCGTGGTCCCCCGGTCGGCCGGCGTCCTCTCCGCGCTCGGCCTCCTCATCAGCGACGTGGTCTACGAGGACGGCGTCTCGGCGGTCCGGCCGTGGAGCGAGGTCGACCCCGCGAACCTGACCGAGCGCTTCGAGTCGCTGATCGCGGAGCGCCGGGACCACCTCGCCGACGAGGGCTACCCGCCGGAGCGCCGGCGGTTCGAGCGCGCCGTCGACCTGCGGTACCGCGGACAGTCCTTCGACCTCCGGGTGCCGCTCCCGGACGGCCCTCTCGACGACGACGCGCTCGCGGCCGTCGCGGACCGCTTCCACGAGCGCCACGAGCGCCGGTACGGCCACGCCTCTCCCGGGGAACCGGTCGAACTCGTCACCCTGCGCCTGCGCTCGCGGGGCGTCGTCGACCCACCCGCACTCGCGATGGCCGACGAGGTGGCCGGCACGCCCGCTCCGCGGACGACGCGGACCGCCTCGTTCGACGGCGAGCGCCACGACACGCCGGTCTACGACCGCGGGGCGCTCGGGCCGGGCGCCGAACTCGACGGCCCGGCGGTGATCGAGGGCACGGAGAGTACCGTCGTCGTCCCGCCGGGGGCGGCGGCGAGCGTCGACGACATGGGGAACGTGGTGATCGAGCCATGAGCGGGGAGGTCGATCCGGTCACGCTGGAGGTCCTCCGCAACGCCTGTGTCGCCGTCGCCGAGGAGATGAACGCGACGCTCGTCCGGACGAGCTACTCGCCGAACATCAAGGACCGCCGCGACTGCTCGTGTGCGCTGTTCGACCTGACCGAGGAGGGTGCCGAGATGATCAGTCAGGCCGAGAACATCCCGGTCCACCTGGGTGCGATGCCGTACTCGGTGGCGGCGGCCATCGAGGCGTTCCCGCCCGCGGAACTGGAAGATGGCGACGCCGTCCTCCTGAACGACCCCTTCCACGGCGGCGCCCACCTCCCCGACATGACGCTCGTGACGCCGGTCTTCGTCGACGACGAACTGGTGGCCGTCGCGGCCAACCGCGCCCACCACGCCGACGTGGGCGGGGGACGGGCCGGCAGCGTCGCTGCCGACTCGACCGAGATCTACCAGGAGGGACTCCGCGTCCCGCCCGTGAAGCTCTACGAGGGCGGCGACCCCGTCGAGGACGTCTTCGACCTCCTCCTGACGAACGTCCGGACGCCCGACGAGCGGCGGGGCGACTTCCGCGCCCAGCGGGCGGCCAACCGGACGGCCGTCGAGCGGGTCCGCGAGGTGGTCGAGCGTCACGGCCTCGACACCGTCCGCGCGGCGACGACGGAGATCAAGGCCTACGCCGAGCGCCGGATGCGCGCGGAGATCGACGCCCTCCCGGACGGCACCGTCGCGTTCGAGGACCACCTCGACGACGACGGACAGGGCCACGAGGACCTCCGGATTGCCGTGGCGGTGACCGTCGACGGCGACGAACTCGTCGTCGACTTCGCGGGGACGAGCGACCAGGTCGCGGGCGCGATCAACGCCCCCCTCGCGGTGACGGCGTCGGCGACGTACTACGCCGTACGCTGTGTCACCGACCCCGACGTGCCGCCGAACGCGGGGACGTACCGCCCCATCGACATCCGGACGCCCGAGGGGTCGATCGTCGACGCGCGGCCGCCCGCGGCCGTCGTCGGCGGGAACCTGGAGGTCTCACAGCGCGTGACCGACACCCTGCTCGGGGCGTTCGGGACCGAGGCGCCGGAGCGCTCCGTCGCCGCCGCCCAGGGGACGATGAACAGCGTCACCTTCGGCGGTACGGACCGGGCGGGCGAACCCTTCGCGTTCTACGAGACCATCGGCGGCGGCTACGGCGGCCGGGCGGGCGCCGACGGCATGGACGGCGTTCACGCCCACATGAGCAACACGCTCAACACGCCCGCGGAGGTGCTGGAGACCGTCTACCCGCTCCGGGTGTGCCGCTACGCGTACCGCCCGGATTCGGGAGGGGCCGGCGAGTTCCGCGGCGGCCTCGGCCTCCGGCGCGACATCGAGGTGCTGACCGACGACGTGGCCTTCAGCCTGCTCGCCGACCGGCGGCGCCACCGGCCGTACGGGATCGCCGGCGGCGACGCCGGCGCCGCCGGCGAGGACCGACTCGACCGGGACGGCGAATCCGGCCCCATCCCGGGCAAGTCGACTCACGACCTCGATGCCGGCGACGTGGTCCGGATCCGGACGCCGGGCGGCGGCGGGTACGGCGACCCGGCGGACCGCGACCCGGACGCCGTGTACCGCGACCTGCGTCTGGGGAAGCTGTCGGCGTCGCGGGCCCGCGAAATGTACGGGATCGACCCCGACGGTCAGTAGGGGAACTCGGTCCACTCGGCGGCCACGCCGGGCAGGCCGCGCACCCGGATCTCGCGGGTGCCGTCCTCCTCACGGAGTTCGATCGCGGCGTCGAAGATGGAGGTGACGACGTTGACGAAGCGGTCCTCGTGGGTCGTGGGATCGAGGCTGTAGACGCCGAGGTAGCCGGCGGCGCTCGTCCGTCGGGAGAGGACGTGGAGAAAGGAGAACGCGCGCTCGGCGTCGACGTACTGGAGGAGCGTCGAGATGGAGACGAAGCCCAGGCGGAGACGGGGCGGCGAGTCGACCTCCTCGACGGCCTCGGTAAACGCGACGCCCATGCCGGTGAGGTCGGCCGGGGAGTTGACCCGGTGGACCGTGGGGTCGTCGTCGCCGGGGGCACCCGAGGCGTCGACGACGCGGAACGTCTCGGGGGCGATCCGAACGCCCCGGTCCTCGAACTCCGCGTGGATGCGCGGCGCCGGGTCGTCGGTCGTCATCACGACGATGGGGTCGGTCGGTTCCGAGGGCGCGAGCAGGTCGAACACCAGGTCGCGCTTGCCCGACATCGCCGGCCCGGAGACCAGTACGTTCATTCCGGGGTCGAGGGCGTCGACGTCGAGCGGCAGGACGTCACACAGCGGGTAGCCCTCGGACTGGGCGTCGCCTTCAGCCATCGGCATCACCCCCGACCGCCTCGTCGTCGATGGCCCGGAGCGTGGCGACGAAGCGCACGTCGTCGGTGTAGCTCTCGGCCTCGGCTTCGAGCGTGCACCGCAGCGATTCGATCCGCTCCTCCAGGTCCGCGAACGCCTCGCTCCGCTCGAGTTCGTACGTCGACTTCCCCTCGCGCAGCGCCGCGCGTTTCGCGAGCAGCGAGTGATACTCCCTGACGTCCTCGGCGTGTCGGTTCAGGGAGAGCAGTTCGTCGATGGTCGATCGGAGCTCGTCGTGACTCGTCGGCTTGGTGATGTAGGCATCGAACCCCATCTCGAGGATGTCGAAGTCGGGGTCGACGGCCGTCACCATCGCAACCCGAACCCCTAGGTCACGCTCGCGGATGCGGTCGAGCACCTCCCCACCGGAGACGCCGGGCATCAGGCGGTCCAGGAGCACCACGTCCACCGACTCGTCGAGTTTCGCCAGCGCGTCCTCGCCGTCGTACGCCTCGCGGACGTCGTACGACGTCTCCAGATACCGGCGGTACGTGCGGACGACTTCCCTGTCGTCGTCGACGATGAGCACCGTTCCCCCCTCGGTCGTGGTCATTCTCGCGGTCTATCGCTAGTCCGTGATGGCGACAATTAAACCCCCCTGTCGATGGGGCGGGGCGGAGGGTTTTGGCCCTCCGGGCACGCACTCGTCAGTGATGACCGACCTCCCACGCATCGTCGGCATGGTCCACCTACCACCCCTCCCGGGGTCGCCCGGGTTCGACGGCGACCGCGCGGCGACCCGCGACCGCGTGCGCGCCGACGCGCGAGCGCTCGCCGAGGGCGGCGTCGACGCCCTCCTCGTCGAGAACTTCGGGGACGCCCCATTCTATCCGGAGACCGTCCCCCGGCACGTCGTCGCGTCGATGACCGATCTGACCCGACTCGTCGTCCGGACGGTCGACCGCCCGGTCGGGGTGAACGTCCTCCGCAACGACGCGACGGCGGCGCTGTCGGCCGCGGCCGCCGCCGGCGCCGACTTCGTCCGCGTCAACGTCCACACCGGTGCGCGCGTCGCCGACCAGGGCGTGATCGAGGGGCGGGCCCACGAGACGCTCCGCCTGCGCGACCGCCTCGATACCGACGTGTCGATCCTCGCGGACACGGCGGTGAAACACTCGGCGCCACTGGGCGGGACGACGGCCGCCGACGGGCGGACCACCACGGGTGACGACGTCGACGACCTGGTCGAGCGCGGGCGTGCGGACGGCGTGATCGCGAGCGGTCCCCGGACGGGCGAGGGCGTCGACCGCGCCCGCCTCGAAGCGGTCGCCGAGCGGTGTGGCGCCCACGACGTCCCGCTGTACGTCGGGAGCGGCGTCACCGCGGGGACGGTCGGCGACCTCCTCGACGTCGCCGACGGGGTGATCGTCGGGACGGCGCTGAAACGGGACGGCGAGACGACCGCCCCGGTCGATCCGTCGCGGGTCCGGGCCCTCGTCGAGGCGGCCGACTATAGTAGCGATTGAAAGTCATTACACAGCCGATCGCAGTACTGCGTACGGTCGGCTGTGCAAACAGTTTCAATCGCTACTATAGGCGAGCTCTTCCCGGGCGAGTTCCGCGGCCCGGGTGACCGCGCCGATCGAAGAGAGGTGGCCGGCGCCGACGGTGGCCTTCATCGCCCGCGCGGCGGCGCCGCGGAACACCTTCGGCCCGACCGTGGCGACGGCGTCGTCGCCGACGGAGGCGATCCAGCCGGGGGCGTCGAACCGGAACGGCTCCAGTCGAGGGTCGAAGCCGTCGTCGCGGGGGTCGCCGAGGCCGAGGTCGGCACGGACCAGGCGGTCGAGGTTGGTGGCGACCGTCTCCGCCTCGCGGATGGCCGCCGCGGCGCTCGCGGGGACGGCCTCGCCGTCGGCGTCGACGACCTTCGCGGCGTCGCCGACGGCGAAGGCGTGGGAATCGAGTCTGAGGTCGCCGCGCACGACCGGGCGGTCGCCGCCGAGCGCCGCCGGGCCGCGGATGCCCCCGGTCCAGACGAACGTGTCGTAGGGGACGCTCCGACCGTCCACTTCCACCGCGTCGGCGCTCGCTTCGGTCACCCGGGCGCCGGTCTCGACGGCCACGCCCGCGTCGTCGAGGGCGTCGCGGACGGCCGACCGAAACGCCTCCGGGAAGGCCGGCGCCACCGAGTCCAGCCGTTCGAGGACGGTCACCTCGACGGCGGCGTCGCGTTCGTCGGCGAGCGCCGCGAGTTCGCCCGCCACCTGGACGCCCGAGAGGCCGGCGCCGCCGACGACCGCCCGCCCCCCGGCGTCGCAGGTGTCGAGGAAGTCCTCGCGGAGGCGACGGGCGTGTGCCAGCCGCTTCAGCGGGAGCCCGTGCTCGTGGACGCCGGGGAGGTCGTAGAAGGCCGTCTCGGCGCCGAGACAGACCGCCGCGTAGTCGTAGTCGAGGGCGCCGTCGTCCAGGTGGACGCGGCGCGCCTCCCGGTCGACGCGCTCGACGCTCGCGGTGCGAACCGTCGCCCGCGAGAGGGCGTCGTCGAGGGGGACGGTGATGGCGTCGGCCACCGACGGACGGCGGACGACCCGGTGGAGTTCGTGCTGGACGAGGTGGGTGTCGGACTCGTCGACGACGACGAGGTCGACCGCCTCGGGGAGTCGGGATTCGAGGCGACGGGCGAGTGTCAGGCCGGCGTAACCGGCACCGAGGACGACGACGCGCATACCTCCCCGTTGACCCACACGGCAAAGAAGGGTCGCCCGGGGGGGGTGGCGGCTTTCGGCCGTCCCATATAAGTGCGAGCGCGCCGACGCCCGAACGGATGGGCGTCGAAGGGTTCGTCTGTTGGACGGCACACTCGATCAACGACCGGACCGAGCTGCGGCGCGTCCTGAACGCACAACTGCCCGCGGGGACGCGTGCGCTCCGGGAGGCTCGCGAGGCGGGACTGCTCGACGGCACGAGTCTGCGTCCGCGGGGACTCGCCGCCGCCCACGAGTTCGCGGCGCGGAGCGACCTGCCGATGGCCGGCCCGAGCGACGCCGTCGCGGACTTCAGCGCGCTCCTCGATGGGATTCGGGCCGCCGCCGACGCGGGCCGCCCGCTCACCGTCGAGGCCGTCCCCGACGGGTTCGACCGGGTCGACCCCACGGTCGATCGGTTCGACCGGGCGTATCACACGGTCAACGTCGCCAAGGAGTACCCCGGGGGCGCGGAAGTGGAGTTGAACTACCGCTCGCGCGACCCGAGTCAGCCGGGCGAGGCCAAACCCAACCGGTCGACGGCGATCCTGTGGCTCCGCGGTGACGTGGACCACGAGTACGACCACCGGCGCGAGTGGGTCGAAGGTTAGAAGAGGGCGTCGGACGCCGGGCGGATCTCCGCTGGACCACCCACCTCCCACACTTCGGTTTCGACGCCGCAGTCGGCGACGGCCGAGACCACGCGGTCGACGTGATCGGCGGTGGTGTTGACGTAGACGCTCGCGCCCGTGTCCGTCGAGAAGTAGACGGGGACGCCCTCGTCACGGAGCGCACGGACCGTGTTGAACACCGCGACCGTCCGGGGCTGCCAGTACACCCACCCCGCGGGTCCGGTCATCGTCGTCGCCGCCAGCGACAGGGAGTCGTGTTCGGCGAGTTCGAACGCGCGGTCGAAGTCGCCGCTCCGGAGTGCGTCGCGCATCTCGGCCAGCTGTTCGTGGATGTGAGCCAGCCGCGCCTGGAACATGTGGCTGTCGGCGGCCTCCTCGTGGGCCTGTTCGGTCTCCTTGTAGGAGGGAACGAGCGCGGCGACGATCCGCAACTCGTCTTCGAGGTCGGTCTCGATGCGCTCGGAGCGGCAGTCGGCGTCGTTGAGACCCGTCCGGAGGTGGGAGAAGGCGCCGGTGACGGCGCGGGCGGCCGACGAGGACCCGCGGCGGGCGATGGTCGATATCTCCGGCCGCGTGAGGTCGAGGTCGGCCGCCTCGGCGAGCGCCATCGCGGCCGCGGCAAAGCCCGAGGAGGAGGAGCCGAAGCCGACGTTCGACTGGAAGGAGTTCTCGCTCTCCAGGCGGACGGGTGCGTCGATACCCGCGCGCTCGCGGACGTGATCGACGACGGCGTCGATTCGCTCGGCGCCCCGCCCCTCGACGGGGTCGCCGTCGACGACGTACACGTCCTCGTCGGTCGCGCCGAACTCGACGGTGGTGGTGGTCCGACTGGGCGCCGTACAGACGCTGATGCTGTCGTGATACGGGAGTCGGAGTTCGGGGTCGCGCATCCCGTGGTACTTCACGAGCCCCTGGATGGGGTGGGCCGTGGCGGTCGCCTTCATGTTCGAAGGGGCGTCGGACTGGCGGATAAACGTCCCGAAACGGCCGGCTCCGACCCCCGTCCGGGGCAAGTATAAGAGCCGCCGGGCCGAGTGAGGGGTATGCCGCGCCTCTCTCGACGGCGACTCCTCCGGACCGCGGGGGTCGCCGGCGCGTTCGCGCTCGCGGGCTGTTCCAGCGACGGCGACGATGACGACGGCGAAACGACGGGAACGCCGCGCCCGACCGCGACCGGGACGCCGACACCGACACCGACACCCACGCCGACGCCACGGGCGCCGGCCGACGAGGCCCTCGGGTTCGAGGCGATGCTGGCGCGGACGCCCACCCACCCCGAGATGGACGACGCAGCCTACGTCTGGGCGCGGTATCTCGACGCGGCGCCTCTCCTCGCGAACGTGGACGACGACACGGTCGGACGGCGACTCAGACAGGGGTGGCTCGGCTCGGGGCCGCCGGCGTACGCCGACTCGGACGCGTTCGAACTCGTCCACGTCCAGCCGGCGACGCTGCCGAACGTGACCCTCGGCCGGGGCGTCTACGACGTCGAGACGACCGTCGAGGGGATGACGGCCGACGGCTGGACCGAAGCGGACGCCGACGGCAGCGACACCTACCTCACCTACGGCGGCTACGCGGCCGCTGTCGGGGAGCGGTTTTGGATCGTCACGAGCGTCGCCGACGCCGACGTCGTCGGGACGCTCGCGTCGTCGGCGACGGCCGACCCGCTCGTCGACCGACTCGAGGACGTGGACCGCGAGGCGGCCGCGCGGGCGGCCGACGAACGGGGCAACTACACGGTGGTCGAGCGGTCGGTACCGGGCGACTACGCGGCCGGAATCTCCGTCGACTACGAGGCCTACCGGTTCCCAATCGGCGTGTTGCAGTACGCCGCCAGCCGGGCGTCGCCGTCGTGGGAGCGAGTCGAACGCCGCTTCGAGACGCGGATCGCCGGCGAACTCCGGGCGACCGACTTCGGCGACGACTTCGGGTAGCCGACGGGGCGGCCCGGCCCACGGTTTAAATATCCGGTCGCCGTACAGTGGGAGTATGACTACCTCCGAGAGCGGAGAGGCCGGCGCCGACGACGGTGCCGATACCGCGGAGGAGGCGGAGCGGACCTACGCGGTGGTCCTCGATTACCTGCCCCACGGACGGCCGGGTGACGACCGCCCCCAGTACAAGAAATCGCCGCTGGCGTATGCCCTCGAGGAGTCGACGTTCCGACTGCTCGAACTCACGCTCGAAGACGACACGGACGTGGGAATCGGCGACCGGATCGTGATCGACCCCGCCGAGGAGCGGACGGCCGTCCAGCGCCTCCGGGAGGTGGACTACGACGACCTCTCGAACGCTGCGCACTCGGAACTGGAGTACGTCGTCGAGGAGGTCGTCGAGCGCCACGAGCGGCGGTTCGTCGACTTCTACAACGACGCTCAGCCGATCACGCTCCGACTGCACCAGCTCAACCTCCTGCCCGGCATCGGGAAGAAGCTCCGCAACGACGTGCTCGACGAGCGCAAGCGCGCGCCCTTCGAGAGCTTCGAGGACCTAGAGGAGCGGATCGCCGGCCTCCACGACCCGAAGGGCGTCCTCGTCGACCGCATCTTGGAGGAACTCCGGGACGAGGACCTCAAGTACCGGACGTTCGTTGGCGACGCGGCCGAGTGAGGGGTCGGTCCCGTCGGCCGCCGCCGGAAACGGGAAACTTACCCGAGTCGGTGTGCTATCGGGGACGATGACAGCGTCGCGCGATCCGGACCGGCTGCTCGAACGCGCCGGGGTGTCCGGCAACCCCGACCGTGATCAGCACTTCCTCGTGGACGAGCGCGTGCTGGACCGGTTGCCGACGCACCTTCCGGCGGACGTCGACCGAAGTCACGTCCTCGAGATCGGCGGCGGCACGGGCGCGCTCACCGACCGCCTGCTGGCGACCTGTGACCGCGTGACGACGATCGAGCGCGATCCGGCGCTCGCCGAGTTCCTCCGCCGGGAGTTCGACGCCGAGATCGACGCGGGTCGGCTGACGGTCGTCCACGGCGACGCCCTCGACGTGACGCTCCCGGACGCCACCGCGAGCGTCTCGAACCTGCCGTACGGCGTCTCCAGCGAGATCGCGTTCCGCCTCCTGCCGCTCGGGATCCCCACCGTGCTCATGTTCCAGCGGGAGTTCGCCGAGCGCATGGCCGCCGCATCCGGCTCCGACGAGTACGGCCGCCTGTCGGTGAGCGCGGGCCACTACGCCGACATCGAGGTGGTCGAGCCAGTACCGCCGACGGCGTTCTCGCCGCCGCCGGCGGTCGAGAGTGCGATCGTTCGGACGACGCCGCGGGACCCGGACTACGCGGTCGACGACGAGGCGTTCTTCCTGCGGTTCGTGAAGGCGCTTTTCACGCAGCGTCGGAAGACGCTTCGAAACGCCGTCCGCAACACCGCCCACATCTCCGGGCTCGCGGACCCGGACGCGGTGGTCGCGGCCGCCGACGAATCGCTCATGTCGCGCCGGGCGGGGGACGTGACCCCCGACGAGTTCGCGGCGCTCGCGACGCTCGCCGCCGACGTGGGGCGGGGTGACGACGATGATTGACGCGCTGGCGTCCGTCGAGTCGTCGCTTTTCACCCGCCTGCTCGTGACGGCGCTGGTGGTCGTCGTCGTCCTCGGCGCGCGGTACGGCATCAACCGCTGGCGGCGCCGCGACGGCTGGAGTTCCGGGCGACGAACCGAACTCCTGCTGTCGGTGGTGCTGGCGGCCGTGACCGGCGGCGGGATCCTCGTTCTGGTCGACCTCTGGGAACTGGTCGGTCCGCTCGCGCGGTCCTACCGGAACCTGGGGCTCCAGGACCTCGCCGGTCGGATGCTGCTGGCCGTGGTGATCCTGGCGACGACCTACGCGCTGACGGATCTCGTGGGGCGGATCATCGGCGAGTTCACGGGCACCCGGTCGAGCATCAGCGAACACCAACGCGAGATCATCTACCGGCTGACACAGGTCACGCTCTACACGCTGGCGATACTCGTCGTCGTCGGGTTGTTCACTCGTGACCTCGGGAGCCTGCTGGTCGGGGCCGGCTTCCTCGGTATCGTCGTCGGGATGGCCGCCCGACAGACCCTCGGGGCGATGCTCGCCGGGTTCGTCCTCATGTTCTCCCGGCCGTTCGAGATCGGCGACTGGGTCCAGATCGGCGACCGCGAGGGCATCGTCACCGAGATCACCATCGTCACCACGCGCATCCAGACCTTCGACGGGGAGTACGTGATGCTCCCGAACGACGAGGTGAGCGGCCAGCCGATCATCAATCGGACGCGCAAGGGGCGGCTCCGCATCGAGGTGGAGGTCGGCGTCGACTACGACGCCGATCCGGAGCACGCTGCCGAGGTGGCCCGCGAGGCGGTCACGGAACTCGATCAGGTCCTCAACGTGCCGACGCCGCAGGTGGTCGGCAAGCGGTTCGGCGACTCCGCCGTCGTCCTCGGGGTCCGGGTGTGGATCGACAACCCCAGCGCCCGGCGGATGTGGCGCGCGCGCACGGCCGTCATCGAGGCGGTCACCGACGCCTACGCGGCCGAGGGGATCAAGATCCCGTTCCCGCAGCGGGAGCTCATGGGTCGCACCGAGGAGGGCGGATTCGCCGTCGCCGAGGGGCGAGAGACGCCGGCGCCGACCCCCGACGGCGGTCCGGGCGACGGGACGGCGGAATGACCGACGACGGCTCGGACACCCTCGCGGACCTGGCGGACCGCCGAGGGGCGGAGCGGGCGGTGTACCAGCCGGCGGAGGACTCCCGCCTGCTCGCCGAGGCGGCCGTCGAGCACGCTCGCGGTCGGACGCTCGAAGTGGGGACGGGATCGGGTTGGGTCGCCGAACGGATCGCGACCGAGACGACGGCGACGGTGATCGCCAGCGACCCCAACCCCGCCGCGTGCCGGGAGGTACGCGACCGAGGGGTCCCCGCCGTCCGCGCCGACCTCGTCGCTCCGTTCCGGACCGACAGCCTCGACACCGTCGCTTTCAACCCGCCGTACCTGCCCACCGACCCCGACAACGAGTGGGACGACTGGATGGAGCGTGCCCTCTCCGGCGGCGAGTCGGGGCGGGCCGTCATCGATCCGTTCCTCGACACCGTCGGCCGCGTCCTCCGGCCCGACGGGATCGTACTCCTCCTGGTCAGCAGCCTCACCGGGTTCGAGGCCGTCGTCGACCGCGCCGAACGAAACGGCTTCGCCACGACGACGGTCCGCCAGGAGTCCTACCCGTTCGAGACGCTGTCGATCCTCCGTCTGGACTTCGAATAACCATAGGACATATTTTGGTTTAGCAAATATTAAGCGACAGCATGACCTAGTCGGTCGTGATGACCGAACTGGTCGCCACGACACCCGGACTGTATCCGTTGCCCGACTGGGCGAAAGACGAACTTGCCGAGCTGAAGGGTCACCAGAAGGGCGACCTCATCGGCGGCGACGAGGGGCCGGAAATCGTCGACGCCTACGACCGCGCGCGGGCTGAGGTCGTCGAGACGCAGGTCGACGCGGGTCTCGACCGCGTCGTCGAGGGACAGCTTCGCTGGGACGACATGCTCGCCCACCCGCTGACGATCAACGACGCCGTCGAGACCGGCGGGATCGTCCGCTACTACGACAACAACAACTTCTACCGCGACCCGCAGGTGCGTGACGAACTCGTCCCCTCGGGCGACGTGGCGGCCGAACTCGGCGCGGTCGAGGCGGAGGGCGACCTGCAGGCGGTTCTCCCGGGCCCGTACTCCCTCGCCGACCTCGCCACCGACGACCACTACGGCGACGCGGCCGACTTCCTCGATGCCGTCGCCGATCTCCTCGCGGGCGAGGTGGACGCCTTCCCCGCCCACGAGACGCTGTTCCTGCTGGAGCCGTCGCTGGTCGAGGCGCCGCCGGACGACGACCGGCAGGCCCACGCGAGCGAGGCCATCGACCGCGTGGCCGCGGCGACGGACGCCGACGTGGTCGTCCACACCTACTGGGGCGCCGTGCCGGAGAAGACCTACGCACACCTCATGGACGCCGACGTGGACGCCATCGGCTTCGACTTCGTCGCCGACGCCGACGCGTCGCTCTACAACATCAACGAGTACGGCACGAAAGATCGGATCGCGATGGGGCTGGTCGACGGGCAGAACACGCTGGTCGAATCGCCCGAGACGGTCCGCGACCGGGTCGAGTGGGTCGACGAGCGAACCCACACCGACTTCGAGCGGGCCTACCTCACCTCGAACACGGAGCTGTTCTACCTGCCGGTGAACAAGTTCGAGGCCAAACTCGAAGCGCTCGGTGACGCCGCCGCGCTCGCGGAGGTGGACGCATGAACAACCGCGAGCAGTTCCGTCCCGACGACCACCCCACCGACCACTTCCTGCTCACCTCCATCGTCGGCAGCTACCCCAAGCCGAAGTGGCTCAACCGGGTGGCCGACCTCGCGGACGACCCCGACTCGAAGTTCGACGAGGACCACCTCCACGAGGCCCACGACGACGCCTGTCGCGTCATCGTCGACGAACACGAACGGGCGGGCCTCGACACCGTCTCCGACGGCGAGATGCGCCGCAACGAGATGGTCGAGTTCTTCGCGGACCGCATCGAGGGCTACGAGTTCAACGGTCCCGTGAAGGTGTGGGGCCACAACTACTTCGACAAGCCCTCCGTCGTCGACGACGTCGAGTACGCGGAGTCGTGGCTGGTCGACGAGTTCGAGTTCACCCGATCGGCCGCCTCCAAGCCGGTGAAGGTGCCGATCACCGGCCCCTACACGCTCGCGTCCTGGTCGTTCAACGAGGCCTACGACGACGACGCCGAACTCTCCTACGCGCTGGCGGACCTCGTCAACGAGGAGATCGAGGCGCTGGTCGACGCCGGCGCGCGCTACATCCAGATCGACGAACCGGCACTGGCGACGACGCCCGACGACCACGCCATCGTCGGCGAGTGTCTGGAACGCATCGTCGCCGGCGTCCCCGACGAGGTGCGTATCGGCCTCCACGTCTGTTATGGCGACTACTCGCGGATCTACCCCGAACTGCTGGAGTATCCCATCGACGAGTTCGACCTCGAACTCTGTAACGGCGACTACGAACAGATCGACGTGTTCACCGACCCCGAGTTCACGACCGACCTCGCGCTCGGTGTCGTCGACGTTCACACCACGGAGGTCGAGACCGTCGAGGAGATCAAGGAGAACATCAAGCAGGGGTTCAAGATCGTTCCCCCCGAGCGCCTCACCGTCAGCCCCGACTGCGGCGTGAAGCTCCTCCCCCGCGAGGTCGCGTACCAAAAGATCGAGAACATGGTCACGGCCACGCGGGAGATCGAAGCCGAACTCGACGCCGGCGAAATCGATCTCGGCCCGGAAGTCAGCGCGGACTAGTCGCGTTCTCGACTCTCCACCGTCGGCCCGTCGGGACGACCGCCGCACCGGAATCTCCCCGCGGATCACGCGGGCGTCGGCACCGACACCGTGTGACGGCGGTACGCCTCCCTAGCACCGACGGCGATGAGAACGCCGCCCACGAACCCCAGGACGCCCACCTCGGCGACCGGCGGGACGCTCCCCACCACGCGCCAGCCGGCGGCGACGCCGACCAGGAACCCCACCTGGACGAGCAGGATCGCGGCGAGCGTCCACGGGCGGTTCACGTCGGCGTACAGCGTGCCGACGGCGGCCGTCTCGGCCGCGGCGTGGATCGCGAACACGGCCGCCCCGATCAGTCCGAGCGTCGCGTCGGCGGCGTAGACGGTAGCGAGGACGACGCCTTCGAGGCCGCGGTGGAGCGTCACCGCGCCCAGCGTCGCGTCCGCGCAGGCGCCACAGTCCGTGAGGGCGTTCCCCCGTGTCGTGGCGACGAGCGTGGCGCCGACACCGACCGCGAGGACGGCGAACGGGCCGCCGTCGAGGGCGAGGGTCGCGGAGAGGCCACCGAGGACGAGCAGGAGGAGGGGGACGACCGCACGGACGGGGCGGCGGCCGGCGACGACGAGGACTAGACCGCCGCCGAGCAGACTCGCCCCGACGGAGGCGCCGACGGCGACGGGAAAAGCCAGTCCGACGCCGGTAGACGAGGGGGTCCCGTGAGCGGCCGCCGGCGCAGCCAGGAGGGCGATTCCGAGGACGATGCCGGCGGCTCGGACGGGGCGTCGTGCGGGTGGGGTCGATGGTGGCTCGTCGGTGGGCACGGGTACGGTGAGGAGTGTGGTCGTGGGGCGATGCGGGCGTCGCGGACGGTGTCAGACCGCCTCGTTGCCCTCCTTGCCGGTGCGGACCTGAATGGCGTCCTCGACAGGCAGGATGAAGATCTTGCCGTCGCCGGGTTCGCCGGTGTGTGCCGCGTCGCGGATCGCGTGGGCGACGTCCGAGCCGTCCACGTCGGCGACCACACACTCGACTTTGGTCTTCTGGAGGAGGTCGACGGAGTACTCCTCGCCACGCCACTGGCCTTTCTTCGCGGGCTGGGAGCCGCGGCCGGAGACGTTCGAGACGGTGATCGAGGGCGCACCGGCCTCGGCGACCGCCTGTTTCACCGCCCCGAGTTTGTCGGGACGGATGTAGGCGATCACCATCTCGACCTCAGTCATCGTCGGAGACCCCACTGCCGTCGGTCGCCGTTTCGGGCGTCCGTCCCGGCGCGGTGCCGACCGAGTTGTCGCCGAACTCGGGGTAGGTCACGATGCCGTGCTCCGAGGAGTCGAGCCCCTCGCGTTCGTGTTCGTCGCTCACCCGCGCCCAGCCCAGGGCCTTCAGCAGGCCGTAGATGACGAAGGTGATCACTCCCGCCCAGAGCGCGAGGACGACGATGCCGGCGACCTGCACGCCGAGCTGGGAAACCGAGAACGCCGACGTGGTGTCGACGAAGGGATACGCGAGCGCACTCAGCGCGCCGGCGGAGCCGTGGACCGGGAAGACGGCACAGACGTCGTCGATGCCGAACTTCTCCAGCAGGTCGAAGACGAGGACGACCTGCACGCCGGCGAGGAAGCCCACGACGAGCGTCGCCTGCCAGCTCGCCACGGCCGCGATGGAACAGACGCTGACGAGCCCCGCCAGCAGCCCGTTGGCCGTCATGAGGCTGTCGACCTTGCCGCTCCGGAGGACGCTGACCGCCGCGGCACCGATACTGCCGGTCCCCATGACCAGCGCGGTGTTGATCGCGACGCGGCCGGCGTACGCGTAGTCGGCGAGGGCGAGTTCGCCGGCGTCGGTGACTTGGAAGACGTTGACGGCGGTCCCGACGTTGAACCCGTACCAGCCGAAAGCCAGGATGAGCGTCCCGAGGATCGCGTAGGGCAGCGAGTGGCCGGGGATGACGTTCGCGGAGCCGTCGTCGTTGAACTTGTCCACCCGCGGGCCGACCATGTACGCGGCGACCAGGCCACAGACCCCGCCGGTCATGTGGACGACCGCCGCGCCGGCGAAGTCCTGGAAGCCGAGGGTGGCGAGGAAGCCACCGCCCCAGGTCAGTCCCGTCGCGACCGGGTAGATGAGCGCGCCGACGAAGACGGTGAACACGAGGTAGCCGCGGAGTTGCGCGCGCTCGGCAACGGCGCCCGAGACGATGGACGCCGCGACCATCGAGAACGCGGCACCGAAGAGGATACTCGCCCACGCCGTCGAGCCGGCACCGTAGTGGGCGAACGGCGCGGAGAAGCCGCCGCCGGAGGTGACCCCGGCGACGATGGCGGACACGCCGACGCCGACGATGAAGTACGCGAGGACGCCGATCCCCCACGTGAGGACGTTCTTCGTCAACTGGTTGGCGACGTTCTTCGAGCGCACCTGCCCCGATTCGAGCATGCCGAAGCCGGCGTGCATGAAGAACACGAGGAAGGTCGCGACCATCACCCAGAGAAGGTTGACCCCCTCGGCGATGACCTCCGGATCGGCCTGTAGTATGACCGACATCTCAGTCGTCACCTACCGACGTCAGGTCGTGTTCGGTGTGACACGGCTCCGGCGGCAGCGAGATGGAGGGGTTGCTGTCGAGGAAGCCCTCCGGTTTGAGGTGGAAGCTCGCGATCTCGACGGGCAGGACCGGCCAGTCCTCCGCACGCGTGACGTGGTTGACGCCGAGAGTGTACCAGCAGACCACGTCCTCGCCGTCGAGGTCGCGATCCTTCTCGGTCCACTCGGACAGCCCCGTCGTCTCGTCGTTCTGATTGGGGTAATCGCCGGCCGCGAACCGTTCGTCCTCGTCGTACTGGGTGGCCCAGAAGTTGTTCTGGATGAACCCGGCCCGCTTTTTGGTGCTGGAGGTGGACCTCGCGGGCGAGTTGACGTTGGTGTGTGGCTCCAGCTTGTAGCCACAGGGTCGGCCGTAGGAGTTCGTCGTCTCCGTGCTCTCGACCCGCCAGTACTTGCCGTTCAGCGGGTCGATGTCGTCACGGGCCTCCATCTCGGACCCCATGATCGTCTCCTTGGCCTTGAACCCCTTCTTGCGGTCGCTGCCGACGGGTTCGTTGTGGACTTCCTTCACCCGGTTCGGCGTGTCGTCGATGTCGAAATCCAGCCGGAAGTTGAAATGGTGCTGGTGGATGGACGTCTTGACCTGCGGCGCGACGAGTTCGTACTCGCCGTTGGTGTCCGTGGCGTCCTCGTCGGCGGGCACCATCCCGTTGGAGTCGATGCCCGTGAGACGGACCTCCCCTTCGATGGAGCCGTCGGGGTAGAAGTACCAGTAGAACCCGTAGTCGTAGTTGTAGACGGTGGCGATGAAGGAGATGACGAGGCGCCGGCGCCGCCGGACCTCGGTGTGCTCTTTGCGCCACTCCGTGTGCTTCCAGAGGACGCCGTCGTCCTCCTCGTGCATACAGATGGCGTTCGGCATCGTCTTCGGATCGCCGTTGGTGTCGTTCATGGCCACGTCGAAGTAGTGCATCTCGCCGAGGCAGTCACAGCCCTCGGTCAGCACGTTCGCCATCCGCCCGACGTGGAACTCGCCGATGTCGAACGCCTCCTTCCAGGAGTGGTTGGGGTCGCTGTCGCCGTAGGGGACCGCCATCTCCGAGGCGGAGGCGCGGTGGAGCACCTTCCGCTTCTCGCCCTCGTCCTCGAAGGTAACGTCGTGGAAGACGAGTCCCTCGCGGGGCGTCCAGCCGACCTGGAACTCCCAGTCGAGCCACTCGACGGTCTGACCCTCCACCTCGAAGCTCGGCCCCTCGGGCTGCACGACGTCGAGGTGTTTGAAGTCGTTCCGCGTGTCGACCCGATCCGCCCGGAAGTCGGCGTCCTCGGACGGCAGCGGGCTGTCCTCGTCGACGACGCCGTTGTCCTCGATCTTCACGACCTCCATCTCGTCGAGGTCGACGAAGGCGAACAGGCCCTCGATGGGACGGGCGTAGCCGTTGTCCTCCTCCTCGGTCCGGATCCAGGAGATGGCGCGGACGAGACGCCGGTCGTCGTACTCCTCCGGCTCGAACCCACTCGCCGGCCACGGATCCACGATGGCGAGGTCGAAGTCCTCGACGCCCCGTTTGGCCGCCGCCTCCTGCCAGTCCGGATCGTTGATCACGACCTGTTCGGCCTGGTCGACCTCCGGGGGCGTGATCGCGGGCTGAACGTCCTCGATGTGTGTCACCTCGAGCAGTTCCTCGCCGGTTATCGAGACGCTCGCCTCGTAGGTTTCACCGTCCTGCCGGACGATGAGGAACGCCTCGCGGTCGAAGTGGTCGCCCTCCTCGAAGGCTCGGACGAACTCCTTTTCGGGTTCGTCGAGGACGACGTTGTGATACACCGCGTCGTCGTCGACGTCCCACTCGGCTTCGAGGATGTCGGTGGCTGCGGCGATTTCGTCCGTCGTCAGGGGATCGAGCGGATGCGAGACGCTCGTCTCGTTGAGATCCACCGCCATTACTCGAACCTCAAACTGAGCCCGGTTTTTGGTGTTCGTACTTTTTTCTTTTCTTGGTCTTGGTAGTCGAACATGGTTTTCTCCACGGTGAAAAGCACCCGGTCTGAAGGTATTATATCTACTTCACCACTCCCCAGTGGTGAATACAAGTTATATTAACACAATTATATTCTCGATCGTCGGCGTCGCTGGGGACAACAGGCAAGTGGGTCGGGAGTCGAGTGACCCGTGTGAGCTCCGAGCCGGAGATCTACCTGCGGGAGATGGGATTGTCGGAGTACGAGGCGGCGACGTACGTGGGCCTGTTGCGCGGCGGCACGTCGACGGCCAAGGAGATTACCTCGCTCACCGGCGTCCCGCAGTCGCGCGTGTACGACGTGCTCGACTCGCTCAACGCCAAGGGGTTCGTCGTCGTCCAGGAGGGCCGCCCGAAGAAGTTCGGTCCGGTCGATCCGAACCAGGCAGTGTCGCAGTTCCGCGATTTCAAGCGCCGGGAGCACGTCCGCAAACTCGACGAGATTCAGGGGCTCGGCAACGACTTCCTTGACGCCGTCGAGGAAGCGGACTACGGACAGGAGCGCGACGACGAGGTGGACATCAGTTGGTCGTATCCGAACCGCCACCACATCCTCGAGAAGCTCGAACGGCTGGCCGACTCCGCCACCGACGAGATACTCATGATCACGACACCGGAGAGTTTCGAGCGAATCGCCAACCACCACGCCGAACTCCTCGGCGAGAAAGCCGAGGCGGGTGTCGGGATCCGCGCACTCGTCTCGGACGAGCGCGACCTCGACCCCGCGGTCGGCGACCGGGTGGCGGGGATGATGGAACTCCGGTTCGTCCAAGACATCCGCGGACGGCTCTACACGTACGACGGCGAGAACGTCCTCCTGGCGTTCAAGGCGCCGAACGACGACGGATACGTCGGTATCTCGACGACGAGCCCCCACCTCTACGCGACACTCTCGCAACTCTTCGACCTCCTGTGGGACGACGGCGAACCGATGTCCTGAGACGGACTGCCCTCACCGTGTCCCGGCCGTCACCGATCACGTGGCAGCGACGTTTTTAGTGACTCCCCGGGGACATGCCGGTATGGATACGCCGAACACGAACGCCGCCGGCTACCGGGACCGTCGATGGTAGAGTTCGCTCTCTCCGTCGGACGGCTCCTCGTCGCGTTGGTCCTCGTGGTGTTGAACGGGCTCTTCGTCGCCGCGGAGTTCGCCTTCGTTCGGGTTCGGGCCACGTCCGTCGAACAGCTCGTCGCCGACGGAACCCCCGGCGCGAAGGCCCTCCAGGACGTGATGACCGACCTCGACAACTACCTCGCGGTGACGCAACTCGGGATCACCCTCGCCTCGCTGGGACTCGGGTGGGCCGGCGAACCGGCCATCGCGTCGCTCATCGAGCCCGCCCTCGGGTCGGTCCTCCCCGCGACGCTCGTCCACCTCGTCGCCGTCGGTATCGGCTTCGCGATCATCACGTTCCTCCACGTCGTCTTCGGCGAACTCGCCCCGAAGACGTTCGCCATCGCCCGGACCGAGCGGCTCTCGCTGTTGCTCGCACCGCCCATGAAGTTCTTCTATCTCCTCTTTTATCCGGGCATCGTCGTCTTCAACGGGGCGGCCAACGCGTTCACGCAGTTGCTCGGCGTGCCGCCGGCTTCCGAGTCCGACGAGACGCTCGGCGAGCGCGAGATCCGACGGGTCCTCGCCCGCTCCGGCGAGGAGGGCGACATCGACGTCGAGGAGGTGGCGATGATCGAGCGCGTGTTCGAACTCGACGACACCACCGTGCGGGAGGTCATGGTCCCGCGGCCGGACGTGGTGAGCGTGCCGGCCGACGCCACGCTGTCCGACCTCCGCGAGACCGTCTTCGAGTCGGGTCACACGCGCTACCCCGTCGTCGAGGCCGACGACCCGAACCAGGTGGTCGGGTTCGTCGACGTCAAGGACGTACTGTACGCGGGCGAAGACGCCGAGGACCAGGCGGCGACGGCCGGCGACATCGCACGGGAGGTCATCGTCGTGCCCGAGACGACGGCGATCAACGACCTCCTGTTGCAGTTCCGGGGGGAGCACCGCCAGATGGCCGCCGTGATCGACGAGTGGGGATCGTTCGAGGGGATCGCGACGATCGAGGACGTCGTGGAGGCCGTCGTCGGCGACCTGCGCGACGAGTTCGACGTCGACGGGCGCGAACCGGCGATCCGCCGTCGAGGTGACGGCGGGTACGACGCCGACGGCGGCGTCGCCATCGCGACGGTCAACGACGTCCTCGACGTCGACATCGAGCACGGGGCGGTCGAAACGATCGGCGGCGTGGTACTCAGCCGAATCGACCGTGCGCCCGAAACCGGCGACTGCGTCGAGATTGCGGGACGCGTCGTCGAGGTGACCGGCGTCGACGGCACCCGGATCTCGACGGTTCGGATCCACGAACGGGACGCCGAGTCGGCCGACGAGTGAGCCGGCGGGCGCCCGCCCCAGCGACGAGCAGCGGGAACGTCTCGGAGTCGGGCGCCCTCGGCATCGACTCAGCCCGTGACGGCCGACCGCCGCCCGGCGTAGCGGAGATACCCCTCCCGAGCGCCGACGGCGAGGAGAACGCCACCGACGAGTGCTAGCAGTCCCGCCTCCAGCGCTACGGGGACGGCGTCGACGACGCCCCATCCCGCGGCTACGCCGCCGACGAATCCGACCTGGAGGAGACAGATGGCCCCGAGTGCGTACCGGCGGGTGGGAGCGTAGAGCGAGCCGATTGCGGCTGTCTCCGCCATGGCGTGGACCGCGAGGACGGCCGCACCCGCGACACCGAGGGCCGCGTCGGCGACGTAGAGGGTGGCGAGGGCGACACCTTCGAGGCCGCGGTGGAGCGTCACGGCCCCCAGCGCGGCGTCCGCACAGCTGCCACAGTCCGTGAGGGTACGCCGCCGGGCGATGGCCGCGAGTCCCACGCCGGCGGTGACGCCGAGGACCGCACTCGCCGGGACCCTGTCGAGGGCCAGCGCGACCGAGAGGCCGCCGAGGACGACGAGCAACGGGTGGACGAGACGCCGAACCGGAACGTTCCACCGACCGGCGACGGCGAGGACGAGGACGCCACCGAACAGGCTGGCGCCGACGGAGGCAGCGACGACGAGCGGGAAGTCGAGGCCCGCCGCGGCGGTCCCGACGCCGTGTGCGGCGACGGGCGTCGAGAGGGCAACGCTCGCGAGGCTGACGGCCACCACGCGACGGGGGGTGCGGTTCATTTCCACGGGTTCGGAACGAGGTCCGCCTGAATCTCGGCACCGACTTCGATTCGACAGTCCGAGCGCGGTTCGGCCACACAGAGCAGGACGTAGCCGTCGCGCCGGTGTTTGGGTTTCAATCCCCGGGGGCGTTCGACGTGAACGAGGTCGCCGTCCAGCAGCCGGCCGGTGCAGGTGCCACAGGCACCGTACAGACAGCCGTAGGGGACGCCGAGTCCCGCACGCTCGGTCGCGTCGATCACCGTCTCGCCCTCGGCGACGTCGACCGTCGCGTCCTGTCCGTCACGCCACTCCAGGGTGACCTCGTGGGACATCTACTGCCAGACGTCGCTGGTGCAGTCCCCGCCGGGCCAGCGAATCTCGTGGGCGCGGGCCGGGCCGCCCGGGGCGTCGCCGAAGTCGACGAGGAAGTCCTCGTCGAGTTCCATCCGTCCCTCGTCGGGGTAGACGTCCGCCTTCAGCATCACCGACCCCTCCTCGGCGATGTCGGGGTAGAACTGGTTGTCCCACGAGGAGAACAGGGACGTGGTCCAGTAGACGCGCTTGCCGTCGCGCGAGAGCTGGAGCATCTGGGGTGCTCCCCGGATCTCCGTCCCCTGCACCTCCTGTCGGTCGCTGAAGTTGCCGCCGGCCCAGATCCGGTCGACCAGTCGAGGGTTGCCGAAGTCGCTCACGTCGTACATCCGCATGTCGCCGTGCAGCCAGTTCGAGAAGAACAGGTACTGATCGTCGAGCGAGAGGACGATGTCCGTCACGAGACCGGGGACGGGCATGTCCCAGTCGGGGTGCTCGCGGGACTCGACGTCGATGACCTTCTCCCACTCCCAGTGGCCGTCGCTCTCCTCCCAGAAACGAAGGATGTTCGAGGAGAGCGCCGCGCCGACGTAGCCCTGCGTCTCCTCGGGATCGTGGGGCATCCGGATCTCCAGCGGAATCTGCCCCTCCTCGCCGAAGTTCAGGGTCTGCTGGTGTTCCTTGTTCTCCCAGTCCCAGATGTGGATGCTGTCGCCGTACTTGCCCTCCTCGACGTCGTCGAGGTCGAAGCCGGGGTAGTAGGTCTTCGGCGCCGCCCACTCCGTCGAGATCATCACGTTGTGGCGGGGCTGGTACCAGTAGTCGTAGTTCATCTCCATGTCGCCGCGGTCGGCTTCCCAGTGGCCGTCGATGGAGAAGTCGCTCTGGTCCAACTGGAGGAAGCCACCGGGGAGTTCGCCGTCGGCGTCCCCGAGCATACTGATGACGACCTTCCCTCCCGGCACGCAGTGGACGGTGTGGGGTGCCGAGAGGTCGTATTCGAAGATCTCCTCGGGCTCGATGACTCTCTCGATCTCCATGTTCCGCGGATCCTCGGCGTCGAGGATGTGGATACGGGAGGACCGCTGTCCGGGGACGATGAGGTGATCACGCATCAGCCCCTCGGTGTGACACGACGACGAACAGGTGTTCCAGCCGAAGTGGTGGAGTTCGTCGCCCTTGTTCGGCATCTCGACGGTGTCGACCAGTTCGCTGTACGTGTCCGATTCGGGGTCGAGGTCGACGACGCCGATGAAGTCGGAGCCGTCGACGTCCATCCCGACACGGAGTGCGATGACGAAGGCGGTCTTCTCGCGCTCCGACTCGGTCCGCATCGCCCCAGGCGTCGGATACCCCGGTCCTTCGACCTCGTGGTGTTCGTGTCCGTGCTCCTCTGCCGTGCCGCTGGGTTCGTCAGTGCTCATGCCAGACACTATCATACACTGTACGAACATAAATAATGATTGAGTTGTCGAGCGACAACACGTGTCGGTCAGCCTTCGAGAAGTCTTATGGGCTGGCCGGCGTACCACGGGGTGTGTTAGCGGTGTCCCACGACGGCCGGGAGGGTAGATGATGCGCGAGTTCGCGTTCGATATCGTCTACGAGACGGGTGCCGATCCGGTGATGGACGTGTTCATCGAATATCCGACACTCGTCGGCGAGGCGTTGCACGGCTGCGTGACCGAGGACAGTTTCTGGCGCGTCGAGCGACTGACCGGTCCGACGGCGGCGCTCGATTCGGTCGAACGACTCCGCCTCGACGAGACGGTCCGGACGGCGTCGGTGACCGAGACGAACTGTACGGCCACGCGGACCCACGACGTGCTGGACCGCTCGGAGGACGAGCGGGTGATCTACACGCACCTCGACGGAATCGAGGACGGCGACTCCGTCCAGACGCTCTCGGCTCGATATCTACCCAGCGGGTCGCTCTTCTGTACCACACGACGGGAGGCACGACATCGCTGGCGCATCTTCCTGCAGTCGGACGAGAAGGTGGGTCTGCTCTACGACGCCCTGAGCGCGAATCTGCGATCCGGGCTCTCCTTTCACATGAGTCATCTCGGCGAGGCCGAAGAGTGGGGACACGATTCGTTGGGATCGGTCTCGCTCCCTCCGGATCAGCGACGGGCGATGCGGGCCGCTCTCGATCACGGCTACTACCGGACGCCACGCGAAATCACGCTCGACGAGCTGGCGGGGAATCTGGACGTACCGCGGTCGACGCTCTCCTACCGGCTGCGTCGGGCGGAAGAACGACTCGTCACGGGCTATCTCGGCGAGACGTAGCTACTCGTACAGCCAGGTCTCGTCGACCTTCTCGTAGTCGGCGAGTTCGTCCTCGTCGAAGAAGAGGTCGATCTCGCGCTCGTTCGCGCCCTCGTCCTCGTGGTCGGAGCCGTGGATGACGTTCCGACCGAGGTCGAGGCCGAAGTCGCCGCGGATGGTGCCCGGTGCGGACTCCGCGGGATCGGTCTCGCCCATCATGTTACGGACCTGCCGAGTGGCGTCCTGTCCCTCCCAGACCATCGCCATCACCGGGCCGGAGGTGATGAAGTCGACGAGGCCGTCGAAGAAGGGCTTGCCCTCGTGTTCGCCGTAGTGTTCGTGGGCCAGTTCGTCGGAGATCCGCATGAACTTCGCGCCGACGAGCTTGAGGCCGCGGTCCTCGAACCGCGAGATGATCTCGCCGATGAGGCCGCGCTGGACCCCGTCGGGTTTGACCATCACGAAGGTGCGCTCGGCGTCGCTCATTCCTCACCCTGGCCGCCGGCCGCCTGCCCGTCCTCGGTCCACTCGAGGTCGCGGGCCTCGCGCCCGAGGAAGTAGTTCTTCTCGGCTTTGGAGTCCACGAAATGCAGGATCGTGCCGTCCGTCCTGACGTACATGGTCCCCGTACCGGGTTCGATCTCTTCGCCCGTGTAGTCACAGGTGCGTGTATCGACCATTACTGCCCTCCGATGGAGTCGGCGTCGCGCTGTGTCTCGCGCAACTGGAGCACGTCGCCCTCGCGGACGGGGCCCAGCACGTTGCGCGTGATGATTCGACCCTGGTTCGATCCCTCCTGGATGCGACATTTGACCTGCATGGCTTCGCCGTGCATGCCGGTCTTGCCGACGATCTCGATTACCTCGGCGGGCATCGAGTCGCTGGCACTCTCTTCGGCGCTCATGGTCGCTTACCGGAGGTCCTCGACCTTGGTGCTGATGTCTTCGACCTGTTCCTCGGCGTCGCCCGCGTCGACGATGGCGGCCGCGGCGCTCCCGACCTCGAGCCCCGCCGCGTGACCGACGTCGTCCTGTGTCTCGACGAAGACGTAGGGGATGCCCTTCTCGTCGGCGAGTTCGGGCAGGTGCATCACGATCTCTTCGGGTTGGACGTCCTCCGCGATAATGACGAGGTCGGCGTTGCCGCGTTCGACCGCCTTCGTCGTCTCGTTGGTTCCTTTCTTGACACTACCGGTGTCTCGCGCTACTTCGAGCGCCTCGATGGCGCTTTCGGCGAGGTCCGCCGGAACATCGAAATTGACGTAAACTGACATGATTTGTACCTCCCACCCGTCGGCTCGCGCACCTCACCAGCCGTGGCGGCCGGCCGCCGGCCGCCGGAGTTCCCTGATGGGGAGGCGCATCATCAACCGCGGGCAGGCTGTACGAGCGATTAGCAGGGGACCCCATAAAAGCGCTTTCAAAGCCGAGAGGCAGTGTGAGGGCGGCACACGGTAGGTGGCTTACGCGAGTTCGTCCAGTTCCAGCGGCGGCAGCGACGCTTCGATTTCGTCGCGGCGCCCCTCCAGCCACTCGGGCAACACGAGACGCTCCCCCAGGTGTTCGAGGTCCTCGTCGACCGTGTATCCCGGTTCCTCCGTCGCGTACTCGAAGAGGACGCCGCCGGTCGTCCGCGTGTAGACCGACTCGAACCACTTGCGGTCGATGATCTCCGTCGGCCGCAGCCCGTGGTCCATGAGGACCTGCCGCCACTCCGGCTGGGTCGCCTGGGTCACCTGGAAGGCGACGTGGTGGACCGTCCCCGCGCCGGGCCGGCCGCTCCGCGCGTCCGGATCCTCGACGACGTCGACGACGTAGCCGAGGTCGCCGTCGGCCACGTAGCGCCGCCGGTCGCCCTCGTCGCCGGCCGCCTCGAAGCCCATCGTCTCCAGCAGCGTCGCCGTCCGATCGGCGTCGGAAAGCGAGAGGGTGACGCCGAAAAAACCCCGGATCGCGTGGTCGGCGGGTACCGGTCCCTCGGGAGGGTCCCCCGCCGGGGCGTCGGCCCGCGCCACCAGTTCCAGCGGCAGACCGTCGGGGTCGCGAAACGGGATCACGACGTCGCCGAACCGTTCCCGCGGTTCGTCGGCGTCGACACCTTCGGCGCCGAATCGGTCGACCCAGTAGTCGACGGCGTCGCCCGGGATCAGGAACGCGACGGCGCTCGCCTGTCCGTTGCCCACCCGCCCGGGCCGCGCGTTCGGGTACGGGAAGACGGTCATGCTGGTCCCCGGGGAGCCGCCGTGGTCGCCGTAGAACAGGTGGTACACCGACGTGTCGTCCTGGTTCACGCTCCGCTTGACGAGGCGGAGACCGAGGGTCTCGGTGTAGAACCGTGCGTTCCGAGCGGGGTCGCTCCCGACGGCGGTGACGTGGTGGATTCCCGGGATGTCGCCTGGCATACGCCGTCGTACGTGTCGGCTGGAGTTAACGACTCCGTAACCGCGACGTCACCACGTGACACGACCGTCACCGGCCGCCCTCGACCGGCCGGGAGGGCAAGGCCCTTGGTCGCCGCCGGGGTACGGCCGGGCATGGATCTCGCGAGCGTCGTCGCTCCCCTCCGGGCCGAGGCCGAGCGGGCGAACGAGCGCCGACTGCTCACCCTGTCCGGCGACCGGACGGCCGGGCTCGACGCCGCGGCCGCGGCCGTCGCCACGCTCGGCGACGACGCCGACCTGACCGTCGTCACCGCCCGCGAGGGCGTGAGCTGGGCGGAGCGACTCGACCCGGCACACGCGTCGCGGCTCCTCGGCACCACGCGCGATGCCGTCGTCCTCGACGCCCACGCGGGCGTCTCGGCGAACGTCCTCGGGCGGGTCGTCGGGGCCGTCGACGGCGGCGGCCTCCTCGTCCTCGTCACGCCGCCGCTCGACGACTGGCCGGGTCGCCGCGACGACGCCGACGAGCGCCTCGCCGTGCCGCCGTTCACCGTCTCGGACGTGACGGGCCGCTTCCGGCGCCGACTGGTCGACCTACTCTACGCCCACCCCGGCGTCGCCGTCGTCGACGTGGACGCCGGCCGGGTCGAGCGCGACGGACTGACCGATCCGCCGCCGGCGCGGCCCCGGTCGACGCCGACTACCCCCACCGACGCCGCCTTCCCCGACGCCGCCTACCGGGCGTGTCTCACGGCCGACCAGGCCGAGGCCCTGGCGGCGCTCGAACGCCTCCGGGACCCCGACGCCGCCGTCGTCGTCGAGGCCGACCGGGGGCGGGGGAAGTCCGCGACGGCCGGCCTCGCCGCCGGCTGTCTGGCCGCCGAGGGCCGGGACGTCCTCGTCACCGCGCCCGCCTACCGCAACGCAGCCGAGGTGTTCGACCGCGCGGCGGCGCTTTTCGACGCCCTCGACGTCGCGGTCGAACGCGACGACGACGGCCGCCGCCTCTCGACCGCATCCGGGCGGGTCCGGTTTCGCGACCCTGCGGCGGTCGTCGACTCCCTCGGCGTCGGTGCCGAGGGCGACGCCCCCGACGCTCTGATCGTCGACGAGGCCGCCGCCCTGCCGGTTCGACGCCTCGAAGCCTTCCTCGACGGCCCCGCCGTCGCCTTCGTCACCACCGTCCACGGCTACGAGGGGGCCGGCCGCGGCTTCGACGTGCGGTTTCGCGACCGGCTCGCGGCGAGCGACCGCGCCGTGACCGACGTCCGCCTCGACGACCCGATCCGGTACGCTGCCGGCGACCCCGTCGAGGTGTGGGCCTTCCGTGCGCTCCTCCTCGACGCCCGGCCGGCCGTGGACCAGGTCGTCGCGGGGGCGACGCCCGCCGACGCCACCTACCGAGCGCTCGACCCCGAGACGCTGCTCGCGGACGAGCACCGTCTCCGGGAGGCCTTCGGGCTCCTCGTGCTCGCCCACTACCGGACGGAGCCCGACGACCTGGCCCGCCTGCTCGACGCCCCCAACCTCACCTGCCGGGCGCTGCTGGTCGACGGTCACGTCGCCGCCGTCGCCCTGCTGGCCCGGGAGGGCGGCCTCCCCGCGTCGCGCCGCGAGGCGATGTACGAGGGCGCGCGGGTGCGAGGGAACATGATCCCGGACGTGTTGACGAGCCAGCTCCGCGACCTGGAGGCGGGGCAGCCGGTCGGCTACCGCGTGTTGCGGATCGCCACCCACCACGCGCTCCGCTCGGCGGGGTTCGGCACGCGGCTCCTGTCTGCCTGTCACGACGAGTTCGACGACGAGGTGGACTGGTTCGGCGTCGGCTACGGGGCGACGCCGCGGCTGGTCCGCTTCTGGGAGCGGAACGGCTACCGGACGATCCACTGCTCGACGACGCGCAACGCCGCCAGCGGCGAACACTCGGCGGTCATGCTGCGACCGACCGGTCCGGACGGGGAGGTGCTCCACGACCGCCACGCGCGGCGGTTCTCCCGGCGGATGCGCGACGGGCTGGGGGACGCGCTCCGTTCCCTCGACCCCGACGTGGCGCGTGCAGTCCTGCGGGCCACCGACGCCGCCCCGGCGCCCGACCTCTCGCCCCACGAGTGGCGGGTCGTCGCCGCCGCGGCCTTCGGGCCGGGGCTGTACGACGCCGCGCCCGGTGCCTTCGCGGACCTGGCGCTCGCGCACCTGACGGATCCGGACGTCGACCTGTCCCCCCGGGCCGAGCGGTTGCTGGTGCGCAAACCCCTGCAGGGGTGGTCGTGGGAGCGGGTCGCGGCCGACCTCGACTACGTCTCCACCCGGGAGTGCATGCGGGCGCTCGGGGCGGCGTACCGGCCGCTGGTCGAACGGTACGGGACGGACGTCGCGCGGGCGGAGCGGCGGCGTTACGAGTGAACGCAGGTCACGCGCAGTCGAGGAACGACGCCAGCATCACCTCGTCGACGTACTCGTCGCCGATCCGGTAGTGGTCCTCCCGGACCGCCTCTGTCTCCCAGCCGTGGGCCTCGAGGAACTCGATGGCGGCCTCGTTGGTCGCGGGGACGCTGTTGTACAGTTTCTCGAAGTCGTGTTCGCACGCCCACCGGATCCCCCGGTCGAGCAGCGCGCTCCCGATGCCGTGGTCGCGGTAGGTCGGCAGGAGCCCGACCGTCAACACCGCGGTGTGGGCCAACTTCGCCGTCTCGGGCAGGTCGAGGTGGACCCACCCGACGACGTCCTCGTCGACGCAGGCGACGAACACCATCCGCGACCGCACCTCGTTGTGCCGGAGGATCACCTCCTCGTGGTCGAGCAGATCCGCAACCGTCTCCGCTTCGATGTAGGTCCCCTCCTCGGCCACCGACCGGATCACGCCGATCAACCCCGAGAGGTCCCGCTGCTGGGCCGCCCGGATGGTGTAGGTGAGGTCCGCCGCGTCGTGTTCCTCCACGTCCTCCTCCCGGTAGGCCACCCGCAGCGTCTCGCCCTCGCGGCGGATGTACCCGTCGCGGCGCAGGATGGTGACGTGGTGACCGAAGGCCTCCGGATCGAGGTTCAGCGCCCGGCGTGCCCGGTCCGCCCGGACCTCCCCGTGTGCCTCGACGTAGTCGTAGATGTCCCGGCGGTCCTCGTGGTCGAAGTTCAGTTGCTCGGTCAGTTCCATGATGACGTGTTACACACTACCGTACTTAATCGTTCGTGACGGCTCGGATCCCGTGGTCCGCCAGGTGCACCGGTGCGCTGACGCCCGTCCGGGGCTCCGTTTCGTGACCTGCAATCCGATTTGGGATATAATAGCCGGAGAGGCCATTCCCCCGTATGGACTGGGCCCTCCGGATCCGGAAAGACGTGCAATCCTGGGTACTGAAGCTCGTACTGGTCGTTTCCATCCTGACTGTCGCCGGTCTCCAGCAGTTCGACGTGATATGAACCGACGGGCGTTCCTGTCGACGACGGTCGTCGGTGCGAGCGTGCTCTCGGGCTGTCTCTCGATGCTCCCGTCCTCGGACCCGGATACGCCCCTGCCGGACGCGCCCACCGGAGCGTGGACACAGTACGGCGCCGACGGGGCGAACACGCACGCGACGAACGCATCCGGACCACCGAGGGGGAACCTGGCGTGGACGTCGGAGGCTTTCACGCGCTGGCAGCCCGCGGTCGCCGACGGGACGGTGTACACGACGAACTTCGATCCCAGCCACGACGGGAGCGCCATCGCACTCGACGCACGGGACGGCACCGAACGGTGGCGAACCACCCTCGACGCCAGCGGGGACAACGGGACCGTCGTCGTCGGCGATCGCTGTATCGTGGCGTACGACACGGACCTCGTCGCGCTCGATACCCGGACGGGCGAGCGGGTCTGGACGGAATCGACGAACGGGTTCGAACGGCTCGCCGCCGACGAAGCCACCGGGACCGTCCTGGTCACGTCCGATATCGGTATCGAAGCGTTCGGGGCCGCGAACGGGGAGAAACGGTGGGAAACCCACACGGTAGGCCGTCTCACCCACGCGCCCGCAGTCTACGACGGGCGTGTGTTCGCCGTCGGGTACGTCGACGGAGCGCCGTCGCTCGTCGCCGTCTCGCTGGCGGACGGCTCGGACCACTGGCGGCGCGAACTCGCGTCCGCACCCGAGTCCGCCGCGCCGGTCGCGACCGGGAATGGGGTGTTCGTCTCCGACGACCGAACGCTCGTCGTCCACGACGGGGAGACCGGCGACCGGGTGCGCGAACTCCGTTCGTTCGGTGATCCCGACCCCGTGGCCCCCCGGACGGTCGCCGTCGACGACGGGACCGTCTTCCTCACCGGTTCGTTCGGCGCCGCCGCGATCGACGGCGAAACCGGAGCAAAACGGTGGCGCCGCGACACGTCGGTGTCCAAGCCGGGGATCTGCGTCGGGCAGGAAACGGTCGCGTTCCCGGTCGGCGACCCCGAATTCGCCCCCGGGAAGGAGACGATCGGCGCGTTCGATCGCGACTCGGGAGAGCTGGCTTGGCACTACGCGTTCGATCCCGGATTCCACCACCAGGTGACGTCACCGCCGGTCCTGGTCGACGGGGCCGTGTTCTTCACGGCCACCCACATCGACGGTCTCGGGGCCATCGGCGACGTGCCCGCACGGGATCGACGATAGTCGAAACGACTACCGGACCGGGAACCGACCCCGTCGTATGAACCCGTACGTGGTGCTCGGAACGGCCATTCTCGCCGAGGTGATCGGGACGACGGCGCTCAAACTCTCACAGGGCTTCTCACGCCCGCTGCCGAGCCTTGGCGTCATCCTCGGGTACGGCGTCGCGTTTTACTGTCTCTCGCTTGCGCTGGAGGATCTGCCGGTCGGTGTCGTCTACGGAACGTGGGCCGCCATCGGCATCGTCGCCATCGCGGCCATCGGCGTCGTCGCCTTCGACGAATCGGTCGACGTCGCAGGGATCGTCGGTCTCGGTCTCATCGTCGTCGGCGTGTACTGTCTCAACGTCGTCTCCGGGATGTCGGCTCACTAGTCCCACGAACCGAGCGCGCTCCCTACCCAGAACCGAGAACGACGTCGGGGGCGAAGACGGTGAGGCCGAGCAGACCGATCAGCCAGAGAATCGCGGTGACACGCAGTCCGCCTGCGATCCGGCGGCGGTCGGTTGGAAGGGACTCGGCCAATCCGGACAGCACGAACCCCACCGCCATGACGAGCGAACTGAGGGAGGACCCACCGAGTAGAACGTCGTAGTAGAGGTAGATGCTCGACATGGCGAACGCGCCAGCGAACATCACGAGCGCATGGAGTCTACCGGAGGGTTCGCTGAAGACGACGGTTCCGACTTTGGAGGGCACGGAACCACCAACTCTCGCGACGACGTAAATATCGTCGCCCGGGTGATCCACGGTGCTCGCCCTCTTGCATCGACTTCCGACCGGATCGATACGAGCTGAACGGTTCACGGACGAGAGCGGCGATCAACGGACGGGCCGAACGCTCAGGAACGACATCGGCCGTCCGGCCGCTCGTCGTACCGGCGGTGACGAACACCACCAGCGATCGATAGCTCCGTCGTATCCGCTGGGTTGATTGTCACGTCCGGTCGACGCCAGGGAACGAGTATGAAGCGCCGTACCGCCGGGATCTTGGTGGTGTGTCTCGGTCTCCTCTTTCCCGTCGTCTACCCGTTCACCACGGCCACCACGCCACGAACCCTCACGGTGAACGGTTCACCGTCGGACACGCGGACGCGTACAGCGCGACGGGGAGCATCGCCGTAGAGGGGGAGGTAAAACTGGCGTTCCAGGGGGTCGTTGCCTCGGACGGTGCGTGGTATCGGAAAGTCAGAGAGGACGCCGTCGTCTCGGAGGAGTGTGACGCTCCGAGGGACGGAACGCTCTATCGGCGGTACACGATAACGGAAGAGGGGCGTGCCGGACAGCTTCGAGGGCGGATCACCGACGACGAGGACGGGGTGCTCGTTCGAGAGCGTCGGGAGGGTGACCGCGTGACGTTCGTCGTCGGATACGCGGACGACGGCCGTCCGCCGTCCGGGACGGTTCGCTACGAGCCACGATCCGGCTGGTACGACTGACGGCGAACGTATCGAATCACGGACGCGTCAGGCACCGTCCGAGCGACAGCCGATACGCACGTGGTGAGATCAGCGAACGTATCATGGGAGGAGACCACCCCTGCGGGGTCATACGCGGCGTACATCCTGGCTATGTCGACCAGCGATGACCCGGCGGCTCGCCGGATCACGTACGAATTCGACCCGAGTGACGCCGACCCCGATCGACCGAATTGGGTCGACGAAACCGAGGCGGAGTAGCGGCTCGGCTCCCCGCTGGTCGGTAGTGAGACGAACGGGAACGCGTCCCCGCGTCTTCGCGGGGGCAACGGACGGTGCGCCGAGTATCTCCCTAGCCAGGACCGCCCCGTCGTTCAGACGCGGTTCTCGCGGCTCGGATCCACGTCGATGGCGTCGACCGGGCAGACGTCGACACAGAGCATACAGTCGATACACTGGTCCTCGTAGGTCGGGTGGGCCTTGATTTCGCTCTCGGGGTGGTCCGGCGTGTCGACCCACTCGAAGACGTCGACTGGACAGTCCTCCAGACAGGCGCCGTCGGCGAGACAGATGTCGAAGTCGACGGCGACGTGCGTGCCGTGGATGCCGCGTTTCTCCGGCGGTTCGACGGGACCCCAGACGGCGACGCCGTCCCGCTCGTCAACCCGCTCGCGGGTCCGCTCGAAGTTCGGATCGATGGCCATACCCCGTCTCGGCGCCCGGGACGGATAAACCTACGACCGAACGCGCGACCTACTCGAAGACCGCGGCGACGGCGGCGTCGAGGGCGTCGACGGCGGTGTCGATCTGGTCGTCGGTCACCGGCAGCGGCGGCGAGACGATGATCTGCGTTCGCGGGCGACCGCCGCCGACGAGGACGCCCTGGCGTTCGGCCTCGTCGATCACGTCGTCGACGGGGTTGTCGCCCGACTCGACCCAGGGGTGATGGAAGGGCTCGTCCGTCTCGGGGTCGGTGAACTCGACGGCCCACAGCAGGCCCCGTCCCCGTACGTCGCCGACGGCGTCGTAGGTCTCCAGTTCGCGGAGTCGGGATTCGAGGTGGTCGCCCCGCGCCCGCGCGTTCTCGATCAGGCCGTCGTCGTAGGCGTCCATGGCCGCCACGCCCGCCGCACACGCCACCGGGTGACCGGCGAAGGTCTGCCCGACGTCGATGCCCTCGTCGTGAAGGTGACCCGCGATCTCGGGGCTCGCCACGACGCCCGCGAGGGGGACGTACGCGCTCGTAACTCCCTTCGCGAAGGTCAGCAAGTCCGGGACGACGTCCTCGGTCTCGATGCCGAACCACTCGCCACACCGACCGAAGCCCGTGATCACCTCGTCGGCGATCAGCAGGACGTCGTAGCGATCACAGATCTCCCGCACCCGCTCCCAGTAGTCCGCCGGGGCGGGGTAGGCGCCGCTCGTCCCGCCCACCGGCTCCATCAGGACCGCCGCGACGGAGTCGGGGCCCTCGTTTTGGATGACGTACTCCAGGTGGTCGGCGGCCTGGCGCGCGATGGCCTCGGGGGTGTCGCCGTCGAACGGCGAGCGGTGGACGACAGGCGGGAGGAACTTCGCCGAGCCGCCCGTCTCGACCTGCCGCCCCATCGCGTTTCGCGTCTCGGGATCGCCCGTCAGCGACGCCGCCCCGTAGGTGGCGCCGTGGTAGGACTGATAGCGTGTGAGCACCTTCCGACCGCCCGTGTACTCCCGGGCGAACTGGACGGCCGACTCGTTGGCCTCGCTCCCGGAGACGGAGAAAAAGACGTCGCTCAGCTCGCCCGGCGCGACCTCGGCGATCCGGGTGGCGAGGATCGACCGTACGTCGCTCCCCTTCGCGGACGAGACGTAGGGGATGGTCGATGCCTGTTCGGTGATCGCCTCGACGATCCGTTCCTCACCGTGCCCGGCGTTGACACAGTAGAGTTGCGAGACGAAATCAAGATACGCGTTGTCTCGGTCGTCGTGGACGGTGACGCCGTCGCCGTCGACGAGCGTCATAACGTCGTCGTCCCCGTACCAGTGTGGGATTGCGTCGGGACGAGCCTCGGCCGTTGGCTGAGCCATACCTCACGTTCGTTAGGGGGAAAATAAACGTTCGGTCGTTACTCGTGGGCGAAGTACGCCACCGCGTCGTCGTCGAGGGCGTCGATCCGGGCGAAGCCCACCCGCTCGAACTGCACCACGTCGTCGACGGCGGCGTCGGCGAGCGCGGGTTCCGCGACGCCGATCACGTCGCCGTCCGGCGTCCGCAGTCGGAGCGGGACGCCGCCCTCGGCGGGCACCCAGTGGATCACCGGCACGTCCTCCTCCCGGACGGCGGCGATGTCGTCGCCGACGTACTCGAAGCCCTCGTCGACGCGGCGGACACAGCCGAAGCCCTTGAGCCAGACCCGCTCGCCGGCCGCGGGAACGTCGGCGGGTTCGATCAGGACCGCGCCGGGAACGGGTACGTCGCGGCGGCCGCGCTCCTCGTGTTCGGGGTGGACGGGCGGCCGGCCCGCGTCCGGCCCGCCGTCGACCGCCACCTCGACGCCGTCGCGGACGAAGAAGTGGCGGTCTGCGTCGTCGTCGATCAGGTCGCGGTTGTTCGCGTACACCGCGCTCATCGACAGCTCGACGTTGCTCGTGGAGGTGCCGAGTTCGATCATCGCGTCGACGATGGCCTGCCCCCGGATCCCCCGGCGTCGCAGGCTCGCGAGCGTCGGCGCCCGCGGGTCGTCCCAGCCGTCGAGCTCCCCGTCGTCGATCAGTTCCTTGATCGTCGACGTCGAGAGGCTCACGTCGTACTCGTCGACTTGGACGTGCCCCCAGTGGACGACTTCGGGGTACTCCCAGTCGAAGTAGTCGTAGACGAACCGCTGGCGCTTCGCGGAGTCCTGCAGGTCGATGCCGCGGATGATGTGCGTGACGCCCGTGAGGTGGTCGTCGACGCCGGACTGGAAATCGAGCATGGGCCAGCAGCGGTAGTCGGCCGCCTCCGGCCGGGGGTGTGGGCGGTCGATCATCCGGAAGGCGACCCAGTCACGCAGCGCCGGGTTCTTGTGGGTGATGTCGGTCCGCACCCGGAGGGTCATCTCGCCCGCCGAGTACTCGCCGTCGACCATCGCCTCGAACTCCTCGCGGGTCCGCTCGGGCTCTTTCCCGCGGTGGGGACAGGGCTCGCCCGCGTTCTTCAACTCGGAGAACTCCGCCCCCGGACAGGAGCAGGTGTAGGCGCCGCCCCGGTCGATCAACTCGCGGGCGTGGTCGTAGTAGGTCTCCAGGCGGTCGCTAGCGCGCAACACCGCGTCGGGTTCGAAGCCGAGGTAGTCGATGGCGTCGAGGATGGCGTCGTAGGCCTCCAAGTCCGGGCGCTTCGTCTCGGGGTCGGTGTCGTCGAACCGGCAGATGAAGCGGCCGTCGTAGCGCTCCTTGTACGTCCCGATGACGGCGGGCATCCGGGCGTGTCCGAGGTGCCATGGACCGTTCGGGTTCGGGGCGGCGCGCATCACGACGCCGTCCTCGACGTTCGACAGGTCCGGAAGCGGGTGGTCGTCGCCCTCGTCCTCGCGCTCCAGTTCGGCCAGCTTCTCGGGCGCCAGGTCGGCGAGTTCGTCGCGTCGCTCAGCGTCCGAGAGCCCGTTGACCTCGCTGACGACGCCCCCGACGACGCCGGGAATCTCGTCGGCGTGTTCGCGAAACTCGGGGTTCTCGCCCATGAGCGGGCCCATGACCGCGCCGACGTCCGCGTCGCTCTCGTATTTCACCGCGTTGAGGAGTGCGTGCGTCCGCGCCGCTCGTTCGACGCGGTCGCGCAGTTCGGAGTCCATTACCTCACGGTTCCGGCCGACGCGTAAAAACTGACGCGGATCGAGGGCCGCAGGTAGGGGTACGTTGGATGTTACCGATTGTCACAGTAAACGCTTTCGACGCCCACCGCCGGCGTTCCACAAGCGGTTTGTCGGTCGGCCGGGACGGGAGCGTATGAAACTCGCGCGCATCGCGGTGGACGGTGAGGTACACGAGGGCGAGTACCGGGACGGCGTCGTCGCGACCGACGACGGGGAGTTCGTCGTCGGCGAGGACGGCCCCCTGGCCCCGCCGTGCGATCCCTCGGCGCTCTACTGCGTCGGACGCAACTTCGCCGAGACGCTCGACCAGATGGAGTACGACGTGCCCGACCAACCGGCCTTCTTCATCAAGCCGCCGGCCTCGGTCGTCGCCCACGAGCGACCGGTCCCCTATCCCACCTTCTCCGAGGAGGTGACCTACGCCGGCGAACTCGCGGCCGTGATCGGCGAGCGGTGTCACCGCGTCGACCCCGAGGACGTCCCCGAGGTGCTGCGGGGTTACACGATCATGAACGATCTGGACGCGCTCGATCAGCCCGGCCGCACCGCGCGGAAGGCCTTCGACGCTTCCGGTCCCCTCGGCCCGTGGATCGAGACCGACCTCGACCCGCACGGGATCGACATGCACACCGACGTGAGCGGCGAGCGCCGACAGGAGGCGAACACGGAACTCATGCTGTTCGATCCCTACGAGGTCGTCTCTTTCCTCTCCGAGCGGTTCACCTTCCGTCCGGGCGACGTGATCGCCTTCGGCAGTCCGGCCAACCCCGGCACCGTCGACCCCGGCGACGTCGTCGAGATCACCTACGAGGGCGTCGGCACGCTCCGCAACGAGATCGCGCCGCCCGAGCGCTGACGCCGGCCCGGCCGTCGCTCAGACGACTCGGTTCTCCAGGCCCTCGACCGACCCCGTCTCCTCCATCCGGCGCAGGTTCCCGGCGAGGATGTCGGCGAGGCGGTCGTAGTACTTCGGCGTGTTGCCGGCGTTGTGCGGCGTGATCCGCACGTTGTCGAACGCCCACAGCGGGTGGTCCGCGGGCAGGGGTTCGGGATCGGTCACGTCGAGTGTCGCCCCCCGGATGTCCTCGTTCCGCAGCACCGTCACCAGGTCGTCCGTGTCGACCACGGGGCCGCGCGCGACGTTGACCAGTAACGCGTCCGCGCGCATCGAGGCCAGCGCGTCGGCGTCGATCAGTCCACGTGTGGTGTCGGTCAGCGGGCACGCGAGGATCACGTAGTCCGCCCGGGCGAGGGCGTCGTGAATCCGGTCGAACCCGACCACCTCGTCGGCCGGGCCGCCCTTCTCCGGCGTGTACCGGACCCCGATAGTCTCCACGCCGAAGGGGTGGAGGCGCTCGACGAGTGCCTCCCCGATGGCGCCCAGCCCGACGACGGCCGCCGTGCTCCCCTGGAGTTCGCGGACTGGGTAGGCCTCCCAGTGGGCGCGCTCCTGGCGCTCCCGGGCGAGGCGGAACCGGCGTTCGTGAGCGATCAGCGATCCGATCACGTACTCCGAGATGTTGGGGCCGTGGACGCCGGCCGCGTTGGTGACGGCGACGCCCGCGTCGGCCAGCGCGTCCGTATCGAGGTGACCGGTGCCGGCGTAGGTGCAGGCGAAGAGGTCGAGGTTCTCCGCGACCGACAGCCACTCCGCTTCGAAGTCGATGCCGGTCACCACCCGCGCACGGGCGAGCAACTCGCGCTCCTCGTCGGGCGTGGTGGCGACGGCCACCTCGTGGTCGGGGAGGCACTCGCGGAGCCGCTCGCCGTAGGATTCGGGTGCCATGCCGTGGACCTTCTGTCGGAGGACGACGACGTCAGGATCTGTCATGGACGGCGTTGCTCGCGCCTCCGTTATAGACCCTCGGGGGACGGCACGGCCGTCGCGTTCCGGGCGTTTAATACAGTCGCCCGTCGGATGGTGGGTATGGAACACGTCGACGTAGCCGTCGTCGGCGGCGGGCCCGCCGGATCGGCCGCGGCGCACGCGGCGGCCGAAGCCGGCGCGTCCGCACGCGTCTTCGAGAAGGGCGTTCCCCGCGACGACCGATCCGGACTCGGGCCGGACTCGACGGACGCCGCCGGCATCCTCGATTACTGGGTCGACATCATGGGCATCCATCCCGACGAGTTTCCCGACGACGTCTTGCTGTCGGAACTCGACCGCGCGGAGTTCGTCGGCCCCACGGAGTCCTGTGTCCTGCACAGCACGGGCATCGACTCCTCGTACGACACCTTCGGCTACACCTTCCACCGCGCTCGCTTCGACGACTGGCTCCGGGAGCGCGCCGAGTCCGCGGGCGCCGACTACCGCGTCGGCGTCTCCGTCCGCGACGTGGAGACGACCCTGGACGACGACCCCAGACACACCGTCAGGCTGGCCGACGGCGACGAGGTGACCGCCGACTCCGTGATCCTCGCCGACGGCCCACAGCGCACCGTCACCAACCGCGTGCTGGATCGGTACCTGCCGTACCCGGTGACCGACCGCCTCGGGACGACGACGGCAAACCACATCGCGTACCAGGAACACCGACGCCTGCCCCCGGCCGTCGCCGAGGACCTCCGCGGCGCCATCGCGTTCTGGTGGGGGTATATCCCCGGACACACCGCCTACCCGTGGATCTTCCCCAACGACGACGACGTCGCCCGGATCGGGCTCACGATGCCGATCGGTCTCGACCTGGACGCGGTGACCGACCCCGAGTCGTACGCCCTGCTCCGCCCCGACGACGAGACGGTCCCCGGCGGGAGCGAGTACCTCCGGCGCCTCCTCGAACACGAGTACGGCGACGAGTACGACGTCCCCGGGGACTTCCCGCTGGTCGAGGACCGGGGCAAGTCCGGCGGCACCGAAACCTACCCCATCTCCTCGACCCGACCGATCGACTCCCCGGTCGAGGCGGGCATCGCCGTCGTCGGCGGGGCGATGGGCACCACCTCGGCGTTCCACGAGGGGGGCGACCACGTCGCCGTCCGAACCGGTTCCATCGCGGGCGATCTGGCGGCGCGGGGCGACCTCTCGCGGTACAACGACGCCTGGAAGGACGCCATCGAGGACGAGATTCTGCGGAACGTGACGATGGCGGACATGGTCGCCGACTACGACCCGGACGACTGGGACCGCATCTTCCGCACCGGCCGCAAGATGCTCGCCAGCGAGAGCGGCTACCGGATGTTCGAACGGAAGTTCGGTGCCGGGTGGAACGCCATCAAACTACTCGTGGGCTATCGGTGGCGGAAGCGGCGCCTCCGGCGGGGCGGCTACGTCAACGTCCCCGCGGCCGACTACGTCTACTGACGCCGTGCCGCAAGAGGTTACCCGCTGGGCGCCCTCCTTCCACGTGCGTGCCTTCAGTCCCCGCCCGAGCATACCCACCAGGGCGCGATGACCGCGCGGCGAACCCGGGCACGCGACACGGGCTGCCGTCGCACAGCCGACCCAACCCCGCGACCGCCCGGCACGAGGGTTAGCCGGCCGACTCGGCACGCCGCCAGGGATGAGGCCGGACGTTAGTGTTCCGGGCGTACATCGACCTTTTGCAGCGCTCGCTCCGCTCGCTTGCAAAAGCTCGATCAAAAGCCTGCGTCAGTGGCTTCGCCCCTTCCTTGGCCTCGCGCTCGCATTCGCTCGCGCGAGTGAACTGGCGTCTTTGCGAGCGTAGCGAGCAAAGGCTCGGGAGACGACCGAAGGGAAGTCTCCCGGCGACCTACCGGACTCTACGAGCCACTCGGTCGCCAGATGCTGGTGCTCCAGTCCATTTTACTCGCTGAGGCAGGTTCTTCTTTATTGACGGCCCCGTTCTCGCCGAATTTCGGAAATTATCGATGGTGACCGGGCAGGAATGAGGTCTGGCGGGAGTTCTCAGGACTATCAAGTCGGAATGTTCATCCTGGATACAGTGCGGAGTTCAGAAGTCCCCGTATATCGCTGTATGTCGATGAACAAGAACTTGCGTGCAGTATCACTAACTAGTCCACAATCTTTTCGCTACCCCGCTTGTTACAGTCTAACGGTACGTTTTAATCGAGGTCATGATCTCTATGAAAACACTCCGCTCTCTCCTGACTCGCAGTCGTTCTGGGAAACTCGGACTCATCGAGGTCATAGCGATGGGTGTCGGCGGAATGGTCTCGGGCGGGATCTACGCCGTCCTCGGCGTTGCAATGCAGCAAGCCGGTAATGCAGTCCCGTTGTCGTATCTCATTGCGGGCGTCATCACTCTCCTCACTGCCTATTCCTATCTTCAACTCACGCTGCACTTCGGGGAACACGGTGGCGTCTTTTCATTCGCCGAGCACATCGTCGACAACCCGACTATCGCCGCGTACGTCGGGTGGGTTCTCGTCATCGGATACGTGGGTGTAATGGCGATGTACGCGTTCGCCTTCGGTGCCTACACGCTCACTGCCGCGAGAGCTATCGCAGGGATCGAACTCCCGCAACTCCTGCGGCCGATTATCTCGACCCTGGTCGTCGCTGCGTTCGTCGGTCTCAACCTCCGGGGCGTCCACGAGACTGGCCTCTTTGAAGATATCGCAGTGTACATCAAAATCATCATTTTGCTGTCGCTCGCAACCCTCGGAGTGATTTTTTATGATGGGAATGTGGCAGCACTCGACTTCTTCAGCAAAGGCGTCGTCAGCCCAATCGCAGGATTTGCCATCATATTCGTCTCCTACGAGGGCTTTCAACTTCTGGTCTATGACTACGAAGACATCGAGAACGTAGAACGAGTGTTGCCGATCGGGATGTACGTCGCCATCGCTATTTCGATACTGATCTACGTCTCAGTGTCGTTCATGGCGACACTTCACCTTACGCCAGAGCAACTTCTCGCCCATCAGGAAGTTGCACTCGCCGAGGCCGTCTCCAACATCCCCGTTCTCGGGGGTACTGGATTTGTTCTCGTCATCCTTTCGGCAATGAAAAGCACCTCGTCGGGTATCAACGCGACCTTGTTCGGTACCTCGCGGCTTGTCCATGAGATTGCGACAGAAGGTGCCCTCCCGCGCGTGTTTTCGTTCCGGAACCGAGAGGGAATCCCCGTCTACTCGTTGCTGATTATCGGTAGTCTGACGGCAGCACTCGCAGCCTTGGGAACTCTCAAACAGATCACTGAGTTCGGATCAGTGGCGTTTTTGATCTCGTTTGCAGTCACGAATTACACGAACATCGTGCTCGCCGACGAGACGGGGTCGAACCGCCTCATTCCAGTACTCGGTCTGGTCGGCACGGGAGTTGCGCTTCCGGTTGTTCTCTATCACCTCTATCAGTCTGACGTGGAGATTCTGCTCTGGATCGTGGGGATATTCGCGGTAGTCTTCCTCATTGAGTTCCTCTATATCGAGCGGAGTTCGTTTACGCCCGATTTAGACAGTGGGGGGAGAGACTGATCTAAACGATGGGATTTCAAAATGGCGGGACGACATCGTTCAGTATGGACTCACACCTTCACTTCCACCGAGCCTACTAGTAGAAACTCGGTCGGTCGTGTTCCGGTCGTACATTTTGAGTATACTATTAGCATTATTTGTGAATAATATGAATAACATTAACTACAGTCTATTATCGAAACCGGATTTCTCGCGGAGAGTCCCTTCGTCGCTGTATTTTCATGGAAACAGTCGATGAGGTAGCGTTGCGATAAGGAACGAGGCGGTCAAAGATTTGAGTGGATTATGCTCTCGTTCGACCGCCTCAGTGGCGATAGCGGTTGCATCGAGTTAGAATTTCCGGAGCGAGAGGCGACACCCGAGCCGGCGATGAAGCTCGGTATCCGACTCCATTTGGCTGGACTATCACTTTCGGATACAGTCTCGATTCTTGAGATGTTGGGTGTCGATCGTCATCGAAGCACCGTGCATCGATGGGTGCAGAAGGCCGATTTACAGCCGACAGGTGGTGCTGAGCCGAATCACGTTGCGGTCGATGAGACTGTGATTCAACTCAATGATGAGCGATATTGGCTGTACGCTGCTGTCGATCCCGATACCAACCGCCTGCTTCATGTTCGGCTCTATCCGACGAGAACCACTGCGATCACCTCGATGTTTCTCTCAGAATCACGTGAGAAACATCAGGTAGACGACGCAGTTTTTCTCGTCAACGGTGCACCGTGGTTGCAGGCAGCCTGTCACCGACACGGGCTACGATTCCAGCATGTTACACATGGGAATCGGAATGCCGTCGAACGTGTCTTCCGAGAAATCAAACAACGAACTAACCAATTTTCAAATACGTTTAGTCACGTCGAACCGAGTACCGCTGAAAACTGGTTACAAGCGTTTGCCTTCGCATGGAACCAGCTTATCTAGACACTACCCGATGATAGCGGCCCTAGAATGATGTCTGTCGGGAGTGCTATGTTCAGTACCTCACAAAGCATCGCCAGTTAGCGTGACCGGAGCCACCTGTTCTGTTGTGGTGAGTCATCGATTGCGGTTGAGCACCGCTGATCGAAGGCGGAGCTGTCGCTGTCGGCGGCGGTCAGCCGCCGACGCGACAGCGTTGCTACTTGCGATGACGCTTGCTCGGTCAGTGACTACCGGTAGAACCGGTCGTCAGGAGGTCGGTTCGCGGGGACGGCCCGACGCACCGAGAGGGCCGTCCACGCAGCCCCCCGAACCATATTGACGAACTCCTTGTACGGCCACCACCAGAGGCGACGCTCGCCCCGGCGGGGCGTCGCCACAAACTCGTAGTGCAGATACCGCCAAACGTTCTGTAGCAGTAGATTCACTACGACGTACAGCAGTCTGACCGTCGCGTCTCGTGTCGTTGTCGTCGCTATCGCTTGCTCGGACAAGCGATAGCTCGACTCGATACCGAAGCGTTTCGAGTAGTGGTATCGAGCGTCGCGTGGTGTCTCGATGAACGGCGCGTCAGTGGCGTAGCCGTGACGCGCCACGCCGTTCTCGTCGTATCGTCCATTCAGATACGTACAGTCGATGTAGACGGGAAACTCGACGGTCCAGCTGTGACCGGCGAGTTTCCCTGTCAGGTCGTGTCGGATGACGCGACTCCACCCTTCCGAGAGTTCCTGCTGAATCGCCTCATCCCACCGAATGATCGGGACAACGTACGCGTAGGTGTGCGCTTGAAGCAACGTGAGACACTTGCTATCGTAGAATCCGCGATTGAGGTGACGGCCTTGACTTCGGTGTCAAGGTCGTCGAAAACGCCAAGGAACTCAGCGAGAACGCTGCTGGCGGTGTCGCTGTCTTCGAGACGGCGCACCGCCAGCGTGTAGCGTTTGCTCCGCACGCGTGCGTAGAGTGTCAGCGTAAGCGTGGAACGCAGTGGTTCCCCGCTTCGCTTCCGAGTGATAGAGGTGGTCTGTGTCTTCTTCGTCACCGTAGTAGGGCCGCAGGTGGAGGTCTGCGCAGACCTCCACCTGCTCGGGGAGTAGTTCGACAATGTCTCGGCGAAGAAGCCTGTTAGCGACTCGTTCGAGCCGTTCCGGCTCGAACTTCGTCCGGAGGTGGTAGAGAATCGTGTTCGCCGATGGCGAGTCTTCGCTGGAGTTGCACAGTGTCGAGATCGAGGTCCCGTCGGCGGTCGCGCGACGAGGACCTCGTAGATGTCCTCAGCGTTGAGTTCAGCATTGTTCGCAAGACCGAGAGAAATTTCTTCGTCAAGCCGGTTGACGAGGAACTTAAGGAGCTTGTCTTCGTGTATTCCACTGTCTGCTTGCTGCTGTTTGCTAGGCACATTCGTAGCAAGCAGACATCTCAACTAACCGGCTTTGTGAGATACTGATGTTTCCTGTCAGGTGGTGATGTTTGTGCTGCATACAGAGCGCGAATCTAGCACGGTTCGATGGCACGTTTCCTGCCTTTTATTCACGAAGACTATACGAACTCGGGTTATCAGACCCGACGAAGATAGTCAGCGCAGTAATCTCCTCGTCAATATTGAAAAAGTCGTGTTCAAGTCCCTGTTCGACGAAAACCACATCGCCGCTCTCGACAGAATGTGTTTTATCTCCAATACGAATCATCCCCGACCCAGAGATAATGTAGTAGACTTCATTCTCTGTGTGAGGGTTCTTTGGCGACGCGGTTGGATATTTTCCTACCTCGATTGTTACGGACTCTTTGCTTAACACCTCTGCGACCTGTGCATCTTCCTCTTTGAGTCCCGTTATCAACTCTTCCGTGGAAACGCGAGTCATATCTGTTATTACCCTCTCGAAAGCTTCAAACTTCGCTTGGTTGGTCCGGGAGCGGCGGACGTGAAACCGCAGATCTTGCATTCATATGCCCACCAGCACACAGGTAGATACCGTCGTTTCGTCGTGTCTAGTGCGAGTTTTGATGAATTTCACGTATTACCTTGTTTGGGAACATCTGAAATAATCGGAGTCGTCCTGCTGAACTCATCCTCTGAGTCTTGCACAGCTGTTACTGACACATCGCGTATAGGTCGGGGTGAGGCGTGCAAGATGGAAGGCGCATATCTTGCACACGTTTTTTGTTCATCCGACTTGATCCAATTAATACAGACACCACACTTTTTGATTTGGCGAGGGCGATCTTGAGTATCCTGTGCCTGGAGCCGACCCAATACAGTGTCCATTTTGTGGGTGGACTGGTGACGAGACTGAACTCGAACAGACAAATAATGGGCCCGCCTGCCCTGCTTGCGGGGAAACTGTAATGATCGAGTAACCGTACAGCAAGACGCTATCAAACTCGTCCCGCCACCGCACTTAGGTGGCTTGAAATATGAACACGATGTATGGTTCTTGACTCGGATGTCAGGACCCACGATTCACTGCAGACAAACCTCAAAAACGCAATCGAACGGGCACTCACACTGGAGACGTGGGTCTCCAGTTCCCGCGAGCGGATTGCCTCGAAATCGTTCATCAGTCGCCACACGCAGTTTGGTTCGGTGGACGAGTTCTGTGTGGCCAGCCCGTGTGACGATGACACTATTGGCGGCGTCCAACAGCTCTCGGCCGATGAACGCGACGCATTCGTAGCGCGGACAACTGATTTCGAGACATGGGCAGAAATGAAGGAAAGCGCAGCTGTCGAAGATCTCGTCACGCTTCAGAATATCTAATTACCCGAGTCCCGGAAGCGCAGCGAGCGTGTGATAGAGCGCGAAGCTAATTACGGTCCCGCCGACCATCGAGCCGACCCACGCCCCGACAGTGTAGACCGTCTTTGTGGTCGATACCCCGGCGGAGTCCGACGACCCGCCGACAAGTCCGGCCCCGACGATGCTAGAAATCATCACTTTGTTGAACGAGATGGGATAGCCGAGCGCGATTGCTGCCTGCGCGACGAGAAACGCAGGAATGAACGCTGCAATCGACCGCTTCGGCCCGAGTGAGGCATACTCGCGGGCCACAGCCTGGATGAGGCGTGGCGAACGGAACCATCCCCCGAGGAGAATTCCAAGGCCCCCGAGTGCGAGCAGGTACAGCGAGGGAAGGCCGAGCGACGATTCAAAGACGGCTTCCAGTGGCCCGGTGGCCAGTCCGACCTGCGACCCGCCGCTGGTGAACACGACGACGAGGGCGAGCGCGACCAGCAGTCTGTTGATTCCGGTCGTCACGTCACGCCGGAGTTGCCAGTAGACCACTGTGAGCGTGAGAAGTCCGAGTACAACCCCAACGAGTACGATTCCGGCCTCGCCGAGCCCTATCGATGCGACGTTAAATTGACGGGTGATAACGCCCGCAATCGATCCTTGCTCGCTCTGGGGGGCCGGGAGAAACGATAGCTGGACGTTGGCGAGTGTGTAGCCGACGCCGGCGGCGAGCAGCGGAATGCTTAGCGTATCCGAGACCGTCTCATCCAGTAACAGCCACGCGAGACCGTACGCGAGGACGCCCTCGACGACCGGAATCGCAAACCAAAATCCCAGAATCTTAGCGTACGTCATGACCGCAAAGCCACCGCCAAGAGCGACACCCGCACCGATCGCTGCACCGGTGACCGTGAACGCTGAGGGAATAGGGTAACCGCGGGAGTTCCCGATCGTGATGAGTGTGGCTGCCGTGAGCAGCGTCGCAGTGGCTGCTAGTGGCGTGATCGTCACGCCGGTCACCAGCCCGTGACCAATCGTCTCGGAGATACTGCCACCCTGCGCAATGGCACCGAGACCGGCGACGAGGCCGACCAGTAGTGCCCCCCGAAGGGTGGACAACGCGTTCGCTCCGACGGCTGGCGCAATCGGGGCGGAGTTGCTGTTTGCCCCGACGGTAAATGACATAAAAAGCGATGCCACGAGCGCGACAGAGACTATTCCGATTACTGAGGACATAGGTGTCCAGGTTCAGACGGTGCTGTGACTCGGAGTAGGAGCCCGATACGCCACACTCTTGAACAGACACGTATGATTCTGTTGGTAGCGTTCGCGCGTCTCGTGGAACTGATCACAGCCCCCGTCTATTTGACTCTCCTCATCGTTCGACCCGAGTCTGCTACCGCGCCGCCTGGTCGATGAATATCAACGGATTCCGGTGAAACCCGATACGGAATGCGGAAGTAGGAATATTTTGGAACTGAGGTTCCTTAGAATGGGATAACACATTCACCGAGCCTACTAGTAGTTTCTCGCCCGGTAGTGTTCCGGGCGTACATTTCACAGACACTCTCTGAGCGGGAGCTCTCGCCAGCCCAGTCAGCAGTATGATTTTGCGGGAGTAGCAGCAACGTGTAGGTATATCCGAGGGAGAATCCCGGCGGATCGCACACGAGCTGAAGAGCGAGCCGCACATTCGTGGCCGCCGGGTCAGCGTCCGTCAGGTGTATGCCCTTGTCGAAGAACGTGGTGAAGACCCCGAGGCTGTTGCCGATCGGTACGACCTCGACGTCGCTGACGTGTATCACGCGCTGGCTTACTATCACGATCATCCGCGAGAGATGCGTGACGTAGAAGAGGAGCGCGACGATGCGATAGCGGCCTTCCGCGAGTCGATCAACCGTCCCGAAGGCGTCGATCCCGATGCCGCCTGAGATGAGCGGGTGGCGCTTTCTCCTCGATGAGAACATCGATCCAAAGACAGCCACGTACTTATCGAAAGAAGAAATTCACGCCGAGCACGTCCGTGACGCGCTCCGGCAAGGAGCCGATGACGAAGCGGATGTCTTACCGTACGCCCGAGAACACGAACTGATCGTCGTGACGAGCGACGTGAAAGATTTCGGTGGGTTACCATCCGACGCTCATGCTGGTGTCGTCCTGCTCTAGGAGGATACGATGCCGGCGTATCAGGTCGCGTCTGGTCCAATTACGATGACCGACGCGTATCCGAATCGAGATTCGTTCGGTGGCCGCGAGGAACTCGATCCGTGGGTTTGATCGGGGATGCTGATTTTACGATCTTGAGGCCTTCAAATCAGCCAAGACACTTCCACCTACCTTACTAGTAGAAATTCGTCCGGTAGTGTTCCGGGCACGCATTTCGAGTATAATATCGAAAGTATATGCAAATAATACAGATAGCCTCAGTCGGAATCTATCATTGAATGAGATTCACCCGTAGTAGCCTCTCTTTCTCGCCGGATCACGGAAACAGTCGATGATGACGAGCCTGGAATAAGGTTTGCCCGCTCTCTACGACGCTCGCCGCCGTTACGCTCGGGAGGAGTGACCCCAACGGCAAGAGTCGGTCGTTCGGAGAGAAAACGATAGGTTAGTCGGATGTGAATCTCCGACAATGACCGACTCGTTTTGGTATCCGTCGGTCGAAGATGTACTCGACATCCACGAGGACATCGTCTCGGAGTACCCAGACACCAGCTCGGGCGTCCGGAGTCGCGGAGATATCGAATTCGCACTGGAGTACGTCAGCGAAGGGAGCTTCGGGTCGGTTCCGAAGACGATTCACGAGAAGTCATTTCATCTGCTTCGGCTCCTCGTCGCCAACCACCCGTTCGTGGACGGTAACAAGCGCACCGCACTCAACACGACGACGGTATTCTATCTGCTCAACGGTCGCCGGTTCGAATACGACAACGAAACCAGAGGGATACTGGCGAAGTTCGGTACCGACGAGAAGGCTGTCGATGAGGACGACGTACTCGAATATCTCCGAACACACACGACCGAAGTCGATTTGCACGAAGTGGTCGAACGATGGCGAGGCGACCTCGTCGAGTACGGACTTGCTCAGCTGTCCGATGAATCGTTGGACCCGAACGATTAACCGAACTCGTGGTCAAGATGTGGACATGGCGACGGAAGAGCAGCCAGGCGACCGAACGCCACTCGACGATGTGATGGAAGACATTCGCCGAGAGCTTGTGTTGCGCGTTGCCAAGGCTGATCGGGACGAACATCGCGAGATCTACGACGCCCTCGAAAACGAGTAGCGGTTTCACGTCCATCTGTTCTCGATTCGCAGAAACGTGAGTTACACTCCCGGCGAGCCTGCTAGTAGCTTCTCGCCCGGTAGCGTTCCGGGCACGCATTTCGGATCCACCCCGGTAACCACGCTCTCCAAGGATCCCCCAGCCGACGACGGACGCTCGCGTCGGTCGGACCGGAGCCGGGCTGAGTGCCGTCGAGATCCAACCTCGGAATCGATTGCCGCCGCTGTGACGATGGGTGCCGACGACTCGATCACGGCCGTCGATCCGACCGTCGTCGACGCCATCCGATCCGGATCGCGCTCCTGGAGTTCAGCTTCGGTCCCGGCGGTCTCCCCCGGGCAACCGGTCGCCTTCGAGGGGGAATTTTTCGGATGCCATCCCGCGACCCCGATCCGTCACGCCCGGGACCCGACACTCGTCGACACGGCGAATCCGCGTACTGCGCCGATCTCGGACTCCGGATCACCACTCTGCGAGTACACCGTCGTCGGTTCGCCATAGTGGTGGAGACCACTCCGAGCTGTCTTCGCTACGTGATCTCACTCTCTCTTCGTCGATTTCGACTCCTAACCCGGGACCGCTCGGGAGTTCCATCGTTCCGCCCTCGTAATCGAGAACGTGGGGATTGGACAGGTACTCCCGGAGCCCCCCTCGGTCGTTATACTGCATATTCAGACTTTGTTCCTGAATGAACGCGTTGGACACTGTCGCGTCGACCTGTACGGAGGACGCGAGGGCGATCGGCCCAAGTGGACAGTGGGGGGCGACGCTGATATCGTAGGCTTCGGCCATCGTCGCGATTTTTCGCACTTCGGTGATGCCACCGGCGTGCGAGAGATCGGGTTGGATGATGTCGACATGCCCCGCTTCAAACAAGGGCTTGTAATCCCACCGCGAAAAGAGACGCTCGCCAGTCGCGATGGGAATCGTCGTGTGTCTGGCTATCTCTCCGATCGCATCCGAATGCTCGGGGACCACTGGTTCCTCGATGAACATCGGGTTAAGCGGCTCGAGCTCCGTGACGAGCTGTTTAGCGACCGTTTTCGTGGTCCGACCGTGCAGGTCAACACCGATATCCACCTCGGGTCCGACGGCTTCCCTGACCGCGGCCACTCGATCACGGGCCTTTCGAATCTGTGCGGGCGATTCTACCCGTTCGAGGCCCTCGGTAGCCAACATCTTCACCGCGGTAAAGCCCTCCTCGACCTTCTCGACGGCCGCCTGTGTCACCTCGTCGACCGTCTCGCCGGTCACCCATTGATACACACGCATCCGGTCACGGACGGGTCCGCCCAGAAGCTCGTAGACGGGTTTACCCATCCGTTTTCCTTTTATGTCCCAGAGAGCCTGGTCGATACCTGCGATCGCACTCATCAAGATCGGACCACCCCGGTAGAAGTCCCCCCTGTACAGCACCTGCCAATGTTCCTCGATCGGTGCTGGATCTTCGCCCAACAAATGCCGGTCTACGAGCTGGCGGACGGCGGCGGCAACAGGTCCTGCTTTCCCCTCGATCACGGGTTCCCCCCATCCGACTGTGCCGTCACTCGTCTCTAGCTTGAGAAACAACCAGCGGGGTGGTACCCGATAGAGTTCGTAGTCGATGATCTCCGTCATACGATTCAGTCAAAGAGGGCATTCCAGTCCTATTTATAAATTTGCCACCACTTCCGAGAAACCGAACGGCCGTCGGGAGTAGCGCCGACGACCCGTCGATGACCGTCGAGTCCCGGTGGGATGCCCCGAACCCAAGGGATATATCCGCGCGTCCGGTAGATTCCACCGAGATGAACCACCGAAGCGTGCCGGAGACACACTGGGGGCCCGCGACCGATTCCGTCCGAACCGGGGGCCGGTAGCGTGCCCTGGGGCGTCAACACGGAGTTCACCGAGGACGAGCCACAGGACGTGGAGATCGAAGAGGACGGAGAGAAAGTCGACCGCAGCGAGGAGGGGTCCGAGACCACCGAGGACTTCGACATCGACGAGGCGATTTCGAACCTGGACTGATACGGATTAGTGTAACTGTTCACCGGTGGTTCGCCGGACTGTCCTGGCGAACCACCGGTGCTGACTTACAATAAACAGTATGAACGGCTCGCCCGTATCGGACTCCGGCGGCCGGGTACCCGGGGCCGCACTGGTCCGCGTGTCACGAACGGGAGAACTCGAACCCACGACTAGCCGTGTGGACGTCTCGGACGGAGGGGGCGACGAGTGGCCGATCCGTCGCCGGCACGCGTCGCCGCGGACCGCGAAGTATAGGGTCGTCGGCACGAAGTAGGGGGCGTGACATTCGACGCGCTTCCCGACGGCTGGACGGTCTGGCACGAGGAGTCCGAGGGGCGGGCGATCCTGGCCTACCGTCCCGACGTGTTCGACACCGAGGCCTTCCCTGCGCCCTGTCTCCCGACTGTCTACCTCTCCCCGGGGTCGCCCCGGCGTCGGCCCGGGAGCGGGGAAAGCGACGGATGGACCGTCACGCTGTATCTCGAACCCGAAGTCGAGGCGCGGGTCGAGTCGGCGGACGACCGGCCGGCTGCCGTCGAGACGGCGGTCGAGTTCGCCCGCGCGTTCGCCGCCGGCGATGTCGACTACCGCGAGGTCTACCAGGTCCCACGGGAGGCGTACTTCGAGCGCCTCGACGAACTGCTCGGTCGCGAGGCTTAACCGACCGGGTCGTGAACGTTCGGGTATGTCGGAGGTCACGCTCATCGGAACGCGCCTCGCAGAGGTGGGCCGCGAGTTCGTCTTCCGCGGCGAATCCAGCGCCTGCGAGGGCTGTCCCTACCGCGGTCAGTGTCTCGACCTCTCTCCAGGGACCCGGTACCGGATCACGGGCGTTCGCGAGGGCGCTCAAACGCTCGACTGTGCCGTCCACGACGGCGGCGTTCGCGCCGTCGAGGTCGAACCGGCATCCATCCCCGCGAACGTGCCATCGAAGGGAGCCTACGCCGGCAGCAAGACGGAGTTGGCCGGGTCGTGTCCGTACACCGACTGTCCGAGTCACACCTACTGTGTCCCCGACGGCGCGGAACTCGGCGCGGAGTACCGCATCGACGAGGTGGTGGGCGACCCACCCCACGACTACTGTATGCTGGACCGTGACCTCACGCTGGTCGAACTCGCGCCCCGCGAGGAGTGACCGTCCGCCGGGTCCGCGATGTCGGCCAGTCGGCCGACTCGCTCGCCCGCGTACCCGAACACGCTCTCGTACCCCTCGGCCGACATCAGGATTGGATAGAAGGGCTCGTCGGCCACCCGGTCGTCGCCGTCGGCCGCCGCGAACGGGACGCCGGCGGGCACTCGCTCGAAGTTCTCGACGAACACTTCGTGTTCGGTCGCCGGCGCCTTCGGCACGCGTCCGGTGAGACGGAAGATCGGCACGTCGCCATCGGCCGTCTCCAGACCGGCCTCCGACGGCAGCACGCCCGCCGCGGCGAGGAACGCGTCGATCACCAGTCGGGCGTTCTCGGCAGCCCCGTCGGACCACTGCAGTCCACACTCCACCTCGACGGTGCCGGGGTAGTCGATCAGCCGACCCCCGGCGTACGCGTCCGTCTCGACGACCGCGTCGATGGGGAGGTGCGCACAGAGCGACGCCGTCTCCGGATCGACCGTGTCGACCAGGGCGAAGGGGTCGGCGTACGACTGCGTGGAGTGAAGCGCGAGCGTCGTACAGTCCTCCACTTCGGCCAGCAGCCGCGGTGCCAGTCGCCGCTCGTGGCTCTCCGCGTTCTCGTCGCCGGGGAACGCCCGGTTCAGGTCGTCGTCCAGATATCGCACGTCGCGGTCCAGGGCACCCTCGTTGGCGACGACGAACTTCACCGGCCGCCGGAACGACGGCGGGTCGGAAAGCAGTTCGTCGACCGCGCGGGGGCCGCAGGGTTCGTCGCCGTGGACCGCCGCGACGACCGCCACCTGGGGGTCGTCGCCGAACTCTCGTATCCTCATTGTACACACCTGGTCCCGGGCGTTGAAGTGCGTTTCCGTCCCGTCGTCCCCACCGCAGGTGTTAGGCCGGTGGACCGACTGGGTTCGGTATGGACGACCACACCCGGGACTACGAGGTGGGACCGCCGGTGTCGGGCGATCCGACCGGGTGGAGTGCGGACCGCGCCCCGTCGAACGGGTGGGAACACGGAACCCTCCGCCGCGCGGTGATCCACGGCGTCCGCCTCTACAACGCCGGCGCGTTCCACGAGTCACACGACTGCTTCGAGGACGAGTGGTACAACTACGGGAGCGGGACCACCGAGAGCGCCTTCCTCCACGGGATGGTACAGGTCGCGGCGGGCGCGTACAAGCACTTCGACTTCGAGAACGACGACGGAATGTGTAGTCTCTTCCAGACGGCGCTCCAGTACCTCGGCGGCATCCCCGACGACTACTACGGCGTCGACCTCGTCGACGTGCGGACGACGCTCACGGACGCGTGCGACGACCCGACCACTCTCCACGGGTGGCGGATCGCCCTCGACGGATCGACCCCCGAAGCGACGGACGTCGACTTCTCGTACGCCGAACGGCTGGAGTGAGTCGAGCCGGGGTTCGGCGCCGCCGCCGGCTCCCCTCCGGCGCCTAGCGGAAGGTCAATCGGCCTTCGGCGACGCTCGATCGCCTCAATATTACTTGAAATCGCAGAAATTATATTTTTAACCAAAAATATTACATAACTCGGCCGTGCGGAGCTTCGCTCACGAGCCACGGAATCGAAATCGTCGTTGCCGGTGGAATATAGATCGATTAACGACCCTGAAATGTCCTTTGAACTGCTGAGAGTTTCTCCTTGGCGTCGAGACCGTGACCGGAATCGTACGCGGGAATCCGATCCGTTCGAGTGGCAATTAGACGTCGATATATCGTCTTTGAGACGCTGAAAGACCGTATAGGCTTCCAACCAGGTGCGATACGGTTCGGATCGACGTCTTCACGCCCGGCCTGGGTTCGATCGCGACGTTTCTCGCAAACATACAATATTTATAGAATATATCGAAATATTATAAGAAGCGTGTCCGGCCATCGGATCTCGTCGGTAACGGATCCCGTGCCCCGGGCGTCTTCCCCGTGTACGAACCGGGCGGGCTACGCCATTCCGGCCTCTTCGAGCGCCCGTTCGAGCGACAGTCCCTCGTGAATCAGGCTCTCGACGTTCCGCTCCGTCTCGGCGGTCGCGGTGACGTCCTCGACCGCGTCGCGTTCGATCACGACGACGCCGGATTCGTCGGCGACGACGACGTCGCCCGGCTCGATCGGCGCGCCGCCGACTGTCACCGGGACGTTCCGATCGATCTCCTCGGTCCCACTCGGCCCACGGGGTGTGAGGGCCCGGGCGAAGACGGGGGACCCGAGGTCCCGGATGCCGTCGAGGTCCCGGACCGCCCCGTTCGTGACGACCCCGTTCACCCCGACCTTCGACGCGTACGTCGAGGGATCTTCAGCCCGAGCGGCGTCGAACTGCTCCCTGCGGCCGTCGGCGTCCTGCACGCCGGGAACGGGGACGACCCCAACCGCGCCATCTTCGAGGCGGCCAGCTTCGGGCGGGACGCGGACACCACGGCAGCCTCGTGGGCAACGTCGTCGGCACCCTCCACGGCGCGAGCAGTCTCGACGACGAGTGGATCGAAGACTGCGAGACGGCGAACAAGGAGTTCTTCCGCGAACTACACGGCGATCCGGACCACGGGTTCCGCACGATGGCCGACCGCCTGGTCGACGCCCTCCGTGACGAACGCCGCCGAGCCGAACGGCGCGCCGAGTTCCTGGACGAGGGACTGAACGCGGACCCCCGGTGACCGTCGGGCGCCGTCTCCGGGTTCGTTCCGACGGGTCTCCGGTCCTCCCTTCGATGGTGCGCCCGGACCGCGATACCGTCTCCGGCGGTTTTGATAACAAAAGTACTTCTGTGACGGTTATCGCGTCGTCGGTCCGCCGATCAGATCGACTCGACGTAGTGGTGGTCGTCCGGTACCGGGTTCGCGTCCTCCGGGAGCAGGGCCACGACGAGGTACTGCGTGTACCCCTCGAGATATTCGAGCAGCGTCGCGATCCGGTTGGCGTCGATCGCCTCCATCGAGTCGAGGAGCATGAACGGGACCGTTTCGTACACCTCGTGGGCGAGAAAGCCCGCCAGCGCGAAGACGAAGCCGGTCACTTCCCGTTCGCTCTCCGACAGGTGTCCGATCCGGTCCTCGTAGGACGTCCCGCCGTCCGTCCGCCGGACGACGTGCAGTTCGAAGGCCGTCTTGGACACCTTCTCCCGCCCGTCACGGACCCGGGTTTCGGTGCGCTCGATCCAGATCCGTTCCAGGTTCTCGTAGTCGAGCAGGTCGAGCACCGTGTCCATGTGGTCGTTGAACTCGGTGATCGCCTCCCGCTCGATGCGGGCGATCCGGGTCCGCAGCGACTCGATCTCGTCCCCGAGTTCCTCCCGTCGCGCACGGAGTTCGGACTCCTCGTCCAGTCGCTCCTCGATCGTCGCGATGTTCTCCTCGACCCGTTCGAGGTCGTTCTCGAGGGATCCCAGGTCGTATTCGAGCTGGTTGGCCTCCTTGTGGAGGTCGAGGACATCCTCGTAGGTGTCGTCCTCGAGCGTCGCGATCTGTCGTTCGATCCCCTCCATCTCGTCCCGGAGCTCGTCGCGCCGCTCCGCGAGCTCGGCGGCCCGCTCCTCGGTCCGTTCGATCTTCGCGTCGAGTTCCCGACGCTCGCGCTCGAGCTGCTCGCGGCGACGTTGCTCCGCTTCGAGTTCGTCGCGTCGCTCCTTCAGTTCGGCGAGTTCGTCGTCGATGTCGCCGATCTCCCCGACCGCCCGCTGGTTCAGGTCGCGCAGCGTGTCGACGGTCTCCTCGATCTGTTCGGCGTCGACGTCGCTTCCACACGTCCAGCACGTGACCGTCTTCCCCGGCACCAGCCCGTCCGTTATCTCGCCGCCCTCGCGGTCGTCGCTCAGGACGTCGACGACGTCGCCGGTCCCCTCCTCCAACATCTCCTCGTTGAACTGGATGATGCTTCGGACGTCGGTCACCTCGGTTTCGAGGCGCTGTTTTCGATCACGGAGCCGGTCGATCCGGGATTCGAGGTCCTCGAGTTCCCCAGCGGGCGTTTCCGAGAGGTCGTCGTACTCGTCGGCTCGCTCCGCCCGTTCGGACCGGAGCGATTCGAGGCTGTTCCGCTCGGTTTCGAGGTCGTAGCGAACCGTCTCGAGGGACGACCGTTTGTCGCGGAGTTTCTCGAGTTTCTCCTCGAGTTCCGCCCGCTCCTCGCGGCTCTGTTCGACGTCGGCGTCGGTGGACTCGATCCGCGCTTCGACGTCCCGAAGTTCGCCTTCGGTCTCCTCGATGTCGGCTTTCAACCCCGTGCGCTTCTCCTCTAACGCGGGGAGCCGTGCCTTGAGGTCGTCCAACTCGTCGAGTTCCCGTGTAATCTCCCGCCGTTGGTCGACCAGTCGGTCGATTTCCGACTGGATCTCGTCGGTGTCGATCGGCCGCATGATGATATCGCGGAGGTCCGCATCCGTCGTGACGGCGCGCCGTGCCTCGTTCGATTCGAGGAGGAACGCGAAGAGGTCGGCCAGCGTCGGATCGTCGAGGTACGGGGTGCCGCTCGGCCGAACGTGCCCGTTTCGTCGCTCAAGCGTGCGCGTGAACGTCTCGCCGTCGAGTGCCAGCTCGACGCGGGCCTCGTCGGCGTCGGCCTTCATCGAGACGTCCTCGCTCCCCAGGGCGGCCATGATCGCCTGCAGGAACGAGGTCCTGTTGGTCGCGTTTCGACCGGTCAACACGGTCACGCCCGGTTCGAGCGTCACCGCCGTCTCGTCGATCCCCCCGATATTCCGTACGGTTACGTGTGTCTCCCCGGTCGCCTGTTCCGTGCTCATACGGGTCACACGTGCGGTTGCCTATTTAATTCTGTGCCCGCGGACACCGGTCGAGCGGACGGACGGGTCGGCATCCGTCCCTCAGTCGGCGCAGTCGCAGCCGCCGCGTTCGAGCAGGGCTCCGACCTCGAACTGCCGATCACAGTCGGGACAGTAGACGCGGACGTCGACGGTCACCTGTGCGTCGCCGAGCGTGATCTCGTCCCCGGCGTCGAGCTGTGTGAGCTTGTCCCCGGTGACGGTCGCGGTCCGACTTCTGAGCCGCTGGACGCTGCGGTCGACGCTCTCGACCCGATCCGTCCGCTGGGACTCGTACTCCACCTCCCGGTGTTCCGTGAGATACGTCCGGATCGCCTGATACGAGGCGAACGCCGACCGGATCCCGTCGACGTCGACCCCGTCCCGTTCGAGTCGCCGCTCCATCCGGATACGGTCGTCGGCACTCACGTCGTCGTCGGTCAGCAACCGGTAGATGTTCTCGCCCTCCCCGTCGACCGTCTGGACGTTCCGTTCGGCAAGCGCCGCCTCGACGAGCCGCCGGTTGAAGTAGTGCGCGAGGTCACGGAGGCTGCGGCGTTCGTCCGGGTCGTCGGCCGTCCAGAGATCCTCCAGTTCCTCGCCCACCCCTTCGAGGCCGTACTCCTCGACGAGGCGCACCACCTTGCTCGGCCGCCCCCGGCTGTCGTCGCCCATGACCCCCCTTTCGAACTCACACGGATAGGTCTTGCTCAGGCGTCGCGTGCGGAATTCGATCGCGTTACCGGTTCCGCGATGGAGGCTCGCGGTAGCGAGCGACGCCCGAGGAACCTGGACCGGACGAACGTTCGTCCGTCCGCGCGGCCCGCGTCGAAATAATTAATTACACAGACAAACGAGTACGGGCGAGAACCATGCCGACCCTCGATTCCGTCTCCGTCGAGACGCTGCGCGACGAGTTGCGGCGCGTCGACTCGCCGAAGGCCGCACAGCGGCTGATGATCGCCATCGCGCACAAGGACGGCGTGTCACAGACGACGCTCGCCCGACGGTACGGCTACTCCCGGAAGACGGTCTACAACTGGCTCACTCGCCTCGAACGGGAGTCCCTCTCGGCGGCCCTCGAGGACGACCCGAAGCCCGGACGTCCGTCGCGGCTCGACGACGCGGAGCGTCGCCGACTGGAGGCACATCTCCGGATGGATCCCGCTGCGTTCGAGTACGACCACTCCGAGTGGACGCCCGAGCTGGTCCGACGACATCTCTCGGATGCGTTCGACGTCTCCTACACGCTGCGGTCGGCCCGGACGATATTAAACGAGGCCACGTCCGAGGAGCGATGATCCGGGCGCTGTACGGGCCGACAAAATATGCAATTACTTATTTCGAGCGTTTCGCCGACTCGGGGTTCCGACCCTCACTCGGCGACGAGCAACAGTTTGCCGACGAAGTCGCCACGCTCGGCGCGGCGGTGGGCCTCCGCGACGTCGTCGAACGCGTACCGCTCGTCGACGTGCGGGGCGAGGACGCCCTTGTCGACGAGCGTCGCGATGGTCTCCAGTTCCGCGCCGATCCGTTCCTGTCCCCGCCCTGCCAGTACCGGGTAGATGACGAGTACGACCCCGAGTTCGAGCGAGGTGGCGTGCATCGGCGCGAGGTCTACGTCCGTCGCCTCGCTGGATTCGGTCGTGACGACGGAGCCGTAGGGACGGACCGCCTCGAACGCCGTGTCGAGGTGGTCGTCGCCGACGGGGTCGAAGACGACGTCGAAGCCGGCGCCGGCCGTGTGCTCGTCGACGTACGTCCCGACGTCGGCCTGGGTGTAGTCGACCGTGGCGTCGGCTCCCAGGTCTCGGGCGAGGGCGCGTTTCTCCTCGCTCGACCCCGTCGCGGTGACGGTCGCCCCGAACCAGTCGGCCAACTGGACGCCGACGTGGCCGACGCCCCCCGTCGCGCCGTAGACCAGGACGTCGTCGCCGACGTCGACGGTGGCCTTGTCGGCGAGCATCTCCCACGCGGTCAGGGCGACGACCGGGAGCGCGGCGCTGTCCGCGAGCGGGATCGACTCGGGAGCGTGCGCGAACGTGCCCGCGTGCCCGACGACGTAGTCCGCGAGCGCGCCCTGCCGGCCCACGCCGCCGGGCATGCCGTACACCTCGTCGCCCGCCTCGAACGCCTCGACGTTCTCGCCGGCCGCGTCGACGACGCCGGCCACGTCGCAGTGGAGCGTCGCCGGGAAATCCGGCGTGAAATCGGGGATATACCCCTGTCGGACCTTGTAGTCGACCGGGTTGACGCTGGAGGCGACGACCTCGACGCGGACCTCGTCGGGCCCCGGTTCGGGTACCGCGGTCGTCGTCCGCTCGAACACGTCCGGGCCGCCGAACTCCTCGATCGTGTAGGCGTTCATCTCGGAAGACATTTCGAACCGGGGTTGGGGACTCGGACGGGTATACCCGGTGTTCGCGGAGAGGCGGGTGGGCGTTCGACGGCCGGCCGCCGGCTGGAGCCCCTCAGAACGGGGTACTCGGTCCCTCGTCGGTCGCCCCGTCGGCCGCCGTCTCGGCCCGGCCGATCAGCACCCTGAACTCCCCGGGGTCGCGTGCCCGGTACTCCCAGCGGAACGCCGGTCCGGCCTCGGCGTCGAACTGGTGATAGAGCGGCTTGGGGTCGTGGTCGTTCACCACGACGACCCCCGTCCCCGGGTCGAGCGCGTCGTAGGCGTCGAAGATCCGCTCGTGGCGCTGGGCCGGCGGCAGGTCCCGGACGTCGAGTTCCTCGATCACGTCGATGGACTCGTCGTCCGCGGGCGCGGCCGAGACGCCGTCCGCGTCGGCCGACTCGTCGGCGGTCGACGACGCGTCGACGGACGCGTCTTTGGTGATCCGGACGCGACAGCGGCCCGGCTCCGACTCGACGACCTCCCAGGTGAACGAGTCGCCGTACTGTTGCCGGAACTCCCGGCGGAGCGGCCGCGGTTCGTGGGAAGCGACGAGTTCCATCGTCCCGCCCGCGGGGATCATCCCGTACCGGTGGTGGATCGTGGGATGTCGCTCCGCTTTGGGAATCTCGCGGACGTCGTACCGCGTGACGACGCCCTCGTCGTCGGCATCGGACGCCTCGGTCTTGACCACCTCGACGCGCCACTCGCCCCCGCCACGGCTCGCGTACTCCCACTCGACGACGTCGCCGTGCATCGATTCGAGTTCGTGATACAGCGGCTTTGGATCGTGGTCGTTCACTAGGACGAACCCCTCGCCCGCTCCCAGCTCGTCGAAGGTTTCGAGGAGGACCCGGTGTCGCCGCCGGGGTTTCAGATCGCGGACGTCGACCGTCCCGCGGGCGTCATCGAGGGGGTCGCCGACGGTCACCCGCAGTTCCCGCGGCTCCGCGTCGGGGTCCGCGTACGTCCAGTCCAGTGCCCGCCCGCGCTCGATCACGTAGCGAACCAGGTGTGGATCGACGTCCCGCTCGGCCACGACGGCGACCTCGTCGCCGGCGTCGGCCGCCGCCAGCACCTCGAAGAGTCGGGCACGGTGCTCCCCGCTCGGCCGCTCCCGCAGATCGACCTCCGCTGTCGGCTCCATACCTGTGGATACCGGGGCGGACGTATGGTCACTTCGTCGAAGTGGTTCGGGACCCGTGGAAAACGTGTTCGCGACCGACCCTGTCCCGCCGGGGACGCGACCCGACGACGTGGCGTGGCGTCGTCGACGGGTGTCCCTCGAGAGTCACCGCCCGCCTACCGCCCCGTGGGCGACCGGGCCGTAGACGGCCGCGACGACCACCGCACCGGTCCGGTCGACGGTGTGTTCGTGGACCGCGAGTTCCGCGTCGCCGTCCCACTCCCAGTCGCGGAGTCGTCGGGCGTCCGCGAGTTTCTCCCGGAGATCCGCCCGCACGGCCGCCGCCGACGCCGCGGAACTCTCCATCAACACGCCACCCTCACGGGCGCGGATCCAGCCCAGACCGGCGGCGACCGTCTCGTCCGGCCGCGTGGCCTCCGCCTCCGCGAGGACTACCCCGACCGACGTGCCGACACCGTACTCGGCCTCGACGCGACCCACCTTCGAGACCGACCGCTCGGGCGGGACGACCGACGAGTAGGTGACGAGGTTGTAGTTGTGGATGCCGGCCCCTGCCAGCGCGGCGTCGAACGCACTCAGGGGCGTTCCGGCCTCACCGTGCCCCCACACGACCGCGATGTCGTCGCTCATGCCGACGCTTCGCGGGCGAGGGCGAAAGGGGGTTCGGTCGCGGCCGGTCGACGGACGGGGGAACTTTATCCGAGCCCTACGGACGCGTACGCATGGTACTCAGAGCGGTCGACGGCGTCGAACCGACGGTCCACGAGGACGCCTACGTCGACGACGCGGCGGTCGTCGTCGGCGACGTGACCGTCGAGCGCGACGCCTCGGTCTGGCCGAACGCGACGCTCCGCGGCGACCAACCGATCCGGATCCGCGAGGGGGCGAACGTCCAGGACAACGCCGTCTGCCACGAGGACGCGGTCGTCGGCCCGTACGCCACCGTCGGCCACACCGCCATCGTCCACGCGGCGACGGTGGAGGAACGGGCGCTGGTGGGGATGGGGGCGGTCGTCCTCGACGACGCGACGATCGGCACGGGCGCCATCGTCGCCGCCGGCAGCGTCGTCACCGAGGGGACGGACGTCCCCCCCGAGACGCTGGTCGCCGGGACGCCCGCCGAGGTCGTCAAGGAGGTGCCGGACTCCTCGTGGCGAGCCGCCGCCGACCGGTACGTCGAGAAGGCCGACCTGTACGCCGAGACGTCGACGGTCGTCGAGGAGGAATAGGGAGTCCCGTAACTGTCCACCGATTCTCGCCGGATCGTCCCGGCGAGAACCCCCGACGATCCCGATCACCCCTCCCCGATCATCCGCTCCTCGTCCTCCCACTCCCGGGAGCGGAGCTCGTACTTCTGGACCTTACCGGTCGCCGTCGTCGGGAGGGTGTCGACGAACTCGACGCGCTTGACGGTCTTGAACCCCGCGAGACGGTCGCGGGTGAACTCGATCAGTTCCTCGGCGGTGACGCCCGGAGCCGCGGGGTCGCCGCTCTCCGGGACCACGAAGGCCTTGGGCTCCTCGCCCCACCGATCGCTCGGCGCCGGAACGACCGCCACGCTCGACACCGCCGGATGCTCGAACAGCGTGTCCTCCAGTTCGATGCTGGAGACGTTCTCCCCGCCGGTGACGATGATGTCCTTCTTGCGGTCCTGGATGGCGATCATGCCGTTCTCGTCGACCGTCGCCAGGTCGCCCATGTGGTAGTAGCCCTCGGCCCGTTCGGTGAAGGCCGCCTCGGTGGCCTCGGGTTTCTCCCAGTACCCCTCCATCACCTGGTTGCCGCGGACGACCACCTCACCGATCGTCTCGTCGTCTTGGGGCACGTCCTCGCCGTCCTCGTCGACGACGCGGACCTCGGTGCCGAGAAAGCCGAGCCCCTGTCGCTTCTTGACGGCGAAGCGGTCGGCGCTGTCGTCCGCGAATCGGCGGCGGGCGTCGGAGGTGGTGACCAGCGGCCCCGTCTCGGTGGCGCCGTAGACGTGTGTGAGATACCAGCCGAATTCGTCCTCGACGGTGCGGATGGTGGCCTCCGGCGGCGCCGACCCCGCGGTGGCGATGCGCACGTCGTTCGCCCCGCTCGTGGGGACGTCGTGCTCGCGGTAGTGGTCGATCAGTAGGTTCAACACCGTCGGCGCGCCACAGAGGTAGGAGACGTCCTCGGCGACGACCGTCTCGAGGATCCACTCGGCGTCGACCCCGCGGGTGCAGACGTGTTTCGCACCCATGCCCGTGACCGCGAAGATGTGACCCCAGCCGTTGACGTGGAACATCGGGAGCGTCCAGAGGTAGACGTCGTCGTCCGAGATTTTCTGGTGGATCGTCACGAGGTAGGCGTGGAGCGTCTCACAGCGGTGACTGCGCATCACGCCTTTCGGGTCGCCGGTGGTCCCCGAAGTGTAGTTGATCGTGATCACCTCGTCCTCGCTCATCCCGGGGCGGTCGTAGTCGGTCCCCGCGTCGTCGAGCAGCGCGTCGAACCCCTCCCAGTCGCCGTCGACGGCCGCCGGGTCGTTCGTGACGAACGTCTCCGTCGGCACGCCGTCCCGGACCGCCTCCACTTTGGCCGCGTACTCGTGGTCGGCGTAGATGGCGTCGACGCCCGCGTCCGCGAGGATGTACTCGAAGTCCTCGGGCGTCAGCCGATAGTTGAGCGGCGTGTGGACCGCCCCGAGTTGCATGCTCCCGTAGGCCGCCTCCAGGTGGTAGTGGGTGTTCGGATCCAGCACCGCCACCCGGTCGCCCTTCTCGATCCCCCGGGCCTGGAGCGCGGCCGAGAACCGATCCGCCCGCTCGCCCAGTTCGTCGTACGTGTACCGATCGCCCGTCGTCGCGACGACCGCCTCGCTGTCGCCGTAATACTCCCGGGCCCTGTCGAGGAAGTCCGTCACTAGGAGCGGCTTCTGCATGACGACCCGAACGTGTCCGCCCGATTCTATAATTGTTTTTGTTGAACGACCGGCGACGCGGGGGAACCGAGCCACTTTAACCCCCGTCAGTCCCACCCTCGGGTATGGGCTTCGGGAGCTACGACGAGTCAGAGCAGCAGAACCAAGAGATCGACGACGACGACGGGTCCGAGGGCGTCGCCGTCCACGAGAACGACCACGAGGGGGAGGTCAGCTTCGAGACGGACGCCTCGACCGACGACCTCGTCGACCAGCTGGCCGAGATCAAGGACGACGAGTAGGCGGCCGCGACGATCCGTTCTCCGACCCCCGAGCCGTTCCACGGGGTATTTACGTGGGGGCGACCAAGTTCACGATAACCGAAAGACGCGTTGTCCCCGGGACGGTCGTGGGCGTCGCCGTCGGCGGTCGTTCCGGCCGGCGCGCGCCGATCACGTCCGAACCTCCTTCGCACGGCGAACTCCGACGAGTTCTGGGACCGCTCTGATCGGCTCCCACCATGGAAATCGAAATCGCAACCATCGGCGGCTACGAGGAGGTCGGGCGACAGATGACTGCGGTCCGTGCCGGGGACGACATCGTCGTCTTCGACATGGGGCTCAACCTCTCGCAGGTACTGGTTCACGACAACCTCCAGACGGAGGAGATGCACAGTCTCGATCTGATCGACATGGGCGCCATCCCGGACGACCGGGTGATGAGCGACCTCGAGGGCGACGTCAAGGCCATCGTTCCGACCCACGGCCACCTGGATCACATCGGCGCCATCTCGAAACTCGCCCACCGCTACGACGCCCCCATCGTCGCCACGCCCTTCACGCTCGAACTCGTCGAGGAGGAGGTCCACGACGAGGGCAAGTTCGTCGTCGACAACGACCTGGTCGAGATGGAGGCCGGCGAGACCATGTCCATCGGCGAGCGGTGCGAACTCGAGTTCGTGAACGTGACCCACTCGATCATCGATGCGATCAACCCCGTCCTCCACACGCCGGAGGGCGCGGTGGTCTACGGGCTGGACAAGCGGATGGACCACTCGCCGGTGATCGGCGATCCGATCGACATGAAGCGGTTCCGCGAGATCGGTCGCGAGGGCGAGGGCGTCCTCTGTTACATCGAGGACTGCACCAACGCGAACAAGAAGGGCCGCACGCCGAGCGAGTCCGTCGCCCGGAAACACCTCCGCGACGTGATGTACTCGGTCGAGGATTACGACGGGGGTATCGTCGCCACGACGTTCAGCTCCCACATCGCCCGCGTCACCAGCCTCGTCGAGTTCGCGAAGGACATCGGGCGTGAACCGATCCTGCTCGGGCGCTCGATGGAGAAGTACTCGGGCACCGCCGAGCGCATCGGCGCCGCGACGTTCCCGGACGACCTGGGGATGTACGGCCACCGGAAGTCCGTCGACCGCGCGTTCAACCGCATCATGGAGGAAGGCAAGGAGAACTTCCTACCGGTCGTGACGGGCCACCAGGGCGAGCCGCGGGCGATGCTCACCCGGATGGGTCGCGGCGAGACCCCTTACGACCTCGAAGACGGTGACAAGGTGCTGTTCTCGGCCCGCGTCATTCCGGAGCCGACCAACGAGGGCCAGCGCTACCAGTCCGAGCGTCTGCTCCGCATGCAGGGCGCCCGCATCTACGACGACATCCACGTCTCCGGCCACCTCCGTCAGGAGGGCCACTACGAGATGCTCGACGCCCTCCAGCCCCAGCACGTCATCCCCGCACACCAGGACATGGGCGGTTTCTCCGGCTACGTCGACCTCGCGTCGGGACAGGGCTACGAACTGGGTCGCGACCTGCACGTCACCGCGAACGGCAACGTGATCCAGCTGGTGTGACCGTGGCCGCGAACCGGTGCCGTCGGAGCGAACGACCGCGACGGCCGCACGACGAGCCGAACGGCCTGAAGTTTTTTCGTCCCCGGGTGTGACCCTCGGCCTGTGACTCCGGTGTTGCTCGTCGAGTTGAACCGTGGGGAGCTTCACGACGTCGAGGCCCCCGCGGAGTTCGCGACCGCCGAGCCGTTCTCGGTCGAGCTCCGCAACCACGGTGAGGCCGTCCACGTCCACGTTCGCGCCGACGACGCCCTGTCGCCGGTCGCCCGCATCGACGCCGACGGCAATCTCTTCGTCGAGCGCGAGACCACCCGCTCGGTTCCCGTCGGCGTGAGCGACGTGGACGAGTCGGTCACGGGCACCCTCGAAATCTCCACCGGCTACGGCGCCGAGACACGCACCGTCGAGGTGACGGTCGAACCAGCCGACGACGGGGGGGCGGTCGACGTCGACGAGACGCTCTCCAGCCCCGCGAACGCGGCCGAGAGCACCGACACGACGCCACTGAGCCGGCGGCTCGCCGGGGCGCTCCCCGGACGACGGGCGCTGCCGGTCCTGCTGCTCGGCCTCGTCGCCGTGGGCGTCGCGGCGGCCGTCGCGAACGCCGTCGACAGCCAGCTGGTGCTCGTCGGTGCGGGCGTCGTCGTCGGCGCGGTACTCGTCGCCCTCGTCGTCCTCTTTCAGTGACCCGGCGACCGGTGACCCCCCGGCCACCGGACGGCGACGTTTTGGGGCCGGCGCCCCACGGTCCGGTATGGTCCCGCTGGAGATGGGCTGGCGACACCTGCTGTTCGAGAACTGGCCGGTCGACCCCGCCGTCGTCGACGCGCACGTTCCGGACGCGCTGACCGTCGACGAACACGACGGCCGCGCGTGGCTCTCGGTCGTCCCCTTCACCAACGTCGCGGTCCGCCCTGCGGGGCTGCCGGAGTGGGGTGGCTTCCGACTCCCGGAACTCAACTTGCGGACTTACGTCACCCGCGACGGCGAACCCGGCGTCTACTTCTTCAGCCTCGACGCCGAGGGACTGCTCGGCGTCCTCGGCGCGCGCCTCTTCCAGCACCTCCCGTACTACTACGCCCGGGTCTCGTTGACGGGCGACGGCGACGACGGGGTTCGGTTCGTCAGCCGGCGGCGCCATCCCGGCGCCCGCCCCGCGGTGTACGCGGCGACCTACCGCCCCGTCGGGCCGGGGTTCGAGGCGCGCGAGGATCCCCTCGCTCGCTTCCTCGTCGAGCGCTACCGCTTCTACACCGAGGCGCCGGACGGCACCCTCCGCTATGCCGACATCGACCACGACCCCTGGACGCTGTATCCCGCCACCGCCGACGTGCGGACGAACACGCTCTTTGCGGCCAACGGCTTCGAGCGACCGGACGCCACGCCGACGCGCTACTACAGTCCGGGGCTCGACGTGACCGCCTCGCCGAGCAAGGTCTGGGAGCGATGAGCGACGACGCGCTCCCCGAGGACCCGGTCCTCCTGTTCGACGGCGTCTGCAACCTCTGTAACGGGTTCGTTCGGTTCCTGGCTCCCCGCGACACGGCGGGGCGCATCCGCTACGCGTCGCTCCAGTCCGAGGCGGGGCAGGCGTTGCTGGCGCGGGCGGGGCTCCCGGAGGATCCGGACACGGTGGTGCTCGTCGAGGGCGACCGGGCCTACACGAAGTCCGCCGCCGTCGTCCGGGTCGCGGAGTTGCTCGGGTGGCCCTACCGCCTCCTCCGGGTCGCCCGCCTCCTCCCCCGACGGCTCCGGGACGCCGGCTACGACGTCGTGGCCGCCAACCGGTACGACTGGTTCGGCCGCCGGGAGCGGTGTATGGTGCCGGACGACGACGTGCGCGACCGTTTCCTCGACGACGGAGTGTGAGCGCGTCCCCGGCGCGCCCTCGGAAGGATTTTAGTCGGGTCGCTCGCAGGTTCGTGTATGACATCGAACGACGACGCGGACGCGGATCGCATCCTCGACGGCATCACCGTCGTGGATCTCACCACGTTCGTGACCGGCGGGTTCGCGACGCTGATGCTGGCGAACCAGGGCGCGGAGGTCATCAAGGTCGAACGGCCCGAGGTCGGCGACGACAACCGCCACTCCGGACCGCCCTTCGTCGAGCCGGACCCGGACTACGACGGCCCGGGGCGGACCGCCGACGACAACGGCGAGTCGCCTTACTTCTGGACGATCAACTACGACAAGCTGAGCGTCGAGTTCAACCTCAAGACCGACTCGGGGCTCGAAGCGCTGTACGACCTGGTCGAGGAGGCGGACGTGGTCGTCGAGAACTTCCGGCCGGGAACCGCAGAGCGCCTCGACGTCGGCTACGACGACCTCCGCGAGGTGAACGAGGATATCGTCTACTGTTCCATCTCCGCGTTCGGCGAGACGGGGCCGTGGAGCAGTCGCCCGGGGTACGATCTCCTGGTGCAGGGAACCAGCGGCATCATGAGCGTCACGGGACCGGAGGACGGCGACCCGGTGAAGGTCGGCCTGCCCCAGACCGACCTCATCACCGGCATGTGGGCGGCGTTCGGCATCGTCGGCTCGCTGTTCCGGCGGGAGCTCACGGGCGAGGGCGACCGGATCGAAATCGGGATGCACGACGCCGCGCTCCCGTGGCTCACCAAGCAGGCCGGCAAGGCGTTCGTCGGCGAGCAACCGGAGCGCATGGGGACGAAAGACCCCGTGCTCGCCCCCTACCAGGCGTACCCCACCGCCGACGGCTACCTCAACGTCGGCTGTGGCAACCAGAAGCTCTGGGAGGAGCTCTGTGCGGCTATCGACCGACCGGATCTGGCCGAGGACGACCGCTTCGCCAGCAACCCCGACCGCGTCGCCAACATGGACGAACTCGAAACCGAGCTGTCGGCGGTGTTCCGCGAACGGCCGACCGACGAGTGGGTCGACCTGCTGGCCGACGAACACGGCCTCCCCGTCGGCCCGGTCTACGACGTGCCGACCGCCCTCGACAACGAGCAGACCGAGGCCCGCGACGTGATTCGCGAGGTCGACCATCCCGCGCTCGGGACGGTTCCCGTGATCGAACACCCGCTCAACTACGAGCACGCCGACGCCGGCTTCGACGGCGCGCCGCCGCTCCTCGGCGAGGACACCGAGGCCATCCTCCGGGGACTCGGCTACGACGACGCCGCGTTGACGCGACTCCGGGACGAGGGCGCGATTCCGGGCGAGTAACGTCCGTGGGGGGCGGCCACACGCTTATATCCCGCCCCCGGTAAGGGGTGGCACTCACCGACGATGACCCCGAGTACGGAGCGAATCACCGTCCTCCACGTCGACGACGACCCGGCTTTCGCCGACATGGCTACGACCTTCCTCGAACGCGAGGACGACCGGTTCGACGTCGAGACGGCCACCGGCGCGGAGGATGGACTGTCGCTGCTCGGGTCGATGAACGTCGACTGTATCGTCAGCGACTACGACATGCCGGGGCGGAACGGCCTCGAGTTCCTCGACGCCGTCCGCGAGGACCACCCGGATCTCCCCTTCGTCCTCTTCACCGGGAAGGGGAGCGAGGAGATCGCGAGCCGGGCCATCTCTGCGGGCGTCACCGACTACCTCCAGAAGGGCGGCGGCACGGGACGGTACGCCGTCCTCGCGAACCGCATCACCAACGCGGTCGAACAGTACCGCTCGCAGCGGGAACTCGAAGCCAGTCAACAGCGACTCTCCCTGTTCATCGAGCAGTCGCCGCTCGGCGTCCTGGAGTACGACAGCGACTTCGAGATCGTCCGCCTGAACGACGCCGCCGAGGAGATTCTCGGGTACTCCGAGTCGGAACTCCGCGGGGAGACGTGGGAGAAGATCGTCGCCAGCGACAGTTACGAGAGCGTCGATGCGGTCACGTCCAAGCTGGCGAACGGCGAAGGGGGCTATCACAGTATCGACGCGAACGTCCGCAAGGATGGCGAGCGGATCGTCTGTGAGTGGCACAACCGAGTCATCACGGACGAGGAGGGCGAGGTCGTCGCCGTCTTCTCGCAGTTTCAGGACGTCACCGAGCGCCGGGAGCGCCGGCGGCGGATCGAGGCGCTCCACGAGGCGACCCGCGAGTTGATGGCCGCCGATTCGCGTCAGACGGTCGCCGAGCGGGCGGTCGAGACGGCCCGCGACGTCCTCGGCCTGCAGATAAACAGCGTCTACCTCTACGACGGGGACGCCGACGCCCTCGTGCCTGCCGCGGTCACCGACGAGGCCGTCGAGTTGATCGGCGAGCCACCGGTCTACGACCCCGGCGAGAGCCTCTCGTGGGAGGCGTTTCGGACCGGCGAGGTCCGCGTGTTCGAGGACGTCAGCACCGAACCCGGTCGCTACAACCCCGACACGGCGTTCGGCTCGGAGATCATCCTGCCCCTGGGCGACCACGGCGTGATGTACGTCGCGGCGACCGAGTCCGGGGCCTTCGACGAGTCCGACGTCACGCTCGCGCGGACGCTCGCCGCCAACACGCAGGAGGCCCTCTCCCGGATCGAACGCGAGCGGACGCTCCGCGAGAGCCGTCGCCGCTACCGGACGCTCGTCGAGGACTTCCCCGACGGCGCCGTCTTCCTCTTCGACGAGGATCTGGAGGTCGTCCTCGCCGGCGGCGCCGAACTCGACGCCCTCGGGCTGGGCCCCGAGACGTTCGTCGGCCGGACCGTCGAGGGCGTCTTCGGCACCGACGTCGCCGACGTGCAGGCTTCCCACTACCGTGCGGCCCTCGACGGCGAGGAGCGGATGTTCGAGCAGTCCTATCACGGGGAGTGGTACCAAACACACATCGTCCCCGTCGACCACCTCGATACGATCGAGGGCATGGTCGTCGTGCGGAACGTGACCGAACGCAAGGAGTACGTCCGGCGCTTGGAGACGCTGATCAGCAACCTCCCGGGGATAACGTATCGCTGTCGGAACGAACCGGGGTGGCCGATGGAGGATCTCCGAGGGGAGGTCGAGGCGCTCACCGGCTACACCGCCGCAGAACTGGAGTCCGACGCCGTGAGTTGGGGCGACGACGTCCTCCACTCCGGAGACCGAGCGGAGGCCTGGGAGGTCGTGCAGGACGCCCTCGACGACGGCGACTCCTTCGAGGTCACCTACCGCATCCACGCGGCGGACGGCACGGTCAAGTGGCTCTGGGAGCGCGGCCGAGCCGTCCCCGACGCCGACGGCGAGCCGGCCGTCCTGGAGGGGTTCATCACCGACGTCACCGAGCGCAAGGAGCACGAGGCGACGCTCCGTGCCGAGCGCGAGAAGATCCGGCGACTGTTAGAGACCAGCCCCGTCGGCATCATGATCGTCGACCCCGACGGCTCGTTCCGACGGGCGAACGAACGCGCCGAGGAGATCCTCGGCCTCTCGCGGTCGACGATCACCGACCGCACCTACGACGACGCGGCGTGGAGCGTCGTCGACGCCGACGGCGAGCCCATGCCCGCGTCGGAGCTCCCGGTCAGGCGCGTCTTCGAAACCGGCGAGCCCGTGATGAACCACGAACAGGGAGTCGACCGCCCGGACGGGGAACGTCGGTGGATCTCGGTCAACGCCGCACCCCTGACCACGGCCGACGGCGAGGTCGAGGCCGTCGTCGCCGCGATGATGGACGTCACCGACCGACGCGAGGGGGAGCAGGCCCTCCGCCACCGGACCGCGGAACTGGAGGCGACGACGAGCCGACTCCGGGCGCAGTACCGCCGCCTCTTCGAGGAGGCGCCGGTCATGGCCGTCGTCACCCGCCTCGAGGAGGGCACGCTGATCGTCGAGGACTGCAACCGCCTGTTCGCCGAGACGGTCGGTTACGACCGGACGGACGTCGTCGGCCGCGAACTCGGGTCCTTTTACACCCCCGACTCACGCCGTCGACACCGGACGGATGACGGCTACGAACCCGCGACCGTCGGCGAACTCGTCCGCACCGACCGAAAGCTCCGCACGGCCGACGGCGACGTCGTCGAGACGCTCCTCCGGTCGGTCCCTCGTCGGGACGCGGACGTGACCGGCACGCTCACCTTCTACATCGACGTCAGCGAGCGACGGGAACTGGAACGCGAGAAGGAGCGACTGGACGAGTTCGCGAGCATCGTCTCACACGACCTCCGCACCCCGCTCAACGTCGCCCGCGGGCAGGCCGAACTGGCACGGGAGGTCTGCGAAGCGGGCCGCGACAACCTCGATTCGGTGATCCGTGCCCACGAGCGCATGGAGTCGCTGATCGACGACCTGCTCGCGCTCGCCCGGAGCGGGATGGGGATCGACGAAGTGGAACCGGTCGCCCTCGACGACCTGGTCCGGGAGTGCTGGACCACCGTCGAGACGAGTGCGGCCGAACTCGTCGTCGCCACCGACCTGACGATCCGCGCCGACCGGAGTCGCCTCCGACAGCTGCTGGAGAACCTCGTTCGGAACGCAGTGGAGCATGGCTCCACGACCGACCCGGACGCCGGGACCGACGCGGAGACCGGCGTGACGGTCACTATCGGGGCGCTCGACGACGGCTTCTACGTCGCCGACGACGGCCTCGGCATCCCCGACGCCGAGCGCGAGGACGTTTTCGACGCCGGCTACTCCACCGTCGAGGACGGCACCGGGTTCGGCCTCAGCATCGTCGAGGGGGTCGCCGACGCCCACGGGTGGGATATCCGCGTGGTCGACGGTCCCGACGGCGGCGCGCGCTTCGAGATCACCGGCGTCGAGATCGTCGAGTAGGGTCCCGGGTCCATCGACGGCGATCCACCACCGAGCGGGTTTTCCCCCCGACCGCCGTGCGTGTGGGTATGACGGATTGGACCGCGGTCCTCTGGGGGTTCGTTGCCGGAATCGTCGCCGGCCTCCTGGCCTTCTTCGTCCCGATCATCGGGCACATCGGCGCGGGGCTCGTCGCCGGCGGCGTCGCCGGCTATCTCGCCGGCGGCGGCCTCGGCTCCGGTGCGTGGCACGGCCTGCTCGCCGGCGCCCTCGACGGCATCGTCATCGTCCTCCTGATCGTTCCCCTCGCCACCCTCGTCGGCGGCATCGGGGCCGGACCACTCGGTGGCCTCGTCGGCGGGCTCGGCGTCCTGACCGTCGGGATCGTCATCGCGTTCGTCGTCGCGCTCGACAGCGCCATCGGCGGCGCCATCGGCGCGCTGGTTTCGTAACCCGACGATCGATTCCGGTTACGACTGTGGAGTGTCCCGCCGAGCGTTCGAGCGTGGATCCATCCCCTGTTGTCGGCTTCCTCCCACGTTCGCGGGAGCGACGTCCTCGTACAGCCCACCGGCACACGGAGCGTTCCGAGGACGGCTGCAGCCGTGGGCTTTCCCCTGTGCATATAAGTGGGTTATAGGCTTAAGCTACAGAACGATGCGGTTACGTCCCTTCCGTTCGTTCGTATGGGACAGCGAAACCATGCCGACGACCGAGACAGCGCGACCGACTCGAAATTCTACCTCCCCGCCGGGATCAGCCCGTCGTCCGAGGCCAGTCGGGTCGAGTCCCTCCGGGCGATGCTGTTCAGTGATCGTCCCTAACACGGCGGGATAGCCGGGACCGATTCCGGTGAGCGGAGCGGTCTCGGGGAGTCCCGCACTGCCTGTATCGATCCTCCGAGCCGGTCGTGACGTGAAAAAACGAACGGCACCCCCTCTTCGGAGCTCGCGACCGACTCAGTTAAGCCACCACACGGCCACCGTTACAGTTCCAGTAGCACGCACGACAACGTCGGTACCGATCGGCCGTCTGAAAGACCGTAACCGCGGAACCACAAATACCACGCGATGGAACAATGACCGATATCAAAGCGGTCGTCCGAGTCGAGCATCCCGATATCGTCCTCACGGAGACAGTCACTCACGATCGAAGTTCGAAGGTCACGTCGGTGTCGGAGGCGGGAACCGACCCGACGTCGGGGAGATTCTTCTATCACATAGAATCATCCGATTTCTGCCGGTTCGAAGACGGATTACGGCACGACAGTACTATTGGCGAATTCGAACGAGTCATCGAAACCAGGGACGACGAGGCGATCTATAGCTTCGAGTATACCGACGACGCGAAGGTTCTCTCACCGGTCATCTCGGCTGCGAACGGTGTCATCCTCGACATGGAAAACGACGGACGCGCTTGGGTCCTAACGGTGTGGATGCCCGACCGATCCGATCTGGTTCCCCTCTGGGAGTATGCACAACAGCATGACGTCGATATCGATCTACTGCGTGTGAACGAATACGCTAGTTTGGGAACGACCGACGCCGGATTGACCGATAGCCAACGCGAAGCACTCCTCGTGGCACTCGAAACGGGATATTTCGAAGAACCACGGGACGTAACCCTCGGCGAGGTCGCCGCTGATCTGGATATCTCACAACCTGCAGCCAGTGGTCTCCTTCGGCGTGGAATCAAGCGACTCGTCATCTCGTCTCTGGTGGACGACGGTGACTCTCCGTCGGCGTGATTCGTGCTGCTCGTTCGTTCAAGCCCAGAAGTGCGCGAGACCGGATTCGAACCACGGTCACTCCGCATTGCTCCGTTCCCTGCTTCGAATCCGTTCCTGCTCTTCGCTCACTTCGTCCGCTCATGCGCGGGACCGGATTCGAACCGGACGAAACCTCGCTTCGCTCGGTTTCTAGGGTTCAAACCGCTCCTGCTCGTTCGTCGCTTCGCTCCTCACTGCGCGGGACCGGATTCGAACCGGCGGACCCCTACGGGACAGCGTCCTAAGCGCTGCGCCTTTTCCTGGCTTGGCTACCCGCGCGCATCACCGACTTGCCGCCGAGCGGGGTAAGAAGCTGTCGCCTCGAAGATTAAGTAGCCGGACGGCGAAGGGTAACTCATGTATCGCGCGCGGGACCGCGTGGACAACGAGGAGTGGGTGGCCCGACTGACGCGGGCGGCCGACGGGCTGGACCTCGACACCGAGGCGCGGTCCAACGCGGTCGATCTCTTCCTCTCGAACGTCCCCGACGAGGAGCGCTCGAAGCCCGCCGTCGCGGCCGCCAGCCTCTACGCCGGCGCATTGATCGCCGGCGAGGAGCGCTCGCAGGGATCGGTCGCGGCGGCGATGGACGTGACGCGACTGAGCGTTCAGACGCGGTGGAAGGAGTTGCTTGCCGACTCGGGGTTTCGTCCTCCGGAGTGGTGACACGTAGCGGGCGGAAGGACGTCGAGGGTCAGTCGGTCTCGGGGGTGCGCTCGGGCGTGAGGTTGCCGTGGCGGTCGATCTCGCCGCGGACGATTCGCGTCGAGGAGATGCGCTCGCCGTCCTCGGCGGGGACGTGATCGACCACTTCGATCCGGAGTGGGGCGAGCCCGCGGGCCTCCCTGATCTCGTTGATGCGCTCGGCGCCGCTCCGGGTCTCCGGCGAGACGACGATGGCGTCGAATCCCGGTTCGGTGGCGATGCCGGTGGGTTCCTCGAGGCGTCGGATCCGGTAGGTGTGGTCGTACGCCGCGGCGAGGGCGTCGAGTTCGGCGTCGACGTCCGCACGCCGGTCCTCGAAGGGGCGCACGCGCCGGGGGACCTTCCGCGTCTCGGCGGCGAGGGCGTCGCTCGTGAGGCCGACAGTGACGTCGCCGAGTTCGAACGCACGGTCGAACAGGGCACGGTGTCCGTCGTGCACCGGGTCGAACGTCCCGCCAAGCGCGACCTGCATGTCCGGGCCCACGACTCGGCGAGACTTAAACGGGTCGACTCGTGGGATCCGGCCGTCCCCGACCGCAGTCCGGCGGTGTTACTCGTCGGCGTCCTCGACGGTGATTCGGACGGGGTCGGCGTCGCCGGCGTCGTTCGACTCCCCGTCCGATCCTCGCTCCAGGTTGAACACGGCGTTCAACTGCTCTTGCACCTGGCCGACGGCCCCCTGGACGAGCGTGCTCGGCGCGATGGCCTCGTACTCGTAGGGGTTGTTGCCGGCGCCCGCGCTCTCGCGCTTGTGGCGCTCGACGGTCCCCTCCTCGTGGAGCTGTGCCAGGGCCTCCCGGACCGTACTCGGGTAGAGACCGGTCCCATCCGCGACTTCGTCGCTCGTCGATCCGGGATGCTGCCTGAGGTAGACGTAGATCCGCGCGCGCGTCTCCGTGTCGAGGATCCACGCCAGCAGGTCGACGACGCCCTCGTCGAACTCCGTGACCGCGCGGTCCGCCTCGGCCTCCAGGCGCTCCCGAGGCGACACGTCGTCGTCGGTCGCCTCCGCGTCCGCGTCGAGCCGTTCGGAGCCGTTCTCTTCTGACATGTGTTCTCTAACGAAGGTCAGAACCCGGCGACCAAAAGGCTTGCTGCGCTCAGGCGAGCAACAGGGACTCACGGAGCGCCTCGGGCCCCTCCTCGCGGTTGAGGCGGCGCTGGCTGGCCGCGCCGCTGGGCGCGTCGAGCAGGTCGTGGAGGCCGTCGACGCCGAGGCGGTCGCACTCCCGGTCGACGAACGCGTCGAGCGAGACGGTGTCCTCGCCCGAGCGTTCGACGAAGTCGGCGTCGTGGCCGTAGCGCATGGCGCGCCACTTGTTCTCGTCGAGGAACTCGCGGCGGAGCGAGGGGAGCGTCTCCCCGTCGTCGTACCGGTCGGCTAGGTCGAGGACCAGCGCGTGGACGTACTCGGCGATGGCGAGGACCCGATCCGGGTCGGCCTGGGCGTCGGGTGTCCGCACCTCCACGGTGCCGTGGCCCGTGTGCGGACGCACGTCGTACCAGAGCTCGCCGCGGTCGTTGATCGACCCCGTCTCGACCATCCGCCGCTCGAACCGTCGGTAGGCCTCGAAATCCTCGAACGCGGTGGGGATGCCCGTGTTCGGGAGGTTCTCGAACACCTTCGCCCGGGCCGAGGCCAGTCCGGTGTCGAAGCCGTTCCAGAACGGCGAGTTCGCCGACAGCGCGAGGATGGGTGGCAGGTACCACCGGAGGCGGTTGGCGATCCAGGTCGCCTTGTCCGCGTCGTCGACGCCGACGTGGACGTGGAGGCCCGCGGTCGTGTTGCGGTGCTGTGGGTACTGGATGCGGTCGAGTTGGGCGCGGTACCGCTCCTTGGTGGCGTGATCGAGTTCGCGCCACTTCGCCGTCGGGTGGAGGCCGGCCGCGGCGATCCGGTAGCCGTGGTCGGCGGCGTGGTCGACCAGCGCCGTCCGGACCGTCCCCAGCGCGTCGGCCGCGTCGTCCGGTCGCTCGATCAGCGGCGTCTGGGTCTCGATGGTGAACTGGAACAACTCGTGATCGAGGCGGTCGACGAGGGGTTCGGGCGGGTCGCTCCCGTAGACCAGGTCGTCGATGCCGGCGGTCGGTCGCCCCGCCTCGTCGACGATGTAGAACTCCTCTTCGATGCCGAGCGTGCCCATCCGCTCGAACGCGTCCCGCGAGCCGAGATCCATCGACGCGTCGTTCGAGGCGGTCGATTAAATAAGTCGTGGACGCCGATCGAACGCGGCGACGGCCGTGTTCCGAACTACTGTAAGTCTCCCGAGACGTCGCCGGAGGACGGCCGGACCCGGTGCCAGCCGACGTGGCCGCTCGTCACCGTCGCGCAGGCAACGGAATCGTCTTCGGTCCCCGACCGCTCAACGACGGCCGGTGGGTGCCGACGAGAGGGCCCGATACCAGTATCAGCGGACGGTGACGTCGTCGGATTCCACCGTCGTTCCGAGCCCTCGGAATCCTCGGCCACCGTCCACGAATCGGGCTCACGGGCGATTTCGACGGTCATTCGCCCGAACGGAACTTTTCGTGTCCCACCGCGGAAGACATATAAGTATCGAGAGATAAATATAGGGCGACGATGCACGACTTGACCGGTTTCCAGCGAGATCTCCTGTACGTGATCGCCGGACTCGACGAACCACACGGACTCGCGATCAAGGAGGAACTCGAGGATTACTACGAGAGCGAGATTCACCACGGCCGACTGTATCCGAATCTCGACACGCTCGTCGAGAAGGGACTCATCGACAAGGGCCAGCGGGACCGCCGCACCAACTACTATACGCTGACGCGCCGGGGGCGCCGGGAACTCGAGGCACGCCGCGAGTGGGAGGACCAGTACGTCGCCGACCTGATCGAAGAGGCGACGCCGGCCTAACGGAAAAACAGCCGCGTCCGGGAGGGGGGGAAACTCCCGGGGCACCGTGCCCGTGACGCGGCACACCATCTAGATGCTCCGGACGCTTCAACTTCGCGGACGTGTGCATCGCCGTTACTCGACCCGATCGGCGAGGGTTCGCACTCGCCATCGACGGATCCTCGTCCCGCCGTAGTCTGCGGGTCCGGTGCTCGCTGGGTCCGGTCGCGAACGCGGTTAGACTCCCCAGTCCTCCCGTGTGTAGGCCATCTCCCAGAATCGGTATTCGAGGCGGGCACTGGTCAGGAACGCCTCGCGCATGGCGTCGTGCTCGCCCGGATACCGTTCACCACACCGGTCGACGAAACCCCGCATCAGGCCGACGACGTCGCGGAACTCGTCGCTGGTGTACGTCTCGATCCACGGCGTGTATCGGTGTTCCTCCGTCGCGAGTTCCGCCGTGTGTTCCCCGATATCGAGGAAGCCCTGTCCACACGGGAACAGTGCTGCACTGATCTCCGCGAGCGACCCCTCGTATGCCGTCCGAATCAGGAAGTTCGTGTACGCTTCGCAGGTCGGAGCCTTCCGAACGCCCTCAAGGTCCTCCCGTGACACCCCGTAGTCGGCGGCGAACTCCCGGTGTAGCTCCATCTCGTGACTGAGCGTGCTGTGGGCGACGCTCAGGAGGTCCGTCATCGTCCCCTCGTCGCGCGCCTTCGCCCCGGCGATGGCGAACAGTCGAGCGTAGTCGAGGAGATAGCGATAGTCCTGTTCGATCCAGTACTGGAACGCCGATTCGTCCAAGGTTCCCTCCGCGAGTTCCACGACGAACGGATGCTCCTTCTGTGCCTCCCAGAGGTGGTCACCCGCCTCGAGCAGTCGGTCGCTGAACGCCATCGTACGGACTCACCTACCGAAGCCACCGTGATATATATTGGTGGTATAACCGTATTATCACAGTGTGCACGGCCGACGTCGCCGACCGTCGTCGCGTCCCGCCGAATCGGACTCCGATCGGGGTCGATCGGTCGTGGTCCCGACGCCGCCGTCGGCGTCTACTCCTCCCGTGGACTGGCGACGACGACGAGGTGGTCGTCGTGGTGCCGGTCGAGCCGAGCCGTCTCCAGGATCTCGTAGTGCGCCCGCAGGTCGGCGAGGACGTCCTCGAAGACGGATGCGGGGTCGCGGGTCACGTCCTCGCTTCGGGCCTTGATCGCCGCGAGGAGTCGCCCGTCCGGGGCCAGAAAGCGCCGGTTGCGGGCCGCGACGCGGGCCTGGCCGCGGGTCGCCACGTCCTGGACGAGGGCGTCGAGATCCGACTCGACCACGTGGGCGTACGTCTCGGGCCGGCGGGCGTCCTTCAACAGCGGAAACAGGTTGGGGCGGGAGGCCGCCACATCGACCAGGTCGCGGGCGGGTCGGGGCGCGAACTCGACGGCGTAGGTCGGTCCCGCGAAGTCGGCGACGTGGCTGACCGTCGTCCCGCTCGCGGCGCCGAGATAGAGGACGCTCTCCCCGCCGGTCAGGCCGGTGTCGAGGCCCAGTTCCAGGGTCGCGCCGAGTTTCGACCGACCGGCGTCCCACAGGCGCCACGGGCCGTCCGTCGGCTCGCCGTACACCGGCTCCCCGCGGGTGGCGAGGCGCTCCCGGCCGTCGACCCGGCGCCGCTCGACGCCGTCGGGGAGGCTCATCGGTCGGCCCTCGCGCGGATGGTCGCGATGCGCTCGTCGAGTTCCTCGTGGAGCGACGGCCGGAGGTCGCCTGCGTAGTGGTCGATCCGCGCCGCGATGGTGAGTTTCCCCGCCAGCGCACGGGCGGCCGATCCGCGGTCCTCGGGCCGGGTGTTCCGGACGTAGTCGTGGGTGAAGATGACGCCGTGTTTCGGGGACGGTGCCCGTCCGGAGAGGTGGGCGAACAGCGCGTCCTCGGCGCCGAGCACCTGGACCGTTCCCGAGGGCTTCTTCGCGAGGGAACCGAGGCCGCCCGCGAGGGCGATCAACCGCGCGGCGAGCACCGGCCCGGCCATCCGGGTCAGGTTGGGCGCCACCGCCGGCGCCGCCCGCTCGATGTACGCGCGTAAGTCGTCGGCCTCGTCAGCCAGGTCGACCACCCGCTCGGCGAGGGAGACGGCGCGACGCTCCGCCGCCGTCTCGGCGTCGTGTCCGGCGATCGATCGGGCGCCGTCGACGCCCGGCTGGGCGTCGTCGAACAGCGCGCCCGCCCACTCGGCGACCCGCTCCGCGAGTTCGTTCGCCGTCCGCTCGGCGTCGTCCATCGCCCGGACACAGTGGATCAACTGTCGGTCGTCGGCCCGCTCGCGCTCGCGGACGGCCTCCCGAGTCGCGTGTACCGTCGCTTCGTGCAGGCGCTCGTAATACTCGTCTCGGTCGGCGGCGAAACCCTCTTCGACGGCGCGGGCGGGCCAGTCGTTCGGTTCGTCCGCACTCCCGCCTTCGATGGTCTCGCGGGCCGCGTCCACGTCGCCCGGGTCGACGTCTCGGAACCAGGCGACACCTCCGGATTCGTCACTCATATACGGGTCTTAGACACCCGGGTTGTAAATGCGCTTCCGATACGGCGCCTCGGAAGTCGCGTCGTCGGTTTCAGCCGTCTATCCGGTAGTCGGCCACCGCATCGAGGTCGACCTCCACGCCGAGACCGGGAGTGGACGGAATCGGTACCGTTCCGTCGTCCGGCGCCATACCGGGACCGGCGAGGGCGTCGCGGATCGGGTTCGGCGAGCGATCGTACTCCAACCACGGTCGGCCATCGACCGTCGCGATGAGGTGGAGGCTGGCTGCCAGTCCGACCGGCGTCCCCCACGCGTGTGGCACGACGTCGATCCCGTGTTCTTGGGCTCGGGTTACGATGCGCCGTCCGGGGGTGAGTCCCCCGACGATGCAGACGTCGGGTTGTGCGACGTCCACGCCGTGGACGTCGAACAGCCGAGTGAAGTCGGTCGGCGTGTGACATTCGCCTCCCGCGATCGGTACGTCCAGGTCGGCCCGAAGGGCGGCGTAGCCTTCGATATCTTCCGGTGCAACGGGCTCTTCGAACCACTGGACTCCCAGTTGGTCCAGCGCCCGTCCCACCCTCCGTGCTTCGCGCCGTGTGTAGGCGTAGTTGGCGTCCACCATCATCGTCACGTCGTCACCGACCCGCTCCCGGACGGTTCGCACGAGTTCGATATCCTCGTCGGGCCCGTATCCGAGAAGCGAGAGACCGGTCTTCAGTTTCAACGCGCCCAACTCCTCCGCGTTCGCCGCCGCTTCGTCGGCTATCTCGTCGTATTGAACCGAGAGGTCGTCGGTATCCCTGAAGTAGTGACCGGTGGCGTACGCGCGGACGTCCCCGCGTTCGCGGCCGCCCAAGAGCACGGAGACGGGTTCGTCCAGCAGCTTTCCCTTGAGGTCCCAGAGTGCGATGTCCAGCCCGCTGATCGCGGGCAGTGGGACGACCGTCTGGTACGTCGCCCGACCGGCATCGTAGAGGTGATCGTAGAGGCGTTCCACGTGCAGCGGATCCTCGCCGAGAACGGTCGGTGCCAGGACGTCCTCGACTGTCTCCCGCGTTCCAGCCACCGGGCCCCAGCACTCCCCCCATCCGACCGTCCCGTCGTCCGCTTCGACCTTGACGAGGACCGCCGAACGGCGGTCCACCCACTCCTGTGCGTATCCGAACCGGTCTTCCAGCGGTGCCGATAGACCCACCGTCTCTACGCTCTCGATGGACACGTCGATCATGGAAGTGTGACGTCTACGAGGGTTCGTCCCGTCGTGTTGAAAACCCTGCCGACGGACGGGGTGGTCCCGCGACACGTCCACGCGCCGTCGCCGGGGCCGCGTCCCGAAACCGGGCGCCGTGGAAAACCCGCCGTGGACGGCCGGTACCAGCGCACCCGGCGGAGCGACCGCTGTCGGGGGTGTACGGAGGATCCGAGAGACGACGACGACGCTTTCGTGGGCGGGAGAGCGTTCCTGATCGGCATGGCATGTCGGTGGCAGTCATCCAACCCGGGCCCGCCGACACCGGCCGCCTCTCGTTCGGGAGGTGTAACTTCGGACGGTTAAATAACCGGGTCGATTCCCAGTAACGTTGGCTCGGGTGATTACTCATTTCCGACCGCGATCGGTCACGTCACCCACCTCGAACCGCCGGAGGCCGAACCGCTCGGGGTCGACGCCGTCGAGCGATCGACCGTGGTACGCGATCCGCCCCTCGTCGAGGACGCCGAAGCGGTCGCCGACGGCCGCGGCGAAGCCCGGGTAATGCGTGGAGACGACGAACGTGAGGCCCTCGTCGGCCAGGCCACGGATCAGGTCGACGAGGGCGCGCGTGCCCGGCCCGTCGAGTCCCGCGGTCGGTTCGTCGAGGACGAGGTAGTCGGGATCCATCGCCAACACGCCCGCGAGCGCGACCCGCTTTCGCTCGCCGTTGCTCAGCCGGCTACAGAGCCGGTCCTCGTAGCCGTCGAGGCCGACCCGGGAGAGCGCCCGCTCGACGCGGGCCTCGGTCCCCGCGTCGCCGTCGCGGTTGGCCGGGCCGAAGGCGACGTCCTCGCCGACCGTCGGGGCGACGAGTTGGTCGTCGGGTCGCTGGAAGACGAACCCGACCCGGCGACGGAGCGAGCGGAGCGAAGCGGCGTCGTAGGCGACGCGCTCGCCGCCGACGACGACGTGGCCGCGGTCGGGTTCGAGCAGGCCGTTGAACTGCTTCAGCAGGCTCGACTTGCCGGCCCCGTTGCGCCCGAGGAGGACGGTCACCGCCGCCGTCGGGGCGGTGAACTCCACCCCGCGGAGGACCGTCCGGTCGCCGTAGCCGAAGTGGAGGTCGACCGTTTCGATCACGCGACCCACCTCGCCGCGACGAGGGCGACGAGTACGACACCGACGACGGCGTACCCTCCGCTCTCGTACTCGGGGACCGGCATCCGGCCGGCGTAGTTGCGCGACGCCATGGCGCGTTCGAACGCCTCCGCCCGGTCGATCGATCCCACCAGCAGCGAGGCGCCGACGAGTTTCGTCGTGCGAAACAGGGCGCGCCGCGAGTCGAACCCACCGCGGAGGCGGGCGGCCGTGTGGAGCCGTGCCGACCGCTCGACGAGGACCTGGATGCCGCGGTAGACGAGCAGGAGAAGTTCGATCACCGCCGACGGCAAGCGGAGGTCGTCGAGGGCAGCGACCAGTTCGGGGACCGTCGTCGTCAGCGCCAGAAAGGAGAGCACGGAGAGCGACGCCACCGCGCGCAGGCCCGTCCGCGCCGCGACGGCGAGGCCGCGGTCGGTGATGGTCACGGCCGGCAGGTCCAGAACCGGCGCGCCGGGGGTGACGACGGCGACGACCAGCAGGCTCGGCACCAGGAAGGCGAGGGGATACCGGAGGAGCGCGACGTAGGCCCGCCCCGCGGCGTGGATCGACAGACAGGCGAAGGCGACGGTGGCGACGGCGTAGACGGCCGGTCGCGTCGTCGTCGCGGTGAGCAGGAGCGCGACGAGGACGAAGTACACCCGTAGCGGCCCCTCGACGACGGGCGTGGCGGTCACCTGGACGTCCTCAAGCGTCCGGTGCATCCCCATCACTCGCTCGCAACCGGTCGAGGTACCGTCCGAGCAGGACCGCGCCAACGCCCCCCTGGAGAGCGAAGAGGAGGGCCTCGCCCGTCGCGTCGGGCGCCCAGGCGGGCGTCGCCCACCGGTCGTACGTCGGGGACCGCTCCTCGATTTCGGCAACGGCCTGCCCGTCGGTTCCCGCGAGGTCGCCGCCGGCCGTCGCGAGGAGGAAGACCACGGCGGCGACGGCGACGCCGAGCAGCAGGCTGCGTCTCACGACGCCACCCCCACCCGGCTCCCGTCGAGCGTGTCGAGACGGCACAGGTAGCCCACCATCGCCGCCGCGAGGAGGCCCTCGAGCACGCCGATGGGGAGCTGTGTGACGGTGAACACCGCCGCGAAGTCGAGCGCCGACGCGAGGACGCCGCCGGGGTCCGCCCCCGCGGGAAAGGCCAGCCCGAGTTGGAACGAGGTGACGAGATACGTCGTCCAGTCGGTGACCGCCGCGGCGACGAAGGTGGACCGTTCGAGCGACAGTCGCGGCCGGACGAGCCGGTACGCCGTCCACCCGACGAAGGGGCCGACGACCCCCATCGAGAGGACGTTGGCACCGAGGGTCGTCACGCCCCCGTGGGCGAGGAGGAGCGCCTGGTAGAGGAGGACCACGACCGAGACGAAGGCGGTGACGGCGGGGCCGAACAGCACGACGATGAGGCCCGTCCCGGTCGGATGCGAGGAACTCCCCGCCACCGAGGGGAGTTTGAGCGCCGAGAGGACGAACACGAACGCCGCACACACCGCGACCAGCGCCTTGGTGCGGGGATCGGTCCGAACGGCCGACAGCGTCCGCCGCGCGCCGTACACCACGAACGGGAGTGCGAGGACCGTCCAGACGACCGCCCAAACCGGTGGCAGGAATCCCTCCATGATGTGCAAGTCGAGATCACTTCCCGTCGGTGCCGACTACCTCCCGTGTAAAAACAATACCGCTTGCGATAACGAAACTGCACTTTGGAAAAACCTCCCTTCCGCCAGAAACACAAGTAGATTGAAGTTACTGCAATCAGCGCTTATCCACCGATGGAAGAGGACACCGCTCGGGGACCGGGAACGGGGAACGGACCGCCGGGACGCCCCCGGGACGCCGACGACGAGACGATCCGCCAGCCCTTCGACCGCGAGACGTCGATCCCGGAGCGGTCGCGGGCGACGGCGGGCCAGGTGTATCTGGTCGGCGCGGGGCCGGGCGATCCGGACCTGCTCACCGTCCGGGCGCGGCGGCTCATCGAGACCGCTGACGTGGTGTTTCACGACGCCCTCACCCGTGATACGCTGGTTCACCGCATCCCCGGCGCGGTCGAGGTCGTCGACGTCGGCAAGCGGGCCGACCGGAAGACGCCACAGGCGGAGATCAACGAGCGACTGGCCGACCGCGCGGCCGCCGGCGACGCCGTCGTCCGCCTGAAGGGCGGCGACCCGTTCGTCTTCGGCCGCGGCGGCGAGGAGGCCCAGTACCTCGCCGACCGCGACGTCGGGTTCGAGATCGTGCCGGGCGTCTCCAGCGTGATCGCCGCCCCCGGACTGGCCGGCATCCCGCTCACCCACCGCGACGTCTCCTCCCGCTTCACGGTCATCACGGGCCACGAGACGCCGGACAAGGGCGCGAGTACGCTCGACTGGGCCGCGCTCGCCGACGAGATCCGGAACGGGTCGACGCTCGTCATCCTCATGGGCGTCCGGACGCTGGAGCGCAACGTCACCGCCCTCCGGTCGCACGGCGTCGACGGCGACGTCCCCGTCGCCCTCGTCCAGAAGGCCGCCTGGGACGACCAGCGCGTCGTCCGGGGCTCCCTCGAGACCATCGTCGACGACGCCGAGGACTCCGCGATCACGCCCCCCGCGACCACCGTCGTCGGCGACGTGGTCTCGATCCGCGACGACGTCGCCGCCGTCCTCGACGAGTTCGAACCGGCCTGAGTCGCCGCGTGGAGTGAAACCCCGCTTTTTGTAGGACAAGCAAAATTGTTTTCATCCGGGCCCGAAATTGTGGTGGTGATGCCTCAGGTAGCGCTTCCGCACGACGCGAAGGCCGGGCCGACGAAAGCGGAGATACGTGGAGTGACGCTCCGGAAGTTGGACTTGCAGCCCACGGATCACTTCGTCGACGTCGGCTCCTGTACCGGCGCGGTCACCGTGGAGGCGGCCCGTCGCGCCGGCCGGGTGACGGCCGTCGAGCGAAAGCCCGACCGGCTGGAGGTGACCCGGAAGAACCTCGCCGCCAACGAGTACGACGCCGAGGTGTCGCTTCGCGAGGCGGAGGCGCCGGCGGGGCTTCCGGACGACGCGGACGCCATGTTCCTCGGTGGGAGTCGGAACTTCGAGGCCGTCCTCGATCACGCCGTGGAGACGGGCGTCGACCGGGTGGTGATGAACGTCTCCCGCGTCGAGGTGGCGGGCCGTGCCGTCGACGCCTTCCGCGACCGGGACCTCCTCTCGGAGGTCCTCCAGATCCAGGTGAACCACGGCTACGAACTCGCCGGCGCGACGAGCTTCCGGGCGGACAACCCCGTCTACGTCGTCGTCGGGCGCCGCGACGGGGGCGGTCTCGCGTGACCGTCTACGGCGTCGGCCTCGGCCCCGGCGAGGCCGACCTGATCACCGTCCGCGGCAAGCGGGTCCTCGAATCCGCGTCGACCGTTCACTCGCCCGGCCGCCTCTCGCGGTCGGTCGCCCGCGAGTACGTTCCCGACTCCAAGCTCGGCGACCTCGACTTCCCGATGACCCGCGACCCCGAGAAACTCCGGCGGGCGTGGCGGACGGCCGCCGACGCCGTCGCCGAGACGGCGGCCGACGAGGACGTCGCCTTCGTCACCCTCGGCGACCCGAACGTCTACTCGACGTTCGGACACCTCCGGCGGACGCTGTCGGCCTTCCACCCCGACGTGGACGTGGCGGTGGTGCCGGGCGTCAGCGCCGTGACGGCCTTCGCGACGGCGCTCGGCGTCGAGATCGAGGCCGGGACCGGCCTCTCGCTCCGGGAGGCCGCCGACGGCGCGGCGCCGACCGGCCCCGATCGGATGATCCTGTTCAAGGTCACCGACGCGGTGGCCACCCACGAGGGACTCGTCGACGCCGGCTACGACGTCCGCTACGGTCGCCGCCTGTTCATGGAACAGGGGGAGACCACCGTCACGAGCGACCCGACGGAGGTGGCCGAGCGCGACTACTACACGCTCGCGTACGCCGAACGGCGGGGGCTGGAGCGCGACCTGGCGACCGCCGCCTTCGAGGACGGCGAGCGGGAGGGGTCGGCGTGAGAAACGATCACACCGCCGGCGACGTCCGCGAGGGCGTCCCCTTTATCGGCGCCGGCCCCGGCGACCCGGGGCTGCTCACCGTCACCGGGAAGCGCCTCGTCGAGGACGCGGACCTCGTCGTGCACGCCGGCTCGCTGGTCAACAGCGAACTGCTGGAGGCGTACTGCGACGACGCGGAGCAGGTCAACAGCGTCGGCAAGGACCTCGAAGAGTTGGTCCCGCTGATGGCCGAGGCCTACGAGGCCGGGCGGACGGTCGTGCGCCTGCACAGCGGCGACCCCGCCGTCTACGGCGCCGCCCTGGAGCAGATGGACGCCCTCGACGACGAGGGTGTCCCGTCCTACTTCGTGCCCGGCGTCACCTCCGCCTTCGCCGCCAGCGCGACCCTCGGGACGCAGTTGACGCTCAACGAGGTGGCCAACCACGTCGCCTTCACCCGGCCACAGGGCAAGACCCTCTCGGCCGAGGAGGACCACATCAGCGACTTCGTCGGCTTCGGCGACGTGACGACGTGCATCTACCTGGGGACCCACGCCGTCAGCGACACGATGGACCGCCTGCTCGACGACGGCCACGATCCCGAGACGCCCGTCGCGGTCGTCTACCACGCCTCCTGGCCCGACGAGGACGTGATCCGGGGCACCATCGGAACCATCGGCGAGCAGGTCGAGGCGGCGGGCTACCGCGCCTCGGCGCTAGTGATAATCGGCGAGGCGGCAACCGGCGCCGGGTACGAGCGGTCGTACCTGTACGGCGACTGGGCGAACGACGACGACAGCGACACCGAGAGCGACACGAACCATGACTGAGAGCACTACCGACACGACGGACGACGGCTGTAGCACCCCGGACAGCGACGGGGAGGTCGCCGACGAGATCGCGATCGTCAGCTTCGAGCGCAAACTCGACACGGCCGAGGAGATCGAAGCCGGCCTCGCGGCCGACTACGACCGCATCGACATCCTCGAGTACCACGGCGACGTCTTCGCGGAGCACTGGGGCGAGTACGACTGCTTCGTCGGCCTGATGGCCAGCGGCATCGCCATGCGCAAGACCGCACCCCTGCTCGACGACAAGTGGGACGACCCCGCGGTGGTCGTCGTCGACGAGGAGCTGACGTGGGCCATCCCGCTCACCGGCGGCCACCACGGCGCGAACCAGGTAGCGAACGACCTCGCGGGCCTCGGCGCCGTGCCCGCGATGACGACGGCGTCGGAGGCGGCGGGCAAGCAGGGCGTCGAGAGCCGCGCGAAGGCCCTCGACACCCACGTCGTCAACGGCGACTCGACGGTGGCGACGAACCTCGCCGTCCTCGACGAGAACCTGGGACCGGTCGCCCGCCTCGACGGGCCGCGGGCGGTCCTCGTCGGCGACGACGTGACCGTCCTCAAGCGGAACACGGAGGCGGGCGTCGTCCTCGGCACCGGCAGCGTCTCCGGCGCCGACGCCGAACAGTTCCTGACCGCCTGGCGCGCGGCTCTCGACGAGGCGGACCTGACGCCCGACGACGTCGAGTTCGTCGCGACGGCGACCCGCAAGGAGGACGAACCCGGCCTGATCGAGGCCGCACGGGAGTTCGGCGTCGGAGTGGCCTCCCTCGACAAGGAGACCCTGGAGGCCTTCGAGGGGCCGACCCCCTCCAAGTCGAAGGAGCTGATCGGCTGGCCGGGCATCGCGGAGGCGAGCGCCATCGCGGCCGGCCGCGACCACGAACTCCTCGTCGAGAAGCGGCGACACGACGATGCGGTCACCGTGGCGGTGGGCCGATGACCGATCACGGCACCCTCTACGTCGTCGGCATCGGGCCGGGGCTGCCCGCCCACATGACCCAGCGGGCGCGCGAGGTCATCACCGGCGCCGACTGTGTCATCGCCTCGAACCTCTACCAGGAGTTCCTCCGGCAGGACGGGACGCTCCCGCCCGAGGGCGAGGGCGGCGAGGCTGAGCCCGAGGTCGTCCGCTCGTCGATGGGACAGCAGGTCGAACTCACCCGCGAAGCCTTCGAGCGCGTCCGGGACGGCGAGGACGTCGCCAACGTCTCCGGGGGCGACCCGAACGTCTACGGCAAGTCCGACCTCGTCTTCACGATGGCCGACGCCGACGACGCCACGGACGTCCCGATCGAGATCGTCCCCGGCGTGACCGCGGCGCTCGGCGGCGCGGCGATGATGGGCGCGCCCCTCTCGAACGACTTCTGTACCGTGTCGCTGTCCGACAAGTGGCGCGGCTGGGACGAGATCGAGGAGAAACTCCGCGCGGCCGCGATCAGCGATTTCGTCGTCGTCCTCTACAACTGCTGGCGGAACTACGAGCGGGCGATCGGGATCCTCCGCGAGGAGCGGGCCGACGACGTGCCGGTCGGCATCTTCAACGACGCCGGCCGGGGCGACGCCGGCCGGAACGTCGACGGGGAGGCGTTCACCGTCACGACGCTCGGCGAGGCGGCGGCCCACGAGGAAGACGTCGGCGGCATGGGCACGTCCATCCTCGTCGGCACCCACGAGACCGACACCTGGCGCAACGACCACGAAACGTACCTCGTCACCCCGCGCGGCGGGCGTGACGTCGAGGACTTCTAACCATGAGCGAGACCAACGCGAACGACGGATCGAGGTGTGGCGCGACGACCGATACCGACGCGGCGGCGACCGACACGTCGGAGTCGAAGTGCGGCGGGTCGAAATCGGAGACGTCGGAGTCGAAGTGCGGCGGGTCGAAATCGGAGACGTCGGAGTCGAAGTGCGGCGGGTCGAAGTCGGAGACGACCGACGAGAACGTCACGGCGACGGCCGACGACTTCGACGCCGACCCCGGCCGACTCGTCGCCGTCGGCCTGGGCCCCGGCGAGGCGAGCGGGATGACCGCCCGGGCGACGGAGGCGCTCCGTGGCGTCGAGCATATCGTCGGCTACACGACGTACGTCGACCTCCTCCCCGACGACGTCGTCGAGGGTGCAGAGGACGTCTACTCGACGCCGATGTGCGGCGAGGTGTCGCGAACCGAGGAGGCGGTCGACCGGGCGCTCGCCGGCAACGAGGTGGCCATCGTGGGGAGCGGCGACCCGAACGTCTACGCGCTCGGCGGCCTCGCGCTCGAGATCCTCGAATCCAAGGGTGGATCGGCGAGCGCCGTCGACTTCGAGGTGGTGCCCGGGGTGCCGGCCGCCCAGTCGTGTGCGGCCCGTCTGGGCGCCCCCCTCGTCAACGACACCGTCAGCATCAGCCTCTCCGATCACCTGACGCCGATGCCGACCATCGAGTCCCGCCTGCACGCGGCCGCCAAGGAGGGGTTCACGATCGCGATATACAACCCCTGGAGCCGCAAGCGCCGGGAGAACTACCAGAAGTGTTGTGAGATCCTCCTCGAACACCGCGACCCCGAGACGCCGGTGGGGATCGTCCACGCCGCGGGCCGCGAGGACGAGGAGACCGAAATCGTGGAACTGCGCGACCTCCCGGAACTCGGCGAGTCCGACCTCGTCGACATGACGACGACGCTCCTGGTCGGCAACGACGAGACCTACGTCTGGGACGGTCGGATGGTGACGCCGCGTGGCTACGAGCGGAAATACGAGTACTGAGATGTTCCGCGTCGAACTCGATCGGGAGGCCTGCGACGGCATCTTCGCCTGTCTCGTCCGCGACGACCGCTTCGTCGAGGACGACGCCGGCCTCGCGACGGTCGATCCGACGGCCGAGGGCGTGGTCGACGTCGAGCGGGCGGGCGAGCGCGTGATCGCCACCTTCGACGGCGACGTCGAGGACGCGACCCTCGCCGCGCGGGCCTGCCCGCCCGACGCCATCACCGTCCGGGAGGAACCATGACCGCCGAGGCACCCGCCGACCTGCTCGAGTGTCACCCGGAGACGGCCTACTTCTGGGGCCACGTCGCCGGCGACGGCGACGTCCGGGCGGACGGCCTCACCGTCCGGGCGCCGGACGAGGGCTGTGCCGACCGCCTCGTCGTAATCGCGGGCGGCGGCGACGTCGACCACCGCCGGACGGAACGCGAGTACGCCCACGATACGTCGATCACCCGGACCGAGGACGAGTACCGCGTCACCGTCGCCGGCGACGTGGCCGCACGCGGGAGCGCCGCCTTCGGCCTCCCGACGGGCGACGAGCGGGGCGGCTACCGCTTCGACGCCCTCGCGGACGCCCACCGGCAACTCCTCCGGGGACTCCTGGAGAGCTGCGGGACGGTCTGTTTCAAGTCCTCCTCGGGGACCGTGGGCATCTCCTTCGTCCACGACGACCGGACGCTGCTGGAGGCGGTCCAGGGGCACCTCGCGGACTGCCCGGTCGACGCCCCGGCCGACGACATCGGGGAGACGTCCTCCGGCGGCTACTGGTTCGGGATCGACGACGCGGCCGCCGGCCCGTTCGGCCGCTGGGTGTACGAGGGGAGCGAGGCGAGCGAGCTGTTCGCGCCGACGCGGCGGCGCAAGTTGCTCCGGAGCCTGGAGCAGGTGGAGGGATGATCGACGAGCAGCCGCTCGACGACGACGCGGTCCTGCTCGTCGGCCACGGCTCCCGCCGCGAGAAGTCGAACGAGCAGGTGCGCACGCTGGCGGCGGACCTGGAGGCCGAACTCGACCTGCCGGTCGACGCGGCCTACCTCGAACTCGCCGACCCGCCCATCGGGGAGGCCATCGAGACGCTCGCGCCCGCCTGCCGGACGCTGACCGTCGTCCCGCTGTCGCTGTTCGGCGCGAGCCACGTCAAAAACGACGTGCCGCTTGCCGTCCAGACGGCGCGGGCCCGACACGACGACCTGACGATCCACTACGGCTCGCATCTGGGCGTCCACCCGTCGCTCGTGGACCTGCTCGACGACCGCGTCCGCGCCGTCGAGGCCGATCTCGGTGTCGATCGGACCGAGGACGACGTGGCCGTCGTCGTCTGTGCCCGCGGGTCGAGCGATCCGGACTCGAACGCCGACGTGCACAAACTCGCGCGGCTCCTCTACGAGGGCCGCGAGTTCGACCGCGTCGAGGCCTCGTTCATCGGCGTGACGTCGCCGCTCCTCGACGAGACGCTCCACACCGTCACGAAGAGCCGCCCCGACGCGGTGGTCGTCGTCCCGTACATGCTCGGCGACGGGACGCTGACGGGGCGCATCGTCGACACGGCCGAGTCCTTCGACGACGAGTACCCCTACGTCGCCGCGGGCGCGGGCGCCCCGCTCGGGGTCGACGACCGGGTCGTCGACGTCCTCGTCGACCGCTGGCGGGCGGCCCGCTCGGACAGCGTCGAGATGTCCTGTGACACCTGCAAGTACAAGGTCGAACTCTCGGGCTACGAGGAGGACCAGGGCGGGGCACGCGCCATGCTGCGCTCGCTCGTCCATCAGGCGGAACACGCCGACCGTGAGGACGTCGGCGACGACCCGCACGTCCACGACGCGCCCGAAAAGCACGTGGCGGTCTGCACCAACCAGACGTGTGCCGAGAGCGGATCGGCGGCGGTCATCGAGGGACTCCGGCAGGGCGTCCGCGACGCCGAAGACTGCGACGCCCGGATCACCCGCACCTCCTGTCTCGGACAGTGCGGGGACGGCCCGATGGTCGCCGTTTACCCCGACGGCGTCTGGTACGGCGGCGTCACCGCCGACGACACCGACCGCATCGTCTCGTCCCACCTCGACCGGGACCGCATCGTCTCCGAACTCGTCCACCAAACGCTATAATGGCTTGCGCAGAACTCGAAGCGCTTCGACTCGCACTGATGAACATGACCGGTACCGTCGACGAGAGCGTCAAACAGCACGCCGAGGCCGAAATCGGCGACGAACTGGAGGCCGGCGGCCCCATCGCGGCGCTGGCCGCGGCCGAGACGCTCGACGAGATACAGCGCCACCTCGAAGCGGCCCTGATCGACCTCGAAGAGGAGGCGATGGCGGCCGACGCCACCGACCCAGACGGGGCCTACCTCCGGGGACGGGTCGTCGCCGTCCGCGACGCCGAACGCACCGTGCGCCGGCTCCGTGAGCGGACCGACGCCGTGCTCGACGACCTCGGCGAGGCCCACCACACGCTCCACGAGACGTTCCCGACGGAGGAGTGATGCCCGAACTCGTCGACCCGGCGCGGCGGTCGCTGGGCGACCTGTCCCCTGCGGGGAGCCGCCACAACCGGGCGCGCTCCGGGGCGGCTATCGCCGACGACCGTCTCTTCGCGGGCGGGGCCGACGGACGCGTGGCCGCGCACCGCCCCGACGCGACGCCCTTGGAGGGCTGGGCGGGCCCGGGCGACCAGTCGACGGCCGACGAGCGGTACGCCGTGTCGCTGGCGGCGACGGCGGATACGCTCGTCGTCGGCGAACGCGGCCCCGACGGCCGCGTCGCCGCGCTGTCGCCGGCCACGGGCGAGGTCCGGTGGCGCTACGCCACCGCGGCGGACGTCGGGACGGCGACTCGGGAGTCGCTCCTCTTCCAACCGTACGTGGTCGACGCGGCCGTGATCGACGACACGGCCGTCGTCGCCGCCCGGCGGTACGACCGTGACGGCGACGACCGGACGTGGTCGAGCGTCGTCCTCGGGGTCGACCCCGACGGCGGCGTCCAGTGGCGCTACGCCGCCCACGCCTCGCCCATCGCCGTGGACGTCGGCGACGGGCGCGTCGTCGTCGCGTACAACCGCTGTACGGCCGACCACGTGTACGGTCTGGTCGTCCTCGACGCCGATTCGGGGGCCCTCCTCGCCAACTGGGACCCCGGAACCGAGGGTGACCGCCGCGTCGGCGACGTGGCCGTCGTCGACGACGGCATCGCCGTCGCGAGCCACGGCGACAAACACGGCTACCTGCTCGATTTCGACGGCGGCGAGCGGTGGCGGGTCGACCTGGCGAGCGAGCGGTCGGTCGACGGCGACACGGTCTACGCCTACCCGAACCACGTCGCCGTCGCCGACGGAACCGCCGTCTTCGTGACGGGCAACACCTACGCCGCGTCGACCCGCGACCCGGACGCCCGCCACCCGCGGGAACATACGGCCGTCGCCGTCGACGGCGGCGACGTCGCCTGGACCCACGACGTCGGCGGGTTCGCCCGCGGCGTCGCGGCCAACGGGTCGTTCGTCGCCGTCCCCTCGGCACAGCACTTCCGGGAGCGGTCGGCCGACACCCACGCGGTCCACCTCCTCGACGCGACCCGGGGCCACCTCGATTCACGGTCGCTGCCGGGCGTCGCCGCGGCCGTGGCGCTCGGTGACGACGCCCTCGCCGTCGTCGAGGAACCCGTCGAGTATCACGACGAGGGCGTCACGCACGGGACCCACCGCCTGCACGCGTGGCGGGTCCGTTAGTCCCGCTCGACCGACGCCGCGGCGTCGGCGACGACGTCGGCGGTGAGGTCCGACAGGGGAATCCGTCGCCCGCCGGTCTCCTCCTCGATGATTCCCGTCACGCCCGTTCCGCCGCCGGCGTCGACGGGGGCCGAAGACTCTCCGCCCCCACCCGGACGACGTTCGGCGGCGTCGACGAGGACGACCGACGCGTCGCTTTCCGCCAGCCGGCGGGCCGCGGCGCGGGTCGCCGCCGTGGGGCTCCCCTCGGCGACGTTCGCGCGCCCGTCGGTCACGACGACGACGAGTCCGGCGTCCGCGTCGGATCGCGTCACGAGTCGGGTCGCCGTGTCGAGTCCGTCCGGGAGGGGCGTCCGGTCGCCGGTCGGCAACTCCTTCAGGTGGCGGGCCGCGAGCGTGACGCTGTCCGTCGGCGGGAGCAACACCTCCGCCTCGTCACCGGCGACGGCGACGAACGCCACCTCGTCCCGCCGCTCGTAGGCGTCGCGCAGGAGCGCCATGACCGTCCCCTTGGCCTCGCGCATCGCCGGGCGCATCGACGCGCTCGCGTCGACGACGAAGACGACGAGCGTCCCCGCACTCCCGCGCCGGACGGACCGCCGTAGGTCGTCCTCGCCCACGTCGGCCCGTCCCGCGGCCGCGGCGGCCCGGACCGACGCCGCCGCGTCCACGTCGTCGCCCGGGCCCGCGCGCTCGGTCCGCACCCGCGAGCCACGCGACCCCGCGGCGGCGTCGGTCCGGGCGCGGGACCCGCTCCCGTCGCTCGTCGACGCCGTCACGTCGTCGGCGGGCGGGCGCTCGGCGTCGCCCACCTCGGCCCGCCGCTGACCGGGGACCAGCGGCGTCGCCTCGTCCTCCGCGTCGCCGTCGCTTCCGCCGTCGCCGTCGCTTCCGCCGTCGCCGTCGGATCCGTCGCCGCCGCCCTCGCCACCGCCGCCAGCCGGTCCCGACCCCTCGGCGCTCGACGGCGCCGACTCCCGGGTCGGGCCGTCGCCCTCGGCGTCCCCCTCGCGGCCGGGCCCGTCCCCGCTCGACCCGTCGTCCGCCCCGCCGGTGTCGGCGTCACCCTCGCCGTTTTCGTCGCCGTCTGCGTCACCCTCGCCGTTTTCGTCGCCGTCTGCGTCACCCTCGCCGTTTTCGTCGCCATCGCCGTCGCCATCGCCGTCGAAGTGGTCGTCGAGGACGTCGTCGGGGTCGGGTTCGTCGTCGAAGGGACGGCGCCGGAGACGGTGGGGGAGCGCGAACGCCGCCGCCTCGCGGACGTCCGAGCGGAGCACCTTCGCCCGGCCGTCGAGCGCCGCGAGCGTTCGCGCGGTGCGGGCGGTGGCGATGTCGGCCCGGTGGCCGTCGACGCCCGCGTCGCGGCACAGTTCGGCGATGTCGGTTTTGAACTCCTCGGGGAGGGTCACGTCGCCGACGCGTCGTCGCGCGTCGCGCAGTCGCTCGCGGAGGGTGTCGGTCTCGTCGTCGTACGCGGCGGCGAACGTCTCGGGGTCGGCGTCCCGGTCGAGGGCGCGGTCGATGACCTCGACCCGGTCGTCGACGGCCTCACAGCCCGTGACCGTCGCCTGGAGGGCGAACCGGTCGCGGAGCTGTGGGCGGAGGTCGCCCTCCTCGGGGTTCATCGTCCCGACGAGCGTGAACTCCGCGGGGTGGGTCCGACTCACGCCGTCGCGCTCGACCCGGTTGACGCCGCTCGCGGCCGCGTCGAGGAGGACGTCCACCAGGTGGTCGTCGAGGAGGTTCACCTCGTCGACGTAGAGGATCCCCCGGTTGGCGCGGGCGAGGAGGCCGGGGTCGAACGCGGCGTCGCCGTCCAAGGCGTCGGCCACCGACAGCGTCCCGACCACGCGCTCGCGGGTCGCGCCGAGCGGGAGGGTCACCAACGGGACCGACCGCGTCTCGACCGGCGGGTCGGCCCGCTCCCGACACGACGCACACTGCCTGTCCGGGTCGGCCGGCGGACAGCTGTACGGACAGTCCGCGACCGCGCGCTGCTCGGGCAACAAGTCGACCAGCGCCCGGACGGCCGTGGACTTGGCCGTCCCCTTCTCCCCGCGGACCAGCAGGCCGTCGAGCGCGTCGTTCGCCGTGACGGTCAGCAACGCCCGCTTCAACTCCTCCTGCCCGACGATGGCCGGGAACGGTGTGTGGCGACGCTCCATGTGAATACGAAAGTTTACTTGTAGTACCGCAATAACGCTTTATCAACTCATGCCGACGATCGGGCTGTACACGGCGACCGAGAACGAATTGGGAGCGGTCCAGCGGGCGGCTGGACGTCTCGACGACGTCGACCTCGTGGTCCGCTCCGAGAGCGACCTCGACGACGGGACCGATACCGACGCGTTCGTCGACGAGGTCGAGTCCGCGACCGCCGTGGTGCTCTGGTTGCACGGCTCGGAGGGGAGCATGCCGGGCTACGACCACGCCGTCGAGCGACTTCGGGACGCGGGCGTCCCGCTGATCGTCAAGGCGACGGGCGACGCCTTCGCGTTCGAGGACACGACCGTTACTGCGGACGACCGGGACCGTGTGTACGAGTATCTCGACGGCGGCGGCGTGGTGAACCTCGCCAACTGCTGTCGGTTCCTCGCCGCCACCTACGACGACGTCGACGTCGCGTACGACGACCCGGTCGACCTCCCGACCGAGGGCGTCTACCACCCCGATCACCCCGGGATCGAGTACGAGGAGCTCCTGGCGACACACGACGAGGGCAAGCCCACCGTCGGCGTCTGGTTCTACGAGTCCCACTGGACGCACGCGAACACGCGGTACGTTGATGCGCTCGTCCGAAAGTTGGAGGAACTGGGAGCGAACGTCCTCCCCGCCTTTTGCAACCCGGCGAGCGACGAGGCGGGCCAGGAGAACGCGGAGTGGGTCGCGCGCAACTGGTTCAGCGACGACGACGGCCCCGTGGTCGACGCCGTCGTGAGTTCGTTCATGTTCTCGCTGTCGATGAGCGAACGTGGACGGGCAGCGAGCGACGAGGGCGAGGGCGCCGAGGACGTCTTCCTCACGGAACTGGGCGTCCCCGTGTTGCAGGCCATCACGACCATGCGCTCCCGGTCGCGCTACGAGGCGAGCGACACGGGCGTGATGGGCTTCGAACTCGCGCTGTCGGTCGCACTCCCCGAGTTCGACGGCAACGTCATCACCCACCCGATCAGCGGCAAGGAGCGCATGGACGACGAGGCGGGCATCGGGAGCGCCCCGAAACAACATTTCCCCATCGACGACCGGATCGACCACGTCTCCCGGCTGGCGGTCAACTGGGCGCGGCTCCGAGACGTCCCCAACGACGAGAAATCGGTGGCGGTCGTCCTCCACAACTACCCGCCGAGCGACGACGGCATCGGGACTGCCTTCGGCCTCGACAGCCCCGAGAGCACCGTCAACCTGCTCGACGAACTCGACGCGCGGGGCTACGCCGTCGAGGACCCGCCGACCGACGGCGCGGAACTCATCGACCGGCTCACCGCCCAGTTGACCCTCGATTCGCGGTGGGTCGCCCCGGAAGACGTCCGGGAGCTGAGCGTCGACACCGTCTCGCCCGAGCGGTACGCCGAGTGGTTCGCGACCGCCGACGAACGGTTTCGGGAGAACGTCATCGAGGAGTGGGGCGACCCTCCCGACCGGCCCTTCGCCATCCCCGGCGTCGAGTACGGGAACGTCCTCGTGACCGTCCAGCCGCCCCGCGGGTTCGGGATGGACCCCTCGAAGGTCTACCACGACTCGGACCTCCAGCCGCCACACGACTACTTCGCCTTCTACGCGTGGCTGCGCGAGGCGTACGACGCCGACGCCGTCGTCCACCTCGGCACCCACGGGAGCCTGGAGTGGCTCCCCGGCAAGACCGTCGGCCTGAACGGGGCGAGCGCGCCGGATAGGCTGATCGACGACCTGCCGAACGTCTACCCCTACATCGTCAACAACCCGGGCGAGGGGACACAGGCCAAGCGCCGCTCCTACGCGGCGGTCGTCGACTACCTGACGCCGGTGATGAGCAACGCCGGGACCTACGACGAACTCGCGGAACTCGAGGAGCTGGCCGACCAGTACCGCGAGGCCGGGATGGAGGACGCCCGCAGCGACGACGGCGAGCACCTCGAAACCCTCCTGCGCGAGAAGGTGGACGACCTCGACCTCGCGGTAGAACTCGGGATCGCCGGCGGGATCGACGACCGAGCCGACGTCCGCGGTCCGGACGCGGCCGGCTCCACGCTGGCCGAGGGGGCGGTCGCCGGCGACGACCTCTCGGTCGACGAACTGGTCGAGCGGGTCCACGAGTACCTCACCGACGTGAAGACGACCCAGATCCGGATGGGGCTGCACACGATGGGTGAACCCCCGGAGGACGACCGGCTCGTCGAGTACCTCGTCGCGCTCACGCGCCTGGAGAACCCCGGCGGACCCAGCCTCCGCGAGAGCGTCGCGGGCGTCCTCGGCGTCGACTACGGGCGGATGCTCGACGAACCGGGCGCGTACGACGAACGGCTGGGCATGACCCTTTCGGAGGCGGCCGACGAGGTGTACGAAACCAGCCTCGACCTCGTCGGGACGCTTGCAGCCAACGACTTCGACGTGCCGGAGTCGGAGGCGACGGCCGACCCCGACGACGAGGTGAACATGAACCTCTTGGTCGTGGATATCGACCCGCTGGGCGACGCCCGTGCCAAGCGGGGCGCCCACGACGACCTGCGCGAGGCGCTGTCGTTCATCCGTGACGTGGCCGCGCCACGGGTCCGGGGCGCCGAAGCCGAGATCCCCCGGACGGCGGACGCCCTGGCCGGCGGGTACGTCCCCCCGGGCGGCAGCGGCGCCCCGACCCGCGGCGGCGTCGACCTGCTGCCGACGGGGCGGAACTTCTACACGCTCGACCCACGGAAGGTGCCGGCCAGGAGCGCCTGGCAGGTGGGCAAGGAGGTGGCGACGGGGACCCTCGAACGCCACCACGCCGAACACGACGAGTACCCCGAGGAGGTGGGCGTCGTCGCGTGGGGGACGCCGACGGTGCGGACCCGCGGCGAGACGGTCGCACAGGTGCTCGCGCTGATGGGCGTCGAGCCGACCTGGACCGACGCCGGCCGCGTCGACGACGTCGAACCGATCCCGCTGGAGGAGCTCGGGCGCCCTCGCGTCGACGTGACGACGCGGGTCTCCGGCCTCTTCCGGGACGCCTTCCCGCAGGCCGCGAGCGTCGTCCACGACGCGGTGGACGCCGTCGTCGAACTCGACGAACCCCACGACAGGAACTACGTCAAGAAACACGTCGAGGAGGAGGCGGGCGACCTCGAAGCCGAGGGCGTGGACGAAGACGAGGCCGACGACCTGGCGAGACGGCGCGTCTTCACGACGAAACCCGGCGGCTACGGCGCCGGGACGAACAAGGCCGTCGACGAGGGCGAGTGGGACGACCGCTCGGATCTCGCGGACGTCTACGTCCAGTGGGGCGGGTACGCCCTCGGCTCCCGCGGCCGGGTCTCCGAGGCCCAGGACAGCTTCGAGCGGCGACTCGGCTCCGTCGAGGCGACGGTGAAAATCGAGGACACGGCCGAACAGGACGAGTTCGACAGTTCGGACTGGTACGCCTTCCACGGCGGGTTCATCACCGCCGTCTCGGAGATCGCGGGCGAGGAGCCGGCCTCCTACGTCGGCGACTCTAGCGACCCCGACAACGTCGACGTCTACACCAACGAGGAGAAGGTGCGCAAGACGATGCGGGCCCGCGTGCTCAACCCCGACTGGCTCGACAGCATGGAGGAACACGGCTACAAGGGCGCGGGCGACCTCTCGACGACCGTCGACGTGGCCCTCGGCTGGGACGCGACGACCGGCGTCGTGAGCGACGCGCTCTGGGCCGACCTGGCGGACGCCTACGCGTTCGACGAGGATCGACGGGAGTGGATGCGGGACGTGAACCCGTGGGCGCTGGAGAGCATCACCGCGACGCTGCTCGAGGCGATCGGCCGCGACCTGTGGGACGCCGCCCCCGAGGTGGCGGACCGACTGCGCGACATCAACCTCTCGGTCGAGGGCGACCTGGAGGCCGAGACGACCGACCGAAACGAGGCCATCACCCATGACTGACGACGACTACGCCGACCTCGGCGCGACGACGGAGCAAGCGATGGATATCGCGGAGACGAGCATGGACATCGTCCGTTCGTTCGTCCCCACGGAGACGCTGAACGACCGGCTGCGGGCGAAGGCGGTCCACTCGACCGGCTCCCCGGACTTCCAGCATCTCATGCGGTTCCAGAACGACCCCGTGGTCGCGGGCGCCAGGGCCGTCCTCGACGAGCGGCCCATCGTGACGGACATCACGATGGTCAAGTCGGGGATCACGGGGCGGGGTCACGACTGTCGGGTGCGGAAGGCCATCGGCAACGGGACGGAACTGGCCGCCGAGACGGGGATGACCCGGACGGCGGCCTCGGTCCTCGAACTCGACCGCGAGGGGGTCTACGACGGCGCCATCGCCGTCGTCGGCAACGCCCCCACCGGCGCCCTGGCGCTCTGTGACTGCATCGAGGACGGCACCCGGCCGGCCGTCGTCGTCGCGACGCCCGTGGGGTTCGTCAAGGCGGCCGACAGCCGCAAGCGGGTGCGCTCTGTCGCCGCGGAGCACGGGGTCCCCGCCGTCACGAACGTCGGCACCCGCGGCGGGAGCGGCCTCGGCGCGGCGCTCGTGAACGAACTGATCCACGTCGCCCGCGACGTCCGCGAGGGCGACGTGACACTCCCCGGCGATGAGTGAGGACTACGACCTCGACGCCGGCCCGGACCCGGCGGCGGTCGCCGCCGCGACGCCGGAGCCGGACCCCGACGCCCTCGACGACCCGGTTCACGCCGTCGGGATCGGTCCCGGCAACCCGGACTACCTCACCCGCCGGGGCGCGCGGGCGATCCGCGAGGCGGACGTCGTCGTCGGCTTCGAGACGGTCGTCGACTTCGTCGCCGACGGGACCGAGGCCGATCTGCTCACCTGTGGCTACGCCGACGAGGCGGCGACGCTGTCGGTGTTCGCGGACCGCGTGGCCGCCGGCGACCACGGGACGGCCGTCCTGATGGGCGATCCGAACCACTCGGGCTACCAGTTCCTCGGCAAGGTCGAACGGGCCGTCGATGCGCCCGTGACCGTGGTGCCGGGAATCTCGTCGCTCCAGGTCGCCGCGAGTCGGGCACGGACGCCGATGGAGGACGCCGCGTTCGTCACCCTCCACAAGAGCGGCGACCTCGACCCGGATCTCGACCGCCTCGTCGACGCCGTCGGCGACCGACACCTGCTCGTGCTCCCGCGGCCGTTCGACTGGATGCCCGGCGACGTCGCCGACCTGCTCGTCGAGTCGGGCACCGATCCCGCGCTCGACGCGCTCGTGTTCGAACACCTGACACACCCGGAGGAGCGGGTGACACGGACGACACTCGGCGACCTCCGCGGATCGGCGGGCGGGGGCGACCGCGAGTCGACACCGTACTCCGACCTCTCCGTGCTCGTCGTGCGGGCCGACCCATGAAAGGAGTCGTCCTCGGCGGCACGAAGTCGGGCGTCGGCAAGACCGTCGCGACCCTCGCGGTCCTCCGTGCCCTGGCGGCCGACGGCTACGACGTCCAGCCGGCGAAGGCCGGACCCGACTTCATCGATCCGAGCCACCACGAGGCTGTGACGGACACCCCCTCCCGGACCCTCGACCTGTGGCTCGAAGGTCGCGAGGGTCTGCGCCGCAACTACGCGCGCGGCGACGGGGACGTCTGCGTCGTTGAGGGGGTGATGGGCCTCTACGACGGCGACCGGTCGAGCACGGCGATGGTCGCCGAGGCTCTCGATTTGCCGGTGGTGCTCGTCGTCGACGCGAAGGCGGGCATGGAGAGCGTCGCCGCGACGGCCCACGGCTTCCGCGAGTACGCCACCCACGCGGGCCGGGACGTCGACGTCGTCGGCGTGATCGCCCAGCGTGCCCACGGCGGCCGCCACGAGTCGGGGATCCGGGAGGCCCTGCCCGACGACTTGGCCTACCTCGGCCGGATCCCGCCCCGCGAGGACCTGGAGATTCCGGAGCGACACCTCGGGCTCCACATGGGCGCGGAGGCGCCCCTGGACGGTGACGCCCTCGACGCCGCCGCGGCGGGCATCCGGACGGATCGGCTGCTGGACCTGGCGCGGACGCCGCCGCGGGCCGCTCCCGCCCCGGTCGGCGGTCCGACCGGGGCACGGATCGCTGTCGCCCGCGACGCCGCCTTCGGCTTCGTCTACCCGGCGACGGTCGAGCGCCTGCGCGACCGGGCGACGGTCGTCACCTTTTCGCCGCTCGCGGGCGACGACCTGCCCGCCTGCGACGGGGTCTACCTGCCGGGGGGGTACCCGGAGCTCCACGCCGCCGACCTCGAAGCGAGTCCGACGACGGACGCCCTCGCGGCGGCGGCGGCCGAGGGCACCGCCGTCCTCGGGGAGTGCGGGGGGCTCATGGCCCTCGCCGAGTCGCTGACCACGACCGAGGGGGAGCGCCACGCCATGGCCGGCGTCCTGCCCGCCGACGTCCGGATGCACGACCGGTATCAGGCGCTCGATCACGTCGAGTTGCGGGCACGGCGGGACACCCTGACCGCCGCGGCCGGCGACCGGCGGCGGGGCCACGAGTTCCACTACTCCAGCGCGACCGTCGACGACGACGCCCGCTTCGCATTCGACGTCGTCCGGGGATCCGGCATCGACGACGAGCGGGACGGCCTGGTCGAACACCGGACGCTCGGCACCTACTGTCACCTCCACGCCGAGAGCGGGGCTATCGACGCGTTCGTGGCACGGGCGGTCGAGGACTGATCAGGTGGCGTCCACGCCCCGCACGTCGAAGCGGGCGCCGCCGTCGGCGCTCTCGGTCACGTCGACCGTCCACCCGTGGACGTCGACGAACTCGCGGACGATTTCGAGGCCGAAACCCGTCCCACCCTCGTCCGTGGAGTAGCCCGCCTCGAAGATCCGATCCCGTTCGGATTCGGGGATTCCGGGGCCGTCGTCGGCGACGTAGAAGCCGCCGTCCGTCTCGCCCACGGTGACGACGACGTCGTCGCCGCCGTGTTCCACCGCGTTGCCGAGGAGGTTCGTCAGGAGTCGCCGGAACCGGCGCGACTCGGCGTTGACGGTCCGCTCGGTCTCGACCCGGAGCGTCGCGTCCCGCGTCTCGATGTCGGACCAGCACCGCGTAACCATCGTCGGCAGCGACAGGGCCTCCCGATCCATGTCGCCGTCGGTGTCCCGGGCCAGCGTGAGGAGGTCGTCGATCAGCGCCTCGATCCGGGCGTGGGCGTCGGCGACCGCGTCGAGGTGTTCGTGGCCGGCCTCGGTCGCACACTTGGCGAGTTCGAGTTCCCCCGCCGCCACCGTCAGCGGGTTCCGGAGGTCGTGGGAGAGCACGCCAGCGAAGCGTTCGAGGCGCTCGTTCTGCCGTTCGAGACGGCGACGGTACCGGCGGTACTCGGTCACGTCCTCCTGGAAGCCGACCCAGCGGGCCACCTCGCCGTCGTCGTCCCGGAGCGGGGCGATGCTCACCCGGTTCCAGAACGGTTCGCCATCCCTCCGGTAGTTCCGGAGGGTGACCGTCGCGGGTTCGCCGGCCTCGATGGCCTCGTTCAGCGTCTCGACGGGCTCCGAGTCGGTGTCCGGCCCCTGGAGGAACCGGCAGTTGCGGTCGAGGGCCGCCTCGCGGTCGTAGCCCGTCATCTCGACGAACGCGTCGTTGACGTAGATCATCGGGTTGTCCGCCCGCGAGGGGTCGGTCATCGTGATGCCCGTCGGCGCCTCGTCCATGGCGCGGGTCCTGTAGTCGAGTTCGCGGCGTCGCCGGCGCTCCGCCGAGACGTCGCGGAGGATGCCGACGCTCCCCTCGAAACACTCGCCGTCGTAGGGCAGGGCGGCCATGTGGTCGCGACACCGGATCGGGTCGCCCTCCTTCGGGACGATGTCGACCTCGAACTGACTGCTGTCGGGGCCGTCCGCCGAGAGGATCCCCCCGAGTTCCGATTCGGCCCGCTCGACGGCCGCATCGTCCTTGATGAGCGAGGGTAGACTGCCGATGATCGTCTCCCGATCGTAGCCAGTCAGCTCCGCGAAGGACTCGTTGACGAACTCGAACCGTCCGTCCGCGTCGACGACGTAGACGGGGTAGCCGAGGGCCTCGATCACCGTCGAGTAGCGGTCGGCGACGGCCTGCGTCCGGCGGTCGTCGAGGACCTGTTCGACGCGGTTGGCGAGGCGGCGCTGCTGGTCGGGTCCACCCTTCTGGAAGTAGCCGGTGACGCCGGCGTTGAGCGCCCGGCTGGCGATCTCCTCGCTCCCCTTGCCCGTATAGAGGATAAAGGGCGTCGTGATCCCGTGCTCGCGGACGGCCTCGAAGAAGGCCAGCCCGTCCATCGCGGGCATGTCGTAATCGCTGATGATACAGTCGACGTCGGCGTCGGCGTCGTCGGCGACCCGCGAGAGCGCCGCCTCGGGCGACGTTTCGGTCAGCGTCGTGACCTCCCAGCCGAGCTCTCGATCGAGGAACGACGACGTGAGATCCAGCACCGCCGGATCGTCGTCGACGTGTAACAGCCGAAACGTGTCGGTCGCGCTCATGCGGTCGCGGTGAATCGCAGTCGGTTCGCCATCGTTCGGGTATCCTATGGGCGCCGGAATCAAATACGCATCCCCGTGATTACCAGCCGTGAAAACGGGAGCGACAAAGGACTAAGTGCGCGCCTCGGCAGTGTCGACCGGATGCCACCGAACCGACGGATCTCCCTTGCACTGCTGTCCGGGATCGGAGCGATACTGACCGGCGTGTTGCTGTTCGACGTCTACGAGGACTGGCAGGTGCAGGGCAACAGCCTCGCGTCGACGGCCGTCGAGAACGCCCTCCCGTTCGTGCTCGTCCTGGGGTTGTACTACTCGATCCATCGGCTCCGCCGCGGGTCGTACGACGACGCGTTCGTGGGGACCGTGACGAAGTGGACGGTGGCGGGCGTCCTGATGATGGGGGGGTTGACGGCCTGGGTCGTCGGCATCCAGGTCGTGCAAAACGAGGTAAAACCCGTCATCATCGTGTTACAGACGGCGGTGGTCGGCACCGTGGCGGGGCTGATCGTCGGGCAACGGACCGCCAGCGTCCGGCGGGAGCGGGATCGGACCCGACGCGAGAAGGAGCGCTTCCAAGCCCTGTTCGAGAACGATCCTTCGGGGATCGTCTCGCTCCGTCGACACGGCGACCGCCTCGTCGCCGAGTCGGCGAACCCGAGCTTCGAGTCCCTGTTTGGCTCGGTTGAGGGCCAGGGGCTGGGGACGGCGCTCCCGCAACTGGATGACGGGACCGTCCGGGCGTTCCGGACGCATACGGACGACCACGAGCGGTTCACGGCGGAGACGACGCTCCGGACCGAGGACGGGACGAAACACTTCGTGGTCGAGCTGGTGCCGTTCGGCGTCGAACAGGTGGCGGAGTCGCGGAGTTACGCCATCTTCCAGGACGTGACCGAGATCAGGGAGACGGAGGCGGAACTCGAACGGACCGTCCAGCAGCTCGAACGCTCCAACGAACAGCTCCAGCAGTTCGCCTACGTCGCCTCCCACGACCTCCAGGAGCCGCTGCGGATGGTCTCCAGCTACGTCGACCTGCTCGACTCGGAGTACGGGAGCGAACTCGACGAGGAGGCCGACGAGTACATCGAGTTCGCGGTCGACGGTGCCCAGCGGATGCAGGCCATGATCGACGACCTCCTGCAGTACTCCCGGGTCCACACGAAAGGCAAGAAGTTCGAGGAGACCGATCCCGAGGCGGCCCTCGAACGGGTGTTGCGGGACCTCGAACTCCTGATCGAGGAACGGGACGCGACCGTCACGTACGGCGACCTGCCGTCGGTCGTCGCCGACGCGAACCAGCTCGGCCAGCTCTTCCAGAACCTGATCGACAACGCCATCGAACACGGCGACGACGGCGACGACCCGCCGACGGTCCACGTCGCGGGCGAGGAACGCGAGGATTCGGTCGTGTTCTCCGTCGCCGACGACGGTCCGGGCATCCCGGCGGACCAGCAGGACCGCGTGTTCGAACTCTTCGAGCAGTCCAGCCGGGACGACGAGGGGACGGGCATCGGCCTCGCCATCTGCCGACGGATCGTCGACCGCCACGGGGGGGATATCTGGATCGAATCCGAGGAAGGTGAGGGAACGACGTTCCACGTCGAGTTCCCCACGCGCCCGCCCCAACAGTCAACACACAGCGGTCGAATGGAGTGACCATGTCGGAACGCGAGCCCGTGGAAATCCTCCTGGCGGAGGACAACCCCGGCGACGTCAAGCTGACGCGGAAGGCCCTGGAGAAGGGTCGACTGGCGAACAATCTCCACGTCGTCACCGACGGCGTCGAGACGATGCAGTTCCTCCGGGGCGAGGAGCCGTACACCGACACGCCACGGCCGGATCTCGTCTTGCTCGATTTGAACATGCCCCGGAAGGACGGGAGAGAGGTGCTCGCGGAGGTGAAAAAGAGCGAGGACCTCCGGCGCATTCCGGTGGTCGTCCTGACGAGTTCGGAGGCCGAGGAGGACGTGATCAAATCCTACGAACACCACGCGAACGCCTACCTGACCAAACCCGTCGACTTCGACGGCTTTATCGACGTCGTCGGCACCCTCGAGGAGTTCTGGCTGCAGGTGGTCAAACTTCCGCCCGAGTGAGATGTCGAGCGAGCCGGCGAACGGGTTGGACGTCCTCCTCGTCGAGGACAACGAGGGCGACGCACGGCTGATCCGCCACCACCTCCGGGTCGACACCAGCAGCGTCTTCGACCCGCCGAACCTGACACACGTCGACAGCCTCCCCGCGGCCGTCGATCGGCTGGCCGAGTCGGCGTTCGACCTCGTCTTGCTGGATCTCGGCCTCGCCGACAGCCAAGGCATCGAGACGCTAGAACGACTCAAAGACCGTATCGAGGCCGAGGAACTCCAGTCGGTGCCGGTCGTGGTGTTGACCGGCCTCTCCGACGACGAGACGGCGCTCCGGGCCATCGAGGCCGGGGCGCAGGATTACCTCCTCAAGGACAACCTCGACGGCGCCCTGCTCGAACGGGCCATCCGCTACGCGATGGAGCGCCACCGACAGGAGCGCCTGCTGAAACGACAGAACGAGCGCCTCGAACGCTTCGCCAGCATCGTCTCCCACGACCTCCGGAACCCGCTGAACGTCGCGAAGGGACGGCTCTCCCACGAGATGGGACTGCGCGAGGGGACCGACGTCTCGACCGAACACGTCGAGGAGGCGGTCGACGCGCTCGATCGGATGGAGGAACTCGTCGACGACCTGCTGGCGCTCGCCCGCGACGGCCGGTCGGTCGACGAACTGGAGACGGTGGCCCTCGACACGTCCGTTCGATCGGCCTGGGAGAACGTCCCGGCGCCGGCGAGCCAACTTCGCGTGGACGTCTCGGGGACCGTCGAGGCCGACCCCGCGCGACTAGCGCAGCTGTTCGAGAACCTGTTTCGGAACAGCGTCGAACACGGTTCGACGGGCAACCGGACGGAGTCCGGCGACAGCGTCGAACACGGTTCCACGAGCAACCGGACGGAGTCCGGCGACAGCGTGGAACACGGTTCCACGGACACCCGATCGGAGGCCGACGGGGTGACGATCACGGTCGGGCGAGTCGGGGACGGTCTCTACGTCGCCGACGACGGTCCCGGGATCCACGAGGACGACCACGACGACGTCTTCGAGGCGGGCTACTCGACGAGTGTGGACGGGACCGGCTTCGGCCTCGATATCGTCCGCGAGATCGCCGAGGCCCACGGGTGGACGGTCGACGTGACCGAGAGCGCCGACGGCGGCGCCCGCTTCGAGATCACCGGCATGGGACTCGACGGGTAGCCGTCGATGTCGCTCCGCTCACAGTTCGTGGTAAGGTTTAACATGGGCAATCTCGTACGGTCTCGTGATGACGGAAGGGTCGCCGTTCGAGTGTGAGTCGTGTAACGAACGCGTGAGCCCCATCTCCTACCGAGCGACGTGTCCCGACTGTGGCGGCACGTTGCGCCGCACACCGGTACAGTAGCCGAGACGTTTTCCTCCGGCGGTCCCTACGGACGGCCGATGGCGGACGACGACGCGGCCGCCGCCGATCCGACGGCCATCACGGTGCTCGCGGTGACCGTCGAGGACGTAGTGGCGGCCCTCGAAACCAACTGGCGAAGCGACCGCCACACCGTCCTCCGGGTTACCCCACCTTTCTCCGGGCGCATGCGCGCCCGCATCCATCGGCCCGGCGCTGCCGACGATACCGGGGCTCTCCACCTCGATCCGTCGACGTTCGTCGACGACCCGCCGGCCTACCCCCACCCGGACGAGACGGCGGACCGCCTCCGCGAGGCGGGCCGGTACACCACCGAACGCCACCACGACCGACACACCGCGGCCGTCGCGGCGTGGCGAGACGACGTTCGGGACGCCCTCGTCGACGCCGTCGATTTGCCAACCGACGAGGGCCCCCATCGCGTCGACGTCGCGTATCTGGGCTGAGCGGGCCTCCCCGTCGACCGTGAGCCGCGGTACGGATTTGGTATCGCGACATGGGATTTATGGACTCTCCCCTCCGGGCAGCTCACGTCAACTCGTAGATGTTCCCTTCGTACGTCCGACGGACGCGGTCCCCCCAGTCGTGGGTGTAGGTGTCGATGACGTCGCTGGCGACGTCCCCGCGGAGGTACTTGACGATGCCCCGGTCACCGGTGCGGTCCCGGAGGTGGGTGGTGAAGAAGTGCCGGAAGTAGTGCGGGGTGACGTTCTCCTCGGCGCCGCCGCCGTCGCGGTGCCAGCCGTGTTCGCTCGCGTGGGTCTCGACGACGTGGTGGACGACGTGTGGGGTCACCCGGCGCCCCCAGCTGTCGCCGGTGCCCACGAACAGGGGATCAGCCCGGGAGACGGGATCGGGACGGACGGCCAGCCAGCGAACGAGCGTCCGGCGGAGTTCGTCGTCGACGGGGATCACCGTCGCACGCTTGCGTTTGTTGGCCGCCGTCCGGCGTTCGCCCTCGGTGACGTCGCCCACGGAGCGGTCGGCGGCGACGAACAGCGCGTCGCCCCGCCCGTCGAGTTGTGGACGGACGGAGACGTCGAGTGTCTCGCGGGTCTCCGGGATCGAGAGATCCCGCAGGTCCAGGTTACAGAGTTCGCCGACACGGACGCCGGTTTTGAGCATCGTCACCACGAGCGCGCGGTCGAGCGGGTGGGCGATGTCGGCGAGGAAGGTCCGCATCTCGGGGACGGAGATCTCGCGGCGCGTCGGGTCGGTGTTGATCCGCTCGTCCATCTCCTCGACGACGAGGGTCATCGGGTTGTCGTCGAAGGTCCCTACCTGCGTCATGTAAGCATAAAAGCGGTGGAGGTAGGCCGCGTAGGTCGCGACGGTACTCCCCGCGACGGTGCCGCGCAACCGGTGAATCCACGCCATACAGTCCCGATGTTCGGCCGCGGCGGGCCCAACGCCGCGCTCGTCGGCGAGGAACGTCTCGAAGTCCCGCAGGACGCGTTCGTAGGCCGCACGCGTGCGGTCGGTCTTCCCGTGGTAGGTCATGTCCTGTAGGAAGTACCCGACGGGATCCTCGCCGTCGCTCACGGGTCCTCCACCAGACGGTAGCCACCCGCCCGTCCGCTGTACTGGACGACGTTTCGCTCCTGCAGGTCCGAGAGGGTCTCCTCGAGGCGGTCCTCGATGTCCTCGGTGACCGCGCCCAGGAGCTCGTCCCACGAACGGCCGTCCTCCCCGTCGAGGGCGTCTTTCACCCGGGGTTCGAGCCCCGAACTCACGTCTTCACCGGTTTCCTCGGGTTCGGCCGGGTCGGGCACCTCGAAGTCCCGGCGTCCGGCTTGGACCATCGTCCGGACGAACTCGCTCTGACTCATCCCCAGCCGGTCCGCGTGTTCGCGCCAGCGATCCTTCTGGTAGGGAGGCACGTACGTCTTCACCGCGACGCTGTCAGTGTTGCCCATACCACCCCCTGTATGGCCGGGGACTTCAAAGTAGTCCCACTCACCGAGATAAGGGCCTTTATTTGGTTCTGTGGGACCAATCTTACGCCGGGGAAACTAGGTTATTTGTGATACTAGGTCCAATATTCCCGCGAGTATAGTACCAAATTCACAAATACAATATTTCTCGGTCTCCCTACGCCTCGGCCGGTTCGATCAGGTCCGGCGCGTCGTTCCGCGGATCGTTCACGCGCTGGGAGACGGGGTGGGTCTCCATCTCCGCGGCCGGGTACGGCTCGAGGAGCGCCGCCGCCTCCTCGACGGATCCGTGGAGCCACGTCGACTCGGCCTCCCGATCCAGGATCACCGCCATGCGGTGGTGGAGGTCGCTCACGAGTTCGTTCGGCTCAGTCGTTACGACGGCGAAGGACTCCACCGGGTCCGGATCGGCCGAGACGTCGCCCGTGCCGAACTCGCCGAGGCCGGTCTGCCGGGACGGCGGCTCCCAGCGCGACCAGATTCCAGCCATCGCGAACGGCCGGTCGTCCTCGAAGGCGACGCGATACGGGCGCTTGCCCGCCGAGCGATCCACCCACTCGTAGAACCCGTCGGCCGGAACCAGACACCGCCGCCGTTCGAACGCGTCCGCGAAACTCGGCTTCTCGGTGATGGTTTCCGCGCGCGCGTTGATCAGATCCGTCGAGGCCTCGTCGGCCCACGAGGGGATCAGCCCCCACTGTTGGGTCCGCATCCGATCGGCCCCGGGCGTCACGACCGGCAAGGCCTGCCCCGGGGCGCAGTTGTACCGCGGCTCCCACTCCACGTCCACGTCGAACCTGTCCGCCAGTTCTTCCGCCGGCGTGAACAGGGTGTACCGCCCACACATGTCCCCCGATCGGGTCGCGGTTCGCATAAACCGTCCGACCGCGGACGTTTCCCCAGATGATAAACCATATCACGCTATACAGAATGGCGGTGCTGCCGCGAGTCGTGGAACGTCGGAGCGGAACTCTCACGGCGATGAACAAGCCATTATATCTCCAACCGAAACGGTGTGTGCAGAACGATGGTCTCGGTACTCGTCGTCGTTGGCATCGTCGTCGCCGCGTTCGTGGGGTTCAACATCGGTGGCTCGTCGACGGGTGTCGCGTTCGGGCCGGCCGTCGGGAGCAAGCTGGTCCGGAAGGCGACCGCGGCAACGCTCTTCAGCGTGTTCGCGCTCCTGGGGGCTTGGACCGTCGGCCGCAACGTCATCGCGACGATGAGCGGGGGCATCGTGCCCGCCGCACAGTTCACGCCCGTGGCCGGTGTCGGCGTCCTGTTTTTCACTGGAGCGTCGCTACTGGTTTCGAACATCTACGGCGTCCCCGCCTCGACCTCGATGACCGCCGTGGGGGCGATCGTCGGCCTCGGGCTCGCGACGGGATCGCTCAACGAGGCGCTGATGTTTACCATCGTCTCCGCGTGGATCGTCGCCCCGGTCGTCGGACTCGGGATCGGTACCCTCCTCGGTCGGTACGTCTACCCCCAACTCGAAGCCAGACTGTCGTTTACGCGTCTCGAACGACAGTTGATACAGGTCGACCGGTCGGGCCGGTTTCCGTCCGTCCGATTCAACGCGAACGCGGATCCGCGTGATCTCTTCGGCTCGGCGCTCGTGCTCGGAATCGCCTGTTACATGGGGTTCAGCGCGGGCGCCTCGAACGCGGCGAACGCGGTCGCACCCCTCGTCGGCAACGGCGCCGTCACCGTCGACCAGGGCGTACTCCTCGCCGTCGCCGCCATCAGCCTCGGCGGGTTCACCATCGCCAGGCGCACCCTCGAGACCATCGGCGACGGCATCACGGACCTACCCATCCTGGCGGCGCTCATCGTCTCCACCGTCGGTGCGACGATCATCACCGTCCTCTCGTATTACGGGATCCCGGCCAGTCTCGCGGTGAGCACCACCTGCTGTATCATCGGCCTGGGGTGGGGACGGGCGAGTCGTGCCGCCACGCTCGCGGAACTCGCTACGCCCCCCTCCGAGACCGGATCCGGGTCGAAGCTCACCACCGACGCCCTCGCCGCCCCGTCGACCCAGGGGGAGGAACCGGTGGGGCCGACCGTGGGACAACTCGCGTCGGGCGAGGGACCCCCCTCCGAGGGCCGCCACGGCGCGTCCCCGTCGGTCACGCCGATCGGCGAGGAGGATATCGAGGAACTGACCGAGGAGAGCCTGTTCGACCCGGCGGCGACGACCCGGATCGTCGTGCTCTGGATCCTCACGCCGTCGCTGTCGGTCGTCGGCTCGTATCTCCTCTTCGCCCTCGTCCTGTGAGCGCCGGTCCCGCCGCCGGACGAAGTTTAATGCACCCGTCCGCCGAACGCCCGACCATGGCTCGTACTCCCGTCCGTGGAGGCCGCTGAGCGTGGCGGGAGTCCTCTTCTGGGCGCTCGTCGCGCTGGCGACGCTCACCAGCTTCGCCACGGCGTGGGCGCTCGGCGCCAACAGCAACTCGCCGCCCTTCGCCCCGGCGATCGGTGCCAACGCCATCTCGACGATGCGGGCGGCCTTCCTCATCGGCATCCTCGCCGCCCTCGGCGCGCTCACTCAGGGTGGGGGGATCTCCGAGACGGTCGGGGCGGGGCTGATCGACGGCGTGCAGATCACGTCGCTGGCGGCGACGGCCGGTCTGTTGACCGCGACCGGGTTCATGGCCTTCGGCGTCTACTCCGGGTATCCGGTCCCCGCGGCGTTCGCGACGACCGGGGCGATGGTCGGCGTCGGACTCTCGCTCGGCGGCGACCCCGCCGTCGACACCTACCGCCGCATCGTGCTCTTCTGGGCGCTCGTTCCTCCCGTCTCGGGGGGGCTCGCCTACCTCTCCGCTACCCTCCTCAGGCGTGACGACATCCCGGAGACCGTGAGCGTCCCGTTGCTCGCGGCAGTCGTCGGCGGCATCGTCGCCAACGTCCAACTCGGGGTCGTTCCCTCGCCGCCCGACGCGGGCCAGAGTTCCGTCGCGGGGTTCCTCGCGCGACGGGTCGAGACGCCGACGGTCCTCGGGGTCGACACCCTGGCGGTCCTCGTGACGCTGGCGGTCGCCGCGGCGGGGTTCCGGTTCGTCCGTCGGCGGACCCGGGCGTCCGTCGAGGACGGCATCCGGACGTTCCTCGTCCTCCTCGGGAGCGTCGTCGCCTTCTCCAGCGGCGGCAGCCAGGTCGGACTGGCGACCGGTCCGCTCGAGAATCTCTACGGCGCCGAGCTCGGGTTGCCCGGCATCGTCCTGCTGTCGCTCGGCGCCACCGGCATCCTCGTCGGCGCGTGGATGGGTGCGCCGAAGCTGCTCCAAGCCACGTCCCGCGAGTACGCACAGCTCGGGGGCAGACGCTCCATCGCCGCGCTGGTTCCCGGGTTCATCATCGCCCAACTGGCCATCGCACTGGGGATCCCCATCTCGTTCAACAACATCATCATCTCCGGGGTCATCGGCGGCGGACTCGCCGGCGGCTCGGCGGGCGTCTCCCGCCGGAAGATCGGCGTGACCCTCGTATTCTGGCTCGTCACGCTCGCGGCCTCCATCGCGATCGGGTTCGGGCTCTATCGGGTCCTGGCCGCGATGCTCGGCGGGTGAGCGCGGTCAGCGGACGACGGTCACGGTCGCGGGGGCCTCGCCGACGACCCTCGTCGACACGGTTCCGAGCAACCGGCGAGCGATACCGCTTCGCTCACCGCCGTGTCCGCCCATCACGACGTGGTCGACGTCGTTGTCCGCGACGTATTCGAGGATGGCCTCCGCCGGGTCCCCGGTCACCACGGCCGTCTCCACCGTCCGATCGGCGTCGGCGGCTCGACGTCTCGCTCGTTCGACGACCCGCTCGGCGCGCTCATGCGCGCCCTCGCGCCGGTCCTCGTCGGGCTCGAGAATCCCACTCTCGCTCATCGACTCGTCGATCGGTGTCACCACGTTCAGGACTGTCACCCGACAGTCGAAGAGTTCGAGCGCCCGCTCGAGTGCCTCGTCCGCCAGCGGTGATCCGTCCAGCGGAACGAGGACGTGCGATGGCGCCATGGAGCCCTTTCGACCCGCTCCTACATATCGGCGGTGGTCGTCCGGGCGACGGGGTCGCCGTCGAACCACCGTACCGGTTCGGGGTCTCCCCCTGTCTCAGCCCGTGAGAGAACGGCGTGAACGGCCATCGGACGAACGTTTTTGGGCGTCGGGCCGGGTGTGTGAGTCATGTCATCGCTCCGCTCCGGATCGATCACCGTCGCCGTCGTCGGCACCGACGACACGGCCGCGGCGTTCCGATCGGGAGTCGACGCCGCCGAGTCTCCGATACGCGTCGAGACCCTCCCTCCTGCGGTCGTCGGTGCGGACGCGGCCACGGATGCCGACTGCCTCCTCGTGGACGACGGGGCACCCGGTGTCGACGGCGCCGCCGCCGCCGCTGCCACCGTCCCCACGGTCGTGCTGGTGGACGACGAGTACGACCGGACGACGGCAGCGCTGTCGGCCGGGGCCGCCGCCGCGCTCCCCCGCCGACTCGTCACCGACGACCCCGACCTGCTGGCGACTCGCCTCGCCGCGCTCGTGGACTGCGAACACGAGCGGGCCGCGGCCGAGGAACGCGAGAAGTACTCGACGCTGGTCGAGCAGAGTTCGGACGGCGTCGTCGTCGTCCAGGACGGGGAGTTCACGTTCGTCAACGAGCGGTTCGCGGAGATCACCGGCTACGACCGGGAGACGCTCCTCGAGGGTCCCTTCCACGAGGTGTTCACCCCGGAGAGCCGGGAGCTGGTCCGGGATCGGTACCGGCGCCGCGTCGCCGGCGAATCGCCGCCCGACCGGTACGACGTCCAGGTGGAGACCGCCGACGGCGACGTGCGGACGCTCGAACTGGTCGTCTCCCGCATCCAGCACGGCGGGGAGCCGGCGACGATGGTCAACTTCCGGGACGTGACCGAGCGCCGGCGCCGCGAACGCGAGTACGAGCAGATCTTCGACGGCGTCAACGACACCATCTCGGTTCACGACCCCGAATCGGGCGAGATGATCGACGCCAACGAGAGCCTGTGTGCTCTCCTGGGCTACGAGAAGACGGAGTTACTCGACCTGGGGGCGACGGCGATCAGCGTCGAAGGCGAGGGGTTCACCGAGGAACGCGGCAAGGAGATCATCGAGTCGGTCGTCGAGTCCGGCGAGTCGAGGCAAGTCGAGTGGCAAGTCGAGACCCGGGACGGCGAGCGGCGGTGGCTGGAGATCAACGCGACGACTGCACGGATCGGTGGCGAGACGCGATATCTGGCCATCGGTCGCGACGTGACCGAGCGCAAGCGACGCCGACGCGAGTACGAACAGATCTTCAACGGCGTCACCGACGTGATCAACGTCTACGACCCCGAGACGGCGACCATCGTCGCGACCAACGACGCGATGTGCGACCTGACCGGCTACGACCGGGAGACGATCCTCGGGAGCGGCTTGGAGACGGTCACCGCGGACGACGAAGGGTACACCGCCGAGCGGGCCGCCGAACTGATCCGGGAGATCACTGCCGCCGACGAGACGCGGGAACTGGAGTGGGCACTCGAGACGGCCGACGACGAGATCCGCTGGCTCGACGTCACCGCCACCCCGACGGCCATCAACGGCGAGGAACGACTGCTCACCATCTCGCGTGACGTGACCGAGCGCCGACGCACGGAGCGACGACTGCGGGCCATCCTCGACCGCATCGACGAGGCGGTCTACCTCGGGCGGGTCGACGAACTCGATCACGCGTCCCCGAACCCCGACTTCCTGAGTTCCGGCTACGAGGAGATCTGGGGGCAGCCGCTCTCGACCCTCCACGAGCGGTATCCGGACGGCTTCTTCGGGACGCTCCACGAGGACGACGAGACGGGCTATCGCGCGTTCATCGACCGGATCCAGCGTGACGTCGCCTCGGGGTCGGCCGCGGACAGCTACGCTCGCGAGTACCGGATCGAGCGGCCGGATGGCGAAATCCGGTGGGTCCACTCCGATTTCTACCCCACCGACTGGACGGCCGAACCGCCCAGAATCGTGATCGTCAGCCGCGACGTGACCGAGCGGAAGGCCCGCGAGCGACGGATGGCGTCGTTCAACGCCGCGACCGAGGACCTCGCGACCGCCGACCGGCCGGTGGAGGCCGCCCGGATGGCCGTCGAGGCGGCGACCGAGACGCTCGATCTGTCCGCCGTCTGTGCCTTCCTCTACGACGACGACGAGGGTGTCCTCCGGCCCGAAGTGTGTGCGGGGCGCGTCCCCGAGGGGCTCCGCGAACGGGTCGTCGACGCCGACGGGGGGCCGCTCTGGGACGCGTTCGCCACCGGGACGGTGGTCACGCCGTCGGACGCCCCCGACGTCGCCGGCCTCGCCGACTGGCGGGCGCTCGCCCTCGGCAACCACGGCGTCCTCCTGGTCGGGAACCCGGACCGCTCGCTCGACTCGGACACGATTCAGGCCGCACACGTCCTGGCGGCGACCCTCGACGCCGCGCTCAACCACCTGCGGGGCAAGCGTCGCCTCGCCGCACAGGAGGAGCGGCTCCGCACCCAGACCGAACGCGCCGAACGGCTGGACCGCATCGCCACCCTCACCCAGCAGGTCGAGGCGGCGATCACCGACGCCTCGGGCGCCTCGGAGGTCGAACGCGCGGTGTGTGACCGCCTCGCCGACACTGGGCCCTACGAGCGCGCCTGGATCGGCGGGGTCGAGGTCGGCGCCGACCGACTCACGCCCCGGGTCGCCGCCGGCGCCGAACCGGCGGCCGTGGCCGGCGGGACGGCCCCCTCGACGGCGGACGCCGGCCCCGACCCCCATCCCGCCGTTCGCGCCTGGCGATCCGACGCGGTGCAGGTCACCGATTCGGTGGTCACCGACGGGCCGAGCGCCGACTGGCGCCGGGCGGCGCTCGCCGACGGCGTCCAGTCGGTCTGTGCCGTCCCGTTGATCTACGACGGCATCACGCACGGCGTCCTCGTGGTGGGTGCGTCCTCGCCGAACGCCTTCGGCGAGCGGGTGCGGAACGTCCTCGATCAACTCGGGACCTCCGTCGGGTACGCCCTCGCCGCCATCCAGCGGCGGCGCGCACTGGAGTCCGACGAGACGGTCGAACTCGTCTTCCGGGGCGACGGCGGCGACGCCGTGAGCCTGCCGTTCGCCCGGGCCGCCCGTGCGGCCGACTGCCGGGTGCGACACGAACGGACCGTCGCACGCGACGGCGGTGTGAGCGTCTTTTACACCTTCGGGACCGACGCCGACGCCGCCCGACCGGTGGCCGACCGCACCCTCCCGGGATCGACCTCGGTCGTGACCGACGACGCCGACTCGACGCTCGTCGAGGCCCGCACCGACACCTGGTTCGGGTCGCCGCTGGCGGAGTACGGCGCCGTCCTCCGGCGGGCGGTGGCGACTCCCGAGGGCACGACCATCGCCGTCGAGGTGTCGGCCCAGGCCGACCTCCGCTCGTTCGCCGACCGTCTCCGCGAACTCGCCCCCGCGGTCGAACTGGCCGCGAAGCGGCAACACCGCCGCCAGGACCGGACGCCGGAGGAACTCCGCGACCGGGTGACCGAACGACTCACCGACCGCCAGCGGGAGTCGCTGACGACGGCGCTCGCGGCGGGATACTTCGAGTGGCCCCGCGAGAGCGACGGGAGCGCGGTCGCCGAACGGCTCGGCATCACCCAGCCGACGTTCAACAAACACCTGCGTCTCGCCGAGCGGAAGACGTTCTCCCTGCTGTTCGGCGACGCCGACGCGCCGTGACACTATACATATAGCCCCGGTCGTGGACGGGGGCGACGTCCGTAGACAGCAGGATTGGGTGGGTGGCACGAGAGGGTTGAACCGAGACCGATGACGTCGTACACGCCGCCCCCGACTCCGGACGAGCAACAGGACACCGATCGAACCGACGAGGTGTTGGCGCTGCTCGAGGACGATTACAGTCGCGCCATCCTCGAAGCGCTCCACGCCGACCCCCGGCCCGCACGTGGCCTGGTCGAGGCGTGTGATGCGTCCCGGGCCACGATCTACCGCCGACTGGACCGCCTCGAGGACGCCGGACTGGTGGACTCGTGGCTGTCGTACGACGCGGACGGCCACCACCGAACCGTCTTCGAAGCGACCCTCGACGCCGTCACCGTCGGCCTCGACGGCGACGGCATCGGCGTGACCGTCACCACCGACGACGCGGCCGCCGACGGCTCCGTCGCCGGGGACTGACCACGGCGCCGGGCGCGGGCGTTCCGCGCGTCCGCGTCGGGATCTTCGGCCCTCCTTCCACCGCGGTTCCCCCGCGTCCCGACGTCCGCCCGGTTCCTCACGGCGACCGTAGGTCCTCCGGCCGATCGACGTCGCGTCGGACCCCGGGATCGCCGGTCTCGACGAGCGCGGCGTCGGGTGCCGAGAGCAACAGGTCGCGACCGCCGACGTCGCCATCCACCGCACGCAGATCGGCGAACCACCGCTCGCCGAAACAGACCGGGTTGCCGCGCTCCCCGTCGACCGCCGCCGCGAGCGGATCGCCAGCGCCCGCACGGAACGCGCGACCGAGGAGTCGGACCGTCTCCGTCCGGAGGAACGGCATGTCGCCGAGACCGACGACGGCGGCGTCGGCGGTCCCCGTGACGGCGTCGATCCCCGTCCGCACCGACGACGCCTGGCCGTCCGCGTACTCCGGGTTGTGGACGACGGTGACCCCGCCGGGGAGGGCGTCGCGCACGCGTTCGTGATCGTAACCGACGACGACGACCACCGGGTCGAGACCGGCATCGAGGTAGGGACGGAGCGCGCGAGCGACGACCGGATCGCCGTCGATCCGTGCGAGGAGTTTGTTCGCCGTTCCGTACCGGGAGCTCGTCCCCGCCGCGAGGACGACGCCGGCGACACTCGCCGTCCGCGTCGGCCGGAAGGGCGGCGAGCGGACGGGCAACGATCCGGTCACAGCGCCTCCAGCGCCGCGAAGGGCGTCCACCGGAGTCGCTCGCCCGCGGCCAGCGGTTCGGTGCGGAACACGATCCCGTCCGCGCCGAGGACGCGCGGGCAGGCGGCGACCCGACCGGGGCGATAGCGGTCGTCGTACAGGGAGACGTCCGACGCCGGCGAGCCGACGGGGATCGCGGTTCCGTCTTCGACCACGACCGGCAGCGCGTACTCGATCGGGGCCTCGGGGAGCGCCAGATCGCAGGCGGCCGTGGCGGTTCGCCAGACGTGGGAGCGCTCCCCGCCGACGAGGGGGGCCACGACGGCGACGGTGGCGACGTAGGCCGCGACCGGTTTGCCGGGGAGCGCGACCCCGACGGCGTCGTACTCGTCGAGGCGGACGCACGCCACTGGTCGACCGGGTCGGAGGGCGATCCCCCGCTGGACGACCGTCCCGAGGTCAGCCAGTGCGTCGACGGTGTGATCCCCGGATCCGACGCTCGTCCCGCCGGAGGTGACGAGGACGTCGTGGTCGGCCGCGAGGGCGGCCAGTCGCTCGCGAAGCACCGCCGGATCGTCGGGGATCGGACGTTCGATCGTCGCCTCGTGTCCCCACCGACGGACGAGACCGGCGACCGCCTCCGAGTCCCGGTCCGGCTGGACGTCGGCCGCCACCTCGTCGCCGGTCGCGACGACCCCGACCGAAAGGGGCCGCTCGACCACGACGCGTTCCCGTCCCAGATCACGGAGGAGGGCCGCGTTGCGCGCCGACAGCACGGTTCCGCGTGCGAGCACCGTCTCGCCGGCACCGACGTGGCTCCCGCGGCCGATCACGTGGCTCCCCGCCCCGGCACGCGGCCCGCGGAGCGTCCCGTCGACGACGCGTGCGTCTTCCTCGGGAACGACGGCGTCGGCACCGCGGGGCAACGGCGCGCCGGTGGCTATCGGGGTCGCCGTTCCGGGTTCGTGGCCGCTCTGATCGTCGTCCGGCCCGATATCCCGTCCACGGATCGACAGCGGGAGTCCGTCCCCCGTGGCGACGGCGAACCCGTCCATCGTCGCGTAGTCGTGGGCCGGGAGCGGTGCCGACGCGACGACCGGCTCCGCGAGCCTGCGTCCGTCGATCGCGTCGAGCGGGACCGTCCCCGTGTCGCACACGACCGTTTCCCGGAGGCCCGCGGCGATGGCCGCCACGGCCGCCCGGCCGGGTTCGTCGCTCACGTCCCTCCACCCCGCCTGTTGTCGAATTCGGTAACGACAGAAACCGAATTCGGTTCGCTGTGGTCCGATCGCTCGCTCGTTCGCTCGATCTTCCCGTCTCTAGCCTGAATCGCTAGCGTGGGATAACTGAATACGGTTTCTATTTCACTCATAATCTTTATTATGTTGGTTGTTATGGTTACTTCCACAGTAGTTTCCCAATGATGGCACGATCACTTAACGTCGATGCGTCGAACGGGGTGACCCGATAGATGGAGTTCGACGGGACGTTCGGTCTGGACGACGTGACGACCGAGGAGGTGTGGCTCGCCCTGTCGGATCCGGTGATGATCGAGAACGCGCTCCCGGGGTGTCAGTTCCTCGTCGAGGTCGACGACCCCGACGACGTGGACTTCGAGGCCCTCGAGGAGGCGGCCGCCGACGAGGAGAACCCGCCGACGCTCCCCGAGGCCGACCCCGAGGACGTGGCCGAACGGGGCCTCGTCGAGGGGGGGCATTACGCCGCCCTCGTGCAGGTCGGCGTCGGGAGCGTCAAGCCGCGGTTCGAGACGGTGGTGACCATCGACCGGCGGGAGTTCCCGGAGATGGACGCCTCCGGACAGGGGAGCGCGAGCGACTCCTCGTTCGAGATGGATTCGGGGATGACACTCGTCGAGACGGAGAACGGCGTCGACGTGGAGTGGTGGACCGAGGCCGACGTGTTCGGCCGCGTCGCCCAGATGGGCCAACGCGTCATCAACCCGGTCGCCAACCGCGTCGTCGGTCGGTTCTTCAAACAGGTACAGAAGGAGTTGAGCGACGTCGGCGACGAATCGTCCGGTCTCCGCGACCGCATCAGCAACTACATCTGACGATGGCACGCGAGATTTCACTCACGGTAAACGGCACCGAACACGAACTGAGCGTCGAGCCACGCACCCTGCTGATCAACGTCCTTCGGGACGAACTCGACTACACCGGCCCGAACGTGGGCTGTGAGAGCAGCATGTGCGGGGCGTGTACGGTCCACCTCGACGGCGAGGCCGTCAAGTCCTGTACCCTCCTCGCGGTCCAGGCCGACGGCGCCGAGGTGACTACCGTCGAGGGCCTCGCCGACGACGGCGAGTTCCACCCCATCCAGCAGGGGTTCCAGGAGGAACACGGCCTGCAGTGTGGCTACTGTACGCCCGGGATGATGATGACCGCGACCGAACTGTTGGAGCGGAATCCGGATCCGAGCGAGGAGGAGATCCGAGAGGCACTCGAAGGCAACCTCTGTCGGTGTACGGGGTATCAGAACATCGTCCGCGCGGTGGAGAACGCGGCCGAGAAGATGCAGGAACGGCCCGCGGTGGCCGATGGAGGGGGTGACTGAGGATGGGTGCCGAATCCGAATCCGAATCCGGTTCGGGCGTCCAGTCCATCGACCCCGACGACGTCGACGCCGCGGACATCCTCGGCTCGGCCATCGAGCGCCGCGAGGATCCGGCGCTTCTGACCGGCGACGCCGAGTACACCGACGACATCGAACTGCCGGGGATGGTCCACATGACCATCAAGCGGAGCCAGCACGCCCACGCCCGCATCGAGGGTATCGACACGAGCGAGGCCGAGGCGATGGACGGCGTCATCGAGGTGTTCACCGCCGCCGACCTCGACGTGCCCGGCAGCCTCCCGACCGGCTGGCTGCTCGACTCGCTCGAACAGGTCGACCACCCGATCCTCGCCGAGGAGCGTGTCCGCTATCAGGGCGACGCCCTCGCAGTCGTCGTCGCCGAGGAGCGCTACGTCGCCCACGACGCCGTCGACCGGATCGACGTGGATTACGACCGCCTCGGCGCGGTGGTCGACCCGGACGAGGCGCTCGACGACGACGCGCCCGTCGTGCACGACGACGCCGGCGACAACGTCGCCTTCGACTGGGAGATCGGTGACGCCGAAAAGACCGACGCCGCCTTCGCGGACGCCGATCACGTCGTCGACCTCGATCTGGAGAATCAGCTCCTGATCCCGAACGCCATGGAGCCACGGGCCGCCGTGGCGGAGTACAACCCCTCGAACGACGAACTGGCGGTCCACATGACCTCCCAGAACCCCCACCTGCACCGCCTGCTCATGTCCGGGGTCATCGACCACCCCGAACACAAACTGCAGGTCCGTGCACCCGACGTGGGTGGCGGCTTCGGGAGCAAGATCCACCACTACGCCGACGAGGCGCTGGTCGCGCTGGCGGCCAAGCGCCACGAGCGTCCGGTGAAGTGGACGGCTACCCGCACCGAGACGTACCTCACCGACGCCCAGGGGCGCGGCCACGACACCCACGCCGAGATGGCGCTCTCCGCGGACGGCGACATCCTCGGGTTCCGGGTCGACACGGACGCCAACCTCGGCGCCTACCTCTCGACGTTCGCGCCCGCGGTGCCGACCTACCTGTACGGCACGCTCCTGTCCGGGCAGTACGACATCCCGGCGATTCACTGCTCGGTCACCGGGGCCTTTACGAACGTCCCGCCGGTCGACGCCTACCGTGGCGCCGGTCGCCCCGAGGCCTCCTTCGTCGTCGAGCGGATGGTCCACCTCGCCGCCAAGGAGGTGGGGATGGATCCCGCCGAGTTCCGACGACGCAACTTCGTCGGGGAGTTCCCCTACCAGACCGAAGTCGCCGTCGAGTACGACAGCGGCGACTACGAGAAGACCCTCGACCGGGCCCTCGACATCCTCGACTACGACGCCCTCCGCGAGCGACAGCGGGAGGCGCGCGAGGACGGCAAGTACGTCGGCGTCGGCCTCTCGGCGTACATCGAGGCCTGCGGGCTGGCCCCCTCGGAACTGGCCGGCCAACTCGGCGCCCAGGCCGGCCTGTGGGAGAGCGGGCTCGTGCGGTTCCACCCGTCCGGGAAGGTGACCGCCTACTGTGGCACCTCCGGCCACGGTCAGGGACACGACACCACCTACGCCCAGATCGTCGCCAACGAACTCGGCGTCGACTACGACGACGTGGAGGTCGTCGAGGGCGACACCGACGAGATCCCACAGGGGATGGGGACCTACGGAAGCCGGAGCGCCGCCGTCGGCGGCAGCGCGCTCGTGAAGAGCTCCCGGAAGCTCGTCGAGAAGGCGAAACGGATCGCGGCCCACCAGCTCGAGGCCGCCCCCGAGGACGTCGAGTTCGAGGGCGGCGACTTCCAGGTCGCCGGCGCACCGGACCGCTCCATGCACATCACCGAAATCGCCACGCAGGCGTATCTCGCCCACGACATGCCCGACGACATGGAGCCCGGTCTGGAGGCGACCTCGTTCTACGATCCGGACAACTTCGTGTTCCCGTTCGGTCTCCACGCCGCGGTCGTCGAGGTGGATCCCGCCACCGGGGAGATCGAGATCGAACGCTACGTCGCCGTCGACGACGTGGGCAACCAGATCAACCCAAAGATCGTCGAGGGACAGATCCACGGCGGCGTCGCTCAGGGGATCGGTCAGGCGCTCTACGAGGGGGCCGAATACGACGACAACGGCCAACTCGTGACGGGATCGATGCAGGATTACACCGTCCCGAAGGCCGAACACGTCCCCGAGATGGAGACGGACTCCACCTGTACGCCGAGCCCGGTGAATCCACTGGGCGTCAAGGGCGTCGGCGAGGCCGGCACCATCGCCGCGCCGCAGGCGGTCGTCAACGCCGTCTGTGACGCGCTCGACGTCGAGCACATCGACATGCCGCTGAAAGCGGAGAAAGTGTGGCGCGCCGCCAACGCCGCGACCGACGGGGGTGAGAACTGATGTTCCCCGACGAGTTCGACTACGAACGGCCGGAGACGGTCGAGGAAGCGATCGACCTGCTGACCGAGAACCCCGAGGCGGAGGTCCTCGCCGGCGGTCACAGCCTCCTGCCGACGATGAAGTCGGGGCTGGCGAGTCCCGACCTCCTCGTCGACATCGGTCGCATCGACGCCATGCGCGGGATCGACCACGGGGGCGGAACCGTCTCGATCGGCGGCCTCACGAACTACGCGACGATCGACGAGTCCGACGCGGTGCGGGAGAACGTCGAAGTGTTCGCGGAGGCGGCCCACGCGGTCGGCGACGTACAGGTGCGCAACCGTGGCACCGTCGGCGGGAACCTCGCCCACGCCGACCCCGCCTCGGACCTGCCGGCGGCGGCGTTGGCGGCCGACGCGACGATGGTCGTGCAGGGTCCCGACGGCGAACGCCGGGTCGACGCCGACGACTTCTTCCTCGGGATGTACGCCACCGACGTCGGCGAGGACGAACTCCTCACGCGCGTCGAGTTCCCGGCCCGTCCCGAAGCGGCCGGCGCGTACGCGAAGAAGCCGAGTCCGTCCTCGGGGTACGCCATGGTCGGCGTCGCCGTCTCGCTGACGGTCGACGCCGGTCTCGTCGAGGACGTCGGCGTCGCCGCCAACGGGATCATGGACCACGGCGTCCGCCTCGATCCCGTCGAGGACGCCCTCGCGGGGACGAACCCGGACGAGGAGACGGTCGCCGCGGCCGCCGCGAACGCGACCGAGGACCTCGAGGAGATGATGATGATGGACGACCTCCAGGCGTCGGCCGAGTTCCGGGCGCAGTTGCTCGAAACCTACGTCGAACGAGCGATCGAGGACGCGGCGACGGGGACCGGCCTCGTCGCCGGGCCGCCGTAACCCCGGGCCGCCCCCATGACGGACGCCATCCACGACGACTTCGAGACGCTGACGAGCGAGCGACTGCAGTCGCTGTTCGACGCTAGCGACTACGTCGCCGAGGACGAGATCACGACGACGGTGTTGCTCGCGCTGAAACTCGGTCGCCCGCTCCTCGTCGAGGGGGAACCCGGCGCCGGCAAGACGGAACTCGCCAAGGTGCTGGCCGAGGGCTTCGACACCGACCTCGTTCGGCTCCAGTGTTACGAGGGGCTGGCGGCCGAGAGCGCCCTGTACGAGTGGAACTACACCAAGCAACTGCTCGCGGTGCAGTCCGGCCGGGAGGGCGACGAGGGGTCGGTGTTCACCGAGGAGTACCTGCTGGAGCGGCCGCTCCTCCGTGCCCTCCGCCACGACGGCGAGCGCCCGCCCGTGCTGTTGATCGACGAGGTCGACCGGGCCGACGAGGAGTTCGAAGCGCTGTTGCTGGAGGTGCTCTCGGATTTCCAGGTGTCGATCCCCGAACTGGGGACGGTCGCCGCCGACACGCCGCCCGTCGTCGTCATCACGTCCAACCGGACGCGTGGACTGAGCGACGCGCTCAAGCGTCGCTGTCTGTACCTCCACGTCGAACCGCCGTCGTTCGAGAAAGAGCGGGCCATCGTCCGGCGGAAGGTGCCGGAACTGGACGACGCCGTCGTCGCCGCGGTCTGTGGCGTCACCGAACGCCTCCGGCAGGAGTCGCTCCTGAAACCCCCGGGCGTCGCCGAGACGCTCGACTGGGCGCGGGCGCTCACCGCGCTCGACGGCGTGGCGGTCGACGGCGACGACGGTGAGGCCCCCGCTGACGACGACCGCCCTCTCACGGAGACCGACGTCCGGACCACCCTCGGCTGTCTCCTGAAGGAGGCCGAGGACGTCGAACGGATCGACGACGAAACCATGTCGGCCCTCCTCGCCGCGGCCGAGACGCCCCACGAGTGATCGACGTGCCCCCGGATCCCGACCCCGACGCCGGCGACGATCTTCCCCCCTCCGATCCCACCGTGCGCGTCCGGTCCGCGCTGGTCCGCTTCGTCGGCGCCCTCCGGACCGAGGGCGTCGAGGTGCCGGCCGACGGGTCGCTCGTCGCCGCCGAGGCGCTCGCCGCCGTCGGTCTCGACGACCGGAGCAGGGCGCGGACGGCGCTCCGTGCGGCGCTCGTCTCCCGCCCCGGGGACGTGGCGACGTTCGACCGCCTCTTCGATCGGTTCTGGCGCCGGGTCACGGACGCGACCGACGACCGGCCGGGCGGCGTCGACACCGCGTCGCTGGACGGGGGGTTCGCGTCGGACGTGGCCGGCGACGACGCCGTCGACCGCGAGACCGACGACGCGGCCGGGGGCGACGGCCCGCAGTCGGTCGCGTCCCGGCGGCTCGGTGACGTGGACGCACCCGTCCGGGAGGACGACGCGGCGACGCGCGCCCGGTACAGCCCGACCGGATCGTCGGCTCGCGTCGACACCGAGTCGCTGGGCGCGAGCGCCATCGCCGATCCGACGCCGGCGGTGCGGGCGCTCACCGACGCGCTGGCCAGCCTGCCCGGCCGCCGACGGGCGTCGGCGTCCGACGGCCGACCGGACGTGCGCCGGGCGATGCGACGGACACACGCCACCGGGGGCGTGGTGATGGAGGTGCCACGGCTGGCACGACGATCCGACGCCGTCCGTGGACTGGTCCTCGTCGACGTGAGCCGGTCGGTCCTCGATACGGTCGACCGCGAGTTCCTGGTGTGCGTGCTCCGCGCGCTGACCGACGAGTGGCGCACCGTCCGCACCTTCCTCTTCGACACCGACGTGACCGAGGTGACGGCGGCGTTGCGGGCCGAGTCGCCCGACGCGACGCTCCGGGAGTTCGACCGGCTCGAAGCCGCGTGGGGCGGTGGCACCCGCATCGGGCACGCGCTGACGACGATCCGTGACCACGCTCCGGACGCCGTCGACCGCGAGACGGTCGTCCTCGTCGTCAGCGACGGCCTCGAAACCGGGGACCTCTCCAGTCTGGAGGACGGGATGACGTGGCTCGACCGCCGGGCGCGGCGCGTGTTCTGGCTCAACCCGCTCGCGGCCTCGACGGCCTACGAGCCGACGTGCCGGGGGATGGTGACGGCTCGTCCACACGTCGACGGGGTGTTCGCGTTCGCGGAACCGGCCGACCTGTTCGATCTGGCACGACAGCTTCGACACCGACAGCGGCCAGTCGGCTACGAACACGACTGGCGACGAACCGACCGATGACACCACCACACACCACACCGACGACCGCATCGACCGACGATCGACCACGTCTTCCGGCGCCGAACCGGGGATCAGGAGGGAGCCGCCGTGAGCGCTGACGACCTCGTGCCGGACGACGAGTGGAGCGCACCCGAGGCGGACGTGATGGCGTCGATCCGCCGCGGTATCGACGCCGAGGGGACCCCGATCCTCGCGACCATCGTCGGCGTCGAGGGGAGCGCGTACCGTGGACCGGGCGCGAAGATGCTGGTGGCCGGCGACACCGGTCTGGGGAGCATCACCGCCGGCTGTCTGGAGGACGTGATGCTCGACCTCGCGGCGGAGGTCCGTGCGGATGGACGTCCCCGCGTCGAGCAGTTCGACCTGACGGGCGACGACGACGTGTGGGGACTCGGCGTCGGCTGCAACGGCGTCATCGACGTGTTGCTCGAACCGCTCGACGGGTCGCTCCGCCCTGCACTCGACGCGTACGACGAGGGGCGGGAGTCGCTCGTCTACACCGTCGTCGACGCCGATCACTCCGCGGCCCCGGTCGGGGCGCGTACGGTCGCCGTCGGCGACGATCCGACGCCCGCCGATCCCCCCGAGTGGTTCGGCGACGACCTCGCGGCGGCCGCCCGCGAGTGCCGCCGTGCCGGCGACTCGAAGACGGTCGAGTGTCCGCGACCGGACGGACGGATCGCGGTGTTCGTCGACCACGTCACGCCCCCCGCCGACCTCGTCGTCTTCGGGACCGGCCACGACGTCCGGCCGGTCACCGAACTCGCCCGCCGGGCCGACTTCCGGGTCACCGTCGCGGGCTTCCGGGGTGCCGACGCGACGGACGAGCGCTTCCCCGCCGCCCACACCGTCCGGTCGCTCTCCCCCGCGCAGATCCGCTCGAAACTCGACCTCGACTCGGACACGTACGCCGTCGTGATGACGCACAACTTCGTCGACGACGCCATCGCGGTCGGCGAACTCCTGGAGAGTGACGTCCCGTACGTGGGACTGATGGGACCGGCCGAGCGCTTCGAGGAGATCGCCGCCGAGTGGCGCGAGGAGGGGCGCGAGCCGTCCGAGGCGGCGCTCCAGCGCCTCTACACTCCCGTCGGGCTCGACCTCGGCGGCGGCACGCCGTACCAGATCGCTCACAGCATCGTCGCCGAACTGCTGGCGGTCCGGTACGGGCGAACGCCGACGCACCTCCGGGCCGGCGAGTCGCTCGAACGTCGGCTGCGGCCATGAGCGACGGGCGTATGCTGGCGCGGGAGTGGGTGATCGCGGCCCGGTTTCACGACCCCGCGGACTACGGCATCCCCGAGGCGCCCGTCCTCCCCGCCGACGAGTGCGCGTCGGGGGAACTCTCGCTCCGGGATCCGGAGTCGGACGTCGTCGTGATGGTCGCCGACGCGCCCGTACACGTCCGCCGGTGACGACCCCGTCGACCGCACCGCCTCGCGTCGCTTCGGGACCGCACCTTTATAACGGGTGACACGACTCGTACACACGTCTCCATGACATTGGACATCCCCGCTGCCATCGAGGACGGACTCTCCCGACTCCCGACGCGCGTGGCCGCGATCCTCTTCGTGGCCTACCTCGCCGTCGGCGCACTCTCGACGATCACGTCCCAGACGCTCGGCGCGGCGTTTCAGGACTGGGTCCGCGACGCGGTCCCGGCCGCCAACCCCGGAACGGGCGGGGTCCCGGCCGGTGGCATGGGTCCCGGGACGGGTGGCGCCTCGCCGCTCGCCCTCGACGTGGGGGTGGCCGTCGCCCTCGTCCTCTTTCTGGCTCAGGTCGTCCTCGCGCAGGCCGTCGGGGTCGTCACCATCCGGACGTTCGTGAGCGGCGCCCGGGACCGGTTCCCCGAGGACCTGAGCCGGCGGTTCGGATGGGTCGTGCTGAACGCCCTCGTCGTCAGCGTCGTCGTCGGTATCGCGACCTTCGTCGGCCTGATCTTCCTGATCCTCCCCGGGATCTACCTCGCGGTCGCCCTCTACTTCGTCGAGTTCGAGGTGATCGTCGAGGACAAGGGCGTGGTCGACGCGCTGCGTGACGGCTGGGCGCTGACCGCCGGCGAACGGCTCAGCGTGTTCCTCCTGCTGGTCGTCCTCTTCATCATCGGACTGATCAGCGGGATTCCGGGAATCGTCCTCGGGTTCGTCGGCGCGCCGGAACTGGTCACCGTCGCGGTCAGCCTCGTCGTCAGCGCGGTCACGAGCCTCGTCGCCGTCGCCATCGGCTCGCGCGCGTACGTCCAGCTGAAAGGCGAGGGCTGGACGCCGCCCGGGTCGGCGTCGCCCTTCGCCTACTGACCGCGTGGCGCGAGGTTTTTGACGCCCGACGCGACAGTACCACGCGTGCGCATCGAGAACAGCTTCATCCCGATCCGTGGCGTGGGTGAGACGACCGAGCGCCGCCTCTGGGAGGCGGGAATCACCCACTGGGAGGCGTTCGACGGCTCCGTCGTCGGCCCGAAGACGGCCGAACGCATCGAGTCCTTCGTCGACGTGGCGACCGACCACCTCCGCCGCGGCGACGCCCGCTTTTTCGACGAGTCGTTCCCCTCCGGCGAGCGCTGGCGCCTCTACGAGAACTTCCGGGACGACGCCCTCTTTTTCGACATCGAGACCACCGGCCTCGACGCCGCCCGCAACGACGTGACGACCGTGAGCTGTTACCGCGGCGGCGACGTCGAGACGCTCGTCCGCGGCGACGACCTCACCGCCTCGGCGCTCCGCGAGCGGTTCGCCGACGCGCCGCTTCTCGTCTCGTTCAACGGCGCCCGCTTCGACGTCCCCTTCCTCGAGGAGTCCTTCGACCTCTCCATCGAGGCGCCCCACTTCGATCTCATGTACCCCTGTCGTCGTCTGGACCTGACTGGCGGTCTCAAGCGCATCGAGAGCGAGGTCGGCATCGACCGCGACCGTCCGGACCTCTCCGGGGAGGACGCCGTCCGCCTCTGGCGCGAGTACGAACGCGGCGACGAGGCCGCCCTCGACGAACTGGTCTCCTACAACCGCGAGGACACCGAGAACCTCGAACGCCTCGCCGACCACGTGACCGCTCGCCTCCACGAGACCGTCTGCCCCGACGCCGCGACGTTTTAGGCAAACCTAAACGTTCAAGTGCGGACGTCCGTAGGTAGGCGTATGAGCGACTACACCTTCGACGACGTGGCCGTCGTCATGGGGACCTACAACGAGGAGGAGGCGATCGGGAGCGTGCTGGCGGACATCGACCGCGTCACGGACGGCCGGGCGGAGGTCGTCTGTGTCGACGGATCGAGCGATCGGACGCCCGAGATCGCCCGCGGCATGGGCGCTCGCGTGATCGAACAGGAGCCACGGGGGTACGGCGTCGCCGTGCGCGAGGCGGTGCTGACGCCGGATCGACCGGTGGTGGTCACCACCGACTGCGACGACACCTACCCGATGGAGCGACTGCCGGACTTCCTCGACCGGATCAACGAGGGCTACGACGTGGTCAGCGGCGACCGCATCTCGCCCCGTCCGGAGACGATGCCGGCGCTGAACCGCCTGGGCAACCGCGCGTTCGCGGGGCTCGCCAGTCTCATCCTCGGTCGGCGCCTCCACGACGTGACGACGGGGATGCGCGCCTACCGCCGCGACCTCCTCCACCGGATCGAGTGGACGGAGAACACGGGCCTGTCGGCGGAACTGCTGATGCGGCCCGTCGCCCGGGGCTACCGCGTGACCGAGGTGCCCATCGACTACGACGAGCGGGCGGGCGAGACGAAACTCGACCCGTTCCGGGGCGGCGCCGCCATCGCCAAGTCCATCCTGCGTGTCGGGTTCGCCGAGCGGTTCGACCGCCGTCTCGACCCCACCTCCGAGACGGTCGAGCGCGTCGACACCTCCAGTAGCGATTGAAACGGTTCACACAGCCGATCGCAGGGCTGCGTGTGATGGGCTGTGCAATGACGTTCGATCGCTACTGGTTCACGATGTCGCCGATCCGCCGCGGTTCGCCCGTCAGCGACGGCTCTTTCTCCACCATCTTCAGCACCTCGTGGTCGGTCACGTCGGGGTAGGTCTTCCCGACGGCGTCCTCGATCAGCGCCTTCTCCAGTCGGAACTCGGTTCCCTCGTAGACGACGTCGACGCCGCCGTCGTCGAAGGAGAGCGTGGTCATGGACGGGGGTAATCGGTCGGGACTCAAAACCCTGCCTGTCTCCGCGTCGGACGGCCGTCTGACGGCCGTTTTAATACGAGAAGCCTGTAGTCACGCGCGTGTCACTCGGGAGGGATCCGCTCGACGCGCTCGAGATCCCCGACGGGACCACCGTCGAGGAGCACGACCTCGTGACCGACGGCGACGTGATCGTCGGCGGTCAGAGCACCGTCGAGTTCGGCGTCCGCGGGCGGAACGTGGTCGCCGGCGAGCGGGCCCGCTTCGGCGGCGACATCGAAGCCGAGGGGAACTGTCGGCTCGACATGTGGTGTGACGTGGCCGGTAACGTCCTCGTCGGCGACGACGCCTACCTCGGCGAGCGCGTCCACGTCGGCGGTCAGCTCATGGTCTCGGGCGACCTCGACATCGGCGACGACGTGGAGATCGACGAGGGGTTCGAGGCCAACGGCTGGATCGTCATCCGGAACCCCGTCCCGACGCTCGTCTTCTACTTCATCGTCCTCTCGCAGTTGCTCCGGGTGGGCGAACAGGGCGCCGCCGAGGAGATCGCGGAGGCGCTCTCGGGGGATGCCCCCGAGGATCCGCTGGTGATCCCCCGCGGGAGCGAAGTCTCGGACGACGCTTGGCAGGTCTCGACGCCCGCCCGCGTCGGCGACGACTGCCGCCTCCACGGCAACCTCCGCGCGGAGTCCATCGACGTCGGCGCCGACAACAACGTCTTCGGCAGCCTGCGCGCCCGCGGCGACGTGACCGTCGCCGAGGGGACCCGCATCCACGGCGACGTGACGACCCGCGGCGGGACGGTCCGGCTCGACCCCGACGTGCGCGTCCTCGGCGACGTCTCCTGTACCGACCTCGAACTCCACGAGGACGCCGTCGTCGATGGGGCGATCCGCTCGCGCGGCGAGATGCGGATCGTTCGGCCGGAGGCGGAACGGGAAATCGAGTGAACCGGGGCCGGTGGACCGCCCCGTCACGTCGTTACAGTTGTTCGAGGCGAAAGCCCACGGCTTTAGCCGTGGGATGAAGCCGACACGGTGGGGGGACAATCCACGGCCCACCAGCCAGCCGGGAGTTGTGTCCCGAATCGTTAAGTTTGGCCCTCCCGTACTGTGTTGTGACGGCGTTCCCCGGTTGTGGCACGGGGTCTTCGACCCCAACGGACGCTTCGCGTCCACAGCCCGCCGGGTAAGAAAGCCGAACCCAGTCCACGGCGTAACACGCGAGGTGACGCGACCCGTGGTACCCAGTTGGCTGAATACCCGACCGTGGAGGCCCGAACCGGTATTCGGGCCGTCGAAGCGCCCGGCGCGTCCGGGTGGGAAGGCCCGTTTGGCCGGGCTGTACGCGCTGGAAAGCACGTTCGGGGTCGTAACCGAACGGCCACCGTCGAACGCCCCACGCGAAAGCGTACTTGAGGGCCGAGGAAACGCGCAACCTTGAACTCCCCTTCGGGGAATCCCACGGCTTCAGCCGTGGGAGGAGGTCAACCTCCCGGTTCGATACGATCGACGAGTCCGTCGAAACCCGTGTCGAAGCTCAGCACGGCGTCGATACCCCGCGACTCACACTGCGCGACGACGGTCGCGTCGGTGAAACTCAAGTCGTGATCGTCGTACCGACGAAAGACCGCGAGCGACGCCCGAACGTCGTCCGGTTCGACGTGTCGCATCTCGACGACCTGTGGAAACGATCCCTCGCCGAGGATTCGCTTGGCGACGGTGTCCGCCGCCTCGAACGATCCCGTTCGGGCCCGTGTGAGTGTCACGGTTTCGTCGAAGACGTAGTCGTTCGTGTACGGTTGGCCGTAGACCCCGTCGAGCAGGTCGTCGAACGCATCGACGGCTGCCCCGTGACGCTCCGCATCCGTATCGTGATGCGCGAAGAACACGCCCGTGTCGACGAGGACGCTCATCCGTACAGCACGTCGTCGATGTCCTCCTCGCTCGTCGTGACGCCGGAGGAGACCATCCCCTCGTGAAACGCCTCCCGCTCGGCGTCGGCGAGGGGCACGCGCTCCTCGCGGAACGAGTCGACGAGGTCGGCCTTGGACTCGATTGCCTCCGCGACGAGTCGCGCCAGCAGTTCCTGCTGGGTGACCCGTCTCCCCGTTTGCAGCCGGATCTCGGCCTGTAACCGTTCGAGACGGGCCTTGGTATCGTCGTCCATCTTCACCGAGGTTGCCATACCGTTCGATAGAATCCGCTACTGGGTAAAGATTTCTACCACGCTCGAGCCCTATCTCGGATCCCGGGCGCCGAGCACGGAGCCGAACGGAACGATCAGCCCCGTGCCGGTGGTGCGACCCGACCGAAACTAAATTCCCCTCGACCCGCCACCGTCCGGTATGCGCTCTCTCGCGCTCGCGGGCAAGCCCAACGCGGGCAAGTCCACGTTCTATCAGGCCGCCACCCGCGCGGAGGTGGACGTGGGGAACTACCCCTTCACGACCATCGACGCCAACCGCGGGGTGACCCACGCCCGCACCGACTGCCCCTGTCTCGACCGCGACGAGCGCTGTGGCAGCGAGCGCTGTCGCGACGGCAAGCGCTACGTGCCCGTCGAACTCTTCGACGTGGCCGGTCTCGTCCCCGGCGCCCACGAGGGGAAGGGGCTGGGCAACCAGTTCCTCGACGAACTCACGGACGCCGACGCCATCCTCAACGTGGTCGACGCCTCGGGCGGGACGAACGCCGAGGGCGAACCCGTCGAGGTCGGCACCTACGACCCCGTCGAGGAGGTCGACTTCGTCGAACGCGAGATGGACCAGTGGCTCGCGGGCATCGTCGACCGCAACTGGGAGGGCGTCGAGCGCAAGTCCCGCTCGCCCGACTTCGACATCGACGAGGTCCTCACCGACATGCTCACCGGTTTCGGGGCGACGGTGGCGGACGTGGCCGGAAGCCTCCGGGCGCTCGACTACCCCGAGGACCCGATCCAGTGGACCGACGAGCACCGGGCCGCGCTCGCACGCGAGGTCCGCGCCCGCACCAAGCCGCTGGTGGTCGTCGCCAACAAGGCCGACGTCGCGCCTGCGGAGAATCTCGAGCGGCTGCGCGCCACCGACAAGCCGGTGATCCCGGCGACGGCCGAGGGCGAACTCGCCCTCCGGACCGCGAGCGACGCGGACGCCGTCGACTACGACCCCGGCGACCCCGACTTCGAGGTGGTCGGCGACGTGAGCGACGCCCAGCGCGAGGGGCTCGAACGCATCCGTGAGGTGATGGCGGAACACGGCGGCACCGGGGTACAGGCCGCCATCGACGCCGCCGTCTACGACTTGCTCGACCGGATCACCGTCTTCCCCGTGCAAAACGAGACGCGGTGGACAGACGGCGCCGGCAACGTCCTTCCGGACGCCGTCCTGCTCCCGCGGGGGGCGACCCCGCCGGACCTCGCCTACGCCATCCACACCGATATCGGCGAGGGCTACCTCCACGCGGTCGACGCGCGCTCCGACCGGCGGATCGGCGAGGACCACGAACTCTCGGAGGGGGACGTGATCAAAATCGTCAGCACCGCGAACTGAGACGGGCAGTCGTCGTACGGGCGAGCGCACGGTGCGCTCGCGTCATCCAACCAGGATGGGGAGGATCGAGCCGTCAGCGGGTGAATAAACTCACGTCGCGTGGCTAGTTTAATCTGCCGTTGACACTACGGTCGCCAGTTTATTCGAGTTTATCTACCGGCATTCGTCGGTGCGGGGACTCGACGGGACGGCGAACGGTCGGTTCGCGGCCGTTCAGCGTAGGTTCGCCACCACGTCGGCCATCACGTCGAGCGCCTCGCGGAGCACCTCGGCGTCGTTGGCGTAGGAGATGCGGGCGTGGCCCGCGCCGTTCGCGCCGAAGGCGTCGCCGGGGACGACGATCACGTCCCGTTCGATGCAGGCGTCGACGAACCCCTCCGGCACCTTCGGCATGGCGTAGAAGGCGCCCTTCGGGGTCGGCACCTCGACGCCCATCGCCTCGAACCGGTCGAGCAGGAGGTCGCGCCGCTCCCGGAAGGTGTCGCGCATCTCGCTCACGACGTCCTGTGGGCCGGAGAGCGCCGCCTCGGCGGCGTACTGCGCCGGCGCCGACGCGCAGGCCTGGATGTACTGGTGGACGCGGAGCATCCGCTCGATCCGGCGGGTGGAGGCGGTGACCCAGCCGAGTCGCCACCCGGTCATCGAGTAGGTCTTCGAACAGCCGTTGACGACGACCACGTTGTCGGTGTCGGCGTAGGCGAGCGGCGAGTGGTGGTCGCCGTCGAAGACGAAGTGTTCGTACACCTCGTCGGAGAGACAGACCACGTCGTGTTCGTCGGCGATGCGGGCGAACTCCCGGACGTCTTCCGCGGGCGACACCGCGCCGGTCGGGTTGCCGGGGCTGTTGACGACGAACATCGCGGTGTCGTCGGTGATGGCGTCCTCGACGGCGGCGGGATCCAACGTCAGGTCGTCGCGCAGGGGAACCGGCACCGGCTCGCCGCCCGCGAGTTTCGTCAGCGCGTCGTAGGAGACGAACCCCGGATCGGGGATGAGCACTTCCTGGCCGGCGTCGACGTGGGCCTCCAGCGCGAGGTGGAGCGCCTCGCTTCCCCCCGCGGTCGCGATGACGTCGTCCGGGTCGACGGCCACCCCCTGATCGCGTTCGTGCTTGGCGGCGATGGCCTCCCGGAGCGGGCGGATCCCCTTGTTACCCGTGTAGGCGTCGGCCTTTCCGGCCTCGATGGCTTCGACGGCCGCCGCGCGGGCGTGGTCCGGCGCCGGGAAGTCCGGCTGGCCGAGGCCGAGGTTGATCGCGTCCTCGCCGGCCGCCTCGAACACCTCGCGGATGCCGCTGATGGATATCGACTCGACGCGTGGGGAGAACTCGGTCATACCCTCGTTCCGGGTCCCGTCCGGCATAGGTGTTCCCGTTTTTCGGCCGATCCGGGCCCTGCCGCGTCACCGGGGGACACCCGGCCGGCGACTCACTCGTGTGCGTCCCCGACGCCGGAGTCCGAGTTCTCGCCCGGACACAGCAGCTCTGGACTGCGATTCCACGCCGATCGCTCCGCGAACTCCCCGATCCGGCGGCGGTCGTCCTCCGTGAGGCAGGTGGTCGCGCAGGTGACGGTCCGTCGTCGGGCGAAAAAGGGGTTGCTATGAGGGCTATTGGGCCGTCCCGACCGCTCACTCCGGGTCGTCCTCGTAGGCGTCGCGCAGGGTCGAGACGTGATCGCCCAACTGTGAGAGCGCGCTGTCGGCGTCGACGTAGCCGTCGTCGTACTCGTCGTAGACGCGTTCGGCGGCGTCGAGGAAGGCCGCCACCTCCGCGTCGAGGTCGTCTGATGCCATGTGTGATGGGGGGTGCGGAGGGCATATATTTCCACCCCTCGAAGGTCGACCGTGACCCTCGTCGCCCGGTTCGCCGACGGAACGATTCGGCTCGACGGCGACCTCGACCCCGTGGCCGCCGACGCCCTCCCCGTCGAGTTCGACGACCGGAGCGGGACCCTCCGGGCGCCGGCCCACCGGTACGCCGCCCTCCGCGACGCCCTCGACGCGGCCGGAATCGACTACGAGGATCGGGTGTTCGACCTCCCGACGCTCGATCTGTCGACGACGTACGACCTCCGGGACTACCAGTCCGCGGCGCTCGCGGCGTGGGCGGACGCCGACCGGCGGGGGATCCTCGAACTCCCGACCGGGAGCGGCAAGACCGTCGTCGCGATCAGGGCGATGGCCGACCTGTCGACGCCGACGCTCGTGGTCGTGCCGACGGTCGACCTTCTCCACCAGTGGCGCCGCGAACTCGAAACCGAGTTCTCGGTGCCGGTCGGCCAACTCGGCGGCGGCGAGCAACGCCTCGAATCCCTGACAGTCGCCACCTACGACTCCGCGTACCTCCGTGCCGACGAGGTCGGCGACCGGTTCGGGTTCGTGGTCTTCGACGAGGTCCACCACCTCGGCGGCGAGGGCTACCGCGACATCGCCCGCCTGCTTCCGGCGCCCGCCCGCCTGGGCCTGACCGCCACCTTCGAGCGTCCGGACGGGGCCCACGAGGTCGTCGCGGACCTCGTCGGCCCCGTCGTCTACGACCGCTCGGTCGACGACCTGGCCGGCGACCACCTCGCGGACTACGAACTCCGGCGGGTCGAGGTCGAACTGACGCCCGCCGAACGCGAGGCCTACGAGGACGCCCAGGGCACCTTCGTCGACTACCTCAAGACCTCGAACCTCTCGCTGTCCAGCGGGAGCGACTACCGCGAACTGGTCAAGCGGTCCGGGAGCGATCCGCGAGCCCGGGAGGCGCTGCTGGCCAAACAGGAGGCCCGGGAGATCATGATGAACTCGGCGGCGAAAGTCGACGCGCTGGAGCGGATCTTCGCGCGCCACCCGGACGCGCGCACCATCGTCTTCACCGCCCACACCGACCTCGTCTACCGGCTCTCCGAGCGCTTCCTCTGTCCGGCGATCACCGCCGAGACGGGGGCGAGCGAGCGGCGGGCGATCCTCGACCGGTTCCGCGAGGGAACCTACACCCGCGTCGTGGCCGCGAACGTCCTCGACGAGGGCGTCGACGTGCCCGACGCGAGCGTCGGGGTGATCCTCTCGGGCAGCGGGAGCGAACGCGAGTTCACCCAGCGCCTCGGGCGGGTGCTCCGCCCGAAGGCCGACGGCCGGACGGCCGTCTGCTACGAGGTGGTGAGCGCCGAGACGGCCGAGGAGCGGGTGGCCGAGCGGCGGCGGTGATCACTCCAGCCGCGACTGCAGCGAGCCGTCGCCCACGAAGTCGTCGTAGGCGACGTCCTCGAACTCGACGGCGATCTCCCGCTCCCCGTCGGCGGGGACCGTCACCTCGCGGCGCCGCTCGGTCGTCGACTCCCCGACGGTGACGGCGACGACGAGCGTCCGGGTTCGCTCCGTCCCCGCCGGGTTCCGCACCGTCGCCAGCACCCGCAGGTGGCCGTCGTCGGCCTCCTCGAAGTCCTGATCGCTGATGCTCAGTTCCCCGTCGCCGCCGGTCCCGGGGGACTCCCCGCCCGGCGTCGGCGGGGTTCGCGGACCGGTCGCGCCGGGCGTGGCACACCCGGCGGAGAGGGCGAGTCCGAGAAACGCGAGGGCGCGACGCCTGTCCATACCGGATCGACCCCGGCGAGCGACAAGAGCGTTGTCCTCGCGCCCGCCCGTCGGCGGGATTTTATCCACGGAACGACGAGGTGGGCGCGTGCTCCGGAAGGACCTGCTCCGGGTGTCGCGGGCCGGCGGCGGCTACCGCCCGCAGTTCGCGGACCGCGCCGACCGGCCACTGGCCGCGCGCGTTCTCGGGACCTTCGCCGACCACGTGGGGGAGCCAGGGTCGGCCCTCGACGCGGCGCTCGCGGATCTGGAGGGCGAGGCCGACGATTTCAAACTGGTCCGCGGGTTCGCGTCACTGTGCGAGCGGGACGCGACCTTCGAGACGCGGGCGGCGGTGCCCCCCGAACGGGCTCGCCGGATCGCTTTCGAAGCCGCCGAGACGGTGGGCGTCGTCACCGAGGCCGACCGGGACCGGGCGCTCGACCGCGCCGCCGGCCGGCTCGGGGTCGACCCGGCGGCAGTCGCCGACTCGCTGTACGCCGACCGCGAGGTTCGGCAGGTGCTCGCCGACTTCGACCCCCGGTGGACGCCCGACGCGCTCCTCGACCAGTACGACCTGTCGCTGGCCCAGACCGCGCTGTTCGACGCCGTCGAGGTTCGCGTCCGGAGTTCGGACCCCAAGGCGCTGGTCTCGGCGGTCAAGCGCCTGGGGTTGATGTACGAGATCCACCGGACGGATGCGGGCCGGGAGGTGGTGGTGACCGGCCCCGACCACCTCTTCCGGCGGACCCGACGGTACGGCACGGCCTTCGCCCGATTGTTGCGGTCGGTGGCGAAGACGGCCGACTGGCGGCTGACGGCGACGATAGACGACCGCGGCACCGAGCGCGAACTCGTCCTCACCGACGACGACGTCGGCGTTCCCGGTGTCGACCCCATCGCCGAGCCGACCTACGACAGCGGCGTCGAGGCCGACTTCGCCGCCCGCTTTACCGCGCTCGATCTCGACTGGGACCTCGTTCGCGAACCCGAACCCCTGGCGGTCGGGACGCGCGTGATGATCCCGGATTTCGCCTTCGACTACCGCTTCGCCGACTTCCGCGTCTTCTTCGAGATCATGGGCTTCTGGACCCCCGAGTACGTCGAGAAGAAACTCGGCCAACTCGCGGACGTCGAGGACGTCGAGTTGCTGGTCGCGGTCGACGAGAGCCTCGGCGTCAGCGACGAGATCGAGGCCCGGGACCACCGCACGATCACCTACGCTGGCACCGTCCGGGTGAAGGATGTGGTCGACGCCCTCCGGCGCTACGAGGCCGACCTCGTCGCGGAGACACGGGCCGCCCTGCCGGACGAACTCCGCCCGGACGCGGACGTCGTCACCCTCGCCGACCTCGCGGCGACCCACGGCGTCGGCGAGGACGCCCTCGACACCGTCGCCTTCCCCGAGCACGAACGGGTCGGCCGGACGCTGGTCCGCCCGGACGTGTTGTCCGCCCTCGACGACGCGCTCGACGCCGGTGAGACCCTCGATACTGCCGAGGAGCGACTGGCCGAGTACGGGCTCTCCGAGACCAGTGCCGTCCTCTCGCGACTGGGGTACGAGGTGGCCTGGGACGGACTGAGCGGCGGGACGATCCGCGAGAAGGGATAGACGGGCTACGACCGAGTCGTCGGGGCCACGCGGCGTGGCGCCGTCTCGGCCGTCCGCTCGGAGGCCGGCGTCCACTCGAGGTCGCCCGCGTAGTGGAACGCCCGGTGGTCCTGTTCGGGGTCGACGACGGTCACGGAGAGCCAGCCGCCATCGAGCAGGCCGGTCACCGCGTCGTGGTCCGCGAGCACCTGGGTCACGCGCTCGACCGGCGCGTGGATCACCGTCGAGAGCCGGACCGGTTGGTGGTACGGCTCGTCGGCCGCGCTCATCACGGACTGGAGCGGAAGGCCGGTCATCAGGTCGCCGCCGTTGCCCTGGTAGACGCCGACGTTCCCGACGGGGTTGTGGGTCACCTTCGACCCGCTCCCGTAGACGGGGTTGTCGACCGTCGCGAAGTAGTACTGGGCGTTGATCCACTGGGTGACGACCATCGGTCCGGTCACGATGGCTTCGAGGGCGTCGCCGTCCGGATCGGTCGTCCAGTCGTAGGAGTGGAGGAACGCCCGGCCGTCCAGGTCGAGGCCGTCGGTAAGCGCCCGGGGGCCGACGACGAAGCCCGCGTTGCCGGCCAGCCCCCACTCCGGGCGCGTCTCCGCCCAGTCGGCGGCGCGCCGCTCGGTCTCGCGGACGGCCGCGTCGGGGTCGTCCTCGTCGACACGCTCGGCGGCCGCCCCGGCCCGGGCGGTTTCGAGGTCGGCACGGAGCCGTTCGAGGTCCGCCGCGTGACTCTCGGGGACGTCGCCGTCGTACAACTCGATCCCGTCGGTGGTCGTGTCGTGCTCGCCCGCGACGAAGACGGTGTCGTCGGGGACGTCCACCCCGCGCTCCCGGAGTGCCGCCCTGACCGCCTCGTCGTTACAGATCCGTGCGAGGACGCGGGCGTTCGGCCCGCCGGGGTTGCCGGCGCAGGCACCGCAGTCCAGGCTCGAATCGAACGGGTTGTTCGTCGTGTGACTGGCGTGACCGACGAAGGCGACCACGCGGCCGAACCGCTCCCATCCCATGAGTTCGAAGGCCGTCGCCGCGTACTCGACCCGTTCGTCGAGCGTGAGGCCCTCACGGAGGTCGTTGACGGAGTCGGGGTTGTACTCGACCGTCGGCTCGCAGAACTCGTGGGCGTCGGGCACGCGGCGGCCGACGGCGTCGAGCAGGCCGCCGACGCGCTCGGGGACGAGCGTCCGGGCGGCCAGCGCCGAGCCGTACCCCACGCCCGCGCTCTCGACGAAGCTGAAGGCGGTCGCGGCGTTGGCGCCGAGGCGTTCGACGACCGACGCGCCGGCCTCGCGGACGGCGTGCCACCGGTCGTGTGTGCCCCGGTCGCCGTCGGGGTCCGCGGGGGGGCGGTCCGCGATGCGGTGTTGCGCGTCGACGATGGGCGGACAGGCGTCCACGGATACGTCGGCGTCGTAGCCCTCGTAGCGCATCGGGATCCCGAAGAAGCCGGCGTAGCCGTGGGTCTCGTAGTCGCCCGCGCGCTCGACGTGCCGGCGGATGACCTCCGAGCGCGTGTCGATACAGAAGACCAGTTGTGCGTCCGGGCGGCCGTCGTCGTCGGCGTCCGCGGCCGCCTCGCTCGCGTCCGTGAGCGGGTCGACGAGTTCCGAGCGGTAGGTCGCCTCCCAGGCCGTCAGCCAGACCTCGGCGAGCGGGACGTCGTCGCCCGTAGTGTCGGCGGCGCCGTCGCCGTCGTCGGGGGCCTCGTCGGGTACGAGGGGCGCGTCGAACAGGTCCGCGAGCGTCAGACGGACCGCCAGATACCCCGGGAGCGTGATCGGGTACGCCGACTGCCAGGCGCCGTCCGCCTCGGCCCGCCGCTTGAGGAGCCCCGTCCAGCCCGGGAGCGCCGTCAGGTGGAACTCGAAGACGTCCTGCCACCGGCCGACGGGGTACTCGTCGAGGCGGTCGCGGATGGCGTCGACCGGGTCGTCGGGAAGCGCGGCGACGGCCTCGGCGTCGGGAATTTCGCCGTCGTACCGGGCGACGCTCCGGAACGCCGCGTAGAACCCACGGTCGCGGTCCGGCATGGGCCACTTCGCCCGTCCCTCGTCGAGGAAGACAGACAGCCACTTCGTCAGGACCGCATCGACGCGGTCGTCGGCGGTGGTCTCGTTCGGGGCGTCCGCGTCCGCACGCTCCATGCGTTCGAGCGTCGCGGCGGGGTCGGCGTCGTACCCGTGGGCGGCGAGCTCCGCGCGCAACACGTCGTCGTCGATCCGACCGTCCTCCCACGCGCGGCGGAACACGTCGGCGCTCGGGTAGCCGTCGCCGCCGAGGGTCCGCTCGGCGTCCGCGACGGCCTCGTGGAACGGCCGGTCCTCGAACCCGGCGAGCGGGTTGGCGGTCACGAACGAGTGCAGCGGCCAGACCGAGCCGACCGCCTCGGCCGCCGTGTCGATGCTGTCGCGGATCGCGGGTTCAGTACTCATCGTACTCCTCCGTGCTCGTCAGTTGGGTCGCGGTCGGCGGTTGCGTCGCGTTCAACAGCGCCACGTAGAGGCGCCGGCTGTGCCGGTAGGCCCCGGTCTCGACGCCGAGATACGCCAGGACGAACGCGGCGGCGACGAGGCCGTGGACCGGCGTCAGCGCCGTCGGCTGGCCGACCGCCGGTAGGCCGGCCAAGAGCCCCTCTATCAGGCCGTAGACGGCGGCGTAGACGGCGATGGCCGGCAGGGCGACCGCCGGGACGGCACCGTACCGGACCGCCGACGGAAGCGACCCGTCGGCGACCAGGTCGCGGGCCGCATGCATGACCGTCAGGACGACCAGCAGCGTCAACAGGAGACCGCCGTCCGCTCCCATCCCCTTGCCGGTGAGCGTCCCGAAGAGGACGCCCCCAGCGAGCGCAGTGCCGGCGATCACCGCGACGCCCGCGGCCCCGGTCGACCCACGCGCCGTCCGCTTCGTCGGCGACTCGCGTTCGATCCCCTCGCCGGAGCCGAGAAAGCGGTAGGCCTTGTAACAGCCGTGCAGGACGAGGTGGGTGATCGCGGCCCCGAAAAAGCCGAGCCCCGCCTGCATGAGCATGAAGCCCATCTGTCCGACGGTCGAACACCCGAGCTTGCCCTTGACGTCCGTCCGGACGGTCTTCAGGAGCTTTCCGAGGATCGCGCTCGCCGCGCCGAGGGCCACGAGTCCGAGCATGACGGCGCCCTCCGCGGTGACGACGGGGGCGAACCGGACCAGCAGGACGCCGCCGGCGTTGACGAAGCCGGCGTGCATCAGCGCCGAGGCCGGCGTGGGAGCCGTCATCGACGAGAGCAGCCACGTGTGGAAGGGAACGAGCGCCGATTGGATCGCCGCCGCGAGCAGGAGCGCCCCCGCGGCGAGGGACAGGACCGCCGGCGACGCGTTCCCGACCGTCGACGCGAGGCCCGACACCGTCGTCGCCCCGGTGTGCCACCACAGCGTGCCGAGCGCGGCCGCGAGCGCCCCGCTGCTCGCGAGGAAGTTCCGGCGGGCGAGCGACCCCGCGGCACGTGCCTGTGGCCACCCCTCGACGTGGCCGATCAGGTCGGCCATCACCAGCCCCATCGCGAGCCACGCGGCCCCGAACAGGGCGAGGTGGTCGGCCGCGACCAGGGTCATCACGAGCAGCGTGAAGCCGAACACGCGCCCGAAGAACCGATCGACGGCCCGGCCTCCGGCCATGTAGCGCCGCGAGTAGCTGTGGACGACGCCACTGAAGAAAGTGGCCGCCACCCACATCACCGCGGTCAACCCGTCGACGATGACCAGATCCGCGAGGCCCCAAGGCTCGCCGCCACGGAGCTGGCCGGCCAGCACGCCGACACTCGCCAGCCACAGGAGCCACACGAGTCGCGTCAGCGCGACCGGCACGCGCGAGTTCCCGTTCGTCGCCGTCGGCAACGCCCCCACCGTCGTCTCGGTTTGTCCTGTCATCGTTTGCGTCTCCGACCGGCCACCGCACGGACCGTTCCGGTCCGCCCTGTTCACTCGCCGGTCGTCTCTACCCACTAATACGAACAGAACGTCTATTAAATCTATCTATATTCCCAATACGTTCCAAAATAACGTATTAAAGAACATTATGTTTATCGGGAGGATACATCCGTCGCGGTCGGAGGTTCGTTTATCGGCACGGGGCGCCTACCGTTCCCATATGCCCGAAGAAGTCCTGTTCGAATCCGAGAGCACCCAGACCCGAGACGGGATCGCATCGTACCTCCGCAGCGTCGCCGACAAGCTCGAACGCGGGGACGCGATCACGCTCAGAGCCGGGTCGGAATCCGTGACGATGGAGCCGCCAGCCCGACCCACCTTCGAGGTCAAAGCCGAACGTGAAGGACCGGCGGACGGCCCCGGGGAGTTGAGCATCGAGTTCGAACTCGAATGGGACGAGAGCGGCGACCGGAACGGTACCGGGAGCGGGCAGTTGGAGATCGAGTGAGGGGGACGGACGCTCGGCCGTGGTGGACGGAAATAGCGCGGTCGACCGCGCCAACGATCCGTATCAGTCGTCCCCGTCCTCCGTGTCGAACTCCCCGAATGGCGTCGTCTGGTGGCTCCGGACGAGCACTTCGTCGGCCACCGTCAGCCCCATCTCGAGGAGTTCCTGTGCGATTGGCGTGATGTCGTCGTCCGACTCGCCGACGACGGTCACCAGGAGGTTTCGGTCGCCGGTGACGAGTTCTTGGACCGACACGACTCCGTCGATGTCGAGTATCTCGGGGATGCGTTCGCCGCGTTCGGGGATCGACGCGGTACAGAACAGCAACATCCGGAGCGGGTAGCCCGACCGCTGGTAGTCCACCTCGGCGCTGTACCCCTTGATGATATCCTCCGATTCGAGGCGTTTGAGCCGCTTGCGGACGGTGCTGTCGGAGGTGCCGGTCCGCTCCGCGATGTCCCCCGAGGAGGTGTTTCGGGCGTCCTCCTGGAGCGCGTACAGGATCGCTCGGTCGACGTCGTCTACGTCGCTCATACCGGTATCTCCGCAGCAAAGGTACTTTACATTGTTCGACCGCCCTGCCGCCGCGTGACCCCGCCGTACATCACATACCGCGATATCGAACGGTCGGACGATCCCACACGTCGCCGATCCGATCACCTCCGGGATCACCGTGGCCCGGAACGACCGGCTCTCCGACCGCGGGCGGGTCGCTGACCTCATCAGCGGGGCGTTCGAACGCTGAGCCGACGCGGCCGACCGTCGTACCGACCCAGGTCACTCCTGTGGCCGGACCAGCAGCCGGACCTGTGAGCCGTCGCGGTTGTCGTAGGGAATCGGCGTCGCGATGACGTCGTACCGACCGGCGCTCACCGCTTCGAGGTTGGCGACCCCCTCGATGATCAGGATGTCCTCGGGGAGGAGCGTGTAGTGGACGTGGTGTTCCGCGAGTTCGGCGCCCGGTTTGTCCGCCGACAGCGCGTCGATGGCGAAACACGCGATGTCCCGTTCGACCATGTACTCCGCGGCCTCCGCCTCGGGGTAGACGAAGTTCCGGAGGTAGTGGTCCGTATCCGCCGGCGCCATCCCGCAGTCGAAGATGAGGTAGTCGCCCGCCGAGAGGTCGTACCGCTCGGCCTGTTCGGCCAGCTCCTCGCGGGAGACGCCGCTTCCGGGTTCCTTGTGGCTGAAATCACAGATCACGCCCTCGGTGACCATCTCGTCGACGGTCACCTCGTCGATGGTGCGATACTCCTCTTTCGAGAGGAAATGCGTCGGTGCGTCCATGTGCGTCCCACAGTGGGTCTCCAGATGCAGGAGCGTGGAGTTGTAGTCGTCCTCGTCGAGGGTCGCGTAGTCCTCGAACTCCGGTTTCGGGTGCAGGGGCGGGAGCGTCGGGCTGTCCTCCGCGAGCGTCTGTGTGAGGTCGATCCACTCGCTCATACCCGTGTGAGCGACCGGTCACCACATAGACCTTCGGACGGACCCCCGGTCACTGGAGCGCCGGACGGACCTCGTCGCCGAACAGCTCGATGCCGCGCGTGTCGGGGAAATCCAGGAACATGAGCTGGAGCCGCTCGAAGCCGAGTTCGCGGATGGATTCGATCCCCTCGATCACCTCGGCGGGCGTACCGATGAGGAAGTCGCCTTTCTCCCGTGCTTCCTGGGCGTTCGAGAGGTTCTCGTCGATGTCGTCCTCCTCGCCCCACGGGAGCGGGAAGATCTCGTCGCAGAGTCGCTGGAGTTCGTCCTCGTCCTCCCTGACGAGGACGTGTGCGAGCCACGACCGTTCGACGTCGGCGGGATCACGCCCCGCCTCCTCGAGGTACTCGTCGAACTTCTCGACCTTGAACTCGATGGGCGGTCCCCGGGCACGGCCGCTGATCTCGACGTTCCACTCGTCGGCGTGGCGGGCGGCCACGCGGAGCAGTTTCGGCCCGGCGCCACCGACGACGATGGGCGGATGCGGGTCCTGAACGGGTTTCGGCTCGTTGTAGGCGTCCTCGATGTGGTAGTGGTCCCCGTGGAAGGTCGGTTCGTCCTCGGTGAACATCGCCTTCGCCACGCGGATGGTCTCGTCGAGCATCTCGATGCGCTGCTCGATGTCCGGGTAGTCGAAGTCGTAGGCGCGGTGTTCCTCGTCGTGCCACCCGGCGCCGAGCCCGAGTCGGAGGTTCCCCTCGGAGAGGATGTCCACCGTCGTAGCCATCTTCGCCAGCAGGGCGGGATTGCGGTAGGTGACCGAGCCGACCAGCGGTCCGAGTTCCATGTCGTCGGTCCGCTCGGCGAGCGCGGAGAGCAGCGTCCAAACCTCGTACTCCTGGTGTTTCGGCCCGAGCATGAAGTGATCGGGTGCCCACAGCCCTTCGAGGCCGGCGGCCTCGACGGCGTCGACGCCGGCCATGGTCGTCTCCCTGTCGAGGTCCTCCAGCAGCGGCGCGTCGCGGTGGACGCCCACTCCCGGGTAACATTGAACCATCCAATCGAACTGCATCGTCTTCCCCAACGGCGCCGTCTGTAATGAAATTCGGGGCAGGTTATCGTCCCTGGCGATCGGTCGGCCCCGACCGACACCTCGTGTCGTCCACCCGACCAGTACAGCTAAGACGGCGAACGCCCACACCTCTCGCCATGTCAGCCACTGACCTCTCCCTCGTCGGGGAGTCGGCAGTCGTGACTGGTGCCGGGCGGGGTATCGGGCGACGGATCGCCGAGGCGCTCCTCGACGCCGGGGTCGACGTCGCCATCAACGACATCGATGCGGACGCCCTCGCCGAGGCGGCGGACGCGCTCGACGGAACCGACGGCGACCTACTCACCCACGAGGCCGACGCGAGCGACCCGGACGCCGCCGCCTCGTTCGTCGAGGCGGCGGCCGACGCCTTCGGTGGCCTCGATATCGTCGTCAACAACGTGGGCATCGCGGGGCCCACGAAACCCTGCGAGGAGATCACCCACGAGGAGTTCATGTCGACGCTCTCGGTGAACCTCGGGAGCCTGTTCAACACCACGTCGGCGGCGATCCCCCACCTCAAGCGCGGGGGCGGGCGCGTCGTCAACGTCTCGTCGATGAGCGGGAAACGGCCCCTCGAAGATCGGACGCCGTACACCACCTCGAAGATGGGGGTCATCGGCTTCACCCGGACGCTAGCGGTCGAACTCGCCGACCACGACGTCAACGTCAACGCCGTCTGTCCGGGGAGCGTCGCGGGGCCACGGCTCGACGCCGTCATCGAGGCACAGGCCGCCTCGCAGGACCGCCCCGTCGCGGAGGTGGAAGCCGAGTTCCGGTCGGCTTCGCCGATGGACGAGTTCGTCACCGCCGGGGACGTCGCCGACGCGGTCCTCGTCCTGTGTTCCGAGCGCACCCGACGGGTGACCGGCCAGGACCTCAACGTCACGGCGGGCATCGTCATGTACTGACGCGCAGACGGAACTCGGGGGACGGAAACGGGATCTCAGCCCCCGAAACCACCGGCAATTTTTATTACTAATCGTCGTAATCGTCAAGGACGGCATGAGTGACTCTCACAACCAAACCGACGGAATCAGCCGACGACGGTTCGTCCACGGGATGAGCGCGGCGAGCGCCGCCGCGGCGGCCGGCCTGTCCGGCTGTATCGGCGGCGGTGGCGGTGGCGACGGCGAGATGGGAATCCCGGACGACCCCGACGCGGCGGTCGACGGGGCGTCAATCTCCCTCGCCATCGACGAGGGGCACAACACCAACCCCTTCCAGTGGTTCAGCGACTCAATTCAGGAGGACACTGGCGTCGAGCTCGGCGAAATCAACGGCTTCGGGTTCACCAACCTGTTCTCGAACCTGATGACGGAGTTCACGAGCAACTCCGGGGCGTTCGACCTCGTGAGCTTCTATCCCCAGTATCTGGGGACGTTCGCGGCCAACGGCCACCTCCAGCCGCTGGACGACATGATGGAGATCGAGGGCTGGGACCCGCAGTTCGACGACATGCTCAAACCGTTCCGGCAGATGTACACCCAGTGGGGTGGCAACACGTACGCGCTCCCCATCGACGGCGACGTGTTGATGCTCGTCTACCGCCGGGACCTCTTCGAGCAACACGACATCGAGGTGCCCGAGACCTGGGCCGAGTTCAACGAGGTGGCGCGCTATTTCACCGAGGAGACCGACGACATCGACCACGGCGTCGCGACCTTCGGCAAGCGCGGGTTCGCCTACGGCTGGTTCCTCACCCGCTTCGGCGGCCTGGGCGGGAAGTACTTCGACGAGGACATGAACCCACAGATCAACACCGAGGCGGGGCGACGCGCCCTGGAATCCTGGCGGGAGACGATCCAGTACGCCCCCGACGACACGGCCAGTTACGGCTACCCCGAGCTTCGGGACGCGTTCACCGGCGGCAACGTGGCGATGGTCGTCCAGTGGACCGACGTCCCGAAGAAGGCGGCCGCCTCGGAGGCCACCCGCGGCAAGTGGGGCGGCGCGGCCGTCCCCGGATGGGAGGACGGTCGTGCCGCCAGCGCGATGCCGGTCGGCCGCGTCCTCGGCGTTCCGTCGGGGGTCAGCGACGAGCAGAAACTCGCCGCCTACCGCTTCGCACAGACGTTCACGCTGCCGGAGTACAGCACGCACATGGTCTCCGACCCCGGCTGTGGCGAGGACCCGTTCCGCAGCTCACAGCTCTCCGACCCCGAGCCGTTCACCCAGGAGAATCCCTACCGGGACGCCCCACAGGAGTCCGTCGCCTTCGGTGACATGGAGAGCGCGGAGCAGTACACGTCGGCCGTGCAGGCGACGCTCGAACAGGGGTACCCCGTGCCGTACTGGCCGGGCTCGCAGGACTACATCAACGCCCTCGACATCGAGATTTCGCGGTTCGTCAGCGGCGAGACCGGCGTCGAGGAGACCCTCGAGAACGTCGAGAGCGAGTGGGAGAGCATCGTCGAGGACCTGGGCCGCGAACAGCAACAGGAGTATTACAGCAACGTCATCGAAGCGTGGCAGAACGCGGGTATCTGGGAGTGAGGCGATGGTAGTTCGCCGAGCGCCCCCGGTCCCCCCCGGACGGCCCTCCCGGTCCGGGTGGGCGCACGGACGACGGAGGTAACTCACCGATGGCATCATCCACCGACGATACGCAGGCACACCGTTCGACCGGCATCAGTAGCTACGTCCGAAACGAACACCTCGAATACTGGTTCGCGATTCCGGCGCTGCTCATCCTGCTCGCGCTGGTCATCTTCCCGATGCTCTGGTCGCTGTGGACCAGTTTCACCGACCTCAATCTCTCCATCGCGACGCGCAACGGCGCGTTCGTCGGCCTGGCGAACTACGCCGACCTGCTGACGAGCGACCGGTTCTGGACCACCATCGGCAACACGGCCTACTACGTCGGCCTCGGCGTCGCCATCGAGTTCACCCTCGGGTTCGCCGTCGCGCTGTTCATGGCGAACTACACCCGTGGCCGCGTGACGACCGTACTGTTCACGCTCCTCTTGCTCCCGATGATGATGGCGCCCATCGTCGCGGGGCTCATCTGGCGGCTCCTCTTTCAGGAGTCCTTCGGCCCCATCAACTACCTGCTGGCGGCGGCCGGCGTCGGCCAACCGGCGTGGCTGTCGTCGACGGCGATGTCGCTGAACAGCATCCTCATCGCCGACATCTGGCAGTGGACGCCCTTTATGATCCTCATCCTCTATACCGGCCGCCTGTCGATCAGCGAGGACCTCTACGAGGCCGCGCGGATCGACGGCGCCGACCGCTGGTTCACCTTCCGTCACGTCACGCTCCCGCAGATGAAAGGCGTCATCGCCATCGCCATCCTGCTACGGGCGATGGACGCGTTCAAGTTCTTCGACAAGATGTTCGTCATGACCGGCGGCGGCCCCGGTACCTCCTCGGAACTGGCCACGTACTACAACTACCTGCTCGGGTTCAACTCGTTCTCGATGGGGAAGGCGACGGCGATGAGTTGGCTCCTCCTGCTGTTCGCTGTCGTCCTCGCGAACGTGTTCCTCTCCGTGCTCGAACGGGGCGAAGGGGGTGATCGCGTCGTATGAGCGTCGTCGAGTGGACCCGCCACCGACTGGCCGGCGCGACCGAGGAACCCGTCTCGCTCCGGGGTGCCTTCCGCACCATCGGCGTCACCTCCTTCGTCAGCGTCATCCTCGTGGCGACGCTGTTCCCGCTGTACTGGACGGTGAACACGTCGTTCAAGCCGGCCCCCGAGACCCAGACGTTCCCGCCGACGTTCGTCCCCGAGACGTTCACCGTCTCGCCGTACGTCGATATCCTCACCGGTGCGGGATCGTCGGTACTCGTGAACAGCGTCATCGTCAGCGTCGGCGCGACGGCTCTCGCGATGCTCATCGGCGTGCCCGCGGGGTACGCCTACGCCCGCAATCCGGGTAAGGTCGGGGGCAAACATCTGGCCTTCTGGATCCTCTCGCTTCGGATGTTCCCCCCCATCGCGCCGATCCTGCCGCTGTTTTTCATGTTTCGGCAGGTCGGCATGATCGACACGTATCCGACGATGATGCTGCTGTACCTGACGTTCAACGTCCCGCTGGTGGTCTGGTTGATGCGGAGTTTCTTCCAGGACATCCCCCAGGCCGTCGAGGAGGCGGCGATCATGGACGGCTACTCGCGGCTCGAAGCGTTCTTCAAGGTGTCGCTCCCCCTCGTCTCGCCGGGTATCGTCACGACGACGCTCCTGGTCTGGATCTTCTCGTGGAACGAGTTCCAGTTCGCGCTCGTGTTCACGCGCAACGCCGCCCAGACCTACCCGGTGATCATCCCGTCGCTCGTCGGCGGGCACGCGACCCTCTGGAACCAGGTCGCCGCGCTGTCGGTGCTCGCCATGATCCCGATCATCGTCATCTCGCTTTTGATGCAGAAACGACTCGTCCGCGGGCTCACCCTCGGGGCGGTGAAAGGATGACCGCCGCGCCGACGGCTCCCCAGCACCCGAACGACCGACGGACCGCGCTCGACCGCGTCCCCTCCCATCCACCTCACAACCCATGACTACGATCGAACTCGATACGGTACGCAAGGAGTTCGGCGACGACATCGTCGCCGTCGACGACGTGTCGCTGACCATCGAAGACGGCGAACTCGTCGTCCTCGTCGGCCCCTCGGGATCCGGGAAGTCGACGACGCTCCGGATGATCGCCGGACTCGAAGCCCCGACCAGCGGCGACGTCCTGATCGACGGCATCCGCGTCAACGACGTCCAGCCACAGAACCGCGACATCGCGATGGTGTTCCAGTCCTTCGCGCTCTACCCCCACCGGACCGTCCGGGGAACATCTCGTTCCCACTGGAGGCCCGCGACGTGCCCGACGCGGAGGCGGCGGAACGCGTCGAGGAGGCCGCGGGCATGCTCGACATCACGGAACTGCTCGACCGGAAGCCCGCGAACCTCTCGGGCGGCCAGCAACAGCGAGTCGCGCTCGGCCGGGCGCTCGTCCGCGACCCGCAGGCGTTCCTCATGGACGAGCCGCTGGCGAACCTGGACGCGAAGCTCCGAAAGGAGATGCGGACGGAGGTGGTTCGCCTCCAGCAGGAACTCGGCGTCACCATGGTCCACGTCACGCACAACCAGGAGGAGGCGATGACGATGGGCGACCGCGTCGCGGTGATGAACGAGGGGAAGATCCAGCAGCTCGCGCCGCCGAAGGAGGTGTACCAGCGGCCGGCCAACCGCTTCGTCGCCGAGTTCATCGGGAGTCCGAGCATGAACCTGCTCACGGGGTCGCTCGCGTCCGGGACGTTCGACGCCGACGTCGGCGACGTGTCGGTCCGCATCCCCGACGAACTCGCCGACGCCGCGACGGTCGACCCGCTCACCCTCGGCATCCGACCCGAGAGCGTCCAGATCGTCGATTCGCCCGACGACTACACGTTCGAGGCGGTCGTCGACGTGGTCGAGTTGATGGGGAACGTCCAGATCGTCCACATCGACCTCGGCGGCGCCGAGTTCCTGGCCGAGGTCGACCCCGACCTCCCGGTCGAACAGGGCGACTCCCTCCTCGTTCGACTCCCGCCCGGGAAGATCGACCTCTTCGACGGTGTCTCCCCCGAGAGTCCCCGGGTCGAGCGGGCGGCCGAGCGCGACCGGTCCGCGCCCGCCACGCCCGAGACGTAACCGACCCCGGTCGCGCGACCGTTCACTCCCGCGCCGGCAGCGACGCTCGCCGCCCCTATTCCGGCGGCGAGACCGACGCTCGCCGCCCCTATTCCGGCGGCGAGACCGACGCTCGCCGCCCTTTCGGGATCACCGACCGCAACTCGTCGTGGACGTAGAGGCCGACGCCGATGGGTTCGCGCTCGCCGGCGATCCGGTGGGCGACGATCAGGTAGCCCCAGTCGCCGTCCCACTCGGGGTCGAGGTCCTCGCCGGCGAGGAAGGTCCGCGCCCCGTCGGCGTCGAGTTCGATCACGTTCCGCGTCGCCGCGCCGCCGAACCGCTGGACTGCGTTGGTCGTCGGCTTCCAGTGTTCCTGGCGCGTCCGCAGGAACGTCATGCCGACGCCCTCGGCGTCGACGGGGGTGGGCAGGTCGGCGGCGAAGATCCAGATCTTTCCCGCGCCCTTCTCCCAGAAGGTGTAGTCCGCGAACGCCTCGCGGTCGATGCCGAACCGGTCCACCCACCAGTCGATCACCTCGGCGCGACTCGCCCGCCCGGCCACCTCCCGCTCGGCGGCCGTCGCGGGCAGGCGGTCGAACCGCTGGCCGTCGTTCGTCATCCGCCCACCTCCAGCTTCGCACAGAAGAACCCGCCCGTGTCGTTGTGGTGCGGGTAGATCCGGAGCGCCTTCTCGACGCTCGGATCGTACGACTCGCCCTCCCACTCGGTGACCCCGGGGACGCCGTCGAGCGGGGCGTCGAGGTCGACGAGTCGGCACTCCTCGGCGGCGAGGACGTGATCCAGCACCGCCTCGTTCTCTTCGGGGGCGAAGGTGCAGGTGGAGTAGACGACGGTTCCGCCGGGACGGGTCGCCTGTACGGCCCGCCGGAGGATGCCCTTCTGGACGCCGGCGACGCTGTGGACGTGATCCAGCGACCAGGTGTCGAAGGCGTCGGGGTTCTTGCGGATCGTCCCCTCGCAGGAACAGGGGGCGTCGACGAGGGCGCGATCGAAGGCGTCGACGGCGTTCGGGTGTCCGGAATCCTCCCCCAGCGGCTTCAGCGAGAAGTTCCGCGCGTCTCGGTTCGTGACCACGAGGTTCGTCACCCCGAGGCGCTCGGCGTTGTGACGGAGCGCGGAGAGCCGACCGAGGTTGTTGTCGTTGCCGACGAGGAGCCCACGGTCGTCCATCAGCGCCGCCAACTGCGTGGTCTTGCTCCCGGGGGCGGCACAGGCGTCCCACACCCGGTCGCCGGGATCGGGATCCAGCACCAGCGCCGGGAGGTTCGACACCTCCTCCTGGCCGTGGATCCAGCCGTGAGCGTGGGGCCAGTTCCGCCCCGGGGAGTCCTCGGGCAGGCGGAGCACGCCCGGGTGCCAGTCGGTCCGCTCGTGGGCGATGCCCTCGGCGTCGAGGGCTTCGAGCACCCGGTCGACGGTGGTCTTGATCGTGTTGACGCGGACGACGGCGGGCAGCGGCCGGTCGCAGGCTGCCCGGAAGGCCGTGGCGTCGTCGACGAGCGATTCGTACCGCTCCAGCGGAGTCATCGACGGCTCTTCGACGGGCGCGGGTTAGTGGGTTTGGGTTCGGCCCGCTGGGCGGTCACGGGAGTTCGACGTCGTCCCGGCGGCCGTCGAGGACGGCGAACCGCTCGTCGCGCCGGCGCTCCAGCCAGGCGAGCAATCGCTCGGCCCAGATCAGTTTCCGGCGTTTCGTCGCGTCGAGGGACGGATCGTCGAAGTCCCAGCCCGGAAACCGCAGTCTCGCGGCGCCGAAGGCGTCCGCGAGGAAGGCGGCCCGGTCGCCGTCGGTGAAGCCGCCGTAGTTCGCAACCGGCCCGCGGGGTTCGGCCTGGGTGGTCGGGACGACGTGGTCGCCATCGAGACGTGGCACCCACTCCTCCACCGCGGGGACGTTGTCGCCGTGGGCGTGGACCGCCACGGGGACGCCCCCGCGGGTCAGGGTACGGGCGGTGGCGGGCGTCTTGTCGAGGTCGGTCACCATCAGGTCCACGTCGATGCCGTTCTCGCGGAGCGTCTTCGCGGCGGTGGAGGCGGCGAACACCAGGTCGGCGTCGGCCGCGACGCCCGACTCTTCGACGAGCGACGGTCCCGCACCGGCGACGGCGACGGTCGCACCCGCCACGGGGTCGAACCGTGACTCGTCGAAGGGCTCGACGAGCGTCGCGAGCGTGTCCCGCGCCCGTTCGTCGGCCACGCGAGAGTAGCCGAAGTCCGCGAGGATACGCTCGTAGACCGGGATCCACGTCCGGTAGTCCATTAGATAATAAGGTCACAGTAGCCGGATCGACACCAAGTACCCCTACCTGCGTGTCGTCCCGGCTTCCACGGTCCCGTTTTCGAATCGTGTGGCATAAGCTTTCTCTTAGTCCGAAGCGGCGCCGACGGCGTCGAGCGCCCGGTCCAGCGCCGCCGTCCGGCCGGTCGCGGCGTCGACGACGGCCGCGAGGTCCGCCCGTGTCCCGACGAGGAGCCGATGGTCGTCGTCCGGAGACCCGGCGACGGCGGCACCGGTCCCCGTCGCGGCGGACGTCAGGGCGTCGCGCTCGGCCGGGGAGAGCCCCCCGAGTTCGAAGACCCGGACCGTCCCCCGCCGGGCGTCCGTTCCGTCGGCGTCGAGACGGTCGAGGTGTCGCCGGAGCTCCCGATCGGTCGTCACGTCGAGTTCTTCGACGGTCACGTCGCCGTCGGTCGCCCGGACCCGGTCCCGGGCGAAGGCGTCGCCCACGACCGCGGCGTCGCGTGTCTCGGCGACGTCGTGGGTGCGGATGACGTGGGCGCCGCGCTCGACGGCCATCGCGGTGGCGGCGAGGCTCACGGGCAGCGCTTCCTCGGTCGAACGGCCGGCGAGGTCACGGAGAAAGTTCTTGCGGTTGATCGAGACGAGGATCGGACGGTCGAGGGCGCGGAACTCCCGGAGTCGGTGGAACGTCTGGCGGTCGTCTTCGAGCGTCTTCTCCTCGCTCCAGCCGCCGAACGCGGGGTCGACGACCGTCTTGTCGGTGAGCCCCTCCCGTCGCAGGGCGTCGTAGATGTCGTCGACCGACTCGACGGCCCCCGGGCGTTCCAGATCCGGCGGGCTGGCCATCTTCACGACCGCCACGTCGCGTTCGGCACAGACCCGTGGCATCGCGGGGTCGGCGAAGCCACAGATGTCGTTCACCATGTCGAAGCCGGCGTCGAGGGCCGCCTCCGCCACCTCGTGGTAGCGCGTCTCGATGGAGAAGACGGCGTCGCCGGAGACGCTCTCCATGGCGTCGACGGCGGTGTCGAGGCGGTCGAGTTCCTCCTCGGCGGAGAGCACCTCGAAGCGCTTGTTCGCGGATTCGAGCCCGACGTCGACGATGTCCGCCCCCTCGTCGATGAGTTCCTCGTCGACGTACGCGGCCGCCTCGCTGGCGTCGTCGAAGACGCTCGGCTCGTAGGGCGACTCCCGGCTGACGTTCAACACGCCCATGAGTCGCGGTGGGTAGTCGTCGCCGATGCCGAGGCCCGCGGCGTCCACGTTTCGCATGGGCCCCCTCGGGACCCGATCACCATATGCGGACCGGTCGGACCACCGAGACGCGCTCTTTTTATTTCCCGGAGCGCTACCCCCGACCGATGGCAAAGGTCAGTATCGGGCTTCGCGGCTGGCGCTTCGAGGAGTCCGACGTGTTCACCGACGAGGGGGAGTTCAAACCCCTCGACGAGATGCCGCCGGACACCCGCGACCGGCTCGTCCGACTCACCCGACTCGTCGACGAGCCCTGTGACGCCTGCTATCTGGTCCACGGCGAGGAGAACGTCTCGCGGTGTACCCCCGCGGCCATCGTCTACGGCGAACCCGGCGAGGAGGTCCTCCTCTGTGCGGACCACGAGGCCGACTTCCTCTACTGGTACCGGGAGGCCGGCGGGAAGACCCACCGCGGCGAGCCGACCTTCCGCGACGAGTTCCACGAGTGGTTCCACGGCGGCGGGCGGGCGCCCGATGGCTACGGCGGCCTCGAACACGTCGAGACCGACAGCGAGGCTCTCCCCTCGCCCCCCGATCCCGAGGAGATCAACCGACGGCTCAACGAGGAGTTCGACGGCCGGAAGATCGACCTGCGCGAGGACGATGCCGACGGCGACGCGGACGACGCGGACCTCGACCTCGACGACGTCGACCTCGGCGCCGATTACCCGTCGCGATGAGTCGACGGCGACCGGTGGTGGTGGTCGTCGACGCCGAGACGCCGGGGAACGTCGGCACCATCGCCCGCGCGATGAAGAACTTCGGGCTGACGGAGCTGAAACTGGTGAACCCGCCGGAACTCGACCCGGACGGGGAGGCGTACGGGTTCGCCGGCCACGCCCGCGAGGACGTGCTCCCGAACGCCGAGGAGATGACCCTCGACGAGGTGGTCGAGCGGTACCACACCGTCGGCTGTACGGCGATCACCGGCGAGGACAGCCGCCGACACGTTCGGTTCCCGTTCAAGACGCCGCGGGAACTCGCCGAGAGCCTGCGGACCGTCGACGCGCCGACCGCGCTGGTGTTCGGCCGCGAGGGCCGCGGCCTGGACAACGAGGAACTCGGACGCCTCGACGAGGTGTGTTCGATCCCGGCGAGTTCGGAGTACCCCGTCCTGAACCTCGGACAGGCGGCGACGATCCTCCTCTACGAACTCCGGGAGCTGACCGTCGAGGAGACCCAGCTTCCGGACGTGGAGCGCGAGCGGGCCGACGAGTCCGACGTCGAGCGGTTCCACGACTTCGTCGCGGAGTTCCTGGACGAGAGCGGCTACAAGGAGGTCAAACGCGACAAGACCCAGCGGCTGGTTCGGCGACTGGTCGGCCGTGCGCATCCCACGGATCGGGAGATCCACACGCTGCTTGGGGTGTTGCGGCGCGCGAGCGGTCAGTTGCGTCACCGACGGGAACTCCTCGCGGAGTACGACGAACCCGATCGGTGGTGACCGGCCGGGTGGCGGGCCCGTACCGCCGCCGATTCGAGGGCTCCGGTCGTCGTCGCGGGGAACCCGAGACTACGCCTTCGAGACGAGAACGAGCGCCTCGATGGCGAGGACCGTCTTCGTCCCGGCGGTCGTTTCGACGCCCCAGCGGACCACCCCGTACTCGTCGGTCTCCTCGTCGACGCCGTGGATCGACGAGTGGACCGTGAGTTCGTCCCCCGGGACCACCGGCGCGGGCCAGCGGAGTCGATCCAACCCCTTCGCGCCGACGGTCGCCGTCTCGGCGAGGAAGCCGTCGACGAACAGCCGCATCGACATCGCGCCGGTGTGCCACCCGCTGGCGATCAGGTTCCCGTACATGGAGCCGGCCGCACGGTCGGGGTCGGTGTGGAACCACTGCGGATCGTATCGCTCGGCGAACTCGAGGATCTCGGCCTCGGTGACCTCGTAGGTGCCGTACGACTCGCCGTCCCAGCGGTCGATATCGTCCAGGAAGACCGTCATCGGATCGGTGGTCGGCGGCCGGGGTGAAGTGCGTTCCCCTCGGCCCGGCTTCGGGTCGCTGTCTCGCGGCTACTCGCCGGTGTGCCCGCCCCGGTACCGTTTTGCCCGCCCGTCACCGACGACCACCACTCACTCGCCATGTCCCGACGGTTCGTCCTCGCGCTCCTGCTCGCCGCTCTCACCCTCACCGCCGGCTGCTCGTTCCTCGGGCTGACCCCCGACAGCTACACCAGTCGCTACGACTACAGTGTGGGTGTCGATGCCACGGCGACGCTGGAAGACGTGACGATCCGTGTTCCCGTCCCGCAGACGGACGGTGAGGCGACGTACGACGCGGACGTCGTCGCGCCGAACGGCACGGTCGAGGGCGTTTTCGACGCGACGGTCGTCGAGACGCAATACGGACCGATGCTGGAACTCACCGCGGCGGAGTTCCCCGTCGAGACGCGCTACTACCGCCACGTCGAGACCGACGGCGTGGGCCGGATCGAGGAGATCAGCGAGGCCGAGTACGATCCCTCGAACCCCGACCACGTGCGACGTACCCGGCGAACGGTGAGCGTGAGCGTCACCCGATCGGCTCCCTACCCGATCGAGACCCGGACGCCCGTCGGGCAAGCGCCGACGTTCTACGAGGACGGTGCGGTGACACGGGCGTTGACGACGTGTTCGTTGCCGGACCGGGACCAGGCGACCTGTTTCGCATACGACGCCCCGGTGTACCTCTCTTACGACACGGACCGGAACGCGACCGTCTCCGGAAGCGTCGTGGTCGTGGGGGCGAACGAGTGGTTCGCCGGGGGATGGACCGGGAACAGTTACACGGACCGGGTGGGGTTCGACGCCAGCGGACCGCAGGACGGTTGGACGGCCGCCAACGGAACCACCGAGGTCGGTCGGGGGAACTACCCCTCGCCCGAGCGGTGAGATTCGGCGTGGCACGGTCGGTGCGTCGACACAGGTCGAGCGCGGTTCCGTCGCGGGGTCGACCGTCACGCCCTTGGGCGTCTGCCCGCGCATCCGGTCGAGGTTACGTGTCGGTGCCTCGGGGACGTCCGCCGGTTCGGGGGTCGGGGGACGGCAGTGTCACTCCCGGAGTCGGGCGACTTCCTCGCCGTCCCGCCGCTCGACCGCGACGAGGCCGTCGTCGTCGAGGTCGGCGAGCAACTCCCGGAGCCACTCCCGGCCGTGTTCGCCGTCGGGCGCGTAGTCGACGCGCACCTTCGGGCCGAGTTCGTCCAGCGGCATCGCCTCGCGATCCGAGAGGGCCGCGACGACCCGGCCGCGTTTCTGCCGTCGGCTCCCCTCGAAACTCGGCTGTGTCGGCACGTCGGGCGCGGTGAAATCCCCCGTCTCGTAGGCGTGACACCAGCGCCGCCAGGGACAGCCGGCCGCGTCGCACTTCGGCGTCTTCCCGCAGGCGACGCCGCCGAGTTCCATGATGGCGTTGTTCCAGACCCGTGACTCGCCGGCGGGCATCAGTTCGCTCGCGACCCGATCGAACTCTTCGTCGTCGTCCTCGACACCGAACGCGCGGTAGAGCACCCGCTTGACGTTGGTGTCGACGACGGCGTCGCCGGCGTCGAACGCGAAACTCGCCACGGCGTTGGCCGTGTAGGGGCCGACACCCATCAGCGCCTCAAGATCCGCGGGGCGCTCGGGCCACTCGCCGTCGAACTCGTCGACGATCTGTCCGGCCGCCTCGTGAAGGTACCGCGCGCGGTTGTTGTAGCCCAGCCGCTGGTCGGACCAGAACGCGACCACCTCGCTCCGGTCGGCGGACGCCAAGTCGTCGACGGTCGGCCAGCGATCGAGGAAGGCCGCCCAGGCGTCGACGACGCGGTCGAGTTGGGTCTGCTGGCTCATCACCTCGGAGACGAGGATCTCGTAGGGATCGGTCGTCCGCCGCCAGGGGAACTCGCGGTGGTCCGTCTCGTACCACTCGACGAGCGCCGAGCGGACGGCCTCCAGCTCACTGTCCGCGGGGACGACGTCCTCGCTCATCGTCGGACGGTGGCGGTGCGGTCGCTTAGGCGTGCTGGTTCCTCCCTCCGAGACACCGTCGACGAACGGCCCGGTCATTCGACTACCGGAATCAGCCACACGAATGCGGGAAAGATTTACATATACGAACGAAATTTCGAATAACGTTCATGGAACCAGAGAGACTGTTGGGTGCGCTTCGAAGATCGGGAATCGTCGAGGACGACGGCGGTTCGATCGAACTGACGGAGCCCTTTCACGAACGGCGCAGCGCCGTCCGGACGGAGCTGGCGGCAGGGAACGATCCGATCGACGAGCAACTCGTGGCGGCCTGTGCCGGCGTGGAATCCGACACGGACGCCGAGACTGCGGAGCGTCACCTCCTCGCGACCGCATCGGCGATCGGCCGGATGACCGACCTGTCGACGGATGCGACGGCCGCCGCGGCCATCGCGGTGAGGCGGGTCGAACGTCCCCCCGCCACGGACGGGGCTCCGGAGGGGTTCACCGCCCTCCGCGGTGAGGAGGTCGGTGCGTTCCTCGCCAGCAATCCGACCGCAGTCCTCTACTTCTGGGGATACGACTGTGATCCCTGTGATTCGGTCCGGACGACGTTCGAGACGTTGCGAGCGAACGGCGCGATCCCCGACGACGTCGCACTGGCGGCCGTCTGTAGCGAGGACTGCCACGCGGCTGTCGGGGACCGCTATCAGGTCGCCGTCGTGCCGACGGTGATCTTCTGTGCCGACGGGCGGCCGGACTCGCGGATCGTCGGGATCGACAACCGGGCGGCGTTTCGCTCCGAGCTGGAGATCATCGCCGACGGGTGAGCCTCGGAGCGTTCCACTCGGGGTGGCGACGATCACGGGAAACCGCGGGGTCGTCCGCCGACTCCGGTCGTGACCGACGGGCCTTGAGACACCGGGACGGCGGCTCGGAGCGCGAACCGAACCCCGAGCGCCGTCCGCCTCCTCGACGGCGAGTGCCGGCCCGATGGCGTCCCGGCGTGCGATCCAATATACTGGGGCCAATCGTTAATGTACTCTCTGGGCTCGGTTACCACGAGATGGCCTCCCAATATCTCCCCGAACGAGGCGAGGGATCTCCGATATGAAGTACGTCGACTCGCTGCGCCGATTGGGCCGATCGAGCTCCCTACGGAAGGTACGCGATCACTACCTGGTGCGGAACTTTCGTGCCGGGATCGGGGAACTCCTCTCGGAACGGATCACGAAGGTGGCGTTTTTCCTCGCGGTGTTCGTCCTGCTTCTGGGTATCTTCGGTCCGATGGTGGCCCCGTACGACTACGACGCCCAGCAGTACGACGAAAGCGGGGAGCTGGAACGACTCGAATCTCCCTCGGTGTCACATCCGTTGGGGACCACGGAGCGCGGCAAGGACGTCCTCTCGCGGGTCCTCTACGGAGCACGTCCCACGGTGATCATCGGCCTCCTCGGTGGCGGAACCATGCTCACCATCGGTGCCACGGTCGGCATCACCGCCGGGTACGTCGGGGGTGTGGTCGAGAGCGCGCTGATGCGATTCACCGACTTCGTCTACGGCATTCCCTTCATTCCGTTCGCGATCGTCCTGTTGACTTTCTTCGAGACGGGGTTCTATACGGCCATTCTGGTGATCGGACTCATCCTGTGGCGGGCCATCGCCCGCATCCTCCGATCACAGGTGCTCCAGCTCAAGGAGCGACAGTACATCATGGCGGCCAAGACGAGCGGTGCGAGTACGCCACGCATCATCGCGAAACACATCATCCCCAACGTCGCGAGTATGGCCGCCCTGTTTTTCGCGATGGGTATCGGCCTCGCGATCCTCAAGCAGGCGGGACTCGCGTTTCTGGGGATGACCGATCCGTTCCTCCCGGCGTGGGGGACGATGATACGGAACGCCTACGACTCCGGGTTGGCCTCGGAGGCGTGGTGGTGGACGCTCTCCCCGGGAGCCATGATCTCGATAACGGTGCTCTCGGTGTATCTCATCGGACGAGGCTACGAAGCGACGGGTGGGCAAGACGCGGAACTCGGCTAACATCATGACGGAACCAGTTCTCGAAATCGAAGACCTGACGATCACGTACCGAACCGAAGAGGGCGAAGGCGACGTCCACGCCGTCACGGACGCGTCGTTTTCCATCGACGAAAACGAGTACTTCGGGTTGGTCGGGGAGAGCGGCTGTGGGAAGAGCACGATCGCGAAGTCGATCATCGGCGGTCTGGACGAGAACGGTGAGATCACTTCGGGGACGATCAAGATCCACGGCGAGGAGGTTCAGGACTACTCCGAGGCGGAGTTCAACGGATCCGTTCGGTGGGAGGAGGTCGCGCTCATCCCACAGGCGTCGATGAACAGCCTCGATCCGCTCACCCGCGTGAGCGACCAGGCGGTTCAGATCGCCCAGGCCCACACGTCGATGACCGAAACGGAGGTGCTCGATCACTTCGAGGAACTCTTCGAGGTCGTCGGGTTGCCCGAGAGTCGCATCCACGACTACCCCCACCAGTTCTCCGGCGGGATGCAACAGCGGGCCCTCATCGCGATGTCGCTCCTGTTGAAACCGTCGCTGATCATCGCGGACGAGCCGACGACGGCGCTCGACGTGATCATGCAGGACCAGATCCTCAAGCATCTCAACGAGTTGCGCGACGATTGGGACATCAGCATGCTGCTGATCACCCACGACATCTCCGTCGTGTTCGAGAACTGCCAATCGATCGCAGTGATGCACGGGGGCCAGGTCGCGGAGACCGGCGAGACGGTGGATATCTTTCTCGAACCCCGGCACCCCTACACGATCCTCCTCCAGCAGGCGTTCCCGGACATCCGCGATCCAGACAGCGAGTTGAGTGTCATCGAGGGGACACCACCCCAGTTGCGAGCGGCGGTCGATCACTGCACGTTCGCCGACCGGTGCCCCTGGAGCGTCGAGGAGTGTCGTGCGGGCGCACCGCCGCAAGAATCGGTCGAGGACGATCCGACCCACCGCGTGGCGTGTATCCGCAGTTCGGAGATGACCGAGCTCGCGGCCGACGAACTCCAAAAGCGGGAACGATACCGCTCGGAACGGCGTGACGAGCACCCCACGACGCCACAGGGAACCAACGAGGGCGAACCATGAGTGCCGACGACCCGGTCCTCGAGCTCCGAAACCTCAGCAAGCATTTCGACGCGGCGTCGGGTCTCCGCGAGAAGGTCACGAACCAGCTCCTGCGGCGGGAGAGTCCGAAGATCCGTGCCGTCGACGACGTCTCGCTGTCCCTCTCGGAGAACCAGGTCCAGGGGGTGATCGGCGAGAGCGGCTGTGGAAAGAGTACGCTGTTGCGGACGCTGATCGGTCTGTACGAACCGACGGGCGGGGAACTTGTCTTCGATGGGCGATCCACGGCCTCGTTCGACAAGGATGACTGGAAGGAGTTCCGGCGACGCGTTCGGATCATCTTTCAGGACCCCTTCAACTCGCTCAATCCGAAATTCACGGTCAGGAACGTGCTGAGAGAACCCCTCGCGATCCACGGGTTCGACGACAAGGAGGAACGCATCCGACGGACCCTGGAACGGGTGGAACTCGACCCGCCGGAGCAGTATCTGGATCGCTACCAGCATCAGCTCTCCGGCGGGGAGAAACAGCGCGTCTCGATCGCACGGGCGCTCATCACCGAGCCCGACGTCATCCTGGCCGACGAGCCGGTCTCGATGTTGGACGTCTCCACCCAGGCCGCAGTCCTCGAACTACTCGACGACCTGTCGACGAACCTCGGCGTGTCGATGGTGTACGTCTCCCACGACCTCTCGACGGTCTCCTACGTCTGTGACCGTGTCAACGTGATGTACCTCGGACGGGTCGTCGAGCGCGCGGACACGAAGGATATCGTCGGGGACCCGAAGCATCCGTACACGCAGGCGCTCATCAAGGCGATTCCGGTCCCGGACCCGCTCCACGACCGGGAGCACACGGAGCTTCGCGGCGAGCCGGGCGATCCGGTCGATATGCCCGTGGGGTGTCGGTTCAAGGATCGATGTCCGGAGCGAATGGAGATCTGTGACCAGAAACCGCGGTTCGTCGACCCCGACGCGGACGAACACCGCGTCGCGTGTCACCTCTACTACGATCACGACGACCATGATAGCTCGATGGATCCCACCCCGGCACAGGTCGATGACTGAACGTCCCCGCGGGCGCGACGCCGAGCGACCGGCCCATCCACGAACGGAAGGTTCAACCCAATGAGTCAAGCAAAATACATTCTCAAGCGAACCGCCATCACAGCCGTACTCATCTATCTCGTCGCCTCGGCGCTCTTTCTGTTCTTCCGGTTCATGCCCGGGAGCTACTCGAGCATCATGCTCCAGCAGGGACTCGGTCCCGAACAGATCGCGGTGCTCGAACGGAAGTGGGGGCTCAACCAACCCCTCCACGTACAGTATCTGAACTACATCCGCAACATGCTGTCGGCCGACGTCGGCCAGTCGTTCGTCTACGGGACGAACGTGTGGGAACTCGTCCGCCCGCGTATGCTGAACTCGTTCATCCTGATCGCGCCGGCGGTGACGGTCTCGTATCTCGTCGGCGGCGTGCTCGGCGCCGCGATGGGGAACAACCGCGGAACGCGCTTCGAGAAGTACGGCATCGTCGTCGTCTCAACGTTCAAGACGGTGCCGGTCTTTCTCTCCGGGATCATCCTGCTGACGATATTCGCCTCGCAGTTCGACGTCTTCCCGTCTTCCGGGATGCTCTCCACCGAGACGACCCGAGCGCTGAGCGGCCAACCCTTCTACGCGATGTTCGGCACGGCCGACTTCTGGATGCATTACTTCCTGCCGTTCGTGACGGTGATGACCTTCTTCATCACGCTACCCTCGCTCATCATGCGAACTAACGTGGTCGAGACCCTCGGACAGGACTTCCTGTACTACCACCGCATCACCGGTCTCAACCGGTCGCTCAAGTTCAAGAAGCTGATCAAGCACGCCTCGCTCCCCGTCATCACCCTCTATCCGGTCTCCATGACGCGTGCGCTGGGCGGGATGGTGCTCGTGGAGGTCGTCTTCAACTGGCCGGGGATCGGAAAACTCCTCGTGGATTCGGTTCTCGCCCGGGACTATCCGGTCGTCCAGTTCGTGTTCATCGTCGCCGCGGTCTGGGTCATCATCGGGAACTACGTAATCGACATCCTGTACAGCGTCATCGACCCGCGTGTCGCGATCAAAAGCGAGGAGTGACCGCACCGGACGCCGAAGCCGACGAGCGATAGGCCGTTCGCCACGGACGGGACGTGTGTCGTGGGATCCCGTTCCCCGGAACGCCTACGTATTGATGAGTTGGGGCGACCGACCGTCGTCGTCGTCGGCGAACAGTCGCGTACCGACCTCGGTCAGGATCGTGTTCTCCGCCTTGCTGAGATGCTCCCACACCGTCGTCTGGTGGAGGCCGATCTCCTCGGCGAGGTCCTCGAGGGTGGTCTTCTCGTCGTCCGAATAATATCCCGATTCGAGCGCCGTCTCGAAGACCGACTGTTGTTTCGTCGTCAGCTTCGACAGGACCGTCGAGTACTCGAAGGACTCTATCGGCTCCCCGTTCCCGATCTCGCGAATCCGGTATTTCTCTATCGAGTTGTCGTTGGCCTCGACGTCGTCGATCAGCCGTGTCACGTCGTCGAACTCGTCGGTATAGACGATCCAGTGTTCGATGCCCCTGCTCACCGGAACCACGCCCCGATGATAGAACTGGTTTCGCTGAACCAGCGTCGAGATGCTCGGATTGTCCTCGTCGTATTCGATGTGAGTCGTGATGTACCGCGTCTGACTCTGCTGACCGAACGTGTCGATCATGATCGACCGGTCGTGGTCGCCGAACCGGCTTACGAACTCCTCGATCGCGTCGGCCCTGTCGCTTCGAACCCTCAACAGGCGTTTGCCGTCCCCCTCGTCCGACCTCCGTGTTCGTGCGAGGTTTTGCAGATGCACGTCCGGGCTGTGGGCGGTCGTATCGGAGATCGGACATCCGGTGTGTCTAACGGCGATCAGTATCTCCCACATCAACCGTTCCTGGTGTCTGGGGTATTTATCGATATCGATTCGGTGACCAAACAGTTGATTTTTTGCGGATCAATTACCCTTAGCACGAGTCAAATGTGGACAAAAGAAAACAATCGTATTCGGAGACGCGATTTATTCGTTCGATGTCCGATATCGATCTGCACCCACCAGATCCGGGGGAGATCGGCCCGTCGTCCGCCGGAACGGTACGCACTCGGACGGGGCCGACCCATCGCCGATGCCAACCGAATCAACAGGTCGTTGCTCCACTCCGTGGTCGGACGTCCAACTGAAGCCGACGTTATTCCGCACTTCTGTGATTATATATCCTATCTGTTACTAATTCCATATATTTGGGTGAACGCTTATCCACCATTCGACAGTCGGTTTGGATGGTATGACAGACGACACCATCGGTCGAAGAAAGATGCTACAGGCGCTCGGCGTCGCCTCGGGTATGACCCTCGCGGGCTGTGGCGGATCCGGCGGTGACGGCGGCGACGGCGGCGACGGCGGCGACGGCGGCGGTGGCGGCAGTGGCGACGGCGGCGGCGGTAGCGCCGACCTGGGCGAACGCGTGCCGTCGATAATCTTCAACTACTGGTCCGACGAAGGGCCGCTGACCAACTTCTTCGAGGACGCGACGTCGATCATTCAGAACGACATTCAGGACCTCGGCGTGGAGTTGGAGCTCAACCCGACGTCGCTCTCGGCCGGGATCAACGGCGAAAGCCAGGACACCCGGGAGTGGCACTTCTCGTACGGCGGCTACGAGCTCCGACCGGCGCGTCTGGATCCGCGGGAGCTGACCCTCAAATATCACATCCACGCGGCGGGGCAGAACTCGAACTGGAACCCGTCGAACTACGCCAACTGCGAGTACTCCGAGTACGCGAACCAACATCTCACCGCCGGCTCCCGCGAGGAGCGACAGGAACTCGTCAACCAGGCACACAGTATCCTCTCGGAGGACGTCGGGATCATCCCGACCGTGGTCCGAATGCAGTACGGGGCCATGCGAACGGACACCATCGACGTGGCCGGGGTCGGTGAGATGGGGCTGATGGAGACCGGTATCATCCCGCTCATCAAGTCGTCGCCGACCGGCGACAACGACAGCCTCGTGACGAACGTCCCCGCCATCTGGCTGGACACCACGATCTACCAGCAGGCGACCGGTGCGAGCCCCATATACGGCTTCTCCAACACGGTGTACTCGCCGCTGTTGATGTACAACGAGAACTTCGAGTTGGTGACCTGCCTCGCCGAGAGTTACGAAGTGTCCGACGACGGCCAGCAGCTCACGTTCACGCTTCGTGACGCCACCTTCCACAACGGGGACCAGATCACCGCCGAGGACGTCAAGTGGACGTTCGAGTTCCTGGCCGAACAGGCACGAAGCGGCGCGTACCCCTGGGCGACGGATCCCGGATACGAATCCATCGAGGTGGTCGACGACTCGACGGTCCGGTTCAACATGGAGGGCCCGACGCCGACGATGGAGACGGTGCTGATCCCGTCGTGGGGCATCCTGTCGAAGGACGCGTGGCAGGAGGCTGGGGCCGAGGAGAACCCCACGGACTTCGACGACCCCTGGGTCGGGTCGGGTCCGTACCAGATCACGTCGTTCGAGCAGGGTCAACTGATGGGAATGGAGCCGTTCTCGGACCATCCCAAGTTCGATCCCGAGGGTGATCTGGTGTTCCAGGTGTTCGACAGCAGTCAATCGGCGTACCGCGCGTTCACCAACAACGAGTTGAACGTCCTCCTGACGACGACTCCCTCGCTGGCCGACCGAATCAAAAGCGACATGGGCGACTCCGCACGGGTCATCACGACACAGGGGTTCACGCCGTACTTCATCTCCCCGCAGTGTCAGTTCGGTCCCAGCAAGTTCCGCGAATTCCGGATGGCGTTCTCCCAGATGATCGACCGCGACAACATCAACCAGACGTCGCTGTACGGGGACTCCGAGGCGACGATGTACGCCGACCCGTTCACGAGCAGCCATCCCTGGTATCCGGGAGACGACAACCTCACACGGATCGCGGAGTCGCCGAGCGCGAACGTGGAGGCGGCCAGACAGCTCCTCGAGGACGAGGGCTGGGGCTGGGACGGCGACGGTAACCTCCACTACCCCCCGGACGCCGACCTCGAACCCCAGTGGCCACAGGGATCACAGCCCGCGGACGACGCCGATCAGTTCCCCTGCGTCTCGGAGCTCGAGAACCCCTTCGCGTGAACCACCTCGGGGCTCGGCCCGAGCCCCGGACCGCAAAGCCGAAAGCCGTATTCGGCGCCCCGACCTTGCCGGCGTATGAGCCTCGACCGACTCAACGCGGACGTACGGGACGCATACAGCGCCATCGGCGACGACGTCACCGTCGAGCTGGACCGGGAGACCCGCAACGAACTCGCGATGCTCTCGGCGGTCTTCGATTCGCCGAACGAGGGCGAACTCGTCCGGCGGGCGATCCACGCCCTCTACCGCTCGACGGTCGACACCGGCAACCTCGATTTCCACCTCCGGCGGGCCTACGACGTGACCTACGACGAGTACCTGTACGGCGAACTGGAGGACACGTACGAGGATGCGAGCGGGCACGCGGGCCTCGACCGCGACGACGAGCGGCGCTATCAGCAGTAGGTTCGGACGGCGTCCGTTCGACGTTCGGCCGTCGATTCGGCGGTGGAAACCCTTTAGTCCACAGCGGGTGAGCCGAAGGTATGTCGACTTTCGAGGGCTACCGACGGTCAGACGGCCCTGCAGGCGTCAGGAACTACGTCGCGGTGTTGCCGGTATCGATCGCGGCGTCGGCCATCGCCGACGAGATCGCCGACCGCGCGGGGGAGAACGTCCGGTCTACCCCACACCAGATGGGGCGGGATCCGCCCGCGGCCGCCAGGGAGCAGATCGAGCGCACGCTCACGGGCGTGGGGCGAAACCCCAACGTGGGCGCGGCGCTCGTCGTCGGCTTCGGCACCGAGCGGATCGACGCCGACGAGATCGCGGACGGCGTCGCCGCCGCCGGGCGGCCGGTCGAGACGCTCTCGGTCAGGGAGGCCGGCGGGACCACCGCCGCCGTCGAGGCCGGGACCGAGGCTGCCGGCGACCTGTGGAGCGAGATCGGCGACTGCCGGCGCGTCGAGTGTGACGTGAGCGAACTCCGGTTCGGCGTCGAGTGTGGCGGCTCGGACGCGACCAGCGGCATCGCCGCGAACCCGGCGGTCGGCGTCGCCTGCGACCGCCTCGTCGAGGACGGCGGCACCGCGACGTTCTCGGAGACCCCCGAGTTCATCGGCGCCGAGCACATCCTCGCGGAGCGCTGTGTCGACGAGTCGGTCCGGGAACGGCTCCTCGAACGCGTCGACCGACGGGAGTCGGCGGCGGAACTGATGGGCGTCGACCTCCGTGGGGCCCAGCCCACCCCCGGCAACCAGGAGGGCGGCCTGACGACCATCGAGGAGAAGAGCCTCGGAGCGATCACCAAGGGCGGGACGACGCCGGTCCGCGGCATCGTCGACTACGCCGAGGAGCTTCCGGTCGGCGGCGGACTGGTCCTGATGGACACGCCGGGCTACGACGTCGAGAGCGTCGTCGGCAAGGTGGCCGGGGGCGCCCAGGTCGTCGCCTTCACGACCGGTCGCGGCTCGACGACCGGCAACCCCATCGCGCCGGTCATCAAGGTGACCGGGAACCCGAAGACGGCCGAGCGCCTCGCGAACAACATGGACGTCGACGCGAGCACGGTCCTCGACGGCGAGTCGCTCGACGACGTGGGCGACCGCATCTACGAGACCCTCCAGTCGGTCGCGAGCGGCGAGCGGACGGCCGCCGAGCGTCGCCGCCTCGAGGAGTTCGCGATCAACGAACTCCAGCCCAACGAACTCGCGGAACTGCGGGGTGGGGTATGAAAGGCGAAGTGCTCGGGGGGTGTGGCCTCCACATGGCCGCCGAGGACAACGTGGTCACGGCCATCGACGACCTGACGGCCGGTACGACGATTCCGTACGACGGCGAACGGATCGAAGTCGTCGAGGACGTCCCGTTCGGGCACAAGGTGGCCCTGGTCGCGTTCGAGCCCGGCGACGCCGTCGTCAAGTACGACGAGGTCATCGGTCAGGCGACCGAGGCCATCGCGCCGGGCGAGTGGGTCCACACGCACAACGCCGAGAGCCGGCGCGGGCGCGGCGACGTCGCCGAGGCCGAGGGGGAGGTGGCCTGATGTCGGCGCCCACGCGCTCAGACGACGCGGCCGACCCGTCGTCGGCGCCGCTTGCGGCCTACGTCCGGGACGAGGGCGTCGGCGTTCGCAATCGGGTTCTCGTCGTGCCCTCGGTGATCTGTTCGCACATCGTCGCCCAGCGCATTGCCGACGCCGTCGACGGGGCCGTCTGTGCGCCCCACGACCACGGCTGTGCACAGATCGGCGCCGACCACGATCAGACCGAGCGGACGCTGCTGAACGTCACCCGGAACCCCAACCTCGCGGGTGCGACGGTCGTCGGGCTGGGGTGTGAACACCTCCAGAGCGGGCCGTTCGCCGAGGCCGTCGCGGACCACGGCGTCCCGGTCCGCGAACTATCGATCCAGGAGGTCGGCGGCTCCGACGCCTGCATCGAGGCGGGCACCGAGGCGACGCGGGACCTCGCCGCGGCGGCCGCCGCCGACCGGAGCGAGGCGTCGCTCGGCGACCTCACCGTCGGCGTCGTCGGGTCGGACCTCGCGGCGTCGACCCGCGACGTTGCCGACCCCGTCGTGGGCGAGACGGTCGACGCGCTCCGCGACGCCGGGGCGACAGTCGCCGTCGCCGGCACCGAACGGCTCGCTCCCCACGCCGAGGCGGCGGCCGACCGCGCGGCCAGCGACCCGGTCGCGGAGCGACTGCGCGCCGCGGCCGAGCGGACCGCCGACGAACCGGGGAACGTCCGCGGACTGGTCCGCCGGGCGGCCGAACTCCCCTTCGACGAGGTGGTCGGCTCGTGGGGATCGGCGCCGGTCGAGGAGTTCGTCCAGTACGGCGACCGGGTGACGGTCGACGAGGGGCTCGCGGTCGTCGACACACCCTCCCGCTTCGAGGAGGCGACGACGGCGCTCGCGGCCGCCGGCGCCTCGGTCGTCGTTCACGTCACCGCCGAGGGTATCCCGAGCGGGCACCCCATCGTTCCGGTGCTCAAGGTGACGGGCGACGGCGAGACGGCGCGGATCCTCCCGGACGACGTCGACGTCGACGCGCGGTCGACGACCCCCGACGGACTGCTCGACGAACTCCGGCGCGTCGCCGACGGCGGGCGGACGGCGACCGAGCGCCACGGCCTCACGAAGTTCGCGATCAACCGCGTCGGGCCGTCGATGTAGGCGGGAGGCGGGTCGCTCCCACGGGCGACGCGGTTCGGTCGAACGGCGCCGCTCAGTACCGTTCCGACGATCCGCTTCGGTCCGGACCGACGTGGTCCGACTCGCACCTGGGACAGAGTCGCGAAATTTCCCCCGGACGTTCGGTGAAACTCGACGCACAGCGGATGCAGGTCCGGTCCCGCGACCGGTTCACGACCGTTCCGTCGACGAGCGTCCCGTCCACCGCGCTCCCCCGGTTTCGGTACGTCCAGCGGATCCGGGTGACGGTTCCCGATCGCTCCACGAACTGCGCATCACAGCGGATACAGCTTCGGCTTCGAACGGCGTCGACGGGGCGCATGTGGCGTCGCGATCACCGGTCCCGTTCGACGGGCTGACGGTCGCGTTCCGACGGTTCGGCCGGCGGTTCGGCCGGCGCGTCGGCCGTCACGTCGCCCCGATACAGGCGGAGCAGTTCCTCGAGGAGGATGGCGTGCCGGTCGCCGGCGGCGTACTGGTGGTCGATGAAGTCCTCCGCGTCGTTGAACTTCCCGCGGAGCGCCAGCCGACGGACGAACGAGACGGATTCGAGGAAGGGCGGGTGGTCCGTGTCGGCGTCGCTTCGGAGTTCGCGTTCCGCCTCCGGCATCACCTCCGATTTGATCTCCGCGTAGTCGATGGTCTCGGGTTCGTAATCGTCGAGGACCTGGTTCAACACGTAATCCGTCGAGAAGCGGTAGAACTCCGATTTGCTCTCGAATCGGTCCTCCTCGACGAGCGTTTCGATTTCCCCGACCACCGATTCGGGAAACCGCACCGTACTCTTTACCATACCCTACGACCACTCGCCGGGGGATATTATACTTTTGTCAGACGATGGATTCGACCGCGGAGTGTGTGGAGAGTATTCGCCTCGTCGCCTCACACCCAGCAGTTTTGTGCGACGGTCCCCGGAATGGCGTATGGACACCGCCGAGGTCGAACGACTCATCGAGGAGGGCATCGAGGACGCGGAGGCGACGGTCACGAAGCCGCGGGTACCCGACGAGGACCACGAGGACGCCCACTTCGCCGCCGTAATCGTCTCACCGGCCTTCGAGGGCCTCCCGCTCGTCCAGCAACACGAACTCGTCTACGACGCGCTGGAGGGGTACATGACGACCGACATCCACGCCCTAGAGATGAAGACGTACACGCCGGAGGCGTACGAGGAACACGAGGCGTAACGGTAACTTTTACGCGGCGGCTCCCGTTCGCTCGCGCATGAGCGACGAGTCCGACTTCCGCGTCGAACGGGACAGCCTCGGCGAGATTCGCGTGCCTGCGGACGCCTACTGGGGGGCCCAGACCCAACGTGCGGTCGAGAACTTCCCGATCAGCGACGCCCGCTTCGGTCGGCGGTTCGTCCGGGCGCTCGGCATCGTCAAGAAGTCCGCGGCGCGGGCCAACCGCGACCTGGACCTCCTCGAGGCGGACGTCGCCGACGCCATCGTCGCGGCGGCCGACGAAGTCATCGCCGGCGACCACGACGACCAGTTCCCGGTCGACGTCTTCCAGACGGGATCCGGCACCTCCTCGAACATGAACGCCAACGAGGTGATCGCCAACCGTGCGGCGGAGCTGATGGGCAGCGAGGTGGGCGACCGGATCGTCCACCCGAACGACCACGTCAACTTCGGCCAGTCCTCGAACGACGTGATCCCGACGGCGATGCACGTCGCCGCCCTGGAGGCGGTCGAGAAGGACCTGATCCCGGCCCTCGAGACGCTCGCCGCCGCCCTCGACGAGAAGGCCGCGGCGTTCGACGGCGTCGTCAAGACCGGCCGCACCCACCTGCAGGACGCCACGCCGGTCCGCCTGGGCCAGGAGTTCGGCGGCTACCGCACGCAGATCGAGAAGGGGATCGAGCGCTGTGAGTCGGTGGCCCCGCGCCTCGCCGAACTCGCCCTCGGCGGGACGGCGACGGGCACGGGGCTGAACACCCACCCCGAGTTCCCGGAACGGGCGGCCGCGTACATCGCCGAGGAGACGGGCCTCGACTTCCGCGAGGCCGACGACCACTTCGAGGCACAGGCCGCCCACGACGCGATGGGCGAGGCCCACGGCGCGCTCCGGACGGTCGCGGGCTCGATGAACAAGGTGGCCAACGACCTGCGACTCCTCGCCTCCGGACCCCGCAACGGTCTGGGCGAGATCGAACAGCCGGAGAACCAGCCCGGGAGTTCCATCATGCCCGGAAAGATCAACCCGGTCGTCGCCGAGGCGGTCAACCAGGTCCACACGCAGGTCGTCGGCAACGACGCCGCCGTCTCCGCGGGCGCCGCCGGCGGCCAGATCGACCTCAACCTCTACAAGCCGGTGATCGCTCACAACTTCCTGCAGTCGGCGTCCCTGCTCTCGAACGCCGCCGAGACGTTCGCCGAGAAGTTCGTGGCGAAACTGGAGGCCAACGAGGAACAGTGTGCCGAGGCCGTCGAGCGCTCGATGGCGCTCGCGACGGCGCTCAACCCCGCCATCGGCTACGACAAGGCTTCGGAGGTCGCGAAAGCGGCGCTGAAGGAGGGCAAGACCGTCCGCGAGGTGGCCGTCGGGAAGGGGTATCTCACGGAGGCGGAGGCCGACGAGGTGCTCGACCCCGAGCGGATGACCCACCGGGGGATCCTGAGCGGCGACGACGAGTGACCGGCGCGTCTCGGGACGCCGACGTGACCGAATCTCCGTGACGACGGCGGAAAGACGCCACGTTCGGCCGGAACCGCCCGTGTATGGAACCGAAGCGACACGTTCATAGTGGATGCTGTCGATGCTCAGCGTATGCCGCAGATGCACGTCTCCGCTCGCCGTGATCTCCTCGTCTGCCGAACGTGCGACGCCGAGTTCCCGGAGGGGCGCGCCACGAAGGACGGCTGGACCTACGAGTGTCCGGAGTGTGGCGAGGCGACCGGGCTCGGCGAGGGACTCCGTCGCGTCTGATCACGCCCGCCGTCGACGCAGGGCGCCGAGTGCCGCGACGAGCGCCAGCGCAGCGGCGCCCGCACCCGCACCGAATCCGGGCGCCGACCCCTCCGTTCCGGTTCGGTCCGTCCCCGTTTCGCGTTCGCTCTCGGTCCCGGTTTCGTTCTCGGCCGTCGTCGGCTCCGCCTCGGTGGCGACGGCGCCGTCCGGCCCCGCGCCCGCGACGAACGGGTGTCGCCCGCGGTCAACCTCCGTGCCGCTCGGGGTTCCGTCACCGTCCGGATCGAGGTCCGGGTCGGCCACGTAGTACCGCGGGTTCTCGGGCAGCGGCGGCAGCGCGTCGGTGGTGACGTACCGATCCAGCCACGGCCCGAGCGACTCGTCGCCGGCCACCTCGATCACGGCCTCCCGGAAGCTTCGGTAGTCGGCGAAGGGCTCCGAGCGCCCCGCGAACACGTCACGGAGCGTCCGCTCCCCGTCGGTGCGGCGTCTGATCTCCGCGTCCAGTGCGGCGAGGACGTGCGCGCCCTTGTCGTAGTGGGCGGTGGTCCCCCGCCAGGTCTCCGGATCGGTCAGGGTCACCGACTGTCGTTCGGGAGCGTACTCCTCGGCCCGGAGCCCCGCCCGGAAGGACTCGTAGTTCCCGACGCCGTCGTTGAGGGCGAACAGGTGGCCGTAATACTCCGCGCTCGCCTCGGTCAGCCACGTCGCGTCGCCGGTCCCCACCGTCCCCAGCCGCGTGTGGACGTACTCGTGGGTGAACACCCCGCCCGTGTCCCCCAGTCGGAGGCCCGACTCGCCGACCCAGAACGCCGTGTCGACGGTTGCGGCGTCGACGTTCGTGGTGTTCTCGTCGCTGACGGGCAGGACGAACACCGTGATCCGGTCGTGGCGGACGCCGAAATCGAAGCGCTCGTTCGCGGTGCGCAGGAAGGCCGTGGCCCGTTCGGTGTCGGCGTCGGCACCGAGGACGAACGTCGCGTTCTCGTCGGCGACGGTCACGTTCCGGCGGTCGTGCGGGCCGAGGTAGGCGAGGTGACTGCTCGCGTACCCCGGCTCCGCGTCGTCGACCGCGAAGGTCGTCGTTCGCGTCGGTCGCTCCGCGGCGCGGACCTGCACGCGGGTGCTCGGCTGGGAGACGAGCGCCCAGTCGTCGCGTTCGACCCCGCGGACGCCGTCGCCGAGCGTGTCGCCGACGGCCAGCCGGAGCGAGACGCTCGGCCGCTCGGTCTCGGTGTCCCACTCGAACCGAGTGCCCGTCGCGTGCTCGAACCCGTCGGTCTCCCCGACGGTGATTCCCGGCAGCGAGAGCACCGGCACGCCGACCCGGAGCCCCGACACCGAGTCCGGAATCCGGTACTCGAAGGTGAGCGTCACGCTCCCGGGCTCGTCGTTGCGCGAGGCGACGATTCGCTCCCCGAGCGTCGCGCCGTCCTGCTGTGTGAGCGTCCCGTCCGACGGCGACGCGTCGACGGCCGGTCGCCACCCATCGGTCGCGGTGGTCCGATCGGCCGTCGCGAGCGCGGGTGTCACGCCCGCGACGACGAGCAGTGCGACGACGACCACCGTCCCGACAGCGCGGACCCCACGAGCCGACATGGGCGGGGTTGGGAGGCGGTCGACAAGTATCTGTGGCCCCGATCCACCCGATCGGGGCGAGGGCCGAACGACGGACGGTCGTGACCGTCGATCCCACAACTCCACCAGTCAGCGGTGGTGGAGATCCGACACAATGAATAACGGGCGCCCACGATGCTGGACCAGTGCGACGGAAGAACAAGCTCTTGGTCACGACTGTGGGGGTTCTGGTCCTCCTGGGTGTGCTCGGAGCGACGAGCATGAACGCCTCGGCTGCGTTCGTCAGCCCGACACAACTCTCCGAGAAGAACTACAACGGGGAGTGGGTGAACCTCGAGGGATCCGTCGACGACCTCGAGACCGAGGGACGGACGGCGACGTTCGAGGTAGTCGACGGCAACCACTCGATGCGAGTCGTCTACGAGGGCACGCTTCCGGACACGATGGCGGAGAACCGCATCGTCGTGGCCAAAGGTCGGGTCGAGGGAGACAGAGTCGTCGCCAAACAGCTCTCGGTCCGTGCCCACGAGGGCTCCGAACGGCCGTCAGAGACTCGATGACCTCAGCGCCCCGAACGGGGCGGGCAACGGCGGCCACGATTCGCGTCGACGGCGTGACGAAGACCTACGGCCGGGTGACCGCCGTCGACGACGTCTCCTTCGCGGTGGACGCGGGGGAGACCGTCGGCCTGTTCGGCCCGAACGGCGCCGGCAAGACCACGCTGTTGCGGATGCTCGCGGGTCTGGTTCGGCCCACGGCCGGAACGATCTGTCTCGGCGGATCGGCGCTCACGCCGGACGACCACACCGTCTACCGTACGATCGGCGTCGTGACCCACGAGTCGATGCTGTACGACGACCTCACGGCCCGCGAGAACCTCCGCTTTCACGCCGCTCTCCACGACATCGACGACGCGGCGCGACGCTGCGAGTCGGTGCTCGAAACGGTGAACCTGGCCGGGCGGGCGAGCCGGCGACCGGCCGAGTTCTCACACGGTCTCCGCAAACGACTGTCGCTCGCGCGGGCACTCCTCCACCGTCCCGACGTCCTCCTGTTGGACGAACCGTACACCGGACTCGATCAGCGGTCGGTGGCCGACCTCGCGGCCGTCCTCGACACCTTCGGCGACCGAACCGTCGTGTTGACGACTCACGACCTCGACCGCGGCTTCGACCGGTGTGACCGCGCGCTCGTCGTCGACCGCGGTCGCCTGGAGACGGACGTCGATCTGGACGGCTCCTCGGCGACAGCCTTCGAATCGGCGTATCACGCCGCAATCGGCGTCGACGACGGGGCGGAGGGACGCTGATGCGGCGGTTTCTCGCCACGATCTACCGGATCGTCAGGAAGGACCTCCTGCTCGAGAGCCGGACGAAAAGCGTCACGACGACGATGGCGGTCTTTGCCTTGCTCGTCGTCCTCGCCTTCGCGTTCAGTTTCGTCAAGACGTTCCGGAACCCGGCGGTCCTCGGGCGCGGGGCCCTCTGGATCGCGTTCGTCTTCGGCGGGACCCTCGGCGTGACGAAGACGGCGGCCCTCGAGGATCGGAACGGCGCGCTCGATGGGATGCTGCTCGCCCCGGTGGATCGCTCGGCCGTCTACCTCGGGAAGGTGGCGAGTACGTCGCTGTTCGTCTTCGCGGTGAACGTGGTGACACTCGGGGCGACGACGGTCCTGCTCGACTACGCCCCGACGCCTCGGACGGTGGTCGCGCTGGTCGGCGTCGTCGCCGTCGCCGCCGTCGGCTTCGCCGCCGTGGGCGTCGTCGTCGCCACGCTTACCTTCCGCTCCGGACTCGACGAACTCGCCCTGCCGCTGTTGCTCGTTCCGCTCGTCGTCCCCGTGTTGCTCGCGGGCGTCGAACTCACCGCAGCGCTCACGACGGGTGCCCGGACGGGCACCTGGCTCCGCCTCCTCTGTCTCTACTCCGGGGTCCTGTTGCTGGCCGGGCTCGCAACGTTCGAGTTCGTCGTCGAAGAGTGATCGGCGTCGGCCTACCGGGCGTCGTTCAGGCGGCGTTCGAGTCTCGTCAGCCGGCGCTGGAGGTACGCCGTGTAGCCGAACAGCGCGACGAACAGGGTCGTGTAGCCGAACAGGAGGAGTGGTTCCATGCGTATCACCTCCGTGAGCGGTCGAGTCCACGGATTCGGTCTTCGACTTCGTGCACCTGGATGCGGAGTCCCAGGAGATAGACGTACAGGAACGTCGCCGCGACGACGGTCACGAGCAGCGTCGTGGGATCGATGTTCGCGCTGACCTGCGGGTTCCCGATGGTGGTCTCGTGGAACGTCGGCGTCCACAGTCGGGTGGAGGCATACGAGATGGGGACGGTGACGAACCCGATGACGCCGTACACCGCAGCGTATCGGTCGCCCGTCTCCGGGTCCGTCGACGACGACACCACGAGATACCCCGCGTAGATGAACCACACGATGAGGAAGGTCACGAGGCGGACGTCGGTCCACTCCCACCAGGAGTTCCAGATGACCTTGCCCCACGCGCTCCCGAGGACGAGCGTCACCGTCGCGAACAGAAACCCGAGTTCGCCGGCGCTGTGTGCCAGCCGACTCCAGAAACGTCCCCGATAGCGGAGGTAGAGGACGCTCCCGATGAACGTCGTTCCCAGCGCCGACGCGGCGACCCACGCGAGCGCAATGTGCCAGTACGCGAGGAGGTTTCCACCGTGTTCGATGCCGTACATCGTCTTCGAAGCGGTCCCGAACACGAGGGTGAAAGAGAGCACCCCGAAGAGCAGGCTCCCCCACTTCACGGTTCGACTCCGCGTCACCCGATGGAGCACCCCCGTGATTCGCCCCACGACGTGTGCGGCACTGAAGCGATTCGAGCGTGGCCGATTCCGTTCGTGTTCGTCAGGAGTCATTGTTTCAGAGCATGTCGGTTACCGAGGCGAGCGCGAGCTTGTCGATGTCGAACAGCACCGCCAGACCGAGCAGGACGAACGCGTACCCGGTAGCGGTGCGGAAGCCGTCGCCGCGTCCGTATTCGAGGAGTCGATTCCCGCCCGACCGGCCGAGGTAGGCGACGCCGAGCAAGGGGAGGGAGAAGCCGACACCGTAGGTAAACAGGAGCGCGGCACCGCTGGCGACGGTTGCCGTCGTCCCCACGTAGGCGAGGACGCCACCGAGAACCGGGCCGACGCAGGGCAGCCAGATGACGCCGAGCAACAGGCCGACCACGAAGGCGTTCGCGAGCGGGTGGCGCCGTTCGTCGACCCGACCGGTGAGGCCCGTCGCCCGGCTAGCGAGTCGAGAGGCGTATCGGGAGTAGATGTCGTTGACGTCGTCGTCGGCGAGCACTATCCCGAACGCGAGCATGAGGACGGCAAAGGGCGCGCGGATCGTCTCCGGCGTGATCGAACCGACGGAGCCGGTCACCACCCCGAGTACGGTGAACGTCAGCGTGCTCCCCGCGACGATGAGAACCGGTCGGAGCCGATGGCCGTTCGCACCGACGACGAGGACGGGAATCATCGGGAGACAGCACGGAGTCAGGATGGTCAGCACTCCCGCAAGAAAAACCGCAACCGTGGAGGGTGTCTCAATCATTCGGTCAGGGTCGTGTGGGGGGTGCCGAAGGCGTCAGTCCGCCGTCCGTGCGTCGCCGTCGGCTTCCATCGCCGACGTGACCGCACCTTGCGCGGTGATGGCCGACTGATTCGTCGCCGTCTCGTTCGTCGCCGTCTCGTTCGTCGCCGTCTCGTTCGTCGCCGTCTCGTTACCGACGTCCTCGTAGGTTCGGATCCAGGTGGTCTGCCACGAGCCGTCGACCGACTCGTTGCGGAGCGGCTGGTCGTACCGACTCGTGTCCTCCGGGATCATCTCCTCGGTGACTTCCGTGTCGTCGATGGGCATGCCCGCGAGCATCAGCTTCTTCGTCATCGGGTTCATCTCGTAGCCGAGACGCTGCTGCGTGCGGTTGTAGTAGATGCCCTCGTCCGGCGCACCGGCCGCCGCCCAGTCCTTCGGCTGGCGCGGCAGGTGCGGACGCTTGTGGGCGTTCATGAACCCGGCCACGTCCTGGACGTCCTCCCAGTTGGAGAACGTGTGTCCGGCACCGTAGGGCATCGCCTCGCGGATGAAGCCGGCGGAGGTGTACATCCGACCCATGCCGGCCCCGTCGTTGTAGGACCCCTCGCCCCACAGCGGCGGGTACTGCCCCTCGATACCCTGTCCGTCCGCACCGTGACAGGACGCACAGTTCTCGAGGTAGAGTTCGGCCCCGCGGACCGGGTTGACCTCGGACACCGGCACCTTCTCGTCACCCTCCGGCTTCTCGATGTGACGCCAGTACGGCGTCCGCTGACTCGGGGTCCCCTTGTTCAGCCAGACCATGTACGACTCCATGGCCTGCATCTCGCGGCTGTCGTACTCCGGCACGCCCTCTTCGGAGCCGGGCGAGTTCATACTCCGGAGGAAACAACCCATGATGCGCTGGCGCATGTCGCGCATCCGCTGGGTGCGACCCGTCCACTCGGGGTAGCCCGCGGCAGTGCCGACCAGCGGAATCATGTCGATGTCCTGGCCGACCATTCCGGTCGTCGTCGGGAGGGCACCGCCGCCGTGGCAGTTCGCACACGACAGGTCGTTCCCGACGTTTTCGGGCATCTCGTTCGACGTGTTCGCGAACAGCCGACGCCCCTCCCGGATGAGTTCGGCACGATGCTCGTTGTCCGGAAGCGTCGAGTTGTTCATCTGCTTGGGCTGGAACTGCACCTCCTCGCCAGCCGTCGGATCCTTGTAGTCGAACTCCTGCTCGCGCAGGTCCTCGCTGTACCACTTCTCTCCGGGCCACGTTCCCGGAAGCTTCCGGACGCCTCCCTCGCCCGCCGAGACGGCGCTCTCGCCGTTACCGCTGGCGTTGGCTTGCGGCGTCGCCGGCGCCTCCGCCTGTGGTCCCTCGGGACCTACGGCATCCATGCCGAGGTACGCGAGGACACCGTTGAGCGCGAAGACGACGACGACGGCGCCGATTACCGTCCCGACCAGGAGCAACCCAGGCTTGAGCCAGACGTTCGATTCGCCCTGGCTCATGCGAACTCCGTCGGCTGTTCCAAAGTTCCTATCATATCTCTGTATTCATATCCTCCGCTGTTGCGCAGTATTCCGGTATCCCTGCACACATGGTTAAAACTTTCTCCGCGGTCATCGACGTCGACCCGCGAATAGATACCTTTCGACCGCGTGGGTTCGTGCCCACGATCACACACCGGCGTCGAGGGATCGGCGACTCGGGAGCGAAAATTTTGGACGGCCTAAAATGAGTATTCTGGCTGCTAAAGCACTCTCATGTCTTCGACGAACGCGGCGGGAGTGACGAGACAGTAGGTTTTACTGGGGGAAGCAGTTACTGGGAGTCACCAATGAAGCCTCGAAAGGCGATGACACTCGCCTTCTTCGTGGTCTTGCTTAGTATTGGGTATTTTTCGATGCACGCGGCACCGACACTGAGCGACGAGAACTACTCGTATCACGGGGACACACGCTGGCAGACGAACATGACGGCCGCGGAGCAAACCGCCGCGTCCGAAGGGAGGCCAGTCATCGTCTACTTCTGGACGACTTGGTGTACGTACTGTGAGGATTACAACCAGAAGGTGTACTCCGATCCGACGGTGCAGTCGGAGCTAGAGGACTTCGTGAAGGTGGCGGTGAACATGGACGACGACGGGGAGTCTGCCTCGCGCCTCCAGCGGGAGTACAACGTCAACTACCCCCCACAGCACGTCATTATCACTCCGGAGGGCGAGGTGCTCGTCCGGATCAACGGCTACGCCGGTACCGAGGATTTCCTCTCGTACCTCGAAGCTGGCAAGCAACGATACGCGACGGGTGAGTCCCAATGAACGTCGGGTCAGTCCTCCTCTGGCTGGCCTTCGGCGCGTCGGCGTCGGCGGCCGTCATCCTCGCCCGCGCCTACCTCGTCGACGACGACGCGTATCTCGACGCCGTCTCGAAACTCACCCCCGCGGCCGCCGTGTTGCTGGTGGCGGCGCTGGTGCAGCTCACGTATCAGTTCGTCGTCACCGACTACTCGAACGCCTACGTCTGGGAGAACACGGCGTCCTACCTCCCCGTCCTCTATCGAGTGACCGGCGTCTACGCCGCCAACGAGGGCTCGGTGTTACTGTGGGCGGCCATCGTCTCGATCGTCGCCATGGTGGCCGGCGCAGTACGGGGCATTCCCGACCGTCACGCGAAACTGATCCACGCGCTCACGCTCGGCCTCGTCGCGTACTTTACCGGGATGTTGTTGGCCCAGAGCCCGTTCGCGTCGATTCGGTCACAGTTCCCCGGCGCCCCGCCTGGGTTCGTGCCGACGTCCGGGCAGGGGCTGAATCCCCTGCTCGTCGATCCGTACATGGCTATCCATCCGCCGGTGATGTTCACGGCGTACGCCCTGCTGGCGATGCCGTTCGCCATCGGTGCCGCCCACTTCGTCTCGCTGTTCCGGGGCAACGGCGGGGTCTTTCCGACGTGGCACGGGAGCGTCACCCGCTGGCTCCGTCTGAGTTGGCTGTTCCTGACCGGCGCCGTCGCGCTCGGCGGTCTCTGGTCGTACACCGTCCTCGGCTGGGGTGGAATCTGGGCGTGGGACCCCGTCGAGACGGCGATTCTGATCCCGTGGCTCTTTCTCACCGCGACGCTGCACGCCGTCACCGCTTACGAGCCGACGGGACGGTATCGCGTCCTCGCCCCCGCGATGACCGCGACGGTGTTCGCGCTCGCGGTGTACACCACGTCCGTCGTCCGGAGCGGCGTCTTCCGCAGCGTCCACTCCTTCGCCGACGGCGGTATCGGGGCGGCCTTCCTCGTCCTCATGGCGCTGACCGTCGCGCTCGGCATCGTCGCGCCGGTGGTGTACTGGCTGCGCGAGACGGACGACACCGACTCCGACGCGACGGGCCGCCGCTGGCTGCGTCGCTCGAACCTCCTCCACCTCGCCGTCCTCGGCTTCGGCCTGCTCACGTTCGTCTCGCTGTGGGGGCTCTCCTTCCCGCTCCTCCGGAAGGCCATCACCGGACTCGAAGTCTCGGTCGAAGCACGCTACTACAATCTCTGGAGTTACCCACTCGTCCTCGGCATTCTGCTGCTTCTCGGATTCTACATGGACTACGATCACGAGGGGGATCGACGGGCGCTCGTCGGCCTCGGCGTGTTCACCGCCGCGACGTTCGTCGGCGCAGTCGTAGCCCCGTCCGAGACGTGGCAGTTGGCGACGACCCGTCCCGACGACGCCGTCGTCTACCGGGTCGTCGGCTCGTCGAGTGCTCTGTCGGTGCTGCCCCCGGTCGCCTACGCCATTCTGGGCACGGTGAAACGCACCGGTGGCCGAATCCTGGCAACGACGTCCCGAAACGCGAAGCTGAAGCAGACGGGGATCACCTTCATCCACGTCGGGGCCGCCCTGCTCGTCCTCTCGCTTCCGTTCATGTACCTCTTCGCGGGACAGGCATCCGTGATGGCGACCGGCGTCGGCGACGGGTCGATGGACACCTCCCGGCAGCCGATTCAGGGTGCCGACTACTCGGTCCGTATCCTCGAACACTCCCGAACCGAATTCCCGCAGGACCCCTCGGTGGAGACCTACGCCCTCTCGACCGATCAGGTGGTCCGGCGGGGCGCCTCGTTGAACGGCTCCGTCCAGACGGTGCACGGGACGGTGACGGACGTGCGCGACGGACCGCGAGCGACGGTCGTCCAACTCGACGGGTCGAGCGTCTGGCTCGGCCTCCCCGACACCGAGATCAACGCCTCGGTGGCCCCCGGACAGCGCGTCGTCGCACGCGGCCAACTGATGTGGAACTTCGTGCCGAGTGCGGACGCCGTCGTCCTCGTCGGCCCGGAGACGGTCGGTCCGGTGGCCGATCCCCCCGAGAGCGTCGTCCCGACACGCGTCGTCGTGGAGGGCGTGTCGCTCGCGGTGTACGACGGCGACCGGCTCCGTGCCTCGGGAATCGCTGGCCAGCGACGCTACCCCGAGCAGGGCGGAATGCAGGTCAGGGACGTCATCGTCGACCGCGGCCTCGTCTCAGACACCTACGTCATCGCGGGTGTCAGTGATGGCACCGCCTCGATAACGGTCAAACGCATCCCCTTCGTCACGCTGATGCGCCTCGCTATCGTCCTGCTGATGCTCGGTATGAGTCTCGTCGCCCTGTTCGATCCCCGCTACGGCGCGGTGACCGACGCCGCCGCCCCCGACACGAATCGCGACGCGAATCCGGAGGTCGCAGACTGATATGAAACGCATCCTCACGCTCCTCGTCGTTCTCGGCTGTCTCGCCGCCGTTCCGACCGCCACGGCCACGACGTCGGTGTCCGGCACCGTCACCGTCGACGGCGACACCGCGGACGGAGCACAGGTGACCGTCGTTCCCGTGACCGAGTCGCTGCAACGCGCCGGTGACCCCGCGCGAACGACGGTCAGCGGGTCGTCGTTCTCGGTCGACGTTGCCGACGCCCCCCAATACGCCGTCCGGGTCTCGTACGAAGGGACGACCCACTACGAGGTACTCCGGAACACGACGCGGGCGACGATTCACCTCTCGGGATCGGTCGACGGCCGCGTGGTCGACGACGACGGCTCGCCGCTGTCCGGCGTCGCGGTCCAGGTAACCGACGACAGCGGGTTCGTCGTGACACGGGTCGAGACCGGCGACGACGGCGAGTTCTCCGTCGGCCCAGTGGAAGAAAACGAGACGTACCGGCTTCGGGCAACCGTCGACGGGGTTCCCTACCGCCGGACGGCGAGCGCTGCCGAGAACGGGACGACGATCGTCGCGCGGCCGCCGATCACCGACGCGGCGCGCCTGAGCGTCGCCAACGACAGCCGGAACCCCCACGTCCTGCAGGTGGTGCCACCGGGGAACGAATCGAGCGCCCCGAGCGTAATCGAGACGGTAACCCTCCGGAACCCGACCGACCGCCCGTTCGTCGGCCTCGTCGAACTCCACATGCCGACGAACGCCACGCCCTACGCCGGGATGGTCGCGGGTGAGGAGGCCGAGTACCGACGGACGGATGCCGGCGTCGAACTCAACGTCTCCGTCCCCGCGAACGGCGTCACACGAGTCGGCGTCGCCTACGACCTCACGGGTCCCGTGGTCGAGACGGCGCCGAGGCGGGCCACCGGGTCGCTCACCGTCGTCGTCCAGGGGTACGACCCGAACGCCATCGATCACTCCGAGAACCTCCGCGTCGGCGACGCACCGATTCCCATGCTCGTCAGTGACGGTCCCGTCGACGCCGGCGAACGAATCCGACTCGACCTCGACGGCGCGCGAACTCGGGGGAGCGCCACGGGCGCCGACGCCGGGACGGGGAACGCCGGTGCGGGGGAGTCCGCGGCGGTCGCCGCGGACGACGGCGCGGCCGAGAACAACACCATCCCGCCGTTCCCCGGCCTACCGATCCTCGGTGCCGTCGGCGGGATGGTAGTCGTCGGACTCGTGGGCTATCGACTGTTCCCGGGGGACGGAGACGGCTGAGCGGCCTCGGCGAATGCTCGCGACGCCACCTAGTCGTCGAGTCGCTCGGCGGCGTCGCGGTTCAGGAGGGGTTCGGCGTTCGGCGTCGGCAGCGTCACCACGTCCTCGCTCGCGAGGTCGTACTCCCGTTCGTCGACGCCGAATATCTCGCCCACGTCGCTGGTGATCCGCAGGGTCGTGCGCTCGGTCCCCGTCTCGCCGCCGTCCGGGGCCGGCGAGTCGTCGGGGGCGGGCGCCTCCGGCTCGGGATCCGCGGTCGGGGGCGACGGTGTCGGTTCGGGTTCGGCCTCGGCGGACCCGGTCCCCTCCCCGCCCATCGCCTCCGCGAGGATGTCGTCCGGTGCGGGGGGCGCCTCCGCATCGTCGGACGGGTCGGGGGGCGCCTCCGCATCGTCGGACGGGTCGGGGGACGGCGGCGACGGGTCGGACGCGGCGGCGTCGACGTCCGCCGGCGGTCGGTCGTCGGTCGACGTCGTGGCCTCGGTCGTCTCCGGATCCGGCGCCGACACGGGCGTCGCGTCCGCACCCTCGGCGTCCGCCGGCGACTCGCCGGCGAGCGTCTCGAGGACGGTCTCCCGGTTGTCCTCGATGCGGGCGACCAGATCCTCGAAGAGGTCGCGCTCCTCGGTCGTGAGGCCCTCGTCCTCGGTGGCCATGCCGGCGGCGGCGAAGGTCGCGCGCTTGACGATCTTGCCGATCCGGCGCTCGTAGATGCTCTCGACGACCTCCTCGGCCGTCTCGATTTCGTCCGTGAGGCGGCTCACCTCGGGCGAGGAGAAGGGGTCGTCGGCCGCCGCGGCGACGCGTTCGCGTTCGGCCTTGCGCTCGGCGACGTAGTCCGCGACGTCCCGATAGAACGAGTCCCGAAGGTGTTGGAGGCTGTCTTTCTGCCGTTCGGTGCGCTGAACCGTGCGCAGTTCCTCGACCTTCATTCTTTCACCTTCCGGGCCCGGCCGCGTGTCATCAGGAACACGCCGACACACTCCGGTACCGATTGCTCTCCTGCGTCCACCGTAAACGTGTCGCCGTCGAGTTCGAGGGTCCCCGGTTCGGTCACCGCGACCCGCACGGACCGCCGGGTGAACCGCTCGGGGACGGCGTCGACCAGGGGGTCGAACCCGTCGATCTCGTCGCGGTCGAGCCGTCGGACCACCAGGCCGCTCCCGCCGTGGAGCGTCCCGGGCAGGCGAATCAGGCGGCGGGTGTCGGTCGTCACCGGTTCGTCGATCGGCGCCGTCTCGGCGGCGACCGTCTCCTCGGCGAGTGCCTCGACCAGCCGTCTGGCCCCCGGGCCGCCGGCCTCGACGTTCCCCCGGTCGACCGCGCGCTCGTTGTCGACGAAGGCGTCGAGGAGCGTCTCGGCCCGGCCCTCGCCGATGCCGTCGAACGCGGTGAGTCGATCGGTCGCCTCGTCGTCGGGGAGCTCTCGGAGCTCCGTGACGAAGGACTGCAGGCGGCGGTGGGTGCGCCGGCCCCACCCACCCTCGGTGCGGAGTTCCCGTCGCGTCGCCCCGCCGACGGCCCGCGTCCGCACCAGCCCCTCGACGTCGAGGTCGACGGCGCGGATGTAGTCGACCACCTCGCGCCGCGCCGCCGAGTCGAGGTCGGCGACCCCCTCGTCGCGGACGTGGACGTGATAGCCGCGGCCGCCCGAGAAGACGACGGTCACGTCCTCGAACCCGAAGTCCGTCTCCAGCAGGTCGAGTAGCCGACGGAGCGCGTCCTTGCAGGCCGCGAGCATCTCGGCGTACGTCGCCGTCTCGGGGTCGACGCTCGGGAGGTGATCGGCGTCGAGGTCGAAGACGAGATCCGCGCCCTGCCACCCCTTCCCGTCCATCGACCCCGCGCCGGGGTCGTCGTAGCGCGCGGCCGAGAAGTAGACGTGCCGTGGCGCCTCGCGCTGGAGGAAGTCGGCGACGTCGCCGAGGTCGTAGATCGACCGGTGGCGGACCATCGTGGTCGACCCGCTCGTCCAGGGGATATGTCCCCACTCCCGGCGCTCAGGCGCGGGCGGGAGCGACGGCTCGGCGCTCCGGTAGTAGTCGCCGAACCGCCCCGAGAGGTAATCGCGCGTACGTCGATCCATTCCGATACGGGGTGGAACGGGCACGGTATAGAGGCTTGTGATCGAGCGATCCCCGCCGTGGAAACGCTTTTTTTTCGGGGACGGCGAGTGACGAACATGGACGTCGGGGCGGGCACGCTGGCGACGGCACCACCGATCGGGTCCGTGGAGTGGCTACGGTGGCTGTGGGGGTTCGGCGTCGTGCGGGCGGCCGTCGCCGCCCTGGTCGTCGCCGCCGGGGTCGTCCTCTCGAAGTTCCTCGTCCGCCTGCTCGGCCGCCCGGTCGCCCGCCGGTTTCAGCGACAGAGCGTCGCCCAGACGGTCCTCGGGCTGTTGCGCGTCTCGACGGTGATGGCCGCGACCCTGATCGCGGCGAGCATGGTCGGTCTCGGCATCGGCGACATCGTCCTCTCGGTGACCGTCTTCTCGGCGGTCCTCGGTATCGTCCTCGCGCCCATCGTCGGGAGCGTCATCACCGGCCTGTTCGTGCTGGCGGACAACCCCTACGAAATCGGCGACATGATCGAACTCGAGGACGGCCGACGTGGGTTCGTCGACGACATCACGATCCGGTATACGAAGATCCTCACGCTCGACAACACCTTCCTCGTGGTGCCGAACGCCCAGATGCGCGAGCGGGACGTGACCAACTTCTCCGCCGAGGACGAGCGGACGCGGCTCTCGATCCCCCTCCTCGTCACCTACGAGGGGGACATCGACACCGCCCGCAGCCTCATGGAGCGGGCCGCCCGCAACTGCGAGGGCGTGATCGAAGGCGGCCCGGACATCCGCATCGGCAGCGCGCGCTACCCGGCGAAGCCGACCTGCATGATCGGCGACTACGCCGACAGCGGCGTCAGGCTCGTCCTCCGGTTCTGGGTGCGGACCCCCTACAAGATCCCGCGGATCGAATCGACCGTCCGCGAGCACATCCGTGAGAACCTCGACGACGTCGACGTCGAGATCGCCTACCCCCACCAACACCTGCTGTTCGACGAGACCAGTGGTCGGGCACGCGTGGCCGTCGAGGACGGCTCCCGACCGACGCCCGACCGCGACGACGCCCCGGCGACCCGGACCGCGGAGGCGGAGGGCGTGGCCGACCCGAACGGATCGGGCTCGACCCCGGAGTGACTACCCGCCGACCGTGATAACCTCGCAGTCGAGTTCCTCCCGCAGGAACTCGTCGATGTCGGGTTCGTCGAGGAACCGAGCGACGGCGCGTCGCAACCGCCCGACCTGCTTCGAGCCGATGACCACCACGTCCGCGCTCTCGGCCGCCACCTCGTCGAGGATCGTCTCCTCGACGAGAAAGCCCCGGCGCACCACGTAGCGGGCCCGGGCGACGCGCCCGAACTCCGATTCCACGGAGCCTTTCAGATCCGTCCGCGTCACCTCGCCGCTCTCCTGGTAGAGGTCGACGTGCATCACCGTGAGGTCGGCGTCGCGGTCCTCGGCGATCCGGATGGCCTCCGCGAGCGTCGCCCGGGAGTGATTGCTGAGCGGATACCGTACCGGGACGACAACCAGCGTCATGAACCCAACAAGCTCACCGGACGGTTTTAACCTGTTCTATCCGGCCAACTGGGCGCCGGTCGGGTCGGGGGCAGCGACGGCCCCGTGGGCGACTCATACGGATTGTGACTGTTCACCCGCGGTTCGCCGCCACGGTCCGGCGAACCACCGGTACTGACTTACAACAACCCGTATCACTCCTCGAGTTCGAACGCCACCTCGACTTCGGCCTGATACTCGCGGTTCTCGACGCCCGCGATCTCCACCCCGAGTTCTTCCACCTCCAGCCACTTGACGCGGTCGAGCGTATCCGTCGCGCGGTCGATGGCGTCGTCGACGGCGTCGTCGAAACTGTCCGGACTCCGGCCGATCAGCGTGATCTTCTTGAAAACCATTGGTCGGTCGCTCCACGGAGACGTTCGCTCAGCGACACCTTAAATCCACGTCCCGAAGCCAGTCGGACCGACGGAGCACGCCGCCGACGGCGACGGCGACGACGACGGCCAGTGCCGCCGCGAGGAGGCCGGTCGGGTCCGGTAAAAGGGGGCCGAGGACGGCGCCGACGACGACGCCGACGAGGACACACAGGACGGTTCGGAGGGAACGGTCGACCATCGGCGGCGATAGTCGACGGTGACGGGAGTCGGTTGTGGTCGATCACGGCGGCTCCGTCGCGACCGGCGACGACCGCTCGTACACCTCGCGGAGGGTGCGCTCGGCCCAGGCTACCGCGGCGGGGCGGTCGGTGCCGAGCAGGACGCGAACGCGGTCGGTCGTTCGGTCGTGGATCGACAGTCGAACGCTCCGCTCGCCGTCGGTTTCGAACAGGTACAGTCCCGAGTGGAGCGGCTCGGGGTACGCTCGGACCGTGACGTGTGGCAGGTCGAGCACCCGTTCGAGGTCGACGCCGTGGTACGAGCGCAGGACTTCGACGGAGTCCGGACAGAACGCCACCTCGAGTTCGAGCGAGCCGTCGAACATCCGTTCGCGGACCTCGGCGGCGAAGGCCGGCCTGATCGTCCCGCGGACGAGCCGACACCGATCGGCCGTCAGGAACGCGTCGATCAGCCGTTCCCCGGGTGCGTGTGTGTCGTCCTCGACGGTCACGATGGTCGTCTCGCCGAAGAAAGCGGGCGGCGGGCGAAGCGGTTCGTCGAGGGCGTCCAGATACGGCGCCAGCCGCAGGAGTTCGTCGGCGCTCGACGCGGCGTCGCGGTAGAGCACTGCGACGAGGTCGCCGGTGGCGGTCGACCCGACCTCGCCGTTGGCGTCGGTGACGAGACCGAGTTCCGAGAGTTCGGCCACCGCGCGGTCGACCGTCGACCGCGAGACCGACAGGGCCGACACCAGCGCCCGCTTCTCCCGTGGCCCCTCACGGAGTTCGTCGAGCAGGTCGGCGCGCCGAGCCACGGTCTCCCAGAGCGCCGCCGATGAGTCACCCGACATGAGTCCGTTGGGGGTCCCTGCCCCACGGACATAACTCTTCGTTCGCTCACGGCGTGCGTCATCGACCCCACCGTTTCCACGGCGTGCGTACGCCGGGTGGGGCTGGGCGACCGCGTGCGGGAACGTGGCGTGGGCGCAGGAGGTAACACTATGCCGTCGGAGTGCACGCTTCGGACCATGGATCGAGGGGAGCGTGGACCGACGGCCGAGAGGACGGTGTGGGCCTGGTGAGCCATGGCGCCACAACTCCGCCCCGCCGAACCCGACCGACTCTCCCGGGACGCGCTGTTCTCGATGTTGCGAAACGAGCGGCGTCGCGAGGTCATCAACTACCTGCGTGACCGCGAGGGGCCGGTCGACCTGCGGGAGCTGAGCGAACACGTCGCCGCCATCGAGAACGATTGCGCGCCCGACGAGGTCACGTACAAACAGCGCAAGCGGGTCCAGACGGCGCTCTACCAGATGCACCTCCCGAAACTCGCCGACCGGGACATCGTCGACTACGACCGGCGGGCGGGACGGGTTGCGCTCGCCGACGGCGCCGAGGCCTGTCTCGCGTACCTCGATGCCGTCACCGATCGGGAGCGGGGCGACTGGTGGCGACGGTATCTCGTCGTCGCCGCCGCCGTCACGGTCCCGGTGGCGCTGGCCGCCGCCGGGGTCCCACCCTTCGCTGCGGTGCCCGGACTGGGCTACGCGGTCCTCGCGTCGGGGCTCTTCGCCGCCGTCTCGGTCGCCCAGGCCCTCGACGAGCGCTAGGCGTCCGTGTTCTCGAAGCGTGCGGAGAGCACGCCCACCAGATCAGTCAGGTGGGCCGTCCCCCACACCGCGACGATGATTCCGCCGAGCGTGTCGAACAGCAGGTCGAGCATCGTGTCGTCGAGACCGTACTGCGTGAGGACGCTCTGGGTGCCCGATAGCGAGGCGACGCCCGCGACGCCGAACTCGATGACCTCCCAGAACACGCCGAAGGCGAGGACGAAAAGCAGGATGAACACGAACATGAACCGCTCGGGGAGCGAGACGTCGTCCGAGTGGAGTTCGATGGCGCGGGCGGTCGCGTAGCCCGCCGCGGCGACGATGGAGGACGACAGCGTGTGGGTGAGGTGGTCCCACCACCAGACGCTGCGATAGAGGTTGACGCTCGCTCCCGGCAGCCCGGCGGTCCCGAGCGAGTGGAGGAAGACGGCCACGGTGATCCAGAGGGTCAGGGCGGGATCCATCGGGATCTGATAATCGCGTTCGAGTATCGCGGGTAAGTGGGTCACGCCGAGGCCGATGACCGCATTGACGACGATGCCCGGATTGCCGTCGTAGAGTCCGACGCCGACGAACCCGACGAGGGTCAACTGCATGGCCCGCGAGAGCTGTCGTTGCCGACGTTCGCTCAGCCCCAGATAGTCGCGCAGACGCATCAGTCCTCACCACCCGCATCGGTCGGATAGCGGGGCGTGGCGTCGGCGAAGCGCCGGAAGTAATACTCGAAGACCACGCCGGCGACGACGCCGGCGACCGTCGCGGCCACGAAGTCCCACATGAGCGCCGTCTCGATGACGTGTTCGTCCCGCCCGTCGAGCAGGACGCTCGTCCCGAGCAGCGTATCGGAGAGCCACCGCGCCTCGGCCCAGACTCCTGCGGTGGCGACGGTGGCGACGACCACGAAAAGCACCGCGAAGGAGTGGGTCATCCGCACCGGCGTGAACACGTCGAGTTCGACCGCGATGATGAGCGCGGCGGCCGCGACGGCGACGTACGTCGTGATCCGCCCCGTGAGCGTCACGCCGCCGACGGTCCGACCGACGACGAGCAGGCGACCCAGTGCCGGGACGGATGCGAGCGCCAGCACCTCCCACGGAACCATCGCGTCGACGCGGCGGCGGGCGACCGCCGGCGCGACGGCGAGGGCGGCGAGGGCGAGGGTGAACCCCGCCCAGAGCGGGCGACCGCCGCCGACCGCGACGCCCGCGGAGACGAGAAGGATCCCGACGAACGCCCATCCGAGGGCGGCGTTCAGGCCCCGGCGTTCGAACAGATCGAGGAGCCCCGGCGAGGGGCGGGGTTCGGGAGTCGACATCGGTAGACGTTCGGGTGGGCCCGGTCAAATCGCTTGGGATGAGCGGTGCCGTCACCGGCCGTGGCTCGGCGGCTCGTCGCGCCGACGGATGGCCCTCACTCGTAGACGTCGACGAACCGCGGCTCGGCGGCGTCGACGAGCGTCGCCCGCGGGAGCGGGAACACCGTCTCCGGCGTTCCGGCCGCGGCCCAGAGGGTGTCGTACGCCTCGAATGCGGGGTCGGCCAGCGTCGGGAGGTCGGTGTCGTGACAGAACGGGGGGACGCCGCCGATACTCCACCCGGTCGCCGCCTTGACCGTCGCGGCGTCGGCGGACCGGACCCGGTCGGGATCGGCGTCGAACTCCGCGGCCAGTGCCCCCTCGTCGACGCGGTTGGCGCCGCTGGTCAGGACGAGGACGGGCCGGTCGCCCACCTGCATGACGATGCTCTTGACGATCTGGCCGACCGCACAGTCGACGGCCGTCGCGGCCGCCGCCGCGGTCTGCGTTCCGTCCGGGAACTCGTGGACCTCGACCTCGATCCCGTGTCGGTCCCGTGCCCGCTCGATGAAGGATTCGACCGTCGGATGCATACCGGGCGGTCGGCCCCACCTCGGTTAGTCGTGACGGTCGGCGCGAGGTCGTCGCCTACCCGTCCGCCTCGAAGAGTTCGGTGAGCGACGCTTCGAGCACGTCGAGCGCCGTCGTCGCGTGCGCGAGGTCGATACACTCGTCGACGGTGTGTGCCTGATCGAGGTCCCCGGGACCCCACGTGATCGCCGGCGTTCCGGCGTCGTTGACGAAGTTGCGCACGTCGGTCGAGGCCTCGATCCCCCACGGATCGTCCGGGACGCCCGCAATCTCGGCGGACTGCTCGCGGAAGACCGACGCGAGCGGGTTGTCGACCGGGATCTCTGCCGGTTCGTAGGTCCGGGTCCGTTCCCAGTCCGTCCGGACGCCGTGCTCGGACTCGACATCGTCGAGCAGGGCGTCGACCTCCGCGTCGATGTCGGTCACGTCCTCGGACGGCAGCAGGCGTCTGTCGACGGTGATCGTCGCGCTCCCGGGGACGACGTTCTCCTTCACCCCCGTTTCGAGACACGTCGTCGTCGCGTACGCCGGGCCGAGCAGGTCGTGACGGCGCTCGCGGACCCGTGTGTCGTACGCGTCGAGTGCGTCCAGGACGGGCCGCGCGTTCGCGATGGCGTTGTCGCCCTGGTCGGGACGGCTCGCGTGGGATGGGTCGCCCGCGACGGTGATCTCGTACCACGCCAGCCCCTTCTCGCTGGTCGCGGTGCGCATCCCCGTCGGTTCGAGGACGACGCCGTAATCCCCGTCGTATCCGGATTCGAGGAGCGTCTTCGTCCCCGGTTCGGCGGTCTCCTCGCCCATCGCGGCGTGGAAGACGACGCTCCCGTCGACCTTGCCGCCGTCGAAGGCCGACGCGAAGTCCGCAGTCGCCAACATCCCGAGCGCCACGCCCGTCTTCATGTCGGCGCTCCCGCGTCCGTAGAGGGTTCCGTCAACCACCGCGGCGCCGTAGGGGTCGTGTGTCCACTTCGAGCGGTCGCCGGCGGGGACGACGTCGATGTGGCCGTTGAGGACGACCGTCGGCTCCCCGTCGCCGACCCGGGCGGCGACCTGCGGGCGGTCCGGGTCCGGCCGCGTTACGAGGTCGGCGTCGATACCCCGGTCGGCGAACCACTCGTGGACGAACTCCGCGACGGCGGCCTCGTTGCCCGGCGGGTTCTCCGACTCGCGGGCGACGAGTTCCGAGACGATGCGTTCGAGCCGATCGCTGTGTGTGCTCATCGGTCAGCCTCCGAGGTACAGCTGTTTGACTTCCGGATCGTCCGCGAGCTTGTCACTCACGTCGACGTACTCCACGTTACCCATCTCGATGACGTAGCCGCGGTCGGTGTTGTCGAGGGCCTTCGCGGCGTTCTGTTCGACCATCAGGATGCTCACGTCGGCGGCCTGGACCCTGTTGATGAGGTCGAACACCTCGTCGACGAGGTTGGGAGCCAGCCCCAGCGACGGCTCGTCGAGGACCAGCAGGTCCGGATCGATCATCAGCGCCCGTGCGATGGAGACCATCTGCTGTTCGCCGCCGCTCATCGTCTTGATCTTCTGGCCCAGTCGCTCCTCGATCCGCGGGAACAGGTCGTAGACGAACTCGAGGCTCTCCTGTTTCGCGTCGTCGTCGAGGAGCCAGGCGCCCATATCGAGGTGTTCGCTGACGGTCATCTCCGGGAACGTCGACGCCCCCTGTGGGACGATGCTGATGCCCCGTTCGATGAGGTCCTCCGTCTCGGCGTCGGTTACGTCCTCGCCGTTGAAGCGGATGGTCCCCGACCAGCAGGGGATGTAGCCGGTCAGCGTCTTCAGGACGGTCGATTTCCCGGCGCCGTTCGGCCCGATGATACAGACCGATTCGCCGTCCGCGACGTGGAGGTCGACCCCGTGAACGATCTCGTTGTTGCCGTAGCCGCTGGTGATGTCCTCGGCGTCGAGGATCGGGTCGGCGCTCACGCCCCCTCACCTCCGAAGTACGCCTCGATGACTCTGTCGTCGTTCTGGATCTGCTTCGGTGGTCCTCGGGTGAGCAGTCGTCCGGAGTTCATGACGACGATGTCCTCACACTCGGACATGATGACGTCCATGTCGTGTTCGACGAAGACGAACGTCGTTCCCTCGTCGTGCATCTCGTGGATCAGATCGAGGATCTTGTTCTCCATGGTCGGGTTGACGCCAGCGAGCGGTTCGTCGAGCAGGATGATCTCCGGATCGAGCATCAGCGCCTGTGAGATGCTGATGAGCTTCTGCTGGCCGAACGAGAGCCCCTCGGCCAGGATGTCGCTCTTTTCGGTGAGTTCGATCACGTCGAGGAGTTCGTCGGCGCGCTCGCGGGGCTGGTCCGACAGCTGACTCGCCACGAGCAGGTTCTCCCGGACCGTCATCTGTCCGAGGACGCGGGTCTGCTGGAACGTCCGCACGAGGCCGAGTTCGACGTTCCGTTCGAGCGAGTTGCCGGTGATGTCCTGCCCGTCGTAGTTGACGGTCCCGCCGTCGGGGGTCTGAACGCCGGTGATGAGGTCGAACAGCGTCGACTTCCCCGCCCCGTTGGGACCGATCAGGCCGAGGATCTGGCCCCGCTCGACGTCGAACGAGACGTCGTCGACGGCGACGAGGCTGCCGTACTCCTTGCGGATCGACTCGATTTCGAGGATCGAATCGCCGCTCATAATGACCTCCGTCGGGGGAGCAGGCCCTTGTCCTTGAGTCGCTCGACCAGCCCACGCGGCAGGAAGATCACCACGAACATGATGGCGAGCCCGAAGAAGAACTGGTGGAGCGTCGGGAACGACGACCACAGCAGCTCCGAGACGATGATGAAGGCGACGCCGCCGAGGATCGGGCCGAGGACGGTCCCCGGCGAGCCGAACAGCACCATCACGATCGGCAACTCGGTGTACCGGATGTCGAACACGGTCTGTGGGTCGATATACGAGAGGTTGAAGGCGAGGAGTCCGCCCGCGATGCCGGCGATCATGGAGTGGACGAACATCGCGAGCAGTTTCTCACGCGTCGCCTTGACGCCCAACGCCGACGCGAGGAGTTCGTCCTCCCGGATGGCGAGCAGCCGAAGCCCGAGCGGGGAGTTGGCCAGCCGGTAGGTGAAATAGCCCGCCCCGACCGCCAGCACCACCGCCAGGTAGTACTGTTCGGTGTACGACAGCGCCGGGAAAAACGAGATCCCGGACCCGCCGCGGGTGATCCCCGAGAGGTACTCGGTCGACATCGCGAGCCGGCCCGCCGTCGCCAGCGACAGCATCGCGATGGCGAAGTACGCGCCGTCCAGCCGGAGGATCGGCGCGCTGATGATCGTCCCGAAGACGGCGGTCACCAGCCCCGCGAGCAGGAGCGCGGCGAACCACGGCAGTCCGAAGTCGACGATGGTGATGACGGTCACGTACGCACCGAGTCCGACGAACCCGGCGTATCCGAAGTTGATGTAGCCGGTGAACCCCGAGAGGATGTTCCAGCCGAACCCGAGGGTGATGAACAGGAAGATGATGAACAGCACCTGGACGAGGTAGTTGTTCAGGAACTGCGGGAGCGTCAACAGGGCGCCGACCACTACCGCCAGGGCGACCGCCCGGTGGACGACCGACAGCGAGTCGAGGGTGTCTTCGATACGTCCGCCGAGTGACGTGGCTCCGTCGGGGAGTTCGATGGTTCCCATGGTATCAGTCCTCCGTATCCACGCGGCCGAACAGTCCCTGCGGGCGGACGAGCAGCGTCAGGATCAACACCACGAACGCCAACAGCGAGGCGATGGTCGGCGTGGCGTAGAAGGTCCCGAACGACTCCACGATCCCGAACCCGATGCCCGCGACGAGCGCCCCGATCAGACTCCCGAGGCCGCCGACCACGACGACCACGAACGCACGGAGCAGGTACTCGAGGCCCATCGCGGGGAAGATCGTATAGAGGATGCCGGCGATGCCGCCGGCGATACCCGCCAGCGACGCGCCGAGGCCGAACGTCACCATCCTGACCCGCTTGGTCCGGATGCCACAGGCGCGTGCGATGTCCGCGTTCTGTGAGGTGGCCCGGATCGCCTTCCCCCAGTCGGTGTACTTGAGGAACGCGAAGAACAGGGCCGCCGAGACGACCGACAGCACGAACGCGAACGGTCGGTTCAGCGAGAACGAGGCCGGACCGACGGTGACCGATTCGCTCAGGAACGAGACCGCCTGGTACGACGTGTTTATCGAGTACGTCGCCAGTCCCCTGATCGTCAACGCGAGGCCGAAGGTGAAGATCAGCGTCGTGAGTTCGTTGCTCAGGTCGATCCGCTCGAGCAGTCCCCACTGGATGGCCACCCCGATGACGAACGTCACCGGGACGACCAGGATGATGCTGATCAACGGATGGAGGTCGAACAGCGACCACCCGAAGAAGGTGAGATACGCCCCGATCATCAGGAACTCGCCGTGTGCGAGGTTGATGACGTTCTGCACGCCGAATACGAGACTCAATCCCAGCGCCGCGAGCCCGTAGAACGCCCCGAGGAAGATCCCCAAGACGACCAACTCGATGAGTAGTTCGTGTAATGCCATTGTTGTCGATGTCGTATGTGTGTGGAGAGCGGTTGTGGAGGGGGTACGAACCGGCCGTACCGACCGTGGGCGGTACGCCGACGACCGCCGATGCTTCGTTACCAGCCGGGGTGCGGGTAGACCGGCTCCGCGGTGGCGTACTCGTCGGGCCAGACGGCCTCACGCTCCAGTCCGTCCTCGGCTTCCTGCCACTGGCCGAGGCTCGGCGCCTGTCCGACCTGGATCCCCTGGTCGTCGACCTCGTACACCCCGTTCGCGAACGGGATGCCGAGCTCCAGTTCGTGGAGCTGCTCGGCGATGGCGGCCTGGTCGAGTTCGCCGACCGTGCGGATCGCCTCGGCCATGACCATCATGCCCGCGTAGCCACCGGCCGAGTGGTAGTCGATGTCGCTCGTCGACTCGTACTTGCCGCTGTGGACACTCATGAACGAGTCTGTGAACGCCTCGTTGTGCGGCACCTCGAACCACGGCGCCCAGAAGAGGTCGCCGGTGACCCCGTGTGCGGCCCCGCCGACCGACTCGTAGTAGCCGGGGACCTGCGAGCCGACGACCCACCCGAAGATGCCCGGGCTGAAGCCGATCGACTGGGCGGCGTTCGTCAGTCCGACCGCGTCGGGCGTGTAACCGCCGCCGATGACGATGTCCGCCCCCGCCGACTGGACCTTGTTCATGATCGGGGTGTAGTCGTTGATGTCCTTGGGGTAGGCCTCATTGTGGACGACCTCCAGGCCCTGCTCTTCGGCGTACGGGATGTGCCCCTCCGCGACGCTCGTCGGGAACGCCGAGTCCTCGTAGACCACCGCGAGGTTCTCGGCGCCGTTCGAGGCCGCGATGTCGATCGCACCCTTCACGTACGTCCCCGATGGGGCGATCGCCTGCGTGATGTAACTGACGTCACGCTCGGAGAGGACGCTCGTGTCGGACATCATCGGCATCACACAGGCCTTCTGGTTCTGCTCGATGATCGGGATGACCGACGTCGACACCGCACTGGAGTACGGCCCCATGAGCACGTCGACCTCGTCTTGGTTGATCAGACGCTGGTAGAGGTTGACCGCCCGGGACGGGTCGGACTGGTCGTCGTACGTGACGAGTTCCACGTCGCGACCGAGGAGCCCGGGTTCGTCCCCGAGGGGGCCGCCGTTCTCGTTCACGTCCTGGATCCACGCCTGGTACCCCTCCCGCATCGTGGTCCCTTCGAGGGAGTACTTGCCGGTCAGCGCCGCGCTGGCCCCGATCGTGATCGGCTCCGACGACGACGAGGACGCCGTGGTCGTGGTGGTGCCGTCACCGCCATCACCGCCGTCACCGCCGTCACCGCCGTCGCCGCCGTCGCCGCCGTCGCCGCCACCGCCACCGCCGCCGCTACAACCGGCGACGATTCCGAGGCCCGCGGCGCCGAGCGTTCCGAGCATCCGACGACGCGGGACGGTTACCGATCGATCGTCTCGTTCGTTGCCGTGGGAGTCACCCTCTGACATAGAAGGTGAGTCAGTTTTCACACATATATATCTGACGCTGTTTCAACGTTCGAACCAATCGTCGAATAATATTATGTCCTAGTATGGCTTCGGCATCCGGCGGGCGCCATCGGCGCCTCGTGACCGGCGGTCGGTCCGTCGGGTCCTACCTCGCGAGGCGCCCGGCTATCGACAGCGTGGTGAAATCCTCGAACCGCGGGCCGACGACCTGCGCGCTGACGGGGAGACCGTCGACCGCATCGACCGGGACGGACGTCGCCGGGTGTCGCGAGAGGTTGAACGGTGCGGTGTTGCCGAGCAGCGTCAGCATGTCGTCTATGGACTCCATCCGCCCGTATTCGGGCGGGAGGGTCCGTATCGTGGGGACGACTAGCGCGTCCACGTCGGCCAGCGCCGCGTCGACGCGCCGTTCGAACGCGATGGCCTCCCGCCGCGCCCGTCGATAGACGTCGCCGTCCGTTTCGGCGTCGAGATACGCCGAGGGGAGCACCCGCTTCGTGATGTGGTCGCCGAGGTCGGTCTCCTTGCTCGCCGCGACGAACGCCCGCACCGCCGTCGAGTAGTCGGGCCCCTGGCCGCGCACGGTGCCGTCCTGGTCGACGTACCAGATGAACTCCGTCGCGCCGATCAGGAAGTACGCCGCCTCGACGGCGCCGAGGGACAGGGAAACCGGCGTCGCCCGGACGTCCGCGGTGTCGACGGCCGAGCGGACGGCCTCGGCCACCGCGTCGTCGCTCGCCTCGAAGAAGGGTTCGGGCATCCCGACGGTCACGTTTCCGTCCCGGTCGAGTGGGTCGGTCGGATCGGCCGGCGGGTCGCCCGCCGAGGTCGGATCACGGTGGTCCGCGCCGCCCACCGCCGCCAGCGCCCGGGCCGCGGTGTCGACGTCGCGTGCTAGCGGACCGATGGTGTCCAGCGACGGGCCGAACGAGACGAACCCGTGGCGCGGGACGTAGCCATGCGTGGGCTTGATGCCGACGACGCCACAGCACGCCGCCGGAATCCGGATCGAGCCGCCGGTGTCGGTCCCCAGAGCCGCGTCGACCCGGCCGTCCGCGACGGCGACGCCGCTCCCGGAGGAGGTGCCGCCGGGAACCCTGTCGGCCGCGACGGGGTTCTCGACCCGGCCGTAGTCGCTGAACTCGCCGCTCGGCCCGAGGGCGAACGCGTCCATGTTGGTCTTGCCGACCAGCGCCCCGCCGGCGTCGAGGAGGCGTTCGACGACGGCCGCGTCCGATTCGGGGGTCGCCGAAACTCGGTCCGAGCCACAGGTCATGGGCAGCCCCGCGGCGGCGATGTTGTCCTTGACCGCGACCGTTGCCCCGGCCAGCGGCCCGGTCTCCGACTCGCGTCGCGGCTCGTCGTACGTGGCGAGGAACGCCCCCCGCTCGTCGCTCGGCTCCACGTCGGGATCCGTCGTCACCGCCACGGTCCCGGCTTCGTCGAGTTCGTCGGCCGTCTCGCGGAGCGACCGCGCCGTGTCGAGACACCACTCGACCACCTCGGCCGGCGGCTCGAACCCGAGGCGGTCCGCGACCTCGCGCATCCGCTCCGAGTCGTCGCTCACGCCGACTCACTCCCGTCGGCGACGCCGGCGAGACGGAGCGCCGCGTTCGCGTAGGTTTCGGCCGCGGCGTGGCAGTCGTCCCAACTGGTGTACTCGTCCGGCGTGTGGCTCTTCCCACCCTCGCTGACCGCGAACACCATCGCGGTGTCACAGACGCTGGCGGCGTGGGTGGCGTCGTGTCCCGCGCCGCTGACCATCTCGCGGGCGTCGTACGAGAGGTCGGCGGCCGCCTCGCGGACGGCCGACACGCACCGGTCGGCGAAGTCGACGCTCGCGGCGGACATGCGCTCCTCGTACTCCCAGTCGACGCCCTCGCGCTCGGCGGCGGCGCGCATCTCGGCTTTGATCCGCTCTAACCCCTCGGCGATCACGTCGTCGTCGGGGTCACGGACGTCGAACGTGAACCGGACCTCCTCGGGGATGATGTTGATCGACCCGGGCTCGACGTCGATGTCGCCCGTCGTCGCGACGGTTCGGTCGCCGAGCGTCCCCGGCAGACGGCGGATCCCCGTGATCACGTCGCTCGCGGCGACGAGCGCGTCGTTGCGGTACTGCATCGGCGTCGTCCCCGTGTGGTTGGCCTCGCCGTGGAAGGTGATCTCCCCCCACTGGAGCCCCACGATGCCGGTGACGACGCCGACGTCGTGGCCGCCGCGTTCGAGGAACGGCCCCTGTTCGACGTGGAGTTCGAGGTAGGAGTCGTACGGCCCTTGCGGTTCGGCGGGCGTGTCGCCCCGGTAGCCGATGCGTTCGAGGGCGTCCACGAACCGGACGCCGTCGCCGTCGGTGGTCTCGTAGGCCGCCTCGACCGACGTCTTCCCCGCCCACACCTCGCTGGCCATCATCGCCGGCTGGAACCGGGAGCCCTCCTCGTTGGTCCAGTTGACGATTTCGACCGGGCGCTCCGTCTCGATGCCCTCGTCCTCGAGCGTCCGGAGGAACTCCAGGGCGGCGACGACCCCCAGCGGGCCGTCGTAGATGCCGCCGTTCGGCTGTGAATCGAGGTGAGAGCCCAGCAGGACAGCGCCGTCGTCGCTCGCCCCCGGTCGGCGTCCGAAGGTGTTTCCCATCTCGTCGACCCTCACGTCGAGGTCGAGCGCGTCGAGTTGGTCGCGGAACCAGTCGCGGACCTCGCGGTCGGCGTCGGTCAGCGTCAACCGATCCAGGCCCCCGTTCTCGTTCGCGCCGATCTCGGCCTGTCGTTTCATCGTCTCCACGAATCGGTCCCGGTCGATGTCGAGTACCATACCCCATCCCGTTGCCCGGATCACGGATATGTCCGTCGCCGCCTCGGGCGTGCTACCGCGGCGGCGACCCCCCACACCGGACGGTCGGGGTCACTCGCGCCCGTCTCACGCCTCGTCGGGCGACCACTCGCCGCCGACGCGGTCGGCGCCCATGAGTTCCTCGCCGTCGTGCTGGGTGAACGCGACTTTCACGTTCGGCCGCGGGACTCCCCACGCCTCCTCGAGCCAGTCGACGACCGCGAGGCCGAACGACCGGCGGCGCTCGAACGACCGCCCCCGACGGACGTCGGCGTCCAGGACCGCGATCGGTCCCTCCTCGGCCCGGCCGAGCGACATGGCGCTCGGCGGATGTTCGCGGATCGCCACGGCGATGTGCCCCGGGGTCGTGGCCATCTCCTCGACGTAGCGGTCGGTCAGTGCCTCGGTGCACGCCCGCCGGTCGTCGGCCGACGGCTCCGCCGTCGTATCGAGCGCGAGATACGGCATGCGCCCAGCGACGGCGGCCGGACACGTAACTGTTCGGCAGGATGGCGGATCGACGGCGCGGTCAGCGCCAGTCGAAGGCGGTATCGAGGTCGTGTGGCTCGTGGCCCCCACCCTCGTCGGCGCGGTCGAGGTACGCCTCGAGCGCCGGCCGGACCGAGGGGTCGGCACAGCGCTCGACGACGGCCGCGGCGCGCTCCCGGGGCGACAGCCCCCGGAGGTCGGCGACGCCGTGTTCGGTGACGATCACGTCGACGTCGTGTTCCGTGTGGTCGACGTGAGGGACCATCGGAACGACGCGGGAGACCGCCCCGTCGCTCGCGGTCGATGGGAGCGCGAGGACGGACACGAGGGCGTTGCGGGTGAAGTCGCCGCTGCCACCCACGCCGTTGATGACCCGCGAGCCGTCGACGTGCGTCGAGTTGGCGTGACCGTAGACGTCGACCTCGAGGGCGCTGTTGACCGCGACGACGCCGAACCGGTCGACGAGCGCCGGGCTGTTCGAGACGTCGGTCGGCCGGAGCACGAACTCCGTCGCGTACCGGTCGAGATCATCGAACAGGCGGCGCTGCCCGTCGCGCGACAGCGCCAGCGAGGTTGCGCTCGCGTACGCGAGATGCCCCCGGTCCGCGAGGTCAAGCAGGCCGTCCTGGATCACCTCCCCGAAGTAGCCGAGCGTCCGATCCCCGACGTCGAGCCCGGACAGTTCGCCCATCAGGGCGTTGCCGAGGCTCCCGACGCCGAACTGGAGGTTCACCGACTCCGCGAGCACCGGGTTCCGCGTCACCTCGTCGGCGAGGAAGTCGGCGAGGTGGCGAGCGATGGCCAGGTCGTCGTCGGTCGGGTCGCGGAACTCGTACGGCGAGTCGGGGCGGTCGGTCTCGACGACGGCGACCAGTCGCTCGGGATCGAAGGGGACGAACGGGTCGCCGATCCGACCGTCGGGCGCCGACAACGGGATCGGGTCGCGGTCGGGCGGGGCGGACGGCCGGTAGACGTCGTGGAACCGGGCGAGTTCGAGCGGCTGTGCGCGGTTGACCTCGACGATCAGTCGCGGTGCGGCCTCGACGAACGCGGGCGTCTGGCCGACCGACGTCGACGGGACGAGCCAGTCCTCGCCGACGGCGACGGCCTCGACGACCGCCACGTCGGCATCGGCCAGCAGACCGAACGACACCTCGTCGGCGACGCCGCCGACGTGGCGGTCCCCGTAGGCGACCGATCCCTCGTTGACCGCGTCGCGTGCCGCCCGCGTCCCCTGGTACGGGAACCGCCGGTCGATGGCCCCGGTCTCCAGGAGGTCGGTGTCGATTTCGTCGCCGACGGTCCCCCCCGAGACCACCGTCAGCGAGCGGTCGCGGTCGGCCTCGGCCATGGCCAACGGGACGGCCTTCGGATACCCGACGCTGCCGAACCCGCTCGTCAACACGGTCGCGTCGTCCGCGACCAGCGCCGCCGCGCCCTCGGCGTCGGTGACCGGCAGGTCGCCGACGAATCGATCCGTCACCGACCCGGGCGTCATTCCAGGTCCTCGGGCTGAGTTCCCACGCCCTCGGGCCACCCCGTCGGGCGCGCGGCCGAGGGTGCCGCGTGTTCCCGCTTCAGGACCATGGGCGTCCGCTCCAGCGACAGCACCTTCTCGTCGTGCTGGTTGTACGCCCGGAGTTCGGTCGTGACGATGCCGACGTGGTCGCGGGAGTCGCTCTCGCGTTTGTCCAGGACCTCGGACTCGGCGAACAGCGTGTCCCCGTGGAAGACGGGCGCGTGGTGACGGACCTCGTCGTACCCGAGGTTCGCCGTCGCGTTCGCGGAGACGTCGACGACGCTCATCCCGACGGCGAGCGCGATGACGAAGGTGCCGTCGACGAGGCGTTCGCCGAACTCCGTCTCGGCGGCGTACGCCTCGTTGAAGTGCATCGGGTTGGCGTTCATCGTCACGTTCGTGAACCAGACGTTGTCCGTCTCGGTCACGGTCCGCCCGTACGGGTGTTTGTACACGTCGCCGACGGTGAAATCCTCGTAGTAGCGCCCCTGCCACCCGGCGACGAGGCGTCTGTCCGTCCCGTTGCTGTCCCGCTCGTCCGCGTCGTTCGTGTCGGTCATGGGTTGTCAGTAGGAACGGGGGAGCCCGAGGACGTTCTCCCCGATGTAGTTGAGCGCCAGTTCCTGTGTCACCGGGACGAGTCGAGCCAGGCGCGCCTCGCGCAGATACCGCTCGACGTCGTACTCCCGGGCGACGCCGAACCCGCCGTGTGTCTGGACGGCGGCGTCGGCGGCCTCGAAGGCGGCGTCGGCGGCGAGGTACTTCGCGACGTTGGCGCGAGCGCCCAGGTCGCTCCGGTCGCTCCCACCGTCGGCGGCGTCGGCGGCGGCGTACACGACCTGCTTGGCCGCCAGCAGGCGCGCGTACGCCTCGGCCAGGGGGTGCTGGATCGCCTGGTTCTTCCCGACCGCCCGGTCGAACACCTCGCGCTCGTTCGCGTACGCGACGCCCTTGTCGAGTGCCGCCTCGCCGAGACCGACGCATTCGGCGGCGATGACCAGGCGCTCCTCGTTGAGGCCGTCGAGCATCTGGTAGAAGCCCTCGCCGACCTCCCCGATGACCGCCTCCGCCGGCACGCGCAGGTCCTCTAACCAGACCTCGTAGGAGTGGACGAACCGGCTCGCGGTCTTGTCGATCCGGTCGAGCTCGATGGCTCCCTGCGCCCGGGCCTCCGCCACGTCGACGAGGAACATCGTGATCCCGTGGGTCCGCTTCTCGACGTCCGCCCGGGGCGTCGTCCGGGCCATCAACACCAGGTAGTCGCTGACGTCGACACGCGAGGTCCAGACCTTCTGCCCGGTGATGACGTACTCGTCGCCGTCGCGCTCCGCGCGGGTCTCGATGGCCGTCGAGTCCGACCCCGCGTTCGGTTCGGTCAGCCCGAACGCCTGGATCGAGACGCTCCCGTCGGCTACCTTCGGCAGCAATTCCGCTTTCATGCGCTCGCTGCCGTACTCGACGAGCGGCACGGAGTTGTAGATGGCGCCGTGGACCGCCTGTGCGGCGCCGAACCCGCCGCCGCTGGCGGCGATTTCCTCCATCATCACGACCGTCTCCGCCGTCGACATGCCCGCGCCGCCGTACTCGGTCGGGACGAGCGCGCCGAACCAGTCGTTGTCGGCGAGCGTCTCGGCGAACTCGTGTGGATACTCGGCGGCCCGGTCGCACTCGCGCCAGTACTCGTCGTCGAAGTCGTCGCAGATCTCGCGGATCGAGTCGCGAACGAGCCGCTGCTCGTCGCTGAGCGGTACCGTGTCGATTGATACCATCGTCCGCAACCACAGGCCACCCGGAAGTAAAACTGCTGTGGGTCGCTAGACGGCGGTCAGCGCCCCGGCCACGTCGTCCCGCTCCGGCAGCGCGGAGAGCAGGTCGTGGAGGTCGTCGACCCGGCCTGAGGGCAGGACCCGCCCCGCACACTCATCGAACTTCGTCCGCAGGGTCGCCTCCGACAGCGGCTCCTCGTGGGCGCCCGGCGGATGGTCCCGGCGGCCGACGACGGTGTCCGTCCGGGTGATGATCTCGACCGTCGTGCCGTAGGAGTCGTACGGCCGGTCGGGGTCGGCGGCGAAGTCGACGCGCTCGCGGAGCGCACTCACCGTGGGGTCCTCGAGGGCCGCCGCCTCGAACGCGTCGAGACCGACCCGGTCGCGGACGAGCGCACACGCGACGGCGTGTTCCATCGAGAACTTGCTCTCCGTGGCCGTTTCGGGGTCGGGATACCGAAGCGCGTCGGCCGCGGCCGCCGAGGCCGTCACGTCGACGCGTTCGACGGCCGACGGATCGACACCCCCCTCCACGAGCGACCGGGTCGCGGCGATGGCCGTGTGCGTGAAATAACAGCAGGGGTACGACTTGCGGTCGATCCCGTTCGATTCGAGGCGGAGGCCGTCGCCGACGTCGAACGCGCCCCGCTCGCCCGCGCCGTAGAGGTCCCAGAACCCCCCGTCGCCGCTGATGGCCGTCCCGTCCGCGGTGAACCCGCTCTCGGCCATCCGGGCGGCAGTGACGCCGGACCGCGAGCAGAGACCGGCGTGAGCCGGTTTGAGGGCCGATCCGAAGTTGCGTTTCAGCCCGGCGGGCATCGACGCCGCGGCGTTGAGCGCCCGCTCCGTGGTCTCGGCGTCCATGTCCAGCAGGTTCGCCGCCGCGGCCGTCGCGCCGAACGTCCCGAGCGTCGCCGTCGCGTGCCAGCCGGCCTCGTAGTGGCCCGGCGTTATCGGCGCCGCGAGCGCACAGGCCGCCTCGAACCCTGCGACGTAGGCCGTGATCAGGTCGCGCCCGCTCGCGTCGGCCTCGCGGGCGAGCGTCAACAGCGGCGGGACGAGCGTCACGCTCGGGTGGCCGTCCATCGCTCGCGACATGTCGTCGTAGTCGAGCGCGTGCCCGGCGGTGCCGACCCTGAACGCGCCCTCGGTGGCCGCGTCGGCGTCGACGCCGAGACGCTCCCCGAGGGCGGCCTCGTCCGGATCGACGCCCGTCGCCGCCGCCGCCCGTCGCCCCGCGTCCGCGACGGAGCCAGCGAGCGTCACGCCGACCGTGTCGACGAACGCCCGGGTGACGGTATCGACGACCGACGCCGGGAGGTCCCCGTAGGTCACCGTCGAGACGAACTCCGCGATGGCCCGCTCCGGTGTTGGCATGCGAGCACGTACCGAGCGCCGCGACATTAATCGTCGGGGTCGCCGACGGGGATCCCACCCGACACCCTGTTTTATCACCGTTCGCTCGGTGTGGGGTGGCATGGGAACCGATCCGACTCGGCTGTCGGCTAGCAGTATCGCCAGGCGGGTCCGGGAGGGAACCCTCTCCCCCGTCGACGTCGCCGACGCGTACCTCGAACGGATCCACGACCGTGGCGACCGGACCAACGCCTTCGTCACGGTCACGGACGAACTCGCGCGGGAGTCGGCCGCCGACGCGGCAGCGGCCATCGAGGCGGGCGAACCGCTCGGGCCGCTCCACGGCGTCCCGGTCGCGATCAAGGACCTCGACGACGTGGCCGGCGTCCGGACCACGTCGGGATCGCTGCTCTACGAGGACCACGTCGCCGACGCCGACTCGCCGTTCGTCGAACGGCTCCGGGAGGCCGGCGCCGTCGTCGTGGGCAAGACGAACACGCCCGAGTTCGGGCTGGGGACGACGACCGACAACCGCGTCGCCGGCCGGACGTCGACCCCGTTCGACCCAGAGCGGGTCTCCGGCGGCTCCTCGGGCGGCGCCGCGGCCGCGCTCGCCGATCACCTCGTCCCGCTGGCACCGGGATCGGACGCCGGCGGCTCGATCCGCATCCCCGCCAGTTTCTGTGGGGTCTACGGGCTCAAGCCGACCTACGGGCTGGTCCCGAACGTCGACCGCCCGAACGGCTTCGCCAGTCACACGCCGTTCACTCACAACGGCCCGCTCGCGCGGACGGTCGAGGACGCGGCGCTCGCGCTGGACGTGATGGCGGGCGTCCACCCCCGCGATCCGTTCTCGGTGCCGGCGGCGGACGACTACCGGAGCGCGGTCGACCGGCGGATCGACGACCTCTCGGTCGCGTTCAGTCCGGGGCTGGGGATCTACCCCGTCGAGCCGGCGGTCCGCGAGACGGTGGCGGACGCCGTCTCGGCGTTCGAGGCCGCGGGCGCGACGGTCGATACCGTCGACCCCGCGTTCGATCACGACCACGAGGACGTCCTCGAGGCGTACTACACGATGGCTCGCGTCCGCTGGCAGTCGCTGTTCGACTCGCTCGAAGCGGAGGGGTTCGACCCCTACGGCGACGACCGGGACCGCCTCCGGCCGTACCTCGTCGACTTGATCATGGACGCCGACGCGCCGACCACCCGGGAGTACAAACGCGCCGACGCCGTCCGGACGGACGTCTTCGACGCGTTGCAGGACTGTTTCGCCGACTACGACCTCCTGGTGTCGGCCACGCTCGCGACGACGCCGTTCCGTCACGGGGAGGAACCGGAGACCATCGACGGCGTCGAGGTGGAACCGCTCCGTGGCTGGGTGCTGACCCAACCGTACAACCTCAGCGGCCACCCGGCGGCGTCGGTGCCCGCCGGCCTCGTCGACGGGCTCCCCGTCGGGATGCAGGTCGCCGGCCCGCGGTTCGACGACGCGACGGTCCTCGCCGCCAGTGCGGCCGTCGAACGACACCGACCGTGGCACGACGACTACCCCGCCTGAGCGTCCCGACGACGTCCGCCCCCCTCACGTAGACGGTTCGAAATATATTCGAATCTTTCCGGCACACCCACCGAAAAATTCGGAAAATATTAGTATACGTAGAAATACAATTGCGGCCATGTCGGAATCGTACCCGGACGAGTGGGAAGGGCCGGACGACTTGGACGAGACCGACCTTCGATTGCTGGAGTGTGTCGACGAGGACTTCGACGTGAGTCTGAAGGAGCTGTCGGCGGAACTCGGGCTGTCGAACTCGGCGATCCACTACCGGCTGAACAAACTCAAGGAGGCGGGGGTCATCGACGGCGTCACGGCCGACGTCGATCCGACGTCGCTCGGACTCAACATGGTCGCCATCACCGAGGTGTCAGTCGTCCACGAACCCGGGTACTCCGAACACGTCGGCACGGATCTGGCCGACATCGACGGCGTCGAACAGCTGTACTACACGATGGGCGACGTCGATTTCGTCGCCATCTCGCGGGTCCAGAACCGCTCGCAGATGAACCGACTCATCGAGAAGATGGTCGCCGTCGAGGGCGTCGACGAAACGTCCTCCCGCTTCGTCATGGACGAACTCAAGACCGCTCCCCGGACGGTCGCCACCCTCTCCGAGGGGATGCGCGAGAACCTCGTCGAGGACGAGTGAGCCCGACGGTGTGGACCGATCGACACGGGAGCGCCGATAGCGTTTAGCGGCCCGTCCCGCACTATCGGCCTATGGCCATCGATAACGAGCGGGCCGACGTCGTCACCTTCGACTCGTACAGCACGCTCGTCGATCCGCGGTCGGCGGGGCGCGTCCTCGAGGAGTACGTCGACGACCCGGCGGCCGTCGCCGCGGAGTGGCACTCCCTCGCGGTGCAGTTCGCGACCGTCGCCGCCCACGTGGACGTCGATCCGACCTACTACGACCTCCACCGCGACGCGCTGGCGTACCTGCTCGACGCCCGCGGGATCGACGTCTCCGAGCCGGAACTTCGGGACATGACGGACGTCTACTACGACCTCGACCCGTTCGACGACGTCCGGTCGGGGATGGCGACGCTCTCGTCGGCGGGCTACCGGATCGCGATACTCTCGAACGGGAACCCGTCGCTCCTGGAGTCGCTCGTGGAGACGACCGACACCGAGGCGTTCGTCGAAACGACGATCAGCGCCGCGACGGTCGGCACGTTCAAACCGGCCCCGCGGATCTACGAGGCCGCGGCCGACGAACTCGGCGTCCCCATCGAGCGGGTGGTGCACGTCGGTGCCGGATGGGGCGACATCGTGGGGTGTACCAACGCCGGCATGCAGGGTATCTGGCTCGACCGGACCGGTTCGCCATGGCCGCGGTTCGACGGGGAGCCCCACGCCGTCGCCGACTCCATGGCGGAGGTGACGGCGTTGCTGACTGCGGAGTGACCGTCGTCGGGCGGCGACGTATCGGTTCCAAGTAGACGTTTTGTGTCCGGGCGTGATACCACGTCGCATGACCGACGGGAACGGGCGGACGGTCAGCGACGAACTCGGTGAACTGACCGTGCCGGCGGACGCGTACTGGGGCGCACACACGCAGCGAGCGATCGAGAACGTCGGGATCGGGGGCCGCTCGTTCGGTCGCCGGTTCGTCGGGGCGCTCGGCACGGTCAAGAAGGCCGCTGCGCTGGCGAACCGCGACCTCGGGCACCTGTCCGCGGAGGTGGCCGCGGCCATCGTCGTCGCCGCCGACGAGGTGGCCCACGGCCGCCACGACGACCAGTTCCCGGTGGGCGTCTTCCAGACCGGATCGGGCACCTCGACCAACATGAACGCGAACGAGGTGATCGCCACGCGGGCGACCGAACTGCTCGACGGCGAGGCGACGGTCCACCCGAACGACCACGTCAACTTCGGCCAGTCCTCGAACGACGTGATCCCGACGGCGATGCACGTCGCCGCCCGTGTCGCCGCTGACGGCGAGTTGCGGCCCGCACTCGGGACGTTGCGGGCGGAACTGGCGGCGAAACGCGACGCGTTCGACGACGTGGTCAAAACCGGTCGCACGCACCTCCAGGACGCCCTTCCGATCCGGCTCGGTCAGGAGTTCTCGGGCTACGTCGCACAGATCGAAGCCGGCATCGAGCGGGTCGAGACGGCCTTCGAGGGGATGGCTGCCCTGCCCCTCGGCGGCCACCAGGTCGGGACGGGGATGAACTGCCCCGAGGGGTTCCCGGCGCGGGCCATCGCGTACATCGCCGAGGAGACCGGCATCCCGTTCCGCGAGGCCGACGATCACTTCGCCGCACAGGCCGCCCACGACGCCGTGAGCGAGGCCCACGGTGCGCTCCGGACGCTCGCCGGGTCGCTCCACAAGATCGCCAACGACCTGCGCCTGCTCGCGTCGGGGCCCAGGGCCGGCCTCGGAGAGATCGAACAGCCCAAAAACCAGCCCGGCTCCTCCATCACGCCCGGAAAGATCAATCCGGTCGTCGCCGAGGCCGTCAATCAGGTCTACGTCGCCGTCCTGGGCAACGACACGACCGTCGCCGTCGGCGCAGCCGCCGGCGAACTCGAGATCAACCTCTACAAGCCAGTCCTGGCGACGCGGCTTCTGGAGTCGATCGAATCCCTGGCCGGCGCGGCCGAGACGTTCGCGGAGTCGTTCGTGGCACGCCTCGACGTCGACCGGGAGCGGTGCGCCCGACAGGTCGAGCGCGGTATCGCGCTCGCGACGGCACTGAGCCCACACATCGGCCACGAGCGGACTGCCGAGGTGGCGACGACGGCCATCGAGGAGGGACGGACCGTTCGCTCGGTCGTCGTCGAGAAGGGGTATCTATCGCCGGACGCGGCCGACCGCATCCTCGATCCCGCACGGATGACCGAACGGGGCATCCCCGACGCGGAGTGACGGCCCGACGCCGAGCGCCGTCGCGGGCGACTCGAGGCGAAGATACAAGCCGTCGCCGCTACCACACGTAGGTAATGTCGAAGGATACGTCCGGTGATCTCCCGGCCGAGACGGCGGACGAACAGACGTGGCTCGACGTCGTCGACGAAGTGCTCGACACCGCCATCGACCGCGAGGAGGACCTGGAGTGCACCTTCGAGGACGTGACCGTCGACGTCCCGCTCCGGATGGATTCGGAGTCGGAGTACGCTCGCTGGCACCTCGACGGGACCGTCCGGGTCCACGTCGACGGGATGCGGGGCCCGCTGTCGGAGTGGCTCCGCTGGTGGTCCAGACAGCTCTCGTAGGATGAGGGGAGGCGTTTGACCGTGGCGGCTCTCCCCGACACATGACCGGACCGACCTTTCGGATCGTCGAGACCGACGCCGGCGAGTTCCGCTGGCGTCTCCACGACGACGGTGCCGTCCTCGCGACGAGCGGGGACGCCTACCCGACACGGCAGGCCGCGGCCCGCCGGATCCAGCGGCTCAAGCGCGTACTCCCCGAGGCCGGTATCGCGGCGCCGGATTCCCCGTGACCGCTCCTACCAACCCTCGAACTTGTCCCGTCGGTAGACGTCGATCTCGTGGACCGTCGAGTGGTCCTGGGCGGCGGCGAAGCCGATGGCGTCGGCGATCTCCTCGGGTTCGCTCACCTCGCCCGGCTCGAACCGTTCGGCGAAGCTGTCGCCCTCATCGGCGCCGAACTCCGTCCGGACCTCGGTTGGGTTGACGACGGTGACGCCGACGCCGTCCGGCCCGGCCTGTCCCTCGACCCCGTGGGCGAACCCGCGCACCCACCACTTCGTCGCGGCGTACACCGGGTTCCCCGGGCGGGGGTACTGGCCGGCGAAACTGCCCACGAAGATCAGGTTGCCGTCCGTCGCTTCGAGATGCGGCAAAGCGGCCCGCGTCGCGAAGAAGACGCCGTCGACGTTCGTGTCCATCATCGCCCGGTAGTCCTCGGTCGAGAGGTCAGCCACCTCGCCGCCCCGGCCGAGTCCCGCGTTGTTGACGAGGACGTCCAGCCCGCCGAAGGCGTCGACGGCCGTCTCGATCAGCTCCTCGACGGCCGCCTCGTCGCGGACGTCCGTCGGGACGACGAGGGTCTCCGCGCCGTACTCCCGTTCGAGGTCGTCGGCGATGGCCGCCAGTCGGTCCTCGCTCCGCGCGGCGAGGGCAACCCGTGCCCCGCGGCCCGCCAACTCGTGGGCCGTCGCCTCGCCGATGCCGGAGCTCGCTCCCGTCACGACCGTCGCGCTGTCTTCGAGACTCATGGTCGTCCGACTCGTCGTCCCCGAGACTCTTTAGTCTCGGGCCGGCGGCAGCGTGGGCGGCCGACGGCCGTCGCCGACCGGGAACTACCCGTCCGCCGCGTCGGGCGCGGGCGGCGACACCGGCAGGGTCGGCGACTCGGTCAGCCGTTCGACCGCCGCGCCGACGGTAAAGAGGGTCGCCTCGTCGAAGTGGCTGCCGACGACCTGTAGCCCGACCGGGAGGCCGTCGACGCTGCCACACGGCACCGTCAGCGCGGGGTGGTGGGTGTGATCGAACGTCGCGGTGTTGCGGTGGTTCTCGACGATCCGGCCGAGGCGCTCGGTGCGGCTCAGCGAGTCGTCGCGTTCGAAGGGGAGCATCGGAATCGTCGGCATCACGAGCGCGTCACAGCGATCGAGATGTGCCGTCAGCTGCCGTTCGAGTTCGAGGACGAGGTTCTTCGCCTTCGCGTAGAACTCGATACCGTACGTCTCGGCGAGATAGGTCCCGACGAGCAGCGACCCCTTGGCCGTCGGGGGCAGTTCGTCGGTCCGCGACCGCGTCCGGGACTCGACGGCGTCGACGAGGTCCGTCCAGTACCAGCCGGTGTGGTGGGTGCCGACGCCACCCTCCTCCATCGTCCGGGTGCCGCCCTGGATCTCCAGCGGCGTCAGCAGCGTGAGGATCTCGCGGTGGAAGTCGACGCTCACCGACTCGACCGTGGTCCCGCGGGCGGCGAGGTCGTCGATCACGCCACGGACTGTCTCGTCGATTCGGGGGTCGCCCGCCGGCCAGTCGAACCCCTCTTCGAGGACGCCGATGGTCAGGTCCTCGACCCCCTCGTCGAGGGCGTCGGCGTACGGCGCCGCCGAGACGCCGCGCGGCTGCCGGGCGTCCATCCGCACACCGTTCTGGACGTCCTCGCCGGCGAGTACCTCGGTCGCGAGGGCGACGTCCTCGACGCTCCGAGCCATCGGGCCGACGTGATCGATCGTCGGATCGAGCGGGAAGATGCCGGTGTAGGGGACGAGTCCGGTCGTGGGTTTGAGTCCGACCACGCCACACCACGAAGCGGGGATGCGGATCGAGCCGCCCTGGTCGCCGCCGAGGGCGACGTCGCACTCGCCGAGGGCGACGGCCGCCCCGCTCCCGCTGGAGGAGCCGCCGGCCAGTCGCGCCGGATCGTGCGGGTTGGGGACGGTCCCGTAATCGGAGATGTCGCTGGAGCCCGACCACGCGAACGCCTCCATGTTCAGCTTCCCGGTGACGGTCGCGCCGGCGTCCAACAGACGGGTGACGACCGTCGCGTCGATCCGGGGGACGTAATCGCGGAGCACCCGCGAGCCGCAAGTCATCGGGTACGCCGCGAGGGCGATGTTGTCCTTCAGGCCGACCGTCCGTCCCGCGAGCGGGCCGTCGTCGTCGCCCTCGACCGTACACCGCGTGATCCAGACGTTGAAGGGATCGTCCTCGCCGGACGGCGCGTGCCCCGGCGGTCGGTCGGTGTGGGTCCGTCGGTGGATCGGGAACTCGGGCGAGGGAAGCTCCATCACGCGCCGGACGTCGTCGAGCGCGCCGTCGAGGACCGCGAGGTAGTCGGCCAGTTCCTCGTCGTTCAGTTCCAGGCCGAGGTCGTCGGCGATGGCCGCGACCCGTTCGGGCGACGGCCGGTGGACGTTCGGATAGGTGTCGCCGGTCATCTCACACCGTGATGTGCTGTTGGACGACCTCCGAGCCGCGGAGTTCGTCCGGGGGGAGTTCGTTGACCAGTTCGCCGGTGTCGATCACGTAACACCGCTCGGTGGTGTTGATCGTGAAATCGAGGTTCTGCTCGACGAAAAAGACCGTCGTCCCCATGTCCCGGTTGATCTCCCCGACGATGTCGCTGATCTCCTCGATGATGGTCGGCTGGACGCCCTCGGAGGGTTCGTCGAGCAGGAGGAGGTCGGGGGCGCCGACGAGCGCCCGAGCGATGGCCAACATCTGCTGTTCGCCCCCGCTCATCGTGCCCGCCTTCTGGTTTCGGCGCTCGTCCAGGATCGGGAAGTAGTCGTACATCTCCTCGAAGAGACTCCGGTCGTTGGCCTCGTTGACGAAGCGGCCGACCTTGAGGTTCTCGTGTACCGTCAGGCGCGGGAATATCTCCTTGTCCTGGGGCACGTATCCGATCCCCCGGCGGGCGCGACGCTCCGCCGGGTCGTCGACGATGGATTCACCCTTGAAGAGCAGATCGCCGCTCGTCGGCGTCAACAACCCGATGATCGTCTTCATCAGCGTCGACTTCCCGGCCCCGTTGCGTCCGATGAGGGAGACGACTTCGCCCTCGCGGATCTCCATCGAGATGTCGTGAAGCACGGGCGTCCGGCCGTACCCCGCGTTCACCTCATCGAGTTCGAGCAGGCTCATGCCGTTCCCTCCGCCTGCTTGCCGAGGTAGACGCGTTTGACGTCCTCGTTGCCGGTTACCTCCGCGACCGCTCCCTCCATGAGGACCGATCCCTGGTTGAGTACGGTGACGCGGTCGGCGATCTGTCTGACCAGGTTGATGTCGTGTTCGACCACCAGGATCGACATCCCCTCCTCGACGAGATCCTGGATCAGTTCGCCCGTCTCCCGTGTCTCCTCGATGGTCATGCCCGCGGTGGGTTCGTCGAGGAGGAGCAGTTTGGGGTCGGTCGCCATCGCCATCGCGATCTCCAACCACTGCTGGTCGCCGTGCGAGAGGCTCCCAGCGATCGCCTGCCGGTGGGCGGAGAGGCCGATGGTGTCGAGCAACTCGTCGATCCGCCGCGTCGCCTCCGGGCCGTCGTGGATCCGCTGGGTCGCCACACGGAGGTTCTGCTCGACCGTCAGCTCCCGATACGTGCTGATCCGCTGGAACTTGAGGCTCATCCCCCGCCGGACGCGCACGTGCGGTTTCAGATCGGTGACGTCCTCGCCGTCGAAGTGGACGGTTCCTTCGGTCGGGTGGTGGGTTCCGGTCACCAGTTTCAGGAAGGTACTCTTGCCCGCGCCGTTCGGACCGATGAGACACCGGATCTCGCCGGCGGGCAGGCTAAAGGAGACGTCGTCGACGGCCGTGAGGCCGCCGAAGCGCTTCGTCAATCCGTCGGTCCGGAGGATCGCTCCGTCGTCGTCCTGTCGTGCAGTCATGTTTCGGCCTCCGTCGTGCCGGCGGGATCGATGTCGCGACCGCCGCCGGTTCGTTCCTGCCACCGATTCACCACGGCGGGCACCAAGCCGTCGGGGAAGAACAGGACGGCCAGGACGAACACTGCACCGAGGAAGATGTTCGTGTAGCCGCTCCCGACGGTCGACAGCCGCGTCGAGATGGACTGGAGGGCGTACGCGGCCACCAGCGGGCCGATGAGGGTGTTGCGCCCCCCGACCGTGACCCAGATGATCGGCACCGACGCGGCGGTCAGCCCCATGACCGTCGGATCGATGAAGTTGCCCCACGCGGCGTGTAAAGCACCGGAGAAGCCGGCGAGTCCCGCGGTCAGGGAGAACGCGATCAGCTTCAACTTCCGGACGTCGTACCCCAGCATCCGCGTCCGGTCCTCGTCCTCCCGGATCGCAAGGAGGACGTAGCCGTAGTAGGAGTTGAGGAGGATCCGGAGTCCGAGATACGTCGCGACGAGGAGGACCGCGACGAGGTAATACTGCGCCGTGATCCCGAGCGTGGTGGAAAAGGGACCGGCGCCCAGCGTGAGGCTTGGAATCCCGGTGATCCCGTTGTTGCCGCCGATTTCCGCCGCACCGATCGTCGTGTTCGTCGTCCGCACGAGCAACAGGTTCAGAGTCAGCGCCACCGCGAGGGTGAGAATCGCCACGTAGAGTCCCCTGATCTCCCCGTAGAACATGAAGTATCCGAGGAGCGCGCTCGCGACCACGGTCACCACGACGGCCGCGAGGATGGCGACGTTCGTCCCGCCGGTCACCTCGATCAACGTGATGCCGACGATACCGAAGGTGTACGCACCGATGCCGAAGAAGGCCGTCTGTCCGAAGTTGAAGATCCCGGTATACCCCCACACGACGGCGAGGCTGAGCGCGAGGATCATCCAGACGAAGTAATCCGTGTTCACCTTCAGCACGAAGGGGTTGGTGAGGAGCGGGTACGCGAAGACGAACGCCACGACCAGGACGAACCCGTACCAGAAGCGCGTCGAGTTGCCCAGGGTGTTCTGCCCCTCGAGGAGGTCCCGGAGTCGTTCGATCCGCCCCGGATCAGTCACGCGCGACCACCCCCGAGATGCCCTCGGGCAGGACGCGGATGATGAGGATAGTCGTAACGAGGAGCGCGACACGGCCGCCGAGCGTTCCGAAGAGCTGCGAGGCGGGCGTCTGGATCAGGCCGAGCGAGAGCGCGGCGCCGAAGGTGCCGACCAGGACGTTCGTCCCGCCGACGATGACGGTCACGAACGCCTCGACGATGTACCCGCTGCCCATGGTCGGCGTCAGCACGGTCAGGGGGGCGAACAGCCCCCCGGCGATGCCCGAGAGCACCGACCCGAAGACGAACGTGAGCATGTAGATGCGACCGGTGTCGACACCCAGGCTCCGTGCCATCTCCTTGTTCTGCATCGCCGCCCGCGCCTGCAGCCCGTAGGACGTGCGCGTGAAGACGGCGTAGGTCGCGGCGAACAGCCCCAGCGCGGTCAGTCCCAGTGCGATCTTGTACATCGAGGCGCTGAAGCTCCCGTACTGGAACGTCCCGAACGGTATCGGGATGCTGCCGAACGAGCCGCCGAACTGGATCTGGACCACCTGGATCAGGATGAGGCTCAACCCCCACGTCGCGACCAGGGTATCGATCAGGCGGTCGTACATGTGACGGATCAACAGTCGTTCGACGACGAGGCCGAACAGGCCGGTCGAGAGGCCGCCGACGAGGATGGCGCCGGCCAGCGGCAGTCCCGCGCCGTACGCGATCGACGTCGAGTACGCGCCGATCATGATGAACTCGCCGTGGGCGAAGTTGATGATGCCCATGATGCCGAAGATGACGGCTAAGCCGATGCCGGCGAGTGCGAGCGTGCCGAAGAAGCTCAGCAACAACACCAGGAACCGGAGGATCGCTTCGGCAGCGGCCATCAGGAAAGATCACCTTCGTCGGGTGTCAAGTAGTCCGTCTGTGGCTCGTCCCACGAGCTGTTTTCGACGAGGTTACACTGGTTTCGGAACCACTCGCTGGTTTCGACGTTCTCGGCGATCGGTTCCTCGGTCTCGTTGCCGTCCATATCGAGGAAGCTGATGCTGTGGTCGTCGTTGACCTTCGCGAGCCACATGTTCTGTGTCGCGTGGTGGGTCTCGCCGTTGAAGGTCACCGGACCCTTCGGGGAGTCCATCTCGAGTCCGTTCTCGTACTCCGCGAGGACGGCCTCCTGATCCACCGTCCCCGCCTGCTCGACGGCGTTCCAGTAGAACCGGATCGCGTTCCACGCGTCCGCGATCGAGAGGAAGACGTAGCCGCCCTCCTCTTTCGTGTACGCCGGGTTGCGCTCCTGGAAGGCCTCGACGAACTCGCGGTTCGTCTCCGTGGGAATCTCCTGGAAGTAGCTGAAACAGGAGTAGGTGTCGGCCATCACCGGGGGATCGAAGCTGACGTGTTCGTACGTGCCCGCGATGTTGGCGAGCGACCCGTACGGCAGGTCCAGCCCGGAGGACTCCGCCTGCTTGAAGAAGGAGTACTGCGCCGAGCCGACCAGCAGGCTGAGGATCCAGTCGGGGTCCTCCTCCCGGATTCGGTTGATCGTCGACCCGAACTCGGAGGTTTCGAGCGGGATGAACTCCTCGTTGACCGGCTCCGCGCCGTTCTCCCCGGCGTAGTGCCGGGCGTACCGGTTGCTGACGCGCCCGTAGTTGTAGTCCGCGACGAGCGCGTAGTAGTCGGAGCCGAAGTTCTCGACCATGAAGTCGATCAGCGGCCGCTGCTGGGAGGTGAGCGTCGTGTTGATGACCATGAACTCGTCACAGACGCCGCCCTCGTACCAGTCGTTGTAACTGAACAACTGCTTGTTCTCGTCGACGATGGGCCGAAGGGCCTCCCGGTTCGAACTGAGCAGCGCACCGAGGATCATGTCGACGTCGTCCTGCTGGATCAGCTTCCGCGTCAGGTTCTTGTACTCCGTGTTGTCGCCGCCCGGGTTGTAGTCGATCCACTCCACCTCCCGCCCGAGCAGTTCGTAATCCTGCTGTTCGAGCCACATCTCGGTCGCGGCGTCTTTCCCCTTCCCGACGAAGCCGAGCGGACCGCTGTTGTCGTAGAGCGTCCCGATCCGGATCGGCCCTTCGCCGCCGCCGCCGCTTCCGACCTGTCCAGCACAGCCACCGAGCGAGACTGCCCCGGCGCTCACCGTCACCGATTTCAGAAACCGTCGGCGGTTGGTCGTCGTGTCGGAACTCCTGTTCTTGCTAGCGTCTCCCATGTCCCGTGACATCAGGATACACAAGCACCGCACCGGGACTTATATTTACCGGTCGTCGCGACGAGTCGTCTACAAAATTCCAATGGAATTCGAGATACTTATTTATTTATCCGAATTATGGTCGAAATACAAAACAGCGTTCAGCCGTATGGACCGGTCGGCGGTCCGGATCCGATCGAAGACGGCCTCCCCCCGGATGGGGCTGTCCGATCGAAAGAACAGAGTTTATATTTGGCCGGTTCCTCGCTCCTGATGTCGACGACGCGACGGCGACGACGACCGGTAGGCGACGTCCGCTCCGATGGTGTAGTCCGGCCAATCATATTGCCCTCTCACGGCAATGACCAGGGTTCGAATCCCTGTCGGAGCATCGCAGCGAGTTTTTCGAGCGAGAAGCGTATGATGGATTCGAATCAGGGAGCGGCTTCGCCGTGACCGTGGTTCGAATCCCTGTCGGAGCATCGCAGCGAGTTTTTCGAGCGAGAAGCGCAGGAAGGATTCGAATCAGGGAGCGGCTTCGCCGCGACCGTGGTTCGAATCCCTGTCGGAGCATCGCAGCGAGTTTTTCGAGCGAGAAGCGTATGATGGATTCGAATCAGGGAGCGGCTTCGCCGCGACCGTGGTTCGAATCCCTGTCGGAGCACTCATCTTTCGGTTCCATCCGTCCGTAGTCCCACCCGGATCGACGGTAACACCGCCGAGACGCGTGAACGTCAGCGACGCGTAGCGGGTCCGTGGGCGCTCGAGTACCCCGGCTCCGTCCCACGAAAGCACGTAAAATATTTTCTCAAATATCCGCACAAACCCGGGATAGATGGTGCCGGACATAATTGATTTAGAATATCCTCCAAAACATTCATGTTGTGTCCTTACGATGTCCGACCATGGCAAGTCAGGATACTGAGCGGAACGAAATCGAGCGTCTCGACCGCGAGTACACGCTCGGGACGTGGACACGCCAGCGAGACTTCGACCCGACGGAGATCGTCGACACCGAGGGGCCGCGGATCGTCACGGCCGACGGCGATTCGATTCTGGATTTCAGCAGCCAGTACGTCTGTACGAGTCTCGGGTACGACGCCGACCGCATCGCCGACGCCGTCGACGAACAGATCCGCGAGGTACCGTACGTCAATCCCGGCTGGTCGACGGAGCCGCGGGCTCGCCTCTCGGAGAAACTGGCCGAGATCACGCCGGGGTCGCTGAAAAAGACCTTCTACTCGACCAGCGGCACCGAGGCCAACGAGGTAGCGATGAAGATGGCCAGAGCGTACACGGGCAAACACAAGATCCTCTCGCGGTACCGGTCGTACCACGGTGCGACCGCGGCCTCGCTGTCGGCCTCCGGGGACCCACGGAGGGTGGCGCAGGGACCGGAGATCCAGCCGGAGGTTCCCGGGATGGTCAAGGGCCCGGATCCGTACGCCTACGGGTCGAGCCTCGACCCCGAACAGAGCCTGGAGTACATCGACGAGATGCTGGAACTGGAGGGCGACACGGTCGCGGGGGTGCTCGTCGAGCCGCTCGTCGGGTCGAACGGCGTGTTGACTCCGCCGGACGACTACCTGCCCCGGCTCCAGGAGATCGCCCACGACCACGGGGCACTGTTGATCTGTGACGAGGTGATGACCGGCTTCGGCCGAACCGGCGAGTGGTTCGCTTCGGGGCTGTACGACGCGGAACCGGACATCATCACGATGGCGAAGGGTCTGACCGGGTCGTATCAGCCGCTGGCCGCGACGACGGTCTCCGAGGAGATCGCGGAACACTTCGAGGACAACCTCCTCAACCAGGGCCACACGTTCGCCGGCCACCCGGTCGCCTGTGCGGCTGGCGCGGCGGCTATCGAGACCTACGAGGAGGAGGGGCTGCTCGAGAACGCACGCGAGATGGGCGCGTACCTGAAATCCGAGCTCGAATCGCTGGCCGAGCGACATCCGAGCGTCGGGGAGCGGCGGGGGATCGGCCTCCACCAAGGGCTCGAACTCACGCGGAGCGAGGAGAAGCGCGTGCCGTTCGAGGAGCGAAGCGACAAGGTGTCGGGGCGGACGACCGTCCTCGACGAGGTGGGTGCTCACGCGCTCGACAACGACGTTTACTTCTACACGTCGGTCAACACCATCGTGGTCACGCCGCCGTTGACGATCACCGAGGACGACGTCGACGAGGCCGTCGCCGCGCTGGACGAGGCACTCGAGATCTCCGACGCCGCGATGGAGGAGTAGGCGTCGACTCCCGCGTTCGTCTCCGACGGTCCACGGACGGCGTTTCTCGGTCCGGAGCGGATTCCACCCGTCGGAGCGGTGGCTGTGCCGATCGTCCGTCGGAAGAAGAGTGTTCGACCACCGGCCGACGACGGCCGGCGTCGATCAGCCCTGCTTGACTTCCTGGAACAGCTGCTGCCAGTCCGAGACGGCCGGATCGACGGTGCCCCAGTCGACCCACATCAGGTCGTCGGGGCTCTCGGTGTAGTCCGGGAGGTTACGGATGACCTCCGGCGGGTCCTGGACGGGGACCGGGTAGCCGACGTTGTCCGACAGTTCGACGATGATGTCGCGCTGGAAGACGTGGTTGAGGAGGTCGTGGACGAGGTCCTGATTCTCGCTGGAGGCCGGGATGGCCCAGTCCTCGGTGATGGTCGACGTCCCGCCCTCGGGGATGACGTACTCGATCTCCTCGTAGCCCTCCTCTTGGAGCGCACGGGTGCGGCCACCCCACGTCTCCGCGACGGTCGCGGTCCCCTCGCGGAGCCACCGGATGCTCTCGGCGCCGGCTCCCCAGTAGCCGAAGGTGTTCTCGTGCTGTTCGCCGAGTTCCTGGCGGACCTGCTCGACCGCGTCCGAGTTGCCGGGAACGTCGTTGATGTTCATGCCGAGGGAGGCCGCGGCGTTCGTCACGCGGGAGGTAGCCTGGTCCCGTAGCCCGAGGGAATCCTCGAACTCGTCGGCCTTGATGTCGTCCCACGTCGACATCTCGCGGTCGGTCTCCTCCGTGTTGTACGCGTATCCCTGCGTGAGGGCGTCACGGAAGACGGCGTCGCCGTCGATGTACGGACGGTCGGCCCAGTCCTGCTGGATGTTCTCCTGGTAGTTCGGCAGGTCGTCGTAGTTGATGTCGGCCAACAGGTCCTCCTGTCGAGCGGTGTACACGCCGAACGAGGTGGGCATGAAGAGGTCGATCTCGCCGGGGTTCTCCCGGATGATCGAGAGGAACTCCGAGTCGCCGCCCGCCGACTGGTGCTCGACCTCGACGCCGCTCTCCTCGGTCCAGTATTCGAAGGCCGTCGCCGCGGCGTCCTGGGTGTTGCCACCCCACCCGAGATAGCGGAGCGTGTCCGTGCTCCCACCGCCGCCGCCGCCGAGACACCCTGCGAGTCCCGTGGCCGCGATACCCCCTCCGAGGGTTTTCAATACTGATCGTCGATCGACCGGCGTCCTTGACCGCTGTGAGCTATCACCGAACATGATCCAACCGTTATCAGATATTGTGAAAAACCTTTGGAGTGATTAGCTATTCAGTGACATGTGAATGAACGGTCGATCATGAAGGATCACGCGACGATCAGGTCCGTCGGCGCGTCGTTGAGGACGGTCGTCCCCTCGCTCCCGACGAACAGCGTGTTCTCGATACACGCCGACCCCGTCCCCGGGACGTGGATCGCCGGTTCGACGTTGAGGAACTGTCCCGCCGCGAGCGTCCTCGTCTCGTCGGGTGCCACGAACGGCGGTACCGAAACCGTCGATCCGGTGGTGTGACCCAGATACACGCCGTTGAGTCGGTCCTCGTAGCCGTACTCGGCCGCGACGTCGTGGCCCGCGCGCCAAACCGCCCGCCCGGTCACGCCCGGTTCGACCGCCTCGATCATCGCCTCGTACATGGCCTCGCACGCCTCGTAGATGGTCCGCTGGGCCGCGCTCGGTTCGCCGATGGCGACGGTTCGGTCGCAGTCGACGTAGTAGCCGTCGCGACAGACGATGAGGTCGACCCAGAACATCTCCCCCCGGTCGAGCGGCGTCTCCGTGTGGACGAACGGTTGGAGGTTGCTCTCGGAGCGCGCGTACGCCCCCACGTCGACGTGTGTCGAGACGGCGGCCCCGTGTCGGAACTCCGCGCCCGCCGCCGCCAGTTCGGCGAGGACGTCGAAACACACCTCGCGCTCCGACCGGCCGGGCCGACAGGCCGACGCGAGCGCCGCGAGACCCGCGTCGGCGGCCTCGGCCGCGCTTCGGATGCCGCGGACGTCGTGGTCCGTCGGGGCGGCGACGAGGTCCCACCAGAGTTCCGGGACGAAGGCGGTGTCCACCCCCGAACCGGCGGTCGAGACGGCCTCCAGCACCGCCGCCGGGAGGTCGCCGTCGACGACCCCGAGCCGACCGTCGGTCAGCCCACAGTCCGCGAGCGCGGCCTCGACCGCCGCCGACAGCGCATCGTGATCGCGTTCCGGCACCGCCCGCACGCCGTCGACCCACGTTATGGCCCGCGCGGCCTCGCGGTGCCACTCGCGGTCGATCACCAGGACCGTCGGCCCCGAGGCGGGGACGACGAGCAGCGAGCGGGCCCGCGGGAACGGGTGAACGTATCCCGAGAGATACCGGACTGCGTCGGGATGTGTCGGGCCGCTCCCGTAGACGACGGCCCCGTCGAGCCCGCGGTCCCGGAGCGCCTCGCGGAGGGTTCGCAGTCGGCGGGCACGCTCCGCCGGCGGCGGCCCCGGCGGAACACCCGCGGCCCGTCGACGGTGGAGTTCTTCCCCCATCGAGGTCACCCGAGGTCGGTCCGTAAAGCGGCGTCACGATGCGGATGCGAGCGGCGAACGGTCACGACGATGCCTCCGAGAGGTCGTCGAGGGCGGTATCGAGCGTTTCGAGGAACGTGTCGATCTCTCCCTCCGCCATCGGCGTCGAGAGGTTCCCCATGCCGCGCGGCGCCATGAAGACGCCGCGGTTCCGCATGGCGAGAAAGAGGTCCTCGAAGGCGTCGGTCCCGGCGGCCGAGGACGCCCAGTCGGTCACCGTCCCGTCCGTGAGGTGGAGCTGGAACATCGACCCGTCACCGGTCACCTGCAGCGGCCGGTCGTGGTCGGCGGCGACCTCCCCGACCCCGGCACGCAACCGCTCGCCGAGCCGGTTCAGCTCCGCGATGGCCGCCTCGTCGAGCGCGTCGAGGGTCGCGATACCCCCGGCCATCGTCGCCGGGTTCGCGTTGAACGTCCCGGAGTGGTCTGCGACTCCCTCCGCCGGGTGGAAGGCGGACATGATGTCCGCCCGTCCGCCGAAGGCTCCGACGGGGAGACCGCCGCCGATGAACTTCCCCAGTGCCGTCAGATCCGGCGTGACGCCGTAGCGCTCCTGGGCGCCGCCGTACGCGAGCCGGAACGTCATCACCTCGTCGAAGACGAGGGGGACCCCGTGATCCTCGGTGAGGTCGCGCGCAGTGCGGAGGAACGACTCGTCGGCGGGAAGCCCGCCGGCCACGCCCATGAGCGGTTCGAGGATGAAACACGCAAGGTCGTCGCCGGCCGTCGCGAAGACCTCTTTGAGCGCCTCGGAATCGTTGAACGGCGTCGTCAGCACGCGGTTCTCGACGTCCCGCGGGATGCCGCGGTGTTCCCGGCCCGCGGCGTCGACGGCGACTTCGACCGTGTCGTGGGTGCCGTGGTAGCCCCCATCGACCTTCAGGATGGTCTCCCTGCCGGTGTGGGCCATCGCGCCGCGGATGGCGTTCATCGTCGCCTCGGTCCCGGAGTTCGCGAACCGGACCCGCTCGATCGAGGGGACTCGATCCACGAGGCGTTCGGCCAGCGTCACGGCCTCCTCCGTGGGCGCGCCGAACCCGTTGCCCCGTTCGAACCGTTCCGTGACCGCCTCGACGACCGCCGGCGGCGCGTGACCGAGGACGGACTGCGTGTAGTTGTTGAGGAAATCGAGCAGCGTCTCGCCGTCCTCGGTCCGGAGCCGACAGCCGGACCCCGACTCGACGAACGACGGATACGGGTCGTGGTAGGTGACCGAGCGCGTGTCGCCACCTGGCATCACCGCTGCCGCGCGTTCGTACAGATTCCGGGAGTTCGGAGTCGACGACCGATAAGTTTCAACCAGATGATCGTCCATGTGAACGTGTTTCCGTGTCCACCTAATAAACCTACGCCGTCGGTACTGGACGGACCGCGGGCGGGGGGTCCGAGGCGGCGCCGCTGACGTTACCAGTTCGTGTGCAGGTCCGTCCCGTCGGGAACGGCGACGTCGATGGGGCCGGTCTCGCCGGCGTTGACCGTCGACTCGCCCGCACACGCGGACACCGCGACGTAGCAGTCCCGCTCCGCACGGAACCGGACGGTGTCTCCCGGCGTCGACTGCGGTTCTTGGATGTCGATATGTCCGTCGCTGATCTCGGCTCGCATGAAGACGTTCAGCGTCTCGAGGACGAGAGCCGGATCGACGCCCAGCGGTTCGACGGCCTCCGCGAGGTTTTCGCGGCAGCCGTTGCCCCCCGACTGGCCGTAGTAGTCCGCGAGGATCCACTCGTTGCACGGGCCGTACAGGAGGTCGTGGTCGCCGCAGTCGTCGGCCGTGATGGAGAGGATCGGTTCTCCCTCGGTCGTGTACAGGGTGTCCCCCTCGGTCACGCTGATCCGTCCGCTCCGGCGGTACGTGTACTTCGTCGAGAACCGCTCGGTGGGGTCCTCGGCGGCGAACGCGACCAGGTCGGCCACCTGTTGGCCCTCGACGTCGGTCACGTCGAACGTCTCTCCTGCCGCCACTTCGAACGCGGCGCCGCGCTTCTCGGGAATTCGTCGTTCTTGCATCGTCGACGCGGCGAACTCGAACGCTCCGAGATATAAATGTCCGGGGGGAGTCAGGCGTCGCCGCCGCTGACTTCGCCGAGGATCGCGGCGACCAGCATGATCACCGCGAGCACCGTCGCGAGGGCGCTGATCGTCGGCGTCAGCCCGGTTCGCAGCTCCGTGTAGATGATGACCGGCACGGTCGTGGTGCCGGGCGAGATGAGGAACTGGGTCGCGGTGAACTCGCCGAAGGAGACGACGAAAGCGATCAGCCCGCCGGTGAAGACGCTCGGCGCGATGATGGGGAGCGTCACGTTGAGGGTCGTCTCCAACCGGTTGGCACCCATGATCAGCGACGCCTGTTCGAGCGTCTCGTCGAACGTGACGAGTCGTGCGCGGATGATGAGGAACACGTACGGGAGCGTGAGCACGACGTGTCCGAGGATCAGTGCGGGGTAGTCCCCCGGCAGTCGGATCATCCCCGCGTACTGGACGATGGCCAGTCCGGTGATGACCGGCGAGATCATCAGCGGGAGCAGGAGCACCGTCGAGACCGTCTGCTTATACGGGAAGTCGCTGCGGACGAACCCGAACGCGGTGATCGTTCCGATGAGCCCCGAGATGATCGCCGAAGAGACCGCCACGACGGTACTGACGACGAGCGCGCTGATGATCTGATCGTCTCCCGCCAGTTCGACGTACCACTCCAGACTCAGCCCGTCCGTCGGGATGGTCGGCACCGACGACGTCGTCAGCGACGTGATGATGATGAGGATCACGGGCACGAGCAACAGCGCGTACACGATCGCCGCGACCGGGAGGTAGCCGAACCTGAACCGACTGGTGCGGTTCATAGTTCACCCAACACCTCCCCGAGGTTGACGTAGCTGTTGAACACCATGAGCAAGACGAGCAGGATGGTGGTGTAGATGACGGCCAGACTCGACGCGAGACCGAGGTCGAACGTCTGGGAGTACGACTGCTCGATGACGTTCGCGATCATCGTGTCTTTCGGGCCGCCGAGCATCGCCGGGGCCAGGAACGACCCGGTCGCGAGGATGAACACGATGATCCCCCCGGCGACCACGCCCGAAAGGCTCAGCGGGAGGATCACCGAGCGGACGGTCCGCAGTTGGGTCGCCCCGAGCACGCGGGACGCGTCGACGAGGTCCTCGTCGATGGATTTGAGCGCGTGGTAGATCGGCAGGATCGCGAACGGCAGGAAGACGGTGGTGAGACCCAGGATCACCCCTCTGGTGGAAAACAGGATGCCCAAGTCGGTTCCGATCAGTTGGACGACCGGGCTCGACGGGAACAGGAGCAGCTGAATCCCGAGATAGCGGATCACGTACGCGATCCAGAGCGGCAGGACGACCAGTCCGAGCAACAGCTTCTCGCGCGCGGACCGAAAGGCGATGTAGTACGCGAGGATGTACCCGAGCGTGAGGGTCACGACGGTGGTGAGAACGCCGTAGTAGAACGACCGCGCGAGGGTCACGAGGTAGATGTCGCTGAACGCCCGTGCGTAGTTGCTGAAGAGCCCGCCGTCCCCGAAGTTCAGGCTGTTCCAGTAGAGGAAGACGATGGGGACGATGTAGAAGACGGTGAGGAACCCCAGCCCGAACGCGGCCAGCGAGCGCGACGACACGTTACGCTCGACGAACTTCGGGAGGGGAATGCCTTCGACGATCATGCTTCGAGGACGATCACGTTGGACGGGTCGAACGTGAGGGCGACCTCGTCGCCGATGGCGATGTTCGCGGACGTGCTCGTGTGGAGCACGGCCTGGATCCCCTCACCGATGTCGATCAGTGCCTCGCTGTACGTGCCCAGGTACTCGACGTTCGTGACGGCACCCTGCAACGCCTCGTCGCCGGCGTCGGGGTCGAGGCTGAGGTCCTCCGGCCGGAGGAACACCTCGACGTCCTCGCCGACGTCGAAGGAGTCGAGCGACGCCGCGTCGGTCGGAACCCGCCCCACCTCGGTGTCGATCCGTGGCGGATCGCGGGACGTGACCGTTCCGGGAAGCCGCGTCGACTTCCCGACGAAGTTCGCGACGAACCGGTTCGAGGGGTCGTCGTATATCTCCGTGGGCGACCCTTCCTGTTGTTTCTCGCCGTCGTCGAGGACGAGGATCTTGTCGGACATCGAGAGCGCTTCCTCCTGGTCGTGCGTGACGTACAGCGTGGTGACTTCGACCTCGCGTTGAATCTGCTTGATCTCGTTGCGGAGGTCCTGGCGCAGCACGCGGTCGAGTCCGGTCAGCGGCTCGTCGAGGAGGAGGATGTCGGGTTCGTACGCGAGTGCCCGCGCGATCGACACGCGCCGTTCCTGACCGCCGCTGAGTTCCGTGGGTCGGTGATCCCGGTACTCGGAGATCTGAACGAGGTCGAGGTACTTCGTGATCTGCTCCTCCCGCTCGTCGGGGCCGAACCCGTTCATCTTGAGACCGTATTCGATGTTCTCCTCGACGGTCATGTGGGGGAACGTCGCGGAGTCCTGGAACACCAGCCCGATGTTTCGCTCGTTGGGCGGTTGCCCCGTCACGTCGTCACCGCGGAGGTAGATCCCCCCCTCGGTCGGTTCGACGAGTCCGGCGATGGTGCGCAGGGTCGTACTCTTCCCACAGCCGCTGGGGCCGAGCAACGTGCCGAACTCCCCCTCCTCGATTTTGAACGAGAGATCATTGACGGCCAGTAGATCCCCGTAAAATTTCGTCAGGTTCTCCACTTCGAGCATACCGACCCGTTCCGTGGTAATGTCTTAAATCTAGTGCTACTCTTTCACGGTTCCTGCGTATAATATATTAACATACCTCGGAATATATCGACGGCATTTCGAATTCGTACCGAAAATGCGTACAAAGTGCTCCGATCGTGTCGACAGCTCGAACGGTGCCTTCCACGCTCCACGAGGGTGGAACCGGCCAAACGTGTCGAGGAGCGCCCGAGACCACGGCGTCTCGGTCGCCGGCACACGCGGCCCGGACGGTCGTCGACGATTTATCCCTCACGGGGCCGAACCGATCGACGATGAGGCGAGACCACGTCGCCCGTACGCTCCGCGACGATGCCGAGCGGGCCGGATACCTCACCCCCGCGTACGGCGACTACTGCGTCGTCGGCGCTCCCGGAACGTGTCTCTCCGTCCTCGATGCGGCCCCCGCCGGGATCCCGACGCTACCGGCGGACACTTACCGCGACGTCGACCACGCGGAGGTGACCACCGTCCTGTTCGTGCTGATCGACGGGTTCGGCTACGACGGTTGGTGTCGCGTCGTCGACGACGACCGTCGCCGGACGGATCTGCTCGAACGGTTCGAGCGTCACGGAACCGTGACGCCCCTAACTGCCGCGTTCCCTTCCGAGACGGCGGCCGCGCTCCCGTCCCTCCACGGCGGTCGATACCCCGTGGAACACGGGCTGCTCGGGTGGTGGCAGCACGTCGCCGGCGTCGGACGCGTCCAGACGCTCCCGTACCTGACCGAGACGGGAGACCCAGTGCGGGCGGTCGCACCCGAGGCCCCGCCGGCCCCGAAGGCCCTCTACGGCGTCGAGTCGCTCTACGGACGGATGCCGTCGGACCTGCGAACGGTTCTGTTCAGACCCGCCGCGTTCGACGACCCGGAGCCCGGCGGATACGCCGCCGGCGCCGACACGTACGTCGGCTACCGATCGGTCGACGACCTGGCGGGCGCCGTACGGACCGAACTCGAACGCGAAGGGCGCCAGTACCTGTTCGCGTACCTCCCACAGATCGACGCACTCTCCCACGAGGTGGGCCCGCGGGCCGACCCGACGACGTCGCGACTCGAGTCGATCCTGACGTCCCTGCATCGGGAACTTCGTCGCGTCGACCCCGCGCGTGCCGGTGAGACGCTCGTAGTCGTGACGGCCGATCACGGCCACCTCGACACCGACGGCCACGTCGACCTGTCCGGAAACGACGTCGTGCGAAGCGCCCTCGCCGAAACCGCGGACGGCACACGGATCCCGCCGGTGGGGAGTCCCCGCCAGCTGCAGTTTCACCTCCGCGACGGCAGGGTCGAGGACGTACGGCGCGTCCTCGAACGGCGCGTCGACTGTCTGACGTTCACCCGATCGGAGTACGGGACACGGGGCCTGTTCGGGCCAGCCGAACCCACTCCCGCGTTCGAGCGGAGCGCGCCCGACCTGGTCTGTGTCCCCCGGACTGAGAGCGTGTGGTTCGGGGGGGACGACCCCGACGAGGTGGGGATGCACGGCGGCCTCTCCCCCGCGGAGATGCTGGTGCCGTTCGCCGTTGCGAACCTCCGGGCGCTTCAGTAGCGGCCGGCGACGACCGGCGGCGCGTGGCCGCTCGAAACGGAGTTACGGGCACCGTCTCCGTCCCGGAAACACGACACAACACCTTTGATCGATCCAGCCCGCCGACCGTAACATGGCACAGGGGAACCCGTTTTCGAGCCCTGCGGTAAGATACGGTATCGGTGCGAGCGGTGCGTTGGTGGTCGCCTTCGTCGCGTACGCCTTCCTCGACGGGACGGTGCAACTCGTCGCGTACCTGATCGCGGCGCTCGATCTGATCGTCACACCACAGATCCTGAAGCGAGCGGCGGGCACCTGACGTCTCCGTCGGCGACCGTGACAGCGGCCCACAGATTGAAGTCGGTCGGGACCACAGTGAGCGACATCCCGTCCGGATCGACAGACGACGACGGTCCGGACGACCGAGCCATGAGCGATACGAGCGACACTCCCCGATCCAAACTGGACCGCGCACAGCGTCGGCAACTGCGAAACCTCGGGTGGCGCTGGCTCGGCCGTCGGCGCGCGAAGCGCCCGCGGTCGATCAGCCGACGACACCTCGTCGACGCCGAGGTGGAGGACGAGGCGGCGCTGGTCGACCTGGACGCCCGTCTCTAGGGTGCGCCCGCGACGACGAACAGCGACGCCTCCTCGGCGTCGATCCGTCGGGTCGCCGCCGGGTCGACGCGCAGGGCGTCGCCGGCGGACATCGACACCGTCTCGTCCCCGACGGTGACCGTCGCCACCCCCTCGACGAGGACGTACACCTCCTCCTGACCGTCGTCGGCGTGGTCGTGGGGTTTCCCGCTCCAGCCGGCCTCGACGTCGAGTACCGACACCCCGAGGTTCGCACAGTCGAGGGCGTCACGCAGGAAGTGGAGGCCGCCACCGACCGGGTCGACGTCGCGGTAATCGACGAGTTCGTGGGTCATGGCTGGGTCATCGGCGGGAACGGGCAAAAATCCCCCACCCCGTCACGGCGACCACCGATCCCGGAGAGGGTCTTCGGCATCGGCAGTCTCGGAACTCACCACGCGGTCCGTGTCCGCGTCGGCCGTATCGTCGCCACGATACACCGGGAGTTCGACGACGAACGTCGTCCCCTCGGGACCGGTCTCGGCGAGTTCGACCGACCCACCGTAACGCTCGACGAGCGTCCGAACGAGGTAGAGCCCGAGCCCGTGGGTTCGCGTTCCCCCCTGCTCGAACAGCCGCTCGCGCTGCCGTTCCGGAATCCCAGGGCCGTCGTCCTGTACGCGCACACGGACGGTATCGCCGTCGGGGTCCGCCCCGACAGTTATCCGCGGCCGTTGGCCGTCGTGGTGTTCGACGGCGTTGTCGAGTAGGTTCGCGAACACCCGACCGAGCAGGGCGTCGGCCGTGACGCACACGTCGTCCGGGACACTGACCGACCCGTCTGGGGACCTCCGTACGGACCCCGAGCCCGTCCCGATCTACCGATCCCCAGTGGTATCTCAAACGGCCCTTTGTGTCTCCCGGACACCTTTGTCGGTGCCCGCCGGAGGTCGGACCACGATGCACCGACGCACACTCGTCGCCGTGGGGCTCGCCGCCCTGCTCCTGATCGCCGGCTGTTCGGCCGGGTCGTCGTCCTCGACGACCCCCGATACGCCCGCGACGTCGGAGTCGGACAGCACTATTCACGTCGTCGGGAGCGGCAGCGCCGACGCCGCCCCGAACCAGGCCGTCGTCGACGTATCCGTCGTCGCGACGGGCGACGACGCGGCGACCGCCCGCCAGCGCCTCGCCCGGAACGTCTCGCGGATGCGAACCGCGCTCACGGACGCCGGCGTCGCCGAGGACCGGATCACCACACAACGGTACGACATCCGGCAGGACCGCCGTCGCCCGCGCGAGGAGGACGCCGAACCCCGCATCCAGTATCGGGCCATGCACGACTTCGAGGTCACCGTCACCGATCCGGACCGCGTCGGCGACGTCGTCGACACCGCCGTCGCCAACGGCGCCACCGCGGTCGACGATATCAGCTTCACGCTCTCGACCGATCGGCGACGCGAACTCGAACGGCGGGCCCGGAGCGCCGCGATGACCGACGCCCGCGCGAAGGCCCGCGCGCTCGCCGCCGACGCGAACCTCACCGTCACCGGCGTGAACGTGATCCGGACGACCCGGGGCGGCGCCCCCCGCTCCGTCGAGGACGGGGCATACGCCACCGAGACGCCCGCCCCCACCGCCGCTCCCCCGACCGATATCGAATCCGGGCCGGTGACGGTCAGGACGTCGGTCCAGGTGGTCTACGAGGCGGCACCCGAGGGGAACGCGACCGAGGCGTGAGGGGTTCCCGAGTCGCGGCGCTCACTCGAGTTGGTGGTATTCGAGTTCGTGCCCTTCGTCGAGTGCTGCCCGCACCGCCTCGCTCGGCGTGCCGGTAGGCTCCACGTGGGTCGTCATCCCGCCGAGCGCCGCCCGCCGGTAGTGGACGTTGCGCTGCCACGTGTCGTCGGTCTCGGGGTAGTCCGTCCGGTAGTGGGCGCCGCGTGACTCGGTTCGTTCGTCGGCCCCCCGAAGCACGGCCTCGGCGGCCGTCAGCATGAAGCCGATGTCGATGGCGCGCTCGAAGGAGCGGCTCGTGATCGGGCCGATTCGCATGTCGCCGGCCTTCCGCCGAAGCTCCTCTAACGCGTCCAGGCCGGTCGCCAGCGACTCCCCGTCGCGGAGGAGCCCAGCGTGTTCCCACGTGAGGGTCTGCAGTTCCTCGAACACGACGTCGACGTCGTGCTCCCCCTCGCTGTCGGCCAGTCGATCGAGGTCGGCCAGCTGTGGTTCGACGACCCTCTCGATGCAGGTTTCGGGCACCGATCCTGGCCCGTCGACGCGATCGGCGATCCGCTTGCCGGCGAGGACCCCGTATGCGACGGTTTCCGCAAGCGAGTTGCCCCCCAGTCGGTTCGCGCCGTGCACCCCGGCCATCGTCTCCCCGATCGCGAACAGTCCCCGGATATCCGTCTCGCCGTGGGCGTCGACGGCGACACCACCCATGCCGTAGTGGGCAGTCGGGGCGACTTCGACGGGATCCGTGGCCAGATCGACCCCGAGGTCCTGAAACCGCTCGTACATCCGGGGGAGTCGCTCCCGGATGAACGCCGCTTCGCGGTGGGAGATGTCGAGATAGACGCCACCGTTCGCCGTGCCCCGCCCCTCGGCGACCTCCTGGGTGATGGCGCGAGCGACCACGTCCCGGGCGTCCAACTCCATCTGCTCCGGCGAGTACCGCTCCATGAACCGTTCGCCGTCGGTGTTGTAGAGCCGTCCACCCTCGCCTCGAACGGCCTCGGTGACGAGCCGGCCGCTCCAGGGCTCCCACTCGGGGTCGGATTCGTCGACCGCCATCCCGGTCGGATGGAACTGCACGAACTCCATGTCCATCAGCTCGGCGCCGGCGTCGTAGGCCAGCGCCGGGCCGTCGCCGTTGTTCTCGTCGTCCCGCGAGGTGTGGCGGCCGTATATCGCCGCGTACCCCCCGGCCGCGAGGACGACCTGCCCCGCGTTGAATAGGAGGAACTCGCCGGTGTCCATGTCGAACCCGACGGCACCGTGGACCCGGTCGCCGTCGGCGACGAGTTTTGTTATCATCACGTCCTCGCGATACGGGATGCCGAGCGCCTGCGCCCGATCGATCAGCGTGTCCAGCAGCGACTCGCCGGTGTGGTCGCCGGCGAACGCGGTACGACGGAACGACTGCGCACCGAAGTACCGCTGGTCGATCTCACCGTCGTCCGTCCGTGAGTAGTCCATCCCCCACTCGTCGAGTTCCCGAAGCCGCTCGGGCATCTGCTTGGCGACGGCCTCGACCTTCCCGGGGTCGTTGACGAAGTGACCCTCCTTGAGGGTGTCCGCGGCGTGGATCGTCCAGTCGTCCTCCGGGTCCCGCGCTCCGAGGGCCCCGTTGATGCCGCCACGGGCCCACGTGGTGTGGGCGTCACCGTGACTCCGCTTCCCGAGGACGAGCACGTCGTCGACCCCGCGTTCCGCCAGTTCGATCGCCGTACGGGCGCCGGCGGCACCGGCGCCGACCACGAGCACGGCGACGTCGATTTCTGCGTAGTCCGGCGTGTCCGACCCCGCCATCCCGTCACGCTGGCTCATACGTCATCGAAGGGACGAGTATACTTATGGCTGTCGCGCGCGCGTGCGCGCGTCACAATAGGCCGGCGTGCGACCCGTCCCGGAGTCGACACGCGAGCGCGACCCTCGATCTCGTGCCCCCTGGCACCCTGGTTCCACCGCATCACGCGCAGGGCGACGATGGGCGGGGAGCACGCCGTGACCCCTCGCAGGGCCAATGGACCGTCAGTGTACCCGTTCCCGTGATCCACCCGCCGCCCTCACCGTGGTGTCGACCCGATTCACCGCGTCGTATACGACGTGACAGACGACGACGGCTCCAAGCGCCGTCATAAACAGCCCCACCGGGGAGAGTCCCCTCGCATAGAGGAATCCCGCGCCGATCACGACGTCTATCGTTGCGAGTAAGGCCGGATAGAGGGCCTGCACTGCGTGGCTCATACAGCCCCATTACCCACGGAGGAGGTTGAACGGCGCAGCAGCGTTTCCCACGCTGCAACGGCCGCATACGACACGGTGGTGGGTTGCGATGCACTCGTTCGCCCCGATCACCGGAGCCCCCGACACCGTCCGCCTCCCGATCGTCGGACTGCGTGCGAACGGCTGTGCGACGACGTTCGAACACGACCGGACGGCAGCCGCGTCCCGCGACTGGGACTTCGTGGCCGGCACGATGTCCGGTGTGGGGCCTGGTTTTATTCCTCTCTACGATAAGGTGCATACATGGACGAAACGGTACAGTACGGGCTCGCGCTCGCGACGTTCGTGTTTCTCGTCGCGACCACGCTCTCGATCGTCGGGGTGGTGAGCGACCGACTGTGGACGAACGTCGCCCTCCTGATCGGCGTCGGTGCGGGGTCGTTCTTCCTCGGTCGTGCCACGCTCTCGATCGATGACCTGCTGCGGCGTGACGTGTGACGCTTGATCCCGACGAACTCCTCGCTATCAGCGGGCTCGTACTCGTCGGAGGGGCCGCGATCGGGTTCTTCCTCGCGAAGGGTGGGTATCCACGGGCCGGACAGTTCATCAGTCTCTCACTTGCCGCCGTCTCGGGCCTGTTCCAGATCCTCATCGCGCTACGGAGCGGGTGAGGTCGCGTCACCTCGGTCGTCCGTTCCGCCGGCGTCGGCGCGTGGACTCGGGGCGCCCCTGGCGCTCGATTTCGACGGCGGTCCCCGTGGTCCCCGGCCCGGAGACCGACCGTCGGGGAAGGCGATACTGCCCCGAAGCGTCCGTCGTCACGCCCGCCATACGCTCCGACGGGGTTCGGTGACGCGGGACCGTCCGACGCGCGGGGTACTCTGCGGACGCTACAGCGTGCAAACGGAGGACGCCGAGCGGGAGTTCTCGGATGACACGTAGCGGCGGTCAAAACCCGTGCAGTTCGCGGTGTTCTTGTAGATACGTCGGGTGAGGTTCCACGCCACCCTCCTCGGGAAGAACCAGCGAGTTCCCCTCTAACTGCTTGAACTCGTAGTACCCTTCGCGTTCGGGGACATCCTTCACCAGAATCTCGTGGTCGTCAGTAAACGCGAGCCAGCCGGTATCGAACGCCCAATGGTGGAGGCGGCACAGAGCGACGCCGTTTCGCACGTCGTCCGCGCCACCCGCTGATTTCGGATAGATGTGTGCGGCCTCGACTTCGGGCTGTCCGTCGGGAGTCTCTCGGCTACTGCCACAGACTACGCAGGTCTGATTGTACGCTTCTCTAACAGCCTCGATGAAATCGGAATCGCGTGCCCGACGGCGAGTTTCCGTGAAACGTTCCTCATCTTCGGTCAGTTGCGGTTCCGAATCGGGGTCCGGTGTACGTGACTTGTCGGCTTCCGAACTCTCACGGTCGAGTTCGGCGTTGAGGTCCAAGTCGTTGATTCGGTAGGCCCCATTTTCGTCCAGAAAGTCGACTTCCCCCCTATCACGCAGTCGCTGAAGCGTTTGTCTGATCTTTGCTCTCACATGGTCGTTTTCCGGAAACTTCGATGCCAGTCGTTTCTCAGAGAAGGCTGCCGCCGCTTCCATCACTACCTGCCCGCCAATCGTTGCCAGCGCGACCTTGTGCTTGCAGTCGTAGTCGTCCCTGAAACGGTCAGCAGGGCATTCGCACTCTCGGAGTACAATCACTCCACCCACGTCCTCGACGGCCACCACGTAGGCGTGTGCGTCCTTCTCGACCTCGTAGGATTCGTTCGTCACTAAGACTTGGAGCGGGCTAACGAGCCGAAGCGATCAGACTAATCGCTAAGCTGTCTTCACCTACACTTCGGAGACTAGGATTCTATCCCAGGAACGATAGAAACACCAAACACAAGGACTCGCCGGGAGTCCCGCGAGCGACCGCAGGGAGCGAGGGGGACTCAGGCGAGTCCATTGACTGAAGCGAACGAAGTGAGCGAAAGGAAATGGACTCGCCGGGATTTGAACCCGGGGCCTCTCCCATGCCAAGGGAGTGATCTACCCCTGATCTACGAGCCCGCGTCGCATCGAACCGTACCGCGGTCCACATAATAAGGCCTTCGGATCGGTTTCCGGACGTGTCGCCGTCCCACGGGGCCGAACTCGCGGATTCGAAACGGTTTAGTGCTGGACCGCGTTGATTCGGGTGGGAACGGCGCGACCGCAAATCCGACTCGCCTTCGGGCTTGGGATTGCGGGAGTGTTGTGACCGACAGCTGTCGGTCACGGATACGCTTCTGCGGTCTGTGCGGTTCCAATCCATCTATGGCACGAATGCACACCCGCCGCCGTGGCTCGTCCGGTTCGGACAAGCCGGTGGCAGACGAACCCCCGGAGTGGAGCGACGTAGACGAAGCGGACATCGAAGAGCGCGTGGTCGAACTCGCCGAGCAGGGTCACGACCCGAGCGTCATCGGGATGAAGCTGCGCGACGAGGGCGTGAAGGGTACGCCGATCCCCGACGTGAAGCTGGCGACGGGGAAGAAGCTCACCGAGATCCTCGAGGAGCACGACGCCGAGCCGGAGCTTCCGGAGGATCTCCACAACCTGATGGAGCGGGCCATCCGCCTGCGCGAGCACATGGAAGCGAACCCCCAGGACCACCAAAACAAGCGCGCGCTCCAGAACACGGAGTCGAAGATCCGCCGTCTGGTGAACTACTACCGCGGCGACGCGCTCGACGAGGACTTCACGTACAGCTACGAGGTCGCCGTCGAACTGCTCGAGGAATAGTATGTCTACCGCGCCCGCGACCGTCGAGGACGCCGATGCTGGCGACGTGGCCGCCGCGATCCGCGACGCCCCGTTCGTTCGGGTCGTCGCGGCCGCGACCGGCGACGCGCTGGCCGCCAGCGGCGTCCTCGCGCGGGCGTTCAGGGAGCGATCGACGCCCTTCCAGGTGCGCGTCGATCCGGTGCCCGACCCGCTCCCGGCCGACGGCGACGACCTCACCCTCGCGCTCGGTGTGACGGGTGGCGACGTCGCCCTCGTCGGCGACGACCGGCCGACGAGCGTCGCGGCCGCGGCGGCGGTCCGGGAACTCGGCGTCGATCCAGATCCGATCCTCGCGCTCGCCGGCGTGACCGCGGCCGGTCGCCCGGTCGGCGACGCGCCGTCGCTGCTCGACGCGGCCACGGCGCGGTCGGCGATCGACCGGCGTCCGGGGCTGGCGGTGCCGACGACCGATCCGGTCGACGGCCTCGCCCACTCGACGCTCGTCCGCAGCCCGCATTCGGGGGATCCCGACGGGGCGCAGGCGGCGCTCGCGGACCTCGGCGTGCCGGCGGAGCCCGACGAACCGGACCGGCGGCGACTGGCGTCGTGGCTGGCCATCGAGGCCTCGGCGTCGTCGTCGCGGGCCGCGGCGGCCGTCGAACGGGTTCTGCACCCGTACGCGACCCCGGAGGGCCGGTTCGCGACCGTCGCGGGGTTCGGCGACGCCCTCGACGCGGTCGCACGCGAGCGGCCGGGGACCGGTGTCGCCCTCGCCATCCGCGACGCCGAGACGGCGCGGTCGGCCGTCCTCGACGCCTGGCGGACGCACGCCCGGGCGGTCCACGGGACGCTGTCGGACGCGACGACGGGCCGGTACGACGGCGTCTTCGTCGCGCGCGTCGCGGACGACGGTCCAGGTCGGCTCGGGACGGTCGCCCGACTCTGTCGGGACTTCGAGTCGCCGGAACCCGTCGTACTGGTCGTGGCCGACGACTCGGCTGCGGCCGCGGGCACGACCGACGAAGCCCTCGGGGCGGCGATGGCCGAGGCGGTTCGGGAAGTCGACGCGGACGGGCGGAGCGCCGGTGGCTCCCGGTGGGCGACGGCGCGGTTCGACGACGCGAACGCGGAGGCGTTCGAAGCGGAGGTATCGAGGTTCATCGCGGCGTTCAGGGGGGCGCTATGAGACGCGCCGACGTCGCGACGACACACGACGACGCGTCGACGGTGGCGGCCGCACTCCGGCCGGACAACACGCCGTCGATGACGACGCGCGTGGCGGACGACGTCGTCCGCACGGTCGTCGAACGCGAGACCGCTGGCGGTCTGGGGTCGACCCTGGACGACTACGTGGTGAACCTGACGGTCGCGGAGACCGTCGCACGAACGGCACGCGAACACAGACACAACCATGAGTGAACGCTCAGTACCCAAGCAGCAACGTGGCAAGCGCTGGTATACGGTTTTCGCCCCGGAGCAGTACGACCGGGAGGAACTCGGCCAGACGCTCGCCGACGAACCGGAGAAGATCATCGGACGAACGATCGAGACGACCCTCGGCGACCTCACCGGCGACTCGGGGGCGAACAACACCAAACTCACGTTCAAGATCACGGACGTGGGGTCGGACTCCGCGTACGCGGAGTTCGTCCAGCACGAACTCACGCGGGACTACCTGCGGAGTCTGGTGCGCCGCGGCGCCTCGAAGATCGACGCGACCGTGACGGTGCTGACGACGGACGACTACCGCGTCCGCGTCCAGCCCGTCGCGTTCACGACGAAGAAGGCCGACCGCAGTCAGGAGAAGGCCATCCGGCGGGTCATGATCGACCTCGTCGAGGAGGCCGCCGACGAACGTGACTTCGAGTCCTTCGTCGAGAGCTGTGTCGAGGGGCGTCTCTCCTCGGCCGTCTACGGCGAGGCCAAGACCATCTACCCGCTCCGGCGGGTCGAGGTCCAGAAGCTCACCCTCGAAGCGCGACCCGAAGAGGTCGCCGCCGAGGAGGAGGCCGCCGTCGACGTCGACGAGGAAGACGTCGCCGTCGACGAGGACTGATCGACACCCGACGACCCTTTTCGCGGCCGCGACGCGACCCGAGTACGGATGTGTGTCCAGCGACAAGGACCCCCGATGACCGAGTTGGCACACGCGAACGCCGGCTACCGGCGACTGTTCGGCTCCGAGGGCCTCTCGTTCGGGATCGGGTTCCCGCTCACCGGCGTCCGCGAGTCGACGCCGGACGTCGCGGCGGAGACACGCCTCGCGAGTCACGCCGAGTCGGTCGGCTTCGACGGCCTCTGGGCGCGGGACGTCCCGACGTACTGGCCGCGGTTCGGGGACGCCGGCGGCGCGTTCGACACGTGGCCCCTGCTCTCGCACGCGGCGGCCCACACCGACGACATCGCTCTCGGAACCTCGAGTGTCGTCCTCCCCTTGCGCCACCCGATCCACGTCGCGAAGGCCGCGGCGTCCGTCGACCGACTCTCGGGCGGGCGGCTCGTCCTCGGCGTCGCCTCCGGCGACCGCGACCCGGAGTATCCGGCCTTCGACGTCGACCCCGACGAGCGGGCGGTGGCGGTCCGCGAGCGGATCGACGCGATCCGGACGCTCTGGCGCGAGGAGTATCCCACCCTCGACGGGCCGTGGGGCGAACTCGGCGGGGACTTGGACGTGTTGCCGAAGCCGACCACCGAAACGCTCCCGCTCCTGCCGACGGGCCACGCCCGCCAGTCGGTCGAGTGGATCGCCGAACACGGCGACGGCTGGATCTTCTATCACCTCCCCGAGGACACGCTCCGGACGTATCTGGACCGGTGGCGCGGGCTCGCCGGCGAGAAGCCGTTCGTGATCGCGGTCCGGGTCGCCCTCGCGGACGATCCGGATGCGGAGCCGGAACCCCTCCATCTGGGCTATCGCGCCGGCGTCGACTGGTTCCGGGACTACTTCCGACGACTGGCCGGGTTCGGCCTCGATCACGCCGTCGTCAGCCTCCAGGGATCGGATCCGCGACGCGAGATGACGCGCTTCGCCGAGGAGGTCGTCGACGAGGTCTGAGCCGGTCAGTACGCTTGTGCCGGTCGGGGACCAAGTAGGGCTATGACTGACGTCCAGGCGCTGCGGGAGGTCTTGACGCCGGCCGAGGAGCTCACGATCGTCTGTCACAACAACCCGGATCCGGACTGCCTCGCGAGCGCGCTGGCGCTCGGTCGGATCGCCGCGGCCGTCGGGATCGACGAGCGTCGCATCCTCTACAGCGGCGACATCTCACACCAGCAGAACCGCGCGTTCATCAACCTCCTCGACATCGACCTCCGGGAGTTCGACCCGACGAGCGTCCACGACCGCCCGGAGGGGTCCCTGCTCGCGTTCGTCGATCACGCCGTCCCCGGCGGGAACAACCGCGTCCCCGAGGGGACGCCGATCGACGTCGTCTTCGATCACCACCCCGCGGAGGGGATCGAGGCCCGCTTCGTCGACCACCGGGAGTCGATCGGCGCGACGGCGACGATCCTCACCGAGTACGTACGGGCGTTCGACCTCGAACTCGACGCCACGCTGGCGACCGCGTTGCTGTTCGCGATCCGTCGTGAGACGCTCGGCTTCCTCCGCGGCGCGACCGACGCGGAGTACGCCGCGGCCGGGTTCCTCCACGAGGCGGCGGATCTGAACCTGCTGCGCCAGCTCTCGACGCCCTCGGTCACCAGCGCGACCGTCGACGCAATCGCCCAGGCGATAGCCAACCGATCGGTCCGGGGGGCGGTGCTCATCTCCCACGTCGGCCGGACGAGCGAGCGGGACGCGCTACCGCAGGCGGCGGACTATCTCGCCACCCTAGAGGGAGTCGAGACGGCGGTCGTCTTCGGCGTCGTCGACGGGAGCATCCACTTGAGCGCCCGCTCGACGGACACGCGCGTCCACATCGGCGACGTGCTCACCGAGGCGTTCGACGACGTGGGCAGCGCCGGCGGCCACCGGGAGATGGCCGGCGGCGAGGTCCCGCTCGGGATCTTCGCCGACTACGCGGACGACGACGAGGGACTGATCGCCATCGTCGAACAGGTCATCACGGCCCGACTCGTCGCGGCGCTCAATCTGGAGGCGGACGGCGACGCCTGAGCCGGTCGGCCGGGGGCCACGCGACGTCGGTCGTCGGCGGCCCGGTTACGTATCACTCGACAGACATAAGCGTCGGGCCGTCGAACCCCACGGACATGGTCGATACCCCGGACAGGTCGGCGCCCCCACCAACCGAGGCGACGAACCGAGACGGCGAACGGCCGGCCGTGGAACGGCCGGAGACGGCCGACGAGGTGACCGTCGTCGACGAGCGGACGGAACTCGAACGGACCATCGGCTTGACCGGGGGCATCTCCATCGGCGTCGGAACGATGATCGGCGCCGGCATCTTCGTGTTCCCCGGCATCGCCGCCGGACGGGCGGGCCCGGCGGCCGCGGGCTCGTTCGCCATCGGTGCCGTGATCGCGCTCCTCGTCGCGCTGCCGACCTCGGAGCTGGCGACCGCGATGCCGCGAAGCGGGGGCGGGTACTACTTCATCTCCCGCGGGATGGGGTCGCTGTTCGGCGCCGTCGTCGGCCTCTCGCTGTGGTTCGGGCTGGTGTTCGCGTCCGCCTTCTACCTCGTCGGCTTCGGGTTCTACGCCGAGGCCGTCCTCGTCAGGCTGGGGGTCGTACTCGGGGGCTTCGACGTCGTCGTCCCGCTGGCGTTGCTGTTCGGCGTGTTCCTGACGGTCTTGAACGTGACCGGGACGGAGAACGCGGCGAAGCTACAGAACGGCGTGGTCGGCGTCCTCCTGGCGATCATCGTCGCCTTCCTCGTGTTCGGCGGGCTGTCGATTTTCGGCCTGGTCGGGGAGCCGGAACCGATCGGCGAGTCGTTCCTCTCGAAGGGTGCCTTCTCGGTCCTGACGACCGCAGCGCTCGTGTTCACGTCGTATCTCGGGTTCGCCCAGGTGGCGACCGTCGCGGGCGAAATCAAGGACCCGGGGCGGAACCTCCCGCTGGCCATGGTCGGATCGGTGCTGATCGTCGGGGTGTTGTACGTGGCGACCATCTTCGTCGCGGTCAGCGCGTTCGGGAGCGAACGACTCGCGACGCTCGGTGAGACGGCGATGGTCACCGTCGCGGAGAGCTTCCTCGGGTCGCTCGGCGCCTTCGCCATCCTCTTCGGCGGGCTCCTCGCGACGGTGTCGAGCGCGAACGCCTCGATCCTGAGCACCTCGCGTGCCATCTACGCGGTCAGCAAGGACGCGCTGGTGCCACGCTTTGCGAGCCGCATCAACCTCGAATACGGGACGCCCCACGTCGCCCTCGGGATGGCGGGCGGACCGATCCTCGTGCTCGTCCTGCTCGGGGAGGTGGCGGTGCTCGCCGAGGTGGCCTCCTTTCTCCATCTCGTCATGTACGGGCTGATGTGTATCGCGCTGATCGCGCTCCGCCGGGACGAACCGGCGTGGTACGACCCCGACTTCCGCGTTCCGGGCTACCCCGTCGTTCCCGTGCTCGGCGCGCTGGCGAGTTTCGCCCTCATCGGGTTCATGCAGCCGACGTCACAGCTCATCGGCCTCGCGATCATGCTGCTGTCGGCCGGCTGGTACTACTATTACGCTCGCGACGTGACGTTACGGGGGGTACTGTGATGTCCGAACCCAACTGGACGGTGCTCGTCCCGGTCGAAGTCCTCGCGGGCGAGACGATCCCCGAATCCGTCGTCGACGTGCTGACGACCCTGCCGGTCGTCGTCCTCGGCTATCACGTCCTGCCCGAACAGACGCCGCCGGGACAGGCTCGCCTCCAGTTCGAGACGCAGGCCCAGACCAAACTCGGCGAACTCGCGGCCGCGTTCCACGAGGCCGGGGGTATCGCCGAGACGCGACTCGTATTCACACACGACGAGGAGCAGACCCTCGACCGCGTCGCCGACGAGACTGGCTGTGACGCGATCCTCGTTCCGAATCCGGCCCCCGACGTCGAACGTCTGCTCGTCCCCCTCAGCGGGGAGGTGGACGCCTCGCGGGTCACGGAGTTCGTCGCTACCCTGATCGGCGACCGAAACATCGCGGTGACCCTCCTCCACGTCGCCGACGGCGAGGCGGAGACGGCGGCCGGCCGGTCGCTGTTGAGCGACGCCGCCGCTCACCTCCGGGAAAGCGGCGTTCCGGCCGCCGCTATCACGAGCGAGGTCACCGTCTCCGAGTCCCCGATCCGGACCATCGCGACGGCGGCCGTCGACCACCACGCCGTCGTCATGGGCGAGAGCGAACCGTCGCTGCGCTCCTTCCTCTTCGGCGACGCGTCCGCGCAGGTGGCCGCCCAGTCGGTGGGGCCCGTCGTGGTCGTGCGGCGGGAACGGGACGACGGATCGGCCGGGGGATGAGGGGACCTGCCGACCGATCCGAGCGACGACGGTCGTCGGCCCCCGCCGTCGCCGCGGAGCCGAACGCTTATCACCGGGCATTTTTTAGGCAAACCTAAAATGGACGAGTCGACGGATCAGATCGCCGGTGCCGTCTTTCGGGCGCTGACCGACCGCGGGCACGAGGCGGTGGAGCGGGCCGTGGTCGACGCCTACGCCGCCGCCCGCGACGAGGTCGCGGCGGACCGGGAGCGACTCTCCCGGACCGTCTTCGCGGAGTTGCTCGACGCCTTGGACCGGGAACTCGACGGCGAGGAGCAGGTGGCCGTGCTCACCGCGGCCGTCGAGGATCTGGTGGACCGGTTCTCGACGGTGATCGACGCGGCGCCCGTGGCGATCTGTGCCGTCGACGGCGAGGGGCGAGTCCGGCTCTGGAACCCGGCGGCCGAGCGCACCTTCGGCCGGGATCGCTCGGCCGTCCTCGGTCGCTCGTTCGGCGTGACCTGGGCCGACGCGTCGGACGAGGGGTTCGACGCCCTCCTCGACCGATTGCGGCGGGGCGAGCGGATCGTCGGCCAGGACACCCGTCACCGGCGACCGGACGGTGCGCTCCTCGATACGCGTGTGTGGGCCGCCCCGATCCACGAGAGGGGCGACGGCGCGGCGTTCGTCGTCCTCGACGTGACGGAGCGGCGGGGGCGCCGACAGCGGCTCGCCGTCCTCAACCGCGTCTTGCGTCACAACGTCCGGAACGACGTGAACGTCGCCCGGGGGCACGTCGACCGGGCGGCGGCACGTCTCGACGACGAGGCGGCGCGACGGAGCCTCGACGTGGCCCGGCGTCGCCTCGACGACCTCGCCGAGTTGAGCGACGCGGGCCGGTTGATCGAGCGGGTGGCCGACGCGGATCGGACGGAGGCGGTCCGGCTGGACCTGGTCGACGTAGTGCGGGACCGACTCGCGGAACTGCGGCGGACCTACCCCGACTGTGAGGTCCGGACGACGCTTCCGGACGGTGCTCCCGTTCGTGCCGACCAACTCCTCCCACACGCCGTCGACAACGTCCTCGAGAACGCGGTCGCACACAACGACGCCCCCGTTCCGCGGGTGTGCGTGGACCTCTCGATGGCCGACACAGGCGGGCAGGCCGTCCTCCGGATCGCCGACGACGGTCCCGGGCTCCCGCCGGTGGAGCGGCGCGTCCTCGAGGCGGGGGCGGAGACACAGCTCACCCACAGCACCGGGCTGGGGCTGTGGCTCACGAACTGGATCGTCCGGGTGTCGAACGGTCGGGTCGCGGTCGACACCGGCGACGACGGAACCACCGTCGACCTCGAACTGCCGGCCGCGTGATCACTCCTCGACGACGACCTGGCCGACCATGCCCGCCCGTTCGTGGGGGATGCAGAAGTAGTTGAACTGGCCGGGCGTCTCGAAGGTGTGGGCGAACGTCTCCCCGCTTTCGAGTACGCCGTTCATCTCGTACCACCCCTCCCGGGCGGCGCTCGTGGAGTCGTACCCGCCCGTGGCGAAGAACTCCGCGCCCTCGGGGATGCCGTCGTCGTAGGCGGTGACCGAGTGGGCGCGGGCGCTGTTGTTGTACCAGACCACCTCCTCGCCGACCGAGACGGTGATGGTCGTGGGTCGGAACGCCTCCGCGGTCATGCCCACGTCGCCCTCGACGTCGCCGCCGACGACGCCGGCACAGCCGGCGCTCCCGACGGCGAGTCCCGTTCCGAGCGTCGCGAGGAGTCGACGCCTGTGCATACCTCCCGCTCGGGGGGCGACGAATAAATGCGGACTGGTTCGGCGGTCGAATCCGACGATATAAAGACGTAAATCCTCGGTCACAGAGGTTGGAGCTATGCAACCGCGGTTCGTCGGGCGTCTGGGGTTGGCCGACGCCGTGACGGTCGGCAACGCGATGCTCGGCTTCCTGGCTGCGTTCGTCGCGACGACGAACGCCCCGCTCGCGGCCCGCATCGTCCTCCTGGCGGCCGTCGCCGACGGCCTCGACGGCGTCGTCGCGCGGAAGCGCGGGGGGACCCCCGCCGGACCCTACCTCGACTCGCTGGCCGACGTGGCCTCCTTCGGCGTCGCGCCGGCCATGTTGATCGCGTCGCGGGCGGCCGATGCGTGGACGCTCGCCGACCGACCCCTCCTCTACGCGCTGGGGCTCCTCCTGCCGGCCGTCTACGTCGCCATGGCCGTCACTCGACTCGGCCTCTATACCGCCTACGACAGCGACGCCTCGAAGACGAAGGGGACACCCTCGACGCTCGCGGCGACCATCCTCTCGGCGGGCGTCCTCGCGGGCTTCGTCGGCCCCCTCCTGCTCGTCGCCCTCTCCGGCGTCCTCGCGGGGCTCATGGTGACACAGATCACGTACCCCGACCTCCACCCGCAGGACGCCATCGTGATGGGCGTCGTCCAGGGACTCGCCATCCTCCTCCGGGGCCGGCCCGGGGAGGTGTTCGCCTTCGCGCTCCTGTTTCTGGCGCTCGCCTACCTCACGCTCGGGCCGCGGTTCTACTGGACCGGCTGACCAGCCGGTCGCCTACATCCCCATGTCTGCCGCCTCGTCGGGCACCGGGAGGTCCGCGACGTGGACGCCGAGCCGTTCCGCCGCGTGATCGAGGGCCATGTCGAACCCGTAGTACCGCTCCAGTTCGTCGCCGTCCGGGTCGGGACGCACCGTCACCATGGCGTACCCCTCGCTGTTCTGTGCGAGGGCGGCCGTTCGCCCGTCGCGTTCGAAAGTGAGAACCCGCTCGCCGCCTGCCTCGTAGTAGCGGGCGGTGACACCGTCGCCGTCGTCTTCGGTCATGGTCTCCCCTTGGACTCCGGCCTGTCGAACCTTGCGGTCGGTCAGCGAACCTCGTCGGCGATGGTGTTGCGCAACACCTCGCTGGTCCCCTCGTATATCTCGTTGAGTTTGGCGTCGCGGTAGAACCGCTCGACCGGGAAGTCCTTCGTGTAGCCGTACCCCCCGTGGATCTGGATCGCCTCGTTGGCCACCTCGCGACTCACCTCGCTGGCGTGGAGTTTGGCCTGCGCGGCCGCCTTGACGAACCGCTCGCCGCGCATCTTCCGGTCGGCCGCCCGGTGCATCAGGAGTCGAGCGGTCTCCACTTTCGTGTCCATGTCCGCGAGTTTGTGGCCGATCGACTGGAAGTCGCCGATGGGCTGACCGAACTGCTCGCGCTCGTTCGCGTACGCGACGGCCTCGTTCAGAGCCGCTCGGGCGATGCCGACGCCCCGGGCCGCGATGGTGATCCGGCCCGCGTTGAGCGTCTCCAGCGCCTGGACGAACCCGTCGCCCTCGGCGCCCAGGCGGCGGTCGGCCGGGAACCGCAGGTCCGAGAAGCGCAGTTCCGCCGTCGGACAGCCCTTGTCGCCCAGTTTGTGTTCGGTTCCCTCGACGTGAAAGCCCGGGTCCTCCTCGGGGCGGACGACGAACGACGAGATGCCATGCCGGCCCGCCTCGGGGTCGGTCTTCGCAAACAGGATCACCGTGTCGGCGACCGACCCGTTCGAGATCCAGAGTTTCTCGCCGTCGACGACGTACTCGTTCCCCTCGCGGACGGCCGTCGTCTCCATCGCCGGCACGTCGCTCCCGGCGCCCGCCTCCGAGAGCGCGAACGCCCCGACGTCGGTACCCTCGTTCAGCGGCGTCAGGAACCGCTCCTTCTGGTCGTCGGTGCCGAAGGCGTCGAGCATCCCGCCCGCGAGGCTGGTGTGGGCCGCGACGATGGTTCCGAGGCCCCCGCTCCCGCGGCTGATCTCCGCGAGACACGCGGCGTAGGCGTGATAGTCGAGCCCGGCGCCCCCGTAAGCCTCGTCGAAGGGCATCCCCATGAGTCCGAGCTCGGCCATCTGCGAGACGAGGTCGGCCGGGAACTCGTCGGCCTCGTCGATATCGCCCGCGACGGGGACGACCTCCTCGTCGACGAAGTCGGCTACCATGTCGCGCATCTGGGCCTGCTCGGCGGAGAGGCTGAAGTCCATACCGGCCGTACGGCCCCGCGTCGTCTTATATCATCCGTGCGGTTCCGCGGCCGGAGCCGAATGAGCTAAGTGCAACCCGCGGCAGGTGCCGGTATGGCACACGACGCCGCGGTGACGGACAGGGGAGTCGGGTTCGGCGTGCTGTTCTCGATCGTCGCGGTCGGCGGTGCGCTGGCGATGCTGGCCGCACCCGGGCAGTTGACCAAGGCCTGGGGGTTCGCCTTGGGCATCGTGGCGGCCCTCCTCGCGGTCGTGTCGATCCAGGCGTACGCCTGACCGGTCGGGCTTGAAAGAGTTAAGACGCTGAATCCCCTACCGCGAGTGAACGATGACCTCTCTGACCGAAGAGGAACGGCGAATCCTCGCGTACCTCCACGACAGCGTCTCTCGGGGTGAGCGCTACTTCCGCGCGAAGAACATCGCCGACGCCATCGGGCTGACGGCCAAACAGGTGGGCTCTCGACTCCCCAGACTGGCCGAGAAGTCCGAGGACGTCGAAATCGAGAAGTGGGGGCGCGCCCGGTCGACGACGTGGCGCGTCACGCAGGGGTGACCCTCGGATTTTTTAGCGTACGGGGGGAGTTCAGCCCGTGACCGTACGCGTCCGTCGGACGTTCGAGTTCGAGGCACCGGGGGAACGGGTCTGGGAGTTCATCTCCGATCCCGGTATGCGGGCCGGTGCGATCAGCGTCGTCCACGACTACGAGGTCGACGGGAACCGCGCCACCTGGGAGATCGACCTCGATCTTCCCCTAGTCGACCGTACCGCGACCGTCGAGACCGAGGACGTCGAACGGGACGAACCCCGGTACGTGAAGTTCGTCGGCCGCTCTTCGGTCCTCCGAGTCACCGGCGAGCACCGCATCGAGGAAACCGACACGGGCTCCCGCCTCCACAACGAGTTCGTCGTCGACGGGCGACTCCCCGGCGTGGAACGCTTCTTCAAGAAGCGCCTCGACACCGAACTCGACAACCTCGAGGCGGCGCTCAGACGCGAACTGGGGTTGCCGGCCTGAGATGCGGGTGGCACTGGCCCAACTCGACCAGACCGCCGGCGACGTCGACGGGAACGTCGACCGGGCGGTCGAAGCCGTCGGCGACGCCGCCGCCCGCGGCGCCGACCTGGTCGTCCTCCCCGAACTGTTCACCGTCGGCTACTTCGCCTTCGACGCCTACGCCCGCACCGCGGAGGGGCTCGACGGCCCCACTTTCGCCCGTCTCGCCGACGCCGCCGCCGACCACGGCGTCGGCCTCCTAGCGGGGAGCCACGTCGAGGACCTCGCCGAGAGCGCGGCGGCCGGCGCCGAGACGCCCGCGTCCGAGGGGCTCGCCAACACCTGCGTCTTCTACGACCGCGAGGGCCGCCGTCGGGCGGTCTACCGCAAACACCACCTCTTCGGGTACGAGTCGGCCGAGACGCGCCTGCTCACGCCCGGCGAGTCGCTCTCGACGGTCGACTTCGAGGGCTTCACCGTCGGCATGTCGACGTGTTACGACCTGCGATTCCCGGAGCTGTACCGCCGGCTCGCGGACCGCGGGGCGACGCTCGTCTGCGTGCCGAGCGCCTGGCCTTATCCCCGAGTGGAACACTGGCGGACGCTGGCGCGGGCCCGCGCCGTCGAGAACCTCACGTACGTGGCGGCGGCCAACGGCGCCGCGACGTTCGAGGACGCGACCCTCCTCGGCCGGTCGACCGTCTACGATCCCTGGGGGACGACGATCGCGAGCGCCGGCGACGAGGCGACCCTCGTCGTCGCCGACCTCGATCCCGACCGGATCGACGCGGTCCGTGAGGAGTTTCCGGCGCTGCGCGACCGGCGGGACTGGGACTGAGACCGACGGCAGCGGGGCCCATGTCCCGATCCCAGCGACCGCTGCCGTTGCCGGAGGCTTTATCACCGAGAGGGCGCTATCGGTGAGCGCCGACGCATCGACGCTTTTCTCGTCGAGACTCGGCAACAACATCCACCACGTCGTCGCTCGCCCCGGTCGGGTCGCTCCCCTCGCCCGGCAGGAGCGACTCGACGTCCCGTCTTCCGCCCCCTCTCGTCCACCCTTTCATACGGATCGTCGCAACTGTCTCCCGGCGGTTCACCGGACTGTCTCGGCGAACCGCCGGTAATGGCTTACGACGAACCGTATCACGCGGCTCGCTTCTCGACTTCGCCTTTGAGCGCCGCGGCGTCGCAGTCGTGATCCGGGCGGATGTTGACGAAATCGAGGAAGTCCAGGGCGGCGACCAGTTCGTCGGTGGCGTAGGCCGTCGCCGCGGCGTCGACTGTCGCCCCCGCGCCGACGAGCGGTTCGAGGGCCGCGAGTCCACAGGCCACGTCGTACGCGCGGGCGTCCGTTCGCCCCTCGGCGCCGACGTTGGTCGCGTCGATGAAGTAGAGTTCGTCGTCGAGGACGAGGACGTTCTCGGCCCGGAGGTCGCCGTGGGCGAGGCCGTGGTCGTGCAGCGTCCGCAGCGCGGCGAACAGGTCGGGAGCGAGGTCACGCGCCTGTTCCGGTTCGAGGTCGTCCAGCGGCCGGAACTCGGGGAGATATTCGAGGACGACGACCCCGAGGTCGGCCACCTCGAGCGCTTCGAGCGGTTCCGGCGCGTTCAGTCCGATGTCGCGCATCCGTTCGGTCGCCTCGAGTTCGTGGGTGGCCATCTGGTACGGGGTCCCGAAATGCTCGAAGAAGCCCTCGGTCCCCGCGGAGAAGACGCCGATGTTCCGGCCGGTGGTGATGAGCGCGTGGACGATGGAGTTCTGTCGGGAGATCACCTTCACGAAGAGCTCCTCGTCGAGGACGACGGGCGTCGAGAGCCAGTTGTCGGCGTCGAGATACCGGACCGACGGGTCCTCGTGACCGTACCGCTCGGCGACCGCCGTCATCACACGGTCGAGGCGGTCGTCGTCGATCCGGCCGCGGAGGAACCGCCTGACTTCCATCGACGGTCGGTACGCGGCCACGAGGGATATATCTTCGTCGGGCGGGCTACCGCTCGTCGAGCGCCCCGGACAGCGCCCGTACCGCCCGTTCGCCGTCGGTTCGGGGCACGGCCAGTCGAACCGGTTCGTCGCCGAACCGCTCGATCACGAGCGCCGACCGGCGCGTCCGAAGGTACCGGGCCAGCAGGGCGAGACCGCCGACGAACAGGGCCAGGCCGCCGAGCAACAGCAGCGCCGTGAGCGTCACGAGCGCCGAGGCCAGGGCGTCGGTCACCGCGAGGACGCTCCCGACGGGGGCCGCGCCGGTCGTCCCGGGATCCATCGACAGCGTCTCGCCGAGGTCCATCGCGCGGAGGGCGGCGCCGCCGGCGACGGCGGCCAGCCCATAGAGGAGGGCCCGCACCGCCCACCCGAGGAGCCGCCGGTCGCCCGCGGCGTCGACGTCGATCCCCGCGACGTTTGGCCGGTCGACCGTCTCGAACCGCCGGCCGTCGGCCGCGGGGTTGTACGCGATCAGCCGGTGGCTGGTGACGGCCGCCCAGCCGGCGCCGAGCGGCGTCGCGGCGACGACCGCCTCGCCGGCGTAACAGTACCGCTCCGCGTCCGGTGCTGCGGTCGGTTCCCCGGCTGCGTCCTCGGTGGCGACCCCCTCGTCCATCGCTCGGGTGGTGGGTCGCCCCCGTCCTTACCCTTTCGGCCGGTTCCGGTCGATTTTAACGCCCCGACGAGAGAGTGCGCCGTATGGGTTCGGGTGAGCCGGTACCATGAGCGACTCCGACGGTCGCTCCGGGTTCGTGGAGTACGGTATCGAGGACAGGCCGCCGATTCCGACGTCGCTCCTGCTCGGGGTCCAGCATTACCTGACGATGGTCGGGGCGAACGTCGCGGTGCCGCTGATCCTCGCGGGGGCGCTGGGGATGCCGGACGCGGTCGTCCCGCGGTTCGTCGGCACCTTCTTCGTCGTCTCGGGGATCGCGACCCTGGCACAGACGACCTTCGGCAACCGCTATCCGATCGTTCAGGGGGCGCCATTCTCGATGCTCGCGCCGGCGCTCGCGGTCATCGGCGTGGTGCAGGCGAGCGATCCCGCGGGGCCGGCGTGGGAGGCCGCCCTCCTCCAGTTGCAGGGGGCCATCGTCGTCGCGGCGGTCGTCGAGATCGCCGTCGGCTACCTCGGCCTGCTCGGCCGCCTGCGGTCGTACATCTCGCCGGTCATCATCGCGCCGACCATCGCCCTGATCGGTCTGGCGCTGTTCAACGCACCCCAGGTGACGGCCGCGTCGGGCAACTGGTGGCTGCTGGGGCTGACCCTCGGCCTGATCGTCCTGTTCTCGCAGTACCTCGGCGACGCCTCACGAGCGTTCCAGCTGTTCCCCGTCCTGCTCGGCGTCGTGGTCGCGTGGGTGATCGCCGCCGTCCTCTCGGTGGTCGGGTTCTACGCCCCGGAGACGTCGGGCTACGTCGACCTCGCCTCGGTCGCGTCGGCGCCAGCGCTGATGCCGATCTACCCGCTCCAGTGGGGAACCCCCCAGATCGAAACCGCGTTCGTCATCGGCATGCTCGCGGGCGTCGCGGCGTCGATGCTGGAGTCGTTCGGCGACTACCACGCCGTCGCGCGGCTCTCGGGGGTCGGTGCGCCGAGCAAGGAGCGGATCAACCACGGCATCGGGATGGAGGGGATCATGAACGTCTTCGCCGGCCTCATGGGAACCGGGGGGTCGACTTCCTACTCCGAGAACATCGGCGCCATCGGCCTGACCGGCGTCGCCTCGCGTTACGTCGTCCAGATCGGCGCCGCGGTGATGCTCGTGGTCGGCTTCGTCGGCTACTTCGGCCAGTTGATCGCGACCATCCCCGACCCTATCGTCGGCGGTCTCTACGTCGCCATGTTCGGACAGATCGTCGCGGTCGGCCTCTCGAACCTGGAGTACGTCGACCTGGACTCCTCGCGAAACGTCTTCGTCGTCGGCATCGCGCTTTTCACCGGCCTCGCCGTCCCCGCGTACATGGGCAACGTCGGCAGCGCCGCGGCGTTCCGCGAGGGGATGCGTGGGGTCGCCGTCCTCGGCCCGGTGCTCGGCGCCCGCGCCGTCGCCGATACGATCTACGTCATCGGATCCACCGGCATGGCCGTCGGCGGCCTCGTGGCCTTCTTCCTCGACAACACCATCGATGGCACCCGCGAGGAACGGGGGCTCGTGGAGTGGGAACAGGCGACCGAGGAGGACGCCGCCTTCCGCTCCGCGTTCGACCGGTTCCTCCGCGACGACTGACGCTTCGACACGTTTTTAGGTTGGCCTAAATACTGTCGGCCGCGTCCCCCATCGCTCCTACCGACTCCCCACCCGCGAGGGGGAGGCGTCCGCCACGAAATTTTTAGGTTGACCGAAAAACCGACGGGCTTTTGTGTTTTTAGGCTAGCCTAAAATCTATGCGACACACGAGAAGACGGATACTGCAGGCGACCGGCGTCGCCCTCGGTGCCGGATTGGCCGGCTGTGGCGGCGAGAGCGGAACCGACGCGGCCGAACCGACGGCGACGGACACTGCCGAACCCACCGCGACGGACACCGCCGAACCCACCGCGACCGAGACGCCGACCGCTGCGGTCTCGGCCGACACGGCGCTCGCGGCGGAGTGGAACGTCATGCGGGCGCGACTCCACGACGCGGTGGCGCTCGGTCGCACCGACAACCACGCCGCGGCCGCGCGACTCGTCGGCGACGTGTTCGCCCGGTTCGAGAACGCCGGCGGCGAGTACGGCGCCCACGAGGGCCTCGAATCGACGAGCGAGGAGGCCTACGAGTCCTTCGAGGGGAGCCTCGGCGACGGCCGCTCGGCGTTCGAGGCGGGGAACGCCGACGAGGCCATCGGCGCCCTCGACGGCGCGGGCGAGGACCTGCTGTCCGCCCAGCGCGAGCGGACCGGCGACGCCGCGGTCGGGGTGTTCTCCCTGTTCGTGTTCGCGTCCCGCGTCCGGAACGTCGACGCCCTCGCGACCGCCGGTCTGACCGACGCGGCGGCGACGGTCGGGGAAGCAACGCTCGCCGACTTCGAGGAGGCGGCGGTCCACGACACCATCGAATCGGCCGGCGAGGAGTATTACGAGGCCTTCGAGGGCGGGCTGGAGGACGCCGTTTCGGCCGCCCAGGAGGGCGACGCCGACGCCGTCCACGAGGCGGCGCTCTCGGCGTCACAGGGCGTCGTCGACGCCGCGTACGAACTCGTCCCCGAGGGGGTCGCGGGGGTCGGCCACCTCTCGCTGATGGGCGCCGTCGGCTTCGACGCCGAGATGGCCGCCGGGCTCGGCGGTCGGGGTCTCGGCCTCGCCCACGCCGCCGGCCTGAACGGCTACCGCGCTCGGGTCCGTGACGCCGTGTGGCTCTACGAGGCCGGCGAGCCCGAAGCGGCGGCGGCCGCCGCCCAGTCCGTCTTCCAGCACTTCGAGGGTGCCCGCGCCCACGAGGCCTTGGAGGAGGCCAGCGAGGACGCCTACGAGCAGTTCGAACACGACGGGCTCGAAGCCCTGATCGAGGCCATCGAGAACGGCGACGACGCCGGGGTCGCGGACGCGGCGGCGACGACCCACGACGGCCTCACGACGGGGATCGAGGCCCTCGCCGGCGACGCCGCGCCGGTGCTCGAATCCGGGTACTTCCGCGCCCGCCTCGGCGACGCCCGCGAACGCTACCACCGGGGCGAGGGCGAGGCAGCCGCGACGGTCGCGGAGGACCTCTTCGCCCGCTTCGAGGAGAACGAGGCCGACTTCCACGAGACGCTGGAGGAGACCAGCGAGGAGCTCTATCACACCTTCGAGGAGGAGCACCTGACGGCGCTCCCCGAGGCCTTCCGCGGCGGCGACGACGAGGCCGTCGACACCCACCTCGCGGGGGCGACCGACGCCCTCGTCGAGTTCGAGGCCAGCGCGGGGTCGACGCCCGTCGCCAGCGCGGCCGCGGCGACGTACATGACCGGCCGCGCCGGCGACGCGGGCGTCCTCGCGACGCTCGGCGCGACCGACCGCGCCGAGACGGTTGCGAGCGAGGCCTTCGAGTACTTCGAGGCCGGCGCCAACGGCTTCCACGAGGCCGTCGAGGCGGCCAGCGAGGAGCGATACCACTCCTTCGAGGAGGCCCTCGGGGCCGTCCGCTCGGCGACGACGGGAGAGGCCGACGCCTCCGACGCCGCGACGACCTTCGCCGACGAGGCGACCGCGGCCGTCTACGCCGTCGTCGAGCGCGGTGAGGGCGGCGGCGACGTGAACGCCGCCCCCCTCGTGGGCGACGTGTTCGCCACCTTCGAGAACGCCCGCGTCCACGAGGCCCTCGAAGAGGGGGACCACGAGACCTACGAGACCTTCGAGTCCGCGCTCTCGGACTACGTCTCGGCGCTCGAGAGCGGCGAGGGCGTCGACGCGGCCGGCGAACGGTTCGCGCAGGCGACCCGCAACGCCGGCTTCGCGGTCGCCGGCGCCGTCGGCGACGCGCCCGAGATCTCCGCCGGCGGCGGAGGCGGCGAGGGCGGTCACGGCGGCGACTCCGGCGACTTCGAGGGCGGCCCCAACGTCGTCGAGGGCGTCCCCGACGATGCCGACCACGTGGTCGACATGACCGCCGTCGCCTTCGAGCCCGCGGAACTCACCGTCTCCGTCGGCGACACGGTGGCGTGGAGCCACGCCGGCGGCGAACCCCACAGCGTCACCGCGTACGGCGACGGCCTCCCCGAGGGGGCGAGCTACTGGGCCTCCGGCGATTTCGACTCCGAGGAGGCTGCCCGCGAGGGCTGGGAGAACGGTCAGGGCTACGTCGCCTCCGGCCAGTCCTACGTCCACACCTTCGAGACGGCCGGCGAACACGGCTATTTCTGCATCCCGCACGAGGCGGCGGGGATGGAGGGCACTGTCGTCGTCGAGGAGTGAGCCGACGGCGGGCTCCCTGACCGCCTCAGCGACCCCGGTCCCCGCTGCCGTGGGCACTTTTCCTCCACTTACCGCCGCTCGACGACGAACTCCGTGCCGGGTACCATGCGCGCCGTCATGGCGCCGACGAGCGGCGGCTCCGCGTCGGGATCGCCGGGCCAGACGAGGTCGTACTCGCGACCGATCGTCGCGAGGGCGAGCGTCGCCTCCAGCAGGGCGAACTGACGGCCGATACAGCGGCGCGGGCCGCCGCCGAAGGGGGCGTACGCGAAGTCCGGCAGGCGCTCGCGGAGGTCGGTCGCCCAGCGCGCCGGGCGGAAGGTCTCGGGGTCGTCGTAGAACCGGGAGTCGCGGTGGATCTGATCGACGGTGAGCCACGTCGCCGCGCCCTCGGGGATGCGGTAGCCGTCCAGGGTCACGTCCGTCGCCGCCTCGCGGGGGATGGTGTACACCGGCGGATACTTGCGGAGCGTCTCGGTCACGACCCGTTCGGTCACGTCGAGGGCGTCCAGGTCGTCGACCGTCGGCGGCCCGTCGAGGGCGTCGACCTCGTCGTGGAACCGCGCCCGGACCTCGGGGTTGGTGGCCAGCGCGTAGAAGGCGAAGGCGATGGCCGTCGAGGTGGTGTCGTGACCGGCGAAGATCATCGTCACCACCTGGTCCCCGAGTGAGTCGTCGTCTAGGACGCCCTCGGGTGTCGCCCCCGATTCGCGGAGGGCGACGAGCAAGGAGAGGAGGTCGTCGGCAGCCGACGGATCGGCCGGTGGATCCGTGGCCGCTGCCGCGAGCAGGTCGTCGGCGACGGCGTGGAGGCGTTCCTTCCCGCGCCGGAACCGCCGCCGTGCGGGCGTCGGCACCCATCGGGGAAGCGGGTAGGAGGTGGGGGCGAACCAGTCCTGCAGGCGGTCGGCGGCCGTCCGGATCGCCTCGTCCCCGTCGATGGAGAGTTCGCGCCCGAACAGCGTCGAGAAGAGCACGTCGAGGCTCAACTGGCTCGTCTCCGCGGCGAGGTCGATCCGACTCCCGGGTTCCCAGCGCCGACACCGACGCCTGACCTGCGCGACCATCCCGTCGGCGTGGTCGAGGAGCCGATCACGGGCGAACAGGGGCTGTAACACCTCGCGCTGGCGGCGCCAGGTCTCCCCCTCGGCGGCGACGAGGCCCTCGTCGAAGGCGATACGGAAGTCGTCGGACTTGCGGAAGTCGTCGCGGCCGCTCAGGAGGACGTACTCGAAGTGGTCGGGGTGACCGAGGTGGTAGACGTCGCCGGGACCGAGGAGTTTGACCCGGACGAAGTCACGGTCGGCCATCGCCCGGTTCCGGAAGCCGAAGACGTCGCGCATCGCGCCGACGGTGTGTGTCAGCGGATGCCCGAGCGTCGAGGGGTAAGGTGCCAGCGGGGTCGTCGTGCCGTCGCCCGAGGACATACCGGCGGTATACCGTCTCGGCGGCTTATATCCACGGGACCCGGCTGCCGTCCGAGTGTATCAAACCATTAGTTCCCTCGACCGGTCGGTTGCGGTATGAGTTCGGACGAGCCGCCGGATCCTGAGGAGTCGGTGCGGGAGGCCGTCGAGCGGTCACGGAGCGGCGCGCCGGCCGTCGGGGAGGTGGTGCGCGATCGGTTCTCGACGGACGAGGTGTTCCAGCGCATCGTCGCGGCGGCCGACGAGGAGATCACCGCGGGGAGCCGCGAACTGTTCTTCTCGGGGCTGGCCGCCGGCTTCGCCATCACGATCACCTTCCTGCTGTACGCGTCGTTGACGGCGTCGACCGACGGCCACCCGGTGCTGAGCGCGATGCTGTACCCGCTTGGGTTCATCTACATCATCATCGGCGGCTACCAGCTGTACACGGAGAACACGCTCCCGCCGGTGGCGCTGACGCTCGAACGGCTGGTGAGCGTCCCGGCGCTGTTGCGCAACTGGATCGTCGTCCTCGCGGGCAACTTCGCCGGGGGGACCCTCGGTGCCGCCGCGCTGGCGTGGGGAGGCGTCTTCTCGCCGTCGACGGCGGCGACGGCCGTCGAACTCGGGCGCAAGGGCGTCGAGACGGCACCCGCGACGCTGTTCGTCAAGGCCGCCTTCGCCGGCCTGATCGTCGCCGGCGTCGTGTGGGTCGAGTACGCCGCCCGCGACACCGTCTCGCGGATCGTCGTCGTGTATCTCGCCTTCCTCGCGGTGCCGCTCGGCAACCTCTTTCACATCGTCGTCTCCTACACCGAGATGGTCTATCTGATCCTCGTCGACGACCTCCCGGTCGTCGTCGGCATCACCGAGTTCGCGCTGCCGGTGTTGCTCGGCAACACCCTCGGCGGCGTCCTGCTGGTGACCGTCGTCAACTACTTCCAGACCACCGAACACCGCCTGAAATCCGCCCGGTTCGAGGGCGCGAAACGCCAGCTCTCCCCACGCGAGTGGCTGTTCGGCGGCCTCGCCGGGCGGGCGTACGTCCCCCTCGTCAACACCGGCGAGCAAGTCGAGGACAGCGACGGTCCCTATCGGGTGATCGTCCCGATAGCGAACCCACGGACCGAGCGGCGGCTGATCGAACTCGCCTGCCTCGTCGCCAGCGCCAGGGAGTCCGCGGTGGTTCACCCGGTCCACGTGGTGCAGATGCCCGACCAGCGGACCGGCGGGTACGGCGCCGGACAACACCGCCGGATCATCGAGGAGTCCGACGAACTCCTCGACGGGGTTCGGGAGACGATTCGGGACCACGACGTCGCCGTGGAGACGTCGACCATCGTCTCGCATCGATCGTTCGACGAGATATTCGACGTGGCCGAACGGGAGAACGCCGACCTCCTGATGATCGGCTGGGACGACAGCCGCCCGTGGACGACCGGCCGCGGCGGACGGTCGCTGACGGACCTGCGCGGTGCGCCGCCCTGTGACTTCCTGGCCCTGCGGGACCGGGACCTCGACACCTCACGGCTCCTCCTGCCGACCGTCGACTCCCCGGACTGCGCGCTCGGGGCCGAAGTGGCCCGGGCGCTCGGTTCGACCGCCGACGCGTCGAGTACGCTCCTCCACGTCGTCGACGGCCCCGAGGACCGCACGGCCGGCGAGGAGTTCCTGCAACGGTGGGCCACCGATCACGGCCTCGACGACGCCGACGTGGTCGTCGACACCTCCGGCGACGTCGAGCGGGCCATCGCGAAGAGGGCGGCCGATCACTCGCTGGTCGTACTCGGCGCGGTCGAACGGGGACTGCTCCCCCGGCTGGTCACCGACTCGCTCAAGCTCGACGTCGTCGACGAACTCGACTGTTCGGTGTTGTTGGCCGAGCGCGCGACGGGTCGGAGCCTCCGCGAGAAGCTGTTCGGCCGGCGGGCGGATCCCCGCGAACCGCAAAAGCGCTGATCCGGTGGGGCGCGGTCAGATCCCCCGCACGCCCTCGATGACGCCGAGCGTCTCTAGGATCATCCACGCGAGGAAGAGGAGATAGAGCCCGAGCAGCGCGTACGCCTCGGGGTCGGTCAGTTCGAGGTGCGTCCGGGTGAGGACGACGAACACGAGCGTCACGAACGCCAGGAACCCGAGCATGGGGACGGCGACCAGGAAGTCGATGGTCGCGGATCCGGCCAGCAGGACCCCCACCGGGATGGCGACGAGGAGGTTGAACGTGTTGCTCCCGAGGACGTTCGTGAGGCTGGTGATGCTGTCGTCTTCCTTGGCCGCGCGGACGCTGACGAAGGCGTCGGGCAGGCTGGTCGCGGCGGCGATGACGGTGACCCCCCAGAGGAAGGAGGGGGTGTCGAAGAGGGCACCGAGCGCGAGGACGGCACGGACGATGCCCTCGACGCCGACGGCGATGAGCACGAGGGCGACGACGAGCCACCCCCACTCGCGGCGCACCGCGACGTCCGACGGCGGGGCGGCCGTATGCTCGCGCGTGTCCTGATACTGGAGGAAGACGTAGACGCCGTAGGTGAGCAGGGGGAGGACCGCGAGCGTGGGCGTGAGGATGGCCGCCTCGTTCGTCCCGCCGGGCACGTACGTCGCGCCGAGGGCGAACGTGAGAAAGAGGACGAGGACGCTGATGATGTAGAACTGGGCGTCCTTGTGGACGATGTCGCGGGTCGTCTCCAACTCCTCGCTCGCGAGGGCGGACACCGCGGGGATCACGAGCAGGTTGAAGATGGCGCTGCCGACGATGGCGCCGACGCCGAGCGAGAACTCGCCGTGGACGAGCGTGCTGATGACGACGGAGCTGAGCTCCGGAAAGCTCGACCCGACGGCGACGACGACGGCGCCGTGGACGGCGACCGGCAGCCCGTAGTGGCGGCTGAGCCGCCCCGCCGACGATTCGAGCCGCTCGCTCCCCGTCCAGATGACGGCCGTCGAGACGAGCGCCAGGCCGACTGCGAGCGTGGGACCGAGCACCGCCCGGGTGGTCGGCCGGGAAGGGCAAAAACCCATCCCGTTTCCGGGCACCCGCCAGTATAAGTGCCGAGGAGGAGAGTGGCCGGACGTGTCCGATCGGTGGCTCTACGCCTGGGGGTTGGCCTCGCTGGGCCTCGGCGGCGCGTCGCTCATCGTCCCGCTGTACGTCGTGGAGTTGGGCGGCGGGCCGGCGACGCTCGGGGTCCTGGCGGCGGTGGCCGCGGCGGCCGGCACGCCCGGAGCCCTCGGGGTCGGGTGGCTCGCCGACCGTACCGGTCGCCGGCGGCGGTACGTCCTCGCGGCGGTCGGCACCGTCGCCGTGGCCCTGACGGCCGTTCCCCTGCTCGACTCCATCGCCGCCGTCGTCGTCGCGAACGCGGCCGTCTGGCTCGCCTTCGCCGCCGCGGTGCCGGTCCTCACCCTCCTCGCCGTCGTCGACACGCCGGAGTCGGCGTGGAGCGACCGGATCGCCCGCCTCAACGAGGTCCAGGGGGTCGGGTGGGCGCTCGGCCTGCTCGTCGGGTTCGTGGTCGTCCTCGCCGGCGATCGGCTCGGCTGGTCGGCGATCGCCGCCCAACGTGCCGTCTGTCTGGTCTGTGGGGCCAGCGCGGGCGTCGGGGGTCTCGTCGCCGTCGGGTCGCTCCCCGCCGACTCCGACCCGGACCGCCCCGGCGCCGCCCCGGCACCCCGCCGCCTGCGCCGCGCGCTCCGTGCCGCGCGGCCGTTCGGGGTCCGCGGCGCGAGTTTCCCCTTCACCCCCCGTCGGATGGACGTCCGCGGCCTCCATCCCCGACGGTTCGTGCGCCGGTTCACCCCCGACCTCGCCGTCTTCTTCCTGGCCGTCGCGCTCGCGTTCGCGGGGTTCGGGGCCTTCTTCGCTCCCCTCCCCGCCTACCTCGCGGGCGTCGGCGTCGGCGACTCCGGCGTCTTCGGCCTCTATCTCGCCTTGAACGTCGCCGCGGCCGCCTTCTTCGGCGTCGCCGCGACGCTCACGGCGCGGTACGACGTGACGCTGGTCCACGTGAGCGCTCTGGCGGTCAGGGGCGTCGCGTTCCCGGCCCTCGTGGTGACCGGCGGGGCGTTGGCGCCGACCGTCGCCCTGTTCGTCGCCGTCGGCTTCGCGTGGGCCGTCGTCGCCGTCTCGGCCGGGACGCTCGTCACGCGACTCTCGCCACCGATCGTCCGCGGGGAGGCTCTCGGGGTGTACAGCGCCCTCTCGACGTTCGCGGGCGGCGTCGGGAGCGTCGCCGGCGGGTGGCTGGCCGCGAGGGGATACCTGTGGACGTTCGGCGTCGCGGGCGGCCTCGTCGTGGCGGGCGCGGGGGTCGTTCTCCTCCTTCGGCGACGCGTCGGGCGGGGGCGGACCGCCGGAACGGAGCGGACGGTTTATTCCACGGACGGTCCAGACTGAGGTATGGACACCTGGCAGCGCCGGACGCTGATCTACGTGGTCATCTTGGTGGGGGTGATGCTCGGCTACGCGGCGGCCTACGACGCCGGGATGAGTCTCTTCGAGGGCTCGCCGATCGGCTTTCTGCACGCGCTCCAGGTCGTCGTGGAGACGTTCACGACCACGGGGTACGGCTCCGACGCCCCGTGGTCGAGCGCCGCGATGAACCTCTTGGTCATCGTGATGGATCTGACCGGCGTGGTCCTCATCTTTCTCGCGCTCCCGGTGCTCGTCTTCCCGCTGTTCGAGGAGGCCATGTCGACGACGGTGCCCGCGGCCGCCGAGGAGGACCTCACCGACCACGTCGTCGTCTGTACGCTCACGCCGCGGGGCGAGACCCTAGTCGACGAACTCGACTCGTGGAACGTCGACTACCTGATCCTCGAACCCGACCGCGAGCGCGCCCGGGACCGCTACGAGGAGGGGTACGACGTGATCCACGCGGATCCCCAGTCCGTCGATAGCCTGGAGGCCGCCCGCCTCCCCGCGGCTCGAGCCCTCGTCGCCGACGACACCGACCCAGTGAACACCAGCATCGTCCTGACTGCGAAGGAGGTGGCGGAGGACGTCCGGACGGTGAGCGTCGTCGACGACCCCGAGCGGGAGCGGTACCACCGCCTCGCCGGCGCCGACGACGTGCTCTCGCCCCGGGCGCTGCTGGGCGAGGGCCTCGCCGCCAAGGTGACGACGGGAGTCTCGACGGAACTCGGCGAGGCCATCGAGGTCGGCGAGGACTTCGAGGTGGCGGAGCTTCCGATCCACCGCGGGAGCGAACTCGTCGGCCGCACCATCGCCGAGAGCGGCATCCGCGAGCGAGCGGGGGCGAACGTCATCGGGGCGTGGTTCCGCGGCGAGTTCGAGAGCCCGCCGGATCCCGACGCCGTCCTCGACGGCGGCACCGTGTTGCTGGTCAGCGGTCGCGAGCGACAGATCGAGCGACTGAAGGACATGACCCTGTCGGCCGTGCGCTCGTTCCGCCGGGGGCGGACGGTCGTCGTCGGTCACGGCGAGGTCGGGCGGACCATCTCCGACGCGCTCACCGGAGCGGACGTCTCACACGTTGTCATGGACCACGTGGAGGACCCGTCGGTCGACGTGGTCGGCGACGCGACCGATCCCGACGCCCTGGCGCGGGCGGGTATCGAGGACGCCCACACGGTCATCCTCGCGCTCCCCGACGACACGCTCACCGAGTTCGCTATCCTCGTCGCGCGCGACCTGAACCCGTCGATCGAGCTGATCGCCCGCGCCGAGGAGACCGAGAACGTCCAGAAGATGTACCGCGCCGGCGCCGACTACGTCCTCTCGCTGGCGACGGTCAGCGGCCGGATGCTCGCCTCCACGATCCTGGAGGACGAGGAAGTGATCTCGCTCGACAAGCAGGTGGAGGTGATCCGGACCCACGCCCCCGGTCTCGTCGGGCGGACGCTCGGCGAGGCGGACGTCCGCGCGCGAACCGGGTGTACGGTCGTGGGCGTCGAGCGGGACGGCGAGGTGGTGACCGACCTCGGTCCCGAGTTCCGGATCCGGGAGGGCGACGAACTCGTCATCGCCGGCACCGACGAGGGGACCAACCGCTTCACCGAGACGATGGGGTCCCGCGGCGACTGACCGGGCGTTACTCGCCCGGCATCACGACGAGTTTGCCGACCGTGTCGCGCTCGGCCATGGTCCGGAAGGCCTCGTCGGTAGCGTCGAGCGGGAAGGTGCGGTCGATCCGCGGCGACAGGTCACCCACGGCGACGAGGTCGACCAGCCGTTCGAGGTCCGCCTGCGTCCCCATCGTGCTCCCGACGATCCGCTTGTGTCCCCGGAATAGGTCCGCGATGTCGATTTCGGAGGTCGGGCCGGCGGTCCGGCCACAGACGATCATCCGTCCTCCGCGGCGCATCACTCCCATGCCGAGGTCGGTGTACTCGCCGCCGAGGTGGTTGAGGACGGCGTCGGGCGCGCCGATGGACTCGACGGCCGACCGGAGGTCGTCGGGATCGGTGCCCTGGATCGTGTGATCGGCGCCCAGCTCCGCGACGGTCTCCAGTTTCGACGCCGAGGAGGAGGTCCCGATGCTCCGGACGCCGAGCACGTCGGCCAACTGGACGGCGGCGACGCCGACGCCGCCGGTCGCGCCGGGGACGAAAAGGAGGTCGCCGGGCTCCAGCTCCGCCCGCCGGAGCATGTGGTAGGCGGTCAGATACGCCGTGGGGAGCGCCGCCGCCGTCGTCGCGTCCACGTCGTCCGGGAGGGGGATCAGGCGTGACGCCTCGACGCGGGCCGTCTCCGCGAGCCCCCCGTGGTACAGCGAGTAGGACGCACAGAGGTTCTCCGGGCCCTCCCGGCAGAACCGACAGTGCCCACACGTCTCGTTCGGACAGAGCACGACCCGGTCGCCGGGGGCGACGGCGGTGACGTCATCGCCCACCTCGCGAACCGTCCCCACCACGTCGAGTCCGCTGACGAAGGGGAGGTCCGTCGGATCGACCATCGCCGACGCACCGTTCAGGATCCAGAGGTCGTGGTGGTTGATCGAGCAGGCGTCGACGTCGACGGTCGCCTCGCCCCGATCCGGTTCGGGGGACTCCCGTTCGATGACGCTCACGCCGTCCGGTCCGATCAGTTCGGTGAATGCAGCGGCACGCATCGGTCGGAGGTGCGCCGCCGGCGACGTAAGCGTAGGGGTATCGCGTGCGAAACGTTACCGGGCGTCTCCGATGACTTAACCGTGCGGGCCGCGAAGTGATCGTATGAGCGAAGAGACAGGGCGTCGGAACCTCCGAATGCCCGACGACGACGAGTTGTTCGCCGTGGTAACGGAGCACAACGGCGGGAATCACGTTCGCGTCCGCTGTGAGGACGGCGAGAACCGGATGGGGCGCATCCCCGGCCGCATGAAGTACCGCACTTGGATCAACGAGGGCGACGTGGTCCTCGTCGAGCCGTGGGACTGGCAGGACGAGAAGGCGAACATCGAGTGGCGCTACTCCGGGAAGGACGCCGACCAGCTGCGCCGCGAAGGCCACATCGACTGAGACTGTTTATTGTAAGTCATGACCGGAGGTTCGCCAGGACAGTCCGGCGAACCACCGGTGAACAGTTACAATAATCCGTACGAAGCCGCCGTTGGTCGGTCCCGGTCGACGGCGACCGGAGGCCCCGACGACCGAGTTTTTCACGACGCGTCGACCGTCGAGTCCCAACCCCGGTCCGAGCGGACGGATCGAACGGTTCCGCGGATCCGACTGTTTTGACTACACGAACGGCCGACGATATCGCAACTCCCGTCCCGTTCTTACGGTTATACTGGCCCCATACCCAACGACTTTTGTGTTCCCTCCGGGGATAGTCGCCATGGACGAAAAACCGGACCTCGATCGCTTCGACTCGCGGCGGTCGACGGTGTACGCACAGGACGGGCTGGTGGCGACGAGCCAGCCACTCGCCACGCAGGCGGGCGTCGCGGCCCTCCGTGGGGGGGGCAACGCCTTCGACGCGGCGGTGACGACGGCCGCGGCGCTGAACGTCGTGGAGCCCATGAGCACGGGCATCGGGGGCGACGCGTTCGCGCTCTACCGCACCGCCGACGGCGAGGTGGGTGCCTTCCGCGCCTGCGGCGGGGCGCCCGCCGCGGCGACCGTCGGGACCGTCCGCGAACGCGTGGCCGAGCGGACGGGAACCGACCCCGACGCGGCGTCGATGCCGGCGGACGGTCCACTCGCAGTCACCGTCCCCGGCACCGTCCGCGGGTGGGAGACGCTGCTCGACGACCACGGCACCCTGTCGCTGTCGCGGGCGCTCCAGCCGGCCATCGACTACGCGACCGAGGGCTTCCCGGTCAGCGAGGTGATCGCCGATATGTGGACGGTCGCCGAGACGCTGTTCACCCGGGACGACGCCCGCAAGGAGTACCTGATCGAGGGGCGGGCGCCCGAGGCGGGCGAAGTGGTGAGGCTTCCGGACCTCGGGTCGACGCTCCGCACCCTCGCGGCCGAGGGAGCCGGCGCCCTCTACGAGGGACCGCTCGCCGAGCGTATCGCCGGGACGGTGCGCGAGCGGGGCGGCCTGCTGACGGCCGACGACCTCGCGGGCTTCGAACCGGAGTACGTCGATCCCGTCTCGACGACCTACCGCGGCGCGGAGGTGTACGAACTCCCGCCGAACAACCAGGGGTTGGTCGCGCTCGAGGCGCTGAACGTCGCCGAGGAACTGGACGCCGGCGCCCACGACTACGACGCCGCCGACCGGGTCCATTACTTCGCCGAGTCGCTGAAGCGGGCGTTCCACGACGGCCACCACTACATCACCGACCCCGCGTTCGAGGACGTGCCGCCGCTGGGATCGAAGTCCTACGCCGCCGAGCGGGCGGCGACGGTCGGCGAGCGGGCGGGCTCCGTCACGGTCGGCGGACCCGGCGCCCCGGGCGACGGCGACACCGTCCTCCTGACGGTCGCCGACGAGGCGGGCAACGTCGTCTCCTTCATCAACTCCATCTTCGGCCACTTCGGGAGCGGCGTCGTCGTCCCCGGAACGGGCATCACGCTTCAGAACCGTGGGAGTTCGTTCTCGCTGGACCCCGACCATCCGAACCGGATCGAACCCGGCAAGCGACCCTTCCACACGCTTATTCCCGGGCTCGTCCGGTTCGACCGCGACGACTGGGCGGCCTTCGGCGTCATGGGCGGGTACATGCAGCCACAGGGCCACCTCCAAGTGCTCGCGAACCTCCTCGATTACGACATGCCGCTCCAGGCGGCGCTCGACGCCCCGCGCTGGCGCTACCTCGAAGACGGGTCGCTGGCCGTCGAGGACCGCTTCCCCTCGGGACTGCTCCCGAAACTCGCCCGTCGGGGCCACGACGTGGTGGTGAAGCCGGCCTCGGAGTTCGGCGGCGGCCAGATCACGCGGGTCGCCGACGGCGTCATCTCGGGGGCGACCGAGCCCCGCAAGGACGGGAGCGCCGCGGGCTTCTAGCGGAGTCGGGCGAGGGCGTGGTAGCCGACGAGGCCGGCGAGGAAGGCGACGCCGACGTTCGTCAGGAGCGCGAGGACGCCGATGGCGCCGGTCAGGAGCGGATCCTCGGTGTCGGCGCCGGCCCGGCCGAGCTCCACCGCGACGAGGACGAGGACGACGCCGAGGACGGCCATCGGGAACGCGGCCACGAGGTCGACGGCGACGACGGCGAGCAGGAGGTAGCACCCGCCGAGGACGAGGTTCGAGGTGGCGGTCCGGGCGCCGAAGGCGTACTTGCCGGCCACGCCGCCGCTCCCGTGACACATGGGCATCGCCCCCAGCGGCATCGCCAGCAGGTTCATCACGCCCATGCTCGTCGAGAGGTCGTCGGGCGAGGTGTCGGCGTCGAAGTATTCGTCGACGAGCAGGGCGGTGGCGACGGCGGCGTTGCCGACGGTCATGGCAAGCTGGCCGAGGGTCGCGCCGACGGCGTTCCGGGAGACGACGAGCGTCGACGGATCGAGGAGCACGGGGGTCGGGAGCCGGGGCGTGACGGTCCCGGCGGCGCCCGCGGCGACGACGCCCCCCATCGCGAGGACCGCCAGGGCGGCGGCGTTCCGGTAGCCCAGCGCGACGGCGGCCAGGGCGACGACCACGGAGAGCGCGGCGAGTCGCGGGGCCCCGAGCCCCGTCGTCACGCCCGTCCGGAGGAGGACGAGCGCCACCCCGACCTGGATGCCCCGGACGACCGGTTCCCCGACGTAGGGCGCCAGCCGGTCCAGCGTCCCCGTCGTCCCGACCAGGAGGAGCGTCACGCCGGCGAGCAGTCCCGCGGCGACGTACTCCCCACCCGAGAGGCCACCGGCGATCACCAGGGCCGCGAGCGCCTTCATCGGCTCGACGGATATCGGATAGCCGTAGTAGAGTCCCCACACGACCTGAAAGAGCGCGAACCCGAGGAGGAGCCGACCAAGCGAGAGGTCGGTGAGCGCCGCGACGGCGACGACGATGGGGAGGACGGTGACGGTGTCCCCGACGGCCCCCGTCACCTCGCCCCAGGCGACACCGAACCGCGTTCCGCGCCAACTAGCCAACGACATCGTCCCCGCCTTCCCGCTCGACGGGGAAAGAAGCATCGAGAAACTGATATATAGTACGATTCGGCGGTGATGTGACCGGTTTCGGTTACGTCCGGGGGACGGTGGCCGGTCGAGCGGGGCGATCGGGGCCCGACGCGTCTAAACCGCTCTCGGAGCTTCGTGAATTTTCTAAACGTTTTTGCGGCCGTTGTAAAACGATCCGAACCGACCGTTCGGTCGCGTTAATCGAGCGAAACGACACGAAGACACCGCAACGATTTGCCCCCTATATGGGGGTGGGGGGACAAGCGATGAGTGGAGCCAGTCACCATGTCCACGCCCGAATCCAGGCCCCTCGACGGCACCGCCGCCGAACCGACCCCGGCCCTCCAGGATACCCTCCGTTCGGCCCTCACGTACGCGGCCCTGCCCATCCGTTTCGTCGCCTTCTGGCTGGCGACGCTGCTCCCCCTGACGTACCTCCCGTTGCTGGCGACGGGGACGGTGACCGGCCACCGCCTCGCGTTCGCGGGGTTGCTCACCCTGAACGCCGTCGCGTTCGTCGTCGGCCACTCCTACAACCCGCCCGAGTGACTGCCCGGGACCGACTGGTTCCGCCCCGGGAACCGGAATCCCTTTTCGCCCGCCCGCGCAACGTGTCGGTATGGAAGTACGCGAAATCGAGGGGCTCGGCCCCGCGGAGCGGGCGGCGCTGTTCGACCGCGACGCGGGGGTCGAGGGCGTCCGCGACGACGTCCGTGGGATCGTGGACCGCGTCCGCGACGAGGGCGACGTGGCCGTTCGGGAGTTCTGTCGCGAGTTCGACGGCGTCGAGGTCGGCAACCTGGACGTGACCGACGCCGCGGCGGCCGCCCACGAGGACGTCGATCCGGACGTCCTGGCGGCGATCCGTGAGGCCGCGGACAACGTCCGGGCGTTCCACGAGCGCCAGCGCCCCGACGACTGGCGCGAGGACTTCGACGGCCGCGAACTCGGGCGGCGGTTCCGTCCGCTCGAACGGGTCGGTGTCTACGTCCCCGGCGGCGCGGCCGCCTACCCCTCCAGCGCGCTGATGGGGGTCGTCCCCGCGAAGGTGGCGGGGGTGGATCACGTCGTGGTGGCGACGCCGCCGGCCGAGGAGCTGAACCCGGCGACGCTCGCGGCCATCCACGAGGCGGGTGCGGATGCCGTCTACAGCGTCGGCGGCGCGCAGGGCGTCGCCGCCATGGCCTACGGGACCGAGACGGTGACACCCGTCCAGAAGGTGGTCGGCCCGGGCAACCGCTGGGTGACCGCCGCCAAAGCCGAGGTCCGGGGTGACGTCGACATCGACTTCCTCGCCGGCCCGAGCGAGGTGCTCGTCCTCGCCGACGGGACGGCCGATCCGGCCTACGTCGCCGCCGACCTGTTGGCCCAGGCCGAACACGACGACCACGCCTCGGTCGTCGCCGTGACGGACGACCCCGACCTCGCGGCGGCAACCGCCGACGAACTCGACGCCCGGGCACCGGGGATGGCACGGGCGGAGACGGTCGAGGCGGCGCTCGCGAACGACGCCAGCGGCGTCTTCCTCGCCCGTTCGATGTCGGAGGCCGTCCTCTTCGCCGAGGAGTACGCCGCCGAACACCTCTCGATCCAGGCCGAGGACGACGAGGAACTGCTCGACCGGATCGACAGCGCCGGGAGCGTCTTCCTCGGCCCGTACACCCCCGTCGCCGCCGGCGACTACGCCTCCGGCACCAACCACGTCCTCCCCACCGGCGGCGGCGCGAAACGCTTCGGCGGCCTCTCGGTCGAGACGTTCCTGCGCTCGACGACCGTCCAACGACTCGACCGGGACTCCCTCGACGCCCTCTCGGGGACGATCACCACTCTCGCCGAGGCCGAGGGCCTCCACGGCCACGCCGACAGCGTCCGCCGCCGGTTCGAGTAGTCCACAACGTTGAGTACCCGGGGCCGCGAAGGGGCCGACGATGCGTCCCTCCAACGCCGTTCCGACCGCCCTGAGTCGAACCCGCTCGTCGCTCGAACGCCTCTCCGCCGGGTTTCGCTGGCTCCTCGCCGCCCTCGTCACGGGACTCGTGGCGGCCCTCGGCCTGACCCGTTCGGGACTCCACCGCCTCGCTGCCCTCCGTGCGCCCGTCGCACGGGTCGTCCGCGGTCCGCTCGCGGCGCTCGTCCTCGGTCGTCGAGCAGCCGTCTCCGTGATCCTCGTCGGGATCACGCCGGTCCTCGCGGCCCTGACCGCGGGCGCCGTCGCGTCGACGACCGGTTACCGCCCGCTCGAACGGTGGCTCGTCGGCACGTGGACCGGCACGGATCCCCGAATCGTCGTCTTCGTCGGCGCGGCCCTGCTCGTCGGGCTGGCCGCCGCCGGTGCCGCCGCGAGGGCGGGGCTGGTCCCCACGGGCCTCCTGGTCGCCGGCCCCGTCTTCGGCGTCGCCGTCACGCGCTACGGCACCGTCGTGTCCACGTACGGCGGCGAGCGGGTCGTCTCCCTGCCCGATGCCGTCGCCGTCGCGGCCGGCGTGGCCGCCGTCGGGAGCGTCGCCGTCGTCGCCGTCGGCTACCCGCTCGGGGCTGCGTGTCGACGGGCCGTCCGGATCGTCCGGACGGATCGCGGCGAACGTAACGAGGAATGATTACGTCTTCCCGTCAGTGTTAACACGTTCGACGGTGTATAGGCGTTCATGAGCACGGAGCACGCGAGCGGGGCGAGCGACGGTGTGGTGAAGATCACCCCCGAAGCCGCCACGCAAGCCCTCGAACTGATGGATCGCGAGGGGATGGATCTGGACGTCGGTGGCCTGCGACTGTTCGTCCAGCAGGGCGGCTGTGCGGGCCTCTCCTACGGAATGCGGTTCGACGACGAACCCGAAGAGGACGACATGGTGGTCGAGTCCAACGACCTGCGCGTGTTCGTCGATCCGGCGAGCGCCGACTACATCGGCGGGTCCGTCCTCGATTACGAGGCCGGCCTCCAGGCCGAGGGATTCCACGTCGAGAACCCGAACGTCGTCTCGGAGTGTGGCTGTGGGGAGTCCTTCCGAACCTGAGCCCGGGTCGTCGCTCGCGACCCGTTCGGCGCCCGACGACGTAACCGTCTACGTCGACCGGACGGCCCCCGACCGCGGCACCCACGGTCCGTTCTTCGTCGCCTACTGTTCCCCCGACTGCGACCGCCGGTGGGGCTACCTCTGTGGCAACTGCGACGCCTTCGACACCGCCATGGACACCATGGGGCGCATCGAGTGCAACGCCTGTGGCAACCTCCGGAAACCGGACCGCTGGGACGCCGCTCACGAGTGATCCCTCGCCGTGACAACACTTATCATCCGACCCGCCGTAGTGGCTCGTACATGGCCCCTGTTACCATGCCACCCGTCGAAGAGGCCCGGCGGATCTTCCGTCGCCTCGGCTACTCCGTCGACGGCGACGGGACCGATCTCCGGGCCGAGCGGAAATGGCGGACCGTCCACGTGACTGCACTCGACGCCGACGAGGCGTCCTCGCCGCGACGCTTGCGCGCGGACGGCGGGCGATCCGAGTATCGCCTCCGCTGTTTCGTCACGTGGATGGAGGCCGCAGGGGACCTCCGCGACCGACTCGCCGGACTCGATCCCGACTACGAGTGGGCGGTCATCGGCGTCGAAGACGCGGGCGAGGACTACGAAGTCGTCGACCGCGTCGGAACGGCGGCGTAGCCGCGCCGCACTTTTACGTCCCCGGCGACCACGCGGTAGGGTATGGCCGAGTTCGCACTCCAGTCCGACCTCGTCGGACGGGCGCTCGTCGAGTTCGCCGAGCGACTCGTCGACACCCTTCCGACCGTCATCACGGGCGTGGTCTTTCTCGTCCTGGCGGTCCTCCTCGTCAAACTCGTCCTCACGGTCCTGAATGCCGTCCTCGCGCGGACGATGCGCGGGCAGTCGCCCGTCTACCGACAGTTCCTGACGACGGTCGTCGCCGTCTTCCTCTGGTTCGGCGTCGGCCTCTCGACGCTCTCGGTGGTGGGACTGGAGGGCATCGCCGCGTCGCTCGGCACCGCCGCTGGCTTCGTCGCCCTCGGCGTCTCCTACGCCACGAGCGACATGATCGCCGACGCCGTCGCCGGCATCTACCTCCTCCGCGACCCCGACTTCGAGGCCGGCGACACCGTCCGCGTCGGCGACATGGAGGGAATCGTCCGGTCCATCGAACTCCGGAAGACCCGCTTCGACGTCGACGGCGACACCGTCGTCCGTGGGAACGCCGACATCGAGGCCCGTTGGACGAAAGTCGACCGCGAGCGGGTCTGAGACCGGCGATTCCGTGCGCCCCGTTGTCATCCCGCCCGCGTGCTTTATGTCCGTTCCGTGTGAAATCGTGGTATGTTCGTGGGTCACGCCGCCGTCGCGTTCGCCATCGTCGCGGGCGGCGCGGTCCGGCGGGGCTGGACCGCGGAACGGGTCCTCGCCGTCGGTCTGCTGGCGGGGGCCTTCGCCGCGCTCCCCGACGTCGACATCGCGTACGCCCTCGTGGGCGTCGCGGCCGCCGCGAGCGGCGACGCCCTGAGCCTCGCGACCGCGTTCTGGTCGACGGGGAACCTCGTCCACCGTGCGGTCACCCACTCGCTGATACTTGCCCCGCCGGTCGCCCTCGTCGCGGCGCTCGCAGGCCCCGCCCGTCGGGACACTCGCCTCGGTGCGTTCGCCCTCGCCGCCGGCGTCGTCGTCCTCGCCTGGTCCGTGAGCGGCCCGCTCGGCGCCGTCGTCACCGTCCCGTTCGTCATCGGTGCGATGGCCCTCGGGGTGCTCGCCCGCCGATACACCGATCACGCCCCGCCGACGGTGTTCGCGGTGGGGCTGGTCGGCCTCGTCACCCACCCGTTCGGTGACCTCGTCACCGGCGAACCGCCGGCGATGCTCTACCCCCTCGACACGGCGCTCGTGGCCGAGCGTCTCGTCCTCGCCGCCGACCCGACGCTCCACCTCCTCGCCGCCTTCGGCGTCGAACTCGCGACGGTCTGGGCGGCCGTCGCCGTCGCCGGGGCCGCGACGGGACTCCGGCCCCGGACGGTCGTCTCCCGGCGGGCGAGCCTCGGTGCGGGCTACGCGGCGACGGTCCTCCTCATTCCGGCGCCGACGCTCGACCTCTCCTACCCGTTCGTGTTCTCGGTGCTCGGGGTCGGCCTCGTCGGCGCCCTACCGCGGGTACGTCTCGTCGGTACCGCCGACGGGCCGACCGTGGAACCGCCCGACTGGGTCGTCGCCGGCCTGACCGGGCTGTCGGCGATCACGGTCGCGTGGCTGGCCTACACCGTCGCCTACGTGGTCGTGGGGTGAGAGAGAAGGGGGTCTCAGTAGCCCCGCGAGATGAGGTACTCGGCGAGATCCTCGAGGAGCGATCGAGCCTCGTTGTCTGGGAGGGCATCGAGGTCGGCCTTGCTTTGCTCGACGAGCGAGCGGGCCTTCTCACGGGCGTACTCGATGCTGCCCACCTCGTTCAGCGTCTCGACCGCCGACTCGACGGCCTCGTCGGTGAGCGCGTCGGCGTCCTCGGCGTCGACCAGTCCGTCCACGTCGACGCCCTGTTGCCGGGCGTGGAGCGTGATCAGGGTCTCCTTGTTCTCGACGAGGTCCGAGCCGCGCTGCTTGCCGAGGCGCTCCGAGGGCACCGTCAGGTCGAGGACGTCGTCCTGGATCTGGAACGCGGTGCCCGAGTGGATGCCGTAGTCGTAGAGCGCGTCGACGACGTCGTCCTCGGCGTCGAGCAGGATCGCCGGCGTCGCGGCCGCGTCCCCGTACAGTACGGCGGTCTTGGACTCGACCATCTCCAGATACTCCTCCGGGAGCACCTCGGTCCGGTGTTCGAACTCGACGTCGAGGGCCTGGCCCTCGCAGATGCGCGTACAGGTGTTCGCGAGCATCCGCATCGCCTCCAGACCGTTCTCGGGGGCGGCCCCCGTCTCGGCCATGATCTCGAAGGCCGTCGAGTAGAGCGTATCGCCCGCCAGGATGGCGGTATCGACGTCGTAGGCCTCGTGGACGGCCGGCACGCCACGGCGGAGCGTGTCGTCGTCCATGATGTCGTCGTGAATGAGCGTAAAGGACTGGATGACCTCCAGGCTCAGGGCGCCGGCCATCACGTCGACGTCGTCGCCGTCGAGTGCGGGGAACTGCCGGTAGTCGACGGAGAGCGGGGGCACGTCCGCGATGGCCTCGGCGACCAGCAGCGACACCGTCGGTCGGAGTCGCTTCCCGCCGGCCTTCAGCAGGTACCGCGAGGCCTCCCAGAGCCGTTCGGGTTCCACGAGGGGAAGGTCCTCGTCGATGGCCGTGTTGACCTGCTCGCGGCGCTCGCGGACCGCGGCGAGCACCCGCTCTTCCGTCGAGTCGGCCGTCATTCCACCAGTTGGATCATGTTGCCGTTTCGCGTGACGTGCAGGTCACGGCCCAGGTCGTAGCCCTGACTCTCACACAGGTCGACGTAGGGGGCGAACCCTTCGAGGTCCTGGTGTGCGGGGATGACGTGCTGGGGCTGGAGGGCGTCGAGCATCTCGTAGTGGCCCTCCTGACGGAGGTGGCCGGAGACGTGGATGTCGTCGTAGATGCGGGCGCCCTGCATGCGGAGCAGACGCTCGGACTGGTAGCGCTGGCCCTCGTTGGTCGGCTCCGGAATGACGCGGGCCGAGAACAACACCTTGTCGCCGTCTTCGAGTTCGTAGGGGGTCTCGCCGCGACCCATCCGGGTGAGCATCGCCCGCGGCTCGCCCTGGTGGCCCGTCACGATCGGCAGGTAGTTCTCCTTGCCTTCCTTCATGATCCGCTTGAACGTGCGGTCGACGGACTTCCGGTGGCCGTACATCCCCAGGTCGTCCGGGAAGTCGACGAAGTCCAAGCGCTCGGCGGTGCCCGAGTACTTCTCCATCGAGCGCCCGAGCAGGACGGGCTGGCGTCCGATGTCCTTCGCGAACTCGACGAGGCTGGTGACGCGGGCGATGTGGGAGCTGAACGTCGTGGCGACGATACCCCCGTCGTAATCCTCGACCGAGTACATCACGTCGCGGAGGTGTTTCCGGGCGACGGACTCGCTCGGCGTGCGGCCCTTCGACCCGGCGTTGGTGCAGTCCTCGATGTAACAGAGGACGCCCTCGCCCTCGCGACCGATCTCGCGGAACCGCTTCATGTCGATCGGATCGCCGATGACGGGCGTGTGATCCATCCGCTTGTCCAGCCCGTAGACCACCGCGCCCTCCGGCGTGTGGAGGACGGGGTTGATCGCGTCGATGATCGAGTGGGTCACGTTCACGAACTCCAGCTCGACGGAGCCGGAGTCGCCGATGGACATGGTCTCGCCGGCGTCCATCTTGACCAGGTCGTTGTCGACGTTGAACTTGTTCTCGCCCTCGACCTGTTGTTTCACCAGTTCGATGGTGAAGGGCGTCGCGACGACGGGGGCGTCGTAGCGGTGGGCGAGTTTCGAGATGGCGCCGATGTGATCCAGGTGGCCGTGGGTCGGAACGATGGCCTGGACGTCGCCCTCGAGGTCGCTCATCACCCGGTCGTCCGGGATGGCGCCCATGTCGATCAGATCGAGACTGTGCATCTGTTCGGTTTCGACGTTGTCGTGGATCAGCACCTGCGAGAGGTTCAGACCCATGTCGAAGACGACGACGTCGTCACCGGCGCGGACGGCAGTCATCTGCCGCCCGACTTCCTCGTAACCGCCGATCGTTGCGATTTCGATTTCCATGGTTAGCATTGAAATGCCACGGACGTGGCGGACCGCTCACGCAAATCCCGTCCTCGGGGGCCACCGGCCCCGGCGTCTTACAGCACGTCGGTCGCTGGTCCCCGCGTGCGGCCGCTGCCGCACTTGCCCGCGGGTCACTGGTAGCGGGCACTACACACCGGGGTAATAAAAACTACGTGGGTCCACGCCGCCGTCCGGCCTACCGCTCGGCGGGGACGCTGTCGGCCACGGCGTCGGCCCACGCGAAGGCGACGCCCGCACGCTCGGCGGTCAGGGCGTCGCGCTCGGAGTCGCCGACGAACAGCGTCCGCTCGGGATCGGCCCCCAACCGGTCGACCGTCGCCAGCAACGGCGTCGGATCGGGCTTGTGTGTCGCCACCGAATCCCGCCCGACGACGACGCCGACGTGGGCGGACAGGTCGTGCCGGTCCAGCGCCAGCCGACAGGCCGACTCGGCGTTGAGCGAACAGACGCCGACCGGTCGGTCCCGGTGGGGGAGGCGGTCGGCGAGCGGGAGGCGGATGGACCGCTTGGCGCCACGGCGCTCGTGGGCCGCGAGGATCGACTCCAGTTCGTCCGCCAGGCCGTGTTCGGGCGCGGTTTCGAGCAGGGACCAGAGGTCCGCGTCGGCGTCGACGCCCGCCTCGGCGAACGCCGCCGTCGCCTCCTCGGCGGCGGCCTTCCAGTTGACCGCCAACCTGACGAGCGTCCCGTCGAGGTCGTAGACGATGGCGTCGTGGTCGTCGATGCGGATGCTCACGCCTCCGCGTACGTCGCCCCCGATAATGGGGGCTTCGGTCGGACCGTCCGGTGGCGATGACCTTCGTCAGAACTCTTTTGTGGGCGTATCGAGTACCGATATTTATGCCGACGACCGTCGGTCACCACGGCCAGCGGATCGCCTTCGAGCGCACTCTCCCGCTCGCGAGGTGCTGTCCCTGTCCGTGTCTCACGCCCCGCCGACCGACGGAACCGTCCGCCCGCTTCCCGGCCCACGCGGCAACGCGTCCGCCGGTCGCTACGGGCGACCGCGGGCGGTCTCGTACGTATGCGTAACCTCCTCGCCGCCGCCCGCCGCCGCGTCAGCGAGGACCTCGCGGCGATCCGCGAGCGCGACCCGGCGGCCGGGAACCGCCTCGTCCTCCTCACCTGCTATCCCGGCCTCCACGCGCTGTGGATCTACCGGATCGCCCACCTGTGTTGGACGAGCGACCACCCCGTCCTCGCGCGCCTGCTCTCGCAGTTCGCCCGGCTGATTACGGGAGTCGAGATCCACCCCGCCGCGGAGATCGGTCGTCGCGTCGTGATCGATCACGGCATAGGCGTGGTGATCGGTTCGACCGCCGAGGTCGGCGACGACGTCCTCATGTACCACGGGGTCACGCTCGGGAACCGCCGGCCGGTCGACGGCAAGCGCCACCCGACCGTCGGCGACGACGTGATGCTCGGAGCCAACGCGACCGTCCTCGGGCCCGTGGAGATCGGTCGGGGGGCGACCGTCGGCGGCGCCGCGGTCGTCGTCGAACCGGTCGACCCCGACACGACGGTCGTGGGCAATCCCGCCCGTCCCGTGGGCGACACGCACCTCGTCGACGACGGGGAACCGGTCCGCGACGGGAACGCGGAGATCGATCGCATCGTCTGTGATGGGGGTCGCTGCTGAGCCGAGACCGGCGACGACGGGCGCTGACCGCTGCCGGCGCGCCGGCCGCGAGTTATTTACTGTCGGACGGTCTACATCTATTCATGTTCCGCCCCCCCACGGTGCTGTGTGTCACCCTGCTTCTGCTCGTGGCCCCCGCGGCTCCGGTCGCCGCCCAGTCGAGCGATACGGCAACGCTCACCGTCACCGTCCGCGACGCCGACGGCGACCCCGTCGGCGACGCCGACCTCGACGCGACGTGGTCGGACGGGTCGACGACGGCAACGACCGCCGCCAACGGCAAGGCGTTCGTGGACGTCCCCGCCGACGCCGAGGTCGAAATCGCCGTCACGCACCCGCGATACGTCCGGAACTCGCCGTACGTCGTCGAGTCCGCGAGCGAGCGCGAGGTCGAAATCGTCGTGTACCGCCGGAGTTCGGTCCGTCTGGAAGTGAACGACGACGACGGCTCGGTCGCCGACGCGTCGGTGCGCATCGAGCGGGGCGGGTTGACCTACGAGACGGGGACGACCGGCCCGGACGGCGTCTTCGAGTCCGACGACCTCCAGGCGGGAACGTACACCATCGTCGTCAGGAAGCCCGGCTACTACGTCCGGCGCAAGTCCATCGATATCGAGGGGTCGATCACGAACCGGGTGGCGCTGCGACGCGGCTCCGCGCCCGTGACCGTCCGCGTCGCCGATCCCTACTTCGATCCACCGCGTTCCGTCTCCGGGGCGACCGTCAGCCTCGGCGACGTCGCCACCGACCGGACGAACCGGACCGGGAACGTCACCGTGACCGCCCCGGTCAACACCGAGTACACCCTGCGGGTGACCCGCGACGGTTACCGCACCGTCGAGCGCGAGGTGACGGTCGACGAGACGGCCGAAACCGTCACGGTCGACCTCACGCGCACGCGATCGATCACGCTCGAAGCCGTCAACGAACGGGTGGTGGCGGGGGAACGGACGGTCCTCCGGGCGACCAACGCGTACGGCGACGGCGCGGCGGTGGCGGCGGTCTTCCTCGACGGGGAACGGGTCGGCACCACCGACGGGAACGGCGAGGTCACGGTGCGGATCGCCGACCCCGGCACGCACACGCTGTACGTCAGCAAGGACGGCGTCCGATCGAACGAGGTGCAGGTCGAAGCGATCGGCGACGGCGGGACGGCGACGCCCAGCGTGACGGAGACGGCGGGGACGGATCCCACCGCGACCGGGACGCCGGCCACGACGACGGGGACCAGCCCCGGATTCGGCGCGTTCCCCGCTCTGTTCGCTATCCTCGCCCTCCTCGCCGTCGCCTGCGGACGCCGTTAACCGCCCCGCAGGGCCGCGACGACGTCGGCGGGGTCGGCGTCGAGGCCGCCGCCCTGCGCGAACGTCGGCCCGCCGCCACCGCCGCCGCCGAACCGCTCGGTCACCCCGTCGACGACGTCGCCGGCGTCCACCTCGCCGGTCGTCGCGACGACCACGTACGGGGCCGATCCCTCGCCCACGACCGCGAGGGCGTCGACGTCGTCCCCGACGCGTTCCTTCGCCGCCTCGCCGACCTCGTTGGGGTCGAAGTCGGCGACGGTGCCGATCCGCCAGACCGCCCCGTCGCGCTCGGCCGTCGGCAGATCGGCCAGCCGCGCGTCGAGCACCGCCGATTTGTACGTCCGTACCGCCGCTTCGAGGTCGTCGCGCTCCGCCCGCAGGGACGCGACCGCCTCGTCGAGGTCGGTGACGTTCGTATCGAGGTCGCGGGCGGCGTCGAGGGCCGCCCGGCGGACGGTCGCCCGGCGGTCGATCGCCCCGGGCCCCACCGCGAACTCGACGCGGGTGAGCCCCTCCCCCGGGTTCGACCGGTCGAGGACTTCGATCGGCCCGATCTCGCGAGTGTTCGCCACGTGCGTTCCGCCACAGGCGGCCACGTCCCAGCCCTCGACCTCGACGAGACGGACCGTGTCGGCGTCGCTCATCACGCCCTCTTCGGTCTTGGTGTTGAACGCCACCTCGTCGCGGGCGCGGGCCTCCTCGACCGGGACCTCCTCCCAGGAGACGGGGCGGGAGTCCCACACCGCGCGGTTGGTGAGCCGTTCGAGTTCCACCAGCACCGCGTCGTCGACGTCGGTCGTCGTCGCGAGGTCGACGCGGACCTTCTCGGCGTCGATGTCGAACCCGCCGTAGCCGAGGTCGTCGAGGAGTCGCCGGCCGGCGCCGTAGAGGAGGTGGCTCGCCGTGTGCGCACGCATACAGTACGTCCGGAACTCGTCGTCGATCACGCCGACCACCTCGTCCCCGGGCGACAGGTCCGGATCCTCGGCGAGGTGATGTACTACGCCGTCGTCGCCGGTCTGGACGTCGACCACGGGGACGCCCGCGAGCGTGCCGCGGTCGGCGGGCTGGCCGCCGCTCTCGGCGTAGAAGTACGTCCGGTCGAGGACCACCTCGCCGCCCGCCGCGGCCGTGACGGTCGCCTCGAACTCCCGTACGTCGGGGTCGGCAGGAGCGCGCGTCTGCATGGGCGGGGGTCGGACGCCCGACGCATAAATCCGTTCGGCTCGCGGCCGGTCCGTCTCCGTGTCAATCCTCGGTCGGTGATTGGTTCCAGCGGTCGTGCTGAATCCAAGGCGCATACGTCGGCCGGTTGCTCGACGAAGAGGTTTTCATCCGGCGACATGAAGCCGCGGTATGGACCTGGATCGTGCCGCCAAGTTCGGGTCCGTCGGAGCCATCGGCGTCGTCCTCGTCGCTCTTGGGACCGTCGGCCTGATGCGACTGGCGTGGACCGAGAGGATCAGTGGCGCCGAGGGAATGGCCGTCGGCACCGTGGTGATCGTCGGTATCGCCGGGACGGCGATCACGATCCTGTTCCTGTTCGTGGTCATCGGGGCCTTCCTCGACCGGGAACTGGAAGCGAGAGAACTCGGCGATCCCGAGGAGTGAGATAGGACGACTGACCGAAGTGAGCTAACTCACCGGTAGACGACTCCGCTGTATCCCGCACCCCGGTCGTGCCGGACAGCGGGGTTCGACGGAGCCACCGATCCGCCTCACTCGTCGACGACGTCGATCCCGAACCGCTCCTCGACGGCGCGGACGAGGGAGCCGCCGACGCCGGCGCGCGTCGCCCGCCCTTCCTCCAGCGCGCGGACGTCCGCCTCGTCGGCGTCGAGTTCGGCGGCGAGTTCCTCGACCGTGAGGCCGGCGTCCTGTCGTGCGCTCTCGATCCGGTCGCCGTAGTTCGTGACGAGGTAGGGGAGCCGGTCGGACTCGTAGTCGGTCCCCTCCTCCTCCCAGCGCTTCGTGTTGCTGCGGGCGGCGTCGTAGACGCGCGCGGTGTTCCGGGCGGCGCGCTTCCGGCGGTTGGGTTCGTCGGCGTCGGTGCGCGACCCCGAGGACCCGGACGCGGAGTCGGAGCCGGAGCCGGAATCGGAGCCACGCCCGCCGGTGTCACCGTGTGGCGCACACTCGGAACAGACGAGCAACTTCGCGCCTGCGACCGTCGCCCGTTCGAGCGACGACGTCTCGCGACCGCAGAGTTCGCAGGCGTCGCCGTCGTCGCCGCCGCCGCCGGACCCCGTGGAGTACTTCGCCATACCCCGTGTACCCGGTCGTCCTATTTCAACTCCCTGCCCGAGCCGTCTCGTACGGCGTCTCGTCACAGTGTACCGGTGGTTCGCCAAGACGGTCCGGCGAACCACCGGTCATGACTTACAATAGACGGTATCAGGCGAACAGCGATTCGAGGTGGTCGAACTGCGCGTCGAGTTCGCGGCGCCGCTGTCGCTTGATGACCGTCGCGTCGAGAAGGTCGCCGACGAGCGCCACGTCGAGCGAGAAGTCGGTCTCCGCCTCGACCCGGACGCCCGCCTCGCCGGCGTCCTCGATCCGGTAGACGGTCCGCATCGACTCGAAGATGCCCTCGGCCTGTTCGTAGGCCAGGACCGCGTCCGGTTCCTCGATCCGTCGGAGCGCCAACTCGAGCTGGGCGATGCCCACCCGGTTGACGAGGTGAATCTCGTCGCCGTCGACGGTCACCTCGTCGAACCCGGCCGAGAGCATGAAGGGCTCGACGTCGAGGATCGCGTCACGGACCGCCGACTCGGGGCCCGATATCGTCCGCGAAACGCTGACTGTCTCCATGGTGGTGTTCCTCTTGCCTTCCCCAAGAACCCCGGGCACGGTGATCTGTGTGTCGAACGTGTTCGGGGCAAACGTCTGGCGGGTACTCTCCCAACCTCGATGTATGTCAGGCGTCGAATCGCTGTTGGCCGAGACGGACGCCCCGCCGACCGGTGACCACGAGGTGCTCGACGTGCGCGACCTGCCGCCGCCACAACCCCTGAAGCGAACGCTCGAGACTCTCTCCGACCTCGACGAGGAGGGGGTACTGGTGCAGGTGAACGACCGGGTGCCTCAGCACCTGTTCCCGCGCCTCGACGACCGGGGGTTCGTCTACGACACCGTCGAAGCGGAGGATCGTGCCGTGACCGCCATCTGGCGGGAGTGACGGCGTCCCCGTCGGGCTACTCCCCCGCGGTAACCGCGGCGACCACGTCGCCGACGTTCATCGCGACGGCGAGGACGAGCGCGAGAACGAACAGGACCAGCGTCGCGATGACGTTGAGTTTCGGCGCGGTTCCGTAGGCCAGCATCGCGTACATCGAGGTGGTGAGCACATCCATCGTTCCGGAGACGAAGTACGCACGGACGAACTCCTCGAAGGATCGGATCCACGCGAAGAGAAACCCCGCCGCGACGGCCGATACCACCTGTGGGAGCGTTACGTCCCAGAACGCTTCGAGGGGTGACGCGCCGAGGTCACGGGCGGCCTCCTCGAGGCTCTCGTCGAAGGCGGCGAGACGCGCCGACACGAGCAGGACGACGAACGGTAACCCATAGACCGCGTGAGTGAGTACCGTCGGAACGAACCCGGGGGTCACGCCGAGGACGCTCCGAAAGTACATGAGTAGACCGATACCGAGGATGACGCCCGGAACGACCATCGGGAGGACGACACCGACCCGAAACACGTCGGCTAGCGGGAAGTCGTACCGAACGAGCGCGACGCTCCCCGGGACGCCGGTGAGGGTAGCGACGACGGCGGCCAGCGTGGCGACGGTGAAACTGTTGGCGACGCTTCGGAGCAGTTCTTCGTCGCCGAGCGTCGCGCGGTAGTGTGCCAGTGTGACCCCCTCGAACGGGAACAGCGTCGAGGCGTTCTCCGCGACCGATAGCGCGACGATGAACACGAGCGGGATCCAGAGGAAGGCGAGCACGAGCACGGTCCATCCGGAGAGTGCCCGCGACAGCAGCCGGTCACGCCCTGTGGTCGCCACCATCTACCGCTCACCTCCGGCAGTGGCGCCCGTGTCCGCGTACCGCACCGCGGCCGCGAACGCCACGACGACGACGGTGACGACGAACGCCGCGGCGGCGCTAGCGCTGGCGATATTGTAGGAGTCGACACGCCCCGCGATGAGTTGGCCGACCATCAGGACGGTCGAACCGCTGAGAAACTGTGGGGCGACGAACGCCCCGAGGGCCGGGACGAACACGAACAGCGAACCGGCGACGACGTTGGGGAGGGTCAGGGGCCACAGAACGTCCCGGAACGCCGCGACGCGAGACGCCCCCAGATCCCTGGCGGCGTCCACGAGGTCGAAATCCACCGCGTCGATGCCGGCGTACAGCGTCAACAGCATGTACGGGAACTGTGCGTGGGCAAGTCCGACGACGATGGCAGGGACGCCGAACTCGAACAGGCCGATCGATCCGAATCCGAGGGCCGCCGCGATGTCGTTGAGGATCCCGCCCTCGCCGAACAGGAGGTACCACGAGTAGACGCGGACGAGATACATGGTGAAAAACGGCACCAGCACCAGAAACACGACGATGTGCCGGCCGCGTTCCCGGCGGGCCAGTGCGTACGCCACCGGATACGCCGTTATCAGACAGACGAGGGTCGTGGCCGCCGCGATACCGATCGAAAGGAACAGCGACCGGGCGAAGGGGGTCGTCCAGAACGGCGTTGCATCGAACAACGCGGTGTAGTTCGCGACGGACGGTTCCCAGACGATTTCGTAGGCGCTGTCGATCCGGGCGAACGAGACGGCGACCATGAACGACAGCGGCGCGAGCAACAACGCCGCGAGTAGTCCGCCGCTCGGCACGAGCATGGCCGCGTACCGCCCCCGTCGCGAGGACAACAGCCGCCCGATCCGTCGGGTCCGTATCCGGTCGATCCCGACGACGGGCGCGTCCGTGTCGGTATCGGCCATCTCAGGCCGCCTTGATCTCTTCCCAGGCGGAGCGCCAGGCGTCCTCGTTTTCCACGGCTTTGAACGGGATCATCCCGTCGAGCCGGCTCGGGTCGATGGAGCCGTACAGCTCGTTCCGGCGCTCGGAGAGGTTCTCCGAGGTCTTGGGGTTGACGCTCGGTGCATGCCCCTCTCTCGCGAGCGTCGCGCCGGTCCCCGGGGCGATGTACTCGTCGATGATCCGCCAGGCGAGTTCGGGGTGATCGGACTGTTTCGAGACGACTGCGGCCTCGAACCACGACATGGATCCCTCCGTCGGCGTGGCCATGTTCACCCAGTCGTGGCCGTCCACCCACATGTTCGTGATGTTCATACGGCCCGAGTGGCCGAGGTGAAAATCACCCTTCCGAATCCCCTTCACGAACGACGCGTCGCCGGCGATATAACCGGAGAGCAACGTTTGCTTTTGTTCGATCAGCGTCTCTTTCACCCGTCGGACCTGTGACTCCGAGAGCGTAATGCGGTCGCCCTCGAACGCGTCGCCGAACCCGTGGTGGAGGGCAGCGGCGGTCATCGCCTTGAAGTGGTTGTCGTAGAGTGCGATCTTTCCACCCAGGTCGACTCCATCGATGCCCTCGAAGAGGACGCTCCACGACTCCTCGTGATCGGGTACGTCCCGCGAGTCGTAGCCGTAGCCGTAGAACCCGAATCTGATCGGGACGCCGTACGGCGTCCCATCGACAGCGAGTTGTCCGGTGGTGAACTGCTTGAACTTCTCGTAGACGTCGGCGTAGTGCTCCAGTTCGTCGAGCGGTGCGGGCTCGACGAGGCCGGCATCCGCGAACCGTGGAACGTAGTTGTTGTTCGGGACGGCGATGTCGTACTGTTCGTCCTGACCGGACTGCCACCCGGAGAACATGTCCGCCGAGGACGTCGACCGCGTGATTTCGAGTTCCACGTCGAGCGAGTTCTCTACGGCCGCCACGACGTCGTCACGCGCGTAGTGCTCCCAGGTGATGACGTTGATCGTGGGCGTCGACGAGCCGCTCCCGCCGCCGATGCAGCCCGCGGCGGCGGCCGTCGCCGCCGCCCCCGCGGTCGCCAGAAACGACCGACGGCCAGCATGATCGAGCGTGGATTCGTCGTTCATGTTCGTCTCGAATACATCTTCCTGAGACGCATAAGTCGCCGGAAACGTGCAGTACGGTGGGGTACATACGACGGGGAGGCTGGAGACGATTCCCGCCGGAATGGGGTCGAACGGACCGAAATAGCTGGAATCCGTCCAGTTTCGACGTTACGGAAACAGGCAATATTGGTCGCTTACGCCGGCCATATACGAATCTCGGTCCGACCGGGGGTGATGGGAGTAGCCACGGAGGAAGTCACGGAGGAAACGAGCGACGTCCTCGTCGAACTCGACGACGTTCGGAAGCTCTACGGCGACACGACCGCCGTCGAGAACGTGACCATGGAGGTCGAACGTGGCGAACTCTTTACCTTGGTCGGGCCGTCCGGATGTGGAAAGACGACGACGCTCCGCCTCGTGAGTGGCTTCGAGGAACCGACGGACGGAGTCGTCCGCATCGACGGGAGCGACAGTACGGACGTTCCACCGGAGCGCCGAGACACCAATCTGGTCTTCCAACACCACGCCCTGTTCCCGCATATGACCGTCGCGGAAAACGTCCGTTATGGTCTCGAAAAGGACGACGCCGTGACCCCGACCGAGGCCGATCGGCGGGTCGAGGAGATGCTCTCGCTCGTCGATCTCGACGGCTACGGCGACCGGCCACCGGCGGACCTCTCGGGCGGGCAGCGACAACGCATCGCCCTCGCACGCGCGCTCGTGAACGAGCCGTCGGTGTTGCTCCTCGACGAACCGTTGTCTAGCCTGGACCGCAAGCTTCGAAAACAGATGCAGTCGGAACTGCGCAGGCTCAACGATGCTGTCGACGGCTCGTTTCTGTATGTCACACACGACCAGGAACTCGCGATGGCGATATCGGACCGAATCGGTGTGATGCGGGCCGGAGAGATCGTACAGGTAGGAACGCCCGAGGAGGTGTATCGAAACCCGGTGTCACCGTTCGTCGCGGAGTTCGTAGGCGACACCACCCTCCTCGAAGGACGGATCGATCCGTCGGAGGCGGCGGGCGACTCGCCCCCGACGCTGACGGTCGGCGAGTGGATGTCAGTGCCGGTCGCGACCGATACGGACGGAGGCGTGACCGCATCGGTCCGTCCCGAGACGATCGAATGGGTAGACGACGACCCCGACACCGCGGCGGACGTCGACGGCGGGTTCGCCGCGGAGGTTCGTGAGCGGACCTTCCAGGGCGACTCCGTTGAGTACCGGCTCGCCCCTATCGCTCCGGATCCCGATTCGACTGTCGGGCTCGAACTCCAGGCGTCGTCCCACGACGTCGACTCGCCACTCTCAGTCGGCGACCGGGCGGCGTTCGCTGTCGTCGACGATCCGGTGATCTTCGACCGGTAATCCTCCGTGCGGGGGTCCCCGCCTATCGACCGGGACGCGATGCCGCGTACCCGTGGATTTTTACCGGCCGACCGCCTCCCCCCGGGTGATGAAGGAATCCCTGATGGAGATCCTCTGTGATCCGCTCGACAAGAGCGAACTGGAACTCGAGGTGGACGAGCGCGACGGCGAGGAGATCATCGAGGGCCGCCTGATCGGGACCGTCACGGGCGAGGAGTACCCGATCGAGGACGGCATCCCGAACCTCCTGCCGCCGGACATGCGCGACGACTAGCGGGCCGCTCACCCGAACGCGCCGAGACTCGACTGGAGTCGGCGGTCGGTGCCGCCGTCGGTCACCTCGTAGCCGACCAGATCCCGCAGATCCACCGCGTAGGTGCTTCCCCCGTGATCCAACACCAGTAGCCGGCCCTTGGTCCCGCGGACCCGCCCCGTCGCCACCGTCTCCGCGACCGGGCGCTCGTCGAGGTCGAGACCGTAGTCGAACGCGACGGTCTCGAGGGGATCGAAGTCGGCGAGCAACGTCTGCCACGCCGCCTCGTCGACCGTTCGGCCGAGGCCCGCCCGCTTCTCGGGGACCCGCACCCGATCCGGGATCTCGTCGGCCAGCCCCGCCTCGATTTCCCGGGCGATCCGGCCGTTCTCGACCGTCCGGAGGTGGGCGCCCCGGTCGGCCCCCTGTTCGCGGAGGCGCGTCTCCAACCGCCACTCCTTCGTGACGCCGACCTTGAACGTGTCCGGGGCGAAGGCCGCCAAGTAGACGGCGTGATCGTCGAAACAGTCCATCTCGTCTTTGAGACAGGTGCCCGTACACCGGGCACAGACCCACGTCGACGTGTGGGCCGAACAGTACGGTACGGCAGGGTCGTCACAGGGCCGGTGGCCGTCGTCGACGACGACGCCGGCACAGTGGCGGTCGCCGAGGCGGTAGTCGAGCTCGGTCCCCGGGTCGAGGGCGACGTACTCGACGGGCGCGGTCGCGGCGTCGTCGGTCGTCGTGGTCGCCGCGTCGGCGGACGGGGCGTCGCCGTCGCTCACCAGAAGGCCCGCGTCGGCCGCGTCGTAGCCCACGAGCTGCACGCCCGTCCTTCGATCCCGGCGAGTAAAGGCGTGTCTCTCCGGCGTCGTCAGGTCATCTCGTCGACCAGTTGGCGGGCCGCACGGCGGACCGCCTCGTCGCTCGACGCCGGCGGCTCCCACCCGAGCGCGGCCAACTTCTCGATGGAGAGGCGCATCTTCGGGACGTCGCCGGTCCAGCCGCGGTCCCCGCCCGTGTACTCGTAGGTCGGGTCGAGGCCCATCTCATCGCTCACGACGTCGGCGATGCGGTTCACCGAGGTGGTGGTCCGGGAGCCGAGGTTGTAGGTGTTCAGGTCGGCGTCCGCGTGTTCGACGACGTGGACGATGGCGTCGACGCAGTCCTCGACGTGGAGGTAGGACTTCTCCTGTCGGCCGTCGCCGAGGATGGTGAGGGCGTCGGGGTCGTCGCGGAGCTTCTCGACGAAGTCGGGGATGACGGTCCCGCGCTGGTGCGGGCCGACGATGTTAGCAAAGCGGAAGGTCCACGACTGGAGGTCGTGGGAGTGGGCGTACGTCGAGACCAGCCCCTCGTCGGCGAGTTTGCTCGCGCCGTAGACGCTGATCGGTTCGAGGGGGGCGTAATCCTCGGGCGTCGGTCGCGGCGCCTCGCCGTAGACCGTCGAAGAGGAGGTGAAGACGAAGCCCTCGACGCCCACCTCGGCGGCGCGTTCCAGTAGCGTGTAGGTCATCTCCGTGTTCTCCTCGAAGAGTCGCCGGGGCTCCCCGTAGTTCGTGTCCGTGTAAGCCGCCAGGTGGAAGACGACGTCCACGTCGGCGGTGACGACGTCGGCGACGTCGTCCGGGTCGGTCACGTCCGTGACGACCAGGTCGGCGGCGTCGGGGACGCGGTCGACCTCGCCCTTCGAGAGGTCGTCGGCGACGACCACCTCGTTGTCGGGCGCGAGTCGCGCCGCGAGGTGCGAGCCGATGAGCCCCGCCCCGCCGGTGATCACCACTCGCCGGTCGGTGAGATCCATACCGGCCCATGGCCGGGGGGCGGGCAAGTGCGTTCCGATCCGGCCGTTTCGAAAGCCGTTACCCCCTCGACACCCACCCGTCGGATATGCAAGATACCCCCGAGGTGGTCGTGTTGCGACTGGGCCACCGGCCCGGCCGCGACGACCGCATGACGACACACGTCGCCCTGACGGCGCGGGCGCTCGGCGCCGACCGGGCGGTCCTCGTCGGCGACACGTCACAGGCCCGGGAGACGGTCGCCGACATCACCGACCGCTTCGGCGGTCCCTTCGACGTGACGGTGACCGACGCCTACCGACCGATCCTCCGGGAGTGGGAGGGGTCGGTCGTTCACCTGACGATGTACGGCGAACCGGTCGAGGCGGTGACGCCGACGATCCGAGAACGACACCGGAGCGAACCGCTGTTGATCGTCGTCGGCGCCGGAAAGGTCGACTTCGAGGTGTACGACCGCGCCGACTGGAACGTCGGCGTGACGAACCAGCCCCACTCGGAGGTGGCCGCGCTGGCGGTCTTCCTCGACCGCCTGTTCGACGGCGCGGAACTCGACCGCGAGTGGGTCGACGCCGACCGTCGGGTGATCCCCCAGGAGACGGGCAAACGCGTCGAGGAAATCGACTAGAGCCGCTCGGCTCCGGAGTCGACGTCGTGGCCGTCGAGGACGCCGGTCCCTTCGAGCAGGTAGTAGGCCACGGTGTGTACGACGAAGGCGGCGACCAGACCGTTGAGCGCCGCGCCGCCGGGGCCGGGGAGCACCTGCGGGGCGGCCACGCCGGGGACGACCTGGCCCGCAGTGAGGGCCGCGACGAGGATGCCGACAACGTAGGCGAGGACCGCGATCCAGCGCACCCCGGCGAACTCGACGTCGTCCATGCGGGGGATGCGCAGTCGCCAACAGAGGAGGAAGTCGGCGATGATGACCCCCCCGAGGGGCGGAACGTACTGTCCGAGCGTCGACAGCCAGGGGATGAGCAGGCTGTCGGCGCCGGCCAGCGCGAGCAGGATGCCGATCGTCCCGCCCGCCAGCACGAACGGCCGCTTGCGGTCGAACTCGAAGGCCTCGCTCCCGGCGACGCCGAAGGCGTAGGCGGCGTTGTCGTTCGTGGTCCAGATGTTGAGCACGAGCGCGATCAGGCCGATGGCGGCCAGCCCCTGGGCGGCGAGCACCTCGTAGAGGTCGCCGGCGGGGGTCACGTCGTAGACGGCACCGCCGACGGCGCCCGAGAGAAAGAGGAAGCCGTTGCCGAGGAGGAAGGCGACGAGGCCGGCCCAGAAGCCGACGCGGGTCGAGGACGCGAACCGCGCCCAGTTGGGCGCCTGGGTCCCGCCGCTGATGAACGTCCCGACGACGATTGTGACCGCGGCGGCAAAGCCCATCTCCCCGCTCCCGCCGCCGAACAGGCCGCCGATCCCCCCGGCGTCGCCGACGGCGATGAACACCGAAAGCAGGCCGACGACCACGAGGATGGGGACGGCGACCAGGGAGAGTTTCTCCATCCCCTCGTAGCCGAAGTACGCCGTCGCGAGGTGGAGGACTCCCCAGATCACGATGAGCGCGAGCGTGAACGTCGGCGAGTCGAGGCCGAAGAAGGTCGCCGTCGGGATGGCGACCATGGGGATGGTGACGCCGAACCAGCCGACCTGCGTCCCGCCGAGCAGGAGGTCGGCGAACTTCGCGCCCCAGCGGCCGAAGCTGTACCGGGCGAGGAGGACGGTCGTCAGGCCCGCCTTGGCGGCGATGCCACACAGCGCCGCGACGTAGACGCCGAGGATGGCGTAGCCGACGGCGGTCGCGGTGAGCATCGGGCCGAAGCCCATGGCCGCACCCACCTCGGCGCCCGACCAGAGGGTCCCGGCGAAGAAGACGAAGCCGAGCAGCACCGCCGAGATGCTCACCAGTCCTTTGCGTTCGTCCCGCGGAACGTGATCGATCGGGTAGTCCGGATCGGGGAGGTCCTCGTCCCCGAACACGAACGTACGCCACGCCGATGATTCGTCTTCGGTTGCCATTACCCGTTGTCGCACAGGTATTGTAGATAAATTTTGGCAAACAGGCACACGTTCGTTCGAAAACGGAGTGCCAAGGAATATGTGTCGGCTGGTCGTCGCCCCGGTATGTCCGAGTACATCGTCACGGGTGGTCGACGGCTGGACGGCGCGGTCGTCGACGTCGAGATCCGCGAGGGGCGCATCGACCGGATCGTCTCGGCGGGCGAAGGGGACCCGTCGTCGTTTCCGGCCGACCGCCGGTACGACGCCGACGGGCGTCTGGTGACGCCGCCGCTGATCGAACCGCACGTCCACCTCGACGCGACGGGGACCGCCGGCGACCCGTCGTGGAACGAGAGCGGGACGCTCGCCGAGGGCATCGACGTCTGGGCGGCCTACAAGGAGGACATCACCGTCGCGGACATCGTCGAGCGGGCGACCCGGACCGTGAAGTGGTACGCCGCCAACGGCGTGACGCGGATCCGCACCCACGCGGACACGACCGAGCCGTCGCTGACGACCGTCGAAGCGTTGCTCGAACTGCGCGACCGGGTGTCCGATCTCGTCGACCTCCAGGTCGTCGCCTTCCCGCAGGACGGCGTCTTCACCGCCGAGGGCAACGAGGACCTGCTCCGGGAGGCCGTCGAGATGGGCGTCGACGTGATCGGTGCCATCCCACACAACGAACACACCCGCGAGGACGGCGTCGAGAGCGTCCGGACGGTCTGTGATCTGGCCGAATCCCACGACCTACCCCTCGACCTCCACATCGACGAGACGGACGACCCCGGCTCGCGGTTCACCGAGGTGCTGGCGAGCGAGGCGCTCAAGCGGGACATCGGCGAGCGCACGACGGCGAGTCACACGACCGCGATGCACTCCTACAACAACGCCTACGCGGACAAACTGATCTCGCTCTTGGCCGAGAGCGGGGTGAGCGTCGTAACGAACCCGCCCGACAACTCGGTCCTCCAGGGGAGCTACGACGACTACCCGCGGCGGCGCGGCCACACCCGCATCGACGAACTGCACGCGGCGGGGGTCACCGTCGGCCTCGGTCACGACTCGGTGCTCGACCCGTGGTACCACTACGGCCAGGCCGACCCCCTCGACGCCGCGTTCGTCCTCCTCCACTACGCCCACATGGCGGGGCGGGGCGACGTGTCCCGGCTGTGGGAGATGCTGACGGACGCGAACGCCGAGGTGTTCGGGGTCGACGGCTACGGCCTCCGGGAGGGCGCCGAAGGGTCGCTCGTCGTCTTCGACAGCCCCGACGGGTTCAACGCGCTCCGCACCCGCGCGCCGCGGACGCTCGTGCTCCGCGACGGCGAGCCGACGGCGCGGACCGAGCCAGCGCGCACGACGGTCCACCGCGACGACGGGAGCCGCGCCGTCGACTTCCACCGGGGGTGATACTGTTTCTCCTACGTCGTTACCGGTGGTTCGCCAGGGGGTGCGGCGAACCACCGGTACACAGTTACAACGATCCGTATGACACGCCCCCGAACGTGTTCGGGCAACCGCTTTGGGAGGTGGGCCGACAACCCGTAGGTATGGAGACAACACACGACGACGCCGAACCGATTACGGACACGGTTCACGAGACGTCGTGGTCGGCGAACCTCGAAGGGCCGGAACACGCCGACGACCGCGAACTCGTGGTCGAAGGGGCGGTCGACGCGGTGGACCACACCGCGTCGGGCTACCACGTCAACCTGGTGACCCACGGCGATCACGGGCACCCCGAGACGTACCTCTTCGCGGAACTGCGGGACGCCTTCGACGACGTGCGCATCGAGTACGTCGACCAGTGTGGCTGTGGCGGGCACGTCACCCGCGTTCACCGCTGAGATGCACCCGAACGCCATCGACACCGACGAGCGGCCGTTCGTCCTCGTGTGGGAGCTCACGCGGGCGTGTGAACTCACCTGCAAGCACTGCCGCGCGGACGCCCAGCCGGAACGCCACCCGGACGAACTCACCACCGCGGAGGGGAAGGAACTCCTCGACGCGGCGCGGCGCTTCGGCGAGAACCAGTTGGTCGTGCTCTCGGGCGGCGATCCGCTGGCCCGCGACGACACGACCGAACTGATCGAGTACGGCGCCGACCGGGGGCTCCTGATGACGCTCACCCCGAGCGGGACGGCGTCGCTGACGCCGGAGCGGGTCGGGGAAATCGCCGACGCCGGCGCCCGCCGCCTCGCGGTGAGCGTCGACGGCGGGTCCCGAGCCACCCACGACGAGTTCCGGGGCGAACTCGGCAGCTTCGAGTCGACGATCCGGGCCGCGGAGGCGGCCCACGACGCCGGCCTCCCGCTCCAGATCAACACGACCGTCTGTGCGGAGACGGTCGGCGAACTCCCGGAGATCCGCGAACTCGTCGCCGACCTCGATGCGGTCCTGTGGTCGGTCTTCTTCCTCGTCCCCATCGGCCGCGGGACGGTCCTCGACAGCATCGATCCGGCCCGCGCCGAGCGGGTGATGGAGTGGCTGGTCGACGTCGAGGAGTCGGCCGACTTCGGCATCAAGACCACCGAAGCTCCCCACTACCGGCGGGTCGCGCTCCAGCGCCGGACCGACGGGAGCGAGCCGGCGGCCGCAGCCACCGACGCCATCGGTCGTCGGGTCGGCATCACGGCCGGCGACGGCTTCGCCTTCGTCAGCCACGTCGGCGACGTGTTCCCGTCCGGCTTCCTCCCCGTGTCCGCCGGGAACGTCCGCGAGACGGACCTGGTGGACTGCTACCGGAACGCCGATCTGTTCACCGACCTCCGGGACCCGGACGCCCTCGAAGGGAAGTGTGGCGCCTGCGAGTTCCGCGGGGTCTGTGGCGGGAGTCGCTCGCGGGCCTACGCCGAGACCGGCGATCCACTGGCGAGCGACCCGCTCTGTGCGTACGTCCCCGACGGCTACGAGGGACCGCTCCCGGATAGCCACGAGTCCCGCCCCCACCCCTGACCATGTCGACGCCACCGATCCTCCGTGCGACGGCGCGACCGGACGCGAACGACGGCGCCGATCCGGACGCCGCGACGCTCGACCGCCGCCTGCGCGACCGGGGCGTCGCCGTCGCCGATCGGGAACTGGCGACCGCACTCGGCCGGCTCGACGACCTCTCGCCGGCCCAGCGCCGGACCGTGGCGACGATGGCCGGCCGGATCGCCGCCGGCGTCCTCGCACCCGCACGGGTGGCCGTCGCCGGCGAGTGCGAAGACGGGGGCGGGGTCGGCCACTCGGCGGCTCCCGAGACGGCCGGGCGGCTGTTCCTCCCGGACGAAGATGTTCGGGACGGGGCGTAGGTGGCGGGACGCCGTAGTGAACGGTAGCCATGCCCCTCGTCCCGCGCCCCTGGTCGAGTGACAGCGACGACTTCGACGACGACGACTCCTTCCGGCCCGAGAACCTGCCCGCTCCGGGGCCGTTCCTCGACGGGCACGAGGTCCTGACCGGTCGACGGCACGCCGCCTTCCACCGGCTGACCCGCGAGCGGTTCGAGGAGCGTACCGTCTACGACGTGACCTTCGGCTACAACCTCGCGCGTCTGAACCTGGATACGCGACACCCGAACGCGGGCTATCGGTACGCCGTCGACGCCGACGACCCCTCGGTCCTCCGCACGGAGTTCACGCCGACGACCGAGTTCTGCCCGCAGAGCGACACGCTCGTGACGGCGTCGTTCCGGGCCTGGAACGCCGACGACGTCGGCTCGCCCCACGAGTTCGACCTCGTGTGCGTCAGGGTTGCGCCGATGCACGAGTCGAGCGTCCGGATCAACGACCGACTCGCCGACATGGAGGCGGCTTACCTGGATTCGGGGTCGGTGCCGGACGACGAGGGCGACGGGGAGCGTGGGACGCTCGCGGGAGCGGGGGACCGCGGCCTCGGTGGCGTCGACGACATGCCGGCCGACGAGGGCGAGGACGGCCCGTCGACGCCGTTCTGAACGGCGCCGTTCAGTCGCTTCGCGTCGGTTCCGACGGGTCACGTCCCAGCGACGACGGCGCGTGTCGCCACAGGACGAGCGACAGGTTCGCCACGAAGACGGCGAGACCGGTCGTGAGTGCACCGCCGCCGACGAGGGCGAGGAACTGCCGGCCGACCAGGTCGCCGACGACCAGGAGGCCGCCGCCGGCCGCGACGAGGACGAGGTCGGCCGTCGCGAGGCGGTCGTCGTACAGGTCGTCGATCATCGGCACCGCCTCGAACCCGAGACGGTCGCTGTAGCGGTGGACCCAGACGAGGAAGGGGACGATGTGATAGAGCGTCCCCAGGAGGACGAGGAGGAAGACGAGTCCGAGCAGGTGGGCGGTGTTCGGCGCGCCGAACCGGACGCCGACCCCGAGCGGGCCGCGGAGCCACGCCGGGGCGGCGAGGGCCACCCAGCCGAGACCGGTCGGCGCGAGGAGTGCGTACCGGGTCAGCATCGGCGTCCGTCGGGCACGGGCGGAGCGGAGTAGGCGGACGAGGACGACGAGGAAGGCCGCAGTGCCGGCGAGGAGGAGGGCGGCCCCGACGCGGGCGAGCGCCGCGGCGCCGACGAGTCGACCGGCCGCGAGGACGACGACGCCCGTCGGATGTGCGACCGTCTCGACCCGCCGGAGCGTGTGGTCGACGCCCCGAAGCTCCGTCTGACCGAACATGGGCACGAGCTGGTACAGTGCCCCGTAGACCGTGGTCAGGACGGCGCCGAAGACGGCGAGGGTGGCGTGGGCCGCGACGACCCCGCCGCGGGTGACCGGGAGGGCGGCGAGCGGCCGCGCGACGAAGCCGACGGCGAGCAGGAGACCAAGCGGGGTCAGCACGACGAAGAAGCCGAGCGCCGCGGCGAAGTGGCCCTCGGTCACTTCGAACGGCCGGGCCGTCGCGAGCGTCCGCCCGACGTTGTACGCTAGGGTCCAGAACCCCGCGAGGACGAACGTTCCGAACGCCGGGAGGAGCGACGGCCGGTTGCCCAGAAAACCGACGACCAGGCCGCCGAGGCCGACGGCGAGGAGCCACAACTGCGCCCGCGCCAGCCGATTCGAGTGCAGGTTCGTCCCGGACCACACGGGGACGAACTGCGTCATGGCGCCCGCGATGGTGAGACAGACGAAGCCCACGAGCACTAGGTGGAGGTGGGCGGCGCGGGCGAGGCCGGTCACCAGTCCCAGCCCGTCCGCGAGCCCGACGATCCCACCGGCCAGCAGGAACGCCAGCGCGACAACGAAATGCCGGAGCGGGATCGAGAGCGGCGGCTGGGTGTCCGTGTCGACGTCGTCGGGGACGGCTGCCATGGTCGCGGATACGGGGCCCGAGTCCCTCGGTTCCACCCCGAACGTGTTCGTGTCGGCCGGCGGGACCCCGTCGAAACCGGGTTTTTAACACGGAGGGCGACCGAGTGAGGGATATGCCTTCCGCGGAAATTTCGTTGCCGGACGACGTCGACATCGAGATCAGACAGCTCGTCGAAGAGGGCGAGTTCATCAACCGGGACCAGGCCGTCGAGGAACTGCTCTCGCTCGGCGTCTCGGCTTACACCACGGACGACTCCCCGAACCAGACGACCGACGAGGACCTGTTCACGCAGGTGGTCGACGACCAGCAGGATCCCGCGATCCGCAACGAGTCCGACGACGAACACACGCTGTAGCTCGTCCGGGTTGTCGTGAGTCAGTACCGATGATCCGGCGAACCACCGGTAAACGGTTACGATAACCCGTATCAGTCGCCGTCAAGCAGCCGTTCGGACATCCGGTCGAACGCCTCGCGCTCGTCGGTCCAGAACGTCCGGAGGTCACCGAGCGGCTGTCGTACCGGCTCGGCCACGTCGTCGTGGACCTCGTACTCCTCGGTCGATTTGACCTCGTGGTAGGCGTCGCGGAAGGCCATCCCCTCCTCTACTTTCCGGTTCGCGGTGTAAGCGGCGAAGATGCCTTCGTCGACGGTGAACTCCTCGGAGAGTTCCAGGTCCTCGATCAGCGGCGTGAGGATGTCGACGGTGGCACGTACGGTATCGACGCTCTCGATGAGGTGGCCCTTCGTCTGCTGACTGTCGCGGTTGTACCCGCTCGGGAGCTTGCCGATGATGCGGCGGACCGCCTCCTTGCTCGCCGACACCTCCTCGGCTTTCGCCCGCGCCAGCTCCAGAATGTCCGGGTTGCGCTTCTGGGGCATGATGCTGCTGCCCGTGCAGTACTCGTCGGGCAACTCGAAGAACTGCTGGTCCTCGGAGAAGTTGATGAGGTCCTCGGCGAGCTTCTGGATGTCGAGCATCACCAGATCGAGCGTCTGGAGCAGCTGTAGCTCCTGTTTCCCGCGGTTCGAGCAGTAGATGGGGTTGTGCTGTTTCCCCGAGAACCCGAGTAACTCGGTGGTCAGGTCGCGGTCGATGTCGAGGCTGGTGCCGTAGGAGGCGGCGGCGCCGAGCGGGTTCGAGTCGACGATGCGGTAGGTCGCCCGCAGCGACCGCAGGTCGTCGACGAGCGCGTCGGCGTAGCTCGACGCCCACAGCCCCGTCGAGGAGGGCATGGCCTGTTGCTGGTGGGTGTATCCCGGGATGAGCATGTTCTTCTCGGCGGCGAAGGTATCGAGGGCCTCGACGAACCCCAGGATCCGGTCGGCGAGGTCGATGGTCGCGTCCTTCATGAACAGCCGGGTGTCGACGAAGACCTGATCGTTGCGCGACCGGGCGAGGTGCATCTTCTTGCCCGCCTCGGTGCGCTCGGTCACGCGCTCCTCGACGAAGGTGTGGACGTCCTCGCCCTCGACGGCCGGTGCCTCGTGGTAGAGGTCGGTGAGTGCCGCCCGTAGCTCGGCGAGTTCGTCGTCCGTCAGGAAGCCCTGCCGGTTCAGCATCGTCACGTGGGCGAGGTTCGTCAACACGTCGTACGGGAGAAACCGGTTCTCGAACTCCTTCGGCTCCATCGTGTACTGGAGTGTCGCCTCGCTCGCCGAGTGATCGGTGTTCTCCCAGAGCATGGCCCCGCTTGTCCGAGGACCGTACTAAGGGTTTCCGTCCGGCGTCGGGGATCAGAACGCCGTCGCCGACTTGCCCTTCAGCCCGAGCATCTCGCGCGTCTCGGCGGGGGTGGCGACCTCCCGACCCGCCACCTCGCGGGTGAGCCGGACCATCTTCTCGACCAACTCGGCGTTGCTCTCCGCGAGGCGGCCGCGTTCGAGATAGAGGTTGTCCTCCAGACCGACCCTGGCGTGGCCGCCCATCGAGACGGCCTGGGTGCCGAGGGGGAATTCGTGGCGGCCGGCGCCGATGACCGAGAAGGTGAACGCGTCGCCGAAGAGGTCCTCGGCCACGTCGACCAGGTGGTTCAGGTTCTTCGCGCTCGCACCGATCCCCCCGTGGATGCCGAGGACGAACTGGACGTGGAGCGGCGTCCGCAACAGCCCCCGGTCGAGCAGGTGTTTCGCGTTGTAGAGGTGACCGACGTCGTACACCTCGAGTTCGGGTTTGGTGCCGTGTTCGTCGAAGACCGGGAGGATGGTCTCCAGGTCCTCGAAGGTGTTCTGGAAGACCAGATCACGGGTGCCGTCGAGGTACTCGGCTTCCCAGTCGTACTCGAACTCGTCGTACTTCTCGACCAACTGGTAGAGGCCGAAGTTGATCGACCCCATGTTACAGGAGGCCATCTCGGGTTCGAGTTCGGGGACGACCCGGATCCGTTCGGTGGGCGCCATGGTCGGCGCGCCGCCGGTGGTCGGCTGGACGACGGCGTCACAGCGCTCGGCGACGCTCTCGGCGACCTCGCGGAACAGGTCGAGATCCGTGATCGGCTCGCCCGTCTCCTCGTCGCGGACGTGGACGTGGACGATGCTCGCCCCGGCCTCGGCGGCCGCGACGGCCTCGTCGGCGATCTCCTCGGCAGTGATCGGGAGGTGTGGCGACATGGTCGGCGTGTGGATCGCCCCCGTCACCGCACAGGAGACGATTGCCTTGTCGAACTCGCGCATACGAACGCGGATGGTCGGAACCGTGATATGTGTAGGGGGTCCACCCCCGTCGACCAGCCCGGGGCGGCACTCACTCGCGTCCGGGGCCGGTGTTCGCGGCGACGATGCCACCGATGGCGCCGAAGACGGCCGGGAACACGACCCCGGCTAGGAGGATCGCCGGCAGGAGTTCGGGTCGGCCGCTGAAGCTGGCGCCGAGTCCCTCGGACGAGACGCGGAACAGCACGGCGCCGACGGCCGACAGCACCAGATACGGGGGGACGACGAGGGCACCGGCGACCGCGCCGTCGGTCGTCCCGTCGACGCCCCGTGCGCGGCCGACGGCCAGTCCGGCCCCGACCAGCAGTGCCACCGGAACCAGGTACAGCAGGGCGGTGAACCCGTCACCGCCGACGAACGACGTCGTGCTCGATCCGCCGAACCCGAGGAAGTCGGCCTCGACGACCGTCTGGACGAAGTGGCTGTTGAAGAACACCCACCCGACGAACTCGATTCCGTTGCCGCCGCCGTCGAGGTTGCTGGATAGCTCGCCCAGTTCGGTGTCTTCGAGGCGGACGAGGACGAGCAGGCCCGTGAGCACGTAGCCGACGATCCAGGCGGCGGCGCCGGCGATGGCGCCCTCGACGAGCGGCAGGTCGTCGGAGTCGGTCTTCGGGGACATAGCCCTATGACTCGCGGATATAAAAAGAGGCTTCCGATACTGACACGGAGTTGATCGGAACGCGGACCCACCGGGGGCTGGCGTCCCGGTAGCCGGGACGCGGGGACAACGGCTAAGTCCCCGACCCCCGACCGCCCTGCCGTGACCTACGAACACACACCCGTGACGGTCGAAGGGAAGCGAGCGGTCGTCATCGGCGGCACGAGCGGCATCGGACGGGCGCTGGCGCGTGGCTTCGCGGCCGACGGCGCGGACGTGGTAGCGACGAGCCGGACCGAGGAGCGGGTCGCGGAGACGGCGGCCGACCTACGTGACCTCGGCGCCGAGACGGTCGAGGTGACCTGTGACGTGACCGACCGGGAGAGCATCGTCGAGATGCGTGACGCCGTGATCGACGAACTCGGCGGCGTCGACGTGCTCGTGACCTCCCAGAGCTACATCGCGCGGTCGACCCTCTCGGACGGCACCGAGGAGGAGTGGCAGCGCGTGTTCGACGTCCAACTCGACGGAACCTTCCGCGCGATCCAACTGTTCGCCGAGCGGATGGACGAGGGGTCGATCATCCCCATCTCCTCGATTTCGAACCAGACGGCGATCCCGAACCTCGTGCCGTACACGACGGCGAAAGGCGGGATCGACTCGTTCACCCGGGTGGCCGCGAAGGAGCTCGGCCCCGAGATCCGTGTCAACGCGATCAAGCCCGGCTTCGTCCGCTCGGAGCAGACGACGGGGACGTACGACGAGGGGACGGATCGGAACCGGGAGATCGTCCGGCGGACGGTCCACGGCCGGATGGGCGAGCCCGAGGAGATCGTCGGCGCCGCCATCTACCTCGCCAGCGACGCGGCCACCTACACCACGGGAAGCGTTCTGACCGTCGACGACGGCTTCACCGCCGACGCGTTCGGAAACGAGTAGCTCTCGGCCGCCCGCCGGAACCGAACCGTTCTTATCACCGTGCCGGGTACAGCAACGCGATGGATCGTCGGACCACGGCCGTCCGCGCGGCCCGCGCCGGCGCGGCCCTCGCGACGGAACTGTTTCGCACCGGACTCGACGCCGAGACGAAGGAGTCGGCGACCGACTACGTCACCGAGGCCGACAGGCGGACACAGGAGCGGATCGTCGACCGGCTCGCCGAGGACTACCCCGACGAGACGGTCATCGGCGAGGAGGGCGACGGCCGCAAGCGCCTGCAGTCCGGCGAGACGGCGTGGATCGTCGATCCCATCGACGGGACGACGAACTACGTCCGTGGCATGCCGCTGTGGGCGACGAGCGTCGCCGTCGTCGAGGACGGCGACCCCGTGGCCGCCGCGAACTGTCTCCCGCTGCTCGGTGACGAGTACCACGCGGACACGGAGGACGCCGTTCGGGACGCGTACCGCCCGGACGGGCCGGTCGACGGCGGCGACACCGCGACGGTCAGCGACACGGCCGGCCTCGAGGCGAGCCTCGTCGCGCCGACGCTGCGCTACACCGGCGACGGTGCCTACGGCTCGCTTCTCGGCACCCTCTCCCCGAACGTTGGCGACGTGCGCCGCTTCGGATCGGCCCAGACGACGCTCTCGCTCGTCGCCGGCGGTCACCTCGACGCCGCCGTCGGCGTCTCGGAGGCATACCCGTGGGACACCGTCGCGGGCGTCCACCTGATCGAACGCGCCGGCGGGACGGTGACGGATCTCGCGGGCGAGCCGTGGACGCCGGGAAGCGAGGGCCTCGTCGCCTCGAACGGCCGGATTCACGACGACCTGCTCGCGCTCCTCTGATCGGCGTGTCGCGGTCGCCGACATCCGACACGAACATCTATTGGGTTCGATGGTAGAGTTCGCACCATGGATCCGGAACGCGGAAAGCGGACGGACGGGGTGGTTCACCGGCCCTCACGGGAGTTCGTCGAGTCGACCAACGTCCACGATTTCATGGAGACGTACGACATCGACGACTACGACGAGTTGATCGAGCGCACCACCTCGACGGTCCCGGGCGAGCCACGCTCCGGCGTCGACTGGTTCTGGGACGAACTCGTCGACTACCTCGGTATCGAGTTCGACGAGGGGTACGACGCGATCCGTAACGACGCCGAGGGCCCGCAGTTCACCGAGTGGTTCCCCGGCGCGCGCCTCAACGCCGCCCACAACGTCCTCGACCGACACGCCGCGCCCGACGCCGAGACCCGCAACAAGGTCGCCTGCATCTGGGAGGGGGAACCCGGCGAGGTGCGGGAGCTCACGTACCACGAACTCCACCGCGAGGCCAACCGCGTGGCGAACTACCTGGAGTCACGTGACGTGGGCACGGGCGACACCGTCGCGCTCTACATGCCCATGGTGCCGGAGGTGATCGCCATCCTCTATGGCTGTCTCAAGGTGGGTGCCGTCGCCGTCCCGGTGTTCTCGGGGTTCGGCGTCGACGCGACGGCCACCCGTATCGACGACGCCGAGGCCTCGGTCCTGTTCACGGGCGACGGCTTCTACCGCCGGGGCGACCACGTCCGACTGAAGGGTACGGCCGACGAGGCCATCGAGCAGGCGGGCCACGTCGAACACGTCGTCGTCTACGACCGACTCGGCCTCGCGAGCGACGGGGCGATCCCGTGGAACGACGACCGGGACGAGCGGTGGACCGAGGCGGTCGGCGCGGCCGACGACGATTACGAGACGAAATCGCTCGACGCGAGCCAGGAGTCGATGCTCCTGTACTCCTCGGGGACGACCGGCAAGCCGAAGGGCATCGTCCACACCCACGCGGGCGCGCTCCTGCAGGCGGCCAAGGAGGTGTACTTCGGGATGGACCTCAAGCCCTCGGATCGCTTCTTCTGGGTCAGCGACATCGGCTGGATGATGGGACCGTGGACCCTGCTCGGGACCCACGCCCACGGCGGCACGGTCTTCATGTACGAGGGCGCACCGGACCACCCGGAGCCGGACCGGTTCTGGCGGATGATCGACGACCACGGCATCACGCAGTTCGGCATCTCCCCCACCGCCATCCGGGCGCTCCGCAAGCGGGGCGACGAGTGGGTCGAGGGCCACGACCTCTCTACCCTCCGCGTGTTGGGGTCGACCGGCGAGCCCTGGGACCCCGAGTCGTGGCTCTGGTTCTACGAGGAAGTCGGCGGCGGTGACACCCCGATTATCAACATCTCGGGCGGGACCGAGATCATGGGCTGCTTTCTCATGCCGATGCCGATCAGCCCGCTCAAGCCCTGCACCCTCGGCGGCCCGGGTCTGGGGATGGACATCGACATCGTCGACCGCGACGGCGAGTCCGTGGCCGACGCCCACGAGCGTGGCTTCCTCGTCGCGCGCGACTCCTGTCCGAGCATGACGAAGTCGCTGTGGAGCGGCGACGAACGCTACCTCGAGGAGTACTGGAGCACCTGGCCGGACCTGTGGGACCACGGCGACTGGGCCCAGCAGGACGCGGACGGATTCTGGTTCCTCCACGGCCGCGCGGACGACGCCCTCAACGTCGCGGGGCGGAAGGTCGGTCCGGCGGAAGTGGAGGGCGCCGCGATGGAACACGATGCGGTGAACCAGGCCGCCGCCATCGGCGCGGACGACGACACGACCGGGACGGCAGTCGTCCTCTATACCGTCCTCGAAGCCGGCGAGGCGGTGTCCGACGACCTGCGCGAGGCGATCCGGGAGACGGTCGGCGAGGAACTCGGCAAGCCGTTCCGGCCCCGCGAGGTCCGCTTCGTCGACGCCTTCCCCAAGACCCAGAGCGGGAAGATCATCCGCCGGGCTATCGAGGCCGTCCACCGCGGCGAGAAACTCGGCGACATGAGCAGCATCGAGAACCCGGAGGCGCTGGACGAAATCGAGAGCGCGCGGTAGCGGTCGGTCCGTACGCCGTCACACCCCGACCGGGCGAACCGGACCGGGCGCGACTACCGCGGCCCGAAGCTCTCGGCCCGGAGGTCGTCGACGCCGACGGCCTCGGCTACCGTCTTGGCGTCCCTGACGAACGACTCGAAGCCGAAGACGTACACCGTCGCGTCGTCGTCGGCGGCGATGGCGTCCGTCGCTTCGTCCAGCGACTCGACCACCATGACCGTCGCGCCGTCGGCCTCGAGGGCGTCCAGCCGGTTCCGGTGGGGCGGATCCTGCCCCCAGAAGACGACCGTCGCGTCGTGGTCGCCCGCCCGGGCGCGCTCGGCGATGCCCACCGCCGGGCCGATGCCCGGTCCCTCGGCGAGAACGACCGCCGACCCCTCGCCGGTGTAGCGAACGTCGCCGAAGGGGCCCTCGATCTCCACCGTGTCTCCCGGGCTCCGCTCGGCCAGCCACGGCGCGAGCGTCCCCTCGGGGACGTACTCGACGGTTACCTCCATCCGCCCCTCGGCGTCCGGCGACGAGAGGGTGTAGTAGCCGGTTTCTTCGACCCCGTCGACGGTCGCCCGAACCAGCAGGAACTGGCCGGGGGCGGCGTCGAAGCCGTCGGGCGTCCGTAGTTCCAGCGCGACCGTCCGCTCGCCGACGGACTCGACGGATTCGACCGTGACCTGAGGCATATCCGTGCAACCGCGGCGGGCGAGGATAAACCTTGGCCGATCGATCGGGGGCGGTGCGGTTCTCGCGCCGAAACGCTGGACAAGAGTTATGTCCCTCTTCGACGCCTGTGACGGTAGGTGCCCTCCATGAACGCCGAATTCACGCACCGACCGTCGTATACACACCTGACCGTCGAACTCGACGCGGGCGAAACCCTCGTCGCGGAACCCGGAGCGATGGTCGGCCACTCGCCGAACGTCGCCGTCGAGACGTCGACCAGTCGGGACGGCCTGCTCAGTTCCGCGAAATCCATGCTCGGCGGCGAGTCCATGTTCGCGAACGAGTTCGTCGCCGAGGGCGGCCCGGGGACGGTGACGCTCGCGCCGTCGACGCCCGGCGACGTGATGGAACACGAACTCGACGACGAGACGCTGTACACCACCGACGGGGCCTTCCTCGCCGCGACGCCCGGGGTGGACATCGACAGCGAACTCGGCGGGCTGAAGTCGATGCTCGGCGAGGCCAGCCTGACGCCCCTCGCGCTGAAGGGGACGGGCACGGCCTTCGTCGACGCCTACGGCGGCCTCGAACGCCTCGACCTCGACGCCGGCGAGTCGTACGTCCTCGACAACGAACACCTGGTCGCGTGGGACGACACGGTCGACTTCGAGACGCGGAGCGTCGGCGGCCTGAAGTCGACGCTCCTCGGCGGCGAGGGGCTGGTCTTCGAGTTCACCGGCCCCGGGACCGCCTGGTACCAGACCCGCGACCTGGACGCCTTCGTCTCCGTCCTCCAACCACGCCTGCCGAGCAACTGAGGGGTGTGGCCACCGCGGCAACCGACCCCGAGGTATAAGACCGAGACGAACGACCGTGAGGGTGTCATGCACGACACGGTACTCGCGAGCGAGACGCGGACGGTCGTCTCGCCCGGCCGGATCGAACTCGGCGCCGGGGCGGTCGAGGCCCTCGGCGGTCACGCCGCCCGGTACGGCGACACCGCACTCGTCGTCGCCACCGAACAGATCTTCGAGTTTCACGGCGACGCCGTGACCGACGGGTTGGAGGCCGCGGGCGTCGACCCCGTCGTCTACACGGACGTCCGCCCCGATCCGACCGTCGAGAACATCGAGTACGCGTACGCGCTCTACGACCGCGAGGACTGTGACATGATCGTCACCCTCGGCGGCGGATCCTCCATCGACACGGGCAAGGGGGTCGGCATCCTCGCGACCAACGAGGGGTCGATCCGCGACTTCGGCGTCGACCGCGCCGGCTACGAGGGCGTGCCCAACTCGACGCCGCCGCTGATCGCGGTCAACACCACCGCCGGCACGGGTAGCGAGGCGACCCGCTCGGTGGTCGTCAGCGACGAGTCCACGTCGACGAAGTTCCTCATCGTCTCCGCGAACGTCGTGCCCGACGTCGCCATCGAGGATCCCGTCCTCACGCAGTCGCTCCCCAAGAGCCACACGGCCTTCACGGGCATCGACGCTCTCACCCACGCCATCGAGGCCTACGTCTCGGTGAAGTCCTACAGCGTCCCCGACGGCTACGCCGAGGAGGCCATGGAACGTATCGCCCGCTCGCTGCCGGTCGCGTGGGCCAACGGCGACAACCTCGACGCCCGCGCCGACGTGATGGTCGGCCAACTCCAGGCCGGACAGGCCTTCACCAACGCCTCCGTGGCGCTGGTCCACGGCCTCGCTCGCCCCCTCGGCGCGCAACTCCACATCCCCCACGGACTCGCGAACGGGCTCATCCTCCCCTACGTCGTCGACTTCTCCGCGATGGCCGCACCCGAGAAGTACGCCGAGGTCGCGCGCATCCTCGACGCCGCCGATACGGACGACTCGACGCGTCAGGCCGCCGACGCGGCCGCCGACGGCGTGCTCGACCTCTGTGCCGACCTGAACCTCACCGGCTACCTCGACGACTTCGGCGAGGTACCCGCCCGCGAGGCGTATCTCGACGTGGTCGACGAGATGACACAGGACGCCATCGACTCCGGGTCGCCCGACAACAACCCCCGGAAGCCGACCCGCGAGGAGATCGCCGACCTCTACGTCACCATCTACGACGACGCGCTCGCGCCGGACAGCCCGCGCCGCTCCTGACGACACCGAGCCCTCCACATGCCCGCCGATCTCCCCACCCCCTCCCTCTTCGGTCTCGCCCTCCTCGCCGTCGGCCTGCTGATCACGCTCGTCAGCCTGCGGTACGTGTGGCGGTCGAGTTCCCTCCTGCGCGCCGAGACGGTGTCGCGGATCGACGGCGCGGAGGGAGCGCTCGTCCGTCTCACCGGCACCGTCGAAGCCGAGGGCGAGTCGATCGAGGCGCCGTTCAGCGGCGTCGACTGTGTCGTCCTGCGCCCGGTGGTCGAGGAGCGACGCGTCGGGAGCTTCCTCCTCCCGACCGACGTGACGATTCACGATCCGGCCCGGAGCCGACCCTTCGCCCTGCGGACCCCCCACGCGACGGTCCCGGTCGACGCCCCGTCCCGGACCGTCGCCCTCGATCCGACCGTCGTCGCCACGGTCGGAGCCGGCGAGACGCCGCCGGCCCGGATCGCCGACTACGAACGCGGGACCGCGGGGGTGGGCCCGGAATCCGGGTTCCGGTCGCCGCCCGCGTTGCTCGCCCCCCTCGCCCGCGCGCTCTCGCTCGGAAGGCGCCGGTACGCCGAACGTCGCCTCTCGCCCGGCGAGTCGGTGACCGTCGTCGGCCGAGTCGTCGACGGCCGCCTCGACCCGCTGCTCGTCGTCGACGGCTCGCCGATCCGGGCCCTCCTCCGGCTGTCGAAGACGGCGGTCGCCGGACTGCTCGTCGGCGTGTTCGCCGCCGCGCTCGGCGCCGGCCTCCTGATCGTCGGTTAGGCGCTGTCCGGCGGTTCGGCTGCGACCGGCCCCGCCAGCGGGTCCTCGTGTCGCGCCCGGAGCGCCGTCTTCGCGAACTTCCCCGTCGCGGTCTTGGGGATGGACTCGACGAACTCGAAGCGGTCGGGCACCCACCAGTCCGGGAACTCCCGGCGGACCTCGGCCGAGACGGCCGCGATCAGGTCGTCGCGGGCCGCGTCGGCCACGACGTAGGCGACCGGGCGCTCCCCCCAGCGCTCGTGGGGGACGCCGACGACCGCCGCCTCGCTCACCGCCCCGTGGCTCATGATGGCGTTCTCGACGGCCTGTGAGGAGATCCACTCCCCGCCGGACTTGATCACGTCCGCGGCCCGGTCGACGAGTTCCACGTACCCATCGGGGTCGACGGTGACCACGTCGCCGGTGCGGAGCCACGAGCCGTCGAAGGCGTCGCCGTTACCGTCGACGTACCCCTCTGCGACCCAGGGCCCCCGCACCCGGAGTTCGCCCATCGACTCGCCGTCGTGGGGGACGGAGTCGCCGTCGTCGTCGACCACCTCGAACTCCAGTCCCGGGAGGATCAGGCCCTGTTTCTTGCGCTTTTCCAGGCGCGTCTCGTAGTCCGCGTCGCGGAGTTCGGGCTTGAGGTGGGAGACGGCGCCGACGGGAGCCGTCTCGGTCATCCCCCAGCCGTGGACCACCTCGACGCCCCGGTCGTCGAACGCACGGATCAGCCGCTCGGGCGGCGCCGCGCCCCCGACGACGACCCGGGAGAGCGTCGAGAGGTCGGCGTCGTGGTCCTCCAGGTAGTCGAGGACGCCGAGCCACACGGTCGGCACCCCGGCGGTGAGCGTGACGCCCTCGCGTTCGATCAGGCCGACGAGGTCCGCGGGGTCGGGCGAGGGGCCGGGGTAGACCTGCTTCGCCCCCGCCGCCGTCGCGGCGTAGGGGAGTCCCCAGGCGTTGATGTGGAACATCGGGACGACGGGCATGACGACGTCCGAGTCGGCGATATCCAACCCCATCGGCGTCATGATCGCCATGGTGTGACTCCAGAGCATCCGCTGGGTGTACTCGACCCCCTTCGGATCGCCGGTCGTCCCCGAGGAGTAACACAGGCCGGCGGGGTCGTCGCCGTCGAGGGCCGGCAGGTCGCCGTCCGCGTCGTGGGCGGCGACGAACTCGGAGAACCCCGTCGTCGGAAGGGGGAGGTCCGGCTCCGTCGACCCGACGACGACGACCCGTTCGACGCTCTCGAAGGCGTCGGGGTCGTAGGCCGCACGGAGCGCGTCGGTCAGCGAGGGGTCGACCAACAGGAGACGGTCCGCCGCCTCCGCGACGATCCGTCGCACGTCGTCGGCCGGGAGCAGCGGGTTGATCGTGTGCAGTTGCGCGCCGAGAGCGGGCACCGCGAAGTAGGCCTCGAAGTGTCTGCCGTGGTTCCAACAGAGGGTCGCGACGCGGTCGCCGCGGCCGATCCCCGCCGCGCGCAGGGCGCTCGCCAGTCGGCGCACGCGGTCGGCGTAGCCCGCGTACGTGTCTCGGGTCTCCCCGGCTCCCGTCCGCGCGACGACCGCCCGGTCGGGGTACAGCGTCGCCGCCCGCGTCAGGAACGGACGGAGCGTCTGTCCGGTCATACGGTAGCCTCCGACAGCGTCGGCTAAAGTCTGTCGTCCGGAACGTTTTGACCCGGCCCCTCGATGTGGGCACATGGATCGCTCCCTCGATATCGACGGGGTCGAGGAGTACGACGGGCTGCGAGGGTTCGCCAGGCAGGCCTTCGTCACCGGTACCGCGGTGACGCTCCCGCTGATCGTCACCCTCCTCGTCCTCGGCGTGGTCGTCGATTTCGTCTCACAGCAACTCGATCCGATCGTCGAACTCGTCTCCCGGGTTACCGGCATCCAACCGGCCTCCGAGGTGACGCTCAAACTCCTCGCCGTGGTGACGCTGGCTGCCCTGATCTTCTGTATCGGCGTCGTCGCCGAGCGCCGCCCCGATCGCACCGGGTTCGGCGCCCTCTTCGATACGCTCGTCTCCCGCATCCCCGGCGTCGGCTCGTTGTACCGCAGCATCGACGAGATGAGCGGTCTCCTCCTCGACAGCGACACCGACAGCTTCCGGGAAGTGAAACTGGTCGAGTTCCCCACCGAGGGGTCCTACGCCGTCGCCTTCCTGACCGCCGAGACCCCCGAGGTCGTTCGGGAGGCGACGCCGGAGGCGGAGGGGATGGTCACCGTCTTTCTCCCGCTCGCACCCAACCCCGTGATGGGTGGGTACGTCCTCCACGTCTCCGCGGACCGCGTCCACGACGTGGACCTGACCGTCGAGGAGGGTATCCAGTCCATCGTCACCAGCGGCGTCGCCACCGGCCAGCGGTCCGGGAGCGAGTACGAGTTCAGCGAAGGGATGTTCGACCGCGTCAACCGGCGATTGGAGGCCGCGGACCTCGTCGACATCGGGGATCTGGAGGCCTACGCCGTCGACGCCTCCGAACAGATAGAGGAGACGGCCCGGGAAACCGTGGAGGCCGCACGGGAACGAACGGAGGGTGACGACGAGGACGCCGACGGACCGCCGGACTCCCGCCGTTAGCCGAGCGGTCACCGGAGCCAGGAGAGGAACCCGCCGTCGTCGTCGTCACGTTCGAGTCCCTGTTCCTCCGGCGGGACGACACCCCGCCGTCGCCCCTCGTCGAGCAGTTCGGCGTCGATGTCCGCCTGCGTGAAATCGAAAAAGCGCTCCTCTGGGAGGTCGACGTCGAGGACGTCCAGTGTCGTCGGGTCGCCACGGTTGTCGAAGGCGCGCCAGTCGTCGGGACCGTACGGCGCGCCGACGATGATGTGGACGTCGCCCTGGCCGAAGGTGCTCAGATCAGCCGAACTCGGCCGCAGGACGCCGTTCGGGTGGGAGTGGACCGAGCCGACCGACTGGACGTCGTTCGGCTTCATGCTCGTTTTCACCGTCGCGCTGACTGGGTTGGAGGTGGTGCCGGGGATGACCAGTACGTCGGTGATCACCTGTCCCGAGCGTTCGAGACCGAGTTTCCGGGCGTCCTCGGCGCGGAGAAAGCCCATGTACTCGTCGGGGTGGCTCTCCTCGCTGGCCTCGCGGACGAAATCCAGCGTCTCCCGCGCGATGCCGAGGAGTTCGCTCGACCGGAACAGGCGCATACCCCGACTCGGTGCCGTTCGCCCCTAAGGATTCCGGGCACGACCGTCCACCAGCATATAAACCAGCCGCCCACGAGGATGTGGTATGGAACGCGGGACACGGGCGGTGGAACCGTGACGGTGCAGTTACCGAGCGAGATCGTCGTCGATCGCTTCCTGCCGACGGTTCGGTCGATGCTGGCGGCCGAACTCGCGGACCGCGGGTTCGCACAGCGGGAGATCGCCGACCGACTCGGCGTCTCCCAGGCGGCGGTGAGCCAGTATCTCGCCGGCGAGGGGGGCGGCGAGGAGCGGTTCGTCGACGATCCGCGGATGCGGGCGACGATCGAGCGGATCGCCGAGGGCTTCGACACGGGTCGGATGGACGACTACGAGGCGCTGGCGGAACTCATGGAACTCGTCCGCGAGTTCGAGGACCGGGGGCCCATCTGTGCCATCCACGAGGAGGAGATGCCCGCGCTGGCGGGAATGGGGTGTGATCTCTGTGTTCGGGGCCGCGACCGGGCCCTCCAGGCCGAACGCGAGATCCTCTCGAACGTCCGCCGGGCGGTCAGACGCTTCGCCAACACGCCGGACGCGGCGGCCCACGTGCCGAACGTCGGGACGAACGTGGCGATGGCGCTCCCGGACGCGGCCGACGAGACCGACGTGGCGGCCGTCCCCGGGCGGCTCCACGCGATGCGCGGCGGCATCAACGTCCCCGCGAACCCGGAGTTCGGCGCCTCACAGCACGTCGCGACGACGGTGCTCGCCGCCACGGCCGCCGACCCCTCGATCCGGGGGGCGATCAACCTGGCGACGAGCGACGACCTCCTCGCGGCCGTGCCAGAACCGATCGACGCCGTCGAGTTCGACGCCGAGTACGCGGACCGTCGCGCCCGGCTTGGCGACCTGTTCGCCTCGGGCGTCCCCCGCGTCCTCTACCACGAGGGCGCGTTCGGCATCGAACCCATCACCTACGTCCTCGGGGAGAGCGCGGTCGATGCGGTCGAACGGGCGGCCGACCTGATCGCCGGCGCCGCGGCAAACTCCGAGGGCGACGGGGCGACGTGACCGGTCACTCCAGCAGACGGCCGTGGACGTCGATCTCGCCGTTCCGGATGCGGGTGCTGCTGATCCGGTTGCCCTCCTCGTCGACGATGAACGGCGGGGTGTGGATCTCGAGGGGCGACAGCCCGGCGTCGAGGCGACGCTCGTTGATCCCGTGAGCCCGCCGCTGAGCCGTGGCCTCCGGCGACGTGACGAGGGCGTCGGCGTCCTCCCGACTCGCCGCCGGGCCGGCCGGGTCCTCGAGACGGATGATCTCGCAGGACGCCGGATACGCCCCTCCGATCCGGTCGAGTTCTTCCTCGAGGGCGTCACGGCGGTCGGTCCAGGCCCCGAGTCGATCCGCGTGGGCCGGATCGCTCCGTGTCTCGGTCGCGAGTTCGGGCGACGTGAGTCCAACGACGACGTGGCCGTCGCCCGCGCCGTCGTGGCTGGCCGTCCGGAACGCGTGATGCAGGAGCGCCCGGTGTCCGTTGTGGATCGGGGTGAACGTCCCACCGAGGATCACGACGCGGTCGCGGTGTGACATGCTCCGACGTAGCGGACCGGCCCCCGAGTAGGTGACGGTGGCCGTGGGGCCGAACGTTCATGCGCCGTCGGCCCCACCGTCGGGTATGCGCATCGAGAAGAACGTGGGTGGACGCGACCGACTCGTGCGGACGGCCCTCGCGGCCGTCCTCACCGTCGTCGCCATCGCGGCGCTCGAACGGGGCAAGCGAACGACTGGCCTACTCGCCGCGGCGGGCGCGCTCGGTTTCGCGGTCAACGCAGTGACCTGTTTCTGTGGGCTGAACGCCGCCCTCGGGGTCGATACGACCGACGAGTGACGGTGGCGCCGGGGCACTAACCGGTTTGGGAGTTCGTCACACCACGTACGACGCCGACGGCGGGACGTTTATGTGGGTACCGCGACCCACGCCGAACGATGACTCATCGGATCGTCGTCACCGACTACGACTTCCCCGACCTGTCGATCGAACGCTCGGTCATCGAGGCCGCCGACGCCGACCTCCGGGGCGAGTACGCCCGGACCCCCGAAGAGGTAATCGAGGCCGCGGCGGGCGCCGACGCCCTGTTGGTACAGTACGCGGAGGTCACCGAGGCGGTGTTCGAGGCGCTCGATCTCCAGGCCGTCGGCCGGTACGGGATCGGCGTCGACTCCATCGACCTCGACGCCGCGACCGAGCACGACGTCCCGGTGGTGAACGTCCCGGACTACTGTATCGAGGAGGTGCCGACCCACGCGCTCGCGCTCCTGCTCTCCTGCATCCGCAAGGTCCCGAGTTACGACCGGACGATCAAGGGCGGGGAGTGGGACTGGACCGCCGGCAAGCCGATCCACCGCCTCACCGGGTCGACGCTCGGCCTCGTCGGCTTCGGCAAGCTCCCGCGTCGCCTGCGGGAACTCGTCGCCGGGTTCGACCTCGACGTCCTCGTCTACGACCCGTACGTCGACGCCGCGGATGTCGAGGCCGCAAACGCCGAGAAGGTCGACCTCGACGCCCTGCTGGAGCGCTCGAAGTACGTGTCGGTCCACGCCCCGCTCACCGAGGAGACACACCACCTCATCGACGCGGCGGCGTTCGAGCGGATGCGCGAGGACGCGATCCTGATCAACACTGCCCGGGGCCCGCTGGTCGACATCGACGCGCTCGGCGAGGCAGTCGAGGCGGGGGAGATCGCGGGAGCGGGCCTGGACGTACTGCCCGAGGAGCCGCCGGACTCGATCCCGCCGATCGACCACGAGTCGGTCGTCTACACGCCCCACGTCGCGTGGTACTCCGAGGAGTCGATGGCGACCATGCGACGGACGGTCGCCGAGGACGTGCTCGGCATCCTGCAGGGCGACACACCCCGAAACCCCGTAAACGACGTCGACGGGACGGAGTGAGCGATCATCGAGGGCGGACACGCGCCGACCCGACCGCGCGGGCGCGGAGGGAGCGTCGCCGCCACCGCTCGTGGGGTGCCCGGCCGTGAAGGTATTCGCCTCGAAACGGGCACGCCGGCGTGCCCTCGTTCATTTCCTCGTCGCCGGCCTCGTTTTCGTGGCCGCGACGGTCCTCGTTCGCGACCGACTGTGGATCGTGACCGACGTCGCGGCGCTACGGGCGTTCGTCGCCGGGTTCGGGGTGTTGGCACCCGTCGTCCTGATCCTCCTCCAGACCCTCCAGGTCGTGTTGGCACCGATCCCCGGCCAGGTGCTCGCGGTCGTCGCCGGCTACCTCTTCGGACCGTGGTGGGGGACGCTGTTCAACGTGATCGGCATCGGCCTGGGCAGTACGATCGCCTTCTGGCTGTCACGCCGGTTCGGACGCGGCTACGTCGAACGGGTCGTGAGCGCGGCGGTGCTGGAGCGGTTCGACGACCTGGTCGAACGGCGTGGCCTCCCCGCCCTGTTCGTCCTCTTTCTGATCCCCGGGCTGCCCGACGACGCGCTCTGTTTCGTCGGCGGCCTGACGACGATCCCCCTCCGGAAACTCGTCGTCGTCGCCGTCGTGGGCCGGGCACCCGCCTTCTTCCTCGCCAACGTCCTCGGCGACCTCGTGGCGACCGGCGAACTCCGTCGGGCCGGACTCCTGTTCGTCGTCGTCACCGTCGTCGCCGTCGCCGCCTACCTGCAGCGTGACCGGATCGCGGACGTGCTCGACGATCTGCTCCCCTAGTCGGGCCCGACGGTTTGGTGACCGCGATCGGACGCTAGGGGTATCGTGGCCCTCACTCGTCGGCGTCCGACAGGTGGCCGGGGGTCCACGCCCCGTCGAACTCCTCGTGGCGGTAGGGTTTCGCGTTCTCGCCGCTGTAGGTGGCGACCAGTTGCCCGTCGCCTTCGAGGTGGTACTTGTAGGTGGTGAGTCCTTCGAGGCCGACGGGGCCGCGGGCGTGGATCTTGCCCGTACTGATGCCCACCTCGGCGCCGAGGCCGAATCGGTAGCCGTCCGCGAACCGGGTCGAGGCGTTGTGGAAGACGCTCGCGGCGTCGACGCCGCGCATGAAGGTCCCCGCGCGGTCGGCGTCCTCGCTCACGATGGATTCCGTGTGCTTCGAGCCGAAGGCGTTGACGTGATCGACGGCGGCCGCGAGGGAGTCGACGACCTTGATCGAGAGTTCGAGGTCGCCGTACTCGGTCGACCAGTCCGCGTCGGTCGCGGGGTCGACGTCGACGACCTCGCGGGTCGCGGCGTCGCCACGGAGGGTGACGCCCGCCTCGCGGTAGCGCTCGACCATCGCGGGCAGGAACTCGTCGGCGACGGCCTCGTGGACCAGCAGCGTCTCGACGGCGTTGCACACGGCGGGGTACTGCACCTTCGCGTCGAAGGCGACGTCCGCGGCCATCCCCAGGTCGGCCGCGCGGTCGACGAAGACGTGACACACGCCCTCGGTGTGGCCGAGGACGGGGATGCTCGTGTTGTCCTGGATGTAGCTGACGAACTCGGAGCTCCCCCGGGGCATGAGCAGGTCGACGGAATCGTCCATCCCGAGGAGCGTCGTGACGTCCTCCCGCGCTTCGATGAGCTGTGCCCAGCCGTCGGGCACGTCGGCCGTCGCCTCGACGATGAGTTCGTACAGGACGCGGTTGGAGTGGCTGGCCTCGCTCCCGCCCTTCAGGATGACGGCGTTGCCGGACTTGAGGCTGAGCGCAGCGATCTGCACCAGGGCGTCGGGCCGGGACTCGAAGACGGTGCCGATGACGCCGATGGGAACGCCGACCTTGTAGAGTTCGAGGTCCTCGTCCAGCCGTCGGGCCTCCAGCGTCCTGCCCAGGGGATCCTCCTGGTCGGCGACACTGCGAACCATCTCGGCGATGTCGTCGAGCTTCGACGCCGAGAGGTCGAGCCGGTCGACGAGCGCCTGGCTGTACTCCCCGGCTTCGAGCAGTTCCTCCGCCGCCGCGACGTCCTTCGCGTTGGCCTCGAGGATGCGCTCGTGGTTCGCGTCGATGGCGTCGGCGACGTTCCGCAGGGCGGCGCTCCGCGTCCCGTCGTCGACGTTCGCCAGCTCCAGCGCGGCGGTCCCTGCCTCTGCGACCTTCTCTTCGGTGGATTTGGCTTGCTCAGTCATCGATGACTCCGTTCACGGGGACGAATACGGTGCCCACGGATTTGCCAGTAGCGATTCGTTCGAGCACGTCCGGCTCGGCCGACCCGGCGATGATCGCCGGGATGCCGTGTTCGCTCGCATCCCGTGCGCCCTCCACCTTCGTCCGGATGCCGCCGAAGCCGATTCCGTCGCTCGAACCGCCGGCGACGAGCTCCTGAACGCGGCCGTAGTTACGGCCGACGGCTTCGATGCGCTCCGCGTCGGGGTCGTCCTTCGGGTTGCCGGTGTAGACGCCGTCGACGTCGGTGAGCGTCACCAACAGGTCCACGTCGACGCCGATGGCGACCGAGGAGGAGAGCATGTCGTTGTCGCCGATCCGAATCTCCTCCGTCGCGACGGCGTCGTTCTCGTTGATGATCGGGACGACGCCCCAGTCGAGTAGCGTCTCGATGGTGTTCCGGAAGTTGGTGAACCGCTCGGGGTCCTCCAAGTCGTGATCGGTCAGGAGGATCTGAGCGACCGTCCGGTCGTAGCGCTCGAAGCTCTCCGTGTAGCGCCGCATCAGGTGGCTCTGGCCGACCGTCGAAAGCGCCTGTGACTCCTCGACCGTCTCGGAGGGGTAGTCGATCCGGCCCATGCCGGCGCCGATGGCGCCCGACGAGACGAGGATGACCTCCTTGCCGCGGGCGAGCAGGTCCTCGATGTCGTCGACGAGTTTGTCGAGTTTCGTGTCGTCGAGGTTGGACTCGTCGTCGGTCAGCGAGTTCGTCCCGGCCTTGACGACCACGCGCCCGGCCTCTGCCGCGAGCCGCCGCGCCCGCTCGACGGTCGCCGCCTCGACGACCTCATTCATCGTCGAATCCACCGGACAGTTCCCGGGAGCGGTCGGCCGCCGCGTGCAGGGCGTCGCCGACGGCGACGTCGACGTCGCTGTCCCACAGCACCTCCATGCCCTCGATGGTGGTGCCGCCCTCGGTCGCGACGGCGTCGATCAGGTCGTCGAGGGACTCCTCCGAGCGGAGGACCGTCTCGGCGGCGCCCTTGAACGTCTGTGCCGCGAGCGTCCGGGCGTCATCGGCGTCCATCCCCTCGGCGACGGCACCTTCCTGCATCGACTTGATGAGGTAGTAGACGAACGCCGGGCCGCTCCCGTTGAGTGCCGTCGCCACGTCCATCAGGTCCTCGTCGATCACGACGAACTCGCCGAGGTCGTCGAGGACCGCACGGACGTCCGCGTCGGGAGCGTCCCAACTCACCGCCGCGGCCATGGTGCCCGTCTCCGCGGCGAGGTTGGGCATGAGTCGGACTACCGTCGCGTCGGTGTGGCCGGCGACGAACGCCCGCGGGACGCCGGCGGCGATGGTGACGAGCGTCTGGTCGGGGGAGAGATCGAGATCGGCGAGGACGGGGCCCACCACCTCCGGTTTCACCGCGACGAACACCACGTCCGCGTCGGCCGTCGCGCTCGCGACGTCCGTCGTCGTCTCCGCACAGTACGGCTCCATCGCTTCGAGGGCGTCCGTGTCCAGATCACACGCGGTCACCCTGTGGGTGTCGACACGGGAGAGCCCCTTCACCAGGGCTCCGCCCATGTGGCCACACCCGATGACGCTCACGGTAGTCATATCGTACCCTCCTCTAGACGCCGACCCCAATATACGGACTTTGATTCGCTCCAGCGTTGCGACGCTCGCTCACTCGTAGGTCGTCGAGTAGCCGCCGTCGTGGAGCATGTCGCCGCCGTTGAGGTGGCTGGCGTGGCTCGAGAACCCGAAGACGAAGAGGTTCGCGACTTCGGCGGGCGTTATCATCTCCGTCGAGCGGGCCTGACCCAGCATTACGTCCTCGACGACCTCCCGTTCGGAGATGCCCCGCTCCGCGGCCGTGTCCTCGATCTGGTTCACCATCAGGGGCGTCAGGACGTAGCCGACGCTCACCGAGAAGCCCCGCAGGGTGCCCTCTCCCTCCGCGGCGATGGCGCGAGTCAGTCCGTTCAGTCCGTGTTTGGCCGTGATGTACGCGGCCTTGTCCTGCGTGGCGTATCGCCCGTGAACCGAGGACATGTTGCCGATGGCACCGACGCCATCGTCGGTCGCGCGGATGTGCGGCATCGCGAGTTTCGCGGTCAGGAACGGGGCCCGGAGCATCACGTCGAGCAGTTGGTCGTATTTCTCCATCGGGAACTCGGGGAGCGAGGCGATGTGTTGCATCCCCGCGACGTTGGCGACGTAGCGCAGGTCGCCCCGCTCGGCCGCGGCGTCGACCATCGCGGCCACGTCCCCGTCGTCGGTGAGGTCGGTAGGCACCGGCAGGACCTCGCCCGCGGCGCCCACGTCGGCGGCGAGGTCGACGGTGCCGTCGAGTCCGCCCTCGTCGACGTCGGCCCCGACGACCGTCAACCCGTTCGCCGCGAGGGCGACGGCCGTGGCGCGGCCGATGCCCGACGCCGCCCCCGTCACCACGGCGACGTCCCCGTCGGTGAACCGCTCGTCGTCGAGAACGAGGAGGTCGTCGGCGGTCAGTTCCGGTTCGCTGAGGTCGAACTCGTCCGTGGACATCTGTGTCCGTAGTTCGTGACCGGGCGGTAAAACGCTGGGTGGCGCGTCGCGGGGCGGGACACCGACGCGTCGGCTCCTCCGCGGTGTCGGTCGGCCCTGACCCCTACGGCACTCGACCGGCCCGTACGAGCGCCAGCGCGAGGCACGTCCCCGTCGTCGAGAACGCCGCGAGGACGACGAAGACGACGGAGACGGACGCGTACGTGAGGACGGTCCCGACGATGGCCGCACCGAGGGCCCCGACGCCGAAGATGGCGAGGTAGGTGTAGCCGAAGGAGAGCCCCCTCGCCTCCGGGACGGAGTACTTGGCGACGGTCGCCTGCGTGAGCGGTTGCGTGGCGAACAGCGCGAACCCGAGGGCGAAGCTGGCGAGCAGGAGCCCCGGGAGTCCCGTCTCCGCCGCGGGGACGAATCCCAGTGCGACGACGGTGAGGGTGACGAGGACGAATATCAGGGCCCGATCCGGTTCGGTCGACTCCGTGAGCCGGCCCCCGAGATACTGGCCGCCGATCCCGACGGTCAACAGGCCGGCATAGAGGTACTGGGCGAGGTCGAACTCCGCCGCCATCGGGCTCCCGGGATCGAAGATGCCGGGTCGGACGTCGCCGACGGCCGCCGTCAGGAAGTCGCCGAGGAACTCCGGGAGGAACGTGAGCACGCCCCGGTAGTAGAGGCCGTTGAAGCCGACGATCACGAAGATCAACAGGAAGCCGAGCGTGAACAGTCGGCGTGTCTCCCCGGCGAACTCGCCGAGCGAGTCGGGCGACCGCCGTCGGGAGCCGCCGTCCGTCGCCTCGATGGCCGCGGCGGGGTCGAACTCGATGGAGAGGCCGGCGAGCGTGGCGAGCAAGGCCGGCACGGCGAGGAGCAACACCACGAGCCGCCAGTCGAACGCGAGCAACAGGAGGGCGGTCACCAGCGGCCCACCGGCGATGCCGACGTTCCCGGCCATGCCGTGATAGGCGAACCCCCTCCCGCGTTCCTCGACGCCGTTGCTGATGAGCGTCAGTCCCGCGGGGTGATAGACGCTCGCGGCGGCCCCCCAGACCGCCAGTGCGGCCGTCACGCCGATGACACCGGGTGCGAGACCCAACAGGAGGAACGAGACGCCCATACCGGCCAGACAGGCGCTGATCAACACCCGCGATCCGAAGCGGTCGACCAGCAGCCCGCCCGGTAACGCGCCGATCCCGAACAGCCCGTACCCGACGGCGGCGGCGACGCCGAGTACCGCCGTCGTGGTCGAGAACTGCGACAACCACACCGTCATCAGGATCGGGATGGACATCTCGTAGGTGTGCACCATCGCGTGGCCGACCATGACGAACCCGACGATGGAGCGATCGTTGTCGTCCACGGGCGCCGATACGCGGATGACCCAATTAAAACGTCACCCGACGGGGTCGTCCTCGCTCCCGTTCGGACACCGTGGGCCCGTCGGGACGGGGGGCCGTTCGCGTCGCCGACGGCCGCCGACGGCGGGCTTTCTTCAAATATTAATGCCTCGGCCCGGAATCCCCGCCAATGACGCTGTCCGTGACCAACACGCTGACCGGCGACCGCGAGGAGTTCGAGCCAGCGGGCGAGGAAGTCCTGTTGTACGTCTGTGGGCTGACGGTCTCGGACGACGCGCACCTCGGCCACGCACGGGTGTGGACCCACGCCGACGTGATGCACCGATGGCTCTCGCACCTGGGGTACGAGGTGCGCCACGTGGAGAACTTCACCGACGTGAACGAGAAGATCGTCGCGCGGGTCGGCGAGGACGATCTCGGCGCGTCGGAACTCGACGTCGCCGAAGGGTTCATCGCCTCCATCATCGAGGACATGCGCGGTCTGAACCTGAAGCGGGCGACGGTGTATCCCCGTGTCTCGGAGCACGTCCCCGAGATCATCGACCTGGTGGAGACCCTGATCGACCGCGGCTACGCCTACGAGGCCGACGGATCGGTCTACTTCGACGTGACCGCCTTCGAGGACTACGGCAAACTCTCGAACCAGCGGTTGGAGGAGATGGAGTCCCAGGGCGACCCGGACGAGCGAAGCGAGAAGCGCCACCCCGCTGACTTCGCGCTCTGGAAGGCCGGCGGCGTCTCGCCGAGCGACGTGGCCGAACACCGGAACGACGACCGGCCGCTCGGCGACCATCCGCCGACGGGCGAGACGTGGGACTCCCCTTGGGGCGAGGGTCGGCCCGGCTGGCACGTCGAGTGCTCGGCGATGAGCACGACCCACCTCGACGACACCATCGACATCCACGTCGGCGGCCACGACCTGGTCTTCCCCCACCACGAGAACGAAATCGCCCAGAGCGAGGCGGCGACTGGCGAGCAGTTCGCCCGGTACTGGCTCCACACCGGCCTGCTGGAGACGGCGGGCGAGAAGATGAGCTCCAGCCTCGGCAACTACTTCTACGTCGCCGACGCCCTGGCGGAGTTCGGCCCGAACGTCATCCGGACGTTCTACTGCTCGACCAACTACGGGTCGAAACAGACGTTCAGCGAGGCGGCGATGGCCGAGGCCGCGGAAAACTGGGAGCGCCTCGACCGGGCCCACGAGGCGGCGGTCGACGCCTGCGACGGCGTCGACGCCCGGACGAAAGTCGAGGATATGGACCTACGGTCCGCCGTCGAAGAAACGCGCGAGGAGTTCACCGCGGCGATGAACGACGACTTCGGGGTGCGCGAGGCGACGGCCGCCCTCCTGGAACTCGCGACGGCGGTCAACCGCCACGTCGACAGCCGGGAGACGTACGACTACGTCGGCCTGCGGCGAGCGATCGAAGCGTTCGAGGAACTGGGCGGCGACGTGTTGGGCCTCGACTTCGGCGGCGGGAGCGAGGGCGAGGCCCGCCTCGCGGACGACCTGATCGAACTCGTCCTCGACGTGCGCGAGGCCGAACGCGACGCCGGCAACTACGACCGGGCGGACGAACTCCGGGACGACCTGGAGGCACTCGGCGTCACGGTGGAGGACGGGACCGGGGGGACGACGTACCGGTACTGAGCCGACCGACGACGTGGGCAAGAACGGTTCAGACGGTGAACAGCTCCGTCCCCGCGGGAACGGCAAAGAGCCCCATCCGGACCCCGGCGTCGAGCCACCCATAGCCGTAGGAGAACGCGGCGAGCGCGTTCACGGGGTCGTCGTCCTCGCGGAAGTGCCGGCCGTCGTCGAGGTAGGAGGCGGCCATCTCCCGACACTCGGCGGCGGCGGTGCCGAGGGGCGTGTCGGCGGGCGGACGCGTCTCGGCCTCGTCGAGCGCGTCGGCGAGCATCCGCTCGTAGCGGTCGGTCTTCTCCTGGAGGTCGGCGGGCATGGACGCGGATGGGAGCGGCGGCGACAAGAAACCGCCGGCAGCGGTCGAGCGCCGCACCGCACGACAACACAAGCTAAATGGGTCCCACCGACCAACAACGTGTATGAGCGACCCCGACGGCGCCGACCACCGGCGTCTCATCATCGCCGGAAGCGGAATCGCGGGACTCACCGCCGCCATCTACGCCGGCCGGTCGAACAACGAGCCGCTGGTGTTCGAGGGTGACGAGCCCGGCGGCCAGTTGACGCTGACGACCGACGTCGACAACTATCCGGGGTTCCCGGAGGGGATCAGCGGACCCGAACTGGTCAGCGACATGAAAGAGCAGGCGCGCAAGTTCGGCGCCGAGGTCGAAAACGGCGTGATCGAGTCGGTCGACGTGGTCGACGACCCCGGCCCGGGGCACACCTTCCACGTCACGTTGTCGAGCGGCGACGAGTACACGGCCGACGCCGTCATCGCCGCCTCGGGGGCGAGCGCACGGACCCTCGGCATCCCGGGCGAGGACGAACTCATGGGTTACGGGCTGTCGACGTGTGCCACCTGCGACGGCGCCTTCTTCCGCGACGAGGAGATCGTCGTCGTCGGCGGCGGCGACGCCGCCTGCGAGGAGGCCGTCTTCCTGACGAAGTTCGCGTCGACGGTCCATCTGGTCCACCGGCGCGAGGAGTTCCGCGCCGAGGACTACTGGATCGACCGCGTGATGGAACACGTCGAGGACGGCGACATCGAACTCAAGCTGAACACGGAGGTGACCGAACTCCACGGCTCCCAGGCGGAGGGGGTCGACCACGTGACGATGGTCCATCACCCCGAGGGCCACCCGACGGGGAAACTCGACGACCCCGAGACCGAGGAGTTCGCCTTCGACGCCGGCGCCGTCTTCTACGCCATCGGCCACACGCCGAACACCGACTACTTGGAGGGACTGGACGTCGAGATGGACGACGAGGGGTACCTCGAAACGGCCGGCGGCGACGGCGCCGGCCAGACGGCGACGGGCGTCCCCGGCCTGTTCGGCGCGGGCGACGTCGTCGATTACCACTACCAGCAGGCGATCACCGCGGGCGGCATGGGCTGTAAGGCCGCCATCGACGCCGACGGCTACCTCGAGGACCTGGATCGCGAGCGGGCGGCCGCCGAAAGCGAGGCGCCGGCGGCCGCCGAGGGCGACGACTGAACCGCGTCCCGAGTCCCACACGCCCTTATACCACCGGCTCCCAGTAGCGCCATGGTCGACACCGAGACCTACACAATCGAAGGGCCGGACGGGGACACGGACGAACTCGAACTGCCGGAAGGGCTGGTCGACACCCTCGCCGAGCAGGGCGAGGCGCCGACGACCGTCGTCGCCGAGATCGCGCTGCTCTCTTTCGTCCAGCGCTCCCACGCCATCGTCCACCACGCGGAGGGCGAGGTGCCCGCCGACCTCGAAGCGATCAACGAGAAGGCCGAGGCGCTCTTCGAGGAGCGGTTCGGCATGACCTTCGAGGAGGCGACGGGCCACAGCCACTAGACGATCAGGAGCGGCAGCATCGCGAGGACGCCGACGACGACGCCGGCGACGAGTTCGCGTCGCCCGCCACCGGGCAGGTCCGCGCCGATCTCCAGCGCTTCGGGGACGAACTCCGTGACGACGAGGTAGATCATCGCGCCGGCGGCGAAGCCAAAGCCCATGGGCAGGAACTCCCGGGCGATCCGGACGAACAGGAACGCGATCACCGCGCCGATCGGCTGGGGGAGACTGGAGAAGACGGCCCACCACACCATCTTCCACTCCGAGACGCCGAGCGTCCGGAGGGGAATGGAGATGGCGACACCCTCGGGGACGTTGTGGATCGAGATGGCGACGGTCATGAACACGGCAAGCAGCGGGACGGCAACGCCGAACAGGCCGAGCGTCGTCCCGGCGGCCTGCCGTAGCCCCAGGTCGGCGAAGGAGACGCCGACGGCGACACCCTCGGGGAAACTGTGGACGGTCAGCACCCCCAGAATGAGCAGTAGCTTCCGGAAGTCGGCCTCCGCGTACTGCCGGGGGCTCACCTCGTAACTCTCGATCACTTCGTGGGCGACGACGACGAGCACGACCCCCGCGATCAACCCGGGGACGATCTCGAGCGGCGAGTCCGCGGCCGACAGGCCCTCGAAGATCAGGCCGAACATCGAGGCCGAAACCATGATCCCCGAGGCGAGTCCCCACAGCGCCACGTTCCACCGGTCGCTCACCTCCTCGACCAGGAAGAAGGGAATCGCTCCGAGACCGGTGGCCAGGGCAGTCACTAGGCCGGCGAGGAAGACGAATACGACGTTCGCTAGCAGTGCCATCGTCCGACGACAGGTCGCCGACGGCCATAAATATTATCACTATCCTGATATATTTGGCCGGCCTAAACCGGCGGGAACCGCCCCCCGAACTTATGCGACGGCCGGTGATACCGTCACCCGATGGGAGGACTGTCCCCGTTGTTTGCGCCGGATCGTGTCGCCGTCGTCGGCGCGACGGAGCGTCCGGGATCGGTCGGGCGCGCGCTCGTCGAGAACCTCGCCGATTTCGACGGCGAGGTGGTTCCCGTCAACCCGAACTACGAGACGGTGTGTGGCTTACCGGCGAGGGACCGGGTCGGCGACACCGACGCCGACTTGGCCGTGGTGGCGGTGCCGGCGTCCGCGGTGCTCGACGTCGTTCGCGAGGCCGGCGAGGCGGGCATCCGACACGTCGTCGTCATCTCGGCGGGGTTCGGCGAGGCGGGTGGCGAGGGCGCCGCCCGCGAACGCGACCTGATCGCGCTCGCCGACGAATACGACCTGAACGTCGTCGGGCCGAACTCCCTCGGGGTCATCGGCACGCCGGTCGGTCTCAACGCCACGTTCGCCCCGCGGGCGGCGCCTGCCGGCTCGATATCGTTCCTGAGCCAGTCGGGGGCCTTCGTCACCGCGGTCCTCGACTGGGCGGCCGACCACGGCGTCGGCTTCAAGGACGTGGTGTCGCTCGGCAACAAGGCCGTCCTCGACGAGGCGGACTTCGTGGCCTCGTGGGGGGACGACGAGGGAACGGACGTCATCGTCGGCTACCTGGAGAGCGTCGAGGACGGCCGCCGGTTCGTCGAGGTGGCCCGCGAGGTGACCCCCGAGACGCCCGTCGTGGTCGTCAAGTCGGGGCGGACCGAGGCGGGGGCTCAGGCCGCCTCCTCGCATACGGGGGCGATGGCGGGGCAGGACCGGGCGGCCGCGGCCGGCTTCCGGGAGGCGGGGGTCGTCCGCGTCGACACCGTCCAGGAACTCTTCGACGCCGCGCGCGTCCTCGCCGGACAACCCGTCCCGGAGACCGACGGGGTGGCCGTCGTCACCAACGCCGGCGGGCCGGGCGTGATGGCGACGGACGCCGTCGGCGACGCGCCCCTGTCCCTCGCGGAGTTCGGGAACCACACGCTGGAGCGGCTCCGCGACCGCCTGCCCGAGGGGGCGAACGTCTACAACCCGGTGGACGTCATCGGCGACGCCGACAACGAGCGACTGTGTGCGGCCGTCGACGCCGTCCTCGACGACGACGCCGTGGGGTCGGCCGTCGTCATCGCCGCCCCCACCGCGACGCTCGACTACGGCGACCTGGCAGCGGACGTAGCCGACCTCCAAGCCCGGCACGGCGTCCCCGTGACGACGTGTCTGATGGGCGGCGAGCGCGCCCGGTCGGCCGAGGACGCCCTCGACGCGGCGGGGATCCCGAACTACTTCGACCCTGCCCGGGCGGTCGGGAGCCTCGGCATCCTCTCGCGGTACCGCGAGATCCGCGAGCGGGAGCGAGCCGAGCCGACGACCTACGACGTGGACCGGGAGGCGGCCAGGGACGTCCTCGAACGGGCCGGCGAGCGGGGGGCGACGCGACTCGGCGTCGAGGCCATGCCGCTGCTCGACGCCTACGGCATCCCGACGCCCGCGGGCGAGGTGGTCGACTCGCCGGTCGACGCCCTCGCGGTCGCCGAGCGGATCGGCGACCCGGTCGTCATGAAGATCGTGAGCCCCGATATCCTCCACAAGTCCGACATCGGCGGCGTGAAGGTCGGCGTCGCCCACGAGGACGTGTACGACGCCTTCGAGGACCTGGTCACCCGGGCGCGGAACTACCAACCCGACGCGACGATCCTCGGCGTCCAGGTCCAGGAGATGGTGGAGACGGAGTCGGGTGTCGAAACCATCGCCGGGACGAACCGCGATCCGCAGTTCGGGCCGCTCGTTCTCTTCGGCCTCGGCGGCGTCTTCGTCGAGGTGATGGAGGACACCGCCCTCCGTCTCGCGCCGCTCGCCGAGTCGGAGGCGCGGGCGATGCTCGACGAGATCCAGGCCGCCCCGCTCCTGTCCGGCGCCCGGGGGCGCGACCCCGTGGACGAGCCGGCCGTCACGGAGGCGCTGGCCCGCCTCTCGCAGCTCGTCACCGACTTCCCGGCCATCCTCGAACTCGACGTGAACCCGCTGGTGGCTCGCCCCGACGGCGTGCAGGCGGTCGACCTCAGACTGACCCTCGATCCAGACACCCTATGACCACCCTACTCGTCACCGCGACCGGAGAGAGCACAGGCAAGACGGCCGTCGCCGTCGCGCTCGGCCGCCAGGCACAGGCCCGGGGGCGAAGCGTCGGCTACATGAAACCGAAGGGTACGCGCCTCCAGAGCCAGGTCGGCAAGACGCTGGACCGCGATCCGATGCTGGCGCGCGAACTCCTCGACACCGACGACGAGATGCACGAGATGGAGCCCATCGTCTACTCGCCGACGTTCGTCCGGAGCGCGATGGAGGGCCGGGAGCGACCGGACGAACTCCGCGAGCGCGTCCGCGAGGGCTTCGAGGCCGTCTCGGCGGGCCGCGACCTGACGGTCGTCGAGGGCGGCGGCCACCTGACGACCGGCGGCGTCGTCGACCTCACCGACCCCGACGTGGCCGACCTCCTCGACGCCGACGTCGTGTTGATCGCGGAGTACGGGACGCCCGCGGACGTCGACGAGGTCCTGGCGGCCGCCCGGCAGATCGGTGACCGCCTCACGGGCGTCCTCTTCAACCGGGTCGCCGACGCCGCCTACGACGAGGTCGAAACCCTCGTCGCGCCGTTCCTGGAAGAGCGGGGGATCCCGGTGCTCGGTGTGTTGCCCCGCGAGGCGGAACTGGCCGGCGTCACCGTCGGCGACCTGGCGGACGAACTCGGCGCCGAACTACTCACCGACGTCCCGACCGACGGCCTCGTCGAGCGATTTCTGGTCGGCGCGATGAGCGGCGAGTCGGCGCTGCGGTTCTTCCGCCGGACGAAAGACGCCGCGGTCGTCACCGGCGGCGACCGCACCGACATCCACACCGCGGCGCTCGAAGCGCCGGGGATCAGGTGTCTGGTGCTGACCGGCGGGCGTCGGCCCCCCACGACCGTCCTCGGCACCGCGGCGGAGAAGGGGGTCCCCATCCTGCTCTGTTCGGGGGACACCCTCACCACGCTCGAACGCGCCGAGGAGGTGGTCCACGGCGGGCGGACCCGCGACGAACACACCGTCGAGGTGATGGACGACCTGCTGACCGACCACGCCGACGTCGACGCGTTGCTCGGGGCGGACTAGCACCGCCAGCCGCGATCCGTCCGGTTGAGTCGCTCGCAGCCATCCTCGGTGACGACGACCAGATCCTCGATCCGGACGCCGAAGCGATCCGGGAGGTAGATCCCGGGTTCGACGCTGAAGACCATCCCGGGTTCGAGTGTCACCTCGCCGCCGGCGACGACGTCCGGCGCCTCGTGGACGTCGAGGCCGACGCCGTGGCCCGTCCGGTGAACGAACCGTTCACCGTAGCCCGCCGACTCGATCACCGACCGGGCGGCGCGGTCGACCGCCCCCGTGACGGCACCGGGTTCGACGGCCTCGACCGCCGCGACCCCTGCCTCCCGGACGACCGAGTGAACGTCCGCGAACGCCGCGGGCGGGTCGCCGTCGAAGACGACGGTCCGCGTCTGGTCGCTCACGTAGCCGTCGACGCGCGTCCCGAAATCGAGGACGACGGGGTCGCCGGCGCCGATCACCCGGTCGCCGCTCGCGTGGTGCGGGTCGGCGCCGTTCGCCCCCGCGGCGACGATGGTCTCGAAGGCGACGCCCGTGCCGCCGTGGCTCTCCAGTCGCTCCGCGACGAACGACGCGAGGTCGGCCTCCGTCCGTCCCACCGCGTCGGCGCCGAGGGCGCGCACGTCCCGCATCGTCGCGTCCGCCGCCTCGGCGGCCGCACGGAGGGCGTCGAGTTCCCGGTCGTCCTTCCGCCGGCGGAGCGGGGTCAACACTTCGCTCGCGAGGTCGAAGCGGGCCTCGGGCAGTCGTTCGCGGAGGTCGAGCGAGACGGTCGCCCACATCCGGTCCGCGAGGAACACGCGGGACGGCGACAGGCTCCCGAAGAGCGGATCGAGGACGCGATCCGGCCCCGTCCCGTCGCGCCATGGCCGCACGTCCGCGACCCACGTGGCCGCCCGGATTCCGTCGGCCTCCAAGGCCGGCACCACGAACGTCGGATCACCCTCGCCGGGAACCAGGAGGAGCGTGAGGCGGTCGCTCGGGTCGGCGTCGACGCCGCTCAGGTAGTACAGACTCCGCCCGGGCGAGAGGGCGAGGCGGTCGTCGTCGTCGAGTCGGGACTGGACCCGCCGGGTCCGGCGTTCGAACGGCGTCATGGCCGCCCGTTTTCACCCCGTCGACAAAGACGCGTCGCCGGCCGTGTTTCCGGTGCTGCGGGTGACCCCCTGTATTTTTGGCACGTGACTGCGGGGTCGTACGTATGCCCTCCTGGTACGCCTTCGCCGCCCTGTCGGCCGCCCGTGAAGCGACCGAAGACCTCCTCCGTCCGTTGGATCGAGGGGTGTGGCTCCGGCTGGCGGTGATCACGCTCTTCGTCGGCGTCGGTGGCGGCGTCCCGACCGGCGGGAACGCGAACACGAACCTCTCCTCGGGCGGTGGCATGTCGGAGATGCCGTCGCCGTCGCTGCCGGATCTGGGGTCGACGGCGGTACTGATCGCCGGCATCGTCGCGCTCGTCCTCGCGCTCGTCCTCCTGTGGAACCTGGTCGGCGCCGTGATGGAGTTCGTCCTCGTGCGCGCCCTTCGCGACCGTTCGGTGTCGATCCGCGACCCGTTCGCCGAGGAGTTCCGCCCCGGCCTGCGCCTGTTCGGGTTCCGGATCGCCGTCGGCCTCGGCACCCTCCTGTTGATCGCCGTCCCGATTCTGGCCGTGTTCGTCGGAGGGATCGGCCTCTCGGCGGCGCTGTTCGTCCTCGTGGTCCCCCTCCTTCTGGTCCTCCTCGTCGTCGGCCTCGTCACGAGCGTTATCCTCGGCCTGACGACCGACTTCGTGGTGCCGACGATGCTGACCGAGGATCGGGGCGTCCTCGACGGCTGGCGTCGACTCTGGCCGACCCTACGCGCCGAGTGGAAGCAGGTCGGCCTCTATCTGGTCGCCAAGTTCGTCCTCGGAATCGCCGTCGGCCTCGTCGTCTCCATCGCGACCCTCCTCGTCGCCATCGCGTTGGCCATCCCGTTCGTGGTCGTCGGCGGAGCCCTCTATCTCGCCATCGCCGCGGCCGGCGCGGCCCACGTCGGTGCCGTCGTCGTGGTCCCGCTGGTACTGCTGTTCGTCCTTTCGTTGATCGTCGTCAGCCTGCTCCTCCAGGTGCCCGCGCTCGTGTTCGTCCGCTACTACTCGTTGTCGGTGCTCGGGATGTTGGTCCCCGAACTCGACCTAGTCGGCGTCGACCGGCCGGACGGGGACGACGACGGCCAAGAAGTCGGTGGGGACGGCGATGACGACGACGGCCAAGAAGTCGGTGGGGACGGCGATGACGACGACGACAGCCAAGAAGTCGGTGGGGACGGCGATGACGACGATCCGGATCCGCCCGGGCGCCCGGCGGGCGCCGACGGTCGGGAGGCCGCGTCACGACACGGAGTCACGTCGGTGGCCTAGCGTCGCTCCTCCTGGAGTCGCTCGGTCGTCTCGATCAGCGGGTGTCGCGCGTAGTCGACGACGTCGATGTCCTCGATGGAGGCGAGGCCCTCCTTCTCCGCGGTCCGCTGCATCCCGAGTTCGAGATCGGCACCGCCGTCCTCGTCGACGACGATCACGTAGGCGTCCATCTCCTCGATGTCGAGCCTGTTGGCGGCCATGACCCGGTGGTGGCCGTCCGCGAGCAGGAGCGTGCCATCGTTGTCGATAACGACCAGCGGTTCGGCCAGTCCGTGTTCGAGTTCGTAGCTCCGGCCCTGCAACTCGTCGGCGTACACCCGTCCCTGCGTCGGCGTCAGCTCGGCCAACTCGACGCTGCGGCGCTCCTCCGCGGCCTCGATGTCGTGAATCTCCTCCAAGGTATGGAGGAGCTTGTCGACCTTCTTGGGCGTCACCCGCTCGATCTGACTGCGGATCACGTCCGTGTTCGAGATGATGCCGACGAGTTTGCCCGCGTCGTCGACGACCGGGAGTTTCTGGATGCCGGAGCGGAGGATCACCCGTGCGGCGTCGTTGACCTTCATGTCGGGGTGGGCGACCACGAGGTCCTCGGACATCACGGTGAACACCAGCGCCTCGTCGTCGGCCAACAGCAGGTCGCGGGCACTGACGAACCCCTCGACCTGCCGGCCGTCTGTCACCGGGAAGCCGGTGTGACCGTCGCTCTCGACGATGCGCCGCGACACCTCGGAGACGGAGTCGTCTGGGTCGACGGTGGCCACGTCCTGTGTCATGTACTCCTCGACGGTCGCGTTGTCGGCCATCGCTCCGACGTACGCGGCCGACTCTCAAAAGGGTGGTCGTCGCGGGCCGTTCGGGCTCCTACCCGTCGTCGGACAGCGGAAACTCGAAGACGGCCTCGGCGGTCGACGGGTCGCCTCCCGGCGCGTTCGGGGGATCCTCCAGAACCTCGAAGATCCGCTCGGCGACCACGTCGTCGACGACGTCGGCCAGCGAGGCGGTCGAATCGTCGTCGACCGCACCGAGGATCCCCAGCGGGATCTGTGCCCCGGCCATGTCGGCGTGCCCGCCCGCGCTCCCGATGGCGCCCAGGGCGTCCCGCAGGACCTCCCCGAGGTCGACGTCCGTCCCGCGGGTGCGACCGGAGACGTACACCGTCTCGTCCATGAACCCGTAGACGACGGTGACACGGATCCCCTCCATGTCGAGGAGTTTGTCCGCGGCCTGCGCCAGGGCGTCACGGTCCCGGATGCGACCGACGCCCGTCGTGAGCACGTCGTCCCTGACGTCCCGGTTTCGGATCGCCGCGGCCAGCGTCGCCAGCACCTCCGGATTCATACTCGGCGACTCGACCCGTTCGAGGACCGACGCGTCCACGTGAGCGTGGAGGAAAGCCGCCGCCTCGAAGTCCGCCTCGACGGCCTCGCGGGTGAACTCCCGGGTGTCGATCCGGATGCCGTACAGGAGGGCGGTCGCCACCTCGCGGCTCGGATCCATGCCCAGACGGTCCAGATACTCCGCGAGGAGCGTACTCGTCGCCCCGACGTCGCTTCGCAGGTCCACGAACCGGGCCGTGACGGGGCCCCGTGGGGGATGGTGATCCACGACGATGTCGACGGGGGTGTCGGGGTCGAGGCCGTCGTTGACCCCGGGCCGGGAGTGATCGACCAGCGCCACGGCCGCGTACTCGCCGATATCATCGTCGGGACCGAGGTTGCACAAGTCGAGTTCCAGCAGGTTCACTAGCGCCCGGTTCTCCTGGTGTGAGATGTCGCCGTAGTAACAGGCGTCGCCCTCGACGCCGACCGACCGGGCGATGTCCGCGAGGGCGAGAGCCGACGCGATGGCGTCCGGATCCGGGTTTTCGTGCATCACGACCGCCAGTCGGCCGTCGATTCCCCGGAGGACGTTCAGGAGCCGCCACACTCGCTCGCCGCCGTCGCCAGTCGCCGTCTCCAGGAGGTAATCGGCGACGACCGCCTGGGTGTCGACGACGCGGTCCGCGACGGTCCTCAGCCGGTCGCCGACGTCACCTCCGGCCGTCGACGCCACGAGCAGGGCGTCGGGAAACGACGCTCGCGCCTGCTCCGCCGTGGCCACGTTGTGGGCCGGGTCGTCGCCGAGGACGAGCACCACGTCCGCCGCCTCGGGGTAGGTACCGGGGTCGGCCGGATCGCCGCGGATCACCTCCGCGCCAGCCTCGAACTCCCTCACCTCGTGGCCCGCAGGCACGACCACGCGGAGGGATCCGCCCCACGTCGAGACGACGCCGGCAACCGTCTCGCCGGCGTGACCACAGCCGAGTACCAGCCGCCTGACCATGGTCGTCGGTATCCCCGGGAACTCAAAACCCTACCGTCACGCGTCGGCGATGGAGTTAACTCTATGTGTGGCGTGATACCATGCACCATGAGCGAGCACCGTGACCTCGTCGATCCGTCGCTCGGAGAGCAACTGGTGAGCGCCTGTCGGACGACGGTCGGCGACAGCCTCCGGAGCATCGTCTACTTCACGCCGGACGAATACGAGCAGATCTACCTGCGCTCGGATCTGGAGGCGGAGGCCGACCTCACGGGGTGGGTCGAACACGAGGCCACGGGGTTTCGAGCCCAGACGGCCTACGACGGCACCGAACTCGGCGAGTATCAGTACACCTTGCGGGTGTTCGAAAACGGGTACGTGACACGCGTCATCGACGAGGATCACGGCGTGTTCGTGACGACCGACGGCATCACCGTGCGACGGTCGAAGGAGGTGACGGAGGCGATCGGGTCGACGCTCTGACTACGCGAACAGCGCCGTGGCGGCACTCTGTGCCGTCTCGACGACGGGGCCGAACGCCGGCAACAGCAGGAGCGTCCCGACCGCGGCGACCATCACCGCGGCGTAGAGTCCGAGCGGCGTCGCGCCGAGGTCGAACCCGCCGGTCGGGTCCTCGATCCACATCGCCTTCACCACGCGGGAGTAGTAGAACAGCGACAGCGCGCTGTTGATCGCGCCGACGGCGGCGAGCCACCAGAAGCCACCCTGGATCGCCTCGTAGAAGAGGGCGTACTTCGAGAGGAAGCCGCCGAAGGGCGGGAGCCCCGCGAGCGAGAACATGAACACCGTCATCGCCAGGCAGGCGACGGGAGCCCGGGTCGCCAGCCCGTTGTAGTCCTCGAAGGTGCGACCGATCTCCCAGTGTTCGACCATGGCGATGAACAGGAACGCGCCCGTGTTCATGAAGCCGTAGACGAGCAGGTGGGCCATGCTGGCGCCCATCACGTTGCCGTTGGGGCCGCTGCCCGAGAGGGCGGCGAGGCCGATGAGCGCGTAGCCCGCGTGACCGACCGAGGAGTACGCCAGCATCCGCTTGACGTTCTCCTGGGTCGCCGCCGCGAAGTTGCCGAGCGTCATCGTGACGACGGCGAGGACGGCAAAGAGCAGGGGCCAGTCGATGCCCATCGGCACGACCGCGTCGATGGGGAAGGCCACCGCGAACACGCGGAAGGCGACGGCGAAGCCGGCCGCCTTCGAGGCCGACGACAGGAAGGCGCTGATCGGTGCGGGCGCGCCTTCGTAGGCCTCCGGCGCCCAGAAGTGGAAGGGCACCGAGGCGGTCTTGAACGCGAAGCCGCCGGCGATCATCACGACGCCCACGCCGGCGACGCCGACCAGGTCACCGGCGGAGCCGATGGCGCTCGCGACGTCGGAAAGCAGGAGCGACCCCGTGACCGCGTACACGAGCGAGATGCCGAACGCGAGCACCGCCGAGGAGACAGCGCCCACGAGGAAGTACTTCAGCCCCGCCTCGACGCTCCCCCGGTTCTTCTTGAGGAAGGCGACGAGGGCGTAGGACGGTAGCGAGGCGAGTTCGAGGCTGACGAAGACCGTCGCCAGCGATCCCGAGGAGGCCATGAGGCTCATGCCCGTGGCCGCCAGCATGACCAGGGAGTAGAACTCCGCCTGGTAGGTGCGGTCACGCAGGTAGTCGTAGCTCGCCAGCGACACCATGGCGACGACGCTGGAGACGACGACCGTGAAGAACAGGCTCAGGCCGTCGACGACGACGGAGCCGCCGTAGAGTTCGATGGCGCCGCCCTGCTGGCCGGTCCCCGCGAGCAGGTACCAGCCGGCGACGGCGAGCGCGGCGAGGCTCCCGAGCGTCGCGACGCCCGCGAGCGCGGTCGGTCGCGTCGAGTCGGGGTCGATACTGTCGACGAGCAGCAGGACGAGCGCCGTCAGCCCGAGCAGCAGCGTCGGGGCGACGGCCGCCCAGGTCGGCAACTGGATCTGTAGTGGTGTCACGAGAGGTCACCTCCGAACTCGAGGAGGGGATCGACCGCGTCCTGGATCATCCCGAAGAAGAGGTCGGGAGCGACCCCGAGGACGATGATAGTCACGAGCAACACCGCGAGGGGTGCCGTCTCGCTGAGCGGAGCCGGGCCGACCTCGTAGTCGGTCTCCAGGCGGAACGAGCCGAAGAGCGTCCGCTGCATCGCGAACAGCAGGTAGCCCGCGACGATCACGATGCCGAACATGGCCGCCGCGGTGAACAGCGGCATGGCGGCGTGGACCGTCGACTCGAACGCGCCCTTGAAGATGAAGAACTCGCCGGCGAAGCCGGCCATCAGGGGCAGCCCCATGTAGCCGAAGGCGCCGGCGACGAAGATGCCGGCGGTGACCGGCATCCGGTCGGCCATCCCGGACATGTCGCCGACCATCCTGGTGTGGGTCGTGTTGTACATGACGCCGACCGACATGAACATCAGCCCCGAGATGAGGCCGTGGGCGATCATCTGGAAGGTCGCCCCGCCGACCCCGTAGGTCGTGTAGGCGATCAGTCCGAGGATGACGTAGCCCATCGACGACACGGACGAGTAGGCGACGATGCGCTTGAGGTCCTGTTGGGCCAGCGCCAGCATCGCGCCGTAGATGACGCTGATCACGGCGATCAGGGCGATGGGAACCGCGAACTGCGTCGCCGTCTCCGGCAGCATGGTGAAGTTGAACCGAAGCAGGGCGTAGGTCCCCATCTTCAGGAGGACGCCGGCCAGCATCACCGACACCGGCGACGGCGCCTCGACGTGGGCGTCCGGCAGCCACGTGTGGAAGGGGACGATGGGCACTTTCACCGCGAAGCCGAGGAACATCGCCACGAAGGCGACGCTCCGCAGGGTCGCGGCGGGGATGCCGAACAGCGAGCCGAGTTCGCCCGCCCGCAACGCCCCGGCGATGGCCGGCATGTCGAGCGACGACACCGAGTCGCCGAGGCCGAACACCAGGGCGATGAAGCCGATGAACATCGCGAGCGACGCGATGTTGGTGTAGACGAAGAACTTGATCGCGGCGTACTTCCGCCGCGGGCCGCCCCAGACGCCGATGAGGAAGTACATCGGCAGGAGGACGGCCTCCCAGAAGACGAACCAGACGAAGAAATCGAGCGCCGTAAAGACGCCAAGCAGGTTCGCCTCCATGAACAGCATCAGTCCGTAGAACTGCGACTGGCGGTCGTCGATGGAGGCCCAGGCGCTCACGATGGCGAGGGTCGTCAGGACCGTCGTCAACACGACCAGTGGCAGGCCGATGCCGTCGACGCCGACGTGCCAGTTGAGCGTGTAGCCGCCCAGTTCCAGCCACTGGACGGTCGTCTCGAACGCGGGGTCACCGCCGGTGAGGGCGTTGCCCGTCGCGTCGAATCGACTCCACATGTAGAGACTCCCCACGATGGGGAGCAGGCTCAGCGCCGCCGCGAGGCGACCGGCCCACTCGTCCGGGGCCAGCAACACGGCCATCGAGGCGACGAACGTGATGGCGATCAGCGCTTCGATTATCATACGAACCACCCTCCGAGAACCCCGAAGACCACAAGCAACGCCGTCAACCCGAGGGTGAGGAGTGCGGCGTAGTTGCTCACGACGCCGGTCTGGATCCGCCGGATGCGGCTCCCGGCGAAGAGGCTCACGCTAGAGACGCCGTTCACGACGCCGTCGACGACGCCCTGATCGAACTTGTCGGCCAGCCGCGCGAGCGGCAGGACGAACGACTCCGCGAGCCAGATCTGGTACTCGTCCTGGTAGTAGTTGTTGTACCAGAGGTCCTTCACCGCGCCCAGCTTCGCCGTGTGCTCCGTCGGCTCCGGCACGTTGTAGAGGACGTGCGCGAGGCCGGCACCGGCGAGCGCGAGCGCGAGCGACACCGCACCGGCCACGTACGACGCCACGTCCGCGGACGTGTAGCCCGCGTAGTCGTGGAGGAGTTCGCCGTAGTGTTCGCTGGTGAGCGCCGAGAGTTCGCCGTGGGCCAGCCAGTCGTGCAGGAATTCGAGGTGGATCCCCGTCAGGTCCTGTACCGGCACCATGTTGACGAACCCGACGGTGGCCGCGAGGATCCCGAGGACCACCAGCGGCCCTTTCACGTTCCAGCGCACGCCGTGGGGGTCGCGGGCGATGTCGGTTCGCGGGTCGCCGTGGAAAGTGAGAAACACCATCCGGAAGGTGTAGAACCCGGTGAAGAAGACGGCCACCAGCCCCATCGCGTAGCCCGCGAGGAGGAGCGGCGAGCCGCCGAGGCCGTGGACGAGCGCCTCGTACAGCACCTCGTCCTTCGACCAGAAGCCGGCGAAGGGGACGATGCCCGCGAGCGCCAGCGATCCGGAGAGGAAGGTGTAGTAGGTGACGGGCATCCGATCCTTGAGGCCGCCCATGTTCCACATGTCCTCGTCGTGGTGCATGGCGATGATGACCGCCCCGGCGCCCAGGAAGAGGAGCGCCTTGAAGAAGGCGTGGGTCAGCAGGTGGAAGGTCGCGGCCACGTAGCCGCCGGCGCCGAGCCCCAGCATCATGTAGCCGTACTGCGAGATGGTGGAGTAAGCGAGCACCTGCTTGATCTCCCGCTTGACGACGCCCATCGTCGCGGCGAAGAGGGCGGTGAAGCCGCCGACCAGCGCGACGATGCCGAGCGCCGTCGGCGAGAGCGCGTAGAACCCGTACATCCGCGCGACGAGGTAGACGCCGGCCGCGACCATCGTCGCGGCGTGGATGAGCGCGGAGACGGGGGTCGGACCCTCCATGGCGTCCGGGAGCCACGTGTGCAGCGGGAACTGCGCGGATTTCCCGATGACGCCGCCGAGGATCAACAGGCCGAGGATCGTGAACCACGTCTCGGGCGCGAACCCGAAGGTGGCGACCTCGGCGCCCCCGTTGAGGGCCTCCTCGGCGAGGACCGGGAACGCCCCCTCGCCCGCGAACTTCGCGGTGCCGAAGGTGGCGAAGACGGCGACCACGCCCACGAGGAAGAAGTAGTCACCGAAGCGGGTGACCAGGAACGCCTTCTTCGCGGCGCTCGGCGGGCCGTCCTCCCGGAACCAGAAGCCGATCAGGAGGTACGAACAGAGGCCGACCAGCTCGAAGAACATGAACGCCATCAGCAGGTTGTCGGCGACGACGAACCCGAGCATGGAGGCGGTGAAGAGACCGAGGCCGGCGTAGTACCGCGGGAGTCCGGTCTCGCCCTCGTCGTTCATGTACCCGAGGCTGAACACGTGGACCAGGAGCGCGACCAGCGAGACGATGAGCAGCATCATCGCCGCGAGCGGGTCGAGCAGGAGGCCGAAGGTGAGTCGGGTCGTCCCCTCGCCGGCGCCCGCGACCCACGTGTAGAGCGTCTCGTTGTAGGCGTTGCCCGCGCTGACGGTCAGGAAGACCCACGCCGACAGCACGAGCGACCCCGCGGTGGCGGCGATGCCGCCGAACGCGCCGCCCTTGGGGAGGTACTTGCCTCCCGCGAGCGCCACGAGGAAGGAGAGGAAGGGGAGGAGGACGATGGCTGGCGCGTAGTCGAACGCTCCGACCATCTTACCACCTCATCTCCCGTGCGAGCGTCACGTCCACGTCGTCGAAGTTGCGATACAGCACGAGGATGATCCCGATGCCGACCGCCACCTCGGCGGCGGCCAGGGCCATCGTGAACAGGCTGAACGTCTGCCCGGTGACGTTGCCCCAGTACGCCGAGAAGGCGACGAGGTTGATGTTGGCGGCGTTCAGCATGAGCTCGACCGACATCAGGAAGAGTAGGGCGTTCTTCCGGGTCAGGATGCCGAACAGGCCGATGCAGAACACGGCCGTCGCCAGCAGGAGGTACCACTGGACAGGTACCATCAGCGGTCACCTCCCTCGACGTCGTCGTCGGCATCGGCGACGTCCGCCCCGTCGCCGTCGGTCAGTCGGTCGCGGACCCGCCGGCCGCCGTCGGCCAGGAGCGCGACGGCGCTGCCGTCCTGCTCGCGTTTCGCCAGCAGGAGCGACCCGTCGAGGGCCGCGTCCAGCGCGACGGCGATGACGATGAGGCTCACGAGAAAGCCCTCGCCGGGGACCGCCCCCATGTCGAGGTTGAACATCGCGTAGCCGATGCTGGCGGTGATGCTTCCGTCCGACGGGAACCCTTGCGGGTCGCCGAACGAGGCCCGGAGGACGGCGACGGCGATGACGACAAAGAGCGCGACGGCCGCCAGACCGGGCAGCAGATGCGACCCGACCCGCAGTTTCGGCTTCGTCGTCACGCCTCGCTCACCTCCGAGGGCTGTTCCGCTGTCGATTTCGTGAGCATCACGGCGAACGTGATGAGGATCAGAACCCCGCCCACGTAGACGAGGATCTGCATGGCGGCCAGAAACTCCGCCTGTAACATCACGTAGTGGACCGCGACGCTCAACAGGGCGCCACCGAGGAGGAGTGCGGAGTGCCACACGTCCTCGACCAGGACGACGCCCAGGCTGCACCCCAGCGTTACCAGGGAGAACAGCGCGAACGCAATCGTTTCATACACCATTGCTTGAATTTGCTTGAGGTATTCCTTTGAACGTTTCGAGACGATCCAGCGCCCACACGGCGCGGCCGTCCGGAGCCTTACTGGTAGTCGATCTCCCCGTCACCCTCGCCGATCCACGCTCCCCGGTCGGGGTTCCGGGATTCGAGCGGGTCGATCCCCTTGTACCAGGGGACGTTCTTCAACTGTTCCTTGTTGTAGACGAAGTCGTCCTTGGTGTCGGCCGTGAACTCGAAGTTCTGCGTGAGCAGGATGGCGTCCGTCGGACACACCTCCTCACAGAGCCGGCAGTAGATACACTGGCCGATGTGGAGGTTGTACTGTTCGCCGTTGCGCTGGTCGTCCTGCACGATCTGGATCGTGTCGTTCGGACAGACGTTCTCGCATTGCCGACACCAGATACACCGCTCCTGGCTGAACTTGTGGACGCCGCGGAACCGCGGGCTCACCTCCGGCGCCACGTCGGGATACTCGACGGTGAACGTCTCGCCGTCCAGCGCGTGTTTCATCGTCGTCGCCATGCCTTTGAGGATTCCAATCATTACGCGATCACTCCCACGAGGATTGCCGTGAGCACGAGGTTGGCGAAGGAGAGCACGAGCATCCCCTTCCAGCCAATCTCGATCAACTGGTCGATTCGCACGCGTGGGACCGCCGAACGGGCCCACTGCGTGAACAGGAAGAACGCCCACATCTTGATGACCATCCAGACGAACCCGGGCAGGACCGGGCCTGCCGGGCCGCCGAGGAACAGGACGGCGATCAGCGCGCCGCCGAGGAAGATGTGGATGAACTCCCCGAGGTAGAACAACACGAAGTAGACGCTAGAGTACTCGGTCTGGTACCCGGCGACGATCTCGGTCGGCGCCTCCGGGATGTCGAAGGGATTCCGGCCGATCTCGGCGAGGTTCGCCACCACGAACAGCACGAACGCGAAGGGGTTGACGAACGCGTACCAGCCCGGAATCGCGACGCCGGCGATAGTCACGAGCGTCTCCGTCTGGGCCGCGACGATCTCGCTGGTCTGGAAGGTGCCGGCGAAGATGATGACCGACGCCGCCGTGACGACCAGCGGGATCTCGTAGGCGAGGTTCTGGGCGATAGAGCGCAGGGCACCCAGCAGCGAGTACTTGTTGTTGGAGGCGTAGCCGGCCATGACGAGGCCGAGCGACGCGATGGACGCCGCGGCGAACGCGAAGACGATCCCGGTCTCGGGGTCGGCCAACTGCAGGCCGCTCCCCAGCGGGATCACCGCGAAGCCGAGCAGCGCCGAGAACGGCAGGATGATCGGTGCGAGGTCCCAGGCCGGGCGGTCGACGCCGTCCGGCACGATCAGCTCCTTCGAGAGCAGGCGCACCGCGTCGGCGACGATGATCAGCAGGCCGAAGGGGCCGATCCGGTTGACCGCGATCCGGTCGGTGAAGGCGGCCGTGATCTTCCGCTTGGCCCACGGGCCGGCCAGCGCCGTCATGCCGAGCATGATGTTGGCGATGAGGAAGGCGCCGAGCAGTCCGCCGACCACGTCGCCGAGCGTCCCCGAGAGGCCGAGCGCACCCGATATCGTCTCGGGGAGCGTCGTCACCGGTCCGCCGGCCGACGCGTTGGCCGTCGCGTTCGCGGTCCCGGTCGGGGTGGTCGTCCCCGACTGGAGGAGCAACCCGTCCATCAGCGATCCACCTCGCCGAGCACGATGTCGAGGCTACCGAGCGACGCGATCAGGTCGGGGATGTACTCGCCGTTCGACATCTCCGGGAGCGTCTGGAGGTTCGAGAAGCAGGGGCTCCGAATCTTGAACCGGGCCGGCTTCTCGGTGCCGTCCGCGCGGACGTAGATGCCGAGTTCGCCTTTCGCACCCTCGACGGCGCGGTAGATTTCGGCGTCGTCGTCCGGGCGGATGGTCCGCGGAACGTTCGACTGGATCGTTCGGTCGTCCTCGGGCCAGTCCTCGAGCAGGTCGACGCACTGTTCGATGATCTTCGCGGACTCCTCGACCTCGCGGAGTCGGACGAGGAGGCGGCTGTAGTTGTCACAGCCGTCCTCGACGGCGACGTCCCAGTCGAGTTCGTCGTAGTAGCCGTACGGGTCGTCGCGGCGCAGATCGTAGTCGACGCCCGACCCCCGGGCAACCGGCCCCGTGGCCCCGTAGCTCTTGGCGACCTCCGGGGGCAGGACGCCCGTGTCGACGGTACGGACCTGCAGGATCTCGTTGGCCGAGATCATGTCGTGGTACTCCTCGAGGGCCTCCGGCAGGTCGTCGAGGAAGTCCCGGATCATCTCGAAGAAGTCCTCGCGGGGTTCGGGCAGGTCCCAGACGACCCCGCCGAGCCGGAAGTAGTTGAACATGAGCCGCTGGCCCGTCAGCTCTTCGAGGATGTTCTGGACCTTCTCGCGGTCCCGGACGGCGTACATGAAGATGGCGGTGAAGTCGCCGTAGACGTCGAGCGCGAAGGTACCGACCGCGAGCATGTGCGCCGCGATCCGGCAGAGTTCGGCGCCCATCGTCCGGATGACTTGCGCGTACTCGGGCACTTCGATGTCCGCGAGGTCCTCCGCGACGCGGGCGTAGGCCCACTCGTTGAGCAGCCCCGCCGAGATGTAGTCCCACCGGTCGGGGTAGGGCATGATCTGGTAGCGGTAGGTGCCCTGCTGACAGATCTGCTCCTCACACCGGTGGAGATAGCCGATGTCGGACTCCACGTCGACCACCTGTTCGCCGTCGAGGACGGTCTTGAGGTGGAGGACGCCGTGGGTCGCCGGGTGGTGGGGACCGATGTTGAGGAACATCGTGTCGCCCTCGCCCTCGTGGTCCTCCTGGAGCGGGTTGGCGTGCTCCCGCAGGGGGACGACCTGGGGCCGATCCTGGTCGTAGTCCCGGGAGAGCGGGTGGCCCTGCCACGTCTCGGGCAGGAGGATGCGACGGAGGTCCGGATGGTCGTCGTACTCGATGCCGACCAGGTCGTAGGCCTCGCGTTCGTGCCAGTCGGCGGTGCGGTAGACGGGTTCCGCCGACTCGCTCACTGGGTCGTCGGTCGGCGTCGGGACGACGACGCTCACCTCGTCGGTGGGGTCGTCGTACTTCTTGAGGTGGTAGATGGACTCGTAGCGGTCCTCGTACTCCTGTGCGGTGACACAGGAGAGGTGATCGAACCCGGCCTCGTCGCGCAGTCGGAAGAGAGTGTCCTGCACCTCGTCCGGTCGGACCACGAAGCCCGGCGCGTTGAGGTGGTCGTCCCGGTCGAGGACCAGATCGCCGAGCAGGTCCTCGATCTCCTCGGCCGTCGTCACGGCCGTTTCGACCGTGTCCGGGGTGGATTCTTCCAGGCTCATGGCGAGTCAGCCCAGTTGTACCGCATGACGAGGTCGTCCTCGTCGATTTCCTTGGCGAGTTTGTCGACCACTTCGTCCTGGTCGAGGTCGCCGAACTGTTCGAGTTCGTACGGCTTGACCGTGACCGGCGAACTCTCCCCGTTCGCGATCCGCTCCTGCAGTTTGGCGACGCCGTAGATCAGCGCCTCCGGTCGGGGCGGACAGCCGGGGACGTGGATGTCGACCGGAATGACTTCCTCGGCGCCTTTGACGACGTTGTACCCCTCCTGGAACGGGCCGCCGGAGATGGTACACGACCCCATGCCGACGACGAACTTGGGTTCGGGCATCTGGTCGTAGACGCGCTTCATCCGCGGGGCGAACTTCGAGACGATGGTCCCCGGGACGATGATCACGTCGGCCTGTCGCGGCGACGCACGCGGGACGCCGGCCCCGAAGCGATCGAGGTCGTGTTTGACCGCGTAGGTGTGCATCATCTCGATGCTACAGCAGGCGATGCCGAACTGTAGCATGAACATGGAGGAGCCCCGGACCCACTCCATGAACCGATCGAACTTCGTGAGGATGAACGGCGAGGAGCCGAACGCCTCCCGGAGTTTCGAGTTGAATCGGTTGTCGGTTCCCGACGCCCCGATGCGGGCGTCGCGGGTGTCGCTCCCTACCTGGCTCGTGTCGGTGACGAATCGTTCTTGTTCGCTACTCATGATTGACGCTCCGTTTTCGCACGGTTCGCGCGCGGACTCTTGACCCACTCGACCGCACCGTTGCGCCAGGCCCAGACGAGCCCGACGACGAGGATGCCGATGAACACCAGCATGGGTGCGAGGATCTGGCCGAGCGTCGCGCCCTGCTCCAGCGCGGAGCGATAGATCATCGTCCACGGGAAGATCAGGACGGTTTCGACGTCGAAGACGACGAACAACAGCGCGACCATGTAGTACTGGATGTTGAACTGGACGTGTGCCGTCCCCGTCGGCACCTCGCCGCTCTCGTAGATGACGGTCTTTCCCTGTTCGGACACGCTCGGCCGCAGGAGCGCCGACACGACCATCATCCCGATGGGTATGCCGACGCCGACGAGACCGAGCGCACCGATTGCTATCCACTGATTCATACCTTGATTCCTGTCATCTCGGGAGTTAGGAGTGCTCCCCCATAAGCGTTGATTTACGCTTTTCGGTGCCTGCAGCCGGTTTGGTGGCCGAATACGGGCGTTTCACGCCCTGTCGCGCCGGCCACGTCGGACTACTCGTGGCGACGCCGGAACCCGTCGATCCCCAGATCGTGGAGGTCCCGCGAGACGTCGGCCACGCCGGATCGCAGGTCGTCGTGTTCGACTTCGAGTCGCTCGACCAGTTCCGCGTGTTCGCGCGCCAGGATCTGGACCGCCGACAGCGCCGCGTTGTAGGACTTGCCGGCGTCGACGGCGACGATGGGCGCGCCCGTCGGCATCCCGATCACCGAGTCCACCGACTTCTCCTGGACCGGCACGCCGATCACCGGCAGGGGATACGCGATGGAGGCGGTCATGTTCGGCAGGTCCGCGGACTTCCCGCCCGCGCCCGCGACTATCACGTCGAGGCCGCGGTCGGCGGCCGTCTCGCCGTAGGCGTACATCAGATCCGGCGTGCGGTGTGCGGAGACGACGTAGCTCTCGAAGGTGAATCGGGCCTCGGGCGGGTCGTCGTAGTCGGTCTGTTCCGCGAACCCGAGTTCGCGGAGGGCGTCGTAGGCGCCCGCCATGGTGTCGAGATCCGAGTCCGACCCCATGACGATCCCGACCTCGGGGGTCGCCGCGGGTGGTCGGTCGTCGTCCGCCTGTGCGTGCAGGTCGTCGATGATGTCGTCGATTCCGGTCATCGGAAGGAGAGGTCGTCGCGCAGTTCGCGTGCCGATGCGAGCAGGTCGCCGAGGGCCGCGTCGCCGTCCTCGTCGGTGACGGTCACGTGACCCATCTTCCGGAGCGGACGCACCTGTTCCTTGCCGTACCAGTGCAGGTGGGCCGCCTCGCTTTCGAGGACAGCCTCGACGCCGTCGAGTTCGGCCACCCGCTCCGCGTCGACGGTGCCAAGGACGTTCGCGCTCACCGTCGGGGCCCGCTGCCGGGTCGACCCCAGCGGCCACCCGAGCACCGCACGGGCGTGCTGTTCGAACTGCGAGGCGACCGCGCCCTCGATGCTCCAGTGCCCCGAGTTGTGCGGCCGGGGCGCGATCTCGTTTACCAGGATCTCCCCGTCCGTCTCGAACAGTTCGATCCCGAAGACGCCGCGGCCGTCGAGGGCGTCCAGCACGTCGCGGGCGACGGCCTGGGCTCGCTCCGCGACCGCGTCTCTCGTGCGCGCGGGAACGACCGTCTCGCGCAGGATCTCCGTCTCGTGGACGTTCTCGCCGACCGGGAACGTCCGCACCTCGCCGTCGCCCTGGACGCCGATCACGGAGAGTTCGCGCTCGAAGTCGACGAGCGTCTCGGCGAGCGCGTCTGGCTCGTCGCTCGCCCCCACCTCGCGGATCGCGGCCTCGGCCTCGTCGACGGAGCGAACCGGCAGGTTGCCGCGGCCGTCGTAGCCGCCGTGGCGGGCCTTCAGCATCACGCCGCCGAACTCCTCGACGGCCGCCTCCAAGTCGGCCACGGAGTCGACACGACGGTAGGCGGGAACGGGGATGCCCGCCCCGCTCAGCATCTCCTTTTCGGCGAACTTGTCCTGGATGGTCCGGAGGGTCTCGGGCGTCGGGTGGACCGACACGCCGGCCTCGGCGCTCGCGGTCGCGAGGTGGTCCGGATCGGCGAGTTCGATCTCGTAAGTCAACGCGTCCGTGCGCTCGGCCAGCCGACCGATCGCCTCGGGGTCGTCGAAGTCGCCGACGATCTGGTCGCGCGCGACGGGCGCGGCCGGGCAGTCCGGCGTCGGATCGAGGACGATCGTCTCGACGCCGAGCGGCGCGGCCGCCTCGGCGAGCATGCGGCCCAACTGGCCGCCGCCGACGACGCCCAGCGTCGGGCCGGGAACGGTTATCGACATGGCTAGCCGTGGTTCCGAGCCGCGCTTAAACGTTGTCACACGGACTGCAGGTCCGTTCGCGCGCCGAGCGTGGGGCACCCGTCGGTCGTGGCCGAAACACCGCGTCACTCACTTCGTTCCTGCCACGAGCTTCAGCCAGTCCTTTCAGTCGTGCCTGAAGCACCGCTTTCCGGTGAACGCCATCGCCATGTCGTGTTCGTCGGCGGCTGCGACGACGTCGTCGTCGTTGACGGACCCGCCGGGCTGGATGACGGCCTCGACTCCCGCTTCGGCGGCCTCCTCGATGCCGTCGGGGAACGGGAAGAAGGCATCGGAGGCCATCACCGCGCCCGCAGCGTCCTTCCCCTCGGCGTGTTCGTCGGCCTTCATCGCCGCCAGCCGCACGGCGTCGACCCGGCTGACCTGCCCCATGCCGATGCCCACCGTCTCGGTTCCCGCGGCGAAGAGAATCGCGTTCGACTTGACGTGTTTGAGGGTCCGCCACGCGAAGAGCATGGTCTCGATTTCGTCGTCCGTCGGGTCGCGCTCGGTGACCACCTCCAGGTCCGCGCGGGTCGGTGCCCAGTCGTCGCGCTCCTGGACCAGACGCCCGCCGGTCAGGGGCTTCTCCGACAGCGTGGTCGTCCGGTCACCGAGCGATCCGACGTCGAGCACCCGGAGGTCCTCCTTCTCGCTCAGGACGTCGAGGGCGCCGTCGGTGTAGCCGGGCGCGACGACGACTTCCTTGAACGACTCGACGATGGCGTCGGCGGTGGCGGCGTCACAGGGGCGGTTGAGAGCGACGATGCCGCCGAAGGCGCTCATGGCGTCGGTCGCGAGGGCGTCCTCGTAGGCCGTCGCGAGCGAGTCGGCGGTCGCACACCCCGCCGGGTTGGTGTGTTTGATGACCGCGGCCGCGGGCTCGTCGAACTCCCGGATCAGATCGAGGGCGGCGTCGGCGTCGTTGTAGTTGTTGTACGACAGCGCCTTGGCGCCCTCGTTCAACTGCGCGGCGTGGACGACGCTCGCCTCGTCGCTCGCGACGTCGGCGTAGAGGGCGGCGTCCTGATGAGGGTTCTCGCCGTAGCGCAACGTCCGTCGCCGGTCGTCGGAAACGACACGGCGGGCCGGGAACTGCCCCGCCTCGTCCCCCTCGACGGTGACGCCGTCGTCGTCGACGGTGATACGGTCCTCGGCGAACCACTCGACTGCGCGGGGATAGGCCTTGAACTCCGCCTCGTGGAGGACCCGCCGTTTCAGCGTCTCGGCGTCGTCGCCCTCGTGGACCGGCACTGCCTCCTGAGTGACGATGGGGCCGGCGTCGAGCTCCTCGGTGGCGACGTGGACGGTACAGCCGGTCGTGCGGACCCCCGCCGCGAGCGCCTGTTCGTGGGCGTCCTCGCCGCGGAAGGCGGGGAGGAGCGACGGGTGCACGTTGAGCGTCGTCGGCAGGTCGTCGAGCAGGTCCGCCGAGAGGACGCGCATGTAGCCGTCCATGCAGACCAGGTCGACCTCGTAGTCGTCGAGACGGGCGCGGAGCCGCGACTCGTGGTCCGCCCGCGACTCGTCGTCGCCGCGTTCGACCACCTCGGTCGGAATCCCCCGGTCGGCGGCCGAGGACAGGACCGGTGCCGACCCGTCGTCCGTACAGACGACCGCCAACTCGGCGCCGCCCGGGGACAGATCCGCGATGTGCATCAGGTTGCGTCCGCGATTACCCGCGAGACCCGCGATTCGGAGCATAGTCGAGGGAGGCCCGCGCGTGGGAAAAACAGTTGCGACTCCTCGGGCGGGGGACCGGTACGCTTTTGCGTCGCCCACGGACAGTCCCGAGCATGACCGATCTGCCACGGAGCGACCCGCTCGCGGCCGTCTCGCCGCTCGACGGGCGCTACGCGGGGTACACCGAACCCCTCGTCCCGTACGCGAGCGAGTCAGCGCTCATGCGGGCACGAGTGCGCGTGGAAGTCGAATACCTGCTCGCGCTCGCCGACCTCGACGCGACGCCGCTGACCGTCGACGACCGGGCGGCCCTCCGGGACTGTTACGAGTCGTTCGACGCCGCGGACGCGCGGCTGATCAAGCGCCTGGAGACCGAAGGCGCCGAGGGCTACGCCGCGACCAATCACGACGTCAAGGCCGTGGAGTACTTCCTCCGGACCCGCACCGACGAGTCGCTCCACCCCTGGATCCACTTCGGCCTGACCAGCGAGGACGTGAACAACCTCGCACACCGTCTGTTGGTGAAACCGGCCATCGAGTCCGTCCTCCTCACGGCCCTGTCGGACGTGCGCGAGGAGTTGACGGCGATGGCTCGGGAGTACGCCGAGACGCCGATGCTCGCCCGGACCCACGGCCAGCCTGCGACGCCGACCACCTTCGGCAAGGAGATGGCGGTGTACGCCGCCCGCCTCGGCCGGGCGATGGGACGGGTACGGGGGGCCGCCGCCGACCTCTCGGGCAAGCTCGCCGGTGCCTCGGGCGCCTACGCCGCCCACGTCGCCGCCTATCCGGACGTGGACTGGCGGGCGTTCGCCCGGGAGTTCGTCACGGACCTCGGCCTGGAGCATACGCCCCTGGCGACGCAGGTCAACCCCTGTGACGACCTCGCGGCGCTGTTCGACGCCCTCCGCGGCGTCAACAACGTCCTCCTCGACCTGGATCGGGACGCCTGGCTCTACGTCTCCGACCGCTACCTCGGGCAGGAGGCCGTCGCGGGCGAGACGGGGTCGTCGACGATGCCCCACAAGGTGAACCCGATCGACTTCGAGAACAGCGAGGGCAACCTCTCGAAGGCCAACGCGGACCTGACCTTCCTCGCGGACTACGTCACCACTTCCCGCCTCCAGCGGGACCTCTCGGACTCGACGGTCAAGCGCAACGTGGGTGCGGCGCTCGCTCACTGTCTCATCGGGTATCGCAAGACCGAAACCGGTCTCCGGAAAGTCGTCCCGAACGAGCGGGTGATGGCGGAGGAACTGGAGGCGACTCCCGAAATCATCGGCGAGGCGGTCCAGACGATCCTCCGTCGCGAGGGCGACACCGAGGCCTACGAGCGGGTGAAGGAACTCACGCGGGGCGAGCGGGTGACGCTCGCGGACTTCCGGGCGCTGTTCGACGACTTGGACGTCGACGAGTCGGTGCGCGAGGAACTCCGGGCGCTGACACCGGCTGGCTACACGGGGCTGGGGGCGACGCTCGCCGAGGAGTAGCGGGCATGCGGGCCACCCGAGACGTGTGCGTCCAGTCGGGTGTCCCGGGGGTTTCGAACGGTGCGACCGGCGTCAGGCCTGCTTGCGCAACCCCTTTTACCCGCGGCACCGTACGTAACGATATGACGTTCCAACCCGGGAGCGACCTCGACTCCGAGGACGTACAGTCGCGTGTCGACACGGTCATCGAGGAGAACGACGTGGTGCTGTTCATGAAGGGCAACCGGCTGATGCCACAGTGTGGCTACTCCAAGCGGGCGCTCGAACTGATCGACCAGTACGTCGACGACTTCGAGACGGTGGACGTGTTGCCCGCGCTCCCGGAGTTCCGCGAGGCCCTCGAATCCCACAGCGGGTGGGAAACGACGCCACAGACCTTCGTCGAGGGGGAGTTCGTCGGCGGGAGCGACGTGCTCGCGGAACTCGACGAGCGGGGCGAACTCGAGGCGACCCTCGCCGGCGAGTGACGGGGCGTCGTGTCCGCCGCGCAACGGGAACAGCAGGTCATATAAGCACACGGGCCCTACGTCCCCGTAGACGGGCGTAGTGGCGCTACCCTCGCCGAGAACAAACTATGTCAGGCCGCGTATATCGACTCCATTCGACGCTCGAACTGCCACTCGAAGACGTACAGGACTACTTCGAGGGGGATCCGGAACTACCCCCCGAAATCGAGGACGTAACGCTCACTCGACGAAACAACACGCTCATCCTGAAGGCCGTCGCCGAGGACGAGAACCTGAGTAAGTACACGCCGACCGCCCAGCTCAAAGCCAGCGTCACCGAGACGCGGGTCTACGAGGAGGAACCGCCGCGTGCGGGCGGCCCGTGGCAGGAAGAGGAGGAGGAGATCCCTTCGGAACTCGTCGAGTTCGCCTGCTTCAAGGGTGACCGCGAGACGGTGCTCCAGAACACCGCGCTCCAGTACCCCATGTTCCTCGTGTTGCGGGACATCGCCCGCATGTCCGAGAAGGGGACGCTGACGGCTATCGTCGAGGAGGAGGACGAACTCAAGGCGACACGCATCGTGGAGGGCGAGAAGCGTCCCGCCTCGGTCGAAGTCGTCGAGAACCCCAGCCAGTCCCAGGCCGAGAAAAACGGCGTCAACTGGCGCGACAACGAGTTCATCTCGGAGTGATCGGCGGGCCGCTCCCGCCGCATCGCGGCGATTCTCCCCCACAGGAGCGCGCGACCTGTCGACGACGGTGACGGTCGCTCCCGGAACCGCCAGCTTTTATTCTCGACGTTCGATACGGTCGGCATGGACCAGTTGCGGCAGTCGCTTCTCGACGCGCCGATCATCGAAAAAGGGGACTACGAGTATTTCGTCCACCCCGTCAGCGATGGCGTTCCGATGCTCCGCCCCGAACTCCTGCGCGAAATCGTCATCAAGATCATCCGGAAGGCCGACCTGGAGGACATCGACAAGATCGTCACCCCGGCGGCGATGGGCATCCACATCTCGACCGCCGTCTCGCTGATGACCGACATCCCGCTGGTCGTGATCCGGAAACGGCAGTACGGCCTCGACGGCGAGGTGTCGCTGTCGGCCCAGACCGGCTACTCGGAGAGCGAGATGTACATCAACGACGTGGAGGCGGGCGACCGGGTCCTCGTCCTCGACGACGTGCTCTCGACGGGCGGGACGATGAAGGCGATCCTCGACGCCCTCGAACACATCGGCGCCGAGGTGATCGACGTCGTCGCGGTGATCAAGAAGGCCGGGCCGAACGATCTGGACGACGCGGGCTACAGCGTCAAGACGCTGATCAACGTCACCGTCGAGGACGGCGAGGTCGTCATCGTCGACGCCCACGGCGACGGGTAACCGGCGGCGTCGTGCGATTCTCTCCCGACCGATGGGTATTAGTGCGCACCGCCGTTTCCAACAGGTATGCCGTCTGGTAACGACCGCCGAGGAACTTCGGATACGGCGGAGCGTCGGGGCCGTCGGGGACGCCGCGACGTGTTGAAACTGCTCGGGGCGGCGGGCGCCGTCGGGCTCGCTGGTTGTTCGGGGAACGGCGATGGCGACGACGGGACGACCACGGGGAGCGCCTCGCGAAGCGTCGGCGGGACCTACGTCTCCGCGTCGAGCGTCGACGCGCAGTCGCTCAACTGGCTGACCATCGCCGACGCCACCTCCGGCTCGTTCGTCACCGCCACGCTCGATGGTATTTGGGCGATCAAACCGAACCGGGAGATCTTCCCCCTCTGGGGCGATTACTCCACCGACGACGGGCGGGTCTACGAGATCGAGCTCCGCGACAACCTGGAGTGGGGGGCGGGCTACGGGCAGATGACCGCCGACGACTGGGTCTACATGATCGAGAACGTCTTCCAGGCCCGACCCAACTGGAGCGGGTATCCCAACGCCAACGACTGGTTCCGGACGAACCCCGAGTCGGGGGAGCGAGAGCCCATCCCCGTCGAGCAGACGGGCGAACGCACCTTCGAGATCCGGCTGTTCGAGGTCGACCCCTCACTGCCGTTCAAACCGATCCTGTGGCGCCAGCAGTGCATTCCCCGGGGTATCCTCGAGAAGTACGTCGAGGATCGGGACGCCGAAGGGCTCCAGCAGGACGAGGAACTCAACACGCTCGCGTACACCGGCAACCTCGGTCCCTACACGTACGACTCCTGGGAACGGTCCGCACGGTACACCGTCACCCGCAACGAGGACTACTACCTCCGGGAGGCCGAGGACGTCCCGGACCGGTTCGCGGAGGCGCCGTACTTCGACCAGCAGACGACTCGGGTCATCAGCGAGGAGAGCACGCGTCTCGGCGCGCTGGAGTCCGGAGAGGTCGATTCGTCGGGCATCCCGCCCGATAAGGCCAACCGTTTCGAGAACCTGCCGAACGTCGACGTCAACGTCACGTCCCAGCCGTTCCTCCGCATGATCGTCTACAACATGCGAGCCAACGGGTGGGAGCCGTTCCGCTCGAAGGCGGTCCGGCGGGCGCTCGGCTTCGCCGTGAACAAGGAGAGCGTCGTCCAGAACGTCCTCCGGGGGTACGCGGACGTGGCCCAGACGATGCAGCCGAAGTGGTCGGAGTGGTACGACGACAGTCGGGTCGAGGAGTTCGGCGTCGGCGACCGATACGGGCCGGAGGCGACGCGCACCCGGCTCGAATCGGCGCTTTCGGACACCGAATACGCCTACGACGGCGAGCGCCTCGTCGACGGCGACGGCGAACAGGTCACCCTCTCCATCTACTACGACTCCGGCCAGCCGACGGAGGGGACCATCGCGGAGTTCGTCGCCCAGGAGTTCGGGGAGAACGCCGGTATCGACGTCCAACCCGAGGCCGTCTCGTCGTCGACGTTCCAGAGCAACTACGTCCAGACGTCCGCCCCCGAGGGGACCGACCCCGAGTGGACCGCGGGCGTGTTCAACGGCGGCCCCCGCGACGTGGCCACCAGCGCCGAGCCGTGGGATATGTCCATCAACCTCCAGTTCAACACGTACCCCTTCACGCCGGCCTCCAGCAAGGGCTTCTTCGAGCCGCGGGGCGGCATCAACTACTACGGCTACTACCCGGAGGAGGACATCTCGGCGCTGTACGAGGAGGCGTCGGCGACGACGGACGAGGAGCGACGCCGCGAACTCTTCGGCGAGGCGTTCGGCCTCATCAGCGAGGAACAGCCCTTCGGCTTCCTCGCCATGCCGTCCAGCGTGACCGGCTACGCCGAGGACGTCAGGGGGTACGGGGAGGAGTTCAACACCGGCTGGGACTCCCAGACGTGGTACTTCGCGTGATCGGGGGGCGACCGAACCGGTGAGCATGCGCTGGTACGTGGTCCGGCGGGTGTTGTGGGCGGTCGTCGCGACCTATCTCATCCTCTCGATCACGTGGGGGTTGCTCGCCATCACGCCGAACCCGGCGGCCGAGCAGATGCAGTTCCAGGCCGCCGCCAGCGGCGGCTCCGCGGAGGCGGCCGAGGAGGCTTTCGAGGCCCGGCGCGGCCTGGATCGATCCCCGTGGGTCCGGTACCGGGAGTATATGATCAACATGGTGACGCTCAACTGGGGGTGGTCGGAGAGTCGCTCGCAACCGGTCACGGACGCCATCGTCGCGGCCCTGCCGTACACGGCCATCTACTCGGTGCCGACGACGATCCTCTCGATCCTGTTGGGGCTCTCGATCGGCCTCTACTCGGCGACCAACCAGTACACGAAAACCGACTACGCCGCCACCTTCTTCGCCTTCTTCGGCTACGCCATCCCCAACTTCTGGTTCGGCATCATCCTCCTGTTGATCTTCGGGGTGCAACTCGGCTGGTTCCCGGTCGTGTTCGACTCCGACATCCCCTTTTTCAGCCTCGGGATGGTCCGCCAACTCGTCCTCCCGGTCGTCGTCCTGGTGACGGGGACCATCGCGGGCGTGATGCGCTACTCCCGGGCAGAGGCGCTGGAGTACGTCGAAGCGGAGTTCGTCAAGACGGCCAAATCGAAGGGCGCGGACGGCTACCGCATCCTCACCCGTCACATCCTGCGGCCGGCGGCGGTGCCGCTGATGACCATCCTCGTCGGCGACATCCTCGGCATCTTCCTCGCGGCCTCCTATCTCGTCGAGGTGGTCTTCGGCATCCCCGGACTGGGCCAACTGTCGTACAACGCGATCATCGCACAGGACACGTCGCTGGTGCTCGGGACGACGCTCATCTTCACGTTCGTCTCGGTCGTCGGCAACCTCGTCCAGGACGTGGCCTACACCGTGTTGGACCCGCGGATCGATTACGGTGATCGCTGATGGCAGGGGAGCCCGACACCTTCGAATCGGTCGACTGGGAGGAGACGGGGAGCCGGCTCTCCACCCTCTCGCGGCGGGATCGGTGGGCGCTCGCGACCGTCATCGGGCTGATCTGTGCTTTCGTCTACGACTACGCGATCCTGCCACCGGACCGCGCCACGATCACCGTCCCGGTGGAGTGGAACGTCACGCAACTCGACTGGCTGTTCGTGTCGACGCTGCTTGCGCTCCTGCTCTACGTCGTCGTCCCGCTCTACGACAACCGCCGGCTGACCGCCTACTACTGGCGGGAGTTCCGCAAGAACCGCATGGCCATCGCGAGCCTCGTCTATCTGGTCGTCGTCTTCCTGATCGGCGTGATCGGGCCGCTCTTCCTGGAGAAGCCGGTACTGGCGGTCGAGCAGGCCTACCAGCCGCCGGTCTTCACGAGCGTCGACGCCGCGGTGCCGGTCGACTGCGTCGGGCCCGTCGTCGAGGGGCGTTGCCGGGGGACGATGGCTCACCCGCTCGGCACGACCGGCGACGGCAAGGACATCCTCGTGCTCGTCGTCTACGGGATGCAGGTCAGCATGAAGGTCGGGCTGATCTCCACGCTCCTGGTGGTGACCATCGGGACGACCGTCGGCACCGTCGCGGCCTACGGGGGCGGGCTGGTCGACGAACTGCTGATGCGCTACGTCGACGTGCAACTCGTCTTCCCCGCCTTCTTCCTCTATCTCCTGCTCACCTACCTCTTCGGCGGAAGCCTGTTCATGTTCATCGTCATCTTCGGGCTGACGGGCTGGGGATCCATCGCGCGGCTGGTCCGTTCCGAGGCCCTCCAGCGGGCCGAGGAGGAGTACATCACGGCCGCCCGGAGCGCCGGCGCGGGAACGCTCTATGTCATCCGGCACCACCTCGTCCCCAACGTCTCGAACAGCGTCATCACCGCGGCGACGCTGCTGATCCCCGGGTTCATCCTCTTCGAGGCGTCGCTCTCCTTCCTCTCGCTGGGCGACCCCACCGTCCCCTCGTGGGGCCAGGTGATCGCCACCGGGCGGGGCGACCTCTCCTCTGCTTGGTGGGTGTCGACGTTCCCCGGGGTGTTCCTCTTTACCACCATCCTCGCGTTCAACTTCATGGGCGACGCGCTGCGCGACGCGCTCGACCCGCGACAGGAGACATAGATGACCGGCGAACCACTGCTCTCGATCCGCGATCTGCGCACCGTCTTCCACACCGACGACGGCCTCGTCCGCGCCGTCGACGGCGTGAGCTTCGACGTCGGGCGCGGCGAGACCGTCTGCATCGTCGGCGAGTCGGGGAGCGGGAAGACGGTCACCGGCGAGTCGATCACGCGCCTGCTCCGGACGCCGCCCGGCGAGATCGCGGGCGGCGAGATCGTCTTCGACGGCCGGGACCTCACGACCCTCGACGACGAGACGCTCCGTTCGCTCCGCGGCGACCGCATCGCCCACGTGTTCCAGAACCCGCAGGGCGCGCTCAACCCGGTCTACACGGTGGGCTGGCAGATCGTCGAAGCGATCCAGCTTCACGAGGACGTCACGCGGGAGGCCGCCCGCGAGCGGGCGGTTGACCTCCTGGATCGGGTCGGCATCCCCGAGGCGACCCGACGGTTCGAGGACTACCCCCACGAGTTCTCCGGCGGCATGAAACAGCGGGTCGCCATCGCGATGGCGCTGGCGACGAACCCCGACCTGCTGATCGCCGACGAGCCGACGACCGCCCTCGACGTGACGATCCAGAACCAGATCCTCTCCCTGCTCGACGACCTGCAGACGGAGTTCGACATGAGCGTCCTGCTGATCACCCACGACCTCGGCGTCGTGGCCGAGGTGGCCGACCGCGTGGTCGTCATGTACGCCGGCAAGGTGATGGAACGCGGCGGCGTCTTCGACGTGTTCGAGCGACCCTCGCATCCCTACACCCGCGCGCTCCTCGACTGCCTGCCGGGGCGTGGCGACGGCGCCGCCTCGATCGGTGGCCGCCTCCCGTCGCCGATCGACCCGCCCGCGGGGTGTCGGTTCCACCCGCGATGCGAGTACGCCGTCGACGCCTGCCGGGAGGGTGAACAGCCCCCCGACTGCGCGGTCGACGGCGACGACGACCACGTCGTCTCGTGTGTCCACTACGAACCCGGCGGCGACCCGTCGGTGGTTCGGGATCGGGGGTCTCCCGCGTCCGGGGACGACGAACCCGCGGACGCCGACGGCCCCGGTCCGGGCGCGGTCGGCACCCCGCCGACCGACCGGACGATCCACGCCGAGCCCTTCGGGGAGGAGCGCGACGACACCGATACCAGCGCCGACGGGGAGGACGACCGATGACCCGCCCGCTGCTCGACGTCGAGGGGTTGACCAAACATTACCCCATCACGGAGGGCGTGCTCCGGAACGAGGTCGGGCGGGTCCGCGCCGTCGACGGCGTGAGCTTCACCGTCGACCGCGGCGAGACGCTGGGACTGGTCGGCGAGTCCGGCTGTGGGAAGTCGACGGCGGCGACGGCGGCGCTCCGACTGGAGGAGCCGACGGACGGCCACGTCGTCTTCGACGGCGAGGACGTGACCGCGTTCGACGACGCGGCGCTCAAGCGGTTCCGGCGCCGCGCCCAGATGGTGTTTCAGGACCCGACGTCGAGTTTCGACCCGCGGATGAGCATCGGGGAGTCGGTGGCCGAACCCCTCCGGGTCCACGGGATGCGCGACCGGGAGCGGCGCCGGCGGATCGTCGCCGACCTGCTCGAACGCGTCGGGCTCGACGCCGCCGACATGGACCGCTACCCCCACGAGTTCTCGGGCGGGCAGAAACAGCGGATCGGCCTGGCGCGGGCCTTGGTCATCAACCCCGACCTGATCGTCGCCGACGAACCCGTGAGCGCGCTCGACGTGAGCGTGCAGGCGGACATCCTCGACCTGATCGAGGAGTTACAGGCGGCCTTCGGCCTCGCCATCCTCGTCATCAGCCACGACATGGGCGTCGTCCGCGAGGTGTGCGACCGCGTGGCCGTGATGTATCTCGGCGAAATCGTCGAGACGGCGCCGACCGAGGCGCTGTTCGAGGACCCCCAACATCCCTACACCCGGGCGCTGCTGGCGTCGACGCCGGTCGCCGACCCGCGGCAACGAGACCGGGGGACGGGCCTCAGCGGCGACGTGCCGAGCCCCTCGGATCCGCCGCCGGGGTGTCGGTTCCACACCCGCTGTCCCGAGGTCATCCCCGACGAGGCGTACGACCTCACCGACGCTGCCTGGCGGGCGGTGCTGAACCTCCGGCTCCGCGCCGAGTCGGCGGCCATCGACGTCGAGGCGGTCCGGAGGTACGCCGCCGCGGACGACGACCCCGCGAGGGCCGACCCGGCGGCGGTCCGGGCCGCGGTCCGCGAGGAGTTCGACGTCCCCGCGGAACTGTCCGATCCGGACGCCGAGGCGGCCGTGTCGGAAGCGCTCGACCGGATCGTCGACGGCGACGTCGGGACGGCCGCCGACCGACTTGCCGAGGCCTTCCCGACGGTCTGTCGCCGGGAACGGCCCGAACTCGTGCCGACCGACACGGACCTGGCGGCGGCGGAGTGGCAGGCGATCAAGGAGTTCCGGGTGTGGGTGGCGACGCTCGTCGACGAGCCGGCCGAGGCGGTGACCGAGCGGGTGCGCGAGCGGTGTGGCGAGGGGGCCGACCGGGAGGGCGGCATCGACCGCCTCGCGGTGCGGACGGCCTTCCGTCTGCCCGAACCACTCTCGGATTCGGACGCCGAGCGGGCGGTCGGGGCGGCGGTCGACGCCCTCCTCGCCGGCCGGGCCGGCGACGCCGCCGACGAACTGTACGAGACGTTCGGGCCGCTCCGCGAGAGCGCCTGCCACCTCACCGATAGTACCGCGTGAAATTCGTCGCACGAGCGGTCGCGGGGACCGCGTGCGATCGGCCGTGCGAAGGGGAGGTCAACCGCTACGGTCGATCCGGAAGGCGGGTTCGTCGACGCTCTCGCTGCGGCACTCCGGGCAGTTCGAGGGGTGGTTGATCCGGTCGTCGAAGCCGTCGAAGCCACAGTCCCGGCAGGTCGGCGGGGAGACGAGCAACCGCTCGTCGTCGGGGAGCGACCGGGAGACGTGTCGCAGGTGGTCGTAGACGGTCGACCGGGCGGTGCCGTGGCGGGCCGAGAGGTCGCTCGCCGTCGCGGCCCCGTCCCGGAGGTCGGCCGCGATGCGTTCGCGGGTCGTCGACTCCATACGCCCCGTTCGCGCGTGGTCGGCAAAGCCCTTTCCGCGACGTGGCGCCACGATACAAAACAAACTTGCCACTGTAGTCAGTCGAACCCCGTATGAAGGCCATCGTCCTGGCGGGCGGCTACGCGACGCGGCTCTGGCCGATCACCAAGCATCGGCCGAAGATGTTCCTGCCCGTCGGTGAGTCGACGGTCATCGACACCGTCTTTGCGGACCTCGAGGCGGACGACCGCATCTCCGAGGTGTTCGTCAGCACCAACGAGCGCTTCGCCGCCGACTTCGAATCCTACTTGGCCGACAGCGAGTTCGAGAAACCGACACTCTCCGTCGAGGAGACGACGGCCGAGGACGAGAAGTTCGGCGTCGTGGGCGCGCTCGCCCAACTCATCGACCGCGAGGGCGTCGAGGAGGACCTGATCGTCGTCGCCGGCGACAATCTCATCAGTTTCGATATCGCGGCGTTCGTCGACTTCTTCGAGGCCAAGGAGACGCCCGCACTCGCGGCCTACGACGTGGGATCGAAGGAACGGGCTCGATCGTACGGGTTGGTCGACCTCGACGGCGACCGCGTCGTCGACTTCCAGGAGAAACCCGACGACCCCAAGAGCACGCTCGTCTCCATCGCCTGCTATGCCTTCCCCGCCGACGACCTCCCGCTGTTCGAGGAGTACCTGGACGCGGGGGAGAACCCCGACGAACCGGGCTGGTTCATCCAGTGGATGCAGGCCCGACAGGCGGTCCACGCCTTCACCTTCGACGGCGCGTGGTTCGACATCGGCACCCCCGAGAGCTACCTCGACGCGGTCGCCTGGCACCTCGATGGCGACGACCGCGTCCACCCGACGGCGTCCGTCGAGGACTCCCGGCTCCGCGGCGACGTCCACGTGATGGCGGGGGCGGAAGTCGTCGACTCGACGCTCGAACGCACCGTCGTCTTCCCCGACGCGACCATCCGCAACGCCGACGTCCGCGGGTCGATCATCGACGAGGAGACCCGGGTCGAGAACCTGGACCTGGCCGACGCGCTCATCGGCGCGCACTCGACGATGACGAACGGCGCGGACGGGGACTGACTCCCGGCCGTCAGCAGTGGTCGGCGGCGGACCCGACCGCCTGCCGCTCGATCCGGATCGTGGCCAGGACGGCGCTCTCCTCGGCGTTGGGACGGTGGACGAAGCGGTACACCTCACCCTCGCAGGCGCGGTTGAGCGCGTCGTCGCTCCCGTAGCCGTCGATGTGGGCGTGGTCGCCGGCTGTCAGCGGCCCCGACGTGGTCCAGACGGCGTCCCATCGGACCTCGTTGCCGTCGCTGTCGACGATGTAGAAGTCCTCGCCGACCTCGATACGGCCACCCGAGAGGGTGAGGTTCACGAACGGGCGGTCGTTCGTGTTCCCCTCGCCGTCGGCGACGTACGCGGTCCGGTAGCTGTACTGTGGGTGGGGGTCGCTCGGCATGTCGATCCCGAACGCGAGCGTCGCGAAGACCAGCGCCAGCAAAACGACAAGCGCCACCATGAGGGCGACGCCCACCACGGGCGACACTCCCCGAGAGGGCACGGACATCGGTCACCATACGTCGCCCGAGGCTATCAACGTTCCCCGGGACCGAGACGAGCGTCCGTGATCCGCACGTGGCCGCGGGTCCCCTCCCACACCGGCTCCCACCACAGTTCGATCGGTCGGTCCATATGTGGCCCGTCGGTCACGAGCGTCTCGAACTCGCCGCCTTCACCGAGGGGATGGACGCCGTGTGACGCTTCGAGCGCGACGAGGTCGTCGAGGGTGTCGGCATCGAGGCGGCGACCGAGCCAGGATTCGTCCAGCCCGCCGGCGGCCACTTGGACGATCAGTATCTCGAAGCCGGCGTCGATCATCGCCTCGCCGAGTGCGACCGGATCCCGCTGCCAGAGCGGCGCGAACAGGTCGATCCCCAGCCGCTCACACATGGCCTCGATGCGACTCGTCTGGAACTCGCTCTCGACGGCGCCGGCGGTGACGCCCGACAGCCCCTCCCGCTCGGCCAACTCCCGGAGCGCCGCCTCCAGCGGTTCGAGTTCGGCGTCGCCCTGCGCGCCCGCGTCGGTGGCGGCCGCGGCGCCGAGGTCGCCCGGATCGACTTCGAGCAGGTCGATGCCGATGCTCTCGGCCGCGAGTGCGGCGAGGTCGGTCGCCGGCACGTGGTACATGTAGGAGTCCTCGCCGGGGTGGACGGTCACCAGTCGCGTCACGTTCAGCCCGTCCTCGAGCGCGCGATACAGCGCCCACGAGGAGTCCTTGCCGCCGGAGAAGAGACTCGCCCACTGCTCGGTCATTGGGGATGCTATACGGGGAGTGCGGTTAGAAACTGCGGTTCGTCGGCCGAGATAGCTCGTATCGTACCTATCGAGCGGGCCACGCCGTGCGGAGACGGCCCGCCCCGCTATGGACGGCGATACGCGCTACATGTAGCCCAGGTCGCGGAGGCGCTCCATGAGGTCCTCCTTGTCCTGAGCGCGGCCGGCGCGTTCGGTCGTGTTCTCGATGTCCTGGAGCCAGGCGGGCTCCTCGTCGGACTTCTCGGTGCTGACCTCGCTCCCGAGCGAGCGGAAGCCGGCGAAGTACTTGGGGCTGACCGGGATGTCGGCCTGCGTGAGGCCGTTCGGGAGGTCCTCGGCGCTCTGGGGCACGTAACCCTCGTTCGGGAAGTCCTCGACGGTGTCGGGGACGACGTAGTTCCAGAAGGCGTCCCACACGTCGCGCTCCGCGAACTGCAGGATCGGCTGGATGCGGTCGTGGGGCGGGTAGATGTCGGGGTCGTGACGCGGGCTGAAGAACGTCTCGTCGGCGCGGGCCTCCTGTTCGTCCCAGCGGACGCCGGAGATGACGCCGTCGATGCCGTACTCCTCGAGCGCGTCGTTCAGCGCGACGGTCTTCAGGAGATGGTTGCCGACGTAGGTGTCGAGCAGGAACGGGAAGTCGTCCTCCTCGTACTCGAGGATGTTCCGGATGTGGTGCTGGTTGTGTTCCGAGAGCTCGGCGACGGGGATGTCGTCGCCCGGCTCCAAGCCGTGTTCCTCGACGTAGTCGCCCACGTCCTCGTTGCGGGCGTAGATGACGTCGAGGTCCCACTCCTCGGCCCAGTGATCGACGAAGTCGTGGATGGCGTCGAAGTGCTGGTAGTGGTCGATGAACACCGCGGGCGGCGTCTCCAGCCCGAACTGCTCGGCGACCTCCTTGATGAAATAGAGGGTGAGCGTCGAGTCCTTGCCGCCGGTCCACATGACCGCGGGGGTTTCGTACTGTTCGAGGCCGATCCGGGTGACATCGATCGCCTTCTCGATCTTGTCTTCGAGCGTCGGATAGTCGTCCGGCGTCTCGCCCTCGCCGTCGGCGTAGTCGACGTCGAGGTAGTCGGGGAACTCGCTCATCGTGTAATGAGATATAATTACCGGAGGTAAAATGCTTTGTGAATCCGGTCCCGGCGGTCTACGGCCGGTGGAGGACGACGGTGACGTTGTCGCTCCCGCCGTTGTCGTTGGCGGCGTCGACGAGACGGTCGACGGCGTCGTCGGGGGAGTCGTCGACGACGACCTCACGGATCGACGGCTCGGGGACCTCCTCGGTCAACCCGTCCGAGCAGAGCAGCAGAGTGCCCGTCACCGGCCGTTCGTACACGTCCGGGTCGACGTCATCGTTCGTCCCGAGCGCCTGCGAGAGGACGTGTCGCTGGGGGTGATCGGCGGCCTCGTCCGGGTCGACGACTCCCTCATCGACCAGCGACTGGACGAGGGACTGATCGACCGTGATCCGGTCGATAGCCGACCCGTCGACGTGGTAGGCGCGGCTGTCGCCCACGTTGACGACGGTCGCCTCGTCGTCGTGGACGAGGGCGGCGACGAGCGTCGTCCCCATACCCTCGCGACCCTCGGCCCGTGCTCGCTCGCGGACGCGGTCGTTGGCCGCCTCGACCGCCCCACGGAGCGACGCAGCGAGGTCGTCACTGCTCCCGCCGAGGCGGCCCGCGAGCGCGTTCTCGAACGCGTCGAGCGCCGTCTCGCTGGCGACGTCGCCCGCGCGGTGGCCGCCCATCCCGTCCGCGACGGCGAGGAGCGTCCGGTCCCCGTACGTGGTCACGAGGTAGTCGTCCTCGTTGTGGTCGCGTGTCCGCCCCACGTCGGTCCCGGCGGCGGTGTGGCCCGTCATCCGTCACGGTGACTGCCGGCACTCCGGACAGGCGTCGCCGGTGTAGGTCCGTTCGTGTCGCTCACAGAACTGCTTCGTGTCGGTCGTCCCGCCCGCCGCACACTCGGGACAGGTGCCGTCGACGAGTTTCGTCCCGCAGTCCGTGCAGTAGGTCGGCGACGACGGCCCCCGCGATCCCGGGGCGGGATCGGCGGCGGTGTCGGGGCCGGCGCCGCGAGAATCCCGGCCGGCCGCCGGCGCGGAACCGGATCCGCCACCCCCGTCCTCGGCGCTGGACGACTCGCCGATCGACGACCGGTTGATCACGTTGTCGTCGCCGACGGTGGTGCTCCGGTCGACGTTTTTCTGATCGCCCACGACGACGTCCCCGTCGCCCTGGTGGACGACGTTCTGCTCGACGCTCGCCTCGCGCTCGACGGTGAGTCGGAGCGTCGTCCGGTAGCCGAGCGAGATGGTCGCGTCCCGGGCCACCGTCTCGACGAACCCCTCCTCGACCTCGAACTCGTCGCCGCCGGTCGAGACGGTGACGCCGTTGGTGTTGCCGTCGTTTCTGATCTCCACGAACTCCGACCGCGGCGTGAGACGGACCGGCGCCCGTCCGTCCTTCTTGCGCGACACCGTCGCGTCGGCGACGCCGAGCGGCCGGACCCGGCCCTCGCTCTCCGCGACCACGCGGTTGTGCTCCTCGGGTTCGCGATACAGCTCCGTCGGCGAATCGAGCGGAATCCGCCTCCCGTCTTTCTCCCCGTTCGCTGCGGATAGGTACCCCCTCATCGGTCGTGTGGTACCGTCCCGTGTCTCGCACCGTAAATGTAGGGTTCAGTCGGGGGGGTCGGCCGGGTCAGACGATGCCCAGCCACGCGAGGACGCCGCCGAGGACGAGCATGAGGATGAAGATGCTCCCGCCGATGTCGGCGCGATACCGGGAGAGCGGGGCGGGGTCGGCGCGGACGGCGGCGGCCCGGTCGGCGAGGCCGACGGCGGCCCGGTCGACGGCCGCGTACGTCTCGGTCACCCCGTGGACCAGCGCCCGCGTCCCGTAGAAGACGAGGGGGTTGTACCCGGCGTCCACGTCGGGCACCCGACCGACCTTCGACAGCGGCTTTTTCAGGACCGCGAAGCCGACGACGCCCGCCGCGGCGAGGACGAGTCCCTCGACGATGTGAGGGACGGTGTACGTGTGGTAGACGTGCCCGACGACGCTTCCGTCGGTCACGTCGAACGGGAGCAGGCCGAACAGCGCGCCGTCGAAGACGCCGTAGAACACACACAGCGTCGCGACGAGCAGCATCGGGACCTGCTGTGCCCGCGGGGCCGGCGTGACGGGGTCGCCCTCGTACGGCCCGTGGAGGAAGGCGTAGTAGCCGAACTTGATGAACGACAGGAACGTGCCGACGCCCCCGACGAGGAGTAGCAACTCGAGCGTGTAGAAGTCGCCGACGACGAGGGGCCCCTTCACGAACTCGTAGTGGCTGGCGGAGATGACGATCCCCTTGCTGACGAAGCCGTTGAACCCGGGGAAGCCGGCGATGGAGAGCGCGGCGACGGTGAAAGCCGCGGCGGTGACGGGCATCTTCCGCGCCAGTCCGCCGAGGTACTTCAGGTTCTCCTCGCCGGTCCGGTAGATCACGGCGCCAGCGGTCATGAAGAGGAGGCTCTTGTAGAGGATGTGGTTGAACACGTGGCCGAACGCGCCGGCCTGCGCCAGCGCGCCGCCGATGCCTACGCCCGCGACCATGTAGCCCACCTGCGACTGGATGTGATAGGAGAGCAGCCGTCGCATGTCGTTCTGGAGGAGCGCCGCGGCCGCGCCGAAGACGGCCATCGCACCGCCCATGTAGGCGACCCAGAGGTGGCCCTCGGGGAACGCCCGGTACATGCCGTAGACGCCGGTCTTGGTGGTGTAGACACAGAGGAAGACGCTCGCCGCGATGTGGGGTCTCGGGTAGGTGTCGGGGAGCCACGCGTGCAGGCCGATAAAGCCGACGTTGACGCCGATGCCGAGGGCGGCGAGCACCTGTGGCACCGTCCCGACGATGCCGTCGGCGGCGCTGAAGAGGACGGATCCGACGGCGGCGTAGTGCCACACGATGGCCGCCAGCAGGAGGCTCCCCCCGATACCGTGGAGGAGCGCGTACCGGAAGCCGGCGCGCACGGCCTTCCCGCCGTAGTCCCAGACGAGGAGCGTACTCGTCACCGCCATCAGCTCCCACCAGACGATCAGGGTCAGCCAGTCGCCGGCGAAGACGGCGCCGAGGCTCGACCCGACGTAGGTGAGCGCGTAGGCCGTCTGCTTGCTCTCCGCACCGGTCGCCCACGAGTAACCGACGGCGACGGTCCCGATGAAGGCGAAGACGAGGCCGACGACCCACGAGAACGGATCGACGTTGAAGAAGACGGCGTCGAAGCCGAAGAGCCGCCCGGTCAGGTGCGTCCCCTCGGGGACCAGCCAGATCCAGACCGTCACGAGTGCGGTCGTCCCCCCGCCGAGCAGGTGGGCGAGGCGGCGTCGTCCGCCGGCGAGACCGGTCGCGAGCGCCGCGGCGAGGACGACGACCCCCGGCGGGAGCGCGGTGAGCGGTCCCGTCACAGGACGCTCACCCCGGTGGCGCCCTCGACGATGACGTCGACGAGGCGCAGGAACACCGCCGTCTCGGGGACGACGCCGATGAGAACCGCACCCACCATCGCCGCGAGGATGGGCCCGAGCATGAACCACGTGCTCTCGCCGCCGACCCAGCCTCGGCGTTCCCACCCGCCGACGGGCGGGCCGCCGTGGTCGTCGTCGTGTTCGTCGTCGTGTCCGTGCTCGTCGTGTTTGTCGTATCCGTGGTCGTCGTGCCCGTCCGCCCCGTCGTGCCCGCCGTCCGTGACGGCGCCGGAGTCGGGCGTCGGCTCCGCGGGGAGGATCGACCGCGACTCGCCGCCGAGGGGGAACTCCACGAGCGGCTTGGCGTCGTGTTCGTCCTCGGCCTCGAAGAAGGCCTGATAGAACACGGGCCAGAAGTACGCGATGTTGAGGACGCCCGAGACCAGGAGGACGACGGCGAAGACGGCCTGGTCGGCGCTCACGCTCCCGATCAGGAGGTACCACTTGCTGACGAAGCCGGCGACCAGCGGGATGCCGGCCATACCCGCGGCGGCGACGCCGAAGGCGAGCATGGTCAGGGGCATCCGCTTGCCGATGCCGGCCATGTCGCTGATGTCGTCGGTGTGGGTCTCGACGTGGATGGCGCCGGCGGTGAAAAAGAGGGTGAGCTTCATGAACGCGTGAGCGGGGATGTGCAGGAGGCCGCCCACGATCGACGTGGGATCGAGGATGGCGATACCGAGGACGATGTAGGAGAGTTGACTCACCGTCGAGAACGCCAGCCGGCGTTTGAGGTTGTCCTGGCGGAGCGCGATGACGCTGGCGAGCGTGAGCGTCGCGGCGGCGACGACGGCGAGCGGCAGGCCCATCCCGAGCGCGCCGGTGAGGTCGACGCCGTAGACGTCGAGAACGACGCGCGCGATGCCGAAGACGCCGCTCTTGACGACGGCGACGGCGTGGAGCAGCCCCGAGACGGGTGTGGGCGCCACCATCGCGTCGGGGAGCCACGAATGTAGCGGCATGAGCGCCGCCTTCACGCCGAAGCCGCCGATCAGGAGGACGAAGGCCGCCCGAGCGAGGACGGGGTCGGCGGTCGCGAGGGCGTCGATGCCGCCCGCGGCGAAGGCCGTGGTGTCCGCCATCGTCGCGACCAGCACCGTCCCCGCGAGGACGGCCACGCCGCCGCCGAAGGTGTACGCGAGGTACTTCCGGCCGGCGGCCCGCGCCTCGGGCGTCTCGTCGTGGGTGACGAGCGGATACGTCGCGACGGTCAGGAGTTCGTAGAAGACGAAGATGGTGACGAGGTTGGCGGCGAAGGCGACGCCGAGGGCGGCGGCGACGCTCGCGGCGAAGGCCGCGAAGTAGCGCGTCTGGTCGCCCTCGTCCAGCCCGCGCATGTAGCCGATGCTGTAGAAACTGGTCACCAACCAGAGCAGGCTGGCGACGGTCGCAAAGAGCAGTCCCAGCGGGTCGGCCTGCAGGGAGAACTCCACGCCGGCGACGAGCGTCCCGAGGTCGGCCACGTAGACCGTCCCGTCGAGGGCGCCGGGGAGCATGCTGGCGACGAGGGCGAACGATCCCACGGCCGCGAGCACGGTCCACCCCTCGCGGAGGTTCGGTCGACGGGCGGAGGCGAGGATCGGTACCACGGCCACCGCCGCGACGGCGACGGCCAGAGCCGGTCTGAGTGAGGCGATGTCGGTCATGGCGAGAGGAGCGTGTCGATGGTCGGTTCCAGCGCGGTCCCGAGGTCGGTGACGACGAGGCCGAGAACGACGGCGACGACGGCGGCGCCGACGACGAGCGCGAGCGCCCGGCGACTGGGGCGGGCGGTCGGCGGGGGCGAGGGGCCGAGTGCGTCGCCCTCGGCGTCGCCGTCACGGCCACCGTCGGTCGCGGCCAGGACGCTCTCGGAGGCCGGCGCGACGAACATCCGCTCGACCAGCAGGGCGAAGTACGCGAGCGTCAGGAGCGTCGACGCGAAGATGACGACGGCGACTGGCCAGGTGCCCGCCCGGACGGCGCCGAGCGCGATGTACCACTTGCCCGCGAAGCCGACGGCCGGCGGGACGCCGACCATCGCGAGCATGAGTACGGCGCTCGCCCCGCCGAGAACCGGGAACCGGTCGGCGAGGCCGGCGTACTCGTCGACGGTCCGGGCGCCGGTCACGTCGGCGACGGTGCCCGCGGCGACGAACAGCCCACCCTTCATGATCGCGTGACCGAGCAGGTGGACGACGGCGCCGAAGACCGCCGCCGGCGTGCCGATGGCGACGCCGACGACGACCAGGCCGTACTGCGACACCGACGAGTAGGCGAGCATCCGCTTGACCTCGGATTGGGTCACCGCGAGGACGCTCCCGACGACGATGCTGACCGCCGCGAAGACGATCAGGGCGTCGCGGGCGACCGGGACGGCCTCGAAGAAAGCCGGGGTGTAGACGGTGTAGACCAGCCGGAGGAGCGCGTAGGCCGCCACCGTCGAGACGAGCGCGGCGATGAGCGCGCTCACGCTGTCCGGGGCGTCGGCGTAGGCGTCGGGCTGCCAGGTGTGCAGCGGGAACAGCGCCGTCTTGGTCGCGAGGCCGACGACGATGAACCCGAAGGAGGCGAGCACGAGCGGCGAGTCGTAGCCGGCCGCCGCCAGCTCGGTCGCGAGGTCGGCCATGTTGAGCGTCCCCGTCGCCACCAGCGCGTAGCCGACCCCGAGCAGGTACAGCGAAGCGGCGACGGTGCCGAAGAGGAGGTACTTGAGCGCCGACACGGCCGAGCGACCGGTCCCGGCGCTCGCGACCAGCGCGTAGGTCGCCAGCCCCGTAATCTCGAGGAAGACGTAGAGGTTGAACACGTCGCCGGTGACGGCCATCCCCGAGAGACCGGCGACGAGGAGGAGGTACTCGGCGTAGAAGGCCGTCCCGCCGGGGTCGTCCTCCGTGACGAACGCGAGGGCCGCGAGGGAGACGACGGCGACGAGGACGACCACCGCGGCCGACAGGCCGTCGACGACGAGTTCGATGCCGTAGGGGGCGACGAAGCCGCCGACCCCCACCGAGAGCGGACCGTCGAGGATGGCCCGGGAGCCGAGCCACCCCGCGAGCCCCGTCTGGGCGGCGAGGACGACCGGCGCGACGACCGCCGGTCCCCGCTCGGAGCCCAGTCCGGCCGCGACGGCGAGCAGCGCCCCCAACAGCGGGAGGGCGACCAGGAGGGGCAGGTAGGCGTCACTCATCCGTGCGCACCTCCTCCAGCGTGCGCTCGTTGATCGTGCCGTAGCTCTCGTAGATGCGGACGACGAGGCCGAGCGCGACGGCCGTCAGGCTCACCCCGACGACGATGGCGGTCAGGATGAGCACGTGCGGCAGCGGCGAGACGAAGGGGCCGCCACCGCCGCCGCTCTGGACCACCGGGGAACGGCCCTCGGTGTGGAAGCCCGCCGAGATGAAGAAGACGAAGATGCCGGTCTGGAAGACGTTCATCCCGATGATCTTCTTCACGAAGTTGTCGCTCTCGATCATGACGTACGCGCCGATGCCGAGCAGCGCCACCACGACGAGGTAGGTGTACTTCGTCGTGAGGAGTTCGATCATCTACCGATCCCCCTCCGAGCCGGCGTCGTCGTCGACGTCGACCCCGGTCCCCAGCAGGAAGAAGAGGCCGGTGATGACGCCCGACACCACGACGCCGATGCCGACTTCGACGAGTTCGATGCTGTATTTGCTGCCATGGTGGAACAACGTCTCGTATCCGGAGACCTGGAGGAAGTTGCCGCCGACGAGATAGCCCCCCAGGCCGATGAGGAGGAAGGTTCCGACCCCCGAGAGGACGAGGAGGGCAAGCTGTTCGTTCCGCAGGTGCGCGGCGATGGGTTCGATACCGAACGCGAACCCGAGCATGACGACGGTCGTCGCGGCGATGACGCCGCCCTGGAACCCGCCGCCCGCGGAGCTCGCGCCGTGGAACATCACGAACACGCCGAGGGTGAGAACGAAGGGGGCGATCACCCGGACGGTCGTCATGATGATCGTGCTCTCGACGTAGGGGGGCCGCTCGTCGGCGGGCCGTGAGATGGACCCCTCGCCGTCGGGTCCCGCGTCGGGCCGGTCGTCGTCGCCGGCGCGTTCGGAGTCGGCCGCCGGGTCGGGGGTCGGATCACGGTCGCTCATACGAACGCCTCCCGTCGGAGGACGAGCAACATGGCGATGCCGGCGGCGAAGACGACGGCCACCTCGCCGAGGGTGTCGAAGCCACGGTAGCCGACGAGGACGGCCGTGACGACGTTCGTCACGCCGGTGTCGTCGTAGGCGTTGGAGAGGTAGTGCTGGCTCACCTCGCCGGCGAGGACCGGGGCCGACGGATCGCCGACCGCGGGGAGCGCCGGCACCGTCGCGCCGACCGTGACGACGACGGCGACGACCGCCAGCCCGGAGCGGAGGCCGATCCCCTCGAACCGCTCGGAGCGGGTGACCGTCGTCCGGGCGATGGTGAGCAAGAAGAGGACCGTCGTGATCCCGGCGCCGACGGCCGCCTCCGTGAGCGCGACGTCGGGGGCCCGGAGGAACGCCCAGAGGACGGCGACGCCGAAGCTGTAGCCGGCGAAGGCGACGATGCTGCCGACCACGTCGCGGATGACGGCGGCCGCGAGCGCGCTCCCCAGCATGAACAGGAGGACGACCGCGACGGGGACGGAGAGGCTCACGACTCACCTCCCTCGTCGCCGATCCGGGCGTCCTCGCCGGTCGGTTCGATCCCCTCCTCCTTGGCGGCGCGGGCGATGGCGTGGGCGGCCGTCGGGCTCGTCACGAACAGGAAGAGCAACAGGAAGACGAGTTTCAGCGACTCGGTGCTCACACCGAGGACGATGGCGATACCGGCAAGCGACAGGACCGAGCCGAGGGTGTCGCTTTTCGACGCCGCGTGCAGGCGGGCGTAGAGGCCGGGCAGGCGGACGAGGCCGACGGTGGCGACGAAGCCGAAGAAGGTCCCGACGAGGACGAAAACCGCCGCCAGGATCTCGATCGGCGTCACAGGACACCACCCCACTCGACGGTGATCTTCGAGACGGCGATGCTCATGACGAAGTTGAGCAGGCCGTACACCAGAGCCACGTCGAGGTAGCCGTACTCGCCGAGGGCGACGCTCACCAGCGCGATGACGATGACGGTGTTCGTCCCGACGACGTTGATGGCGACGATGCGGTCCTGCGTGGTCGGGCCGCGGACGACCCGGTAGAGGAGGACCACCGCGAACAGCGTGAAGGCCGCGGCCGCGGCGAGGAGGATCGACGACAACGTCGCGGAGACGGTGACGTCGGGGCCGCCGGCGGCCGCGAGGAGGAACGGCGTCACGACTCACCCTCCCGGTCGTCGAGCCGTTCGCGCGGCGAGGCGATGCGTGCCGACTCGCGGCCGTAGAAGACGAAGCGGACGAGTCGTTCGAGTTTCCCGTCGAGGAGGTCCGTCTCCGCGTCGGGGATCAGCGCGTGGACGAGGAAGTGCTGGCGGCTCACGTCGACCGTCAGCGTCCCCGGTGTCAGCGTGATCGAGTTGGCGAGCGTGGTGACGGGCATGTCGCCCCAGACCGCGGCGTCGAACTCGACCATCCGCGGGTCGATGGGGAGACGCGGATGCAACACCACGTACGCGAGCGCGACGTTCGCCTTCGCGATCTCCCAGAGCAGGATCGGCGTGTACGCCGCCAGCCGGGCGAGCGTGGCGGCGACGAACCGCAGGTTCGGCACCTCGCCTTTGAGTGCCACGCTAGCGAGGGTGACCGCCACCACCCCGGCCGTGGCGACGCCCGTGATCAGTTCGTACGGGTCGGTGACGTGCCACCCGCCGAGCGCCAGGTAAAACAGGAAGGACGCGGAGAAGACCACGAAGAACTCGGGGAGGCCGATGGCGGTAAAGGGGAGGCTCCGCCGCGTCCGGCGGGTGACCGGCGCCTCCAGTACGTCGAAGCCCCGGTCCGCGAGTTCCGCCTCGAAGGAGCGCAGGATCGGAGCGCTCCCGCCGGGACGAAAGGACGGATCGACGACGACCCGCTGGACGTCGTTCGCCGCGGCGTAGCCCGCGATGACGTCGGCGAAGTCGCCGGGGCTGAAGACGTACTCGTTCGTCCCGACGATGGACGACTCGAAGACGACGGTCTCGGGGGCGTCCTCGGCGGTCAACCCGTCGAGGTCCTCCCGTGCCCAGGCGACGACCCGGTCCAGCAGCGTCCGCGCGGACTCGACGTCCGCCGGGTCGGCCTCGACGGTGCGCCAGCGCGCGGGGTAGACGAAGTGGAGCGTGAGCGGCGTCCCCACGGTGTCGACCGTCACCTCGCCCTCGTCCGCGTCTTCGGTGATCGACGCGTAAGCTCGTTCGACCGCGTACGTCACCGTCCGCCGCAACGTCTCCGAGTCACCGACCGGGACGAGTACGTCGCGTCCGCCTTCACCCGCCATCGGGCGGTCGACCTCCGGCGACCCGAGCGGTGGCTCTCCCGTGCATTCGTATCATCGTGTAGCGTTCGGTTCCGCTTTCATAACTATTGCTATACGGCCGGCGAGCGTCCCTACGCGGCCGTCGATCCGTCAGTCGAGGATCGTCGCGAGACGGTCGGCGACCCGCCGGCCCAGGCCGCCCTTCGAGCCCCGGAACCGATCCACGTCGTCCGCGTCGACCACCAGCGCCCGGGTGTCGTCACCCCCCATCACCGACGCGTCGTTGGCGACGACGAACGCCAGGTCGACACGGTCCCGGAGGCGTCGAGCCCGCTCGATCATCGCCTCGTCGTCGCCGCCGGTCTCCGCCTTGAACCCGACCATCGCGAGGCCGGGGTGGTCGGCACGCACGGCGTCGAGGAGCTTCGGCGTCGGTTCCAGTTCGAGGGTGATCGGCTCGCCCGAGCGGATCTTCTCGCCGGCGCGCTCGACCGTGAAATCGGAGATGGCGGCGGCCGAGACGAGGGCGTCGGCCGGGTCGTCGCCCGCGACCGCCGCCGATACGGCGTCGATCATCTCCGCCGCGCTCTCGACGGCGCGCACGTCGGCGTAGTGGACGGCCGGGCCGTCGTGGACGAGCGTCACGTCGGCACCGCGGACGTGACAGGCGCGGGCGACCGCCCGCCCGGTGCGCCCGGAGGCGCGGTTCGAGAGCGTCCGGATGGGGTCGACCGACTCCGTGGTCGCGCCGCTCGTGACGACGACGTGCCGGCCGGCGAGCGGATCGGGGGTCGTCGCCCGCGCGACGGCGGTGACGATGGCGTCCTCGCTCGCGATCTTGGCCTTCCCCTCCTCGATCCGCGGGTCGACGAAGTCGACGCCCCAGGACTCGACGCGGTCGATGGCGTCGAGGACCCCCGGATGGTCGTACATCGGTTCGTGCATCGCGGGCGCGACGACGACCGGCACGTCCGCGCCGAGGGCCGTCGTCGCACACGTCGTCACGGGCGTGTCGTCGACGGCCGCGGCCACCTTGCCGACGGTGTTCGCGGTGGCCGGGGCGATCAACAGGACGTCCGCCCACCCCTCGCGCCCACAGAGCTCGACGTGTTCGACCGCGCCCGTCAGTTCCGTCACCGGCCGGGCGTCGGTGGCGAACTGGAGTGCCCACGGGTGGACGATCCCACGGGCGGCGTCGGTCGTCACGGCTCTGACGCGCGCGCCGTGGCGACGGAGTTCGTGGGCGAGTTCCACCGTCTTCACCGCCGCGATGCTACCCGTCACCCCGAGCGCGACGTGCGTTCCCTCGAGCATTCGTCCGCACTTTCGTGGCGAGGGTCTTAAGGGTCGGCGCCGGGGGGCGCGTGGCGGCCCCCGACCCGAGCGACGCTCCCACCGCCGGCCGTCGCTCGCGAGATCCACCACCGTGGGAGGCCGGTTGGGACAGCCGGCAGTATTACCACGCCACGGTCCGTGGATCCCACGTGGACCGTATCCACGTCAGTACGGTCGTCTGCCTGTCGACCGAGGAGGTGTACGACTTCCTCGTCGACTTCCCGCGATACGCCAGGTATTCGGAGTATCTGACCGAGGTGGAGGCCGACGGCGACGGCTCGCCGGGCACCCGGTATCGGCTGCGGTTCTCGTGGTGGAAGCTCTCCTACACCGCCCACACCGAGGTGAGCGATGCCGAGCCGCCGACCCGGCTGGACTGGCGGGTGACCGAGGACCTCGACGCCAAGGGGCGGTGGCGGGTCGATCCCCTCGACGACGTCCCCGAGACGGTGCCGGACGCGACGGGACCGGCGTGTCGCGTCCACCTCGAAGTCGAGTTCGATCCCGGCTCCGTCGGCGGAGAGATGCTGGATCTGCCGCGGTTCGTCTCCCTCGACTGGGTCGTCGAGAAGGTGAAACCGGTGCTCGTCGCGGAGGCCGAACGCGTGGTCGAACGGATCGTCGCCGACGTGGAAGGGCGGCGGCGCGACGCCGAACTCGTCGTCCACGAGGCGCCGGGTGAGCGCTGAGACTGTTTATTGTGAGTCAGTACCGGTAGGTCGCCGGACTGTCCTGGCGACCCACCGGAACACAGTTACAACAATCCGTACGAGAAGCGAAATCATGAAGCCGCGGGCCCGTGGAGGGGACGGTATGTCACTCGGGAGCGTCGAAGCGTGCACATAATCGTCGTCGGCGCCGGACAGGTCGGATCGAGCATCGCAGCCGACCTCGCGAACGCACACGACATCGTCGTCGTGGACCGCGACGGCGACCGGACCGAGGATCTGGCGTACTCGCTCGACGTGTTGACCGTTCAGGGTGACGGCACCGCGCTGTCGACGCTGGAGGAGGCCGACATCGACGAGGCCGACATGGTCATCGCCAGCACCGACAACGACGAGACGAACATCGTCATCTGTTCGACGGCGCGCGCGGTGAGCGACTCCTTCACCGTCGCCCGCGTCAAGAACACGGAGTACCTGCGGACCTGGGAGCGCTCACAGGGAGCGTTCGGCGTCGACTTCATGGTCTGTACGAACCTGCTCGCGGCGGAGTCCATCGTCCGGGTGGTCGGCATCCCGGCCGCCCGCGACGTGGACTCCTTCGCCGACGGACACGTCCAGATGGCGGAGTTCGAGATCCCCGCTGGCAGTCCGGTAACCGACCAGTCGATCGCCGAGGCCGACCGCTTCGAGAGCCTCACCTTCGCCGCCGTCCTCCGGGACGACGAGGTGGAGATCGCGCGCGGGGACACGAACCTCGGCGAAGGTGACCGCGTGGTCGTGATCGGGAGTCCCGAGTCGGTTCGGGGGTTCGCGACCACCATCGCGCCGAACGAGCGCCCCGGGACCGCGGAGGAGGTCGTCATCGTCGGCGGGAGCGAGATCGGCTATCACGTCGCCCGACTGCTCGGCGAGCGGGGGTTCAAGCCGCGGCTGATCGAACGGGACACCGAACGCGCCCGGCAACTCGCGGAGGACCTCCCGAACACCGTGGTGATGGAGAGCGATGCCACGGACATCGACTTCCTGGAGCGCGAACACGTCGGCGACGCCGACTTCATGGTCGCGGCGCTCGACTCCGACGAGAAGAACCTGCTGGTGTCGCTGCTGGCGCGCCGCCTCGGCGTCGAGCGGACCGTCGCGGTCATCGACACCCCGGCGTACGTCGAACTGTTCGAGACCGTGGGCGTCGACGTGGGGATCAACCCCCGCGAGGTGGTGGCCGAGGAGATCACTCGATTCACCCGCGACGGCGGCGCGGAGAACGTCGCCATCATCGAGAGCGACCGAGCCGAGGTGGTGGAAGTCGAGGTGGACGACGCGAGCGTCCTCGCCGGTCGGCCGATCCACGAGTCGGTCGCCGACCTCCCCGAGGGCGTCGTCATCGGCGCTATCACTCGTGATGGGAACCTCATCACCCCGCGCGGGGACACGGTGATCCAGCCGGTGGATCACGTCGTCGCCTTCCTCGACGCCTGCGTCGCGGACGAAGTGACCCCGGAGCTGTGACGGCCGGGGGCCACGATGGTCGGATAGCGCGGGCGGGTGGGGCGAGCCTCGACGCGAACTGAGCACCCGTCGGTTCCGGCCGCCGCCCCCCGATATCAGCATTGAGAACTCGGGGCGTAACGTTATACCGTCACGGGACGCGGGTTCTGGTGGGCTTCCCGATCACGGTTACGGCGTTGACGTTCGTCGACGCCGACACGGCGCGGCTCCGGGGGGAACGCGTCGTCGTCGGATCGGGACGCCCGTCGCGTGTGACACTCCCCAGTACTCCTACCACGATCGATAACTAGCCGGACTGCGGACCGGATGGTTCAGTTCTCGACGGCGCTCGCCGCCCGGACGATGTCGCGCTCGCCGAAGGCCGGGCCGATCAACTGGAAGCCGACGGGGAGGCCGTCGGCCCGTCCCGCGGGCACGGAGATGGCCGGGAGGTTCGCCAGGTTCACCGGCACCGTGTTGGCGTCCGCGAGGTACATTTGGAGCGGATCGTCGAGGCTCTCGCCGAGTTCGAAGGGGAGGACGGGCATCGTCGGCGACGCGAGCACGTCCGCCTCGGCCAGCGCCTCGTCGAAGTCCTGCTTGAGCCACGCGCGGGCGTCCTGTGCCTTCGCGTAGTACTTGTCGTGGTAGCCGGCCGACAGGGCGTACGTGCCGAGGAGGATGCGGCGTTTCACCTCGTCGCCGAAGCCCTCCTCGCGGACGCGGGCGAAGGTCTCGTTCCAGTTGCCCTCGGCGTCGGTCTCCGGACCGTAGCGCACGCCGTCGAACCGCGCGAGGTTCGAGGACGCCTCGGACATGGCGATCACGTAGTAGGCCTGGACCGCGTGCTCGACGGAGGGGAGGCTCACCTCGTGGGTCTCCGCGCCCTGTGCTTTCAGGTCGTCGAGCGTCGCCTCGAACCGCTCGACGACCCGCTCGTCGGCCCCCTCGATCAACTCGGTCGGGACGCCGACCGAGAGCCCCTCGACGTCGCCGTCGGCGGCGCTCGCGTAGTCGGCGTCGGCGCCCGCCGCGCGGGTCGTCGCGTCGCGGTCGTCGGGACCGGCGATCACCTCGAGGACCTCGGCGGCCTCCTCGACGGTCGGGGCCAGCGGGCCGATCTGTTCCAGGGAGTTGGCGTAGGCCACCAGCCCGTACCGGGAGACCAGCCCGTAGGTGGGCTTGATGCCGACGACGCCACAGAACGCCGCCGGACAGCGGACGGAGCCGCCGGTGTCGCTTCCGAGGGCGACGTCGGCCTCGCCGGCGGCGACGGCCGCGGCGCTGCCGCCCGAGGACCCCCCGGGGACCCGGGACTCGTCGACCGGGTTGCGCGTCGGCCCGAACGCCGACGTCTCGGTCGTCGTCCCCATCCCGAACTCGTCCATGTTGGTCTTGCCGACGAGCGTCGCGCCGGCGCCCTTGAGCCGTTCGACGACCGTCGCGTCGTAGGGGGGAACGTAGTCGGCGAGCATCTCGGAGCCGCAGGTGGTCCGCACGCCCGCCGTCGAGATGTTGTCCTTGATCGCTACGGTCCGGTCGGCGAGCGGTCCGTCGTCGTCGCCCTCGACCGTCGTCTCGGTGATGAAGGCGTCGACGCTCATGAGACGCTCGGCCCCTTGAAGTAGCCGTCCTCGGTCTCGGGGGCGTTCCCCAGGGCCTCCTCCTGTGAGAGCCCGTCACGCACCTCGTCGGCGCGCATGACGTTCACCAGGTCGGCCTCGGCGTCGACCTCCGGCACGTCGTCGAGGGTATCGAAGTAGGAGAGAACGTCGGAGAACTGCTCGGTGAACCGCTCCACCTCGTCCTCGTCCAGGTCGATCCGGGCCAGATCCGCGGTGTGGCGGACCTCGTCGGGATCGACGGGCGTCTCGCTCATGTGTGTGGCCACTTCCGGGCCGGCACTAAGGGTTTCGGTCCACCGGTCGAGCGGCGGCCCAGCGGCGACCGTCGGCCAGTAGCGTTTATGTGCCCCGAGCGAGCATCCGACGCCCATGGCCGACGGAACCTTCGACGGCTACGGCGGTCGTCACGTCCCCGACATGCTCGAAGAGCCCCTCGAACACCTCGCGAACGCCTACGACGAGGTGGCGGGTACGGAGTCGTTCCAGGCGGACCTCCGGGACCTCCTGGAGACGTTCGCCGGGCGGCCCACGCCGCTGTACTACGCCCGCAACCTCAGCGAGCGGTACGGCGCCGACATCTACCTCAAGCGGGAGGACCTGCTCCACGGCGGCGCCCACAAGATCAACAACACCCTCGGCCAGGCGTTGCTCGCGAAGCGGGCGGGCAAGGACCGCCTCATCGCCGAGACGGGGGCCGGCCAACACGGGACGGCGACGGCGATGGCCGGTGCCCTCCTCGATCTGGATACCGAGATCTACATGGGGAAAAAGGACGTCGAGCGCCAGAAGATGAACGTCTTCCGGATGCGGCTGATGGGGGCGACGGTCAACGAGGTGACCCGCGGCGGGGCGGGCCTCGCCGACGCCGTCGACGCCGCGCTGGAGGACATGGCCGCGAACGTCGAGGACACCCACTATCTCGTGGGGAGCGTCGTCGGTCCCGATCCGTTCCCGCGGATGGTCCGGGACTTCCAGTCGGTCATCGGCGAGGAGGCCCGCGAACAGATCCTCGACCGCACCGGCTCCCTGCCCGACGTGGCGGTCGCCTGCGTCGGCGGCGGATCCAACGCTATCGGCCTCTTCCATCCCCTCCGCGACGACGACGTCGCCTTCTACGGCGCGGAGGGCGGCGGCGAGGGCCAGGGCTCCGGCCGCCACGCCGCCCCTCTCGCCGAGGGCGAGGACGAGGTCATCCACGGGATGAAGACGCGCGTCATCGACGACGGCACCGAGGTCCACTCGGTCTCCGCCGGCCTCGACTACCCGGGCGTCGGCCCCGAACACGCCATGTTCCGGGCCGCCGGGCGCGCCGAGTACACCGCCGTCACCGACGACGAGGCGCTCGCGGCCTTCCGCGAACTCTCCGAAACGGAGGGGATCATCCCCGCCCTCGAATCGAGTCACGGCGTGGCGCTGGCCATCGAACTCGCCGAACGCGGCGAACACGACAGCATCCTCGTGAACCTCTCGGGGCGCGGCGACAAGGACATGGAGACGGCCGCCGAACACTTCGACCTCTAACCCGGCGACCGTCGCCGCTCCCCTCCCGGTCCGACACGTCCCGTAGCCGAGCCCCGGCGACGTGCTCGGCGGGTCCTACCGCGATCCCCATCGGTGAACGAAGAGAGGATTTATTTAGGCTTCCCAAAAAACCGCGCGCTAGCGTCGTTATCTCCGATCGCGCTGACGGACAATTTGTAAGGCGTTTCGTTTACTCCGATTACACCGGTGTTCGGAAATAGTCTCACGATACGAGTGCCGATATTCGTCTATTCCCCGTTTTTGCGCCTTCTAATGGGATCTATGGCCATTCGAGATGACTTTACACTATTTCACCCATTTAATTGTTATCCTGATTGCGTAAAGGCGAATGTTTATCATCGTCGGGAGCGAGACTCAATCCGTAATGGTTCAATCCATCACTCTCGACACTGCAAAGGAGTTGATCGACGCGGCGGAGCGGAAGGCCGAGGAGATCGACAACCCGATGGTCATCGCGGTGACGAACAGCGAGGGGAACCTCGTCGCACAGCGCCGGATGGACGGCGCGTGGCTCGCGTCGGTCTCCATCTCGCGAAACAAGGCCTACACCTCGGCGGCGCTCGACATGCCGACACACGAACTCGCGGAGCCGTCCGAGCCCGGCAACTCGCTGTACGGGCTCCAGTCGACCGACGAGGGGCGGATGGTCATCTTCGGCGGGGGCTATCCGCTCTTCGACGACGAGGGGAACGTCGTCGGCGCCTTCGGCGTCTCCGGCGGCGCCGTCGAACAGGACATGGAAGTCGCGGAGGCGGGCGTCGATCAGTGGGAGTCGATCCGCGGTGACGCACACGTGGAGGCGAGCGACTGATGTCGATGAACGCCGTCGTCTACAAGGGCCCCCACGAGGTCGCGGTCGAGGAAGTCGACGAGCCGGGGATCGAACACCCCAACGACGTCGTCATCGACATCACGACGACGTGTATCTGTGGCTCCGACCTCCACATGTACGAGGGGCGGACGGCCGCGGAACCGGGCATCGTCTTCGGTCACGAGAACATGGGCATCGTCACCGAGACCGGCGACGCGGTGTCGAGCCTCGAGGTGGGCGACCGCGTCGTCGCCCCGTTCAACGTGGCGTGTGGACACTGTGAGAACTGCGAAGAGGGCTTCACCGGGTTCTGTACGAACGTCAACCCCGGCTTCGCCGGCGGCGCGTACGGCTACGTCGCTATGGGTCCGTACAAGGGCGGACAGGCGGAGAAGCTTCGCATCCCCTACGCCGACTTCAACGCGCTGAAGCTCCCCGAGGGCGACGCCCACGAGGACTCCTTTGCGCTCCTCGCGGACATCTTCCCGACGGGGTGGCACGGCACCGAACTCGCCAACCTCGAAGCCGGCGACTCGGTCGCCATCTACGGCGCCGGTCCGGTCGGCCTGATGGCTGCGTACAGCGCGAAGCTCAAGGGAGCCGCCGACATCTACGTCGTCGACCGCGTGCCGAGCCGGCTCGAACTCGCCGAGGAACACTGCGACGCGACGGCGATCAACTTCGAGGAGGGCGACCCCGTCGAGCAGATCAAGGACCTGCACGGTGGTGGCGTCGACAAGGGCGTCGACGCCGTCGGCTACCAGGCCGTCGACCCCGACAAGGAGGGCGACGGCGCCTACGACCCGGCCCGTGAGAACCCCGCGGTCGTCATCAACAACCTGATCCGGACGGTAAAGCCGACCGGCGAACTCGGGATTCCGGGACTCTACGTGCCGGAGGACCCCGGTGCGCCGGACGAGATGGCGGCCCAGGGCCGACTCGGGATCGACTTCGGCCTCCTCTTCGAGAAGGGCCAGGCGCTCGGTACCGGCCAGTGTAACGTCAAGGAGTACAACCGCGAACTCCGCGACATGATCATTGCCGGTCGCGCCGACCCCAGCTGGGTCGTCTCCCACCGCGTCGGCCTGGAGGACGCCCCGGAGATGTACGAGGCCTTCGACAACCGGGAAGAGGGCGTGACGAAGGTGCTGCTGGAGCCGTAAGCACACGCGACACGCCTATTACCACGCTCCGACTCTTCGATCATATGTGCCAGTACTGTAGCTACCGACTCCACGACGGCTGGACGCAACTGCTCTCGTACGACGAGACCTACCGGACGGCGATGCAGGCCGAGTCCGAGTCGACCTACGGCTTCCACGAAGCGTGGGACGACCTCCGCGAGGACGTCGGCCTCGGCGCCTAGGACTCCCGCGGGAAGGGGTCGTCCGCGGCCACGACCCCGTCCGACTCGTTCGACAGGCACCCGTCGAGCGCCGCGGTCATCGCGTCGACGTCGAGGTCACGGCCGATGACGACGAGTCGCGTCGCGGGGTCGTCGTCGCCCCACTCGCCGATCGGTCCGGCCTGGACCGCCGGCCCGGCCTGGCTCACGCCGAGGACGGTCCCCGGACGACTCGCCACCCACGCGAACCCCTTCAGACGGACCACGTCGCCCACCCACTCGTCCAGCCAGCCGTCGAAACGTTCGGGGTCGAACGGCCGTTCGCGGCGGTAGACGAACGACTCGACGCCGTGAGCGGCGGCCGCGCCGTCGTCGTGGTCGTGGCCGTGGCCGTCACTCCCCTCGGCCGCGGCGAGCGCCCGCTTCCACCCCTGCCGGCGCCGGGCCGCCTCGAAGTCGAAGCGCCCGGTGTCGAGTACCGCCGCCGGGTCGATCTCCGAATACGTCGTCCGGTGGATCGTCGCCCGGGGTTGGAGTTCCCGGACCGACGCCTCGACGGCGTCGAGTTCGTCGTCCGGGACCGTGTCACACTTGTTCAACAGGAGGACGTCACAGAACTCGATCTGATCGACGAGGACCTCCGTCAGCGGTCGCTCGGGGGTAGGCGCGCCGTCCGGGAGCGAGGCCGCTGGGTCGAAGGCCTTCCAGAACCCGTAGGCGTCGATCACCGAGACGGTCGTATCGAGGCGGAACCGGTCGGGGAGGCTGCCGCCGTCGGTCCCCTCGGTCAGCGTCCGCGCGATGGGGATCGGTTCGCTGATCCCCGAGGCCTCGACGACGAGGTAGTCGAAGTCGCGTTCGTCGGCGAGACGGGTCACCGCAGTCACAAGGTCGTCCTGCAGTCGACAGCAGATACAGCCGTTCGAGAGGTCGACGATTCCGTCCTCGGCCGTGTCGTCCAGCAGTTCGGCGTCGACGTTCACCTCGCCCATGTCGTTGACGACGACGGCGATCCGTCGGTCGCCGGGGTCGTTCAGCAGGTTGTTGACCAGTGTCGTCTTCCCCGCGCCGAGCGGACCGCTGATGACCGTCATCGGGATCTCGTCGGGAGTGTGAGTCACGTCTCCGGGCACGTTCCGCGGACGGATCAATCCCGTGTCACGCGATCGGACGGGGACATCCGGACGTCGTCGTCCCGTTCTCCCATTCCGCCAGATTTAAATATCTTCGGACGACTATCTTCTGTATAGAGCCGTTTTGCTCACCGATACCAACCAATGACCGATAGCGTACGCGGCTACACGACCGAGCGCGCACGCGCGCGCGAAAGCGAGGACGAGACGGAAAGTACCGACGGGGACAGCGAGCAGTTGCGCTGTCCGGAGTGTGGCGGGCAACTCGCCACCGACACCGAACACGGCGAGACCGTGTGTGCCGACTGTGGGCTCGTCGTCGAGGAGGACGAGATCGACCACGGCCCCGAGTGGCGCGCCTTCGACTCCAAGGAGAAAGACCAGAAGTCCCGCGTGGGTGCCCCGACGACCCAGATGATGCACGACAAGGGGCTGTCGACGAACATCGGCTGGCAGGACAAGGACGCCTACGGCAAGACCCTCTCGTCGCGCCAGCGCGAGAAGATGCAGCGCCTGCGAACCTGGAACGAGCGGTTCCGCACCCGTGACTCGAAGGAGCGCAACCTCAAACAGGCCCTCGGCGAGATCGATCGCATGGCCTCGGCGCTCGGCCTGCCCGAGAACGTCCGCGAGACCGCGAGCGTCATCTACCGCCGCGCGCTCGCCGACGACCTCCTACCCGGCCGATCGATCGAGGGCGTCGCCACCAGCGCGCTGTACGCCGCCGCGCGCCAGGCCGGCACCCCACGAAGCCTCGACGAGATCGCCACCGTCTCCCGCGTCGAGAAAGACGAGATCGCCCGCACGTACCGCTACGTCGTCCGCGAACTCGGTCTCGAGATCCAGCCCGCCGACCCCGAACAGTACGTCCCGCGCTTTGCCTCCGAACTCGATCTCTCGGACGAGTCGGAGCGCCGCGCCCGCGATCTGCTGAAGACCGCCAAGGAGCAGGGCGTCCACAGCGGCAAGAGTCCGGTCGGCCTCGCGGCCGCCGCCATCTACGCCGCCGCCCTCCTCACCAACGAGAAGGTGACCCAGAGCGAGGTCAGCGAGGTGGCCAACATCAGCGAGGTCACCATCCGCAACCGGTATCACGAACTGCTCGAAGCCGAAGAGCAGATCCAGGTCCCGTAGCTACCGGTACTCGATCGTCACCGGCGCCTCGGCGGGCAGCACGACGGTGTTTTCCTCGCCCGAGAGATCGATCTCTATTGTCCCGACGGTGGACTCGACGGGCACGGTTCGGTGCAGACGGTCGTCCTTGATGCAAACGTGACTCACGGTGGAGGGGCTCCCGGGGAACGGTACCACCCCACCTGTAAAAAAGGTATCCGGTCGGAAGGCCGATACGTCCCCCGTCCGTTCCCCGGCCATGGAACGGACGCGACATTTCACCGCCACGGTGTATCTCGTCGCCGACGGGGCGACGGCGCTGCACGACCACCCGGGACTCGGCCTCCGGCTTCCGCCCGGGGGGCACCTGGAACGCGGCGAACTCCCCCACGAGGCCGCGCTGCGGGAGGCCCGCGAGGAGACGGGGCTGGAGCCGACGCTCCTGACCGACCACGCGGACGTGTCGTCGTCGACGGCGCGAGCCGTTCCCCGGCCTCGACATCTGATGCTCGCCGACGTGAACGTCTGTGACGGCGAGGTGGGTCACCAGCACGTCGACCACGTCTACTACGCGACTGTCGACGGCCGACGGATCGACCCCGCACCGGGCGAACCGGGTCCCGAGGCGTGGACCTGGTACGATCCCGCCGCCCTGCGCGAGGCCGACGTGGACGCGGACGTGCGGGAGCTGGGCCTGGAGGCCATCGCGGTGGCGGCCGACTAGGTCCCGTCGACCAGCGACTCGACGTACCGGTCGACGTGGCGATCCATCCGGCGTTTGAACCCCGCCTGCCGGGCGAGCCGGTCGAGCTCCCGGGAGACCAGACTGCCGTACTGGACGGCCTTCTTGTCGGCGCCGACGACCGGCTCCGGGAGCCAGCCGGCGGCCGCCCGACGGAGCGCCACCTTCCGCTCGTCGGGCGTCGCGAGGAGGTGGCCCGGGAGGGGAAGGGCCGCCCCGACGACGCGGTCGGAGAGCAGCGGCGTCACGGGGGTCACGCCCGCGGCCCGGAGGACGAGCGTGTCGCGTTCCAGCTGGCCGGGCAACGACCGGATCACCTCCCGGGTCGCGCCGCGGACGGTCGTCGCGTCGACCCGGTCGTCGTCTGCCGGGTCGACCACCTTCGCGTACCCGCCGAACAGTTCGTCGGCCCCCTGGCCGAGCGCGAGACGGTCGAAGCCGTCGGCGGCGACGCGTTCCGCGACCAGATACAGCGGGAGCGCGATGCCGACCGTCATGGCGTCGGTCCGCCCCGTCGCGGCGACCACCTCGGGCACCGCGCGTTCGAGGGCGTCGTGGTCGAGTTCGACCACCCGAAGGTCCCGATCCATCGCCGCCGCCGCGTCCCGCGCCGCGGCCACGTCGTGGGCGTCGGGGAAGCCGGCGACGTAGCAGGGGGCGTCGGGGACGCCCGCCGCTACCAGCGCGGAGTCGACGCCGCCGGAGAAGGCGACGGCGAGGTCCGCCGCCCCGTCGACGGCGGTCACGGACTCCCGGACGGCGCGCTCGACGGCCGCGAGGGCCGCTGCATCGTCGGTCGAGACCGCCGGGTCGGGGAGCGACCAGACCCGCCGATCGACGGTTTCGCCGTTCCGGCGCTCCCTGACGTGGCCCGCGGGCACCGGCGTCGCGCCGGCGGCGTCGTCGGGGGAGAACCCCCAGTTTTCGGGCGTGCCGAAGAGCGGCTGGCGACCGAGGACGTCGCGGACGAGACGGCCGTCGAGCGCGCCGGCGAACCCGTGGGTTCCGGGGAGCGGATCGGCGCGTTCGACGGCGCGGCGGACGGTCGCGGGGTCGGCGCCGCGGAGCACGGTCACAGCAGGTCGCCGAGCGCCCGTATCATCCGTCGTTTCGCCCCGCCGGCGGCCTGTCTGAAGCTGATGTGCCAGGGCGTGCGGCGACCGACGACGCTCGTCCGGCCGGCGGCGATGGCGTCGAGGATGCCCGCGGCGGTACGGTCGTCGGTGCCGACTTCGGTGGTCGCCTGGCCGACCATCTCGGCGATGTGGGCGTCGCTTCCGGCGGTCATCGGGAGGCCGTGGGCCTCGGCGAAGCGTTCGGCCTTGCGGTTCGCCCGCCCGGTCAGGAGCCGGGAGTTGTACACCTCGATGGCGTCGGCGCTGGCGAGGGCCTCGGTGGAGACGTGGGGCGCGACGCCGTGACGCGAGGACTGGAAGGGGTGGGGGACCACGGCGATGCCGCCCTGGTCGTGGATGCGGTCGAGCGTCGCCTCGAAGGGGAGGCCCGCGGGGATCGCCTCCCGGATCCCGAACGCGAGGACGTGCCCGGCGGCGGAGGTGATCTCCATGCCGGGGATGCCGATCAGGCCGTAGTCGGCGGCCTTCTCGACGGCGTCGAGGCTCGCGTCGATCTCGTCGTGGTCGGTGACGGCCAAGGCGTCCAAGCCGATCGACTGCGCCTGCTCGAGCAGGTGGTTGACCGGGTCCCGGCCGTCGTGTGACAGCGACGAGTGCGTGTGCAACTCGACCGATAACACGGTCGTACTGTGCGGTGCCGGCGGTAAAAAGGCCGCCGGTCCGAACCGTCCGGGACGGCGGGAGTGGCGCACATGGAAAGACATTACCCCCACAGCGCGAAAGACGGAGGTGAATGAGCCTGTCCGATCCGGATCACGACCTCGTCGCCGCCGAACTCGGGCGGGACCCCACGCCCGCCGAGGCGGCGCTCTTCGAGAACCTCTGGAGCGAACACTGCGCTTACCGCTCCTCGCGGCCGCTCCTGTCGGCGTTCGACAGCGAGGCCGACCAGGTCGTCGTCGGCCCCGGCGACGACGCCGCGGTCGTCTCGCTGCCCGAGTACGGCGACGACGCCGAGGAGACCTACGTCGCGATGGGCGTCGAGAGCCACAACCACCCTTCCTACGTCGACCCGTACGACGGCGCGGCCACCGGCGTCGGCGGCATCGTCCGCGACATCCTCTCGATGGGCGCGTACCCCATCGCCCTGACCGACTCCCTCTACTTCGGCGGCTTCGACCGCGAACACTCCCGCTACCTCTTCGAGGGGGTCGTCGAGGGTATCGCCGACTACGGCAACGCCATCGGCGTGCCCACTGTCGGCGGGAGCGTCGAGTTCCACGAGGGCTACGAGGGCAACCCGCTGGTGAACGTCGCCTGCGTCGGTCTAGTGACCGAGGACCGCCTCGTCACCGCCGAGGCGAAGCGCCCGGGGAACAAACTCGTCCTCGTCGGCAACGCCACCGGCCGCGACGGCCTGGGCGGCGCCTCCTTCGCCAGCGAGGACCTGAGCGAGGACGCCGAGACGGAGGACCGCCCGGCGGTGCAGGTGGGCGACCCCTACACGGAGAAACTCCTGATCGAGGCCAACGAGGCGCTGATCGACGAGGACCTGATCCGATCGGCCCGGGACCTGGGCGCGGCCGGACTGGGCGGCGCCTCCAGCGAACTCGTCGCCAAGGGCGGCCTGGGGGCCAACATCGAACTCGACGCGGTCCACCAGCGCGAGCCGAACATGTCGGCTCTGGAGATCCTGCTCGCGGAGTCCCAGGAGCGGATGTGTTACGAGGTCCGCCCCGAGGACGTCGACCGGGTTGCCGAAATCGCCGATCGCTACGACCTGGGCTGTTCGGTCATCGGCGAGGTCCGCGAAGGCAACTACGTCTGTACGTTCGGGGGCGAGACGGTCGTCGACGTCCCCGCCGAGTTCCTCGCGGACGGCGCGCCGATGAACGACCTGGCGATGGCGGAGCCGGAGCAACCCCCGCGCGACCGCCCGGACGCGGAGCTCGACGCCGCCTTCGACGCCGTCGTCGCCAGCCCCAACACGGCGAGCAAGGCGTGGGTCTACCGCCAGTACGACCACGAGGTCGGAACGCGGACGGCCCGCCGGCCGGGCGACGACGCCGCCGTGATGGCGATCCGCGAAGCGGGCACGGGCCTGGCGCTCTCGGCGGGAGCGATCCCCGCGTGGACGGACACCGCCCCCTACGAGGGCGCCCGCGCCGTCGCGCTGGAGAACGCGACCAACCTCGCGGCCAAGGGCGCGCGACCCCACGCCGCGGTCGACTGCCTCAACGGCGGCAACCCGGAGAAACCCGACGTCTACGGCGGCTTCGGTGCCATCGTCGACGGCCTGGCCGACATGTGTCACGACCTCTCGGTCCCCGTGGTCGGCGGCAACGTCTCGCTGTACAACGACTCGGTGACGGGTCCCATCCCGCCGACCCCGACGGTGGCGATGATCGGCGTCCGGGACGGCCACGACGCCCCGCCGCTCGGGGTCACGGGCGAGGGGACCCTCCTCGAAGTGGGGGCACGCGGCGGTGCCCTCGGCGGCTCCGAGTTCCTGGCACGCATGGGCGGGAGCGACCGCTTCCCGGCCCTGCCCGCGGACGCGTCGGCGACGGTTGAGGCCGTCCGGACGGTGGCGAACCTCGACTCGACGCTCGCGACCCACGACGTGAGCCACGGCGGCCTCGCGGTGACGCTCGCGGAGATGGTGAGCGCCGAGGCGGGCATCAGTGCGACCGTCGAGGGCGTCGACGCGCTGTTCGACGAGACGCCCGGCCGGGTCGTCGTCGAGACGACCGACCCCGACGCCGTACGCGAGGCGGCGGGCGACGTCCCCGTGCGGGATCTGGGCGCGGCGACGACGAGCGGCGAACTCGTGGTTTCGGTCGGCGACGAGCGACTGACGCGCGACGCCGCGGGGATTCGCGACCTGCGGGCCGTGATCGACGACGAGTTGGCGTAGCGGCCGCTCGTCGGTTTTAGGTGGATCGGGGCGCGTGAACCGCCGTGAACGATCGTTCCCTCCGGCGGCGACTCGACGCCGCCCTCGTGCTGTTGGCCGCGGCCGTCGTCCTGTTGCTGGCGCTCGCGCTCCGGTTCGCGCCCGAGACGACGGTCGGGTTACTCGTGTTCGCAGCGTTGCTCGGCTACGCCTTCCGTGTCGGCCGATGAGTCACAGGAACAGCGGCAGGCCGAACGTGACCGCGAGGCCGACGAGGAGGACGACGAACCCGACGCCGGCCTGTCCGGTCGTGAACTCCTGCATGGGCGAGGTGACGCGTCCTTCGTCGGCCTCGTCCTCGCCGTGAGGGTGGTGCTCGTGGTCCGCGTGATCGTCGACGTGATCGGCCATGGGTGCCCCTCGGGCGTCGCGTTACAAAAATACACCTGATACGTTGGACGTAAGTCTCGAAACGGTTACAGCCGACGGGATGAACGCCGTCGACTACCGAACGGCCTTTGACCGGGCCCGTCGTAGCCCGGGATACGGATGGCCGTAACCAAGCGCATCATTCCCTGTATCGACGTGGACCTCGACGAGGACGGCAACCCGGCGGTGTACACCGGCGTCAACTTCGAGGACCTGAAGCATACGGGCGACCCGGTCGAGATGGCCCGTCGGTACAACGAGGCGGGGGCCGACGAGTTCGTCTTTCTCGACATCACGGCGAGCGCGGAGGGCCGCGAGACCATGCTCCACGTCGTCGAGCAGGTGGCCGACGAGGTGTTCATCCCGCTGACCGTCGGCGGGGGGATCCGGACCCGGGAGGACATCAAGGAGACGCTCCGGGCCGGCGCGGACAAGGTGTCGATCAACACCGCGGCCATCGAGAACCCGGAGCTGGTCGACGCCGGGGCGACCGCCTTCGGTAGTCAGTGTATCGTCATCAGCGTCGACGCCCGCCGCCGCTACGACGAGCAGGGGGAACATTACGAGCGGATCGACGGCGAGTCCTGCTGGTTCGAGTGTACGATCAAGGGCGGCCGCGAGGGGACCGGCGTCGACGTGGTCGAGTGGGCCCGGGAGGTCGAATCCCGGGGCGCGGGCGAGCTGTTCGTCAACTCCATCGACGCCGACGGCACCAAGGAAGGCTACGACATCCCGCTGACGCGGGCGGTCTGTGACAACGTCTCGACGCCGGTCATCGCCTCGTCGGGGTGTGGCGGTCCCGAGGACACCCGCGAGGTGTTCGCCGAGGCGGGCGCCGACGCCGCACTCGCGGCCTCCATCTTCCACTTCGACGAGTACACGATCCGCGAGGTCAAGGAGTATCTCGACGACCGCGGGATCCCCGTTCGGCTCTAGGCCGCCGCGTCGAAGGCCGCGACGAAGTCGTCCGCGAGGTCCTGGACCCGCCGCGAGGCGTCGCCCACGGCGTCGAGGGGATCGGTCCCGTCCTCGGTCTTGATCGAGAGGATCGGCTCGGTCTGTCCGCCGGACTGTTCGGGGTTCATGTCGTAGGTCGCGGCCGTGACGCCCGGGGTCTCCAGCAACGCCCCCTTGAGGACGTTCATGAACGTGTGATCCTCCCCGGCGATCTCCATGCGTAGTTCCTCGTCGGTCTTCTCGATGACCCGCAGTTCCATACCCAACGCTACCGGCGGTTGGCGTTTCAAGGTTTCGTAACCGTGTCGGCCCGCCGAACGGTCGGGTGCCCAACGAACGGGCGACGCCGGGATGGCGTCCCCCGAACGGAGAACGTACGGGACCACGCGAGGTGGTCTCCCGACTGACCAAGCCACTGCGAGGAGCACCAGACTCGCAATGTGCTCTGCGATACGTGACGCGTCGGGCCGAAGGCCGTTCGCGTCATCTACTAGGTTTACGTTTGTGCTAAAAAGTCTGTCGATCGGACCAATACCTTCCACAAACTGTGAGTTGAGTACTCGTATATCATATTTGAAACGGGTTCCCGTGGACGTTCGGCCCGAACGATGACGCTCATCGGACGAGATACGGATCGTTGCCCGCGACGAAGCGCCCGAGGTCGGTCTCGCGCCGGTAGTCGGTCGACCGGAGGCGGTCGATGGCGTCGACGAGGCGGCCGGCGTCGTCGGACTCCCAGTCCGACGGCTCCCGGATCGGCAGCACGAGCCACCCGCTCCCGCGCAGTTCCGTCGCGTGGAGCGTCGCGACGTCGAGGGCGTCGACGTCGTGGGCAGTACAGGTCTCGACGACGTGTTCGGTTGCACGCTCGCCGACGGGAAAGAGCACGTGTGCCGCCATGGCTCGGAGTTCGGCGTCGAAGAAGGGTTCCATCGCCGCGTAGTCGTCGTCGGTCGGCTCCCCCTCCGGGACGCAGGTGTGGAGATAGGAGAGGAACGTGTTCTCGACGGTCGGTTCGTCGCCGGTGGATCGGAGGAGGCCCGCGTCGTGGAGCGCCCGCTGGAGGCGTCGACCGGCGGGCGTTCCCGTGAAGGGGACGCCCGTCTCCGCACCCCCGTGGACGCCGGGGTGGTCGCCGACGACGTGGAAGTGGGCGTTCGCGTCCCCGTATCCCGGGACGTACCGCTCGCAGGGCGGGTCCATGCCGAACGGGTTGCTGACGCGGTCGGTGACGTTTCGCACGGGTACCGCCTACGCGGCCAGGAACCTAAATCTACAGTTCGACGCCGGAGGGGATCAGGCTCTTCGACCGGAGGAGGCTCCCGTTGGCGTCGTAGACGAGAAACGTACTCTTCGAGTAGGTGGCGAGCGGTTCGCCGTCGATGCGGAGGACGACGCTGTAGCGACCCGCGTCGCCGTCGGTCGACTGGCCGTACTCCCGGGCGGCACGAACGAATCGCAGGACGTCGTCGGCCTCCTCGTTGAGTTCGAGGAGAAAGTCGCCGGTGATCCGATCGGTGACGCTGACGACCCCCGTGGCGTCGGGCGTATCGAGCGAGTCCTGCAAGCGGAAAGTCACGTCCGTCTCCTCTGCCCCCAGCAGGTCTCCCTCGGCATCGGTCAGCCGCTCCGTCAACGTCTCTTTCGGTCCGTGGAAGTCGATAACGACGCGGGGTTCGGCCGGTTCGTCCCCGGTCTCCACCCAGTCGACGTTGTGTGCTTCCAACTCGAAGTGGTCACGCCTCATTCCGTATCCTCGCTTTTGTGTTCAGGCGGTATGAACGTAACGCCCCGCGACCGCACCCGGGTTTCGGCGGTCCGTCGGGACGGACGCCGAGGGGTTTATTGACCGGCTTGCCCTCGGCGACGGTATGTGGGTCCGGTCGGAGTACGCGGGCGAACTGGCCGTCCTGACCACGTGGTTCGCCGCGCTGATCCCGTGGAACGTGACGTTCGCGAACCTCGGGGACGGCGCCCTCCTGTTCGTCCGCTTTCCACTCTTCCAGGTCCGGTACACCTTCGGCGTCCCCATCGCCGCCGGCATCGCCGTCGTCGACCCCCTCACGGCGACGGCCTTCCAGAGGGGACAGGCGCTCGAACTCCCCTATCGGCTGTGGACGGTCGGCGCCGGAATCTTCGCCGCGGCCCTCGTCGTCTCGGCCGTCTACTACCGCCGCGAGGCGTGGGCCGAATCCTGGCCCGTCGACCCCGTCCGACTCCTCGGGACCCTCCTCCTGGCGACGGGAGTCGTCCTCGCGGCGGCGACGTACTTCCTCCTCTCCCGGGGGTTCCCGGGCATCCCCATCCCCATCGGCGTCGTCTTCCTCCTCCTGTTCGGCGTCGTGTTGCTGACGGTCGACCGGACCGAGTGATGGTCGGCCGCGGACACAAACTATAAATCCGCCGCGTGTCCCTATTCGCACGTGATACCGCCACGCGTCGTCGCCGAACCCGCACGCCGGTCGGCAGCGACGGGTGGCCTCGCGGCTCTCCTGAAAAAACGCGGTCGGTAGCTCCGCTCGTGGCGGGGGTGGCGACCCCGTCCCGGGTGACCGCCGACGACCGACCCGTTCCGACACGACTAACAGCGCAGACGACACCCATCCGACAATGACGCTATCCGAGTTCCGCGGGGTCTATCCCGCCATGACCACGCCGTTCCACGCGGACGGCAGTATCGACTTCGAGACGCTCCGAACCGACGCCAGACGGCTCGCCGACGCCGGCGTCGACGGGCTGGTTCCCGTCGGCTCGACCGGCGAGAGCGCGACCCTCTCCCACGACGAACACATCGAGGTGGTCGAGGCCGTCGTCGACGCCGTCGGCGACGACGTGCCGATCATCGCCGGCTCCGGCTCGAACAACACCGCCGAGGCGCTCTCGCTCTCCCGGCGCTCGGCCGACGCCGGCGCCGACGGGCTCCTCCTCATCTCGCCGTACTACAACAAGCCCGAACCCGCGGGGATGATCGAGCATTACCGCACCATCGCCGACGAGGTCGACCTCCCACAGATCGTCTACAACGTCCCCGGGCGGACGGGCCGGAACATCACCCCCGACACCGCCGTCGAACTCGCCACCCACCCCAACATCCTCGGCTACAAGGCCGCCAGCGGCGATCTGAACCAGGTCTCCGAGGTGGTCGAGCGCACCCGCGACGAGGACTTCTCGGTGCTCGCCGGCGACGACGGCCTGATCCTTCCCACCCTCGCCGTCGGCGGGACGGGAACCATCAGCGTCGTCGCCAACGTCGAACCCGAACGGACCGTCGACTTGGTCCACTCGGCGCTCGACGGCGACTTCGAACACGCACGGGAACGTCACCACGAACTCGGCCCGCTGATGCGCGCCCTGTTCTGGGAGACCAACCCCATCCCGGTCAACGAGGCGATGGCCATCCGCGGCTACGGCCCCGGGACGGTCCGCTCGCCGCTCACCCGCCTCTCCGGGGAGTACCGCGACGACCTCGAAGCGATCCTCGCGGATCTCGGTCCGGTGGAGGCCGAGCCGTGATCGATGTCGCCGTCACCGGCGCCGGCGGCCACATGGGCCGCGAGGTGATCGAGGCCGCCGCCGACCGCGACGGCGTGGACGTCGCCCTCGCGGTCAACCGCACGTCGGTCGGCCCCGTCGCCGGCGTCCCGGTCGAGGACGAGGCCGACCTCCCCGCGTTGCTCGCGGAGCGCGACCCCGACGTCCTGGTCGATTTTACCCTCCCCGACCCGAGCACCCGGTACGTCGAGGCCTGCGCCGACGCCGGCGTCGCCGCCGTCGTCGGCACGACGGGCTTCTCGGAGTCACAGCTGGCCGTCCTCGCCGACGCCGCCGAATCCGTGCCCGTCCTCCGGGCGGCCAACTTCGCGCGCGGCGTGGCGGCGCTCCGGCGGGCCGTCCGCGAGGCCGTCGCCGCGGTGCCATCCTACGACGTCGAACTCACCGAGACCCACCACAACCGCAAGCGGGACGCCCCCTCGGGCACCGCCCTGACCCTCCTCGACGACGTGGACGAGGTGCGCGAGGAGCGTGACTCCTCGCCCGACGCGGACCGTGTCCACGGCCGCGAGGGCGAACAGCCCCGCGAGGACGGCGAGATCGGCGTCCACGCGCGCCGGGCGGGCGACGTCACCGGCGAACACGAACTTCTACTTGCGGGGAACCACGAGGTACTGACGCTCACACACCGCGCCGAGTCCCGCGGCGTCTTCGCCGCGGGCGCGCTCGACGCGGCGGAGTGGCTCGTCGGCCGCCAGGCCGGCGAATACGACTTCGAGGACGCACTATGACACTGCAAGCCGACGTATCCGACCTGTGGCAGCGCTACGACGACGACGACGTGGACGCCGGGACGGCGACCGCCGACGACTACGACACGCTCGATGCCTTCCTCGACGCACTGGAGGCGGGCGAGGTCCGCGCCGCCGAGAAGCGCGGCAGCGCCGAGGGAACCTCGGCTGGCTCCCGGCCGTCGGCCGGGAACGGCGAGTGGGAGGTAAACGAGTGGGTCAAACGGGGCATCCTGCTCAACTTCGGCCTGCGACCGACCGAGGCCCGCTCCTACGGCGGCGTCGACTACCACGACGTCCTCCCCCTGCGCGAGACGGGCGACCTGGGCGAACGCGGCACCCGTAACACGCCCGATGGGACGACGATCCGCCGCGGTGCCTACCTCGGGAGCGACTGCATCATGATGAGTCCCTCCTTCGTCAACGTGGGCGCACACGTCGGCGACGGGACGCTCGTCGACTCCTGTGACACCGTCGGCTCGTGTGCCCAGATCGGCGAGAACGTCAAACTCGGCGCGAACACGCTGATCGGCGGGGTACTGGAGCCGGTCGAGGACGCGCCGGTGATCGTCGAGGACGGCGTCTCGCTCGGCGCCGGCTGTCGGGTCACGAGCGGCTTCGTCGTCGGCGAGAACACGGTCGTCGGCGAGAACACGCTACTCTCGCCGCGCATCCCCGTCTACGACCTCGTCGAGGAGGAGGTCATCTACGGCCGTCTACCCCCGGAGCGCCGGGCGTTCACCCGGATGGTCGAGTCCTCCATCGGCGACCACGACCTCTTCGCCGGCGGCGCGTACAAGCCCGCCGTCGTCGCCATGGACATCGAGGCGGAGACGCGGGACGCCACGCGGCGCGAGGAGGCGCTCCGGGAATGAGCGGGGAGGCGGCCGACACCGGCCCCGCCGTGCGACGACTCGCCGACTGGTCGGCCGCCGACCTGCGGGACCTGGCCGCGGAGTACGACACGCCCCTGTACGTCACCGACCGCGACCGCGTGCGGGAGAACGCCGCCCGCCTGCGCGCGGCCTTCCCCGACGCAGACGTGCACTACGCGGTGAAGGCCCACACCGGCCGGGCCGTCCTCGAAGTCGTCCGCGAGGCGGGACTCGGCGCCGAGTGTGCCTCCGCGGGTGAGGTGGTCCGCGCCCTCGACGCCGGGTTCGAGGCCGTCCAGTACACCGCGGTCAACCCGCCGGCCGCGGACCTGGACGTCGTCGTCGACCGCTGGCGGGCGGGGGCCGACCTGACCGTCGTCGCCGGCGCGCGGGACACCCTCGACCGACTCCGGGAACGCGGCTTCGACGGTCGGCTGGCGGTGCGGGTGAACCCCGGCGTCGGCGCCGGTCACCACGAGAAGGTGACCACGGGCGGCCACGCCAAGTTCGGCGTCCCCTACGACCGCGCGGCCGAGGTGGTGGCCGACGCCCGCGCCGACTTCGACGTGGTCGGCATCCACGCGCACGCCGGCAGCGGCATCTCCGGCGAGGACCTGTCGGCCCACCGCGAACTCGTCGCCCGGATGGGCGAACTCGCCCGCGAGGTGGGCGACCTGGAGTTCGTCGATGTCGGCGGCGGCTTCGGCGTCCCCTACCGCGAGGACGAACCGCCGCTCGACCTCCCCGCCGTCGCCGACGCGACACGGGAGGCACTCGGCGCGGTCGACGCCCAGTTGGCCGTCGAACCCGGCCGCTACGTCGTCGCCGACGCCGGCGTCCTCCTGACGCGGGTGAACACGGTGAAGCCGGTCGACGATGCGGGCGCGACGGGGGCGGTTCCCGTCGTCGCCGGCGTCGACGCCGGCATGACGACGCTCCTCCGGCCGGCGATGTACGACGCCTACCACGCCATCCGGAACCTGACCGACGACCGGCCGGAGCGACCGGTCACCGTCGCCGGCCCGGTCTGCGAGACGGCAGACCTGTTCTGTGAGGGGCGATCGATGCCCTCACCGCGGCGGGGTGACCTGCTCGCGGTCGGCAACGCCGGCGCCTACGGCTACGAGATGGCGAGCACGTACAACTCCCGGCCCCGACCCGCGGAGGTCGTCCGGGACGGGGACGGAACGCGACTCGCCCGCGAGCGAGAGACCATCGCCGACGTCACCGCACTGGAGGTGGAGCGATGACGGCCGTCGCCGCGGAGAAGTACCACGGCACGGAGAACGACTTCATCGTCGTCGCTGCGGACGCCCCGGTGGCGGACCGGGCGGCCTTCGCCCGGACGCACTGCGACCGCGAGACGGGCGTGGGCGGCGAGCGGACCGGCGCCGACGGCGTCCTCTTTCTGGACCTCGACCCGTCGGCCTCGCCCGTCCGGGTGACGATGACGCTCGTCCAGCCCGACGGCTCGATAGCCGAGATGTGCGGCAACGGGGCGCGGATCACCGCGACGTGGGCGGCCCGCGAGACGGGTGCCCGCGAGGTGATCGTCGAGACGCCGGCGGGCGACCGACACGCCGTCGTCCGGAACGAGGGCGTCACCGTCGAGATGGGTCGTCCGTCCTTCGAACCCGCGGACGTCCCGCTCGCCCGCGACGCCGGCGGGCCGCTGATCGACACGCCGATCGAGGGCCTGACCGTCACCGCGGTGAACACCGGCGTCCCCCACGCCGTCGCATTCGTCGACGACGTGGACGCCGTCGACCTGACGGCGGTCGCCCCGCCGGTTCGCCACGCCGCGATCTTTCCGGAGGGGGCGAACGTCACGCTCGCCACGCGGGTGGATCTGGACGACGACGCCGTCGAGGGGGCGCCCGGTGCGCCCGAGGCCTACCGGCAGCGGACCTACGAGCGCGGCGTCGAGGGCGAGACGCTGGCCTGCGGGACGGGCGCGGTGGCCGTCGTCGCCGCAGCCAGGCGCACCGGCCGCCTCGATACCGAGGGCCCGGTCCGCGTCTCGCCCCCCGGCGGCGACCTGGTGATCGTCGTGCCGGACGACGGTCCGGCGACGCTGACCGGCCCCGTCGAACGCGAGTTCGCGACCGAACTGGAGGTCCCGGAGTGACCGACGGCTTCGACCCCGTCGACTTCCTCGATGCCGCCGTCCGCATCGAGTCCCACGAGGACGTGACGGAGATGCGTGAGTTCCTCGTCGAGACGCTCGATTCGGCCGGCGTCGACCCCCACGTCGACGACGCGGGCAACACGCTCGCCACCAGAGGAGCGGGGTCGCCACACGTCGTCCTGAACACCCACGTCGACACGGTGTCGCCACACGTCGACTACCGCCGCGAGGGCGGCGTGATCCACGGGCGCGGCGCCTGCGACGCGAAGGGACCGCTCGCGGCCATCCTCGACGCCTTCCTCGGGACCGACCCCGCAGCGGGACGGCTGACCCTCGCGGTCACACCCGACGAGGAGGTGTACTCCACGGGCGCGGCGGCGCTCGACCTGTCGGCCCTCCCCGGCGTCGAGTCCTCGGCCGGCGACGCCTACGTCGTCGGCGAGCCGACCGGGCTGGACGTCTGCACGGCCGCGAAGGGCCGGTTCGAGGGGACGATCACCCTCTCGGGGACGAACGCCCACGCGGCCGAACCCGAGAGCGGCGTCAACGCCGTCGCCGCCGCGGAGGGGGCGCTGTCGGCCGTCCGCACCTTCGACGCCGACCGCGACCCCCACCCGTCGCTCGGCCCGGCGACGCTCACGCCGACGGTCGTCGAGGGCGGGAAGGCGACGAACCAGGTGCCCGCGGCCTGTGCGATCACCGTCGACCGGCGGAGCGTCCCGCCGGAGTCCGCGGCGGGCTTCCGCGAGTCCCTAGAGCGGGCCGTCGACGACGCCACGCCCGACCCCGTCGGCGTCGCGTTCGACCTGACCGAGCGCCCGACGCCCTTCCTCGAAGCGTTCGCGACGGACGCCGACGAACCGGTCGTCCGACACCTCGCCGACGCGGCCGCCCGCGCCACCGACGGCGACGCCGGCACGGTCCGTCCCTTCACCGCCGCCACCGAGGCCTCCTACTTCTCGCCCGCGCCGACCGTCGTCTTCGGCCCCGGCGTCCTCGCCGACGAGCGGGGGCCCGTCGCCCACGCCGACCGGGAGTACGTCCGGATCGCCGAGGTGGAGCGGGCGGCGGCGGCGCTCGGCGACGCGCTCGCGGCGCTGGTCGGCTAAAGCGCAACCCCCAAGCGCCCGGGGGGACTCGGAACGACCATGTACGAGGCGGTCCACGTCGCCCCGGACGGCGACTCCCCCGCGACGGACGTCGTCGAGCGAGCCGCGCGGCTGGGGTTCGAGGGCGTCGTCGTCCTGGCCCGGGACGCGACGCCCGAGCACGACGCCCTCCGCGGCGCGTCGGGCATCGACGTCGTCGACGGCGTCGAGGTGGTCGCGCCGGACCCGGAGCGCGCGAGCGGCGCGGTCGGGGGCCGACGCCCGAACCACACCGTCCTCGCGGTCCGCGGCGGCACCGACCGACTCAACCGGTTCGCGGTCGAGAACGAACGCGTCGACGTGCTGACCCGCCCCATGGCCGACGATGGCGACGTGAACCACGTCCTGGCGAACCGGGCCGCCGAGAACGGCGTCCGGATCGAGTTCGACCTCGGCCCCGTCCTCCGGTCGACGGGCGGTCCGCGGGTGCAGGCGCTCCGCGACCTGCGGAAACTCCGGGAACTCGTCGTCGACGCCGACGCGCCGTTCGTCGTCAGCGCCGGCGCCCCCTCGCGTCTGGGATTGCGAGCGCCGAGAGAACTCGTCGCCGTCGGCGAGACCATCGGGTTCGACCCCGACACCGTCCGCGCGGGGCTACGGGAGTGGGGGGCGCTCGCGGGGCGCAACCGCCACCGCCGGTCCGAGTCGTTCGTCGAACCGGGCGTCGAACGGGGGCCGTACGAGGACGACGGGGGGAGCCGATGAAACACCTTCCCAAACACCTCCGGCCGCGGTGGCGCTACCTCGCGGTGGCCCTGGAGACCGAACCCGACACGTCGCTCACGCGGAGCGACTTCCAGCGGGCGGTGTGGTACGCCGCGGGCAACCTGCTGGGCGACGCCGGCAGCGCCGACGCCGACCTCCGGGTGCTTCGCTTCTCCTTCGACGCCGCGGCGGGCGAGGGGACGGCCGCCGTGCGCGCTCGCCACGGCGAGGTTCGACCGGCGCGGGCGGCGCTCGCCTGCGTGAGCGAGGTGGGCGGCGACCCGATCGGTCTGTACGTCCGGGGCGTCTCGGGCACCCTCCGTGGCTGTACGGAGAAGTACCTCGACTGAAACGGTTTATTGTGACTGTGTACCGGTGGTTCGCCGAACCGTTCTGGCGAATCCCCGGTGATGACTTACGATCAACAGTGTGAGGCTCAGACCGGCGCCGACGGTCGGGGGAATCGACGCCACGCCGCCGATGAGGGCGTACGGCCACGTCTCTGAGGGTCGGAGGGAACCACGCGGGGACAGCGCCGGAACGTCACCTCGCCGATACAAAAACGGCTCGCTCCCGTCGGAATCGAACGAACGTCCACTCCGCCGAGACATCGACAAGAGTTAACACGGCACATATCCAAGCTGACGAAAGAATGCCCACACCATCGGATCCTGCCCCCTGTGACCTGGACGAACAGCTCTACGAGTGTCTGGAGTGCGGCGAGCGGCTCTGTAGCGCGTCGTCGCCGCCCGCCTGTCCGGTATGTGACGGGGTGTTGCAGAACCTGAGTCGCCCACGACCGGAGTAACGCCGTCCCGCACCGGAGCGTGTGACGGCGTCGCAAGCACTTTGCGTTCGGCTCCCGACATGCCGCCGATGCGGATAAACGAGATCGAGATCCACGAGTTCGACTACGCGGCCGAGCGGACGGGGACCGTCGGCGGCAACTGGGTGTACGATCCGGACTCCACGCTCGAACCGCCCGGCTTCGTGCTGACGATCCGCACCGCCGACGGCACCGAGGGTCACTACCGGGGGTTCGCGTTCACGCCGCCGATGGTCGCCCAGATCCGGATGGTGGCCGAGGAGCACGTCCTCGGCCGGGATCCGCTCGAACGGCGGGAGATCTGGCAGGACTGCTGGCGGGCGCTTCGCCACACCGACCACTTCGGCGTCGGGCCGATCGACGTCGCGCTCTGGGACCTGGCCGGCGCCCACCACGACGCGAGCGTCTCGACGCTCCTCGGCGGCGGGCGCGAGGCCCTCCCGACCTACGCCTCGACGACCTTCGTCGACGACAACGGCGGCCTCGACGGCCCCGAGGCGTTCGCCGACTTCGCCGCCGAGTGTCTCGACCGGGGCTACGAGGGGTTCAAGTTCCACGGCCACCCCGAGGTGCGGCCCGACGTCGACGTCGCCATCTGCGAGGCGCTCGCGGATCGGGTCGGCGACCGGATGGCGCTCATGCTCGACGCCTCCAGCCTCTACCGGACCTACGCCGATGCCCTCGAAGTGGGACGGGCGCTCGACGACCTCGACTTCCGCTGGTACGAGGACCCCTTCCACGACGGCGGCGTGAGCGAGCGGGCGGTCCGGAAACTCGTCGACGAACTCGACACGCCGATGCTCGGCCTCGAACACGTCCGGACCGGCCCCTACGGCGTGGCGAACAGCCTCGCCACCGAGGCGACCGACCTCGTGCGCGCCAGCGCCCACCTCGACGGCGGCATCACGGGCGCGCTGAAGATCGCAGAGACCGTCGAGTCGTTCGGCCTCGACGTCGAACTCCTGCTCGGCGGTCCCGCACACATGCACCTGATGAGCGCGCTCAGGAACTCCAGTTTCTTCGAACACGGCCTGCGCAATCCCGGGAGCGACTGGATCCTGAACCAGGGGTTCGAGGGCGAGCCGGAGTCGGTCGACGACGACGGGCGGATGGTCGTCCCCGACGGCCCCGGTCTCGGGGTCGATATCGACTGGGCGTTCGTCGAGCGCCGCCGGACGGGCCACACGCGGATCGAGAGGTGACCGGACGGGGCGTCGGAGCCGGGATTTAACTCCACCCATTCCCAACGATCGACCATGACGAACGTGACGATCGAGTACTGCGTCCCCTGTGGCTTCCTCGACCGCGCCGAGACGATCCAGCACGCGCTGTTGACGTCGCTGGGCGAGGACCTGGACGCCGTGACCTTGGAGACCGGCGACAAGGGTGTTTTCCGGGTTCACGTCGACGGCGAGACCATCTACGACAAGGACGCGGACGGCGACTACGACACCGACGAACTCGTCACGACGGTCCGCGGCCGGGTCTGAGACCGCGTCCCGTATGTCGCTGGGTCGCCAGGACAGCCCGGCGAACCCCCGGTGATGACTCCCGGCGAACGGGACGAAAGGGAACCCTTACCCCGTCCCCCCGCGAACCCTCGGACATGGCCGAGGCAGAGGCACTCGTCGCCGAGGACGTGCGCAGGCAGTACGGCGACGTCGTCGCGCTGGACGGCGTCTCGCTGTCGATTCCCGAAGGGGAGGTGTTCGGGCTGGTCGGGCCCAACGGCGCCGGGAAGACGACGCTAGTGCGGGCGCTTACGGGCACGACGCGCTGTGATGGGACGGTCCGGGTGCTCGGCGTCCCACCGGCCGACGTCGACGACGCCCGCGTGGGGTTGCTCCCGCAGTCGTTCCACCCGGCGGACCGACTCACCGCCCGCGAACTGGTCACCTACTACGCCGGTCTCTACGACGAATCGCGGTCCGTGACGGCCGTCCTCGACGACGTGGGGCTCTCCGAAGACGCCGACACCTGGTACGAGAAGCTCTCGGGCGGCCAGCAACGCCGTGCCTGCGTCGGCACCGCACTCGTGAACGACCCCGACGTACTCTTCCTCGACGAACCGACGACCGGCATCGACCCCGCGGGTCGGCGGTCGCTGTGGCGGTTGATCGACGACCTGGCGGCCGGCGGCACCACCGTCCTGCTCACCAGTCACTCGATGGCCGAGGTCGAACGCCTCGCCGACCGCGTGGGGCTGCTCCGCGACGGCCGCCTCGTCGCCGTCGGCAGCCCCGAGTCGCTGATCGCCGAACACGGGGGCGACAGCCGCCTGGTCGTCGACGCGGCGCCCCCTGCCGACCGGGAGGCGCTCGCGGCCGCCCTCGACACCGAGGTGACGGAGCACGGCGGACGTCTGGAGGTCCGCGACGTCGCACTCGCCGACGTCGGCGACGTGGTCTCGCGGCTGGAGGCGGCCGGCGTCGACGTCGAGTCGTTCGCGTGGTCCGAACCCGACCTGTCGGACGTCTACCTCCGACTGACCGGCGAGTCGTTCGTGCCGACGGACGGCGACGGTCGCCCCGGCGTCGAGAGCGAGGTGGAGGGATGAGCCGGGGACACCGGATCGGCGCCACGTTCCGCGCCGCCCTCCGGGCGTTCGTCCGACGGAAGACGGCCGTCTTCTTCACCTTCTTCTTTCCCGTCCTCCTCATCCTGATCTTCGGGGCGCTGGTGGGGACGCGGCCGACCGGCGGCGGCCTCTTCGCCCGGGACCCCGCCTTCTACATTCCGGGCTATCTCGCCGTCGTCGTCGTGTTCACGCCGCTGTCGCGGGTTGGTAGCACCATCGCCCGCCACCGGGACGGCAACCGGTTCGAGAAGCTGTCGACGACGCCGCTCCGCCGCTGGGAGTGGCTCCTCGCCCACACGCTCGTCAACGTCGCCATCATCGGCCTGGCCGGCCTGCTGCTGTTCGTCCTCGTCCTCGCCGTGACGGGCGCGACGGTGGTCGTCGGGCCGGCCCTCCTGGCGCTCGTCCCGCTGGTGGTCGTCGGCGTCGCGCTCTTCTGTGGGCTGGGGTCGATCATCGGTCGCCTCGCCGACTCGCAGGACGGCGTCATCGCCGCCAGCAACTCCGTGGCCCTGCCCGTCTGGGTGCTCTCCGAGACGTTCGTCCCGCCGTCGATGCTCCCGGCGTGGTTCCGCCCGGTGACGGCGTTCTCGCCGCTGACCTACTTCTCGCGAGGGGTGCGGACCGCCGCCGCCGGCGGCGATCCGTCCGCGCCCCTCCTCGTCCTCGCGGTGCTCGCGGCCGCCTTCTTCGTCGTCGGCGCCGTCGCCGTCCCGCGGACGGAGTGACCCGGGGTCAGGAGTCGTCGTCGACGCCGTTCGCGTCCCCGGCTTCCGCGTTCTCCGTCCCGACGTTGTCGTCCGCATCCTCGTCGTCCGCGTCGCCGCTGGCGCCGTCGTCCGGCCGCCCGTCGTCGATCCAGCCGCGTCGGGCGGCGAGCGCCGTCCGGAGCCGGGCGTCGAGGGTCCGGCGGAGGCGTTCGGCCGTCGCCGTGTCGACGTCGACGGCGGCGGCGTCGTGACCGGTCAACGAGAGCGACCCCGCGGTGTCGGCGGTGACGGTCGCCACTCCCCACCGCCGCTGGAACACGGTCCGCGTGTCGATCACCGTCTGGATCCGGTAGTACGGGACGACCTTGATCCGCCGCCTGAGGACGCCGTTCCGCGTGACGAGGTGGTCCTCGCCGAGCCAGTAGCCCCGGTGTTTCCACTTGAGGTGGGCGGCGACGGGCGTGAGGGGGGCGAGCGCCGCGGGGCCGTACCAGGGGATCGATCCGGCCACGAATCGGTCCACGCCGTAGAGGAGACCGACGAGGACGCCGACGGCGAGGAGATAGCGGACTGCGTACCGGCCCCGGACCCGCCGGGGCGGGCGCTCGAAGGCCGGCGAGCCGACGGCTTCGATCCGGTTGGCGAGGGCGAACACGCGGTCGCGCGCCGCGAGTGGGACGGCCGCCTCCGATCCCCCCTCACCCGATCCGGGTGCGTAGCCCGCCGTCTCGATCCGGAGCGACGCGTAGCCGAAGGCCCGCTTCAGGGGGTCGTCGAGCACCGTCAGCGTCTGTACCTTGTCGAGGGGGATGGACCCGTCGTAGCGCCGGAGGAGCCCGCGCTCGTACTGTAGTTCGTCCCCGATCCGCGCCAGCCGGAAGTCGTAGTAGTTGAGGACGGCCACGACGGCCCCGGCCGCCCACGCCACGAGGACGACGCCGAGGGCGAGCGCGACGACGCCCGCGGCGAGGAGGAGCCGTCTCGACCCGTCGGGCAGGAGCGACGACAGGGCGGGGACGCTCCCGGAGAGGAGGACGATCAGGAGTCCCGGGACGCGGGCGTCGAACGACAGCGCCCCGACGAGTGCGAGTTCCCGTGGCGTGAGCGCGAACAGTTCGGTCGTGTCGGGACCCTCGCCCGCCGCCTCCGCCTCGTCGCCGCGTTTCAGGCGACCGATCTCGCCCTGGAGGCGTTTTGCCTCCTCGAACTCGACGAAGCGGAGCGACGCCTCCGTCTCGCTCCCGCCGGCCGTCTCGAAGCCGACGACGGCGACGCCGAGCGCCCGCTGGACGACGTTGCGACTGATGTCGACGTTCTGGATGCGTCCGAGGGGGATCTCACGGTTCCGACGGGAGATCACCCCCGATCGGATGTCGAGGGTATCGCCGTCGAGGGCGTACTCGAACCGGCGGTAGTACGCCACCTCGTAGCCGATCAGCGCGAGGAGGGCGAGGCCGACGAGGGCGACGACGGCGGGCCCGCCGGCGGGGCCGAAGGCGGCGGAGGCCCCCGAAAAGAGGATGGCGGCGGTGAAGACGATGCTGCCGCCACGTTCGAGCACCCGGTAGGGCACCGAGAGCGGGGAGAGCTTCATACGGCGTCGTCGCCCTCGGCGCGGATGGCGAGTCGCTTCAGCCGCTCCCGCAGGTCGTCGGCCCCGGCGGGCGTCAGTCCCGGGATCCGGACGTCCGCGCCCCGCGAGCCGGCGGTGTAGACGACGGCGCTTGCCAGGCCGAGGAGGCGTTCGACGGGACCACGCGAGGAGTCGACGTGCTGGAGGCGGACGAAGGGGACGACCGTCCGGACGCGGGTGAAGACGCCGCGTTCGAGATACAGGGCGTCGTCGCGGACCTCGTAGCGCCAGACCCGATAGCGGGCCAGCGCGAGGCCGACGCCGAGGCCGAGGACGACGACGAGGACGGCCGGCGGGACCCAGACCGGCAGGTCGACCGCCAGCCGGTCGACGGCGACGGTGACGCCGGCGAGGGCGACGGCGACGATGGCGGCCTGTCCGGCCCACACGACGCGAACCCGCGGGTGGAGTCGGTTCATCGGCGGCCCTCCTGGCGTGCCATGTCTGCCCGTTCCCGTCCGCGCGGTAAATATCGTCGTGGTCGGCGGCCGACCGCGTCGCTCACAGCGCGTCGAGCAACGCGTCGACGTCCGCGGCCGTGTTGAACACGTGGACCGACGCCCGGACCGCGTCGGGGTAGGGGAGCGACCGGACGTGAATCCCCTCGTCGGCGAGGCGCTCGACCAGTCCTTCGGGGTCGTCGGCGTCGAAGGTGACGAGCCCGGACTCGTACGCGCGGGGGCTCAGCAGTCGATCCCCGAGCCCCGCCTTGAGGCGGTCGGTCAGGCGCTCGATCCGGCCGGTGACGGTGTCGTAGCCGAGCGCCTCCACCGTGTCGATGGCCTCGATCAGCCCGCGGTACGGCGCCGGCGACGTGGTACCCACCTCCAGTCGCGGGGCGCCGGCTTTCAGCGACAGGTCGTCGGCACTGGCGTCGGCGACGCTCCGGTAGCTGGCGATCCCCGGCGTGAGGCCGTCGGCCACCGACCGGTCGACGTAGAGAAATCCCGCCCCCCAGGGCCCGAGGAGCCACTTGTGGCCGGCGGCGGCGACGAAGTCGGCTCCCCACTCGCGGACGTCGACGGGGACCTGCCCCGGCGACTGGACGCCGTCGACCAGCACCAGCGTGTCGTGGTCGTGGGCGATCTCGACGATCTCCGCGACCGGCAGCCGGGTTCCGTAATTCCAGGTGATCGAGTTCAGACAGAGCAGGCGCGCGTCGGCGACGGCCTCGGCGACCGAATCGAGGTCGAGGCGACCGGCCTCGGTGTCGAGGACGCGGACCTCGACCCCCTGATCGCGGAGGTTCCACCAGGGGACGACCCCCGCGGAGTGTTCGAGGTCGGTGCGGACGACGACGTCACCGGGGTTCCAGTCGAGGGCCGCGGCGACCCGGGCGATGCCGTCGGCCGTGCTCTCGGTGAGTGCGATCTCCGCGGGATCGGCACCCAGGAAGTCGGCGACGACCTCGCGGGTCTCCTCGAACGTCTCGAAGGCCGCGGGGTACGCTCCCTCCTCGACGGGGGCGACGTACTCGTGGTGTTCGAGGAAGTCGCCGGCCGCCTCGACGACGCGCCGCGGGGCCGGGCCGGAGGCGCCGGTGTTGAAGTAGACGCCGCGTTCGAGGGCGGGAATCTCCGCACGCAGGTCTTCGGGTCGCATACCGGTCCCTGGGGGAGGGTGCCACCTCAACGTTTCCCGTCGGGACGGCGGGGCGATCAGGCCGTCGTGGCGAGGCGTCGCTCGACCCGTCGCCGGGCGCGTCTCGCCGCCCGTCCGCGGTCCGCGACCGCCGCGAGGACCGGGTAGTTCGCCGGGCAGTCGGCGTAGAGGTACTCCGCCAGATCCGTGGGGACGCCCGGGAGTTCGCTCCGCCGGCCCCGGATCGTCTCCTGGCGGCGCATCCCGAGTCCGTCGATTCGCGCCTCCACCTCGCGAACGGATCCCCACAGGTCGTACAGATCGTCGAACGACTGCTCGGACAGCGGCCGGTCGTCCAGGGCGACGAGGTCGGCCCAGGCCGCGGACAGGTCGTCGGCCGCGCGGGCGAGCGAGGCGTCCTCGCGGTCGAGGACGTCGAGGAACGCCTCGCGCTCGCGCTCCGCGGCGGCGGCCGCCGCCCGGACGGCGTCGCGGAACTCCGGGGTCAGCGCCGATCCGCCGACGAGCGCCGCCGCGAGGTCGTCGCCGAACTCCGCCGCGAGGCTCTCGGCCACCGTGTCGTCGTACTCCGTCTCGTAGTGGGGGACGCTCATCACCGTCTCCACGTAGGCCGTCCGGACGCGTTCGAGCGACGCCCCCGACGGCCGGGGATCGGTCAGCAGCGGCGGCGACGACGACGCCGCGACTGCCGATATCTCCGCGACCCGCCGGTCGAACGCCGCGAAGGCGTCGCGTTCCGCCGCGACGCTGGTTCGTTCCTCGGCGACGGCCGTCCGTGCCCGCTCGATGCGGGCCGTCATCGGCGGTCACCGATCGTCCGTTCGGGCCGTCTCACCGCCACGCTCGCGGACGGACCGTGCCCGGACGTGGTCGACGCCCGCGGCCGACGCGGGGCACGGGGCGCGTCCTCGCCTGTCATGTCCGTTGCTCACCGTTGTGTCACGATAAAAATATCGTATATAGTATCAGTTCTCCCCCGGAGCGTCGCCGTGGCAACAATAGTCGCTGGGAGCGGAGTGTCAAACGGCTGTTTGTGCCTTGAGAGGGGTTTTGGGGCGGCCCCGAGTACGGACGCCCATGGCACGACGAAGACGATCGGTCACCGTGTTGCTCGTGGCGCTGATCCTCCTTGCCGGCTGTGGCGGGTCGGCCGGGGGCGCGGACGCCGGTGGCGGGGGCGACAGCGGCCTCACCGAGGCGTCGATGGCCGAGGAACGCGCCGTCGACGCCCAGGCCGACGGGGGCGACGGCGGCGATGGCGGGGGCGACGGCGCCGCCGCGTCGGCGACGAGCCGGTCGATCATCCGAACCGGGACCGTCGAGTTGCGGGTCGACGACTACGAGCGGAGCCGGTCGAACCTGACGGCGCTCGTCGAGTCACAGGGCGGCTACGTCGGCGAGTCGGCCCAGCAGGTCCGCGGCGACGACGACGCCACCTGGACCGAGGGCCGGGTCGTCCTGCGGGTCCCCGCGGAGAACTTCTCGACGACGATGGCCGCTATCGAGCGCGAGGGAACGGTCCGTGCGTCCCGAACCTCGACCCAGGACGTGACCGAGCAGGTGGTCGACCTGGAGGCGCGGCTCGAGAACCTCCGGGCCGAACGCGAGCGCCTGCGGACCCTCTACGCGGAGGCGAACGACACCGAGGACGTCCTCGCGGTCGAGCGCCGACTCTCCGAGGTCCAGACCGAAATCGAGCGCACGGAGGCCGAGTTACAGAACATCCAGCGGCGGGTCGCCTACTCGACCATCACGGTCGAACTGACCGAACCCCGGCCCGACCGCCCGGCACCCGACCGGTGGTACGACACGCCGGTCGTCGCCGCCTTCCTCGAATCCGTCGAGGGCGTCGGCGTCGTCCTCCGTGCGACCGTCGTCGCCGCCGCCTTCGTCGCGCCGTACCTCCTCGTCTTCCTCACGCCCTTCGCCGTCGTCGGGGGACTGCTCTACCGGTACCGACACCGGATCCTCTGATACGGATTATTGTAACTGTGTACCGGTGGTTCGCCGGACGCTGGGCGAACCATCGGTAATGACTTACAATAAACCGTATGACCCGTCCGACGCCCCCGCGCTCAGAGCCGCGCCCGCAGGTCGCGAAAGGGCAGGTCCGCGTCGGCCTCGACCGCTCCCGCGATGGCGTCGGCCGCGCCGAGCAGCCACGCGGCGCGTTCGATCCGCGACTCCAGGTCGCCGGGGCCGATGCGGAACCGCTCGACCAGGTCCGCCGCGCTCGCTCCCTCGACCCACCCGTGGAGGACCCGCGCCGTCTTCACGGCGGTGAGCCAGCCCTCGAAGTCCGCCGTCTCGTTCATCCCGGTCGTGAACTCGTCGGCGTGGCGCCGCGCGAAGTCGTACATGTCCGCCCGCTCGCGGTTCCCGAGGTAGGTGTCCTGCATGTCCGGCGTATCACAGACGATTTCGAGCGCCGTCAGCGCCGTCGGGGCGTCCATCCCCGCCGCCGTCCGCAGGCCGGCGACGATCCGGGCGCCCGTCTCGGGGGTGACGTACTGCTTCGAGACGCGGTCGCCGAGGTCGGTCGCCGACAGCGACGCCCCCTCGGCGATCATCCCCATCTCCACGAGGTCGGCGACCGCCGTGTCGACGACGCTGCCCAGTTCCCGTGTCGGCGTCCCGTGGGCGTAGAACGTCGCGTCGAGCACGTCGAGGATACCCTCGCGGGACGCCGCGAACTCGGAGGCGACGACCGAGAGGACGTGCGTCCGGAGCGCGTTCGGGTCGGCCAGCTGTGACTCCACCCGCTCCGGGTCGGCGTCGACGTACCGCTCCCACAGCTCGTCGCGGGTGGACGCGTCGCCGACCAGCACCGCCTCGCCGTACGGATCCAGGTGGGGGCGCCCCGCCCGCCCGCACATCTGGTGGACCTCCAGCGTGGGGAGCCACTCCATGCCCGACCCGGTGTAGCGTCGCTGGTCGCGGACCACCACCCGGCGTGCGGGGACGTTCACGCCCGCCGCGAGGGTCGGCGTCGCACAGATGACCCGCAGGGTCCGGTCGCGGAAGGCCCGCTCGACGGCGATCCGATGGGTGCTCCGCAGCCCCGCGTGGTGAAAGGCGACGCCGTCGTCGACGCAGTCGGCGAGGCGGCGACCGGTCTCGGTGCCGTCGAGGTCGCGGATCTCGCTCGCCACGTCCGGGGCGCTTCCCAGGCCCGACCCGGCGAGGCGCTCGGCGAGCGTCTCGGCCTCGCGGCGCGACCGGACGAACGCCAGGGCCTGTCCCCCGTCGTCGACGGCTCCCGAGACGAGGGCGTCCGTCGCGTCGGTGGCGTCCTCGGGGTCGCCCGCGATCGTCGGGGCCAACTCTGTTCCGTCGTCGAACGTCGCCGATCCCTCGGCGTAGACGCCGGTCCGGAGGTCGACCGGTCGCCAGGTCGATTGGATCAGTTCGGCGTCCAGCCAGTCGGCGATCTCCTCCGGGTTGGCGACCGTCGCCGAGAGGGCGACGATGCAGACACCAGGCGCCCGCCGCTGGAGGGTCGCGAGGGTCACCTCCAGGGTCGGGCCGCGGCCCTCGCTCCCGACGAGGTGGACCTCGTCGACGACGACGCAGGCGAGGTCGGCGATCCAGTCGGCGCCGTTGCGGATGGCCGAATCCACCTTCTCGCTCGTGGCGACGACGACGTCGTTCTCGCCGAGGTCCTCGCCGGCTTCGTCGAAGTCGCCGGTCGAGATGCCGACGCTCACGCCCGGCAGTTCGGAGAAGGTCTCGTATTTTTCGCGGGCGAGCGCCCTGAGCGGAACGATATAGAGGCCGGGGCCGTCCGCAGTCAGCATGGCGAGTTCGGCGATCAGGGTCTTGCCGCTGGCGGTCGGCACGGCGGCGACGAGCCGTTCGCCCTCCGTGACGCCCGCCTCGACGGCCGCCGCCTGAGGGGGGTAGAGCTCCTCGATCCCCCGCGACTCGAAGTGATCGACGAGGGCCGCCGACAGTGGGAGGTCCCGAACGCGCATCGTGTCGACGTGGGGCGGGGTCGTACCTAAACCCCCGGCCGCCCGCCGCTCGCCTCAGATGTAGCCGCCGTCGGCCAGCCGCTCGACGCCCTCGCGGAGGCGCTCCGTGCTCGCCGCGTAGGAGAGGCGGGCGTAGCCGGGCGTCCCGAAGGCGCTCCCGGGCACCGTAGCGACGTGGGCGTCCTCGATGGCGCCCTCACACCACGCCTGATCGTCGTCACTGACGGGGAGCATCATGTAGAAGGCGCCGTCGCCGACGGGGACGTCGACGCCGTGGTCGGCGAAGAGGTCGGCGAGCATGTCGCGGCGCTCGCGGAAGGCCTCGCGCATCTCGCCGACGGCCTCGTCGGTGTTCCGCAGGGCTTCGATCCCCGCGTGCTGGACGAAGTTGACGGCACACGACACCGAGTGCGACTGGATCTTGCCGGCCTGCGAGACGAACGACTCGGGCGCACAGAAGTAGCCGAGCCGCCAGCCCGTCATCGCGTAGGCCTTCGAGAAGCCGTTGACGGTGATGGTGTGCTCGCCCATGCCGTCGAGCGAGCCGAGGCTGGTCTGTTCGACCCCGTACGTGATCTCGTCGTACATCTCGTCGGAGATGACCGTGACGTCGTGATCGACCGCGAGGTCGCGGACCCCTTCGAGGGCGGCGTCGGAGTAGACGGCGCCCGTGGGGTTCGACGGCGAGTTGACGACCAGCAGTTCGGTGTCGTCGGAGACGGTTTCGGCGAGGTCGTCGAGCGCGGGTTCGAGTTGGAAGTCGTACGGCGAGAGGTCGACCCGCGAGAGGTCGGCGCCGGCCATCTTCGCCTGCGCCTCGTAGGACACCCACGCGGGGTCGAGGAGGACCACCTCGTCGCCAGTGCGGGACGACGTCCCGCTAGCGGACGGGCTTCGCCCGTCAGCCCCGTCGATCAGGGTGTGGAAGATCTCGTAGAGCGCCTGCTTGCCGCCCGGCGTGACGACCACGTTGTCGGCCGCGCAGTCGATCCCGTCGGCTCGCAGTTTCTCCGCGATTGCCTCGCGGAGTTCGGGGATACCGTTCGAGGAGGTGTAGCCCGTATCGCCGGCGGCGAGGGAGTCCTCGGCGGCCCGTTTGATGTTCTCCGGCGTGTCGAAGTCGGGTTCGCCCACCGAGAGGTCGACGACGTCGATCCCGTCGGCCTCGAGTTCGTTCGCGAGGTTGCTGATTGCGAGCGTCGCACTCGGCTCGACGCGGTCGACGCGCGAGGCGAAGTCGAAGTCGGTCATGGTAACGTGCGTACCATCTCGACGGCTGCGTTTACCGCTTCCGCTCCCTTCTCGACGCGCTCCCGGGCCTCGGCGCCGCTCATCCCCGGCCCGGACACGCCGAACGTGACCGGGGTGTCGCGGTCGAGGCTCACGCGGGTCAGCGCCCGCGCCGTCGCGTCGCCGATCACCCGGTCGTGGTCCGTGTCGCCGGTGACGATGGCGCCGACGACGGCCACGGCGTCGACGTCGTCGCGGCGCGCCAGTCGGTCGGCCGCGAGCGGCGTGTCGTAACTCCCCGGTACCGACAGCTCCGTCGTCACTTCCACGTCCCCGTCGGCCGACGCGGCCGCGTCCCGGGCCGCGTCCGCCATCGGTTCGGTGACGGACGCGTTGAACTCCGCCACCACCAGTCCCAGCCTGATCATGTGCGCCGCCTCGGCGCGGGGTGGCAAAGTCCTTGCCCTCCCGGCCGTCAAGGGAAAGAGTTGTTACCGCCGAGGCGACAGGGGTTAGCGATGCGTTCCGACGGCCGCCGTACCCTCCGGGCGGTACTCGCCATCGCCGCCCTCTCGCTCGCCGTCAGGCTCCTCGCCCTCGGCGCCCGGATCTTCCACTGGGACGAGGGTCGGGTCGGCTACTGGATCCTCCGGTACCACGAGACCGGGGAGTTCGCCTACCGGCCCATCGTCCACGGTCCCTTCCTCTTCGTCGTCAACGACTGGATGTTCTCGGTGCCCGGCCTCGGGGCGAGCGACTTCAGCGCCCGCCTGATCGTCGCCCTCGTCGGCGGGTGCCTCCCGCTCACGGCGTGGCTCCTCCGCGACCGACTGCGGGACACAGAGGTCGTCGCGCTCGCGCTCGTCCTCGCGGCCAACCCCCTGCTGGTCTACTACTCCCGGTTCATGCGCAACGACGTCCTCGTCGGTGCCTTCGCGTTCGCGGCGCTCGCCGTCTTCGTCCGCGGCCTCGACCGGGGCGACGTCCGCTACCTCTACCCCGCCGCGGCCCTCCTCGGTCTCGCCTTTACCACCAAGGAGAACGCCGTCGTCTACCTCCTCTGCTATCTGGGTGCCGGCGCCCTCCTCGTCGACCACCGCCTGTACCGGCGGGCCCGCGACGGGGCGTCGGTCGTCACCCTCGTCCGCACGGAGTGGCGGACGGCCGCCGCCTACCGCCTGACGTCGTGGGGCGGGTCGGTCCGTCGCGGACTCGGCCTCGCGGTCGCCCACCTCGTCGCCGCCGTCGTCGTCTTCGTCGCCGTCGTCGCCTTCTTTTACGCACCGCGGCCCGACCTGTGGGGGGCCCTCGCGGCGCCCGCCCGCCTCCCGGGGGTCGTCGAGAGCGCCACCGTCGGCTCCTGGGAGTCCTTCTTCGACCTCTGGGTCTCCGGGAGCCACCAGAGCCACGACTATCTGCCCTTCCTCTATGACTACCTCGAAACATTACTGTTCGGGGCGCCTTTCGTCGTCCTCTTCGCCGTCGTCGGGTTCGTCGCCGACGGCTACGGTGCCGTAGACGTCGACACGCCCGGATCGCGGGGCCTCGTCGCCTTCGCGACCTACTGGGGCGCGGTCAGCATCGTCGGCTACCCCATCGCGACCGACATCCGGGCGCCGTGGGCCGCCGTCCACGCCGTGGTTCCGCTCGCGGTCCCCGCGGCGGTCGGCGTCGCCACCCTCGCCCGGCAGGTCCGGACGGCGGTCGAACGGGCACGCTCCCGCGCCGGCGGGGGCGGGAGCGACGTGGTGCGCACGCTCCGGGCCGCGTGGACGCCCTCGGCGGCGCTCGCGGCGCTCCTGCTCTGTGGCGCCGTCGCGGGCGTCGTCGGCGCCAACGCCACGTACACGAACAGCACCGACGACGACGAGGCCGGGGAAGTCATCCAGTGGGCGCAGCCCGAGAACGACCTCAAGGAGACGCTGGCGCTGGTCCGCGGGGTGGTCCGCGTCGACGACGAGGGCCCGGACGTCCTGTTCGTCGGCACGCACACGCCCGGCAACCCGAGCGACGTCCGCTTCCACGTCACGGACGAGGGGTCGCTGGACCAGCCACGCCCCGGCGGGCCGTCCTGGCACACGCGGCTCCCGCTGCCCTGGTATCTCGAACGCTACGGGGCAGCGGTGACGAGCACACCCCCGGACGACAAGACGCTCGGGTCGGATCCGCCGCCAGTGATCGTCGCCGCCAGCTGGGACGAGGACGTCGTCGACCGACAGATCACGGGCTATTCGACCCACCGGCACGACTTCCGGCTCTGGAACGACGAGATCGTCGTGTTCGTCGAGGACGACGCCCTCGACCGGGCGCGCGAGCGAGGCTACGCGTAACCGACCGCCCGTTCGGTAGGTTCGGCCACGACCGTGGGACTAAAACCCTCCCGACGCGGACTCCTCGGACATGGATTATCACGCCGCGGCGGACTTTCTGTCGGACCTCCGCCGGTTCGCGCTCGATCCGGGCACGGAGTCGATCCGTGACCTGCTGGCCCACCTCGACGACCCTCACGAGGGCGTCGAGTTCGTCCAGATCGCCGGATCGAACGGCAAGGGGAGCACGGCCCGCATGACCGAGTCGATCCTCGGCGCGGCGGGCTACCGGGTCGGACTGTACACCTCGCCGCATTTCGACGACGTCCGCGAGCGGATCCGGGTCGGCGGGCGCCGAATCCCCGAGTCCGAAGTCGTCGAGTTCGTCGAGCGGGTCCGCCCGTTCCTCGTCGACCGGGCGGTCGAGGGCGACCCGCTCACCTCCTTCGAGACGCTGACGGCGATGGCGCTCTGGCACTTCGGCCGGTCCGACGTCGACGTGGCCGTCCTCGAGGTGGGGATGGGCGGCCGCCTCGACGCGACGAGCGTGGTCGATCCCGTCGCCGCCGCGGTGACGGCGGTGAGCTTAGAGCACACCGGCATCCTGGGCGAGACGCTCGACGAGATCGCGGCCGAGAAGGTCGCCGTCGAGGCCGAGGACGCCCCGCTGGTGACGGGCGCGAGCGGTGAGGCGCGGACGGCCGTCCGCCGCCACGCGACCGACGCCCTGACCGTCGGCTTCGCCGACGAGTCGCCGGACGTGACCGTCAGCTACGACGGCCTCGTCAACCACACCGAGGCGGGCGTCGGCGTCACGGGCCCGGACCTGGACGTCGAGACGCGCATTCCCGTGCCCGGGTCGTACCAAGCGCGCAACGCCGGCGTCGCCGCGGTGCTCGCCCGACAGGTCGGCGGCGACCGCGTCACCGACGCCGTCGTCGCACGCGGCCTGCGGGGAGCCCACTGGCCCGGCCGGTTCGAGGTCATGGAGCGCGATCCGTTGGTCGTCCTCGACGGCGCCCACAACCCCGGCGCGTGCCGCGCGGCCGCGGCGACCCTCGACGAGTACGACTACGACGACCTCCACCTCGTCGTCGGCGCGATGCACGACAAGGACCACCGCGAGATGGCGGCCGAACTCCCGGCGGCGGCGTCCGTGCGAGCCTGCGCACCCGCACACGAGCGGGCGGCCGACCCGGCGGTGCTGGCCGCGGCCTTCCGGGCGGCCGGCGCGAGCGACGTGACCACGGCGGGGACGGTGGCGGCCGCCCTCGACGACGCCCGGGCGGCGGCGGGCCCGGGGGACTGCGTCCTCGTCGTCGGGTCGCTCTTCGCCGTCGCCGAGGCCCGTCGCACGTGGTCGCGGCTGGCGGTGGGGCGCCGGGTCGACACCGTCGAGGACGCGAGGGCGGTGTTCGACCGCTCGAACGCGGATTCCCCCGCCGGCGTGGCCGAGGAGGGCGTCCACCGCGTCGTGACCGTCCGTCTCGACCGGCGGGAGGCGCGGGCGGTCGAGCGCGCGGCCGGTCGGACCGGCGCGATCGCCGTCACCGCGGAGTACCGCACCGGCCGCGAACTCCGGGAGGCGGTGATCGCGGGCACGCGTGCCGACCTCCGCGCGCTCGCCGACGCGCTCGACGGGACGCTGACGGGCGTCGTCGACCGCCTGCGCGACCGGATCGGCGTCGGCGACGACGCGCCCACGCACTACCCCTGGGAGGACCGCCCCGCGGTCATGGGCATCCTGAACGTGACCCCGGACAGCTTCCACGACGGCGGCGAGTACTTCGACCCGACGACGGCCGTCGAGCGCGCCGAGGCGATGGTCGAGGCGGGGGCCGACGTGATCGACGTGGGCGGCGAGAGCACGCGCCCGGGCGCCGATCCCGTCCCAGTGGAGGACGAAATCGACCGCGTCAGGCCGGTGATCGACGCGCTCGCGGACCTCGACGTCCTGGTGTCGATCGACACCCGAAAGGCGGCGGTCGGGCGGGCAGCCCTAGAGGCGGGCGCGGACATCCTCAACGACGTGACCGGCCTCGCGGACCCCGAGATGCGCTTCGTCGCCGCGGAACACGACGTGCCGGTCGTCGTGATGCACAGCATCGACGCGCCGGTCGTGCCCGACCGTGCAGTTACGTACGACGACGTGGTCTCGGACGTGATCGACGAACTCGCGGAGCGGGTGGCCCTCGCCGAGCGGGCGGGACTCGACCGGGAGCAGGTGATCGTCGATCCCGGACTCGGCTTCGGGAAGTCGAACGTCGAGAACTTCGAACTCCTCGACCGCCTCGCGGAGTTCCGGGCGCTCGGCTGTCCGATCCTCCTCGGTCACTCCCACAAGTCCATGTTCGGCCACGTGGGACAGGACGCGGGCGAGCGCCTGCCGGCGACGGTGGCGACGACGGCGCTGGCGGTCGACCGCGGCGTCGACATCGTGCGCGTCCACGACGTCGCGGAGAACGTGGCCGCGGTGCGGACCGCCGTCGCGACGGCGGACGCCGCGGACGTACCCGAGGCGTGGCGGGAGTGATAGCTTAAGTCGCCGGCTCCGTTACCCCGAGGCGTGTGTACCCTGACCCTCGCCTGGCAGACGTTCGTCGACGCGCCGGTGCTCGTCGCCGCCAACCGGGACGAGCGACGGGACCGGCCCGCGGAGCCGCCGGAGTGGACCGGCTCGACCCCGGCCGTGATCGCACCGCGTGACGCCGAGGCCGGCGGCACGTGGATCGGCTACAACGACGCCGGCCTCTTCGTCGGCATCACGAACCGGCCGATGGCGAACCCGACCGCGGAGCGGTCGCGGGGGCTGCTCGTCGACGACGCGCTCCGGGAACCCGACGCGCGCTCGGCCGCCCGCCTCGTCGAACGGGCGGTCGAGACGGACGGGTACGACGGCTTCAACCTCGTCGTCGCCGACCGGAGCGGCGCCTTCCTCTTCGAGTGGGACGGCCGGCTCCGGACCCACCGACTCGACCCGGGCGTTCACGTCGTCGTCAACAGCGGGGCGGCGCTCGGCGGCGGCGGGGCCGTCGTCGACGCCTTCCGGACGCCCGGCCCCGACGATGACGACGACGGCGACCCGAACCGCGCCGCCGAACAGGCCGCCAACGCCCGCGCCGTGCGGGCGGCGCTGACGCCCGAACCGGGCGAGGCGGCCGACGCCTGGCTCGACCGGGCGGGGACGGTCCTCGGCGACCACGAGTTCGGCGTCTGCATCCACGCGGACGGCTACGGCACCCGCTCGTCCTCGCTGCTCCGCCTCGACGACGACGGGGGAACCTACCGGTTCGCCGACGGGCCGCCCTGCGAGACGCCGTACCGCCGCGTCGAGACGGACGAAAGTCAGCTTTAAACCCGCCGCAACGGTTTGTGGGTGTATGCATCGGATCGTCGACCTGGAGGTGCGCCGATGAGCGCCGCCGAGGAAGCCGACCTGTCGGAGGCGGAGCGGGCGGCACTCGATCTGGTCCTCGAAACGCGTGGCATCCACCAGAGCGAACTGTGGAAGGAACTCGACATCTCCTCGCGGAAGGGGAGTCGCATCGCCGAGTCGCTGGTCGAAGCGGGGCTCATCCGCCGCGAGGAGACCGTCTATCAGGGACACAACACGTACTTCCTGATGCCGACGGCCCGTGATCTGAATTTCTCCCTGCTGATGGCCGGCGACATGCTGTCGCCGTTCATCGGCGAGGAGGAGGTCGATCCCCGGAGCGACGCCTTCTCGCAGTGGCTGATGAACCTGGCGTACGAAGAGTACTGATCGCCGCCGAAAGAAGGGATCGAGCGCGCCGATCCGGCGTCTACTCCTCGCCGTCGTCGCCGTCGTCCGCCGGTTCGTCGGCGTCGGCGTCCTCGTCGTCCTCGTCGGGCAACAGATCGAAGTCGCTCAGGTGACTCTCGATCTCGTCGTTGTCGAGTTCGTGGAACGCCTCGGTGTCGAGGCTGACGGTCGCCACGTCGACGCCCGCGGGTTCGAGGCTGCCGTCGTTGCTGGTGGCGAGCGCCCGGAGCGCGAGGGCGATCCCGCCGTCGAGGTCGAGGCCGTCCTCGTAGTTGTCCTCGAGGTACTCCTGCAGATCGCCGCGGTTCGCGCCGATCGAGACGGCCTTCCACTCGTAGGGCGTCCCCGAGGGGTCGGTCTCGTAGAGGCGCGGCTCGCCGTCCTCGATGCCGCCGATGAGGAGGGCCACGCCGAACGGACGGGCACCACCGACCTGCGTGTACTGCTGGATGTGGTCGGTGACCTCCTTCGTGAGCGTCTCGATGCCGATGGGCTCGCTGTACCGGAGGCGGTTGATCTGGGCCTGCCGGCGGGCGAAGTCGATGAGCTGGCGCGCGTCGGCGACGTGCCCGGCCGACGCGATGCCGGCGTGGTCGTCCGCCTTGTGGATCTTCTCGACGCTCGTCGGCTCCATGAGCGGCGACCGGGAGCGCTTGTCCGCCGCCAGTACCACGCCGTCCTCGGTTCGGATGCCGATACTCGCTGTCCCTCGCTTGACGGCCTCTCGGGCGTACTCGACCTGATAGAGGCGGCCATCGGGCGAGAAGATCGTTATCCCGCGGTCGTAGGCCTGCTGTTGGGCTTGTCCCTGCATTGTATCACGTTGACTCGAAATCGAGTTCGGTCGCGCCCGCGACGGCCGCCGGTCAGGTCCCGCCCTCCGTGGACGGCGACCCACCGGCGGTCGTGCTCGAACACGACGCGTCTCTCGCGTCGCTACTCCGGTCCGGCGTCCTAAATACCTTTCTTACTTGGTGCGTCCGGCCGAGCGAATCCGGGACGGCGACGTCCCCGAGTACGGCTCTTGTCACGGCCGATCTACGGGGGGAGCCACCCCGACCGCCCCGTCCTCCGACGCCGTGGGGATCACCCCCTTGCTTTTGTCGTTGGCCCGCGTCCCGTGTCGTATGTTCGACACGATACTGTTCCCGACGGACGGCAGCGACGGGGCGGAGGCGGCCTTCGGACACGTACTCGACTTGGCCGAGGCCCACGACGCGACGGTGTACGTCCTCAACGTGGCCGATACTACCCGCGACAGCGTCACACAGATCCAAGGGCAAGTGATCGACGCGCTCGAACGCGAGGGGGCACGGGTCGTACAGGAGACGGCGGGGCGGGCGAGCGACCGGGGGGTCGCGACGGTCACCGAGGTGTTGCAGGGCGAGCCCTACAGCACCGTCGTCGACTACGCGGCCGCAAACGACGTCGACGTCATCGTCATGCCCACACACGGGCGACGGGGCCTCGAACGCTTCCTCCTCGGGAGCACGACCGAGCGGGTGATCCGCCGCGCCGACGTGCCCGTCCTCACGCTCCGCCCGGACGACGACGTACGGGTTCGACATCCCTACCGGAACGTCCTGGTGCCCACCGACGGGAGTGCCACCGCCGACGCGGCCCTGGACTTGGCCCTCGACCTGACCGCGGCCGAGGGCGCGGGGCTTCACCTCCTCTCGGTCGTCGACGTGACGAGTCTCGGTATCGACGTCCGGACCGACATCGCGGTCGAGTCGCTGGAGGAGAGCGCGGCCGACGTCGTCGAGTCCGCGACGGCGACGGCGAACGAGGCGGGCGTCACGCCGGCGGCGACGGCCGTCGAACTCGGCACGTCGGTCGCCCGCGTCGTCCGGTCGTACGTCGACGATCACGACGTCGACCTCGTGGTCGCCGGCACACACGGTCGGACCGGATTCGATCGGTACGTACTGGGAAGCGTCACCGAGAAACTCGTGCGGGCCTCGCCGGTGCCGGTCCTGACGGTCCGCGGAACGGCGACGTCGTAAGGGTCGGCACCCGGTTCGGCCGGGGATTATCATCGATTGGAATCGGCAGACAGCTTTATCGCCCGGACCCGTCGACGGTCCAGTCATGCAGGATTTCGAGTCGGCGTTCGGCCGCGGTGGACTGAACGACCGGATCTCGGCCGACGCTCTCGTCCAAGAGTGTGGTCTCGACGAGGACGAAATCGCCTGGCGGAAGGAGTTCATCGGCTTCGACGAGGACGACGCCCGTCGTCTTCGGGATCTCGAAGGGGTGTTCCGCGAGCAGGCCGATCGGATCGCTGACGACTTCTACGAGAACCTGACGCAGTACGAACAGACCCGGTCCGTGATCGACCGCTCCGAGAAGGAGGTGGAGCAACTGAAACGCACCCAGTCCGCGTATCTGGTCACGCTCGCCGACGGCGAGTACGGGATGGACTACATCCGCAACCGCGCGCGGATCGGGAAGCTCCACGACCTCCTCGAGATGCCGATGAAACAGTACATCGGCCAGTACGGCGTCTACTACGACCTCCTCCTGCCGCTCCTGATGGAGCGGACGGGCGACCGTCTCGTCGACCGCCTCGCCACGGAGACGGACGCCGACGAGGACGCAGTCGAACGGGCCGTCCGCGCGGAACTCGACGAGGGTCTCGCCGAAACCCTCGCGGTCCTCCGTCTTCTCAACCTCGATATGCAGGTCGTTGCCGACACGTACATCCACTCCTACAGCCAGAAACTGCAGGACACGATCGAGGACCACGAGCGACTGATGGAGGAGGTCGAACGTGACCTCGCGGATCCGGTGGCGACGCTCCGCGACTCGGCGGAGGAAGTGGCCGCGAGCGCGGGATCGATCAGCGAGTTGGCGGACGAACAGGCCGACACCATGGGCGAGGTCGCGGGGGAGGTCTCGAACATGAGTGCGACGGTCGAGGAGATCGCCTCCACGGCGGACGAAGTGGCGGCGACCAGCGAACGAGCCGAGGACCTCGCCGCCGAGGGCCGGGAGGCGGCGACCGAATCCATCGAAGTGATGCGATCGGTGAGCGAGTCGGCACACGCGGTGACGGCGGACGTGGACGACCTAGAGGAGCGGGTCGACGAGATCGACGAGGTCGTCGAGGTCATCAACGACATCGCGGACCAGACGAACCTCCTGGCGCTCAACGCCTCCATCGAGGCGGCCCGCGCCGGCGAAGCGGGGGAAGGCTTCGCCGTCGTCGCCGACGAGGTCAAGGGGTTGGCCGAGGAGTCACAGCGACACGCCGGCGAGATCGAAACCATGGTCGACGACATCAAATCCGAGACCGAAGACGCGGTCGAGAGTCTGGAGTCCACGGCCGCGGAGGTCGAACGCGGGGTCGAGGGCGTCGAATCGGCCATGACGAAACTGGAGTCGATCGTCGACGCCGTCGCCGACGCCTCACAGGGGATCCGCGAGGTGTCGACCGCGACCGACGACCAGGCAGCGTCGACCGAGCAGGTCGCGGGGATGATCGACGAACTGGTCGAACAGGCCGACCGCGTGGCTGCGGAGGTCGAACACGTCGCGGCGGCCAACGAACAGCAGACCGAGCGAATTCGGGAGGTCGACGAGGCGGTACAGCGTCTGGGATCGGAGTGATCGGCCGCCGCCACCCGGGTCGACCCGTTCGGTGCCCGGCGGGTACGTTCAATACCGCCCGCCGAGTAGTCGGGCGTGTGAGCGGGAGTACCAGGGAGGGGTTCGTGTTGTGGTGATCGAGACGTTCACACGTCTGTTCGGGACCGATCCGCTGATCCACGGGGTCGTCGGCGGTATCGTCATCGCTACGTTCAACCTGTTCGGGGCGTCGTTGGTCTTCGTCTGGCGGGACCCCTCGGAGCGGAGCCTCGACGGCGCGCTCGGCTTCGCGGCGGGGGTGATGCTCGCGGCCAGTTTCACGAGCCTCATCATCCCCGGAATCGAGACGTACGCGAACGGCGACCCCATCCCCGTGTTGCTGGGGGTCGCCCTGGGGGCGCTTTTCCTCGACCGGGCCGACTCGCTGGTGCCCCACGCCCACTACCTCGTATCGGGGCGGCGACGGCCCGACGCGGCGAGTCCGGGCCGGGACCTGCCCGTCGACGACGAGCGGTTCGCCGGGGTGGTGCTGTTCGTCCTCGCGATCACCCTCCACAACATGCCGGAGGGACTCGCGGTCGGCGTCGGGTTCGGGAGCGGCGACCTCGCGACCGCCATCCCGCTGATGCTCGCCATCGGCATCCAGAACGTACCCGAGGGACTGGCGGTCTCGGTCGCGGCGATCAACGCGGGACTGGATCGGCGGACCTACGCCGTCTTCGCCGGGATCCGCTCGGGCGTGGTCGAGATCCCGCTGGCGATCATCGGCGCGTACGCCGTCGGGGCGGTGTCGTCACTGCTGCCGTACGCGATGGGCTTTGCCGCCGGCGCGATGCTCTTCGTCATCAGCGACGAGATCGTTCCCGAGACGCACACGCGGGGGAACGAACGGGTCGCGACCCTCGGGACGCTCGCGGGCGTGATCGTGATGCTCTATCTCGACATCGCCCTAGCGTGATGGACGGCACCGGTCCCGGGTAGAGTTCCCACGGCACTGGAAAGACGGGGGTATCATATACCGGAGGCCGTTCTACCGATCCGATGATGACCGGGGGAACGGAGTTGACGTTCCACTGCCCGTCCTGTGGCGAATCCATGGCCGTGAACGCGCCGATGCGGGAGGCGCTCCTGAACCACGGCTGTGTGGTCTGTGGAACGGCCGTCCCTCGGAGCGCGTTCTCCACCCCGGAACCGGACGGCGACGCCGAGTGCTGATCGCGGCGTGAGCCTCGCCGAGTCAGTTGCACAAATATAAACACCCGCCAGCCGTTCCTCCAAGGGACGCCATCGATGACCGTAGAGCAACAGACCGTGATGACGGGGGCCGAAACCGACGCCCTCCTCGGACGCCACGAGACGGGTGTCCTCTCGCTCGCCCGCGGGGACGAACCCTACGCGGTGCCGATCTCGTACGGATACGACGCGGGGCCCCGACAGTTCTGCATGCGACTGGCATCTACGCCCGAGAGTCGAAAACGCCGCTTTCTCACCGACTCCCCACGGGTCCGGTTCGTCGTCTACGAGGAAGACGAGACGACCTACCGGAGCGTCATCGCCGACGGTCGACTCGAACACCTCCCCAAATCGGAACTCACGGCCGATCACGTCGAGCGGTACGGTTCGGCCAAGCGACCGCTGTTCGAGATGTGGGGCGAACCGAAGGCGGATCTGACGATCGATCTCTACGAACTCGAACCCGACGAGCTGAGCGGCCGCCGGATCGACGTCGAGCAGTGACTACCCCTCGTACGTCGTTAGGTAGTTCGCCGGGACAGTCCGGCGAGCTACCGGTAAACGGTCACAGTAGTTACTCCTCGAGGATCGCATCGAGGAGTTTCGACTGAGCGGCACTCAGGTGTTCGGTGAACGTCGATCGGGAGATGTCGAGCGCCGCAGCCACCTCGCCCGCGTTCGCCCCCTTCGGGCGCTCGAAGTATCCCATCTCGTGGGCGCGTTCGAGAACCTCACGCTGTCGGTCGGTGAGGCGTCCACGGTCGACGAACACTAGGTCGTGATCGGACGGATCGCCTCGCGAGCGGAGGAGCCGACGGATGTCGACGGCGGGGTACTCCTCCCGCAGCGTCGTGATGATATCCTGCAGTTCGGTCATATCCGCGGCGTGAAAGACCAGATAGAGCCAGCCGTCCCGCGTGTGGACGTCGACGACCGGACAGTCGAACGATTCGACGCGTTCGCAGGGACAACCCTGCCCCTGCGAGCGGCTGAACCGGTACACCGTCTTCGACCCGTAGGTGAACACGGGGTCGACCGGCGTCTCGGTGTCGGACACCACCCCATCGCCCGCGTCCTTCAGCATGAACTCCTCGGTGACGTGACCCGACGCACCCGGATTCGTCCCTTTCGAAACCGAGAACGTGGGTTCGCCCGCCTCCGCGGCGGCGTCCGCGACGGGACAGGTGCCGTCCGCGTCGACTTTCAGCTCCGCCCGAATGCCGGTGCCCATCGAGCGGGGATTTGCGGTCGAACCTCCTAAGTGTGCCCCTCTACGACCGTCTCGTGGTATTAACTAGCACACCAACGGGTTCGACTAGTTTATAAATCACCCCGATATCGTGGGTGAAGGTTGGTCGGGGCTCGGCCGATACACGAACCCGACCGACGATGGCTATCGCAACCACCGCTCGCCGCAAGGAGACGCCCGAGGAATCGACCGTCGACGACGCGGAGGAAGTGCAGGCGGTGCTCGACGCCCTCCACGACCCGGACTGCCGAACGGTGCTCGACGCGACGAGCGAGACGTCGCTGTCGGCCCGCGAACTCTCGGAGGCCTGTGACCTCCCGCTCTCGACGACGTACCGGAAGGTAGACACGCTCACCGAAGTGGGCCTGCTCGACGAGCGGACGCGGCTCTGCCCCGACGGCAAACACGCGAGCGAGTACGTCCGTCGCGTCGAGAGCGTCGACGTCGACGTCGACGACGAGGACGGGTTCGTCCTCACCGTCTCCCACCGGGACCCCTCCCGGACGGCGACGCGTCGCTGATCCCCGACACACGCCACCCGCCCGACCGTGCACGCCGCCCGGTGTCCGCCGTGGAACCGGCGGACTAATTCCGCACGACCCACGCGACTGGCGAGGAACTCCCGTCGCCGCCGGAGGAGGTTTCCCGGTCGACGGAGTAGCGCCCCCCGATGAGGCCTCCGTCGGGAGCCTGGTATCTGGTCCTCTCATACGGATTATTGTAACTGGTTGCCGGTGGTTCGCCGGACCGTCTCGGCGAACCACCGGTAATGACTTACAATAAACAGTATCAGTCGTGTCGACGGCCGTCGTCTGGAAGGGGAGCGACTATCTCGACCGGTCGGGCGAGCGACTCGCGCACCACTACGGGATGCCGCCCATCGTGCGCGGTGCGGTCGTCGCCGCGGTCGGGTCGAGCGCCCCGGAGCTTTCGAGCGTGGTGCTCGCGACGCTCCTCCACGGGGAGTTCGACCTCGGGGTGGGAGCTATCGTGGGGTCGGCCGTGTTCAACGTCCTCGTCATCCCGTCCGCGGCCACCCTGTCCCGCCGGGGACGACTGACCGCGAGTCGGCACCTCGTCTACAAGGAAGCGCAGTTCTACATGCTCTCCGTGGCGACCCTCCTCGTGACCTTCGCGTTCGCCGTCATCTACAACCCGGTGCCGGGCGGTGGGCTGGCCGGGACGGTGACCCGACCCCTGGCGCTACTCCCCGTGGCGCTCTACGGTGTCTACGTCTTCACCCAGTATCAGGATCTCGCCGATCACGATGGCGGGTCGGACGACTGCGTCGCGGTGGGGCGGCGGTGGCTGGAACTCGGGGCGGGGGTCGTTCTGATCGTCATCGCCGTCGAGGGTCTGGTCCGGGCGGCCATCGGCTTCGGCGAGATGTTCGGCACGCCGAGTTTCGTCTGGGGGATGGTCGTCGTCGCCGCGGGGACGAGCGTTCCGGACCTGTTCGTGAGCCTCCGGGCCGCGAGAGGGGATGCCGGCGGCGACGTCACGAGCGTCGCCAACGTCCTCGGTAGCAACACGTTCGACCTGCTGATAGCCGTGCCAGCCGGCGTGTTGCTCGCCGGGACGGCCACCGTCGACTTCGCCGCTGCGGTGCCGATGATGGCCTCGCTCACCGTCGCGACGCTCGTCCTCTTTACCCTCCTGCGGACGGGGTTGGCGCTCACTTTCCGGGAGGCCGTCGTCCTGCTGGTGGTCTACGGGGGCTTTCTGGGGTGGCTCGTGCTCGAAACCGTCGGCGTCACGGGCGCGTTGCCGAGCGCGTGAGCAGTCAGCCCCCTCCGCGGCCCCGCCGAAGCGCCCACAGAACGAGGACGGTCCCCTCGATCCGTGCGGCCGTGTAGACCCACCGACGGGGTGTGGCGTCGCCCTCGGTCGCCGGCCACACGCTCGACGAGATCAGCCTCCCGCGGGGATCCCTGGTCGTGTCCGACCACGACTGGACGGGGGTCGCTCGGGCGGACACGGAACCGGAAGCCGGGAACCGGTACGTCGTCGTCGCCGAATCGTCCGTGGTCGACGAGCTGCTCGCGCTCTTTCGCGGGTGACACATCGTGGCTCCCCGCCCAAGCGGGTGCGCTGGCCGGTCCCGGTTCCCAGGAACGACCGTGTAGGATTTTAGTTAGCGTCGCGTCAGTAACAGGTATGAGCGGACGAAACCCGTTCGACGAACTGGAGGAACTGTTCGACCGGATGCAGGAGAACTTCGAGAGCGCGGCACGGACGTGGGACCCCGCCGAGACCGACCTGCCGACGTCGGCGGGAGCCGGGATGCGCGTCGACCTCGAGGACACCGGCGAGGAACTCGTGTTGACGGGCGACCTCCCGGGATTCGAAGCGGACGACATCGACGTCCGAGTGGTCGACGGAACGCTACGGGTGGGCGCCGAGCGCGACGAGGAGACCGAGGAAGAGGGCGGGGAGTACGTCCGGCGCGAACGCCGGCGGACGTCGGTCTCACGGTCGATCGATCTCCCCTCGGCGGTTGACGAGGACGACATCACGGCCACCTACAACAACGGCGTCCTGACGGTCCGGATGCCGAAGTCGGATCCGGATTCGCGTGGCACGCGGATCGACGTGAACTGACGGGAGCGGCCGATGGACGAGGAGCGGCCCTTCGTGCCGGACCTGCCGGCGGGCTACACGATCCGACGGATCGAGTGGGACGACGCGCCCGAGGTCGCGGCGGTGTACGCGGCGGCGTATCCGGCGGACACCGACTACCCGCTGGTCGAGACGGCGGCGGTCCGGTCGACCCTCCTGGGCGACCCAGACGTCGCGGCGTTCGTCGCCGAGACGGACGACGGCGTCACCGGTACGGCGACCATCGAGTACGACTCGCTGGATGAGGGGAACGCCCAGATCTGCAAACTCGCGGTCCACCCCGACCACCAGGGACGGGGGCTGGGGCGCGAGCTCCTGAAACACCGGCTGAACGTGCTCCACGCCGACGAGGCGTTCTCCGGGCTGGTGTACTCGGCGGCGGTCACCTCCCATCCCGCCTCCCAACACAACCTGCTGGCACGCGGGTTCGCTCCCTTCTCGATCCACAAGGACTTCCAGGGGGGCTACTTCGGCCCCCGCAACGAGAGCGAGGTCATCACCCTCTACACCCCCAGCATCGACTACGACGAGCGGGACGTGTACGTGCCCGAGCGGTATCGCCACGTCGTCGAGCGGACGCTGGCGAACGCGTCGCTGGACCTGCTCGGGCGGCGAATCCGCACGGTCAACACGGTGACCTACCCCCAGGCCGACCAGGTCGAGATGGCACTCTCCCGGGAGCGGGGCTTCCTCTGGGAGGTGACCGCCGGCGGCGACGAGTCGTGGGCGCGCACGGAGGCGGAGATTCGGGCCGCGATGCGCGAGGAGGACGTCCACCTGATGGTCCCGGTCGATGCCAACGCCCGCCGGCTCATCGCGCTCTACGAACCGCTGGAGGCGGACGGCTTCTCGCCCGCGGGGTTCGTCCCCGACTGGCTGAGCCGCGACGGGGACCGCCGTGACGCCTTCGTCTTCCAGCACCCACCGGACGACACGCCGACCGAGGTGGCCGTGGTCGACGACGTGAAGGCACTCATCGACACGCTCGGCCTCGACTACCGCGTCGTCGCGGCCCACGACCGCTACTGGGACCTCGAACTGGAACTGTAGGGTGCGTCCGCGGCGAAGGCGGCGAGCGTCCGACAGTAGTCGGGGAGGCTGTCGAGAACGAGATACTCGTAACTCTCGTGAGAGCCGTAGCCCTCGGGCCCGAACGCCACGCCCGGCACCCCGTGGGTCGCGAAGTGTCGCAGGTCGCTCGTGTGCGGTTTGCGGACCAGATCGACCTCCCGTCCGAGTACCCGTTCGGCGTGACGTTGCAGGCCACGAACGTACGGATCGTCGGGGGCCGTGTCCACGGGGGCGCCGTGGCCGACGCTCTCGACGGAGAGGTCGGAAATATCACGGAGCGCCCCAAGGACGCTGTCGCGGGCCTCGGCGTCCGGATAGCGCACGTCGAGCTGGAGACGAGCGGCGTCGGCGACCTGGTTGACTGCCGTCCCCCCCTCGATGCGACCGTAGTTGACGGTCGGCTCCCAGTCGTAGTCCCGGGCCACCCCGTCGACGGCCGCGTCGACGGCGGGGTAGGCCGCCATCAGCGTCTCGATGGCGCTCTCGCCTTGCTCGGGTGTCGCGGCGTGTGCGGGGTCGCCAGTCGCCCGCAGGTCGATCCGGATCACCCCCTTCTGTCGGTGGACGATGTCCATGTAGCCCGCGAGGTTGTTCGGTTCGCCCGTGATGCAGAAGGCGGGGTCGTACCCCACTTCCTCGAGGAGGTAGCGGGCGCCGTCGTAGCCGCCGCGCTCTTCGTCGGTGACGACCATCAGCGCGAGCGACGGCGGATCGGGAGTCCGCGAGAGGTCACGTACCACGTGCATCATCGCCGCGAGTCCCCCTTTCATGTCCGCCGTCCCCCGCCCCGAGAGTTCGCCCTCGGTGACGTACCGTGGCGTGAACAGGCGGTCGGCGCCCGGAACGACGTCGAGGTGGCCGTGGAAGACGACGTCGGGAGTCAACGAACCGTCGAGCGAGACGACCAGTGAGGGGGTGTCGTCGTGGCTGTAGCGCTCGACGGTCACGTCGGCGTCGGCGAAGAAGTCGGCGACCGCGGAGAGACAGGCCTCGATCTCCCCCGGCCGGTCCTCGGTGGTTCGGTACGTCACGAGATCGGCGGTCGTCTCGGCCACCCGCTCCCCGAGCGACGCTCCGGCGACGTCGCCGTACACGACCATACCGACCGCTTCGCGTCTCGACCTTTTGAATCTGTCTCGGCGTGGGGTCCCGCCGTGCCCCGATCGTATCGACGACACGAGTTCGGCCGCCGTCGAGCGCGGTCAGTGTCGCCGCGACCGAACCCATGGAGGGACTGATGGGTACTCTTCCCGCCGTATCCGCCGGTCCGGTGTCGTCACGACGGGTGTGTTGTGTCTCATCTGATGGGTCCATTCCCGACGATTTCCGGCAGCGACACGACGCTACGGCGTTGACACGGGGAGCTCTCGCTGTCCTCCCAGCCGAATGACATTCATCACCAACATTTATTTAGATACCGATAGGACAGAGATGTGCCATGTCAGTCTTAGCTGCAGTCGACAGCGCGGACGAGAGCCGAGTGGTACAGCGCGGCTACGAACTCGCTCAGGCGTTCGACGAGGAGCTCGTCGTCTTCAACGTCCAGCCGGAGACGGAGTCGAAGTCGACCGCCAAGGAGATCGCCGAGAACGCGGTCAAGCTGGCGCTCGACGACCCGCAGAACGTCACGGCCGTCGGAGCGCTCGGCGAGCCCGCGCCGCGCATTCTCAACGAGGCGGAGGAGCGTAGGTCCAGCTACATCGTCCTCGGACCGCAGAAGCAGACGCCGATCGGCAAGGCACTGATGGGCAGCGTCTCCCAGCTCGTGCTGTTGAATGCCGACTCCACCGTCGTCTTCGTCTCCGACGAGGAGTAACGCGACCTCGACACATCTTTTGGCGGCCACCGGCGCGTGAGACGGTCCGTCCGACCCGACGACCGACCGGTCCGCTGGAGCCTTCCGAGCGACGTCCGAACCCTCGGCGGTGGTCCGTCTCCCGACGCTCGAGGCGTGAGTCGCTCGTCCCGGCGGTCATCCCCGGATCGCGAACGCCTTTCCGTCTCAGCGCCGTAGCGGTCGGTGCATGCCATCCGCACTGTTCGTCGTCAGCGAGGAGGGGTACTGGGGAGAGGAGTGTATCGAGCCGCTGACGACGCTCGACGAGGCGGGGGTCGAGGTCACCGTCGCCACGCCCACGGGCGGGCCGCCGGTCGTCGACGAGCGGTCGGTCGATCCGGCGAACGTCGGGGCGGAGACCGCCGAACGCGTCCGGGAGGTCCACGAGACCGACCCGCGCCTGAACGACCCCGAAGGGGTGACCGCTGTCGACGCCGCCGACCACGACGCCGTCGTCTTCCCCGGCGGCCACGGAACCGAGTGGGACATCAACCAGGACCGCCACGCCCGCGCTCTGCTCCGCGAGGCCGTCGACGGCGGCGACACGAAGGCGCTCGTCGTCTGTCACGCCGTCGGCATCCTCGCGTTCACCCGCGACGCCGACGGGGACTTCCTCGTCGCCGGACGACGGGTCACGGGCTTCCCGAACGCCTGGGAGGAGGGCATCGTCGACGACCACGACCTGATGCCCGACGGACGCAAGCTTCCCTACTGGGTGGAAGACGAGGTGCGGGCGGCGGGCGCCGAGTGGGACGCCGAACTCGACGCCGAGACGTCGGTCACCGTCGACGGCGACCTAGTGACTGCCCGCGGACCGGCGTCCTCGGCCGCGGCGGCCCGGACGCTGCTCGCGGAACTCGGCGTCGAGGGCGGGGCGTAGGCTGTGCCGTATGCTGGTGGCGGGACCATACGTCCGTATCCCCGCTCGACGGCACGTCGTCGGGGGCACGCCGACCGATGAATCCGCTAGGCTAGAGGACTAGCCCTCGTACTCGGCGTAGCTGACGCAGTAGCCCTCGGGGTCGATGTTGCCCTCGACGAGGGTACACGCCCCCATGCCGTCGCCGTTCTTGTCCTCGATGTAGAACTGGCAGTTCGAACACTTCTGGCCGTCCTTTGGCTCGGACTGGTAGTTCACCGCCGACTTCGAGGAGAGCGAGTCGGGATTCCGCTGGGCACCGCCGATGGCGGTGGCCGTCTCGTACTCCGACGGAACGGTGTCCTCGCCGCCCGAGGTGGCCGTCTCCGTCGCGGTGGCCGTCGCGGTGGCCGTCGCCGTGTCGCCGCCGCCGTCGCCGCCATCGCCGCCGTCGCCACCGCCGGAACAGCCGGCCAGCCCCGTGGCGAGTCCCGTTCCGACCAGTGCGAGAAGTCGACGTCGTTCGGTATCGGCTGCTCGATCTTCCATGATAGCCGATTGGGGTCGGAAGCATGAATAATGTATGGTGCGAGCGTCAAAGGGACGTGGCTGGGACGGGATACCGACCTTTTTGTCCACGTCCCGTTTACGGCCGGCAGGGCGTGTGGCCTAGCGGATAGGGCGAGAGGTTCCTAACCTCTCGATCGCGGGTTCGAATCCCGCCACGCCCGCTGTTCTGTCCGAGCGAAGCGAGGTCGAACAGTGTACCGTAAGGGATTCGAATCAGGGAGCGAAACGACCGTGGTTCGAATCCCGCCACGCCCGCTGTTCTGTCCGAGCGAATCGAGATCGAAAACGGTTACCGGAGTTCGAACCACGCGAATCCGAGCGCCAGCGAGGATTCGCAATCGGGTTCGAATCCCGCCACGCCCATCTCACTCACTCCGTTCGCTCGATGCGCGTGGCCGAGTGCGTGTGTCATCCGGGTATCCAACCCACGACGATCACGCCGTGGTTCGTGGCCGGTGGTCTCGAGGCCTTCTCCGCTCGGAATCGCCCTTCGGACGGTGCGGGGCGAAGGGTTTTGTCCGCCGATTCCAACGTGCTGACGTGTCCCGGCCTCGCGTCGAGTTCGAGGTAGCCCTCGACGATCTCGACCCTGGGGAACGCGCCTCGTTCGTGGCCGCAGTCTACGACGCCCGGGGGTGGGAGGGCGAGCGCGTCGGTGTCATCGTCTCCGTCCGACCGCCGTTCGAGGGGGCCGACCCGCAGCGGGTCGCCCCACCCGGAGTGACGGCGACCGACGGCGTGGCGCCACTGCCGCTCGAAGACCTCCGGGAGATGCTGCGCTACGCCGTGACCCCTGATGACCGAACTCGACTCTGTCACCGCTTCTTTGACGCGTCACCCGACGCCGTCGGGTTGACTGTCTCTAACATAGGCGTCCCCGCCGATGACGTCGACGATACCTACGGCCGGAAGGTTCGGCAGCCATCCGCCACGGAGCCCTCGACCGGATCGTCGGGTGGGGGGACCGACGACGCTCTCGCCCGGTCGGCTGACGACGGTCCGGACGACGACGACGGAGGCGGTGACCGCCGAACGGTCGTCGCGCTGTCGTCCGTTTCCATCGTCGCCGTCGTGCTCGCCCTCGTCCTCACGTCTGCCATCGTCGCCGTCGCTCCGTTCGCAACCGGTCCCGTCGTACCCATCGATGATTCCTCCGGGTCGGCCTCAGCCGGCGAGACTCCGAGCGTCGAGAACGCGTCGGAGGATTCGGAGACGCCGCTCGCGGACGACCAAACGGCGACTGACGGCGGATCCTCGTCCGAGAACGCCGATTCGATCGAGGACTCGGCTTCGGGGCGTCAAGTCGTTCTCGAAGAGTCGTATCCGCCCGGCGTCGGCGTCGACGGCGTCGAGAACGTCTCGATGCTGGCCGCCGCCCACTACTCGACGCTCTCGGCCGAGTCCTACCGGCTCTCGGTCACGAATCGGGAATCCGTCGATGGACAGCGAACCGCCGTCGCGTGGGAACGGACGGTCGTCGAGACGCCCGCCCGTCACCGATCGACGGTGCGGGTTGCCGGGACGTTCCGCTGGCCCCCGTCCGGAGTTGCGAACGCATCGACGTACGCCAACGGAACGAAACGGATCGTCCGCGTAGGATCGAACACCGACGCCGACGGTAACGTTCGTTTCGAGTCGCCCCCCGTCTCGAATTCGTCGGCCCTCGACGCGGACCACCGTGTCATCGGACCCGCCCCCGACACGGATCCGTTCGCCGTTCGAACCGCATCTCTCCTCCGACGGGCGCTATCCGGAACGGATACGGCGGTCACCGGCTCCTTCGAGCGCGGTGGGAGGACGTACCTTTGGATCGAGATTCGGAGCGCTTCGACGACGTCCGGCGCGGACGAAGGAACCCTCCTCGTCGACGAGCGTGGACTGGTCCACGGGATGCGCTACGCTCGAACGGTCGTCTCTCTCGACTCCACGCCAGTCAGGCGAACCATCACGTTACGGATCACGCCCAGCAACGTGACCCTCGTACCGCCACCGTGGTATCGGCCGGAAAATACCGCCGACCGTCGCCGCTCGCGGACCCCGACCAGTGATTCCGTCCGCGCTCACGTCACGGTGAAGGGTCGTCTGACCGAATCGTCCTCGCTCCGGATGGCCGGCGCGTCCGCGTCGCCAACGTCGTCCGGACCGCCGTCGTACATCGGCACGTCGACTCGCTGGATCCGGCCCGGATCGGCATCATCGACACCTCGGGAAGCGACGGCCGGTCGGTGGTCGACGCGACGACCGAACACGTCTCCTCGCCCAGCGACCTCACCGGTATCAGCGTCGGGACGGCGAAGCTGTTCCGGCAGTTCGAGAACCGTGGCGTCTCGGATATCCGGTACGGGCTGATCTCGGTGTCGACGCTGTTGCAGTACATGAACAGCAAGAAAGTGTTCAACTTCCTCTACGTCTACACCAAGCGGATCGCGGAGACGGGCGGACTCGGCGTCTACACGCTGGACGACGATAGCCACGACCCACAGGTTGTCAACACCATCACCGGACAGTTCGACGGCGTGATCGAACTCCGGGGGACGGACGGCGACCTGCAGTTCCGCGTCCGCGGGTTCGGACGGCGGCCGACGGCGTGGGACGCGTTCTGATCGGGACGGACACCGCTCCCGGCGGACTCACGACGGCCCGCGCACTGACGGCGGCGGTCGGCGACGGATTGATGTCCGAGCCGTCGAACGTCGACACCGTGCAACGCCATCCGTCCACCGGCGCCGACCGCGAGATCGACCGGGACGCGTTCCCCGAGCGGCCCCCGTAGCCGTGGCGCGGACCGCGCTACTCGACCGACTGTACTCGCTGTTCGACGACCTCGAACGGCGGATCGGCGGCGCGCGACGGCTCGGGGACTGCGACGGCTACATGGACTGGCCCGATCGGGGCGTCTACTTCGTCTTTTCGGCCGACGAGACCCGGGTGACCGGTGAATTCCCCCGTCTCACGCGGGTCGGGACCCACGCCGTCTCGCGGGGGAGCGGCTCCACCCTGTGGGAGCGCCTGCGGACGCATCGGGGTGCCCAGCGTGGGACGTACGTGGGCGGGGTTGACATCCTCCCCGCCCTAAAGGGCGGGGATTCCCCGAAGGGGATATTCAGGTTGCGCGTTTCCTCGGGCCTCAAGTACGCTTTCGCGTGGGCCGTCGAAGGTCGCCGTCCAGTTGTGACCACGGACGTGCTTTCCAGCGCGTGTAGCCCTGTCAATTGGGCCTTCCTCCCCGCAATCTGCGGGCGTCAACGGCGTGGAACGTAGTTCCACGGGCAATCGGGCGTAGCCCGATGACGACGACTGGCTATTCAACCAGCGAGGTAGCACGGTTCGCGTCAGCCGAACTGTTACGCCGTGCATGGTTCTTCCTCCCGTTGTGCGATATTCTCCGAAGCGTTCAGGTCGGCGTGTCGTCCACGGCCACACTCCGTACACGAAAAGTGGTCGCCATCACGGGTTCCCATCGAACCACACGCCGAACACCGCTGGCTGGTATGGTACGCATCGACCTTTTCAATGCGAACACCAGCGCGTTCGGCTTTGTACGTAATGAACTGTTGGAGTTGGTGGAAGTGCCACGAGTGGACGCCCGACCACGAACTGTTCTCGCGGATGCCTTCGAGATCTTCCATCCGAATGACGGGGTTCTCGAACTGTTCCGCGAACGTGATGAGGCGACGGGAGAGTTTGTGGTTCATGTCTTTGATCCGACGCTGTTCTTTGTCACCCACGCGGTTGCGTGCGCGAAGCGCACCCGCTTTCGATAGCGACTCGCGTAGGGAACGATATTTGCGTCGAACGTACTTCGCCTCACCACCAGACACCAGCATCGACTCGTCCTCATCGTAGGCAGTCACAGCGAGGATGTGTCGTTCACCAATATCGACACCGATGGGCGTCTCGCCCGACGTATCGGCGTCGTACTCGATATTGAACGTACAATACCAGTCGTCTCCGCGACGGTAGACCTGTAGACGAGTCTTGTCGGCGTCACCTTCGACTAGTCGGTCTACTGGATTGGCAATGTCGTCGTACACCTCTATCGGGGTGTACCACCATTGAGAGACGCATGGGAAGCCGACGACGACCGTGCCGTTCTCAGTCGTGTCGATTTCCCAGTTCTGGTTGTTGACGGCGAACGGCTGACTCTCTCGGTAGCGAACCGCTCCGTCCTTATTATGGTCGGATTTTGCCTCCCGGATGGCTTGGTTCTGGATTGCCGAGTAGAGGTCGTTGTCGATGCTAGCCGTGGTCACGGATTTGCCAAAGTCGCCGTTCTCCCATCCGTCGATACAGAATTGCTTGGTGTCACGGTAGAGGCGAGTGGCGTGTTGCCACTCTTTGCGCCGTGAGAGGGATGGATTGTGGAACTTCGCGGTGACGGTCACCGTGACCATTACACTTGTAATTAGGTATGCTGTCTAAAGTATCTATTGGAATAGCAGGCTGTGCTATCGTCGGTGGATTGTGTCGTCGTTTGTCGGATTCATCCCCGCCCTGAAGGGCGGGGCTTTCTCCTCGCATTTCCGTAAGCCGGCAGTGGCGGCAGCGCCCCGACGGTGCCGTGATGCCGAGGGATTCAAGACGCCGCGGGTGGCTCACACACGTAATGCTACGGGACCACCTCATCAGCGCGGCCCACCTCTCCCGGGACGACATCGAGGCGGTGCTCGATCACGCGGCGGCCATCGACGCCGACCCCGGGATCGTCCGCGGCCGGCACGCCGGCCGCGTGCTCGCGCTGTGTTTCTTCGAGCCGAGCACGCGGACGAAGATGAGCTTCGAGACGGCGATGAAGCGTCTCGGCGGCGACACCATCGACATGGGTGCGGTGGAGTCGTCGTCGGTGAAGAAAGGCGAGAGCCTCGCGGACACGGTTCGGGTGATCGAGGGGTACGCCGACGCGCTCGTCCTCAGACATCCGAGCGAGGGATCCGCGAAACTCGCCTCGGAGTTCGTCGACGTTCCCCTCGTGAACGCCGGCGACGGGGCCGGCCAGCACCCGAGCCAGACCCTCCTCGACCTCTATACGATCCGGGAGAACGCGGGACTCGACGACATCACGGTGGGCATCATGGGCGATCTGAAGTACGGGCGGACGGTCCACTCGCTCGCCCACGCGCTCACCGAATTCGACGTGCGTCAGCACTTCATCAGCCCGGAGAGCCTGCGCCTGCCGCGGAACGTCCGGTACGACCTCCACGAGACGGGCGCGGAGGTCCGAGAACACACCGATCTCGACGAGGTCCTCCCGGAGTTGGACGTCCTCTACGTCACCCGCATCCAGCGGGAGCGGTTCCCCGAGGAACGGGAGTACCGCGAGGTCGCCGGCGAGTACCGCATCGACAACGAGGTGCTGGCGGACGCCTCCGAGGATCTGACCGTGATGCACCCGCTACCGCGCGTCGACGAGATCGCGCCCGAGGTCGACGAGACGGCGCGCGCGAAGTACTTCGAACAGGCCCACAACGGCGTCCCCGTTCGGATGGCCCTGCTCGACGGCCTGCTTGGAGGAGACACATGAGCGACACCGACAAGGAACTCCGCGTCAGCAAGATCCGCGACGGCACCGTCATCGACCACGTCACCGCCGGTCAGGCGCTGAACGTCCTCGCCATCCTCGGCATCGACGGCAGCGGCGGCGAGAGCGTCAGCATCGGCATGAACGTCCCCAGCGACAAACTCGGCCTGAAGGACGTCGTCAAGGTCGAGGGGCGCGAACTCAGCCAGTCGGAGGTGGACGTCCTCTCCCTGATCGCGCCCGAGGCGACGATCAACATCATCCGCGACTTCGACGTGATCGAGAAGAACCGCGTCGAGCGCACCGAGTCGGTGACCGGCATCCTCGTCTGCCCCAACCACAACTGCATCACGAACGCCGACGAACCGGTTCGGACGGCGTTCGCGGTGCTGGAGGACGGCGTTCGGTGCTCCTACTGTGGCACTATCGTCCGCGGGGGTGACGTCGCGGAACACATCGACGCCCACGGGTCGGGCGAAACCGCTTTGTGACCGGTGGTCCAAGGGGGTACCATGTCCGGAAAGACAAAGTTCATCCTAGTGTTGGCACTGATCGCAATCGGCTACGTCCTGCTCTCGGGCGACAAGAAACCGGTCGAGGTCGACGTCGAGGAGTAACCGCGTCGCCTTCGGCGGGACGTCCGTCGACTCGTCGGGCGTCGACCGCCCTGTGATCCCCCGTTCTTTCGCCGCCACGCCGAGGAGCGCCGGCTCCGCCGGTCACGGAACACGATTAGCCGCGGAGTCCGCCGATCGGTCCCGTGACGGACCGCCACGCGAGCCCCGACGCGTACCCGAACCACTTACGCCCACACGCCCGCTACCGGCGGGTATGTACGGCGTCGTCACGCGGAACGCCGAGGAACTGGAGTGGTCGGTCTTCGACGTCGGCTACTACGAGGTGAAGGACGTGACGGGACGGGCGGCCGCGCCCCAGTCGGCCGGCGTCAACATGCTCTCGGCGTTCGGCGACAACGCCGCCGTCGGCGACGAGCCCTCGCTCGCGGCCGTCGACGCCGAGGGTCGGCCCGCGACCCGAGAGCGGCCCTACTTCGACTGGTCGTACGTCTGTCCCACCCACGAGGAGTATCGCGAGGGATTGCTGGAGATCGTCGACGACTGCGTCGCGGCCGGACCGGACCTCCGTCTCGACGACGTGGGCTTCCCGCGCGACGGCTACTGTCGCTGCGAGCGGTGCGACGAGCGCTTCGCCGCGAGCGAGTTCGACGACCGCGAGGACTGGCGGGCGTCGGTCGTCACCGACTTCGTCACTGCGGTCCGCGATCGGGTGCCGGGCGACCTCGCGGTGACCCTCTATCCGGACCCCTATCCCGGCCACCTGCGTTCCCGGAGCGGCGTCGATATCGAGGCGCTCGCACCGGCGGTCGACCGCTTCGTCGTCCCGCTTTACGACACCGCGTACGGAACGACCTACTGGCTGGAGACAATCGCCAAGGGGTTCGAGAGCCGCCTCGCGGAGCTCGATTCGGGGCTGGCGATCGAACTGTACGCCGTCGACGTCGACGTCGACGCCCTCGTCGGTGCGACGGAGGTCGCGGCGGCCTACGCCGACGCCGTCTGCTTCGGCTACGACGCGAGCAACGCCGCGGCGGCGATCCGACGGCTTCGGGCCGACCGCCGCGAGGGTGTCTCCCACGGAGCCGACGCCGGGCGGGACGCCGACGGCGACGCGGATGCCGCCGATCACAGCGGCCCGTAGGAGAGCGCCCAGACGACGGCGATGCCGAGCGAGAAGACGAGGACGGCGAACAGTCCGAGGGCGTACAGCAGGCGACCAGTCGACATACCCCCCGTTCGGATCGGATTCGTATAGCTTCGGCGGTGGTCACACCAGGTCCTCGAAGGTCGCCCCGGCGACGCCCGGGCCCTCGGGGACGGTCACCGCGCCGGCCTCGACCGGCGCCGGATCGGGGACGAGATCCGATTCGAGGGCGTCGCCCGTCGCCAGCCCGCAGGGCCGGACCCCGGGGACCGCGGCGGCGACGTGGACCGCCGCGGTCCGTGCCGGCGCGGCGTCGAACGTCGTCGTCACCACCGGGTCGACGCCCGCCCGCCGGGCCGCGGTCGCCGCCCGGAACGCCCGGCCGGGGCCGCCGAGGGCCATCGGCTTCAGGACCAGTACGTCGGCCGCGCCGGCGTCGAGGACCGCCTCGACGGACACCGCAGTCAGCGTCTCGTCGAGCGCCACGTCGAGGCCGCGGCCCCGGAGCGCGGCGTGCCCCGACAGGTCCGCGGCCGGGAGCGGCTGTTCGAGGTAGGCGAGATCCAGCGGCCCGAGGGTGTCGACCGCCTCGGCGGCCGTCTCGCGGTCCCACGCGCCGTTCGCGTCCGCCCGGAGCGACACGTGCTCGCCGACCGCCGCCCGGACGGCGCGCAGGCGCTCGACGTCGCGTTCCAGGGATCCGGCGCCGACTTTCACCTTGAGGCAGTGGAACCCGGCGTCGACGGCCGCCGTGGCGGCCGTGGCCGTCGCCGACGGCTCCGCGTCGCCCACCGTCGCGTTCACCGGTACCGTCGACGACGGGTCGTCGGCGAACAGCCCGGCGAGCGACCGGCCGTTGCGGCGGCCCGCGGCGTCGAGAAGCGCGCTCTCGACGGCGTGACGGGCCGCCGGCGCGTCGGCGAGCGGGTCGGTCACGGCGTCGGGTGCCCCGGATAGCGGGTCCGGGGCGTCGTCGACGGCGTCGAGGAGCGTCGCCTCGGCGTCGGCCACCGCGTCGAGCGCGGCCCGACAGTCGGCGAGCGACTCCGTCCACCCGGGCAGGGGCGTCGCCTCGCCGACCCCGCGGGCGTCGTCGGCGCCGAGCCCGAGCAGCGTCCCCTCGCGTCGCTCGATGCGACCGCGGGCCGTATCGAGGGGCGTCGCGAGGTCGAGGCCGAAATCGCGGCGGTTCATACGCCGAGAGCGAGGCCGACGCCGAACAGGAGGGCGTGGGCCGCGAGCAGTTTGCCGGTTCGCTCCAGCGCCGGGTTGAGTTTCTCGCCCGAGGTGTGGCCGCCGACGGTCCGGGCCACCGAGACGGCGAGCGGGAGCGTCACGAGCGGCAGGCAGACCACCGGCGAGGCGGGAGCGGCGAGCCACAGCGCGGGCGGGACGAGGTACGCGAGCGCCAGGAGGGCGACGTACTGGACGCGGCTCCAGCGGTAGCCCAGGCGGACGGCGAGGGTGCGTTTACCCGTCTCGGCGTCGGTCTCCATGTCGCGGACGTTGTTCACGACGAGGATGTTCGTCGACAGCGCGGCGACGGGGAGACTGGCGGCGACGGCGACCGGTGGGAGGGTTCCGGGGGGGATCGAGAGCGGGAACGGGGCCGCGAGCGTCGCCGCCGCCTGCACGTAGTAGGTGCCGGTGACGGCGACGACGCCGAAAAAGACGAACACGAAGAGGTCGCCGAGGCCGTGGTAGCCGAGGGGGTAGGGGCCGCCGGTGTAGGCGAAGCCGGCGGCGACGGAGAGCAGGCCGACGATCAGGATGGGGAGGCCGCCGACGTAGACGAGCGTCGTCCCGACGAGGACGGCGGCCGCGAAGGTGAGGTAGGCGGCGCGTTTGACCGCGTCGGGGGAGATGAGCCCCGACTGGGTAACGCGGGTGAATCCCTCGCGGTCCTCGGTGTCCGCCCCCTTCACGGCGTCGTAGTAGTCGTTGGCGAAGTTGGTGCCGATCTGAATGAGGGCGGCGCCGAGGAACGCGGCGGCCGCGGCGAAGGGGTCGGCGACCCCGTGCCCGACCGCGAGACCGGTGCCGACGGCGACCGGCGCGGCCGTCGCCGGGAGGGTCTGTGGCCGGGCGGCCATCACCCACGCGCGGCGACGGCTGATCTCCTGTGTGCTCATCGTCGACCGATGGGGACGCCACCGCGTAAAGAGTGCCGTTTCACCACCAGACGGCGAACAGCACCCGGAAGGTGGCGTACGCGCCGACGGTCGAGAGCAGCGGCACCACGTTCTGCATGAGGACGACCCGGCCGGTGGTCTCCGGATCGAACAGGTCGGCGGCGCTCGGCGTCTCGGCGGGTTCCTCCTCGCCGATGTCGGGTGCCTCCTCGCCGGGTTCGTCGGCCGTCAGCGCACCAACGGAGACGTTCGGCGTCTCCTCGCCGCGGACCCCCTGTGAGACGGTGGTCGACCGCGTCGCCCGCCCCCACCCGAGGCCGACGATGGACATGGTCGCGATGATGACGAAGGAGGCGGGGATGCCGATGGCCGACAGGCCGATGACGATGCCCGAGGAGATGACCGCGACGACGATGGCGGCCGTCAGCGGCAGGTCGGTGATGTCGTTGCCGAGGGTGTCGAGCGTCCGGCGCGCGATGGTGAGCGCGCCGACGGCGACGGCGGCACAGCCAAGCAGGATCAGGAGGTTCAGATCGACGCCGGCGCCGTAGAGCGGCGCGATGGCGTTGGCGATGTTCGAGGTGCCCGAGGAGAAGGCCATCAGACAACCGATGCCGATGACGACGACCGTTCCGACGACCTCGCGGCGGGTGGAGTTCGGTCCCGCCTGTGGGGTGGGGACCGCCCCCGAGCGATCGAGCGTCAGGAGCGGCCCGTCGCTGCGTTCGATGGCGACCCAGCGGTTGATCGTCGGGTAGAAATACCGCCCGACGACACCGGAGACCCAGAAGCCGACGAGCGGCGCGACGATCCACCAGACCGCGATCTCGCCCATGATGGCCCAGTCGAGTTCGCCGGCGGCGACGCCCAAGCCGGCGATGGCGCCGACCGCCGTCATCGACGTCGACGCGGGGACGCCGGCGTAGTTGCCGACGAAGAGCGCCCCGCCGATGAAAAAGAGGACGACGATGCTGGACTCGACGGTGAAGACGCCGGGGTCGGTCACCAGGTCGCGGCCGAGCGTGTTCACGACCCGGCGGCCGATGGTCCACGCGCCGACCGAGAAGAAGACGGCCATGAGCGCGCCGGCCAATAGCTTCGAGATGACACCCGCCCCGACCGCCGGGCCGAAGGCGGGCCCGGTGTTCGAACCGCCGATGTTGAACCCGACGAACAGCGCGACCCCGAAACCGACCAAGAGGAGTGCCCCGATCATGCGTCGCTACCGGTCGGAGGGATCGGTCGTCCGGCCTCATGTAGCTGTCGTCGTCCGCTCATCTGTCGTCCGACTCCCCGTTGCCGGCCCCGGCTTCTGTCTCGCCTTCCCCTTTCGTCATCTCCCCGATCTGATCGGTTCGGGGCCGCCGATCGACCCGCTGGTTCACCTGCTCGAGCTGGTCGATGATGTCGCCGACCTCCTCCGAGATGGTCCGCTCGACGTTCTCGGTGACCTCCTCGGTGACCGTCTGTTCGACCTTCTCGGTCACTTCCTCGGTTACCTCTTCGGTCACCTCCTCGGCGACGGTCTGTTCGACGCTCTCGGTCATCTCCTCGGTGAGCGTCTCCTCGACTTTCTCGGTCACTTCCTCGGTCATCCACTGGGGGTCGAACCGGGCCATCTTCCAGACGACGTGGACGACGTACGACACCAGCGCGCCGATGCCGAACGCGACGCCGACGTTCGTCCCGACCACGAGGATGAGGCCCGCCGCGAGGAGTATCAACAGCCCGTACGCCAGATCGACGAAGAAGTCCACGCGGCTCGGATTCATCAGTTACGACCAGAAATGTGGGCTTCGTACATATACCCTCTCGCTTTCCCCGACGCTGGGCCGCTCAGTAGTGCCAGGGCACGTCGGAGAAGTCCGGATCCCGCCCCTCCAAGAAGGCGTCCCGCCCCTCCCGAGCCTCGTCGGTCATGTAGGCGAGCCGGGTGGCCTCGCCGGCGAACACCTGCTGGCCGACCATCCCGTCGTCCGCGAGGTTGAACGCGTACTTCAGCATCCGCATCGCGGTGGGGCTCTTGTCCGTCATCGTCTCGGCCCAGTCGAGCGCGACGTCCTCCAGTTCGTCGTGAGGGACCGCCTCGTTCACCATCCCCATCTCCGCGGCCGCCGCGGCGTCGTAGGTCTTGCCGAGGAAGAACACCTCGCGTGCCTTCTTCTGCCCGATCTGTCGGGCGAGGTAGGCGGAGCCGAACCCGCCGTCGAAGGAGGCCACGTCCGGGTCGGTCTGGAGGAACTTCGCGTGCTCTTCGCTCGCGATGGTGAGATCACAGACGACGTGCAGGGAGTGGCCGCCGCCGACGGCCCAACCGGGGACGACGGCGACGACGGGCTTGGGCATGAACCGGATCAGTCGCTGGACTTCGAGGACGTGGAGGCGCCCGACCGTCGGCGTGTCGGCGTCCAGCGAGGCGTCCCCGGTGTCGGCGTCGGTACCGTCGGCCGCATCGGCGCCGTCGTCCCCGCGGTACTCGTAGCCCGAGTCCCCGCGGATGGACTGGTCGCCGCCCGCGGAGAACGCCCACCCGCCGTCCGTCGGTGACGGGCCGTTGCCGGTCAGTAGGACCGCGCCCACGTCGGCCTGCTGGCGGGCGTGATCCAGCGCCGCGTACAGTTCGTCGACGGTCCGGGGGCGGAAGGCGTTGCGCACCGCGGGGCGGTCGATGGCGATCCGCACCGCGGGGACGTCGTCCGCGCGGTGGTAGGTGACGTCGTCGAACTCGTCGGTGACGGCCGTCCAGCGGTCCGGATCGAAGAGGTCGGAAACCATACTCCGAGGGCGGGGCGGCGCGCGCAAAAAGATTCACCTCACCGCGAGTCGAGCCACCCCGCGACCGGCCCGAGGGGACTGGTGATCCAGGCGACGGCGACGACCGTCGCCGAGACGAGGACGCCGAGCAGGACCGACGCCGCGACGACGACCGAGTACGCGAGAACGACTAGGACGACGGCGCCGGTCGCCAGCCGCCGCGCCCGCGTCATGTCCTCGAGCGGGTTCCCGGACGACGCCCGGTCGATCACCCACGCGAGCAGGTAGAGGAGGGCGGCGGCGAAGACGCCGAGGAGAAGGTTGTTGGCGACCACGAAGGCGTAGGCGACGACGAGGAACGCGGCCACGAGGGCGGGCAACTGCCAGGTGCGGATCGTGGAGGGCATCGGTCGGAGTCACCGGCCGCGAGCGGATAAATCCCGTTCACTCCCCGTCGGCGAGGGTCTCGACCGTCGCCTCCAGCAGCCGCTCCCGGGTCCGCTGGCTCGCCTCGGCGTCGGTCCGCACCTCGATCACGTCGGTCCCCTCGCGCTCCACCGAGTCGGCGTAGGCCTCCCGGAACGCCTCGCGGTCGTCGACCGCGACGTGCGTCAGGTCGTAGAGATCGGCCGTGGGTTCGAACTCGCGGCCGTGTGGCGTTTTGAACGACTCGGTGAACGGCGGGTCGAAGGATTCGATGGGGAGGCGATGGAAGATGCCGCCGCCGTCGTTGTTGACGAGTACGACCGTCGCGTCGACGCCACACCGGAGCGCGGACAGCAGACCGTTGCCGTCGTGGTAGTAGGCCAGGTCGCCGACCACGAGGGTGAGGTGATCGGCCGTGGCGCTGCCGGCGCCGAGGCCAGTCGAGACGACGCCGTCGATGCCGGAGGCGCCGCGGTTGCCGAGGACGGTGTAGTTCGCCGCGACGGGCGGCGCGTACCGGTCGGCGTCCCGGACCGGGTTCGAGTTCGACACCACCAGCGTCGCGGGTTCGGGCGCGAGGTCGGCCACGTCACCGAGGATCGCCCCCTCGAAGTAGCCGCCCGCGCCGTCGTCGACGGCGTCGCCGACCGTCTCGCGGTGGACCCGCTCGGCTTCGGCCCAGCGCTCGCGCCAGGCGGGGGCGTCCGGCCCCCCGACGCGTTCCGCCAGCCGGGCCGCAAGCCGCGAGGGGTCGGCGACGATCAGATCCGTCGCCCGGAACGCCGCCTCGCGCCACCCGCCCGCGGGATCGACGACGAACTGCCGGGCCCCGGTCCGCGCGAGGTACCCCCGGAGTCGCTTCGAAGTGGGCGAGGCGCCGACCCGAACGACCACCTCGGGGTCGGGCCAGTCGTCGGTCACGCGGGGGTCGAGATAGCCGTCGTAGCCGCCGACGGTCGTCGTCACGCGGGTGTGGCCACCGAAGCGGAGCCCCGAGAGCGGGTCGGCGAGGATCGGAAAGCCCGTCGCGTGCGCGAGAGCGGTGATCGCCTCGGGGTCGACCCCCGGCGGATCGGTCGGTCCGGCGACGAGCAGCCCCCGTTCGACCGATAGGGCCTCGACGAGCGGTCGGACGTCGACGCGGTCGAGTCGGGGCGTCCCCGTCGTCGTCCGCACGAACGGCCGGTCGTCGCCGCGTCCGGCGGCGGCCAGCGGGTCGAGGTCCGCGGGGACGTCGCCCGGGACGGGCGTCGGTTCCAGAGGCTTGCGGAACCGACAGTTCAGGTGGACCGGCCCCGCGGGCGTCCCCGTCGCCGCGGCGAGCGCGCGGGCGGCGGTCGTCCGTAGCGAGCGGAGCTTCCGTTCCTCGGCCTCGGGTTCCGGCAGGTCGGCGTACCAGCGGACGGCGTCGCCGTACAGCTTCTCCTGGTCGACGGTCTGGTTGGCGCCGCTGTCGTGGAGTTCGGGCGGGCGGTCGGCGGTGAGCAAGAGGAGGGGCACGCGTCCGCGGTCGGCCTCGATCACCGCGGGGTGGTAGTTCGCGGCGGCGGTCCCCGAGGTACAGATCAGGGGCGTCACCTCGCCGGTACGGCGGGCCCGACCGAGCGCGAAGTAGGCCGCCGACCGCTCGTCGAGGACCGAGTGGACCGTCAGGTCGTCGTGGTCCGCGACGGCGGTGACGAGCGGCGTCGAGCGACTCCCCGGGGAGACGACGACGCTCTCGACGCCCCCGCGGACGAGTTCGTCGACCAGCGTCCGCCCCCAGAGGACGTTGCGGTTCGGCGCGCTCATCGCTCCAGTTCGTCGAGGATCGGGCGGTATTTGAGCTGTACCTCGTCCCACTCGCGGTCCGGGTCGGAGTCGGCGACGACACCGACGCCGGCGAAGAGCGTGGTCGACGTGTCGCGGGCGAGCGCCGAGCGGATGGCGACGGCGAAGGTGCCGTTGCCGGCGGCGTCGACCCAGCCCACCGGGGCGGCGTACCATCCGCGGTCGAACGGTTCGGTCTCGCGGATGGTCGCCAGCGCCCGCTCCGGGGGGAGCCCCCCGACGGCGGGCGTAGGGTGGAGCGCCTCCACCAGGTCGAGGACGTGCGTGTCCCGATCCAGCGTCGCCGTGATGGGTGTAAAGAGGTGCTGGACCGTCTCGAGGCGACGGACGCTCCGCTCGCCGGCGGTGATCGAGGAGGCGAAGGGGGCGAGCTGTTCGCGGATGGTCTCCCCGACGAGTTCGTGTTCGTGGACGTTCTTCTCGTCGTCGAGCAGTTCCTCGGCTAGCCAGTCGTCCTCGGCGGGCGTGTCGCCGCGGCCCGTCGTGCCGGCCAGCGCCCCCGTGGCGACCGTGCGGCCGTGGCGGCTCACGAGTCGCTCGGGCGTGGCGCCGAAGAAACTCGGCCGGTCCGGTCCGGCCGTCGGTTCGACGAGGAAGCGATAACAGTCGGGGTAGGTCGACCCCAGGCGCGCCAGGACGTCGGGCACCGAGAGCGGCCGGTCGAGGGTCACGTCGAGCGCCTGCGCGAGGACGACCTTCCGCAGGTCGCCGGCGCGGATGCGCTCGACGGCGGCCTCGACGGAGTCGCGCCACGCGTCCCGCGGGGTGGTGCGCGTCCGCGAGACGATTTCGGGCGGCGGGCCGGCGTCCGTGTCGTCGAGGCCCGCCAGGCGTTCGCGCTCGGCGTCGAGGCGTTCCTCGACGGCGCCGGCCGTCGCGTCGTGGCCGACGGCGTTGACCGTCAACCACGTCCCACGGTCGGTTTCGGTCACCTGCACCCGGGGGAGGACGAACCGTGCGCCGGGGAAGTCGGCCCAGACGGAGCCGTCGCCGCCGTCGTCGTGGAAGGCAAAGCCCCCGAACAGACGGGGGCAGGCGGCCTCGGTACCGGCGTGGACGTCGCCGGAGCGCAACACCCGATCGATGCCCTCGCGGACGGCGGCAAAGCGGTCCCGACCGTCCGCGGTGAGTTCGGCGGCCACGCCGCCGGCGACGACCGTCGCCTCGTCGGGTCCCGTCCAGAACGTCCGCGGCGCCGGCAACGCGTCGAGGGCGACACGGAGCGAGGGGACCGACGCCCGGATCGACCGACTGACGAGACGCGTTCCCGTCTCGTCGCTTCGCGGGACACCCATTATAAATCCGTGAGGCCGCCGCACTCTTTTACCTAACTATCCGTAGCGTTCCTCCCGCCAGGGGTTCGCCGTCACGGAGTACCCCCGCTGCTCCCAGAAGCCGCGCTGTGGTTCGGTGAGGAACTCGATACCGGTGACCCACTTGGCGCCCTTGTAAGCGTAGCGGTGGGGTGTGACCACGCGGACGGGGCCGCCGTGCTCCCGCGGGAGGGGGTCGCCGTCGAACTCGAACGCGAGGAGCGTCTCGGGACGCAGACACGCGTCGAGGGGGAGGTCGGTCGTGTAGTCGTCCGCAGCGTGAAAGAGGACGTGTTCGGCGTCCGGGTCGACGCCGGCGTGGTCGGCGAGCGTCCGGAAGGGGACCCCGGTGAACTCGCAGTCGAACCGGCTCCACCCCGTCACGCAGTGGAAGTCCTGTCGCTGCGTCTCGACACCCAGAGCGGTGAACGCCTCCCAGTCGAGGGTGCGTGGCTCCGCGACGGCGCCGCTCAGCGTGAGCGACCACTCCTCGCGGGTGACCCGCGGTTCGTTCCCCTTCGAGAGGACCGGAAACCCCTCCGTTCGGTGTTGTCCCGGCGGGAGACGCTCGTCGCCGAACTCCCGGTAGAGTCCGGTGACGTCTTCGACCATACGGCCAGTGGCGGCCGGAGACAGGTATGCGTGTCGGTGGATTGTACGATTTGATAAATTCAGTTAAGACAAACCGAGAATAAGATTCAGTCGCCGAATATTCTGTTTTTGAATGTCGGGCTTTCCCCCGCAGAATTTAAATACGCCCCTTCCAAACCCTCGAACGTCCAAATGCCGAACGTGGAAATAACCGTCCCGGAACACCTGGAGATGCAGATCGCCCAGTTGATCGAGCAAGGGGAGTTCGTCAACCGGGAGGAAGCCATCCAGGAACTGCTCTCGACGGGGCTCCGGGCGTACAAGACGAGCGGTCCGATCGAGGAGGAAGAGCCCGGATTCGAGGACGAGGGCATGATGGGTCACGAGGACGAGTACGTGTTCTGATACTGTGTATTGTAAATCATTGCCGGTGGTTCGCCGGACTGTCCTGGCGAACCACCGGTGAACAGTTACAATAATCCGTATGAGCCGCCGCGGACGGTCCCCAGCGCCGACGTGTATGCGAGGGCGGCGCAATAATCCTTAACCGGCCTTCGTCCGTACGCGGGTGTATGCACAAGGAAGAACTCCTCGAACTACACGAGCAGATGGTGACGATCATGAACTACTTCCGGAGTCAGGAGACCGTCGACTCCGAACTCTTCGAGCCGTACGAGTCCCTGAGCGTCGACCCCTCACACGTCCACAAGTCGAAAAGCGAGCACAAACACGCGGTGTTCGTCCTCGGCAACGCGCTGGCGACGGCGATGAGCGAGGACGAGTTCTCGGACGCGGGCCGGGTCGGTAAGCGGATGGCCGAACTCGCCGAGGACGCCGAGAACAAACTGTAGTCGGCGACCGGACCTGCGACGCCCCGACCCGCCGAGCGACGGCCACCCCGTCGCCCGTCGGATTCATTACGGCCGGGGCGTGAACGAGGGACATGCTCGGCCTCCCGGACGCGGCGACCCTCTTTCGGTTGGCGGTAGTCCTCTCCCTCCTCTTCGCCGCCGCCGCCGTCGTCGCGTTCGACCGCCCGCGGGGTCGGTGGGGGGCCCGCCTGCGCTCGCGGTTCGTCCTCGGCGTTCCGTGGGGAACGCTCGTCTCCGTCGGAATCGTCCTCGTGGTGTACCTGTTCGTCCAGGGCGGCTGGGGCGACTGGTACGCCCCCGTCACCATCCCCTTCCGGGCGTGGTCGTACCTCTACCCGCTGGGGATGCTGACCGCCGGCTTCGCCCACTCCGGGGCGGGCCATCTCGTCGGCAACCTCGTCGGGACGCTCGTGTTGGCTCCGCTCGCGGAGTACGCGTGGGGTCACTTCCCCCGCGAACGGGGCACGCAGACGTTCACCTCGTCGCTGACCAACCCCTACGTGCGGGCGTTCGTGGCGTTTCCGGCCGCCGTCGTCGCAGTGGGGCTGTTCACCGCCGCGTTCTCCCTCGGCCCCGTCATCGGCTTCTCGGGGGTGGTCTTCGCCTTCGCGGGGTTCGCGCTGGTTCGCTACCCCATCGCGACGGTCGTCGCCCTCAGCGTCGGCAACGGTCTCCGGACGCTCTACCGGGCGCTCCGGACCCCCACGCTGTCGGCGAGCGCCGGCCCCTCCTACTCCGCGCCCTGGTGGTCCGACATCGCCATCCAGGGACACGCCATCGGACTCCTCGCGGGCGTCCTCCTCGGGGTGTGGTTCCTCCGGTCGAGCGGGTCCAAGCGGCCGTCGGCGGCTCGGGTCGCCGTCGGCGTCGCGCTGTTCGGCGTCGGACAGTCGCTGTGGGCGGTCTACTGGTATCGCGGCGGCGAGACGTACGTCCTCTATCGGGCGGCGGGGCTCGCGCTGGTGGTCCTGCTGGCGGCGCTCGTCGCCGGAACGGTCGCGGCCTCGGCACGGCCGCTCCTGTCGGCGCCGAGGCGTCCGGACGCGCTCCGGTCGGTCCCGCGGTGGCAGGTGGGAGCCACCGCTCTGCTGTTCTGTACCGCCGCCATCGCCGGGCCGGCGGTCCCGGTCAACCTGATGACGACCCAGGCCGGCGACCTGCCCGGGGAGAGCGACCCGCTCACGGTCCGTGGCTACGAGGTGACCTACGCGGAGGACGTCCCGAACGGGATGGTGTCGGTGGTCGACGTGGAGGCGTTCGGCGAGACGACGCAGGTCAACACCTCGGGGGTGATCGTCAGGAACCGCGACCGGGGCATCTGGATGACCGCCGTCTCGAAGGGACGACTCGACTTCACCGGGACGACGCGGGTCCGCGTCGGTGGCGTCGGGTGGCGGGATTCGGTCCGCGTCCGGCGGACCGGATGGGACGCCGTCGGCGGCGGAACGGTCTACCGGGTCGACCTCGCGCACGGGGACCGGAACGTGACCGCCTACACCTCGCCGCCGGCGCGGGCCGACCCCGTGATCGCCGGCCGGAACGTCACCCTCGAAGCGGCGCCCGGAGGGTTCCGCCTCAACGTCTCGCTGGGGAACCGATCGGCCGTGGCGCCGATGCCCGCGGTCAACGAGACGCGGTCGGTCGGCGGCTTGGAGTTCGCCAACGTCCAGGGACGGGTCTACGCCGTCGACGGCGGGACGCGGGTCCGGGTCGCCAAACGGGAGACCTACGAGTAGTCCGCGCGCCGACCGCGCGCCGGGAACCCGGCCACCGGCGTCAGGACCACTCGATCCGGAACACTTCCGTGTCGATCTCCCGGCGGTCGGCGGCGTGGTGGTCGAACTGCCGGTCGAGGTCGAACTGCGCGGCGAAGGCGTGGGTCACCTCGCCGCCGTTGTCGGCTGCGAACGCCTCGACGAACTCCCGGCTGCCGGCGTTGTGGACCGAGTAGGAGACCTCGGCGATCTCGGCGGCCGTCGCCAGGAACGCCCGGTCGGCGTGTTCGTTGCCCGACTGGGCGCCGAACGGCGGGTTCATCACGACCGTCGTCGGGCCGTCCGGACGGATCGGCGCGCGGGTGGCGTCGGCCTGGACCCAGTGGATCTCCGTGCGTGTGCCGACACGGCGTCGGTTCTCGCGGGCGACCTCGAGGGCGTCGCGATCGATCTCGACGCCGACCGCCCGTTCGGGACCGCGCAGCGCCGCCCCCAGGGTGAACATCCCCGTCCCCGCGCCGAGGTCGACGACCGTCCGTCCCTGGATGTCGTCGTTGAGGTCGGCCACGTGCACCACGTGCGCGGCCAGTTCCGGCGGCGTCGGGTACTGTTCGAGGGCGGCCTGGGGGTTCTCGAAGCCGGCGACCACGGCCAACTGTCCGGCCAGTTCGGCTTTCGTCGCCATCATCGACCCACCCCCCCACGGACCCACGTCGTCCGTTCGTCCGTCGCCTGCCTCCGGGACCGTGTGGGTGTCATACTCGTCGTTACATATTTTCTAGTTATACTAAAGTCTTTGTGAATGCGCAATAGTAATCACAGAGTGCGGATACCGGGTGTTACGGGGCCGTAGTTCGCTCGGCGATCACACGCTCCGACGTCCTCAGGCCGCACACGACCAGAGGCCGCGTCGCTCCTCGCGGGCGGTCCGTTCGAGCGCCGCGTACCGGGCCCGCTCCCGAAACGAGGAGTCGTAGAGTCGCGCGTGGCCGCGTTCGAGCAACGCCGCGTTGAACGACTCGCCGTCGACGAGGACGTACGCGAGGAGTCGGTCGTAGCCGCCGCGTCGCCCCTCCGTCGCGTCGAACCGGAGCGTCACCTCCCGGTCGGCGAGTCGGTCGACGGCGAAGGTCGTCGCCGCCTCGCCCTGGCGCCGGAGACAGCGGTGTCCGGCCTCGGTGTCGGGCACGCCCTCGAACTCCGTGGGGTCGTTCTCGACGTGAACCTCCGGCGTGTCGACGCCGAGCAGTCGCACCGTGTCGGTCCGCCCGTCCGGGAACCGCACGTCGAGGGTGTCGCCGTCGACGACGTCGGTCACGCGGACGGTGGTCCCGTTCTCGGGCGTCCGGGTCGACCCCCCGCTTTCGTCCGACGGCACGGGGCCGACCCCGAGACAGCCGGCGCTCACGAGAAGGAGGAGGACGACGACCGCACGACGCCGGCTCACGAGAAGGAGGAGGACGACGACCGCACGACGCCGGCTCACGACTCGTCGTCGGCGTCCGCGGACAAAAGCGCCCCGGTGGTCACATCTCGGCGAGCGTGTCGATGCCGAGCAGACCGAGGCCGTTCTCGAACACCCGTGCGGTCGCGTCGGTCAGGGCGAGACGTTCCTCCGCCGCGTCCTCGGCGTCGAGGACGCGGTTCTTGTGGTAGAAGGAGTTGAACACGTGTGCCAGATCGAGGAGGTAGCGGGCGAGCGGCGCCGCGTCGTATCGCTCCTCGCACTGTTCGAGCACGAGCGGGTAGCGCCCGAGCTGATGGAGCAGGTTGTGGTCCGTGTCGTTGAACGTCTCGGGGTCGATAGCGTCGACGGCGGGGACCGTCTCCGCCGCGTCGAGGATGCTGTACGCGCGGGTGGTGGCGTACTGGACGTAGGGACCGGTGTCGCCCTCCAGCGACACCGCCTCGTCGATGTCGAAGGTGATGTCCTTCCCGCGATTCGAGGCGACCATCCCGTATTTGACCGTCGCGAGCGCGATCTTGCGGGCGATGGCGTCGACCTCGTCCCCGTCGACGTCGCGGCCCTTCTCCTCGACGATATCGCGGGCGCGCTCCCGGGCCGCGTCGAGCACCTCGCGGACGGTGACGATCTGGCCGCCGCGGGTCGACATGCTCCCCTCGGGGAGGCTGATCATCCCGTAGTCGATGTGTTCGAGGTGGACCTCGTCGTATCCCATCTTCCGAGCGGCGACGAACAGGCGCTGGAAGTAGCGGTTCTGCTCGCTGGCGACGACGTAGACCGACTGGTCGACGTCCAGTTCGCCGACCCGGTACTCGATGGTCGCCAGATCGCGCGTCCCGTAGACCGTCGAGCCGTCCGACTTGACGATGTAGAAGGCGTCGAAGTCCGCGTCCTCGACGCTTCCGGCCTCGTCGAGCAGTTCGCGGGCCCGGTCGAGCGACGGGTCGACGGACGCGGTCTCCGGGTCGCCCGCGTCGCCGTACTCGTCGGGGTAGATGGGAATGAACACCGAGCCGTCCGGCCCGCGCATCGCCACGTCCTCGTCGAGGGCCTTCTCGACGACCAGATCGTTCCACCCCTCGCGGGCGTAGAAGCTCTCGCCCAACCAGAGGTCGAAGTCGACGCCGAGTTCGGCGTAGACCCGCTCGAACCGCTCGACGCTCGCCTCGCGGAACCGCTCCCAGCGCTCGACCGCCTGCTCGTCGCCGCGTTCGAGACGCGCGAACCACTCCTTGCCGTCATCGACGTGGTACTGTCGCTCCGTCGTGACCGCCTCGTCGAACTCGTCGGTCACGGCGTCGAACGCCTCGACGTCCTCCAGCATCGAGTCCCGCTGCTCGAACTGCTGGTAGAGCTCCAGCAGGTGGGCGATCGGGTCGTCCTCGAAGGCCGCCTCGTCGCCGAATTCGACGTACTCGTGGAGGAGGTTGCCGAACTGGGTGCCCCAGTCGCCGAGGTGGTTGTCGCGGGTCACGTCGTGCCCCCGTGCCTCCAGGACGTTCATCAGCGCGTCGCTGAGGATCGTGTTCCGCAGGTGCCCCACGTGGAGGGGCTTGGCGATGTTCGGCGAGGACACGTCGGCGACGATCCGGTCGGGGTCGGCCCGCTCCCGCGTCCCGTACGCCGCCCCCTCCGAATCGATCGTCGACAGCGTCCGCAGAGCCATCCGGTCCACGTCGAGGTGGTAGTTGATGTGGCCGTTCTCGACGGTAACCGAGTCGATGCCGTCGGGCAGTCCGCTCTCGCGGTGTCGGTCGGCGATGTCCGCCGCGACCGCCATCGGGTTCGCCCCCGCGTCGGCCGCGATGGCAAAGGAAACCGCGGACGAGAACTCCCCCTTCTCCTCGTCGTCGAAGTCCTCCAACTCGACGGTCGAGGGCTCGACGTCGCGGCCGTAGCCCGCATCGGCGACCGCGGCGCGTATCCCCTCGAACAGCTCGCGCTTGATGGCTCCAAGCATTCTTCGGAAATTCTCGCCCCTACTGCCGGATAAATCTCACTACATCGCCGGCGTCGGAGGCTAAACGGTACCGTCGTGCCGTCACGCCGACCGCCGCGACGCCGTGGCGTCGCCCCGACCGTCGCCGTTGGCGGTCACCCGGACTCGGCGTGTTCCGCGAGCAACTCGCGGGCGTGTTCCAAGTGTCGCGCCCGAGCGTCGTGGGTAGTCTCGGCGATGGTTCGCAGTTTGTACCGAACCCGACAGCGATACCCGGCGTCCAGGCCCTCCCCGCGACTGGCGCGCTCCCAGAGCGTCGCGGCGAGCCTGTCGAGTCGCCGTTCCTCGCCGGTCTCGGGTGGCTCCTCGATGGCGTCGATCAACCGCCGGTTCACCTCCCGTAGCGTCCGCATACTGTCGAGGTTGATCCGGTGGACGGAAATATCTTCAGGCTCGCCGGACGGAGAGGGCGTCCCGGCGGCGTCCCCACGGCTACCTGGGGGCTCGTCGTGACCGAACGAAGTGAGCGTCCCGGCGGCGATTTGAACGCCGGTCCCTGGCTCCGGAAGCCAAGAGGATAGTCCACTACCCTACCGGGACACGTCGATCCAACGTAGCCCGGAATCACGTATATACCTATTGATCGGGCGTCGGTAGGGGGCCGTCACGGAACGGCCCGCGGGCCGACGGTCTCACGCTCGGAGGATCGTCGGGAGATATATCACCCGGACGGCGACAGGTCCGGACGTTATGGGTCCCCGAACGCAGCTCTCCAGACGACGAGCCCTCGCGTCGATCAGTGCGCTCGCCGGGGCGGTCGCCGGCTGTACGGGCGGTGACAGCGAGGACGCGACCACGCCGTCGCGGACGCGGACTGCCGATCCGACGGCGACGGCCCCGCGGTCGACGGAGGCAACAGAGAATCCGGACGAGCGCGCGGCGCTGATCGACGCCATCGACAGCGAAGCGGTCGCCATCGATCCGGACGCGTCCGCGGACGGGCTGGGGCCGGTCGCGACTCGCCTGGCTCAGTCACCGATCGTGGGTATCGGCGAGAACTCACACGGCGTGAGCGAGTTCAAGGGCTTCGCACACCGGCTCGTTCGGCGTCTCGTCGCCGATCACGGCTATCGACTGGTCGCCATCGAGGGGACGATCGGCGATTTCGGTCCCGTCGACCGCTACGTCGCGGGTGCGGACGTCGACCTCGACGCCGCGATGGGGTCGATCGAGTTCTACTTCTGGCGAACGGACGCGATCCGGCGTCTGTTCGAATGGTTGCGGGAGTTCAACGCCGGACGGCCGGCCACGGACCGAGCGGTGGTCCGGGGGTACGACGCCCAGTTTTTCGACGTGAACGCGACGGCGGTACGATCCTACCTGGAACGGGTCGATCCGGCGTATCTCGACGGAATCGACGAGCGACTGATGCCGCTTACCCGGCCGCTCTACGAGCGTCACGATGCCGACCTCCTGACCGAAGCGCGACTCGACCTGCTCGACTCCCTCGGGGACCGGCTCCGGGCCCGTCGCGACGCCTACGTCGCCGAGACGTCGACGGCCGAGTGGCGGCTCGCCCGCCGGCACGTCCGGACGCTCGAACGCGGGTTGCGGTTCCAGGCGGCCCTCCGGGCCGAGCGGTACACACAGGGCAAGCGCGTCAGGGACGCCGCGATGGCCGAGAACGTCTCGTGGCTCCGCGACTGGACGGGTGCCGACCGGGCAGTCGTCCTGGGCAGCACGAACCACACGATGCGCAACGACGGTTCGGGTGAGGCCGCCCGCATGGGACAGCACCTGGCCGACGAGTACGGTGACGACTACTACTCCCTCGGCTGTCTGTTCGGCACCGGCCGCTTCAGGGCACCGACCGGCCCCGAGCGGACCGCCTTCGGGACCCACGACCTCGAGGGACCGGTCCCCGGCACGCTCGCCGCCACACTCGTCGAGGCGGCGGAGTCGTCGCTGTTCCTCGATTTCGAGACGGCACGCCGACGGGCGCCGATCGACGGGTGGCTCGACGACACGTCGCAGGTCGGCGTCTCGGTCCCGCGGGCCGCGGATCGGGGTGCCGTGCCGTTGCCGGCGGCCCCCGACGCCGTCTACGACGGGGTCGCTTTCGTCCGGGACGTCACGCCGGCCTCGTTCGCTTCGGAGGGGTGACCCGGCGGAGGGTTCGGCCGATCTCAGGGCCAGTTACCGCGGTCGTCGGCGGCGTCGGCGACCCGCTCGATGGCGACGACGTACGCGGCCGTCCGAAGGTTCGGCACGTCGACGGACTCGTAGGTGTCGACCAGTCGGTCGAATGCCTCGGTGACGACGCGTTCGAGTTCGTCGTTGACGCGCGCTTCGGTCCAGGCGAACCGCTGTCGGTTCTGCACCCACTCGAAGTAGGAGACGGTCACGCCACCCGCGTTCGCCAGAATGTCGGGGACAACGTAGACGTCGCGGTCGGTGAGGACGTCGTCGGCGTCGGGGGTGAGGGGGCCGTTCGCCGCCTCGACGATCACGTCCGCCCGCACGTCGCGAGCGATGTCCGCGTCGACGGCGTTCTCCAGGGCCGCGGGCACCAGCAGATCCACGTCGGCGGTGAGCAACGCCTCGTTCGTCAACTCCTCGTCGGCACCGGGGTAGCCGACGACCGAACCAGTTTCGCGTTTGTGGTCCTTGACCGCCGCGGTGTCGAGGCCGTCGGCCGCGTAGACGCCGCCGCTGGAGTCGCTGACCGCGACGACCGTCGCGCCCGCGTCGTCGAGGAGGGACGCGGCGACCGACCCGGCGTTGCCGTAGCCCTGCACCGCGACCGTCGCGTCGTCGATACCCCGTCCCAGGTACTCGAAGGTCTCCCGGGCGGCGAGCATCGTCGAGCGGCCCGTGGCCTCGACCCGGCCGGCGCTCCCCCCGGAGGAGGGCGCCTTCCCGGTGACGACGCCGGGTTCGGTCGTCCGCTCCAGCGTCTCGTAGGTGTCCTTGATCCAGTTCATCTCCCGTTGGCCGGTGTTGACGTCGGGCGCGGGGATGTCCCGATCCGCACCGATGAGCGGCCGGAGTTCGGTCGCGAACGCGCGGGTAATCCGTTCGAGTTCGCTCGCGGAGTACGTCCGCGGGTCGAACGCGATGCCGCCTTTCGCGCCCCCGTAGGGGATGTCCACCACGGCGCACTTGTACACCATCCACCCCGACAGCGCCGTCACCTCGTCCTGAGTGACGTCGGGGTGATACCGGATGCCGCCCTTGTACGGCCCGCGGTCGCCGTTGAACTGGACGCGGTAAGCCGGGAACTGCTCGACCAACCCGTCGTCCATCTCGACCGAGAGGGTCGTCTCCAGGACGCGTTCGGGGTGTTTGAGTCGCTCGATCACGTCGGCGTCCGCGTCGAGGTAAGCCGCTGCATCGTCGATCTGTTCCTGAAGACTCTCGAACGGGTTGATGTCCGCCATCTGGCCCGGCGATTTGCCCTCCTACAATACAGACCTTTCGACAGAGTGAGGGCGATCAGTCGGTGGTGTCCGTCCGGTCGAGGATCCGCTCCGCCTGCGCCAAAAGCGGCGCGTCGATCATCTCGCCGTCGACCTCGAAGACCCCACAGTCGGCCGCCTCGCGGGCGTCGAGCACTCGCCGAGCCCACGCGACCCGCTCGGGGTCGGGGGTGAATCCATCGACGACGACCGGCACCTGATCGGGGTGGATCACCATCTTCCCGTCGTAGCCGAGGGTGGCGGCGAACTCGGTCGCCGCGCGGAGGCCCTCGTCGTCGTCGAGGGCGGTGTGGACGGTGTCGACGGCGTCGACGCCGGCCGCCCGCGCCGCCACGACGACGCGCTCACGGGCGTACAGTACCTCCGTTCCCTCCCGCGTCCGGGTCGCGCCGAGGTCGGCCGCGAGATCCTCGGCGCCGAAACAGAGCGCGTCGACCGCGTCGGCCGCCGCCACCTCACGCGCGTCGAGGACGCCGGTCGCCGTCTCGATCAGCGCGAGGATCGGGATCGACAGGTCCCTGGTCGCGAGCGCGTCGGTCACGGTCGCCACTCGTTCGACGGTCGCTTTCGGTACCATCACGCCGTCGAGCCGCGACGACGCCGCGCCCGTCAGCGCGTCGAGGTCGTCGGCCGGCGCCCGTCCGACGCGGACGACCACCTCCGTTCCCCCGGGGTCGAACGCGGGGTCGGCGAGGAGGTCGCCGACGGCCGCTCGCGCCCCGGCCACGTCGGCCGGCGGGACGGCGTCTTCGAGGTCGAACACGACCGTGTCGGCGCCGGTGGTCGGCGCCGTACGGCACCGCTCCGGACGGTCGCCCGGCGTGAACAGGACGGTTCGGCGGGCCATACCGGGCTCTGGGCGGCCCGGGACATGAATCCGCGGTCAGAGGAGGACGACGCCAACGGTGAGGAGGTTGACGACGACGGCCACCGTCCACGGGAGTGCCAATCCCGCGGGGACGAGGCCACGGTACTCGGCGGGGAGGACGGCTCGGCCAGCGAGACCGACGCCGACGGCGCCGCCTTTCAACGCTACGAGCGCGGGGAGGGCGCCGACGTCGGCGATGAGGCCGGCGGCCACGGGATTGAGTTCGGTCAGGCCGAGGCGGAGGCCGACGACGGTGAGCGCGGCGTCGAGCGTGAGGGCGCCGAGTGCGAGCGCCCAGAGCCACGTCGCGTACGCCGTCGTCCGAGCGGCGACGGCGGTGACGTACGCACCGCCGACGGCGGGGCCGACCGTCCCCCGGCGCCGGGCGTTCGTCGAGTTCGTCCGGTCGATTGCCATACACCGTCACACGGTGACGACCCCCGTGAGTATACGGCGCGTACGGGATGGAAATGACTCATTACGGCGAGAAAGGCGTCGATCGACGGCCCGGGTCAGTCGAGCGTCGACTCCAGCCGCTCGATCAGCGACGCGTTGCCGAGGTGGGTCGGCGTCCGGTCGTGGAGGCCGTCGGGGTCGATATCGAGTATCGATCCGTCGCCGTCGGAGGTCCGGCCGCCCGCCGCTCGGATCACGTATCCGACGGGGTTGGCCTCGAACTGGAGGCGGAGTTTCCCTTCGGGCGCGGATCGGAGACCGGGGTAGGCGAACACCCCGCCGTAGGTGAGCACCTGGTTTATGTCACCGATCATCGCCCCGCCGTAGCGAAGTTTGAGTTCGGATTCGACCGATTCGGCGTAGGCCGCGAAGTCGTCGGGCCAGTCGGGGACCCGCCCGCCGAACCCGTAGACGGTCGGGTCCTCGGGGAGGGTCACGCCGGTCCGGAGTTCGGACGCGACTCCCTCCTCGATCAGGTACTCGGTGGCCGATGCTCCCTCGGCGAAGACCATCGTGGTGAGGGGACCGTAGAGCACGTAGCCCGCGGCGATCAGGTCACGTCCCCGGGCGGGAAGCGGGGCGTCGTAGACGCCGACGATAGTCCCCATGACGTTGTTCGGTTTGAGGTTCGAGGAGCCGTCGAGGGGGTCGACCGCGACGGAGAGCCCGGTTCCCGTGTCCACGACCGCCGCCCGCTCCTCGCTGGCGTACTCGCCGACGCCGTCGATGCCGCCGAGGCAGTCCTCGAGCAGGTCGTCGGCGTACTCGTCGGCGGCCAACCGTCGGTCGCCCGTCGGGTTCTCGGCGTCCCCCTTCTCCCGGCGACCGGGGAGTCCCGCGCGAATCGTCGGGGCCGTCTCGGCGACCGCCTCGCGTATCTCGGCGACCGTATCGTCCCGACTCATCAGTCGCTCGCTTCGATGCCGCCGGTCGCCGCGAGGGCCTCGTCGACCGACGCGTCCTCGAAGATGACCGCCTCGAGACCGTCGAGGATGGCCTCCGGGTTCTGCCGCTGGAAGACGTTGCGCCCGACGGCCAGCCCGTCGGCGCCGGCGTCCATCGCCTCGCGAACCGTCGAGAGGAACGCCTCGTCGCTCGTCTTCGACCCGCCGCTCATCACGACTTTCATGTCGCCCGCGCTGTCGACGGCCCAGTTCATGGCGTCGGCCGACCCGGGATACTTCACTTTCGCGATGTCGGCGCCGAGTTCGAGGCCGAGGCGGGAGGCGTAGGCGATGGTATCGGGGCTCGTGTCGTCTTTCAGTCCCTGTCCGCGCGGGTACGACCACATCACGACGCCCATGTCGTGCTCGCGGGCCCGTTCCTGGGCGTCGCGGAACTCCTCGAACATCTCGACCTCGTGGTTCGAGCCGCCGTAGACGGTGAAGCCGATGGCGTCGGCGCCGAGTTCGGCCGCGTAGTCGACCGACCAGTTGACCGACGAGTCGGGCTCGCCCATCCAGAGGTTGCTCGTCCCGTTGAGCTTCGCCAGGAGTGGCACGTCGTCCTCGTAGGAGGGGTAGTACGCCTCGGCGACGCCCTTCTGGACCGCGATGGCCGTCACCGCGTCGTGGGTGGCCACGTCGAACACCGTCGCGGGGTCGGTCGTCTCCGGAACCGGTTCGAAGTCGACCGGACCGTGTTCGAGGCCGTGGTCGTACGCGAGGATCAGTGCCTTGCCGTCGCGGGTGATCGCGGAGTCAGCACCGGGGATCATGTATAGAACGTTCCGTCGAATTCACACATAAAGCGTGTGGTCGGCGACGAGGAGTGGCCGACAGCCGCCGGAATCTCACCGGACCGTGAGGTTGCCGACCATCCCCGAGGACACGTGGGGGACACAGACGTAGGTGTACTGGCCGGTAACCTCGAACGTGTGCCGGTAAGTCGTCCCGGCCTCGTTGAGCGAGACGTGGTTGACGTCGGCGGCGGAGGTGTCGTAGCTCGCGAACGGCTCCGCACCCTCCGGAAGCTCCACCTGGCTCGCGGCGTCCGGGTGACCCGAGACGTTGTGGCCGCCGGAGTCGAAGACGAACTCGACGGTATCGCCCTGCGAGACGGCGGTCGTCTCCGGTTCGAACTGGAGACTGCCGCCGGGACCAACGGTGATCGTCGCGTCCGCCTCGCCGGCCGGCGTGGACGTCGCCGTGGCCGTCGCCGTCGACGTCGGCTCCGGGGTATCGGTCGCCGTCCGTGTCGGCGGCGGCGGTGTCGCCGTATCCTCGGCGGGCACTCCCGCCGCGCCGCTTCGGTCGTCCCCCAGTTCCGCCCGTGTCAGCCACCCTCCCGCACCGACGACGCCAACACCCAGAACCCCCAGCACACGTCGACGGGTGACGAACCCGCCACCTTCGCTCTCGTTCTCGGACGACTTCGACTCCGACGACACGCCCGTTTCCGTTCGCTCGGCGCCACCGCCGTGCTGGTTGGCTCTCGCCGCGGTCTCGAAGGGATCGGCCGCCGCTCCGGCGGTCGCGCCCGCGACGGAACCGCTCGTGTCGGCGACGGTCGCCTCGAACAGCCGATCCAACTCGTTTCGCATCGGCAACACGCCGTCGTATCGGTCGGCCTTCCGCTTTGCCAGTGCCGTCATCACCACCTCGTCGACCGCCGGTGGCAGCGACGGCCGACGTTCGGAGGGCGGCACCGGACGCTCCTGGAGGACGCCTCGCATCACGGCCGCCGACGATCCGGTAAAGGGTGGCTCGCCGGTCAGCAGGGCGTACACCACCGCGCCGAGCTGGTAGATGTCGGTGATGTCGTCCGTCCCGCCGTACTCGTCCGCGTCGAACTGTTCCGGTGCCGCGTACGCCGGTGAGAACCCCTCGACGCTGTTCGAGTGATCGAGCAGGAGCTTCGCCAGCCCCCAGTCGCTCACCTTCGGGTAGGGCCACGTCTCCGGTGGTGTCTCCCGGAGCAGGACGTTCGTCGGCTTGAGGTCGAGATGTGCCACACCGTGACGGTGCCCGTGACGAACACCCTCGGCGATGCGCCCGGCCAGCCAGAGCGCCTCGGCGGGGTCCTCGGCCCCGAGCCTCGCGTCGAGCGTTCCGCCGTCCATGTACTCCAGTGCCATCCACGGGAGCGGATCCGTTCCCCACGCGTACACCGACACGACGTTGTCGTGGTCGTCGAGACGGGCCCAGGTTTCGGCCTCCGCCTCGAACGCCTCGACGACGCGGCGGTGGAGCGTCCCCTCGAACCGGGGCTGTTTCACCGCGACCGGGAACTCCGTCCCGTCGCGGACGACGGTCGCCAGATACACGTCCGCGTCGCCTCCGGTGCCGATCCGTTCACCGATGGTCAGTGCCTCGTAATCGAAGTCGGCTATCGAGAGGGGCGACACGGCCGCCGGAATCCGTTCGTGCTGATCGGGGCCCACCATTCGAGACAGACGGTATGCCGAGGGAAACCCAAATAAAACGAGGGGTCGCGAAGGGAGGAGGGACGGATCCCACCGGAGCGGTGGGGGCTACGTGCCGTCGAACGGCGACGACGTCGACCGATGCGTCCGCTCGCTTCGCGGTCGCTACCCTTACAGTCGTTCCCCGCACAGGAGCGGACATGCGAACACTCAGCGACATCGACACGGTCGGGGTCGTCGGCGCCGGCACGATGGGCAGCGGCATCGCCCAGGTCGCCGCCACCGCCGGCTACGACGTGGTGATGCGGGACATCGAGGACGATCTCGTCGCGGACGGCTTCGACCGCATCGACGACAGCCTCTCCCGGTTCGTCGAGAAAGAGCAGTTGACACGCGAGGAGGCCGACGCCGCCGTCGATCGGATCTCCGGAACGACCGACCTCGAGGACCTCGCGGCCTGCGATTACGTCATCGAAGCCGCCGTCGAGAACATGGAGATCAAACAGGAGGTCTTCGCGGACCTCGACGACGCCGTCGACGACGACGTGATTCTCGCGACGAACACCTCCACGCTCTCGATCACCACCATCGCGTCGGCGACGGAGCGCCCCGAACTCGTCGTCGGCCTCCACTTCATGAACCCCGCGCCGATCATGGAGGGTCTCGAACTCGTCGTCGGCGAGAAGACGGCCGACGAGGTGGTCGACTGTTCGCACGCCCTCGCCGAGGACTTCGGGAAGACGACCTGGGAGTCCGACGACAAACCCGGATTCGTCGTCAACCGGGTGCTGATGCCGTGGATCAACGAGGGCATCCGTGCCTACGACGAGGGCGTCGCGAGCAAGGCGGACATGGACGCGGGCCTGAAACTCGGAACGAACGTTCCGATGGGACCGCTCGAACTCGCCGATCACATCGGCCTCGACGTCTGTCTCGACGCCAGTCAGACGCTCGCCGAGGAACTCGGCGACCGCTACAAGCCGCCGTACCTGCTCAAGCGAAAGGTCGACGCCGGCGACCTCGGCCGGAAGACCGGCCAGGGCTTCTACGAGTACGACTGAGCGTCGAACTCGTCGGGCGTACGATCACCCGCCTGCGTCGCCCCCATCCCCGCCGCCGGTCCCGCCGGCACTCCCGTCCACCCCGTCGGGGACGAACCGCGAGGCGACCAGCCCGACGGCGGCCGCGACGCCGGCCGGGACGCCGACGAAGAGAAGCAGGACGACGAAGAGGCTGCCGCGCTCCCCGAGGCTGCCGTCGACCGGGAGGGCCGGACTGAGCGCGATCACCGGCACGCACAGGAGGACGACGGCGACGGCGTAGCCGCTTTTCGCGACCGCACCCTGAACGGTCCGCCGACGGACGAGATACGCGGTGGCGCCCAGCCACGCGACGAGGCCGAACGGGACCGCCCAGCCGCTGCCCGTGATCAGTCCCAGCACGACGGTCCCCACCACGCCGACGACGAGTCCGCCCACGACGCCGACGAGGACGGTGAGCGTGTCGTCGACGAGGCTGTCGGGCGCGAGGAGTCCGTCGGCGCTCTCCCCGCCGGTGGCGCCGGTCACGGCCCCGCCGAGCGCATCCCCGATCCGGCGGCCGTACGTTGTGAGGGTCGCACCGCCGGCCGACGACTCCCGGGGGGGGTGGCACTCAAATCCGTCGCGGCCTCCGTCCCCGCTTCCGCCTCGGCCTCGTCCCACACGCCGTCGTCGTCGGCGTCGGCGGCCGCCCGCTCCTCGGTGAGGTCGGCCGAACAGTGCATGCAGTAGGTCGCCGTCCGGCCGATCGGTCCGCCGCAGTTCGGACAGCGCGGATCGGCCGTGGAATCGCTCATGGTAGGCAGTCCCGTCGTCCGGCGACCGTCGTGGCCACCCGATAGATTGGACACGTGACACTACATCGCCTTTACCGTTACTGTGACGCCGGGGAGGGGCCGGGAATCCGGTCGCCCCGCAGCCGGCAGCCGTCCGCGTGACCGCCGATCCAGACGCCTTTTGGTGGCGGCCACCATGGAGACGAGCGATGGAAGTCGCCATCCTCACCGTGGGCGACGAGGTGCTCGCGGGCGACACCGAGAACACGAACGCGACGTGGCTCGCGGGGCGACTGACGGCGGCGGGCGCGTCGGTCGCACGCATCCTGACCGTCCCGGACGACCGCGACCTGATCGCCGAGACGGTCCGCGAGTGGTCGGACCGGTTCGACGCCGTCGTCGTCACCGGCGGGCTGGGCGGGACCCACGACGACGTGACCGCCGACGCCATCGCCGACGCCTTCGACCGCGACCTGGTCGTCGCCCCCGCCGTCCGGGAGGACGTGATCGAGACGGTCGCCACCTACCGGGAGCGAAACCCCGACCTGGTCGAGGCCCACGACCTCGACATCGACGTCGACGCCTGGGCGGCGCTACCGGAGGGGAGTCGCCCGCTGGTCAACCCCGAGGGGCTCTGCCCCGGTTGTGTCCTCGGGGACGTCTACGCGTTCCCGGGCGTGCCCGCGGAGATGCGCGCGCTCTTCGAACTAGTGGCCGGCGAGTTCGGCGGCGACGCCCTCTCGACGACGCTCTACACTCCACAGCCCGAGGGATCGATGGTCGAGGCGCTCGCGGGCGTCCGGGAGCGGTTCGACGTCACCGTCGGGAGTTACCCGAGCAGCGGCGATCGGAACCGACTGAAGATCACGGCCGAAGACGAGGCGACGGTCGACGCCGCGGCCGCGTGGCTCCACGAGCGGATCGACGTCGTCGAGGAGAATCACGACTGATTCTGCGAGCCGTGCGTTTAACCCCTCGCCGTCCCTCCCCCCGAGGGATGATCGAGGCCGACTCCCTCCGGAAGACATACGGCGACTTCCCCGCCGTCGTCGGCAGTACGTTCGACGTGGATCGGGGCGAGATCTTCGGCATCGTCGGCCCGAACGGCGCCGGGAAGACGACGACGCTGAAGATGATCGCCGGCTTGATCGAGCCCTCGGACGGCTCGGCGACCGTCGCGGGCTTCGACGCCGAGGATCCCGAGATGCGCCGCTCGCTCGGCTTCCTCCCCGAGGAGTCGCCGCTCTACGAGGACATGACCGCCCGCTCGTATCTCGACTTCTTCGCCGACCTCTACGACGTCCCGAGCGAGACGGCGACCGAGCGGATCGAGGGGACACTCGACCGCCTCGAACTCGACCATCGCGACCGCCGCCTCGGCGACGTCTCCAAGGGCATGAAACGCAAGGTCGCCATCGCGCGATCGCTGGTGAACGACCCCGACGTGTTGGTCTACGACGAACCGGCGAGCGGGCTCGACCCGCTGACGACCAACTACGTCTTGGAGTTCGTCCGCGAACTCCGCGACGCCGGCAAGACGGTGCTGTTCAGCGCGCACAACCTCTATCACGTCGAGAGCGTCTGTGACCGGGTGGCGATCATGAACCGCGGCGAGATCGTCGCCCGCGGGACCGTCCCCGAGATCCGCGAGCAGTACGGCACCACCGAGTACCGCGTGTTCACGTCGGTCCCCGTCCCCGCGTTCGACACGGAGCCGGCCGGCGACCGCCACGTCTCGACCGTCGCGGACATGGACGCCGTCGAGCGGGTCCGCGAGGCGGCCGGCGAGGCGGGGGGCGAGGTGGTCGACATCCGCACCGACGAACCGAGTCTGGAGGAGATCTTCCTGGATCTGGCCGCCGACACGGCCGACGGCCCCCGGGGGGCGCAGTGACGGCGTCGTCGCCGTCCGACCGACTCCGCGACGGCCTTCGCGCGGTCGCCCGTATCGCCCGCTGGGAGGTCGGGCGGAGCGCCGGCGTCGTCGACCGGCGGACGGCGGCGCTGGGACTCGTCGCCCTCCTCCTCGCGGGGGCGGTCGGCGGGGCGACCCTCGCGACCGGCGGCGCCGCCCTCGACCGCGACGTCTACCGGATCGGCGTCGCGACCGACAGCCCCTACCACGAGGTGGTCCGGGAGAGTCCGGCGCTCGCGGCCCGTGACGCCGACCTCGACTCGCTCGGCCGCAGCGTCGAGGTGGTCGTCCGCGGCGACCGGTTCTACGTCGCCGACTCCCGGAAGGCCGAGGCCGCGCTGTCGACGTTCCGGAGCGCCGTCCGTCGACACAACCTGGGGCGGATGGGCGAGGAGGGGAACGTCTCCGCGGCGTTCCCGGTCGTCGTCACGCTCCAGTACACGGATCGCGGGGGCGGTACGGGGGGCTCCGCCACCGCCAGCACTGGCGGGGACGGGACGACAGATAACGGGGGCGACGGGGACGGAGGTACCGCCGACGATCCGACTGCCGACGGGGGCGGGACCGGTCAGGATAGGGACGACGGGACCGCCGATTCGAGCGACTCAGGCGACGGCATCGCCGCGGGCGGCGACTCCGGCTCGCTCGGCGTGCCGTTTCTCGGCGGCGACCTCCTGGGTGGCGGCAACTCCGGTTCGCCGGCCGACATCTCCCCGCCCTTTCCCTTCGGTGCGCTCGTCCTCGCGTTCGTCTTTTTCGTCCCCATGAACTTCGTCATCCAGCCCTACGGGAGCAGCATCCTCAACGAGCGGATCAACCGGCGGGGCGAACTCCTCCTCGTCGCGCCCGTCTCCCCGGCGGCCATCGTCGCCGGCAAGACCCTGCCGTATCTGGCGACGCTCGTGGGGTTAACCGCTGTCATCGCCGTCGCCATCGGCGGCGGCGTGACGAGCGTGGCCGCCGTCGCGCCCATTGCCGCCCTCTATCTCGCCGCCACCTTCGTCGGCGGCATGTTCGCCCGGTCGTTCAAGGAACTCACCTTCGTCACCGTCGCCATCTCCGTCTTTCTCACCTCCTATGCCTTCGTCCCTGCCATCTTCACGAACGTGACGCCAATCGCCCTCATCTCGCCGCTGACGCTCGTCGTCCACGACCTGCAGGGTACCGGCGTCACCGCCGCCCAGTACGCCTTCTCGACCGGCCCCTTCTACGTGGGGGCGGCCGTCCTCTTCACCCTCGGCGTCGGCGTCTACCGTGAGGAGGACATGTTCACCCAGCGGCCCGTCCCGCTGAAGTTCCTCGACGCGCTCGACAGCCGGATCGCCGGGCCACGCTCGATGGCCGTCCTGAGCGCGCTCTCGATTCCCTTCGTGTTCATCGCCGAACTGCTCGCCATCGCCGTCCTCTTCGTCCTCCCCGTGGACGTCTCGATTCCCCTCCTCCTGCTCGTCGTCGCCGGCGTCGAGGAGGTGGCAAAGAGCGTCCACGTCTACGCGGGCTTCGAGAACGACTTCGCCGACCGCCGCGGTCTGCGGACCGCGCTCGTCCTCGGCTCGCTCTCGGGCCTCGGCTTCTTCCTCGGCGAGAAGCTCACCGCCGTCGTCCAGTTCGTCGGACTCCCCGACCTCGCGCTCGGCCGGGCGGCGTTCACGCCGGTCGGCGTCGGCTCGGCGGCCGCACTCGGGCTCCTGCTCGCCCCGCTCGTCCTCCACGCGACGACGACGAGCATCGCGGCGCTCGGCGCGAGTCGCTCCCGCAACTGGTATCTGGCGGCGCTGGTGCCCGCAACCCTGGTTCACGCGGCGTACAACTTCGCGGTGGTGAGTGCCCTTGGGTGATCCACGCCTCACCATCGCCCGGCGGGAGCTGGCGACCCTGCGCTCCGAGAAGACCATCGTCCTCGCCTTGCTCATCCAGCTGTTCATCGCCGCCTTCTCGTCGTTTCTCGTCGTCGGCTTAGTCTCGCTGTACGACCCCGGGAGCGTCGAGGGGTTCGAGACGGAAGTGGCCGTCACCGGCGACGCGGGCGACGACCTGCTCGCGACCCTCGACGACCGGCCGTCGATATCGGGGACGCGCTACGCCTCGGAGACGACGGCGCGGGCGGCGTTCGACCGCGGGGAGGTGGATGCCGTTCTCCTGGCGGACCGGCGGGCGGGACGGGTCTTCGTCTCGGCGACGGTGCCCGACGGCAACGTGCGGACGACGGTCATCGTCGTCCAGCTGCGGGACGCGCTGTCGACCTTCGAGCGCGTTGAGCGGGCCGACCGGTCCGCGCACCTGTCGTCGACGCCGCTTCCCCTCCCGCCACGGAGCGGCGCCTCGCCGTACTACGGGTTCAGCTACACCGTGTTGCTCCCGCTGCTCTGCTTTCTCCCCGTCTTCATCAGCGGGTCGATGACCGTCGACTCGCTGACCGAGGAGGTCGAACGTGGGACGCTCGAACTCCTGCGGGTCGCCCCCGTCTCCGTCGTCGACATCGTCGACGGAAAGGTGTGGGCCGCAGCGGGGCTCGCGCCCGCACAGGCGGCGCTCTGGATCGCCCTCCTCGATTTCAACGGCACCAGCGTCCACCATCCGGTGGCCGTGCTCGTCGTCGTCGCCGCGCTCGCCTTGCTCGTCGTCACGCTCGGGGCGACCATCGCCCTGCTCGCTCCGGACCGGCGAGCGGCGCAGTTCCTCTACTCCGTCGGCGTCCTCGTCGCCTTCGGCGGGGCGACGCTCCTGCCCGTGAACCCCGTCAACTCCGTCGCCCGCCTCGCGGTCGATAGCGTCGGTCCGACGTATCCGCTGCTGGTCGCCGGCTACGTCGCCCTCGGGGTCGCGGCCTACCTCGGTCTCCGGCGCGCGGTGCCACGGATCGGCGTCGGCGAGTAGGCGCCGCCCCCGAAACACACTCAAGGCACCACGAGAGAGAACGGGTATGGGTTTCGGAAGCACGGCGAAGAAGCTCCAGCAGGTCGCCGACATGGCCGAGGACGTCTACGCCCGCCTGAACCAGCTCAGAGAGCAGGTGAGCGAGATGCGGGAGACGGTCATCGAGACACAGAGCCGGGTCGACGACCTCGACCGAGAACTGGCCGAACAGCGGGCGCTCCTCGAGGCACTCGCCGAGGAACGGGGCATCGACGCGACGGCGATCACCGCCGAAGTCCACGTCGTCGACGCCGAGGAAGGCGCCGCCGAGGGGGACAGCGACACCGACGACGAGGACGCGGCCGACGCTACGACGGACGCCTGATCCCGTCGCTCACTCGCGGCGCTGACGGTGTTCGACCTTCAGACAGCGATCCTGAACGACGCGCAACTCGGCCTCGCGGGCACGGGCGGCTGCGTCGTCGTCGCGGATCCCGAGCTGGAGCCAGACGCCGCGAACGTCCCCGCGCGTCGCGACCCGTTCTAGGACCTCGTCGACCACGCCGCTCACCGCTTCGCTCGGCCGGAACACGTCGACCAGTTCGACCGCCTCGTCCACGTCGGCGAGGCTGTCGGCCGCCGGCCGACCCAGCACTGCCTCGCGGTTCGGGTTGACCGGGACGACGTCGTACCCCTGCCTCTGGAGGTAGGCCGGAACGTCGTGGGCCGCCTTGCCGGGCGTCCCCGAACACCCGACGACTGCGATGGTGTCGACGTCGAGCAGCGATTCGATGTCGTCGTCGGTGGCGTCGGTCATGGCCGTCGGGTAGGGGCCGCGCCGGCAAGAATCGTCCGCTACCGGTCGGGCAGGTTCGCCGTCGGCTCGCCGTCCTCGTGGGTCTCGATCAGACCGTCGAACAGCTGTTTCAGCGTGTTCATCGTCTTGTCGTCGTGCGCCGAGGAGTCGATGGCGTAGAGACCGAGACCGCCGACGCTCTGGACCCGCCCGGTGAAGACGTGGAGGAACCGGAACACGGTCTGGAGGTCGGAGTACATCAGGAGCGTCGACAGCGAGTCCAGAAACACTCGGTTTCGCTCCACTCCCTGCTTCTCGTAGAACTCCTCGAGGATCTCGGAGAACTTGATCCCGACGCCGGTCATGTCCACGGGCGAGGACGTATACCGGACCTGCGTGTCGTCGCGGACCTCGTTGACGCCTTGCTGTTTAGTCACACAGTCCACGACCGCGACGGGATGGTCGGCGTAGTCGACGCGCTCGCCCAAGTCCTCGAACACTCGCTTGGCGCCGTCGGTGTTGCTGACGACGACGGCACCGTCGCCGTTCCGGATCCCGCTCGCGAGCACGTCGAACGCGAACCCTTTCTTGCCGGTGAGTGCGGGACCGGAGAGAAGGAGGTTGGTCCCCGGCTCGACCTCGACGCCGAGCGGCGGGCCAAGGTCATACATCTCGAACCCTCGCAGGGATCGCTATGTGGGGATACCCCTCTCCCTGCGGACGACACGGCTCACCGGAAATCATGAGGTAGTATGAACATATAGTGAGCCGGTAATATTCTTTTTGATTGCGCAGAATCGGAGGATGAGAAGGCGATACGGAGAAACCACAGCCACCGGCACGTTCGTCCCCGACAGGTATTACGGTCCCGATACGGCCCGCCACGAATCGCGTCATTTATCATCGGTCGTCGAGTTCCATGTGGATGCGGGGCGCTTAGCTCAGCCTGGACAGAGTGTCTGGCTTCGGACCAGATTGTCGCGGGTTCAAATCCTGCAGCGCCCATTCGTTTTCCGAACGATCCAAATCCGACAGACGGCGGTGGGTCTCTTATAAAATGACCCCCGGCACGCGGGTTTGATTTCGTTCGGTTATCGAACGATTCTGAAACACGGCGGTGCTGTCCTGCGGTTCGCTACATCTAAACGGGGCGAAGAAGGGCATAATCATTGGGCCGTTGAACCGAGCAGTGGCTGTGGGTGCGGAATCTTGTTCGGGCGGCGTGGAACAACCAAAATAAGATCGAGGTGGAGAACGCGAATCTTTCACCTCTGTTCTCACAGTGTCTGGAAATAGGCTGGTATAACTGATGGCCAACGAAGCAACCCCCGCTGGTCGGGTCTATCGGCAGGCGTCTTCCGCCAGCTAGCACGCGCACAAAGGTGCTCCGGTAGTTACAGACAGTCAATTAGGAGGCGAGTGATCATACCACGCTACTATATTCGGTGTGTCGCGGGCTCTGTTGAGTTGAATAAGGGCCCGTCAAATGGAGATCCCATCTGTTCTGACACCAATCGAGCTTTGGCGTTGACTTGCACCACCGTCGCCGAGTCCTCAAACGCTGTCTCGAACCTTGTCCATCTTGCACTGAACGCAGAGATCGTCGAAGACACAACCAACACTATCGTACGGACAGACGTGCTCTTCAGTCTCGACCGAGAGTCGACGTTTTTGTTGTCGCCACTCTATCTCCCAGTCGTCGATCGACATCTCCGCCGAGGTAAACACGATATCACCCTCGTGGTTCTCGATCTTCGCGACGACTCCCGACTCGAGTTCATCCTTCACGATCGCGATCGCTTCCTCGTACGACGAGCAGTCACGCCGCTCACGGCTATCATCTAACAGAACGACAGTGATCGACCTATCTGTCGTCTCGGTTGGGCCGAGTCCGGACATCACTACAAGAGATCGCGAAGGAAGTGAATATAAATTCGATGGGCTCTGTTGAACCTTCAGTTGGTGATACGTTTCAGAAGTCGTGCTGAATACAGAGCGCGTATCGGTCAAGAGACCGGCGTCGAATCAATAAGTACAGACAAATAACATATCGATAGAAGGGACAATTTTCACATGACAATCTTTGGGAACGAGAGAGACTTGCTAGAAGGAAGGATGACGAGGTATCCATGATTCTCTTCGTACCCGGCTTCCAGCACCTCTCCGAGGGAGATCGCATACTTGCCGCGTGATGTAAACCGCTGTCGTAAGAACTCACGGGAAATTAGAGGGATTTCTGTCAGAAACACCTCGTGCATATCGTAGGAGGGTAGCCGTTTACTCACGCCGCTCGAAACGTTATCTAGACCTTTTGGACCCACGAAATACCACGTTTCACATGTTAGAGCCACGACAAAGTCATCAAATTCGAACTGAATCGCGTCTTTTGAAGACTCTCTAATGTCAGTTAGCACTTCCTCGATATTGTCGAACCCCTGATAAAATTGGTTAAAGTAAATGCTCCAAATTAGCGGCCCGCTTGCTTCCCTTGATGGAGAACCAATCTCATCAGAAAGCGTCTCGGCTATTGAGAAGACGAATTCTGTATTAAATGGTGTCGGAGATAGCGTTTTCTGTACCGGTTCGCGTAGTTCGTCTTTGATCGTCTCAATAACATTTGATGACGCAATATCACCAATGATGATCTGATCAATACTTTCGACGATATTTAGTACTGCTTCAGATTCGGCAAGGCGGTTTATACAGTGCGATTGTAATAGTTTTGAGACGAATCTGGCCTTCTCAATCTCGGTTAACCCCTTAAGACCTGAAAAACTGTCCAGATTAACATCTTCTGGGACAGTGGGCTCGTAACTATCCCCACTGGTCTCTAAGAGGTTCATCTCATAGAGGCTCCAGAAGAGATCTCCATCAAGGTAATCCTCGTGGGTAACACCCGTTTCAGCTAATATACTAACCGCCAACTGATCCACCTGAAAGGTACTGACAGGTGGTGCAGAAGCCACGTTAGACGTGTTTTTATGAATTATATAGTCACCGTTTTTCTTCTGTTTGAGTGTAGGCACGTCTGAAGAGATCAGGATATTGCATTCAATTAACTTGCTGGTTCTGCTTCGCTGTTTACCGGGATAGCCTCATGATTTGAATAGGGTCAACAATATGAGATATTTACGTCATTCCTAAGTATGGTTCGCAGGTGCAATAAGCTAAGAGAGCAGACCTACTTAATGAATTTTTCGTCTCTACTGTTCTGAAACAAACAACGTCCAACTGCTGCATACAACCTCTGGGCGTTGTTTAGACGCCAGCGTTCAGCGGTCAGCCACCTCGATCGCGCGTTCAATGTTTCGCACCGCTGATTTCATGACAAGTTCGCGGAATTGACCGAACCACGTTCTCGCCCAGAGCGTCTCACCGTATCGCTGCCGCAGACCGAAAAACACCGATTCAGCGTTCGAACGCTGGTTGTACGCCCGATCGAGGATGAGTAGGTTTCTCGCCCACCCTCGGAAACCTGGGCCGCGTTGCGGAATCAGAGGTGTGATACTTTCAGCACGCAACCTCGTGCGAAGTGCTTCCCAGTCGTATCCTTTATCCGCCGCCACAGCCGTTAAATCGTCGAGATTCCGCACCAGCACTTGCCAACCGACCTGGGTATCGTGCGGTTGTTTCATCGAGCAGTGTATATCTAGAATCGCACTTGTTTCACAATCGACGAGCAGCGTGGTCTTCACCGCCTCGAACGTGTAATCCGTCCGTTTCGCGTAGTGCTGGCTCGCTTGGACACGATCCACGCCGGTTGCGTCGATTGCTTGGACATCTCCGAGTTCGTACAGTTCACCCGACGCGTCAAGGATCGCCCGCCACCGCTTCATCGGAATCGCTTGCTTCCGCGCACACACGGTCGAGAAGTGAGGGAGTGTCTCAACCGTCAAACCAAGCGATTCCGCGACTCTCGGCATTTCTCGCAGAACATCCATCAGCTTCCGGTAATCGTGGTTGAGATACTCTTTGAAGCCCTGAACAGCGAGAATCACCCAGTCGGCATACCCCTCTTTCCCGGGTCGGTATGCCGGAGCTGGCTCGCCAGCGACGGCTTTTTTGGAGAGCGAGACAACCATCTCTGCGAAGCGGGAGGTCTTGGTTTGCACACCCAATCCGTCCCGCTTCACTTCCTAGTAGATTTGGTACTTCGTTGGAACTACTAGTGTGTCGATACTAGTTCCACGTTCTTCAGGACGACCGAGTCTATCCGTCTAAACAAGGCCCACCCTCTGTATTGGTCACGACACTGCTGACAGATATATGATCAGTTTCAGTAATCGTGCTGCATACAGGGTGCGAGTCAGTTGATCAGGATGTTCTTGTCAAGGGCTTCGGATAGAGTGTGAGTCCAACGACTGCCGACTGGCATGCGACGAGGTTCCCTTACCAAAGTGGAGAGCGGGGCGTGTGCTGAAGCACTGAGAGCGTCGCGGATAAGTTTGGGGGGTAGAACAACGGGATGACTGCAGGCACTACGGTTGCAGTGCGCACATCTTGCAGAGGACGCCACACCGTCCGTGCGAGATGTTCAATATGTATCTGGTGCGCCGCCGTGGTGACCTAATAGCAGTTCTCAACTGTGAACCCCTTGCTCCGAGAGAGGGACAACAGGGGAGACGGCGGTCCACATCGAGAATCTATTAGTACACACGTCTGTAGAGCGCTGGCTACCGTGGTTATACCGATGACGTCCACCGGCGATCGCTGGAGTTCGCACCATCCTTTCCAAGAGCGCGTGGGGAGCCGTCGTACGACCGTGACATCTTCCCAGCGGTGATTTCAGCGTGTTCAGTACCCTTCGATTTCGACCGTCTCAGGCCCAACAAGGGACTTCGTTCACCGACCGACCGAGCGCCTGCAGCGCCCATCGCCGAATTTTCGTTCGTAATCGCATGACAGCGTCGGGGTAATCGTCGATATCATCGTCTCTGAATGCACTGCCGTTGATTTCGTTCGGCTACCGAACGATTTCGAACGACGGCGGTTTCGTCCTCTGGGTCGCTGCCTCTACGGCGTGGCGCATGGCTGCTAATCATTGGGTTATTGATGTCCTTCGGCTGCAATCAACTGGGCCCCAGCAACTTCGAGAGCTGGGAGTAGTTGGGTACGAGACTCCGCACTGTCGCCGAGTGAGGGTTCCGACGAAGGCTATCCGAGAAAGCACCGATAATACCCGAAAACGAAGTATCCAGGGTGTGGTTCGATCGTGTGATCTACTGGCAGTTGTTAATTACGGACGCTCAACGTCGAGAACCTACTAGCAGACACGAGTCTGTGGTAGACTAGCGATCAGAGCTGATTCTCCGAATGCATCGTCTCAGTTGCCGATAATTTCGGCAGGACTCCCTATTCAGGAATCTCGTAGCAGCAGAAGTCTGTTGCACCGCATGCTGGATACGAGTCAATATCCGGAGAGACGGTCAGTCCACAGTGGCGGCACTCAACGATGATCGCACACCGCGGATAGCAGTCACGCGGTCGATAGTCGTTGCCCGTCTCACGGCCCAGGACGGTTGAACGCGCTCGTGGCTCGGCATCGTATCCGGGGCTCGGACGAGTGCGGTCCGTCGTTCGATAGCTCCCGTGGGACGGAAACGGGGGATCGCTATCGACGCTCCCCCTGGAGTTCGGGGACGACGTGAGGTCGGAGAGCCCGCCGGACCGCTCGCAGGAGCTGACGGTGCGCATTCTCGCCGCAAGAATCCGCGAATTGGCCGGTGGGTCTGAACGATCGCGCGCGAAGTTATCGCGGGATTCCAAGGCCGAGACGCCGAACACACCGGTCACTCCGCATGCGCCGCGATCCGTCGACGGCGTCCGACACGTCCGGTAGAGATTCCGCTCCGGGAGCGGTGTCACCAGCAACAGGTAGTGCGGGTCGTTCCCTCCCCCACCTGTCCGTCCTGCTGGCCCTGTCCGTTGGCGCGGTGACTGAGCGCCGTAGAACCGGTTCATCTGTCAGCTGTAAATCAATCAAGATATTCACATCCCGAGATGGCGAATATCTTGAAACAGTTACAGCCGACAGTATCAGTCGCTCTCCGAGGCGGTAACGGGACGTGGCCCAAAGGCTGCAGTTACCCCCGACCGATCGTTTGCAGCGTCTTTCAGGGAGGAAGTGATCCGTCACGTGCTACCAATTTATTAAATAGTTGTCGAGATACAGTCCGACTGGAAAAATCTCAGATGAGTTCCCGATGGATGACCAGGTCCAAACTAAGTGTGGACGGATGTCGCCCTCGTCGCCCGTGGGTCGGCCCCGTCGACGCCTGCAGAATTGGCGGTGATCGTGCCGGGGACGGTGTCGTCAACGATCCACGAACGGTGATCCAACGGCTGATGACATGCATCTCACACTGGAAGATCGATTCATGAGTGAATATCCCCGAACGCGAAGTAGCACCGGATCTCGGCCGAGCGGTCGTCGAAGTGCGACCGGGTCGGGAACGGTGACGCGAACGAGTCGTGGCGGTGATCCCTCGTGATGGAGCGAGTTCGTCGACTACTCGATTCGGCAGATGCCAGCGAAGAGGACGCCGAGAAGGGTGGGAGTCCGGAGTTCGTCCGCGAGTACAATCTGACCGAAGTCGACTGGCGGGAGTTCTGGGAGCGGATCTACATCGATGAACAGGATAAAGACAAGATCATCAACTACGGGCTGCTGGAACAGCAGTTGCAGGCCGCCGATTTCGAGCAGATGACACTCAGCCGTCACGGTGCCGTTCTCCTTTCCGGTCCGCCGGGAACGGGAAAGACGACGCTCGCGAAGGGAGCGGCGGACGAACTTGCGAGAAACCTCGATCGCGACCGTCTCGGTATCGAAGAGGTCATATTCAAGCAGATCGCGGTGCGTCACCTCTTCTCCAGCGACCACGGTGATAGCCCCAAACTGGTCGAGGAAGCCTTCGACGCGGTCGTGGCGGACGCCGAAGGCGGGAACGCATACCAGATCGTCCTACTCGACGAGGTCGAGTCGCTCTTTTCGAACCGGCAGGATCTCACCGAGACGGACCCCATGGACGCGATCCGGGCGGTCAACACGGCGCTGGACGCACTCGATACGGTGGCAGAGTTGAACAACGTGTACGTCATCGCGACGTCGAACCAGCCCAACGCCGTCGACAGCGCTTTTCTCGACCGAACGGACGAACAGATCTTCATCGGCAATCCGGCGCCCGAACACCGTCGCAGGATACTTGAGGACATCTTCGCCCGTCTGCGGGAGACGTTCGACACCCAACTCTCGGCGACGGGATCGGAGATGGACCGACTGGTCGAACTGTCCAGCGGGTTTTCCGGCCGGCGGATGCGAAAGAGCGTTTTATCGGCACTCGCGCGGAACCAGTCGACAGTAAAGGATCCGGGCGAACTCTCCGTCGGCCACCTGATCGAGGAGTTCGAGCACAAGAAGTCGATGCTACAAGACGCGGATAACGAGTACGTGCGACTGGGAGGGAACCCCGAGCAGAATCAGTGAACGCCCCAGAATGCGAACGGTGGAAGCCCGATACCACCGCGGCCGAGTGCGTGAAACACACTGCGCAAACGGGAAGTAGGGGCCGGTTCCTCGTGTCGGGCCAGTAAAAACTAAGTGATTGTACGATAACAAATCGCGCACACTTCGGGGAACCGAAGTTAGTGCGTCAAACAGGAGCGTGAGCAACGGATGTCTACGAAAACGAACGTCGACACGTCGACCGAAACTGGAACGTGTACACGAACGGCCGGTGCATGTGCCATCGGTGCAGGGGCGGCGGCGATTACCTGCAAGGCGATGGTACTCGGCTTCCTGGCGAGCGGGGCGGCACTCGTTGGCCTGAGCACGGTCAGTCCCGTCTGGTTGATGACCGGGGTTCTCGTCATCGGGGGGGCATTCGTCTGGAAAGGATTCCGGTGGGCCGGTCGGAGGCCGGCGCTACTTGGACTCGGTGCGCTGGCGACGATGTGGGCCGGCTACGTCGCTTCGGGGCTGTTCGTCACGTCAACGGCAATCGGGGGCTCTCGCGAGTTTCTCGGATCGCCCAAGTTCGGGATGTTCCCGGCCGGGGACATCCTGATAAATCCCTTGGGACTGGTGCCGGTGGCCCTTCTGTACATCACTGGGACGGTGCTGTTTTTCGGTGCAGTCTACGATTCGTATCTCCGGGAGTTCGATCTCGGGTCAACGAAGGGTGGCGTCGCAGCCGGCCTCGCCGGCGCCTCGGTCTGTGGTGGCTGTGGTGTGACCGGCCTCGCCGGTGCCGGCATGGTTCTGCTGACCGGATCGTCGGCAACCAACCAGACCAAATTCCTCGGCGCCGACGGCGTGATGCTGGTCGCCGTGCTCGGTATTCTGGCGTACACGCTCTACAGCCGCGCGTGGAAACAGACGGGCGTCGCCCTGCTGGGGCTGGTGGTCGCCTTCTTCATCACGGGAAGCCTGTACGGGTTCCCGGCGAACGGGGGACTACTCGGAATGGCCGGCATGTCGGTCCCCGCCACGCCGATCGGCGAGATGGTGGACACGCTATTCACGTGGACCGGCCTCGGACTCGCGTTCTTCGGCCTCGTCTGGGCCTACTACCCCGACATGGAGCCCGTGCCGCCGGAGTGGAAAGAGCGGGTCGCCCCAACTCGCGCAACAACGTAGCCTTTCTTCAACCAGTCGTCTGGATAGCCACGAGCGGCCTGCCGTCCCGAACTGGTACCCGAGCCGTTTGCCGACTCCGATGCGAACGAACGGTGGATATCGCCGGCCGCTTGCGCCGCGGAAGCGCGAAGCCGGCGGAACGTTTCTACGATCGGTATCGGTCGACGCGAACGCCCGCAAGCGTGGCCCGCGTCGAACAATATTCAAGTTTATATATCAAAATTAGTATCGGTCATACGAAGTGGCAAGGTTCGCCGATCCGAAGTTAGTGCGGAAACCCACACCAACGAGATATGCACGACAGGATTTCGGACGCAGCAGACTGGCAGACTGACCGACGACGCGTGCTGAAAACGATATCTGGGCTCGCGGTTACCGGAGGCATCGCTGGGTGTGCCGGTGGGGGCGGCGGAGGCGGAAGCGAAGGCGGGGGCGAAGGCGAGGGCGAGTCACCGGCGGCCACTGATACCCCGACTGCAACGACAATGCCGACACCGATCACGTTCGGGACGCCGAATGCAGCGGCGGCGGGTGTCAGTCCCCGAGTCGTTCGTGATCAGGGGCTGGTATCGGACGACGAGATAGATCTCAGCCTCGAATTCGGTCCACCGCCGGAACTGTTCACGAAGATCCAAGGACGGGCTATCGAGTCGTCGACCTTCCCCGTCATTTCGGGAGCCCGGCTCGCGCATCAGGGTGGGGACGTGCGTCTCCTCCAGCCCGTCGCCCGATCGTTCAATTCGATCATCGCCCGGAAAGGGGTCGGTCTGTCCAGCGTCGAGGATCTCAGGGAAACTACGCTGGGTTCGATGCCCAGAAATACGGCCCCGTTCACGCATTTCGCGCTATTGCTGGCGCTCGAGGGGATGGACCACGAGAACTTCGAGTTCCAGTTTGGTCCGCCACCGGTACTGTTCGGCCAGATGAAAAAGGGGGAACTCGACGCGATGATCGGCGTCGAGCCCTTTTCAACGAGGCTCCTCGCCACGGACGAGTATCGGGAGTTCTTCGTGTTCAACGACCGCTGGAACGAGCGACGGGGGACCGATATGCCGCTCGTCGAGGTGGCGACCTACCAGTCCACGATCGATCAAAAGCGGGCCGCGTTCGACACGTTCCTGACTGGCCTGCTCGAAGCGGGACAGTACATTCAGGACAACAAGCGGACGGTATTCGAGAGCTATACCGATATGCTGGGACTGCAGACCGACAGCCAAGTAGACTTAGCCATCGAGCGTATCTCCCCGATCTATCCGACGGAATTCGCGACCGAACTGCGCGAATCCGGGAAAGAGGTGGTGCGCCTGGCGGCTGAAGAGGGCCTGCTAGAGTCGGAGCCGGATGTCGACGAGTTGTTCGTCGATCCGCGATCCGGCTGACCGGAACGCGAGTCGATGTCCGGTCCCGAACCGAATCGTGACTCCGTGGGGCGACCCCCGGGGTGGCTCCGCGCACTGACGGCTCGATGGTCCACAGTCGCAACGCGGGGGCTTTCGGCCCTCGTCCTCCTCGGGCTCTGGTGGTTCGTGGCCCTCTTTTTCGAGCCGATCGTGTTTCCAGGTCCGTGGCCGGTGTTGCTGGAGACGGGACACATCATCCGTAACGAGCGGTTCGTCTTTCATCTGTCACGAACGCTGTTTCGGGTCGTCGGGGCGTTCGTCGTCGCGCTTCTGTTGTCCTCGTGCATCGGGATTCTCATGGGCGTGGACGAAACTGCCGAACGGTTCTTCGAAACGTTCGTCCTCGTGGGACTGACAGTCCCTGCGCTCGCCGTCTCCATCATCGTGTTGCTCGTGATGGGGTTCACCGAGGTCGCCGGCATCGTTGCCATCGTCATCGTCATCACCCCGCCGATGACCGAGAACGTCTGGGAAGGAACGAAGAATCTCGATGCCGAGTTGATCAAAATGGGTCAGGTGTTCGGTGCTACGCGGCGGATGATGCTCCGTGACGTCGTGCTCCCGCAACTCGCCCCGTACCTCCTCGCAGCAACCCGGTTCGGCTTGGGTATCGGCTGGAAAATCGCCGTCATCGTCGAGTGGATCGGCCTCGGAAACGGGATCGGACAGAAACTCCGCGACTCGTTCGACCTGTTTTCGCTGACGGGCGTCATGGCGTGGACGCTGTCGTTCGTTCTCGTGATGGCCGGGCTGGAGTTTCTGCTCATCAAACGGATCGAGGCCCACCTCACCCGCTGGCAACCCGACGAAATGAATCAGACGTCGCTGTTACAGAGTTAAGTCGGAACACCGAGTGCCTCCAAAATGCGGCGCTCGTGTTCGAGCGTCTCCTCGGATTGTGGCTCCCGTGGTTGGTCGCCCTCGATGTCGACCGTCTTCTCGATGACCGTCGGGGTGTCGGAAAGAACGACGACCCGGTCTGAGAAGTACGCGGCTTCGGCTATGTCGTGCGTGACGAGGACGGCGGTGAACCGTTCGTCGTCCCAGATATCAACGACGCGCTCCCGGAGCGCACGCGCCGTGAGTTCGTCGAGACTACTGAAGGGTTCGTCCATCAACAACACGTCGGGACCGACACAGAACGCGCGAGCGAAGTTCACACGTTGCCGCATTCCGCCGGACAGTGTGGGCGGATACTGATTAGCACTCTCGGAAAGCCCGACGAGCTCGAGCGCGGCACGGGTCTCCCGGTCGTGCGCCGCTTCGGGCACACCCAGACCACGGAGGGCGAACGCCAGATTCTGGCGCACCGTTCGCCAGTCGAGCAGGGTCGGCTCCTGAAACACGACGCCGATCTGGACATCGGATCGCGATGGAGTGATCTCGACCGTACCGGCGTCGGGAGCGATCCAGTCGGCGATGATGTTGAGTAGCGTGCTCTTGCCACACCCCGACGGGCCGACGATACTGAGAAACTCCCCGTCCCGGATGTCGAGGGAGATCCCGTCGAGGACGCGCAGGGATCCACCCTCCGTCGGGTACGATTTCTCGATGCCGTCCAGCCGGATCGGGTGTCGTCGTGTCATTGTGGGTCTCCTACGGGTAGCTGTCCGGTCCACTCGGGGACCGCTTACTCCGGGTTAGTGGGCACGCCGTCGCTGGTCGCCCACTCCAGCAGGGGTCGAAGGCGTTGCTCGAACGCCCGGCCATCGGCGGTGAGCGAGTACTCGACGTGTGGCGGGACGCGGTCGTAACTCCGCCGTTGGAGGAGGCCAACCTCCGTCAGTTCGCGCAGCCGGTTCGCGAGAACCGAGGAACTGTTCACATTGAGCACGTCGGCGATTTCCGAGTGGCGCTTGGGACCGTCGTTTGCGAGCAGACCGATGATCGCAAGCGTGTGTTTCCGACTCGCGACGTCCAGCAACTCGTCAATGGGGCAGTAGCAGGTCATCCCTGTCGAGACGTTCGGCGTACAGCACCCACACCCGTTTTCTGCCATACCCGAACGTACGGGACCCAGCTAAAAAGTGGATCGGCAACTCGACCTATCGTTCCGTCTGGAGACTGGGTTTCAGATCGAGGACCAGCGATCCGTCTACTGCGTCGAGACCGCCGACTTCGAGCCGTTGGCCGTCGACATCGTACACCGTACACACGCAGATACTCAGCGGGTTCGGCCGATCCGGAGAGCGGCGGGCGAAGGCTCCGGGCCCGTCCGACTCCGTTCCACTCGTCCGGTCAGCCAAGTGGGCCCAGTAGACGACCGTTATGCGAATCGCGTCGGCGATGCCAGCCAGCGCGTCGGCGTACTCGTCGAAAATCTCTATCTCGGCGTCGGCGTCGTCGGCGAACCCTTGGTGGGGCGCAGCATCCGGCGTGTCGTACGGCGTGTGTGCCACGCCGACCGGACGTAGTGTCAGGTCAACGTTGTCCATCGAGTTGGTGTTCGCTCACGACGAACAAAGGCACACCGGATGCCGGGGGCGCGGGAGGAAGTCGACCGGGCAACGTGGCGGGCTTCGGGATGACAAGGCGACCGCGAACGGTGCACTCCGGATCGGCCACGCCGCCGTTCGGAGCGGTAAGACGACGGTTACGAGTCCACGCCGCCATCTCGCACCGTCGCGGCCGCGACGCCGGCCTGTCCGTACGCGACCCCGCCATCACCCGGTGGGACGGCGTCGTTGTCCAGATACGCGAGGCCGGCGTCCCGGACCCGCTGACGGATGCGGCGACTGATCGCGTCGTTGTAGGCCACCCCGCCGGTAAATCCGACGGCGTCGATGCCGCGTTCGGCGGCAGCGTCGACGGCCAGGTCCGCCAAGCCGTCGGCCAGGATCCGCTGAGCGGTCGCGGCCACGTCCGTCGCGTGCGTGCCGTCCCGCCGCAGTTCCACGAGCAGTTCGGCCACCCGCGGCGTGTCGACGACCGGTCGGCCGTCGGCCGTCGTGTACGGCACCGTGACGTCGCGGGGTGTGCCGTCGGTCGCAGCCGCCTCCAGACGCATCGCGGGTTCGCCCTCGTACGTTCGCTCGTGACAGATGTCGGCGAGTGCGGCGACCGCGTCCAGAAACCGACCGGCGCTCGTCGTCACGGGCGTGTTGACGTCGGCCTCGAGTTGCTGTTCGATGACGCGCGGTTCGTCTGCGTTCGGGGGCGACCAGTCAAGAGCGTCGACGAGCGCCTGAATATCGACGCCTTCCCGGTCGTACAGGAGGCCGACGAGCGACCGGACGGGGAACTCGGTCGCCCGGTCCCCACCGGGCATCGGGACGGGAGCGAGCCCAGCCACCCGGTCCGCGTCGGTGAGGGTCGCGTCGAGCACTTCGCCCCCCCAGACGGTTCCGTCCGGCCCGTACCCGACGCCGTCGGCAGTGATACACACCGCGCGTGGACAGTCGTGTTCCATGAGCACGCTGGCGGCGTGAGCGTGATGATGCTGCACGGCGACGGTCCGGTCCGCGGTGCGGTCGGCCGCGTACTCCGTGGTTCGAAACGACGGGTGCGCGTCGTGGGCGGTGACCGACGGACGCTCGGTGCCGGTGAGCGCGAGCAAGTGGTCGATCGCCGCCTGCAGAAATCGGAACGTTTCGCGGTCGGTCACGGTCCCGACGTGCTGTGTGAGGTAACACTCGTCGCCGGAGAGTACGGCCGCGGTGACGTCTCGCTCCGGTCCAACGGCGAGCACGTCCGCGTCGTCGGCTGTCGGGGCTGCAACGGGCAGCGGGGCGTGGCCGCGCGACCGCCTGAGCAACGTCCGACTCCCACCGACGGCTCTGACGACCGAGTCGTCACACCGCTGCACGATCCGGCGAGTGTGGAGTAGCGACCCGTCCGCTACGTCCCACAACTGTTCGACAATCGCTCGATTCGAGGACTGCATCGGCAATCCGGGGCGGTTGGCCGACGTCACGACGATCGGGTCGTCGACGCGATCGAACAGGAGGTGGTGGACGCCGCTGTACGGCAGCATGACGCCGACGGTGTGGAGCCCGGGTGCGAGGTTCGACGCGAGGGCGTCCCCACGCTGGTCGAGAACGACGATGGGTCGGCGCGCGGATCGAAGCCACTCGCGTTCGGTCGACGAGGCGGACGCTACCGTCGCGACGTCGTCCATCGACGGGACCATGACCGCGAACGGTTTCGCCGGCCGCCCAGTTCGGTCTCGGAGCGTCGAGACGGCGTCCGGACGGGTTGCGTCGCAGGCGAGGTGCGCGCCGCCGATGCCTTTGACCGCGACGATTCCTCCCTCGTCGAGTGTCCGGGCCGCGGCGTCGAGCGACTGGCCGTCGCCCTCGACGAGTGACGACCGCTGCGGGAGCGGGTCGATGCCGGTCCGCTCGCCGACGGCTGGGGGGTCGACACTGCGGTCGTGTGGCTGAAAAGCCAACTGCGGCCCACAGGACGGGCAGGCGATGGCTTGGGCGTGGTACCGTCGATCCGAGGGAGAGGCGTACGCGTCGGCACAGTCCGAGCAGAGCGGGAACGCCGCCATCGACGTCGTCTCGCGGTCGTACGGCAACTCCTCGATCACGGTGAACCGGGGACCACAGTCCACGCAGGCCGTCGCCCAGTAGTCGTGAAACCGCGACGACGGATCCCGGATGTCGGCTAAACAGGCCTCACAGACGGCCGTGTCCGGAGGAACGGTGCCGCCACCGGCGCCTCGGTCTTCGGAGTCCACGATCGAGAACGACTCGTAGCTGTACTCGGTCACGGGTTCTGTATCGACGGTGACCCTTTCGACCGTCGCGAGCGGTGGGGGGTTCGTCTCGAGCTCTCGGAGGAAGGCGTCGATCCGGTCACCGGGGCCTTCGAGCGTCACGCTGACACCGGCGTCCCCGAGATTGCGCACGCAGCCCCGCAGTCCGAGATCGACTGCAGTGCGGTAGACGAACGGTCGGAATCCGACGCTCTGGACGACGCCGTCTACCTGTACGTGAGCGCGTTTCATCGCCGGAATCAGGGGACGCGAAGGTATAAATGAATGTGTGACTAGTTGTCAGCAACTATGTGTCTCGGAGTGCCCGGGCAGGTCACACAGGTCGACGGCCTCACTGCCGACGTCGACTTCTGGGGCGTCGAGAAGGAAGTCCGGCTGGACACGGTAGACGAACCGGTCGAACCTGGCGACTACATCCTCAACCACGTCGGGTTCGCGATCCGTCGAATTCCAGAGTCGGAGATCGACGAGACGCTGACGCTCTACGAATCGATGATGGGGGGCGGGCCGGACGACATGCTCCGGGAGGACCTCATCGACGAAGTCGAAGCGGCCGGTTCGACGCCGTCGACGTCGGGTGCGCCCCCGGGGGACGACGAAGCTGAGCCCGCCGACGCGGAGGACGCCGAAGACCTGCTCGAGGAACTCGATATCGATGTCTGATCGTGAGCCAGTTCCCGAGGGGCCGACCGGTGGCGTGGCAGGGCCGAGCGACGGCGAGAACGCCCTCGAGTTCCGTGACCCCGAGAAGGCGGACGCGCTGGCCCAGCGAGCCGAGGAACTCGTCGCGGACATCGACGCGGACGAGGTCAGCATCATGCACGTCTGTGGCAGCCACGAGCAGTCCATCGCCAAGTTCGGCCTCCGGAGTATGCTCCCCGACGGACTGGATCTCCGCATGGGGCCGGGCTGTCCGGTGTGTGTAACCGACATGCCGGAAGTCGACGAAGCGGTCGCACTGGCGAACGCCGGCCTCACCATCACGACCTACGGCGACATGCTCCACGTTCCCGGGACGGCCGCCTCGTTGAGCGACGCTCGGGCAGCGGGGGCGGACGTCCGGGTCGTCTACAGCGCCGCCGAAGCGGTCGACATTGCCGAGGAGACCGACGACGACGTCGTCTTCTTCGCGACGGGATTCGAGACGACCGCGGCGCCGACCGCGGCGATCGTCAGGGACGACCCGCCTGAGAACTTCTGGGTGCTGAGCGCCCACAAGTACGTCCCGCCTGCCATGGAGGTCGTGGCTGCGATGCCCGAAACCGACGTCGACGGGTTCCTCGCGGCCGGGAACGCGGCCACGATCACCGGCTGGGGGCTGTTCGAGGAACTCGTCGACGAGACCGACACGCCGATCACCGTGGGTGGGTTCGAGCCACTCGACATTCTCGCGGGCCTCGTCGTGCTGTTGCGAGACATCCGTGACGGGGAGGTGACGGTCCGAAACGCCTACCCGCGGTGTGTCACCGAACGGGGCAACGAACCCGCACAGAATCAGCTGTGGGACGTCTTCACGACCGAGAGCGGCGAGTGGCGCGGGATCGCACACATCCCCGACGCCAATCTCGTCCTCCAAGACGAGTACGCGCACGTGAACGCACGCGAGCAGTTCGAGATAGACACCGCGTCGCTCGCTGCGAGCGACTCGTCGCTCGTTGACGACTGTATCTGCGGCGATATCATGGCCGGGCGCGCCGACCCGACGGACTGTGATATGTTCGGCGAGGAGTGTACTCCCGAAGACCCCGTCGGTGCGTGTATGGTTTCGAGCGAAGGGACCTGTAAGATCTGGCACGAGTACGGTGGGCGCCCCGATCTATGACCGACGAGGAGTTCGACTCCGACGCGGTCGTAACGCTCGAACAGGGGGCCGGCGGCAAGGCGATGCGCGACTTGGTTTCGGAGGTGCTCACCGCCGGTCTCCCCGACGACTCTCTCGACATCGGACGCGAGGCGATGGACGACGGCGCAGTCGTGCCGATCGGCGATCGAAACGTGGTCTTCACGACGGACAGTCACGTCGTCCACCCGCCGTTTTTTCCCGGCGGGGACATCGGCCGACTCGCCGTCTCGGGGACCGTCAACGACCTCGCAGTCATGGGTGCGACGGACGTCCGAGCGCTCTCGAGTGCCGTCGTCGTCGAGGCCGGCTACGCCGAATCGGACCTCGAACGGATCGCGGACTCGATGGCGCGGACGTGCCGCGAGGCCGACGCCGCAATCGTCACCGGGGACACCAAAGTGATGGGCCACGGTGACCTCGACGGCATCGTCGTCAACACGACCGGTGTCGGCGTGGCCGACCACGTCGTCGGCGACGACGGCCTCTCCCCGGACGACGTGCTCGTGAGTACCGGTGAGGTCGGGCGCCACGGCGTCGCACTACTCGCGGAGCGTGAAGGGATCGACTTCGGGACGACGGTGGAGTCGGACGTACGGCCGATAAACGGCGTGGTCGACCGTGCGTTGTCGGTCGCTGGGGCGGACATCACGGCGATGAAAGATCCGACGCGGATGGGATTGGCCGGCGCCGCGAGCGAGATGGCGACCAAAGGCGGCGTCGGGATCGAACTCAGACAGGACCGGATTCCCGTCCCCTCGGACGTGAAGGGGGCCAGCGAAATGCTCGGCCTGAACCCGCTTCAGATCGCAAACGAGGGGATCGCACTCCTCGGCGTCAGACCGACGGCGGCGGCGGACGTGCTCGCGGCGCTTCGCTCGCATCCCGACGGCCAAGACGCCGCAGCCATCGGGAAAGCCATCGACGACGAACACGGGCGCGTCCTCCTCGATACGGGTCTGGGGACGCGGTACTTGCGCGAACCGGCGACCGAACCAGCACCACGAATCTGCTGAGACGGGTCGACGTAACTGTTCACCGGCCGTTCGACAGGACGGGCCAGCGAACCGCCGGTGACGTACACCACCCCGGACGATCCGTTCACCTCCGGGGAATATTTTTTATCATGGTAATGCGATGACACAGCTAATGAAGGTAGCTGTCTCCGGCAAAGGTGGTTCCGGAAAAACGACGATCTCCGGGACGCTCGCGCGTGCCTGTGCATCGAAGGGGTACGAGGTACTCGCTATCGACGACGACGAGAATCCGAACCTCTCGCTGACCGTCGGCGTGCCACGCGAACAGTCGGTTCCCCCGGTCCCCAACGATCTACTCGAACGCGTCGAGTTACCGAGTGGGGAGACGGAACTGGAGCTGAGCAAATCCCCCGAGGAGATCATCGAGCAGCACGGGACGGAGGCGCCGGAGGGAATTCAACTCCTCAAGATGGGCGAGGTCGATCACGCCGGAAGCGGATGCATGTGCCGGGCCCACTCCACTGCGCGGGAAGTGCTCTCGGGGGTCGTCGAGACCCGCGACGAAGTGACCGTCATGGATATGGTCGCCGGGGTCGAGCATCTCGGACGCGGGACGACCAAGGACGTAGACACCCTGCTCGTCGTCGTCGAGCCGTATTACAAGTCGCTGGAGACGGGGCGACGTACCCGCGATCTGGCGGCGGAACTCGGTATCCCCGAGGTGAACGTCGTCGCGAACAAAGTCCGTGACGACGACGATCGGGCGGCGATCGAGGAGTTCTGCGACAACAACGACCTCACGATCACGTCGGTCGTGCCGTACGACGATGCAGTGAGACGGGCCGATCAGGAGGGGACCGCTCCATACGATTACGATCCGAGCGCGCCGGCCGTCACCGCGGTCGAAAACCTGGCCGACGACCTCCTGTCGGCACACGACTGAGAGGGGGGATTGGCAGTCAGTACCGGTCGTTCGCCGAGACGGTCGGCGAACCACCGGCAAACAGTTACAGTAATCCGTATCATGGGCGAGCCGAGACGACTGCTCGTCCGTCGAGTCGGAACGAGAGTGCACAGGGTGCGAACGACAGGAGCGTATCGACACACCGTCCGTAACGCATGTCCCCCGAGGGATCGACCGACATGACGCTCGTGTTCCGGGCTGCCGCACTGGCGGAGCTATCGGACCCGCCCGCGGCGGTGGAGGACGCGAACCGCTGGACCAGGTACGTCGGTATCGTCGCCGACGAATCACCGACGGCGCTCCTCGCTGAGCTGGACCGTCGAGACGTGGCGGTCGACTTCGTCGGCGAGGATCCGATCGCCGACCTCGCGAGCGTTCGCCAGCGATTTCCGACGGAGCGTCACGTCTTCGTCGGCCGATCGGACGAGGACCGACGCACCGCACGGTCGCTCGGCTTGGAGTTCCTTCCGCTCAGCGAGGCGGCTGAAAAGGCCGGATGGGCGCGTCACTCCAAGGAGTAGTCCCGTTCGAGACACTCGAGCACCCGGTCGAGGAGGTCGTCGAAGCGATCGGCGACCGACGGACTGAATTCGTCGACGGTGAGCCCCCACGAATCGTACTCCGGTTCGATATCGATGACGGTCGAATCGGCGGGGAATTCGCCGAGCGCCTTCGTCGTGATCACGACGTTTTCGACGGTGTTACTACCCATCGCACACTCCGCAAGCCGGTCGACGATGTCGCTCTCCGGGACCGGCACGTCGGCCGTCGGATACGTGTGTATCCGACCAGGATCGGCGGATGGAGTGCCGGTGTTCAGTCCATCACCCCGCTTGCGGGCACCGACGACCACGACGGTGTCGTACTCGCCCACCGTGATCGTCTGGTACGCCGCGATCGGCGTGTGGCTACAGTCCGCGACGGCGACGTCGGGGAGTTGGCACTTCCCGAGTCGGTCCGCGACGACGTTGCCGACCGCCAGATCGCTCAGGTACGGGTAGCCGACGCCGACGACCAGCTGGGACGCGCTCCGATCGCCAGCGATCAGGCCGGCCGTCGTTCCGTACGACCGACCCTTGCTGTGACCGTGGCCGCTACCCGGACGAGGCTGGTCGCTGACTGTCTGGCCGCGTTCCGCGGCCGACTGTGGATCGAGCGACCCGGATCCATCGCTGTCACGCATGTCTTCAGTCGTCGGCGAGCATCTCTCTCAGCGTGACCTCGGCCGGTTTGTCGTCCGAGCCGGTCGAACAGCCACAGGTCGTCATCGTCACGTTCTCGCTGATGACGTCGTCCCCGCCGGCCGTGTACATATGGACTGTACAGGGCATACACGGATCGAAACTCCGGACGCCGCGAAGGATATCGATCGCCGAGAAGTCCTCCTCTCCGTCGAAGTCCTCGAGGATCGGGGTGTTCATCGCCCCGACTTCGAAGGGGCCGGACTGTCCGAACGGACCGGTCGGCGACGAGTTCCACGTACTCGGCGTAACGATCTGGTAGTTATCGATGAGACCGTCTTCGAGGGTGAGGTGGTGAGTGAGGAACCCACGGCCGGCCTCCCAGAATCCCACCCCTCGCTGGGTGCCGCGCTTCGGGATCGAGAACTCGTTGTGAACGGCGTCCTCGCCCTGTTTCAACAATTCGAGGGACTCGATGAAGCCCGTATAACACACGAGCGCGTGGTGGGCCAGCGCGTAGGCTTTTCCGCGGAGTCGCTCGGCGGCGTTGAGGCGGTCCGGAACGTCCCACCGAAGCGTCATCTCTTCGAGTTCCGCCTCCGGCAGGTCGAACTCGATGCCATCGCCGGTTGGTCGGATGAAGGGATTGTCGACCTCCTCGGCGAGAGCGGTGATCCACAGACGGGCGTGGGGACAGCACTCCATCGTGTGGCGGTCCCAGCGCGGCGCCGTGCCCCACGTGTACCGTTCCCGCCAAGACTTCCCGTCCGGTTTCGGCCGCGTTTCTTTGTTCCACGGGTGGTACGGACTGAGCGGATCGCCGGCTGGTGACGTTTCGAACGGGACTGCCTCGTCTGTCCAGTCCTCGTAGTAGGCGTGGTCGACGAACTCTTCCATCCCCATGTCGAGTTCCGTCAGGTTGGTCGTCACCAGCTCGCCGTCGACGATGACTCCCGGCGTCGCGAGTCGAGCGTTCCCCCACTCGTCGGCATCTTCGTACCGGGCGTTGTAGACGTCTGGATCGTCGTAGACGCCGGTTCCGATCATGTTTTTCGGATGTTCGCCGACGTGCTCGAATCCGGACTGCTCTTCGAGCATGAAGTCCATGAGGTCGTCCCACAGGTAGGCCACCTGCTTCGCCCAGTCGAACATATCGTCTAAGCGGGTGTAGAACTGCGTGAACGAGGACCGCGAGAGGGTCGTCGTCACGCCACCTGGAGCGATAGTCGACGGATGTGGATACTTGCCGAGCATGAGCGACGCCATCTGGCGGGCGTCGCGTGTCTTCTCGAGTGCCGAGAGATACAGGTCGCCTTCCAGTGGATTCAATCCCTCCATAATCTCGCCGACCGTCTCGTAGCCGTGAATATCGGCGTGGGGCGCCGCCGTCTCGCGGGCCGTCGCGAGCAGATCGGGGTTCGTATCCGCCATCATCGCCGCCGAGTAGTCCGGTCCCGCCAACAGGTGCAGGTGGAGGGAGTTGTCGTAGAGGAAAGCGGCGGCTTGCCCCATGTTCCGTGCCCAGACCCCCATCGGCGGCGGTTCGACTGGCAGCGCCATCTCGAGTGCCATGGACGAACAGATGGAGTGGACGGCCCCACACACCCCGCACGCTCGACTCGAGAGGTCGATGGCATCACGGGGGTCGCGGCCCTCGAGAATGATCTCGTAGCCCCGGAACAGCGTCGCCTGTGCGTGTGCCTCGCGAACGGTCCGCTCCTCCAAGTCGACGTTGGCGTGGAACGCGAGTGAGCCGGCGACCCGCGTCACGGGGTCGATGTCGATGTCGTGGAGTTGTTGGTCGCGCTCCGGATCGGCTTCGCTCAACCCGGCACCGTCGGGGTGAACCGCGGCGTCGTCGCCGGTCATGTCGGCGACCCGGTCGGCCGTCGAGCGGTGTGTTTCGTCGACGCGGAACGTGCCGCCGTCGACCGTTCGGTATGATCCGTCGTCGGCCCGCGTTATCGGCAAATTCTCGAACATATCAGGGTGTCTGCGGTGTACTCTCGTCCGTTTCACTGGTTCCCGTCGCTTCCGAGGTGGTCAAGCGCTGAACGGCCCGGTCCGGCAACTCCTCGACGATTGCCCCGAACCGCTCTTCCGGAGTCAGTTCGTCCTCGGGGACGGTCACGTCTCCGAGGAACGCCGTCCCGTCCGCCTCGATGGAGTCCGATAGGCGGGCGTTCCCCTCGTCGTCGAATTCGACCGGAAACTTGTCCAAGCACATGGTCAGTCGTCTCCCGTCTTCCCTCCGGGTCGGCGTTCGAGTCCGCGGTCGGGGTCGTAGTTCGAGCCGCGTTTGAGCTGCCACTGGTACATCCGCTCGGTTAGCCCGGGGTTCTCCCACCGGGTCGACGTATCGAGGTTCTTCATCGATTTTTGTCGGAGTTTAGACATGATTCCTCCCAGTATCGAGGAGCTGACGGTCGATACTTTCGATCCCGGCGGCTTTTTGAAAAACGGCGTGAACTTGTCCGGGAATCCGGGCATCGTGCAGCCGATGCACTTGCCTCCCATGTTCATACACCCGCCGACACCCTCGATGTTTCGGCGGGAGGGCATGTTACATTTGACTGTCGGTCCCCAGCACCCCTTGCTGACGAGGCACTTTTCGCTTCCGTACTCCTCGGCGAAGTCGCCTTCTTCGTAGTACGATCCACGCTCACAGTTCCGGTGGACCGTTTCGCCGAAGAGCCACGTCGGCCGCCCGAGTTCGTCGAGTTCGGGCGGTGGCCCGAATCCGCCGACGTGTAAGAGAAGATGGGCGACCGTTTCGATGAAGTTGTCCCCGACGGGCGCACAGCCGGGCACGTTGATCACCGGGAGGCCCAGTTCGCTCCGGTAGTCTCGACCCAGATAGTCCATCGTCCCCATCGCGTCCGTGACGTTCCCTTGGGCGGCCGGGACACCTCCCCACGTCGCACACGTTCCGATGGCGACGACGGCTGCGGCGCCGGGTGCCAGCCTGTCGAGCCAGTCGACGGTTCGGATCGGGTCGCCCTGCTCGTCTTTCCCCATCGACACCCAGTAGCCGTCGCCGTCGATGAGCCGTTCGTTCGGAACGCTCCCCTCGACGACGACGATGTACGGGTCACGTTCGCCGGCGACGGCATCCCGCATCCCGTCGACGTATGCGGTCCCGGATTCGACGGCCAGTTCGTGGTGGTGAAGGTTTATTTGTGGCAGATGCGGGACGTGTCCACGGAGGAGGTCCTCGATCGGTGGGTCCGTCGCCCCGAGCGTCGATATCGAACAGCCGTCGCAGGCTTCCCCGGGGAGCCAGAACACGTCGATAGCGTCGAGTTCCGTCGGTTCGGAGGCGGCGTCGGCCTCCGGCGGTTTGCCACCTGCACTCATACTCACCTGTACATGTTCCTACTGTGTTAAATATGCATGCCCACCGACTAGCCGGGGTACACGCTCACTGGTGAACGAGTTCGTCGACGATCCGTTCGACCTGATCGGCGCCTTCCGGCACCGCCTCGCGGACGGGGCGGCTCAATCGGTCGGTGAGTTCGTCGGTCTCGGTCGGCTCACAGCCGACCACGACGACGACATCCGGCAGGACGCCGAGCGCCTCGCCCAACACGAGGATTTTCGATGGATCGGTCTGGTGCATGTCCGCCGCAAAGCCCGCAATCTCGCGGTCGGAGTACTGGTCGATATCCGGAACTGACGCTCGGCTGACACTGACCGTTCCGGGGTCGTCGCCCGTTTCCATCGCATCGACGAGGACGAACGCGTCGTAGTCGTCGAGTAACTCCTGTGCCATACTGACGCCAGAAATTCCGACCTCGACGACGTCGACCGACGGCGGAAAGTCCCGGTCACGGAGCGCATCCGCCACTGCCACGCCGAATCCATCGTCGCCGCGTAGGAGATTGCCCATACACGCGACCAGTATCTCCATATCGTATCCATCGGCACAGCCCACTTTGGCTCTTGCCCCGGTATCGGCGGAACGGCGTCCGTAATCGGAGATACCCGCACCCACAGGGGCGAAACCGGCGGTAGTTTTTTTCAGTTGACATCGGTACAGGATCATATGGATTCCGAATCGAACGGCGAGTCGTTGGACGCCGTGGTGCTCCGCGACGAGATCCTCGAAGCGACGTACTGGATGCTCCGGGAGGAGGAGATCTCGAACGCCATCGAACCGGCGGACCTCAGCGCGTTTCTCGAGGCGACGGACGACGAGATTCGCACCGCGTTCGACCGACTGGACGACGACGAACTGCTCGAACGGACGACGAGTGGGTACGGGTTAACTGACCGCGGCGAGTACGAGGCCAAGCGACGTTTCGCCGATACGTTCGGTCACGTCGAGGAGGGGCACTCACACGTCGAGTGTGGTCCGGATTGCTGGTGTCACGACCCCGAAGCGGACGAGGACGATGTGTGCCAAACGGCGACGACGGAGTGAGCCCGTCGGCGTCCCGACGGTCGCCGTTCAGTCGGGGTGGCCGCTGGGATGAGCGACTCGGAGGAACTCTACGCCCTCCCGCAGTTTCGTGACCGACTCCGGAGCAACGGGGCGCTACGCGTCTCCAAGGCCGTCGCGCACGACGTCGCGGGAGTCGTCTACCACCACCGTGGCGCACGCGTCCCCGGCCACGAGGCGACGTTCGTCTGGGAGGGAGACCGATTCAGTATCGAAGTCGACGCCGTCGGCGACCGACACGCGTGGGTCGTCTTCGACGACGGCGCCGGCTGGGACGCGTTCGTTGGCCGGCTCGCCGGCGGGCCGCCGTTCGTCGCGTGGATGTGTGACGCCGAGTTCGAAACCGACGAAGCGGACGTGATGAGTGATAAAGCCGAAGCCATGAGCTACGGCCGGTTCTCGTTCGGGTGTTACCTGCACGATGCGTCGACGTGGCGTCAAAAAGTCCGGCGGGCGTCGATGTCGACGGCGCCGTTCTTTCTCAGTCGGCCGGACGGGCGGACCGTCGTGCCGGACCGTGCGGAGACACAGGGCGACGCCGTGCCCCCCGAGCTACGCGGCGAGGACCCACCAGCGCATCTCGGCATCCGGCGTGCGAGCATCGGACGCGGATAACGAGCGTCGGGGGCAGTAGCCTGTGCCACGTGGCCGGACGGTCACGACACGATCGCCTGACGTGGTAGGTCTCGACCGGTGATCGGCAGCGACGCCCAGTCTCACTCGAGAAACGAATCCAGCTCTTCGAGCGCGTACTCCCGCAGCTCCACGGTCCGATCGGCCAGCTGGTCGAACGTCTCGAGCGGAGCACCGAGCCGGAGTTTCAACCAGATGTCGCCGTCGGCCTCGACGAAGCAGAGCGTTTCGACGTGTGGCGTCGGGTTGTCGAACTCCGTGGCGGCGAAGGCCTGAATCTCCTGTTCCAGTTCGGCCTCGAACGCGGTCGGCACGATGTCGGCCGCCTGCTCGGGCAGGCGCAACTCGTCGGGCAAGCGCGCACACAGTTCCAGTGCCGAGATGTACGCTTCGGTGTCAGTTCCGCCGAGTCGCGTCGAGTCCGGTGTCCGGGCGTCGTTCGGTTTGCCTGCCGTCACGTCCGACTGCATCTCGTATGAGCGGCCCCGACCGCCAGTCTCGAATTCGGGAATGTCGTCCACCGACGGCTTCTCCCAGGTCGGGTCTTTCGGCTCGACCGTCCCCGCATCCGAGACGTCGACGTTGGTTTTTTGATCGTCCTCAGGGCGGTCCGCGTCCGAGGTGTCCGCGTCCGCATCGTCATCTCGGTCGGTCATCGATTCTCCCTTCGTGGATGACGAACATGAGTCTGTGGTCCATGATCGGGCCGGGGTGCACGGCAGCAATCAACTCTTCGGGGTTGCTCTGAGTCGGTTCTGTGTGTGCTCGCTACGCTTCCACCAAGTTCGCTGTCCTCACGGCTGATCAGCCACCCGGCGACAGCACTGTCGAGGCGACCGTGACATCTTCCCAGCAGTGATCTTCAGTGTGTTCAGTACCCTTCGATTTCGATCGGTTCAGGCCCAGCAAGGGACTTCGTTCACCGACCGAACGAGCGCCTGCAGCGCCCATGGCCGATTTCCCGTTCGTAATCGCACGATAACGACGGGGTGATCGTCGATATCATCGTCTCTGACTACAATGTCGTTGATTTCGTTCAGCTACCGAACGATTCCGACCGACGGCGGTTTCGTCCTCTGGTTCGCTGTCTCTACGGCGTGGCGCATGGCTGCTAATCATTGGCTCGTTGACCATCACTCGGTCACGAGCAACTGGATCCCAGCAACTTCGAGAACTGGGAGTGGTTGGTAACGGAACTCCGTACCGTCGCCGAGTGATGGTTCCGACGTAGGGGATCCGAGATACCTGGGTGGTACCTGAAAACGAAGTATTAGAGTCGTGGTTCGATCGTCGGATCTACTGGCAGTTGTTAGTTACGGGCGTTCCACATCGAGAATCTACTAGTAGACCCGAATCTGCGGTAGACTAGCGACCAAGGGCGATTCCCCGTATCGAATCCTTTGATATCCGAGATGATTTTGGAGGCCTGCTGAATACAGCGCGCGTATACAGCATTGCTATACCCTCTCAACGGATGTCCTCGCCCGATAAATGGCGCCGTTCAGAATCCGCGCTCGGTAAACGCTTCCTGTGCCTGTTCGTATACTGTCTCTCCACCACTCGTGTAAAGTGATGGGAGGTTCACGCGGCGTTTATAGGTCGTTCCCCCGTCAGTGTATCTAACAACGAGTCGAGGACGTGTCAGGCCTTTTATGCCATCCGTTGCAGAGACCTGCTCGATTGTATCAAGTCGAATTCGGTCCGGCGATCGGAACCCGCGTGCGAAATTCACTCCCCAAAGTACGAGCATCAATCCACCAACGGCAGCGATGTGGAGAAAGTTGCCATCGCGGACCGCGCTGAGTACCCACCAGACACCGATTGGAAACGCAAACGCGTAGGCGACAAGGGCACTACTAGACCACCACGTTCCGCGCTGCCAATAGTCTCGGTAGAGTGACTTAAGATACCCCGAAAAGGACTCTTGGAAGTACACGTACTCCTCAGTGAACCGTACTGTACCGCGTTTCGTCGGGAACGACTCGATAGAGGGCATACGTCTTCTCCCCTGACTACTCAGAGAGGTCCGCATAGAGTCGAGTGAGCCCACACTCCGGACAAAGACATGCAGAAAGTGGAGTTTGATACCCGACGCCGAGGCGGTCGAGGATACCGCCGTCTCTCTCAGTTTCGATGTACAGGTCACCGACGCCCTCAGCGGTTACGTTCGTCTGTTCCATCTGGACATCACAATCCGGACAGGGTCGTTCGCGCATGACTCAGTATCGTGTTTCGCTGGTCATACTCAAAATCACCTGGCCGCTGTTTCATCGGCCGAAATGCTACTATCGGTATCTCTCTTCGTTGAATCCACCCTCTACATTCAGCACGAGGTTCCTGACAGCCTCGGGGTAGATTTCACGGGCCGTGCTGCATAGAGGGCGCATATCTATCAGTAGGATACAGTACTTAACTTAATACGAACCCACAAATGTTGAAGTAAGCATCTCGTATATAAAGAGAATACACCCGTTATTGACTGAATGATTAGCTAGGGGGCCCAATTCACTTCTTTAGCTCAGAATTTTCGTTTTCATGTTCCCGTATCTTGATCGTTTTGTAGACCAACGGATAGGAGATGTCGCTGCCAGTCTGAGAGTTAACGCTTTAGTATATTCGCATCTTCTTATCTATCGCAATCCATGCTGGAACTCTATCAGTCCGAAGGCTGTCCACACTGCGCGAAGGTTAGAGCGAAACTGTCGGAGCTCGGTGTCTCGTACGTCGCCCACAATCCCCGTCTCCCCGGCGACGAGGGCGGTGACGTGGCCAACGACGTCACTTACGATGAACTCACGGCAGGCGGCGAAGACCAGATCCCGTATCTTGTCGATACCGAGCGCGGCGTGACCATGTACGAGAGTGACGACATCGTCGAATATCTCGAAGAACACTACGAATAACGGCTAATGTCGAGACATAGACCAGTACGTACATGATCGAAGGAGAACAGGAGGACCAGTCGGCTGTGTTCGAGGATATCCTAGAAACAACCGACGACGAGATCAAGGAATTGGCGACGTCCGGTGGTATCACGGCAGACACGCGAGGGGACCTGTCGGTCGATACGCTGTTACGCATCGCGCGGTGGCGGTCCGTCCAGAGCGCTGTCCTCTACAGTAACTGGGCCGACCAGCACCACGTTACGGGGCTGGACGCTGATGTCGCACTCGCCGCGGCGTGGAAGGCGGGCCGATCCGTCGATCAGTACGAGGCTGCGACCGATCACCTCAGAAGCCGCGGTGTCGATCCCGAACCCGCCGAATACGAGCTTCACGGCGAAACGTTACAGTTCATGGCCGACCTGACCGACCCGGTCGCCCGGCTCACCGCAGGGTTCGTCGTCGCTCCCAAACTTCGCGTCGTCAAGGACAAGCAGGCGACACTGGTCGCCACCGGTAACGCCGATCCACAAACAGCCAGCCTCTACCGAGATACCATCGTCCCACCCGAGGAAGACGCCATCGAACGTGGGAGACAGCTGCTTTCCCGGTATTTCGAAGCCGACGCCTCTGCCGTGACGACCGTCAAGGAGACCGCCGATGCGTTCCTCAATATCGCGTGGAAAGCCCAAGAACAGGCGATGGACGAGACCGGCGAGGTCGATCCGAAAACGATCTGTTAGCCGTTCTGTTCTGAGACGGCCGCGTCGTCGGCCATCTGGTCAAGCAACACGTCACGCATCGTGTTCATGCCCTCGATGATCCGCTCGTCGGCAATCGAGTAGTAATTATTGAGTCCTGCACCCCGCTTGGTTACGACGCCCTGATCGCGCATCTTCCGCAGGTGTTGGGAAACCGTTGGTTGGGAAACACCGGTCTCATCGCTGATCTCGCCCACACTGTATTCGCCGTCTTTCAGAAGATGGAGGATCCGCAGGCGCTTCGGATTCGAGAACATCTTACAGAACTCGGCGTGGCGCTCGTATAGGGCGTCGTCTGGATCGGTCATAGCTCTATATTCGACCCCACGAATATGTGCGTTCGCTTCTGCCCGTGGGGAATCCACACTCTTATTATATTCGCATATTCAAATATATTCTGTGCAGGGACGACACCGTTCAGCGTCCCGTAGGAACTCCCCCTACACCCCGTTCACAAATATGATCCACATGGACCACGCCGCGACGACGTATCCCCACGAGGACGTTATCGAGGCGATGCAACCGTATCTGGAGACGCACACGTTCAACCCGTCGGCGAGCTACGCGAGCGAGGAGGCCGCTGCCGTTGCCAACGCGCGCGAATCCGTTGCCGACCTTCTGGGAGCCGACCCGGGCCACATCGTATTCACCGGCGGCGGTAGCGAAGCGGACAATCTCGCGATCAAAGGTGTCGTCGACGCGGTGGATGGGGACCACGTCGTCACGACGACAATCGAACACTCGGCGGTCATCGAGACCGCTGACTGGCTCGAGAATCACGGTGTCAGCGTCACGAGAGTGTCACCAGGACCAGACGGCCGTGTCGACCCTGATGACATCGAGGACGCCATCCGGCTGGACACGGTGATTGTGTCCGTCATGCACGCCAACAACGAGACCGGAGTCATTCAGCCACTCGAAGCCATCGGCCAAATAACGGACGAGTACGATGTGTACTTCCATTCAGATACCGTCCAATCGGCCGGGAAGATTCCGGTCGACGTTGACGACCTCGGGCTGGACCTGGCAAGTCTGAGCGCTCACAAGTTCTATGGGCCGAACGGCGTCGGCGCGCTATACGTTCGCGACGGCGTCGATATCGAATCCCTCATTCACGGTGGGGGCCAGGAACACGGTCTCCGAAGCGGCACCGAGAATGTCGCCGGACTCGTCGGGATGGGGAAAGCCGCTGACCTCGCGAGAGCCGATATGGACGAGCGTCACAGCCGACTGTCGCGACTGCGTGACGAATTCGTCGCCACCGTTCGGGAGACGACGGATGCTGAGATGATTGGCCATCCTGAGCATCGACTCCCAGGTTACGCGATTCTTTGCTTCCCGGGACAATCCGGGGCGCAACTAATCGATGCCCTTGCAGACCACGACATCGCCGTCTCCGGTGGCTCGGCCTGTCACTCGGGCGGCCCGTCACCATCACGGGTCCTCATCGAGATGGGCGTCGACCCGGACTTGGCGATGGGTGCCGTCCGCTTCTCGATGGGCCGAGAGACGACCGACGAAGACGTTGCGTACGTCACCGAAAAGCTACAAGAAGTGCTTCACGAAGTCCCGGCATGAGCGACGTCGAGAGCTTCGTGCGGTTCTGTGAGAGCGAGTTCGGCTCGGCGGTGATGGACCGTGAGGCCGCATACATCGAGCAATATGTAGCTCCCGATGATCAGATCCTCGACGTCGGCTGTGGCATCGGCTCGCTCGAAGAGCGATTCACCGACTACGATATCGTCGGCATCGACATATCAGAGGCGATGGTACGGACGGCACGGCAGCGTACTCCTGCGCCGTTTCTGGTCGGCGATGCGCGAACACTTCCGGTACAAACTGATGCAGTGGACGCCGTCGTCTTCGTGGCGACGCTGGAGTTCATTTCGGAGGTCGATGTTGTTCTCCAGGAAGCAACTCGTGTGCTCCGACCGGGCGGCAGAATCGTCGCGCTGATACTGAATACGCGGTCCGAGTACGTCCAGTCCAATCTCCAGCGAGACGGATCGTACTTCCAGCAGATGGTTCATCGCGACTCCGAGGCGCTGGCCGACAGAGTGCTGGACACCGTCGACGGAACACAGGAGTACTTCCTGGGCATCGCCGACGAAACCGTCGTCGAGAGCAGCGATCCAACCACCGCTGCGGTTACTGCGGTTGTGGGGACTCCTATCGGAGATTCAAAATGACCTTGGCGACAGCGGTCCACGGAGAACCTGATGGCTGATTCTGACGAGCGATCTGACTCGCCGCTTTTCGAGGCGAAGCGGTACGATGAACCATCGGTCTTTACCCCGGAATCCCTGATCCGAGAAGCGCGTCGCCAGAAAGACCTCCCTGAGCGATCCGTCCCCGACATCTGTGTCCTCGATCCCGATGGGGACATCGTCCGACACTTGGTATCGACTGGCCGTGCCGAAGCGGACACGACGTGGCCCGGCTATCACACGGAACTCTACAGGTTCGAGCTGAACGGCGAGGAGGTCGGAATAATCGGTTGTGCGGTCGGCGCGTCGTTCGCGGTCCTGGTCGCCGAACAGCTGTTCGCCGCCGGCTGTCAGTTTCTCGTGAGCGTGACTTCCTCCGGCCAAATCGTCCCGAAGGACAACCCACCGTATTTCGTGCTCATCGAAAGAGCACTACGCGACGAGGGGACTAGTCACCACTACCACTCCCCAGCCCGGTATGCAACCCTGGACGCCGATCTCCGTGATCGGGTCGCATCAGCCTGTCAGTCCGCCACCCGCCCAGTCTACACAGGCGCGACCTGGACGACGGACGCGCCGTTTCGAGAGACGGAAACGGCCATCGAGCGAGCTCGCTCGGTGGACATTCTCGCGGTCGAGATGGAAGCTGCCGCGCTCTATACGTTCGCCGATGAACGGAACCAGCCCGTCGTGTGTTTTGCCTACGTGACTAACGAGATGGGACAGGGAGATGGCGACTTCGAGAAAGGCGATGCGAACGGGAGTACTGCAGCCTTAGAGATTATTGAGTCCACCATCAGAGGCTGGAGATCCTCGGACACGAGTGAATGATAGAGCGCACATCACAGGGTGCGGACTAATTTTATTATATTCGCATATTATAATCACTACGCAGCATTGATTCAGCCAGAAGTCGCGTTCCAACGGGAGCTCTGAATTGTGAGCTATGGTCATCAGGGTCGAATCGATTCCCTACAGAGCGATCGAACATCGTCTCAACCTCGACCCTTCACAAGCCGCGGGAGCCGAACGTAGTCACGCTACCAATGATGACAGAACGGAATATCCACATCGAGGAAGCATCGCACAAGCCAGTCGAATCTCAATACACGGAGATCGTTGAGCGAAAAGGAATCGGTCACCCAGATTCGATCTCTGATGGAGTTGCCGAACACGTTGCGCGACGGCTCTCACAAGAGTACCTCGACCGGTTCGGACGCGTGCTCCATTTCAACACCGACGAAACGCAGCTCGCCGCGGGAGAATCCGCTCCGGAGTATGGCGGTGGTGAGATGCAATCGCCGATCCATCTCCTAATCGTGGGACGGGCGACGAAGCGGTTCGAAGGCGAACGAATCCCGACTGAGTCGATCGCCCTCGACGCTGCGCGAGAATATCTCGCCGAACACATCCCGCGACTCGACTTCGGCACCGACATCGTCGTCGATACGAAACTCGGTGAGGGAAGTGGCGACCTGACAGGGTTCTTCAGAGAAGATGGCCCCGACGTGCCAGTGGCTATGGACACCAGCTTCGGGGTTGGTCACGCACCGTTGACGGAGACGGAACAACTCGTATTGAATACCGAGCGCCGCTTGAACGAAGACTACGCAGCCGAGAATCCCGAGATCGGCCCCGATATCAAGATCATGGGGAACCGCGAGGGCGATCGGATCGTTCTGACTGTTGCGGCGGCAATCATCGACGAGTACGTAGAAAGTTTTGAGGCGTACAAGGAGGCCGTAGCCGGCGTCCGAGAGTACGTTGAGGGAATCGCCACGGAGTATACAGACCGGGAGGTTGCTGTCACAGTCAACGCCGCAGACGAATACGATTCCGAATCGGTGTACCTCACCGTCACGGGAACCTCGGCAGAGCACGGTGATGACGGGTCGGTCGGACGAGGAAACCGCGTCAACGGCCTGATCACCCCCAATCGCTCGATGTCGATCGAGGCGTCGAGCGGCAAGAACCCGGTGAACCACGTCGGGAAGATCTACAACCTGTTATCAACCGAGATTGCACAGGCCGTCGTTGCGGAGGTCGACGGGATCGAGGATCTCCGAATCCGGCTGTTAAGCCAGATCAACACGCCGATCGACGACCCACAGGTTGCCGACGCTCACGTCGTCCTTGAGGACGGTCTCACCGTCGACGAGGTCGAAGCGGACGTCACGTCGATCATCGACGGCCAGCTGGCAAACATGACGGATGTGACGGAACGCGTCATCAACGGCGACCTCACGACGTTCTAACGGAGACACCACTGGTACCACTCACATGAGCACCTTCATCCACTTGATCGCCGACTACGGCATCGGCGATCCGGCATTCTCTGAAGTCATCCATCGACTGAAATACGAGGATTCCTCGCTGGAAATCCACCCAACGACGGTTCCACCGCTCTCGACTGTCGCGACCGGGTTCTGGATCGAACAGTTGGGACTTCATAATCCGCCCTTCGATGACCTCCTCATCTACTCGAATACGGCGCCCAGAACTGACGATCCGGGACCGCGTGATGCGAATGAAGGGGGAGACCTCTGTTATGCCCAGCTCGAATCGGGTCTGGAGGTCGTCGCTGTCGACGCCGGCTACAACTTCTCGTTCGTCAAAGAGGAGATAGCGACCCTGCGGCGAATCGACGTCGCGATCAGTGGCTCACAATTCCGTTCCAGGGACTATTTCCCGGAGAAGGTGGCCGAGATCGCCAACGGTGATCTGTCGTCGGTTGCCGAAGAGAAACGGCTCGACGAAATCCCGGAGTCACCACACCAGACCGTCTGTCACGTGGACGGATACGGGAACATCAAGACCTCCATCCGGGCGTCCGAGTTCGATCTCGATCAGGATCGTGTCGAGATCGACCTCGGCGGCCAGAGCCACACGGTCTCGGTTGCCAGTGGTGTCTTCGGTGTCGAGCAGGGGAAGCTCGTCCTCGCTCCCGGGTCGACCGGTGGCGACGATAGTTACCTGGAGATCTCTCAGCGGGGAGGCTCCGCTGCGAACCGCTTCGGGGATCCGTCTCCGGGAGATCAAATCGAGTTCTCGTGATGTGTTCGAGTGACTCTGGGTCGTGATTGTTGAAGCGAGTCGCCAGGGGTGAATTGATGATTGGATGGACGGTAGTGTCTAGATAAGCTGGTTCCATGCGAAGGCAAACGCTTGTAACCAGTTTTCAGCGGTACTGGGGTCGACGTGACTAAACGTATTTGAAAACTGGTTAGTTCGCCGTTTTACTTCACGAAAGACACGTTCGACGGCATTCCGATTCCCATGTGTAACATGCTGGAATCGGAGCCCGTGTCGGTGACAGGCCGCCTGCAACCACGGTGCACCGTCGACGAGAAAGACTGCGTCGTCTACCTGATGTTTCTCGCGAAGTTCGGAGAGAAACATCGAGGTGATCGCGGTGGTTCTCGTCGGATAGAGTCGAACATGGAGCAGGCGATTGGTATCGGGATCGACAGCAGCATACAGCCAATATCGCTCATCGTTGAGTTGAATCACGGTTTCATCGACCGCAACGTGATTCGGGTCAGCACCGTCTGTCGGCTGTAAATCGGCCTTCTGCACCCATCGATGCACGGTGCTTCGATGGCGTTCGACACCCAACCTCTCAAGAATCGAGACGGTATCCGAAAGTGATAGTCCAGCCAAGTGGAGTCGGATACCGAGCTTCATCGCCGGCTCGGGTGTCGCTTCTCGCTCCAGAAATTCTAACTCGATGCAACCGCTATCGCCACTGAGGCGGTCGAACGAGAGCATAGATCACTCACATCTTTGACCGCCTCGTTCCTTATCGCAACGCTACCGGATGGACGTGGACCAGATTTAACTATATTCGCATAATACAATCTATTATGAGGTGTAGACGAACCGCTCCACGGCATCGTGGACACGGCTGTGGCTGCTGTTGTTGTGGTCCCCAGAGACGCAAGCCGGAACGTCTCGAAGGGCGAAGGGGGATCGACGAGAAACTGGAACGGATCGAACAACGACTCGAAGCGCTAGAGCGCGACGGGTAGCAATGTCCCGAGACCTGCTGGTGCGGGCGATCGACGCGGTCGAGACAGCCCGTGACGCAACCACGAGTAGTGACAAACGAGATCGACTTGAGCAGCTCGGATCACAGCTACGGGCACAGGCTGACCGCGATGCGACCCCGGCACTCGGAGCCCTCGATAGAATTCAGACCAAGCTCCGAGAGATCAAGGATGACACAGACGAGGAAACTGTCACAGACGCCCTAGCAGAAGCGAGGGAACACATCCTCTCGTTTCTCGGAACGCTCGACGACCGCGGTATGAAACAACACTGAGGAGGCACAGGTTCCTCGACCGGCGATTCCTGATCCAGTATGCAACTCGCACTCGTTCTCGAAACGAACGATCCCGAACGGATTTGGAATGTGTTCCGGCTCGCGAACAAGGCGCTTGATGCCGGCCATACCGTCGAGACGTTTCTCGTCAATAATTGCGTCGAAGCTCCCGATGCTGAGCACGAAAAGTTCAATCCCCACGGGGCATTGTTGAAATATACTAAGAACGGAGGCGAGTTGGCTGCTTGTGGAACGTGTATGGATTCGAGAGGGTTGGAGGAAGACGAACTCCGGGCACGATCATCGATGGACGAATATCTTCGAATCATTGAGGATGCTGATAAGGTCCTCACCTTCAGTTAGACAACTCGGATAGACGGCTAAACGCCGCCATCGTGCTGACTACATACTCTGTATCGGTCACGCTCTTACTGACAGCTATCGGGCAGTTCGTTGATTCCGTGCTGAAAGAGAGCACATATTCAGCAAGTCTACTGTACTCTGGGGAGATCGGTACCTATTCGATATTCTGCCAAATGCTTATTCGGTTTCCCCACCTTCTTCAAACAATGAGTCTATTCAAGAAAGCCGGAAAGACGTTCGAGGAAGCGAAACAGACGTTCGTAGAGGGAGAGGAGGCCGAGTACGTCTGCCGATCCTGTGAGGAGCCAGTAGCTGACAACTATGAGTACTGTCCCCACTGCGGCGAAGAGACGGTTGAACCAGTAGAGTGACCTTCTGGCCCGGAACTTCCCGTCGTTGGGTATCGATCGATCTGTTCATCCCCTCTTAACGCCTGTTTCGGTCATCGTAGTCGGAATGTCCAATCGGATTTTGCTGACTAGATCCTCTGTATCTCGCAGCATCCACCTGACAACTTCTGTATAGGTGATACCGGCGTCCGCAAAATGAAGGGCACATATTCAGCGGATACTGACGATGAGTTGGCAGAGGAACTCATACTGTTTATTGTAAGTCGTTACCGGTGGTTCGCCAGCGTGGTCCGGCGAACCACCGGTAAACAGTTACAATAATCCGTATCAGGCGGAACGGATTCGACGTGTGAACTGATCCACTATTCCGTCAGCGTGTGTCGAACGAGTCGATCACGTCACTCGTCGAGTACCGCTCGACTACGTCCTGTTCGTCGAAGTCGGAATCGTCACTCCAGATGGCCGCACCACTGGCGATCGCACAAGCTAGGTAGAGCACGTCGCTGGGGTCGATGTCGCCGATCGCTGCGTTCGCCTCCCCAATAGCCGGATGGAACTCGTCGACGGGAACGATCTCGATGTACTGGAACAGGAGGTCGACGAACTGCGCTACTCGGTTCGGGTCCATCCCTGATTTCTCCGCGATCAACTCCTCGTAGTTCTCGATTTCGTCGTGGACGAGCGCGGGAGTCAGGAGGTCCGGGTCTAGCGTGACGATGAGTTCCCGCGTTTTCGAATCGGCGACGAGCGCGGAGATGACGACGTTGGCATCGACGACCAGCTTCATTCGTCGGCTCTACGTCGGTTCCTCGTCAACACGCTTCCGCCCGCTCTCGTTGATTTTGTCGGCGATATCCCGAACGTCGCTCTCGGTGAGGTCGCTTTCGCTGGTAAGTTCGTCCATCACTTCGAGCGCGTCGATCTTTTTTTCGATAGCCTGCCGCGTGACCTCGCTCCAGTTGATCTCCGGATGCTTCTCCATTCGCTCTTTGAGGTTGTCGTCGACATTGACCGTGATCGAAGGCATACAGGATACTATGAAATCACAGAATACTGTGTCTTTTGATGTGTCCAGCAACCCTCGATTTCCACCGTTTCAGGCCCAGCAAGGGAAATCGTTCAGCGACCGACCGAGCGCCTGCAGCGCCCATCGCCGATTTCTCGGTCGTAATCGCACGACAACGACGGGGTAATCGTCGATGTCATCGGCTCTGAACGCACTGCCGTTGATTTCGTTCAGCTACTGAACGATTCCGACCGATGGCGGTTTCATCCCGTGGTTCGCTACATCTATACCGCGATCAAATGGATCTAATCATTGGGCCATTGAACGTGATTCCTACCCGATCGCAGGAAAGTGGGTTTACGCCGACCGGCTCCGACACACGGTGATCAGTCCGATCGTTCGGCGTCGGCCCTCGCGACGTTGCCCCGGTACGCCTCTGCCTGTAACACGCTCTCGACGGCGCGCGTGTACGCCGCTTCTCGCCAGGTGCGTGTCGTCTCGGACGCCACTTTGATCTCTCGAAGGTCGGCGAATGCTTCTCGGAGCTGTGTCGCCAACTTCTCACGCACCCGCTCTTCCGTCCAGTACTCGTTCGTCGTGTTCTGCACCCACTCGAAGTACGACGCCGTGACCCCGCCGGCGTTGGCGAGAATGTCCGGGATCACCGGAATCCCCCGCTCGGTAAGGTGTTCATCCGCCCGCGACGTCGTCGGGCCGTTGGCCATCTCCAGCACTGCGTCCGCCTGCACCTCCGCCATGTTGGCCTCGGTGATCTGATTCTCGATGGCGGCCGGAATCAGCACGTCGACGTCGAGTGTCAACAGGTCGGCGTTGGTAATCTCCGCCGCACCGAACTCGAATAGGTCGTCGCTCGACTCGTACGCATCGAACAGCGCCGGCATGTCGATGCCGCTCGAATCGTGGATTCCGCCGTCGACGTTGCTGACCGCAACGACATCGTATCCGCGCTCGTGAAGGAACTTCGCGAGGTAGGAGCCGACGTTTCCGAACCCCTGAACCGCGACGGTCGTTCTCTCCCGTGTCATCTCCACCTCGTCCACGAACTCGTCGAGGATCACTGCCCCACCGAGGGAGGTCGCGTATTCGCGGCCCTCGCTCCCGCCGAGTTCGACCGGTTTCCCTGTGATCACGCCCGGTGCCTGCCCCCCGGTGATCGACTCGTATTCGTCCCGCATCCACGCCATGATCCGGCCGTCGGTGTTCACGTCGGGCGCGGGGATGTCCGTCTCCGGGCCGATGTTCCGGTGGTACTCGTTGATGTAGGCTCGCGAAAGGCGCTCCAGTTCGCCCTCCGAGAGCCGCGACGGGTCGACCTGTATCCCCCCTTTGGCGCCGCCGAACGGGATGTTGGCGACGGCACACTTCAGCGACATCAGGAAGGCCAGTTCGTCGACTTCGTCGGCGTTCACCGACGGGTGGTACCGAATCCCACCTTTCGTCGGTCCACGGGCGGTGTTGTACTGGATCCGGAAGGAGGGGAACACCTCCACGCTCCCGTCGTCCATCCGTATCGGGATGTTCACGTTGATACGACGTTTGGGCTGTCGGAGGAGGTCCAGTTCCCGATCGGCGAGCCGTCCGACTTTCGATACACGATCCAGTTCGGTCGTACACACGTCACAGAGCGTTTCCGTCCCAGTGGGTCCGAGGTCAGTATCCATCGACTGTCACCGATCGTTCGTTCACTGAAACACGACAAATAGTCCCGGCGAGTGTGCAACGCAGTTCACACGGCACGTGCTATGATCCCGGACCGAGACTACAACGAGGTCACACACCGCACAGCTCTCTGCGGCGAATTCGGATTAGCGTCGACTGTTGTTTCGGGCCGAAAGCACGACGCTTCCGGCATGTTTCCGGACGGATTGGTTCGTCGACCCGAACATGAACTTCCGCAGACGGCCTTTCGTCGGAGCGCCGATGATCGTGAGGTCGTAGCACCGCGATTGGTCGGTGATCGCCGCCAGAGTGTCTGTCGTCTCGAGCACCCACTTCGTCGTAGTGTCCGGGCGGCCGATCCAACGGTAGATGTCGTCTACCAACTCTTCGGCTTCGTTTCGCCGCTGATCGGGTGCGTCATCGTCGATGACGTGTAGGATGTCGATCCAAGCGTCGGAGCCGGTAGCGATAGAGGCTGCCACATCGGCGGCTAGCCCCGAGTGAGGGCCGCCAGCAATCGGGAGGAGAATCGATGCCGGATCCGTGAATCCGGTCCGACCGTTCACGACGACCACGTCTGCATCGGCGTGGGCCGCAATCCGTTCGGTGATGCCCATGCGGAGGCGACGCTCACGGCTGCTCCCGGGCACGATGAGGGTATCCACGTTTCGCGTTCTGACTGCTTGGAGGACGCCGGTCACGACACCGCGGGTGTAGACACAATCCCCGTTCACTCGTGGAAGCGACTCGGTGGTCTGATCGAACACCCACTCCAGAAGGTCGGCTTCGTCGCCGTCGGATATCTCGTGATGATATTCGTTAGGTATCCCTGAGATAGTACTAACCGGATTGATGACCGTCAGCGAGGCGTCCGTCGCGCGTGCGAGCGTCGTTGCGACTTTCAACTGATCGGTCAGCGCAGGAACCGCTCGGGTGAGGAGCGGAACGAGAATCTGATTCCCATCGAATCGCCCTACCACGTGGGATGTCGCATCGGGCGTCTCACCGTCGGTTGCGAGTAATCCACCCAGCGACGGCGAATGCATACTCCGTACATCAGAGTCGACTTACAAAAATCAGCGGGTCCGTTCATCGACGGGTCGGGGAGCAGGTCCTCACGTTCCGTCCCGCGCCTGACGGTCCGGGCGAGGCCGTCGCTCGGGACGACGAGACTGGGACGTACTGGACACTCTCGGGGGAGGCCGTCGCTGGGGAGCTCGCGGGGCGGACGCTCGACCGACATCCCCACTGGGACGACCTCTTCTGGTTCAGCTGGGCGGCGTTCAGACCGGATACCCGCGTGTTCACGTCGGAGGCGACATCGAGCGCGTGATACGGTTACGAAGATTCGTATGAGACGGCCAAATCCGAGCGTGTAGCTCCAATGCACAGCCGATACGGGGTTAATACTGTTCCCGTCGTCGCTGATACTAATGGTTGGTCAGACTACCGTCCCGTCGTCGCCGGAACTATCGTCGTTACGAGCACTCCCGCCGAGCGCGAAACTGGTCGCCAAGACGCTGGAGTACGAGGGCCGTCTCACACAGGCGGAACTCGTCGAATCGACGCGACTTCCGGACCGAACAGTTCGTTACGCACTGCGGAAACTCGAAGACCAGGATGTGGTGACCTCCCGAATCTCGTTCGCCGACGCCCGACAGCGCGTCTACTCGCTACGACCGCCTAGGGGTACGAGAAGGGGACCAGCCCAGTCCACCCCGCGCAATCAGTGATCGTGTCCGCCGCGGGTGAACTGCCCGGAGAACGCCCGCTGGACGACTTCGGGGAGGGCCGGGTGGATATGAATACTCTCGCGGATGTCCTGTACGGTTCCGGTGCCGGCCGTCATCGCGACGACGACTTCCTGCACGAGCGTTGAGGCGTCGGGGCCGACGATGTGGCAACCGAGTATTTCCCCGTCGAGGTCGACGAGCACCTTCACGAAGCCTTCGGCTTTCATCGCGTCGCCGCGGGCGGTCTCCTCGTATCGGTAGGTGTTGGTCGCGTAGTCCCGTCCCTCGGCTCGGAGGTCGCTCTCGCTGGCGCCGACGCCAGCCACTTCCGGCGAGGCGAACACGGCGAAGGGCATCGCGCTGTAATCGATCGGCTCGAGGTCGCTCCCGAAGATGTTTCGCGCGACGGTCCGTGCTTCGTGGTTGGCGTTGTGTTTCAGCAGGTACTCGCCGACGATATCGCCAAGCGCCCACACGCCGTCGGCGGCCGTCCGCAGGTACTCGTCGGTTTCGACGAACCCCTGCTCGTCGGTTTCGACCCCCGTGGCATCGAGGTTCAGCGTGTCGGCGTTCGACACGCGCCCGGCGGCGATCAGCAACTCGTCGCCCGTCACGGTGACGCTTGTGTCGTCGTCGACGATACCCCCATCGTCTCCGTATTCGTACGGCTGTGCCTCGACGGACACGGTTCCGCTACTCTCGGAGACTGCGGTCGCAGTGTGGCCGGTGTGGACGGTGAATCGGTCGGCGTACCGTTCGGTGAAGGATTCGGCGACTTCGTCGTCGGCCTCCGGAAGCAGGTTCGGTCGACGGCCGATGATCGTCACGTCGCTGCCGAACGTCCCGAAGAAATGGCCGAGTTCGGCCGCGATGTAGCCACCGCCGACGATCACGAGATGGTCCGGGGGCGTTTCGAGTTGGAGCGCCTCCGTGCTCGTCACATAATCGACCTCGTCGATACCGTCGATAGACGGAATCGCCGGCCGTGATCCCGCCGCGATGAGGATCGTCTCGGCCCGGAGTCGGGCCCCGTCGTCTTCGCCGTCGACGACTTCGACCGTGTGGTCGTCGACGAACCGTCCTTCTCCCTCGAACAGGCTGTGTTGGGACGACGAGCGAAGGCCCTGTCGGATGGATTCCGCGTCCGCCTCGACTTCCTCGTTCACTTCCCGGACGATGTCGGCGAACCCGACGTCCTCGACGCGAGCGTCGATGTGAAACGCCCCGGCACGCTCGACCGTTTCGAGGACGTCCGCGTGATAGAGCAGTAACTTCGATGGGATACAGCCGCGATTGAGACAGGTGCCGCCCAGTGGCCCCTTCTCGACCACGGCGACGGACTGCCCTTGATTCGCTGCAACGTTGGCGACGTCGAGACCCGACCCGGAGCCGATCACCAGAAAGTCGAACTCTTCCATACGTCCGTTCACACGTCTTCGAGTATGAACGTCCGGTTGCATTCCGACATTTCCTCGTGGTAACCTACTCACCAAATGGTTAGCGAATTGATTATTAGTCCAGAGCACGTGATCAGGAGTGGAGATAACTATGGCTACTGAAACCACAACGGCCTCGTCAGTATCGTCCGTGACGTCGGATCAATGGATCGCCGGAGCGGCCGGCGGGTTCGTCGGGAGCATCCTCTTCGGGCTGATGATGATGTTCGTCATGCCGGCCCCGCTGCTGGAGGTGGTAATCCCGGCCATGTACGGTATCGACGGCCCGGCGTTGCTCGCAGGCTGGGCGATCCACCAGTTCCACGGTGTCGTCCTCGGTCTCGTGTACGTCGCGCTCGTCCAGTTCGGACCGCTACGCGAACCTGCCCGTGAGTTCACCGGAGCGATCGGTCTGGGCGTCGTCTACGGCATCCTGACGACGCTCGTCCTCGCGGCGCTCGTGATGCCGCTGTGGCTCGCCGCCGTCGGCTTCCCCGCTGCGCCCCCGTTCCCGAACGTCGCGTTCCCGGCGACGATCGTCTCGACGATCGGCCACGTCGTCTACGCGATTCCCCTCGCCATCGCGTACGCGATGTCGACGTAGGTCGTTTTTCCCTCCGCCGTCGTCTGTGCAACGCCGTCCCAACGTCGCTTCAGGTATTAGATACCACGCTGCGTCCGAGTATGTGCAATGCCAACAGCAACCGTACGCGGACACGAGATCCACTACCGAACGGACGGCGACGAGGGACCACCGATCGTGATGGTCCACGGCGTGCCCACCAACAGTTCCCAGTGGGAACCGATTCAGGACCTCCTCTCGCCGTATTTCCAGACGTACGCCATCGACCTCATCGGTATGGGAAAGAGCGACAAACCACTGGACGACTGGGAGTACTCCTGGGAGAACGACTCCCACATCATCGCGGAGTTGATGGACGAGTGGGGCCACGACTCGATGATCGTCGCCGGCGACGACTGGGGCGGTGGTATCGCGCTCGACTTCGCCGCTCGCTACCCGGACAAGACGGACATCTGTGTCGCCGTCGACCCGGTCGCCTACGACAACTGGCCGGTCGCGGAGATCGAATCCATCGGCCGGCTGGCCTTCGTCGACGACGAGGAGGAGTTCCGGAAGGCCGTCGCGGATTTCCCGATGAAACTCGTCCAGACCCTCCGGACGATGGTGCACGACCCGAGCAACTTCCGGGGCGGGGCGGTCAAAGAAGACGTTCCGACGGCACGGACGACCCATGACCTGCGGAAACTCCGCGAACCGTACGAGACGGTCGACTACGCCGCTGGCGGCTCACAGCTCAACGGCGACGCCGGCTACGGCTCGCCGAAACTCGACGCCATTCGCGCCCTCGCACTTCGTGGGGCGTCGCTCGACCCCGACTGGATGCTCGACGTTCCCTACGAGGATATCACCGCCCCGACGATGCTCCTCTGGGGCTTGCAGGACATCATGATGGACTCGGCGATCCGGTTCCGATTCAGATACGACATTACGAACGCACCGGTTCGCATCCAGCCACTCCAGGAGGCGGGCCACCTCGCGCTGGTGGATCAACCCCACCTCGGCGCCGACGCGATCATCGACTTCGTCACCGAACACCAGGGCGCCGACGTCCTCGCCGACCGGTACATGGGATTCCCCGAAATCCTGTGATCGGTCGTGTACCGTCGTTGCACGCCGCCGCGTGGCTTTTTATACCGGAGCTTCCATCGACGGTATGGATTTCCGAGCACGAATTCCTCTTCGGGGGATGCAGAGCGCATGAGTGCGAACGAGAACTGGGTGCGACGGGAGCGTTCGTTCCGCGGTATTTCGGAACGGCTCGCGATCACCTATCTCGAAAACCTGGGCGCAGAACGGGTCGACGACGACCGCGTCGCTGCCGACGACTGGACGGCGACGCTCTCCTCACAGACCGTCGGGATCGGCCCGTCCGTTTCGCTGACGCAGGTCGACCTGATCTTCGAGGGTGACCCCAACGCCCTCGATTCGCTTATCGAACGCTTCGCCCAGAAAGCGATGCGTGCCGGCGGATAAGCGCCGCAGTAAAACGTATCTCTAATTTATACTCGACACTTGAGTGTCGGTCGATCCGATCACGTATCGAATCAGTTCGTCGTACGCTGGACGACGATCCGTAATCGTCGGTAGTCCGCAATCGACTGACTGTCCTCGAATGGTCCGTCTCTACGTTCACGCGCGGTGTTAGAGACGACAGTTATCAGAAAGTAATAACTTCGTACCCGTCGGCGACGAGCGACCGAATGCTCGGGTGCCCGTCGTGGTCGTCGAGCGTGACCAGTCCGGCGTCGTTCACGATGTCGTCGACGCCGAACGCGCCGGCGCAGTAGTCACAGACGGAGGTATCGTCCCGAACCGTCCGATAGAGTTCGTGGTAGTCGCTGTCCTCGTCTTCGAGTTCGGGAATCCACTGCGTCCCGGCTCCGTCGAAGATGAGTTCGACGTCGTCGCCGTCCGTCTCGGCGAACTCCTTGGCCGTTTCGAGCCCGTTCGCGAGACGGCCTTGGTCGGCGTGTGAGTCGGTGCCTGCGAGAACGATAACTGCTGCTTTCACCATTCCGGCTCCTGGTACGCCGCCGCCTCATATAGGGGACGCGTGGCTGTGCAATCCGCACACCTGGTCCCACTCGATTTAAAAGGCCCCCGTCGAAGGCCAGACTCGATACTGGGACTTCGAGGCCAGTCGAGTAGAGACCGCGGTCGGGGATGGGTTTCGGGATTCGACCGACGTGCGGCCGGAAGGACTAGAGTTCGACGTCGCTGACGCTCTCGACGTCGAACCGGGTTACGTCGGGCTCACCGTCGAGCAACTCGGGGAGTGCCGCCTCGAACTCGCCGAAATGATCCGTTTCGACGTGTGCGCCGAACGCCGCTTCGCTCTCGTACCGTTCGACGAACCGGAACAGGTTCGGGTCGTCGATATCCGTGTTGACCCGATAGTCGATGATTCCATCCTCCGCCCGGGACTTTTCGGCGAGCTCTCGCATCAGTTCGACCGCTCGGTCGCGGTGGTTCGGATCGATCGGAAACGTCGCATGGACGACGAGCATTGCACTCCTACCCGAACGGCGAGGGTGTATATAGGCCCGGCAGGCGTGCGGCACCGTTGCACGAGATCGATCGGTTCGCATCCTCGCCGGGGTTCCGCGGTGTGGCGACCGCCGCGGGGATCGACGACGGACTCACACACCTAATCGTACGTGTGGAACTCGGTGGCCTGTTCGAGGAGTTCGTCCGGCATCCCGGGCACTTCGTCGCTTCGAACGGGCCCCTGTTCCTCGACGAGGTCGGGATCTCGCGGGAAATCCCGCAACGTCCAGTGGATCGAAATCCCCGCTTTCGCGCCGTCTCCTAGCGCGATCGGCACCTGGTTGTGCCCGGGTGTGAGATCGCCGATCGCGTAGACGCCGTCGACACTCGTCCGCCCGTGGTCGTCTACCTCCACGGTCCCGTCGTCGTTCAGTTCACAGCCGAGGTCGGTCGCGAGCCCGCTGTTGTAGTCGGCGCCGTACAGCGCGAAGCCACCCTTGTACTCGCGGACGGCTCCCCCTTCGAATTCCAGCGCCTTCAGCCATCCGTCGCTCCCGTTCTGGACACCGGTCACGTCCTCGTGGATCACGTCGATCGGATGTGTGTCGAGCATCTCGTCGGTGTCGTCGCTCCACGCTGGCTCGTCACCCCGAGTCAGTAGGTCGACCTCGTCGGTGAAGTTGAGCAGGATTGCAGCGACGTGGGCCGCGCTCTCGCCGTACCCCATCACGTACACGGACTCGTCCGCGAACATGTGTGCGTCACAGTGGAGGCAGTAGTGGAGCCCGCGACCGGTTCGAGGGAGCGGCGGGTCCGGTCGCACGTCGTTCATGCCCGTCGCCAGCGCGACCGCGTCGGCCACGTAGTCCACGTCGGTGCCGCACAGGCGGAACCGGTCGTCGTCAGTCCGGCCGGCCGATCCGATTCGATCCGAGAGTACCGTACAGCCGTACTCCTCCAGTTGCTCCTTCCCGATCTGCAGGAGCTCCATCCCGCTCGTCTCTTCGGTCGTTCCGACGAGGTTGTGAACGTCTTTCATCATCGCTGCCCGGCCCCCGCCACGGTCGACGAGTGCTGTTTCGTGCCCGAGTCGCACGCTGTACAGTGCCGTCGACAGCCCCGCTGGTCCGCCACCGACGACGACGACTTCGTACGCTTGCTGGTCTACAGCCATACGACGACCGTCGGTGGGGGATCTAAACGTACTATCCCGAGTGTGTGCCGGCGTTAAACGCCCGCGCTTCGGTTTAATACACGTCTGTCGTACCGTACACCGTCTCATGGCCTCGATCACCGCTGGCTTGGTCGGTGGGTTGCTCGCGACGATCGTCATGACCGCCGTAATGATGATGCCAGGCGATGGCGACTCACAGCCGACGGCTGCTCTCGTCGAGAAATTCGCTGGTGGCGAACCGAACGACCACGCCACGCCGGGAATGATCCTTCACAGGGTCTACGGCGTCGTCCTCGTCGGGTTCCTGGGGACCGGCATCCTCGCGTGAATCACTGGATAGTATCGTAACCAATCAAACCACAAATAGACGAAACCAATGTCACGACTACCACTACTCGAACTGGACGAGATTCCGGAAGAGTACCATTACCTGTTCACGGACGATTACCTCGGTGACCGCCACATCTTCCGGGTGTGGGCGCACAACCCCGAAATTCTCCAGGCGACGCTCGAGTATCTGAACACGCTGTACGAACAGCTCGGTCAGCGTCGCAAGGAACTGGTCATCCTCACCGTGGCGCGAGCACGCGGCGCCCGATACGAGTGGCACCAGCACGTCGACATCGCCCGCGACAAGGGCGTTACCATCGAGGAGATGCGAGCGATCGGGGGCAACGACCTCTCGCCGTTCGACGACGCGGAGTTCGTCCTGCTCCAGTACGCCCGCGCAGTCGAATCGGGGACCGTGACCGGCCCCATCCACGACGCGCTGGAACGACACTACTCGTCGGCGGAGATCGTCGCGATCGGCCTCCTCGTCGACTTCTACGTCGGCCTGTGCAACTACATTGCGTCCGTCGATCTGCCCTTCGAAGGCGGCGAGTTCGTCGGCTGGCATCCCGATCCTGACACCGTGGCGGAGTTATTCGATGACGCGTGACTGCTCGATGAACTCCCGGTGACATACATGATGGATGATCGCGCCGTCGGTGCTGGGCACCTCGTCGCTGTACTCGGAGTGGGGGTTCCGCTCGTCGCGCTTGGAACACTCGATGTCGGGACGGCTGGATCGCTACTCGCGAGTCTCTCGTTTCCCGCCGGGTTTCCCGTCGATCAGTTCCTCGCGCACTGGTGGGTGTTCCCGGCATCGATCCTCTTTTCGATGATCGCGCTCTCCTCGGGCGTCTCGGGTGCCCTCTTTTTCAGCCCCTTCTTCATTCTCGTCGTCGGCCTGTCGCCGGCGCAGGCCATCGGTGCCGGGCTCATGACCGAGGTGTTCGGCATGGGGAACGGCCTCCTGAACTACGTCCGGCAGCGCGTCGTCGACTACGCGACGGCGAAGTGGCTTCTCCTCGGTGCCGTCCCGTCCGTCGTCGTTGGCGCACTCGCCGCGCACTACGTTCCGACGACGCTTCTGACGCTCGCATTCGGCGTCGGCCTCCTCGGACTCGGGGCCTTCCTCGGCCTCCACGACCCGCCGGAAGAGTGCGTTCCCGGCGAGGAAGAAAACGAGTTCCTCGAACGAAAGAACGCGGGCCGGGGTACGACGGTCGTCGAGGCGGCCGATGGCGCGACCTTCACTTACGATACCTGCTGGCGACTGCCCGGAGTCATGCTGGCCACCGTCGGCGGGTTCGTCACGGGCCTCATCAGCGCCGGGCTTCCCGAGATCACGACGACACAACTCATCGTCCGGTGTCGACTTCCCCCTCGCGTGGCGATCGCGACGAGCGTGTTCGTCCTCGCTATCGCTGCGCTGGCCGGGGCTATCGTTCACGCACTCGCGGCGACGCCGGTCTGGTACGTCGTTGCGTGGTCGATCCCCGGCGTCCTCATCGGCGGGACGGTTGGAACCCGGATCGGCAAGTACCTTCCCAGCGACCTCATGGAGCGGGCACTCGGGGTGGTGTTCGTCGGCGTCGGTCTGATCGTCCTCGCGAGCGAACTGCTCGCGTGAGCTTCGATATGGTGTTCGAGTGCTCTCGGGCTCTGTCTCTCGCACGCCGGCTCGTGTAATCGATTCACACACCCACGGTATCGTTAATGAAACTCCCACCGCAGGTCGTGCCGTGATGAGCCGTCTGGAACTGTACGACAGGCAGGACTGTCCGTATTCGAAGAAGGTGCGGGACAAACTCGAGGAACTGGGCGTCGACTACGACGAGACGGTGGTGCCGGACAAGCACACCGACCGCGACGAGGTTCACGAACGCACCGGACAACGGGGCGTTCCGGTGCTGTTCGATCCGTCGCTCGACGACGGCTGGCTCGCCGACAGCGACGCCATCGTGACCCACCTCGAACGCACCTACGGCTGAGATGAGTTCCACGACTCGTTCCGAACGCGACCGCTCGGGCCTGTCGACGCTCGTCCCCGACGATCCGGAGCAACGGCAGGCGTTCGTCACCGAGGTACTGTCCGGGGAACTACAGCGCGAGGGTCGTGTATCCGAAGCTCTCCTCGACTCCGCCGTGACCCAGTATCTCACGTCGGTTCTCGCCGACGGGACCGACCGAACGCGACGGGAGTTCGCCCAGTACTGTGTCGAACACGACGTCCGATCCGAGACGCTCTCGAAGCTACTGGTGGCGATACAGTCTCAGCTGATCGAACGCGGGGAACGACTCCAGTCGGTCGACGCGGTCGAGCTTCGGCGACTAACGAGCCGCGACATCGCTGCGATCAGTGCGGCGTGTGCCGAGGCGAGCAGCGCCGGGTCGGATCGCGGAGGGGCCGAAGTGATCGACGAGGTTCACTCGCAGGTGGCGGACGTAACCGACCGCTCCGCGGAAATCGCGTCCCTCACGGAACAGCAGGCGTCGAACATGGACGACCTGAGTGGAGAGGTCGGAGACATCAGCGCGGCCGTCGAGGAGATCGCCGCCTCCGTGGACGAAATCGACACCCAGAGCGACGACGCGGCCGCCCTCGCCGAGGAGGGCTGTGCCAGAGCGAGCGAACTCAGCGAACGGATCGAAGAGATTCATACGCGAGCGACGGGCGTTCGCGAGGCTGTGGGAACGCTCGCCGATCACACCGAGGACATCGGCGAGTTCGTGGATACGATCGACGACATCGCGGATCAGACGAACCTGCTGGCGCTCAACGCCTCGATCGAAGCGGCACGCGTCGACGAGGGTGAGGGATTCGCTGTCGTTGCGGACGAGGTGAAATCACTCGCCGAGGAGAGTCAGGAGGAGGCGGCACGCATTCGAGCGTTGGTCGAGACGATCGACGGCGCCGTCGATGGGGTCGTCGACGACATCGAGAGCGTCCACGAACAGACCGAAGCCGGGCGTGAGGAGGCGGCTCGAGCCGTCGAGACGTTCGAAGCGATTGACGAGGTCAACGGCCAACTGTCGGAGAGTATGGCGGACGTGGCGACGGCGACGGATCAACAGGCCCGAAGCACCGAGGAACTCGCCATGATGGCCGACGAGGCCAATCGGAAGACGGAGATGATACTCGACGAAGTCGAGGGGATCGACGACAGCAATCGCGAGCTACTGGACCTGCTCGAATCGTCGGTGGACGAGTGAAAGCGTCGAACGGGGCCGTAGTGCATCGATTCCAGCGATATCTGGCTATCGTCACGAACGAGCAACGTTCGTTGTCCGTCCGTTGCACAGCCGAGGTGTGGTTATACGGCTTCGTGGAGTGGGTTCGGATGAACACATGTCCACCGACGAATTCGACCTCCGTGAACCGGAGTTGACCGCTGCCGACCTGCTCGTCCTCGACGACGAGCATTTCGCCCCCGAGACGGTCGCCATCGTCACTGGCGCGGCCTCGGGAATCGGTCGTGCAACGGCTGTCGCGCTCGCGGCGAACGGTCTCACGGTCGTCGGGGCCGACATCGACGAGGACGGCCTCGACGGTACCGTCGAACTCGCCGACGACGTGGATGCCCCCGGAACCGTCCATCCCGTCCCGACCGATCTCACGGACGAGGACGCGGTCGAGGCGATGGTCGACGCTGCAGCCGAAGCTGGCGACCTCCGGTACGTCGCCAACGTGGCCGGGATGCAACACATCGCCTCCATCCCCGACTTCCCGATGGCAAAGTACGACCTCCTGCTCGATATCATGCTCCGCGCGCCGTTCCTCACTGCGAAGCTCGCGATGCCGCACATCCGGGCGACCGACGATGGCGTCGGCGCAATCGGCAACATGTCCTCGGTCCACGGTCACTACGCGACGCAAGACAAACCCGCGTACATCACGGCGAAACACGGGCTGACCGGTCTGACACGCGCCATCGCCGCGGAGGGTGAGGGCACCTTGCGGGGCTTCTCGGTCAGCGTCGGCTACGTGCTGACGCCGCTGATGGTGAACCAGATCGAGGACACGGCCGAAGAGCGGGGTATCTCCGAGCAGGAAGTCGTCGAGGACGTGATGCTCGGCCAGGCACGGACGAAGGAGATGATGACGCCCGCCGAGGTGGCGAATCTCTTCGTCTTTGGCTTCTCCAGCCACGGCAAACACCTCAACGGCGGCGACATGCTCCACGACGGCGGCTACACCACGACCTATGAGTGACTCCACGAACGTCGCCATCGCCTGTCAGGGCGGTGGGAGTCACACGGCCTTCACCGCCGGCGTCCTGAAGGAACTGCTCCGCGAGTGGGACGACGAGTACGAACTGGTCGGGATCAGCGGCACCTCGGGCGGGGCGTTCAACGCCCTGGCGACGTGGTACGGTCTCGTCACTGCCGACGCGGAGCGGTCGATCGACCTTCTCGACGCGATCTGGGACGATCTGTCGGCGTCCGACCTCTCGGACCAGTTCATGAACGAGTTCGTCGTCGGCCTGTCGCGGCTCGCGAGCGCCGGCGTCCCGATGTTCGAGGTCAGCCCGTACGACGTTCCCGGCGCTGAAGTTGGCAAAGACGCGATCCGGGAGACGCTCGAACGCCACATCGACTTCGAGGAGATTCCCGATCTGTGTCGGCGTGACGTGCCCGAACTCGTCGTCGGCACGGTCAACATCAACGCCGGTACGTTCGAGACGTTCACTAACGAGGACGTGACGCCGGAGGCCGTCCTCGCCTCCGCCGCTGTGCCGAATCTGTTCGAGGCCGTCAAGATCAACGGCCACTATCACTGGGATGGACTGTTCTCGCAGAACCCACCCATCGACGACCTGATGGCCGTCGAGGCGTCCCGCAAACCGGACGAATTGTGGGTGATCCAGATCAACCCGCAGGTGCGCGAGGGCGAACCCTCCTCGCTCGAGGAGATCGCCGACCGCCGCAACGAACTCTCGGGCAACATCTCGCTGAATCAGGAACTGCGGGTGATCGAGCGGGTGAACGACTGGATCGATCAGGGATACCTGCCCGAGAGCGAGTTCAAACGGACGGAGATTCATCGGATCGAGATGGGCGAGGCGTACCACTGTTCGACCAAAGTCGACCGACGGCCGTCGTTCATCCGGGAACTGATGGAACTGGGTGAACGGCGGGGGGCCGAGTTCAGGGAGGAGCGGTGATCGACGATGGACCGGTCCGGTCCCGTCCGCGTCGTGGTCTGGATGCGAGACGCGCCGCCGCCGGACGGTCCTCGTTCGAGGGTGCTCGACCGGCTCCGTGAACTGGAAGCCGACGGCGCCGTCGACGACGTGTCGGTTCGCGTCTGGGGACGGTACGTCGATCCGCCTTCCGACGCTCCCGCAAGCGAGGAGGGGCCGATCCAGACCCGAATCGCCGAGTTCGAGGCGTGGGCCGACCGCGAAGGCCACTCCCTCGAACCGGCCTTCGGGCGGTGTGAACGGTCGACGATGGTCTCGGCGGAGCGACGGGAGGTGATTCGCCTCCCGCTCCAGTGTCTGGCGGTTTACGCCGGCGACCGACTCGTCGGCGTGTTCCCGTGTTCGACTGGCAGTGGCACCGAGACCGTGGCTGACTGCATTCGGCGCCTCGGAACAGAGGCTATCGTCGACGACGAGTAGACGCCCGAATCAGTTCGCTGCGTCTCTGAACGCCGCTTCGACGACCTTGCTCAGCGTCGGGTGGGCGTGGATGGTCTCGCCGACGTCCTCGACGGTGAGGCCGTGTCGCATCGCGACGACGGCCTCGTGAAGCAGCGTCGACGCCTCGTAGCCGATGGCGTGCGCGCCGAGGATAGTCCCGTCGGTCGCCGCGAGCACTTTCACGAAGCCGTCGTCGAGTTTCTTCGCGCGACCCATCGCAGAGTCGGCGTAGTCCGCCCGGCCGACGACGTACTCCCGACCGTCGAGTTCCGCCTCGGTCTTCCCGACGCCGGCGATCTGTGGCTCGGTGAAGATGGTGTGTGGCATCGCCGAGAGGTCGAGCGCCCGTCGGTCGGCGTGGACGACGTTCGCCACCGTGTGTCGCGTCTCGTAGTCTCCAGAGTGTTTGAACAGCGCGTTTCCAGCCACGTCGCCCTGTGCCCAGACGTTGTCCGCGCTCGTCTCGAGGTACTCGTTCGTCTCGACGAATCCGCGGTCGTCGACCTCGATGCCGGCGGCGTCGAGGTTCAGCGAGTCGGAGTTCGGTCGTCGACCGAGCGCGACGAGTACTTCGCTCCCGTCGACGGTCAGTTCGTCACCGGCCTCGGTTTCGGCGTGGACGGCGTAGCCGTCGCCCGACGCCTCGACGGCCGTGACGCGATGCCCAGTGTACACGTCGTGGCGGGCGGCGGCGAGTTCCGTGAACAGGTCCGCCACGTCGCCGTCCTCCCGGTGGACCAGCCGGTCGTTCATCTCGACGATGGACACGTCGGTGCCCATCGTCTCGAACACGTACCCTAATTCGACGGCGATGTAGCCACCACCCATGATGACGAGACTGTCCGGGAGGTCGCGCCGGTAGAGCGCGTCTTGGCTCGTGAGGTACGCGATGTCGTCGAGACCGTCGATGGGTGGGACGACCGGGCGACTTCCCGTCGCGACGACGACCTTGTCGGCGGTGACGGATTCGCCGCCGAGTGCCACCGTCCGTTCGTCGACGAACTCGGTGTACTTGTCGAACAGCGTCAGGTTGGGCCGCTCGCGGTACCGTGCCTCCATGTCCGTGGCGATGCCGCCTAGCAGGTCGTCCATCTCGTCGACGACGGCCGCGTGATCCACGTCGTCGAGCGTGGCGTCGACGTGGAAGCGCTCGGCCTCGTGGACGTGTTCGACGGCGTTCGCGGCCTGAATCAACATCTTCGAGGGGTTGCACCCGCGGTTGAGACAGGTGCCGCCCAGCGGTCCCGGTTCGACGAGCGCCGTGTCGAGTCCCGCGTCCGCCGCCGCCGAGGCGACGTTGTTTCCGGTTCCCCCGCCGATGACGAGCACGTCGAAATCACTCATGTGACTCGGGATACGCCGGGCGGAATCAAATAAGGGGTAGCGACTCCGCAACGGCGTTGCACGACCACCGAAGGTGGCGTGTCTCGTTCAGTCGTCGGGGAACGATTCCCAGAACACGTCCGGGAGTTCGCGGTCCGGATTCTCGGCCATGTAGTCCTGTTTCGTCACGTTGGCTTCCTCGATGAGTGCGGCCGCCTCCCCGGCCCAGATGTAGAAGCCGATCAGCGTCTCGCGGCGCATCCGCTCTAGGTCGACCGAGTGATAGACGTTGACCACGCCGCCTGCCTCACGGTTCAGTTCGGATCGGCGAAGCAGACCGATGTCGACGAGTTTGTTCAGGTACCGCGTCACCGTGCTCCGGTCGTAGCCCAGCGATTCGGCGACTTCGTTCGCCGAGAGTGGACCCTCACCGATGACACAGAGACAGATGTCGAGGCCGGCTTTGGGGAGGCCGAACGCGTCGAGGAGGACCTGTCTGACGTCGGGTGGTTTGACGGTGATATCGCAGTCGGTCACGCGTTGCATCGACTCTCCGTGACAGGACATCGGTGGGTCGTCGCGGCCGAGCGCGAGAACCACGTTGTCACAGTCGGGACACTCGAAGACGTCGTACCTGCTGGATGACGGATCGTACTGAACCGCCTCGGTCGCCTCGTTCGTGTCGTGTTCAGACATCGGTGGCCACTCCCAGCATTCGTACCCAGAGACGACGGCGGAATCCATAAGTCTGCCCCGTGCGCTCACCCACGATCGGTCACCTCCGCGTCGACGACGATCATCTCGTCGAGATCGAGCGCGAGGAGTTCTTCACCGGTTACGGTTATTCTGACCCGCCCGTTGGCGTCGATGTCAGCTAGCGCGCACGATTCCAGTCCGTCGAGCTGTTCGCGGACCGTTCGCTCGTCGGCGGCGAGCGCGTCCGCGAGCGATTCGACCGACGTTCGCTTCCCGGTGCTGGCGTCGCTCTGTCTCTCGAGTTCCTCCAACACGTCCCTACGGGTTACTGACATTCTTCGTTCTGCTCGTTCGGCGCTCGACGACGTCGCGCGACTCTCGGCTCGTGTATCGTCCTCATCGGAGGAGAACCATAATTTCGTCGTTGACGAGGGTATCGTTCGGCACCACTGCTCTCGACACCGCACAGGTGTGGTCTCTCACGTGGAGGCGCTGTCCGTGGTCGACGCTGTCCGGTTGACTCGCGTCCGAACGCTGTGGATCGAGGGGGTGTGTCACGGGTGGCCTCCGAACGATATCGTCGCTGTCGTTACATACGGCTTCGGCGACCGTGCAATCGGATTACAACTGCTCCGCGGAAAACGTGGCAGCCATCGCCAGCTAGCGTCCCGGCAGCCAGTCTCGCAGGTTCGAAAACGGCCGCTAGACGAGCACTCCGACGGATATCGCGGAAGCGGACGTTCTATCCGCGACCGCCGGCGAGCTTCGTCGCCTCGGGGAGGTTCCGGAGCCGCTGCATCGACAGCGTGCCGAGAATCGGGCCGAGAGCCAGCGGCGCGAACGCCCAGCGCCAGCCGACCAGATCCACGATCATCGGGATCATCTGGATCGACACGGTCGTCAGGAGGAACCCGATGGCCGTCTGGAGCGTCAGCGCCGTCCCGACGTAGGACCCTTCGGCGAGTTCGGAGACGGCCGCCGAAAACTGGGCCGAATCGGCGACGATGACGAATCCCCACACGAGGACGAAGGGGACGAGAACGAGCAACGACGACCCGAAGACGAATCCCGCGGCGATACAGGCGACGCTGCTGATGGCCATGCTCGCGCTCGTCGTCCCCGTTCGACCGAACCGATCGGCCGCCGAGCCGGTGACGACGGCGCCGACACCACCGATGGCGATAGTCCCGAACGCCAAGAGGGAGGCGAGACTCGACGAGTCACTGATCCCGCCGTTCGCCGCGACGCTCGCGATCAGGTAGGCGGGGATCCACGTCCAGACGGCGTAGAGCTCCCACATGTGCCCGAAGTACCCACCGTTGGCCAGCATCGTTCCCCGGTCCCGGAGGATGCGACCGATCGCGCTCGGATCGAACGGGGCCGCCGGTGCCTGATGCGGCCCGGGCTCGACGAGGAGGACCAACAGCCCACCGAGTACAGACAGGCCCGCGGCCCCGTACAGCACGACCCGCGGTTGTCCGACGCCGCCGACGGCACGGAGCAGGTGCGGAAGCGCCGAGCCGACGGTCAGCGCGCCGACCAGCATGCCGATTGCGAATCCGCGGCCCTCCTCGAACCAGCCGGCGAGAATCTTCATCCCGGTGGGGTAAACCCCGGCCAGGGCGACGCCGGTCAAAAATCGGAGACCTATGGCCGGCACGGCCGACGTGACGAATCCAGCGATTGCGGCCGTGAACACTGCGCCGGCGACGGCCGACGCCGCAAATAGGTAGCGGGGTCGGATCACGTCCGCGAGCGTGAGGGCCGAGGAGAGGAGCGCACCGGCGACGAAGCCCAACTGCACTGCGATAGTCAACCACGCCGTCTCGCCGTCGGTGAGCCCCCACTCAGCCGCCAACTCCGGCGCCGCAGCGGTCGCGCTGAACCAGAGAGACATGGCGAGGAGTTCGGCCAGCGCGATCACTAACAGCACTCGGTGTTTTCGGGATACCATAGTAGGTATCGAATGGTAACTACTTGAGCTACCAAAAGCGTCAGCTAACCCGTGGGTAACCCCTAGTCGGCGATCGCAACGGCACACAGCAATGGTGGTTGAGAGTCCAAGAACCGATATGACCACTGACGCGTTCGTGACGGCGACGGGGACGCACGTTCCGGCCGTGACGGCGGAGACGATGCGCAATGTCGACCGGGTTGCCGTCGAGGGCGTGGGACTACAGTTACTCCAGATGATGGAGAACGCGGGCCGAACGCTGGCCCATCGAGTCGCTGCGACAGGTGAGGAGCCGGCCGTGGTCGTGGCCGGAAACGGCGGCAACGGCGGTGGCGGGTTGGCGTGTGCTCGACACCTCCACAACCACGACTTTCGAGTGGCTGTCGTCCTCGACTGCGACCCCGACTCGTTATCCGGAGCCGCGGCACAGCAGTATCGGATTCTCGACGCCACGGATATCCCGGTCAAGATCGGAGTCGAGGAACTGGCGGCGTTCGATCGGATCGGCGTCGTCGTCGACGCGCTCGTCGGTTACGGCCTCGACGGCCCGCTCCGCGATCCGGCACGGGGCCTCGTCGAGGAAACGAACCGACGCGGATCGAGAGTCGTCTCCCTCGACGTACCCTCCGGTATCGACGCCACGACCGGAGAGACACTCGGGGCAGCCGTCCACCCGGAGACGACGGTCACGCTCGCGTTACCGAAGACGGGACTCCGAACCTGTCCGGGACAGCTCGTTCTCGCCGACATCGGCATTCCGCGGGTCGTGTACGACCGCCTCGACATCGCGTACGACGACCCGTTCGGCCGAGAGTGGTGGATCGAACTGGCGACTGGAGACTGATTATTCGCTGAGTTACAGGTTCGAAAAGGTCAAGACCGACCCCTGATCAGTCGTCGGAGTGGACGGTCTGCAACCCTTCGAGTGCGTCCTTGACCGCTGAAAAGTCCGGTTGCACGGTGGGAACGTCGGTGCTCCACGCGTACCGAATCGTCCCGTCGGTGTCGACGACGAAGGCCGAACGCTTCGCGATCCGTTTGTGGCCGTTGAACTCCTCGTAGAACACGTCGTAGGATTCGGCGACGCTCCCGTCGCTATCCGAGAGGAGGGCGAAGGTCAGTTCTTCGGTCTCCGCGAACGCTCGATGGCTGAACGAGCGATCCGTGGAGATACCGAACACCGTCACTCGGTCGTCGAGGTCGAACCACAGCAGATCGTGGAGCGAGCACATGTGTTCGGTACATTCGGGGTGGAAATCGAACAGGTAGAAGTTGATGATCACCGGCCCTCGCTGGAGCGCGTCGGCAAGCGAGTACTCCGACATCTCGCTCGCGTCTCGATCCATCGCGGTTCCGGGCAACGTGAACTCCGGTGCAGCGGTGCCTTCGGGGAGCATCGCGATCAGGCCCCCTCGGGCGGCTGGTCGCTCCGGCCGGGCACGCCGCGGCCCTGGAAGAAGTCGCCGGCCCAGTTGCCGATCCAGATGTCCTGATTCGACGTGTACAGCGCCCACGCCGTGGTGAACGTGTCGTCGACGACCGTCCACTCGTCGGCGCCGGTGTCGTACTCGACGGCGTCGTTGTACACGGCGGCCTGTCCGTACTCGCCGCCGGCGGCCGGCGGGAGCGGGAGCGTGAACTCGGCACCCTCGTCGCGGCTGTTCGGGCGTTCGGCCCGTTGCAGTCGCCCGCGGTTGAACGTCTCGTTGAAGTAGCGGGCGTACACCGCCTGCACGTCGAGATCGAGGAGTGCGTCGGCGGCGTTGAGACCGCCGGTCACGTCGCCCGCGTCACGCGACGTGATTCGGTAGGTGGAGGCGTCGGGACTGGTGGCGAAGGTGCCCGCGTCCTCGTCCCAGAGTTCGTCGAGCAGGTAGCCGAGAACGCTCTCCGCGGTGTCGCGGTGATCGACGCCGTCGATCTGGGAAGCCCAGAGGAGCCCCTGTCCGACCGCGCCCTGCGTCGCCGCTCCGTTGGCCGCGCCGTCGGCCACGTATCCGTTGCCCTCGAGGTGGGCGTCGACCTCAGCCGCCAGATCGTCGGCGTAGCTCGCGGCGGCAGCACGCAGGTCGTCGCCTCCTGCGTGGGTTCCGTACCAGCCGACGGCCCCGAGCATCTGGCCGAGATCCCGCGTCGATCCCATCTCGACGACATCCGAGGGATCGAAGAGGTTCATCGTCGTCTGCGCCATCCCGTCGGTCAGTTGCTGGATCTTCCCGTTCGGAATCAGCGGTTCCGGGTTCACGTAGCCGAACCACCCGTTCCCCGCGAGGCTCGTGAGATCCGACAGGAACCAGAGCATCGCCGAATGATGGTTGGGCCGGGATGTCTCGTCGACGACCGTGCCGTCACTCGGTCGGAACTCGGAGACGAGTTCGAGTGAGTCGCCTTTCGTGAGCGCTCCGTTGCCGTCCGGGCCGCCGGCGATGAGTGTCGCGTTCGTCCCGATCTGGGCGAGGGTGGTGAGCATCTGCGCGCGGAACTTCGCCGCAATTCCCGGTGGAAGCGTCTCGAAGTGTTTCTGGAAGTTCTTCGCCCACGTCACACCCTTGAGGTGCGTCCACGCGACGGAGGAAGGACTCACGACCTTCGAGGACTTCGACATGTCCCACGTCAGCGTCGCGGCGTCGGGTCGCCCATCGCCGGAATCGAAGACGGGCTGTTGGGTGAAGTGGGGGTCGCCCTCCGTGAACGCGGCCATGTTCAGGTTGGGATTCTTGATCGGCGGCTTGTCGACGTCCGCATGCTGGAGCATCCCCGGCACTCGCTGGTCGAACGCCTGCTGTTGCTCCTCGTTGTGCGGGAACTGGACGCCGTTACCGCTCATGGCGATGTTGGTACTCATGTTGTACAGGGAGTACCAGTAGGAGTCCCAGGTGGCGTCCTGCCACGCGTACGCGTTCGCCCCCCCACCCTCGCTGGTGACGATGCCCGCCACGTCGAGGAGTCGGGTGAGCGACTGGGCGGCGGCGCTCAGTTCGATGTCGTCGACGGCCGTCGTTCCCGGCCCACCCTGTGGCTGACCGACGACGACGAGACCGACCATCCCGAGTCCCTCGTGCGGGCGACAGAAGTAGTTGTAGACGCCCGGTGTGTCGAAGGTGTGTTCGAAAGATTCTCCTGCGGAAAGAATCCCGGAATCGAAGGAAGTCGCCCCCTCTGGAATCCGGAGTGACCGGTCGAAGTCGGGGTGATACGCCGTGATCGAGTGCGATCCCTCGGCGATGTTCCACGTCACGGTCGCGCCCTGTTCGACCCAGACGACGGCCGGCGTGTTCACGTGCTGGCCGGCGCCCTGGTCGGACGAAAGCATCGTCGCCTCCACCGTCGCCGACGACTGGAGGTCGTCGGGTCCCCCGAGTTGATCCGCACCAAGGGGGTTGGTTCCGGACGCTTCCGTCGCCGTGGCCGTCGACGTTGCGGTCGACGTGGGAGTCGTCGTCGCCGTCGAGGTGGCATCTGAGCCTTGCTGACTGTTACAACCCGCTAGTGCGCCGATCGCTGCGGCCCCACCGAGACGGAGGAGCGTGCGTCGGTCGATGTCGTTGATTAGCATAACTATTCGAAACTTAGTTTCTTCTCGTAATGAATCTCGGACAACCGCGGGCTCAGCAAGTAACGCACGTGTAACCCGGTGAGTGGCCGATCACCGTGGATGGTAAGAATGCGGAAAGAAACGACCGACTGTGTCGGGCATGACTCGACTATCCCCGTCTGCGTAGCTCCGGAGATTCCTATGCGACCGACGACTCGTCGTCGGGTTCCGTGAGATGTTCGAGGCCCCAGTCGCGCATCGCGAAGATCACCGGCTCGAGAGAGCGACCGTGATCCGTGAGCGAGTACTGCACCCGTACGGGTTTTTCGCTGATGATCTCGCGGTCGACGAGTTGCTTCTCTTCGAGGTCGTCGAGGCTACTCGAAAGCACTTTGCTCGAAATGCCGTCGACGTCGGCTTTGAGTTCGTTGAACCCGCTGGGGCCGTGTTCGAGCAGTCGGTGAACGATCACTGGGTGCCATTTCTTGCAGATGAGAGACGCCGTCGTCGTGACTGGACACCAGTCCTCGCCGGCACACCACACCTCGAGCTGTTTGGCAGCAGCCCCTTCTTTTGTCTCGTTGCTCATGTCCACCTCGTACGGGCGGGGATAATATAATAGTTACCTGTAGAAATCAGGTAACGTGCCGTGATTTGATTCCGAGATGGCTGAGCAGGCAACGGATCAGCCGATACTAGCTGGATTGGTGATCCTCGCTGGGACAAAAAATGGGGGACAGGGTTCGACTACAGCGACGGGGGGAACGTGAGCACGTTGCGGATACCACCGCTCTGCGCACCGGTAACTCCGCGAACCTGCCCTTCACCCCACTCGTCGTGGAACAGGTCACAGTTGAACGCGACCGGCATGTCCAGTGGCAGGATTGGGTGTTCAGATTCGTACCGGATCACGATGGGGTCCTCGTTGTCTCCCATCTTGATGTTGTAGTGGCCGTAGGCTAGCGTGCCGCCGGCTCCGATATCGAAGCCGTCGCTCCCGCCGTAACTCCCGCCCAGCGTCGTGTCTTCGGTGATCGAAACGATCCAGCCACCGTCTCTGACTTTCCCGGCCAGCATCTCGTCGCGATTGGTCGCCCCGTCGTCGTGATTGTTCGGCATCGCTCGCCCCGACACCACGTACGCGTTGTAACCTACGTCGGGATCCTGGTAGAACGGATTCAGCACGGCCGAACCGTCGGTACTCTCCTCCGGTTCGAACAGGCCCACGTCTCCCTCGAACGTCAGTCCGAAGCGCTCCTCGTAGAACGCCTCTGCCGCTCGCCGATCCGCGTCGATGGCTTCCTCGTCTCGCCCCATGATCTCGCGCTGGAAGCGCTCCGCGTTCTCGACGACGCTCCAGTCGCCCTCGACGAGTGGTTCGGCGAGATAGACCAGTACGTGGTCGAATCCGCCGAGATTCGGTGGAGTCAGCGTCTTCGCACCGCCGTAGTTCCCGATCCGTCCGGGATTGTTACTGTCGCCGCCGCCGGCAGCATCGGCCCGATCGGCGCTCACGGTTCCGCTCGTGCCGAGTCCGAGCGCACCCGCGATACCGACCGTTCCGATGGTCTTGAGTGTGTTGCGTCGATCCATTGGTTGCTCCGCGTGGCCCGACTCTGCACGTATTGGGCCACAATACCACGTCACACACCACTATTATATTTCATCTGTATCACATTTGTAAGGTAGTAACCGATTCGTCACTCGATCACCATTTGGTTGATACGTTACCCCGACCTCACCGCATCTACTCTCTCACGACGTGTTCGACGCCCCACTCGTGGATGCGGTCGACGATGGGGGCGAAGTCACGACCGCGGTCCGTCACCGCGTACTCGACGCGCACCGGCTTCTCGCTCACGATGTGGCGTTCGACGAGTTCGTGTTCCGTCTCGAGTCGATCGAGGCTGTCCGACAGGACCTTCGACGATATGTGATCGATCTCTCCTTTCAGTTCGCCGAATCCCATTGCTCCCTCCGTCAGCAGCTGGTAGAGGATGACCAAGTGCCACTTGCGTCCAAGCAGGTTTGCCATGGAAATGAGCGTCTCCTGTGACTGGCTCGGTGTAACGACCGATGTCGATTTCGTCTCACTCGATTCCGAGTGTGTACTCATGAGTGTCTGTGAGGACCCGTTATCGGTGGTCGGGGTTCGGCCGGTGAATCTGACGAGTTATACACGAACTGTCGTACACGGCTGTACAACTCGACCGGGAACTCCTTACTATTCTGTGAGTGTGAAGAGGGACTTCCAACACGAGTAACCTATTTATGTTGGTAGCGTGCGTCGGGAGAAATCGAGGGAAGGCACGACGGACGGCCCGGCGTTAGAGGGTGCCTCTGCGGTCGGACGTTTCGGGTCGTGGCCGTCGCCCGCCGGACGTTCGACCTGATTAGCGCAGGAAGTCGGCCAGTTCGTCGCGGTAGGCGTCCGGCCGATCTTCCATCACCCAGTGGTTTGCGTCGTCCAGCCCGATCAGTTCGGCCGCCTGGATATCCGCTTGCAAGCGCTCGGCCCACTCGATGGACTGGAACTGATCGTCCGCCCCCCACAGGAGGAGCGTCCGGGCTTCGATCGTTTCCGGATCGATCTCGGTCGTGTGATTCGTGTTCGTCGAGATCGCGTTTCGAACGAGAGAGGTTACACCCGCTTCGGAGTTCCACGGCGCAGTCATGCCATCGAGGAACGCGTCGCTGTGCTCTGACCCGGAGAGCGTATCTCGAAAGAGGTCGTCGAGCATCGCCTGCAACTCCTCCACGCCGGTTTCTCGGGCCGTCTCGGGAAGTCCCAAGTCGGTGATCAACTGGATCGGCCAGGAGTCGTACGCGATGGAGTTCGACAGGACAAGCTCGTCGACAGCATCCCGATGGTGGGCCGCGTATCGAAGGAACACGCCGCCACCGAGGTCGTGACCGACCAGCGAGGGGGTTTCGACATCAAGCGCCGACAGCAGTCCCGTTATCATCTCCTCCTGTGCGCGGATCGATCTATCGAACCCATCGAACATCGACGAGTTGCCGTATCCGATCATGTCCGGCACGATGACGCGGCGTTCCGCCGCGATCGGCCCGATCACGTCCCGCCACAGGTAGGAGTTCGTCGGAATCCCGTGGAGAAAGACGACGGGATCGCCCGATCCCTCGTCGTAGTAGGCGACGTCGAGTTCGTGTCCGTCGACCGTGACGGTCGCCGTCTCCTGCGCTGCAGTCCACCCCGCGTAGCTTGGCATCCTGAATCACCCATCGGTACATTCCAGTTCTGCCGACAAACGCTTCTTGCCTATAGGGATAGGTATCACGACCGCCGTCCATTCTGTAGTGACGGACTCGACGGTCCGATCACGTGTCGTCGACGGCGGCGTCGAAGAGAGCCGTAAACACCTTGGATTGAGCCGCCCGGAGGTGCTGGCTGAACGTCGGCTGAGCGATTCCCAACGCGTCGGCACACTCTTGCGCCGCACTTTCGCGCGGCCACGCGAAGTAGCCGCTCAGATACGCCGTTCGAAGTACTTCGTACTGTTTCTCGGTAAGTCGGTCTGCGAGGATGGTATGGACGCCCGATTTCGTTCGAACGGGTGGAGACTGGTCACGTTCTCTCTTGGCGAGAAACTCCGAGTCCGGATGGCGTGTCCGAAACGTCTCGACGACGGTTCGAACGGCGACGTGAGCTGGAACAGTTGCGACGACACGGCCGACGCCGCCCGCGGCCGAAACGTCACGAGTGATCGCTCCGGTATCGGCGAGCGTCGCGGTGACACACGGCCCAGAGACGACGAACTGGAAGAGATTGCCGTCGGGACCGTTCCTGACGAGACGAGCCTCTGCGATTGCAGATTCGCTCGCAGCCATGTCGAGGACGTCCTCCGGAGGCGTTTCACGGACGCTGAAGTATTGAAGCAGATCCCCATCCGCGCGATGGATCAACTCCTCGAGTCGGATGAGACAGTCGGTTTCGGCCGAGAGACGAACGAAAAAACAGTTTCTGTCCCGCACCTCCAATTCGATCTCCGTTATTGGAGTCTCGACGGGTTCCTGAACGGTCATAGCCGGCCTTCAATGACCGCGTTGATAGGCATTCGTCTGTCGTGTGTCTGTTTCGAACACTCGTTCGCCGCACATACGGAACCGACGGGAACGGATGGAACCGTCGTGGCTCCCCTTGTGCACTGCACCACCGAACGACGTAGCCAAAACGGGATCGGTACACGTAGGCCGTCACTTCGGTGACAGTGTTCTCCTCGTCGGACGGGGACTTTTCTACCGCGGATCCTGATGGGATTGGCTCGAAACTCGTGTCCGCGGATGAGAACTATAGGGTGAAACTGCTGCTCTCAGAACGCCGATTTCCCTCGTGTCAGGGCCAGCAAGGGACTTCGTTCACCGCGTGAACGAGCGCCTGCAGCGCCCATCGCCGATTTCTCGGTCGTAATCGCACGACGACGATGGGGTGATCGTCGATATCACCCTCTCGGAGTGCAATGTCATTAATTTCGTTCGGTCACCGAACGGTTCCGACCGACGGCGGTTTCGTCCTCTGGTTCGCCGTCTCTACGGCGTGGCGCATGGCTGCTAATCATTGGGTCGTTGACCATCACTCGGTCACGAGCAACTGGGTCCCAACAAAATCGGGCGGTGCTGGTCACGGGAACGCGACACTACATAATTAATGGAAACGAGTATAGAACACGCTCGGTCGTCCTGCCCTCGAATCAGTCGAACTCGGGGACGAAATCCTCTGCGAGTTCGGCAGCGAGTTCACTACCAGTGAGCCAGGTGATTTGCTCGTCGTCGAATCCGTAGTTCGGAAGTAGCGATTCGGCTGCTTCGCCGAGTGGGATATCGTTCGTGACGACGAGAACTCGATCGCCAGCCCCATCAAGCAGGGTTTCGAGCGCCAGTCCCACGATTTCCGTATCCGCTTTCTCGACGATGTCCTCCGATCGATCACTGGAGTTCGCGATGAAGTTCCGTGCCCGATCCATCACCGTTGAGACGTCCGAGTCCGAATAGGCCGGACTTTCGGTAACCTTCATCCACCCCTCCTGTACTGCCTCGTCGACAGGAGACCGATCAGGAGAATACGCGTCGAGTGCGGGATCACCAGTCACCTCGGCATATACTTGTGGTGAGATCCGGAAGATCGCATCACGCTGACGGGCCTCGCGGGCGAGTGCTTGGAACCCCGTACTGTCACGTCGACCGCAACTGATGAGAACCGACGAATCGACGAAGACGACCTCTCCGTCGCGTTCCATACCGGATCAGTCCTCGACGACGGGGCGGAGTGCATCCAGAATGACGCCTGCTTCCAAGGGAGAGAGTTCCTGTTCACGAGCCATAATCCGGTGTGTGACGGACCCGTCGGCGTATTCGCGGGCGTAGTCGAGTGCGACGGCGAGCCCGTCGAGCCCGTGGCGGTCGATGTACGTATCGACGTCGTCATCCCGCATTCGACGGGCGGTCGCCTCGACTAGCTCCGGCGTGATTCGTCGTTCGGCATCGCCCGCGACCAGTTGGAGGTCGATCTCGTGAGCCGTATATTCCGCCGGCCGTCCGTCGTTCGACTGTTCGACGAAGCCCGCGGCTTCGAGGTCGTCGACGTATTCGTAGACCGTTCGCTGTGGGAGATCGAGCGTCCCGACGACATCCTGGATCGTCGTCGCCGGATGATGGTCGATATAGGTGTAGATCCACGCTTTTCGCGGATTCCCGAGGAGCGCGAACACCTCGCCACCAGTATCGAGTGGAGTATCCCAGTTTGCTTCTCTCGTCGCCATCAGTAGTAGCAAATTGCACGCAAATTGCAATAAGTCTTGTTGAGATGGAGTCGTCACTGACATCAGGTTTCTACGAGCGCGTGGAGGGCTATCGTACGACTGTGACATCTTCCCGGCAGTGATTTTCAGTGTTCAGCGCTCTTCGATTTCGACCGTTTCAGGCACAGCAAGGGACTTCGTTCGTCAAGCGTACAAGCGCCTGCAGCGCCCATCGCCGATTTTTCGTTCGTGATCGCACGACAGCGACGGGGTGAACATTGGTGTCGTCGTCTCTGGGTGCACTGCCGTTAATTTCGTTCAGTCACTGAACGATTCCGATCGGCGGTTATTTTCTCCTCTGGTTCGCTGCCTTTACCGCGTGGCGCATGGCTGCTAATCATTGGGTCGTTGACCATCACTCGGTCACGAGCAACTGGGTCCCAGCAACTTCGAGAACTGGGAGTGGTTGGTAACGGAACTCCATACTGTCGCCGAGTGGTGGTTTCGACGTAGGGGATCGGAGATACTTGGGATAGTACCTGAAAACGAGGTACCCCAGTCGTAGTTCGATCGTCGGATCAACTGGCAGTTGTTAATTACGGGTGTTCCACATTCAGAAACTACTAGTAGACTCGACGCTGGCTGTTCCTGCCAGGAGAATCACCAGATAGCAGTAGATCTGGACGATATGAAAATGAACCGATGCCCGTGCTGAATCCACTCTTTCTGGGTGTTTTAGAGGCGCTATTACCTACTCAGCATAGCATTACTGAATTCGCGTAGAATTCGTTACGGGTTGTGTTGGGAGTCTTCGCCGGCTGTGATTCGCGTTCCCCGGTTCGGGGACAGGACACACAGCCGCCAGAAAATCAATCGCTCAGTGAGTACGCACTCGGCCAGGCCGCGCCACGCTGCCACACTGGCCAACCGGTCGGGAATTGACAGCCAGATAGCATCGACACCTAGCTCTGACAGTCGTGTCGGACCCGCTCGTCACCGATTGGTGAACTCGACGCTGTTGACATCCTCCCCGCGCTAAAGGGCGAGGATTCCTCTGTTGGGGGTTCGGCTACTGGCCCACAGAGGCAACTTGCGGGTTTGTGCGCACTTCTTTGGGACTTTCGTGAGGGTGTGGTTTCCCCGACCAGTCGTGATCGTCCCACTCGAATCGCACGGGCCGTGCCATCGGCCTGACTTCCGTATCGCTGTTTGCTCGAAGGAACGTCTCTGACGCCGTGAGGTCTGCGTGTCCCTCGAATCCGCATGGACACGTCAGCGTATCCCCATGGCGAACTGTCTCCTCGTGGTCGCCACACTCGGGACACGTCTGACTCGTCCACGCTTCCGACTCGACTTCAAGGCTGATCCCGTATTCCTCACAGACGCACGCGAGACGGTGGACGAACTTCTTGAACGCCCAGAAGTTGTGCGTCTTCTCGTTCACCCTGACCGACCAGTGCGTTTCCAGCACGTCGGTCAAGTCGCCCACGTACACTGTCGCCACGCCCTCGTCGTACAGTCGTTCAACGAGGTCGCGCACCAGCGCGTTCTGTGCGTGGTCACGGCGCTTCGTTCGCTGTCGGTACAGGCGTTGAATCCGCTCGGAACTGTAGCGCCCCTCGCGGAGTTTCGACTGTAGGCGGGCGATTTCGTCTGTCGTCTCGTAGAACCGTCCGAACAATTCTCGACCGTCGTAGAGGTACTGCTGGCCGGTCGTGGTGGTACAGGCGACGAGATTGTTCGCGCCAACGTCGAGGGCGGCTTCTTCCGAAGCCAGTGGTGAATCCAGTCGAGAATCAGGTACGGTGACTGGTTGAAAAGCCCTGAACGTGCCGCTAACCTCGTCGTACTCAAGTTCCAGACGACCCTGTTTGCCGTCCCACTTCGGGTTGCCTCGGACTTCGAGGCGGAGTCGTTCGTGGTAGCCGAGTCCGTATTCGTCTTTCAGTTCTTGCCCGACAGGAATTTCGAGACGACTACGCTTCCCCCACTGAACCGTGTACTGGTTACACCGAATATAGGTGCGGAGTTCGCGTTCGTCCGCCTCGTTGCCCCAGTACGACGGCGGGTTGGCGTCCTCGTCTTTCTCCTTGAGAGCGAAGAACGACCGCCACGCTTCGCTGTTCTTGCGCGTGACTTGTTGAACAGTCGCGCTTCCGACGACACCGTTGTAGCGCCCTCGGTATTCGGACGTGTCCCACACGTCACCGTCTCTGAAGTAGTTCTGACGGCGTTCGTAGGTCAGTTCGTTCCACAGGGAGGCGGAGGCATTGAGTAGCCGTAGGAGGCACTCTTTGTCGTTCTCGGACTGTGGAACGACCTCGAAGGTGTTGACGCGCTTCATGCGTCCCCACCTTCCTGTTCAGCGATGTAGCGTTCGACAGCTCCCTTCGAGGCGCTTCCCGCTGTTCCGACGTAGTACGAGCCAGTCCACTTCACGCGGTCGGCGTAGCGTTGGTTGTACTTCCGCGCGGAGATGCCCTTGACCCAGTTGACGATGAGGGACGGGGCGTTCTTGGGTGGACTCCCGATGACCAAGTGTACGTGGTCGGGCATGACCTCCGACTCGGCCAGTTCGAGGTCTTTGTCTTCACAGATTTTCGCGAAGATGGTTTCGAGACGTTCCTTCGTCTTCCCCGTCAGGTTCGAACATCGGTATTTTGGCACGAACACTATGTGGTAGTAGAGTTCGTATTTCGCGTGACGGGTACTCTTCACCATCTATGTATACTATCACGGTCGGACAGATTGAAGATTGCGTTGGAACCCCGTCTATGCCATCGTTGGCGGTTGAATACTGTTGGTCGGCTTCATCCCCGTCCTGAAGGACGAGGCTTTCGCCTCGATTTTCCGTAATATCCGCTCAAGTATTACAGTACGTTGTATACTCTGCATCGAACTCTCGTGGCGGTGGTTGCTGGAATTGTGGACCCATGTCCTTCGATGTATAGGGGTTTTCCAACACGGTCAGTAACCTCTTGAATTTGGATAGATACCGGGTTTCGAGATACTCATCCAGTGCCTCTTCAACTAGGTAGTTGCGGGGGATATACCGCGGATTGGCTTCCTGCATCAACTCCTCATCCAGGCCGACAGCAGCCAACTTATTCCTAAGCCGTTCGAATTCTGCAGTTGCAAACGCTGGGTCATCAAACGTACCGGGCGTCTCTAATTCGAGGAACGTATTGGTATAGTCTGCGTTCGATTTGCGAAGCCACTCCAAGAATTCATCGACGAGTTCTTTCTCGCCATCTGAGTTGATCCCCAGTTTCCTCCGCATCATCGTGTAGTATTGCGCGTCAAATCGATCCTCGAACTCGTCTAGTTTGCCTTCGATTTCATCATACGTGAGCGCTGACTGTGTACACAGCGGTTGGAGTGCCTCTGCGAACCGTTCGAGATTCCACCGCAAGATGGGTCGCTGGTTTCCGAATGCATATCGCCCGTGCTTATCGATTGAGCTGAACACCGTCTCCTCATTATAGTAATTCATGAAGGCACAGGGTCCGTAATCAAATGTTTCTCCATCGATACTCATATTGTCCGTATTCATGACGCCATGAATGAATCCGACACGTAACCAGTCAACGACCATCTCGATCGACGACTGCATGACTGCATCGAAGAACTCTAGGTACGTACGATCTTTTTCATTTAATTGCGGGTAGTGCCGGTCAATAACGTAGTCAGTGAATCGCCGTAGTTCGTCGGATGCCTGGCCTGCAACGTACTGGAAGGTCCCGTATCGAATGTGACTGTTCATCACTCGGACAAGGGTGGCTCCAGGTTCTGTCTGTCGTCGTTCGACTGCTTCGTCAGTTTCGACGACTGCCAGAATTCTCGATGTTTTGATGTTTAGATTCTGCATCGCATATGAATACAGATACTCTCTGAGCATCGAGCTGACAGTTGCGTTGCCATCGCCTCTTCCGGAGTACGGCGTTCGACCGGATCCTTTCAGTTGAATATCGTATCTATTACCATCGTGCACATGTTCGCCGAGTATCATCGCTCTCCCATCGCCCAAGACGGTAAAACTTCCATACTGGTGGCCTGCATATGCTTGGGCGATTGGTTCTTCCAAACGGTCCTGGCCTGCTAGAATCTTAGCATTGAGCTTCGTTATATCCAATCCAAGATCAGCACATAGCCCGTCATTAAGAAACAAAATTTTGGGATTAGCGATACTTTTGGGCGTTACTCTCGAATAGAGGTTCGAGTCTAAATCCTTGTAAGTGGTATCAAATGAAAAGACCATTTGATTTCATATGTTGTCATGTTGCTTGCTTCAAGAATCTTGTCTTTGGAAATATTAATCATCGATCGATTAGAGAGGTTCAAATTGGCGTGTACTGCATAGACGCTCTGTATCGGTCACGCCTCTACTGGCAGACGATGAGGAGATCGGAACGGCGGCGCTGCATACAGTGCGCGAATGCAGCACGGAGTCCACTATACACACCAGATTTATTCGACTCCCAAGTCTCTCTGGTGATATGAGTACAGACATCGACGACCCCGGCGACGAGGAGCCCACACTACCGGTCAACATTTCACTATCGCTTGGCGAGAGCGGCGACATGTGGGTCGCTCGTGACGAAGACACCGGTGTCACGTCACAAGGACAGACCCGAGAGGCCGCGCTCGAAAACCTTGACGAGGCCGTTGTCGGCTATCACGGTGCCGGAGAGTCACCGAGCGACGAGGAGCTCCGTGCGATGGGGATTGACCCGAAACAGAACACCTCCGGGTCGCTGGACGAGTCTGACGTGTTCCAGTGACCGCATGGCACACGGACCGTTTTCCGGCAAGGAGATCGTGAAGGTGATGGTGAACAGCGGTATCTACGAGTGGGACCGAACGAACGGGGACCACGCGATTCTCCGCTGGGAACCGCCCGCAGACCACGATTCGGACGCGCGCACTGTTCCGGTCCCGCTGCATGACGAGGTCGATATGGGGACCTTGCGGAGCATCGCCGAGCAGGCCGGCGCAAAGGATTTCGAAGAATTCTGTGCGTGGATCGAGCGTAATAGTTATAGTAGCGATTGAAAGTCATTACACAGCCGATCGCAGTACTGCGTACGGTCGGCTGTGCAAACAGTTTCAATCGCTACTATAGCTCATACTGGTCTGACGTGGTCCAGTGATGACTGACTGCTGAATAGACGCTCTATATCGGTCAACTCGTTATTGGCAGAAATCGAGTAATTAACGAAGGCTCTGCTACATAGACAGCGCGTATCTCGCACACTACTGCGATCAGAACAGATCGGAAGAATCGGCCAATACGGAAAGCTGTGTAGTGCGTTGTGCGCCAACCGACTTCGTGAATTTTACAAATCGCCGTTAGTTGGCACCCGATGAACGGGAGGCTGCTATGACCGAGAGCTCCAGCTTCAGTATTGATGGGCCAGACACGCTTCGGGGTGCGTTGATACTTTTTATTGTGGGCCTTGGGATCACCGGTTACGGTGCGTACGACTATGTTCAGCAGTCCGATGCAATGCGGAATGCCGCTGAAGTTGATGCCACCATCACCGAGGTGGATGTTGTAACCGAAAGCTCCGTTGGTGGAGCAGCAGGAGGCGAAATCAGTTACGAGCCTCGGGTCGAGTTCAGGTACAAATATCAGGGCACGACATACACCGGAACGAACGTCTTTCCCGCTGATATCAACCCCGAATACGACAAGTCGAACGCCGAGGCAGTCATCGACGAGTATGAAGAAGGGGAGTCCGTCACCGCGTATGTCGATTCAACAGACCCGGATCACGCGTTCTTGAAGAACAAAACGTCGAACCAGCCGCTAATAGCCGCCGGAATCGGTGCTATGATTTCAGTTTTGGGAGCTGTATCGGCCCTGAAAAAGTACCGGACGAACTGAATGGTCGCGTTAACTTTGGCATCGATTCCACCAGACGGCGAGGGCTTGGAGCCACGATTCTGCGGTCGTCGGCTCCACGTGGCTGAACGTATTTGAAAACGAAGAGGTTCGTCGTTTTACTTCTCTAAATAGACGTTCGACAGCATTCCGATTGCCATGGAGTTCGTATCTGCAATCGAGGCCGTGTCGATCGAGGGCAGTTTGGAGCCACTGAGCATCGTCGACGAGAAACACGGCGGTTTCGACGTCGTGTTTCTCGCGTAATTCGCTCAGAAATATTCGGTTAGACCGGTCGTATACGTGCTAAAGAGCCGGATATGAAGGAATGTGTTCGTTTCAGGATCGATGGCGGCGTACAGCCAGTATTGCTGATCGTTGATTCGAATCACAGTTTCGTCGAGTGCAACGTGATTCGGGCTCGCACCGCCTTCGGGCTGTAGATCGGCCTTCTGCACCCAGTTGTGGACGGCCGTTCGAGAGCGTTCGACACCCAACCTCTCAAGAATCGAGATGGTATTCGAAAGTGATAGTCCTGCCACGTGCATCTGAATACCGAGTCGCATCGCGAACTCGGGTGTCCGCTGACGCTCCACAAAATCTAATTCGATCCAGTCGCTATCGTCGCTGAGGCGTGTGATTTCTGGCATAGAGCACTACGAAATCATCACGCCTCACTCTTCACGCTTAATTTGACACGACCGATGCCGGCACGAAAGAACTCTTCAGTCTCCGCGACCCGGTCCAGCAGTCGGCCAACGGCTTGGCGATACATCTCCCGCATTTGTTCGATGGAGAGGTCTCGCACATGCTCGCGATGGGCGTGGCCGAGTGGTGTATAGACCGGCACACCACATCTGGATGCGTAGTGTGCCGAATATCTTGGCTTTACACTGAATCTGCCGGACTGTAACTCACCGGCCGCCGAACTCAGTCTTCCAGTCCGAAATCTGCGAGCGAGTGTGTGTGATGCCAGAAGGCCACCACTTCATCGACATCGAACGTGAGGACACCATCGGTCAATTCGATCGTGATGACACCCTCTTCAATCTCCGTATCATGGAGATGCATCTCCAGTGGTTCGTCGAATTCTGAGACTGCGAGCATCAGTTCTCCCTTTGCATCGAGTTCCGATTGTAGCTCTGCTGTTTCTACTACCATTGCATTAACTAATGTAAGTTGTGAAAATGTAAATATATATTATCGTCTTCAAAATCCTATTTTCGCCGTAACGTTTTATTACCTGGATTTTCGAGGGTATTCGTCCACCAGTATCTATTGTCTTGGCCGGATCAGGCGAACCTGGCTTTGATGTGCGGCGTACTGCATTCGCGGGCAGTATCTTGCATTCATTACTAGTCTGGCATCCTTGATCTATGTGACCGCTCAGTCGACCACAGAGCGCGATGGATCGTATTTCAACCCAGCCGGCAGATCCGGTCGGATATCTTGCGATTCTCGCGGCGTTGGTGACGGGCGTAATCCACCTCCTGTTAGGACCACGCGTGATGGGATTCAGTCAACTGATGGGAATCCTGTTTATTCTGAACGGGCTCGGGTTCCTCGGTGGGATCGCACTGTACGTCACATCGTACTGGCGTCGAGAACTGTATCTCGTAGCCGCCGGCTACGCCATTATCACGATTATCGCGCTATTTGCTTTCCAGGGCGTTAGCCTTGATGCATTCTACATGGGTAAGTCGCTTAATCACATGGCTGTCGGCTCGAAAGTTGCAGAACTCGTTGTCGCAGTCTGTGTTGGGTATCTGTACACCCAAACTACTCCCTGACTACAGGTATTACCGTCCGAGTCCGCTCGAAGCCCCGGTCAGAACGTTGCTGTACTGGATGGAGATGCCGCTCTCAGTGATCGGGCCGTCGCTCACGCGTCACCTCAGCGATCCCAGCATTCGCGGAACAGCTGGGACAGGCATATACACGTCCGTTTTCGTCACCGAACACTCGCGCAAACTGCTCGGAAACGTGTTCGTCACAGGTTTCACAGACTGGCATATCCTGTGTCCTCCAGGGCTATTTAGTGGGATCCTCCAGTCCTGTGGATCCGTCGAGCGTTTGCTGCGAGCGTCTGATACTCGGCAGCAGCAGCATTGAGCGAACGCGTCCCGTCGAGATTGGCTGGCTCCCGCTTCGCACCGGCGACGCCCCGCACCGCGTCACCGACGCGCTCGAAGTTGTCCGCGACGATATCCTGGACGAGCGTCGGGATCCCAGCACGGTCACACAGTTCGCCTGCAGCGGCCGGGCCGATCCACAGCCGGTCCGCCCTTCCGTCGACAAGTACCAGCGCGAACGGCGGATCGTCGAACTGGGCCGCGAGGAGCTGCTGTGCAGCGTCGTTGTTCCACTTGACGACGCCAATTTCGGGGAGTTGTCGGAGTGCCGTCGCTGCTGCCGAACAGAAAGGACACTCCCCATCAAAAATGAGGACTGCCTCGTAGGCTGGCTCTGCGTGATCCGTGTCGACCGTTTCAGTCGACTGTGTATCATTCGTACTCATGATCTGTCTACGAGTCCAATTTTGAGTTGCCGGGTGGCCGGTTGTTGGCCGCCCTGAACTCCAGAAAGTCGTCGTACTGGTCGACGACGACGGTCGTATCGGTTCGTGGCTTCGCAGTGCAGGGCAGGATGTAGCCAGCCTCGTCGTCCTCGTCGTAGTACCGACGCGCGTTCGGGTGGACAACGTCGCCGTCGACGAGGCGGGCGGCACAGGTGGTACACCAGCCCTGCTGGCAGTCGGCCGGCAGCCACACACCCGCCGAACGCGCGGCCGTGAGGATCGTCTCGTCCGCGCCGACTTCGAGGTCGTACGTCTCACCGGCCTCGTCCAGCGACGAATCCTCGGGAACGACGATCGTGACAGTCCACGTTTCGTTCGACGATCGTGTCATCACAGGGGAAGATGGGGTTGGGAGCGCCGACGACCGGGATCAGGCCGAGTCGTTGAACCGGTTGTTCGTCGAGTAGGGGGCGTCGCCCGGTTCGCCGCGGGCGAAGTGACCGGCCGGGTTGATTTCGTCGTCCCGTTCCTTGCTCAGTAGCTCGATGAACCAGGCTTCGTGGTCCATCTCCTCGTTGAGGATTCGCTGGGCCATGTCGTAGGTGCGCGGGTCGGCACCGCGAGTCATGTCACAGATCTCGCTCCATGTCCGGATGGCACACCGCTCTGCCTCCAGCAGCACCTCCAGAATATCCTCGACCTCCAGGTCGGACGTGTCGAACCCGCCGTTGTCGTCCATCGGCGTCGGCACTTCAGCGTCGGGACAGGACGCGCGATCCGCGAAGTCACGGATGTCGTTCGGAAGCGATCCCTCTAGCTCGTAGATCCGGGGCACGACCAGCTCGAAGTGGGCTCGATCTTCGAGACGGGCGTCCTCGGTGATCTCCTTGTAGTCTTCCTCGCCGGCGAGGTGCATCCGGAGGTTCGTGTAGTAGTAGTACGTCGTGAACTCCGCCCCGATGGCATCGATCAGTTTCTCGCGGAGTTCCTCGGGGTCGACACCACGCTCGCGAATCACTTCGGCCCCGACTCGTTTGCTCGTGTCGCCCGGTTCCACCGAACCGCTGCCGTGTTCTTTCCCGTCGGACATCGCATTCCTACGTACTCCGGGAGTAGCAATCAAACTTGGTTTAGCAATAACCAACTATCTGTATCAAATAGTTACTTGAGTCCGAAATGACGGTGTTTTTGTCTTAGAAGTGATTAGCTTTAGATGAAAATGACCGGTGAGGCCGTGAGGATCGACGAGACCCGTGAGTTCGAGTTCGTCCTCCAGTTCGAGTCGGGGACCGACGAGTTGATGGACATCTTCCGGCAGTACGAGAGTCTCTCACTGTGGTCGTCCGCGATTTTCGTGAATGACAATCATATGTGGCGACTCGATCACGCCAAGGGAACCGACGAAGCGCTGAGCGCGTTCGACGGGGTGTTCCTCGACGAGACCCGCTGTAACGAGTGCTTTGATGTCGACAATTGTGATACGGCGCGCTAGTATCAGGTCCTTGATCGCCAGGAGACGAGTCGAACGATCTACACCCTCCGTCGGGAGATCAAGAAATGTCACTCACTCCCACGTTTTGTTCTCGATCACGTCCAAGAGGGGACCGTGTTCGAGTCCCGCCGCGTCGGCGACGAGTACCGCTGGCGCGTCCTCTTTCCTGGCGACTATCCGATCGGTGATGTGTATGACACGATGGAATCCCACCTTCGCGATGGAGTATCGCTCTCGGTATCGCACATCACCAGTGCCGGCAATTGGAACGCCACCGAGCGGATCGCCACGGACTTCTCGCCGGAGCACTGGCAAGTGTTGAAAACCGCAGTCACGCATGGTTACTACGAACGACCGCGGGAAGTGTCCGTCTCCGATCTGGCGTCAATACTCGACGAACCTCGTTCGACGGTCCAGTATCGGCTTCGGACTGCCGAAGACCGCATTGTGTCGCAGTTTGTCGAGCAGACACTCTAATGGGGGCAATAGAAGGGAGATAGCTCCATATGCATTGATCGGTCTCAGCCCGAGCCACGTAGCAATCGTCCGGTTCTGACTCACCAGGTTCGTTCTAGTGGTATCTGAGTTTTCGTGTCGGTTCACGCGGAATCCCAACACCCGCATTCTGGGCTTCGCATTTAGATAGAGGATTGTTGGTGGAGAGCAGCCTGATGATTTTGTAAGAGCTGAACTACGCGATCGATCCTGAACTGTGGCGAAACCGGTTGACCGAGGAATCTCAGGGGACTCACCCGATGTACGAGATCCCAACCAACAATCTACGCCACAAGAGCGTCGATGTAATCCATTTCCTCGCCATAATATAGTAATCGTCGCCTCTACAGATGAGCAAGGCGAGTGCCTCGGGGCTTGACCCCGAGGCGGTTCACACACCCAATTCTGTCGGGTTAGCGTTTACCAAACTAAAGTCAACATAAAGAAAACGAGCTTCCTCTGAGGTGTACGAAAACTACGGGTCTAGTAATCAAAGCTGTTGTGGTGAATGCTCCAACGTGGGATCCGTGGGGCTACTCATAAGCTATTGTGCCGTAGCGGAAGATCGATGGGTCCAATCACACTACTGGGTGCCATCGACCCAGGATTGGTGACGTTCCTCTCACCGGAACTCGCGAGCCGCATACAGTTCGGATGGACGATCTCCGTTCACATCATCTTCGCGTCCCTTTCGATCGGGCTCGCACCGTTTATTATCTACTTCACCTGGAAAGACGTGCGGACGAACGAGCAGCGGTATGCGCGATTGCGTTCGTTCTGGGTGAAGGTGTTCGCCGCCGGCTTCGTGATGGGTACAGTCACCGGGATTCCGATGAGCTTCCAGTTCGGTACAAACTTCCCACAGTTCGCCGAGGTAGCCGGTGAACTGATCGGCGGCCCGCTGGCCTTCGAAGCGAAGATGGCGTTCTTCTTAGAGGCCGTCTTCCTCGGCGTGTTGCTATACGGCCGTGACCGCGTCAAAGACCGGACATACGTCCTCTCATCAGTGCTCGTCGGCTTCGGCGCCTGGCTGTCGGGGTTCTGGATCCTGATCGTCAACGCTTGGATGCAGACCCCACGGGGCTACGAGATGGTCACCCGCAACGGGATGGAAGTCGCCAAACTAACCGATCCGTTCGCCGCGTTCCTCACCCCGCGAATGCCCTGGATGTACGTCCATATGATGAACGCGTCGGTGATCTCGGTCGCACTGCTGGTCGCGGGCGTCTCGGCGTACATCGTCTGGAAAAAGCCCGACACCGAAGCCTGGAACACCGCACTCAAGCTGGCTGTCGTACTCCTGATCATCTCCGCACCGTTCCAAGCGGTCCACGGCGACGCCTATGGCCGCCACGTCGAGGACACCCAGCCACAGAAGTTTGCCGCGATGGAGGCTCACTACGAGACGGGGCAGGCCGACCTACACCTGCTCGCGTTTCCGAAGTCACCTGAGGGACTCACCGACCCGCGAGCCGAGAACCTCGTCACCGTGAGCCTCCCCGCAGTTGGGTCGTTCCTCGCCAGCGGCGGGGACTTCGACGCCGAGGTCATCGGACTGAACGAGTACGAGGAGAACCCCCCGGTAGCACTCGTGTTCTGGTCGTTCCGCTTCATGGTCGGGCTCGGATTCCTGTTCATCGGGTTGGCACTGTGGGGCGGTTACCTCATGTACCGCGGGCGGCTGTCCGACAGCACACGCTACCTGAAGGCGATGATCGCTGCATCGCCGTTCGGCTACGCTGCGTTGCTCACCGGCTGGTACGTCACCGAGATCGGCCGGCAGCCGTGGGTCATCCAGGGCGAGCTCAAGACGAGCGAGGCGGTGTCATCGACGCTCACCGGGGCCGAGGCGACACTGACCCTGGTTGCGTTCGTCGTGCTCTACGTCGGGCTGATACTGACTGCGCTGTACATCCTGAAGTGGCTGGTCCGGGAGGAACTCCGGTCACTCGGCCTCCGAGAGTCGAGTGGCGACCGCTGGCACGGCCCGATTCCGTGGGTGAGTAGCGATGACTGACCCGCTGTTGCCCGTCGATGCGTACCTCGTTAAGTCCCTGCCGGAGATCTGGTTCGGCGCCGTGCTGTTCTCGTTGGGGATGTACGTCGTCCTCGACGGGTTCGACTTCGGCATCGGGATGCTGTACGCGACCCGGACGGACGAACGCGAGCGGGAGACATTCCTGGCGGCGTTCGGACCGGTCTGGGACGCGAACGAAGTGTGGATCGTCGCCTTCGGGACGATGCTGCTGGCGGCGTTCCCGGGCGTGTACTCGCGCTTGCTGGCGGACAACTATCTGCTCGCGCTCGGGTTCGTCCTCGCGTTGGTGTTCCGCGGACTCGGTCCGGAACTCCGCGAGCAGCGCGACGACGAGCGCTGGAAGCGCTACACCGACTACGCTTTCATCGGCGGGAGCGTGTTTGCGCCGCTCCTGTTGGGGATGCTCGCGGGTCGCTGGCTGTTCGGCGGGGCGACGCTACCAGTGGCGTTGACTGGCGTCGGCCTGGTCGCCGTCTCGATAGTCACGGGGGCGGCGTTCCTCGCAGCCAAGACCGAGCCCGGTCTGGCATCGGAACTGCGACCGTACGGCATCGGTGCGACACTGGCGTACCTTGGCGGTGTGGTCGTGCTGCTGGGAACCGTCGTCCTGACCGCTTCGGGCGGCGCTGCCGACGCGGTGCTCTCGCTGCCCGTCGCTGCAGTCGTCGCTCTCTCGATCGCAGTCGGGCTGGGCGGAAGCGTACTGGCCAGACGCGGCCGGTACCGAGCCTGGCTCGCGAGCGCGCTGGCGCTGCCCACACTGTTGACGACCTTGGTCGCAATTCTGCTGTACCCGACGATTTATCCGCTGACCGGGCTGTTGGTTAGAGAAGCGGTCGTGTCGCCACTAGCGCTGAATCTCGTGACCGTCCTCGGGTTTCCGGTCCTGCTGTTGGTACTGTGGTACTTCAAGTTCCTCTACGGCGTGTTTAGCGGCCCAATCGAGGGTGGGGGCTACGGGGGGTAACCCCACCAACCTCTCGTCGTTCCATTCTCCGCTCGGTACTGGTGACTCTCCGATCGGGGATGTGTACGATATGATGGAATCATGTCCTCGCGATAGTGTATCACTCTCGGTGTCACACATCGCCAGTGCCGGCAACTGGAACGCAACAGAGCGTATCGGCTTCGGACTGCCGAGGACCGCATTGTGTCGCAGTTTGTCGAGCAGACACTCCAGCTGGGGCCATCGAAGGAAGATAGTTCCATATGCATTGAGAACGCCGGTCTCAACTTCTGTGGGCTGGTGGAAGTTGAGACTACACCGGGTTTCGCGGGACTGTGATGCGTGGTTTCGACCGAATCCGGTAGCCGAAACTGCTTCGGATCGCGTTCTAAACGGGCGTTCTTATCGAGTCGTGTTCCTCGCGTCCAAACCAGGTTTCTGATACGACGCGTACGTCCGATTCCAGCCCAGCGAGCGAGGTCCGACCGTACAACGGTGTCGAGTCGTACACGGGCCACTCAGCGTGCGAACGCTGAGCGACACGTCGAAAAACGGTTCGCTGAGAATTACGAGCCGACGCCACACTCAGAAATCCTCGGTGAAAACCCTCACCTCGCCTTCGTTAGTAATTCCGACATCAATAGTCGTCTTCAGTTCGTTCTGGTTCGTACACTCTTCAAGAACCCCATAGAGATGGGTATAGAGCTCTGGACGACAGTAAGCGATTTTGATACCAGCTTCGTCTGCGTGTGAATAGACGCTGGCAACCAGCTTATCGAAACTTGTCCCCGGAGAGACGGAAAACTGGATCGGCGACCGAATCGTCCGGGCGAGTTCTAATGTTCGACGAGCTTTTTCGATGTTCTGTTCTGCCGCTCGTTCGATAGCACTGATGTTCGAGTCGGTTGTCCCCAGTCGGTCCGCAACCTCCTGCTGTGTCTGCCCTTGCTCTCGGAGTTCGAGTACCTCCACCTGTCGCTCAGTCAATGTCGTCGATTCTGCAGAGGCCATATAGAGTCAAATAGATGTGTTTGAGATAAGCTTTTTTCTCAAACGTTTCTCTATCTCGTATGGATGACTGAGGGATCTCCTACTGCGCGACGACGATTTCTCCTGACTGCTGGCACTGCGGCCGTCGCTGGTATTGCGGGCTGTACAAGTGGGAGCAGTCGAGATAGTAGCCAACCGACGACGGTTGCCATCCTCGCAGCTGGCAGCCTCCAGAATGCATTAGCTAACGGACTCAAGCCTGCTGTGGATGTCCCAGTTGAAATCGAGGCGCACGGCTCTGCAACGATCGCTCGGATGATCGATGAAGGGCAACGCGATCCCGATATCGTCTCGGTCGCCGACGTGGCGCTCTTTGAAGAGCCACTCTCACCGTCGTGGCATTCCCTGTTTACCAGCAACTCAGTCGTCATCGCGTATAATCCAGATACAGATGGTGGGGCGCGCCTGGCCAACGCCGGAACCGAGAGTTGGTACCAACCAATGGTCAACGGGAACGTGAACATCGGACGAACCGACCCCGATCAAGACCCGCTTGGATATCGTGCACTCTTCATGCTCGAACTCGCCTCACGCTACTACGACGACGCATCGCGTCTCGGAGAACAGATCCTCCAACAAGAGCAAATCTATCCCGAAACATCGTTGATCAGTCAATTCGAGACTGGTTCCATCGACGCCGCAATCGCCTACCGCAACATGGCTGTCGAACGCGATTACGAGTACATCGAGTTGCCGGACCAGATCAATCTGAGTAATCCGCAGTATGCCGAGGATTGGTACTCAACAACCTCGCACACACTGCCGAGCGGCCAGGAAATACAGGGCGGGCTCATCAGTTACGGCTCGACCATTCGGCACATGAGCGACGCTGCCGTTTCCGTGTTCGACATCCATACGACCGGGAGTTATCTCGAAGAGCACGGATTCCTCCTGCGCGATCAATTCCCTTCCTATACGGGTGACGTACCCCAGCGTGTCAGACAGACAACCGACCAATCCAGCGAAAATCAATCCCGGCTCGGCGGATCCAACCAAGCATTATCGTCGACGGTCTCGGAAATCACTGTCCTGGTTTGAATGGCGACAGGTTCACACTCGGATCGATCGGGAACGGGGACGTTCGGGTTCGACTGGCTCAGCGTTGCGCTCGTCCTCGGGGGCGTGCTACTCCTGTATTACGCTGTGCCCCTAGTGTCGCTGTTTCTCTCGGTACCGGCCGGAGAGATTCTTGCTCGGATGAACAATCCGACCGTCGTGGATTCGGCGACGACATCGGTTATGTCAGCGTCGATTAGCACAGTCATCGCCACCCTGTTCGGCTTGCCACTCGCATACTGGCTCGCACGCACCGACGGGGCCGTAACGAAGATAGTTCTCGCAGTCGTGATCCTCCCGTTGGTGCTCCCCCCGACGGTCGGCGGAATCGTGTTGCTCACTGTCTTCGGCCCCAGCTCGCCGCTCGGTGAAGCCGCGGTTGCTGCTGGGTTCCCACTCACACGGTCGCTCGCTGGGGTGGTACTGGCCCAGACATTCGTCGCGTCGCCGTTCGTGGTCGTCACCGCGAAAGCAGCGTTCGAAAGCGTCGATCAGACGCTCGAATACGCCTCTCGCTCGCTCGGAAAGAGCCGATGGACGACCGCCCGTAATGTGACGCTGCCCCTTGCTGGCCCGGGGATTCTCGCTGGCATAACGCTTGCCTTCGCACGGGCTATCGGCGAGTTCGGCGCGACGATGATGATGGCGTACTATCCCCGGACGATGCCGGTCCAGATCTGGGTGGCGTTTATCGAACTCGGCTTGGACAACGCCTATCCGGTGGCGATACTGTTAGTACTGATCGCTGCCGCGGCCCTGTTGATTCTCAATACCGTTGCCTCGAACCCATGGGAATGACACTCGAACTCTCCCGACTTCGCAAAGTCTACGGCCAGTTCGACTTCGGCCCGGTGAACCTGACGGTCGAGGAAGAAGTACTCGCCGTCTTGGGACCGTCTGGCAGTGGAAAGACGACGTTCCTCTCGCTAATCGCCGGGATCACCGGTCCCGATTCGGGATCGATTCAACTGGATGGGCGAGAACTGGTGGGCTTACCGCCCGAAGATCGACACGTGGGGATGGTCTTCCAGGAGGGGGCGCTCTTCCCACACATGACCGCCCGGAAAAATATCGAGTACGCGGCCACAGCCAGCCATTGCGTCGACGAACTCGCGACGCTTCTCGAATTAGAGGACGTGCTCAATAGAAAGCCTCCGACCCTCTCCGGTGGAGAACGACAACGAGTGGCACTCGCACGAACGTTGGCGACTGACCCGGACGTGCTACTCCTCGATGAGCCGTTGTCGAGTCTCGACGCGCCGATTCGGAAACGGCTTCGAGATGAACTGCACAGTCTGTTCGAATCGCTCGAAATTCCGATTCTCTACGTCACGCATGACCAGCGGACGGCGACGGCACTCGGTGATCGAATCGCTATCGTTCGGGATGGTGACCTCGAACAAGTAGGCTCGCCGTCGACGGTGCTCACTCGACCGACGAACCGATTTGTCGCCCGTTTTACCGGGAACGAGAACCTCTTTGATGGGACGGTGATCAACCAAACAACAGACGGAGCAACGGTTCGGTTTGGTGAGATCCAGTTCCAGACGACAGCGTCGGATATCCATACATCGACGGTGACGGTCTGTATTCATCCATCGCGGGTGGAAATCGAAGCCCCCTACATTGCCGACGGTGACCGAACGGAAAATACGGTCACAGGAACAGTTGCTCGCTGGTTGAATGAGGGGAGCGAATACCGAATCGATATCGAGACTGAAACGGGATCGATCACTCTCACGGCGAACGTTCGTCCGCCGACGTTCGAACGACTAGCGCTTGAGAATGGCTCAAGGGTACAAGTACGGATTCCACAAGATTCGATACATTTGATTCCGGGGCGTGAATAGTTTCGAGCCGAATACTCACTGATTCGCGCTTGGCAGGCATCCGTAGAGAGAACCGTATGCATCGAGACGACCGGTCTCAATTACTGTGGGCTGTGGAAGTTGAGACTTCGTTCAGAAGAAGGTGTAACGCGCAGAGACGTGAGTGCTGGAACGTAGCTACCGTAATTCTTCGACGAGAGCAGTCGTCGCGTTATCGACGATATCATCCGCCAGACGACCCTGCCAGAAATCGATGTCCTCGTGGCCTGGATCCGTTCGATATCGCTGATTGTTCAACGAGTGTGTGCGCTCTACCCTTAGCAATCAGTCTTTTCCAAGGTGAGGTGGTCGCTGCCAACTATAGTAGCGATTGAAAGTCATTACACAGCCGATCGCAGTACTGCGTACGGTCGGCTGTGCAAACAGTTTCAATCGCTACTATAGGGTCGACCGTGCCAATCCGGGGCTGGTGGTACCACTGTTGGGGGATAATCGTTGTTATCCCCCAAATGGTGACCTACTCCGAACCGCCCGGCTACGTGACGATCACTGACAGTGCTCGACTCTCCCGTCCAGTCGTCTACGAGAGATTTTGACGGATTCGGGAACTACTACTTCAGTCGGGGAAGATAGGTAGCACGGAAGATATTTAGTAGTACAAATTCTAACTGTAATACAGAAATGTCTAGTAATACTGACGAGGGGGAAGTCATCCGCGTGTCCAAGAAGGGACAGGCGACGATCCCGAAGGAGCTGCGGGAACGGTTCGGTATCGACACGCCAGGAAAGGTACTCATCCACGAAGAGGACGGAAAGATCGTGGTCGAACCCCTCCCCTCGGTCGAAGAGATGCAGGGCGTCCACGCTGGTCGCTACGAGAAGGGGAAAGTCCTCGAGCACCTCCGGGAGATGAACGACGAGGACAAGAAGCTCGAACGTGAGCGCGATGAGCGACCCGAGCGGCATCAATGACGGATTACGTGTTCGACACAGAGCCGCTCATCGCGTATTTTTACGACGAACCCGGCGCTGCGGACGTAACCGAGCGGCTTCAGGCAATCGAAATCGAAGAGGCGAGCGGCGTGATCTCCCACGCCACGGCTACCGAAGTGGTGTACAAAATCGCGCGTCTCGAAACAGGCGACCCGAACCAAACGCCGCCTGGCAACGACGAGTTCGACACCGGGGAGGGGGACCTGCGCATTCTCCGCGGCTATGGGGTGACGATCGAGACGCCTTCTTGGAGTACTGTCGCCCGGATCAAAGGTGCAGGAGGCATCTCACTCGGTGATTCGTACGCTGCCGCGCTGGCGCTCGAGGAGGAGGCAACGCTTGTCGTTGGAGCGGATCCGGAGTTCGGCGATCTGTCTGAGGATATCGACTTGCATCGAATCCGTGAAGAATTCGTTTAACACACACTGGACACCGATTTTCGTCGCCTCGTCCGGGCAATGACCGTGCATTCGCTGGACAGCTGAGAGATCCTTCGTCTTGATGTACAACTTGTATCACACTTTCTTGAAGTGGTCGTAGACGCGTTCGGTCGTCTGGAGGCTCCGGTGTCTAAGCCGATTTCGGACATCGTAGAGTGTGTGTCCCGCCTCTTCGTGGAGCATCCGGTAGGCGACGCTGTGACGGAGCGCGTGGGGTGTCACACCATCTGCATCGCCTCGACGCCCGTCGGACCTTCCACGGCTGAACGCCGACGGCCTCAGCGACCGCGTGGAGCATATACCGAACGCCCTGCCCGGTAATCCGATCGGCCTTCCGGGATGGGAAGTAGGTACGCCGCGCCACTACCAGACACAACTCCTGCTGGAAACAAAAACCGCTAGAAGGGGGGCCCTTCTAAGCGCTGTTCCTCGCTACAACCACGGTGCCGTCGATGGTTCGTCGACATCTTCGTCCTCGGGGACCGGGCGCTCATGCAGTTCGAGCGCCTCAGCGAGATTTGCGAGGGCCTTAGCCCGTGTTTTCCCTTGACTCGCAACACCCGTCTCCTCGTCGCGGGCGACGCACCACTCATCTTCGAGGGTAAGTGTCACGTTGCCAGCATCGTCGGGATCACGGGCCTAGCTCACACTACCCACATTGTGGTTACTGCTGATATGCCTTCGAGAGGGGAGTCAAACGCCGTGCTTGGAACATAACTGGCCCGGCTATTGACCTCAAAAATCCAGCTGAAAGGACGGGCCTCTGTGGTCAGAGACCATTCGCGAGACGGATTGAACTACAATTAGACGCCTCTGTTGAAATCCTCTGCGGCTGAACGGCGTGCTGCATAGAGGGCGTGTATGCGGGGTTCGCGCCGGAGGGGGATACGAGGATCGGACCGTTTTGCCGTTCAGCAGATAACGCGCCGAATATCGAGCGCTGTCGCCCGTCGGACCACCGCATCGACCGGATCCGAAACGCTAGAGAGGTTGTCCGAATCGCCGTCGAGCACCAGCAGCGCGGCGCGGCGGTCCGGCTCGATGACGCCACAGTCGAGGCCGACTGCGTCGGCTCCAGCGGCCGTCGCCATCCGAAGCACCGTCCGCGAGGGGAGGTCGAACGTCTTCGCGGTGTACTCCATCTCGCGAAACATCGAAGGCCCGTTCAGCATCACGTTATCCGTCCCGAGCGCCACGTCGGTGTACTCGAGCAGCGTCTCGACCGGCGGCCGGCCGACCCCGAGGACACGGTTCGCACGGGGGCAGACCGCGATTGGGACTCCCTGGTCTGCGACCCGTTCCAGGTGATCGACTTCGGCGTGGACCATGTGGATCAGCAGATCCGGGTTCAGATCCAGCGCTGGATGGATGTCGGTGGCGTCAGGCTCGCCGGCGTGAATGGCGAACGGGACGCCACGCTCTCTCGCGGCCGTTCGCTGGTCGGTGAAATCGCCGTCGTTAGCCCCGCTAGCACCGAATCCGTCGGCTATATCCAGGACCGCAGGGTTCTCGCTTCCGAAGACGAAGTCCTCGATGTCGAGGCCCTCGGCGGCCTCGCGTAGCGTCCGGGTACCTTCGACGCCGAACTCGCGGAAGTCGAGGAAGGCGGCCGTTCCAGTTCGTTCCATGAACCGGAGCGTGCGATGCATCGCCTCGACCAGCGTCTCGCGATCGGCCGCCGCCAACCGTCGGTGTTTCAGGCTGTCGGGCGGGGCCACCGCCTCTTCAAGGCCGAGTCCGACGGCTGCTTCTTTAGCGACCGAGTCCCCGATGTGGGTGTGCGCGTTTACGAACGCCGGCAGGATGATGCGGCTCGGGTCGCCGTCGCGCTCAGGTATCTCATCGACGGCCGTGATACGACCTCCCTCCACGACGACCCGGCCGTGGATCGGCTCGAACGACTGCCCAGCGAGGACGATTCCCTCGATCTTCTCCATGCTACAGAGAGACTGGCGAGGCTATATGTGTCTCGTGGTGGTCGTGGGGGACGATCAAACGTCAGCCGTCTAGGAACCGTTCCCGGTTTTCTGCCGACTGTATCCTCTACATCTTGTACGCCGCTTCTGACACGGAATGGAGCGATCAATACGATTGTGACGGATCGAGGGGACAATCTCGACAGCGACGGCTTGTGCAAGAAATCACAGTATTCATCGGATATGGAACGTATAACTTCTCCTGATGACCCACGTTTCGACGAGCGACTTAGTCGACAAATTTGAACAGGAAAACACGAACTACTTGGAAGTACTGAGCAAGGACGCGCTGAGCGTCGAACTTGCGCAGTACCCCAATCCTGAGCCAAAGACGACCCACAAAACTGACGAACTCTACTTCATCATCTCCGGGTCGGGGATGGTCCACGTTGAAGATGAGCGGTATGCTGTCGACGAGGGTGACGTGGTCTATGTGGAACAGGGAGCCGAACACGACTTTTTTGACATCGAAGATAAAATCACGGCCCTCGTCGTCTTTGCGAGTGCGGAAGACTCCGTCCTCGGCCAAGGGCTTTGAAGAGCTAATCTGCTCCCGCGAACAACTGCCGAACTCAGCCTCTAAATTGGTCGCGTCGCTACTGATAGCGATCGGGGACCTTGGTCAGCCCATGAATACAGCGCGTGTATCTCGCACACCAGTTTTAGCAGCTTTGTCGGATTTCAGCAGAGCCACGAACACCCATTGAGTCAGGGTTACGATTCTGTATATTCGTCCACGATGTTTTCAATAGGCTCACCAACCGGGGGATATGAGTAACGGCTGGTTGGCCCGGCCCGGAGTCTTCCTGTCTGACCGCGAGAGCGGACGGTTCACACCGAGAGAACCGGGGGACTGCAAACCCTAATATCCCAGCGCTTGGGAATCCAACCACTTCAGGGGTGGGAAGAGGTCAATCCACAAAGATGAACATATTTACTATTCAAGCTAGAATAATCGGGTATGTACCGTGTCCTGCTCCCGATCGATAAGAGCGAAGTGCGAGCACGCGCACAGGTTGAGGCCGTTTTCGATATCCCAGTGGCCGCCGGTGACATCGCCGTTGATATCGTCCATGTCCACGAGGAGACGCCGACAAGTGACGCCCAGTGGGCCGCCGGTGAGGGCTTCAGCGATACTTTCACCGAGGAGATGGCCGAGGAGCTTCGCAACGTCGATCGCATTCCCTCGGCGGTAGAAACCGCTGTCGATCTCCTCGAGGGGAGCGACATCACGTTCACCGTTCACGAGCGGAGTGGCGAGCCAGCCGTGGAAATCCTTGAGTTTGCGGAGGAGCGTGACAGCAACGTGATCGCCCTCGGCGTGAGCGGCCGATCACCGGTCGGCAAGGTGTTGTTTGGCAGCGTCGCGCAGGCAGTGATTTTGGCCAGTGATCGGCCGGTGACGCTGGTACCCAAGGACGCGTCGGAGTCGTAGCAGGACCGCTCCGATCCGGAGACGAAACTTCGAGTATTAGACGCGAGCGTGCACGAAATCGACGGAGTGACGACTACGACCCGGAGCACACACAGTCGGCGGTCTGGGTAACACAGTCGTGATACTGAGCCGAACGATACGGTTTATAAATCAGTACCGGTGGTTCGCCAAGACGGTCCGGCGACCCATCCGGAAACCGTTGTGATACTCCGTATTAGGAGTCGGGCATGTCGTCCGTGTCCGGTGGTGCGAGGTTCCGCTGGAACTCGTCGATCCGTTCGACGTCATCCGAGAGCGTGTACTCGATGTGGCGCTCCTCACGGTCGTCTTCGAGAGTCCCGGGGTCGTCAGTAACGGATTCCCAGCCTGGTTTGACCTTGACGCTCTTTGCCGGCGTCCCGACGGCGACATGATGGTTTGGCACGTTACCGTGGACGACCGATTTGGCGCCGACCATGGCGTTGCGACCAACGCGAGAGCCAGCACCGATCATCGAGTCGGACGCAAGACGGGCGTCGTCCTCGATAACGGTACGGTAGATCGATACGTCGGTCTGGTCGACGATATCGTGGCCGTGACTGTGAATGGTCGCCCCTTCCGCGATAGAGACACGGTTGCCGACCTCGAGTTCCCCCCGGTCGTCGAGGAGGACATCTCCATGGACGACCGTCCTGTCCCCCATCTCGATGTTGTGGCCGTAAGAGAACGTGATACCATGGAACAGCTGAAGATCCTCACCCGCTTCGGCGAACAGGTGGTTCGCGATCATCTGCCTAAATGGTATTCCGATAGCAAGGTCGCGGGCCAGCGGAGACACGTCGAATCCCTTCCAGAGCCACTGGAGGGGCTTGGATTTCTGGAACTGTTCGGCATCTGTTTCCGCCCAGTGGTCGGCCTTCACGGTCACGCGACGGGGGTCGTAGGCGTCGAGCCTGACCTGTTCGTCAGTCGAGATTTGGTTTCCCGACTGCCATCGGTCGTAGACCCCACCGTCACCGTGGAGTCGGGCGAGGACTTCCTGGACGACGGCTGCGGTATCCTCGTTCGAGGCGAGGCGTGTATCGACGCTCTCGACGAACTGATCGATTCGTCCCTGAACCTCGGGAGAGAGTGAAACCCGTCGCTTGGTCATATCGTGTTACGTGTTAACAGGGTAAGATATACATTACGACGAGAAATTTTTATACAATATATCCGTATTGTATAGTTCATAATACTCATTGCCCGAAGTGGGACCACCTACCCGATAGGTTACCCAACAGAGCGGGTGACTCGTGGCACAAAAATTAATTAGTCGTCGTTTGACGTAATCATCATGAAAGATCGATTGCTTCTGGAACGGGTATGGGAGTACTGTTGGCAACTCGACCGCCACACTAGGAACGCTCTCCGGATGCGCCCGACCGCACTCCTCGACTATTCGGACCTGACGCCGGAGGAGCGGGAGTTGGCCGAGAGACTCGCCACCGACGGCGGTCGCGACGAGGGGGAACAGGCGGCCGGCGGCGAGGGTGGCGGGGGTAATGACGATGGTGATGACGGGTCGGCGTTCGATGTCGGCGGCCAGTACGGCCGCCGGCAGAAGATCGGGTTGGTCCTGGGCCCGTTGTTGTTCGTGGCGATCATGCTCGTGCCGACCCCCGAGGGATTATCGACAGGCGGGCAAGCAGTCGCCGCGACCACGGCGTGGGTGGCAGTGTGGTGGATCGGCGAGGCGATCCCGATCCCGGCGACATCACTGTTGCCGATCGTGTTATTCCCGCTTACCGGAGCACTCGACGTGGACGCGGCTACCGCACCATACGCTAATGATCTGATTTTCCTGTTCATGGGTGGGTTCTTTATTGCGATGGCGATGCAGCGCTGGGATCTCCACCGGCGCATCGCGCTCCGGACGATCCGGGTGATCGGTACCGGCCCGGAGCGCATCATTCTCGGGTTCATGGTCGCGACGGCGTTCCTCTCGATGTGGGTCTCTAACACCGCGACGACGATGATGATGACACCCATCGGGCTCGCCGTGATCCTCCAGACGAGCGATATTATCGACCGGACCGGCGGGGACGTCCCGACCGCACAAGGCGAATTCAAGTTCGGTACAGCGTTGATGCTCTGTATCGGCTATTCGGCCTCTGTCGGTGGCGTCGGGACGATCATCGGGACGCCGCCGAACCTCGTGCTGGTCGGTGCGATCGACGAGACGTTCAATCAGACGATCACGTTCGCCCAGTGGATGCTCTATGGCGTCCCGATTGCTGCCCTCGGGGTCGGGATCATCTGGGTGTACGTCACTCGGTTCATCATCCCTCCGGAGATGGACAGCCTCCCCGGGGGTATGGATGTCATCGACGAGGAACTCGACGCGCTCGGATCGATGACGCGCGAAGAGAAACTCGTTCTCGTTGTCTTCACCGGGACGGCGGCTGCGTGGATCTCACGATCGTTCGTCCTCCAACCCTTCATTCCCGGTATCGCCGACAGCATGATCGCGATTGCCGCCGCGCTGGTGCTCTTTCTGATCCCCGCTCGCGAGGAGGACGGCTCCTTTACTTTCCTGCTCGACTGGGAGACCGCCGTCAATATCCCTTGGGGGATCATCCTCCTGTTCGGTGGCGGGCTCTCGATCGCCGCCGGGTTCCAGGAAACCGGCCTCGCCGAGTGGATCGGTGGCCAACTCGGCGGTCTTGAGGGTGTCTCGATCGTGCTAGTTATGTCCGTCGTCGTCCTATTGACTATATTTATGACCGAAGTCACGTCAAACACCGCGACGACCGCGATGTTGATGCCGATCATGGCGTCGCTGGCGGTCGGACTCTCGGTTCACCCGTACGGGATCATGATCGCCGCCGCGACCGCCGCCTCCTTTGCGTTCATGTTGCCCGTTGCGACGCCTCCGAACGCCGTCGTCTTCGGCACGGGATACATTTCCATGCCACAGATGGCCAAAACCGGGTTCGGACTCAACATCATAGGGATCTTCCTCGTGATCCTACTGGCAATGACGTGGCTCCCGTTGATCTGGGGGATCTCACTCACTGAAATCCCCCCGTGGGCCGGGATGGTGGCTCCCGTGGTGTTCTGACCGGGTGCTCGGACTTTCTCACCTCGTATCACGTGACCGCTGTCGTCGATTGATCCACGGGCGACTCGGCGCGGACGACCCCGAGCAGTAACACCCCTGCAATTGAGCTATCCACCGCTGAAGCGGTGGGATTCAGCGTGGACTCCCGTTCTGACCCCAGTTGCGGCAGGAGAGTAGCCTCCATTCACGTTCAACGTCCCGCTGTTCAAGCGCACGTCATCGTAGGTTTCCTCATCCAGCGTCGTCTTGCTGGTAGTGACGTACTCGCCTTTGAACGCGTGGTCAACAACGTACTGCGCCGACCAGAGGAACGTATCAACGCTGTTTTCAGACTAGGTAGCGAGGCGGATTCCCCGCCCCACCGTGGGCGGGGTTGAAGCCGACACTCGCTGCCACAATCCACGGACTATTAAGTACCTCTACTATCTATTGAAACTCGTGGCAGACGGCTACCTGAGGCGTACCGCAATCACCCGTCCTATCCTCACCGACGAGCAACAGGACTTGCTCGATGTCAGCATCAACGAGTGGAAAGATGCCTGTAACATCAGCAGTCGCATCGGATGGGACACAGGTGAGACGCGGAAAACCTACCTCCAAGACCTCGCCTACGACACGGTGTTGGAGGAGACACACCTCGGGAGTCAGCACGCAATTCTCGCCACCCATCAGGCTGCAGCCGCACTCGATGGTGTCGACGCAATCGAAAACCTTGATGAACACTACAAAACGTCCCGACCGGAGTTCACCAGTAACACGGTGAAATACGATACCCGGACGATGACGCTGTTCGATGACGGGTCTGTGTCGCTTTCTACCGTCGAGGGTCGGATTCGGTGTGACCTGAACCTTCCCGACGAAGAAGACGGGTATCAACACGAATACCTCACCGATGACGAGTGGGAAGTAACAGAGTCTACGTTATCAAAGCGTGATGGCGAATACTACCTGCACCTCGGGTTTCGCAAAGACAAGCCCGAGAAACAGGTTGAAACACAGGGTGACGACGAGGACAGGACAGTTCTCGGCGTTGACCTCGGTATCGTCAACATCGCTACCACCAGCACAGCGCACTTCGCATCAGGGAGAGAACTCAGGCACCGACATCGAGAGTTCGAGCGGATTCGCGGTAATCTCCAGCAGACTGGTACACAATCCGCCCATCGGACAATTCGGCAGATGAGCGGTAGGGAATCACGGTATCTCCGTGACCACCTCCATCAAGTCGCTAACCAGATTCTCGAAGAAGCACGAACACACGACTGTGAGTACATCGCTTTCGAGAATCTGAAACACATCAGGGAGCGTGCGCCGCCCGTCAAAGAGTTCCACCAGTGGGCGCACCGGCAACTCGTTGACCTCGTGGAGTACAAAGCGGAAGCCGAGGGGATTAGCGTCGAGTTTGTAGACCCGAAAAACACGAGTCGGCGGTGTCCCGAATGCGGGCATACGAGCAAGGGGAACCGAGTGCGACAGGCGGAGTTCGAGTGTGAATCGTGCGGTGCAACTCAGAATGCAGATTACGTGGGTGCGAAGAACGTTGGGTGGCGGTACGTCTGTCGCGGGCTACAGTCCTCGCGGCGGACGGGCGACAGTCAACTCGCCCTGAAGTCAGGAACGGTGACGCCGAATCGGGGATTCGTCCCGTCCGACTAACGCCGGCAGAGGTCGAGTTCACTGACAAGCCCCGCGCCACCGTGCGCGGGGCAGTTGACGCAGTGCTGCGTCAGTACTGTCCACGTCGAGTGCAACGTGGACGGTACGCCGCAACGCCGGCCCCGTCCAGTCACAGCGGTCCGATCCCTGAATACAAGGCCGTTGCCCCCCAATGGAGTGTGTGAGTCAGGCTTCGGAATACCGATGCATCGGCTGTATGGAGGAGACTGTTATGCGTGAGTTCGACGTGTCACATCTGTCTCGGACCTGCCCGGTGTGCGGCGAGTTCGATCGATTCGTCAACACCGTCGTTGTCGAGCGATTCAATGCGCTGGCTGCGGACCCGCCGGCACACCTCCACTGGGAACAACTCGACCGCCTCCGGAAGTGGCTGATCGCCGAACGTCTCAGTCGCAAAGACTACTCGATCGATGACATCGAGATGACGGTTGCCGAGGACGGGACTCCCGACGACAGTGGGGCCGACGCCAAAGCGTGATGTCCGAACCCCGCTCCGGTCGATGATCGGATAGTATAGTAGCGTTTGTAACTGTCCGCACACCTGATCGCATGACAGCGTGCGATCAGGTGTCAGATGACTTACAAAGGCTACTATCGGCCGGACCGCGACGCCACGCCGCCTCGGCTACGATGCGGCCGGTGTCGCGTCGGTCACCGACGGCGTTCGCCGAGATGCGGCCCGGCGAGACGGTGCTCGATATCGGTTCCGGTGCAGGCTTCGACGGCGTCCTCGCTACGCTGGAGGTCGCCCCGAACGGCGATGTCGCGGGTGGTCCCGAATCCGCCCGCAGCCGGGTCACCCCGATGCATGCTGGTCGGGGGCTGGCAGATCCACCTCAATGTCGACATCGTGTCCCGCCACGTAGCCGTTCAGCTTTGCCGCAATGGGGGATTCACGGATCTCCTCGTCAGTGTATCCAGCCTCCTCGAAGGCACTCAGGAACGACGATGCCGAGCGAAGCCTGTACTTCTGGTGGTAGTCCTCCGCCGGGTAGAACCGTGAGAGCCGCTCGAGACGCGTCTCGACGCCGTCAGCAGTGTACCCGCTCGCCGCGAGTACCGTGTCGACCGCCGTCCGTCGGGTGGCCGTCGACGCGAACACGACGTTTTGATACTGCGTTTTGCGTGGCTGTGTCTGCGGATCGTGTTGCTGAAACACGTCTTCGACGAGATCACGGTACGTGACGATGTCCGGATCGAAGTCGACCTGAATCACCTCGGTATGATCTCCCAACGAGTGATAGGATGGGTCGGGCTTCGTCCCACCAGCGTACCCGACGCGTGTGCGGACCACGCCGTCCATGGCACCGAACCGCGCATCGGGACCCCAGAAACACCCGAGGCCGAACGTCGCCGTGTCAGTCGTCTCCCGGTCGGCCGCCTGTGCATCGTATTCGCGTATTGTCGCTGGTGTGAGCGTCATTGGGTTGAGCCGTCTATAGAGTCCGCGGACCGCCCGTCCTGGACTGAGTCGCATCTCACTACGTATTATCGGCGCATACACTAATGCTGGGCGCTGCGACGATGTGTTTGGCGAGACGCATCATCGACCAGTACATCCAACTACCACCATGATTGTTAGCATATATCGATGGCCGCAGTGACCGTTGGGACGCTCCTCATCTTTCTGATTATTTTCGTCGCTTTCGTTTTGTTCGTCACCGAGCCGGTCCCGATCGACGTCACAGCGATCGGGATCATGGTCACGCTGATGATACTCGGTCCGTGGACGGGCGTTTCGCCGCGCGAGGGCGTCTCCGGCTTCTCGAACCCCGCAACGATCACGATTCTCGCGATGATGATCCTGAGCGAAGGCGTCCGGCGGACGGGTGCGATTCAGCGTCTCGAAAAGACGGTCGCCTCCTACACGGGCGAGAGCGAACACAAGCAACTCGGCGCAACGGTCGGGCTCGTCGGCCCGCTCTCGGGAATTATCAACAACACCGCTGCCGTGGCCGTCTTGTTGCCGATGGTGAGCGATCTCGCTCACGAGAACGGGACATCGCCGTCGAAGTTGCTCATTCCCCTCTCCTACGCGTCGATGGCTGGTGGGATGCTCACGCTCATTGGAACATCGACAAACCTTCTGGCCAGCGACGTGGCGAGTCGACTCGCCGCCGACTATCCCTCCTTGCACGCGTTCTCGATGTTCGAGTTCACCCACCTCGGGCTCGTGGTGTTTCTCGTCACCGGGTTGTACCTCCTTACGGTCGGGTACTGGCTTGCTCCGTCCCACGTGACGCCCCGAAGCAAGCTCGAAACAACACAAAAAGAGGAGTTTCTCACCGAGGTGATCGTGGGGAAAGAATCACCGTTCATCGGCTCGACGATCCGGGAAGCGCTCGAAGAGGTCGACTTCGAAGCGAACGTCACTCAACTGATTCGTGCTGGTACCTATCATCGAGAGCCGAGACTGTCGATGACGATACGGGAGGGGGACACCTTCACGATCCGGCTCACGGAAGACGCGTTACGGACGCTACACGAGGTAGAGGGGATCGAGTTCGTTCCGGAAGTCATGCCGCCAGGTGGGCTCGATGCGCTCGGCCCCGGGCAAACGCTCAGCGAAATCGTCGTCACCGCCGGGTCGGATCTCGTCGGCGAAACGGTCGAGTCGTCACGGTTTCAAGACCAGTATCAGACGGCTGTGCTGGCCATCCGCCGTGGCGGTGAGACCGCCTACGAACGCCTCACGGAGTATCGAATCCGTCCGGGCGACCTGCTCCTCATCGAGTCCGAACCGGACACTGTCGACCGACTCGCCGACGATCCGAACGTGATCGTGGCTGGCGAACTCGCCCTCCAGCAGTTCCGGTCGTCGAAACTCCCACTCGCAGTCGGCGTTGTACTCTCAGTCATCGGCTTGGCAGCCCTCGGAATTCTCCCGGTCATGGTCGCCGCGCTCGGCGGCGTCCTCGTGATGATCGTAACCGGGATCGTCAAGCCAGCGGAGGCCTACGAGGCCGTGCAGTGGGATGTGATCTTCCTCCTCGCCGGCGTCATCCCGCTCGGCAGAGCACTCTCGGAGACGGGCGGTGCCAACCTGCTCGGTACGCTCGTCGTCTCGACGGCTGAGTTCTTGCCCGCGATCGCCGTCCTCGGACTGTTCTATCTGCTGACCGCTGCGATTACTAACCTCGTTAGCAACCAGGCCAGCGTCGTGTTGCTCATCCCCGTCGCTGTCGACGCGGCCGCCAAGTTGGGTCGTGTCAAGTTAAGCGTGAAGAGTGAGGCGTGATGATTTCGTAGTGCTCTATGCCAGAAATCACACGCCTCAGCGACGATAGCGACTGGATCGAATTAGATTTTGTGGAGCGTCAGCGGACACCCGAGTTCGCGATGCGACTCGGTATTCAGATGCACGTGGCAGGACTATCACTTTCGAATACCATCTCGATTCTTGAAAGGTTGGGTGTCGAACGCTCTCGAACGGCCGTCCACAACTGGGTGCAGAAGGCCGATCTACAGCCCGAAGGCGGTGCGAGCCCGAATCACGTTGCGCTTGACGAAACCGTGATTCGAATCAACGATCAGCAATACTGGCTGTACGCCGCCATCGATCCTGAAACGAACACATTCCTTCATATTCGGCTTTTTAGCACGTATACGACCGGTTTAACCGAAATCTTCCTGAGTGAATTACGCCAGAAACACGATGTCGAAACCGCCGTGTTTCTCGTCGACGACGCTCAATGGCTCCAAACTGCCCTCGATCGACACGGCCTCGATTGCAGATACGAACACCATGGCAATCGGAATGCCGTCGAACGTCTATTTCGTGAGATAAAACGACGAACCTCTTCGTTTTCAAATACGTTCAGCCACGTGGAGCCGACGACAGCAGAATCGTGGCTCCAAGCCCTCGCCGTCTGGTGGAATCGATGCCAAAGTTAACGCGACCCCAAGTTGAACGCCAACGCATTTGCCTTCGTTCTTGCAGTCACGTTCGCCGCCAGCACGGCGTTCATGTCGCCGGTTGGGTATCAGACCAACCTCTTCGTCTACGGGCCCGGTGGATACGATTTCGGTGACTACATCCGAGTCGGCGGGCCCCTCCAGGTGATCTTGGCCGTCGTCACGACGCTCGGGATCGCCGTTTTCTGGGGGGTCTAACGAAGGTTGCAACGATTATTCATGTGAAATCCCGGGGCGACGGTCCCAAGATAGTATCCGAACTCGAGCGATGACTGGGAAATATTCGTACAATCGCATAGACTGTATTGCGGTGTGGGCCGTGACCGACAGTCCGTTTCGGTCTCTCTCCGGTCGGAACTCGGTGCCCGTCTCGACAGGCTCGTCGAGGATGGTGTCTTCGGGTCACAGTCGGCGGCGCTCCAATATGGCGCTCGGCTCGTCGTTCGTGAAGAGCATCTGGAACCCTGCTATCGGATTAGGCGGTGACATGGCTTTCGTGGACTGATACGGATTATTGTAACTGGTTGCCGGTGGTTCGCCGAGACGGTCCGGCGAACCACCGGTAATGACTTACAATAAACAGTATGAGTGGGTGTCCTGTCACGTCAAGAGCGATTCAGTAATCTGGAGAGTTACTTCCGAACGCCGTGTGATCCTCCTGTTCCCATAACTTACCTGTCTGGCGACTCAACCGTTCTGTATCCTCTCAGTATGTCTCCAGTAGATGCTACTCGACCGGCTCCCGACGACACACAAGGCCATCCACCGATCCAGTGCGAGGAGTGTGAATCCGCTCTCCACAGCCACGACGACCACAGTGTTTCGTTCCTGCTTCTGGATCAGCTTACCATCCCTATCGTCGGTTGCGGGGACCACGTCGACCAGTTCGTTTCTATCTGCGGGCTCACTACTACTGGTAGAGCAGATATCATAGCGCATCGACCGGCCGGAGGTATCCGCTGCCCCAGCTGTCAGCTCACACACTACAATCCCCATCAACCAGTAATCCCGATCCAAACCGGAGCAGTCGCCCTCATGGCCTGCCCACAGCACCAAACAGAAGTTTTCAATCGCTTCCAATCGGGGCTGGAAACACAGCAACAGCTGACGACTTCCATCGATATCTCTCAGTAGATCCTTTGCGATGAGGGACGGATTCGGACGTCCGGGATGGCGTGCCGACAGAAAGTGCGTGTCCAGGGAGAGACTGGCAGGGGGTGCGACGATGGTAGCGACCGGGGATCACACGCACCTTGCCCGGGGCGGCACGCGTCCGGACAGGTTCCGCTAGCGCCACGATTCATACCAGTATTCTGGTGCGAATATCGAACGGCTCGGGGTCGCTCTGGGGTGGTGACTGCCGACGAGCCCCATCGATCGTTCCGACAAGGGAGATACGAGCTTCTTCATCGATTCTTCATCCCGTATCCCCATCGCTGGAGCACAGCCTCCGGAGTCGTCCCCTCGCCGCCGGCTACCAACATTGCCTCGACGACGTCCGTCTTGTAGATGGCTTCGTCGAATCGATCTTCGACACTGTCCATCGTTTCTTCGATCAACTCCTCCGTAGCGGACTGGAGGAACACTGGTTGCTGATTTCGACCCTGCTTGACCGAGTCGCGCCGGTATTTGTAAGGGAGCGTCTGAGTCTGGGTCTGCGGTCGGGGCGTTGTCTCCCTCTCTTCCGCAGTCGATGATTGGGATGGCTTCTCGTCGTCTGCCGGCGCGTCGTTTCCGTCGGGCATCTCGTCGGACTCGTCCAGCGGGCTGTCGTCTGCAAACGGATCGTCGCCAGCACCGGACTTCATGCTGGAGCCTCCACGGTCTTTCGCAGGTGATCGGCGAGTGTCTCCAAGCGCTCCAGCGTCTCTAGTTCGTAGTCCCTCCGTCTCTCCCGATGTTCCTCGACATACTTGAACGCGGAGCACTGCTGTCGCCAACACCCCTCGAAGAGCGACCCACGCTCTTTCAGTATCACCGGGATGTCGTACTCACGTGAGCGCAGCTCGTCGAGCATGTCCTGTTGGTCGTTGGTCCCTTTGAATCGGTTTGGGACGATAGCAAGCACGCCCACGTTGATGTCGAGGTTCTCCTCGAGCCCGGGGACGAGATCCTCCAGTCCGTCGACCGACTTGCGCCCCTTCCCGGACGGTTCGAACGGGACGAGGAGCGACCGCGTGGTGTGTATAGCGTTATACAATTTAACGTCCGCCGTCGCTGGTGGGTCCACGATCAGTGTGTCGTATCGTTCGTGGACGTCGTTCTCTCGGAGGACACGAAGCAACTGGACGTTCCGATTCCAGTTCTCGCCGAAGTCGTTGGCCTCCTCTTCACGCCTGGCGAGATGCTTGTTGAGACGTTCGAGGCTGTTGTGAGCGGGGATGACGTCGACCTCCTCACTGGATTCGATGAGGTCCTCGAAGGGGCCCCGCTTCCGTTCGACCATATGCCGAACCAGCGAGTCGGCTTTGGGATCGTCCCTATGTTCGCCCACGTCCAAGAGGTGCGAAACCGATGCCTCCTGTGGATCCAGGTCCACGACGAGCACGTCCCGACCGTCCCGTGCGTCGGCGACTGCCAGATTGGCCGCGAGCGTGGATTTGCCCACCCCACCGGCCTCCGAGTATGTCGTGTAGGCTAACATGAGCGTAGCAAGCAACGGGTAGATTATAAAACTAAGTCAGACGGTGTAGCTAGGAAGTATAGCTAAATGGTATAGCTATACAATACGACTATAAGGTATAGCTATTCTAATGAACGAGATAATATAACTATTCGATCAAGTCATTCAGTACAGTGGGGCGTCCGTTCGTGAGTCGAGCGGACTACTATTGGGAGCGTTCGGGAACGTTCTGAGTAAAGTCCGTCAACCGTTTTCGGTACTACTCGGTCGGGTGAGGTCGTATGCGGTGCCAGTTGGATGGGCTTCGGCGACTCTGCTGAAGACCAGTAGGTCACGGACTGAGTGTGGGGATAGCGTCGGCTCGGATCCGTAACTGTCGAAAAAATCGAGATGGTTGTCTGTCGCTGTGAACGACAGCCGTATCTCGGTATTACTGTCGGACGACGTTCGCCGCGCGAGGCCCTTTGGGTGAGGACTCGATGTCGAACTCGACTTCGGTACCTTCCGTGAGGTCCTCGCCGCCAACGTCCTCCATGTGGAAGAAGACGTCTTCGTCGTCGTCGAGGTCGCCGTCGTCAGTCGAAATGAAACCGTAACCGCCTGTGTCGTTGAAGAAATCAACCGTACCGTTTGCCATTACATACGAACGGAGGGGCGGCTACGGTATAACCTTTCCGAGGGTCGAGGTACCACGACTCCATTCGCAGGCCTGCTGAAGTATCAGTTCAGCCGCGGAGAGATGAAACAAGGAGGTCTGGATGAGCGTTATAGCCTCGCTAGTCGGCACGAGCGTTAGATTTGGCCGACGACGTCTGCGAACGCGAAGTTATCCCGTGCTTCAGTAATTTCGATCCGGACCCGGTCCCCTGGACTGGTGTTCTCGACGAATACGACGTAGCCAGGAGGAATCCGTGCGATACCATCCCCTTTCTCACCGATATCCTCGATTTCGACTTCTCGGATCTCGCCTTCATTTACAGGTGGCTGATCCAACACCTCACTGTTATTCGGTTGCTGCTGTGTCCCCGACACGTGACCCGTAACACCGGATGAATTGCCACCTACCTCGACGGCTCCGACCTCGCTAGCGTCGAACAACGCCACTCTGTATCTCTTCCCCTCCTCCAACGATCCTACCTCGATTTCCTGCTCTGGGATCTCCAAGGTGTACGACCCATTTCGGCCCGTTACCCGACTGGTGAACATGCACAGCAACGAATCTAAAAACTCCATCATCGACGGTATCCCTCCGCACGATTAAAAACGGTCTACGGTTTTGAAGGTACCTTTCTTGCGTGGACGAGCAAGGTAACGTCCCAAAGAACAGCGCACAGACCCGAGTACCTCCTACAGTTCGCGATCATCCGCATCGTGAACGAAAGAGAAACTGTTGACGCGCGGAACACGGCAGTATCGGTTCCTATCTGCTCCGAACGATCGACGGGGGTGTCAGAAGCCAGGATCGAATGTAGAGGGTTACCACTCGTCGAAACACATCGATAGAGCTGTGTCTCGGTGTTAACTAACAATGGATATTACCACCGCCATCTGTTGGTTAAAGACGCCGCGGTATTTCCGGAACTTCCGAAAAGCCCCCCTCTCCCCAGATCCACAAATTCCGTGAATTGAGTTCCTAACGAGCAGTATTTGATGACGGCACGATGGTATAACGGGTGCTTCCGGAAACCACCCGCACACGTTTTTGTGGATCGCATCGAAAACCTCTCTCGTCTATGATCCACGATGCTCGCGTCCTCCGGGCTGGGTTCGTCCCTCGAGAAGTCGAGCATCGCGACGCCGAAGTCAACCACCTTTCCAGCGTTCTCGAGCCCATCACGAACGGGGAACCAGCCGACACAGCCATCGTCACCGGGCCCAGCGGCGCCGGCAAGACCTGCATCTCGAAGTTCGTCACTGAACGGCTCCGCGAGGAGGTCCTCGACGTCCAGACGACCTACGTCAACTGCTGGCGAAACTACACCCGGTTCCGTACGCTCTACCAAATTCTCGACGACCTCGGCGCCACCATTGACATCCACCGACAGTCGACGCCCCACGACGAACTCGTCGATCGGCTTCAGCAGCACGACGGCCCGCGAACGGTGGTCATCCTCGACGAGGTCGACCAGCTGGAGGACCCCAGCGTCATTTACCATCTGCACAGCCTCCCACAGTTCGCAATCATCTGTATCGCGAACAAGGAAGAGGAGCTGTTCGGCCGCGTCGACGACCGCCTCGTGAGTCGGCTCCGTTCGAGCGAACACGTCCGGATGGACAAATATCACGACGAGCAACTTTTCGACATTCTGAGTGCGCGTGCGAAATGGGGGCTCGACGAGGACGTCATCACCGACGACCAGCTCTACCGGATCGCCGATGCAGCCGCCGGCGACGCTCGCCTCGCAATCGGCATCCTTCGAACAGCTGCCAGCAAGGCCGACCGCGAGAACCACGAGCACATCACCGACGGCATCCTCCTAGACGCCGCCGAGAATGCCCGAGCCCAGATCAAGCAGAAGAGTCTTGACTCGCTCACGCCGCACCAGCGCGTCGTCTACGATATCGTGCGGGAGCACGGTCCGGTCGGGCCGAGCGAGATCCACGAGCGCTATTCCGAGGAGGTCGATGACCCCCGGACGAAACGGACTGTTCGGACGTACCTTTCGAAGATGGCACAGTACAACCTTCTCGAAGCGGAGGGAACGAGTCGGGATCGAGAGTACTCGCTCGTCGATTCGGCAGCGGCGTCGCCGATGCAGTGACCGGAAAGGGTCGCGTACACACATCCCGCAGGTAGTCAATCTAGGCGGAAGTTCTATGTATTGGTATCTTGATAGAGATAGCTAGAAGCGAAAAACGACAGCGCGAGTAAGAGGCAATTTCAATAATGAATGAGTTAATGGATGCCACCGCTGCGAAAATTGTGTTAGCAGTCCAGCGTGGCGATTCTATCAACCGTATCGCGAGCAAGATCGACGTCTCGTACTCGTGGGTGTACGACTGGGTTGAGCGGTTAGATGATGCGGAGGTTATCGCTAATACCGATAATGGAATCCAGATCGTTGATCACGAGATGCGCCAGCAGTACGCCGAGATGATGGCTGCGTTGTACAGCCGCGACACCATCGCTCAGAAGGACGCGTACGTCATTCCACACTTCGCCGGAATGGAGTTCGCGTACACGGAAATTGACGCGGCATACGTCTGGACACACGGCGGCTTTCAAATCGCACGGAGCCACGACGACTATCCGGTGTTCATCGAAGTGCACGACCGTGACATCGAACGGTGGATTGCGTTCTTCGAGCAGTTTGGCGTCGACACGACGATCAACGAGCGCCCGGACGCCAGCGACGTCAACGGGAATGTTCACTATGTGTTGTTCCCGAAGACCAACGGTATCGACGCCGAGTGGGTCGACGGCAACCCCGCCATCCCGGTGGACGACGCCATCGACCAGATGATGGAGAACCGCCCGGCGTACGAGCCCGCCTTGGAGATTATCGCCGACGAGTACGACAGGGATATCGGTGCGTCGCACCACAGCGCGATGGGCACGACCTAACAGAGGCGATGAAATGAGTCTTGCCGAGCGCCAATCCGAACTTATCGACACACACCGCGCGGTACAGGACGCCGAACTGCCGTATGTTCTCGTTGGCGGCTGGGCAGTTTCCGCGTTCCAAACCCGGTTCACGACCGATATCGACACCGTGATCCCGGACACTACACTCGACGACTACGACACTCTCCTTCGTGACCTCGGATACGAGAAACAGTTCGAGCAGGATGTCTCGAACGAGTACGATGGTCGAATGATCCAGTACGCGAAACCGGTCGGAGAGAACGAAGTCAAGTTCGAGGCACTCGTGGATGCGATGGGGTGTCGACAGACGGACGCAGAGTGGTCATATCGCTATCTCCACGAACACAGTACGATCGAATCACTCGATGTCGCCGAAGGCCTCGACGGGCGAATCCCGGAACCGGCACTGTTGTTCGCGATGAAACTCCACAGCGGTCGGAAGGCCGATAGCCGTGACCTGGTCGTGATCAGTTTGCGTGCGGACTTCAACCGTATTGAGCGACACGTCCATCGTGGCGACCCCGAGAAGCTCAAGAGGCAGATCGAAATGGTGCTGGATCGACTCCAGCAGGAGGAGTTCGAAGACTCGTTCAAAGGTGTCTTCCGACAAGAAGAGCTGCCAGCAGACGCGATTAACAACCTTGTTTCGTTCCTGTCCGAGCAGCGAGATCAACTGTAAGATATTAACCAACAGGCGACACGGAGCACCAGTTTGTTGGTTAAGTAACCAGCGCCGTCTGAACCCGGTCCCTAGAAACGTTCTCGGAAACAGTCGGAACAGCCGCAGAAAGTCGACGACAGAGGATGGGGCAGTATCTGTCTCATGTCTTCCCTGAAACGCGGAAGCGACACGCCGCGGCTTATCGGGACCGTGGACGACTAATCGAGTATGGGTGAACACGCAACGTCGAACCGATTGGCGGTGGATCAGCCGACACGGGGCGCTGACCGCAATCGGTCCCTTGCTGACCAGGCCGATCCGGCTACGGACGAGATGCTGTTGCCGTCCCTCGACGACGGCATCACGCTGCTCGACGTCAAGGGAGGGCGCGGCGTCCCGATCCTGCAGTCGCTCGTACTCGACCATCTCCTCCTGCACAACGGGCCCGCCTTCTGGGTCGACGCAAATAGTCACGCGACGACGACGACACTCGCCCAGATCGCCCCTAGCCAGCGGTTGCTCGACCGAATCCGCGTGGCACGCGGATTTACCGCCTACCAGCACTACGGCGCCGTCTGTGATCTCCCGACGGCAGTGAACAAGTCGATCCAGATGTCCACCACCGACGCCGGGGCGGCCGGTCGAGGAGACCCGAGTCGTGACGAGGACACCTCTCACCACACGCCCGCCCTCATCGTCGCGCCGGCCGTCGACACCCAGTACCGCGCCGACGATACCCTCGGCGAGACCCACGCCAAAACCCTCCAGGCTCGAACGCTCACCCGATTGGCTTCCTACGCCGACGGGTACGACGTTCCGGTGCTCGTCACCCGGGCGCAGCGCGACGGCTTCACCGAACCGGTCGCGACGGTCGCCGACCACCACCTGGAGTGCGAGCAGACCCGGATGGGGCCGCGGATCGTCGGCGAGGACTTCGAGACGCTCGTCTATCCCGTCGACGACGGCGCGTACTACCAGACGACGTTCGCGTACTGGCGGCGGTTGCTCGCGGCGCGGGCCGCGCAGGTCGGCGTGGAACCGACGACGCCGGCGCCGACCCCGGAGGGCGTCGGAACGGGCGTCACAGCCGAGAATGAGACCGTGTCGGCCACCGCGGACCCCCTGCTCGATGCGTGGACGGCGAGCGGTTCGGGAGGGCGGTAGCGATGGGGCGCACGAACCCGACGTACCGAGACGCCCTCCGGGCCATCGAGGAGCGCTGGGCGGCGTTCCGCCGGGCACTGCGGCGTCGCGACCAGCCGCGATTCGACCGGCTGTTCGAGTACGCCCGCGAGCACGCCGACGCGAGCGGGCTGATGAACCACCAGAACCCGCTGTTGCCGGCGCTGCTCAGTATCGATATCGAACAGGAGGCTCGCCTCGACGACCACGAGGAACGCCTGGTGGAGCTCGAGCAACGGCTTTCGGAACCTGTGGGCGAACAGCAGCAATCGTCCGCCGACGGTGACACAGGAGGTGTGGAATGACCGGGTCGACGACGATTGCCTTCGATATCGAAACGACGGGATTTCAGGCCGATGATGAACTCACAGTAGTTGGGTTCGACTCGGCGGTCTCGTCGCGAGTGTTTCTCCATACCGAAACGGCACCACAAACAGGCCTCGCAGATCGGCTCAACGACACACTCCGGACACCGGTACAGCTCTCACACCATGACAGCGAACAGGAACTCCTGAACGAACTGGCGACGTTTGTCACATCGACACTCACCCAACGTGATGCAAAGCTCGTTGCGTACAACGGGGAGCGGTGGAACGGAGGGTTCGACCTTCCGTTCCTTCGCACACGGCTCTGTACGCACGGGATCGAGTGGCCGTTTGGCACGTTGCCATACGTCGACGTGATGGACGTCTTCGAGACACGCTTCAATACCAGTGAGGATACCTTGGATGGCGTCTATGGCGAACTGATTGGTTCACGGTTGAACAACCTCGATCCATTCGACGATAGTGGAACGGCAGTCACAGCCTGGGAAGAAGGCGCGTATGAACGCCTTCTCACGCACAACGTCGCCGATATCCGACGAACAAGAGCGCTGATGGAACTCGCAGAACGATATTGCTCGAAATCGGATTTCTCGATGAAGTCACTCGAGCCAATCGTTTGAGGTCGCGAGTGAACGACCCTACTCTTCTCGCTGATTGCGGTGATGGAGTGGAGTGCAATAGGGACGACCACGCTGATGAACGCCTACATCATGAGTCTACTAGTAGAGTAGCGCTGCAGACATGTATCACCAGCTGGATGCGCTCACCATTGCTGCGATCTACATCCACATACTGGGAGATTGCTTAGTCAGGGGTCAATCTGTGGTTCGCTGTTGAGCTCGCAGAGATATGCTATTGCGGCGACACCGACGTGGATTCCGTAGACGTAGTCATCGTCGCCGAATGCCTCTCGACCAGCCATTCGATGGGTTACTCCCTTGGTGAGTGATAGACGGATAGCCTCCTTGACGGCGGCTTCACCGGCGTATTCAACGGCGCCTCGAACGTACTCGTCGAAGTGACTATCTTGGTGGCCAGATGGCCGTGGATCAGCAGCTCGGTCAAGCGCGAGGGATACGACTTCTTCAATAAAAGGATGTACTGGATTGCCAGTGTTCTCTTGGACACGATACACCTCACCAGGCATGGTGATGAATACGTCAGGCCATGGTATAAGCCCAACCGGAGTATGTGGGACTCAAGCAAGGAGTTCGAGGATCAGCTTCGTAGGATCTGTTGCGTCGTTCTAACTGGGTTCCCTACTCGAGTGTCGGTCTGTTCCGTTCTGTGGGACCCATCGTAGGTCCTTAGCAGTCATTAGTCGCTAAGCCGCCGTCCTCAAGGGGTGACCATAGGGAGCGAGTAGGGCGGGGATACAGCGCCGCCATCATATCGTATACACTGTCCTGTTGCAGGCCCACAGGCCCACGACCGATACATTCATGTTGAAACAATGTCTAAACTCTGGTGATGGATAGACACGAAATCGAAGGCCACGAAGTCATCGAAGGCGAGGTCAAAGCCACTGGTAACGGTGCTCACGTGCTTGTCCCAAAGGACTGGCGTGGCGCAGACGTGAAAATCGTCCGAACAACGGAACCCAACGAGTAATCAATGCACTACGCCTACAGGTATCGCCTCCACCCTACAGAAGCCCAGCGAGAGACGCTGGACTATCACCGCGATACCTGTCGGCAACTGTACAACCACGCGCTCAACGAGTTCGAGCAAATCCCTGACTCAGCAGGAACGCTCAACCAGCGAGTGCGCCAAGTCCGCGACCAACTACCCAACCTCAAAGACTGGTGGAACGAGCTTACCGACCTGTACTCAACTGTCGCACAAGCTGCCGTGATGCGAATCGAAGATAGCATCAAAGCACTCTCACAACTCAAACAGAACGGGTACAACGTCGGGAGTCTCAATTGGAAGGCACCCAGCGAGTTCAGGAGTTTCACGTACATTCAATCCGGCTTCGAGTTCGACAAGAAGAACGGCCAGACCGTCCTCTCACTCTCGAAACTTGCTGACATTCCAATCAGCTACCACCGCGAAATTCCCGAGGATGTCACCATCAAAGAGGTCTGCATCAAGAAAGAACGGACTGGTGAATGGTACGCTTCCTTCGCTGTTGAAGGCAAAGAAGAGCCACCGAAACCAGCTAATCCTGACCGCTGTGTCGGGATTGACGTGGGCATCCTCAAATACGCTCACGACACGGACGGGCGTGCTGTCGGCTCACTCGACCTCCAAGACGAACGAGAACGCCTCACACGCGAACAACGGTCCCTCTCACGGAAACAGCACGGGTCGAACAACTGGGAGACACAACGGCTGAGAGTAGCTGAGTGTCACCAGCGAGTCAAGCGGAAACGCCACGACTTCCTGCACAAACTCTCGAACTATTACGCCACCGAGTACGACTTGGTGGCCGTCGAGAATTTGAACGTGAAGTCAATGCTGGAGTCGTCTGGAAACAGTCGGAATACTGCATCGTCAGCGTGGGATACGTTCACGACGATGCTTGCGTACAAGTGCAACCGTGAGGGCACGCACTTTGTTGAGGTAGAGCCAACAGGCACGACCAAAGAGTGCGCGTCGTGTGGTGTCGAGTCAGATAAACCACTGTGGGTGCGTGAACACTCGTGTCCTGCCTGTGGGTTCGGGATGGATAGAGATGCAAATGCCGCGATCAACATTTTGTCGCGCGGTTTCGAGAAGCTAGGACTGGGACAGTCCGAAGACACAACGCCTGTGGAGACTGCGCTCCCTATGTTCACATCGTCGGGCACTTCCGAGGTTGTGGATGTAAAGCGCGTCGTGGAAACAGGAAGCCCCACCCTCAAGGAAGCCGCGTCAGCGGCTGAGTAGGGTGGGGTAGTTCACCGTACCGTTGTAGGTTGCGAAATGCGTTGTAGCCGGGTTGGAAGTGTAGGATTCTTCCCTGCATTCTCGTCTACGGCGGATTTTCTGCGTCGTTGAGCCCTTCGAAGCTTCCGTTCGTGTAGGCGTAGCGCCACCGTTGGAGAATCGCTCGCGTGACCAGTGGGGCCTCACGCACAGTGATACAAGATGGCTCAACAGGACGACTTGGAGCATCAGGTGGTGGATGAAAGTGTCGTGTCGGTGCATCCGGTTTCGGATGACAGTCGAATCGAAAATCCCGCCCCTGGGTGTCCGTGTAGTGCACAGCGTAGTTCCCAGCCAAGCTCCACCGAATATCTATACGCGCTGTTGATGCCGCTTCAACGCCGTCAGACAGGTCAACCGAAAGCGTCTGTGGGTTCAGGGGATCGTCCAGTGAAGCCTCCTCAACCAGCGGCTCTTGATTGATGACCAGATCTCGGATCTCTCGTAACGCTCCGGCATCGATCGGTCCGAACACCTCTGCCTGTTCGGCTGGCTGACTATCCTGAGAAGGTTCCACATCCTCGTCGCCGGTCATACGACGATCGATGAGTCACTGTTACCATCGTCGTCAGTATTGGTGCCAGTGAGATGACCGGTGCGGGTTGCCTCAGCAATCGCGAGTGTCGCTTGTGCCAAGGCGAGGTTGCGGCGAGTGGTTTGCCATTCTCTGAGCAGCGCACCTTGGTCGCTGTCGGTGTCTTCGATGTCCAGTTCCCGAGCGAGTTCCTCGGGTGAGTCAACATCGTATTCGGTACGCCAGTCCTGAATCTGTGCTTTCAGCTCGGCGATGCCAGATGCGATCTCTTCGGGTGTTCGTTCCGCAAGTAGCGACTGTGCATGCTCGGTGACGATACCCGTTTCTGACCGGCGGTACAGCGTCGTCTGGCCGTCCTGTGCTGTCGTCACTTCACCGGAATCCATGAGCGTCCGCAGGTGCTTTCGTGCGGTCGTCGGCGAGACACGAGCACGATCAGCAATCTGTGCTGCAGACGTCGGATCGTAAGTCCGGCGAATGATTCCATAGACTCGTTCGAAGGGCGTCGTGTCCTCAACCCATTCCTCTTCGACCACGTCGTTTATGTCACGTTGTTCGGCACCGCCGTCAGGACGTACTCGGTTGGGTGGGGTCGTCTCCTCAGACATCATATGCTAACCCACGGAAGGCAAGTATAATAATTCTCGGGCCAGTATATTGGTTTGTAATCCATCGGAACACGGAGTGTCTTCACCAACCATTTTAACCAACAAATACGACTATTCCAGAACTGTTGGTTAAGCCGAGATTCCGGAAGTCATCTTGGAAAAGACCACAGACACGCAAAATAGGACAAATACCCCGGTAGCGATGTCTTCGAAGTCGTCCTCTGAATTATGGAAACACCACGCCACGGCTTATCTAGGACTGAACCGTTTCGTTCAATCGAGACGTGACAATCCCAAATGCCGTTCACAATCGATATCTTAGACGACGACCGCGTCTTGGAGTGGGAGGCAACCGCCGACGGCGCCGTCGTGACCGAGCGCGATGACTACACGCCACGCTTCTACGTCGCCGCTCGCGACCCTGATGCCGACCTCGACCTCACGACCATCCAGTCCGTGTACGACCAGCACCCGGACGTCGTCACGACCGAGATGGTTACGCGACGCCCCGGCTTTCGACGGGACGAGGAGACCGTTCTCGCGGTCGACGTCGCCCACATCGACCGCGTCACCCCACTCGCCCGGCAAGCGCGCCAACTGTCGGACCATCCAGTCGGGGATCTCGTCTGCTTCAACGTCGACTTCTCGCGGGAGTTCCGGTACTGTCTGGAGACCGGCGTCGATCCGACGCCGGCGAGCGAACTGTCGACGCTCCGGCTCGGCGTCCCGGTGACCGAAACGAGCGACGACGTCTACGGGGAGGTGTCCGTCGCCGGCGACACCGTCACCGGCTCGCCGACGGATATCCTGACCGCCGTCCAAGGGGTGCTCGACGCACACGATCCGGACGTCCTGGTCTGCTCGACGAGCGAAATCGTTCCGACCCTGTACGAGATGGCGACCGAGGCCGGTGTCGACGACTTCTCGCTGAGCCGGTGGCCCGACGTCGACTACCAGCAGCTCGCGAGCCGGTCGACGTACTCGAGCTACGGTCGCGTCGGTCACTCTCCGGCGCGGTACAACGTACCCGGCCGCGTGATCGTCGACGAGTCGAACACGTTCTTCTACGGGGAGACGAACCTCGACGGCGTCCTCGACCTCGTGTCGCGCTCGAAAAAGCCCGTCCAGGAGCTCGCGTGGGCATCGATCGGGAACGTCCTCACGGCGATCCAGATCTGCGAGGCCCACGACCGCGGCGTCCTCGTCCCCTGGAACTCCTGGCGCCACGAGTTCTACAAGCCGATGGGGACGCTCCACGACGCCGACCGCGGCGGCTTCATCTTCGCGCCCGAGGTCGGCCGCCACGAGAACGTCCACGAACTCGACTTCTCCTCGTTGTATCCGAACATCATTCGTACCCGGAACGTCTCGCCGGACGTCATCCGGTGTGACTGCCACAGCGACCGCGACGACGTCCCCGGGCTCGGATACTCGATCTGCGACGAGCGGGGCTACCTCGTCGACGTGCTACAGCCGATCATCGACGCGCGCGACGAGATCAAGGCGGCCATCCGTCGCGAGAAGGAACGGGACGACCCCGACGAGGATCGACTGACGGAACTCGAAGGGCGGTCGGGAGCGTTGAAGTGGATCCTCGTCGCCTGCTTCGGGTATCAGGGATTCAGCAACGCGAAGTTCGGCCGCATCGAGTGCCACGAGGCAATCAACGCGTTCGCTCGCGAGATTCTGCTGACGGCGAAAGGGCGGCTGGAAGCCGGCGGCTGGCGGGTCGTCCACGGCATCGTCGACTCCATCTGGGTGACCCCGGACCCTGACGTCGACGACGATGACCGCGATGACCTCGAGATGCTCGCGACGGCGATCACGGAGGACGTCGAGATTCGACTCGAACACGAAGCCCACTACGACTGGGTGGCGTTCGTGCCGCGACGGGAGAGCGACGCCGGCGCGCTGACGAAGTACTTCGGCAAAGTGGCTGGCGACGGCGGGTTCAAGATCAGAGGGATCGAAGCCCGGCAGCGCTCGACCCCACCGTTCGTCGAGGCGGTCCAGCGGGACTGTCTCGAACGGCTCGACGCGACTCGATCCCCGGACGCCGTACTCGACCGTCTTCAGGACGCGATCAAGCGCCTCCACGCTGGGACGGTGCCGGTCGAGCAACTCGTCGAACGGAATCGTGTCTCCAAGCCGCTGGAGGGGTATACGCAGAACACGCGGAACGTGGCCGCGTTAAAGCGGGCTCGGGAGCAGGACCTCGCCGTCCACCCGGGACAGGATATCGAGTACGTGGTCGTCGACGACGAAAAGACCTCGCGAGAGCGGGTTGCATTAGTTCACGAGGAGATCGGGTCGTACGATGCGTCGTACTACGAGACGCAACTCGTCCGGGCGATAGGGAGTCTCCTCTCTCCGTTTGGGTGGGATCGAACGGACATTCAACAGGAACTCTCGGGGGTCTGTGAGCCGGAGCTAACCGATTTCGGGTGACCGCGCAGCGAGTGATTTCAACATGGATTCACGGTCACCCTCCCCGTCATCGATGTGTAAAACCATGGGGAGAGGGAGTTAGAGAGCACGGCAATAGCGCCGCGGGTACGATAGTCGCTGTCGGACGATACTGAGACCGCTACATCGCTCCCAGTTGATTTTCGTTGTCGCCACGATACAGTGTCACACCACGAACAAGAACAGGATCGTAACTGCTGTCCCGGCGATACCGACTATCACTACGGTGCCGACGGCTATTCCGTCGGAGCCACTGATCCTCTCGGCCCAAGCCAATCCCATCAGGCCAACGGTCCCAAGAGAGATGAGGACGACGCCGACGGCTCCGACGGAACCAAACTCGGCGGCACGACCGCGATCGATACCGCGGCTTCATGTCGTCGGATCAAAACTTCTTCGCCGAGCAACTGTTCGAGATTTGCGGGTGTGGTGACCGCACGGCCGGAGAGGGACAACGGCGTTCCACATCGAGAACCGACTAGTAGATACGAGTCTGCGGTCGACCAGCAATCAGTGCCGATTCGCCGAATCGAACTTCTCGGTGTCTGATACGATTGTGGAGGGCTACTGCATACAGCGCGCGAGTTGATTAGGGGACGATCACCGCTCGACACGGGGCTGCTGACAGGGTGACGTACCTCACTGGGGCGCTGGACCGAGGGCGTACACGGTCCCGGACTCCCCGCCGGCGAACAGGTAGTCGTCAGCAATCGCTGGCGGCGTCGTCAACGGTGCATCGTACGTCCACGAGATAGTTCCATCACTCGGGTCGAGTGCGAGGAGACCCGTCTCGTACCCGATTCCGTAGAGCATCTCGTCACCGATGACCAGGAGCAAGTCCCCGCCGACAGCAGTTTGCCAGCGTCCGGTTCCATCGCTCGCGTCGAACGCGTAGACGGTATCGTCCCCGGACGTGTACACCGTTCCCTCGCGGGCGACAGGTGGCCGATTGGACTCGCCAGTGGGGGTGGCCCACTGTTCCGTTCCCTCGGCCGAATCGAACGCCCGCAACGATGATCCCATGTGAACGAGGACGGTGCCGTCGACGAGTATCGGTGGAGATTGGACGACCCGTTGCTCGGTGGATGTGACCTGCCACAGTTCGCTTCCGTCGGACACGTCGAATGCCCTGAGATCACCGTTTGCGCCAGTGTATACGGCGGCGTCGTCGGCCGCGGTTTTCAGGGCGATGAATCGTGTCCCACCGGCCTGTTCGACGTCGGCGCGCCACGCCTCCGTCCCGTCGGCGGCGTCGACGGCGGTTAGCGTCGGCGAGAAGTTTCCGACGTAGACGGTTCCGCCATGGAGGGTCGGCGACTGAACCTGCCCTCCGACGTCGAACGTCCACCGTTCGGTCCCGTCGGACACGTCGAACGCGTACAGGGTTCCTTCCATGGTCCCGACGTAGACGGTGTCTTCGTCGACTGCCGGCGTCGTGCGAATGTGCCCATCCGTTCGAGCGGACCAGCGGATTGCTCCCGTGTTGGCCGCCAGTGCGTAGAGGTAGTTGTCGTCGCTGCCGACGAACACGGTGTTGCCGACGACTGCTGGCGGCGAGACGTTCTCGGTGGTTCCGAACCGCCATCTGACCGAGCCATCGACCAGATCGAGTCCCGTCACACCGGTCGACACCACCCCGTCCGTCACCGCAGGGGTCACGCCACCGCTGTCCGTCGCCCAGCGACGATCACCGGTTGTGGCATCGTAGGCGTGGAGTGGTCCGCCAAGGCCGACGACGACGTCGTCGTCCGCGACGACGAGGGGGATATGTCGGGGCGGCCCACTGGTGAAGTTGTACGTTTCCGTAATCCCAGTTCGCCACTCCACGCTCCCGTCGGCGGGCGCCAGGGATAGTACAGCAGCAGTGAACCGTTCTGTATCCGTCGGTACTGCAGTGGGCGTGTCGGTGCTCTCCGAACGTGGCGTCTCGGTTCGGGGGCCGGCGTCGTCGGTGAGGGTGGTAACGTACACTGCGTCGAGTGTCACCTCCGGCGACGCAGCGACCGGGGCGTCCGTTTGACGCTGCCACTGTCGGTCCCCACCGTCGGCGGCGAGTGCGACAACACGCGTCCCCACGCCGAGATAGACGTTCCCGTGTCCGAGAGCGGGGGCAAACGTCGGCTCGGGACCGACGGAGGCACGCCACTTGCGCCGTCCGGTCTGGGCGGCGAAGGCGATCACGCTCCCCGACGCGAGGCCAACTGTGACGACATCCTCACCGACGCCGGGGGGTGTCACCGCAGGTTCGTCCAGCGGTTGTCGCCACGCTGTCGTCCCCTCCCCGAGCAGAATCGCTCGAATCCGAGACTCCGTCGCGACCACGACCCGACCGTCATCTACTGCGAGTCCGACCGCTGGGTCTTCGAGCGGGAGAGTCCAGCGTCGTTCGCCGGTCTGGCCCCCGATCCCGAGCAACTTCTGGTCGGCGGCGGCAACGATCGTTTCCGCCATGGCTACCGGGGCGACGTCCGTGTTTACGCGCTGTGATCCGCTCCACAGGACCCTGCCGTCCTCAGCATCCCGGGCGTAGAGGGTCCCGCTTCGCGTCACGACGACGAACGTACCGGCAGCGGCCGCTGGTGCGGTCGCAGGCGCTCCGGCAGTCGTCGTGCGAGTCCAGTACTCGACTGGCTCGTGGATCGGTCCCGGGTCGTCGATGGCACCGGTGTTACCCGCGTCGTGCTGATACTCCCGCCAGGTTCCGTTGAGGGGGGCTAGCTCACCCGAAGGCGAGGTAGTTGTGGGACCTGTTCCCGTCGGGGTGTTGGTCCCCGCGTTCTGCGACTCGGTGCCACAGCCAGCGAGGGATCCGACACCTGCCGCACAGAGTGCGAGATACCTGCGACGGTCCATAGGTCGTGTCGTGACGACGGCTAAAAGTATTTTCAGATGAATATAATGCTCGTTTGACTATCCGAGGGAGTCGGGTGGAGACACGTTGGCTGTAGGCGGTAGTTGGAGCACGCCGCCAGTCGCCACGACCGTCAGCAGGCGTTCGTCGTGCCCGTTGCGTTCGTCTCCTCGTCGGTTGCCCACGCTGGCCGCTCGAGGGACGGGGAAGTGTCGTCGAAGGCAAACGTCGTTCGTGACTCCGTCGAACTGGAGTGCAGCACCGTGGATAGCACGTAGTGAGCATACGTCTCGCCCCGTGTCTCCGTCCACGAGACGTTCGCCGAGGTGACCGTCCCCGTCTCGTCATCGACACGGACGGTCCCCGAGGCGTCGGTGAGCCGGTACACGACGCGACTCTCGTACCAGCCGGATTGTGGCTCGTACGTCGTCACGCCCGTCGAGTCCGTCTCCGTCGTCTCGTATGCGGCCACCCGGAGGTTGTTGACGAAGACCGATGCCGTTCCGGACACCGGCTCCGACGCGGAGGTCGTCTCGGACGTGGTGACGAACGTCACGCAGTTTCCCGCCCGGGATTCACGGAGGATGGTCCGATCCTCGTCCTCGGTGAGTCGCGCTCGACGCTGCTCGGCGGCATCGACTCCCTCGACGGTGAGCCGCCGGTAAATCGGCCCGCTCGGGGGATGATATTCTTCGGAGACGACGCCGTCGTCGACCACCTTTTGATACCAGGCACCGTCGGTGGTCACGGCGCCATCGAACGCGAGCCGTGTCTCCCCCTCGACGGCGATGCGTCCTGTCGCGCTGAACGCGTCCGCATCGCCGACTGTGAAGCGTTCGCCAGCGGAGTTCGCCGTGTCTGGTGAAGACGTGGTGAACGGATACAGGACGGACAGGACGAGCCCGAAACACACCACTGCGAGCACCCCGATCGTGAGACCTGCTGTACGTTCCCGCATTCTTGCGTGCCCGAGTTACCGGGAGATAGCTATTAAACGGCGTGGCTCGCACCAGCTCGTTCTTTGAGGGATGTGAACCCGACGATAGAACGACGAGCCACTAATTTATAGCTGTGGTCACCATGCCGACATATGCGAGAATACGATCAAGCAATCGGACGGATTGCGGCGTGTTGTTCGGCCGTCGGAGCGAGGTTTCGAGGGTTTCGGAACCAGCATGGCCAACAACTGATCGAAGTCAATCACCGGAACGGCCTGTTCACGCTGGTAACGTCGCCGAACGATGGATACTTCCGAGCGATCTCGATCCGAAAACTTTCGAATATCGAGGATTTCGACATCACGCGTAGTGAACCCATCGTCGACGTCGAAAACGAACTGACGGACCTGTTTGACGAACTCCAAACGGCCAATATCCGTATCGAATACTTGACTAAAACTGACGAATCGACGGGAGTCGAATATTTCGACGGATACCAGACGACCAAGCCACTGTATGTGTTCGAGGACGGATTCGGCGCGAAAGCGTTCGACGAGTCACTGGCTGAACTCGATCAGATCAGCCGAAAAGCGTTCAACCGAACCATCCAGCAGTTGGATATCGATATCGATCGACCGGAGGAGACCGCTGGAAGCGAAGAACAGCCTCAGGAATCCTACGGCCGAGCGTTTCATTAATGTCCGAGGGCTTCCGATCTATTCGGAGTAGTTCTGCGTCATATCGTCATGAATCGAGCTACAGACTACGGTGGGCCAGGATAGACGCCGAAGAGGGCGGCGCTGGTCTTCCAGAACCTATCTCGATCCGCTGGATCGGTCGTTTTCGTCGACGAAGACGTGACTCCCTCACCGGAGACGTACGTACCGGTTCGCCCATCGAATTCCGGGGCCGTGACGAGTTTGTAGAGCCGCCGTGTGCCTCCCCGTCGAGTGGTCCCGATGCTAGGGCTGATCGCCGTCGGCTGGGATCTTTATCGACGGGGAGCCTGAACCCTTCATAGTCAACGACCCCGCCCCGACGCTCGCTACGTTCGAAGACGGGGATTCCGCGCTACCGTATCAGTTGAAACTCCCGTGCCGTCTCACTCGTCCCTGTCTCGATGAGATGGCAACAGTCATTCGACGATAATCGCTCCTTTCTGGCCGAGTGCTCTGTGGGGTTGACAGGCGTAGCGATACGTTCCGGACTGCTCGAACGTGTGTTGGAAGTTGACACCGGATTCGTGGGTCACCTGCCCGGAGTGGATGTCGGCGTTCAGGAACACCACGTTGTGCCCCCCGCCGCTTCCGGTCCACTTCCACTCGACCGTCGTGCCCGTCGAGATCTTCAGGACTGGCGGGTCGAAGGCGAGATGCCCCCTGTTGCCTCGTGACCCGACGGTGACGCTCGCCACGTCGGAACCGGTTCGATCGACCACCGTGCCGTCGAAGTTACTGCTGTCGACGACCCACATGTCGACGGTCTGGTTCCCCGTCGACGGCGGTTCTCGAACGATCACGGCGCCACGCATTCCCTCCTCCCGGTGCGGTTCCGAGACGAACGGATACGTTCCCGGTTCCTCGAAGATGTAGTGATAAGCCGTCCCCGGTTGGGCGTTCGGTCGACCGCTGTCGAACGTCCCACCAAGCGCGACGACGTTGTGGAGGCCGCCGTGACCGGTCCAGTCCCAGGTCACCTTCGTCATGGGAGCGACTTCGATCACTGGGGGATCGAACGACAACCCGTCCTCGACCGGGTGGCCGACGTCGATGGTCGGTTGGGCGCCAGGCCCGTATCGAGGCGTCTCTTCTCGGTACCCGTTGGCATTCGTCAGCCAGTCGTCGGTCGACTCGGGTGGCGTCAGAGTCGCCTCTGTGGCGGTCGTCGCCGTGGTTTCGGGAGTGGTCGTACTTGTCGGCGATGTGGTGTTCGGAGTGTTTGCTCTGCGATTTGTTGTGCTACAACCGGCGACCGCTACGATACCAGCGATAGCGGTACTACGGAGGATGTGTCTGCGGGTTGGGGACCGTTGCATTGCGGTTCGTAAGTCGGGAGAACGTCAAACCAACGCCGATGATGCTTCCCCAGTACTGGGAGTACCCCCATACCTACATATGTCGGAGAGATGTAGTTTCATGGTTCAGTGGCTCCGTTGAAATCCTTGGAACCTGATCGAACTGGCGTGCTGAATACAGCGCGCGAATGCAACACGGGGTCGGTGGGGAGTAGCACGGACGGGCGACATGCTACGGAACCAATCGGGATCATGTCGGTCTTTCACACAGTACTCTAATAAGCTATCATCCCTCAGAAGGAAGTATGAATCCAGGAAATCTAACTATTTATCGCGGGTGTACGCCAGTTCTCGATTCTCGTTACGAGGAAGACGGATCACGAACGCCGGCGGAGGCAGTCGTCGAAGCCGTAGCGGAAGCGGCCGATGTTGATCCATTGGAACTGCCACCTTTGCACGACTGCGTCGAACCCGATGCTCTAAATAAACTCTTCCAGCATCAGGGTGGTTCCGGTACTACCGAGACCGTCCTCAGTTTCAAGATGAAGAACTGGAATGTCTTTATCCGCGACGATGGGTGTATCCGCGTGTGTGACGGCACCCGGCCTACTGACCCGACACCCGTTTTCACCTCTCCGACAGTGTGAACTACCCCACCCTACTCGCTCACGGCTTTCGCCGTTCGCTCCTTGAGGGTAGGGGCTTAGCGCCTATATCCAGCTAAACAGCACCGAACGATCCGCTAGAAGGGTGGTCGTTCGGTGAGAGGAAACCACGTTCGAGCTGCGGTAGCGTTCAGAGTCGCTGATTCCATGCGAAGGCGGATGCTCGTGGCCAGCTTTCGGCGGTATTCGGTTCGACGTGATCGGACGTATTTGAAATTTGATTATTTCTTTATTTTATTTTACAAAGGACACGTTCGACGGCATGCCGATGCCCGCGGCGTTCATACTGGAATCGGAGCCCTGAGCGGTGGCAAGCAACCACGGTACTTGATCAACGAAAACGATCGCGTCGACGACGTGTTTCCCGTGAAGTTCAGGGGGGAATATCTCGGGTAGCGCCCGTGATCTCGTCGGAACTAGTCGGATGCGGAGCCGGACGATCGGTGTCGGAGTCGACGGGGGCGTACAGCCAATATCGTTCATCACCGTTTCAGCAACCGTAACATGATTCGGATCAGCACCGTCCGTCGGCCGTAAATCAGGCTTCTGCATCTAGCCGTGAGTGGTAGAACGACAACGCTCGGCACCGACTCTTAAAAAATCAATAATGTATGTGAGAATGGTAATTCCGCCAAACGGAGCGGGATTCATCGCCGGCTCGGGTGTCGCCTCACGCTCGGGAAGACCCTACTCGAAGGGGGTCGTTACTACCGATGAGACGGACGGTTTCTTCCATGCTGTCGAAATTCACCTCGCCCTATCCTTGAACCTTATCCGAACACCGCCTCGCTGTGTTGTTCAGTTTGTATCGGGTCTCAAGGGGCGATTTCTCGACCGACGTGTGCGCTCGTGGGAGGTAAGATGCCCGTCAGATCCCGGTGGTCGCGACGCGGTCACCGCTCTCGTGAGCGCCCGGGGGGTGTTCGAAGTTCCGACGACGCGTTCGAAACGGGTGGAGGAGCCGTAAAACAGCGACGCTACCTCGTGGACGATGCGGGGGCTCGACCGGACTCAGTCGTCGGCCTGTACCTCATTCCGTTCCTGGTAGGTCCCTTCGAGATCAGCGAGTTCCCGATCCTGCAGATCGTACACGAACTCCTGCACACGATCCTGATCGGGTTTCTCCGTCACGAGCGAGGCGCCGATCATAACGGCGGTACAGGCGACGAGTCCCGGAACGCCGACCCACAGGCCGAACGGGACGGCCGCATCGGCTACGTTGTAGTAGATGAGTACGACCAGACCGGCTGCGAGACCACTGACGGCACCCTGCCAGTTGGCACGGGGCCAGAAGAACGCGGCCAAGGCCGGGGGGACGAGCAGTGCGTAACCCGGAACTGCGAGCGAGACCGCGATTTCGACGAGTAGTCCCAGATCGATGAGCGAAATCCCGAGGGCGACGACGCCGAAGATCCCCGAGAGCACCTTGGAGTACCGCGAGATCGTCTTCTCGGGGTAGTCCGTGCCGACGAGTTCCGAGTAGACGTCCCGAGCACCGATCGAGCCCATCATGAGGATCATCGAGTCGGCGGTCGACATCGCGGCTGCAACCGCCGCGGCCATCAGAAGCCCGAAGAGGGGACCTGGCATCTCAAGGATGTACTGTAGAATGACGGTATCGGGGTTCGAGAGCCCCGGGAACGCGATCAGTCCCGCGTACGCGATGATCATCGGGAAGAAGGTGAGCAGTCCGATCGCCGCGAGTGACGAGCCGAATCCCATGCCCCAGAGCCCGGAGACACGTTTCGCCGAGTAGTACCGCTGCCAGATGAACGGCCAGACCGACTGTGAAAGACCGAACCCGACGGCGGCCGTGTAGAGGTACAGCGGGTCCATCGTCAACTGGTTCGCGTATTCGACGGTCCGGGAAACCCGCCCGAACACGCTCGTCGGCGTCGTCCACAGGACGTACGCCGAGACGACGATGAGGCCGACCCAGATCAGGATCGCCTGTAGTGCGTCGCTGTAGGCGACACCGCGCATCCCGCCGATGGCGATGTAGACGGCCATCACGATACCGATGATTACCGCCGCGAGTTCGCGGGAGATCATGCCCTCGGTGAGAACGTTCAACACCAACCCCATCCCGGTGAACTGGATCGTCACGTAGAACACCGTGAACCCGATCGAGATGAGTGCGATCAGGACGCGCAACGACGAACTGTCGGCGAAGCGTTCACAGAGCAAGTCCGCCGGCGTCACGTAGTCGTTCCCGCGTTTACTCATCCGCCAGACCCGTTCGCCGATGATGACGAGGGCCGGGAGGTCGATGAATGCGACGCTGCCGACAAGCACGATGCCGGAAATGCCGGAACTGTACGCGATGCCGCCACCACCGAGGAACGTGAACGCCGAGAACGCCGACGCGATCATCGTCAAAAAGACGACGAAACTGCTCAGCGACCCACTCGCGACGAAGTAGTCGCTGACGGACAGTTCCGTCAGTCTGCTGCCGTATTCGGCCAGCGCCAACAGGACGATGAGGTAGATGGCGGTCACCGCGAGGCCGGCGTACATCCACGCCGTCGTTACCATCTACCGATCACCCCCCTGGCCGGCGGCGCCGAACACTTCCCGGAGGTTCGGCTTCTCCAAGTAGTACCACGCGAAGGTGCTGTTGATGGCGAACACGGCGATCATGATCCCGAGCAGTACGACCCAGGTCACCGGGAGACCCATAATCAGCCCCGCCGGGGACTGGTAGTAGTACAGGTAGCCCAGGAACGCCGCGTTGCTTATCAGTATGAACACGACCCACCAGCGCCGGATCTGTGATTGCTTCATAACTTCGATACATATGCTACGCTCTACCGTGTTATAGTTAACCCCGGTTTGGAGTCACATACCTGAACCGCCTCGCGAGCGTGACTATCGATACCCCCGCTCGAAGACGAGTGAGAGCGTCGTATCGGTTGTTTCGAGTAGCCGGCTGTCGCGGTGGAATCTTTTTATCCCTGCCAGTACACATTCGGATTATGACATTCGGTAGGTCGGAGTTCGAAGCTCGATACGAGCGCCTCCGGACGGCGCTTCGGGAAACCGGGATGGACGCGGTGCTGGTCACGAATCCGGAAACCGTCGAATATCTGGGTGCCGGCGCGGGCTTGGATCTCGCGTGGTACCGTCAGTTCTCTCGATCGATCGATTTCCCAACCATCGCCGTCGTTCCGGAGACTGGAGTCCCGACGCTGATCGTACACAACGTCTTCGAGGACGTCGTCCGACAGGCGACCGATGGAGCGTGTGAGCTTCGAACGTACTACGAGGGGGAGGCCCGGTCGTACGTCCCGCCGACAGTCGACACGCTGACCGATATCTGCCCGGCAGTGCCGAACGTCGGCATCGAGATCGGGGCGGGGACCACCACGGATCTGAAACTCGGTGTGCCGCTGGGGGCGATGCAGGCGATCCAGGAGCGACTCCCACACGCCGAGTTTCTCGACGCGGGCGACGTACTGCGATCGGTTCGGATGGCAAAGACCGACGCCGAACGCAGTTGTATCCGTCGTGCCACCGCCGCGATCGACGCCGCCTTCGAACGCGTGTTCGCGGAGATCGAACCCGGAATGAGCGAGACCGACGTCGTCGCCATCTGTAATCGACTCGTCAGCGAACACGGTGCGCGTCCGGTCTGGACGCTCGCGTGTACGAATCCGTTCGAGATCCTCCCTCGCCCCGACGTGACGCTCGATCCGGGTGACACGCTCTTTCTGGACATCGGGGCGACCGTCGGTGGGTACCACTCGGATTACAACCGGATGGCCGTCGTGGGAGAGCCCTCGGCCGAACAGATCGAGCACAACCGGATGGCCGCCGCGGTGACGAACGAACTCGCCGACGCCGTCGAACCGGGAACGACACCGGCCGACATCGTGGATCTCTGTCGGGCCGAATACCGCTCTCGCGGCCTCGGCTCCACGCTCGGGCTGACATCCGAGACGAAGATCGGACACAGCATTGGCCTCACGCTCTCGGAAGCGCCACAGTTGACGGGGTACGACGAAACGACGCTCGAACCGGGGATGGTGCTCTGTATCGAACCGGCCGTGCTGACGGACGAGGCGTTTTTCATGTCCGAGCAGATCGTCATCGTCACCGATGACGGGGGCGAAATCGTCTCGAGTGCCGACCAAAAACTAGCGTCGATTACGTAGGCGCTCAGAAATTGGTCCCGACCGGCACGCCGTCGGGGACACGGATCTCGATTCCCGTTGGTCCACCTTCGTTGAGTATCGAATCACCGGTGCACGGTGCGACGCCGACGATAGCGTCGCGCTCCGCACGAAGCTCTGCAGTGTCGCCCGGCTCGGATGGGGGTTCGCGGAAATCCAAGTAGCGGTGATCCGTGATCGTCACCGCAGTGAAGAGGTTCATCACGTCCTGGACGCGAGCGGGGTCGATCCCGTACGGTTCCAAGACCTCCTGAAGGTTGCCGCGACAGCCGATCTCGTCGTCCTGCCCGTAGTACTCGTCGACGATCCACGCGTTGCAGGGAGCGAGCAGGAGGTCATTTATTCCACAGTCGTCGTGGACGAGTGTCGCGATCGGTTCCCCGTCGGTCGTATAGAGGCTGTCTCCCTCCTCGAAACGGACCTTTCCCGTTCGTCGATAGGTGTACTTCGAGGAGAACGCCGCCGTATCGTCGTCCGACTTCGGGAAGACGGTCACGTCGACTGCCTGTCCGCCGTGGGTGTCGATAACGTCGAACGATTCGCCGGCCGCAAGTTCGAATGCCGCGCCGGATTTCGCTTCGATATGTACTGATTTCATGCGTCGTGACCCGTGTCCGTCGTCGATGTGTCGAGAGCTGCACAGAGTGCCTCGAACATCACGTTCGCGGCGAGGATCGCGGTCGATCCCGACTGGTCGTCGTACGGGGGCGCCACCTCGACCAGATCGAACCCGATGAGATCCACTGCGTGAAGCTGGCGGGTGAGCGTGAGGATCTCACGCGAGGTGAAGCCCCCCGGCATCGGCGTTCCGGTGCCGGGCGCGTACGCCGGGTCGACCGAATCGATATCGATCGTAGCGAACACGGGTCCGTCGACGACCTCCTCGATCCGATCACCCAGGGCGTCTAATCCGAGGGTCGTCGCCTCGGTAGCCGTGTAGGATTCGATTCCAGCGGCCTCGAACCGTTCGACGTCTTCGGGGCCGTAGAGTCCCCCTCGCTCGCCGATCCGTATCGACGTCTCGGGATCGATCAGTCCCTCCTCGATCGCGTAGTGGATGGTCGTCCCGTGATTGTGATCGCGTCCGAAGTACTCCGTCCACAGATCGGAGTGGGCGTCGAACTGTACGAGCGAGACGGGGCCGTACTTCTCCGCGACCGCTCTGAGCACCGGAAGCGTCGTCGAGTGGTCGCCACCGGCGAGTACGGGGATGACCCCGTGATCGAGAACGGCCCCGATCCGTTCCTCTATCGCCTCGAACGTGTCCTCGATGTATCCCGGCACGACCGGCACGTCGTCGTAATCGACGATCGTGAACTCGTTCAGATCGGTGTCCGTTTCGGGATTGTACGGTTTGAGTAGCGTCGAGGCCTCCCGGATCGATCTGGGGCCGAATCGCGCGCCCGGCCGATAGGATGTCGCGTCGTCGAACGGGACGCCGAGAAACGCCGCGTCTGCCTCCGTCCCCCCGAGGTCGTAAACGTGTGGCTTCCGCATAAACGTCGCCACACCGGCGAATCGCGGAACCGACTGCGGATCAATCATCGGCGATGATCCCGTCGTGGCCGCGATCCCGTTTGCCCGTCGCTTCGACAGTCGGACGAACGAACGTCGACAGTGTGAACGACAACGCCATCCTCTACTGCTACCGAGTGACGGTCGGATAAGTTTGTTGCCGCTGTCCGAACGGGACCACGTGCCGGCGCGCCCCGGGAGAGCACGTTCGGCGCTGGATCCGGTCGGCAGCGATTCCCACGGGGGCACGCCGACGGTACCGAAAAGCGCCTCACAGTGCTCGCCGAAATATAAGTTTGGTTATAACAAAGTATAACATCGTATCGGGGTCTCTAGGGGAGTGATGGACAACGAAACGCCGAGAACGATCCAATCGGTGGAGAGAGCCTGCGCGATTTTAGAGAAGATCCACCAGGATCGGGAAGTAACGTTGACGGATTTGGCCGAGGACATCGATCTCTCGCTGGGCTCGCTCCAAACGTACATGAACACGCTCTGTCGGTGTGGATTCGTCGTGAAGGAGAGCCGAACGTACAGTCTCGCCCCGCAGTTTCTCATTTACGGCGAACAGGTACGGAACACGCTCCCACTCTACCACGTCGGCCGAAAAGTGGTCGACAACATGGCACACGAAACGGGGTACAACGCCCACCTCATCACCGATCACAACGGGCGAGAGGTGACGTTGTACCAGTCCTTCGGTGAGGATTCCGTCGGCACCGACCTGTACATCTGGCACCAGGCCAAACTGGAGTGGCAACTCCACTGGTCCGCGTCCGGGAAGGCGATTCTCGCTCACCTTCCGGAGAAACAGGTACGAAGCGTCATCCGTGAAAACGGCCTGCAGCGACGGACACCACACACGATTACCGACGAAGAGACGTTGTTTACGGAACTCGAACGAATCAGGGAACAAGGGTACGCGTTGAACGACGAGGAGGAGATATCCGGGCTCAGGGCGGTTGCTGCACCGATTCACGATCAACAGGAGCGGTTACTCGGATCCGTGAGTCTGTCCGCTCCGAAATCGGAACTCCCCGACGACCGGTTCTACGACGAACTTCCGAACTACGTTATGAACAAAGCCAACATAATCCAGGTGGAACTGCAGGCCAGGGACGTCAACGAGGAGTAGGGATATCGCCGCAAAATCGCTGAGAGAGCCGATGGCACGATCGGAATCGGCGATTTCGCTCGTCGGGAATAACGAACATTTGGTTGTTAGATTCATTCGGTTCGTAGGGCATCATACCGGGTCATACGAACGGTTATTCGAGTTGACCGTACTGCCCTGCGGGTATTCGTAACAATTACAACATTTTTTGAGTATATCAAAGCTAAACCGCAGCGGCCACACGGTGTGCCATCCACTCCGTCACCACTCCCTATACAGGGGTGGGTCTCACGGCCGACTGGTTCGTCCCTGGACCCGGGATATCGGGCACGTCGTGTCGTGGTCTCGGAGAAAGGTTTAACTCCTGCCGTGGTATCCGTTGACGTGTATGTCCGAAACCGGAGCGCGGAGTAGCGAGTTGGTCGAGCTTGTGTCCGATCTGGTCAGCATCGAATCGGAGAACCCACCGGGAAACGAGAAACCGGCCGCCGAGTTCGTCGCAAACTGGTTCGAGGAGGAGGGTATCGAAGTGGAGACGGTCACCAAGCCGTTCGAGGACCGTCCACAGGTCGTCGCGCGGGTCGGCTCTGGCGACCCCACGCTGGTGCTAAACGGACACACCGACGTCTATCCGGCGGGTGATCGGTCGGGTTGGGACCACGATCCGTACGGGGCAGAGATCGAAGACGGGAAACTCTACGGTCGCGGGAGCGTCGACATGAAACTGGGTCTGTCCCTGGCGATGCTCACCGCGAAGAACCTGAAACCGGAGATAGAGTCGGGAGAGCTCGACGGATCGATCATCGTCCACGCGCCCATCGGACAGGAGACCGGGGATCCGGGAACGCTCGCGCTCATCGAGGAGGGGTACGCCGGGGACTATGCAGTGGTGTTGGAACCGACCCAGATGGAGACGGTCACCTCGAACAAGGGGCTCGCCTGGTACGATATCACGGTCAACGGCGAGCCGGGACACTCCGCACGCCCGGACTCCGGAGTCAACGCGATCGAAGAGGCACACCCGCTCATCGGACGACTACTGGAGTACGACGCGGAACTGCGAGACCAGGATCACGAATTGGTCGGGCCGGGATACGCCAACCTGACACAGATCGAGGGTGGCCTGACGGGCAACATGATCCCCGAGAAGATGACGCTGCGCATGGAGCGTCGGTTCTTCCCGAGCGAGACGGTCGAAGAGATGGACGAGGAGGTCGGCGCCCTCCTCGAGGAGATCGCCGCCGACAACGACCTCGACATCGAGTGGGAACGCGTGAGTTCGTACGAATCGACTGACGCACCGGTCGATTCGTACCCTGCTGAAGTGTTTCGGAACCACTCCAGCGACACCGCCGGCGTCTCGACGGAGCCAGCAGGGCGTCCATGGGCGGCCGATACGCGTTGGTTCATCAACCACACCGACGTGCCAGCGATCACGTGGGGGCCGGGGGACAGTGCCCAGTGTGGCCGTTACGACGAACATTTCGACATCGACGAGGCCGAAACTGGATTGGAAATCCTCCAAGACGCGGCCCGAGAGATTATCACCACGGCCGAGGACTGATACTGTTTATTGTACGTCGTTACCGGTGGTTCGCCAGCGTGGTCCGGCGAACCACCGGTACACAGTTACAATAATCCGTATGAGGAGCCACCTCGTGTCGTCCGAACCGTCCGATCCCACGAAGCCGCAGACGGGGTTCGTCGCCGTAGCGAGGTGAGCGCGACGACTTGTCATACAAGCCAACTGATTGCTAATCTGATAGGTGTGATCGTTCTCGATATGACGCTACAGACGGGTTGGTGCGACCAAGGCCGGGATCGCGCGGAATCCGTGTCGACCGACACCTCGGAAGCCCACCACGGCGAAGATGACGGCACAGCGATCCCGCATCGACGACGAACTGGCGACACTCGTCGGCAAACTGGCATCGCGTGGGACCGAGAACCCGACCGGCAAGGAGCGGCGGGCCACCGACCCCGTGCCTGTCGTGGCGAACGGGACTCCTCGCCAACGTTCGGCGAGTGAGAGAGCTCGCATCTCGACGCACCGATAACAAAAGGAACCCGACAACGTCGTCGCGTATCTTTTTCCGGGTCGGTCGCTTCGTATGTGTATGAACGATACCGAACCGAGTCCCCCCGATAAACCGTCCGTAGAGGCGGTACTCGACCGTGTTCGAACACACGAGTTCCATCCCGTCGATGAAACGAACTTTACGGTCGATCGGACGCTCGAGAAGCACGGTATAGCGGATCTCGACGACGACGATTGGCGAGTCCGACTACTCGCCGTCCGCGACCTCGTCCGAGTCGGCGACACGAACGCGTCCGACATCGCCGTTGGGCTCGAGGACGACGACGTGCAGGTACGCTACGTGTGTGCAACGGCACTGGGGATTCTGCGAGCCCGGAGCGCGATCGAGTCGCTCGAACGGGTGGCCCGTCAGGATCCGAACGCGCTGGCGCGGTCGCAGGCGATGATCGCGCTGGGACAGATCGGTGCCACCCGGTCACTGGATCTACTCCGTGACCGGTACGCGAACGACGATTCGAAAGAGGTCCGCCATCGAGCCGAACTCTCGATCGACCGCATCGAAAAGGGCGCAGTAGCCGAACGCGAGGTGGAGGCTGCGTATCGAAATCTCGATGAGGACACCTTCGAACAGCTGGCAGTCGGTGAGGCCGCGCCGCCGTTCGAACTGCCGGATACTGACGGGGGGACGTGGAACCTCGAGGACGCAATCGAAGACGACGGGTGGACAGTCCTGATCTGGGTATTCGCCGACTGGTGTCCCGTCTGCCACCGCGAGTTCGACGAACTGATCGAACGTCGCGATGAGCTGGTGGAGGCGGACATCGACGTGGCGACGATCGAATGTCACGGCCGCTATCGCAGCCGAGTGATGGTCGGCCGGGAGTTCGAACCCGAGTACTGGTTCGCCGAGGTGTCGTTCACCGAGTCGTACGCGGAGCAGATCTGGTGGCCCCACCTCCTCGACCGTGCGGGAGCGGTCGGTGCGAAGTACGGCGTCGATCCGACGGCGTACGCCGTCCACGCCGGGTATATCAACCGTCCCTCGACGATCATCATCGATCGGACCGGAACCGTCCGTTTCGCGTATTACGGAACATTTTGGGGGGATCGTCCGTCCATCGAGGACATCCTGGAAATGATCCAGTCGGAGGAGTTCGATTTCGAGCATCCGGAACGACGGCGGGTGACGTCCGGGTGACACACCACGCTAGTGGAGCGCGCGAAACCAGTGTGGGGCGAGAGCGAACACCCGGCCCCGAGATGACGCTCGGTATTCGGATGAGTTTGGCTACGTTATCACGTTGATACACTACCTCAGATGTTGATAATTCGAACATCACTCGTTCGCGAGAAACGGTCCATGATCGGGGACGGAAGACCGGTCAGCGGCAAAGAGCCGAATCGGACCACGGTTGCCGAAACGGTGATTCGCAGCGACGAACAGCAGTTTCGGTACGCTGCCGGGATTCCGAAACCGATCGAAGGACCCCGTTCGGAACGTGGGTAACCACGAGGCCCGATTTCATCGGACCCTCCTTCGACGAACCGCGAGGGAAACACGGATCGAATCGGTCGTGGTTCCCGTCGATGGGTCGGAGGGTATTTTCAGCGGGGTTCGGTATAATCAAATCATTCTCAACTTACATTTCCGGGGATATATATCGTAGATTTTCGGTAGCGTTCCGAGCAACGGACACGATGTGTGAGGGTCGAGCTATTGTGGGTGGTCGGAATCCAGCGATGCGGTCCGACCGTTCACGGTGATATGATTCGGAGTGATGAACAATAAGCCGGATAGATCGTTCGATTCGTCCGACACGCGAATAGGATGGACGTTCAAGCCGCGATCGTCTCGTTCGGTACCATCGGGCTACCGAGGCATGTTGCATTTATTTTATATACTTGGATCACGCATCTCGCGTGCAGTGACTGACGACGAGCACTCCGACTCGGAACGGAAATCGAGCAAAGTGGCCCGGCTGATCGACGAGTACGGCCTCGGCGACTCGTTCGGTGATACACTCGAACGGCTGTGGACCGCCGATGGTGACCAACGTGAGAGTCTCCGCGATCTCGCGGATCGGTTCAATCGGCGGCTCCTCGAGACGAACCTGCAGGCCGCCGGCGCGTCGACCGTCGACGGGGAACTCGAGAACCTCTATCGCCTCCTCACCGACGACGACGTGAGCAGCGGGATGCGGACGGAAGCACGTACACGCCTCGAACGCGAAGGCGTCGATATCGAACGGCTCGAGCGGGATTTCGTCACGTATCAAGCCATCCGCTCCTATCTGACCGAGTATCGGGATGCGGAGTACGAACGACCGTCCGAGAGCGAACGAGCCGATTCCGTCATCGAAACGATCCAACGTCTTCAGTCCCGACTGCGATCTATCGCCGAGGAAGGTTTGGAACGATTGCGCTCGACTGACAGACTCACGCTCGGTCGCTTCCGCTTGTTCGTCGACGTGGATGTCCTCTGTGAGGAGTGTGGGGCCCAGTATGGCGTCGTCGAGTTGTTCGAACGGGGCGGCTGTGACTGTGACCCCGACGAAGAATAGCTAGATCTCCGTCACTTGCGTGTGGTTGTCGTCGAGCGCCTGTGCGTCCTCGGGGAGCAAGGCGACGACGAGAAACTCCGCGTAATCGGCAACGTATTCGACTAGTGTGGCGATGCGCTCGGAGTCGATCGCCTCCAGCGAGTCCAACAGCATGAACGGCACCGTCTCGTACACTTCGTGGACGAGATAGCCCGCGAGCGCGAACACCAAACCAGTTACCTCGCGTTCGCTCTCCGAGAGGTGATCGATCGTATCCTCGAACGTGGCGCCGCTGTCCGTACTCCGGACGATATGGAGTTCGAACATGGTTTTCTCGACGTTCCGACGACCCTCGCGAACGGTGCGTTCGACTCGCTCGATCCAGATTCGTTCGAGGTTCTCGTAACCGAGGATATCGAGCACGGTCTCCATATGATCGTTGAACTCCGTGACGGCGTTCTCCTCGATCCGATCGATCTGCGTCCGGAGCTCTCGAAGCTCCGTGTTGATCTCGTCGCGCTGGGAACGGAGTTGCTCTTCCTCGGTCAGTTGGTCTTCGATGCTGCTGATCCGTTCCGTCACATCCTCGAGGTCGGATTCGAGTCGACCGAGTTCGAATTCCAACTGGTTCGCTTCTTTGTGTAGTCCGAGGATATCGTCGAAGTCCTCGGTCTCCAAGGTTTCGATTTCCGCTTCGAGGTCCTCGATGTCGCCGTTAAGTTGGTCGCGTTGCTCCCGCAGCGTCTCGAGTTGTGTTTCGCGATCCTCGATTTCGACCTCGATGTCGTCGAGCGTTCGCTCGAGGGTTTCCTTGCGCTGCTGTTGTTCCCGGTACGTCTCGCGTTCCTCTTTCAGTTGACTCAGCTCGGATTCGAGCGTCCGGATCGTCTCGAGTTTCTCCTGTCGGATCTCCCGAAGTTGGTCGAGCGTGGTCGTGATTCGATCGGTCTCGACGGAGGTACCGCAGGTCCAGCAGACCACCGTCTCGTCGACGAGGGCGTCCGTCACGGCACCATCCTCGTCGTCCAAGTGTTCCGTGACTACCCCGGTCTCCTGGAGTTGATCCTCGTTGAACTGGATGACGTCTTGGAGATCACTCACCTCGCGTTCGAGTGTCCCGATTCGCTCCCGCAGTCGCTCGATCTCCTGGTCGAGTTCGGCGTGTTCACCCATCGGCTCGTCGGGGAGCTCCTCGAGGTCGGTCTCTATCTCCCGCTGCTCGGCCGTGAGCGACTCGATGCTGTCCTGCTGGAGATCGATGTCCGAGCGAACTCGCTCAAGCTCCGACCGCTTCTCGCGCAGGTCGTCGAGCCGCGATTCGAGTTCCTGTTTCTCCGCCCGTGTCTTGTCGATGTCGGCGTCCAGTGCCTCGATCTCCGCCTCTTTGTCCTCGAGCGCCGCTCGCTTCGTCTCGATATCGTCTTCGAGACGGCTACGCTTCCGCTCGAGTTCCGGTAAGTCCCCCTTCAGATCGGCGAGGGAGTCGAGATCGTCGTCGATCCGGGATTTCTCGCGCTCGAGTTCGCGAATCTCGCTTCGAATAGCTTCGGTGTCGACCGGCCGCATGATCAATTCCCGCAGGTCATCTCCCCTCGCGACGGAACGGCGGGCCTCGTTAGATTCCAACAAAAAGGCAAAGAGGTCCGCGAATTCCGGATCGTCGAGAAACGGCTCGCCGCCGATCGTTACGGATCCGTTCGTCCGTGTGAACGTCCGTCGGTAGCGCTCGTCGCCCACGGTGAATTCGACCTGCCCCTCGTCGGCGTCAGCTTTGAGAGAGGCGTCGTCGCTCCCCATGACCGCCATGATCGATCGGAGCAGCGACGTCCGGTTCGTCGCGTTCCGCCCCGTCAGAACCGTGATCCCGGGTTCGAACTCGACGCTCGTCTCGTCGATCCCGCCGACGTTCCGGACTTCGATCCGGCCCGTCCGTCCCAGCAATTCCGTTTCCATCACCGTCAACGTAGAACTGACAGGGTAAAAGCGTTGTCGTGAACGGCGAGGCCAGACTTCCATAACAAACATACTATTGTTATATCGGCCGTCGGTGAGACACCCGTTTGCGTTTGTATTTCGAAAACACTTCGGCGTGAAACGCGGTGCCGTCACGGGGGATTGCGGATCTATGCAGAACACGACGATCGGGCGGCGTGGACGTGTTCACGCGTGAACGAACGGACGTGTCGTCCCGAGTCGTTGCTCGACCGTTTTCGAGAGGTGAACGATTAAGTGACGTCCCATTCTACACGGAGCTATGCCACCTGATTCGAATCCCGAGGCGTCACCGCGAACGCTGAAAACGGTGGAGCGAACGACCCGGATCATCGAGGCCCTCGAGACGCTGGACGGCGCTGGAGTCACGGAGTTGGCCGATCACCTCGGTATGTCGAAGAGTTCGGCGTACCACTACCTGACCACCCTCAGACAGGAGGAGTTCGTGGTCAAGAAAGGCGACCAGTACGAACTCGGCCTCCAGTTGTTGCTCTCCGGGGAGTACGTCCGAAACCGCAACCTCCTGTACCGGTACGGGAGGGAAGAGGTCGAGGAACTGGCCGAGTCGACCGGCGAGTACGCGAACCTCTTTACCGAAGAGCACGGCAAAGGGATCAATCTCTACAAGGTCCGCGGCAGCGACGCCGTCGGAAGCGGCTACCAGACCGAGAAACTCCAGCGGCCCGATCAGCTCCACTGCACGGCGACGGGGAAGGCGATTTTGGCGTTCCTGCCCGAGGACGAGCGTGAGGACATCCTGGATCTGCACGGACTCCCGGAACGGACGGCCAACACGATCACGGACCGGGACGAACTCCTCGAGGAACTGACCACGGTCCGCGACCGGGGCTACGCGTACAACGACGAGGAGGAAGTAGAAGGTCTCCGTGCCGTCGGGGCGCCGGTCATCGACCGCGACGACAACGTTCTCGGTTCGTTGAGCGTCGCTGGGCCGACTAGCCGGTTGAAAGGCGAGGCGTTCGACGAGGAACTCCCCGAGGAGGTCCAGCGCGCGGCCAACGTCATCGAGGTGAACATCAACATGGCGACCCACGGATCGGATTCGTAGGTGTGGCTCTACCCGACGACCACTCCGTTTCCATTCAACAAACCCCTCTGTCAGCGACCCGTTCAGTCGCCCGCCAGATCCGCCAGTCCGGTCGCTAACACCTGCGTCGCCGTCGCACAGCTACTCCAGTCGGTCCACTCACGGGGACTGTGCGAGAAGCCGCCGTGAGAGGGTGCGAACAGCATTCCCGTGTCGGTGACGCTTGCGACGTGCATGGTGTCGTGGCCCGCGCCGGAGTGTAGCGACAGCGACGGGACGCCGACAGTCTCGGCGGCACGTTCCAAGCCCGATGTGCACCGCTCGCTCATCTCGCTCGGTGCGATATCGTACGGACGCTCGAACGTCGTCTCGACGCCCCGCTCGGTTTCGAGCTGAGCAAGTCGCTCCGTCAGGCGGTCGATGATCCGTTCCATGGACTCGTAGCGGACATCACGGATATCGATACCCAGTTCGACCCGACCGGGGACGACGTTGATCGCGTTCGGTGAGACGTCGAGTTTTCCGACCGTCCCGACGACGGTGTCGCCGTGGTCGGCGACGACCGCCTCCGTCGCGTGTTCCACCTCCAGGACGAGCTCGCTCGCGGCCGTCAACGCGTCCGTCCGCTCCGCCATCGTCGTTGATCCCGAGTGGTTTGCCTCCCCTTCGATCCCGACTGCACACCGAACGGTTCCCGTGATCGCCGAGACGATGCCGACGGCCGCGTTCGCGTCCTGGAGGCGTTCACCCTGTTCGACGTGAAGTTCGAGCCACGAATCCCACGTGCTCGCGTCGAGGCGGCCACTCCCACGGAATCCGATGTCGCTCAACGCCATCTCGACCGTCACACCGTCGGTATCCTCCCGCGCGAGGGCATCCTCGACGGTCTGCCGCCCGCTAGCTACCGAGGATCCGAGGACGCCATTGGAGAAGCGTGCACCCTCTTCCTCGGTGAAACAGACGACGTCGATCGGTCGATCGAGGTCGGCATCGACCCGCTGGAGCGCCCGCACGGCCTCCAGCCCACTGTAGACACCGAGGACACCGTCGAAGATACCCCCTTCAGGCACGGAATCGAGATGGCTGCCACACGCGACGGGGGATGCCGTCGAATCGGCACCCTCGGGGACCCACCGACCGGCGATGTTCCCGACCGCATCGACACGGACGTCCAGTCCGGCGGCCTCGAGTCGGTCGACGAAGTACTCGCGTGCCTTGCGGTTCGCTTCCGTGCCCGTCAGGACCGTCCGACCGTGGCCCCGATCGGTTTCGATCGCACCGAACTCCGCTGTCCGCGAGATGTCGTCGCGGAGACGCTGCTCGCTCACACACTGGTGTGCGGACTCTGGTGTGCTCATGCTTGACATCACAAACTCGTCCCTCCGATTTGAAGATACCGGAGAGGTGAGGGCCTTCCCGGCCCGGTCGAATCACGGGGTGATCCCCGACGATACAACCGACACGCGTCGGGTCGCTACCGTTCCCTGACGACGATTTCCTTCGCGCCGCTTTGGAGTGTCTCCTCCTCCAGTTCGGCGAGTTCCTCGCGCGACGCGTCGAGACACGCGATATGATTGCCAGCGAGTTCACCCGCGGGGCTCTTGAAGCACGTCGGCCCGCAGGGGACGAGGATCTCCTGTTCGTTCCGGTAGCCCGGATAGAGGAGGATGTCGCCACGTGAGGGGTAGACCGTGTGGTTCTCACGGGGGATCTCCGGGAGATCGATCTCGTCGATGTTGACCCACGTCGCGTGACCGCTCCAGCGGACGTGCATCAGCTCCGATTCGAGCGGCAGGAACTCCCGGAGTGCTTCGACCGACTGGGGTGCCTCGTCCTCCAGCAGGTCGGCCACGAACACTTGGCCGTCGATGTCGAACTCTATCTGTGTCACGTGCTTGCGGTCGATCGGATGGAGAATAAAAGTTGCGTCCGTCGCGTGGACGGCACGCCGTCCGAGCGACGCACGGGCGATGGTGTCAGTCCCCCTTGGCGGATTTGGCACCCTGCGTGCTGGTCGACCGCATGACGTGCTGGTTGAAGTTCGCCTTCGAGAGCACAGCGTAGGCGACGAACGCGGTCGGCAGTCCGATCACCCAGGAGAGATCCAGGATCGGGAGACTGACCACGACGCCGAGGAGCATACTGATGATTCCCGTCGCGGAGAACCCACCCACGAACCAGAACGCCGATTCCTCGCTGTCGTCGTACAGCGCGTCGACGTCGGTGTCACGCTGCCGGACGATCCAATAGTCCGCGAGCAGGACCCCGACGATCGGTCCCAAGAACGCCGAATAGATCTGGATGAACGTCGAGAAGAGCGCACTGGTGAAGAGCATCCAGGGGAACGACAGGAACGAGAGCACGGTCGTGATCAAGAGTCCCTGTTTCCAAGAGACGTCGAGGGAGTCTTGGAACACGTGGGTTGGTGGCAGGAGGTTGTTCACGAGGTTCGTGGAGATCTGTGCGAGGATCGCGAACAGGAGCATCGCTGCACCGAGGACCGGATTCGGTGCCACCGCCATGATCGCTTCGACCGGGTTCGTGATACCGGTCGTGACGCTGAACAGGAGGCCGATCAGTAACATGAAGAGATACGCCGGAACGAGACCCAGCAGATTGCCGACCGCCAGATTCGCGGCCCCTCGTTCCGTATCGAGATGTCGGGTGATATCGGAGATATTCAGCGCGGCTGTAATGAGTTGACCGCCGACCGCCGCGATGAAGCCGACGAAGGGTAGCCCCCACGATCCGGGATGGTTGATCGGTTCCGAGGGGATGGCCTGTGTCGACAAGACGACGTATCCGGTGTACGCCAGGAGGACGACGATGACGACCGCGGAGAGGGTATCGAACCACTTGATCGAATCGATGCCGTACCACGCGAGGGCGAGGTTCAGCACGCCGAACAGCACGAAATACACCTGCAGGTTACCGAATCCCCACAGCGTGGTCGTGATCGTGTTGATCGCGAGCGCTCCGATCCAGTTTCCGATCCCGAGATAGATGATCGCGGGCACCGCCCGGAGGTAGTTCGGGATGATCGACCCACGAACCCCGAACGCTGACCGTGTCTGCACGGCAAACGGGATTCCCTCCTCGAAGCCCGGAAATCCGTTGAGAAAAAAGAGCATCCCCAAGATGAGGGTTCCGAGGAAGGAGGCGACGATAACCTGCACGAGGTTGAGCTCTCCCTGTGGGTGAATGGCGAAAAACGCCACCGCCATCGACTGGACGACGATGACGGCCGCCCACCAGAGCGGAACGTACTGGGAGAGTTTCATCGACCGGTTGTCGAGCGATGTCGGAGTCAGGTCTTCGGCGGCCGACTCCTCAGTCATGGCTCTGCTCCTGGGATGGTGCTAACATGGCTCCGATTCACACGCGATCATCATAGATATTAAATGTGACGATCGATTGGAAATATTACATGTGGGCATGGGAGCGATAGCCACAGTTAAGATACCTGATGTACAGAGCTAGCCTATGACCGCTGATTTGGTCATTAGCGACGGGACGGTAGTAACGCCCGAGCGCCTCCTCGAAGCGGATCTCGCTGTCGACGATGGCGTCATCGCCGCCGTTGGTGACGCCGAGACGATGCCGGATGCCGAGGAAGTCGTGGACGCCTCGGGGCAGTTGGTGATGCCCGGCGTCGTCGATCCCCACGTCCACATCGACGGGTATCTGTCGAACGACACCTACGAGACGGGAACGAGCGCTGCCGCGCTCGGTGGGGTGACTTCCTGCGTCAATTTCGCATGGGAAGCCTGGATCGGTGATCTCAGCGTCTGGGAAGAGGAGGGAACGCTGCTGGAGGCGGTGGAGCGTCAGAAGCGGAAAGGCGAGGAATCACTGATCGACTTCGGTCTCCATGGAGTCATCACACGCGAAGACCCGGCCGTTTTCGACGAACTCGAGGCGGTGATCCGGGAGGGTGTGACATCGATCAAGATGTTCACGGCCTACGAGATCGGCCTTTCCAACGGGTTCATGGATCGTGTCTTCGAGGAAATCGCCGAACACGATATCGTCGCCGTCCTCCACACCGAGGACGCATCGGTCTGTAATCACCTGACCGAACGGCTCAAGACCGAAGGGGCGAATCATCCCAGCGAGTATCCCCGCGCTCGCCCGGACTACACGGAGGCCATGGCAGCCGAGGACGCGGTTCGGATGGCACAGGAGGCGGGGGCAAAATACTACGGGATCCACACGACCTGCAAGAAAGCAGCGGACGTTCTCGATGACTTCCAAGCCGACGGAAGCGAGGTCCGTGGCGAGACGTGCACCCACTACGCTACCCTGGACGAATCCGCCTACGACGAACAGGGAACCCTCGCGATTCAGGCACCTCCATTGCGGACTCCCGCGGATCGTGACGCCATGTTCGAACACCTGCACGACGGTGCCCTGAGCGTCGTCTCCACCGACCACGTCGCATTCGAGCGTGCGGACAAGGAGGTCGAACACTGGTGGGACAGTTCGTTCGGTGTCAACAGTCTCCAAACCACCCTTCCCGTCTTCCACGACGAGGCGGTCAACGACCGTGGGTTCTCGTACCCCTTCCTCGTACGCGTGATGTCGACGAATCCGGCCCGGACGTTCGGTCTTCCGGGGAAGGGTACCCTCGAACCCGGAACCGACGCGGATATCGTCCTCTTCGATCCCGACGAGGAGTACACGATTAGCGCCGCGGACAACGCCTCCATCGCCGATTATTCCATCTACGAGGGTCGGGACGTGACGGGCCAAGTGAAGAAAACGTTCGTGCGGGGAGAACTCATCGCCGACGACGGCGAAATCGTCGGTGATCCGGGTCACGGCGAGTTCATCCACCGTGACCGTCCCGACTGGGAGCCGAACCGTCAGTAAGTGACTGCACGACTCTCGATCGGCGCGGCGGAGTACCAACTGGGAGGATCGCTGTCGTTCATCGTTCGTATTTAACAAACGCTTTCATACTCCGTATAGAGGACGGTAGTTCCGCGAATAACCGTACTTTGCTCCATAGACCGTCGTCATCGACGACATGGCTGTTTGGACTTCGAAAACGCAGTGCGCGCCGCGTTCGATTCGAATCATCCCTTCGAATAACGAACGAATGCTTGGTATTCGATGTCGGCCACCGCAGCCAGACTGATAGCTTGTGGTTCGTTCGTCCGAAATCCGTCAGTGACGACTTTTGATCCCGTTCGCCGTTATCGAATATGTGGACCCTGGAACTGTGCGGTGAGCGTTCCGTGGTGGGAGAGACGACAGACCACTAGTGGAGCCGTTCAGTCGAGAGCAACCACGGATCCCACGCGGAGAACGATCACTGGTGTCCGGATCGGGTGACGTGTCCACACTACGAGAGTGCGGGCACGATCAAGATACGAGACGTTTCTCCAACGGCAAAATAACAAACATAATTTTGTTATTTGATCTGCTACATAGCCCGTCCCCGGAGCGACTGGACCGTTGTTGGACACCGATCGGTCGCGGATTCGGATGTGAAACGATTCACATGCGGCAGATCACTGTTTGCGTCACCGAACTCTACAGTAGCCGTTCCGTCGATATCGGACCGTAGCGAGTTGTGGGTTCGGCGGTGGATATCCGTAATCTCGAGGGCCGCGTGCCCGAGGGCGTTCGTTTTTGCACACCACGCAGTCAGGCGAATTTGATCTGCAATTCGAATTCGTTGACGATCTTAAGCATCTGTTCGGGGAGTTCGTCATTCATCGGTTCTCCCTGGAGGTGTTGCATTGGGGCACCGGTCGCGAGCGCTCCGACGACCGTCCCGTCCTGTCTCGTGACTGGTGCCGCGATCCCTCCGTACCCGGGGACGTGTTCCTCCCTGTTGTAAGCGTACCCCCGCTCGCGCACGCGATCGAGCGCGGCGGCCAGTTCGTCCCTGTCGGTGATGGTGTTCTCCGTGATCGCGGGCATTCCCCAGCGGTCAATAATCTCGTCGACCCGTTCCTGGTCGAGATGGGCGAGGATCGACTTCCCGGCGGCATTGGCGTGTAGATAGATACGTTTGCCCGGCCGCGTGTCGATGACGCTGTCCCGTCTTTGCGGGTACTGGTAGACGTGGTAGCCTCGACCGTTCTCCTCGACGATGAACCACATCGGCTCGCCGGTCTTTTCGTACGCTTTTTCGACGATCGCCGCGGAGATGCGGTTGGCCTTCTTCCTGCGTCGGGCGTAACTGGCCACGTGGAGGAACTCGAGGCCGACGTAGTACTGTTTGCCCTCCTTGACGACGTACCCGTCCGTGGTGAGCGTGTTCAGGTGCTGGTGAACGGTACTGTTCGCCAGCCCGAGTTCGTCGGCGATCTCGTGGAGGCGACTCCCGTCGGCTTCGTAGAGGTGCTCTACGATTTCGAGAGTCGTGGCCGTCGCCTTCACCCCGCGGGCCGCGATGTCATCCGTTGTCATGGGTGCGTATGCCAAACATAGCTACATATACTTAATTCGTCGTGCACGAGCGTTCGTTCGGCGATGTCGAACTATTGGGCCCCTCGACCCGGCAGATCCGGCGCGGTTCAGCCTATTCCGGGATTGACGAAAATGATAGATGACCGCCGAAGTAGTCAAACGTCTACGCGCCGGTCGGAGTTCGCTGAAATTCGAACCGATAGCTACGTTAACATTCCTCGTTTGTTATCCGGTAGCAAGTTCAGCGAAGCAAACGCTATCTTCGCCAATAAAATACGATAGTTCGACATGACCGAAGAAACGACACGGGTGGTCGCGACAACTCCGCGAAACGTTCCACGGTCGAGGCCGAATTTGAGCATCGACCACCCCCCTGCTGCCGACAGGCGATTCGGTTTCAGCTAATATTCGCCGACAAAAAGGAGGGTACGTAACGGTTCCACGCGGCGGGGACGGGGAGGACCTCCACATCGACTATCCGTGGAACACCTGTCGAGCCACGGCGCGACGAGACCGCATCCCCAGTCTTCGGACCCACACATTTATGTAAAATAAAATTCAAGCACGCCACTGACGCTAGACAAATGCTAAATATCCCATCAAAGTTAGCTGCACGCGAGGAACCAGTACAGGTCGGCGTCATCGGTTCCGGGCTGTTCGGAACGAACCTGATCGACCAGATCGAACCGGTCACTGGACTCGAGACCGCGGTCGTAGCCGATATCGATACCGACAAGGCGGTCCGAACGCTCCGAGAGACCGGCGTTCCGTCGGACGAGATCACCGTCGCGGAGAGTGCTACGGAAGCCGAGGCGGTACGGGCAGAGGGGGGCCGTGCCGTAGTCGAGGCCGGGATGGACCTGATCGAGACGGGTGTGGACGTCGTAGTCGAGGCGACAGGGATCCCCAACATCGGGGCGAAATATGCGTACGAAGCGATCACGGAGAAAAAGCACGTCGTCATGGTGAACGTCGAGGCCGACACGGTCGTCGGTCCGATCCTCTCGTCGTACGCCGACCAGAACGACGTGACGTACACGATGGCCTACGGCGACCAGCCGGCCTGCATCGTCGAGTTGTGTGACTGGGCGCGCACGGTCGGGATGGAGATCGTCGCCGTCGGGAAGGGTAATCCCTATCGGGACGAATACCGATTCGGGACGCCCGACGACGTGTTCGACCGGATCGGGTTCGAGGACGAGTTCGTCGAGGGCCACAACCTCAACCCCCGGATGTTCAACTCGTTTTTCGACGGCACCAAGGTCTCCGTCGAGATGTGCGCCGTCGCGAACGCGGTCGGACTGGAACCGGACGTTCCCGGGATGCATATTCCGACTGCAGAGATTCCCGAGATTCCGGAGAAGCTCCGGCCGGAAGCGGAGGGAGGGCTGCTCCAGAACACCGGTGTCGTCGACACGATCAGCACGGTGTACGAGGACGGCTCCACGGTCGAGCAAGACATCAGTGCGGGAGTGTTCGCCGTGACATCGACCCCGACGGAACGCGTCCAGGAGTACTTGGCCCAGTACAGTGGCGCGGGATGGCACACCGCGAGCGACGGCAAGTACCAAGTGTTCTACCGGCCTCACCACCTCCCTGGTCTGGAGACGGGCATCAGCGTCGCCAACGCCGCGCTGAACAACGAACCGACCGGCGCCACACGGAGCCAGCACACGGAGGTCGTCGGAGTGACCAAGCAGGCTCTCAGCTCCGGAACGGAGCTCGACGGCGGCGGCGGGTACACCGTCTACGGTCGGATCGAAACGGCAGAGAGGGCCGAGGCGAACGGTCACGTCCCCTTCGAACTGCTTGACGGTGCGGTCGTCGAAACCTCCCTCGACAGGAACCAGGTCGTCACGTACGACGACGTGAGCCTCGAGGAGGATACGTTCATCTACAACCTCCGACAGCTCCAAGACGAGACCGGATTATGACCGCGTCACGGACGGTCGCCCACGGGCCTGTCGTGCCGCCCTGCGTGCTCCCGCTGGAACCCCGCTGATCTGGCTGCTCCGGCCGCCGGAGCTGACCGTCGACACACGGTTCGACGCTGAAGAGCATAAAAATATACACAATTTTTAATATACATGAATATATACAGTTTCGTCAGGGTTCGAGAAAGCGACCCTGAGCGAACGGCCCGGTGACCACAACCAGACAAACATGACAGAGAACAACTCACACGAAGAGCGGAGTCCAGCGGACGAACCGGACGAGCCAGAACGGCGGAGTTTCCTGAAAGGAGTCGCGGCGGCAACCGTCTCGGGGTCGACACTCATGGCCGGTTGCAGCGGCGGCGGCGGTGACGGTGGTGGCGACAGCGGTGACGGTGGCGGTGGTGGGAGCGATGGCGGAGACGGAGGAGCCGAGTCGACGCCGACGCAAAGCGAGAACACGGTCACCGAAGGATCGGTCCACTACCTGTCGCTAGAACAGAGCCCGACGTTCAAGGAATACTGGCAGAAGACGGCCGAGATGTTCGAGGAGGAGACCGGCACGTCGGTCAGCGTCACGTACGCGTTCGACGTCGGGTACAACAAGCGCATAGCGGAGCTGATTCAGGCCGGCGACCCGCCGGACGTAATAAACCTGGAGGACTTCAACGTCGCTCAGTACGTCCTCGACGACCTGCTCGCGCCAGTCACCGATATCACCAACCAGTTCCAAGAGCAGTTCCCGTTCCCGGACCAGTTCCGACTCACGAGCGGCGGCGAGGACATCTGGCACCCTTCGTTCGTCTCGTCGGGACTCTACTGGTACCGCGGCGACCTGATGCAACAGGAAGGATTCGAGGGAAGCGGACCGGAAATCGAGATTTCCGACGGTGAGACCGTCAGACCGCCCGCCAGTTACGACGAGTACCTGGAGTTCCTCGAAGCGACTGACCAAGTCGAGGACTCGTACGGGAACGAACTCCGCGGCGGGTACGTCCCGGCCGCCGAGACCCTTGGGTCACAGAGCAACATCTACTGTGACGTTCTGGAGCGTGGCGTCGAACTCACCGAGCGATCCGGCGACAACATCAGTCTCAACCTCGAACCTCGCTCGAACCTCGAGTCGTACCTGGACGACCTCGAGGACGCGTATCAGTACGCGCCCTCGACCGGCAACTGGAGTTGGACGGAGATGATCAACGGGTTCGCCAACGCGGACGTCGCCTCGGCCTTCTACCTGGGTGCGCGCCACAAGACCCAGTCGGTCACGCGTGAAGGCGAGTACGGTCTGGACGTCGTCCCCGGCGAGGTCCCGCCCGTCCAAGATGAGGAGGAGCGCGGGTTCACGTTCCCCTCCGGATGGGGGGTCATGAAGGGCGGCGAGAAAACCGAACTGGGCAAGGAGTACGTGTCGATGATGATGACGGACGAGGACTTACACGTCGAGTTCCTCCAGAAGTCGCCGGTCCACAACGCCCCACTACCCGAGTCGATGCGACAGACCGACCACCCGCTGTGGGACGTCGATATCGTCAACGATGGGTATACCAACGACCAGTTGCAGGTGTATCTCGACCAGATTCCAACCGGCAAGCCTATCGCGAGCGAGACGGACCCGACGAACTTCATCGCCGGGAACGTGTACATGACCTTCGGGCTGGGGAACATGGCCTTCCAGTACCTGGAGAACGGCGCCTCGAAGAGCGACGCCATCCAGTCGGGGATCAGCGTCATGCAGGAAGGACTGAACTAGCGCCAACAGGCGGTACATTTATGATAGATCCGTATTTTCGATGAATTATGTTCGGCAAGATACACGAGGTGAGGCCCGTATGAGCACTGTCAGAGACGCTCTCTGGAGTGGAGTCGACCAGACCCGTGAACGGTCGGAGAGCGTCCTCTCGCGTCTGTTCGAAGGCGATCGAATGCTGGTGGTCCTGACCGTCGGTCCCGCGGTGGCGCTGATGACCATCTCGGCCGCTATCCCGGTCGTCTGGGCGCTGTACCTGAGCATGCACGAGGCGGGGGCGCTCGACCCGAACTGGACGTGGATCGGCTTCGGGAACTATCTGAGCCTCTTCGGCAGCAGCATGTACTGGGAGGCGTTCCGTGCGAGTTTCGTGTTCGGGTTCGGCTCCGTCGGACTCCAGCTCGTCGTCGGCTTGGTGACGGCACTGCTCCTGACCCGGAAGTTCAGGGGCGTCATCCTGACCCGCGCACTGGTCTTTCTCCCCTACCTCATCCCGACGGTCGTCGTCGGGATGATATTCAGGCTGATGATGAACGAACAGTTCGGGATCATCAACATCGTTGCGACGGACGTCGGGATCATAGACGAAGGGATCGCCTTCCTCGGTGAACCCTCGCTCGCTATGCCGTCGTTGATAGTGCTCAACAGCTGGAAGTTCTCCATCTTCATCACGATGATGGTACTCGCTCGCCTGCAGTCGATTCCGGACAGTTTCTACGAAGCCGCGACGATGAACGGGGCCGGACCCCTCCGAAAGTTCAGGGACATCACCTATCCCCAGATCAGGGGCGTGTTGTTGCTCGTCGTCCTGCTCCGGGGCGTGTGGATGTTCAACAAGTTCGACATCATCTGGATCGTGACCGGGGGTGGGCCGGGGCGGACGACTGAGACCCTCCCGGTCCGGATCTACCGGGTCGCGTTCATCAACTTCGACCTCGGGATGGCAGGGGCAATCTCCGGCACGCTGTTCGCGTTCCTGGGGCTGGCCGCCATCGTGTATTTCGCCGGGTTCAAACCCGCCGAGGAGGTCCAGCGATGACGCTGCTCGACCGCCTGGCGACCCGGGCCTCGGGACTGCTGGGCCCGGACCGGATAGGCTACCAGGAGAAGAAACGCCTCCAGCGCGTGTCGCTGTACGTCGTGGTCGGCGTCACCATCTTTGCGTTTTTCTTCCCAATCTATTGGATGCTGGTCGCCAGTCTGCAGTCGAACGACCTCATCATCAAGAGCCCGCTGTACTGGCCCTGGGAGATCCTGTCGGCCGCCACCGTCGAGTCGTGGGTGCGGGTGTTCACCGATCGAAACTTCTCGCGGTGGTATCTCAACAGCCTGCTCGTCGCGGGCATCTCGATCGTGGTGACCGTCGCCACTGCCACGCTGGCGGGATACGGTCTGACTCGCGTCAAGTTCCGCGGACGGAAGATGTTCGCGCGGCTCATCCTGTTCAGTTACATGTTCCCGCCGATCCTGCTGGCATTCCCGCAGTTCCAGATCTGGCAGGATATCGGCCTGCTGAACACCTACTGGGGGATCGCCATCGCACACATCGCGCTGGCGCTTCCCTTCTCCATCTGGGCCATGTGGAAGTTCTTCCAGACCGTCCCAATCGCCTACGAGGAGGCCGTCTGGATGAACGGGGGGACGCGGTTCCACTCGTTCAAAGACGTCGCGTTGCCGATGGCCTGGCCCGGGATGGTCGCGGTCGCGATCTTCACCTTCGCGGTCAGCTGGAACGACTTCACGATGGCCACGATACTCCTGCCCGAGCCCCGGATGCAGACGCTCCCGCCGGCCATCCAGACGTTCCAAGAGCAGAACTTCGTGTTCTGGGGCCAGATGATGGCCGCATCAGTTTTAATATCTATCCCGCCGTTCGTGCTCGTGTACAAACTTCAAGAAAGCATTCTGGAAGGATTCAAAACAGGAGGACTCTGATATGGCAACCACACCGCGAGACCACATCTCGCTCCGAAATCTCCGCAAAGAGTTCGACGTAATGTCCGGCGTCGAGGTCGCCGTCGACGACATCGACCTCGACATCGAAGAAGGGGAGTTCGTCACGCTTGTCGGCCCCAGCGGTTGCGGGAAGACGACGACGCTCCGGTGTATCGCCGGACTGGAGACGGCGACCAGCGGCACCGTCAGTATCGAAGGGTCCGACGCGACGAACACGGCCCCCCAGGGTCGGGATCTGGCGATGGTGTTCCAGCGGGTCGCTCTCTACCCACACATGACCGTCAGGGAGAACATCGCGTACCCGCTCAAACTCGAAGGGATCGGGGCGTCCGAGCGGTACGAACAGGTGAGAGAGGCGGCCGAACTCGTCCAAGTGGCGGACATGCTCGACAAGTACCCCGGCGACATCTCCGGTGGTCAGCAACAGCGCGTCTCGATCGCCCGCGCGATCGTCCGAGACCCGGTCGCGTTCCTGATGGACGAGCCGATGAGCGACCTCGACGAGAAACTCAAACGGGAGATGCGCAAGGAACTCGGCCGCCTCCACAAGGAGCTCGGTGAGACGATTATCTACGTGACACACGATCAGCGGGAGGCGATGACGATGTCGGACAAGATCGCGGTGATGAACGACGGGCACATCGAGCAGGTCGGCGCGCCCGAGGAGGTGTACCGCAACCCCAACAACCTGTTCGTCGCCGGGTTCATTGGCTCGCCCGAGATCAACACGCTCGATGGCTCGCTCGAGACGATCGACGACGATCGGGCCGTCGTGCGGACCGATGACGGGACACGGATCGAGTTCGAGGTCGAGGATTACGATCCGGAACGGGCGTCGGAGGACCTCGTTATCGGCTGTCGACCCCAGCACGTGACCATCGGCGAATCGAGCGAGGGGATCCCGGCGGACGTGTACCTGGTCGAACCGTTCGGCGACGACATCCACCTCTACATGAACGGGCCACAGGGAGAGATCCGGAGCGTCATGCCTGCCATGGAGGCGCCGTCCGAAGGCGACGAGATCAGCGTCCAGTTCCCGGAGTCGGCTCTCTACCTGTTCAACGCCGAGACCGGGGACCGGTTCGCGCGGGGCCGGCGGGAGAGTTCGGGTCTCTCGTGTATCGAACCGGCGTCCACTCCGATGGACTAACTCCGACCAGCCCGCCGGCCCGCGTCGAGGCGCGGCCGGCACCTCCGGTATTTATGTTCCAGCGGATCGATCGGATCCGACATGCACCGGAGCACGAGGCGGCAGGGATCGACCCATCGGAACGGATGCAGCACCCCCACCGGTCCGAGCCGGCGGGCCGCGACAGGAAACATCGATACGAACCGGCGAGCCCGGCAGTCGTAGCCAACCATGGATCCACCCACCCGACCCGAGGCATCCTGGTGGCTGGGGATCGCCGCCCCGAGTGTTGCCTTCGTTGCGTTCGTCGGGTCGACGGCTCTCGCGTTCGCGTTCGGACTCGAACCGGTCGTGTTTGTACTGCTCGTGCCACTGCTCCTGTTCGTGGGTGTCGTCTCGCTGTACTGCTTCTACCGGGACACTCGACTGGTCGCGCTCGCGGACACCGAGTGGAAGCCAGCCGTCTGGAAGTACATCGGCGCCGGCGCGGTCACCGCGTTCGCTCTCGTTCTGGCCCCAGCGATAGCCACCGGAACGCTCACGCTCGACCTGCTCCCCGTGCTCGTTGCGGTCGCCGTCGCCCTCTCGGGAGTTTTTTTCGGACCGGTTTACTTGTGGCGCCGCTACAACCGGTTCGAAACGCTGACCGTCCAGCGGGAGTGACTCGCTCCGGGAAGGGCCGGATCGTACTCACCCCGGCGTTTTATTATTGAGTGCCGACAAACCACGGGTATGCCTCCCAACATCCAAGAGGTGGACATCACGACCGTTGTCGCCGGCGTCCTGTCGATTGCGTTCGCCTATGCGTCCGTCGTCGGGAACGCCCGGGCGTGGGTGTCCGGGTCGTTCGTCCTCTTCGGTATCGTCCTGATCCTGTGGGGCGTCCAGCGAGGGTACAGGTCCCGCCCGACGGCCAGCGAGGCACGGACGTAGCCACGGACCGACACCGACCGATTCCCGGCTGAACACATCCCGGGTCGTCCCGAGTCACCCGAGTCCGAGTCCGCCCTTGCTTCCCGACGAGAGGTCGGGCCGGTCCCCGGGGTCGGCGTCCGCTGCCTCCTTGGCTCCCAGGGTATCCATGACATCACCGCCCGTCATCGGGAGTATCCCGTCGATCCGGAGAAGTGTCGTCACGATGTCGGTGGCCCGGCGGATCGCTCGCCGTTTCGAGCGGACCGGTTCGATCACCCCCATCTCGTAAGCGCGCATCGTGCCCCCGGTCTCGACGTCGACCCCCGCGTCGACTGCGCCGTCGTCGTGGTGCGCTCGCAGCGTCGCGAGGACATCGATCGGGTCGTACCCTGCGTTCGCGGCCAGCGTGGCGACGGGGGCCGTCAGCGCGTCGGCGTAGGCCCGGACCGCCATCGATCCCACGCCGCCCTCGGCCTCCGCCTCGACCCGCCTAGCTGCCTCGAGTTCGGCGGCCCCCCCTCCGGGAACCACTCGGGGGTCGGTGTACGTCGCGGCGACCGCGGCGACGCCCTGGGCGATGGTTCGTCGGGCTTCCGCGGTGACACGGGTCGTCCCGCCGTTGACGATGACAGTGGCGATCTTGGTGGAGTCACAGTCGCCGAACACGACGGCCGGGCGCGTCCCGGAACCGATCTCGGAGACGGTGACCTGCCCCGCCCCTCCGAGAGCGGTCCCGGGAATCGCCGTGGAGACCGTCGTCTCCCCCCCGACCGCTCGCTGGATCCGATCGAGTTGCTCGTTCCGGAGCTCGTGGACCGCGAGTACGCCCGCCCTATTCAGGTGGTCGGTGGCGTATTCGTGGAGGTGTCCCGTGCTCACCACGACGTCGGCACCCAGATCGATGACCTGCTGGGCACGGTCGACGACCGTCTCGCGGTCGTACTCGAGGAACGCCTCGTAGTCGTCCGGGTCGTCGACGGTGAGTAGTCGTTCGTCGTCGCCCCTGTCGCGTACCGGCACCACTCCCTCCTCCAGAAGCAGCACCGATGCGTCGCGGACCGTGTCCGGGGCGGCCTCCCCGACGACCTCGCTGCGGACGACCGCGCCGCGGACGGTGCGGGAGCTGTCGATCCCGAGTCTGATATCTTCCTCGAAAGCCAGCGCTTCGGTCGAAACGTCTTCGGGCCGGAGCACGTCCACGACGTCGAGGACCACGCGCCGGAGGTGTTCCCTGTCGAGTTCCGTGAACCGCCCAGCCGTCGCCGTTTTGGCTATCGCGTATCGCTCCTCGCGTTCCGGCGAGACGTCCACCGACACCTCTTCGAGCGCGGCCGCTGCACGGTCCCTTGCCCGGACGTACCCGTCGGCGACCGTCACGGGAGAGACCCCCCGGTCGATAAGTTCCGTCGCCTCGTCGAGGAGTTCCACCGCCAGCAGCACGCTGAACGTCGATCCGTCGCCACCCTCCCCGGCCGGCGTGCACGCCTCCAGCACCATCCGGGCGACAGGGTCGGTGACCTCCACCATCTCGAGGATCCTGCTCCCGCTATTTGTCGCCGACATGTCGCCGACGGCGTCGACGAGTAACTTGTCCATCCCGTAGGGCCCGTACGTCGACTCAACGATGTGTCCGAGGTGTTGACCCGCGGCAAGTATTTCCTCGCGACCATCCGTCTCGACGGGTGACTCGCCCTGGTCGGCAGATAGCTCCATCGTCAGGGGTAATTATGCTGATAGATATAAATAATTTCGTCCGCCACCGCGGGGGTCGGGTGAAGCGCGGTGCCGACACGGCACCGTCACGGACTCCCTCTCGCCTCCCGCGACTCGGATTCCCAGGGCGAGCACCGCCAGGTCCGGGACCACAAACATCAAGCCGGATACCGACGAACACACCCCGTAACGGACGATGATCGGGGAGTTACACCACTACGGTGTTACCGTATCGGATATGGAGGAATCGCTCGACTTCTACCGGGACTCGCTCGGGTTGGCGGTGAGCGAGCGCCTCTCATTCGCGAGCGAGGAGTTCAGTACGTTCGTCGGCGTCGAGGGTGTCGACGTGGACATCGCGTTCCTCGACGCGGGCGGGGGGGCGGTCGAGTTGCTGGAGTACGCGGCCCCGCCAGGTGGCGACGCCAACGAGGGCGTCGAAAACAACGACGTCGGTGCGGCTCACGTCTGTCTTGAGGTCCCCGACATCGAGGCGGTACACGACGACCTGAACGGGACCGTCGAGTTCCTCAGCCCGCCACAGCGGCTCTCGAACGGAGCGAAGGTCGCCTACGTGTTCGACCCGGACGGCAACGTCGTGGAACTCCTCGAAGCGTAGTTGGGTCGCCTGCCCGTGCCACTGCGACGCACCCGACGAGCGGTGACATCCGGGGTTGGGGAAAAAATAATAACGCGTCTGGTCGAACGCTTTTCCGACGGATGACAGCACAACACACAGTCGCGGTTATCGGTGCCGGTGACATGGGCCACGGGTTCGCGACGCTGTTCGCGGTGAAAGGGCAGACGGTGACGCTAATCGACCACCGAGAGTCGAACCTGGACGACGCGACCGAACGGATCCACGAGGTGGTCTCCTTTCTCCGGGCCGAGGGCGAGACCGACCGCGACCCCGACGCCGTGGTGGAGGGAATCGAGTTCACGACGGACGTGGCGACCGGGGTCGCTGACGCCGACCTGGTCCTAGAGTCGGTTCCGGAGGACCTGTCGATCAAACAGGACACCTACCGGGAGGTCGCCGAACACGCCCCCGACACTGCGGTCCTGGCCTCGAACACGTCGGGCATCCCGATAACGGACATCGCGGACGCGATCCCTGAACACGCCGGGCGTGTCGTGGGGTGTCACTGGTGGTACCCGCCGTACCTGCTCCCGTCGGTGGAGGTCGTCCGGGGCGAGGAGACGACCGACGAGACGGTCGATCGTGTCAAGGGCTTCCTCGACGCCGTCGACAGGAAACCCGTCATGGTCGAACGCGACGTCCCGGGATTCGTCTGGAACCGCATCCAGATGGCCATCTTCCGCGAGAGCCTCCACCTCGTCGAGGAGGGTGTCACCTCCTTCGAGGACATCGACCGCGCCATCCGAGACGGCTACGCACTCCGGACCGCAGCGATCGGTCCCTTCGAGACCATCGACATCGCGGGGCTCGACCTCGTCCGGACGGTGCTGGATAACCTGAGCCCGCACCTCGCCGACGACGACGAGGCGAGTCACCTGTTCGATGAGTACCTCGACGAAGGACGGGGCGGTATCCACGACGGCGCCGGGTTCTACGACTACGACCGTAGCCCCGAGGAGGTCACCCACGACCGCGATGAAACCGTCATGGCGCTGCGACGCGCCCGCGAGCAACTGGAGGACTGATACTGTTCATTGGAAGTCAGTACCGGTGGTTCGCCGGACTGTCCTGGCGAACCACCGGTGAACAGTTACAATAATCCGTATGACATCCGGTCGCCGTCGATCCTGGTGGCCGGACGTTCGGTCGAGGAGGTCCGCCTGTCGGCGTGAACCCATGGGTAACACCTATGTCTCATGAGAACGTATCACACGGTGATGGCTCCGACACGGGAGCTACCCGGGCCGGTTAGCGCAATGCTCCGGGAGCACGTCTTGGAACCGCTCTCCAGGACCGGAGGGATCATCGAGGCGGAACGCGAAGAAGTCGAGGCCGAGCGGCGGGCGTTCGTCCGGTTTCGCGACCGCGTTGCCGACGTCGAGACCGTCACACCGTCGCGCTGCTCAACGGGATCGACGCTCGTGGCCGCGCCGGAACAACGGTCCACGAAGTCACTCGACCGCGTACGCGTGGCCTTCCGCGAGACGGTCATGAGTGTCGACCACTACAGCGAGGTGTACGGCGAGGCCCTCGAGGAGTTCGCCGCGGCGGAGCTCTCCCCGGAGGTAGCCGTGGGGCTCGGGCCCGGGACGAGCCAGTCGTTCACCGACCTGTACAAGGCGACGCTCATGAATGCGGTCGATAGCGCGGCCGACCGACGCGAGACGATTCGTGACCATCTCGATGGGGAACGTGACGCGATCGCGACCCACCGGGCGACGCTGATCGAAACGCTCGATTCGCTTGACTGGCCGCCAAGGGCTCGACGCCAGAGTGATATCGAGGACCGACTTGAGGAAGTCACTCGGGCGCGTCAGACGGAGCTCCACCGGGGGTTCCCACTGTCCGGTGCCGACGGGCACGACCTCTGTCAGTACCTCTATCAGGACCCCGAGTGGACCTACCCGGTGCTCACCGGTGTCACGCGGTTCTACGCCACCCTGGAGGCGCCATCGCCGGATGGACGGTCGACCCGGTGAGTGGGCTTCTCGCCGGTGTTGGTCGCCGGGATATCGCCGGTCTCGCTCAGCGCCCGGAGGTGGGAATCGACGACCGTTATCCCCGCCCTGAGGTCGCCGCCGCCGACGTACTCGGCCGTTCACGATTGGAGAGAGCACGACGTCGGAGTCGCCGGTCGCGCCGCTGACGAGGCCGATCACGATGTCGGGGTGTGTCGAGTTGCCCGCGACGAACCCGTACCCCTCGCGTTTCGCGTCCCCGTAGCCGTCGGCGAGTTCCGCTACTCCAAAATATGGTACGATGCCCTGTTCGGCACGACTGGTAGAAGGGGTGTCGCGCAGCGGCACGCAGACCTGAGACTCCCGGCTGGCGGGGTCACTCGCTACGAGACGGAGGCCTTTTTTCACCTTCCGGCTGTTGGTCGATATCGGATGCGTTGGCGTTACTCGGAGACGGTGCTGACGCTTTGTACGGCAGCCTTTTTTATCACGATGACCGGGAGACTAGCACTAAGTCCGATCATCCCGGATATCTCGGCGGACCTGGGTATCTCGAACGCCGCGATCGGTGGGGCGCTGACGGCCATGTGGGTTACCTACGCGCTCGTCCAGTTTCCCAGTGGTGTGCTTGCCGACCGGTTCGGCGAACCCGTCGTCATCCTCGTGTCGGTCGTCGGGACTGGGGCCACCGTGCTCCTGATTGGGGCTGCGCCGGTGTTTGGCGTTTTCGTCCTCGGGACGGTGTTCCTCGGGGCGGCTGCGGGCCTCCACTACAGCGTCGCGACGGGACTCATCACCCGGACCTACGACGACATCGGCACGGCGATCGGGCTGCACAACGCCGGCGGACCGGCCGCGGGGCTCGTGACCCCGCTGGCCATCACGTGGGTCGCTGGGGCCCACGGGTGGCGGGGGGCCCTCGGTCTGTTCGCGGGTCCCGCCGCGCTCGTCGGCGGGCTGTTCTGGTGGCGAGTCCGCTCGGTCCAACCGCGACGTCCCGACCAGCCGATGCGCGAGCGGTTTGCCCTCGGTCCGATCGTTTCGCTACTGTCCCGACCCACGGTCGCGTTCACCGCGATCATCGCCGCCATCTCGGATTTCACGTGGCAGGCGCTGGCATCGTTTCTCCCGACGTTTTTCGTCCAGTACCACGGCTACTCCCGAACGACGGCGAGTACGCTGTTCGCCCTGTACTTCGTCGCCCACGGGATACTACAGGTCGGTGTCGGCAGCGTCGCGGATTACTTCGGTCGCGATATCGGGACGGCACTGTGTATGGTCACCGGTATCGCCGGTCTGACAACGCTCGTGTTCGGCACGGGAATCGAACTCGTCGTCGCCGGTCTCCTGTCGCTCGGGATGGGAATGGGATGGTCGGCAGCCGTCTTCCCGCGATTCATGGATCACCTCTCCCAGTCGGAACAGAGCTCCGGGTTCGGGGTGATTCGGACGGCCTACATGCTCGTCGCGGCGTGGGGCTCGGTCGTCGTGGGCACCCTCGCCGACCTCTTCGGCTGGGCGGTGTCGTTCGGGGCGCTAGTCGCTCTGCTCGGTGTCGCTCTCGGACTACTTGTCGGGAACCGGGCCCTCGGGCTGGGGTACTGAGTGTCCACCCACGCCCCCCGTGGGCCGCCGGGAACGGACGTCGGGCCGTGCCGTTGGTGCGATAGGTCCCGGTCTGGACCTCAGCGTTCACTTCGTCGCCGTGACTCCGCCATCGACGGTCAGCGAGTGCCCGGTCACGTACGATGCCATGTCACTCGCCAGATACACCGCGGCGTTCGCGACATCCTCGGGTCGCCCGGCCCGGTTCAACGGGATGTTCCGGTCGACGTACTCCTCGCCCGACTCCGTTCCCACCATACCGAGGTCCGTGGCCGCCATCTCCGTCTCGGTCAAATCCGGTAGAACGGCGTTGACGCGGATGTTGGGGCCAGTGCGTCGGCCAACGCCATCGTCATCGTCGTCACACCGCCTTTCGCCGCGCAGTACGCAACCCCGTCACCGCGCCCGCGGACTCCGGAGGTGCTCGATATATTGATTATCGACCCGGAACGGTCGCCCCTGACCATCGACGTCGCGGCCGCCTGCGACCCGAAAAAGACCCCTTTGAGGTTGACGTCGGTCAGGTGGTCGTATTCCGCCTCGGTCGTCTCGAGAAACGGTCTGCTCTCGGTTATCCCTGCGTTGTTCACCATGACGGTGACCCCGCCGAAATCCTCGGCGGCGCCGACGGCGTCGGAGAGGTCGTCGACGTCGGTCACGTCACAGCGGACTGACAGCGCGTCGGAGTCAGTCTCCTCGCGGATCCGGCGATGGGTGGGCTGTCCCCCGCCACGTGGCGTGTCGGTGATGTCGGCGACGACCACGTCTGCGCCACGCCGGGCGAACTCGAGGGCGACTGCTCTGCCGTTTCCGCTCGCTCCACCGGTGACTATCGCGACCTCGTCGCTCAGAAGGCGCTCCTCCGTCATGGGATAGACACCCGGGTGTGGGCAAGTATAAGTGATGGTGGCGACGGCCAGCGACTCCGGCGCACGCTGGATTTAATTTCCGAGCGTCGATATGACTATCGTATGGCGCCATCGGACGCGACCACGTCGATGGTACTGGCCGGCGAGGGACGCCTGGAACCACGGGAGTTCCCGATACCTGATGTCGGTGACGGTGCCCTCCTCAGGGTCGAAGCGACGTCCGTCTGTGGAACGGACGTCGGCCTGTACCGCGGAGAAAGCCACTTCGAATCGCTACCGCTCGTACTCGGACACGAGGTCGCGGGTCGGATCGTCGACGGAGCCGGGGAGACGTTGGACAGCTGGGGCGTCGAGATCGGTGAGCGGGTGATGCCAGAACCATACATTCCGTGTTACGAGTGTCAGCACTGTCAGACAGGAAACTACCATATGTGTGACCGGGACCGGTGTTATGGGGTGTCGATATCCGCTGACGAACCGCCACACCTCTGGGGCGGCTACGGCGAGTACATGTACCTTCATCCGAACACCCGAGTCCACACCCTCCCCGATGGCGTATCGTCGAGGGCGGGATGTCTCGGGTCGGTCGTCGGGAACGGCGTCCGGTGGGCGCTCACGAAAGGTCGGCTCTCACCCGGCGACAGCGTGGCGATCGTCGGCCCCGGTGCCCAGGGGTTGGCGACAACCGTTGTTGCGGACGAGGCGGGGGCCGACCCGGTCATCCTGCTGGGACTCCCGTCGGACGACGACCGCCTCGAACTGGGAGCAGAGCTGGGTGCCACGAACACGCTGTACAGCGACGCGGAAGACACCCCGGAGCGCACGAGGGACCTGACTGGGGGTGGTCCCGACCTGGTGGTCGTGACCGCCCCAGCGGCGCCGGCCCTGTCGCTCGCCATCGACATCGTCCGACCACGGGGTCGTGTCGTTCTCCCCGGCCTCATCGGCGACGAGGTCCCTATCGATACCGACCGCCTCGTCGTGGACGAGATCACGCTCCTCGGCGGCCGCGGACAGGCGCTGAACGTCGAGCGAGCGATGGCGATCCTGAAACGACGCTCCGACGACATCGAATCCATCAACACGCACTCGTACCCGGTCGCGAGAGCCGAGACCGCGATCCGCGAACAGATCCCCGGGGAGGAGTTCGACCCGGATGTCGTCCACGCGGTGCTTGAGTGAGGCCCGACTCCTCGAGCCGCCGAGGACGACGTGATGGCGCGCCGCGCTCGCCCTCCCCGGCGTATTCCGTCCTGCATCCATCGGGAACAGCCGGGTGACGACCGTAGATCAATCGAGGGGGACACCACCGGATTTGACGACGCCGAAGTAGTCGTCCCCTCCGGTCTGACCGCCCTTGAACGCGATCTCCAGCCCGTCCGCGAAGGACCTGTCGGCGACCGCGCGACAGATCGGGGCCCCCGGAGCCGCGACCGCGATCGCTTCGAGCGCCGTGATATCGAGCGCCGAGATGACCGCGCCGCTCGTGTCACCGCCCGCCACACAGGCACGTTCCAGACCGACTTTCCGGAGGATCTCCCTGACGATGAGCCCCTGCTGGTGACCGAGACGGTCGCCGAGGACGCCCGGGGGGCCGAGTTCTTCGAACCGACGACGGGTTCGCTCGATCGCCGGGTCGTCCGGCCCCTTCGCCGTATAGAGGACGACGTCGGTCCCCGATTCCAGGACTGAGACCGTATCGTGGACGACAGCCCGCCGTTCGGCGTCCCGTTCGGCCGGGTCGATCAGCCGGGGCGTATCGAGCCGTATCGTCTCGAATCCCTCCGCCGCTGCGCGCTCCACCTGGGACGCGGTGGTCGGCGCTACGCTCCCCGACACGACGAGGATCGGATCAGCTGGGGGTCGATGTTTCAAACATTCGTCGTCCGTGTCAATCTCGCCGGTTCTCTCCCAGTGTGCCGGCAGCGCGTGGTGTTCCAGGCCGGAGGAGCCCACACAGAATAGGACGCCCTGTCGTTCGGTTGCCGCCGACCAGAGCACGCTGCCGATCGTTTCCAAGTGGCCCGTATCGAGGGCGTCGAAGACGACTATCTCGTCCCCCCGGCTGACGGTTCGCTCGAGCGACGAGGCGACATCCTCGCGGCTATCGACGTACCGGATGTCGACGAGGCCGACGGGACGCGAGGTCTGTTCGCCGAGGTGGCGGCGGATGTCGCTCTCGTGCATCGGGGTCCGCGGGTGCGCACGCATCGTCGGATGTCGGTCGAGGCGGTAGGGCTTCCCGCCCTGTTCAGCGAAGAGGTTCCCGAAGACGACGTACCGGCCATGTGGCGAAGTCGTCCCCTGTGAGACGGGCACGAACGGGGAGTCGTACACCGACTGACCGATATCGATCGCCTTCCCGATGCTTCCCACCTCCGGCGAGGAGTCGAACGTAGAACAGACCTTTTGACCTCCTCCCACGGCTGAAGCCGTGGGATTCCCCGAAGGGGAGTTCAAGGTTGCGCGTTTCCTCGGCCCTCAAGTACGCTTTCGCGTGGGGCGTTCGACGGTGGCCGTTCGATTACGACCCCGAACGTGCTTTCCAGCGCGTACAGCCCGGCCAAACGGGCCTTCCCACCCGGACGCGCCGGGCGCTTCGACGGCCCGAATACCGGTTCGGGCCTCCACGGTCGGGTATTCAGCCAACTGGGTACCACGGGTCGCGTCACCTCGCGTGTTACGCCGTGGACTGGGTTCGGCTTTCTTACCCGGCGGGCTGTGGACGCGAAGCGTCCGTTGGGGTCGAAGACCCCGTGCCACAACCGGGGAACGCCGTCACAACACAGTACGGGAGGGCCAAACTTAACGATTCGGGACACAACTCCCGGCTGGCTGGTGGGCCGTGGATTGTCCCCCCACCGTGTCGGCTTCATCCCACGGCTAAAGCCGTGGGCTTTCGCCTCGAACAACTGTAACGAACAGGACGCTCGGAATGCCGTTCCGCGCCAATCCCTCCAACGCGTCCGTCGATCCGGTGATATCGTCCCCGTAGAACGCCAGGAGCAGGTCCGGCTCAGCCATCGGACCCTCCGTAGTGGTCGAGGGCGACGCGGAGTTCCTCGTGGTCCGCCGCGTATTCTTCGAGCGAGACGCCCGCTATCGCGGCGTCCCATCCCTGTCTGAGATGAGCGACGCCGGCCGCCGGACCGTCGGGGTGACCCAGTATGCCACCCCCGGCGAGATGCAACAGGTCGGTGTTTCCGAGCGCCCGATACGTCTCCGGTGCTTGGCCGGCCCACTGACCCGAAGAGAACACCGGCATCGCGATATCGTCCTCGCTAGCGATCGGGGACTGCACTGCCCGTGCGTTTTCGACGACTGACTCGTCGGATTCGGCGAACTTGTTCCGGATGCCGTTGACGTGGATGTGATCGGCCCCGGCGAGTCTGAAGAACTTGTGATAGGCACGATAGTCGAATCCGAGTTGCGGGCACCGAGAGAGGGCACCCCAGCCGTTCCGGTGGGCGTGGATCGGTAGGTCGACCTCCCGTCGTAGTTTCGTCAACCCCGAGAGACCGACGCTGTTCATGCTCACCATGAGACAGTTTCCGCCCGCTTCGGCTACGGTATCGGCCCGTTCCAGCATCTCATCCACGTCGCCGGTGATATTGCAGGCGTACATCACCTCCTTCCCGGTCGTCGCCTCGTGCTCGTCGATGGCAGCCATAACCGCCGTGACTCTGTCGGCGACTCGCGAGTACGGCGGGTCGCTGATCAACTCGTCGTCTTTGACGAAATCGATACCCGCATCGACGAGTTCCCGAACCAAGTCACCCGTTTCCTCGGGAGACAGCCCGACACTGGGTTTCACGATCGTCCCGATGAGCGGCCGATCCCAGACGTCGACGACACGCCGCGTGCCCTCGACCCCAAACTGTGGACCGGGGTACGCCGCCGCCAGGGGTGCAGGAACGTCGAGGTCGACCAACCGGATCCCCGAAAAATGGCGCAGTTCGAAAAGGTTCCCGCCGACGGCTGTCAGAAGGTTCTGGATGGAATGCCCGACGTTTTCGAGCGGGATAGAGACCGCTACTTCCGCTCGCGTGTACGTCCCCTTCTCGCCGCGGGGACTCGGCGTCACCGCGCCTGGGAGCGTCGCCCGGTCCGACTCCCCGAGTACGGTGACGTCCTCGACGGCCGCCGCGTGTCGCCTTCGGAGGGCTTCGGTTTCCAGCGGTACGTCCGTGAACGTCCCCGTCGACTGTTCACTAACCATCGCTTCCGTCGCCTCGTCGAGAGAAACCGGAGTCTCGATTCTGTATCTCGCTACGATCCGGTCGGTCGGCACATATACAGTGATCTTATGCGTTCGTAAATAATTAACCTCACGATGCGTGGGTGAAGAACGCCACCCCGTCGCGTCAACGGGGGCGCGAGTCGTGATCACCCAGCGGGACCCCGGAGGAGGGGTTTTGTCAGTCGCCCCCGTCGGTGGCAGTATGACCGATGCCGACGGGATCCGGATCCGCTATTCGCCCGGGAGTGACGACGTCGGGGACGCGCTCCGTGCCGAGTCGTTCGAGCAGTTCCTTCGACGTTCGAAGGAGGGGCGCGTCGCAGTCGGCGACGAGTGGGAGGTCAATGTCAACGACGGGTGCGGCCGGACGAAAGACGTCACACTCCACGTGGAGGCGGTCAACGGCGGTACCACTCTCGGGAACGGAACGAGATTCGAGTTCCGGGCCGACGCCGAGGAGTGACGTGGAGCGGGCCGGGAACGAGGACGCACGGCGGCAGGTTCGGTGTGTCCCGTCCGCCGTGCGCGTCCGAATCAGCTCCGCTGTCCGGCGGCCAGTCAGACTCTCGTGACCGTGTTCGAGAGGCGCCCGATTCCCTCGATGTCGATGTCGATCCGGTCACCGGGCTCGAGAGTGAAGCCTTCCTCCGGTACCAGCGACGTCCCCGTCAACAACACTGCGGTCTCTGGGACGGTATTGTGCCTGGTGAGGAAGGAGACGAGTTCCTCGCAGGAGCGGACCATCTCGCTGGTGGCGGTTTCGCCCTCGTAACGCTGCTCGCCGTCCCGCTCGATCGTCATCCGCATCGCGAGGTCGTGGGGATCGTCCACGGACTCGGCGCTGACGACGCAGGGACCGAGCGAACAGGACCTGTCGTAGACCTTCGCTTGAGGGAGGTAGAGCGGGTTCGCGCCCTCTATCGACCGGCTGCTCACGTCGTTTCCGATGGTGTAGCCGGTGATGTCGCCATGGTGGAGGACGATCCCGAGTTCGGGTTCGGGGACGTTCCACTCCGAGTCCTCACGGACCCCGACCGCCTCACCGGGGCCGACGACGCGGTCCCGCGTCGCCTTGAAGAACAGCTCCGGTCGGTCAGCATCGTAGACGTCTAGGTACATCTCCGGCATCCCGCTCTCCGCCTCGCGGGCCTTTTCGCTTATTTCGTACGTGACGCCGGCGGCCCACACCTCGTCGACGGCCACCGGAACGGCCGCGTTCGTCTCGTCCGGGATGTCGACTGGCTCCGCCTCGTCGACGAGGCGAGCGGCGACCTCGTCGACGGTTTCGGTGGCGATATCGGCGACGTGTGCGAGGTCGTCGAAGGAGGTCACACGCTCGCGGGCCGCAGTCAGGTCGTACGCTTCGTCCCCGTCACGAGCGATGAGCCGCGGCTCGCCGCCCTCGCTGACACAGTAGTACTGCATACATCGGCGTGGACACCGGAGGGTCTTGTTGGTTCCGGTGGAATCAGTACATCAAAAGCTTCTCTTATACGGATCGTCTTGGTCGGTTCGATGAGCGAACAATATCGAAATTACATCGACGGCGAGTGGACCGAATCGGAGACGGGCGAGACGTTCGAGAGCCGGAATCCGGCAGACCGCAACGACTTGGTGGGGGTGTTCCAACAGTCCGGCGAAACGGACGCCGAGCGCGCGGTGGAAGCTGCGGCAGCGGCAACCGAGACGTGGGCGGACACCCCCGCTCCGGAGCGCGGCGCAGTCCTGCGGAAGGTGGCGGGGAAGCTCGACGCTCGGAAGGACGAACTGACCGAAACGCTCGTTCGTGAGGAGGGGAAGGCACGCCCCGAAGCGGCCGGGGAGGTCCAGCGCGCTATCGACATCTTCGCGTACTACGGTGCGAAGGCCAGCGACCTGGGTGGCGACGTCAAATCGTCCAGCAGCCGGGATACGACGCTCTACACGGTCGACGAACCGATCGGTGTTGCCGGGCTCATCACGCCGTGGAACTACCCCATCGCCATCCCGGCGTGGAAGATCGCCCCGGCGCTCGCGACCGGGACCACGGTCGTGTTCAAACCGGCGTCGCTCACCCCGAACATCGCCCGGAAACTCGTCGAGTGCTTGGACGAGGCCGGTCTCGCGGACGGTGCCCTCAACCTCGTGACCGGCCCCGGGAGCACGGTCGGGAAGACGCTCTCGACTCATGACGCCGTCGACGCCGTCTCCTTCACCGGGAGCGCGGCCGTCGGCGAAACCGTCGGTGACCAGGCCAAAGAGACCAACAAGCGCGTGCAACTGGAGATGGGGGGGAAGAACCCCGTCGTCGTGATGGACAGCGCCGACGTCGACGACGCGGTGGATATCGCCGCTGGAGGGGCGTTCGGCGTCACGGGACAAGCGTGTACGGCCACCTCCCGCGCCATCGTCCACGAGGACTGCTACGACGAGTTCGTGGCGGGGGTCGTCGAAGCGGCCGAGTCGATCACGATCGGCCCGGGGCTGGACGGGGCCGACATGGGTCCACAGGCCAGCCAAAGCGAACTCGAAAGCACGCTTGAATACGTCGATGTCGGGATCGACGAGGGCGCGACCCTGGAGACGGGCGGCGAGGAGGTCGACGCCGGGGACGGCTTCTTCGTCGAGCCGACGGTCTTCTCGGGCGTCGAGCAGGACATGCGAATCGCACAGGAGGAGATCTTCGGCCCGGTGCTTTCGGTCATTCCGGTGAGTAGCTACGGCGAGGCGGTATCCGTCGCGAACGGCGTCCCGTACGGCCTCTCGGCCAGTATCGTGACCCAGGACCTCTCGGAGGCGCACAGTTTCGTCGAGGACTCCGAATCCGGCGTGGTGAAAATCAACGAGAAGACGACCGGACTCGAACTCCACGTCCCGTTCGGTGGAATGAAAGACTCCTCCAGCGAGACGTACCGGGAGCAGGGCGACGCCGGACTCGACTTCTACACCATCTCCAAGACGGTGTATCTGAACTACTGATCCAACTGTTCGCAGTATAACAGCGTCGTTCGTGTGTCGTGGTGGCGTTGCGATGCGGAACGAGGCGGTCAAAAGGTCGAGCGGTTCACGCTCTCGTTCGACCGCCTCAGCGACGATAGCAGCTGTTCGAATAAGGGTTTCTGGAGCGGGGGTCGACACCCGGACCAGCGATGACGTTCGGTGTCCGTCCCCAACTTGCCAAACTACCACTTTCGAAAACAATATCTGTTTTTTATAATTTGGGTATGGAGCACTGTCGAGTCCGACATCAATCGTCCCACCAGCTCCGCCGGTTTCCGACGAGAACGGGGGCATTGGCCGAGATATTCCGCTGCGAACCCCGCGAGAACCGTCCCGTCGGCGACGCGAGCTATCTCGTCGGTCGGGAACCCTGTTTTCAGGCGGCCTGCCACCGCTTCGGACGCCGATTCGAGTACGGACGCGACGAAGATCGGAGCGCGTCCGAACGTATTCCTCATAGTCTAAAATATCAAACTTGCTAGTTTCTAAATACTTTCAACGACGCCAAACCGAGCACCGACGAAAACTGGTTCCAAGCGTTCTTTGTCACCGCTCGGCTGGGATCGCACTGGGATCCGACGAAAGACCACCGGAACTCGGGAGGCGCGCGTGGCCGTCCTCACCGAGATCGGCGAGTATTGACCGACGGTATCGAGGCAATACGAGTTTGTTGGTTAACTCGGAGTTCCCGGTCGAAGACTGTCCAGTCGCGGAGGCGACCGACGTGTTGCTGTCGGTGGTGGCGTCCCAAAACGGCACGCCACTGTGCCGCATCGCTTCCGGGGTAGTCCCGACTGTTGCCCTCGACTGGGATGGAGCGACGGTAGCCGGTTCACCGAACGAGGCAGTCTCCCGGGGGAGAAAGCAGAGCGGCCGACTCGTACCCCGGTCGATGCGGAAAACAGTCGTGTTCCCCCGATGGCGAGCGCCGTCAGCCAGCGAGTTCGCTACAGTCGGAGTAGTTCGGCGAGACACGTCCGAGCAGGACCGGCAGTCACTCGCAGCGTCGCAGCACCGAATCCGAACGCAATCGAACTCGGGAGTATGACGAAACTCGCCCGTTCGTCCCTCCGAAAAGACGAGTCGACACCGTCAGAGACCCGGAGATGAGACAAACGACGACCCCGACGGACACACCGAGAACGGTGAAAACGGGGTCGTCGAAACTCATGACCCTAAATCCGGGGTCATAGACGTCCAGTGACAGACGGTGCCAAGGACGAGATATCCCAGGAACCCGGTGACGATCACGCGTCCGCCGAGCGACGACAGGCGAAACAGTCGTAAGGCCCCACGTTCGAGCGGCGTAGCCGGCTCTCGGGTCCGCTCGGTGGGGGGAAGGGTCATGCCTATGGCCAAAGCCCCCGGGCGTCGTGAGCCTCGGCGATGCGCGAGAGTGCCACGATGTAGGCTGCATCCCGCCAGGTGACGTCGCGGCGTTCGAACTCCGTCTTGACGGCCCGCCACGCGGTCTGGATCTCCGTTTCGAGTTCGTCGTTCACCCGTTCGAGCGACCAGGCCCGCCGATTGATGTCCTGAAGCCACTCGAAATAGCTCACGGTGACACCGCCGGCGTTGGCGAGGATATCGGGAATTACGGCGACGTCCCGCTCTGCGAGGATCGAATCCGCCGGCGAGGTTATGGGGCCGTTCGCGCCTTCGACGACGAACTGCGCGGCGATCGAATCCGCGTTCCGCTCGGTGATCACATTACCCAGCGCTGCGGGAACGAGGACGTCGACGTCGAGCGTGAGCAACTCGTCGTTCGAAATCACCGTGTTCGCATACGTGGTGACGGCTTCCGGTTCCTCGTCGTGTGACGGGACAGAGGCCGTATCGATTCCCGCCGGATCGTACATCGCCCCGTTCACGTCGCTGATCGCGACGACGGTCGCTCCCCAGTCGTCGAGCAACCGGGCAGCGTTCGCCCCGACGCTCCCGTAGCCCTGGACGGCGACCGTCGTCTCCGCGAGCTGACGGTCGTAGTACTCACAGACCAACCGCGTGACGATGGCGACACTCCGACCAGGGGCCTCTTCGCGCCCTTTACTGCCGCCGACGACCGGCGGCTTGCCGGTGACGACACCCGGCGTCGTCTCACCTTCCTGCATCGAGTACGCGTCCATCAGCCACGCCATCGTCTGTGGATCCGTTCCCATGTCGGGGGCGGGAATATCCTGCTTGGGGCCGATGACGTCACGGAGTTCTTGCGCGAATCGGCGGGTGAGTCGTTCCTTTTCCGCCGAACTCAGTTCCTTCGGGTTGACAGCGACACCGCCTTTGGCCCCGCCGAAGGGCAGATCCATGACGGCGCATTTCCAGGTCATCCACATGCCGAGGCCGACGCTCTCGTCCCTGGTCACGTCGGGGTGGTACCGAAGCCCGCCTTTGTACGGCCCCCTGACACTGTCGTGTTGGGCCCGATAGCCCGTGAACACCTCGACCGTTCCGTCGTCCCGCTCGATGGGAATCGTTACCTCGTGAACCTTCTTGGGGTGTTCGAGTCGTTCGACGACGTTCGGGTCGATATCGAGATGGTTGGCAGCGTGGTGCAGCTGGCGACGGGCCGTGTCGAGCGTCGATCCCGACTCGGTCGGCTCTTCGAGCTCGTCGTGGGCACTATCGGTTTGTGAGGCCATAGTCACTCGATCGGGATTCGACGATTTCGCATCGGTCCGCCACAGTCGGGACACTGGCCGGGGCTGGTCTCCGCGACGATGATATTTCCACAGTCGAAGCACTCGTACGGGGTTTCCTCGTCGGATTTGGGGTCGATGTCTGTCATGTGAGTTCACGAGTGCCGACACGCGGACCGGGGCACTCTGGTTACGGATAATAAGTGTATAAGGGAATATTCGGCTGTTTGTCACCGAACCGCTTTGAGAAAAAGGAGTTCGTTATTCAACCATCTCGGTCGAAGCGGCGACGGGCCGGTTGTGCTCTTCGAAGAGCGTCGCAAACAGTTTGCGCTGGACGGTCCGAGCGTGCGTATAGAAGGCGGGGGGAGAGATACCCAAGGTCGCGGCGACATCTTCACCGGTGCTCTCGCGCGGTGACTCGAAGTACCCGCTGTAGTAGGCGGTTTGGATCACCTCGAGCTGTCGCTCGGTGAGCTTGTCGAGGACCCGCGAATAGAGGTCGCGTGCAGCAGTCTGATCGAGCGTCCGTTTGGCACGGATTTCGACGCCGGAGAACGTCTCCCGGACGAGTTGCGTGATCGTTCGGACGTCGATACTGTCCGGGATATCGACGACGAGCGTCGTCGTGGTCGGATCGGCGGTCGCTTCGCGGAACACGGCACCGTGATCGGCCAGCTCCAGGGCGAGAAACGGCTGTGTGAGCCGGAGTCGCAAAACACCGCCGTCGTCCCCGGGACTGATCGTCTGGACGTCGTCGATAGCAACGAGCTGCGAGGCGGCTTCGACGGCGTCCTCTAGCGGGGCGCCTTCGACGGTGACGAACACGTAGCTCCCCTCCGTCGATTGCTGGACCCCTCCCTGATACGAGAGCGTACATCCCGCGTCCCGCGCGAGCCGTGAGAGGACGAACGCCGGATCGTCGACGGCGAACTCGACCCGCGTCATCGACGTCGTGAGCAGTGCGTTCTTTCGCTCGATGGCACTGAGCGCGGACGCGATCGTTTCGCCGAGTTCGGCCAGGACGGCCTCCGTCGTGTCGTCGAAGGCATCCTGGGTCGGCGCGTAGACCGTCAGCACACCGTGTGTGAGTTCGTTGTAGACGAGGGGAATGCTCAGTACGGAGAGGTAGTCACGAGCGAGCGCATCCTTGCGCCACTGGTTGTCACGGAGCCCGGCAGCGACGTTCGTCACCATCGTCACGTCGCCGGTGGCCGCGGTTTGGCCGGCCGGCTCCGCATCCGCTCCGTCGACGGCAAACGACTGACTATCCAGATAGCCATCTTCGGCGCCAGCCCAGGCCCGTGGTTCGACGGTTTCGGTCGCCGGGTCGACCGTGCCGATCCAGGCGAACCCGAACCGGTCGTCGGCGGTCAACAGCTCACAGACCGTATGATCGATCTCCTCCCGGGTTTCGGCCTGGACGAGCGCCTGATCTATCTCACGGATCGTCTCGTTGGTCCGATTCAGGGCGGTGAGCTGTTCGTTTTGCTGCTGGAGCGTTCGATCCTGTTCGCGAAGTTGGGACTCCCGTGTGACGCGGTCGAGCGCGGCTTCGGCGGTTGCAGCCAGCAGATCGGCCAGCTCCCGGGTTACGTCGTCGAAGACGCCAACCCGGTTCGAGCCAGCGACGAACACGCCGTGGTTTCCCAGTGGAATGTAGGCTACACTACGAAGGTCGGTCGCCCGGTTTTCGAGCCGGTCCGATTCGTGGACATCGTCGAAGAATAACACTTCGTCCTCGACGAAACTGTAACTCGGAAGCGTTTCCCCGTCGGCAGGGACGGTCGGAAGCGGTCCGTTGAGTTCCCTCATCGTGGCCGAGTGTGCCGTCGGCCGGAGGTCGTTGGCATCGGCATCGAAGAGATAGACGGCACTCGCATCCAGATCGAGGACACCGGACGTGTCGTCGACGACATGTTGGGCGATCTCCGGATGGGTTTCAGCGTACAGGAAATCTCGGGCCGTCTCTTGGAGGGTCGCGAGCGCCTCTTCGCGTTGCTTGCGTTTCGTGATATCCCGGCAGCTAAACAGGAGCGTCCCGTCTTGAATCGAGACTTCGCGAACGTTGACTAGGAGCGTGTGCTCGCGACCCGCCTTGTCCGTCGCGGTCGTCTCGATGTTCTTGAGAACGCCATCCGTCGCGAGTTCGTCACGGTCGAAGAGGTCAGCTCCAAGGAGGTCGTCGATCGTCCCCTGTTCGTGAATTTCGTCGGCCGTGTAGCCGAAGATGAAGTGAACGTTGGGACAGACGTAGGTGTACTCGCCGTCCTCGTTCGTGATGAGAACCGTATCGGTCATATTGTTCAGCGTCACACGATGGAGCTCCTCCGATCGACGGAGGTCGCGTTCGAGGTCGACACGTTCGGTGATATCGACGCCTTCGACGACGATCGAAACGAGCGCTCCACGTTCGTTCTCGACCGGGCGCACGGAGAGGTCGACGACGCGTGGGTCTGCGAGGTGTGGCGGCTGTGCGACGACCGCATTGCCGAATCTGCCATCGCGTGCGTTCGCCACCATCTGTTGGACGTCCGGGTTCGTTGCATCGGGCGCGGCCCACCACGGAAGCGTCCCGAAGGGTTCGCCAACGATCGATTCGACGTCTGCATCGATCATCTCCCGGGCTGTCTCGTTCACGCGAACGAGTGCGCCCTCCGGATCGAGAACCCACGTCGCTGTCCGCGAATCGTCGAATATCGCGTCGAACTGCCTGGCCCGCTCCCGTTGGGTGGCCGACCGCCGAGCGGAGCGGATGGCGCGCTCAGTTCGGTCGACGAGTTCGTCGATCATCCCCTCGACCGGTTCCGTGAGTGCGATATAATCGGTGACACCGGCTTCGATGGCCTCGCCCGCGATGGTCTCACTCCCGGCAGCGGTACCGAGTAGGACCGGTAGCGCGGTCGTTTCCTCGCGAACCGCCCGAAGGAGATCGAGGCCGGTCGAACCCTCGAGCGCGTACTCGGTGACGAGACAGTCCGTGGTCCCCTCTCGGACGATGTCGAGCGCCTCCGTCTCGGTCCCGACGGTATACACGGTCGCTTGCGTCCGTGTCTCGAGCCTGGCGGCGAATCGCCCGAGCCAGTCGTCCGATCCGACGAGCAACACCGTCGACGAATCGACGACGGCCGAGGAAGCGCCCATCATTCGACGACACGGAGACGGCGAGTGGTTCGCTGGGTGTCGGTTCGAGTTCGCCACCGGTGCTGCCGGTAGCCCGCCGCGGAATACCGATGCATAGGTTGTTTACCATAAAACCATCTCGGTACAAAGAGGTTTGCCACCGAACCCCCGGACGTGTGCGGGGCGGTATGTGAGGGGTGGATGGAGTATTCGGGACTCGTGACGGTCGAGTGTCATCCCGGCGGGGTCGGGTGCGTACGATCTTCGTCGCGCTCGAGCGACGGGACGGTGACTCCGGGAGCGTGGCCGGACTCGACCAACCGGACTATTCGACGACCGTACGACGATTCGATGGCTGGACGCGAACGGCCTTTACTACCGCCTGTCTCCGGTCGATCACGAATGCGTCTTCCCGTTCCGAACGACCGACTCGTCGCGTTCACCCTCGTCGGCGCACTGCTAACCACGCTCGTCGCTGGGGGACTCGCGTTCCCTGGCCTCGGGCTCGGACAGCCGTCCGAGCCGGTCGGCGACGACACGAGCGGATCACCACAGGCCGGTGCCGACGCTCCCACACCCAATCAGGGCTTTACGCCCGCCGTGCGGACACAGTCAGGGGACGTCGAGGACCACGAGAGCGAAGAGCACGAAGAGGAGGAGCACGAAGGCGAGGAGTACGAAGGCGAGGAGTACGAAGGCGAGGAGTACGAAGGCGAGGAGTACGAAGGCGAGGAGTACGAAGGCGAGGAGTACGAAGGCGAGGAGTACGGAGACGACGAAGAAGACGACGACGAAAAAGACGAGGCGGGGTGAGTGCGGATAATGGCGACGCTCGAAACAGCGTACGAACGAGTAGGAGCCACGCACCGTGAGTTCCGGAGTTGTGACACGTCGTTTCGCGTCGACGTGAAGGGGGTTCGCGCCGCCGCTGCGGCGGACGCCGCCCGGCGCACTGTCACGGCGCTCGAACACCAGTTGAACGCGTTCGACGCCGACAGCGCAGTCTGTCGACTCAACAGCCACGGAGCAGTCGAGAACGAACACGTCGCTCGCCTCGTGCATCGGGGGCTCGAATACTACGACCGAACCGATCACGTCTTCGACATTCACCAGGGTCGCGTCGAGCAGTCCCTCAAGGCGTATCTACGAGGCGACGACGACACCGTCCCGGAAACGTTCGATACCGGGACGGTCAGTATCAGCGGCCACCACGTCAGCACCGACGTCCCCCTCGATCTCAACGGGCTCGCCAAGGGCTACATCGTGGATCGAGCGGCGGAGACGCTCGCCGGACTCGGCCGACGTGGGTTCGTCAGCGGCGGTGGCGATATGTCGCCCCCAGTCGGACCGGTCGCCGTCGAAAGTCCATACGGCGACGCGAAGCCGCTCAAGACCCTCGAGACGGAGTGGGCCGTTGCCACCTCCGGAACCTATCGTCGCGAGCGTGCCGGCACCGACCACATCTACGATCCCGCGACCGGACGGCTCGGTTCCCGACACGAATCGGTGACCGTCCTCGCCGAACGGGACTGTATGGAAGCGGACGCACTCGCGACGACGCTCGCCGCACTCCCGCTCGACGAGGCCAACGCACTCGCCGACGACTGGGATGGACTCGAGGCGCTCATCGTTCACGACGGGGTTTTCCACACGACCGACGGCTTCGACACCCATGTCCTGGACACGTAAACAACGCATCACGGTCGCCGCACTCCTCGTGTTGCTCGTCTCCGTGCCCGTGCTCTGGCAGATCGGGGACGTCCGGGCGACAGGGGCGACCGAACAGAAACAGGCAACGCTCGTCGACCGGACGGTCGCGACGCGTCAGGCGCCCGACGACTACGACGGGGACGGCATCCCCGACGCCCGGGACCGGTGTCCGACGCGGCCCGAAACGGACAACGGCTTTCAGGACGCGGACGGCTGTCCGGACGTCGTCGCGACGACGGGGGCCTCCTGATGTCCGAACTCGTCTGGCTCCTCGACCGCGGCGCTGCCCTGATCGCGTATCCGGCGCTGTATCTCGCGGTGCTCACCGGGATCCTCTACAGTATCGAACCGTTCGGGATTCTTCAGCGAGCGTCCCAACGCGTTCACGTCGAACTCTCGGTGTTTGCGATGCTCGTCACCCTCCTCCACGCCGGCGTGGGACTCCTCGACACCTTGTTCATCGTCACCGGGCAGGCTCCGGCGCCGGCGTACCCGCTGTCGTACTTCCTCGGAGGGGTGGCCGTCGGCGTCGGAGCACTCCTACTGCTCGTCGTCGCCGTTCGTGGATTCACGGAGGCGACGCGGTTCGACCAGCCGTGGGGACCCCGAGTCGTTCACGCGTTCGCCTACGGCGGGTTCGTGTTCGCTACGGTTCATGCGGCCGCCGTCGGCACCGACCTGGCGGGTCTCGTCGTCCCGCTCCTCGGGCCGACGATCATGTTTCTCGTGTACGTGCTCCTGTTGCGGCTGGTCGTGCTCCGTGGAACGGTCACGGTCGGGCGGTCCGCTCAGTAACCCTCCCAGAGATCCAACAGCCGGTCGACGACGCGGTCCGTGAACGACTGCCGGTGTATCGTGTAGAGGTACGTGACGCGGTCCGCATCGATGACTTCGTAGATGACGCACCGACCGTCCCGCTCTTTCGTGACGAGCCCGGCATCGAAGAGCTTCGACAGATGCCACGAGACGGTCGACCGGGCTTTGTCCAGCCGCTCGCTCAGTTCGCTCGTCGTGAGCGGCCCGTCCGCGAGGAGATGGGCGAGGATCCGACGGCTGTACTCGCGCCGGAGGGCGTTCATTACGGTCCGGTCGGCCTCGTCGAACTCGGCGGCCGGGTAGTAGCGGGTGTACTGGCCGTCGTCGGACACCTCTACGAGCCCTTCGTCGACGAGCCACCGGAGCTGGTACTGGAGCGTCCCCTGCGCGTACTCGAGTTCGTCGAGGAGCCGGCGGAAGTGAACACCCGGATTGTTGGCGACGTACTGGTAGATCGCCCGGCGGGACGCCAGCTCCAGATCAGGCTCCGACATCGCTCACCGTTTGCCGAGGGCGACGAAGAACGTCAGCAGGCCGCCTAGTATGAGTAGCGCACTGGCGTGTTCGAGCAGTTCGAGGGTCGCGTAGGGGAAGTACGGGAGCAGGAGGTATTCGAGGAACACGACGAGCCCGTAGAGGCCGAAGAGGCCGTACCCCACTGCAACGATCCGCATTCGCGGGTCACGTTCGCGGCGCCACGCGCGATAGCTGACCGCGCCGAGGGCAGCCGCAACCAGGAAGACGCCGAGGCTGACGTACTGTTCGAGAAGCCGGGCGAGCTCGAGGAGTTGTGCCGATTGCATGGAGTTCCCACCGGACCGGCGGACACGATGTCGTGGTCCCGTTCCCTGAGTCGGGAAGAGCGGGGAAAACGGTTGGCGTCCGATCGTCGAATCCACGTTTCTTCGGTCGGTTTCCGCCGGATGGATCGCCAGGGGGCAGTAGTTGGTGAGTTCTCAGCGTCGGTGCGAACGGACGAACGCACGCCGCAGGATAGTCAGGAGGACGTACGTCTCGTATTTCTGGGTCCGGCAGTGCTCACAGGGCTGCATGTCCGCGACGACCCCCTCGATCGCATCGTCGTACTCGTCCGTGAGCGTGGTGAGTGCGTCCGTGATCCGGGGCTGGATAGCGTCGGTCATCTCCTCGACGGCGGCGTCGGCCGAATCGGGGAGCGAGTACGAGAGGACGATCGTGTTCGCGTGGTAGTACTTCGTGGTGCCACCGCGCCCTTCCTCGAAGCGAACGACGTCGACGAGGCCAGCGTCCCGGAGCTCGTTGATGTGATGGCGGACCGTGTTCTCCGTCCGGTCGACGCCGCGGTCCTCGAGGCGCCCGTGGACCTCGGTCGCCGTCAGGGCCTCCTCGGATAGAATGTCGAGGAGTTCAAGCGGACGGCGACGAACGCGGCGAGTCGTACCGAGAGGTACCGGTGTTCCGAGTGTGACGAGCCGTTCGACAGCGAACACGAGCACTGCCCGGCGTGTGGGGAACCGACGGTCGAGTCGACGGGGCCGAAGGAGTAGTTGCCCGCCTCCAACGACGTGATACGGCGGACGAACGGAACGGGGACCGTCCACGAGACACCGCTATCGATGTGTATCCGTGCGGGAAGCCGAGACGCGGGGGGAGTCGATACGGAGCGTCACGATATCGATCGGAGACGACGATGTGGGGACACACCCCTCTATCGATGTGTTCGATGTGTTCCGACCCGCCGTGTTCTGCTCTCGTCGTCCCGTCCGGACGTGTGCGTGATCCGCTGTCTCCGATCCCACCGATTTCGACTGTCTGAAGCTTCGAGACGGTTGTCCGTGCTCGATGCCAACGCGCCCCTCCGGTTTCTCCGTTCGTATTCCCCTCCCCTCGATGTCCGGAACACATCGATAGAGGGGTGTGTCTCCAACGGGGGACCGAACACGGCGCCGGACACTGCGCCAAACACTTCGTCGCTCGCTACCCTGGTAGGACGCTATTCACGATCTGAATCTCCGTATCTCCGACTTTGGGCGACTAACTCGACGGATCACACTTCGATAGAGGAGTCGTGTCAAGTTAAGCGTGAAGAGTGAGGCGTGCTGATTTCTGAGTGTCTATGCCCGAAATCACACGCCTCAGCGACTGTAGCGACTGGATCGAATTAGATTTTGTGGAGCGTCAGCGGACACCCGAGTTCGCGATGCGGCTCGGTATTCAGATGCACGTGGCTGGACTATCACTTTCGAATACCATCTCGATTCTTGAAAGGTTGGGTGTCGAACGCTCTCGAACGGCCGTCCACAACTGGGTGCAGAAGGCCGATCTACAGCCCGAAGGCGGTGCGAGCCCGAATCAGGTTGCGCTTGACGAAACCGTGATTCGAATCAACGATCAGCAATACTGGCTGTACGCCGCCATCGATCCTGAAACAAACACATTCCTTCACATACGGCTTTTTAGCACGTATACGACTGGTTTAACCGAAATCTTCCTGAGCGAATTACGCGAGAAACACGATGTCGAAACCGCCGTGTTTCTCGTCGACGATGCTCAATGGCTCCAAACTGCCCTCGATCGACACGGCCTCGATTGCAGATACGAACGCCATGGCAATCGGAATGCCGTCGAACGTCTATTTCGTGAGATAAAACGACGAACCTCTTCGTTTTCAAATACGTTTAGCCACGTGGAGCCGACGACAGCAGAATCGTGGCTCCAAGCCCTCGCTGTCTGGTGGAATCGATGCCAAAGTTAACACGACCGATAGAGGTGGGAGAACTTTTTTTAATGCCGGGCGGTCTGTTGTCCGGCATGGGTTCCGACGACTCCGACGAGTCCCGAACCGACCCGAGGGCTCCGGAGGACGAGCCGACGACGCAGGCCGATCTCCCGTCGAGTTCCGCCGGCGGGCCTTCGGAGGACGACGGGTCGACGGACGGCGCCACCGACGGCCACCCGCAGTCCGAGCAGGCCGATTCCGAGCAGGCATCCCGTTCCATCGAGGAGATGCTGCTCGAATTCGACGAGCAGGAGGGCCTGATCCGGGACCGATCGCTGCTCGATCCGAACTACGTGGTCGAGGAGGACCGGATCGTCGGCCGCGACGAACAGCTCCAGGAGGTGACGAAGATGCTCCGGGTCGCCCTGGGCGACAACCGACCGCCGAACCTCTTTCTGTACGGGCCGTCGGGGACCGGGAAGTCGCTCATCACCAAGGCCGTCTGTAACAACATCAGCCGGATCTGTGAGACGCATGACATTAAATTCGGCACGATCGAAGTCAACTGCCAGGATCTCGACACCCTCGGCGTCGCCGTCTACGAACTCGCGAGTCAGGCCGCGGACGAGGCGGGCGTCGATGTCGACGTCCCGAAACACGGCGTCGCGACGAAGGAGAAGTGGGACGAACTCTACCGCATCGTCAACGAGAACTTCGACTCCGTCGTGTTCGTCCTCGACGAACTCGACATGCTCGTGGGGCGTCGGGACAAACAGGATCCCGCGTTTTCGCGGTTGCTGTACCAACTCTCGCGGGCGGGTGCCAACGACGAACTCGCCGCGTACATCTCCGTCGTCGCCATCTCCAACGACGCGCGGATGATGGAGTCCGTCGGGAGTCGAGCCCTGAGTTCGTTCACGCCGGAGGACGTCCACTTCGACGACTACGACGCGAACCAACTCCAGGCGATACTCCGGCGCCGACGGGACGCGTTTCACGAGAACGTCTTGGACGACGACGTGATTCCACTCGCCGCGGCGTTCGCGGCCCAGACCCACGGCGACGCTCGGAAGGCGATCGATCTGATGCGCGTCGCCGGCGAACTCGCCGAACGCGAGGGCGACGAACGCGTTCGCGAGGAACACGTGCGCCAAGCCCAGGACAAGGTCGAAAAGAACCGCGTCCTCGAGGTGGTCCGCGGCATCAGCACCCAGAAGGAACTCTGTCTGTACGCGACGGCCGCCGTCGCCGCCGAAACCGCGGACGGCTCCGCCCGGAGCACGACCGGCTACCGCGTCTATCAGTTCCTCACCGAATCCATCGACGCCGATCAGTACTACCAGGAGACCTACGTCAACAAGATGAAAGAACTGACGACGTACTCGCTCGTCGATTTCGAACGGCGGAGTCACGGTCCGAGTTCGGGCATGTTCCTCGAGTTTCAGTTCGGGGAACGCCCGGAGACGATCCTCGAAACGCTTCGCGAAGATTCCCGGATCGATATGGTCTCGTCCGAGGAAGTCGAATCGGTCGTGAACGCACAGATCCGAAGCGAAACCTGAGTGCGGACTCCCACTCGGTTGCGCAACGGGGGGACACCCCTCTATCGATGTGTATCGGATGAGTGGTACCAACTCACACTCCGATACCGAGGTCGACTCACGACGGGACGACGCTCCTCCGCGTCGGACGCACGTCACACACCTCTATCGATGTGTTTTCGACGCCACGGACCCGCCATCGACGGAACCCGGCGACGTCGGATTCCGATCGCGTTGGGGGCTGAATCACGGTGGTGGGCCTGCCCTCCGACCGACTAGAGACGGCGCTCGTGTCGATCCGTCCTGACCACGGTCGGTCCACCCCCGTTCGCGCTGCAGGACACACACCGCTATCGATGTGTTCACGCGGGGGCCATCCGTACACCCTCCTATCGATGTGTTCACGCGGTGGCTATCCGTACACCCTCCTATCGATGTGTATCGTCGGCCGTCGTGGCGTGGGCGAAAGCTATTCGTCCGGATCGACCGGCGCTTTGTATTTGGAGGTCACCGTCTCGCCGTCCCGCCACTGCCAGTAGTAGTAGCGGTTGTCGTTGATCTCCTTGACAGTGATCGTCGCCTTCGACGGGACGTCCTCGGGCCGGTCGTCGAGACGTTCGTCGTTCCCGTCACCGTCCGATTCCGTCTCGCCATTCTCGTCCGGTTCCGCCTCGAGACGGGCCGCTCGGGCCTTGTGCTCCGCCAACGATTCGGCGTAGCGGGCAACGGATCGGAGCTGGTCCGGCGTCCGTTCGTCGAGCGTCTCGGCGAACTCCGTCGGGAGCGCCGCCGGCGGTGTCGGTGGTTCGCGGGGCATCGGTTGTCGCCTCGTATTAACCAACGTACCGCGACGGTCATAGATTTGTTGGTTAATACGACTCCCTTTCGTGCCGCGATGGCCCTTTCCAGCCGGCGAAACCATCGGTTACGCCATCGTGACCCTCGTCGTGGGCGAGTGATTGCATTCGAGCGTGGACCCCCAACTCCTATTGACTCGGTCACGTGAACGGCGACCGATGACCGATCACCGACGCGAAAACCGGCGACTCTGGAACGCGTGGAGCGACGACTTTCAGGCGTTGTGGAACGCCGACACGGCGGATGGTGACCTCCCGCCGGCTCCCTCGCCGTTCGTCGATGATGCTCCCGGCGGGCCACAACCCGACGTCCTCGACTCGGTAGCCGGACTGGAGTACGTCGAACTGGGTTGTGGCGGTGGACAAGCGAGCGTCGGCACCGCCGACCTGGGTGCCGACACCGTCGTCGGCGTCGACCTCTCCGGCGAACAACTCCGACACGCACGGCGATTGCGGGATTTCTACGGCGTCGACGCACGGTTTCTGCAGGGCGACGTGACGAACCTGCCCTTTCCCGACGACAGCTTCGACGTGGCTTCCTCGGAGGTGGTGTACCAGATGATCGAACACCTCGGGGAGGCGTTCCGCGAAGTCCGCCGAATCCTGCGGGACGACGGCGTCTTCGTGGTCAGCGTACCCCATCCGATCCGCGAGATGGTCGACTTGGAGGCGGAGACCTTCGAACGGAGTTACATCGGTAGCGAGGCGAAAGCCCACGGCTTTAGCCGTGGGATGAAGCCGACATGATATGCCACAAACCACAGGACATAGGCAGGTTGTAATCCCAACATTTAGGATATTCTATCACATAATGTACTGTGTGAGCGACCGGCCACAGCGAACGAATACCTACACTGCTGAAGCAACCAGCAACAGGTATCGGCAGTGTTTGTTCGACTGGCTGGCCGCCCACGCCCCGCTCTGGAATCAGATCACCTACCGACGCCGCCAAGCCTATTTCAGTGACGATGGCGACGTGTGGGACGCTGACTACACCGACCTGTACGACGAGTATGCCCCCATCCTTGGGAAAGCAACGTGCCAGCAGATCGCTCGCAAGAACAGCGAAGCGTGGCGCAGTCACTTCCGGTTGCTTGACAAGTACCACGACGACTCCGGCCCGACAGTGACCGAGAAACCGTCACCACCGGGGTACTGGGGCACTCGTGATGAGGGCTACGAGTTGCACGGCCTCGTCCGCAATGACCTCTACACGTTCGACTGGGACGAAAACCGGAGTACACTCGAATTTGGCGTCGGTGACGTACTCGAAGACCGCTACGATTTCGAGCACAACGAGCGTGTCACGCTCGAAGTTCGGGGCAACCCGCAGTGGGACAGTGACGATAGCCGCTTGGAACTCATCTACGATGAACACGCTGCCCAGCTTCGTGTCCAGCATCCCGTTCGCATTCGACCAGACAATCTGCAACAACAGCGGAAGGATGCTTTCACTCACACACTCGACTCCGAGAACACGACGCAGGCAGCTGCTATCGACGTAGGTGCGAACAACACGTTGGCTGTTGTCACCGAAGGCGGTGAAACCGCTGTGTACCATGCTCGCCCAGAGTTTAATCGGTTCCAGAGCCATTCCGAGCGGATCGCCACACTCCAGTCAGAACTTCCAGAAGAAGAATATACGAGCCATCGCATCAAGCGGCTGTATGATGAGCGGTCACGAAAACGCAATCACAGCCGTGACGCGGCGGTGAAACACGTTACTGATTGGCTGCTTGAGCGGAATGTTGACACGGTGTATGTTGGTGACTTGGCCGATGTACTGGACACTCATTGGAGTGCTGATGTGAACGAGAAGACTCACGCCTTCTGGTCACACCGACAGCTACTGGAGCGGATACAACTGACACTCGGTGATGTTGGAATTGTAGTTCCAGAAGTAAGCGAAGCCGATTCGAGTAGCGAGTGCCCCGAGTGTGCAAGTAGTGACGTGACGCGCAATGGCGATTCGTTCCGCTGTCACGACTGTGAATTGGATGATCATAGTGACGTGGCAGGAGCGTGGAACATCTTGCAGTCTGAAGTTGGGCCGATGGCCCGGCCTGCTGCCCTGTCTGCTGAACGCGGCAGGGACGCACCCCAAGAGGGGGCGTACTGGCAGTGGAACGAACACGACTGGATACTCGCCGACTTTGGGGAACAGTCGCGTTCAGTTGACCAACCCAGCCTCAGCAAACCCGCAAGTTGGCAGCCGGGGTAATCGACTGGTTGGATTACCCACGGAGGAATCCCACGGCTTCAGCCGTGGGAGGAGGTCAAGATCGACGACGACTACGAAGCCGACTTGGTAGTCTTCGATCGAACGGTCGCCGACATCCACAACGCCCTCGACGACGCTGGGTTCGTCGTCCGACGGCTGCTGGAACCCCGACACCACCGGACGGACGGCGTCGATCCGGCCGACAGCGACCTACCCGAACTGCTGTGGACCGTCCCCGGAAGCGTTCGCTTCTGGGCGGTCGTGGAACCGTAGGGCGTACCCGGTGAGCCCGGATCCCGAAGACGTCCGTCCCCATCGGAGTAATCAGAACGCGTATAGGTGTCAAATCAACTCGGTTTACAAATATATCCATCTACGGACAGACGATGGCGAATCCGTGTCCGTGGAACGGGATTTTCCCGATGCGAACGGGTTGACAGTGAGCCGACTACAAAAACCGGGTTCCACTCGATACGATCGGGACCATCCTCCCGTGGATCGATGTCCGCATCCGTCCGTTCGAACGGCCGACGACGCTCGCCGTCGACCTACCAACTTTCTATACTGTATAAGAAAGTGATATAATCGCCGCGATCTCGCACCCTCACAGGTGGAACGTGGGTTCACACCTGCCCGTCGTTCCGGATCGGTGGGCAAGTCGTGTTCCGTGGTCCTCACGAGTTCGTCCGCGTGTCGCGAACGGCGCGGACGGTCCGAACGGCTCGAACGCGACCTCCAGGGCTTGCGCACCCGGCGAGCGAGGGACGTGCTCCCGCGTCCACAGTCGGCGACCGGTTCGTGTGGACCGACGGCCCCCGCCCGCCGCCACAGCGCACGAACTGACGGAACCCGCGACCGGGGCGGGCGGCGCGCCGGAACGGTGTCGAACGGTGGCGGGACCCGGCGTCCCGGTCCCCGGCCGGGTTCGCGTCGCCGCGGCGGTTGGGGATCCCATGCACTAATGCATAACAACAGTACTGTTGTTATGAAAATCGCGGTCGTTCGACCGTGGAGCGCACGGCGGTGTCGCGGCTTACACGCCACACGGTGGATCCGCTCTCGGCGATCATCGGGTTCGTCGGTCCGGGTGAACGCGCTGGATTCGGAACCCGGTTTTCGGTCACGACGTCTACGTGCGTCGGGTTTTCGTCCATCAACCGGATCGAACTCGACGGCCAGGAGATCAGCATTCCGACGCCCGATCCGAGTACCTACAACAGCCCGGAGTCCGCCGCGGATCGGTGACCGTCGACCGAGGATTTATGGGCGTCCGACGTGACGCCACGCGCATGTCTGTCATGGACTCGTTTCGACTCGACGGCGAAACAGCGCTCGTGACCGGGGCCGGACGTGGCCTCGGTCGGCGGATGGCGACGGGTCTCGCGGAGGCCGGTGCCGACGTCGCCATCGCCGACGTCGACGCCGATACCGGTACCGAGACAGCGGCGACCATCGCCGAGAACACCGGTGCGGAGACGACGTTCGTCCGGGCGGACGTCACCAGCGAGGACGACGTCGAGGCGATGGTCGATCACGTCGAGTCGGAACTCGGCCCGGTCGACGTCCTCGTCAACAACGCCGGCATCGTCGAGAACGAGCCGGCGGAGGAGATGACCCTCGACCAGTGGGAGCGGGTCGTCGACGTGAACTTGACCGGCGTATTTTGCTGTGCTAAACACGTCGGCGCACGGCTGCTCGAACGGGATGCGGCGGGATCGATCATCAATATCGCCTCGATGTCGGGGCACATCGCCAATCACCCCCAGCCACAGGCGGGGTACAACGCCTCGAAATCCGGCGTCGCCGGCCTCACCCGATCGTTGGCCTCGGAGTGGGCGGCGGACGACATTCGGGTCAACGCCATCGCGCCCGGATACATGCGAACGGACATGGTCGACAGCACGCTCGCCGAGGATCCGGAGATGGAGGAGACGTGGTTGGCGGACACGCCGATGGGTCGGCTCGGTCGGCCGGCGGAACTCAAACCCGTCGCGGTGTTTCTCGCGTCGGACGCCTCCTCCTACATGACCGGCGAAGTCGTCTTCGTCGACGGCGGGTTCACCGTTCGGTAATCAGTCGCCGACGGTGACCATCCCCTTGACGAGCGAGGGATCGTCCGTCCGCTCGAAGGCCGCGGTCAACTCCGAGAGCGGCATCTCGAAGTCGATGATTCCTTCGACGTCGACGTCGCCGCTCGCCAGGAGGTCGATGGCTGCGGGGTAGGTGTTCCGGAAGCGAAAGGAGCCGTGGACGTCGAGTTCGTCGTTGATGATGTCGTGGGTGTCGAGCGGGATCTCCCCCTCGCCGGCGAGGCCGACGAGGGCGATGGAGCCGCCGCGGCGAACGACCTCGGTGGTCGACCGGATGGCGGTATCGGCGCCCGACGCTTCGATGACCACGTCGACACCGTCTGCGCTGGTGAGTTCGGCCACCCGCTCGACCAGGTCCTCCTGGGACGGATCGACGGTGGCGTCGGCACCGCGTGCCCTGGCCCGCTCGAGTTTCTCCGGAACGACGTCGCTGAGGATGATCTCCGAGGCGCCGGCGACGCGGGCGGCCTCCATGGCGAGCATTCCGATCGGTCCACCGCCCGTGATGAGGACGGTGTCGCCGACGTCGACGTTTCCGCGGCGGGCAGCGTGGAGGCCGACGCTCAGGGGTTCACAGAGTGCGCCCGCCCGCGTCGACACGTTCTCGGGGAGTGGATAGGCGAACTCGGCCGGCCAGGCGACGTACTCGGTGAACGCGCCGTCGATCGGTGGCGTCGCCATGAATCGCACGTCGGGACAGAGGTTGTACTCCCCCCGCCGGCAGGCATCACAGTCGAGGCAGGGGACCCCGGGTTCGAGCGCGACCCGATCCCCGACGGCCACGTCCTCGACGTCCGCCCCGACGGCGACTACCTCGCCCGCGCTCTCGTGGCCGAGGACGAGGGGGTTCTCGACGACGAAGTCACCGATGCGCCCGTGACGGTAGTAGTGGACGTCGGACCCGCAGATACCGACCCGTCCCACGGCCACGAGTACGTCGGTGGGTCCGGGCTCCGGACGGGGGCGTTCCTCGAACTCGAACGTCTCCGGTTCGGTCAGTACGGCGCTTCGCATACCGGGACCCACGCGAATGACCCACTAAAGCGTTACCCGACGACAATCCCTATTACGGAGGCCCTCACAGAGGGGAGCACCGATGAGTCAGGAAACGAGCCTCGACGAGGCGACCCGCGACGCCGTGGCGGCCTGTCGGCGCGAACTCCCGGCGTCGGTGCGGCCGCCCCGAACGGTCCTCGGATTCGACGGCTTCGTCGACAACGTCCGGCGGGTGATCGACGAGCGCACCACCGCCGAATCGTTCGAACCGATGACGGAACTCGGCGCGTTCGGCGAGCGTATCGCGGCGTCGGCCGACGATCGGAGTTCCATCACCGTCGAGTGGACGCGCGAGGGCACCCGAACCGGCGGCCTCACCTGTCACCTGGCCCGCGCGTTCATCGGACTCGGGGCCAGTCCCGTGATGATCGGGGCGTACGGGAATCCGGAACTCGACGTGTTCGCCGACGAGTTCGCGACGGCGACCCGCCACTCGTTCGGCGCCCCGAACTACACCGAGGCCGTCGAGTTCGACGACGGCAAACTCCTCGTCACGGAGACGGGGGCGACGCGGACGCTGGACTGGGAGACGCTCACCGACGCGGTCGGTGTCGAGACGCTCGCCGACGCCCTCGACGGCGCCGACGCGCTCGGCATCGGCTACTGGGTGGTCATCCCCGAACTCCCGTCGGTACTGACCGGACTCAGGGAGTCGGTGTGGCCGACGCTCGCGGACCCGCCGGAGACGGTGCTGTTGGACCCCGGCGACGTTCGCCAACTCTCCGACGACATCCTCGCCGAGGGCATCGATCCGATACGGGCGTTCGCGGACGTCGCGCCGGTGACGTTGAGTGCGAACCGCGCGGAGATGGGGCGGCTGGCGGCGGCGGTCGGCACGGAGTCGTCGTCGCTGTCGGCGGCCGCCACGGCGGTCCAGGACGGCCTCGGCCTGCGTCGTGCCGTCGCCCACGGCGACGACGTCTCGGTCGCCGCCGGCCCCGACGGGATAGCGTCGGTCGCCGTCCCCACCGTCGACGACCCGGCGATGACGACCAGTGCGGGCGATCACTTCAACGTCGGCCTGTTGCTCGGCCTCGCGGTCGGCCTCTCGGATCCGGCGGCCGTCTGTCTGGGCAACGTCGTCGCCGGTCACTTCGTCCGGAACGGTGCGCCGCCGGACGAGGCGGCCCTCCGGGCGTTCCTCGACGGCTACCTCGACGCCTTCAGCGACCGGTGAATTTTACATCCCCGTCTCCGAGATAGGGACGAAGTCGCATGACTGAGACATACGACCTCCTCGATACGCAGTCGGGAAACGCCGTCGTCGTCGCCCTGGACCACGGCCTCAACATGGGCTCGGTCGATGGGTTCGAACGGCCCGAGTCGACGCTCCGGGCCGTCCTGGCGGGCGACCCGGACGGGGTCCTCGTCGGTCCGCACTTCGCCCGACGGTTCGCCGACACGCTCGAATCGTCGGACGTCGACGTCCTGCTCACCGCCGACGCGGCGCTGTTCTCGGCACGCCCCGGCGCCCGGACGGGCGAGGACATCTGGACGCCGGCCTTCTCGACGTCGTTCCTCCGGGAGTTCGACCCGAAGGGGATCAAGGTCGCCCTCGTGTTCGGCCGCGACGACCCACGGGTGTTCGAACGCAACGTCGCCCACGTCTGTGAACTGGCGGAGCAACTCCACGACACGGGTATCCCCCTCGTCGTCGAACCGGTGATGTGGGGCCGTCACGTCCCGGACGACCGGAGTACCGATCCGGAGCTGGTCGGGAACGCGAGCCGCCTCGCGTGGGAGTACGGCGCCGACGTGCTCAAGATACCGTACACCGGCGACCGGGAGACGTTCGAACCCATCGTCGACGCCTCACCCGTGCCGGTCACCGTCCTCGGTGGTCCCTCCTCGGGCCGTACCGAGTCGATGCTGGAAACGGTGTCCGAGGCCGTCGCGGCGGGCGCCCGTGGGCCCATCATCGGCCGGTCCATCTGGCAGACGCCCGACCCGGAGCGGGTCGTCGCCGCGCTCGGTGCCGTCGTCCATCGGAACGCCGATCCGGCGGACGCCTGGCAGGACGCCGCGGACGGCGTATAGCGAGCGTAACGACGGGTGAGACCCTTCCACGATATCGTCCGGGATACAGCCGTTCGAACGTCGCTCGATTCGTGTCTCCGTGGCGTCGGTGACCCCCTTGTTTTGCCCTACTAAACGATGGCGTCCAGCGCCCCCCACGGATCCCCCGTGGCGCCCCCGGAACCATCATTAACGTTCACACTAGATCGGGGACTGCGAGGATCGTTTAGAAGTACTAAACACCGGCGTCGCGGAGGCGCTGTGTCAGTCGTTCCGCGGCGCTGATGGCGAGGCCCGGGATGTCCTGTTGGAACGTCTTCCCGCGCATGTGTTCGTCGATGCCGAGGACGCCGACGGCGCCCCGGACGGTGCCCGACAGGACGATGGGGACGGCGATGCCCTGGACCCCGGCGTACAGTTCGCCCCGATCGTAGGCGAGCCCCTCGTCGCGCACGTGTTCGAGTTCCCGACGGAGGGGTTCGGTGTCGGTGATGGTGTGGTCCGTCCGCTCGACCGGATCGGCGATGTCGATGGCATCGGACGCGTCGAGGCCGTCGTGGTTGGCGAGAACCGCCTTCCCGGCCGCCGAACAGTGAAGCGGGAGGGTGTCGCCGGCGACACCGTCCGGTCCCGCGTACTTCTCACCCTGTTCGCTGTGGACGAGTACCGCCTGGTGTTCCTCGCGTGCCACCAGGTCGATTCGCTGCCCCGTGGCCTCGGCGAGTTCCACGAGGGCGTCCCTCGGGACGGTCGCGAGTCTCGTCCGCTCCGTCGCCCGCCGGGCCGGGTACAGAAACCGGAGGCCGACGTGGTAGATATCCCCGTCCTTGGTGACGTACCCGCTCTCACGGAGGGTCGCGAGGTGGTTGTGGACGGTTCCCTTCGTGAACGGCGTGGCCGCCGCCAGCTCCGTCACCGACGCCCCATCGCGGGCTACGAGCATCTCGACGATGTGCAGGGTCGTCCGTGTCGTCTTGACCGGGTTGCGGGCGTTGACGTCCATGCCACCCTCTCCGTGCTTCTCTCACTAATCGTTTAGCATCGGTAAACCCGCTACCACTCGGCGACGCTGCCGTCCTCGTGGTGCCAGAGCGGCGTCTGCCAGCGGATCTCCTTTTCGGACTGCTCTCGGACGTAGGACTCGTCGACGTCGATGCCGAGCCCCGGTTCGGTTGGCGGTTCGAGGTCGCCGTCCTCGTACTCGAAGACGGCTGGATCCTCGAGATACCGGAGGTGTTCGTTGCCCGCCGGTTCGTGGACGCCGATACTCTGCTCCTGGAGGACCGCGTTGGGGGTGCTGAAGTCGATCTGGAGACACGCGGCGAGTGATATCGGGCCGACGGGGCATTTCGGCATCACGTCCACGTCGTACGCCTCGGCCATGGCGGCTATCTTCTTCACCTCGGAGATGCCGCCTGCGTGGGAGATGTCGGGTTGGACGATGGCGACGGCGTCGTTGCCGAGGACGCGTTTGAAATCCCAGCGCGTGTACATCCGCTGGCCCGTCGCCATGGGAGCGCCGACCGCCGGCGACAGCCGTTCGAGCGATTCGTTCTGGTCGGGTAAGACGGGTTCCTCGAGGAACCGGACGCCGTACGGTTCGAGCACGCTCGCGAGGCGGGGGAGACGACCCTTGCTGATACGCCCCCGGCAGTCGACGGCGATGTCGGCCTCGTCGCCGACGGCATCGTCGACCGCCGCGACGCGGTCCTCCGCGATTTCGACGACTTCCTCGCTGTTCCGTGCGTGTGAGCGCGCGGTCATCGTCAGCTTGACCACGGAGTAGCCGTCGTCGACGGCGCGTTCGGCGTCCGCGGCCACCTCCGCCGGCTGGTCGCCGCCGACCCACTGGTAGAGGGGGATTCGGTCCCGCGCCCGGCCGCCGAGTAACTGGTAGACGGGAACCCCCAGTTGCTGGCCCTTGATGTCCCAGAGCGCCTGGTCGATGCCCGCGATGGCGCTCGAAAGGATGGGGCCACCGCGGTAGTGACCGCCACGATAACAGCGCTGCCAGTGGCGCTCGATCTCCATCGGGTCGTTGCCGAGGAGGAAGTCCTCGACCAGTTCGCTGACCGCCGCCCGAACCGTTCGGGTGCGCCCCTCGAGGGCTGGCTCTCCCCACCCCACCGTCCCGTCGCTGGTCGTCAGTTTCAGAAACAACCACCGCGGTGGTACGGAGAAGAGTTCGTAGCCGGTCACGTGCATACCCCTATCCTTCGAGAATAGGGACTTATACGTGTCGCCGGGGTTCGTGCGCGTCGGTTACTCCGTCGAAGGGGGCGTCGCCGCCATGCCCGCCTCCGCCGCCCGCCCCGCCGCCTGGAGCGCGTCGATCATGCTGTCCGCGTCCGCGATACCCTCGCCCGCGATGTCGAACGCGGTGCCGTGCATGGTGCTCGTCCGAATGATCGGGAGGCCGATGGTCATGTTGACGCCCGCGACGCCGCCGCTCGGCAACACGCCGTGGATGTAGACGGGGATGTGCCCCTGGTCGTGGTACATCGCGACGACGCCGTCGAACCGACCGACTGCAGCTTGGTTGAAGATGTTGTCCGGTGCCCAGGGCCCCGATGCATCGATACCTGCCTCCTGGGCCTGCTCGACCGCCGGTTCGATCTCCTCCCCGTCCTCGGTGCCGAGGACGCCGTCCTCACCGGCGTGGGGGTTCAGCCCACAGACGGCGATCGAGGGGTCCTCGATACCCAAATCACGGAGGCCCTCGTCGGTCACCTCGATGGTTTCGAGGACACGCTCCGTCGAGATGGTGTCGATGGCCTCCTGGAGCGACATGTGGACGGTGACGTGGGTGACGTGCAGCCCGTCCTGAATGAGAAGCATCGAATACTCGTCGGTGTCCGTCCGGTCGGCGAGTAGGTTCGTATGCCCCGCGTAGTCGCTCCCGCCCAGTTCGAGTGCCTTCTTGTTTATCGGCGCGTTGCACATGGCGTCGATGTCGCCCGCAAGCGCGAGTTCGATACCGCGCTCGACGTACTCGAGGCTCGCCCGGCCGTAGTCGCCCCGGTGTTCACCGCGAGCCACCTCGTCGACGTTGTCGAAGTCGACGACGTCGAGGGTTCCGTCGGCGTAGTCGGCGTCGCCGACGGCGTCGACGTCCCGAATCGAGAGGTCGCTGTCGCAGGCCGCGACGGCGTTTCGCATCACGTCCACGTCTCCGAGGACGACCATCCGAACGTCGTCACACACCTGCGGGTAGGATTTGACGATTATCTCGCTCCCGATACCTGCCGGATCCCCCATAGTTACACCTACGATTGGTCGGGTCGCTTGCATCGAACGTCGGTTTCACCCACACTCAAATCAACTTTGTCATCGTGGGGGGACGGCGGTCGCGACGCTACGTGTTGACGACGCCGTCGCCGTCGCCGTGGGTCACCTGTCGTGCCTCGGCGGGGTCGGCGAGGTTGCGCGACTCGACCGTCGTCCCCTCCTCGTCGAAGATGTACAGCGCCTCGCGCGGGAACCCGAAGTGAACGCTGGTCCCGGACTCGGGTTCGAACCCGGGTGAGACGCGCGCGGTCCACGTCCGGGAGCCCACGTTGAAATACAGGAGGTTATCGCTCCCGAGCGGTTCGACCACGTCGACGGTCGTCGTGTGGTGTTGGCCCTCGAACGCCGCTGCCTCGGCGCGCAGCACCACGTCCTCCGGCCGGACGCCGACGGTTACCCGATCGCCCGCCTCGACCGGGTGGTCCGCGTTCGCGTCCGCCGTCGCGTCCAGGTCGTACGTGAAGGCATCGCCCGTGACGGACTCCAGGAGCGTCCGCCCGTCGCGACGGACGACTTCCGCCTCGACGGTGTTCATCGACGGGCTGCCGATGAAGCCGGCGACGAACAGGTTGGTGGGGTGGTTGTACACGTCGTTCGGTTCGCCGATCTGCTGGAGGGCACCGTCGTTCATCACTGCGATGCGGTCGCCCATCGTCATCGCCTCCTCCTGATCGTGCGTGACGTAGATGGAGGTGACGCCCAGCTGCTCCTGGATCCGGGAGATCTCCGTCCGCATCTGCTTGCGAAGCTTCGCGTCGAGGTTCGAGAGCGGTTCGTCGAACAGGAACGCCTCCGGGTCGCGGACGATGGCCCGCCCGAGGGCGACGCGCTGCTGTTGGCCGCCGGACAGCGACTTGGGTTTCTTCTCGAGGAGTTCGCCGATCTCCAGCAGGTCGGCCACGTCCTCGACCCGTTCCTCGATGTCGGCGTCCGAGAGGTCGGTGGAGAGCCGGAGTCCGAAGCCGATGTTCTCCCGCACGTTCATGTGGGGGTACAGGGCGTAGTTCTGAAACACCATCGCGATATCCCGCTCGCGCGGTTCGAGGCCGTTCACGCGAGTCGTCCCGATCGAGATGTCGCCGTCCGTCGGGTCCTCGAGGCCCGCGATCATGCGGAGCGTCGTCGATTTCCCACACCCCGACGGGCCGACGAGGACGAGGAACTCCTCGTCCTCGATTTCGAGAGACAGGTCGTTGACCGCGACGATGCTACCGTTGTTGAACGTCTTGCTCACGTGATTGAGTGCGATTTGTGCCATGGTTACTGTCGAGAATACGGTTGTCGGTGGTCGATGCGAGAGGCGGGGCCACCGCGAGGCGAACGGGTCATTGCTTGACCGCTCCCATCGTCAGGCCGCTCACGAGATATCGCTTGACGATGACGCCGAAGGTGACCATCGGCAGGAGGATGACGACGCCGGTCGCCATCACCCGCCCCCAGAGCGTCCCGGTCTGGGTGACCAGTTGCGACGCCGCGACGGGCATCGTCTGCGTGGCGTTGCTGGTGAAGATCAGCGCGAAGATGAAGTCGTTCCACGAGAAGACGATGGCGATGATGGCGGTGGCGCCCATCCCCGGCAACACGAGCGGGAGGGACACCTTCCGGAACGCCTCCCACTTGGTGGCGCCGTCGATACGCGCCGCTTCCTCCAAGGCCTCGGGCACCTCGTCGAAAAAGGAGCGCATCAACCAGATGGCAAAGGGGAGGTTGAACGTCGTGTGGGCGATGATGAGCCCGATGTGGGTGTTCAGCAGGTTCAGCGCGTTGTAGATGTAAAAGAGCGGGATGACGACGACGACGATGGGCGCCATCCGGGTGCTGATGATCCAGAACGCCAGATGTTTCTTGCCCTGGAGGTCGAGCCGCGAGAGACCGTACCCCCCGACGGTTCCCAGTCCCACGGAGAGGACGGCCGTGCCGAGCGCGACGATGACGCTGTTGACGAGGAAGGGCGTCACCGGGTTCGCGCCCAGGAACATCTCCTGGTAATACCGAAGCGTCGGGTCGAAGAATATCGTCGGCGGGAACTCGAACATCGACCGCCGGATCTTCAGCGACGAGAGCGCCATCCAGGCCAGCGGGAGCAGCGTCCAGACGGAGATCAACGCCAGCGCCACGACCGGTCCGTATCGGCGGACCGGTTTCGGGAGTGCCGTTCGTGTGGAACTACTCATCGTCGCCGGCACCTCCCATGATCGTCTCGACGAACGCAAGGCCCATGAGGATGGTGACGATCAGCAAGACGATGCCGGTAGCGGAGCCGTACCCGAGGTTGTAAAACCGGAGCGCCTGCTCGTAGACGTAGAGCCCGACGATCTTGGTCGAACTCGACGGACCGCCACCGGTCGTGATGAACACCTTCGCGAAGTATCGCATCAGGTCCATCGAGCGCAACAGGAGGGCGATGGCGATGGCGGGTCGCAACAGCGGGAGCGTCACGTGCCGGAACTGCGTGATGCCGGTCGCGCCGTCGACGCGCGCCGCCTCGTAGAGGTGTTCGGGGATGCTCTTCAACCGCGCCAGCACGATCAGGACGATCAGCGGCGTCCACTGCCACGTGTCCATCAGGATCACCGCGGCCATGGCGCTGGTCGAGTCCCCGAGAATCGGCTGGTTGACGAACAGTCCGACCTGGTTCAGCAGGTACGTGTACAGTCCGAACGAGGGATCCAGGAGGAACTGCCATATCAACCCCACGACCACGGGCGCGATCATCATCGGCATGATGATGATACTCGTGAACACGTTCTCGCCTTTGATGACCCGGTGGAGCATCACCGAGATGAAGATCCCCAGCCCGAGTTGCAGGCCGAGCGACCCACCGACGTAGATGGCCGTCACCTTCCACGAGTTCCAGAACCCGCCGTCCGCAGCCATCTCCGCGAAGTTCCCGAGGCCGATGAAGATCTGCTCCTCGACGGGGGTGAAGTTGACCTCGTGGAAGGACAGGTAGATCATTACGACCAGCGGGATGATGCTGAGTACCGCGAGGGTGATGATGCTCGGTAGGAGCAACAGCATCTCGAACGAGACGGGAAGCGACTCCAGGATCGAGCCGCCGGACTCGTCCGGCTCCTCTCCGACGTACGCGTTCTGGACGCCGGAGACCTCCATCGCCTGTTTGTGTTGGGCCATTATCGTATCTCCTCCAGGTGGTGTGTAATCTAATGAAAAAAATACCGACTTGAGTGTTTTGGTCGTCCCGATGCCGGCCGACTACAGGATGTTGCTGAAGCCGTCGGCGCAGTCCTGCATCGTCGCCTCCGCCGACTGGTCGCCGGAGACCATCGCGGAGCCCTCGGAGTAGATGACTTCCTCCAGCTGGAGCCAGTCGGGATGGTGGGGCCGCTGACCGACGTTGTCGAGGTCCCAGCCCTCCAGGATGGGGGGCACGACGTTGGGCATCGGGCTCTCGGAGGCGGGCATCTGGCTCGCCTCCTCGACCTCGCTCCGGTCGTAGACCGACTGCCGGGTCGGCGTCCCGCCGGCCTGCTTGAGGAGTTCGGTCTGAACCTCCTCGGAGGTCGCCCACTCGATGAACATCCACGCGGCCTTCTTCTTCTCCGGGCTGATGTGTCGGTTGATGCCGACGCTACTCCCGCCGTAGTGGGACTGGACGTTCCGGTTCTCGGCCGGCCCCGTGGGGGCGAGCGTCCACCGGACCGAGTCGGCCACGTCGCTCGCCTCGGGGTCGGCGAACATGCCGTTGAACTCGTGCCACTCCGGGGCCATCGCCAGGTTGCCGCCGGCGAAGGCCTCGGCGACCCCCGACCAGTTCCAGGTCGTACTCCCGGGGGCGGCGACCTCGGTCACCAGTTCCTGGTAGAACTCGGCGGCCTCGATGGAGGCGTCGTCGGTGAACCCGGCCGAGATGTCGTCGGGAAGGATGGGATCCTTGCCGTCGAACCCCTCCAGTTGCGTCCCGCCGAAGGACCACTGGATCATCTCGAACTCGTTAGCCAGCGACTGGTGCTGTTTGGCCATGTGGCCCGTCCCGTACTCGACCACGTCGTCCGGGACGTTCTCGTTGATCCACTTCGCGACCTCCATGTACTGCGACCAGGTCATGTCGGGGTTCGGTTCGGCTTCGAACCCGAGGTCGCTGGTGGCCTGGTCGCCGTACTCGTCGAAGACGTCGCCGCGGTAGGCGAGCAGGATGGTCGGGCAGTCGTAGGGGAGTCCCCTGATGGTCCCGTCGCCCTCGTACTCCGAGCACGCGATGCGGTGAATCTCGATGTGGTCCTCGTAGTCGTAGTCGTTGTCCTCGATGTACGCGTTGAGCGGTTCGAGGTCGGTGTAGTACGGCGCCCCGATGTTGTACGGGTCGACGTACATCGCGTCGTAGTTGCCCGCCTCGCTGGTGAGGTCGCTCGCGACCGTCTCCGTGTAGTTCAGGAGGGGCTGGAGCGTGTACTCCACCTCGATGCCCGTCTCCTCGGTGAACCGATCCGTGATGGACCGCAGCGCCTTCGTCGGCGGGGTGTTCTCCCCGACGTACTGGATACTGTCGGCGGGTTCCACGTCCTCTCCAGGGGGTGTGCTTTCGCTGCCACCGTCGCCACCGTCGCCACCGCCACCGCCGCCACCGCCCGAACAGCCCGCGAGGGCCGTGACGGTGGCCGCGGCACCTGTCGCTCGAATAAACCGACGCCTGTCAATGGTCTCCCGTGACATGTCTTTGCACAGTTTACCATCATCATACATAATTATTTTCCTGATGGAACGGGCCTCCGGCGTGGCCGTCGGCGTGAGGCTTATCTGCACCCTCTGTCCTATCTCGTAGCATGACAAACCATGTCGCGATCGACGTGGGGTCCAACGGCGGCACCATCTGGGTCGGGCGACGCGACGGCGACAGTCTCGACGTCGGGGAGGTGTATCGGTTCGACAACGGCCCCGTCGAGCGAGACGGCCGGTACGTCTGGGCCATCGACCAACTCCTCGAGGAAATCGAGGCGGGCCTTCTCGCGGCCGAACGGGAGTACGGTTCCCTCTCGACCCTCGCCGTCGAGACGACCGGCCTCGATTTCACGTTCTTCCGCGATGGCGAACCGATGCGTGATCCGTACTTCTACCGCGATCCGTCGGTCACGTCGACGCTCGACGACCTCCTCGAACGCGCCGGGAAACGCGAGATATTCGAGCGGACGGGGATCAACCACTGGAACGTTCCCAACTCGCTGTGGCAGTATCACTACCAGGCCCACGCCTCGCCGGAGGTCGTCCGATCGGCGGATACGCTGGTGATGCTCCCGCAGGTACTCAGCCACGCGATGGGGGGCAGCGTCAACCCCGACAAATCGATCGCTTCGACGACACAGATGTTCGACATCGAGTCCGAGACGTGGGCGACGGACCTCCTCGAGACGCTCGACCTCCGGACCGACCTCCTGCCGGACCTCGAGGAACCCGGCACGAAGGTGGGAACGCTCGACGGGTCGTTCGCGCCCGGCCTCGACAGTCGCCCGGATATCCTCCTGACGGCCACCCACGACACGGCGTGTGCCGTCGCGGCGACGCCGTTCGGTGCCGGCGACCGGACCTTCCTGAGCACCGGTTCGTGGTTCATCGTCGGCATCGAACTCGACGCCCCACGCGTGACCGACGAGGCCTTCGCCGTCGAGGCCTCCAACGAGTACGGTGCCGAGGGGACGACCCGGTTCCTGAAGGACGTCACCGGTTTCAACCTCCTCGAATACGCCCGCGAGAAGTGGCGCGAGGAGGGGAGACCCCACGAGTACGACGCCATCCTCTCGGAGATGGCCGAGGTCGACCCCTTCGGTCCGCTCATCGATCCGGACGCCGACCTGTTCATGGCCGGAACGCTGGAGGGCGACATCGTCGAGAAGATCGGCCAGTACTGCCGGGAGACCGGACAGGCCGTCCCGGAGGGGGTCGGAGAGATAACCCGGTGTCTGCTCGAAAGCCTCGCGGCGAAGACGGCGTACGCCCTCTCGCAGCTCCAAGGGGCCGCCGACGTCGAGAGCGACCAGCTGAACGTCGTCGGCGGCGGGGTCAGAAACGAGCCGTTCCTCCGGATGCTGGCGGGAGCGACCGGCCTTCCGGTCGTCGCCGGCCCCGTCGAGGCGACGTCGATCGGGAACCTCCTCGTACAGATGAACGCCACCGACGCGATCGCGGACCTCGCGGAGGGGCGGCGGCTGATCCGCGAGACGGCCGACCTCACGGCGTACGACCCCGAGGACCGCGACGCGTGGGCCGAGGCCGTCGATCGGATGGCGACGCTCGTCGACTGAGCGGGTAGTTTTACGTTCGACGCCACACAGCGTCGTCCATGGACTGGGTATCCCTCGGACGGACGGGGACGATGGTCACGGAACTGCCCTTCGGCACGTGGCGGTTCGGCCGCGAGACGGACGAAGGATCGGTCGAGATCGACGAGACGCGGGCGTACGAACTCCTCGATACCTACGAGGCTCACGGTGGTCGGTTCATCGATACCGCGGACATGTACGGCGGGGGAACGAGCGAGACGTGGATCGGCAACTGGCTCGCCGAACGCGACCGGGAGGATTTCGTCGTCGCCTCGAAGATATACTGGCCGACCCGTGACGATCCGAACGGACGGGGACTGGGTCGGAAGCATCTCCGGCGACAGATCGACGCGATCCTCGACCGCCTGGGGACGGACTACGTGGACCTGCTGTACGTCCACCGCTGGGACGACGAAACGCCCGTCGAGGAGTTCATGCGGACGCTCGACGGCTTCGTCGACTCCGGCCGGGTCAACCACCTCGGCGCCTCGACGCTCTGGCCCAACGCCTGGAAGGTCGTCCGCGCGAACGCCATCGCGGACACACGGGGCTACGAACCGTTCACCGTCGTCCAGCCCCGGTACAACCTCGTCGATCGGGAGATCGAGGGGCCGTTCCTGGAGATGTGCGAGAGCGAGGACCTCGGCGTCGTGCCGTGGAGCCCACTCGGTGAGGGGTTCCTGACCGGCAAGTACGACCGGGACGACGTCTCGAACGTCGACTCCCGGGCGGCCGAGGACGACAGCTTCGAATCGAAGTACCTCACCGACGAGAACTTCGCCGTCCTCGACACCCTCCGAGAGGTAGCGTCCGAGGTCGACGCCACTCCCGCACAGGTCGCGCTCGCGTGGCTCCTGCACCACGACCAGGTCGTGGGACCGATCGTCGGCGCCCGAACCGTCGACCAACTGGAGGAGAACCTCGGCGCCGCCGACGTCTCCCTCTCCGACGACCAGTTCGACCGTCTCGCCGCCGCCAAGTCCGGCCCGTTCCCGGATATCGTCGATTCGCCGGCCCGGGGCGACCGGTAACCCCAGCAGTTATTAACGGGGGGCGTCACGGCCTTCTCGGGAACTCGTCACACGCCCGTCCCGCGACTGGCGTCGTGACGTTACACCGACGACGCGCGGAAAACAGACGGAGCCAACGATGTCACAACAGTCCAGTCTCGACGCAAAGCGACGCGCGATAAGTGTGTTCGGGCGACGGATGCTCGAACAGGGTCTCACGAAAGGTACCGGCGGGAACATCAGCGCCCGCGAGGGGGATACGATCGCCATCAGCCCCTCCGGGATGCCGTACGACGAGATCGATCCCGAGGACGTCCCGACGGTCGACCTACAGGGCGACCACGTCTCGGGGGACCGCGTCCCCTCCAGCGAACGCCGGATGCACGCGACGATCCTGCGCGAACGCGAGGACGTGGGTGCCGTCGTTCACACCCACTCGCCGTACGCGACGACCTTCGCCAGCCTCGACGAGCCCGTTCGCCCGTCGCATTACCTCATCGCCTTCGTCGGCGACGAGATCCCCGTCTCGGGGTACGCCACCTACGGAACCGCCGACCTCGCCGAGTTGGCCATCGATGCCCTCGGCGACGAGTACGACGCCTGCCTGTTGCGAAACCACGGCACCATCGCCGTCGGCGACACCGTCGAGGCGGCGTTCGAGCGCGCACTGATGGTGGAGTACTGCGCGCGGATCCACTACCAGGCGCGGAACATCGGCGAACCGACGCTGCTCCCCGACGAGGAGATCGGTCGCCTCCGTGGGATGTTCGAGAGCTACGGCCAGAGCAGCCAGGACGACGTCGACCCCGTCGCTCCCGCCCCCGATGCCGACGAGTTGGCCGACGGGCGCGAAGCGGTCTCCACCCTCGGCGTCGAGCTGCTCGAACAGGGTCTCACGAAGGGCACCGGCGGCAACGTCAGCGCCCGCGACGGCGACAGGGTGGCGATCAACCCCTCGGGGGTCCCCTACGGCGAGGTCACCCCCGAGACGGTCCCGATCGTCGACTTGGAGGGCGAACAGGTCGCGGGCGAACTCGCGGCGTCGAGCGAGACGCCGATGCATACGATGATCTACCGCGAGCGCGACGACGTCGGTGGGATCGTCCACACCCACTCGCCGTACGCGACGACCTTCGCCAGCCTCGACGAACCCATCCCGGCGTCGCACTATCTCATCGCCTTCGCGGGCGACGAGGTGCCCGTCGCGGGCTACGACCGTCCGGGAACCGCGGAACTCGGCCGCCTCGCGGTCGAGACGCTCGGCGACGAGTACGACGCCTGCCTGTTGCGAAACCACGGGACAATCGCCGTCGGCGAGTCCCCCGAGGCGGCCTTCGAGACGTCGCTGATGGTGGAGTACTGTGCACGGATCCACTACCAGGCACGGAACATCGGCGAACCGACGCTGCTCCCCGACGAGGAGATAGACACCCTCACCCGCCGGTTCCGGAACTACGGACAGACGAGCGGCAACTGACAGGTCACGTCCCGTCGCCCCCGACCGACCGGACGTCGGTCCGCGTCGGAAGGGCGGCCATCGCGCCCGTCGCCGTCGTCGACGCCGCCGCGACGGCGTTGGCGAAGGACAGCGTCGCGGACAGGTCACGCGTCCCCTCGGCCAGCGACGCGAGCATCCCGGCGGTGAAGGCGTCGCCCGCCCCGGTCGTGTCCACGGCGTCGACGTCGTATCCGTCGTGGGTCGCGGTCCCCGCCGCGAACGGGGCGCCCGACCGTGCCAGCGCGGACGCCCCCGCTTCGCCGAGGGTGAGGAAGGCAGTCGACGGTCCCCGCTCGCAAAGCGTGGCGGCCAACGTCTCGGGGTCGGCCGTCGTATCGACGAACGAGAGCGTCCGCAGGTCCTCCCGCGCCGCCGTCACCACGTCGACGTCCGCGAGGAGGTCGGTCACGACCCGCTCGAACGCACCGTCGGTCCACAGTTCCGGCCGGAAGTTGAGGTCGAGGACGACAGTCCGTCCGGCCGCGTGCGCCCGTTCGACCAAATCCACCGTCGCGGTCCGGGACGGCTCGCTCGCCAGGGTGACGCTCCCGACGTAGACGGCGTCGACGGCCCGTACGGTCTCCTCGGGGACGCCGTCGGGTTCGAGGCGGGTGTCGGCGGTCCCGTCCCGGTAGAAGGAAAAGGCCGCCTCCCCCGCCCCGTCGTCGACGAACGCGAGCGTCGTCTTCGCCGTCGGATCCCGTTCGACGAACCGGAGCGGGACGCCGTGGTCCTCGAGCGTTTCGACGAGGAAGTCGCCGAACGGGTCGGTGCCAACGCGGGTCCAGAACCAGGGCGCGTAACCGAGCCGTGCCAACCCGACGGCGACGTTGGCCGGGGCGCCGCCGGCCCGTCTGTCGAGCGTTTCGGCGTCCGCGAGCGATCCGCCTCCACGAGGCAGGAAGTCGACGAGCGTTTCCCCAGCGACCAGGAGTCCGGGATCGGTCATGCCGGCCGTACGAGCGCGAGCGCAAAAGTCTGCCTCCGTCGACGCGCCCCCCGTGCGAGGACGCCAGCCGAGGTTCGTCGATCGGTCGCCCGGAGGGGGCGCGCCGCGACGGACGATCGATCACCAGTCGGACCAGTCGTCGAAGGGCGTCCGGCCGACGTGTATCTCCTCGGCCTCGACGTCCTCGAGGGCTGCCGCACGGCCGCCGACTTCGATCAGTTCGTCCCCGGCGTCGACGGTCAACGCCGCACGCTCGTATCCGCCTTCGAGTGTCACCTCCACCACGCGCCCGGTGACCCTCCGATCGTCACCGGTTACGACGTCTCGTCCCCAGACGGCCGCGTATAAGTCGCCGCCGTCCGCGGCCTGCAGATCCTCGACACACCGGCGGATCGTTCCGTACTGCCGGGGGAACTCCGTGGTCGTGTTCGCCGTCGCGAGCGGCCGCCCCGACGTCCAGATGACCGTTTCGAGGAACGCGGAGACGAGAAACCCGAGATCCGAGCGGTTGAAGATGATTCCGTACCGGTCGCCGTCGTCGGCTAGGGCTTCGCGGGTCGTGTACACCGATCGCTCCCCGTCCGCGACGGCGACGATGGGCGTCGTCACACCCCGGCGCTCGCGGGTCGTCGACGCGAGTTCGGTGTAGGGAAACTCCGACGGGTCCGGCACGTCCGACGCGGGGGAGACGAGGAGTTCGGTGGCGATACCGGCCTCGCGTTGCTCGCGGAGGGTCGTCTCGAACTGCCCGACGAGTTCCGGCGACAGCGACGCTAAGAGTTCGTACTCCGCGGATTCGAGGATCTCGGAGAGATACCGGAGGATGGTCGATTTGGACTTGACCAGGCTGATCGCCTCCGTATCCCGTGCCGGTTCGGTGTACTGGCGCTGCAGGGCCGAGATGAGGTCGTCGAGCGCCGACCGAAACCCGGCTAGGGACTCCGTCGGGTCGACGGCAACGACCTGCATCGGCCGGGTCTCGTGAATCTCGACGAGCCCGTCCTCGGCCAGTGCCCGGGCGGTGTCGTAGACGCGGGATTGGGGGACGTCCGTCAGGTCGGCGATCTCCCCCGCCGAGAGCTTCCCGTGTTCCAGCACCGCCAAGTAGGTCTCGATTTCGTACTCGCCGAAATCGAAGCGGTCGTCGAGGCTGGTCAGCGACGACCGGAGTTCGTCCGATGGCATACCCGCCCGGTTCGACGCCCTCGCATAAGAGACTATGTCCCACACGCCGGCCGTCCGCGTTCGATGCACCTCGAGAAATTGGTTTTCACATCAGAGTAAATTTTATTTCACTGGGCCTGGTAGGTGGTGGCATGACAGCGACGACGACGAGCTACGACCACGCGCTCTACATCGACGGCGACTGGGTCGACGGGGGAGGGTCTCTCACCGTCGACGACTTGGCCGACGGTGGGACGTTCGCTCGGGTGGCCGCCGCCACCGAGCGAGAGGCGGAGCGGGCCCTGGCCGCCGCCCAACGGGCCCAAGAGCCGATGGCCGACGCCACCGTGGTCGAACGGGCCCGCTGGCTCGAGGCCATCGCGGAAGCGATCGAAGCGGAGTCCGAGACGTTGACGCAGACTATCGTCCACGAGGCGGGCAAACCCGTTGCTAGCGCCCGGAGCGAGGTGGCGGCGGCCGCCGAGCGGTTCCGGCGGGCCGTCGCCGAGGCACGTGACCTCCAGGGCGAGTATCTGGAGGGGACGACGGCCGGTCACGAGGGGTGGAACGCCGTCGTTCAGCCACGTCCCGTCGGCACCGTCGCCTGTATCGCCCCCTACAACTACCCCCTGGCGACGACGGCGCTCCAGGTGGCGCCGGCGCTCGCGGCGGGCAACAGCGTCGTCCTCAAGCCCTCCTCGAAGACGCCGGTCTGCTCGGCGATACTGGCCCGCCTCGTCCACGAGGTGACGGACGTGCCGGACGGTGGCTTCAACGTCGTCCCCGGCCGATCGTCGACCATCGGGGACTACATCGCGGGCGACGACAGGGTCGACGCCATCGCCATGACGGGGTCGTCGGACGCCGGAAAGCACATCGCGCGCGAGAGCGGCCTCGTGAGGCTCCACATGGAACTCGGGGGGAACGCCCCGGCCATCGTCTTCCCGGACGCCGACCTGGCTGCCACCGCGGACGCCTGTGCGAAGGGGGCGTTCAAGTTCGCCGGGCAGCGTTGCTCCGCCGTCGGACGGATACTCGCCCACGAGGCGGTCCACGACGACCTGGTCGACCGTCTCGTTGCTCGCCTCGACGAGTGGCAACCCGGTCCGCTGTTCGACGAGTCCACCGCCGTCGGCCCGCTCATCTCGGAGTCGCAAGCCGAGTGGGTCGCGGAGCTCGTCGACGACGCGGTCGACCGGGGCGCGACCCTCGTCGCCGGCGGGGACCGCGACGGTCGGTGGTTCGATCCGACCGTCCTGTCGAACGTCCCGAAGGACGCCCGCATCCTGCACGAAGAACAGTTCGGGCCCGTCGCCGCCATCGCCGAGGTGGAGTCGGAGGCCGAGGCGCTTGCCCTCGCGAACGCGGACGACCTCGGACTCGACGCCGCGGTGTTCACCGACGACCACGACAGGGCCATGCGGGTTGCCGAGGCCGTCGAGGCCGGCGCAGTCCGCATCAACGGGGCGCCGAGTCACGGCCTCGGCGACATCCCCTTCGGCGGTGTCGGCGACTCCGGAATCGGCCGTGAAGGTCTCGGTCACACCGTCGAGGAGTTCGTCACCAGCAAGAGCATCGTCCTGTAATCTCGCCGACGCAGGGATGCACACTCACACGCTCGCGCCCCTCGATACGGCGATGGATGTCGTCCGCGACGAGCGGTCGGAAGTCGCCGCCGAACGCGACGCCTTCGCGGCGCTGGCCGATCGGATCGCGGATTGTCCAGCTCGCTCGCCGCCGATGGCACCCGATCACGACGCCGGCACCACCGTGAAAGGCGTCGGTGTCTCGTCCGTCGGTTCCGCCGTTGACGTCGACCCGTCCGAGCGCCTGCGACGGGCCTACCGCGAGACGGTGATGCGTGTCGACCACTACGACGCCGTCTACGACGAATCCCTGTTCGAAAACGCCGCGACCGAACTCGGAGCCGACCTCGCGACGGCGCTCCGTGGAGGTGTCCCTTTCTCACCCGCCTTCAAGTCCAAACTCCACGATGCGGTCACGGATGCACGGGCGGAACGTGAGCGGTTCTTGGAACGCCTGCGGACGGAGATGGAGTCGCTGACCGCTGCCAGAGAGACGCTCGGCGATGTCGTCGACACCGTCCCACGGGACGGCAGTGCACCGTCCCCGAGGATCGATGAGCTACGGCGACGATGTGACGACGTCGCCCGCGAGCGTCAGGAAGTCCTTCGGGCCCAGTTTCGCTCGGCCCCGGACGGGTTGTACGAGTATCTCTATCGCGACCAGTCGTGGACGTACCCGGTGTTGAACGTCGTGGCGACGCTCGTGGCGGACCTCGATGGGCTGCGTCGTATCGACGACGCTGAGGGCTTCGGGTGAGGGTGCTCGTCGAACGTCACGAACCAACGGGAGTCGGCGTTCCCCGTCGAACGGAGAATGGATTTCGAAGGGGAACATCCCCGAATCCCGAGTTCTTCGGATGGTTCGTCCACCCCCTCTCGCCAAATTCATATCGCACACGGGGGCAGCTTCACCGAGTCCTTCCGACTCGCCTCGATACGGATGGCTGCTCAATAACAGGATCGGGAAGGGACGCAGCGTCCCACTGCTGTTTCTTCCGATAGACGTCCATGCTTCCGTCCTCGAGCGAGAGGTTCTCCCACCGGACGCCGCGCCGGCGCGGGTCGTCAGGATCTCGGAGTAGTTCCCCGACGCGGACAGCTGTGTACGCGAGGACGAACACCAGAGCCCGGTCACGAGCCGCCTTCAGCGCCGTATACTTGGCTCGTTGCTCGTCGAGCGGGTCCACGTCGGAAAGGGTGGTGTAGCCCTCGATGGCCTCACGCGCCCGTTCGTCGACGTAGCGGGTGAGGGCGTGGCGCTGTTCGGACGTCCAAGCCTGCTGGTCACCGGGCTTGCGGCCGTCGTCCTCCGGCAGCGGCGCCATCGCACTCGCCCGCTGCGCGTAATGGGCTTCGAGATAGCCCTCGTTGACACACCAGCCACACCACGCAGAGATGTACGCGTAGTAGGTCCGGACCGTGTTCTGCTTGAGTCCGCGGTCGCCGGCGAGGTGGCGGGCGTACTCGCGGAAGACACGTTCGTCGAGGTCCTCGAAGGTGGGGTCACGGTCGACGTCGTCGGGGACGATTCCGGTCCAGTCGTCGTCGCCGCGGTTGCCGGCGGCCCACTCGGCGAACCGCTCAAGCTCACGCGCAGCGTTTCGTCGATAGTTCCCGCCGTCCCCACCGCGGCCTTTCCCCTTGTCCTGGAGGTAGCGCTCGAAGGAACCCGCAAGTGTCTGATCGGAACGGTTTCGAGGTGTACCCGGAGTCATGATTCTTCGTTCGCGTACTGGTAGGTCGGACGGACGTCCTCGAGAAGCTCTTCGATGACTTCCCAAAGGATCAGGGATGGGGTCTCGTGCTCGAATGTAATCTCCCAGCGGTCCTCCGTACTAGCGGTTGAGTACTGGAAATGCGCCTGTCCGAGACCGGGATGGTGCTCATCCTGGTGCCAGCCGGCGTGAAAGCCCGTGTTCGGATCCGTGTAGTTGATACGGAACCAATCGTCTGGATCCTGTCGACACCACTTGATGGTGAGTTCCGGTGAATCAGGGCCTGTCGAGGGAGCAAGACGGCCCGGATCGAAAATCGCTCGCAGCTGCTTGGCCTCGATATCATCCGGAACGAACTCGACCGCCGTGATCTGTGGTACACGATCGAGGACATCCCGCTTTAGCTGCGCATAGAGGTTCGCGTTCGGATCACCACCTGGATGCGGGACAGACATCCGTTAGCTGTTGGCCTCGGCAGGTTCTGTCGTCGGAGCGAGGAAGTCCCATTCGCGGATGGCGAAGCCAACGATCTGGATACGTCGCTGAAGGTGCTCCCACTCACGGGCAATCTCACGGCGACGGTCTTCCTCGTCAGCGTCAAGGGCCTCGTCAGCGAGCGTCCCGCGAAGCTGGTTCGGTGACTCAACGCCGAATTCGTCCTCCCAGTCGCGGATCTGCGTCTTCATATCGGCGAGACGGTCCGTGAGCTCCTCGACAGTGTGCCCGCTGTCCCGAAGACGCATCGCCTCCTGTATCGCCTGACGGCGGTAATCAGGGTAGTACGTCGTGTGGGTGCCGTTCTCGTCACGGTGGAGAATACCGTCGTCGACGAGCCGTTCGAGGACGCGCTTGGTTGGTTCGTGTGACCAGCCCGCTTCGGAGGCGATCCAGTTTGCCGTCCGCGGCTCCGACAGCTGCCGGGCGGTCATCCGAACTCGGTCTTCACCCGTAGTCTGGCGTTCCATCAGGCTCTCGGAGTTCGATCCATCTTCGGTCATACAACATCGTTCGAGCTGCGTCTTAATATAGATTGAGGCCATTAGTCCTATATCGAATTTTCCTCGGTATCGTCCCGAGTTCAGCTGAGGAGACTCAGAGAAATCCCGAACCTCGGTCTTGGCGGCTCTACCCTGGGGGAATCGGCGTCGTGAGACGGTTACAGCATTCGTGCTTCACCGACGGCGCCGGGGTACTTCAAAGTGGTCGTGATTATTGGTGTAATCACGGCCATATTGCCGTTCGTACGAAATGGCGAATTCCGGCATTAGCAGTCTCAATGGTCCAGATTCGGCCTCTATAAATTTTATATCGCTATACCAAAATTGGGCTTTTGGAAGTTGAGACTACAGTGGGTTTAGCAGGGCTGTGATGCGTGAATTTGACCGATTCGGTCAGTGGGTACTGCCCCAGATGGCCCTCCAAGCGGCTATTCTTGTCATCCATCCAACTATATGGGCAAATTTTCGAGACTTCCAGCAGCGTAGCCACTCAGACGGCACGCTAACCCGAACAGAGTTCCTCACTACCCGATTCCAGTTTCCTTCTTCAGCAGCGTCAGCGTATTATCTGCCGTCACGATTGGCGTATGTTCGTATTCCCCGGTCAATTCAACCTGGACGAGCAGATCAACTACCCGCCAGATCGAGTACAGCAGACACGCGAACGCGAAGTAGAAGAAGCGGAGTCCGAAGTCCTTCGATGTCGTCGCCGCCATGAACCGCTTGATCGACTTGTACCCACTCTCGATTTCCCACCTGTAGCCATACTCGGTGAGGTGACCGCTCCCGCAATTCGTCATGAACACCGAGTACTGCCGGTGGTCGTCATGCTCGGAGTCTTCTTTCCGACGGTAGATCAGCGTCGTCTCGTGCCACTCGTTCTTGCCGAGGTGGAGTTTCCGGTCGGTCTCGTAGCGGTCTTGATCACGTCGAAGCAATCGCTTGGCCTGGGCTTTCTCGCTGGTCTGCATCCGCTTGGGAACGACGTAGGAGAGCCCGCGCTGGCTGATCATCTCCAAGACGTGCTGGCTATCGAACTCCCTGTCCATCAGCACGTTATCGACGTGGACCAACTCTTCAGCCGAATCGAGCAAGTCCTCGACGATTTCCAGTCGTGTCTCCCCCTTTCGGACGGGGCGGGCATCGAGGACCAGCGGGACGGCGTTGCCGACTAACTGGACGGACGCCCACTGGTAAGCATACTCGTCGGTCTTCTCCTTTGTCCCGATGATCTCGTCCTCGTGGCCCGTGCGGTTACCTGTGAACGGGTCAGCTTCGGTAATGTCGATCGCGACGATTCCGGCTCGAAAGAACTGCTCTGTCTCGGCAACTTCGTTCAGGAGCCGAGTGATAGCCTGCTGGTACATCGCTCGCACCTGTTCAACCGAGAGGTCCCGAATCTGCTCACGGTGGGCGTGGCCCAGCGGTGTTCGATCCCGGGTCGACTCGTAGACGAAACTGCGGGCCCCTTCGTTCGCAGCCAACCGCTCGCGAAGTCCGAGATACGTCTGTAAGTCCCAGTACGCGTTCTCGTGGATCTCACAGCCCTTGCCACGGTCCAGCGAGAACGCCGGAAAGACGACGCGGCTGACGTGGTCAGTGATCTTCGCTGCTTCTTCCAAAACAGTCTGGTCGTCCGGATCGGTCGAACTAGGCTCGTCATTATGGTACTGGAGCTTCGGTTCCGGGTCACGAGGAACCGCAACACCGGCGTTCTGTGCATTGATGAGGAGCGTTCTAGCAGTTCTCTCGACTGTCTCACGGAGGTCGGCACTGAAGCGCTTGTTCCAACTGCGCCAGAGTGTCGACTGATCGGGAATGGCATCGAACCCGAGCGAGCAACGAGTTTCTGAGTGTTGCCGGAGATACTCGACGAGCGCGGTTTCGTGGCCCCAGCCGTACACTTCTTTCAGCAGGAACGCTCTGAAGAGCTGTGGCATCTCGTATCGAGTCGGACCGCAGTACTGGTCGTGAGAATTGAACTCCACATAGGACAGTGGATACTGACAGACGAACCCCTCAACCGAGTCGTGGGCGTCGTGCTCAAACCAGATCCCCGAGACGGTCCGAATATCCTCTGTGAGCGCTGTCAGTGAACTTTGGTCGTATAGTGGGGTTGAGTCGTATGCTGGCCAGTTGACGTGTGAGCGTTGAGCGATTCGTCGAAAGACATCACGACGGGAAGTGTCACTCGGGGTCACTAGAACACCCTGCCTCTGACTCGTGTCCATCGAAAGATGTGCGGCACTGTCCGCAACGGGCTAATCCAAACTTTGCCGTCATTCCTCTGCGTTCAAATCTGAATCTGCACCACTGGAAGGTCAGCCTCCGGTTGCGGTAATAATGTCGAGGCGGGGATGGTAGCAGTGACAACAGTCAGCTAGACGTGTACTTGTCGTCATCGTGAAAAGAGAGTTTCTTTGGTTTTTCAGGGTATCACGCATGTCGGCCGGGACGCTATTCACTACTGCTGTATTCGGTCGAAGAGTTGCTCGAAAAGTGTTTGCTGTGCGTTTCGCAGATGGTAGGAGAAGGTTGATTGGGTCAGTGAGAGCGCGTTGGCAATCTCGGTTGCCGTACTTCGTCGCGGTGATTGAAAATACCCACCGTACAGTGCAGCTCGCAGGACCTGTTGTTGACGGTCCGTGAGTTCGGTTTCGAAGATTTCTCCCAGCATCCGACCGACTGTGTGTGTATTCGACTCCACAGCGGGAGTGTATTCACGTTTCGAGACCAACGTCGTGTCTGGAAACGACTCCTGGACACGCGTCACGAGCGAACCAATATCGTTGCCAAGTGGTACTTCGCAGATGACTTCGGCCCGGCCGTCAGTTACCGTATCCGCCGTGACGACTGCCCCCTCTGTAACGAGTGTCTGTGCCAAGGATTGCCGGCACAGTCCGATTTCGACCTCTCCACCTGGCGGGTCCTCAGTGTGACGGATCTGTCGCACCTGGGCGGCCCAATCTCCGTTCTCCGCGATATCCTCCAGAGCATCCAACGAAGCATCCTGAACGGACACATAGTGGACGAGCATCTCGTCCGAGGCCGGAATCGTGTCCCTGATCTCGATCGTACAACCCAGCTGTTCGGAAGCGGAGACGAAAAACGACGCCGAGTCAGTGCTCTCGAACGTGAGCTCGGCCACGTTGTCGGCATGGAGAATGCGCTCTGTCGCAAGTGAGTGAAGAACTTGCCCAATCCGCTCGCCGAGCGTCGTCAGGAGTGTCTGCTCGCGGCTCCCGAACGCCTCTCCACGGTCCGTATACAAGACGAGCAGCCCGTAGACGCGGCTTCTGTGCGCGAGCGGAACGATAGCGCCACCCTGGAACCCTTGTTCCAGTGTGTATGCTCGCCATCGCTCGAACTGCGAGTCCGACTGATTCCTCCGAACTGCCTGTATCTCGGCCGTTTCAACAGCGACCGCTGCCGGAGCGACCTCAGTCCGCGATTGTATCGGACGAGTTACGGACTCGTTGGCCGCGACAGCCCCCGACCCCTCCTCGAGATCCGATTCGGTCAGTTCCGTTTCCGGGGTGTACTCGTAAATCCGTGCGTACTGGTATTCGCGCGTGTCCGTCAGTAACTCACAGATGGGTCGTTCGATCTCCTCGTCAGCAGTTGCGCTATTGAGTAGTTCGCTAACCGGCTGGAACGTCTCGGTGAGTTGTTCGAGCCGTTTGTGGACGGTCACGTCTTCCAGTGCAACGATGATTTGCTCGATCGATCCGTCTTCACCCTTGACTGGAGCAACGTTGCTCGATAGCCACCGTTCGGAGCCGTCCGGGAGTGTGATCCCGTGGGTGCACCCCTGGATAGTCTCGCCGGTTCTGCGGACGTGCATGACGGGATGGTTTTCGCGTGGAATCGGATTACCCGCTTCGTCCCAGATATCCCAGTCCGGGTGATCGTACGCCACGCCGTCCATCCTGCTTTCGGACAGGCCAAGCAACGCTTCTGCACGGGGGTTTGCGCGGGTAATCTCTCCCTCGGGGGTCAGGAGGACGATGCCGATGGGCACCGTTTCCAAGACGCGATCCAGTTTTCGTTCGGCAACCTTCGAGTCGGTGATTTCGGTGAAGACGATGATGACGCCATCGTCGCTTGGGTGGACGCTAGCTTCGACCCACTGTTCCTTCTGTGTGTTGTATCGGTCAAAGGATGTCGATGACCCCGTGTCGAGAGCCGTCCGGATTTTCTCTTCGGCAATGGTGTCAGCCGCTTCGGGAAAGACCTCCCAGACGGACTCACCACGCAGTTCCTCGTTGTCTCGTCCGAGAAGCTGCTCGGCCTGCTGATTCACGTATCTATACGCGAGGTCGTCATCAAGCACGGCAACGCCGTCCGACACGCGCTTCAGACTGTCTATCTCCCATCGTTCGATGGCGGATGTAATGAGTGAGATGGTCGTCTCGGCTAGTTCTCGTTCGCTTGCGAGCCACGCTCGCTGGCCCGTGCCCGGTCGCCGGTCCGTGGAGACGACTGTCATCGAGACGGCTGTTCCGATGCGTGTGTGAGCCTTCGCATTCAGGGTGTCTAGTGTCGGGCGGAAGCTGTCGGTTTCGAACACGTCGTCTCCCACCCGAATCTTGGCCTCGATCGCTTGCGAGTCCCGGAACCACTGTGGCAGTTCCGAGACGTACGTCCGAACACTGTCGTCAACATCGTCAGGCAGGCCGACGAAGAGTTCACTTGCCCGTTCGAGCGCGTTGAGCGCACTCGTCCACTCTTGGAGTGTTCCCTCGGCCCCCTCTCCGTACACGGGGTTCTCGTCCGCCCCGTCGTCTTGGTCCGGCGTGTGCGCGTCTGACTCGGAACCGTCGCGGGACGCACCGGGATCGGCTTCGACGGAGTCGGCGCGACTTGAACGGCTCCCTCCATCGTTCTCCTGCCGATCCTGTTCGTCCATCGCACGTCGAACTTTTTCACCCAGATATAAATAACGCGTTGCTGATCACCGTGTTTCGGGACGCTCACGCCGGTCCCTGCGATCCAGTGTCCGTCAGCTTTCCGTACCGAAACGCTCGATTTCGGCACGGAATCGTGCCCACGAACCCCGCATAACAAAAACAGCTGAGTCGACAACACCGACCATAGGAGCACTGGCGGTTTGGCACCGTTTCGCGATGGCTTAAAGAGGATCCCCGAAATGAAACCTGAGCTATAGTGGTAATCTCGAAAATCCCACCGTTCGGGATTCCTGCGCCTTCGGGCACAAGAGGATATCGAGCCGGTCGTCCGTTCTGATCATCCAGTTATTCCGTATTCCCCGCACGCGGAAGGCCCACTTCGATCACGCCGCCGCTCGAGAGCTGGATCGTGAGCCCCTGATAAGTGAACTCGACGAGCCGTTCGTTACGGGATGGTCCGGACGGACGGTGTCTCACGATTCGGTCGAGAGCGTCCGGGTCGACGACGTGGTGCAGTGGTCGGAGATCAGTCGCCGACTGTCCGGTTATTTTCGCAACCACCAAAATAACCGTTACACTCGGTGACACGTCGCCACCGTCGAACTCCGCAACGTATGTTTCCTCACTGGCGTCGAACGTCAGCGACCGAACGGGGGGGTCACCGTCGATTTCTTCCTGTCGGAAACGATTTCCGTCGTGCTGGGTCGAATCGGGCATAGACGTACAAACACTGACGGAGAAGATAAGTCACCCATCTAGATAACGGGAGACGCCCGGAATCATACCCCGGATGGCGTCCCTCAGGAACGGTTCGAACAGCGAAGCGAGCGAGACGGCCGCCGGTTCTCAGCTGCGATACTCATACTGTTATCTAGAATGGTCAGTTATTGGGTTTGCCACGGGAGAATAGTCCATGTTAGAACAGGTGAAACTCGATCGGTTCGACCTGCGGCCGAAACTCATCCTAGCCTTCGTGCTCGTGGCGTTGCTGGTGGGTGCGACGGGACTGATGGGATACCAAGCGGTCGGCGCCGTCGACGGCGAGGCCCACGTCATCTCCGAGGACGCCGACAAGATCGACGCGTCGATGGAGATGTTGGTCGCCGTCGAGGAACAGCAGGTGGCAGTCCAAGCAGCCCTGCTCGGTGAGGACGATGCCAGAGCCGACTTCGAGAAAGCCAATTCCCACTTCGAAGAGTGGGCAGGGCGGATGGAGGGTACCGACCTGAGCGAGGAAGAACAGCAAGCCTTCGCCGATTTGCGGTCCAGACACCGGGAGTACACGGCCGTCGCTCAGGAGGTGTTCGACGCGGCGGAGGCCGGTGAGACGGCGCGTGCCAGACGAGGATTGGCGGAACTGGACCCGATACTGACCGACATGCGCGAGGACGCACACACGCTCGAAGAACGCGCCGTCGAGGACAAGGAAACAGCGGTCGCGTCGGCAGACAGCACCACGTCGACGGTTCAGTGGTTGCTTCTCGGACTGACTGCTGGGTCGTTCGTCTTGGCTATCGCTCTCGGGCTGTTCGTCGCGGGACGGATCATCCCGCCGATCACCAAGTTGGAGGAAACGGCACAGGCCGTCAGTGCCGGCGACCTCGACAACGACCTCGAGGCCCACGTCGAAGACGACGAACTCGGCCGGATGATCGAGGCGTTCACCGAGATGCAGACGAACCTCCGGGGCGTATTCTCGCAGATCGGAACCGCCAGCCGTGGCTTGCGACAGGGCGACCTCGGGTGGGAGTTCGAGTCCAGCTATCCCGGTCGGTACGGCGAAACCGTCGCCGATCTCGAAGCGGGTGCCGACGAACTCGCGGAGAGTTTCGACGAGATTCGAGGTGTGAGTGACGACCTCCAGCAGGGAGTTCTGGACGGAGACGTCGATGCGAACCGCCCCGGCCAGTACGGCGAAGTGCTCACCGATCTCGCGACCGGGACGACCCAGTTATCGGAGAGCTTCGCACAGATATCGACCGTGAGTCGGGGTCTAAAGGACGGGGAACTCGATCAGGTCGTCGACACGGACTACCCGGGAACGTTCGGATCGACACTGAGTGACCTCGAAAACGGAATCGAGCAGCTGGATACGAGCGTCGCACGTGTCCAGTCCATCGCGGACGACGTCGCAACGTCGAGTCAGAGCGTGGCGAGCAGTTCGGAAGAGATCGAACAGGCCAGCAAGCAGGTCGCGGAGTCCGTCGAAGAGATCTCGCGCGGTGCGGACACACAGAGCGAGAACCTCGACGAGGTGGCCGGCGAGATGAACGACATGTCGGCGACCGTCGAGGAAATCGCCTCCTCGGCAGAGGAGGTGGCTACAACCGCCAGTACGGCCGTCGAGCGCGGCGAGACTGGCCGACAGTACGCCTCGGAAGCGACCGATGAGATCCAGTCGATCGAAACGCGGGCCGACGAAGCGGCCACACAGGTCGAGGCGCTCGACGAGAAGATGGACCGGATCGGCGAGGTCGTCGAGATGATCGCCGACATCGCCGAACAGACCAACATGCTGGCATTGAACGCCTCGATCGAGGCCGCGAAGGCTGGAGAAGCGGGCGAGGGGTTCGGTGTCGTGGCAGATGAAATAAAGTCCCTGGCAGGGGAGGCAGCCGAGGCGACCACCGACATCGAACAGCGCATCGAAGAGGTCCAGGCGACGACGGACGAGACCGTCGAGGGCATACAACAGATGAGCGATCGCGTCGAACGCGGCTCCGACACGATCGAAGACGCCATCGAGATGTTCGACGAAATCGCCAATACCGTCCAAGAGGCCGAAAGCGGCATCCGGGAAATCAGCGACGCCACCGACGACCAGGCGGCCTCGTCGGAAGAGGTGGTGTCGATGGTCGACCAAGTCTCCAGCGTCAGCCAGCAGACGGCGGCCGAGGCGAGCAACGTCTCCGCCGCGACCGAAGAGCAGACCGCTTCACTGTCCGAGGCCTCGGAGAACGTGCAACAACTGTCCGCGCTCGCTGAGGAACTACACGACCAAGTGTCGGATTTCGACACCGGATCAGGTGTCGGTGCAGGAGCCAAGGCGACAGCGGGATCGGCGGCCGCGGCCGACGGCGGACACCACATCTCCGAGCGCGATGCTCGAACGCCGGAGGACGATGGAGAAACGTAAGCCGATGAGGGCACGTCACGTTCCCGAGTCCACGCTCGTGGGAGGGCGGTACGCTATCGGTATGGGAACTGTCTGCGACCTTGTCGACTGTTCGGAGGAACGGATCCGGAACCGACCTCGGCAGAAGCATGAGTGAGGCGAAGGCCTTGATCGAGACTGAAGAGTTGATACAGGTTCTTCACGTGGACGATCAAGCCGATTTCGCCGATCTCACTGCGACGTTCCTCGAGCGAGCGGACGACCGGTTCACCGTCGAGACGGCGAGTAGCGCCGACGGTGGATTGGAGAGGATCGACGAGCGTCGACCCGACTGCATCGTCTCGGATTACAATATGCCCGGCATGAACGGCCTCGAGTTCTTCGAAGCTGTCCGAGAGCGGTATCCCGACCTTCCGTTCATCCTGTTTACTGGCAAGGGCAGCGAGACCATCGCCAGCGAAGCACTCTCTGCTGGCGTTACCGACTACCTCCAGAAGGGGTCCGCCACCGACCGGTACGACCTCTTGGCCAACCGGATCCGGAACGCCGTCCGGACACGACGCGAGGCACGGCGGGCCGACAGACAGCAACAACTGATGCGACTGACGGAGTTCGTCGGCGACACCGGTGGGTGGGAACTGGATCGAGGGAGTGATACTGTCCTGCTGACGGCCGGCGCCCAGCGAGCGGTCGGCCGCCCTGGCCAAGCCGAAATCCCTCTGGAGGAGGCGATAGCACTGTTCCACCCGGACGACCGCGAAGACATTCGGCACACACTCACCAGGGCGTTCGAGACGGGCGAGGAACTGCACAACACGTGGCGACTTCAGTCAGGGGACGGCGACGAGCGTCTGATAGAAATGACGATCACTCCCGTCGTAGAATCCGGTGGGAGGGTAACGAAACTCCGTGGAGCGGGTCACGATATCACCGACCGCAAGGAGCGTCGGCAGGAACTCGAAAAGTACGAGACGATCATCGAGGCGTTGACCGACGCCGTGTACGTGCTCAACGAGGAGGGGCGATTCACATTTGTCAGCGACGAACTCGTCGAGTTGGTCGGCTACGACCGGGAAACCATTCTCGGAAGCACGCCGTCACTCATCAAGGACGAGGATGCCGTCGAACGGGCAAAACACCACTTGGGTCGGTTGCTGTCGAGTGACGGCCCGCAGACGGTACAATTCGAAGTGTCGATCCAGCCATGTGACGGCGACCCGATCGTCTGTGCGGATCACATAGGTGTCCTTCCCTACGAAGGTGACGAGTTCGACGGGTCAGTCGGGACACTCCGAGATATCACAGAGCGCAAAGAGCGTGCACGGAAACTTGAACGGCAAAACGCCCGTCTCGAAGCGTTCGCAAGCATCGTCAGCCACGATCTCCGAAATCCGCTCATGACTGCCCAGGGCCGCCTCGAACTGGCACAGGCCGATTGTGACTCCCCTCACCTAGATGAAGTGGGTGACGCAGTCGATCGCTGTCAGGCGCTCATCGATGATCTATTGGCGCTTGCTCGGAGTGGGAACTCACTCGGAACGACGGAACCGGTCACCCTGTCCGAACTGGCTGAGGAGTGTTGGCGGACGACGCCGAGTGCGGACGCAACGCTCGCTGTCGAAACCGATCTGACGATATCGGCTGATCGGAGCCGACTTCAGCAGTTGTTCGAGAATCTCTTTAGGAACGCCGTCAACCACGGAGGCAGTGAGGTAACGGTGACCGTCGGAAAGATAGCTGACGGGTTCTACGTCGCGGACGATGGAGCGGGAATTCCCGACGAAAAACGCGACGATATTTTCGAGGCTGGCTACTCGACCGCTGACGATGGCACTGGATTCGGCCTCGCAATCGTCAAGGAGATCGTGGTGGCACACGGCTGGGAAATCCGCGTGACCGACAGCGAGACCGGCGGCACCCGCTTCGAGATTATCGGCATCAAAACCGCACATTGAGCGAACCCATTTTTTAGCTTCTCCGCCGAATCCCGTTATCTAGACTGTCGTCTTATCTCCCTCGGGGCCGGTTGACAAGACATGATACACGATGTCTGATCACTCTCGCGATCCGGCGACCGAGGAAATCGATCTGGTAGCGTCGGGTATCCCCGAACTGGACGAACTGCTCAACGGAGGGCTTGTTCGGGGCCGTACGTACCTCGTCCAGGGCGCATCGGGAACGGGGAAGTCGCTGCTCGGTCAGCACTTCCTGCGAGCGGGACTCGATGCCGACGAGACAGTCGTCTACATCCACGGCGAGGAGTCGAGAGACGACATTCTCGTCAACGCAGCACGGCTCGACGTCGACATTCGGGACGCCGAGTTTTTAGACATCGGGCCCGGGACGGACTTTTTCGCCGAGGACAAGTCCTACAACCTGGTCGAAGCGAGCGAAGTCGAATCCGAACAGTTCACACAGGATATCAAACACGTAATCGAGGAGGTGGATCCGGCCCGGATTCTCATCGACCCGATCACCCAACTCCAGTACGTGGAACGGGACGAATACCAGTACCGGAAGCGGTTGCAGTCGCTCATCCGGTTCCTTCGGGACCGACAGGTCACGACAGTCGCGACGCGAACGCTCGACAGGGAGCGCACTCGCGAGACCAGACACGACGATTTCGAATCGTTGAGCGACGGCGTCGTCAACCTGTCTCTCGACGAGCACGAGCGCCGGATCGCCGTGCCGAAACACCGTGGTCTCGGCCAGAGCGACGGGACCCACGGACTGGAAATCCGCGAGCATGGGATCGAAGTCTATCCACAGACCATCCCGAAACACGAGAACCGAACGTTCGACCCGGAACTGATCCCGACCGGACACGAAGCTCTCGACGGACTCCTCGGTGGCGGGATCGAACGCGGGACCGTCTCGTTTATCAGCGGGCCGACCGGCATCGGCAAATCGACCACCGGCGCACAGATACTTTCGGGCATCGTCGAAGACGGTGGGACAGCGCTCGGATACCTCTTCGAGGAGTCGATCGACCAGTTCGTCCATCGCTCGGAAACACTCGGACTCCCGATCTCGGAGATGCGGGCGCAGGGATCACTGGCGCTGACAGAGACCGAACCGCTCGTGCGTTCGGCCGAGGAGTTCGATCGGCACGTCCTCGACCAGGTCGACGAGCACGCGCCGGACGCAGTGTTCGTCGACGGGCTCTCGGGCTACAAGATCTCGCTCCAGGGCGACGACCAGCGACTTGTTCGCCGGTTACACGGCCTCACCAGGGTTCTCAAGAATCGCGGTATTGCAGTCATTATCACGGACGAGGCGGACCGCCTCACCGGCATCCCGGAAGCCACGAGCACGAACACCAGTTACATCGCGGACAACATCGTGTTTCTCACCTATGTGGAAGTCGACGGCGAACTGGACCGAGCGATCGGAGTCGTGAAAAAGCGACTCGGGGATTTCGACAGCCGGTTCCACCGGTTCGCGATCGAGTCCGGCGAGGGGCTGGTTATCGAAGGACCATTCGATACCGTTCGGGGGATCATGCAGGGTAGTTCAACGCATCGCGTTCCAAATGAGTCCCACCAGACAACGGACCAATCATGACCGCCCAGTCGAGTCGCGAAGTGAGTGAGCGACACACCATACAACTCTTGATACACGGAGATAACGACCGGGAAGCGCTCGAAGAATTTCTTGACGAACGGCACGACGTCGTCGCCGATGACACCCTCCAGCCCGTCGATTGTTATGTCGTTGGTGAACAGATGGTACCGACGTACCGCGACGCGTTGCGAGAGCACAAAAAAGAGGCCCACCCGACCTTCACGCCCGTCCTGTTGATTCAACAGGAAGGGTCGAGGGGAACGGTCCCGTTGCCGTCCGAGCAGAACGGCAACGGGCCACCGCTCGTTGACGAAGTGGTGTCAGCACCTGTCGACCGGACGACCCTGTTTCGTCGTGTGGGGAATTTGTTGGCGAGGCGTGAGCAGTCGGTGGAGTTGTCCACGCGCTACGAGGACGTGCAGATTCGATTTCAGCGGCTGTTCGATTCGACGAACGACGCAATCTTCGTTGTTGCTCCATCTGGCGACGAGATCACCGAGTGCAACCCCGCGGCGTGTGACCTCGTGGGATACTCACGTGACGAATTGCTCTCTATCTCGCCGACCCAGACAATCCACGCCGACGATCGCGAGCGGTTCCGGTCTTTCCTCCAGCAGGTACAGGAGGCGGGGCAGGGATCGACCGACGACCTCACGTGTCAGACGAAGGAAGGAGAAACGCGACAGTTGGAGGTGTCGGCTGCGACGCTTGAGGATTCCGACCAGTCACCGATAATCCTCTCTGCACGCGACGTGACAGACCGGAAAACGTACGCCCGCGAGCTCGAACTGAAATCCCAGGCGATGGACAAAGCGCCCGTCGGGATCACCATCACCGATCCCAACCGAGATGATAACCCGATGATCTACGTAAACGAGGGATTCGAAGCGCTGACTGGGTATTCTGAGTCGGAATCGCTCGGCCGCAACTGTCGGTTTCTCCAGGGTGAGGCCACTCGGGAGGAACCAGTCGCCGAAATGCGGAAGGCAGTTGAGAAGGACGAGCCGGTATCCGTGGAACTCCGGAACTACCGGAAGGACGGCAGTCAGTTCTGGAACCGCGTCAGTATCGCGCCGGTGAGAGACGACGCCGGAACCGTCGAGAATTACGTCGGGTTCCAGGAGAACGTTTCCGAGCGCAAAGAGCGCGAAATGGACTTACAGCTGTTCAAAAAAGCCGTCGAGAGCGCAGGACATGCGGTCTTCATCACTGACAGGGAGGGCACTATCGAGTACGTGAATCCGAAATTCGAAGCCCGAACCGGCTATACTCGTGAGGAAGCTGTCGGTAAAACCCCTCGCATCATCAAGTCGGGCAAACAGGACGCGGCGTTCTACGACCGGATGTGGCAGACGATCCTTTCGGGCGAGCAGTGGAATGCAAATCTCATCAATCAGCGCAAAAACGGGGAGCTGTACCACGTCGACCAGACGATCTCGCCCATCGCGAACGGCGACGGAGAGATTACGCACTTCGTCACGATCGAGTCCGACGTGACGAATCGTCGGTTGCGCAAACAGCAACTCGACGTTCTCAATCGCGTCTTGCGCCACAATCTCAGGAACGGAACGAATGTTATTCAGGGCCGGGCAGAACTACTCCGTAAATCGCTGGGCGATGACGAACATCGGGCGGACGTCCGGGCGATCGAAGAACGGGCGGACGCTCTGGCGACGCTGGGTGACAAAGCCGGAACTGTGCGCTCGCTGTTCGAAAACGAAGTGTCCGCTGAGACCGCTACCAACGTGACGGAGTTAGTTAGCGATGTCGTCACCACCGTTTCTGAAGAGTATTCGACCGCTTCATTCGATGTCGATGATTCTGACCCACTCTACGTTCGAGCGGATAGCCAGTTGAAGATGGCAGTGAAGGAACTACTGGACAACGCCGTCGTCCACAACGACCAACCCAAACCCGAGGTGACGGTCACCACCAGACCGTCCAGAGAAAAGCAGTCTGAACAGTGGATCGACATCGAAATTGTGGATAACGGACCGGGCATCCCGGACCAAGAACTGGAGACGATCAAACAGGGCGAGGAAACGCCGCTCCAGCACGGGACCGGACTCGGGCTCTGGATCGTCTACTGGACTGTCTCGCTGTACGGTGGCGAAGTCACATTCGTGGATAACTCACCGCGTGGAACAGGCGTCGTATTGAACCTTCCTCGGATGTCCGCAGACTCATCCGTTCGGGGAACGCCCGTCGAACACCACTGACCAATGGAAGACACTGCGACTTCGGACACACGGAGCGAGAATCAGGCGGATCGGTATCGGATGCTCGTCGAAGAGTCGAACGACCTCGCCACGATCATCGACACTGACGGAACGATGACATACGTGAGCCCCGCGGTCACCCGAGTGCTCGGCTACGATTCCGAGGAGTTAGTCGGGAACTCTGGCTACGAATACGTCCATCCCGACGACCGGGAGAAAAACGCCGAGGCGGTCGAAGCTGTTCTTGAGACTCCGGACGAACCCCAGACCGTCGAAGTCCGATTCAAACACGCCGACGGGTCGTGGTGCTGGATCGAAGCCACGATGCGGAACCGGCTCGAAGACGATGTCATCGACGGTATTCTACTCAACAGCCGGGAGATTACCGAGCGGAAAGAACAGGAACGCGAACTCCGCGAACTGGCTGGAGAGTACGAGGCCCTCCTCAACAATACAGAGGACGCAATCTTCTTCGTCGATGTCGACGCTTCAGACGGCGACGTTACGTTCGAATTCGACCGGATCAGCCCGGCATACGAGCGACAGACCGGCCTTACGACCGAAGAGGTCCGGGGAGAAACGCCTCGTGATGTATTCGGTGAGCAAGCGGGAGCAGAACTCGAAGCGAACTATCACCGGTGTGCCAAGGCTCGTGAGCCGATCTCGTATCAGGAAGAGCTAGAAATCGATGAGGAGGCACACATCTGGCAGACGAATCTCGCGCCAGTACTCACTGACGGCGACGTAAAACGGATCACAGAGGCTCACGGGTGGACGGTGTCTGTGACAGACGGGCCAGAGGGCGGGGCGCGGTTCGAGCTCGTGATGTCACAATAGGAGGGATGGCTAGTACTCAGACGCGCCCTGTCGTCCATGCATTGAGATTGTTAGTCTCAACTATTGTGGGCTTTAGTGAAGTTGAGACTACAGTGGGTTTAGCGGGGCTGTGATGCGTGGTTTCGGGCGAATTTTCGAGACGAAGCTGGTTCGGATCTACTCTCGATAGTCTTCTCATGTCGTACTACCAACTAGACCAGTGACTTTTCAAGATCTCCGACAGCGTTGCCACTCAGGAATCCGGATTGCCCCGGACAGCGTATCTCTCTATCCGATTCCGGTCTCCCTCTTCAGCAGCGTGAGCGTATTGTCGGCCGTCACAATGGGTGAGTGTTCGTACTCACCGGTCAACTCGACTTGGACGAGCAAATCGACCGCTCGCCAGATAGAGTACAGCAGACAGGCAAAGGCGAAGTAGAAGAATCGGAGCCCGAAATTCTTCGACGTCGTCGCCGCTATGAACCGCTTAATCGATTTGTAGCCGCTCTCGATCTCCCAGCGAAACCCGTACTCTGTGAGGAGACCACTCCCGCAATTCGACAGAACACCGAATACTGCCGGTGATCGTCGTGCTCAGAGTCTTCTTTCCGGCGGTAGATCAGCGTCGTCTCGTGCCACTCGTTCTTGCCGAGGTGGAGCTTCCGGTCGGTCTCGTACCGATCCTGGTCCCGCTGGAGCAATCGCTTCGCCTGGGCTTTCTCGCTGGTCTGCATCCGCTTCGGAACAACGTAGGAGAGCCCGCGCTGGCTGATCATCTTTAGGACGTGCTGGCTATCGAACTCCCGGTCCATCAGCACGTTATCGACGTGGACGAGCTCTTCAGCCGAATCGAGCAAGTCCTCGACGATCTCCTTCCGACTCTCGCCTTTTCGTACCGGGCGGGCATCGAGGACGAGTGGGACAGCGTTCCCGACCAGCTGGACTGTCGCCCACTGATAGGCGTACTCGTCAGTGTTCTCTTTCGTTCCGATGATCTCGTCCTCATGGCCGGTGCGGTCGCCCGTGAAGGGATCGGCCTCGGTGATGTCGATGGTGACAATACCCGCCCGGAAGAACTCCCCTGTCTCCGCGAGTTCGTTGATAAGTTACTGGACTGCCTGTCGGTACATCTCGCGAATCTGCTCGATAGGGAGATCACGAATCTGGTCGCGATGACCGTGTCCGAGTGGTGTTCGATCACGCGTCGACTCGTGGACGAAGCTCCGAGCGCCCTCGTTGGCGGCCAAGTTCTCACGGAGCCCCAAGTAGGTCTGTAAGCCCCAGTAGGCGTTCTCGGGAATCTCATAGCCCTCGCCACGATTGAGCGAGAACGCGGGAAAACAACGCGACTGACGTGCTTGGTAACCGTCCCTGCCTTATCGAGGAGGGCCTGATCGTCAAGGTCCGATTCAGTAGCGTCGTGGCCTCGATCCTGCAGGTTTCGTTCTGGTTTGCGTGGCACAGCGACATCCGCATTTTGGGCTTTGATGAGGATCGTTCGAGCCGCCGTCTCCACTGTCTCACGGAGGGCAGTGGTGAACCGCTTGTGCCAACTCCGCCAAAATGTCGACGGGTCGGGAACCGATTTCAAATCAAGGTTCTGATGTACTTTTGGCGAGGTTTCGAGGTATTCGACAAGGGCCGTTTCGTGGGTCCACCCGTGGAGTTCTTTCAGCAGGAATAGCCGAAAGAGAGTCTCCATTTCGTAGCGTGTGGAAGTTGAGTAACTGTCGTGTCCATCGAAATCAAAGTAAGCCAACGGGAGTGCGTAGACGAACTGATCAACCGAGTTGTAAGCGACGTGTTCGAACCACGATTCCGAGACAACCCGAACGTCTGATTCCAGCCCAGCGAGTGAACTCCGATCGTATAGCGGCGTCGAATTGTACACTGGCCACTCCGTGCACGACCATCGAGCGATCCGTCGAAAAACAGTTTGCCGAGACTCCTGGGTCGGTGCCACTGAAAGAGCTTGACTACTGGACTACCTCGTTATTTTTGATTCGATAATTTAGCCCCCACATAGAGGCCCCATACATAAATAGAATCAAAGGTTATTTTGTTTCTGGGGGGCGGACGAAGAGGTACGAATGTTCGCCGGAATAGAGACAAGACCACAACCCGCTACGATTGGCCGACGCGGACAACTGGTTTTACTAACCCCTTTTAACACCGATGGTTGAGCACACCCGAACGCTGGACTTCAAGATCGCCTTCGCTATCGGCTTAGGGACGATGATCGCCGCTGGTATTTTCTCCCTCTCCGGGACTGCTGTCGCGGCGATCGGCTCCAGTGCAGTCATCGCGTTCGTCATCGCAGCCATCGTCGCCGGCATCACCGCCGCCGGCTACTCCGAGTTTGCCTCGATTTACTCTGAGAACGGTGGTGGCTACCTGTTCTCCTCGCGTACGTTCGAGAACGACACACTCGTCTATGCCATCGGCGCGATGCTGTTCCTCGGATACACTGGCACGACGGCGTTCTATCTCGCGACGATGGACGAGTGGTTCTTCCGGTTCGTGCTCCCCGAACCACTTCACGTCTTACCCCACGGGACGACAGGAGTACTCGCTGCCCTCCTGCTGGGCACACTGAATGCCCGGGGGACCGAGGAAAGCGGCACCTTCCAGCTGCTCGTGACCGGTGCGAAGGTGGCGGTGCTGTTTGCGTTCATCGGCGGCGCGTTGTCGTTCCGAGGGCCGTCGACGGCGGTGGGCACGTTTGCGACGAACTTCTCGACGGACCTAGTCGGCATCGTCACCATCGCCGCGCTAGCGTTCATCACGTTCTTTGGCTTCTCCGCAATCGCCGCCAGCGCCGGCGAGATCATCGAACCGAAGCGCACCGTCCCGCGGGCGATTGCCGCCTCCATCATCACCGTCACCGTGCTGTATGCGCTGGTGATCGTCGCGATGGTCAACTCGCCGGTGCCCGCGGAGGTCATCGCCCGCGAGGGCGAAACCGCTATGGGGCGTGTCGCTGCCGGCTTCCTCGGCCCCATCGGGCGGTCGCTCATCGTCGCCGGCGCCATCTTCAGTATGGTCAGCGCTTCGAACGCGTCGATTCTCGCTGCCAGCGGAATCGGCTCGCTGATGGGCCGGCAGGGACAGGCCCCACGGCCGTTCTCGCGAATTCATCCGCAGTACAACACCCCGTTCTGGAGTGTCGCCACTGCGACCGGCACCATCGTCCTCCTGATCGTCACATTCATCATGCTATTCCCGGTTGAAGGGGGCATCCTCCCGTTTCAGGTCACCGTTCCCGCTCCCATAGTTGGCTCGCTAACGCTCACTGAGCTGGGACTGACGACGCTGACCGGGTTCGCGACGCTGAACCTCCTGTTGCCGCTCTCGGTCGTCAACCTCGCACTCATCTATTCGCGCCGGCGTTACCCGGACATCAAGCGCGGCTTCCGGGTTCCCGGGGTGCCTGTCGTGCCGGTGGTGGGCATTCTCGCGAACCTCGCGCTGATCTACAACCTTCCACTGAAGGGTGTCGTGGTCGGTGTCTTCCTCGTCGGTGTGTTGCTGGTAGCGTACTTGGCGTGGGGCGGCGCGCCGGCTGTCGACGAACTATTCGAACAGGTCGTCGAACCACAACCAGCGACTACCGAGGGAACAGGTGGTGGTAGCGATGCCGAGGAGAGCGAGGGAGACCGATATCAGGTGCTCGTCGCGGTCGCCCGACCGGACAGGGCCGCGCGTTACATCAAGCTCGCTGATACCTTGGGGAAGCTGCAACACGACGATCCCCACATCCGTGTGCTGAACGTCACACAGATCCCGGAGCAGACGCCGTCGGAGGCAGTCCGTGAGACCGCGGAGGGGCGCGTCACTCGAATCCAGGAACTACTGTCGGAACAGCAACTCGAAGCTGACTACACCGTCGAGGGGCACATCTGCCAGAACATCGCCTTCGACATCCTGCAGACTGCCCGAGAGGGTGACGTCGATCAGATTCTTATGGGATATCCCGAGGAGCACACCGACGTCGCCGAGACAATCGAATACAAAACACCCTGTGGCGTGATGTTCGTTCGCGGGTTCACCGACGAGACGGACACCTCGGTCGTCAACGTCGGCGCGGGTGGTGGCCCCCACCACAAGGCGTTGCTGCCGATGGTTGAGCAGCTCGGGCGGAATGGCGCAGAACTCCACGTCATTAGTGTCGATCCCAACGGTGGCGGCGGCCGTGCGGAGTCCGCAGACGCGACCGTTGCTGGACTCTCCGACACACCCGAAGTACAGGTCCACAACGTGCAGGCACCGACCGTGGCGGAGGGATTGGTCGAGACGGCTGCTTCGAACGGGGGCATCCTCGTTATCGGTGCGACCCGGACCCGCAGACTCAGACGCTGGGTATTCGGGAGTACGCCCGACCGTGTCATCGACCTCGCAGATGGGGCCGGTGTCCCCGTCATCGTCTATGCCGGCGCTCGCGGCGTCCAGGGGCCGATCGAGGATTACCTCTACCCTATCTACCGCTCACTGACTGGTCGCCAGCGTACAGAGGCATCCGCTGACGGATCCTCGATGGAGGCCGACTAACCACATCAACACAGGAAATGTCCCGCAAACACCCAATAGATGGTACGACGCAGCAGCGACGCGGTCAGCGATGGAAGCGGTCCGTGACAGACAGCGTACGATCCGGACGCCTGACGACTGAGCATCTTCACTGTGCCAGTCAGTGTCGTTTAGACGAGACGGAAGCACGAGACCGAATCAAACGGAGGCGGATTCGATGACGGGCGAAGATGAGTCGGCTCGGAGCCAAGAGCTCGAAGAACTCGTGCGAGCTGACCTCGAACAACGAGAGGACGTTACAGCGTTTGAACTCCGGGACGCCGAGGCCGGCGGAATCGTTGCCGAATCGAACAGGAGGGAATCGTTGAGACGTATCTAATTACGCTTGAAGCACGGCCTGACGGATCCGAAGAAACCCACTGGACCTATCTGGGAGAGTCACACGAGGAGAGCTGATCGTTGAAGAGGGACTCTCGCTCAACAGATACTGACGGGATTTCACCGTTGTTCTTGTACGTGCTCCTGTGCAGTTTCGCGGTCCGAAAGCCCTAATGCGTGTTCCCGTTTCGCACCACATCTAGGGCAGGTGTGAGTGTACACGATGTCGGCACCGTCGGCCTCAGCATCCCACGTGCCGTCTTCGTCTTCGAATCCACACTCTCGACAGACTAACTCCTCGTGGTCGTAATGCTCTTTGAGCCGTTCGAACGGGGAGCGGCTACCATTCGCTGTCATACTACTCAATATTCTTTCGAAGAACAAAAAAGTGACCCACTATATTATCGAATCAGTATTCAAGAGTGCTTAGAAGCGTGTGTTCAAAATCAGTTCGCAAATCATCAATATCGAGTGGAGGGCACAACGTCTTTGCCCGGATAGCCAGAAACTAGAGGCATGACCTACCGCCCCGACGAGATTGATCGGCGGATCCTCTACTACCTCGGAATGAACGCGAGAGACACGTCCGCTCCGATGATCGCCGAAGAGGTGGATGTCACCCCGGCGACGGTGCGCAACCGCATCAATCGATTGGAAGAACACGGAATCATTCGGGGCTATCATGCCGACATCGATTACGAGAACTCCAACGGCAAGGTCACGACACAGTTCACCTGTACGGCTCCCGTCAGCAAGCGCTCAGCGCTCGCTAACGAGGCGCTGTCGACCCCGGGGGTAATTCACGTCCGGGAACTCCTCGCCGGGCAGGAAAACCTCGTAATCACCGCTGTCGGTGAGGACACAACCGACATCAACCGCATCGCCCAGCAGCTCTCGGCAGCAGGTGTGACGATCGAACGCGAGGACATCGTCCTCGATGAAACGTTCCAACCGTACCACGAGTTCGCTCCCGAAGAGGATCGGGCTCCCTCGGCAGTGACCGACTTCCAGACCGTCGTGGGTGGTGGTGAAGTCGTGGAGTTTACCGTTTCGGAGACTGCAGACATCGCCGGGCTGACACTCAAAGCTGCCAATCAGGAGGGTCTGCTACCGGATGAGATTCTTGTCGTGGGGATCGAGCGGGACGGCACCCACATTACACCGAATGGTGATACCCAAATCAAGCCGGGTGATCTTGTATCGGTGTTCTCGCCGGAAACGCTCCCGGAGCAACTCGTCAACGCCTTCGACAGTGAGCCCCGACCCGCGAACGAGCAGATGTAGCTCGCTATCAGAAGGAATATTGAACGGGAGACGGCTGGTGATCGCGTCGGGCTGTCTACTCGGTCAGGGGGAGCACGATACCGAACACAAACGGCGAGAGAAGCGCGACAAGAACGCCGATCGCCGCCATCGTCATCAACAGGCTGTGTTCCCAGGCCGGAACGGACATCCCGGCTTTTTCAATCCCGAACTCACCGAGTTCATCTACCACGAACATCCCGACGCCGACTAAGAAAATCAGCTTCGTGAGCCGTGAGTAGTCGAGATTACCGTATCGTCCATGCATATCCGTGAGTCATTTCCTCAGCGGCATGTAGATTTTTGTTTGGAAAAAGTGAAGCCCACTGATTCCGGATTCAAAATCAATTATGAGCTCAGTACTCGAGGTCCTCCCGGAACTACTCGAACTCGTCGTGTTCGGACTCGGCTCAGCAGGCCTGTCCGTGGCGGGACTGTACATCGAACAGTTCGCACTCACGTCAGCACAGACTGGCAGGACCGTAATCGCGGTTTGGGCCGCTGTGATTGGGTGTGTCGTTATCGCCTTCGCATATCTTATGGCGACGGACAAAGCCGCGAACAGCTTCAAGAATGTCAAGATGGAATTCGCCGAGGGAACTGAATACGGAGTCCATATGCATTGAGAGAGCCAGTCTCAACTACTGCTACAGCTTGAAGATACAACGTCAGAGATAATCGCTTGGTTCCTCACGGTTCTTAATGGCTGAGCGACTTTACTTGGGACGTTTGGTCTTAACTTCCGATCCGATCTTCAGGCGTGGACGGGAGGACCCAATCGTCGTCGGGTTCGCCGTCCGTCGCCGGGCCGAGTGATATCGTCTCCGCGAAGTCGTCAGTCACTTAGTGCCACTCCGCGCCCCGAGCGATTTGGAGTGCCTCTCGGGTCGGGGAGCCTCAGGATCGACGTCTTCAGTCATCTATGCAGAGCCGTCACGGAACCGCTCTAATGGGACATCCGAGACTTCGTCATAGTCGTCGTCACCGCCGACCAGAAGCGTCGCCCCAACCTCTTCAGCGGTCGCCAGCGCAAAGGAGTCGCCGAGCGCCGGGTTGTACCTAAGGATGTACTCTGAGGCCTCCTGCCAGGAGTCAGCGACCTCCACGGTCTCGATTCCGATATCGGTGAGCCAGTCGAGATACTCGTCAGCGGTGGTCCGGTCGTACTTCCGGGCGATGGTATAGCGGATTTCGGCGAGGTTCACGCAGTTGGCATAGCCGGCGGTGTCCTCGACGGCGACTGCGTCGAGATATTCCTCAACCACGTCGCTCCCGGGTTCATCATCAGCGTGTGCGATCAGCGGCTCAGCGTCGAAGACGACGCTGTCAGGGACCACCATCACTCCTCCGAAGGGAACTGCGCGTCACGTCCCTCCCGATCCTGTTCGCGCTTCTCATGGAGGATCTCGGTCGCGGGCCTGTCGGTGGACGCTTCGCTGCGGGCGGCAAAGCCGCGCATCTCACCCGGCGAGCGGACGTGTTCGACGATCACCTCGCCGCCCTCGGTCTCCCGGAACAGCACCTTTCCGGGAGCCTCAATCCCGAGCTTCTCGCGGAACCGCTTCGGAATAGTCGCCTGACCATGCTTGGTGACAGCAACGACTTCCTTCTCAGAGGTATTCGAGTGTTCTGACTTACTCATTATTCATATTGTCTCTGTTATTCATAAATAACTCTTTCCCCGCCTCACTAATCCGTGGACGTACCGAGAGACGAGCCATATGCATTGAGAAGATCGATCTCAACTTCTGTCCCAACCAGTTGGACGGTCGCCCACTGGTAGGCGTATTCATCGGTTTTCTCCTTTGTCCCAATAATCTCGTCTTCGTGGCCGGCTCGATCGCCCGTGAAGGGGCTAGATTCAGTGATGTCGATCGCGACAATGCCGGCTCGGAAGAACTGTTCTGTCTCTGCTACCCGGTCCAGCAGTCGACTCACCGCCTGTCGATACATCTCGCGTATCTGCTTGACCGAGAGATCACGGAGGTGATCACGGTGTGCGTGGCCAAGTGGTGTCCGCTCCCTATTGGACTCATGAATGAAACTCCGAGCGCCTTCGTTGACAGCCAAGTTCTCTCGAAGCCCGAGATAGGTCTGGAGGTCCCAGTAGGCGTTCTCGTGGATCTCACAGCCCTCGCCTCGGTCCAGTGAGAACGCAGGGAACGCAGCGTCGCTGACGCGATCAGTGAGGGTCTCGGCCTGCTCTAATACGGTCTGATCATCGGGGTCCGATTCGTTATTTTCGTCATGGTGTCTGCGGCTCTGTCGGTCTGGTTCGCGCGGGACTGTTACACCTGCGTTCTGTGCTTTGATGAGGATCGTTCGCGCTGCGGTCTCGACTGTAGCTTGGAGTTCAGCAGTGAAGCGATGGTGCCAACTGCGCCATAGGGTTGACTGATCGGGGACCGACTCCAAGCCAAGTTGATCACAGAGATTGGGATGTTTGGTGAGGGACTCGACGAGCGCGGTTTCGTGATTCCAGCCATGGCATTCTTTCAGGAGGAACAGGCGAAACAGCGTCTCCATCTCGTAGCTCGTTGAGCCTGTGTATCGGTCGTGGGCATCGAACTGGACGTATGCCAGCGGCACTGCGTGGACGAATGGTTCGACGGCCTCGTGATCGTCATGCTGGAACCATGGTTCCGCAACGAGGCGAACGTCCGATTCCAGCGCTGGGAGGGATGAGCGATCGAACAGCGGGCTCGACTCGTAGGTGGGCCCGTCGGCGGAAGATCGCTGGGCGATCTGCCGGAAGACAGTGCGGCGAGACTCACGTGTCAGGGCCACGGGAGGAGAGTGGCCACGAGAGGGTCAAGAATTCATCTAACTGCTCGATACCGCCCACCCATGAGTCATCAGACGAATCGTGAGATAGTGACAGGAGACCCACGAAGCGCTCAGTACAGAGAGTCCACGTAGTGGCTGTCAGGAAAGGCCAACATGATTAGAAGATTTTTACAAGAGGAAAAATCTGTGTTTTCCTGATGAATACAAACGACTGTGGGCAGCCCAGAGACATTACTTCTACTCGTCGAGAAGCACTCAAAATCGGCGGTAGTGCGATTGGGGCATCAATACTGGCAACGACACCCGCAGCAGCGCAGAATACCTCATCGACTTCTCGCCAACGGTGGGCATTCGATACTGGGGACCGTGTTGTGTCGTCGCCCACGGTAGCCGATGGCACCGTTTTCTTTGGGAGTCACGATGAAAATGTCTACGCTGTCAATGCACAGAGTGGAGAGCGAAAGTGGATCTTTGAGACCCGTGGGAAGATTCGATCGTCGCCGACGGTGGCCGATGGCACCGTCTTTATTGGGAGCGGTGACAGCACCCTCTATGCAGTTGATGCTGAGAGTGGCGAACAAAAGTGGAGTTTCCCTTCATCAGTCAGTGTTCAATATCGTTCGAAGCCGGTGGTAGTCGATGACACAGTCTTCGTTTCAAGCGGCTACGACTCGATTTATGCGGTAGATGTCGAGAGTGGTGACAAAAAGTGGAGCATCGACACCATTTCTACCAATAAATATTCGGCGCCGACAGTGGCTGATGGCACCGTTTTCGTCGGGGGTGGTACCAAACTTTACGCGATTGGTACCGATACCGGATTCCTCGGAGATGCCGGCGAGAAACAGTGGGCCTTCGAATCCGACGAGATGATTTATTCGTCGCCGACGGTAGTTGATGGCACCGTCTTCGTCGGGAGTGCTGACAGCCATCTCTACGCAATTGATGCCGAGAGCGGTGAGAAACAGTGGGCCTTCGAAGCAGCGGGCGCAATCTATTCTTCCCCGACGGTTGCCGATGGAACCGTCTTTGTCGGAAGTGGCACTGATCTCGAAGAGGGTCTCGACGTCAGCCTCTATGCGGTCGACGTCGAGAGCGGCGACCAACAGTGGGCCTTTGAAACTGACAATTTTGTCGAGTCGTCGCCGACGGTGGCTGATGGAACCATCTTCGTCGGGAGTGATGATAAACATCTCTACGCAGTGGACGCCGAGAGTGGGGAGAAACAGTGGGCCTTCGAGACCGGCGATGAAGTTCACTCGTCACCCATCGTCGCCGATGGCACTGTCTTCGTTGGGAGTTGGGATGGCAATCTCTATGCAATTGATGCCGGCGTCAGCGGGTCAAGTGAGGGTTCGCGTGTGACCGGACCGCTGGAGACGGGTGATAGCCAAACATCTACGACAGGGCCGGGGTTCGGGATTCCAAGTAGCATCGCGACACTTGGGACTGCGGGCTATCTCATCAAACGCCGACTGGCTGAACAGGAATCCAAAGGATAAGTCGGATTGGGCTGTACCCGCTACTGACTATAGATCATATAGAGCGTGTCATAGAAGGGTTCTATGACACGCTCTATGGGTTTTGAGCGGCTGCTGAGTTGAGTGAGTGCTATGGCTGAGGTTTTGAAGACTGAAACCCGAAAACTCAACCACTGATAGCATAAATCTCTGTAGCGTTACTCACTCGGTTGTATCTCGACCAACCTGATGTCGGGGACCGTTCTCTCCTCACCGAAAGAGTAGGTATGAGTCCCTTCGACGGTGCCCCAGATGTCGAACGTGTTCTCGATGTCGACCTGATCTCCAAACCAGGTACATCGCAGCACTTTATCGCCAGAACCGCCATGGTCTGGATGGGCGACGGACATGTGGTATGACCCATTGTTCGTCTCGTCGATCGCGGAGATGTCGACATCCGAATAATGGACTGGCTCGCCTTTCCACTCGTCCATATTCTCCATTAATTCGCTCCAACTGGGGGATTTGGCTTCGTTTTTGATTCGCTCGATTCTCTCTTGCTCTTCACTTTTGCCTCCCAGAACCGCCTCGATTGCTCCACACCCCGAGAGAGGTGCGATCCCCATAGTAGCGAGCAGTGTCGCGTATTCACGTCGTTCCATATCGACCGCTCGTAAGAGCAAACTAAAAAATTCTGTTATGCAGATGGCAGTCCATCGGCTCGACCTGTAGACGGACTGCTTACTGACAATAAGGTGATACTAGTTATTCGTCTTTCATGAGTACTCATAGTATACCCGCCGAAGCCGATGCGAACTACTCTCGCCTCGTTTGCTTTTCGGTTCCGACACGAGCAACACTCGTCGGACACGGAAACTTGGGGCCGCTTTCACTGGGGCCAATAACGGGCGTGTGTTCACCCAAACCAAATTCTATGACACGTTCGACCACCAGCAAGAACGTGATTGTGAGGTGTTTTCCCCGCTAGCAAGGAGTCTGTGGACGTGGCGACTATAGAAGTTCTCGGATATCTCTGTGCTCGACGTACAGCGGCGCGTTCTGCATCACTATCAGTTTCAAGATCGTACTGTCAAGCGGCAAGGAGACCGTGCCACCGTGGAGTTCGACGGTACCGGACCCCTCGATCGGAACTTGTCCGCCCAGCGTCGGGTCTCTGTGCATCGTGTTGAAATGTGCGTGGTCCAGTACTGCGTACGCGCTAACGTACTGTGTCGGCTTCTGGGTATCGAACTTCACGTCGAACGTGATGCGGTCGATCCGAAGGTTCTCACCCTCGTCTGTCACGTGGACCGTCGTCCGTCAGTAACCGACCATCGTGTGCGTCAGCAAGTGCAAACGCCTGTGCTTCTCCGGGATCAAGATGGTCGCTGACAACCGCTTCTCTATTTGCAACAGTGTCCGAGATCGTCGTGACCGGGATCTCATTATCTAGTATGTCCAATGCCGACTGGAGGTAGGGATGATCGTCGACACCATTGTGAAGTTCTTCGCGAACGACCGGTACTGTACAGATTCTTGAGAGTCCAGCTACTACCCACAACTGGTCGATGTAGGCAAAGTTTGATAGAACAGTCGTATTGAGAACGCTTGGGTCCGCTGGAATATCGGCAGTCGTCATTGCGAGTCCGATGTCTCGTTATCAGCAGGCTCATCATCGAATTCGAGTTCTGTCGCCGTCTCCGCTTCGTAGGCCGCATCCTCCTCATCCACGAGCCCGAGCCGGAGTTCCACACCATGCTCACGGAGAATATCCCGCATTGTCCAGCGGTCGACAGCAGCGAGTCGTGCAGCATCACCGAGCGTAATTCGTTCGCGTTCGTAGAGGGCGACTGCCGCAGCGATGCGTTCGTTTTCGTGGTCCTCGAAATATTCGCGCACGAACTCGCGCAGCGCGTCGCTCTTGCCTCCGAACACACCAGCCTCCACAGCGCCCTCAATGAGGAGGTCGAGGTCGTCAGGATAGGAACCAGTGATTCGTCCCATCGTTCTATCCCAGAGTACGTCTTCATACTATTTATGAACTCCGCCAGATGTCCTATAAATTGAGACGGCCAGCCTCAACTACTGTGCGGGGCGTAGACCAACAAAACAATGATATACATTAGACGGCCGGTCGATGTCTCATAAAGAGACATTTGTAGTAAGAAGATTTGTGACAGCTGAGTTGGACGAATTTACACTCGACGGCCGGGGTGTATCTGTCCTAGCGGGACTATTTTATTCATTCGACGGTTGGTTCTCCTCCGGCCAAAATAGATCTGTAGCAATGAGAGTTGTAACGCCCTATTTTGGCAGATTCACACTCGACGGTTGGGGTGTAGGACGGTCTGTTACACCCGACCCACCGTCTACTATCTTAACCTCATTCGTGAAGCGCTGGGATGTTTGAAAATGAATTCCTATGCCGGTTCTGGAGAAGTGGGGTGTGGGTTTTCTTCTGAGCAGACCGTATGGTAGAAGGGCGGTGGCTATGATGCCTCCAAAGAAGAGTAATTGGAGAATAGAGAAGAACGTGAGTGATGGGATTGTGAGTGCTCCGACGATCGTTGAGAGACAAAATAGCCCTCCACCAAGGAGGATGATATGCTTGACCGGCTCTGTTGAAACCCTCGCTCACTGATAGTTTGTTGAGTCTGTGCTGAATACAGGGCGCGTATCTTGTGACCTGGTTGTGCCTGTGTACCGTGCTTTTTGTGTCTTCGTCATTGTCTCGATGTGAACACTATTTTCTGTCTACTGTCAGTACGGTCCCATGATGGAACCGCTCGAGGTCGGACTACGGATTTTCGGTGGAATCGTTCTTATCGGGGTGAACGCCTACTTTGTTGCAATCGAATTCGCCCTGACCCGTCTCAGGCAGTACCCCAAATCGGAGCTCAACACACCCGGACTCGAACTCGCATGGGAGATGACTAACGACCTGGAGTTTTACCTGACGACGTGTCAGGTCTGGATCTCCGGGACCAGTATTGCACTGGGGATTATCGCCGAACCCGGACTCGCAGCCCTGTTCGAACCGCTGTTCGAAAACACGACCCTGGCATCGATCGGGGCTGGTTCGCTCCTCGGATTTCTTCTTATCAACCTAGTCCATCTCACCCACGGCGAACAGACACCGACGTACCTCGGCGTTGAACGCTCCAAACAGGTCGCCCAGTATGGAGCACGACCACTGTACTGGTTTGCCAAAATACTCGCTCCGGCCATCTGGGTCGGTGACTCGGTTGCAAAGGCAACACTCGGCCTGTTCGGCATCGAGATGACCCAATCATGGACAGAAACCGGTGAGGAAATCATCAAAACCCGTGCAGACCTCCGGAACCAGCTTGGATCGGTACTCAAAGAGGGCGAGGTGGCTGAGGACCGCCGTGAGGAAGTGATGAACGCCTTGACCATCGGCGAACAATCGGTGGAAGAGGTCATGATTCCGCCCGAGGATATCGTGGCACTGTCTACTGAAGACGATCTCGAATCGAACTTCGGGAAACTCGAAGAGCACCCACATACGCGGTATCCGCTGATTGGTGAGAACCTGACCGACTTCCGTGGAGTCGTCTACAGTCCGGCGCTGTTCAACCACCGTGAAGAACTGTTCGCCGGTGACCGCGAGTTCACTGAACTGGCAGCACCGCCGATGACGCTCTCACCCGATACCGACGTGAGTGATGCGATCGATCAGTTCCAGACGGAAGGGCAGGAACTCGCGCTCGTCATCGAGGAGGGCGATGTGGTCGGGCAGGTGACTGTCACCGACCTGCTAGAGACCATTATTGGTGAGGTCGAAGACCCACTTGATCAAGACGACCCCGACATACTCGATTAGCGAACACAGACGTGTTCAGGTAGCGGTTTCACTGTACCATCAGGCCAACACTTCGAGGTAATTGAATAGGGGCTTCTGAGGTTGTATGACTCCCGATGTAGCCGCCAGCCTCTTGCCTCTAATTCAGCGGGCACTCTGTTGACTTGTCACTGATATGCCACCTTTGAATTCGGGGGAACAGCGTTCTTGTGGTGGATGACGGACAACTATCAGCAGTCGAATGAATGGGCTCAGCAGCATCGACAATCCCTGACGACGCGGCACACTCACGAGGATGTCCTCACGGACCGGGAGTTCGAACTCCTCTTGGAAGCGTGTAGTTCACTGCCGGAACCGCGAGACTTGCAGGCACGATTCGTGTGTCTAGCTGGTGGCCGACTCGGGCTCCGGGCTGGCGAGATCGCACACTTCCGGGCAGACTGGCTCGATTGGGATCGGATGCTGCTTCGCATTCCACAACACGAACCCTGTGAGTGCGGCTATTGTCGTCGGCAAGCAGCACAAGAGACGACTCACAACGAGCAACTCACACATGAAGAAGCGATGGACACTCGCTGGCACCCGAAGACGGTTGCTTCCGCCCGGTCGATACCGATTGATCTGTCGCTCCGGTTGGAGTTGTGTTTGGAGCGGTTCACTGACCGGTACGACTCGTTCCCTCGATCCCGTACTACTGTCAATAGAAGAGTGACAGCTGCCGCCGAGGCAACAGACATTGATGGCCGGGTCTATCCGCATTGTCTCCGTGCGACCGCTGCCAGCTACCACGCCTACCAAGGGGTTGCGCCGGTTCCACTCCAAGCGCTCATGGGGTGGAGCGACTTGGCCACAGCGCAGAAGTACATCCGCATCTCCGGACGAGCCACGGCTGACGCTCTTCGGCAAGTCCATCACCGATGAAACCGGTCTAACATCCATCAACTCTCATCCTCCGTGCTGAATTGAATGCGCGTATCCAGCACGCGGCTCACAACAGATTTCCAAGAGAACTTTGGAATATCGCGAACAAATTCACAGTTATGCGCCGCCGTGCATTCCTCGCGACTGGCTTGACCGCAACCTCCACCATCATCGCGGGTTGTGGCTCACCCGGCTTACGGACTGATACTGTTTATTGTAAATCATTACCGGTGGTTCGCCGAGACGGTCCGGCGAACCACCGGCAACCAGTTACAATAATCCGTATGAATACACGAACCCGACCGTAACACACGACAACCACGATAACGCGAAATACCTCGAATTCCGCGGCGATAACACTGAATTCGCCATCGTGGGTGTCGATCCCAATATGGATATCACGCCGAGAAGCCTTTTTATATCCATCTCCCACCGTGTAGACACCCGTCTCCAGTCACTTACACAGCGGTTCGTGACTCCGGACAGTAACGGGACCCCGATACGACTCTCAGTTCAGCCTCCTGAGGATAATGAAAGTCCGAATCCACCCATATCACTATCCCAAAACGAGAGGGGCGCGGTCTTGGAGGTAGATGAATTCGGTACTCTCGCCGATGAAAGTGTGTTTATTACGCTCACTATCAGCCACTGGCCCAAGTCAGCCCGCGGACTCGTCATCGAGAACACTGTGGAACTCATTGAGACGGAGGCACCCGACCACACGGCTGTCCTCAACGGGCAGCTCGAATTCAATGCCGATTCCGACATCTGAGTCAATAGGTCTACCGTCAACACGTGGACATTAGCAGGCTCTCGTTCGAATAACCGATCTTGGAACCTGTCGTCGCTGCGGTTTGGTTAGTAACTCGAGTGTTTTCTCGGTCGAGATTGACTGTTGTAAGTCGCTCGTGATTGGTGCTTTCTCCGGGTGGCTAGCAGGCGACTCGGTCAGTGCCACAACGGCGCGGATAGACACGATAACGTCGCTCATTGCCGGGGTCTCGCCCTCAGGTGGAGAGTGGTGGCCACGTCGGTGCCACCGTCTCCTCGATGAGTTGGGTTTGAGCACGCCGTAGTCGTTCGGAGACGGAGGAGGCAGAGAGATCCAACTCTGTGGCAACATCTTCCAGAGACGTTCGTCGAGGGATGTCGAAGTAGCCCAATTCGTAGGCCGTTCGGAGCGCCTCGTGTTGGCGGTCAGTGAGTCCCTCGCCCGGTGGTTCAGTCTCCCCATCCTGCGTGAGACGGCGCAATTGAAAACTGGCGTTGTGCTGCCAGAAATGCGAGAAATCGGTGAACGCGTTTCGACTGGCGAACCAACCCGTTTGGTTCCATCCGTAGTCCCTCACCTCGATCCGCTCGATGATGGCCTCAGCTGTCGCAAGTGCTTTGAGCCCAGTGAGTTCATCAATCTCGTCTCCAAGCTGTTCTTCGAAACTCAGTGCTGGCCGTATCTGATACCGGCGCGTATCTTCGGCCTGACCGATGAACGTCCATCTCTCTACATCGTGGGCGGCACTGAGGGCGTGCTCAAGGTCTCTCTGGGGCCCGCCCCTCGCGGTGACCAGAAACAGGGGCCGGTTCCCATGGTTGAACTGTAACTCCAAAATCAATGTCGCTTCGGAGACATCCGCTGCGACCCCAGTCAGAGGAAGTGCCTCGCAGTGGATCTCGAATTCGGCGACGAGGCCCATACATAATCCTCTATGCGGACGCTAAAGGGACTGCCGAAAATCGCCGGATATACGATAGCCTCGTTGTGTCCTCCCAGTCTCAACAACTCGTTCGGGATTAGCTCCTCTCTGCTCGAAAATAGGCCCAAGATTGCCACCCTTATTTAAAAAGCCGCATGACTGAGAGAATGTCTTAGCTCACTCCTCCGGCAACGTGATGATACATGTCGATGACACAGTCTGCAGATGGCACAGAAGTTGCCTACGAACGTCGTGGCGACGGTCGGCCGCTGATACTACTTCATGGCGGCATGGCTCCGCGAGAGTACTGGGACACAGTCGTGCCGCACTTCGATGACTTCGGTGCTGTTCTTCCTCGGCGGCCGGGGTTCGGAACCTGTCTGGACAGTCTTGAGACGACGAGTGCCGCTGACGTGCTTGATCGCGAAACCGAGTACGTATGCTCACTTGTCGACGCTGTCGACGGCAAATCGATCCTGTTCGGCCACTCGTTCGGCGCGCTGACTGCACTCGAGACTGCGAGAGATGCAGAGGTCGAGGCTGTCCTCGCTTACGAACCGGCCATCCTCCCCGATGGCTTTCGCGAGCAGGCAGATCTCGCCGATCGAATGGAGCAACTCATCAAGGATGGACAGCGATGCGAAGCAGTCAAACGATACATCGAGACGGTTCTCCACCCGGATGGAATCGACGATCTCGAGGGATGGCTGGCAGGATGGCCGGTCTGGCCGGATTGCGTCGACCTCGCCGAAGAAGTCGTCCGAATGAACCGCGCCGTCGAAAGATACGAACTGCCCACCCATTTCGACATCGACGCTCCCGTACTTGTTATGTCTGGTACCGACGGTCCGGCCTTTCTGCGGAAAAGCGCTCGCGACGTCCACGAGACGCTACCCCACAGCCGCTTCGTCGAGTTTGACGGTGTTAGTCACAGCGGCCCCGGCGAAGCACCGGGACTGATCTCGTCGGAGGTGACCTCTTTCCTCGACCGATAAATCGGAGACTGTGCTTCTCTCCATCGGGAGAGTCTCTCCGCAGTCTGTCCCGCTACGCGTATTCGTACTCTGTATGGGTCACGACTCCCCGACAGTAATCAAGTGGTCGACGGACATACTGTGTCGATGTTTGACCGTTGGTCCGGCAGCTCACTCAGTTCGGGATCCCGTGTCTCGACGAGTCTTGTGTCTCCTGAGAGACATCGCGGTGCCGTTGATATGGACGGCCATTCTATCATCGAAACGCCGGTTCAAACCACGTGATCACTAACTCGTCAGTCCTCGGTTGACGGATCACTAAGCCGAGCGAACGGCCGACATCTGCTTTACTCACCCTTGTCGCCGACACCCGAGTTCTCCCCGCTCTTCGCTTCGGTTTCTCCCCAGTCGAGGTCGCGGGACCGGTCAGTCTCCCGGAGGATGAACGGCCCGATGGAGAGTGTGCGCTTCGTCACGGTGACGATGCGGAGGATGTAGGACAATAGGAACGCGAACGGCAACAGGGAAATGGCCACGCCAGCGCTCACCACCACAACCAGTGTGCGCACGCCGAATACGGTCCCTGGGAACAGCGCCGGTTCGAGGTAGACGATGCCCGCGACCGCCGTGAGGAGCGCGGGTATGGATGCGTACAGCATCGTCCGGGAAAGGTCGATGAGCGCCCACTGGAAGTACAGCGTCTTGAAGTGCTCGCGTGCCGGCCCGAACAGTTCGAGCGCGTTGATGAGTTCGTCGAACGCGTGGTGCGCTTCCTCGGTGAGCAGGTCCTCGTTCTCTGCGCGAATGCGGCGCGCCGCATACAACTTCCACGAGTAGTTGTAGTTCAGCGCGGAGAAGACCACGTCGAACTCCCCGAACTGGGACCCTTCGAGATTATTCTGGACGGCGTCCGCGTTTTTCTTCACGTTCTCTGTGAACGCGGCCACCTGGTCGTTCAGGTTGTCGTTGTCGATGTCTGCGATGGCGTCTTGGAGGGCGTCCGTGTGGCGCTTCGTGAGTTTCACGAGCGACCGGAGGAACGCCGAGGGCTGGGCGGGACTGACGGGTTCCTTGATGACGTCCTCAACGTCCTTCCGGAACGCCATCGCACCCTCCATGCGTTCACGCTGGTCCCCGATCGGCCCCTGTTCCTGGGAGAGTACGAGCTGGCTGAGCGTGAGTACGAGCGTGACGGCCGTGATGATGGACGTGAGCAACCCCTGGAACAGCGTCTCGATGGGGTCCGCCTGGCTGAACAGCGCCAGCGTCCCGATCGGGTGGAGTTGCCCAACGATGGCAAGTGCGAGGAACACGCCGCCCGAGATTCCGGCGGCGACCAGCCACCGGTTCGCATTCAACAGTAGCCAGAATTTCCGACTGCTCTCCGGTACGCGCTCCCGCATCGTGTCGCTTGGGCGACTTCCTTCACTGTCGCTCATACCGTCCGTATTCCGCTCACGATTGAAAATTCCGGGCGACGAACTCGTCGGTCTGGACGCGTCCACGTCCCGTGACGGATAAGCCGCCGGGCGTCGAACCCCCTGGCATACCTCAGCAGACCGTTCTGGCACCTGGCGGTCTGACGTAGAACCGACCCTCGACCCGCTCAAAGGCAGGACATCGGCAGACGTGGTGCCATGTCCGCCGAACCCTCAGCACCGGAGCCGCTGTGGCGGCGCCCGCCTCGTCGCAGTCTCGGCGTTCATCGCGGTGCGCGCCGGCGCAGGCCTGCGGTCCGACAGCGGTGACTGGGATGGGGGGAGCACGAGGACGCGCTGAACGCGCTCAGGTAGGCCGTACGACGCGGTGGGGTTGTTTGGGTTCTATCTCTGAGGGAGCGTTATCGCGTATTTGTCGTTGAGGTCGGCAACGTATTTTGTAGTAGCAACTTACAGTTCGGTTTCCTTGACGAGCACGTATAGCCCAGCGGTCCCACTCAGTTGTCAGGTTCGACGGGGATTTCGACGCCGCCGCCTGTCCTGTCGCCGGACCCGTCCGTCTCCACCACTTCGGCGAGGTCCTCCAGTGCGAGCGCGACGTTGCGTTTGTTCGCCTTCCAGAGCGCGTCGATCACAGTACCAACGTAGGGGATGGATCCACCCGCCACGTCGATGGTGATGTTGGCGAGCATCTCCACAAGTGTCGTGAAGGTGACTCCGAGGTGCGCCGACTCGGCGACGATGTACAAGGAGAAGGCGCCACTCACCACGTCGCCAGCAACGGGGAGTGCCCCCAGAACGGGGTCGATTCCGATGCGGAAACCGATGCCGGGAACGCGCACACTCTCGTCGAGTATATACGCGACCGTCTCCATCCGCTTGAGCGCGGTCTCGTCGAGGCTCGCCGGTAGTTCACCCTCGTAGTCGACATCGAAGCGGGATTCGAAGTCCGCGGGCATGGGGGGTACTGTTTCGGGTTGGTGACCGAAAGTCTGTGTGGTGGGCGTCGTCCCGACGCTAGTCTCGGACCATTCATTCGGTATAGAGGGTGCCATAGAAGACCTCTCACACCATGATTATGGTACTTCCCGGATTGTCACCACGTTCGTAGTTGGTGATTGCGACGACGAGGCGAAGACACAGCGCAAGGAACACCTGCGCTCGTGCGTGGACGCGGCCTCGAGCGTGAGTGCGCCCGAGGCCGCAGTCTTTGACTGCTTCGTTGGTTCGTTCTACTCCTGTCCGCCGGTTGTACGTCTCGTCTAAGATCGATTGCTTCAGCTGAACATCCTCACCGTGTTCGTTGATGCGGTCTTCGACCCTGTACTCGATGTCTTTCGGGGCGTCAGTATTTCGTGGGTTGTACGGAACGACTGGCACGACCCCTGCGGCCAGCAGGTGGTCGTGCCAGTCGAGCGTGTCGTAGGCGCTGTCTCCAAGCATCCACACCGGCCTGGCGACGGCGAGTGCGTCACGCGTGACGCGCATCGCCGTCTCTTCCAGCGCTTGTTTGCTCTCAGTGAACTCGGCTGCAATCGGGATTTTTTGTCCGGTCGAGACGATTGTACAGCCGTAGCCGTAGTAGTACTCTTCAGCGGTTGGATCGTAGCATGTCGACGCGTCTGGATCGGCCGCCATCGCTCTCACATCGGTTGAATCGATGGAGTACGTCAAGTCGAGCAGGCCGCCCGGCGCGGCCTGCTCGACGAGTCTCTCGAACACTTCGTAAACGACGTGTTCAAGATCGGTGAGAAGGCGATCGACCGCGTCTCTCGACGGCGGTCGATCGAACCCGCAGCTAAGCCAGACAACCGTGTTCCGAAGCTCCCGCTCAACCGGACGGAGTCGATAGACACCGTGGTAGTAGCAATGGAGGAAGCCGCGCATCAACTCTGGTGGCTCGTGATCTCGTGTTCGCCCCGTCTCCGCCGGGGCGAACACGTCGAACTCTTCGAGAAACTCGAAGGAAAGATGCTCAAACAACGCTAACGTCTCGGTCTCCGCGACATTGAAGAACGACTCTACCGAAGGATCATCTTGCAGGGTCGCTGAACTCATTCCAACTCAGCGTTCACCCTGCTCTTTGGTGTGGTAACTGTTCTATGACACCCTCTATCTTCGCAACACGTCGGCTACTTCGTTGAAATTCTCATTCGTTGTGGGGTTTCAGTCGTCGTGCTGAATATAGAGCGCGTATCGGTCAGCGACTTCGGGCCAGTAGACGATTGAACAAATCGGTCGTTACAGAGGATTATGATAGTGACTCGGTGACTTATGCAAACAATATTTTCTGATATTAACGTACTTAATATAATAAACGTCTGAGAATGGGATGCAGCTGGAAAATACATTAAATTTAGAAATCAAATTTATGCATACGGCCCAAATATATATTATATTTACAGACGAAGTGCAGTTCCCACTCGTCATCGTTCCAGACCGTACGAACGTTCTGCACCGAGAGGTCAACGTCAGGACGAGTCTGGTACTCGCAGAGCAAGAAGTCCGAGAAGTGTTTCTTCAGGTTCGCGCCTTTCGAGAGTCGAACTCGATTGTTCTCGGAGTCGTGTTTGAACCCGTCTTCTTTGAACGTAACCGTGGAACGTGGTCGTTCGTCGCCATGTTTCCGGTAGCCGGGCGGATTTGCCTTGTCGTCTTTCTGTCGTGAAAAGTTGCGACTCTTCTTCTGAATGCATACGATCTCATCGAGATCGATTGAGTCCAAGAACCACTAAGCGAACCTACGGTGAGATGGTCGTCATTTTCTGCAAGCGTTCAGGTCTTGGCCAGTATCCGATTCGTCGAGAGTGTCCGTGTCAATATGCCCTCCTTACTAAGCTCTCATATTAGCTATCCGCCGAGATATTAACTGACAGATTAGATATGGCCAGATTTAATATAACAGCTATTGTTATTAATAACACGATGGCACACATCCACCTCGGTGAAGGCTCGTTCCCCCTGTGGGCACTTGTGCTGTGGACGACCCTCGGCGTGGCACTCGTCGGTGCAGTCGTCTATCGGATCCGCAAGGGCGGAATCAAGACCCACCAGATCGCACTCGCCGGAATCGGTGCGGCAGCGAGTTTCGCAATCTTCCAGCTGAATATCCCCGTCTGGGGTGGCATCCACATGAACCTCACCGGCCTCGTTGGGATTCTCGCCGGGCCGCTGCTCGGTGCGTTGATCGCGCTGGTCGTCAACATCTTCTCGGCGGCGCTCGGGCACGGTGCGGTCGGTCTGATCGGCGCGAATACGCTCGTCAACGCGAGCGAAGCTATCGTCGCCTACTACGCGTTCAAGACCCTGATGGGAATGGACTGGGACGTCTTCCCCGCCAGCGCCAGTGCCGCGACGCTCGGCCTTTCCGCAGGCGCGTTCCTGATGGGGGCGATCATCGTCATCAGCGGCGTGAACGGGAGCGCGCTGCCGCGCGGTGATCTGACGATTGCCGTCGCCGGTCTCGTCGGACTCAACCTCGGCGTCGCCGTCATCGAGGGTATCCTGACGGGCTTCATCGTTCAGTTCCTCGCGTCCGTCCGCCCCGACCTCGTCGGCCTCGCCGACCGTGACACCCAGGAGGAGCCGACCGGGGTGACGGCCTGATGCAGCGCTGGAAGCAGTACGGTGGTCTTGCTGGCCTCTTCGTTACCTTTCTCGCCGCTGGGTACTGGGGCTTCACCGCAACCGGCGGCGCACTGCCGTGGGCCAAACGCTCCGCACAGGCACTCCAGCGCGGTGTGCAGGAGGGTGGCGGTTCGCTTGTCGACTTCGGCCGCGGTATCGTGGTGGCCGGCCCCATTCGGAAGGGCGGAATGATGCTCGAATTCGGCGCGATCGTCCTCGTACTGGTTGTCCTCGGTATCGGATTGTACGTCTACGTCGACCGCTACGGTGGCTTCGAGGACGGAGAACGCCCGGCTCGGTAACCGTGACGACACTCTCGAACCACGTTCCCGATCCGCGGCTCATCACGGCGTTCGCCGAACGGCGAGACGGACCGTTACACCGCGTCAACCCATGGACGAAGGTCGGCGTCGTCGGTGCACTCGTCCTCGCCGTCACGGTGTTCGACCGCCTTGCGCTCTTGGCCGGACTGTACGGAGCCGTACTGGTGGTCTACGGACTCGCAGGACTGCCATACCGACGACTCGCTGGCTGGTACACGCTCCCGATGCTGTTCATCGTCTCGGTCGCCGGGCCGCTGGCGTTCCTCGAACCGGGGACACCGATCGGTGGCGCGCTCTCGACACCGCTCGGTGAACTTTCTGTCACGTGGGCAGGGCTCGTGCTCTTCGGGGAGCTCAGCTGTCGATCACTCACGGTCGTCACGTTTGCCTTGACGGCGTCGATGACGACCAAATACACGGACGTCGCGTACATGCTCGGACGACTACTCCCGCGGCCAATCGACCAGATCGCGTTGCTCACCTACCGGTTCACGTTCGTCATGATCGAGACGCTCGAGGACCTCGTGAAAGCCGCACTCTCCCGTGGTGCGAACTTCTCGGAGTTCTGGTCGAACAAACGGCTGTACGCGAGAATCCTCGGCATGACGATGTTGTCGGCGATCGAACAGTCAGAACGACTCGTCAAGTCGATGGAAGCCCGTGGCTACAACGGCGACATCACGCTGTACGGCGACGTCTCGCGGCCACCGATCCACGAACTGTTCGTCGTCGCCGGCTCGTACGTCGCCGTCGTCGGCTACGCAGCGGTCGCGGTCTACGGGGTGAGACTGTGAGTCGAGACGATTCACCGCTCGTCGACCTGCGGTGTGAGGCCCACACCTACCCCGACGGGACGGTCGGCATGCACGACGTCGACTTCTCGGTGTACCCCGACGAAGTCGTCGCCTTAGTCGGTGGCAACGGTGCCGGGAAGTCGACGCTCCTCGAACACCTGAACGCGACGCTCGTTCCCGACGACGGCGAACTCGTCGTCGACGGCACGCCGATCACCGAAGACAACAAGGCACACGCGCGGCGGGAAGTCGGGTTCGTCTTCCAGGACGCCGATACGCAACTCGTCGCGCCCACGGTCCTCGATGACGTGATGTTCGGCCTCCAGAACTACGGCGTCCCCGGTGACGAAGCGAGAGAACGCGCTCGTGAGGCGCTCGCGACTGTCGACGCGGGCCACCTCGAAGACCGGATTCCTCACTATCTGAGCGGTGGCGAGAAACGCCTCGTCGGCCTCGCCGGCGTGCTCGTCCTCGAACCGAGCGTGGTCGTGCTGGACGAACCGCTCGCAGGGCTCGACCCCGAGCGGTCCCAACTGGTCGCCGACCGGATCAAGCAGATTCACGAGGACGGTATCAGCGTCGTCCTGTCGACGCACGACCTCGAATTTGCCGCTGAAGTCGCAGACCGAGTCTGCGTGATGGCCGACGGCAACGTCGTCGGAAGTGGAACGCCCAAAGCGGTGTTCTACGACGACGCGCTGTTGTCGGACGCGAACCTTCACCCGCCGAGTGCGGTCCGTGTGGCTCGCGATGCAGGGCTGGGGACGACCGCACAGCCAGTGACGGAAGCGGATCTGGTGGCGCTCCTCACAGAAGCCAGCAACTTGGAAACCACGCAGATACCCTCTCCAGATGGGCGCGGACACAACTGAGGCCCACCCCCGGTATCTTGCGCCGCTTCCTCGTCAGACCGAGACCGGCGCGTTGCGGCATGCCTACTCCACCAATTCTCATGGGAGTAAATGAGTTGTCTCATCGTACTGTTTTCCGGAAAATTTCGCGTCGGTCCAATGTTGAGTGACCGGTATATAATTCGACACCGCTGTACGATCGAACGTCGCTCGCTGGACTGGAATCAGATATGCGGACAGTCTCAGAGGCGTGGTTTGACCACGAGAGCCACAACTCCGTTGAGAAGTTCGTCTGCGTACTCCCGCTAGCCTCCTTCAGATTCGAGGCTCACGACTGTTGTGGAAGGTCGACACGCTACGAGATGGACACTCTCTTTCGCGTGTTCGTGCTGAAAGAACTCTACGGATGGGAGCACGAAACAGAACCCCTCAACTACCTCGATAGCCATCCCGCACTCTGCGAACGCCTAGAGTTGGAGATGGTGCCCGATCAGTCGACATTATGGCGCAGCTGGAACGAGCGCTTCACGCGAGATATCCGCGAGACGGTCCAGAAAGCAGCTCGAACGATCCTGATCAAAGCACAAAACGCGGATGTCGCCGTACCACGCGAACCAGAACGGAACCTCCCGGATCGAGGCCCCCACGCTACCGGATCGGACTCTGACGATCAGGCCCTCCTCGACAAGGCAGGGAGGATCACTGACCACGTCAGTCGCGTCGTGTTCCCCGCTTTCTCGCTCGATCGTGCGAGGGCTGTGAAATTTCCGAGAACGCTTACTGGGGCTTACAGACCTACTTAGGGCTCCGTGAGAACTTGGCCGCCAACGAGGGCGCTCGGAGCTTCATCCACGAGTCGACGCGTGATCGAACACCACTCGGGCACGGGCATCGCGACAAGATTCGTGATCTCCCTATCGAGCAAATTCGCGAGATGTACCGCCAGGCGGTCCGGCAACTCATCGACGAGGTCGGGGGGACGAAGGAGTTCTTCCGCGCCGGGATCGTCGCGATCAACATTACCGAAGCTGACCCCTTCACAGGCGATAGAACGGACTACGAGGATGAGATCATCGGGACGAAGGAGAAGACCGACGAATACGCCTACCAGTGGGCGACGGTGCAGCTGGTCGGGAATGCCGTCCCAATCGTGCTGGACGCGCGCCCCGTCCAAAAGGGGGAGACACGACTGGAAATCGTCGAGGATTTGCTAGATTCGGCAGAGGACCTCTTTCACGTCGATAACGTGCTGATGGACCGGGAGTTCGATAGCCAGCACGTCCTAAAGATGATCAGCCAGCGCGGGCACCCCTACGTCGTTCCCAAGCGGATGCAGACCAGCGAGAAAGCCCAGGCGAAGCGATTGCTCCAGCGGGACCAGGATCGGTACGAGACCGACCGGAAGCTCCACCTCGGCAAGAACGAGTGGCACGAGACGACGCTGATCTACCGCCGGAAAGAAGACTCTGAGCACGACGATCACCGGCAGTATTCGGTGTTCATGTCGAATTGCGGGAGTGGTCACCTCACCGAGTATGGCTACCGATGGGAGATCGAGAGCGGCTACAAGTCGATAAAGCGATTCATGGCGGCGACGACGTCGAAGGATTTCGGACTTCGATTCTTCTACTTCGCCTTTGCCTGTCTGCTGTACTCTATCTGGCGAGCGGTCGATTTGCTGGTACAGGTCGATTTGACCGGTGAATATGACCATTCGCCGATCGTGACGGCCGACAACACTCTTACGCTGTTGAAGAAGGGAACTGGAATCGGATAGCGAGGGTCTTTACCCGTGGTAAAGCGGCGTCTGAGTGGCTACACTATCCGCGGTCTCGGAAACACCCCGAATAAATTGACCATCCAACAATAACGGCCGTTCAGAAAGCGATCTGAACCAGTTTCTGCTCATCGATTCGGCCGAAACCACGCATCACAGCCCTGCTAATCCCGCTGTAGTCTCAACCTCACAGGATAACCAAAGTTGAGGCTGGTAGTTTCAATGCATACGGATCTCAAATTGCTTTGTGATCGAGAACGACTTCGCCAACAGAGCGAATGTCGCTCCCGTCGGAGACTAATAGTGCGGTTTCACCGACTCGGTTGATTCGAGTCTGTTGTTCCCCGTGAGATGACGGACTAGCGCATCAGTAACCTCTTCACGCTCATGATGTACCCAATGTGATGCGTCAGGAAACATCTCTAACTGACCGTCTTCACAGTAGTCAAGGCTTTTTTCGGCCATCGAGGGACGAAGTGCGATGTCATCTTCTCCCCAACAAATCAGCATCGGCTGGGTAACGGTGTCGCGTGATGAGCGTTCCGACCGACGGAATCCACGATACCAGTTAATCCTCGGCTCAATGCCTGAATGCTGCCAAGCCGCCTTGTAGCGGTTAATCGTTTCTTCGTCGAATGTTCCTTTGTTCGAAGTTATTTCAAGCGAGTCAACCATATTGGCCATATCGTTCCGACGCAGCATCCACTCGGGGAGCTTCGGTACCTGATAGAACCAGACGTACCAGCTCCGGACGATTTGTTCGAGGCTAGACCGTAAGGTCTCTCGATACACCGTTGGATGTGGTACGTTTAGAATTGAAAGATGGTCAACGACAGATGGATGGCGGAGTGCCACGTTCCAAGCGACGAACCCGCCGAAATCGTGTCCGACTACGTGGGCCGAGTCGCGTCCCTCGCTGTGAATCAATTCGCGCACGTCAGCGACTAATTTCGATTGTCGATAGGCATCAACCTCATCAGGTGCGTCGCTCAGATTACAGCCTCGCTGATCCGGAACAACCACACGAAAGCCGGCCTCAACGAGCGGATGGATCTGATCACGCCAGCCGTACCAGAAATCGGGATGTCCGTGCAGAAGGACAACTATAGTAGCGATTGAAAGTCATTACACAGCCGATCGCAGTACTGCGTACGGTCGGCTGTGCAAACAGTTTCAATCGCTACTATAGAGGTGCGTCGGAATCACCGGCAGTGACGACGTTTGACCTCCTCCCACCCCTGAAGGGGTGGGATTCCCCGAAGGGGAGTTCAAGGTTGCGCGTTTCCTCGGCCCTCAAGTACGCTTTCGCGTGGGGCGTTCGACGGTGGCCGATCGGTTACGACCCCGAGCGTGCTTTTCAGCGCGTACAGCCCGGTCAAACGGGCCTTCCCACCCGGACGCGCCGAGCGCTTCGGTGGAACGGAATACCGTCCGTTCCTCCACGGTCGGGTATTCAGCCGACTGGGTACCACCAGTCGCGTCCGACCCGTAGGCCGGGACGTGGTGGTGTGGTTCTTCGGCTTTCTTACCCGGCGGGCTGTGGACGCGAAGCGTCCGTTGGGGTCGAAGACCCCATGCCACAACTGGGGAACGCCGTCACCACATAGTATGGGAGGGCCGAACTTAACAATTCGGGACACAACTCCCGTCAGGCTATCTGGTGGTTTGTCTCCCATCGTGTCGGCTTCATCCCACGGCTAAAGCCGTGGGCTTTCGCCTTGAACAACTGTAACTGCACGCCGTTGATGTTACGATAGGTCGATTCGACATCGTGCCCACTGAACAACGATGCATCAGTCTTTGTAACCGCCTCTGTGGTTATGGGTCTGGGTTTCGTCGTAGACATCGTGTTCCCGTGGAGGGAAATACGCGACAAAGCTGAATACGAGGACTGCCGCATGGGTGTGGCTGCTTATATATCCCGAAGCTTCTGTCTACTGTACGGTGAGGATCTCACCGACGCTACGATTAGTGAACGAGTTCGCTGAACACGCGTTCTTCAGCTTTCCGAAGGTGCTCACCGACTGTTCCGGGAGAAATCCCAACAATCTCGCTGATGTCTTCGAGCGACGCTTGGCGGGGTTCACGATAATATCCTAAATCAACGGCTGCCTCAAGCACTTCTTCCTGCCTCGGTGTAATCATCCTATTGAGCGATGATTTGTCGGACTCATAATCACCCATCCCAAGGACTTCGAACGTGAGTTGATCCATCTCCTCGGCGTATTCGTATAATTTACTGAACGTTTCGTCAGTTCCAAGGTAGGTGACTTTAAGATGATTCTCAGACGTGAAATGAATCGGAGTCTCGATCACCAGCAGCGATTCCTGTTGCAGTTTAAGGGATCGGTGAACCGCTTCTGTCGGTTCGAATTGGCTCACAGCCATCCACCGATCTTCGCCCGCAGTAAGATAACTGAGGACATACGATGAATCCTCCATAATCTGTTTGTACCGTTCCTTACTGCCGCTTGCCTCGGCAAACAGGAGGACAGTATCATCTTCAAGAAGCTCAAGATGATGGATAGCCCGCCGCCTGATCGACGGGTCATCCGTCAGTTCCTCTCCGAGTGGATGGAATGCTGCCCCTCCATCTGGTTTGACTAACGCGGTGAGGTATCGCATAGCGTCAGCCAAAACTGCGCGCAATAAAATACCTCGCTGATCTAGGTTTAAATCACACCACTAGTGAGGCAGCGTGGCTACGGAACTATACTGAGAACTGACAGCCGAAGGACGATGCAACAGCAACAGTCCTCGACCGCCAACCGCCTCGTGGACGAGGCGGTCACAGCCCTCCCCGACGATGTCATCGTCAACCGTGACTCACACCAGAACGCCCCCGCGCTCGTGATTCGAGCCGATCACGTCCAGAAGGCACCCTCGACGCTTCGCTCGGAAGTCGGGTTTGACCACTGCTCGTGTGTAACCGCCCAGGAGTACGACGACCATTTCGAGACGGTGTATCATCTTACCAGCTACGATGACCGGGCGCGTGAGTTATCGGTCATCGTTCCGACGACGAAGGACAACCCAGTCAGCGAGTCCGCTGCGCCGGTCTACCGGACAGCGGAGTGGCACGAACGGGAGGCCTACGACCTCGTGGGTATCGAATACGAAGACCATCCTAACCTCCGGCGCATTCTGCTCCCAGAGACGTGGCAGGGGCACCCGCTCCAGAACGACCACGATCAGGCCCAGCCGCAGATCGTGACGCTGCGCGAGCACGCCAACCCTGTTCAAGATGATACTCAGCAGGGAGACACGATGTTCCTCAACATCGGGCCCCACCATCCGTCCACCCACGGCGTGCTTCACCTTGAGGTGGTTCTCGACGGCGAACAGGTGGCCGATGTCGAGCCGGATATCCGGTATATCCATGGGTGTGAGGAACAGATGTGCCAGAAGGGTACCTACCGCCACCAGATTATGCCGTACCCCGACCGATGGGATTGGGGTGGGGCGGGCCTGCTCAACGAGTGGGCCTACGCCCGCGTCATCGAGGACCTAGCCGATATCGAAGTCCCCGAGTACGCGCAGGTCATCCGGACGATGAGCGCCGAGCTGTCACGCATCCTCTCGCACTTGCTATTCACTGCGATGTATGCACTAGACGTCAGTGGCGAGTTCAACGCTACCTCTATGTACGGTTTCCGAGACCGGGAAATCGTTCAGGACCTCTTAGAAGACCTCACCGGCCAACGGATGATGTTCAACTACTCCCGGGTCGGCGGCGTCGTCTGGGACATCCCCGAACCCCGCGGGGAGTTCTTTGATAACGTGCGCTCTTTCATTGACGATCTTCCACAGAGGCTCGACGAGTATCACGACCTGCTGACGAGCAATGAAGTCCTCCAGGTCCGCTGTGTCGACACCGGTAAGTTACTGCCGGAGGTTGCAAAGCAGTACGGTTGCACGGGCCCAGTCGCTCGCGGCTCCGGCATCGACTACGATCTCAGACGAGACGACTCTTACGGCTACTACGACCGGCTAGAGTGGGACGTCGTCACCGAGGACGGTTGCGACAACTTCGCCCGCGTACTCGTCCGCCTGCGGGAGATCGAGGAGTCAGCAGCCATCGTGGAACAGTGCGTGGATCTTCTCGAAGACTGGCCGAACGAGGAGCGTACCGTACAAGCTAACGTTCCGCGAACGCTGAAGCCCCCTGGCGAGTGCTACAAAGCTGTGGAAGGGGCCAAGGGCGAACTCGGGATCTACATCCGTGCCGACGGCACCGAGACCCCTGCCCGGTTCAAGATCCGCGGGCCGTCATTTTCGAATCTGTCAGCGCTGTCGGCAATGGCGGAGGGTGAGTACGTTCCCGACCTTGTCGCGACCCTCGGGAGTCTCGACACTATTATAGGAGAGGTGGATCGGTGACCATGACTGTCTCGACACTGTTGGGGAGCAACTCTAACCAGCAGGTAACGTGTATTGCCTGCGGCGAGAAGGTCGCCCGTGAGGATGCTCGTGAGTACGACAAACACGGCGACCGCTGGAGCCGTGAGGACAAGACGTTTGAGTACCTCTGCAAACCCTGTCACCGGGATTGCTGTCATCAGAACCGAGACGGGCTGGAGGAGACGCTCGTGGCGGCCGACGCCGGCCGAACCGACCACAAGACGTTCCTCAGACAGTACTGCGAACTGACGGCCGACAACACGGGCCTCAACTGAGAAATCGAAACAGATGAAATCCAACCACCAACACCACAGAAACGATACCGATCCAGTATCGAACCACCCGATGTCGGTCTCGGAGATCGAGGAATGGTACGCTGAGTACGCTGACCGAATGCACCGGTTTGAATGGGTTGACCGTCTCTTCATCGGTCGCTACCGTCAAGCGCAATTTGGAGACGTTGACGGAAGATTGTTCGATGTCGCATGCGGCATCGGAACGAACTTCCGGTATCTGCCCGATCCTGTTGAACTCGTTGGCATCGATATCAGCCCGGACATGCTGGTAAACGCTGAGAAGCGCCTTGCCAAGTTAGGTATGGATGGAACTCTTCGAGAGATGAACGCACAGAATCTCGAATTTCCCGACAACAGTTTCGATACGGTGATCTCCGCACTGTCGACGTGTACGTTCCCCGACCCGATTGCTGCACTACGGGAAATGGAACGAGTCTGCAAACCGGACGGGACGATCCGCCTCGTCGAACACGGTCGGAGTGACGTGGGAGCTATTGCTCGGTTTCAGGAATGGCGCGCTGATGCCCACTACGCGAAAAGTGGCTGTCGCTGGACACAAGAACCGAGCGAGGTCGTCAAAGCAGCAGGACTCTCAGTCAGAAAAACGACAACGGGATTGTTCGGTACGATCACTACCTTCGAGATGACTCCTGACCGGGGTGTTGAACGATGATAGAGTTATCCTCAGGGACGTTGTTATGGTTCGCCGCCGGAATCCTCCTGTTGATCCTCGGCGTACTAATCAGGTCCCGCGGGTGGCTGTTTCTCCTCGCAGGCTACGACGAGTCTGCTTCCGTCCCAGACGACGTGATACAGAATATAGCAGGGAATACCGTTCTCCGCATCGGCGGTGTTCAGATAAGGATGAAGGATGAGGCGGTGCGATTTTTGAGTGGTCAATGCTCGAAATCGCACGCCTCAGCGACGGTAGCAACCGCTTCGAGTTAGGATTTGTGGAGCGCGAGTCGACACCCGAGCCAGCGATGAAGCTCGGTATTCGACTCCATTTGGCTGGACTATCACTTTCGAATACCATCTCGATTCTTGATAGTTTGGGTGTCGAGCGTTGTCGATCCACCGTTCACAACTGGGTGCAGAAGGCTGACTTACAGCCCACCGATGGTGCCGACCCGGATCACGTTGCGGTCGACGAAACTGTGATCCAGCTCAATGACGAACGGTTCTGGCTGTACGCTGCCGTCGACCCTGAGACGAACCGCTTGCTACATGTGAAGCTCTCTCCGACGAGAAATCAAGCGATTACCGAGATGTTCCTTTCCGAACTCCGCAAGAAACATCTCGTCGACGACGCGCTCTTTCTCGTCGATTCTGCACCGTGGCTGCAAGCGGCGCTTCACCGACATGGCCTCGATTACAGATACGAAAAGCATGGTAATCGGAATGCCGTCGAACGTGTCTTTCGAGAACTAAAACGTCGAACAAATCAGTTCTCAAATTGTTTTAGTCACGCCGAAGCAGACACTGTCGAAAATTGGCTTCAGGCGTTCGCCTTCGCATGGAACCAGCTAATCTGAACACTACCCTCCGCATCAGTATCGCCGCTTTTGTCGTTGGTACACTTATATCTCTGATGAATACCCCATCGTATCTTGGCGCCCTAGTCGGAGGCGTGATTGTACTGGACGTGCTACGAATGATCTACCGACTGAACACGTGGTCACCTCAGGCTGCCTGACGCAATGTTGACGATCTCTCAACGGTCAGATAGACTTACTGCTCGCCTACAGGGGAGTCATTCCCCCGAATTGCTTTCCCGATTTAAATCCTGCCCATCGAATAATGACTGATCTCCTAATTCACGACGCAATCGTTGTCACGGTGAACCAAGAGAACCAGATTCTACAAAACGGTTCTATTCGGGTGACAAACGGGACCATTTCGGCCGTCGAAACGACCGAGCCTGGAGACCAAGTCTCAACTGCGGAGCACGTAATCGATGCCAGCGGCAAGGTCGTGATACCCGGCCTCATCGACACCCACCGCCACACCGATTTCACCCTCGTCCAAGGCCTATTCAGCGAACTCGACGGAACCGAACTGCTGAAAGAAGCCTTCGCGTTGTACCACACAGCTGAGCCGGCACTCGGCGAGTCGTTCTTCGAGGCCGCATGGCAACTCGCCTGCCTCCGGCAGCTCACACATGGCGTCACGACGGTCAACGCGATGGACTTCACGCCAGCACTCGGAGCAGAAGCCATCGGCGAGGCCGGATTACGTGGTGTGATCGGTCCCGAACTCGCGGACTTTCTCAACCCCGCGTCCGCAGACGAACAGCTCACAGACGCACGTGAGTTCATAGAAACCCACCACGACACGTACGATGGCCGTATCATGGCGAGCATCGCACCGGGTGGCGAGGCTGGGTGTTCGCGAGAACTCTGGGAAGGTGTTGCAGAACTCCGAGATGACTATCCAGACTTGCGACTCCACACCCACCTCTATGACTCGGCCGAAGCCGATACGATGGCGGCTGGAAGCGGTGCTGACGATCCGCTCGACTTGTTAGACCGCTACGGACTGCTCGACGAACGGACGCTGTTGACGCATCTCCTCTATGCAGATCGGGAAGATGCACGACGCATCGCCGAGGCCGGTGCGCACGTGCTTCACTGCCCGACTGTGTACAGTTACTTCCAAGCTGGGAAGCGAACCTGGTTTCCGCTTCCGGCCCTCCAGGAGTTCGGCGCGAACGTCGTCATCGGCCTCGATGATCCGTTCTGGTTCGATTCCTGGGATCTCTTCCAGGAAGCCAAACACGCTCGATTGTTGTCGAATTTCGAGTACGGAGCCCAGCAGTGGTCCTCGTATGATCTCCTCAAGATGCTCACCATCGACGCCGCACGCACACTCGGGATCGAGGATCAAATCGGCAGTCTCGAACCCGGCAAACGCGCCGACCTACTCGTCATCGACGTCGATACGCCACGTCTCCAGCCATTCAGCAACCTCCCGTCGGTGCTGGCGAACTCGGTGACTGCGGGAGATATCGAAACGGTTGTCGTCGACGGTGAGGTACTCATGGAGGAGCAATCGGTCACATCGATGGACGTCGAGGCCGTTCGTGCAGCCGCGACACGAGAGCGTGAGCGCCTGCAGGCGCGTACCGGCTGGGAGACGTCGCTCGCCGGCAGTACCCCGCCAGATAAATCGATACTCAAACGCGTGTCCGCACAACCACTGCTTCGAGCGATGAGACAGTATGGTCGAGGATTTGTCAACGAGCATTTTCTTACGCACATCAACTAGTCCCTCGCATACAGGCTGATCCTCAGAGGAGATACTGACGGCGGGTGGAACCTACGCGGAATGATCGACGAGGAGTTCTGATTGGGTGGAGACGATTCCGAGTGGGGTCTGGTTTCAGGACCGTCGATAGAGTTCCCATCCAACGGCGATGACGACACAGAGAGCACCGAGGAGGAACGGGAGTGATGCGTTAGTGTCACCGAATCGCCAGCCAAATACGATGTATCCGATCAGCGCAACGACGGCCGTGATGGCTCCAACGAATTGGAGTGTTCGTGACGGGGATGATCGTCCTGGCATTCGTACGTCCGGGATCGAATACTAGGTGGGTACGCTTGATTGGATCGTTAGTTGCGCGTTCGTATGGAGAGCCAGGCGAGATTTCCAAGGTCGGTGATGAGGAATGCACCGATTGAGGCGTAGAACGGTGAGAGACGAACGTAATCAGTTCCAATGAGATAGAAAGTGCGAAGCGAAAACCCACGGCTTTAGCCGTGGGATGAAGCCGACAACTGGGAGCCAAACCACGCGACCGTGGCAGGCTGACTCCCCAGCGTTTAACAATTCATAGGACAACATGGCTCTGTTGAAACCCTCAGCAGTTGATACGAACTGCGTGCTGAATGTAGAGCACATATCTTACAAAGCAACCTCGCCAGGGTAGTTTACTATCCCTGATGAGGCAATGAGGCGGTAACATGGCTTTCGTGGACGGGTTGTGAAGTTCCTGTCACGTATGGCATGTCGCAAACGTGGATGTTACCCACTCCCAGCGCCCGCCAACCCCGACCGCCTCAACTACACGTACACGTTCGGAGTCAAAAATGCTCTGTTATTAATACTAATGGGATTATTACTTCCTTAATTTTATTTAATATGGATCAAATCCTGTCTATTTTGAATACGAACCGGCCGATGTTCTCTCTGTATCGGTCACGTAGCGACTATCGGACACTAAGTGGTTCCAAACAGCATTGCTGCATACACAGCGCTCCTCTCGCACGAACGGGATCGCGGATGTCATGCGACACCCGAGCTACGGGCGCTCTCGTCCGTGGCCGAACGTCCGTCAGACGACGAATTCGGGGAGGCTGGCACGCTCCTTGGATTCGTTCGGATAGAGCGTACTCCACGGTCCATCTTTACCAGTCGGTACAAATCAGGAGTCGTCGGGACAGTAACCGATAATCCGAAGCGCTTCGATCGACCGTAACAGCTGTCCCGAACACGTCGGTTATTCACCGCTCGAATCGGAACCGTAGTCGGGTGGGTTGTGAAGGGTGATCCAGTGGTCGGTGTACCGAGCCTCGTGTTCCTTTGCCTGTTTGTGAGCGATCACACAATCCTCCAGCCATCGATCAAGATCACACTCGTTACAGCGGATCCTACATGGCATATAATGACATATACCGCGACGGTTATCATCCTGACGGTCCTCGGGCCGGTAACCGACGGCCGTAGTTATTCGTCGGGCCACCCGGGACCGATATCATGGTGTGTCGAGCGACTGCATCGAGGAATTTGAACCGCGTACCATGCTGAGCCCCTTGTGCGAGGTGCAACCTCTGTATCTCGGACGCTGTATCTATCAATTGCAGAGGGTTTCAACAGCGCCGTCACGCTCACTCCAGAAAGGGAACAGCACCCGATGACACCCGACATGTATCCCCGGGCGAGTGGATCACCAGGGACCCGCCGCGACCCGTCGTTACTTGTCCAATTGATCCCACGCGTCATCGAGTCGCTGTTTGAATTCTTCTTTATCCATCTCCTCAGAGAATGGAATGCGGACGCTTCCAATCTCGATGTACCGCACCCCTGAAGTATGCTTCAGATAGTCGTACAGAAGGTTCGCAAGTGCGCCGAGTGTGATCGTCGTGCCCGTGGTGAACGCCATCTCAACAACATCACCAAACACAGGCGACAGCGACGGCGTCGGGCAGTAGCGATCCGTCCGAACCTCTCGGATGTGCGGATCGTCGGCTAACTCGGTGGTTAGCTCCGAGGTTTCAACTCTGGCTTGGGCACTCGGACTCTGATCAGCCGACTCGAACCGGACTCGGTCAACGCGAAAATACAGGCTGAGCTCAAGATCGGTCGTCTCCACCGTGCGAGTGTCGGGGTCGCGGTCACGACCGAACCGGCGACGCAGCGCCCTGCGGACCGACCCGATCCACTCGGGAAGCCCCATACAGAATACAATACAGTTGATAATTTACGTGTTTGGGGGCTCTGGAGCGTTATTGCAGCAGGTAGCGGACGCGTTGCGGCCGAGCGATGGAGCAAGGACGCCAGCAACGAACTGAAGCATGCCAGCGAGCGGCCCGCACCCAGCATGACCATCCAACGAGCGACTTCACCGACTTGGATACGGATGCACCGGCGTGGGAGTCGCAGTGGGGCTGCTGCGAGGCTCCATCTCTGGTTTTCCCACCACTCGTTTCGGGAATTGGAGACGAGAAGAGTACTCGAGTGGGACAGAGACGAACACGTCGTCACGAAAGGCAGAAATTTCGATACGAAGCGGGGCGAAGTCCCGCAAGAAGATACTGCAGATCGGTCACACACTCCTCTATAGAACGGGTCAGGCCGCCTCAGGCATACCGTGGCACGTACGCGCAATGTCTGCAGCATCCGCTCTCGTCGAGGCGATTCGACCTCACAGTATAGCAAGACTGAAGCCAGCTTATCGAAGCTGGAGCGATAACGATCACACCTCCCTGCTTCTGGATCTTTTCCACTCCAACTGATCTGCAGGTTCGCTACTGAGATGGCGACGGCAGTAGCGCAGTCATCAGGCTGCGCGTCACCGCCAGGGCGGGGTGGTGTGCACCTACGTTGTAACACGGTAGGGACGAATTGCCGCCCTTGGATGGGCGGCACCATGCAACGTGTTGACGCGGAGGGGGATGGCAGCCCCTGCCAGTCTCGGGGAGGACAGCAGGGGCACTCAACAGTAGCCTGCACCCCGAAAAATCGATTCCGGAAGCTGTAACGCGCGTTGCAGTCTCGTTCACTGCCAATGTGGACTCGATTGTGTTGCATCGGTCGTCGCCGGCGCCGACTGCGACTGCACTCCGAGTTGACTCTCCTTGTGAGCTCGTTGCGACAGCGAACGCCAACCACAGAAAGAACACAGTGGGCGCCGTGACCGCTCGTTGTAGCACGTAGCCCTTCGAGAGGCCGATATAAGATGACGTGTTACACTCGACACACGTTACGTGAGCAACACGGTATTGCCCATTCCGCGGCGCTTGCGTTCGACGAGATCTTTGGCCTCCAGACTGTCGAGCGTGCGGCTGACAGTCGCTTTCGAGAGATCTGTCTGGTCAACGATCTCGCTCTGTGGAAGGACGCCGTCAGCTTCGAGTACCGTCTGATAGACCAGTTCCTCGTTGCTCGTAAGCCGTTCTGAGATGGTGGCCCACTCCTGCCGGCGGGCCTGCAGTAGCTCGTTGCTGGACTCGCCGGTGGGCTGCTGTGCATCCGAGTCCAGGCGCTCAATATCCACTGCGATTGCCGACATTGAATCTGCTCTATCGAGGAGGACCGTCGCGCTCGCTCCGGCGGAACATGCTGACACGGCAATGACGACCACATCGTGAAACGTGAACTGCCAGCCAAAGGTCCCAACTCGCGTACTCTCGTCGGCGACCACGACGATAGCTGGCGTGGCGCTCATGAACTGGGCGACGAGGACCGCCATGGCAGTGACGAGAATCCCGGCAGCGAGTAGCTCAAAGCGTGGGCGGGAGCGTCGCTGTGTCATGGCTTATCACCGAGATGCATGTCGTACAACCAGTGTCTCAGACGCCCTCGGAGGTCAGTCGGGGCGACAGCGCGGAGGGATGGCACCCACGTCCGAGTACGGATATGAGTCCGATGGAGGAGCGAACAGCCGCCTTTCATCGGCCGCTCCTATCGAGTCGAACGAGCGATTCCACGGTCTCGGTACGAAGATTGACCACGGCACTGTACTGGACACCAGACGCGTGTGGTGTCACGACGACGAGTACGCGATCGTCGCTCCACCGTGATTCACGCCGTGCAAAGACGATCGTATCGTCGTGCTGTCGGACAGTGAAGGCGGACGCGTTGGCGGTAAGCGCCGTCTGCAGCGACGTGTTCGGTGTGGCTCCGATGGCCGCTGCGCGGTCGCTGGAGAGACGGGCTGGGATCCGACGGACAGCATACGCGGCACTGCTTGGCGCTGGGATGTCACTGCCGACGGTCTGTGCGGACGTGACAGCCTGCTGTGCACGCAGGCGTGTCTGCGTATCCACTGGTGGAGGCCCACGGGTGACCGTTTGGATCGCATAATAGCGGTCTTGATGGCTGATCTCGATGCGAGTGACTGTGCGTACGTCTTCGACCAGTACGTGTTGCTGGCTCCCATCGGTCGTAGCGACGAGGGCACCGTCCTTGATTGTGAATTCGTGGGGGTCGCTGGTGACGATATCGGCAGCGCTGCCAAACACCGCAAGACTACTGCCGAGGACGACCAGCGAGAGGACCAGTGCCAGTCGGGATGGGGGGACCAAGGGCATAGTTCGTTCTCGACACATCGACAGTATGTATCTGATGATTTTCAGTATTTTCAGCGGCTGAAACGCGTTTCAGGCGCGTTTCAGTCGTGTTTCATAGCCGTTTCCAACGGTGATTTACAAGGACTTTCCTGCAAGCCACGAGTGCAGCAGTCGGCCGGCTGCCCACAATCGACTGCGATCCGGCTCCACGGTGCTCGTGGCCGCCCGTTGGTCCCCGCCCGGCTGTTGCTGGAGCAACCGATGAGACAACACACTCGATATGATGGGAGCAAGAACCATGCAACGTGACTACAGACTCGCACTGTACGCCCTCGGCATCTCGGCTGTCCTGCTTGTAGCCAGTGGCGTCGTCGTCATCGCAGGTGCCAGTCTACCCTCCGATCCGATAGCCAGCCCCGCTGACGGAACCAACACGACACAACTAGAGGCAGATCAGCAGTTCAACGTGACACAGACCCGGACTGACCAGGGCAAGTACACCCTGCAGCAAGCCCAGCGCACCTGTAGTGGTGCCCTCCGCCTCAACAGTTCGGCGCGCAACAGCACCACCCATCGGGTCGGAAACGTGACTGTCACGTTGGTCACCCATCATGATGGAGCGGTGATCGAGGAGATCGGACGCCAGCGGCTTGCCGAACTCGTCGTTACAAAGGTGGGTACTCGTGCCGGCCTCAGTGAGTACCGCCAGCTTGAGATACAAATCAATCAGTACTACGAATCCACAGCCCGCGACAAACCGCTGGATATCGCGGGGATTCGCGTTCGACCGGCTGACGATTGCCTCCCATTAGTTCGGGGGACGGTAAACCACACTAACGAGTCGGTGACGGTCCAGACAGTCCGTCCGGATGTCCAGGCGGTAAGCCTGAACTACACCGACGATATGGGAGTACTGGACCAGGCCGACCGGGAGCTGATCGAGCGTCTCGTCGTGTCCGACAAGCAGACGAGCTATAACGTTCGGGCGCACCTCGACGCCACGGAGTTGGATGCAACGGTCACGGAGGCAACCGCTGACGGCCACGTCGACATCAAACTCCAGCGCCCCGACGGGAACGGAAGTACAGTTATGCTGACCGTCGATCTCAGCGCGGAGACCGTCGTGCACTCGTGGGTCGAACTACAGATCGATGACTCGAATATTGAGATGGTTGACGAAGACAGCTCAGCTGGGGCCGACAACACGACCGCCCAGACGAAGAACATCACCATCAACCTCAACGAGTCGAACAGGACAGTGGTAAACGACACCAGCGGCTGACCCCGCTATCGGCTATCGGCCGGAGGGAGGCTACGCCACGTCCTCATGCCGATTGCGGGGTGACTGGTTTCCATACGTTAGCCTCACGCACAGAGCCAGCAGCCGATCAACCGCGACGAGTCGTCACCAACGCAAATTATTAGCCAATACTGTCATATTTGTAAGTAGTCTGTATGGTACCAAACCACACATCGGATAACCGTCCGCCGGGGGTGCCCGCCGTGAGCCGTCGTACGGCACTGTCGATGATCGCAGGGGCCGGAGTGGCTGGGGCCACCTCACAGCGGGGTAACGCCCAATCCGCGACCACGTCAAACGACATTGGAACGGCGTGGTATCGGCCATTGAATGGCTCACCAACGTGGCCAGTCGCGCATGATGGGGTCGCGTACGTCGCCGACTCAGATGGGAACATCTTCGGCTATGACGCCAGCTCCGGCGAGTCACAATTCAAGCAGAGCGTGGATGGGAGTATTACAGCCTACGGGCTCACTGTGGCGGATTCGATCCTCGCTGTCACGCTACAATCTGGGAGTGTCCGGTTTTTCGATCTGGCAACACAGGAGCCAGTCGGCCGATTTCCCATTGGCGCACAGCCCGCTGGAATGACCAGCTTTGGCCAGTATCTCTACGTCGTCGATACGAATGCGACACTGAAAAAATTCGATGCCAGCGGCCCGGAACCACTCTGGCAAGAGGATCTCGGCTACGGTCGGGCTCGGAACCCACAAACGCCGCTCGCAGGCGAGAATGGACTTGTGATCACACAGAGTGGTGGCCGGTTGCTTTTTGTTGATCCGACCGACGGCACCGTCCTCGAAGAGATAACCCAAACTGCGGTCTACCAAGGGGCGTTTGGACAGTGGACCGGGACGATTAGTAATAATAATACCACTGCCTGTGTCGTTGAGCGGAATTCTAATGCGGCCTATATTTTTGATTTGCAGGCTGGCACCACGCGACAACTCCAGTACACTGGCTCCGGTATCAGCTCCTGTGGTCCCGCAGCAGGGCTGTTCTTCATCGGTGATTCGGAGGGCATCAATGCGATGCGAGAGACGACTGGTGAGATCGAGTGGCAACTGAACTTTGAGGCGACAAAGCTCTCCTTCGACGTGTTTGGCACGGAGTTGGTCGTAATCGGTCGTGACAGTGGCGACGGGTACATTCGATCCAGAGACATCGAAACGCAAGCTTTCGAGTGGGAGGTACCGCTCAGCGAGCCGGAGAACCTGCTTAGTGGCGGGGTCGGCGGCTACAGTTTCACGAAGCCGACTCAGGTTGGCGACCACTACATTGTGGGCGGGAGCTCAAATGACGGCAATTGGATCGCTTCATTCGGCCCCCAACAGGCCGAGTCTTCGATATCGAACGAATCGTCCGACTCGTCGGCGGGATCTGGGGGGACTGAGCAGCCGGGAACTGCGGATCCGTCCCTCCCAAAGAACCAAAACTCGACCCCGGCCCCTGGTACTGGATCCGGTCCGCTGACCTGGCTGTTCAATTTAACTCCCTGGTCAAAATTGGGCACGATCGCATCAGGACTGGGATCGATTATCTTAGTCTGGTATCATGTGTTCCGCGACGAAGAGTAGGCGTGACGCGGTAGGGAGAGTCAAAAAATCGATTAGAGCGACAGAACGGATGGGGAAGAACTCAAAAGGGCAGAGCCGATCGAGCACCTCAGAGGGACAGGATGTGATTGTGGTCGATTATAATCCCGTGGGGAGACACCCGGGACCCGGATTATCAGTTACTTCGCAGAGTAGGAACTGCCCCTCACTAAGCCCATACACAATACACTACAGTTGATAATTTACGCGTTTGGGGAGGGTGTCATAGAAGAGTTCACACACCGACGGTTTCGAGTCCGAGCTATCGGTAGAGACGGACGATAGAACTAATCTTCCAACATATCATTTCGAGATATGGCCGAAATAGTGCTGGCGAAGCAAAAAATAGAGAGGGGGAAGACGGAGCGGCTCAGGGAATGGATGGAGGAAATCACCGAGAGAGAAGCAGAGGCGGTTGAAACACTCAAGAGCGAGGGAATGCATTCGGAGACTGCGTTTATCGAACATACGGAGGAGAGCGACTTTTTGATTTACTATATGAAAGCGGACAGCATCGAACAGGTGTATGAATCGTTCGAGGACTCATCGCACGACATCGATCAAGAACACAAGCAGGTACTGTCTGATGTGCTCGAAAGCGGAGAAAACGTCGGTGACTACGAACTGCTCTATCACTTGGAAAATCCCGAGTCTTCGTAGGTGGACGGTACGTTCGTATACTCACGTATCGGCTAATTCACAGGGGATTTGAGTGGAAACAACATCTTGTGAATCCTTCTATGACACCCTCGTTTGGGGCCTAGAGCGTTATTGCAGTAGGCAGCGGGCGCTTTGGAGGCGATCAGCCAGTCGTGCCGACGTTCCTGTTGTGAGGGGCAGCAGTAACGCGTTCAAATATTCGGCCTTGTTGAAACCCTTGCTGACAAACACGACTGATGAGTAGCACGAGACAGAATGGATTCCCTTCCGAAGTCACGCCTCCTCCAGTTCGTTGAACGTGCTATCGTGTTGGCTCGTCGTGCTGTTTCTCGGTTTTCGACTCGCTATTCACGGAAGCGGTTCATGCTCCGCCAACACGTCGTCTTGCTCTGTCCGAAGGGTGAAGACAACGACGTACCGCGACCTCGTTGACGAACTCATCGAGATGCCACGCATCCGTGATGCTATCGGCCTCGATTCGATCCCTGCCCCCTCCTCTGCAAGGCGTTCGACCGCCTGGAGATGGCCGTCTGGCGGGTGTTACTGAACGTCTCACTCGCGGATTTACCACTGAACGGTGTCACCGGTATCGATGCGTCCGGCTTTGAGCGGGCGCATGCCTCAACTCACTACACGAAGCGAACGAACCTCACCATCCAACAGTTGAAGACCACGCTGTTGGTCGATACAGCGACCAACGCCATTCTCGATGTTCACGTGACGACAACGCGGAAACACGATACGCAGATCGCGCCGCAGATAGTGAAACGGAACGGACAGTCCATCTCGGTGTTGACCGGTGACAAGGGATACGACGATCAGAAACTCCGGCGGCTCACCCATGACCACGATATTCGACCACTCATCAAGCATCGGGAGTTTACCCCTCTCCACAAATCGTGGAATGCGCGACTGGACAGCGATCTATACCACAGGCGGAACATGAACGAGACAGTCAACGCGGCGATCAAACAGAAGTTCGGTGCATTCGGTCACGCCTTTGATGGAAGCAGTTCCGCGAACTCGTCATCAAGTGTATCGTTCACAATCTGGAGCGAAGCCTCACCATTTCACAAGAGGGGGGCGACTGTCCGTGATTCCGAGAGGAACTGACTGCTGCATATAGAGGGTGTACTCAGTAGACCGTCGGCTCTGGTTCGGTAGATAGGATCGAACTGGCCGTTCGGAACGACGCAGAAAGGTCGTACTCGACGGGACTACAGGCGTAGGGTGCGACCTGTCGTTACGTTGCCTGAGAGCCTTCGGCGGGTGCGTACATAACCGTGACCACGAACTCGCCGTCGAAATCGGTGAACTGGTGGTCTGTCCCGGGACGGAGATGGACAACGTCACCCGGCTCGACCGCCACCGACTCGTCGTCGGTCACGAGCGTCGCCTCGCCCATATCGATACGGTAAATCTCTTCCTCGGCGTGCGCGTGCATCGGGTCCTCGTCGCCCGGCTCAAACCGCATCACTTGGAGGCTGAACGACACTGCACGCATCGCTTCGGTTTCCATCTCCCCGTCCTCGGCCAGTTGGTCCGCAATGTCAGTAACGTTGATTTTATCCACGATTTACATATGTGGGTGCCGGGTATATGTGCTTCGTTCCTTGCTCGAAAAAATGAGCTTCCGGACGCGCACCGTGGGAGATACGCGCCCTCTATGCAGCACGGCCCGTGAAATCTACCCCGAGGCTGTCAGGAACCTCGTGCCGAATGTAGAGGATAAGTTCAGCACAGCCCGTTCATGTATTTCGCTGGTTCAGTGAGTCTGCGTAATCACTCTGTGCGGAATATCAAACTGTGAGTACCATCGTTCAATACGGAGTTGGCAGTGGAAGTTCGCTGATCGGTTCATTAAGATTGAGGTAGATGGATTGAACCAGTGGATCGCTCCGCTACGAGTCGTCGATTTCGTCGTCGTTCACCATCGCGTTGTTCATTCCGGAGCCGTCGTTGTGACGGCACTGTTCGGTGTAGAAATTCAGGTTGAACGTCGCGGAGTCGGTCTGGATTTCGTTCCCGTGGTCGGTGGGAACCCACCATGCGAACGCGACCGAGGCCGTCGTCTCGGCCGGGAAGCACCCCTGCGAGCCAGTTCCACCACCCTGCTCGGCCGGAATGGTGCCCGGTAGTGTAACGCCGGTGCCGCTGCTCAGTTCGTTGAGTACAGAACGGAGCGATCCGCGGACTACAAACGACTCGCCGTCGTTCTGATAGTTGTTGCCGTCGTCAACCCAAGCGGCGGCTTCGACAGCGTCCAGAAGCTCAACATCGGCGCATTGGTCCGGTTCCGGTTCCGGTTCGGGATCCGGATCGCCGCCGATCGGACAGATTCCAGCGGGTGCTTCGAAGACTCGGTATTCGTTAGTGTCAGCGTCCATAATCAAGAGCGCCTCGAAATCGTACGTCACAGGGTCGCAGACGAGTGCTTCGACCCGGAATCCGGTTCCCGTGGCGAAGTCGGAGATGTACTCACCGGTGTCGGCGAAGACCCGGATGACACCTCCATTCGCGTCCGACGGGTTGTTGCCCAGATAGAGCGTCTTTCGACCGTCCATATCGCCCCCGACGGCGATTCCACTGTTGTTGTCGAACAGATCGCCGGCGGCGTTGACTTCCGGCGTAATCCTGTTCGCTACCGTCCCATCGGTGTTAATTTGCACCGTTTCCTGCGACGCGTCCGACGACCACCAGATGGTGTCGTCGCGCCTATCGTAAGCGACGCCGTCCGCAGGCCAGCCGGTGGTATCGGATGGGGCACTGAATTCGTTGGAAACGTCGCCACTGTCGAGGGTCTCGGTCACCGTCAAATCGCCGAGGTCGATGAGCAGGAACGGGTCGCCGTCGTACGTCGCCCATAGTTCCTGTCGGTCGGGGTCCCAGTCGACCCCACTAATCGTGTCGGTGCCTTCGCCGGGCAGACTACTGGGAAGCGTTTTGCTCGCAACGAGAGTGGCCGATCCATTCGGAGCGGTGGGAGGTTCCCAGATATCGACGACGTCCGAGCTGAAACCTCGTGGCGTGATGACATACGTACCGGTAAAGGTCATTCCGACACCGGTCCCGTTGCTCAAGCTCACCGTTCCCAAGTTGTCACCCGGTGCCGCTGCCGCGGTCCCCGTCATCGCTCCCGCGCTGGCGACGCCCGCCGCCCCGGCACCGGCTGTCTTCAGGAGGCTTTTCCGAGTGATTCTGTCACCTTCGATCGCTTCTCCGACCGTTTCGACCACCTCTTGTCGGGTGTCAGTGTCCAGCAGCGAGGATGCCGACGCACCACCCACCGCGGCCAGCGGCAGCATCGACGCCTCGTCCGGGTCATCCTCTTCGGGTTCGGTCGTGCCGTTTTCGGCACACGAGACGAGTTCGCCCTGCAGCCAGATGTAGCCGGGGTTGTCACAGAGCGTGAAGTCGAAAGTTACCTCGCCGAAGTCACCCGGCTTCACGTCCGACAGGTCGATCACCGGCTGGGCGAGATCCTCGGCGTCCGTGCCGTCGGGACAGCTCGTGTTGCCAGCCGAGTTGGTCTGTGTATTCGCGAGGAACTGATCCGGATCGTCGACCGCGATGAGCCACGCGTCGTTCGACGGGAGTCCCGTGTAGTCGTCGGAAACGGGCGCGTCGGTCGGACCGCCGGTCGAGCCAGGGGGTCCGTCCCACATGACGACGTCCACGTCGTCGTCCGGAGAGTCCGTATCCCCCCCGTCTTCGTCCGTCGACCAGTCCGAGTAGTGAGCCGAATAGGCAGCCTTCATATCGAGCGTTCCGGCCATCAGCCGGTTATTTTCGAACGTTTCCTGATCACTGAAGTACGCGCTCGTCCCCAATCCAGCGCCCGCCGACGCGACCCCGATCGTACCGAGTGCAGCCAGTGCCTTTCGCCGCGAAAGCTCGAAGTCGTCTTGCATGGTTGCTTTCCACTGATGAGGTGGAATACTGTGTTACACGCAACTAACATCCATTAGTTAACTCCCTTTTATTGCATTTAAATTCTGTATAAATTATTCTAATCGCTGGTTAATGGGCCAATATACTCGGTATGACTTCTATGCTCTGACCTTCACTTCGGACGCTGGCGAGCCGAACAATCCTGCATGGGGGATCCATCCAGGTTGGGTTCAGCCGATCACATAGACGTTCTGCTCGGTTAAATTGCAGGCGCAGTCCGTTTACTGGAGTAGCTATCTCCACTCGGTAGCTATCGGTGTACTAATACGTTATCAGATGATGTTGCACTGACGACGACGAGGAATCTACTGCGGCCTGAATCTGGTCATCCCCTACACCGCTGAATTAGGTCGTATTGATGCTCTCCGTAGCTCTCAATCGGGAACTTCATTATGACAGATTCGCACGCTGTATTCAGCACGGCTTCCTGAATCTATCACTGATTGAAGGTTTCAATAGGTAGCGTTGCGATAAGGAACGAGGCGGTCAAAAGTTTGAGTGGTCTATGCTCGAAGGCATACAGGATACTATGTGATCACAGAATACGGTGTATTTTGCACCCTCCGATTTCGACCGTCTCAAGCCCAGCAAGGGGCTCCGTTCACCGACCGAGCGCCTGCAGCGCCCATCGCCGATTTCTCGGTCCTAATCGCACGACAGTGGCGGGATAATCGTCGGTGTCACCGTCTCTGAGTGCACTACCGTTAATTTCGTTCGGTCACTGAACGATTCCGATCGACGGCGGGTTCGTCCTCTGGTTCGCTACCGCTACGGCGTGGTGCACGGCCGCTAATCGTTGGCCCATTGAACGTCCCCCGATCACGGTCGACTGTCCCCAGCAAATCGGGAGTTGGTGGACCTCGGTTACGGGAACTCCGCACTGCCGTTGGGGACCGGACCGACCACGGTGGGAACACGTGTTTCGTCGGCGTGTGAGTTCAGGGACTATAACGACGATCGAGACAGCGGGTCTTCCACGAGCGGTCCCGAATTCGCCCCAGTGGCAGAACGATTTTCGAGAGGGAGAACCCCGAAGGGGTAGCGGGACTTCCCGCCTCAGAACAGCCGTTCGAGGAGGCCACGGTCGCGGTGTTTCTCCGCAAGCAGGACCGAACACTTCACGTCGTCGATAACGTCCAATACGATCGATCCGGAGACGAGGCGGCGAAGGAGCCCTTCTTCGGTCGCACCGAGGAGCAGAAGCGTCGCATCGTCCGCAGCGTTCTGGATAGCCGTCTCTACATCTCCGGATTTAACGAGCAGGTCAGCGTCCTCCAACCCGTTGTCTACTGCCCACTCTCTGAGGAACTGCTCGCCTGCTTCGCGGTCCTCCGCGACGTTGAGCAAGGTCACCTCGGCGTCGAACTCCGAGCGGAGGTATCTCGCGATGGTGGCCGAGAGCTCCGAATCCGGGCCGCCGGCCGTCGGGAGTAGAACCCGCGAGGGATCGAACCCACGGTCGCGGAGAATCAGGAAGTCACAGGGGACTGCCTCGGTGAGTTCGTCGATCGCCGACTCCGCTCGCCCGGGTGAGCCATGCGAATCAGGTCCCCAACCCATGACGACGAGGTCGGCCGTGTGGGTTCGGGCCGCATCGAAAATGGCCTCGTAGGATTTGTGCGACAGGATGGTGTGTGTCTCGACGTCGACGCCGAACGTTTCGGCGTCTTCGCGGGCGTTGTCGAGCAGGTGTTGTGAACTCTCGTCTATGTCGTCGGATCGGTCGGCGGCGGCCGCCAGCGCCGTCTGGTCGGGCACCGTGATGATGTGGGTGGCGACGACGGTGCCACCGCGCTGTTTGGCGATGGCACTGGCGAGCGTGATGAGTTCCTGCTCGTGTGCGGGATTGGCCAATGGCACCATCACGCGGTACTCCCCGCCATCAGGCTGAACACCGGTAGCTGCGCTAACGGCAGCGTCGGGCATCTCTTCGGACCGTGAGATGATGTGCTTCGAGAGGATTCCCTGTTTTTCCGTTCGGGTTCGAGCATAGAAGAAATACCACAGTATCGCCGCGATTGCGATGCCGAACGACAGTATCAGTGCGTCACTGGCGACGAAGATCAGTAGCGCAAAAGAAAGCACGACGCCTAAGATGGGCAGCAGCGGGTACAACGGAACGACGAAATCTGGGGTGTACTCCTCGGGAGCGACGTAGCGCATCACGATGAGCGCCAAATTCAGCAGGCCGTAGATGATGAGGTGCAATCCCGATGCGGCCCCGGACAGCAGCGTCAAGTCGCCGATGACGATGAACAAGAGAATGAGCCCGCCAGTGATGCCGATAGCGCGGTAGGGGGTTCCGAACCGCTCGTGGATTTCGTTGAGTGCCGGCGTGACGATACGGTCACGGCCCATCGCGAAGTTGATCCGCGAGGAGGCGAGGATGGAGGCGTTCGCGCTAGAGGCCGTCGCAAGGAGGCCACCGAACAGCAATGCACCGCCCATCACGGCACCCTGAATGTAATCGCCCACTTCGACGACGGCGATGGGGTTCTCGGCATTCGAGCTGATGATATCCGCGATGAATCCCGGGGGGACGGCCGCGCTCATAATCACCAGGACAAACGCGTAGATGACTGTCACGATTACGACGCTACCGATGACCGCCCGCGGAAGGTTCTTGCCGGGATCTTTGATCTCCTCGGCGACGCTCGTGATCTGGACGAAGCCGAGATAGGAGACGAAGATGAGGCCCGTCGTCTCCAAGGTGGTGACCACGTCCGTCGCGGCCGGAAGGTTCGACGGTTCGGCTCGGAGCGTCCCGAGGAACGTGAACACGGTGAGGATCGCGACCAACAGGGCGACGATGACGTTCTGGAGTCGCCCGGTCTCCTTCGCGCCCACGTAGTTGACGAGAATGAAGAATGCACCACCGACGAGCGCGATTATCTTCACGACGGTGATCGATACCGGGCCGGCACCGACACTGCCCGAGAGACCGAAGATGCGGGCGATGTACCGACCGAACCCGACCATGTAGAACGCGCTGGCGAACGCCAGCCCGAGCCAGTTGGCCCAGCCAGCGATCGACCCGAACATCGGCCCCAGCGCGTGGTTGACGTAGTAGTAGGCCCCGCCCGATCGGGGCATCGCGGTGCCGAGTTCGCTGGCCGACAGCGCCGTGAACATGGCGATGACGCCGCCCAAGACGAACGCCACGGACGCCAGCGACCCGGCCTTGAGGATGGCCTCGCCCGGCAGAACGAAGATACCCGCGCCGATCATCGTCCCGACGCCGATGGTCAGCGCCGCGAGCGGTCCGAGGTCCTTGGCGAGTTCTTCCTCGCTCATGTTTCGCCCTCACTGGGGAGGGCGATGACCGGGCGATCTGCTCCGGTCACCAGTTTCAGCGAAACGTCGCCGGAGAGAAACTGCATGAGTCGGTTCCCGCCGCGGGAGCGGAACGCGATGGCACTGGCATCGACCTCGTCGGCCGCTTCGAAGATTTTGGCGGCCACGTCCCGTCCGTAGGCAGTGCGTTCGTCGGCGTTAGGGAACACCGACCGGACGGCGGCGTACGATTCCGCGGCCAAGTCCTCGGACTGCTCGACCGGAGTCTTGTCCGGCACGCCACCCCCCTTCTCTACGACGTGAAGGGCGGTCACGTGGGCCGGCCCGTAGGGTTCGAGCGCGGTTGCCGTCGCTAACGCGTCGGCTTCGTGAGCGACGGGAAGAAGCACGTGGGTGAGGATGTCTTCGTCGTCGGACTCACTGCTCATACTGGGTGATTCTTGTACTATCTGTTAAGAGTATGTATCCCGTCCCGGATAGCGTACGGGGAGACGCCAGTCTATCCCGTCCGGCGACACCGACAGAGCGCCCAGTCTGGTTCTCAGGGTGCGCTCGGCCCTTTTAATACGCTTCCTAAACACGAGTCCAGTATGACCGTCTACGAGAGTGACCTTCCCGGTGTCGGGAAGAAATTCGAAATCGAAATCGGGGACGAAGAGCGACTCGTCATCGTCACGCACAACACTGGCAAACGGGAAGTGTTTCTCAAGACCTCTGAGGGTGCTGACTCCGAGAAACTGTTCGAACTCCCCGACCGCCTAGCTCGTACTGTCGGGACTATTCTGGAAGGCGCGTACTTCCAGCCGGTGCAATCCGAACAGGTCGAGACGATGCTCGCAGAGGGGACGTTCCTAGAGTGGTACAACGTCGAAGATGGATCGGAGATTGCCGGCCACACACTAGCAGACGCGCGTGTCCGTGAGCGGACGGGTGTGTCGGTTGCCGCCATCGAACGAGCCGGGTCCGTCGTGCCATCACCACAGGCGGATACGGTTATCGAGGTTGGTGACACACTCGTGGTCATCGGCTCTCAGGAGGATTTGAACGAGTTCGATGTACTCGTCTCCAACGACGCGGGTACTCCCGAGTGACTCCATGGCGAACGAACTGGAGGTGACGTGGCGTGGCGAGTGAGGTGGCGCTTTTCGAACTCGGGGTGTTGTTTGCCGCGGCTGCACTCGTCGGTGGTATCGCCAGTCACCTCCGTCAGTCGGTCATCCCGTTTTATATTGCAACGGGCATCCTGCTCGGTCCGTTCGTCATCGGCCGACTCACCCCCTACGCGCTCGAAGCGACCGAGTTCGTCGAACTGGGTGCTGAACTCGGCATCGTGTTTTTGTTGTTCTTTCTCGGACTCGAGTTCAACCTCAACCGCCTGCTAGCCAATCGGAGTCGTATCGGCAAGGCCGGGACGGTCGACCTCGTCGTCAACTTCGGGGGTGGGATGGTACTTGGATTCGTCCTCTTTCGGGCGTTCCTGCCAGCGTTTCTGGTAGCGGGAATCGTCTACATTTCCTCATCAGCCATCATCACGAAGTCCCTCATTGACCTCGGGTGGATCGCCAACGACGAGGCCGAGCCGATGCTTGGCACGCTCGTCTACGAGGACCTCGTAATCGCGGTGTACCTCGTCGTCGCCTCGGCACTGTTGCTGGGGGGTGGCGATCTCGGAGCCGCTGTTCAGTCGATCGGGGTCGCACTGGGCGTCATTCTCGTCTTGTTGGCAGTCGTGTGGTTCGGGACGCCGTTCTTCCAGCGAGTACTCGACGCTGACTCGCACGAATTTATCGTCCTTCGAGCCGTCGGAATCACCGTCCTCGCTGCCGGTGCAGCACTCGCGCTCGGCGTCAGTGAAGCGGTCGCCGCCTTCTTCATCGGAATGGCCTTCTCCTCGACCGAGCACATCGAGCAACTGGAGCGGCTCCTCGAGCCGATTCGTGACCTCTTCGCTGCGGTCTTTTTCGTCTGGATCGGTCTCGTGACCGACCCGCTGGTGTTCGCTGGCGTTCTCACGCTCATCCTCGTTGCGGTCGTGGTAACAGTCCCGACGAAGCTGGTGAGCGGGTATCTCGGCGGTCGGATATACGACCTGGATATCCGTCAGTCGACGCGGGTTGGACTCGGAATGACTACCCGAGGCGAGTTCTCGCTCATCATCGCGACGCTGGCACTATCCGGTTCGGGAACCACGCTGACTGAGACGGTCGCCCAGACGATCTATGCATTTGCCGTCGGCTACGTCCTAGTCATGAGTATCGTCGGAACGATGCTGATGCAGTATTCGACTCCGATCGAGGGGGCTATTGTCCCACGACTTTCGAAGGTTTTCTCCGATTCTTCGGTTGAGAATTGATCGGAAGTATCCACTATTTCACTCCGATGGGCGCCACACACCACCTAATTCGTTGCGCTTGTAGTCCTCGTAATTCCCATCCTGAAAAATCGACACGCGGCCATTTTCCTCGCTGAGTGTGACAGCCGCGACCACCTCTGAACGAACCGAGACCTCGATGGCGCTCAGATGCTTCGTCCCCATCCAGTCGGCATACTCGATCGTATTGCCCTCCCCGACGTCACTCTGGCTTTTGATCCGGACCATCTGCTCTTGGATGGTACCGTCCGTGCTGATGATAACGGCACCATCGCGTGTGAACGCAACCGTACGTGCCGCCTCAACGAATCTATCCAGATCTTCCGATACGACTCGACAGGTTTCGGTTGGCCATCTATTCTCGCCCAGCGAGTCAGCATATGCTCCGGAGTGGACTCCAGTTACGATAACGAAATACGATCCTGGACCGCGGACGTGCTCTTCCTCCCACCGGTCGAAGCGAAGGCTGATGTCCTCGACCGCATACATCAGAAAATCAGTCAGCTCTCTCACTGTGGTGTACTCGACTCGTAACGGATCCGGATCTGCCATTGGAGTTCGTGTCCAACGTTCATTGCGCTGGTGTAATAAGACCGCCCGGTCACGGATTCACACCGGGGCCACTCCCGTTTCATCGGGAATTTTCGGGTACCGTAGCGCCTTTACCCCGTCTAGTAGGGGCGTACCGCACTCGGATGGGAACCGTTAGAATCGTGATAGAGGTTATCGTTAGCTTGGATTCGTGGAAGACAGGTCGGTCGACCACCGGAATCGACGTGCGGGTGCTACCCGCGCATGAGATTCAATACCTCGTCAACGACACCGGATTCGACGGCGAGGATGTAGCGCTCGCCCGGCTCTAGAATCGTATCGGCTCCCGCGAGCGCTTCACGCTCTGCGGTCGAGATTAGGAGGCTGCCCGTTGGAAGGGCAACCTCGTCGAGACGTCGCCCCGCAACGGGTGACGATTCGGCGACAGTTACCTCGATGATGTCGAGGTCGGCGGTCGGGTAGATCAGTGTTCGGATGTCCTCACCGGTGAGCATATCCGCCGCGTGGTCGCCACCAAGATGCTGTGGCAGAACGGTTGCATCAACCACCTCGCCGTATTCGTGACCGGTCTGTGTCTCGGCGCGGGCGAGCGTTCGAACTGATGGAGCGAGTTGTTGAGCCTCCATACAGATTGCCAGATTCGTTCCCGTCTCGTCGGTGAGTGCCGCGATAGCATCAGCTCGGTTCAGGTCTGTCTGTTTCAGGATCGAGGGGCGCGTGGCATCGCCATGGATGACGGGACCGAGGTAAGCATCCGACAGTTCTTCGACACGCTCCGCGTCGGATTCGATCAACACTACCTCGTGGCCTTGGTCCGTGAGGTTCTCGGCCGTCTGTAGGCCAACCCGTCCCCCACCGGCGATTACGAACCGTTTGGTTTCGGTCATAGTTTGCTACTTCGGACCGCGTTGGTTTCAACGGTCGCCTCGATTCTTTCGTCTCTGGAACGCGGCTGCCGGGCGCCATCGAGAACTCTTGTAAGGACTTATCAAATGCCAGTGCAATTCCTGCACTAGGGGAACTCACCCCGGTAATAAAGTGAGTCACACGGATCACCGGAAGCGTACGATGTACAACGAGCGAAACGGCGGTTGGGAGTAATGAGCGGGAGTCAGACTCGCGCTCCAGAGGCCGAACTCGGGCTGCTCGACGCGACGATGATCGGGATGGGGGCGATGATCGGAGCCGGCATTTTCGTTTTGACGGGGTTGGCTGCCGAGATCGCTGGCCCGGCCGCGATTCTCGTCTTCGCCCTGAACGGGGTCGTCACCGCGTTCACCGGTCTTTCGTATGCCGAACTCGCTGCCTCGATCCCCAAAAGCGGCGGCGGGTACGCCTTCGTCCGGGAGATCTTCGACGACCTCTCCTCGTTCATCATGGGCTGGATGCTCTGGTTCGCCTATATGATCGCGGGGGCCCTGTACGCGCTCGGTTTCGCGCCGAACTTCCTCGAATTGCTGCACGTCTATGGGATCGTCCCACCGCCGGGGCAGGTGGGTGCTGTCGCGCTGCCGGTCATCGATGCGGCGGTACCACTCGCCTTCCTGCTGGCGTTCGTGGCGGTCCTCGGGCTGGTGGCACTCAACGCCGTCTCGACGGCTGCCAGCGGTAGCGTCGAGACGATCTTTACGATCATCAAGGTGAGCATCTTGGTAGTGTTCGTCGCGTTCGGGCTCGCCTCGCCGATGTTCTCCAGCGCCGAGTTCCAGCCACTGTTCCCCGGAGGCAGCGGGGCGGCCGCGATACTCCCAGCGATGGGGCTCACGTTCATCGCCTTCGAGGGATACGACCTCATCACCACCGTCACCGAGGAGGTCAAGAATCCACGTGAGAACATTCCGAAAGCGATCTTCTTGAGCCTCATCGTGACCGTGATTGTCTACTTGGCGGTCGTGACAGTCGCTATTGCAACGCTTGGAGCCGACGGACTCGCCGATGCCGGCGAGGCGGGGATCGCCGCGGCGGCGACGTCGTTCATGCCGACCGGACTGCCGATCATCCAGAACGGGGGCGCGCTCATCGTCTTCGGGGCGGTCTTTTCGACACTGACTGCGCTGAACGCGGTCGTGATTGCCTCTTCGCGGGTGGCGTTCTCGATGGGACGCGAAGGACAGTTGTTGCCCTCGTTCGGTCAACTGCACCACCGCTACGGGACGCCGTTCGTGGCAATCCTCGCCAGCGCGGTGGTCATGCTCGGGTCGGTGGCGTTGCCGACCCAGAGCGCCGGCAACATGTCGAGCCTGTTCTTCCTGCTCTCGTTTATCATCGTCAACGTCGCCGTGATCAGGCTTCGCCGCGAGCGTCCGAATATGAACCGCCCCTACGAGATGCCGTTCTACCCGGCACCCCCGCTGATCGGCGTCGCTCTCAACCTGATCTTGGCCGGAGTGCTCGTAGAGTACCTGATCCGGACGGATCCACTGGCGCTGGTCCTCAGCGCGGCATGGATCCTGCTCGGAGGGATCGCCTACTTCGCACTCAACCGACTGCGAGCGCAACCGAATCGTGGCCCGACAGACGCCGACACCGAAATGACACCGGAGGCTGAAGACTGAAACACATGACCAGCAATCTCGACATCATCGTCGCTGGCGGCGGGCGAGTCGGCTTCCAGACAGCCGAGATACTTGCCAACCGTGGCCACGACGTAACAATCATCGAACGCGACGAGGGAATTGTCTCGGAAATCGCCGACGAGTGGATCGCGACCGTCATCCAAGGCGATGCGACCAACCCCGACATCATCGAACAGGCTGGCATCGAGCGAGCCGACGCGATCGCGGCCCTCACGGGTGAAACCGGGTTGAATCTCGCGGTTTGTCTGGCCGCTTCGGAGTTGAATCCCGGAATTCGGACGATAGTTCGCATCGAACGGGCGGCCGGTACGGCCTACACCCGGTTCGTCGACGCGGTGCTCTTTCCCGAGCGGGCCGGCGCGCGCGTGGCGGCAAACGAGATCGTCGGCAGCGATGTCCAGACGCTGGCAGACGTGACCGGCGACCTCGACATTATGCTCGTTCGCGTCGCAGAAGGGGCCCCGGCCGCCGGCAAACAACTGACTGAAGTCCGATTTCCGGCCGGAACGTTAGTTGTTTCCGATGACGACGGCCATCGAATCGCCCGCCCCGACACGACGTTGACCCCCGGCAACCGTTACGTCGTTGCCGTCGAACCGGACGTTGCCGACGAAGTGATGAATCTGATGAGGGGGTGACGAACTCCAGCCGGTCAGCTCTCGGACTCGATCGGTGAGAGATCAAACTGTTTTCTAAACTGTTGTATCGCTTCGTCGGAGCCGACGAGGACGATGTGCTCGGTCCCCTTGAACTCCCGCTGTGGGTCAACCGTGGTGGTGAGCCCGGATTCGTCTTCGATGGCGATGACGCGACACCCCGTCTTTTCGTAGATGCCTGACTCGGCAAGTGTCGACCCCGAAATCGGTGTTGCTGGGGCGCGGAGGAGCCGAATCTGGCTCGCTGGTGCGAGGACGTCCTCGTCGCGGAGTTCCCTGGCGACCATTCGAGCACTCACCCGTGGAACGGACAGCACGTAGTCCGCGCCAGCACTCAGCGCCTTCCGGGTCGCACCGGTATCACTCACTCGGGCGAGAATCTCGATATCGCCATTCAGCGACCGTGCTAACACTGTTGTCAGTAGTGTTGCAGAATCATCCGGAAGTCCGATAATAATTGCACCGGCAGTTTCGATCCCTGCCTCTTTCAAGATTTCGTCCGATCTGGAGTCGCCGACGACGTCCACGCCCTCGCGGTCTTCGATATCGACGGTCACGACATCGATTTCCTCCTCGGAGATAAACTCCCGTGCGGCTTCACCGACTTCTCCCTGTCCGGCAACGATGATGCGCTCGTGGGCCCGGAGCATGCGGGACGGCTGAGTGAAGTCACTGAACGCCTCCAACGCATCGTGTGCGCCTGTGAGGAGCAGTACCGTATTCGAGCGGATGACTGCGTCCGGATCGGGAGGGAGCTGTAGTTCCCCATGGATCCATGCACCGATGATGTTAGCTCCCGTTTCTTCTCTGATTTTCGAGTTGCGGATTCGTGTTCCGATCAGTCGGTTTCCCTGCTGAATCGGTACCTCTGTAACTTCTAATTCACCCCCGAGCTTGATCGTATCCGTCAACTCCGATCTGAACGAAGAGACTGCTTTCTCGGCGAGTCGCTGTCCGAGCACTCCATGCGGGGACAAGACGGTATCCGCACCCGTATCTAACAAGATGTCTCGCATATCACTGTCGTCGGTCAGCGTAATGATGTCGATATCCGAATCGAGTGACCGTATGGTCAGGATCGTGTCGACGGTTGCATCCCCAGTATCCGTGATGACTGCTCGTGCCGTCTCGATGCTGGCTCGTTCGAATGCCGACGCGTCCTGTGGAGAGCCGTGAATGACTGAATACCCGTCGTCGGACAGTTCCTTGGCGTTCTCTTCGGACGAGGAAATCAAGACGTATTCGATATCGAGTTCCCTGAGTTCATCGAGGAGTACGGCGGAGTCACGCCGGTATTCACAGATGATGACGTGGTCGGATTTGGGAGAGAGCCGGTTGTCGAGGTTGACTTCGGCCCCCGTGAACAACGGGATGATGATGAGCCTGAGTGTGAAGAACCCGATCGCGATACCGGAGATCTGCGTTCCAGCAACGAACAAGAACATCAGCGGATGACTCCACAGCCCGGAGTCCTGTCCGTATCCGGTCGTGGTCATCGTCTGGACGACGAACTCGAACGAAGCGAATATCGACTGATGGACGCCCTCCAACCGTGCCAGTGCAACGTTGTACGTGACCGTGTACACGGCAATCAGTGCAGCTAGCCCGGTGAGATAATAGACGACAATCCGATCCCGACGAGAGAGCTGAATATCGGACAGGCGTTCTGGAAGATCAGGCATTGGTAGGTCGCCTACGCCGATTCCTCGTCGATGCGCTCGCGTCCGCGCTCGTTGATCTTGTCGGCGATGTTTCGCACGTCGCTCTCGGTGAGTTCGCTCTCGCTTGTGAGTTCGTCCATCACTTCGAGCGCGTCGATCTTCTCTTGGATGGCCTGTCGCGTGACCTCACTCCAGTTGATCTCCGGGTGCTCCTCCATCCGTTCTTTGAGGTCGTCGTCCACGTTGACCGTGAGCGAAGGCATACAGAAACCTATTGGATCACAGAATACTGTGTTTTTTGGTGTGTCCCGGACCCCTCGATTTCGACCGTCGCAGTCCCAGCAAGGGAGTTCGTTCGCCCATCGACTGAGCGCCTGCAGCGCCCATCGCCGAGTTCTCGATCATAATCGCACGACAACGGCGGATGGGACGCCGGGACCATCGGCTCTGAGTGCACCGCCGTTGATTTCGTTCGGTCACTGAACGAGTCCGAACAACAGCGGGTCCGTCCCGTGGTTCGCTACCGCTACGGCGTGGCGCGTGGCCGCTAATCATTGGGTCGTTGATGTCTCTCGGCTGCAATCAACTGGACCCCAGCAGCATCGAGAGCTGGGAGTGGTTGGTCACGAGACACCGTACTATTGCTGATTGAGACTTCTGACGAATCGTATCGAAGAAATTCTCGGTGCCCGACGCCGATAGTATCGTGAAAACGAAGTAATCGGATCGTGATTCGGTCGTGGGATCGACTGGCAGTTGGTAATTATGGACGCTCGATTTCGTCTACTTGACTGCTAGCGAGGTGCATATCTGCAGTATATGACTCTCAAAAATACGATTGGCGCAACGCTGTCTAAACACGTGTCCTGATTGTTTCCCACGAGACCCGGCTGTACAGCACACCAACGACGACAGTACCAGTCATGAATCCGCCAATCCACTGAACAATACCACCATAGGCAAACAGCGGTAGCGCAAGGAGTGCGATAAAAGCCAGCGATAACCGGAGGACTTCGCGCCCCTCAACAGCGAGATAGACCGTTCCAGCAATCATGAGTCCGATTCCTACTGCAACGAGCAGCGACGTAACGCCGACTGTATCTCGGAATGCAAGACCAACAATTGCTAAGAGGAGACCAATCAGGACAATGCTCGACTCAGAGAGTGTCGGTGTCTTCCAGTTCTTCTGGAGGGCGTCCACGACCCGTATTTCAAATCACAAACGCAAGGGGGTACTGGTATGCAGTCCGCATACGCCGAGTTGTTGGATCAGCGGGGAGTGTCTGAAAAAAAGCGAGGCTGCGACGAAGACGGCGGCAAACGTGAGGTGGTGTAGGAGACGGTCCGCTTCGTGTGCGTGACCGAGGCTCACCACGACGGGACCGAGGAGGAGCCACACCGCGACGAGCACGAACGCCGTGGCCCGTACCCGACCGTCTGTAACGAGGCCCCCACGAGGAGCATAGCGAGCGCGGCGACGTCGAGGCCGCGGCCGGCGATCCGGATCCGTGACAGCCACCCAATCCGAGATATCGCTGCGGAATTTCGTTACGGTTCCTCACGCGGAACTACCCACGACCTGACCGTCTGATCCGTCGGCGTCAGCGCACGGGAGCGATGACCCGTGGGATGCCCGGTGACAGCAACGAATCCCGACCGAACCCTACGATGGCGACCCGCACCGCACAGGGTTTATAATGCGTCACACGAAGCCCGGGACGTGCCCTCCATCCGCGACGTTCGAACCCGACTCCTCACGCCGGAGAATGTAGGTATCACCGTCGCTATTGTCCTCTCGGTCGTCGGCGCGTACGTGATCCAACTCCGTGTCAGTACGGGCGTCGCCGCGTTCTTCGGGCTGATCGTTCTCGGCGTCTCGACGCCGACGACGCTCACGTCACACGGCCTGTTGGGGACACGGTTCGCCTCCGCGGTCGTCCGCACGGGCGCCGCGTGTACCGCCACCTTCGTCGTCTACGTCGGGTTGTTGATCGTCGTTTCCGGACGGGACGGGAGTCTCCTCGATGCTGCGGTGGCGTTTACCCTGACCGCACTCGCGGCCGAGGCTGCCGCTCGCAGAGTAGATTGAGGATCGGATATGCGAGCGGCAGACATCACTCTCATACTGTTGGATTGCCATACTCGCGACCGAAATGAAACTCCCCGTGGGAATCACGACCCTCCACCTCTCACGAAAGAGCGTGTACCTGCTGGTCCTGGCGGTCGCCCTCGTCGGAGCCGGTGGGTACAGCTACGTCCAGCAAGGACAGGCGGTCGACGACGCCGTCACCGTCCAGGCGACGGTCGACAGCGCACAAGTGGAGCGGATAGATAGCCGGCGAAGCATCGATTACGAACCGGAGATCGAGTATACGTACGAGTATCGGGGCGAGACGTACACCAGCGAGCAGGTGTTCCCGGGGCCGACCATTCGAACCTACTCGGATCGGTCGGAAGCACAGTCCGTCGTTCGGTCGTACGAGCCGGGGACGACGGTCCAAGCGTACGTGCGGCCATCGGCTCCGAGCAACGCGTTCCTGATCAGGGAGCGGACCCCGTGGCCGACGCGAGCGCTCGCCGTCGGGAGCGTCCTGCTCGGCCTCGTCGTGCTTGCCGGACTGGGGGCGAAACGCCCGGGCCGACACGAGCTCCGCCCGGAGCGCGAGGTGCGGTCGCCGCCGTCCCGAACGTGGGTCGAACGCAACGACGAGCGGCTTCGTCGGCTGTCGAAATGGGCACTCCTCGTCTGCTTCGTGGCGTTCTGGCTCTCGATGGTCGGGTTGGCGTTCGGCATCCTGAGCCTCAGCGAGGGGTCGGCACGGCCGGTCGAGGCCGACCTCCTCGGACCGGTCGGCATCCCGCTGCTCGCGGCGGCCGGGTTCTGGGTCGGCATGATCCTCTCGCTGTGTCTGTACGGCGTCCAGTCGTTCAGTCGGTACCGACGGCTTCGGCGGCGGCTCCCCGAGCCGCGGCCGCCGAGTCCGTTCACACACCCGAATCGGCTGGTTACGATACTCGGGACGGCTAGCGACGAGTTACCCGAGTACGGACGGCGCGTCCGCGTGACCGGCTGGGCGTTCCTGATCACCACCGGGATGACCGCCGTCCTCGTACAACTCCTCTATACGGCGAGCTGAGACGCATCTGGGCGGCCGTCTCCCGTGGATTCGAGCCGGATCGAACAGTCATCCGAACGGTGTGGCCCCGTCGATTCAGGACGCCCTGTGAGCAGCGGTCGCCGACAGGAGCAGGAACGCGAGCAGCCCGAGTTGCCACGCGACGACGCCGATCACCGCCGAGCTGGACAGTCCGGCGTACTCGCTGAGCGCCAACGGCCCGACGCTCACCCCGAACAGTCCGACTGCGTAACCGACCCTGTCTGTGCGGTCGGTGAACTTGACGTGCGTCCCGAGAAGGGGGATGTCGAACGCGAGGTAGAAATACGACGCCCCGGCGTAGGTTGCTGCCGTGGCGAGTGCCGGGAACCAATCCGGAAGGAGAAAATAGTAGACGACGGCACCGCTCACCGCCCCGAACAGGCCGGCGACGGGGAGTGCTACCTTGGGTGCGCGTTCGGTCATGGTTCGAAGGTGGGCGGTTCGACAGGTCGGCTGCTCCCGCTCAGTACGGGTTCCATACGTACACCACCCCCGCGTACAGGATGCCACTTACCGCTCCGACCGAGAGAGCCTCGACACCTGTTCTCCCGGTGAGCAAAAACGCTGTCACCGAAACGACGACGAACCAGAGCGACCCGTGAACCATGGATTGCTGCTCCCGTGACAGCGCTTCCGACCAGCTGGTGATGGGAGTCCAGTTGCCAGCCAGCATCAGTCAGGAACGCCCCCGATTTATCGACCACGTCGCTGACGTACCGGGTCCCCTGCCTCGCGGAGCAGTGGCGACGACTGCGACAGCAGTCCGTGTCTTCGCGCCGCTCGAACGGGCGGGGTCCTCGCCAGCGGTGACCATACTCGAACGTCCGGCTGACCGTGAATAAATGCGGGCTCCTGTTTCCACGCGAGAAACCGGCGCCGAGCCGAGACATACCGCTACGGTTCGGTCACTCGGTCGCTGTCGCGTTTCGGGCCGCGAAATACGCCCCCCGCACTTATTCCATGTCGTCGATGTGTAGTTGTCCGTGCGAGACGTGCATACGTCACCGGTAGCGTTCGTCACCCTCGGCTGGCTGTACAGTATCGCTGTATCGTTTCGTGCCCCTGTCGCAGGTGTGGAGACCCCCTTCACGGACGACGCGTCTCTCGGTGCGCGTTCGAGTAACGATTCCGCCACGCGGTCGTGCGTTCGACCGATGTCGCGCGTTACGCTCGACTCATACGTCGCCCACCAAAACGGATCCGTACGCGGCTTCGAGCGTCCCGAATCACGGAATCCATGCGTCTGATCGGGGATCGTAGAGTACTCGTGGGGACGGTCTGTGTCGAGACCGTCGCCGGGGTAGCCGCCCTGTCGTACGGACACCTCTCGCTGCTAGCCGTCGCCGTCCTGTACTGGATCGACCTGCTCTTTCTGACGCTCCGAACGATGGTCCAACAGTTGCTCTCCCGGCCCGAGACGGACCGTCGTTCGACCTTTTTCAGCGTCCGTTCCGGCTCCTAGCCCACAAGCGTGGGTCGGTCACCGTGACTGACCGCCTTCCTGATATCTATCTGCGAAACGTTCCAGGGGTCTGGGGAGCGGCGTTCATACTGACCCTTTCGGCGACCACGACGGCGTACGTCGCGGCTGTCGACGTCCCCGGAGAACTGTGGCGTTCGCCGACTACACCGCTTTTAGTCTGTGGTGGGCTCGTCGCAGCGGCGACGAAATCGTGGCTGGCGCTGAAATCGTACGTGGCCTCTGGGAAACACGAGGTCACCCCCGCCTCCGCGGTCACTCCCCGGAAACGGATACTGGTGTTCGCCGTCTACGGTGGATCGTTGTGGCTCGCCTCGGAGTGGACGCTCAGGACACTCTCACAGGAAGGCCCGGAGACCGCAAGCGCCGGGATGACGAGTTCTGCGGCCGTGCTGATCGTGTCGCGTTTCGCGTACGGCTGGTACGTGTCGCGTGTTCCTCCCGACGACGAGGGGACAGCCGCCACGTCCGAGTCTAGTGACGGAGCGGGGCCCCAAGAACGGTCGAATCCCCGCGTAAAGCGGGACACGTCCGTCCCGTCGCTGCCGCCGGTTCCGGACGGAGAACCGCGGGAGACGATGGCGCCGGTTCGCGCGTCTATCCTCGCCGCAGCGGTCGTGAACGCGATGACGACCGGCGGTGTCGTCGACGACCGCTTCGGGCACTGGAGACAGTTCATGATCCGGGTGGGTGTAGCGGGGGTGATGGTCGTCGCCGTTCTTGCCCTGTTGGACGGTGCTATCGTCGTGTCCGCGGCCTTGGCCGCTATTCTCTTCGGTCCGGTTGGTGCTCTCTCGACGATGAGTGCGGTACATATGCTGTTGGCGCTCGGTGGCGTCGAATACGAATTTTACGAGTCCGAGGTGGTGGCGTACGACCGATACCTCGGACGACCCCAGTGGACGGCGTCGTACGACGGCGTCCGGAACGTCTCGGTCGAGCGTGGGCTGTTCGGAAGCCCGCTCTGGCTTGATGCCGGAACGGTGTTTTTCGATCGGATTTCGAGCTCCACGGACGGCGACTCCGTGCAGGACCCGAGGTCGTCGGTCGCATTCGTTCCGGACCCCGAGCGTGCCGGTGAACTGCTCAGATCCCGTTCGTGACGAGCCGTAACGACTTCAGCGTGGTCGTCGCTGCTCGGCGAGTGCAACCGGCTGCTAATCTTGAAGTGTCGTAGCCGTGTAGCGGTATCGTGTGAGTACGGATGTCGTCCCTCGACTCCGAGCGTATCTGGACAGGCTCTCGCGGGTGACGCTGCTACTCGGTGGGGCGTTTCTCATCATTGCCGAGATAGTCGGCAGTGTACGGGTTTGCACGGCCGGGGAGTCCTGTCCGCCTGTCATCACTCCGGAGGCGGTAGTGACTGCGGCGTTCGGAGTTGTTCTACTTTACGTCTCACGCCGATTCCAGCCGGCGTAGCGATCCCCGCACCCGTGGACGCGACTCGTCAGTGTCCGGGGATTCACACGGATCGCTGCGTTCGTCGAACCAACGGAGCAGTTCCCAACCCCACGACCGCCACGCTGATCGCTTGTTGTTGCCCTCCACACGACCCGTCGGCCGGCCACGGGAGGTACTTGCCATTGCGAAGCGATACCACAGGCGTGAACGACCGCTGAGTGCGCTGATAGTCGTCCTCGCCGCGGCTGGATTCCTCGGCACGTTCGTCGCGACGTCCCTGGCACCTGCAGTCGTCGGGGGACTGCCGATGGTCGTCGCACGTGCCCCGATTGTCACCGGGGGACTGAGCGGCCTTCTCGAGATGCTCTGGCTATCGAGCATCGGCTCTCTCCAAGGCTACGGAATCAGTGCGATCCTATCGCTCTACACGGCTATCGGCGGGAGCATCGCGCTCATCGGAATGTTCGCCGAGCGAGCTGTCGAGCGTCTAGAACGTCAGTCCGCCGTGTGTTGCGACGGATCGGTCCCGTATTGAGACGGAGAACGATCACTCCGACTGGAAAGTGAGTAGGCGCTCGGTCAGTCCGGCGAGTAGCCAAGCGCCCAGGTTGACTGCGTGCAGGCCTGCGAGACAGACGACGACACCGACCGCTGACGCGGCCAGCGCCTCCGGAAGCGTATTGATGCTGGCTCCGACCACAGACCCGGCGTCGACGGACAACCACCCGACTCCGATGGTGCCACGGAGGCCTGTGAAGTCGTATCCGACACCGGGTATCCAGTAGACGAAGGGCGTGGCAGCGAGCGTGAACCCAATCGAAAACACGACGGTAATGGCAACGAACAACGGAATACCGACGACAAACGATGCCAACCCGAACGCGACGAGCAGGTAGTTTCGGGGGGTGGTTGCGACGGTTTTCGGATACTCCGTCACCGACAGTTCGCGAGGGTCGGCGAGGGTGACGGACACGTCACGCCTGCGGAGTCGGCTCAAGAGCTCCGCTTCGACAACCCCGATGCAGCCGCCGAGCGCGAGAACACCGACCAGTATCGGGAGTCCGACGACCATCGGAACCAGTCCCACCCCCAGGCTGAGGCCGGTTACCAAGACCGTGAAGTATACCAGGCCGAGCGGAAACCGGGCGAGCAGATACGCTAGGTTCGCGTAGGTCTCACGACGAAAGCCGACGCCGAAGAGACGGTTCGCGAGTGACCATCCGCCAGCTGCTGCAGTATCGAACTGTTGACTCCGAGTCATGTCATAGTGATAGTCCGTCTAGTGTATCAACCGCCGGTCACTGTTCCACTCTCTGAAACACCTCCGTTCGAAATACATACACGTGTAGTGGACACAGTACGACTAATGGAAGACGATACGACTCCTCGAGAGAACGACCAACGTGGGCATGGCTGGTATCGGACGCTCGTTGAGGAGGTGAACGATCTCGCGACAGTCGTCGATACCGACGGGACGATAACCTACGTCAGTCCGGCCGTCACACGGATTCTCGGCTACGACCCCGACGAATTGATCGGTCACGAAGGATACGAGTTCGTCCATCCCGAGGATCGGGAACGTAACGCCGACGCGCTGGAGACCGTTCTCTCGGACCCATCCGAATCCGAGACGGTCGAAGTCCGCTTCCGCCACGCCGACGGCTCGTGGCGCTGGATCGAAGCCACGGTGCGGAATCGACTCGACGACGACGTCATCGACGGGATTCTGCTTAGCAGTCGTGATATCACCGAGCGGAAGGAGTACGAGCTCGAATTCCAAGAGCTCGCCGAAGAGTACGAGGCCCTCTTGAACAACGTGGAGGATGCCATCTTTCTCATCAATGTGGAAGAAGACGGGGATACTGTCCGATTCGAATTCGAACGCCTCAGTCCCTCTTACGAGCACCAAACCGGCATTACGACCGAGGAAGTACAAGGTCAGACTCCACGAGAGATATTCGGTGAGGAGCAAGGAACCGAGTTAGAAGCGAACTACCACCGCTGTGTCAACGCTGGCGAACCGATCTCGTACCAAGAGGAACTCCGGGTCGGCGAAGGAGCACGCTTCTGGCAGACGAAACTTGCGCCGGTAGTCTCCGATGGTGGGATAACTCGCCTCGTTGGGGTCACTCGGAACGTGACTGAACGCGTCGAACGGGAGCGACAATTACGCCAGCAAAACGAGCGTCTCGAGGAGTTTGCGAGTGTTATTTCTCACGATTTGCGCAACCCGCTCAACGTCGCACGGGGTCGTGCAACGCTCCTCGCAGAGCAAACGGAAAGCGATCATCTCGATCCACTCCTGCAGGCGCTCGACCGGATGGAGGCAATCGTCGAGGACACGTTGACGCTTGCTCGCCAAGGCGACACGATAAGCGAAACGGAGTCGGTCAGTTTGACTGACCTCGTCGGGAAGTGCTGGGCGACAGTAGACACGGCCGACGCAACCATCGAGATCGTCGACGAGATAACCTTCCAAGGCGATCCAGGGCGGTTACGACACGTGTTCGAGAACCTGTTCCGGAACGCCGTTGAACACGGTGGGTCGGACGTAGCCGTCCGTGTCGGATCTCACAATGAAACGGGAATCTACGTCGAAGACGATGGACCAGGAATTCCAGTCGAACAGCGTGACGAAGTGTTCGAACCGGGGCAGTCCTCGGCACAGGGCGGTACTGGTTTCGGGTTGACCATCGTAAAACGAATCGTGGAAGCCCACGGCTGGGAGCTGTCTGTACTCGATGGAACTGATGGTGGGGCACGATTTGAGTTTGAGATGGCTGAACAGAGGGAGTTCGCGTGAGTGTGTAGACTATACGTCGAAAAGTGCGACTCAATCACTGAACGTAGCGTCCCCGACATGAGCGCGCTGTATGCAGCACCAACTTGCCGAACTACCCGACAGCCGTCGTAGTCGTGTGCGAGATACGGAGGATGGGTTCAGCACGAAGTCGGTGTTTGTTTCACGATAAAGCTGGTGAATCAACTGTACAGCCCGCTGTTCACCGTTCACGATACCGTTCGAACATCTGTCTACTGGCTCCGAGAGCGCGGCCACCGACGGTCAGTATCCGAGCTGCTGTTGCTGTGAAGCCACTACTGACAGAGAGTTGCCAACCAACCACGACTGCTGTCACGAGTAACCTCAAAACCCGATCAGTCGATGTGAGAGACGTGTGAGATTCCACAGCGCTCACCCCCTTGCTTTTCATTTTGGTGTGAAATATCTCGGGCTCGTCTGTTGGACTGCCCGATTCGGATTTCTCCCCTTCATTTTCGCAGGCTACTCCGAGAGCCGATCACCTCAGCGTACATCCCGAGACACGCCTGTTCGGCGCGGCATCGGTTGCTAACGATCCCTGTATTGCGACGGAGCCGCCTAGGCCTGTTACAAACGGCTCCGAACTGTCCCCCACACCGAGAATCCACATCCGCTAGAGGTCGGCAGTCTTGAACCGGAGGTAGCCCAGCGCGACGGGAACGAACGTCCACGCGAGTAGCAGTCCAAGGGCGGCCGGCCAAGCGACATACGCGACGCCACTGTCGACGTACCGACCGGCCCGATCCACGGCGAACCCAGTCCGGACGAGCAGGTCGAAGGACTCACTCGGTGCCGCGAGGCGGACGAAGAGAGCCCAGCCGGGCATGTCGTTCGTGACTGCCGTGTCGAACCGATGGAGGATCAACAGCACCGCCGTATGGAGGTCTTCCCAGAGGACGACCGACACTAGATACGCACCGATAGTACCGACGGTCACGCGTCGACCAGTCGCTGTCGATAACGAGACGCCGACTGCCAGCCCGACGAACGCCACCCCGTACAGTACCGTTACACCGACGAACCACGGCAGCCACGGCCACGGCACGCTCCCGTTAGCGAGGACGGTGGCTACGCCGCCGGCGAGACAGAGCGCGAGCGCTGTCGGCACGACGAAAACGACACTCCGCCCGACGAATTTGCCGACGGCCACGTCCCGGCGGGAGTGTGGGACGGAGAGTGCGAGTCGGAGTTGTCCACCGGTTCGCTCCGCGAGGATCGACTTGTACCCGAGCAAGAGCGCAACGAGCGGAGTCGTCACCGCGACGACCCCGGTGAGGCTATCGATATACGTCGGGAACGAGCCGTCGTCGAGCACGAATTCGACGGCGGCGACGCCGACGAACAGGAGGATCTGAACCCCGCCGACGATCCAGATGCCGACTGACTGGCTGGCGGCACGAACGTCCCGGAGGGCGACGTCGCGCCACGTCACGCGAGGTCCCTCCACTCGAACCGGAGTATCGCGACCGACAGTGGACCGAGGAGCCAGCCGACGAAGACCGGAAGTGCCAGCGCCGGCCCGTCGTACCACGTGCCAGCCCCCCGATCGCTCGCAGCCAAGGCGGTAACGAGCGTCTCGAAGGCGCTCCCGGGGTCGAGTTGGGCGCTAACCCGAACCGCGGTACGGATCGGCCCGTCGGCGACCCCCGCTGCCACCAGACCAGCTTCGGCCCCCGCAGTGACGGGGTCCCAGACGATAACCAGTACGAAGAGTGCGGCGACGCCGAGAACGAGTGCCCGGCGGTTCGTCGCGACCAGCGCGGATGCTGCAACGCCGATCCCGACCCAGATGGCGCCGTGGGCGACGCACAGGAGGACGAACGCCAGCAAGCGGAGCGGCTGCAGCGTTCCGAACGGGTAGACGACCAGGACACCCGCAATCACCATCCCGACGGCGATGGCGGCTCCCAGCACGCCTGCTCGGCCGACGAATCGTCCGAGTACGAGTGTCGACCGACCGTGTGGCATCGAAAGCGCGAGCCGCAACGCGCCGGATTCGTGTTCGCGGGCGATGGCGCCGTATCCGAACAACACGCCGATAGGAGCCAGTAACGCCCCGAGCCACCCACCGACGAAGGCGCCGAACCGACTCGTCGTGATCGGCGGGGTGCCGACGACGGGGTAGACGTACGCCGCGATGGACACGACGCCGATCAGGCCGACGAGCGCGGCCTTCGGGAGTCGGGCATCGAGTACTACTCGCCAGTCCCGACGGGCGATCACGCGCCACGTCACACCCGGTCGCCTCCGGTGAACTCGACGAACATATCCTCGAGCGACGCCTCCTCGGTGCGAAAGTTGACGACCCCGACGCCGGCGTCGTGGAGTTCGACCAGCGCGTCCATCTTCGCATCGTTCGTACACGTCGCCTCGATGGTGCCGTCGCGCTCGACCGCCGTCTCGACGCCCTCGACCCGCCCGACCGCGTCGAGGGTTTCGTCGTCGACCCGGTCGGGCGTGATGACCAGCTTCGTCCCGCCGCCGATCGCTTCACGCAACCCGGCGATGGTGTCGGTCGCGATCAGCCGACCGTTCTGGAGGATGCCAACTCGGTCACAGACCGCCTCGACCTGCTCGAGGACGTGACTCGAGAAGAAGATGGTCGCCCCGCGGTCGGCCTCCTCGCGGAGGATGGTCCGCATCTCCGCGGCGCCGTTCGGATCGAGCCCGGTCGTCGGCTCGTCGAGGACGAGCAGGTCCGGCTCCCCGACGAGCGCCATCGCGAGCGCGAGCCGCTGACGCATCCCCTTCGAGTAGTCCGTCGCCGAGCGGGCGGCGTCGTCACGGAGTCCGACACGGGAGAGGACGTCGGCGGGGTCCTCGTCGACGTCTTTCGACCGGATCGCGTATTCGACGTGGTCGCGGCCCGAGAGTCCATCGAACGGGGCGTACCCTTCCGGCAAGACGCCGATACGTTCGCGGACTGCGACGCCGTCGTCCCGACAGTCGTGGCCGAACACCGACAGTGTGCCGTCGGTCGGCGCGACGAATCCGAGCAGGATGTCGATGAACGTCGACTTGCCCGCGCCGTTCGGTCCGAGGAAGCCGAACGTCTCGCCGGCCTCGACGGTCAGATCGACGCGGTCGAGAGCGAGCACGTCGCCGTAGCGCTTCGAGAGGTCCGTGGCGCTAATGACGGTCACAGGACGTTGGGACGGGATGGCGGCCGATGAATACCCCGTGGAGGTTTCAGAGTCGGCAACACCGACACCATTGTTTGGTCGGATCTGTTGGGGGCCACGAGTACCGATTCGGGGTCGATCGGCCGTCGTCGCTATGCCGCGTGCGACCGGAGCGCTTGGCCGGCACGCCAGAGAAGGGTGGCAAACAGCGGAAGCAGCGCCGCACACATACTGAGCGTCAGCGTCTGCGGGACGATCCAGGGCGTCACGAACGCCATCCCGACCCCGACGAACGGGCCAACGGCCACGGTGATCGTCGTGCCCACGAGCAGCCGTCGCTGGCTGTCGTCGAACTCGATGCCGTACCCACCCGTCGGCGGAATCAACAGCCCGAGCGGGAGGAGAAACAGACCGGCCCAGACGACGAGCGACAGCGAGAGGAGCGCAACCGCCGGACCGAACAGCCCTCCCGTGCCCGGCGATGGCAGCCTCACGAGCGCCCGGTAGCCGAAAGCTGCCAGTCCTGCGCCGACCGCCGCCACCGGCAGCTGGAGGGGCCCAGTACGCGATATCCGTTCACGAGTTCCCCATAGTCCGATGTTTCAAAAGCTGTCGACACGGCGTTTCGTGGCCTGCAACAGCGTCGTGACGTGGCGTCCCCGCAGCGAGCGGAACGCGAACGACGGGCCCACGCGGGGGTTTCCGAACGAGAAACGCTGGACGACGTTTCTCACGTCCCACTCTCGACACACCACGTATGGCCCTCCAGTTAGGCAAAGCGATCGGGCGTGGTGCCCGACGCTCGCTTTCGGTCAGTGGCATCGTCGCGCTCGTACTGATGATCTGTTATCAGGTCCTCTTCGTCGGGTCGTTCAACGCGGTCATCGTGGACACGCTCCCATCGGAGGTTCGATCCGGCGACGCCGGGATCGGCTTCGCGCTCCCGCTATCGACCGAGGTTGCAGCCGGGCTGGCCGTATTTGCACTGTTGCTCGGCATCGGCATCTTTCTCGTGACCGCACGGCTGTTGGCACGTGACCTCTCCGATCTCTCGTCGCTCCCCGGGAATCTGTTCACCCGGCGTCTCGGCCGTGCGTTCCTGTCCGCGCTCGTCGTCAGCGTCGTTCTCGGAGTGGCGATCCCGATCGGGTTCGCGTTCCTCCTCGTTCCCGGTCTGTTCCTCGCCGTGAGCCTCCAGTTCGCGGTGTTTGCCGTCGCCGTCGAAGACACGGGTCCGATCGAGGCGTTCCGTCGAAGTTGGGGCCTGGCGAGTGGGAACCGCTGGCGGCTGCTCGCACTCGTCGTTCTGTTCGGTGTCATCGGCGCTATCGGTGGGGCGGTCGGATCGGTGTTCGCCTTCGTCTCGCCGTCCGCCGGCCAACTCGCCTCGCTCGTCATCAATTCGGTGCTCGTCATCCTCATGTACGGCATCATCGCCGACTCGTTCGTGCAGCTGCGCGGTGGATCGGCGTCCGCCACGAGTTCGCTCGCCTGAGGCGGATTTGTACCGCCGTCCCGGCAGTTTCGGACGGTGAGACAGGACTGAATCACGGATACTGCCGCGTATCTAAACTCTTCGTGAAACCTCTCCGCATCATCTGGCGGGAAAGCGGGCTTAGCGACTCGTCGCCCGGTACCCGCTCTGATGTGCCATATTCGAACGTATTCACAGTCAGCCCGTTGCTGACTGCGAAATACGGTTTGAGCATTCAATAGCCGGTGAAGGAGTCGTATCGATATGCAAACTCGACTGCTCGTTGCCACAGCCACAGCGTTCTGTCTCGTTGCACTCGCCGGTTGTTCACAGCCCGCCGGTTCGCTCTCGATGGACTCGCTCAACGACACGGAACTGGCCGACCACGCCAGTAGGGCCGTCTCCGAGGATGAACTAGCGGAGGAACACGAACGCGGCCCGCAGCCACACGTTCTCAGTCGGGCCGTCGATAACGAATCCGCGACGGTCGCTGCGACGGACCCGCCCCACAAGAACAATTCGACGGTATACCGGACGGGCGACCGGTTCTACACCCTTTCGTACACGACTGTAGGCACGACGAGCGGGCGGGAACTGACCTACGGATTCGATGGAAACGCGACTACGGACGAGGCCGATCGGAACGGGTGGGCAACCGTCGCGTACGACGACTTGCCGCCGGTCGACAGGGCGATGCTTCGGACGCCCCTGTCGGTGATAACGGCAGAGGAAGGCAGTCGGTCAAGCATCAAGGAGAGGCGAACGTACAGTCCAGCCGAACTCAACCGGTCGGTCATCGCCGACCAGCAGTACGATGCGATCAGATACGATGGAACGTTGGTCGAAGTCGATGTCGCGTCGAGCGAACCACGCTCTCTGACCGTCTATCGGTACCAACCGAGACCCGTTGCGACGACCGCTGACGCGTACGCCGCATGTCTGCAGGACGAGTATGTGTTCGAGTTGTCGGGGCTCGATCCGAACACGCGAGAGGTTGTGAACGAGGCGGCCGACGGAACGTACCGCGCGGAGAACACCAGCGACACGGCGTTTCGATCCCTCGTTGAGACGTTCCACAGCCACACGGCGGTTTCAGCGAACACCGCGTCCGGGTCGTGGGTTACCCGATACGAGGGGCGACTCTACTGGGTCAAGCTTCGGTACACCGGCTTCGAATCCGACCGGGACTCCCGTCCGCGGGTGCGAGCCCCGGCGGCTGTCTGTTCGTGACCGGGGAGTGTTCGGTCGGAGGGAGTGTCAACTGCGTCCGAGACGGCCACGGCGTCGATACAGGTAGCACGTCAGGAGAGGAACCGAAACGAGCAATAGCGGCGAGAAGACGGCAGCCCCGAGATGTGCGAGGCCGCCGAGGCTCCACGCGATACTCGGCGACCAGTGCTCGTCGTCACCGAGTGCTCGAACGTCTGCGAGCAGGCACACAAAAACGACGAGGGCCACGAAGATACCGCCCCAGAACGAAGCCACTGCGAGGACGAACGACGCGATGCCAGTAGCGACGTTCGGATCACCGCCGGACGAGGACACGACAATAAACGTCCGCGAACCGAAGTCGGAGAGGAGCGTCGCCACCGCAACGAGGGGGAACAGGGCGATACCGTACCACCACGAACTCGACATCGTGTTAATCGAGGAAGAAATAGTAGTCACACAGAGAGGCGTCGTGTCTCAGGAACACCAGTAGTGTAGAGTGCGTTCTATAGTAGCGATTGATACTGTTTATTGTAAGTCATTACCGGTGGTTCGCCGAGACGGTCCGGCGAACCACCGGCAACCAGTTACAATAATCCGTATGAAACTGTTTGCACAGCCGACCGTACGCAGTACTGCGATCGGCTGTGTAATGACTTTCAATCGCTACTATAGCTTCTTTCATCCGAGAGTCCTCGCTACGTACGACTCCGTGGGTCGGCGACGCCATCGCGACCCCTCCGTTCGGCCAGCCAGCCGCCGAAGCGACCGGCGAGCGCTCCGGAGAGGGCCACTATTACGAACATGAGGCCGCCGAACGCGAGTGCCATCCCGACGCTGGCCGCTTGGAACCAGGGCGGGTTCGGGATGTTCGTGATCGCCCGAAGCAGTTCGGTCAGCGCCCAGAGAGTCGGTATTCCACCGATAAGCGCGGCTCGTATTCCGGTCGCGGTGCTGTTCCCGCCGCGTCGCTTGATCAGATACCCGGCGAATACGCTCCCGACGAGGACCGCTCCGAGGGTTATGTTTTCCGGGGATCGCCACACTTCGAGCGCGGTGAAGGGGAGTGCGAGTAGCCCACCGACGAGTGCGTACGTCCACGTCTCGGTCAACTGGAGGGGACCAATCCGAACCACGTCGGGATATCTGTCGCTATATATAAAAACCCCGTCACGGTGTTGCTCGGCCAAAGAGTGGCGTTCGGTGCATTACGAACGGTCTCCGTCCTCGGACGGTCGGAATACACTGGCTTCCGCTCTATGGGTCGTACTCGTCTTTTGCGGTTGGGTGTCGGCCAGTTACCGTACCGAATCGTAGAGCCGGATCGTTACGAGACTACCTTCGGGGTCGTTCTCCCGAAACTGGATCTCCCCTCCTAACTGAGTGACTGCCCAGTTGACGAACCAGAGTCCGATACCCTGGCCGTGGTCGAGTTGTGTCTCGGTTCCGGCAGCGAGCATCTCTCGTTCCCGCTCGGGAATCCCTGGTCCGTTATCCGCGACGGAGAGTTCGACCGTCCCGTCCGACACCTCCCGAACACTGAGTTCGACGCGGGGTACGTCCGCAGTCGTGTGTTCGAGTGAATTTTCCACCAGCTCGAAAAGCACCTGTCGGAGTACGGCTCGATGAGAGGAGATAGTCACCTCGGCGGGGTGGACGAGCGAGATGTCGGCCGATTCGTTCTCGGATCGGAACTGATCCACGACAGTACTGGCTACGTCAGTCAGATCGACCGATTCCGGTGAATCGGTACTCTCGGTCATGACTGCCTCCGCCTCTCTGACCTTGTTACTCAGTTCGAGAAGGTCGGTCGCGCGCTCTCGAATGCCGGTCCGTAGCTCCTCGTCGTCGACGTGGTCGGCGTACGCGAGCACGACGTCCAAGTCGTTCCGCACGTTGTGTCGGAGGATACGATTGAGAACCGTGAGTCGCTGTTCTCTGGTCTCTCGGTCGGTGATGTCTCGGAAGAGCACGGTTCTGGCGACGGGATTACCCTCGTCGTTGGTCGTGGCTTCCTCGACCGCGGAGACGCTAAATTGGAACTGTCGACGCCCTTCGGACGTCCGAAGTGCGACTGTTCCCGTCGCACCTGTGTGGAATTCGGTCCCTTCGAGTCCGTCGATGACAGACTGAACCGGTTCCCCGATCATCCCCTCCGTGGAACCGTCGAACAACTCTGCCGCCGTCTCGTTAATATCGAGGACGTGATCGTCCCAGTCGAGGACGACGAGCGCTTCTTGGAGGGTTTCGACTACGCGTGTCCGTGCGACGTAGTCGGCTTTCGGGAACCCGGTCAGTACTGGGTACCGTCGTATCGCAGCGGTCAGAAAAGCGCCCGACAGGAGCAGACCGAGCGTCGTGCCGCCGATCAGTGAGGTATTGGACTCCGCAACGGAGAGCAGGCTCGGAGCCGCAACGCCGGCAGTCAGTACGGTTATCTGTGTGCTCGACACCCGAGGATGACCCCAACTGAGATCGATCAGTAGATACGTCGCATACAGGGCATACAGGAACAACAGAAAGCCGTACAGGATCGTCCATCCGAGCGCGAGTCCGAGTATCGGTCCGACGACCGTTTTGGAGGCATCACTAGCGAGAGCGACCGCGCCGATCACCACCGGTAACACGATGCCAGACAGCAGCACGATCCGCTTCCGTGTCGCCATGATTCCGCGGCCGGCATAGCTGAGTGCATAGGCGATCCAAGCCACGGGGAGAAACAGTAGGGCACCGAATTGCACTACGTCGAAAAGCGACTCGAGGAAGCGCACGGTCGCCACGCCGACGACCGTGGCCCCAAGCGACGAGGCTGCCCAGACAGTTAGCGTGATCGAGAGTACGAGAAACGGTTCCGCACTGGGCTGGTCTCTGGACCGGGAAGCTCGCCAAGTTGTCCAACACAAAAGGGCGGACGCCAGAGCCTTGAGTACCAGCGTAGTCAGTGTAGTACCGGAAATCATCGTTCCATATCTCGGACAGCGATTTGGATGTTATGTCGACTGAATACAGCGATGGCTACTCGATTCGGTCTCGAAATCGGAAGGCCGATGCACGGAGCGATGCACGATTAGCGACGAACGCGTTTGGGGAGTTGGGGACCTAGCTCACCCGCTGGGGGACGGAGCGGGCATAGTGACGATGAGTCCCGAAATTAATGGATGGAGCCCCTGTGTTTCACTATCGGAAACTGACGCCCTGAAGCGGTTCGTATCGCTTCGAAGTGTGTCGAACAGATGAGACGCCACTATCGAGGAGGTTCCCATCCAACGGGGGGTGAACGCCCGGCGTAGACTGAACTCGGTGGCGCTTAGGGATAACTGGCCGAGGGTGTAGATGTCGCCCCGGACGAAGCCGTGGACGCTACCGGCGTCCCGGGAGCACGGATCGACGATCGGAGCCGGTCCTAATAGTTCCCTCACAAACACTACTGAATGGACCGTAAGGGCGTTCTACCGGAGAGGTCCGCTCGCGATACGCGGTGAAGCACTTTGCTGTCTCGTTGCTCATTACCGCCGTTATCGTCGCTGGGGGACGGCGATCGTCAGTCGGGTCTTCGATCCAGTCACGAACGAACAGTTGGCCCCGGTCGAAGCCAACGCGGAACTCGAGGCGGAGAGTCTCGCCAGATGGTTCGAGGGTGAACAGGAGTCGGGTTCTTGCTGAGCAGTGGGGAGATCCTCTTCGGTCCAATCACCTCGATCAGACGACGGTCACGTCAGGCGAAAGCAGTCGCCGAAGTGGACCTGACGGCGGAAATTCCGGACGAAAACCGAATCGGGGAGGTCGGGGAGCTCGGAACCAGTCCCCTCGGAACGTGTGTATAGCGAAACGACGACGGCACGACGGTCAATATTACGCTCGCCGATGTCACCGACCAAACTGAGAACGGGGACCGAGTGGGATAGCACCAGTAGCTGAGACCCGTCGGGAGTCGGCTCCTCGTCGTCGATCGATCGCGTCCGTCGCTGAAAGGGGCGCGACGATTTTTAATATCCGGGAATGGGGCCCGTCATCCGTCACTACGACTGCTCGGCCGCTCCGAACTGCACGACGAGTTTCTCGGCTGTGAGTGCATAGATTGTCATCTCTCGACCCCTTACCGAGTACCACGTGTCGATCGGTTCGACGAGGTCGTTCTCTTCGAGGCGCCGCAAGTAATGATTGACGTTCTGTATCGACTCTCTCCGCGATCTCGGAGGTCGTCTTCGGGTCGCCGTCCAGCGCCCCCAGAATCGACCTCCGAACGCGTCCCCGCGACCGAGCGACCGTGACCGCCTCACCGGTCGGGAGGGATGAAGCCTGCACGACTGCACGTTCAAGCCACGCCGCTGAGGGGGACGGGTTCGGATACAATCACCCGAAAATCACACCTCATTTGCGGCTGACGCCCGATCACCGACGATGCGTCCGAAATTATATCCACGACCTATCACAACCAATCGGTAGCTGTATGTCACCCTACGGGATCTCTCTCTCCCACTCACTGCTTGGCGCCGCCGCTTTGTTGATCGCAGCTGCGCTCACCCGATCGGCGTGGAATCGACGAAGCAGGCCAGGATCCAGAGCGCTAGCTACTATCGGGGGTTTGCTCACGCTGGGTAGTATCGCCTTCGTAATTATGTTCGTCTACCCGGCACGGTATCAGGAACTTTGGATCGTCACGTTGTACAACACCTCCGGGTTCGTCGCCGTTTTCGCGTTCCGGTTCGCTATCAGGTTTACCGGGCGCGGCCAGTGGCTCACGCGATCGGTTCGAACGCTCTTGATATCGCTGCCAATTATGTTGCTGGTAGTAAGTTTCCTCCCGTTCGAACTGGGTGTCGAGACGACATCGCAGGCGGGTCTCCTCGCTCAGCGCGTAATCGGACTCGTCTCGGATGTCCTTACTCCGCTGTACGCTATCGCTGCCGCCATCCTTCTCTGGGCGGCAATCTCTCGAGATGCCGTGCCGTATGGACAGGGGCTCTTACCGGCTGGGTCACTTCTCGTGTTGGCCCTGGCTCCGATCCTGTCGTCGGTATTTGCCCACTCGGAGCGGATCTTTCCTGTCGTCCTGCTCCTTGCAGGCGGCGGGCTCTTGACCACGCTGCGCTGGTACCGGCCGTTGGAACAGCTTCCGGTTGCCCGGCCGGTAGTCCAGAGTCGTATCGTCGATGAGTTGTCGGAACCGGTCGTGGCGATCGACCGTAAGGACAGGGTGGTCGACCTCAACACTGCCGCCGAAGACACGTTCGGCTGCGAGCAGGCGGCCGTGGTCGGACGACCCGTTCAACGTATCTTCGACGATGCGGTGCTGGCACACGAGGAGCGACAACTGATTCGAGTGAGCGATGGAGTCCTGACCGTCGTTCCGGAGGTTGTTGACGACACCGACGGCGTTCCTCTCGGCACGGTACTGCTGTTCAGAGACGCGACCGACCAGCGGCTCCGCGAGCGGCAAACGCGCATGTTGACCGATCTCCTCTCCGAAGTGATCGGCGTCCAGCTCGACGAAATCGCAAGGTTCGCATCGTCGGTTGAAGAACAGGATGGTTGTAACACCCCCGGAGTCGCGCCGAACGACGCGCGGGCCGACCCCGAGGGTGTGGGCGAACGAATCCGGACACGTAGCGACCTCCTGCTCACAGTCGGGCAGCGTGCAAGAGAGATGGAACAAGCGCTCGCCGGGACTTCCTTGGAAGAATCTAGCGACCTGCTGACAGGGATGCGGACTGCCGCGGCGCGCAGTTCGATACAGGCAGACGAACACGCCATCCAAGCGACCGGAGAGTCGTACACCGTCGCAGTCCCGCAGCCGCTCTTGATTGCGGGGTTCGCGGCCGTTTTCGACACTGTCACGATCCGGAATCGTTCGGTGACCATCTCGTTCGAGGCCGACATCGGAGGGTGGGGCGCACGCAACGGATCGGTCGCTAGCACCGAGTCGGGTACCGAATCCGATGCGGGCGCATCGAACCGCCAGCCGGATCCGCAACTGGCCGTTATGGCAGCCGACGGTCACGGATACGACGGAATCGTATACGTCGATATACGAACGGACTCCCGCGACGAGGAGGCCGATCCGGTGTCGGAACCCACCGCGGAACATCCCGCAGCGAAGCTGCTCTCGTTGATTGCCATCGATGCTGGCGGGAACGTGGGTGTCGACGGAACCCCGTGGGAGCATCTCCGCTTGGCGCTTCCCGCACGCAAGCCCCGGTTCGAGGGTGAGCGATGATCGACCCGCTCGTCGTCGCCGATGTCCTGCTCGTCGTGACCCTGGTCACGGCCGGAATCACGGCCGTCACCCGTCGACCGGAACTCGGGACGACCGGTCTCGGTATCACTGCCGGATGTCTCGCCGTGGTCGCCGTCCTTGACGTGGCCGTCCGGCTGAGAGTCGTTGATATCGAGACGCTGTTCAGCGGTGTGAGAGTCGCCCTGTTTGGGGCGTCGATATCCTGGTTGTGGTTCGCAGTCGAACACACCGGTCGCGGTCCAGAACTCACGCGCAAGCGACTTTTCGGTGGCACCGGGACGGCTGTCGCCCTCGTGTTCGCGACGCAACTGCCGGTATCAGTGATCCAGGACGCCTCGGTGGCCATCATCAATATCTCGGCAACGTACGGGAGTGTCGCGGGGACCTTTCTGCTCTCACAGGCGACACTCAAGCGCAAATTGGTCCCTCTGTGGCAAGGCGTTCTCCTTCCAATCAGCGGTAGCAGTCTCGTTATGGTCGGGTTCGCCGCCTCACTCACACCCCTGCAAGACAGTGTCGTCCAGAACCTCATCTTGGCCACCGTCCTCGGCTCTGGAGTGCCATTGGCGGCGAGCGTGTTCACCGAAGCAGCCGAAGACACCACGAAACAGGCACGGTTGGCCCGCGGCGTGGTTCTCGAAGAAGTTTCGGAAGCCGTGATCGTAACGGATACGCGTGGAAATATTATTTATACGAACGAAACCGCGAGGCAGGTGTTTCTCGGGACACAGTCCCGAGACGCCTTCGGACGTGATTTCGAGTCGCTCATCGGGGTTGGACCCGATGAACTCCGCGATGCTCCCGTCGACCGTGAACTGACGACCGAAATCGGGCGCCGATGGTTCGAGATGACACACAGCCCGATGACGGAACGGAACGGTGACCGGACCGGGGACATCTACATCTTCCGTGACGTTACAGCGCGGCGGAGCAACCAGCAACGGAGAAACGTCCTCGTGAGGCTCTTGCGTCACAACCTCCGTAACAAAGTAGACGTGATCCGTGCCAACGCGGAACTCCTCGATGACCAGCCGGAACGTGGTAAACAGATCGCGAATTCGGCCAGAGAGCTCGCGACGGTGAGCGAAACCGTCACCGAGATGGACCAACTCCTCTCCCAAGAACACATCGACCGGGAACGGATCGAAATAGGGGAACTCATCGGGAAGGTAGGAGAACAGACCGCCGACGATTTCGGAGGGACCGTGACCGTCGACGCGGAGCCGGTAACGCTGTACACCAGTCGTGAGGCCGTCCGGACCGTTGTAGCCGAACTCGTCAGCAACGGCATGAAACACGCCGAGATGGATGAACCACCTGTTCGCATCTCAGTTCGTGCATCCGCCGAACACGCGGTGGTTACGATCGAAGACGAGGGACCAGGCATCCCCGAACAGGAGTACGCAGTGCTCGGATCTGTCGAACAGTCACAGCTTCGTCATGGTCGGGGACTGGGCATCTGGATGGTGCAGTGGATCGTCACCCGACTCGGTGGTACGCTCTCGTTCGACGCCGACAGCTCCGGAACCGTTGTAACTGTTCAACTTCCACGCGGTGAGGGCGAACGTGACGCTCGATCCAACCCCCATCCCACACAAGACTGATATCCAACGGTTAGGTCGGCATATTAATTCATGATCGCGTCGATATTAGATCGAAACAGCTCGGAAACGCACGTATTAGCGGCTGACGACTGAACTTCCGTTTGTCGAGCCGTCGTATCGTCGTGAACGAAAATTCCATTTCAATTACAAACGCCGCTGGACGACCGAGGATACCTAGCGCCGCTCAGGCTTTGGGCTATCGATGTTGCTTATGAGTCTCTGGATGGGGCAGGCTGCTCTTCCCGAATCAAGGACCGTATCGCTGGCTATCGGTATTTCGGCAGTCACGTTAGCATTCTTCCGCGGTGGGCTACTCTCGGGGTACTTCGAACCGGAAGCGATTCCCGACGAAAAACGAGTCCTCTACCGAGTCGTATCCTTGTGACGATGCTCGTTGTCGGCGTGACGGCCTTTCTATCGATACTTGCGCTGCAGTACCGTTGATATATATGCGCCATCCATTGCGACTACTGAAACCGTTCGGGGGGTACATACAGGTCGGCGAACAGAAACCCCATATGAAATATAGGGGTCTGCTCGTCACCCTCTGGATGGTTGGCTCATTTGCTGTCGGCGCAGTGATATTTTCACCACTGAATGGGATAGCACTTTCTTTTTCGACCACGTTCGTATTCTGGGCCTTACTCGAATTGCGGGACATGAGGGGGCCTCAGTGAAGCAGGAGCAAAATCTCAAAGAGCCAACTGTTGGTATCCGGCTGAAGTCTTCTATTGGTGTTCCACCTCATCGCGTTTCAGGGAGCGTTCGATATCGTGACGAGGGGCCATCTCCCGAACGGACCTACCGGTGCGTGACGAATACAAAACACGGGGCAGGACTCGCCCGAAGACGTTCGAACCAGCAAAACCTCGTCCTGTAGTGGTCAGGTATGGTAGTTGGCCACAGTATGGCTTCAATCACCCATTAAGTCAAAGACAAAAATATACAGTAGCCAACGCTCACAGGCACTGTGATTCCGTATTCGTCCGTCGGAGAGTTCGCGACGACGCTGTTGCAGTATCTGGCAGTACTCGGCGTTGTTGCCCTCGGGTGTCTCCCGTCACTCACGGTGTCGGACTTTCGTGCCCGACTCGATAGCTGGCCAACTGACCGATTCCCGGTGAACTATTTGCTACTGGTCGGGGTTATCGCACTCGGTCAGGGGGTCGCCATCGTTGCTGGCTGGCAGGTGCTTCACGTCGGGTCCACGCAGAGCGATCCGCAGTTTCGGGAATTTCGACTCGTCGCGGTGCTCATAGCCTATCCAATAGCGGTGTGGGGCCTTGGAACGATAGGTGTTCGTCTGTATTGTTGGCAACGATCGATGGAGCAGTGGTTGACGCTTCGGACTATCGCCGGCCTCGGAGTCGCTGCTGGGATGTACATTGTAACGCTCATCGGAGCAGCAATCGTCCTCTTTATAGCCGCGCTCTTTTTCGCGTTACCGACCTGAAACCGCCGGTTCGGACTTCACGATAGTTCTTCGGGTCAAGGATGTCCGAACATACGACCCCGTGACAGGAGGTGAAACGTATCGTGGTAGACGGCGAGGAACGATTCTATCTGAGTTCGAAGACGCCCATCTACGATATCGGTACCCATTCGGATCCGGACGACCCCGTTGCCATCTTTGGGGTTGCAAGCGACATCACCGAGCGCAAGGAACGTGCGCAGGAAATCACTCGCCTGAACCACCTCCATCAAACCGTCCTCTCGAATATCCGGGAAACTGTCGTCGTCACCGACGACAACGGCCAGTTCACGTACATCTGCCCGGAACTTCTACTATGATGTCTGCTGAATACAGCGCGCGAATACAGCACGACGACGTTTCCCGATCGAGTTCACTCACTACGGATTGTGCGGTTGTGCTATTTCCCCGTCAAATGCGCTGCTCGTGACGAGCGTTTCATACCCGAATGCCAAAGGTCAACCGTCGCTCTCCCGTACCGTCAGTTAGTGAGCGAGTCACAAGACACGTCCGCGAGGCCAAAAATATCAGTTGCAGTGGTAGACGAGTCACACACGAACGAAATCCCCGACAATATTGACTCGGAACTGTATACGACAACGAGACCGGAGTCATCGTTGGTCGAGTTCGATGCTGATCCCGACGGTGAGCTGGCAGAGGCACTCAGGCGGAACGGGTTCGACGTGTGAACTAATCCACTAGTGATCGCCCGTTCTGTTGAAACCCTCACTGAGCGCTATGTTTGAGGAGCTGTGCTGAACAGAGGACGCGTATCTCGTACAACGCCTCCTCAAGATAGTGCGACTGGATGGTCACTACAAAATGTTCAAATCCCGAATTACCTGGACGACAGCCACCCCATAATAACCGGAGAATGCGGTCCGTCTCAATCACTCGTTCAAAGACAAGGTACGGTGGCTCGTCGATATGATCGACCGATCGAACCTGTTGGTTAGTGGATTCGCGCTGTACACCGGTGGGTTCCCCGGTGTCGCCCTCGCTCACTCTCCGCCAGTGCCGATCGGTGCCTTGCTCGTGTTCGGTGCTGGCAGTGGTCCGGTGACGCCGACGCTATTTGCGGGCCGGAGTATGCTTGCGCCCGACAACCTCCGCGCTGGCGTGATGAGTTTCCGGACGACGACCATCGGCATCAGCCAGGTCGTCGGACCGGTGGCGTTCACACTCGCCGGCGGTGCCATCGGGTACCAATCGACGCTTCTCGGTGCCAGGTCGGGGCCACCCTCTTCACTGCCGTGCTCGCGATAGTTCCCCTCGAGCCCTGAACCGGCATGTGGCTGGCAGCCAGTCACATTGCTTGCCGTTCTTCTCGCCCGAGAGTTCGCGGGACAGTGTGCGCCGCCACTTGGAGTCTCGTCTGGTGTGCTGATACAGGGTTTCTCAAACGAGTTTCACCACGTATGTTGTTTCTATCAGTAGGCGTCGCCCCACGTTACCGAAACGACCGGTTACGGTCGCCATCCGCATCCGCACCCTTGGCAGGAGGTGAATTTCAGTTCACAGAGACGATAAGTGGGATGGAGGCCTCCATTCGTGTGAAGCGAGATGACCCGAGATACCCAGGTAGTGGCCGTCTGTGGAAGTTTAGCCGCCGAGAGCGTGACTCGCGTCGCGCTTCGGGAGACCTTACAGGCAGCACAGGCCGCGGGTGCACAGACCACGCTCGTCGATCTCCGGGAGTACGACCTCCCGACGTTCGACGCCGACAATCAGGATGCCGGTGACGCCCCGGCACTGCGAGCCCAGTTGCGGCAGGCAGATGCGATCGTGCTGGGAACGCCGATGTACCATGGCTCGTTCAGCTCCCCGCTCAAGACGGCACTGGATTATAGCGGCTTCGACGAGTTCGAGGACACGACTGTGGGGTTGTTGGCCGTCTCCGGCGGGTCCTTCCCGAGGACCGCGCTGGAGCATCTTCGATCGGTGGCCCGAGCACTCGACGCGTGGCCGCTGCCTCTCGACGTAGCCATTCCCGACTCATACGAACAGGTCGTCGATGGCGAACTCGTCGAGGAGTCACTGCGAGAGCGAGTCGACGAACTCGGCACGAAACTCGTCGAGTACGCCGACGTTGCACAGTACCCTGCCACCGCATCCACCTGCCAAGCCCAGCCCCACGCAGATTAACACTCGTGTCAACTACGACCACTCGTCGAGGGGAAGTACGGTCGAAAAACGTCGAAGCGTGCCCAGTCGTCCAGACGCTGGAGGCCGTTGGGACGCCCTGACGGCTCCAGATCCTGTACGCGCTCCGTGACCCGGAACTGCGGTTCGACGAGCTCGAACGCGCCACCGGTGGCCGATCGAAGACCGTGTCCGACGCGCTCGATGTCCTCTCGGAAAACGATCTCATCACGCGACGAACCGAGGAGGCAGCCCCTATCGCCGTCTACTATCGGCTCACCGAGAAGGGCGAGACACTCGTCAGCCGACTCGACGACGTGAGCCAGTGGGCCGTCGAGTGGATGGACGCCGTGGACGATCCCGACGACTTCAGGAGGCGGCTCCGGTAACACCGAAGGAACGCTGACAGCGCACCGTCACCGCCGGTTCGTCTCTCGAGAACCCGAGAATTATCTGGGTGGGTACAGAACGGTTGGATGTATGACGGGGGCGAGTGGCGAGTTCCCGGCTGAAATCGATCCACAGGACGCGTTTCAGTTGTTCAGCCATGAGTTGCGCCTCGAAATCCTGTTCGCCCTCTGGGAGGCCCCGGAATATGCGCTGGCCTTTTCGGAGATTCAGGACGCTGTCGATGAACGGGATTCGGGCAAATTCACCTACCATCTCGAACAACTCACCGAGCAATTCGTCAAAGAGATCGAGGGACAGTATGTCCTTCAGTACGCTGGGCATCGCGTCATCGACGCCATCCAGAGCGGTGTCTTCCACACGTCGCCGACGGTCTCTCCTGTCGAAGCACCCGGAGCCTGTACGCGCTGTGGGACGACCCCTCTTTTCGAATATGACGAGCATCTCGCGACCGTTTCCTGCCCGGACTGTGAGACCAAACGCATCGAATATCCGTTCGATCCCGGTGGATTCCAGGGTCGGTCGATCGAAGAGGCCATCGAGACGTTCGACCGCCGGACAACGTACAAGTGGCGACTGGCTTCGAGTGGCGTCTGTTTCGTCTGTGCTGGTCGCGTGTCCGTTACATACACCCAGACCGCTGCCGACATCGAAACCAACGACCGCTACCGTACTTTCTTCGCCGCTGATCACCCCGCCCTCTTCCATCTCAGCTGTCAGAACTGTAGCTTCTACAGCTACATTCCGGTTGGTATCCGTCTCCTAGATAATCCGGTTGTGGGTGGCCAACTTGCTACGAGCGGACTCGATACGACCGACCAGTTTCTCTGGGAGTTTCCCTTCGTTACAGACGGGGAATGCGTCACCGTCCAGAGTCGTGACCCATGGGAGGTCACCGTCGAAGCACCGACACCCAACGGCAAACTCGCTGTCACGCTCGATGCGGACGCCACCGTCCAGTCCGTCACGCTCGAACCGTGACCGAGCGCGCCAGGTATTGTGCATGATACCTAGCTTCTTGTATTCTACCTGAAAGATTAGGCGGGGCGCTCGGTAGGTCTACGTGGTATGTGCGACCCAGCGATTCACCACCGTATCGGCACTCGAACCAGCAACTACGGCAACCACTCCGAAGGAACGTGGTGACGGGAAAACTCGTAGATGGCACGTGGGTAGAGGCTCCCGAGCGCGGACACGACGATCGGGGATTCGACGCGTGGATCGGTCGGACGAACGGAGACGGTGAGCCCGAGTATCCGGCTGAACCGGATCGATACCACCTGTACGTTTCTCGGGCGTGCCCGTGGGCACACCGTGTAGCACTTACGCGCCGTCTGAAAGGACTCGAAGACGTGATTTCGGCCGATATCGTCGATCCGCTCCGCCGAGACAACGGCTGGGAATTCACCCCATCGAAACGGACCTGCACACCGGACTCGGTACACGGATTCGAGTATCTCCGCGAGATTTACACGCAAGCAGATCCGGGATACACGGGACGTGTGACCGTCCCTGTCCTCTACGATACTGCCACCGAAACCATCGTCAACAACGAGTCTGCCGATATAGCTCGGATGCTCGACGAGGCCTTCGACGCCGACGCCACCAACGATGTTGATCTGTCTCCCCCACACAAACGAGGCGAAATTGACGCGATCATCGAGTCGATCCACGACGACATCAACCCGGGTGTGTACAAAGCCGGGTTCGCGGACACACGAGATGGGTACGAGACAGCTGTCCGAAATCCCTTCGACGCGCTCGAACAGTGGGATAGTGTCCTCGGAGTTCGCCGATTTCTCGCCGGCGACCAACCGACACTTGCCGATGTGTTCCTGTTCCCGACGCTCTATCGCTTCGGCGCCGAACTCCGCTCGGAGCGATTTCTCGATGGGAGCCCTGGTTGACGCCGGCGATAACTCTGGATCGAGTGCGAAGACACATATGGCGTCAGAGTCCCAGTTCATACATGAGCAAAACGAATAATAAGGGCCAAGAGCGGGTCGTAACCGGCATTCCGGGCGTGGACGATATTCTCGGCGGCGGCTATCTCCCCGAGTCCGCCACGCTCGTGCGAGGCGAACCCGGCTCTGGTAAGTCGATCTTTTCGTTACACTTTCTCGCTGCTGGTCTGGATACGGACGAGACCGGGCTGTACATCAACCTTGGCGAACCGGAGGACTACATTCGGGATACTGCCCGGCACTTCGGCTTCGCTATAGATGCGATCGAATTCCTCAACCTCTCTGCCTCCGGCGACCAGTTTCAGGGCGAGGAGACGTACACCCTGTTCGAGTCCGGTGAAGTGGAAACGCCCTCGCTCGTCGAGAGCATTCGCGCGGAGATCCAGGAGATCAACCCGGATCGGGTCGTGGTGGATCCGGTCACCGAATTCCGGTATCTCGCCCCCGACGAACACCAGTTCCGATCTCAGATCCTGGGCCTGATCAACTTTCTCAAAAGCGAGGGCGCGACGGTCCTGCTCACTTCACAAGCTGCCGCGTCGATGCCCGACGACGATCTGCAGTTTCTCGTCGATGCCGTCATAAACGTGAAAGCGGAGGCGGATCGTCGAACGATCCACGTCTCGAAGTTCCGTGGCTCCTCCGTCCGATCCGGTCACCACACGCTCCGGATCACCGACGATGGCATGCGAGTGTGGCCACGACTCGACCCCAACCGCCACGAGCGCGAGCACAATTCGACCAAACTCTCCTCGGGTGTTCCGGCACTGGACTCACTGTTGTCGGGTGGCCTCACCACTGGAACGATCACGTTTCTGAGCGGGCCGACAGGGGTCGGCAAGACAACGACTGGCCTCCAGTTCATGAAAGAGGCCGCAGGCAGAGGCCAGCGCTCGGTCCTATACAGCTTCGAAGAAGACCACAACACCCTCTTCGAGCGCGCGGAAGCCGTCAACATCCCGGTGACCGAAATGATCGACCGAGGGACGCTCAACGTAGAGGTGATCGGCCCCGAAGAACTCACCGTCGACGAGTTCACCCACCACATCCGATCGGAAGTCGAAGACAAAGACGCCGAAATCGTGATGATTGACGGGACCAGTGGGTTCGAGCAGTCGCTACGCGGCGTCGACGAAGACCCGATGCGGGACCTCGTCAAGGTCGGTCGCTACCTCCGCAACATGGGCGTGACCGGACTGGTGACGAACGAAGTCCACAACATCACCGGTGAGTTCCGCGCGACCGACCAAGGCATGAGCTATCTCGCTGACAGCATCGTCGTCCTACGCCATGTCGAATACAAGGGCTCGCTCCGGAAGGTGATCGGCGTCCTCAAGATGCGCACCAGCCAGTACGAAAACCAGCTCCGGGAACTGGAGATCACCGAACACGGCCTGCGGGTCGGGGACTCGCTGCCCGAACTCCGGGGGATTCTCACCGGCACACCGACCTGGGATGATGATGGAGACTGAGTCACGGACGGGAGTGGATAGCAATGGCGATGACTCCTGAAGCGGTACACGACTCCCCGGCCCGGGTCCTCCCGCTCATCGCGGATTCGGCCAATCGCCAGTTGCTCGAGAGATGGATCGACGACCACCCCTCCTACGAATCCGTGGACTTCTCGGGGGACATCGAGGACGCCGACTTCGATGTCTGTATCCTCGACAAGGGGGCGTTCCAGGAACACCTCGATGCGCTCCGTGCGAAGAAGACGGCGGCGGCCCCCGTTTTGCTTCCGTATCTCCTGTTGCTTCCGGAGTCCGGGGCGGATATCATCGAGTCGGATGCCGGTCAGCTAGCCGACAACGTGGTCACGGAAACGATCGACGAGATCGTCTCCCTGCCGATCCAGCAGGCCGAACTCAACTGGCGACTCGAGGCGTTGCTCCGACTCCGGAATCAGTCGCTCACCTTGCGAGAACGAGAGCACGAGCTCGAACGCCAAGTCGATCTCTTCGAGAAGGCGCAGGATATTGCGGACGTCGGAGCGTGGGAGTACGACGTCGAGGCTGAAGAGGGCTGGTGGACCGACGAGGTTCGCCGCATCCATGCGCTCCCGGACGACACGACGCCGTCCCCGGAGCTGAGCCTTCAACATTTTCACCCCGAGGACCGACCGATCGTCGAAGATGCGTTCGAGACGGCTATCGAGGAGTGTGAGCCGTACGATATCGAAGTCCGACTCATCGATGCGGATGACAACCGGCGATGGGTTCGAACGAGGGGTGAACCCCAGTACGAAGACGGGAAACTGGCCCGCATTCGAGGGACGATGCAGGACATCACCGAGCGCAAGGAGCGCGAACTCGACCTCCAGCGCATCAAGCAAGCGGTCGAAGCCGCTGGCCACGCGATCCTTATCACCGACCCCAAGGGGAGAATCGAGTACGTCAACTCGGGCTTTGAGGAGACGACCGGCTTCACCCAGGCAGAGGTCGTCGGTAAGACACCGCACGTGTTGAACTCCGGTGAGATGCCGGATGGGTATTTCGAGGAGTTCTGGAACACCATCCTCTCCGGAGAGGTGTGGGCAGAGGAAATCGTCAACCGTCGGAAGAACGGGGAGACGTACACGGCGATGCAGACGGTCGCACCCGTCATCGACGGTGACCAGACTCACGCGTTCGTGGCAGTCCAAGACGACATTACGGAACGCAAAGAGCGAGAGAAGACACTCGAACGGCGGACCCAAGCGATCGACGAAGCGCCAGTCGGCATCACCATCACCGATCCGGAACGGGAGGACAACCCGCTGATCTACGTCAACGATGCGTTCGTAGACCTGACGGGCTACCCGCGTGAGGAGGTGATCGGGGAGAACTGTCGATTCCTCCAGGGCGAGGGTACCGACCCGGACAAGGTTGCCGAAATTCGGGAAGCGATCGACGCAGCGGAACCGCTATCGATCGACCTCAAAAATTATCGCAAGAACGGAACGATGTTCTGGAACCACCTCGAAATTGCACCCGTACGGGACGATGCAGGTGCTGTCGTCAACTTCATCGGATTCCAACAGGATGTCACCGGACGCAAGGAGCGCCAACGACAGTTAGAAGTTCTCGATCGAGTGTTACGCCACAACCTGCGCAACGATATGAACGTGATCCGAGGACGAGCCGAGACGATCCACGGCGAGACGTCGGGCGAGGTTGCAGCATCCGCCGAGACGATCGCGGACACGAGCGATCGACTGATCCGACTGGCAGAGAAAGAACGTCAGATAACGGAATTGCTTCGGGAGGATCCGACACGCGACCAAATCGAGGTACGTGATCGTCTCGAGGACGTTATTTCGAGTGTCGGTTCGGAGCACTCGGACGCGACGATTGCCGTTGAATGTCCTGACGACGTAACTGTCGAGGCGATACCACAGTTTGGGCAGGCGATCGAAGAACTCGTTACGAACGCGATCATCCACAGCGACTCGCCGTCGCCCGAAGTCACTGTTACCGTCACCCGGACTGACGAGACGGTTCGTATGGCAATAGCCGACAGCGGGCCACGCATCCCCGAGATGGAACGGGACTTATTGGAAGACCAAGCGGAACAAACACCGCTGTACCACAGGAGCGGTCTCGGGTTGTGGCTCGTGAAGTTAATCACCACCCGGTCGGGCGGTACCATCACGGTTGAGGGGAATTCGCCAGCCGGCAACATCGTCAGAATAGAGCTATCACGGTGACAGTTCCGTCCGGACTCGGGGGTACGAAATAGTATCGTCATCGCCGACGGATACGTCTTCGCGGCAACGAGCGGCGGTGAAGTTCGCGCGATCACCGCTGAACGGGAGAGTGGCTTCCATCGAAGTTCGCGTCCGACCGAGTCGCTCTCCGGAGAGAACGGGATCGCACGACAGCGGCGGGCTGAACGTCGACGTCGTCGCCACTGGATACACTGGTGGTGCTTTCGTTTCGCTACTGACCGATTCCGAACGACGGCGGGTTCGTCCCGTAGTTCGCTGCCGCTACGGCGTGGCGCAGGGCTGCTAATTGTTGGATCGCTGGGTTCTCTCGGCTGCAATCAACTGGGCCCCCGCAGTTTCGAGAGCTGGCAGTGGTTGGTTACGAGACGCCGTACTGTCGCTGGTTGAGGATTCCGACGAAGTGTCTCAGGGCTATCCTCCGTGCCCCACTCCGATAGCACACTGAGAGCGCTGGATCCCGTCCGTGATTGGATCGTCAAATCTACCGGGAGTTCTCGGCTACGGCGCGACGAAGAGCGTGAATATCACCCACCGACCGTAGGCTCCCACCTCGTCTCCGTGCGCCGGATCGAGGTTCTTTACTCCGTGACGATGTGGCCGGCGTGGAGCGCAGTCCCGAGCGTATCGATTCGTTGTCCGTCTTCGTATCCGCCGACGCTCGCCGGAGAACGCGCTCCGATCCACGGTTGGCGACGAGCGTGACCGTCGGTTCTTCCCCCCGCGGGTCCGTTCTTCCGGGCAACCGCAGAATAGAGGCATCACGACGCCCGTCGCCGAACGAGGTAGACGAGGAGAAAGGCGGCTGCGACGGCGAGTACGGGTGATTCGTACGGACGATCGTGGAACGTCAGAATCGATGCTGCCACGACGAGCGCACCGGCAATCACCGCGTAGCCGAGATTGGGGTCGGCCACGCTTCGTCCATCGGCGGGCTCCGTGCGGACGACCAGTTCGCCACGTTCGAGCCGGTACAGCGTTCGATCGAATCGAGAAGGAATCCGTGCCAGTGCGGAAAGCGATTGGCGTCCGCCCACGTCTCCTCGATGATCGTGTCGAGTTCGCTCTCGATCAGTCCCTGCTCGACGAGGAACGAGCGCACGACCGCGAGGAAGTCGAACTCCGGATCGAACCGTCCGGTACGCTCTGCGGGAACTCGAAGACGAGGATTTGATGACCTCCCGGATTTCGTTCGCCGACGCACGACAGCGTGTCTACTCGCTCACGACCGCCGAGTCGTAGGGATGCGAACGGGGAGGGTGCCAGCTCCGTCGATTGCGGTCGATCGTACTGCCGGCTGGATATCGATACGGGGACGCACCCCTCGGGGAGACCAGTCGCCGGAAAGAGTGACCGTATCAGTGATCGTGTCCGCCGCGGGTGAACTGCCCGGAGAACGCCCGCTGGACGACTTCGGGGAGGGCCGGGTGGATATGAATACTCTCGCGGATGTCCTGTACGGTTCCGGTGCCGGCCGTCATCGCGACGACGACTTCCTGCACGAGCGTTGAGGCGTCGGGGCCGACGATGTGGCAACCGAGTATTTCCCCGTCGAGGTCGACGAGCACCTTCACGAAGCCTTCGGCTTTCATCGCGTCGCCACGGGCGGTCTCCTCGTATCGGTAGGTGTTGGTCGCGTAGTCCCGCCCGGCGGCTCGCAGGTCGCTCTCGCTGGCGCCGACGCCAGCCACTTCCGGCGAGGCGAACACGGCGAAGGGCATCGCGCTGTAATCGATCGGCTCGAGGTCGCTCCCGAAGATGTTTCGCGCGACGGTCCGTGCTTCGTGGTTGGCGTTGTGTTTCAGCAGGTACTCGCCGACGATGTCACCCAGCGCCCACACGCCGTCGGCGGCCGTCCGCAGGTACTCGTCGGTTTCGACGAACCCCTGCTCGTCGGTTTCGACCGCCGTCGCGTCGAGATTCAGCGTATCGGCGTTCGACACCCGTCCGGCGGCGATCAGTAACTCGTCACCCGTCGCGGTCACGCCCGGCTCGTCGTCGACTCGACCGGGTTGTTCGTGCGTTGGAGGTTACGATCACGGGGCCAGCACTCCCGATAGCATCCGCCCTGACGCTCGGTGGCGTCGTCGTTTCCGGTGTCGTTCGGCGGAGTCAGCGTCCGAACGGCGTCCCCGGCAACTCGAAACGGGGAACCACGGGACGCTAACCCGATGTTTCCGAGTCAGAGTCAGGTGGGGAATAATAAACACGCGTCGGATCCAAGAGGCACGTATGAGTCGCGTCCGACTTCGCTCCCACCGGAGGCGTCTTCACCGGCTCCCGAGGCTGGTGGTCCCGCGACGGTCGTACGGGAGGACGACGGGGGACCGATGACCGACGAATGTACTGCGGCGATCCCATTGGAGGCGTTTCCGGATCCCGTGCTCGCCTATGCCGTAGACGGTGGTGAGGCCCGCATCACGACGACGAACGAGGCCTTCGAGCGGCGGTTCGGGGATACTTCGTCCGACGCGCACGTCTCGACGGTATTCGAGCGATTTAGTCACCGTACTGCGACCGGCGACCGGGATCCGATAACCCACGTCGTTCGGGGTGATCGTGTCGGGATCTATCTCGACGGGAACGGGAATCGAGGGGCGTTTTTCCTGCGGGTGGTCCCCTCGGACGAGGACGCCGGATATCTCGTCTTTTCGGACCTACAGCAGTGTCCCGCTATTGAGGAGATGCCCGCCGTCGACCAAGTCAGCAGCGTGATCAGCCACGACCTCCGTAACCCGCTCGACGTCGCCAAGGCACACCTCCAAGCGGCGCGGGAAACAGGGGAGCCGGAACACTTCGAGTCGGTCGCCGACGCGCACGATCGGATGGAACGGATCATTCGCGACGTCCTCACTCTCACACGGGGAGACGCCGTCGTGGACCCGTCGGAACGAGTCTCGATCGAAACTGCGGCGACGGACGCGTGGCAATCGGTCGATACTGGGGGCGCAGTGCTGGAACTCGTCGGATCACTCCCGACCGTCACCGCCGACTCCGACCGCGTTCGACGGCTGTTCGAGAATCTGTTCCGGAACGCGGTGAAGCACAACGCCACCGATAGCCGGAGACAGTACGGCGACAGCGGGGAGCATGGCTCCACGAGCCATCGGTCGCAGACCCCCGATGACGGCACGGAGCATGACTCTGCGGCCATCCCGACGCAGTCCGAGGGTTCGGTGACAGACGACTCGGACACACCCTCGCCGAACACACGCGAGCACGGGGGAGAACGGCGTCCGGGACCCCGAGAGCAGTCCCCTGGCGACGGGACGACTCCCGAGAAGAGCGTGACGATCACTGTAGGATCGTTAGGGGACGGGTTCTACGTCGCCGACGATGGCAGGGGTATCCCCACAGGGGAACGGGAGACGGTTTTCAAGCCGGGATACTCGACGATGGCCGGTGGAACCGGACTCGGTCTCGCGATCGTCGAACGGATCATCGTCGCACACGACTGGAACATAACCCTCACTGCAGCCGACTGTGGTGGGGCACGGTTCGAGATCCGATTCGAACACCGATGACGGAACCTGCAACGAGGACTGGTGGGGAACGAAGGGACGAACGCGGTGGTTCGAGCCATGGATGATCGGCTGGAACGGGCGCCGGTCGGCGTCCTCGAGGCCTCGACCGATGGGACCGTCTTGGACAGCAACGAGCGCGCCCGGACACTGATCGACGCCGCTGATCCGGCTGGAGCCACGCTCGCCGAGGTGTTTCCCCGGTCCGTCGACGGCACCCTCGTGACCGCGTTCGAGGGTGAGTCGGTCACTGAGATGGAATTCGAGGAGTATTATCCAGGGCCCGACAGGTGGTTCGCCGTCTCCATCGTTGCGCTCGATGAGGGAGGGGCGGTCTATCTCCGAGACGTGACCGAGAGGCGGCGCGAGAGGCGGTCTCTCGAACGGCTACGACAGGAGCGCAAACGGACGGAGCTCATCGACGACGTGCGTTCGGATATCCTCGCGGCACTCGTCAACGCGACCTCTCGTGAGGAAATCGCCGAAACGATCTGTCGAGGGCTCGGTGAGACCGACCTCTACGAGTTCGCTTGGGTTGGAGAACGCGACGTGGGAGGCGACGACCTCGCCGTCCGCGCCGTTGCGGGTGAGACCGGCGATATCTTCGGCGCCGTTCGTGACGCGGTCGGCGATGAGACGGTGACGACGCCCGAAGAGCGCGCAGTCAGGAGCGGTCAACTGCAGGCTGTCCAGCCACTCACCGACAGTGCCGCGGTTCCTAAATCGGTCCGGAGGGCCGGCTTTGCCGACGGCGTCCAGTCGGCACTGCACATTCCGGTCGTATACGGGCCGAACGTCCACGGAGTCGTCGGCGTCTATGCGAGTGGCACCGAGGCGTTCTCCGAACGGGAGCGGGCTAGCTTCGAGACGCTGGGGGAGGTCGCTGGGTTCGCAATCACTGCCGTTCGGAATCGGAATCTGCTGCTTTCGGACAGCGTCGCAGAGATCACCTTCGAACTCGGTGACGGCTCGCTGCTGGCGCGACTGAGTCGGACGCTCGACTCGACGCTGAAGCTCGAAGGGATGGTTCCACAGGCCGACGACGCGTTGCTCTGTTTCGTCTCGGTCGAAGGCGACGGAATCGGGCGTATCGACCGGGAGACCGAGAGGATGGAACCGATCGATCGGACACGAGTTATCGACGAATCCGAGTCCGGTGGGACCGTCGAACTCACCATCCGCGGCTCGACGCCGTTGCTGGCCATCTCCTCGCTCGGAGGTACCGTTCGGCGTGCCAGCTTCGACGATGGAGCGGGACGTCTCGTCGTGGACCTTCCCCCGGACGGTGACGTCCGCCGTATCGTGGATACGGTGGGTCGGGAGTACGACGCGGAGTTCGTCTCGAAGACGGAGCGGAAACGCTCCGTGACGACCGCCCGTGAGTTCCGCGACGAACTGGACGACCGGCTGACACAGCGACAACGGGTCGTCCTGCAAACCGCATATTTCGCCGACTACTTCGAGTCACCTCGTGGAAGCACGGCCGAAGAAGTCGCTGCCTCACTGGATATCACCGGGTCGACGTTGCTCCATCACCTGCGTGCCGCCCAGCGGAAGCTTCTGGATGCCTATCTCGACGGACAGGGGCGGACATCCGAGAGCGGATGACGGTGCCGACACTCACCGCACAGCGCCCCTCCGAACAGGTACCACGGTTTTCCGGGTCGGGCGTCGAATCCGCACCTCGTCGAAAGCACCGGCCGTCCGTCACGCCACCGGCCGTCACATCTCCCCGCGATCGATTTCGTCGAACTGAGCGAGGATCTCGTCGTCGGTCAACAGTCGTCTGGCTCGGGTTTCGAGTCGCTCCGCCTGCTCCGCCACCGCGACGAACCGTTCGTGCTCGCGGTGCGTCTCGGAGTCCAGTTCGGCTTCGAGCACCGCTCGCTTGGCCTCGGCACTGAAATACGCCCCGAGCGTTTCGTACGCGAGGATCCGTCGCTGTTGATCGATAACCGCGCGAACGTCCTCGCGGTCGACCGGCTTGCAGAGATAATCGTCGAACGGCATATCGAGTACTTCGATTCCGGGATCGACCGCGGTTACCATGACCACCCGTCCGTCGTACCCACGCGCAACCAGTTCCGACAGCACGTCGTCACCCGACATCCCCGGCATGTGGCGATCCAGAAGGACGATATCGACCGGCGTATCCGCGACTGCCGACAGCGCGGCCTCCCCGCTGTACACGGTCTCGACGTCACAGTAGCCTCGCAGCCGTAGCGCATACGCGTCTGCAACCTCCTGTTCGTCGTCGACGACGAGCGTATGCACGTCCGCCGCACTTTCGTTTCCGGACATCTGTTTCGATTGCGTACGTGGTGTCGAGGCTGCAGCCACATAACTGGTCATCTTCTCCGAGACACGCCATCTGCACTCCTAGAGTCCCGAGTGCCGTGCGGTCTGCATGCTTGCCCACGATATCCAGTACGAACGGCGTGCTCCTAGGAGTATGTCCGTCAACCCGACCCAGAAGTCGAAACGACACTCCGATTGGACGGCAGATGTCGATCTCTCGGCGACCGAACTGTTCGAACTCTTCGGGGACGAATACACGCGCCGTGTGTACGAGACGATCACGGAGCAGCCACGAAGCGGCCGTGCCGTCGCCGAGGCAGCGGACGTCTCGCGGGCAACGGCATACCGCCGCCTCAACGACCTTCGTGATGCGGGCCTCGTTCGCACTGAGATGATGATCTGTGACGACGGCCATCACAAGGAACGGTTCGAGCCCGTGGCTACGTCGGTCTCTCTCTCCCTCGGCGATGGAATCGGAGCCACGGTCGACGTCGGAGACTGACGCCGTGGGTCACCGATCGAGTCGAAACACCACGACCGGCCGCCGGCCCGGGACCGTGGATCCACCGAAGAAACTGAAAAACCACCCCGATAGGACCCGCGGTCGACGAGGTGGAGTGCATATACCTAGAATGCCTCTATCGGTCGAGTCCGTATTGATAGCCCTCGGTTACAGAGAGATTCGGTACGAGAACACGGATAGGGACGATGACGAGTGCTTTCCCACACCAGAGTCACGTCGAGTACAGTCCTCACGATCGAGCGGACTTCACCGTCTCCAGTGATTCGCAGGTCGATGCCCTCCAAGCGCTGTCGTCGGGGACGGCACAAGCGATTTTGGGGGCGCTGGAGGGCGAACCGAAGACGACCTCCGAGATCGCGGAGAGTGTCGATACGTCGATACAGAACGTCCACCACCATCTGCGACGCCTCGAGGAAAACGACCTCGTCAAGCCGATCGATACGTGGTACTCGGTCAAGGGCAGAGAGATGACCGTCTATGCGCTTACCGCCGAGAAACTCGTGGTAACGTTCGAGGCCGCCGAGCAATCGTAGTGACGCCGACGACTGATACTGTTTATCGTAAGTCATTACCGGTGGTTCGCCGGACCGTCTCGGCGAACCACCGGTAACCAGTTACAATAATCCGTATGAGCGGCCGATCGACGAGGCGTCGGCCAACGAAGGGTCGAGCGAGTGGCGCTATCTCGCCCGGTTCCCGTTCTCGGTTCGCTCCGTGAGATCGGCGAGCGTTATTTCGACTGTCGTGCCGTCCTCGGTTTCGAACGAGAGATCACCGTCTAGCGCATCGATACCCCACTTGAGTTGCCAGAGTCCGAGTCCACGCCCGTGTTGGAGGGAACTCTCGGTTCCGGCCGCCAGCGATTCGAGTTCGGCCACTGGAATACCGGGGCCGTCGTCGCTGATAGCGATTCTGTACCCGTCGGCTGTCGACGTTATCGAGACAGTGACACTCGACTCCGCGTATCCGACGGCATTTTCCAACGGACTCGTGAGTGCCGTTCGCAGTATCTCGGCGTCGGTTCGGAGCGTCGCCGTCGGCGGAAACTCCGTGTTGACAGTGACGTCGTCGGATGCGGTCCGGGAGAGCAGCTCGGAAACCACAACGGTGATATCGACCGTCGCCGGATCGGGGTCGCGAGCCATCAGACGGTCGATCCGTCGGGCGCGAGTGCCGATCGACGCCAGCCGATCCGTCGCTGCCAAGACGGCCTCGGCGTCGTCGCCCTCCGTTCGGTCGGCCAGCTGCTCCGCGTGGCTTCTGATAACGTCGAGCCGATTCCTGAGGTTGTGTCTGAGCAGTCGGTTGAACACCTCCAGGCGTTGTTCGCGCTGCTCGCGTTCCTCGACGAACCGCTCCAGGTCGTCACGCATATCCGCCATCGCCGTTCCGACGGGCCCCGGGATCTCTTCGTCGAGAGCCGTATCGTCGAACTCTCGACGGGCGATCTTTTCCGCCTGTTCGGTGATCGTTTCGATATACGCCTTCGTTCTGTGGAGGCTGGTTCTCAGCTGTCCGACCTCGTCGATCCGGTTGCCGTCCGGAATCTCCGCCGTCAGGTCACCTTCGGCAATCGCTTCCGCCTGACGCGACAGCCGCCTGATCGAACTGATCGGACCGAAGTGAATCATCCCGCTGATCAACAAGAAGCCGACAGCGGTGAGTCCGATCAGCACCGTCAAGTCGGTCTGGACCTGGTCGGTCACGGCGAGTGCCGTCGATGTGGGAACTTCCTTGACGACGACCCAGTTGACACCGTCGCTCGGGACGCTGTGGTATCCCCGCACCTCCGTGTCGTCCAGTTCGGCACCGCTGATCGGCGCGAACTGGTTCGGTCGCTCCTCGATCCGGGATTCGACCTCGGTAACGGTGGCCTCGCCCTTGTACGGATGAAACTCGTTTGGACTGTTCTTCTCGAACATGACGTACCCACTCACGCCGCCGAGAACGACGGTACTCGTGTCGTTGGTCGCGTCGGCCGCCGCCGCGACCCGAGTGCTGGGATGGTACTCGCCGATCAACACGTGATCGCCATCACGCGTCGGTGAGGCGATCGCCACGGACATGTTACCCTGGTCCAGGTAGACCCACGAGACGAGCGTCTCCGTCGGGCTATCGAACCGGAACGCAACCTCCTCGCCGGAGGCAGTTTGCCCCCAGTCGATCGCGGTCGCAGCCAGCGGCTCGCCGGCTAGCCCGTCACTGCTCGCGACGATCCGCTCCGTCGTGCCGTTCGACGGCTGCTCCGTCGGCCGCTCGACGACGTGGAGGCTAACGAGTTCGTCCGACGTTCGGTTGAGTTCCCTGTCGAGGGTGGTTTCGGTTCGTGTCCGGTTCGACGGATCGATGCCTCGATGTGAGGACAGGAGCCGAATCGACTCCTGTTCGCCCTCGAACCACCGGGCGAGACTCTCCGCCTCGAGTTCCGCGTTGGCTTCCACGGAGTCTAACTGTTCTTCCGTGACCCGATCGGACACTTGTCCTGCGATCGCCGACCCGCCAGCGACGATCACGGCAGTAATGAGCAACGAGACAGCAAAGAGCTTCACCGCGTATCGTGAGCGGATGCCCGCCGGCAGAAGTTCCTTGCTGTCCATTCGAGGCCAATTTCTTCGAGCACGCTAATAAGAAACACGCCTGTTTGCCGAGGCGTACTCGCTGGAATCCGGGAGTACCTCTGCCTTCGTCCGGACCGCCCACCGTCCCATCGGTGAGCCACTCCGAAGGGGTACTGAACTCGGTCCATCCACGCGTTCGCCCCGCCGGTGGCTGGATCCAGTTCCGTGACGGCGTCCACCCCCATCGGACACCTCTGGGCGAGACGGACCGTTTCGAGATGGAGTTTCCGGGAGTGATACGGAGGGGTTCCATCTATTAGTTTCGGGAGCCACGGTCCCCACGCCCGCCCAGTCCCCCAGCGGGTGATCGGCGTCCCCGGCCCTCCAAACACGTTCGTCGCTACTCGTGCGTTGCCCCGTGTATCGGCCCGCTGACGTCGGAAATCGAACCGAGCAGCAACCACCGTATCCAACCGCGACAACGGCCAACTCGTAGGCCGAGGCGTCGAACGGTGGTTCCCGTGCTGACGCTGGTGCGCACTGCTCCGGCATCCGTCCTGTTGTCATGGACGTCTTGGAGGGCCTACCGATCCGGAGCGCAGCCCAACGCGGACCCGTTTCTGTTGCTGGTCACCACGCTGACTCTCCGGGCCGTCCTCTCGCTTGAGGCCACGGCGATAGAGGTAGCGACCGTTGGTTTCCTCGAGCCGTTCTTCGACGTAGCGCGACTCGGCACCGTGTCGTTGCTGCCCGTGGCTTGGATCGTCTACGCACTCAGCTATGCCGGCCGCGGAGCCGTGGGAACACGGGGGCGGCTCGTATCCCTGTCCGGTATCGTCTTGCCGGTAGTGATCAGTGCCATCGCCCTCGCCAGTGATGCCTCCGAAGCGGTCGTCGGCCGAGTGCCTCGGTGCTTGCCCCCGGGCCTGTTTACGGTTCCGTAAGCCGACGGGACGACACGGTACGGGTTCCCACCTCGTGAGAACACGCTAGCACCACTTTAGTGACGCTCTTTTACAGTCGGTTGTGGACGTGACCGCTGTGTCACGGTTTTCCTGCCGCACGCCGATAGGGAATCCGGCAAAAGGGACACACCGTAGAAAGAAATGGTACTGAGCATGTTCGGGACGTTGCAGGGACTCTACGTGGTGGTGTTCAGTCTCGCTGGCCTCGTCTGTCTCGGCGCGCTGCTCGGCGTTCGGACGCTGTCTCACGCCGACATCCGGCGTGGGCTTGCCGGGTTGTTTCTGTTGAACGGGGTCTGGGCCCTCCTGATGGCGATACGACTGCTGTTGCCGACGCTGTCGAGCAAGCGTGTCGTGTATCTGTTTGGATTGATCGCCGGCATCGGGACCGTCTTCGCGTGGCTCTACTTCGCCTCGGCCTACAGCGGCCGCCAATACCACCGATCACGATCCCTGCGGCTCGTCGCCGTCGCCGTGTTCTCCTCGATCGTCCTGATAAAGGTTACCAACCCGATCCACGGAGCCTACATGCAGATGCGAATCGTCACGGAACCGTTCCACCACGCCCGCGTCACGCACTTCGCGCCTCACTGGTTGGTGACTGGGTTCTCGTACACCGTCTCCGGACTGGGGTTCTGGTTTCTCTTCGATTCGTTCGCCGACGCCGATACCCGTCCGACCGCGCTGTATCTGCTCGTCTCGGTGACTGCACTGCCGCTCGTTCCGTACATCGCAGCCTACTACCACGAAGGGCCGGTGCTCCTGTTGAACTACGAGCCGATCGGCATCGCTATCTTCGCACTCGGCGTGTTCTGGTACGCACGCGGCGAGTTCACTCGCCTCAGTAATCCCGACCAGTCGTCCATCGCCGAGAGTATCTCGGAGGGCGTACTCATCTTGGACGATCAAGGGACCGTCGTCAACTACAACGACAGCGCGGCCTCCGTTCTCGAAAACGGGCCCGTCCAAGGCCAGTCACTCGACGACGTCGACGCGGAACTGGCGAGCCTGGATAGCGGCGAAACGACCATCCTTTCACGGTCGGTGAGCGACCAGAGTGCCAAGTTCGAATGCCACCGGGAGGACATCGAGGCCGAGACTGCCTCGGAAGCCATCACGCTCACCGACGTGAGCCAGATCGTTCACCTGGAAGACGTCGCCCGGTTGTTTCGTGAGCTCAACAAAGTACTCATCCAGAACGGGGATCCGGACGAGTTCACCACGCTCGTCCCGGAGAAGCTGTCGACCATCGACGCGTACCGGATGGTCTGGCTGTGCGCCCCGACGGACGACGAGACCGGCTACGTCGCTGGCCAACCCGACGGGTACGTCCACCGCCAGCGCAGCGACATCGACAGCCCCGACCCGGTGGGCAGGGCGGCCGACACCGGTGACATACACGTCGCCGACGTCGATCCGAACAGCGATGAGGGGTGGGAAGCCGCGGCTGCCGACCGAGGTATCACGGCGTGTCTGGCGGTCCCGTTGCACTTTCCCACCGGCAGGGAGTACGTACTCGGGGTCTACACGACGGCACTGGACGGGGTCAGCGAAGCCGAGATCGAGTTGTTCCGAGACATCTCCGAGGCGGTTCCGAACACGGTGGCGGCCATCACGGCCCATCAAGAAGCGAAGGAGTACCAGAAAGCAGTCGAACACGCCGGATACGCGATTTTCATCACCGACATCGACGGCGTAATCCGCCACGTCAACCCGGCCTTCGAAGAGATCACGGGGTATACGGCCGACGAAGCGATCGGGAAGACACCGCGTATCCTCAAATCCGGCGAGATGGACGAGGAGTACTACGAGCGACTCTGGGAGACCGTTCTCGGTGGCGAGGTGTTCTCGGACGAGATCATCAACAAGACGAAAAGCGGGGACCGGTACCTCGCCCACCAGACGGCCGCACCGGTCACCGACGAGACCGGAGAACCGATCGCGTTCGTCGCCATCCAGGTGGAACTGACGGAGGATATCGTCAGAAAACAGCGCCTGTCGGTCTTGAACCGGCTACTCAGACACAACCTCCGGAACAAACTGAACGTGATTTCCCTCCAGATGGCGCGACTCGAGGACCTCTACAAGTCCTCGAGTGATGCCAGCGAACGGGACACACAGGCCCGTCAAGTCGTCCAAGAGGTCCAGCGCGTGACCGAGGAGATCATGACTCGCTCGGAGAAAGCGCACGAAATCGAGCAGATCTTCGATCGCCTCGACGCGACGGGGGAGTGTATGCCGCTGGCGTCGGCCACGAAGTCGGTCCGAAGAACGCTGTCCGACACCGAGGCGACCACGACGCTCGACGTCGCCGAGAATCTCGACTGCTACGAGATCACCCCCGAGATTCTGACGATCGTGGACGAACTGATAACGAATGCCGTCAAACACAACACGAGTTCCGACCCGACGGTACACGTCGCTGTAACACTCAGCGACGACAGCGAGGTTCGGTTCTCGGTGAGCGATAACGGCCCCGGGCTATCCGCTCAGGAACAGCACATACTGACGGAGGGGGAGGAAACGCAACTCAACCACAGTAGTGGGCTCGGCCTCTGGATGGTCACGTGGATCGTGACGTACTGTGGCGGAATGGTGGCGGCCGAGGTCGACGAGGAGGGGACGACGATCGACGTCTTACTCCCGGTGTGGCCCACGGAAGGTGGGCGGGAGCGTTCGAGGGTGGGTTCCCCGACCGACGGCGGTCGGGAGTGACCCCCCGCGTGGGCAACCCCGAACGTCGTCCCGATTTCGGTCTCCGTATTTAACGCGCTACTCCTGCCGGGCGTCGACGACACCGGGAGAGCTGTTCCTTGAGGCGTGTTCTCGACCGAAGGAACGCCGCCCTCAAGACAACGTGGCGTGAAGTAGTGGGATGGATCACGACCGAATTCACGCGCGCCGACCGGCCCACGACCCCGGTCGGTGGTCGACGGGGACTGTCGAGTCGATCACGGACCGCGACGGTCACTGCATCGTGACCGTCGAAACCGAGGGGGGGGCGGGACCGAACTCGTTGTCACGGCCGCGATCCGTGAGCTCGTTCTCTCACGGATGGATATCGGCGAGGGAGAGTCGGCCGTCGGCGAACGGATCTGGTATCGGGAGCGTGGTGGGTGAGCGGGGTCAGTAGGCCACCAGATTGATACACGGTTTCCGATCGCCGTGCCCCGTGTGCTCAGCCTGAGTCCGGTCCGTCTGCGGGTCGCGTATACCAGAGCGCCCAGAGGATCAACACGCCTTGCAGAGGGAGCCGGCCCCAGCGCACGAAACCGGACGGGTCGCCACCCCCCGGCATCCCTTCGACCACGACACCGTGGGTCGCCATGTAGACGTTCGCCGGAAAGATGGCGACGAGTAACGCGACTGCCGTCCACGCCGCGTACCGTCGCGTCCGGGGAAGCAGTACCCCGATCCCGACACCGACCTCGGCAAGGCCGGAAAGATACACGAGAGCGAGCCGTGCGGGAAATACCGGGGGAACGATCTGGACGTACAGCTCCGGCACCACGAAATGTAACGCTCCCGCGGCGACGTACATCGGCCCCATCAGATAGAGGAGCGGGCGTTTGACCCGCTGTAGAATCCCGATCACCGGTCGGGGATAGCGCTCGGGCGGTGAAGTAGCTTCTTCATCGGCGCGGCTCACCTCGGGGCTCCCGTCACGCACCCCATCGGGGAGACGGTGGTCACTCATCCAAAGTTGCGCGTGCGGTCCGATCGGGCCGATACGGGATGCTTACCGCCCGGCGCGCGAGTCCGGGACCGGAGCCAGCGGTCCCTCCGTCGCGGACCCGGTCAGCGGCCCATCACGGAGTCGGTCCGGCGTCCACGTCGTCCCGTCGCGGCGATAGGAGACGGTGCCGTCGGCGTCGGTCGCCGATACCGTATGGGTCTTTCACGTTCGCGGCCGGCCTGCACAGACAGGTGAAGGGTGTATCTGATTGGAGAACGACGCGTGATCTACGACAACAGTTGCCACAAACTCGGTGAACCGGCTGAGCATCGTCTCGACGTTGGTCGACGCCATCGGGTGCCATCGCAGTGGGTGTCGGCCCCCGAGCGGGCCGGTCTAGGGCTCGTGATCGGCGCTGCAGTCGTCGCGCTCGCGATTCGCTACCCGGTGCCCTCCTCACCCCTGCGTGACGGGGCGCCAGCGGACCTTCACCCGTCCTCCCCGTGTTGAGACGGTTGGCTGCATCACGAGATTGTGCGATTCGTGCAAAAATCTTTTAATATCTCAGCGCATACTGTAGACGATTACAATGCCGGATTCGATGTCTGAGCAGCTCCGTCGCGATATGGAGTGTGAGGGCCTCCTGGAGTGCTTTCACGGGCTCAAAGAGCTCGACAGGGAGTGCTTCCGGGTGCTCGTCGAGGCTGAAGAACCACTGACCGTCGACGAGATGGCCGATGCCGTCGAGCGGGAGCGATCAACCGCGTACCGAGCCGTACAGCGGCTACTCCAGACGGGCTTCATCGAAAAGGACCAGATCAACTACGATCAGGGTGGGTACTACCACGTCTACTCGCCGACGGATCCGTCGCAGATCGCAGACGACATGCAGCGGATGCTCAACGACTGGTACGCGAAGATGGGCCAACTCATCCAGGAGTTCGAGAACAAATACGAGGGGTCAGAAACTGCGACCACGGCCGTCGAAGGCTAACGCCCTCCTCTCCACGTTGGCTCCACTACTCCCGGCGGTGTGGTGAGCTTTCGTGGGACGGAGTCGCGACGGATGTCCGACGTGGCCGACCGTGTCCATAGTAAACACTGCTCGATCGGCGCTGATGTGTCCCTACCGTCGATTGCAACCGGCACTGCATCCATCTTTCGCGTGCCTCGAGCGAGGTCTTTCGACGTCTACACCAAGATAGCTAAACCAACGTGTCACCTATCACGAAACGTGAGCGGACCCACGCCAACCGATTCGTCCCGACGGCAGTTCGTGCTGGGCACGGTGACGATAGCCGCCACCGGCCTCGCGGGCTGTCTGGGCTCGTCGGATCGTCCGGAACCGGTCGCGCTGACCGAGCGGATGAGCTGTGACCAGTGTGGGATGGTTATCACTCAGCAGCCGGGCCCGTCCGGTCAGACCTACTACCAGGACAACAGCCCCGAGGGTCACGACCCACCGGCTCGGTTCTGTAGCACGGTGTGTGCCTACCGTCACCGGTTCGCGACGGGCAACCGGGGCTGGACGCCACAGGTGACGTATCTCACCGACTACGCCACCGTCGACTACTCCGTTCGGGAGGAAGGCGGTGCACGGGTCATCTCGGCACATTTGGCCGCCGAGAACTTCGCCGTGACGGAAGCGCTCGAGGTGGTGATCGGATCGGGAATCGAGGGTGCGATGGGCCCGGCCATCGTGCCCTTCGGCACCACCAGCGCAGCCGAAGAGTTCGTGTCGACGTACGGCGGCGAAATCATCGCTGCCGAGGACATCTCCAGCGAACTCGTCGCCCAGCAGTGATCGTCGTTCCCAGAGTCTGGGAAGTGCCGAGACGATATTGTAGACGTAAAACATTACCACTCGTATGAGCGACGTCCGCCGCCAAGTGCGCGAGCACGTTCGGACGAACCCCGGAGTCCACTTCAACAAACTCGCCCGAACCCTCGACATCGCGACCGGTCAGGCGCAGTACCACCTCCGGCGGCTCATCCGGCGGGACGAGGTCGTGGCCGAGCGGATCCGGGGTCGGACCCACTACTTCGAACCGGAGTACGACGCTTGGGAGCGACGGGTCCTCGCGCTCTATCGGCGCGAGACGGCACGCGAGATCATCACGCTCCTCCTCGACGAGGGAACACTCTCGGCGACCGCGATCGCCGAACGGCTGGATCTCGCCCGCAGCACCGTCTCTTGGCACATCGACACGCTAGTGGACGCCGGCATCATCGACCGATGGTACGGCGAGCGCGGGCAGGTCGAGGTGACGCTCGCTCGGCCCGAGGAGACGGTTCGGTTGTTGGAGGCGGTCGCGCCGTCGCTCGCGGACACACTCGTCGACCGCTTCATGCGGCTGGTCGACGGTGGTCACCCCAGTGCCTAGGCCCGACGGGAACGGACTGCGAGTGTCGCGACCAGCAGCGAGGCGCCGGTCCACGCGACGAGGCCGGCAGCCGCGACGGGTATCGACACGAAGCCGGTTCGTCCCGAGAACGCGACGTACAGCACCGTCTCGAACACCAACCCCCGGTACGCGCTCGCGGGCGATAGCCCGAGCAAGATGTCCAGCCCCACGCCGACCCCGCCGGTCATCGCCTGCAGGACGGTCACGTCGGCACCGACGACCACGACCAGCAAGCCGACGAGCGAGAGCAGTATCGCTCGCCGCCGGGAGTCCGCAAGCGCCGAGACGGCGACGGCGATGGCGAGCGTCGTGAGCGTGAACGCCGCCGTGAGGGCTATGAACCGGACGAACAGGAGCGGCGAGTCGATGCCCCGGTGTGTGGCGAACACCGTCGTCGCTGGACCGGCCGACAGCGCCACGGCGACACCGAGGAGGGCGAGGGGGACGAGGACGACCGTTAGCAACACGACCGCGCGCCCGGCGTAGACACCGATCACGTACGCCCACGGTGGGAGCGGGTAGGTGGCGAGGACGTCGAGCGTCCCACGGACGGCGTCGTCGGTGATGGCGCGGTAGCCGACGGCGAAGGCCACCGCAGGGACGAGCACCTCCACGACCAGCAACACGTCGACGGTCGTCGGTACGTAGCCGGCAGCGGGCCCGTTGCCGGCCCGTGCGAGGGCGAAGAGGACCAGCGTCAGCGCGAGCGTGAGGAGGAGATACGTTCGGCTCCGGACGGCACCACGCACCTCGCGGGCGAAGACAGCCCAGAACCCGTCGCCCGGTCCCCTCATCGCGTCTCCCCCGTGTGGATCCCCACGCTATCGTCGGCCTGGACGAGACTCGTGAACGTCTCGTGGAGTGGGCCACCCGTCCGCTCGCGTAACGCCGCCGGCGTGTCGGCCGCGACGGCCTCACCTCGGTCGAGGACGACGATCCGATCCGCCGAGCGCTCGACCAACGGGAGGTCGTGGGAGGTGACGACGACCGAGTGGCCGTCCTCGGCCAGCCGGTCGAGGATGTCGAACACCCGTTGGCTCATGCCGGGATCCAGTCCGCTCGCCGGTTCGTCGAGCGCGAGGACGGGCGGGTCGCCGGCCAGCGCCTGTGCGATGCCGAGCAGACGCGTCATGCCGCCTGAGAGGGCCTCGACCCGGCGATCCGGCACCCGATCGAGCCCGACGCGGTCGAGCAGTTCGTCCGGATCGTCGTCGACCAGACGCGCGTAGAACCCGATCGTTTCGCGGGTGGTGAAGCCGGGACGGAAGGTCGGCTCCTGTGGAAGGTAGCCGAGCGGGCGTGCCGCGTCCGGCCCGTCGTAGCTCACCTCGCCGTCGCTCGGGGCGAGGAGGCCGGACAGGATCCGCAGGAGCGTGGTCTTCCCCGAGCCGTTCGGACCGATCAGGGCCACGACGCTCCCCGCCGGAACCTCGATAGAGACGCCGGCGAGCGCGGTAACGTCGCCGAACGTGCGGCTCACGTCCGTCCCGCGCAGGTACGTCTCCGTCACGCCGAACCCTCCACGCGCGTCTCGTTGCGCGCCGCCGCGAGGCGGTCCGGATTCGACGGACGTGCCAGCGGCGAGAGATCGATGATACTGGCCCTGCGAAGGCCGGGGGTCGTCCCGCGGAACGCCCGCAGGCCGCGGACGGTGGGCGCGGCGCTCAGCGTCACCGCCGCGTCGGTTCGGTGGAACCGGCGGTCGAGGTCGTCCGTCGGCGAGTAGGCCCGCTCGAGGGTCGGCGATCCGGGATCCCCGGACAGGTCGTAGGCCCCCTCCCAGTAGTTGCCACGGCCGTCCTCGGTGTAGATCCGGAGCGGGCCGGGGCCGGCGGTGGCGTGGCGGTCGTTCCCGACGAAGTCGTTGGCGACGACCCGGTTCGAGGGGACGACCGACGAGGCGGCGAAGCCGACCCGATTCTCGTAGAGGACGTTGTGCTCGTAGGCCGTCTGGGTGGCGTACGACACCAGTCCGCGGTCGGTGTCGACGACCACGTTGCGAGCGACGTAGCTCCCCGACCCGCCGACGAAGATGCCACCCGTGGCGTGGCGGACGTCGTTGCCGACGATGGCGTTCGCCGTCGGGCGCGTCATGACGACGACGCCGCTGCCCCGCTGTCCGCGTGCGACGTTGTCCGCGATCAGCGTCTCGGAGGTGTACATGAGGTGGACGCCGAACCGCTGGTCGAGGAAGGTGTTGTTCCGCACGACGGTGCCCTCGGCGCGGTGGAGGTAGACGCCGTCGCGCCCGCCCTCGACGTACGAGTTCTGCACGACGACGGCCTCGTTCATCGCGATGACGCCCATGAAGCCGTCGAGCCACTCGTCGGTACCGTACACTCGCAGATCGTCCACGACGGCACCGGGTGCCCGCCGGAGCAACACCCCGTTAGCCGGGGTGTTCATCGTCACGTCGTGGACGTAGAGCCCGGAGACGTTGTGGGCGGCGATCCCGGCGTCGCCGCCGCCGTACCCCTGCTGGATCGATTCGTCCCAGTCGCCGCTCTCGGACGCGTTCTCGGCACGCGTCGCGTTGCCGACGCCGCGTATCGTGAGTCCCGTCACCGCCACGTCGTCCGCCCGAACCTCGATCACCGTCCCGGTACCGCCGCCGTCGAGCGTCGCGTTCTCGCCACGGAGGGTGACCGGCTTGTCGACCGTGACGCGTTCGGCGTAGGTCCCCGACGGCACGACGACGGTCGTGTTCGGCGGTGCGGCGGTCACCGCCTGCTGGACGGTCGGTGCGTCGCGGCCGACCACGACCGACGTCTCGCGGTCGAGGAGGGATTCGGCGTCGCTTGCGCGTCGGTCCGCTCGCGTCCGGCGGTCGTCGAGGCTCGATTCCACGCCGGCGGCGCTGGGAACCGCGGGCGGGTCGCGGCGGAGTTCCGCCCAGTCGACGACCCGGCCGCCACAGTCGTCGGCGAAGGCCGACGCGTCGTCCGCCGCGGAGAAGGGGACGACGACCGACTCGCCGGCGAGACTCGCGCGGCTCCCGACGACGAACTGGGCGTCGGTCACTGACACCCAGTCGGGGTTGGTGGCGGACGTGAGCGTGCCGTTCTCACACCGTGGCGAGCGCCCGGCGTAGTCGGAGGCGTAGACGGCGAGTGGATACCCGAACTGCTGTTCGCGCCCGGGTTCGTCGAGCGCCGACACCGCCCCTGCGACGCCCGCGTACCCGACCACGTACCGATACTGCGAGTAGAAGACCTCGACGCGTGGGATGGAAGCGCCACGGTGCTGCGACGCCTGTTCGGTTTCGGCGGTGACGCCGAGTTTCACCGTGTCCGCGAACGGCACCGGATCGGGGCGCGTCGATCCCAGATCGACGGCGAACGCACCGACCGCCGTCGTGATCAACAGGAGTGAACACGCTCCCGCCACGAGCTGATATCTCCGTGTGGCCCCGTCACTCATCGTTGCGTCGTAGTCGGGGGCCGTATTTACCTCGTCTGGTGTGGGCCTCTAGTTCCGCCTCCCGATACCCTGCCATCCCACTGCCGCCCTCGTCACCGAGGCTGGAAGGGTCGACGGGGACACGGGGATGTCTTCGAGGACCGAACCAGATGCCTCAAGCGGTCGTGCCCGTAACGGTGGGATATGCACCGACGGACGTTTCTTCGGTCGACCGGCGCAGCGGGCGCAGTCGGCGGACTCGCCGGGTGTCTCGGGGCAGTCGGCTTGGGCGACTCGAACCCCGATGTCGTCCTCGAGGAACCCGACCGGCAGTTCGAGAGCGGCGACGTTCCGTATCCCGCGTGGGGCCAACGGGTTCCGGACGTGACGCTCCCTGCCCCGATCGAATCCCGGGAAGTTCGCCTCCGAGACGTCGAGACCCCGTCACTCCTGACGTTCTTCTACAGTCACTGCCGGACCGTCTGTCCCGTGCTCATCTCGACACAGCGGAACGTCCAAGCCCACGCGCTGAACAACGGGTACGGTGACGCCGTTTCGTTCTTCCCGGTGACGTTCGATCCCGCCCGTGACACCGCAGAACGCCTCCAAACGTACGCCGAGGAGATGAACGTCGACCCCGCCGAGGAGAACTGGCACTTTCTCCGGCCGGCCTCGAAGGACCGAGCGAAGGCCGTCGTCCAGGAGGAGTTCGGGGTCGCCTTCCAGCGAACCGAACCCGAGGACATGGACAGCTACATGTTCACTCACGCGGCACTGACGCTGCTCGTCAACGCCGACGGGTTCGTCGAGCGCGCGTATCGCTCGAAATCGCCGGACGAGGAGACCATCATCGCCGACCTGAAAGCGGTGAGAGGCGCGTGAACCGTCGGCAGACGGTCGCCGCGATGGCCGCAGGACTCGGGCTCACTGGCGGGAGTCTCTGGGTCTCACAGCGCGGTATCCCGGGGGGACGGTCCCGGAGTGGAGGGCGACTGCCGATCCGCGTAGAGACCCTAGACGCACACGGGTCGACGGCGGGAGAGGCGCTCGTGCCGACACCGGGAACCGTGACCGTCGTCGACCTCTTCGCCACGTGGTGTGCCCCGTGTGACGACCAACTCGAGGTACTGAACGCGATCCGTCCCGAATACGACGAGGTGTCGTTCGTGTCCGTCACGAACGAACGTCCGAGCGAGACGCTGACGAGGGCGGACATCGCCGAGTGGTGGAATCGCAACGGCGGCGCCTGGACCGTCGGTTTGGATCCGGGGAGTGAACTGTTGAGTGCGTTCGGGGCGAGCGGACTCCCCTACATCGCCATCGTCGACGGGGACGGAACCCGCCGGTTCGGTCACAGCGGGCTCGCCGGCGCGGACACGCTGCGAGACCACCTCGACGGACTGGTGGAATGATCGAACCGGGAGCCGTTGCGGCGCTGGCCTTCGCCGCGAGCGCGGGCGTCGCGACGTTTTTCGCCCCCTGTGCCTTCCCGCTCCTGCCGGGCTACGTGGGGTACTATCTGAGCGAGAACGACGGGGAGACGGGGATGGTCGCCCCCGCCGTCGCCGCTGCCGGGGGTGCGCTCGGTGCGTTCGCCGTCCTCACCGTGCTGGTCCTAGCGGTCGGCCGGCCGGTGAAGACCGCACTCCCGATGCTCGAACCGGTCGTCGGCGTCGGGCTGATAGCGTTCGGCATCCTGACGCTCCTGAATCGAGGGCCGGCGTTCCACGTCCCGCTTCCCGAACGACCGGCGTCAGTAACCGGGTTCGGCGTGTTCGGCGCCGTGTACGCCGTCGCCGCGGCGGGCTGTGTGGTGCCACTACTGTTCGGCGTGCTGACCCAGGCGCTGGCACTGCCGGTCCACTCCAGTGTCCTCGTCCTGGCGGTGTACGCGCTCGGGGTGGCGCTCCCGCTCGTCGGGGTGACGCTGCTCGCCGGCGCCGGAATCGACTTCTGGAGCTCCGCCGGCAGGTACTCGGGACGGGTGCGACGGTTCGCGGCCGGTGTGATGATCCTAGCGGGGAGCGGACAGATATACCTCGCAGTGTTCGAACTCGGCGTGGGATGACCGGCGTCGAGACGACGGCGACGGATGCGACGCCGCGGGAGGCGGACGTTCCGTTCCCGTTCGTGGTCGCGCTGCGGCCGGAGGCGCCGACGACCGCGACTAGTCGGCGAACAGCGCGACGGTTTCCCGCTCGAACGTCTCGCCGGTCCACCGCCACGACCCCAGATAGGGGTAGCCGTCGAACGCACAGATGGCGTAGGAGTAGCCGGGCCACGTCGCGCGGTCGACGTCCGTCCGGCTCGGCTGGACCGGGCCGGCGGGGTGGCTGTGATAGAACCCGACGACCGCCATCCCGTCCGCTTCCACCCGCTCGATGATCTCGAACTGCTCTTCGGGATCCATCGCGTACCGGACCTGTGGCTCGTCGGCGACGTTCGTCGCCCGGTGTACCTCGCGAACGACGCTTTCGGTGTCGCCGTGCTCGCCGGCGAGGACGCCACAGACCTCCTCGTCGCCGCCGTCGTAGCCCTGATGGACGATGTCGTCGTAGGCACTCCGCGATAGCCGGAGGACGGACCCGGTCACGTCACCCGTCACGTTCGAGTTCGTACTCCCAGGCGTCGTAGCCACCTTTCATGCTGCGAACCGAGCCGGCGTCGTCGACGTCCTCGTAGCTCCCGATGAGTCGTGCGGCCTGGATCGACGACTGGCCGATCGGACAGGCCACGACGACGTCGTCCGCCCAGTCGATCTCGTCGATCCGACTCGGGAGTTCGCCCATCGGCACGTTGATCGCGCCGGGAATGTGGCCGGCCGCGAACTCGCGGGGCCCGCGGATGTCGACGATCTGCGGGCTGTCACCCGACTCCAACCGGTCGTGAAGCTCCTCGGGTGTGACTTCCTCGACCATGGTTATCGCGTGTGACGGCCGATCCGATAGCGCCCGTTCCCGCGCTTCCGAACGGTGCCGTCCGCGAGGTCGGCGACGGCCGTCGGGACCGTCTCCGTGCTCGGGACGCGATCGACGTCCCGTACCGGCAGGTCGCCCGAGGTCGGCCCCTCGATCGCCGCCCCCGACCCGACCCGCGGACGCGGGCAGACCGCGACGGTCACGCTTCGCCCCCCGGTAGTCGACTCGGAGCGCTCCCCAGCCGTCCCCTCGCCGCGTGGGTCCGGCGGGTCGACGACGTCCGTACGGCTGCGCCTGGCATACCCCCACGAACGCGTCCTGTGGGCATACCCGTTACGAACGTCGCAGACCTCTCCTCTATCTCGGACACCGGTTCCCGTTCGACCCCGTCCGGCATCGTTCTCGGCCGGTGGCCCGTCGGGGGTCAACCGCGGTCAGGCGAGCGCGTTCGCCGAGGGCGTCGGTTCGCCACGAAGCTGGACGAACGCGTCCGCGAGGATTCCGTACATCAGGACGACGAGTACCGAATTGACGGCGAGCGACGCGAGCTGTCCGACCGACGGTGAGACGAAGGAGAACAGTGACCCGACGAGACCGCCGATGCCGCCGAGGACGCCGAACAGGACGACCAGGGCGAGCAACCGCCAGCGGTTACCGCTCGCCAGCGCCCAACTCCGACGGAGCGCGTCGATCGGGCCGGAATCCTCGACGGCGACGGCGAACAGCGCGAACTGGAGACTCACCGTGAGAAACAGACCGGGGACGAACAGGAGCGCGAACCCGAGCGGGATCGCCACGGCGAGAACCACACTGACGACGAGCGCGGAGAGGAACGCGGGGGCGATGCGGCGGGTGAACAGCCCACCGGGAAGCGTGGCGAGCGCGGAGAGATCACGCGACAGCAACCGCGCGGTCACGAGGAACACGCCGACACCGAGCAACAGCGCCAGGACCCCCAGCGCGGCCGCGACGTCGGTCGAGAGCGGGAGCGTGAATCCGATCGTCACGTCACCGGGCTGAACGCTCGGCGGGAGTTGGTCCACGACGAGGGTGTTCAGCGATCCGACGAAGACGATCTGATACCCGATCGTCAGTACGAGCGCGACGATACCACTGATCGAGAGTGCGCGTCGGGCACCACGCCCGACCGCTTGACCCAATCGGAGCGCCATACGACGCCCTTCGAACACCCGACGTGTGAAACCCGAATCAGCGTTGCTCGCTCGGAAATCACTGGAGGGCCGTCGGTCGTCCATCGAAGCGAGTTGCACTCGGGGAAACAGTGAGCCACATTGAACGGGGTCGGGAAACATCGACGTTCATGCCCATCTCAGAGACCGAGTGGGACGACGGCGCCCGGGCGGACGACGCGTCGGAGGTGGGGACCACCCCCGTCGGCGAGTTCGAGGACGAGACGGAGTTGATCGTCGCCTTCCTCTCGGAAAACGTCGACAACGCGTACACGAAAACGGAGATCGTTCGTGGCGTCGACTTCGGCAACGACGCCCGCCCGGAGACGATCCGCGAAGTCCTGACCGAGATTCAGGACGAACTGGTCGACGTCGTCGGCGATATCGTCGCGAGTGGGATGCTCGTCGACGACGTCGACGGGGCGCTCGACGAACTCGTCGCCGAGGGGATGGTCGCGACGAAGGACGTCGAAACGGGCAACGGGACGACGACGTACTACCGGCTCAACACCGACGAAGCTCGGGAATGATACCGCCACGAACGCGTGCCGACCGATCGGACGCCGAATCCGCACGGATCGAGTCCCAGTGTCCGGTCTCCCGCAGAACGGCACTCCGGTCACTCGGTGTCCTCCTCGCCGGCGGTACTGCCGGCTGTATCGGGGGATCCGGGCCGTCGTCCGACCGGATCCGGTGGCGCAAACGGATCCGCGGTCAGCCCCTCCTCGACGACGGGACGCTCTACATGATGGGGCGACTGACGCTTCACGCACTGTCCGCGACCGACGGGAGCAAACGGTGGACGACCGAATACAGCGAGGGCGACTTCGACCAGCGGCTCTGTCTCCGCAGCGACATCGCCGTCGACGGCCGGCGGGTCTACGTTCCGGGTTGTGACGGCCTCCGGGCCCTCCGGCGGTCCGACGGCGAGCGGAGCTGGTTCGTCGACGCGCCGCTCAGGCAGGGTGTCGGCGTCGGCGACGGGCGGGTGTACGCGAACGCCGAGGACCTGCTCGCCGTCGACGCCGAGGCCGGCGACGTCGTCTGGCGCGCGGACACTGGTGGTGACCGCCTGACGAGGCCGGCCGCGACGGCCGATGGGGTCGTCTTCACCAACCGCGTCGACGGAGTCGTGACGGCGTTCGACGTCGATGGCGAGCGACGGTGGCGGTATCGGACCGACACCGAGACCCGGGGTCCAACGGTCGCCGGCGACACCGTCTACGTGGCCACGTCGACCGAGCCGGGACTGGCGGGACGGCTGCTCGCCCTGAACCGTGCGGACGGCGCCGTTCGGTGGGCGGTCGAGACACCGTCGCCCAAACGCGGGACGCGTCCGGTCGTCGACGGCGACACGGTGTATCTCGGCTGTAGCGGGCGGGAGCACGGAACCCTCGTCGCACTCGATCGCTCGGACGGCGCCGAACGGTGGTCGTTCACGGACGAGAACAGCACCGTCTACGAACCCGCCGTGACCGACCGGATGGTGTACGCCGGATCGAACGACAACCACGTCTACGCGTTCTCCCGGGACGGCGAGCTGCGGTGGCAAGTCGAGACGGACAGCGTCGTCGGATCGGTCGTCGCGGGGGAAGAGCTCCTCTATGCGGCGAACAACGAGCGGCTCTTCGCCATCGATCGGTCGTGATCGTCCCGTCGACGACCGCTCCCGAGGAGGTGCACCAGCGCGCTCTCCGTGACCGACACGTTCGTGCTCGGCGGCTTCACCGCCTACGTCCTGTTCGACGGGAACGAATCGGACGGGATCACTTCCTACGAGGGGGACCGTCGGAACACGACCATCGGACGAACGATCCTCCGATCCGACCACCGACAGCCACGGAGCAGTGCTCAGCGAGACCGAAGCGAAGGCAAACGAACAGGAGACGCCGGTACGACACAGCCGTTGACTCGGCCTCCGGGCGCCGAAGTGGGGGTCGACACGCTCGGGGGAACGCTCCCGTTCGTGAGCGACGACGGCACGACCGTGGAGAGCCGACCCCCGGATCCGGACTGATGGGGGGACGGGCGGGGACCACCGTACGGGCGTTTCCGAGTCCGAAGCAGCGACCGGAGGTATATTTCCACCGTGGGCATAGCGACAACGGAACAGCTCGACCTATGGAGGCCTTCGCACTGTCGTGTCGGGACGGGCCCCGACGGAACGACGGTCGCCGGCGACGGGACGTGGTGCTCGCTACCCATCGATCGCACGGTGACCTGACGCGTGACCGGAACCCATCCGAGTGAGCACGCATGGAGCTCCTGTCGACACTCGGGACGGTCAGTCTCAAGGCCGTGGCGACTGCCCTGTTGGGTCGGACGCTGTGGCGAACCGCCCAGTCACGGGAGCAACCGAGTGCGGAGCCGTTCATGGCCCTGCTCGGCACCCTGACGCTGTGGGCAGGGTTCGCGCTCGGGGACGAACTGTCGCCTCTCGTCCCCGGCGACGTCGTCTCGACGGTCTGTTCGCTCGGTCAGTTGGGCGCAGCCATGCTCGTTCCGGGGATCTGGACCGTGTACGCGCTCGGGTACACGGGCCGGGGGACGGGGTTGACGAAGCGCCGGATCGCGCTGTTTCTCGGAATCGCGTTCCCCGTGGTCATGTCCGGCGTCGCCATCGCCACCACGAACTCGGAGACGGCGATGGTGCGTCAGTTGGCCCCGCTGATCGGATTCGAGGTATTCTATCTGTTCGGACTGTTCGTCTACGGCACCTACCTGCTGGTCCGTTTCGGCGGCGACCATCCCCGTGTCTCCAACACACAGGTCGCCGTCGTAACGGGCGGCGTCGCTGCACCGTACCTGATCAGTCTCGACACGTTCGAGACCGTGTGGAACGCCACCGGGACGGGGGGCGGGACGAGTGTCGGCCTGCTGGTCTCCGGCGTGCTCTTGACGGTGGCCGTCCGTCGTTATCCGGTCACGACCGGCTTCCCGAAGGCCGATCACGTCGCTCGAACGCGCGTCTTCGAAACCCTCCGAGAGTCGGTGGTCGTCCTCGACTGGAACGACCACGTACTCGACGTGAACGAAGCCACGATCGATCTGTTCGACACGTCGGCCGAGGCCGTGATCGGGGAACCGATCCGGACGCTCTCCGAAGGGCTCGACGGCCCCGATTTCTCGGCCGGTGCCACCGGAACCGTGTGGCTGCGGACCTCGAAGGGTCGACGACAGTTCCAGTTCGGCGTCTCCGCGGTCACCGACACCTCGTCGGATCGGGACGCGCCCGTCGCCAGGACGGTCCTCCTCCGCGACGTGACCGACCAGCAGACCCGACAGCAACGGCTCTCGGTCCTCAACCGGATCCTCAGACACAACGTCCGGAACGATCTGGACACGGTACTCGCACACACCAACCGGATCGACGACGAGGACGTACGCGAGACGCTCAGAACGACCGTGAACGGGACGCTACGGCTCAGCACGAAGGCCAGGGAGGCCGAGGACGTGATGACCGCCGTCACCGACACGCCGGAACCCGTCGATATCGCGGACGTCGCGTCGTCCGTCGCCGAGGCGTTCCGTTCGCGCGACGATTCGAACGACGTGTCGGTCGTGGTGGACGACGAACCGCAGGTCGTCTCCCACCGAACCGTGCTGCGGCGGGTCCTCCTCGAACTGGTCGAGAACGGACTCGAGCACGCCGAAACCGAGTCGCCACGCGTCGAAATCCGCGTCCAGCGTGGGTCCGATGGGATCCCCGAGGTCGTGGTGGCCGACCGTGGACCCGGCCTCCCGGAGCGCGAACGGGAGATCTTGGCCGCCGGGACGGAGAGCCAACTCAGACACGGGCAGGGTATCGGGCTCTGGTTCGTCCACTGGGCAGTCACGCAGCTTGGCGGTGAACTCACCTTCGACCGGAACGAGCCGACAGGCAGCGTGATCACGGTGCGACTGTACGACGGCGCGGATGACCGGAGCTAGCGTCGAGACGCGAACCGCCGATCATAAAGGGGATGCCGTTGCTCGCGTAGTGAGCCGCTCCGAGGAGGCCGTCGTGATACACGAAGCGAACGGGTGTGCCGCGACCGGCTCGGTCCGGGGAAACGGTACAGCGGGACCACGAGCTATCGACCGACTGGGGTTCGGAGCGTGATCGGTTCGGGTGTCCCGGAACGGAGACGTGGCACTCAAGACGGCGCCCGGCGAACGCGAACGCAGTGACGCAGGATCTCGTCTCGGCCCTGTTCGGCGACCCGTTCGCAGTGGTGAACACGACCGGGTTGGTCGCGTTCGCGCTCGTCGGCTCGGCAAAGGCGATCCGCGAGGAGTTCGACCTGTTCGGGGTCGTAGTCGTCGGACTGGCGACGGCCTTCGTCGGCGGCGTCACGCGCGACCTCCTGGTGAACCGGGTGCCGCTCGCGCTCCAGTCGCCGGTCGAGATCGGTCTGGGACTACTCGGGGTCGGACTGGCCGTGGTGTTGAGCCTCCGCCTGCGGGCCCCGGACGAGCACACCCTCATCGTCGTCTCGGACGCCGTCGGGCTCGGGGCGTTCGCCACCACCGGTGCCATCGTCGCGAGCGACGTCGGGACCTCGGCGTTCGGCGTCGTCGCCATCGCGACGGTCAACGCCGTCGGCGGCGGCGCGTTCGCGGACATCCTCCTCGATCGGTCCCCGTTCATCCTGTTCGACGACTTCTACGCGAGCTGTGCGGTGTTGGGCGGCTGTTCGTACTGGCTCGTAGCGGGTGCCGGCGTGATCGACGGCGGGGCCGCCCTCGCGTGTGCGACGGTGACCGTGGCGGTCCGGCTGGTCGCGGTCACGCGGGACTGGCAGGTGCCGACGGTCGGGGACCTGCGGAACACGGACGAGTGACGGGACACGGATCCGTTCGGGGGGAGTCGACGCGGACGTGACCGGACGGGAGTCCGAACCACCGGCGGATCGGGAACCGATCCCCATCGTTTAACCCCTCCGGCGTCCGATAGCCTACGATGTCAACAGCGCAGCCGACCGTCCTCCTGGTCGACGACGAGGCGGACATCGTCGACGTCTACGCTCTCGCGTTCTCCGAGGACTACGACGTCCTGAAAGCCCACGACGGCGAGGAAGCCCTGGAGAAGGTGAGCGACGCGGACGTGGTCCTGCTCGACCGTCGGATGCCGGGACTCTCCGGGCGGGAGGTACTCGCGGCGATCAGGGAACGGGGGTTCGACGTTCGCGTCGCGATGGTGACGGCCGTCGACCCCGATTTCGACATCGCGGAGATGCCCTTCGACGCCTACCTGACAAAACCCGTGGGGGAGGCGGAACTCCGGGAGACCGTCGACGGTCTGCTGACGCTCACCGACTACGACGAACAGGTGCGCGAGCGGTTCGCCATCGCGGAGAAGATGGCGGCCCTGGAGACGGAGAAGGCGGGCGCCGAACTCGCCGAGAGCGAGGAGTACCAGCGGCTGGCCGAGCGAGCGGCGGAACTGGACGCCGAGACCTCGGAGACGGTCGGCGAGATGGATCCGGAGACCTTCGAACAGGCGCTCACGGGGATCACGGAACTAGAGGACGAGTGAACGGCCGCCGAGCGGTGCGGTCGGCGCGGGATCAGGCGTACTTCGCCACGACGTTCAGGATCTCGTCGAGTTCGTCGCCGTCGAGCGAGTAGCGGCCGTGGGCGAACACCGACCGGAGTTCGTCGCGGTCGTACGGGAGGAGGTCCGCGATCTTGAACGCCGCCACCTCGTCGACCTGTTCGAGTTCGAGGAGGTTCTCGACGAGTTCGCGGGACTCCTCGGCGTCGAGGACGGCGAAGGTGTTGGCGTGCTCGATGGCCCGCGCGAGTTCGTATCGCATCTCGCGGTCGACGTCCGCCGCGCGCTCCGCCTCGACTTCGGCGAGGACGTCCTTGACCTCCGAGACGGTGACGAACTCCTCGTCGAGTTGCTCTTTGAAGATAGTCATCGGGCGACTCTACTGCTGGGCCTTGAGGTGGGCCGGTCGTGCGATGACCGTCTTGTCCTTGCCGCCGTCGTTGATCTCGACTTTGAACGCGCTTCCCTGCGTCCCGACGACTGTTCCGGTGTGCCCGTTGAAGCGGGGGTGGAACCGACCCTCGGAGACGCTCGGGTCGAGTTTGAGGTGGACTTTCTGACCGACGTCGTACTCCTGAATCGCGCGCTGAGGGGGGGACGCACCGCGGTCCCGCGGGTCGTTCGAGAGCTTACCGCGCGTCCCGTTCAGCGGACCGTTTGAACTCGGCATTGTCGTGAAGATGAATACTGCGGTGGCGATTATAAATGGTGCGTTCCGCGGCTCAGATGCGGCCGACGTTCTCGACGGAGACGCTCTCGACGCCGTCGACGCCGGAGAACGACTCCTCGGCGGCCTCCGTCCCGCCCGCGTCGTCCGGAACGATCACGGTGGGCAGGAGCGCGACGAGGCCGAACGCGACTTCGTCGCGCTCGAAGCCGTTGATCTTCGCGCCCTCCGGGAGCGACGCCTCGAGTCGCTCCTGCAGGTCGTCGAGGTCGATGTCGGGACTCTCCGGCATGACCTTGATCTTGGCGGCGACCTTGCCCATGCTTACGGCCCCCTGAACCCGCAGTCCGGGCACTCGTAGAGGTTGCTCTGTTTGCGACATTTCGCACAGCGGTAGATCTGCTGTCCGCAGTCCGGGCATTTGAACGAGGCGGCACTCATCCCGGAGATGTTGATGCCACAGGAGACACATTGACGCTCCTGCTTTCCTTCCGTCTGGCTCATACAGTGACGAACCCGCTCGCGGGTTTTAATCGTTGTCTTTCGGGTTTCGAGGCGCGAGGGCTTCGGGGCCGGTGCCGGCGGTCGCTCACCCGGGTGCCCTGAACGCCTTGAGTCGGAACCGCAACACGACCGTTTCGACGGCGGCGGGATCCCCCTCCCACGTGACGAGCACCTCCGTCAGTCGGTAGGCACCGACGGGAATCGTCCGGGTGTCGAGCGTCGCCCGCCACCCCGGTCCCTCGACCGTCCGCTCGTCGACCCGTTCGCCCCCGAGCCCCTCCAGGTATCCGACCGCCTGTGGCACCGAGAGCCCGCGAAATCCCCGGGTGACGCGGAGCCGGTCGCCGGTTTCCGACCGCTCGATCGGCGGAATCGCGTCGAGTGCTGCCTGTCGTTTCCGGTCGGCCCGTGTCAGTGTCAGTGTACTCATCGGCGCTCACCCACGTGTTCCTTCGACCTGTGAAGACGTATACATGAGAGCCGATTCCCCCGATCCGGGAGTCGGCGGCGGCCGGCTCGATCACGACGGGACGACGGCCGGCGCGAGCACCGCCATCAGATGGACCCGCCTGACGCCGAGTACGACCGGGAGCAGGCCCACGAACGTCGCGAGCGCGAACACCGCCAGCCCGACCACGCCCGCGAACAGGTAGGCGACGGCGACCAGCAGACACCCGGTCCCGAGCGACACGCGGGTGTAATCGAGGCGGCCGACCGTCCGGAGGTAGGCGTCGCCGACGGAGACGACGAGGGCGAAGCCGGCGGCGGCCGCGAGACAGGTCGCTCCCACGAGCGGGAGGAGGGGCCCCGTGGCGTCGACTCGCTCCATCGCGACCATCACGCCGGTGCGGGGCGTACCCAGCGCGACGAGGGCGAAGAGGGCGAAGACGGTGTTCGCCGTGTTGGCGCCGCTGGAGGCGACGAGGAAGCCGCGCGCGCCGGAGCGACCGGGAACGACCGGGAGGACGAGGACCGTCCCGACGGCCGCGGAGACGCCCGGGAGGTAGCCGACGAGCGCGCCCGCACCGGCGCCGGCGCCCGCCGTCCCGAGGACCGTCCGCCGGCCGAGGGAGACCGTTGGTTCGGCCTGTGGCGGGACACCCTCGCCCTCCAGGGCCTCGATCAACACGGGGGCCCCGAACAGCCCGGCGAACAGGGGCGCGAGGACGCTCCCGGCGGCGGCCGGTCCGGCCGGATCGAGGGCGAGCGTCGCCCACCCGAGGCCGGCGGCGACGGCGAGGGTTCCCACGGCGGCGAGGCGTCGCCGCCAGGTGGGTTCGGTAGCGACGACGACGAGCGCCACGCCGGCGAGCACGAGCGGGAGGTGTCGACGGAGCGTCGGGTAGACGGCGTCGACGACGCGGGTCAACGGGACGGCGACGGGGAGCGCGACGAGGACGGCGAGCCCGCTCCCGAGCGCGGAGAGTCGGAGCGCCTCCCGTCCCCGGCCGTCGAGGACCAGCCGGTGGCCGGGGAGCGTGACCGCCGCCGTGGCGGGGTCCGGAACCCCGAGTGCCAGCGCCGGCACCACGTCGAGAAAGGTGTGGACGACGCCGGCCGCGAGCATCGCCGCCCCCAGGGCGAGCGGCGGGCCGGGGAGGGCGGGCACGACGGACGCGAGCAACAGCGCGAAGTTGTTCGCGTGTAGCCCGGGCGTCAGCCCGCTACACGTCCCGAGGGCGACGCCCACGAGGACGTAGCCGAGCGTGGTGACACCGGCCGGCGTGGCGAGGCCCATCCCGCGGCGGTGGCCGCGGCATCGGGTTTCAATCTCCGGGGCGGCGAACCCCCGCGAGCCGCGGACGACGGCCGCGTGGCTCGCGGGGGTGGCGTCGCGAAAGAATCGGGTGGTCGTGACCGAATCAGCCGAAGAGTTCGCCGAGGCCCTCGCCGCTGGCCTCTTCGTCTTCTTCGTCCTCTTCCTCGGCCGCTTCCTCTTCGTCGGCCTCGTCGGCGGCCTCGTCGCCCTCGTCGTCATCGTCGTCGTCGCCAGCGGGGGCGCCACCGGCGGCGCCGCCGGCGGCGGGCGCGGCGGCGGCCGTGTCGATGGCCTCCTCGATGTCGACGTCCTCGAGGGCGGCGACCAGCGCCTTCACGCGGGACTGCTCCACGTCGACGCCGGCGGCCTCCAGGACCGCGGTCACGTTGTCTTCGTTGATCTCTTCGCCGGTCTCGTTCAGGATGAGTGCTGCGTAAACGTATTCCATTGGTTGTCTCCGTAGTTAGCCGAACATCGCGCCGAGACCCTCGCCGGCGTCGCCGCCGTCGTCGTCGTCGTCGTCGTCGTCGGCGTCGGCGTCGGTGTCGGTGTCGGCGTCCGCGTCGTCTTCGTCGCTCGATTCGTCGTCTTCGGCCTCGTCGGCCTCGGTCTCCGGGGTCGCCGCGGGCGCTTCCACGCCGCGCAGTTCCTCCGGGAGCGCCTCGTCGTCGTCGATGTGTGCCGCGAGGGCGCGCACCTGACTGTCGGCGGTGGCCACGAGGTCCGGCATCAGCTCGGGGTCCTCGATGGCGGCGTGGAGACCCACCGACTTGGCTTGGCCGGCCGCCTTGGCCAGCAGCGTGCCCGCGGTGCGGGCGGTCGGGTAGGCCGCGTTGACCGAGAGGTTGCGCGCGGCGGCCGCGGCCGACTCCACGTCGGCGCGGTACTCGTCGACGTCGATGGCGAGTTCCTCGGGTTCGAACAGGACGCCCTCGGAGTAGACCGCCCGGAGGTCGAGCCCGACTTCCTTGGGCTCGATCCCCAGTTCGCCGAGGACGTTCGCGAGTTCGTCGCTGACCTCCTCGCCGGCTTCGAGCACCGTCGAGTCGGCGGTCACCTTGATCGACCCGTCCATGATGCGGGCTTCGGCGCCCACCTGCTGGAGCTCGCCGACGAAGGGACCGGGATCGACCCCCGTGTCGCCCTCCGGGATCACGATGTCGTTGGGGGCGACCTCGCCCGCGTTGATCGGGGCGGGCGTCTTCGAGGCTTCCAGTTGCTGGAAGAGACCGAACGGGTTGTCGTTGGTGCCGATGAGGGCGACCTGCCCCGAGACGTACCCGGAGAGGTCCTCGTAGCCCTGATCGACCTCGTCGAGCGCGCGACTGAGAAGCGTGTTCCGGCTCATCCGGACCTCCGCGCTCCCGTGCAGGTCGCGACGCATGTTCTGGAGCTGTCGGCTCGGGATGCCGGTGACGCCGACGATCCCCACGCTGGCGTAGGATTCGATGAAGTCGACGAGTTCGTCGACCTCCGCGCGTTTCCACTGCGGGATCGTCTCGGTCTTCCGGGCGGCCTCGCTCTCGCTCATGCTTCGACCTCCACGGACGGCCCCATCGTCGTCTTGACGAAGATGGAGTCGATGTTGAGCGGTCCTTTCTCCAGGGCCGCCTCCAGGCGGCGGACGATGACGTCGATGTTGTCCGCGATCTCCTCGGCGTCCATGTCCTCCGCGCCGACGCGCGTGTGGAACGTGCGGCGGTCGCGGCTCCGGAGCTGAACCGTGTTCTTCATTCGTTCGACCGTCTCGACGACGTCGTCGTCGGGCTGGAGCGGCGTCGGCATCTTGCCGCGCGGCCCGAGGACGGTCCCGAGATACCGGCCGATATCCTGCATCATCGGCGCTTCCGCGACGAAGAAGTCGGTCTCGTCGGCGAGGTCCTTCGCGGCGTCGTCGTCGTCCCCGAGGTCTTCGAGTTCGTCGGGGCCGAGGACGTCGTCCGCGACCTCCTCTGCACGGAGGGCGGTCTCACCGGTTGCGAAGACGACGATCTGCGTTTCCTGGCCGGTACCGGCCGGCAGGACGACGCTCTCGTCGACGCGATTCGACGGGTCGTTGAGATCCAAGTCGCGCAGATTCACGGCGAGGTCGACCGTCTCGCGGAAGTTCCGCGGCGGTGCCTCGTCGAGTGCGCGAGAGACTGCTTGCTCTATTGTATCTGCCATCTTTCACCTCCGTAGTACGCTTGCGCTCCTACGGGTCAGTGAAACAGGCGTGGGCCTGTCTCATCGGAAGGTGGAGGATGTCGGACTTAAGTCCGTCGAAGCACCGACGACGACGACGCCGAAGACGGGCGTTTCGGCGGCGTACGCGACCGTCGGAGTCAGGCCCTCGGCGCCGCTCGTCGGCAGATGTGGATGTCGCTCTCGGGGAGCGTGAGCCACACTTCGTCGCCGACGGCGGGCGCTCGCTCGGCGAACGCCTCGACGGTCACGCGGGTGGTCGCGTCCTCGCGGACGGCGCGCTCGACGGTCCCGCGAACGTCGCCGTCGTCGCCGATGCCGACCGATTCGGGCCGGATCGTCACCACGTCGTCGCCCCCCACGTCGAGCGCCGAGCGGAGCGACGGCGCGTCGTCGAGGTCGATCACGTTCGATCCGGTGAACCGGGCGACCATCGGCGACTCCGGCCGGTGGAATACCTCCTCGGGCGTCCCGCTCTGGACGACCCCCCCGTCGTTCATGACGACGAGGCGATCCGCGAGAGCACGCGCAGTCGTCCGGTTGTGCGTCACATAGATGGCCGTCGCGTCCGCCAGCACGTCCGCGAGATCGTCGCGGAGCGCCTGTCTGGTCGGTACGTCGAGCGCCGCCAGCGGCTCGTCGAGCAGCATGACCTCGGGTCGTATCGCGAGCGCCCGGGCCAGTGCCACCCGCTGTTTCTCGCCGCCCGAGAGCGTGGGCGGGTAGCGGTCGGTCAGTCCGGACACGCCGAGTTCCGCGAGCAGGGCGTCCGGGTCGCGGGTGTCGTCGTGGTAGCGACTCCCGAAGTCGACGTTCTCGCGGACGGTCATGTGCGGGAAGAGCGCGTAGTCCTGGAAGACGAACCCGAAGTCCCGGTTTTCGGGGTCGGTGTCACTCACCCGCGCCCCGTCGAGCGTGACGGGGCCATCGTGGCGATGAAAGCCCGCCACGGTTTCCAGCAGGAGCGTCTTTCCGCTTCCGCTGGGGCCGAGAATGACGAGGCTCTCGCCCCGTTCTACCTCGATTTCGGCGTCGACGTGGAAGGAGTCCGCCCCGTCGGCGGAGAACATCGCCGACACGTCGGCGTGGAGGCTCATACGACGCCTCCGGTCGTCGTGCTGTCGGTGGTGAGATAGCGGATGATCAGGAAGATGAGCGCGGAGACACAGAGCAGGATGAACGCGACCGCACCGCTCTCGGCGAGGCCGCCCTGCAGGTACGTCCCGTAGACGAACACGGGAGCGTGCTGGGTCGTCACCTCACCGCCGGACGGCGGGTAGAAGAAGGAGACGGAGTAGGCGACGACGGCGACGGCGCCGAACTCGGAGACGGCGCGTGCCCACGCGAGGACGCCGCCGGTGATCATCCCCCGAATCGCGAGGGGGGCCGTCACCCGGCGGAACGTGTCCCAGCGGTTCGCGCCGTGGATGCGCGAGGCGTACTCCAGCCGGTCGTTGATCGACTCGAACGCCTCGCGCGTAGCGTTGACGGCGTAGGGGGCGCTCACGAACGTCATCGCGAGCACCATCCCGATCATGCTCCCGAGGACGGTGACGTTCGGGAAGGCGCCGCCCTTCCCGAAGCCGAAGAGGATGAGGATGCCCGCGACGCTGTGGGGGACGACCAGCGGCAGGTCGACGAGACTCTCGACCAACTGTTGGCCGGCGAACCCCTCCGAGAACAGGTGTGCGAGCGGGATGCCGAACGCCAGGCTGACGATGGCTGCCAGTAGCGGACCGTAGATGCCGAGATAGAGCATCCGATGGACGTCTGAACTGAGCGCCTTCTCGACGACGATGGACGGCTGTTGTCGCGCGACGAACATGAACAACGGGAGTCCGAGCGCGACCATCAGGATGCTCCCCATCGTCGCAGCGGCGACGACGAAGGAGTCGCGCCGGAGCAGGTACGCCGTGACCGCCGTACTGCCGATCATGAAGAAGGCGTACCACGTCGATCGACCGATGGTGTACGCGCCGGCGAAGGCGAGTCCCTGTATCACGACGAACGCCACGGCCAGCGATACGCGCCCGACCCCGTCCAACGAGAATCGCGCCTCAGTACTCGTAGCCATTGCTATCGTTATTTCCATTCAGAAACATAGCTGTGTCGGAGCGGGGAGCTCCGTTACAGTTCGAGCGGACCGAGGTTGCTCTTCGCGCTGGCCACGTTCATCACCCGATCAGGCACGGCGTCCTGACCGCTCTGGGGGACGACGATGGGGTCGACAGGGACGAGCCCCAACTCTTCGAGCACCGACTGACCGGCGTCGCTGCCGAAGTACTCGATCCACGCGGCGCCCGCTTCGGGGTTGGGCGCGACGTTCGGGACGGTCATCCCGTACGCAATTGGGGCGCCGGTGAACGTCCCGCTGTCGGTTTCGACTTCCGCCTTCGCGTAGTGTTCCGCGTACTCGCTCGTCGCCTGCGAGAGGTCGACCTGGGGCTGGAGGTCGATGTAGGGCATGTCCGCCGTACTGGAGATGGACTGGTAGTAGAAGGCGTAGTCGAGGGCACCGGACTCCAGTTGCCCTTTGAGCTTCGTCTCCGTTCCCGTCGGCACGGTGGAGTTCTCGCGGAGCTTCTCGTAGGTGGACTGGTCGTAGAGCGACGACCCGTCGAACTCCTCGGCTCCGAGTTGCTGGGTCATGACCGCACGGTAGCCGCCGGGGTCGACCGCGGGGTCGGAGTGGCCGATGGTCACGTCGTCGCGCGACAGGACTTCCCACCAGTTGTCCTTCGAGATTTCGTCCGCGCCCGGCGAGTCCTCGCGGTACTGGATCGACATCGAGTTCGTCGTGAAGATGGTGTACCAGTCGCCGTAGTCGGGGACGATTCGGTCCCGAATGAGCCGGAAGTCGGAGGTTCCGAGGACGGACGCCCGGCGACCCTGCTGGGTGATCTTCTGGGTCGAGGCGACCGATCCCTTCGGTTCGCGGTTCACGTCGACGCCGTACTCCTCCTCGAACGTCGGTTCGGCCTCGCTGAACGCCGCCGCGAGGCTACCGGCGTGGAAGATGGTCATCGAACCGCTGACTTCGGACTCCGGCGTGCTGGTCTCGGTCGGCGTGTCCGTCGCCTCGCCGCCGGAGTCCATCGACTCCTCGGTCGCCGTCGCAGTTGCCGTCGGATCGCTACCGCCACCACCGCCGCCGGAACAGCCGGCGAGCCCCGCCATCCCGGCCGCGCCGAGCCCCTTCAGCACGTCGCGGCGCGATCGTCCCCGAACGACCTGCTTCCAGTGCTCTTTTTGTGCTTGCAGCCAGCTCGGCGCATCTTTCCGTTGTTTCATTGTTAGCACAACGGCGTTGTGTTTTATGTGATATAACGTCTTTGATCGCCGCCGGGATGGTCACGACAACACCTTTTTGAACGGCCCCCGTGCGGAACGTATGGAGTTCTCGACCGAGTTCGATGCCCGGATCGGACGGGACGACGTGACACTCGCCGAGCGCGACGTCGTCCTCCTGCGGGCCATCGACGACCACGGGTCGATCAACGCCGCCGCGACGGAACTCGGCCGCTCGTACTCGCGGGCCCAACAGCGGATCGTCGAACTGGAGGGGGCCTTCGGCGACCTGGTGGCACGCAAGCGGGGCGGGTCGGGTGGGGGCGGCAGCCACCTGACGGACCTCGCACGGGAGCTACTGAACCGGTACGATCGGCTCAGCGCCGAGTTCAGCGGCGTCGCCGAAACCGAGGAGACCGTCCTCTCGGGACGGATCGTCGACCGCGACGGGGAACTGGCGACCGTCGAGACGGCGGCGGGGACCCTCGGGGCGCTCGTCCCGCGGAGCGACGACGGGAGCGAGGCCCGGCTAACCCTCCGCGCCGACGCAGTGACGTTACAGAGTCCCTCCCGATCGCCCGACGAGGATCGGACCAGCGCCCGCAACCGCCTGGAGGGGACCGTCCTCGCCGTCGACCGGGGCGAGGCCGTCGCTCACGTCACCGTCGAGGTGGGCGAGGGGGTGTCGCTCGCGGCCCTCGTCACCGTCGCCAGCGTCGAGCAACTGAACCTCCACCGCGGGACACCGGTCGTCGCCTCGTTCAAGGCCACCGCCACGCGGGGCGTCCGGACGGCCTAGGGACCGACGACCATGGTCGGTACGGGCGCCGTCCGGACGGTCCGCTCGGCGACACTGCCCAGCAGGACCCGTTCGACGCCGGTTCGGCCGTGGGTCCCCAGGACCACCAAGTCGGCCTCGACGGTGTCGGCGTAGGCGACGATAGCCTCGTGTGGACGCCCGGTGCGAGCGGTCGCGGTGGCCTCGATTCCGACGTCACGAGCCCGGTCGGCGAGGCGCCGGGCCGGCGTGTCGTCGTCGTCGACGGTGAGGGTGTGCAGCCGCGCACCGGTGGCCGTCGCCACGGCGATACCGTGCTCGCCCGCGCGCTCGGCGCCCTCGCTCCCGTCGGTGGCAACGACGATGTCGGCCAGTTCCGGCTCGTCGACGTCGCCGTCCCGAGTCACGAGCACGGGAACGCCGGCAGTCCGAAGCGTGTGCTCGGCGAGGCTCCCCAGCAGGTAGCGGTCCACGCCGGATCGCCCGTGGGTCCCCATGGCAACGAGGTCGATGTCCCGTTCCCGGATAGCCGTCGCCAGCACCCGCCGCGGGCGCCCCTCGACGACGTGTGTCTCGACTGGAACGGGGGCCAACGCCGCAACCTCGTCGACGACCCCGTGGGCCCGGTCGTGGAGGCGGGACTGCTGGCGGCGGACTAGGTCGTCGACGTCACCCACGATGTCGGTCCCGTAGCGGTCCGGATCGACCACGGAGAGGACGTGCGCCGTGGCGCCGGTCCGTTCGGCGAGGAACAGCCCGTAGCGGGCGGCGGTCGTCGCGGCGTCGCTGCCGTCGGTCGGGATCAGGATGTTCTCGTACATGATCAGTTCCCCGCCGGATCGGCGGGCGTGGTCGACTCGCCCCGTTCGATCAGCCGAACCGTTACCAGCGCCGCCGGCAGGATGCCGAAGGCGGCGACGAGCGATAACGCGATGGCGAAGACCGTCGTCACCCCGAAGTTCGCGAGCACGGGGAACTGCGATATGGTGAGGACGCCGAACCCGAAGATGGTGGTGAAACTCGACCCGAGCACCGGCCTGGAGAGCTTCGCGACCGCCGTCGTCGCGGCATCGACCCGCGACCGTCCCCGTTCGGCCACCTCGTATTCGAAGCGCTCGAACACGTGGACGCCGTAGTCGATGCCGATCCCGAGGGTCAACGACGACATCGTGATCGTCAGGGGGTTCCAGGGGACGCCGACCAGATACATCGCTCCCGTCACCAGCAACGCGGCGCTGCCGGCGACGGCGGCGATCAGGGTCGCCGAAATCTTCACCGAGCGGAAGGCAAAGGCCAGGAAGACGAACCCGAGCGTGAAGCTCAACAGCGTCATCGGCGTCAGTCCGGCGGTCACGTTCTCGATGACGTTCCGGTTGAGGACGGGCTTGCCCGTCACCTGCACCTGATCGGCCGTCGTCAGGGTGTAGTCGGCGTTGCCGTGGAACTCGTCGATCAGCGTCCGGACCGGCTCGCCCTCCACGTCGTCGACGTAGAAGGTCAAGAGCAGTTTACTCGGCTGGTCCGCCGGATCACGGATCGCGTTCGGTCCCTCGCTTGCGGCCTCGAGACTACCGTCGAGTCGGTGCTGGGTCTCGGGGATCGATCCGCCGTTTTCCATCCGAACGGTCGTCACCGGGCTTCTCACCGCATTCACGTTCGGATTCTCCAGCATCAACCGCTGGTAGGTGGCCACCTCCCGGAACGTCTCGGGGGTGTACGCCTGATCTGTTTCGACGACGACGTAGATGACTTTCGACCCCTCGACGGTGTCCTCCAAGCGCTCCAGATCCTCCTTGGCGTCGAGGTTCTGGGGCCAAAAGTCCATCATCTGCTGGCGAGGTTCGACCTGCGGGTAGGCGTAGGCGCCCCCGGAGACCAGCAGGAAGGCGATCAGGAGCGTCACCAGCGGCCGCCCGGCGGTCACCCGTCGGGTCACCGCCCCCATCGCGGCTTCGAGCCGGTCGTACTCCGTCTCGCCGTCCGTGGCGTCCCGTGTCCCCGTCTCGGACTCGCTCGCGCCCGCATCGAATCGGACCAGCAAGGCCGGCAACAGGGTCACCGAGAGGAGCATACTCGCGGCGACGCTGACGGCGCTCGTGACCCCGAACTGCTGGACCGGGGGCACCGCGGAGACGAGCAGCGAGCCCAGCCCCACCACGGTGGTGCCCATCGCGATCAGCAGCGCCCGGCCGGTGGTCCGAGTGGCCTGCCCCGCCGCCTCGACGGGCGCCCGACCGTTCGACCGCTCTTCGAGATAGCGGGTCTGGATCTGGAGGCCGTAGTCGATACCCAGACCGAGCGCGATGGGCATGACACCCAGCATGATGGCGTTGAAGTTGTAGCCGAGTACGCCCATCGCGCCGGTCATGTAGATCAGCGCGGTCATGGCCGTCCCCAGCGGGAGGAAGACGTGCCAGCCACGCTCGACCTTCGAGCGCATGACCAGATAGACGACTCCGAAGATGAGCGCGAACGCGCCCGCGAACAGCGTGATCATCTCCGGTAACATGAGCCCGAAGGCGGCGTTCTCGAAGACGGGCTGGCCGGTGATGGTCACCGACAGTCCGGGCGGGAGCGCGGCGAGTTCCGTCTCCTCTTGGATCTCGCCGTAGACGATGTCGGCGCCACGCTGGGGGAGCAGCCGCCCCCGATCGAACGTCCCGACGTCGCCGTAGTCGGCGAGGATGATCGTCGTGCCGGCCTCGGGGACGACCTGCCGTTCCATTCCCGCCAGTTCGGGGTTCCGGTCGGTCGCCCGATCGAGTGCGCGGCGGACGCCGGTCTCCGTCTCGGGAATCCGCCCGTCGTTGCCTGCCCGAACGAGGTCGGCGAGGCTGATCACCCGAGTCGTCTCGTCGAGGCCGGTGTATCGTCGGTCCAGCCGGTCGATAGCCCGTATCGTCTCCGGATCGTACAGCCGATCGGATTCGACGACGACGAAGACGTTGTTCCCCGTCTCGAAGTCGTCTTTCAGCCCCTCCCACTCCGTTGCAGTCTGCGAGTCGTCGTCGATGTAGAGGGTCATCCCCATACTCATCTGGAGCGAGGTGGCTGCGACCCCACCCGAGAGGAGGATCAGGACGACGACGACGGCGACGACCGGCCGGGGGTCGCGGGCACTCCGCTCACCGAGCCGTTCGAGACCGTCCCTGACGCGGGTGCCGATGTCGGACATCTACAGACCCAGGAAACGCAGGATGGACGCGAGCAGGCCACCCTGCCGATCGGTCACTTCCACGGCGGTCGGTTCGACGTTCGTGACGACGGTCCGGTCGAAGGAGTTGTCGTACTTGATCGTCGTATCGAGCGAGTAGGCCTTGGACGTGGCCGCGTCGTCGACGCTCACGGTGAAGGTGACCGTCCGCGACTCGCCGGGCGCCAACTCGCCGATATACGCCGTATCGTCGTCGGTCTCGAACGGCGTGTTGGCGTTGATGCGAGCGACAGCGTCGTGCATCGTCCCGTCACCGGTGTTGGTGACGGTCACCTCGACCGTCTCGGTCGAACCGGCGGCCACCGTCGGCGACCCCGACGTCTCGAAGGTCATTTCCGGGCCGACTTCGACCGGGATGGTCAACGGATCGCTCTCCACGGGGTCCTGGTACGTGTCGTCGTAGACGACGGTGAACGCGAGCGGATACTCCTGGGGGATCGCTCGGTCGGCAACCTCGAGTTTGAACCGCGCCGTTGCCGTCTCTCCAGGATCGAGCGTGCCGAGGCTGGCGTCGGTCGAGAGGGGCGAGAACGGCTCCGACGGACGCAACACGGCCCGTGCGTTGGGCACCGGGCGGTCGCCGGTGTTGGTCACGGACAGGGCCACCGCGCCCGTCGAGTCGACGTAGAGATCGGTCGTCGTCGCCGAGAGATCGAAGCTCGGCGCGTCCCGGATGGTCACTTCCCCGGTGCGGACCTGTGACTCCCGGACGACGCCGTTGCTGTCCTCGTACCGCAGTCGGAACGGAACGGTGTACGTGTCGGTCGACCCCGTGTCGGCAACGCCGACGCGGAAGGACGCGGTTCCCGTCTCGCCCGGTTCCAGCGTGCCCAACGAGAGGCCGTTGGTCCGCGGGGTCAACTGGTCGCTCTCCCCGAGAACGAGTTCGGCGTCGCTCGCCGTCTCCGAGCCCTCGTTGCGGACGGTGGCCACGACGCGACCGTCCTCCTTGGCGTTGAGGCTCTCGCCGTCGAGCGATTCCACGCCGAGCCTGACGGCCGGTTCGATCCGGACGGTCACGTAGGTCCGGGTCGTCTGATCCCGGCGGGTGACGTACGTGTCGTCGTCGTCGACGCTGACGGCACGGACGTACTGAAAGTCGAGCGTGACGGGCAGTCGGTAGGTGCCGGGACTCGCATCCTCGGCCACTTCGAGTTCGAGCGAGGCCTGCCGCGTTCCGTCGGGTGAGATGGTTCCGACCGGCTGCTCGCCAGTTCGGAGGGTGACGGGAGCGGACCCCGACTCGACGGACGCCGTCGTGGCCATCGCGGCCCCCGGCGTCACGCCCGCCGTCCGGAAGGCGTCGGCGAGCTTCGACGTCTCACCCTGGGAATTCGTCACTGCGGTGCCGCGGTTCTGGACCCCGATCTGCAGGGTCGTCGTCTCGCCGGGTGTGAGCACGTTCGATCCCTGGACCGACGTCACCAGTTCCGGCTCCTGATTCTCGCTGTACGTCGCGGCAGCAGCCGGGGTGGCGACCACGGCGGACATCACGAACAGCACCACGAGCGCCGTCACTGCGGCGCGTCCGTCTCGACCGATTGAACTCATTGTTGTGCTCAATATACACAATACTACCTAATAAGGCCGTCGCAATCGACGCTATATCCCCCTCTATAATGTGAGTATTTTGCACTACCACTGAGCAGTACGCTCGTCGATTTCGATACGCGTATCGGCCTCGATGTCCACGTGACGGACGTGACAGCAGACCTCTTCACACCGCTCGAGCTACGCGGCACCGAGGTTCCGAACCGAGTGATGGTCTCGCCGATGTGTCAGTACTCCTGTGAGGGTCGGGACGGACTCCCGACGGACTGGCACCACACCCACCTAGCCAGTCGGGCCGTCGGCGGCGCGGGCTTGGTGATGACCGAGGCGACGGCCGTCGAGGCCCGCGGGCGGATCACGCCCCACGACCTCGGAATCTGGCGCGACGCCCACGCCGACGCCCTCGCCGACGTCACCGCCTCGATCCGGGACCAGGGGAGCGTCCCCGGCATCCAACTGGCCCACGCCGGTCGCAAGGCCTCCAAGACCCGTCCGTGGGAGGGGAGTCGGCCGCTGACCGGCGGCGACGGCTGGGAGACGGTCGCCCCTTCGGCCGAGCCGTGGCCCTACGAGGAGGGCGAGACGGCGACACGACGGATGACCGACGACGATATCGGCGACGTGATCGACGCCTTCCGCGCGGCCGCGGAGCGCGCCCACGACGCCGGCTTCGAGGTCGCCGAGATCCACGCCGCACACGGCTACCTGCTCCACGAGTTCCTCTCGCCGGTCGCGAACGACCGCGACGACGACTACGGCGGGTGCTTCGAGGATCGGACCCGCCTCCTCCGCGAGGTGGCGAGCGCGATCCGCGAGGTGTGGCCCGACGACGACCCGCTGTTCGTCCGGATCTCCGCGACCGATTGGCTCGACGACCGCGACTCCTGGACCGTCGCGGATTCGATCCGTCTGGCCGACGACCTGGCGCCCCTCGGCGTCGACCTGATCGACGTGAGCGCCGGCGGCATCCACCCCGATCAGTCGATCCCCTCGACCGGACCGGGCTATCAGGAACGCTACGCTCGACGGGTCAGACAGGAGTCCGAGGCCGATATCGCGGTGGGCGCCGTCGGCGGCATCACGACCGCCGAACAGGCCGACGCCCTGATCCGGAACGGTCGCGGGGACCTGGCCATCGTCGGCCGCGAACACCTCCGCGACCCGTACTTCGCGCTGCACGCGGCCCGGGAACTCGACCGACTCGACGCCGACGGCATCGAGGTGCCGGTCCAGTACGACCGCGCCTTCTGAGCGGGCGAGCCGTCTCAGTCCTCACCGGGCGTCGGCGCCACGAACTCGCCGCCGTCGTCGAACGCGAGTGCCGCCGGCTCGGCGATCACCCGCAGGTCGTCGCGGTCGCGCGCCGCCTCGATCAGCGGTTCGGAGGCGTAACATCGCTGCAGTCGCATCGTGTCGGTGACCCGCAGGACCCGCGCCTCGTCGCCGGCGACGGGACCGATGGTCCCGAGCGCCCCCCGGAGCCCCGCGCGGTCGTTCTCGACGACCGGCGGCAGTCGGACGCCGCGGACGGTGCTCGCGGTGATGGCGTTGATGAGCGCCTTCGGCCAGTCGAGTCCCGCCTTCACGTCCCGGTGGACGAAGTCCGCCTGCCCCATCCCCATGGCGTTACCTTTCGTCTTCTCGGTCAGCCCCCGGAGATAGATGCGCTTCACGTCGGGCGATTCGGGTTCGGGCTCGTTGATCGTGAAGTGGCGGCGGCCGGTGACGTTCGTATCCATTCCCTGTCCGCTAATGTCCTTGCCGATCCGGTCCACTACGAGCACGTCCAGGTCGTCGAACGGGAGTTTGGGCATCCGCCGCTCGGCCGTCTCCAGCAGTTCGCGCTCGCGTTCCAGAAAGTCCGAGGCGGGGACGCCCTCGAGCAGCGTCGTGTCGTCGTGTTCGTCCTCGACGATGGCGACGCCGCCGGCGACGGGGAGCGCCTCCAGCAGTTGGCTCGCAATCTCGGGCAGCATGTTCCGAAGGCTCCAGTCGACGGCCCAGTCGTGGGCCATCTTCGCCCCGCGCTGTTTGCCCATGCCGATGACGAGCATCTTCGAGAGGCCGCTCTCCACCTCGCCCCCGAAGTCCGTGTGGGGTTTGATCCGGTTGACCATCACGATGGCGTCGGCGGCGACGGCGTTGGCGTCGGCGTACACCGGCACGCCCCGTTCGGGCGTCTCGCCCACCGTCTCGACGTCCATCGTCGCCCGGATCTCGCAGCCGACGGTCTCCTCGCTCACCCCGAGCGTGTCGAGTTTCTCGCGTTGTCCCTCGGCGGTCGCCCCGCCGTGGCTCCCCATGGCGGGGAAGACGAACGGCTCGTATCCCCGGTCGCGGACGCCCGCGACGACGCCGCTGACGATGCTCCCGAGGTTCGCGATGCCGCGGCTACCGGCGCCGATGGCGACCTCCCCGCCGTCGGGGACGTCCGAGAAGTCGAGGTCGTCGACGGCAGCCGCGGCCCGTCCCTCGATTTCCTCGATCGGGATGGGGTCGGTCTCCCAGATCTGCTCGATCACGCCCATGCGGGGGAACGTCGTCTCGCCGACGGCGGTCGCGACGGTGTCCTCCGGGACGACGAGGGAATCGTTCATACCGGGGATAGCGCGGACGTGGAAAAGAAACCCTCGGTGTCCGCGCCGATCGGCCGGACGCGACGGTGTGTCCCGATTACGCGGCCGCTTCGTCCGCGAACTGGTCGTCGTACTCGCCGTCGTCGATGCGCTCTTTGAACTGCCGGGGGTCGTTCCCCTCGATGGTGACACCGAGCGTGACGCAGGTGCCGACGACTTCCTTCGCGGCGTTTTTCAGATCGTAGGCGAGCAGGTCGGACTGTTTCTGCTCGGCGACCTTCTGCACCTGGTCGACGGTCAGGTCGGCGACGAAAGTCTCCTGGGGTTCGCCGCTTCCCGTCTCGAAGCCGGCCTCGTCCTTGATGAGTTCGGCCGTCGGCGGGACGCCCACCTCGATGGTGAACGAGCCGTCGTCGTCGTAGTCGACGGTGACGGGGACTTCCATGCCGTCGAACGCGTCGGTTTCGTCGTTGATCTGCTGGACGACGGCCTGTACGTCGACCGGCGTCGGACCGAGTTCCGGCCCGAGCGGCGGGCCAGGGGTGGCCTCGCCGCCGGGAACGAGCACTTCGATAGTTCCAGCCATACCGAATCAAACCCGGGGGCGACTTTTAACGGTTTTCTTTCGGTTCACGGCCGTATCCCCCTCTCATACTGTTTATTGTGAGTCGTTACCGGTGGTTCGCCGAGACGGTCCGGCGAACCACCGGCAACCAGTCACAATGATCCGTATCACGGGGCGATCACACGTCGACCGCGAAGTCCTCGAGATCGTCCGCTCGCTCGGCCATCGCGCCGAGCAACGCCCCCAGATCGCGGAGGTCCGTCTCGTCGATCACCTCGACCGGCGTGTGCATGTAGCGGTTCGGCAGGCCGAGGCTCAGCGACGGCGTCCCCCCGCTCGCCGTGTAGAAGGCGTCGGCGTCGGTGCCGGTGTGGGTGCCCGTCGCCTGCAACTGGACGTCCACGTCCGCGTCGTCGGCGACCGTTCGCGCCAGGTCGACGAGGACGGGGTGGTTGGCGCTCCCCCGCGACACGACGGGTCCCTCGCCCAGTTCGACGGGACTCCGCCGCTTCTCGGGGATGCCCGGCGAGTCGGTGGCGTGGGTCACGTCGACCGCGACCACCGCGTCCGGCGAGAGGTCGACCCCGACCATCCGCGCGCCCTGCAGGCCGACCTCCTCCTGGATCGTGCTCACGGCGTACACCGTCGCGTCGACGTCGGCCGCGGCCGCGCGCCTGAGCGCCTCGGCGGCCGCCCAGACGCCGATCCGGTTGTCGAGGCCGCGGGCCGCCACCCGCGACCCGTGGAGCTCCTCGACCGTCGTCGAGAACGTGACCGGGTCGCCGACCGAGACCAGGTCGCGGGCCTCGTCGCCGTCGGTCGCCCCCACGTCGACGTACTGTTCGCCGATGTCGTCGTAGCTCTCCTCGCCGGTCTCGCGGAGGTGGATCGCCGTCTGCCCGACAACGCCGGGCACGGGGTCGTCGCCGTGGACGGTCACGTGTTGGCCCTTGGAGACGGTGCGGTCGGCGCCGCCGATGGCGCCGATGCGGACGTAGCCGTCGTCGTCGATCCGGCGGACGATGAATCCGATCTCGTCGGCGTGGCCGGCGACGGCAAAGGACGTATCGACGTCCGGATCGCCGCGGTGGATCGCCACCGCGTTGCCGTAGTCGTCGGTCCGCACCTCGTCGGCGAACTCGTCCACGTAGTCCAGCCAGACGCGCTGCCCGCGCGTCTCGAAGCCCGAGGGACTCGGCGTCTCCAAGAGGCGGTGCAGGAACGCCCGGCGGTCCGGGTCGAGTGACATATCTCCCGGTACGGGGGTGCAGGCAAGAACCCAGCGATCCGGCGGCTCGGATCGTTCCTCGGCGGGCCCGTCGGGAGCGCCGCCGCCGGCGACGACGCCCGTCTCATACTGTTTATCGTAAGTCATTACCGGTGGTTCGCCGAGACGTTCCGGCGAACCACCGGTAACCAGTTACAATAATCCGTATCAGTCGCCGTGTCGGGTCACGCAGGTCGGCAGGCCCGTGAGTTCGACGGGTTCGGAGTTGTCCGGGGAGTAGACGACCATCTGCCCTTTCTCCATGTAGGGCACCTTGTCCTCCAGCGTCGAGGGGATGTTGACGCTGCTGATGGCGTCCTCGTCGCCCAGATTGAGCACCAACTTCGTGTTCACTTGCTTGAACACCGAGTCGGCGATGTCCTGTGGGTCCTGGGTGATGAGAAAGAGGCCGAGTCGCTCCTTGCGGCCCTGCTTTGCCGCCTCGGTGAACTTCCCGATGACCTTCCGGGCCTGGACGCTCTCGGCGTCGGTCAGGAAGTTGTGTGCCTCGTCCATCCCGACGATCAGCGGCGTCTCCTTGATCCGCTCGTGGTCCGGGTCGTTCGACAGTTTCTCGTCGACCAGCAGGCTGGCCACCGCGAGGACGACCAGTTCGGTCGCGCGCGAATCGGTGACGTGGTACGTGGGAACGACCGTCAGGCCACCGGGGCGGACGAGTTCGTGGACCAGATCGGTCACGGGGCGGGCGTCGCGGTCGAACACCCGCGCGAACGCGGACCCGAGCGCCCGCCGGCGGACCGCGTCGAAGGTGGCCTCGTGGATCCGCCCGGACTCGTCGAGTTCCTCCCGGAGGCCGGGGTCGTCGAGAAAGGAGGTGAAGGCGTCGTAGGTCGCTTCGTCGCCGTAGTCGCGGAAAAAGCGGTCGAGGAGGTAGTCGAGCGCCTGGTACTGGTTGTCGTTGAGACGGGCACCCGCGACCAGCCACGGCCGCCGACGGACCATCCGGAAGGGGACGGTGAAGGGAACCTGCTCGGCGCGGTGGGTGGCGCCGTCGTACGACGCCCCGTCGACTTCGGGGACGAGGGCCACGGTGTCGTCGTGGCCGCCGTGGGCCACTCCCTCACGGTCCAGTCGCCGGGCGAAGTCGTCGTCCATCGACGGGTTGTCGTCGTGCATCTGGGCGTACTCGTCCTGCGGGTCGAACTGGACCACCGCCGTCCGCACCTCGCGGCCGTCGTCCATCGGGTACGACGAGTCGAGATACTGCCGGAGGACGTTCTTCGAGGCGTGGGTCTTCCCCGACCCCGTGCCGCCGGCGACGAGGGTGTGCCGGAAGACCAGCGGGTCGCCGTCCGCGTAGTCGTCCGTGAGTCGGTAGTCGATGGTCGGCGGCGTCGCCGCCGTCCGCACCGTCTCGCCGCCGACCGCGAGGTGCCCGAGGAAGACGCCGTCGGCGGGGATGGCCAGCCCCGTCTTGATCTGTTCGGCGTCGGTCGCCTCGCTCACGACCGCCCCCGGCTTCGGCACCCGGTCGGTCATCCGGCGTTTCAACTCCCCGCCCTCCGAGAACAGCACCGCGACGGGATCCAGCGCCGCCACGAACTTGTAGTCGCGCTCGGCGAAGTCGTCGCGGCGCATCGCCCGCCGGGCGTGGATTTCGGTGGCGTCGTCGGCCTCGAACTCCTGGGCGTACTCGAGGGCCGTGATGCGACAGAAGAGCGTCTCGTCGTCCGGATAGGGGACGATCACGTACTTCCCGAGGCGGACCGACTCGCGATTGTCGCTGGTGATGAAGGCCTTCAGCGCCGTGTCGTCGCCGTCTTCCGCGACGCGGAGCCCCTGGGAGACGGAGATGGAGCCGAGGCCGTGGTCGGCGCCGCTCGGCGAGACGTCGTAGGTGTCGAAGTCGTCGGCCGTCGCGTCGTCGGTCGCCCGCGACGCCTCGGCCGTCGTCGCCTCGTCGGTTGTCGCCTCGTCGTCCGGCGAGTCGCCGGGCGACACCTCCGTGAAATCCCCGAGGTCGGACATGTCCACTACCACGGAGGTGGGGATGAAACCCCTTTCGGCGAGGGTGTCAGATGTCGTCGTCCGTATCCCCCGTGTCGCCGTCGTCCTCGACTGCCTCCGCCGTGGAGTCGCCCTCGAGAATCGTATCGAGGCCGCTCGTCGGCGGTTCGCACACGTACAGGAGGCCGTCGTCGGCGACGTAGAAACTGCCGTCCTCGGGGTCCTCGAACACGCGGGCGTCGAGGTCGATGGCCGTGTCGACGAGACCCTCCAGTCCGTCGACTTCGACCCGGGGACGGTCGCTGACGGTCGCGGGGAGCCGTGCGGTCGTGATCCAGTCGTCGAACTCCTCGCGAGTCGATCGGAACTGCAGTGTCGCACGCTCGGCTTCGGAGACGGCGAACAGATCGTCGTACCGTCCGTACGCGAGGCCGGCGAGGCCAAGGAAGCCCACGATCAGCGCGGCCGGGCCACCGATCCGGTACGCCGGTCCGTACGTCCGCTGCCGGGTGAACGGTTCGGTCGTCGATCCGTCGAGCGATTCACCCTCGACGGCGCCGACCTGATAGGTGGTCCCACTGACCGAAACGGGGAGCCGGTAGTCCGCCGTCCGCGCCACGTCGTTCCCGTTGACGGTGCCCTCGAACTCGACCGTCGAGACGACGAGCATCTGAATCGTACCGGGCGTCCCGCCGAGCCGCTCCGAGATGTTCGTCATCCGGTTGTACGTCCGGTTGACGTTGCGTTCGAAGGTGAGTTCGGTCGATTCGCCCGGTTCGATGCCGGTCGTGCGCGTCGTCCCGAGTGGTTCGGTGAGCCGCCAGAACTCGATACGTTCTTCCCCGCTCTGAGTCGGCTGGGATTCGACCGCGCGGAGTATCAACGTCTGCTGGACGGTCACGTCCACGCTCCCACCGTCGGTCGCCTGGTAGCCGAACCGGAACGTCCCCTCGACGAGCGGACTGATGGAGAGGAAGTACGCGGGTCGATTCGAAAGCTCGGTGCCGACCGAATACAGCGGGTTCGGCTCCGTCACCGCTGCCCTCGTCTCGTAAGTTCCGTTGGCCTCCCACGAGGAGACCTGTCGCTGCTCGGTCGTCGTTCCGGGAGCCTCGTAGGCTGTGTACGTCGCGTACCCGCCGACCGCCATCAGTACCACGCCGACCAGGACCAAGACCGCGAACCACTCGTCCAGCAGGATCCGTCCGCGCACCCCCCACTCCCGTGGCATGTGGCGCTTTTTCCCGATACCCCTACAAGAATCTTGAGGAGGCGGCGGGATTACCCGTACCGCCTCAACAGTCGCCGGAGGGTCGAGACGCCGTCACGGGAACGGGAGCGAGAGCGGAGCCGGCCGGAGCCGACGAGCGACATCCCGAACAAGTAAAAGGGGACGCCGATGACGGCGTCGACGACGAAGATCGGCAGCCACGGGTGGACTCGGTAACAGGCGTCGATCACCGACGGAGGCAGAACGGCGAGGTAGCGATACTCCGAAACGTACCGACGGTAGTACCCCGTCTCCGGGGGAGCGGACAGCGTCAGCGTCGCGTTCGCGCTCGATCGACCGGGGACGCGAAGCCGTTCGGGAGTCGTCTCGACACCCTCGCTGGCGGGCGTCAGATAGACCACGACGGGGACGACGCCGGCGTTGGGGACGCGGTAGGTGAGGGACTCGGCGGTCCCCTGTCGGATGATCGTCGGATTCTTCGAGTCGAAGTCCGCGCTCACGACGCCGAACTCTTGGGTTCCCGCGGGAACCACCATCGACGCCGTCGCGGTGAGAACGATCAGCGCCGCGAGTCCGGCGACGATGACCCTCGACGACAGCCCCCGGTCCCGACTGCGGGATCGGCTTCGGTCGCGGTCCGTTCCGTCGGTCACGAACAGATCGAAGAGGTACAGAAGCACCGAGAGACCGAGCAACAGGTACGTGAGTCCCTGGGTCCCGAGCAAGGATCGGCTCCCCGTCACCGACGCGACCGTCCGCTGGGTGTCGGTGACGGCGCTTTGGAGACCCATCACCGCCGTCCCGAGGTGTGGAATCACGACGACCGAGCCGCCGACTTGCCACGCCTTGGCGACGATTTGGGCATCCTTCACCGGTGGCTCGTTGCCGTCCTGATCGGTGAATGGATTGGCGTCACCGCGGGTGACGTAGCCCCGCTCCGTCTCGCCGACGATCCGATGGGTCGTGAGACCACCACCCTGGATCTGTTCGGCCCGAAAGACGATCACGTCACCCTCCTCGACGTCGCCGTCGATGGCCGTCGGGATGGCGACGAACCCATCGCCGGGGTTCAACGTCGGCTCCATGCTCCCGGTTTCGACGAACCCGAGCAACACCGGATAGCCGAGCGCCTGTCCGGCGACGAGCGCGACGACGACGACGATGGCGAGGACCTCCCCCGCGACCGAGAGCATGCGTCGGGGAGACATTCGATTCACCGGACGATTACGTCGAGCCGATAAAAAACCTCTCCGCTCACCCCGTCTGCCGTCACCGATCGCCACTATCCGGTCGATCCGTCGGTATCGAACAGCTCCAGCACCAGACACACGTACGGGCCGATGAATCCGAGACAGAACCCGAGTAGATGGACGTAGTCGTTCGGAACCGTCGCCGACCCGGTGGCACCGGCACCGAACCCGACGAACGGGAATCCGACACACAGGAGGGTCGCGACGACGAGGAGGTCGAGCCAGCCCCGCGTCGATCCCGCCGTCTCTACACCCCCGGCTCGTCGGCGGTCCGTCTCGAGAGCGTGGACGTAGTACGTTCCGAGCACCCCACAGGTCAGCGTGATTCCCAGACTCGTCGTCGAGGGGGGGAGGGCGACGACGGGTGTGATGGCGATGACGACGAAAAACACGGCCGGTGCGTGCCGGAACTCGATCCACGAGGCGAGTCTCGCCCGGGCATAGATCGGAATCAGGAGAGCGAGAAGGCCAGCGAACGCAGCGTTCACGCCCGAAAATCCGTACCCGACGGCACGGCGGGGAAGGGCGAGGTTCAACGCGGAGAGCACGGGGGGGAGTGCTAGCAGGAAGGTTCCCGTCGCGGCCCCGAACAGTCGCCGCCGACCGGCGAGTACCGCGAGCAGATACGCGACACCGGCGAACACTCCGTACCCGAGCAGATTCGAGGCGAGATGTGTGACCCGGAAGTGGACGAAGTGTGCGGCGAACGCCGTCGTGAGAGTGGGCGAAGCGTAGAGAAAGGTCAGCGAGCGGCGACTCGATTCCGGTAACAGGAAGATGCCGAGCAACGCTGCCGGGACGGCTGCGAGCGCCAGGCAGTCCCGGACCCGAACGAGGTCGACGACAACGGCGCCGAACGGCGGATCGTCGGTCGAGCGGAGCGACACGACAGTCACCCTCCGCCGGTTCCACCGCGTCGACGGCGGATCAGTAACGCTACGAGCGAGATCGAGACGATCCCGGACAGCCACGCGATCGACGACGGGTCGAGTGTCGCGGGTTCGCTGACCGACGCGTTCGTCCGATCGGCAGGGGTCGGTGACGGAAGGGTCGAGGACTGGGTCGGCGATTCGCGTTCCGTGCCGTCCTCGTCGACCGGTGTGGCACCGGACGGGGCGTCCGTCGTCGGGGCCGCGACGACGAACGTCTCGGCGTCGACCCCGTCGACGCCCACCGCGTACCGCCCCGGCGACCGTGGCTGGACGGTGAACCGAACTCTCGCCGTCTCGCCGGGTGCCAACTCGACGGCGCGCGTGTCGATTCGCTCGCCGTCGATCGACAGACTGATGTTTCGCTCCCCGGCCGCGAGGCCGTCGTTCCGGACAGACACCGCGACCGTCGAGGGCTCGCCTGGCACGACGGTCGAGCGCTGCGGACCTGCGTCGACGATCCGAAGGTCGGGGGTTCGGACGCCCACCACGAACGTCGAGAACCCGGGCGACTCGGCTTCGAACACCGCACGGCCGTTCTGCATGCCGACGTACCTCGCGTCGAGTGAGTGCCAGCCGCCACCGTCGCTGTGTCGGACCACGAGACGGTCGGCGGTGGTTCCTCTGGCCTCGAGATACGCCGGCGCGGCACTGAATCGGAGCGTGGCGGACTCGACCGAACCTCCGTCCGTCACTTCGACTGCCCCGAGGGCACTGATCCCGGTGTTAGCGTCCGGTCGCTCCGTCCCCTCGAGCACCCGGACATCGACCGACATCGAGCCGCCGTCGCCGGTCACGACCAACTGGTCGAGGGTGAGCGTCTCCGTCTCGATGGCGTCGACCACCAGTCGGTCCGTATCGAGCGTGACCGGCGCCCCGGCCGGCGCGTTCGTTACGGTGAACTCCCGAGCGTCGTCGCTCGGCGCGTAGGAACTGACCGAACGGTTGTCGTCCGACGTGGCGGCTCCCCCGGTGGCCTCGGCGTCGACGTCGCCCGGTTCGGCGACCCGCGCGTGGACGGTCAGGTCCTCCAACAGCCCGTCGGTGGTTCCGGTCGTGTCGACTCGCATCCCGACGGTCGTCGATCCGTTGGCCGGCAGGACGACGGCGTTGGCCTCGGACTGGATCGGCCGACCGTCCGCCCGGAGAGTGACCGACTCCGAACCGTGCGTGATCCAGATGCGTGCGAACCGCTCGCCGCCGTAGTGGACGACGAACACGTCGTCGAGAATCGTGACGGCGTCGACGCCCACACCGTCGCCCTCGAGGTTCGGATTGGCCGCGGTGAGGTCGACGACGAGTTCGCCGTCGGCGAGGTAGGCATACCCCCCGTTCGGTCCCGACGACGGGGAGAGTGACACCTCCTCCCCGACGGGATCCGACGCTCCGGGGAAGGCGCCGGTCCCGACGGCGAAGGTGGCGGCGGACAGTATCAGAACGCCCACGGCGAGACGCGCGATGACTCGGCTCATCGGACGACAGTGGAACATCGAACTCCCGACGCTTCAGTATAGGGTGTTTGAACCGGGTATCATACCGATTGAAACGGTCGCCACCGCCTCAGTTCTTGCCGCTGATAATTCGCCCCCGCGACTTTTACGTCGTCAGGTAGACAGTTTCGCCGAGAACGACCGATCGATTTCCCCCCACGATGAACGCGTTACGAACCGAAGACAGAGGCGTATCGAACACCGTCGGCGTCGTGTTGTTGGTCGGCATGGTCGTCCTATTGGCCGCGACGCTGTGGGTATTGGTGTCTGGACTGGCCGGATCGCTCGGGCCGGCCCCACCACAGGCCGCCTTCGATTTCGAGTACGAGACGGGCGTCAGCGACCCCAACTGTGCGATCGATCCCTGTGAGGTCGTCCGCGTCGTCCACACGTCGGGCGATACGTTCGACCCCGAGCAGGTCGAGGTGGTGGTGTACTACATGGACGGCGGAACGGAACAGCGGTACGCGACCGACTGGGTCGACGTCGTCGTCGATCCGGTCGACGCGGGTGAGCGGGTCCGCGTCTGGACGAACAGCCCCATCGACACGCTCGCGACCGCCCGGATCGAACTGCTCTGGACGAGCGAGGACGGCCAACACAGCGACGTGATCGCGCGGTGGGAGGGGCCGTCGGCGTGACACGTTGCCCCCGGTCGTACGTCCGATCCGACGGTCCCGGCCGGACCCCGGAGACTCCTCACTCCGCCGTCGCCGGAAACTGAACGGTCGTCAACCCCACGAACGAGCCCGCGGAGTCCTCGTCGGCGGCACTCAGGGTGACAGTGATGGGTCCTTCGACGATCCGATCCGTGAACAACCCGACTTCGAAGTTCGAGCGCTCCGGCGCCCCCGAGTCCGGTCCGTCGGGCAGGTGTTCGAAGGAATCCGTGGCGCCGTCGTCGCTGGTCGCCTCGACTCGGAACCCGGTCACGTCGCCGTCGTCGGTGTCGGCGACTTCGACCTTGTAGTAGAGGCCAGTGATCCCGCCGTCCGTGAACGTCGCCGATCCCTCGAACCGCTCCACGTCGAACCGGTCGGCGGGGAGTTCGGTCTCCCCGCCGTCCCCGGGAGCCTCGACGACGACGCCGAACTCGCGCTCGACGGCGTCGATTTCGCTCGTCTCGAGCGTATCGGCCAGCCACTCGGGATCGAGCTCCAGTATCCCCAGGGTGATCCGGTCGAGCGTGTCGTTCGATGCACTGGTTTCGAAGGACTCCCAGTTGGTGCCAGGTATGCCCTGCTGATACACCACCCGCATCGGCCCGTGTCTGTCGGGCATTATTCGGTCACCCCTTCGAGGTCCCGAGGACTCCGCGCGTCGGTTCGCATGCGTGATGTTCGGATCATCGGTCGTCACACCCTCGCGGGCGAAGCCCACCGACGGAATCGAACCGCCACTCCCCCGGATCGCCCGAGGAGTCACACACAGCGTGGGTGCCGGAGACGAGTCGTCACCCGTCCGACGAACGGGTGCCGCCCCGCGGTGGCTCCGGTTTCAGCATCTCTCGGTCGTCCGAACTGTTCGTCTCGTCGTCCGAGGTGGTGGTGTCGTTCGTAGTCATGCTGCGTTGGTGACGATCGGATCGTAGGACGTATCACGGAGCGTGACGCTGTTCCCGCTGATCGTGAGCGGGTCGGTGTAGTTCTCGGCCCAGATACCGCGGTAGTAGTTGTCCGTCAGCGTGTTGTTCGTGACCGTCGTGTCGGTGACGGTCCAGAGTAGGATGCCGGAGTAGACGAACTCGCCCGCACCCTCGCCGTTATTCGCCAACGTGTTGTCGTCGATGACGGTGCCCGACGACTCGAAGGCGTAGATTCCCTGCGCCGCGTTGCCGTCGACGTCGTTGTTCCGGATCGTGGTGTCTTCGGCGTTACCTAGGAAGATGCCGGGGTAGGGACTCCCCGATCCGAACCCGTTGTTCGAGACGGTGTTGTCCTCGATGGTGTTGCCGGTCGCACTGCCGGCCCCGTCGTTGAGCCAGATGCCGTTGTACGTGTTGTCTTCGAGAGTGTTGCCCGCGAGCGTGTTGTCGTCGGCACCGCTGAGGACGACCCCGGAGCCCTGGTTCCTGACGGTGTTGTTCTCGATCAGGTGGTCGTCCGTCGACCCGCTGAAGACGCTGATGCCGCGGCCGCTGCCGTCTTCGATGGTGTTGCCTGAAATCGTGTAGTTCGACGCACCGTCCGCGACGACGATCCCGGTCGAACAACCCGTGATGTTGTTGCCGCTGAGGGTGCTGTCCGAACCGAACGCCTCGATACCGAGCCCGCAGTCGTTGATGTCGTTGTTCTCGATCGTGTTGCTCGATCCGGCCGGAGTCGTCGAGACGCGGATGCCCTTCCCGCTCGGGAACTCGTCGTCCTCCAGTCCGTCGTCGAACGGATCCTTGTAGAACCCGCCGGGACTGCTCTCGGTGATCCCGTTGATCGTGTTGTCCCGGACGACCTGATCGCTGGACTGGACGTCGATGGCGCGGTTGCAGTTGTTGACCGTACAGCCGACGACTTCGGTGTCGGGGTGCTGGACGCGGATCCCGTAGTCGACGTCCGAGCCACCGTTCACGACGACCCCGTCGAGGACCGTGTTCGGCGCACCGCGAACCCGAACGCCGGTTCCGAACTCGCCGGTGTTGAAGCCGGAGGAGCCGTCGACCCGGACGTCCATCAGCGTCGTGTCGGACGCACCCGAGACGCCGCTGATCTGGATACCGTATCCGTACCCCTCGCCGTCGACCGCTTGGACCGCGACGTCGCGGACCTCCACGCCGGTCCCGACGATTTCGAGGGGTGCGATGGGGTCCCCCTCGCTTTGGTATCCCGTTCCCGTCGATTCGATGGTCGGGGTTCCCTCCGCACCGGCGATGGTGAGGTCGTCGACATCGACGAGGACGTCCTCGGTGTACGTGCCGGGTTCGACGAAGATGGTCGCTCCGGACTCGGCGCTGTCGACCGCCGCCCCGATCTGATTGAACCCGTCCCGGCCGTCGAGGTTCTTGCTGACGATGATCGCGTCGGGGTTCTGTGGCGCCCCGGCGCCGCCCTCGCCGCCGCCGGTCAGGTCCTGGAGCGCGTCGTTGACCCGCTTTCGCACTCGCGGCGGCACGTCGTCGAGGGTCAGCCCATCCTCCTGTTCGACGAAGTCCTTGATCGTCAGTGCCATCTACGGAGCCACCCCCGAGACGGTGATGGTGTCGTCGACGCTCGTGTTCGTGCCGCCGGGATACACGTCCACGACGAGGCTGTACGTCTCGGCGTTCCCCGGGGAGAGATTCACCGTCGGGAAGTTCGTGTCGGGGACGACCAACACGATCAGCGTGTTGCCCGAATTCGTGTCGACGAACGTCAGCGGCGTCACCGACACGTCCACGTCCTGAGTCCCCTGATTCCGGACCTCGAAGAGGTCCTCGATGACGGTGACGGCGTCGGTGTTGACGCCGGACCCGCCGCCGCTGGTCGTGTTGCTTCCCGTGAGATCGATCCCGAACTCGCCACCGCCGCTTTCGCTGACGTACTCGTCGTTCGCGTTACCCGTGTCGTCGATGGCGAGATACGCCAGTGCGTCGTCCGTGACCGACACGGACACGTCGCGGTTCGCCTGAACGGTCGTGAACGCACCCGTTCCGTTCACGACCGCGCCAGTACCGCCGATGGCACCGATGATCGCCAAGAGCTGTCGTCTGTTCATGATGTCACCGCCCTCTCAGGCGAAGCCCACCGGCGGAGTCGAACCGCCGTCACGGGGAACCGTGTCACGATCCTCCGGCGAAGCCGGAAGCCGTGAAGACCGATGTGGGTTGTACTGCGGATGGTCTCAGGGACTGACCGGGGTGCCACTACCGAGGAAACTGTCGGATTGCGCGTGGACAGTCGTACCCTTGTTGAACGTTCCGAGGGTGGTGCTGTCATCGGTGACGACTCGTGCGCCGATGTAGGCCGGCGTCCCAACGGGGAGTTCCAGTTCCTGGGTTGACCCGTCGATCCGATCCCGGTTGCTATCACCGGTCACGTAGAACTCGAGGTAAGCGCCGCTCTGGGCACCGTTGCCGTCGATGTCCACGTTATCTATCTGGACGAAGATGGGTTGCGTCCCCTGATTCTCGATCACGAAGATGTTGTCGAACTCGTAGATGGAGTCCTTGCCGACACCCTGACCACCGCCGATGTTGTTCCCGTTGAAATCGAGGACGAGCTCGTTGCCTTGGGATTGGATGTCCTCGGAGATCGACGCGTTTTCGGTGCGTCCTTGGGGGAGTTCGTCGTCCAGCGAGAGGTACGCGTTTTCCTCGTTGGCAACGCCCACCGACACGGAGCGCTGGGCGGTCGTGCTAGTGAACGCACCGGTACCGAACACGGTGCTTCCAGCAGCCGCCATCCCGACACCGGCCAACAGTTGTCTACGCTTCATGTTGGATCAGTCCATTACGTCGCGTCCGCGTCGATCGTGAGCGTTCCAGAGAGGTCGGACGTGCCGGAGTTGACCGCGAAGTCGACGTCGATCGAATCGCCCGTCCCGAGCGTGGCATCACCGGCATCGTCGGACAGGGAGGCAGCGATGCCATCGCTACCGGGTGCCGAGATCTCGGTGCCCTGACCTTGGATAGAGATACCGCTTCCGGAGAGCGAGACATCGACCTCCTGCGTGCCCTGGTTCTCGATCTGGAACACGCTCTCGAGGACGGTGTTGGCGTTCGGGTTGACACCGGTTCCGCTGTTTCCGCTGTCGTCGAAGTCGATGACGATTTCTCCCGAGCCCTGTCCGGAGACGTACTGATCGTTCGCGTCACCGGACGTATCCAGGCCCAAGTAGGCGGAGGCGTCGTCTTCGACTGCGACGTCCACGCTTCGATCCGCTTCCACGCTCGTGAACGCACCTGTCCCTACCGTCGCCGCCCCGCCGGCAGCGATCGATCCCATCGTCGCGATGAATTTTCGCCGTTCCATAGTTGGTCACGTGCCCCGTCGGGAGCACGTCTCACCCCTGTACATCCATCCACCTTGTTGTGAGGCGATTGAAACGACGGAAACGAAGTCGTAGAACCGGTTCAACGGCTCGATTGACGGGAGCCAACGACCGTTTGACGTCGTTTCAAGCCGGGATTGAGTGGGTGTTGGACGGGCCTGAAAGACCCGTCGGCGGCGGTTACTTATGTGACAGGGGGATGTGACGCTAGTTCGATACGTATGGGGGGTACGTCGAACGGAACGAGTCTCGCACGGGACGACGTCTACGAGGTACTGAGCAACCGACGACGGCGGTTCGTCATCCACTACCTGCAGCGGAACGGGCCGCGGGCGGCGCTGGGGACGCTCGCGGAGCACGTCGCCGCGTGGGAGAACGGCATCGACGTCGCCGCGGTGGGGTCGGACGCGCGCAAGAACGTCTACACGTCGCTCCAGCAGTTCCACCTCCCGAAGATGGAGGACCTGAACCTGGTGATCTTCGACCAGCGCGCCGGCGAGGTAGAGCTCACCGACGACGCGGACGACGTCGACCTCTACCTGGAGGTCGTTCAGGGCCACGACGTGCCTTGGAGCCTCTACTACCTCGGAGTGGGGACGTTGACTGGGGTGGTGACGCTCGGTCACGCGCTCGACCTGCCGGTGCTGGCTGGGATTGGCGACGCCAGCCTGGCGATGTTCACGATCGTCGCCATCGCCACACTGGCGCTGGTTCACACCTACTACACCCGCGGGATGCGACTGGGCTCGGAGGGACCACCGCCGGAAGTCGAGGGATGAGCCGTCGACGCCGACGGATCGTGGCGGTGCTCGCGCTGTGCGTAGCGGCGAGCATGGCCCTCGGTGTCGGCGGATACTCCGCCGCCTCGGCGGACCGGAGCGTGAGTGTCACCGTCGCCGAACCGTCGGAGGCGTATCTGGCACTCGACGGCAGCCTCCAGTGCGGGATGGGCCACGGCGTCGGGAACAACAAGGGCTTCGTTCACAACCGGTTCCCCGAGAACACCACCGTCGAACGGATCGACGTCACGGTCACGGCGGTCGACGGCTACGTCCGTGTCGGTACCGGCGGGCAGGCCGAACAACTGGGGCCGGGCGAGTCGGCCGACCTGACCTTTTGGGGACCGTACGATTCCGGTGACTCGGCCGGAATACAAGTGAAACCACCCACCGCCAACAACGTCTCCGGTGCCGACTCGTTGCACGTCGAAATCGACTCGGCAACCGGACCGAACGTCGGCGTCTCCGGGGCGACACGAACGTACGAGGTCGACTGCCCCGGAACGTACGGTCGCAACTGAGCTGTCGGTGGGGGGTGACGAAGAGGGAGCGAAAGCGGACTGGCTGGGCGTCGGTCGACGAACGACTCGACGCCGGGAGTTTATAGTAACGCGGACCGCTCCACCGAGCCATGACACTCGTCCGAACCACGCGGAGTGATCGCCCGTGACCGGCCGCGCTCCCGACCTCCACCCCGAAGCGGAAACGATCCTCGACCGCGTCGATCTGCCGCCGACCGCCTCGCTCTCGGTCGAGGGCGCCCGGGAGGCGCTCCGTGACCTGCTGGTCGCCGAGGAGCCGCCGGACGACGACCTCACGGTCCGTGACCTCTCGATTCCCGGACCCGGGGACGATCCGGAGACGTCGCTGCCGATCCGGACCTACACGCCGCCCGGTGGGGGGGCCCGACCGGTGTTCGTGTACCTCCACGGCGGCGGGTGGGTCCGTGGCGACCTGGACACTCACGACGGACTCTGTCGTCTGCTCGCCGAGGCGGCCGACTGTGTCGTCGTCTCGGTCGACTACCGGCGGGCGCCGGAACACCGCTTCCCGGCGGCGGTCCACGACGCCTACGCGGCGACGGCGTGGGCGGCGGAGTACGCCGAAATCGTCGGCGGCGACCCGGACCGGGTGGCGGTGGGGGGTGACAGCGCCGGCGGTAACCTGGCGGCCGCGGTGACGCTGCTAGCGCGGGAGCGCGACGGGCCGGAACTCGCCCACCAGGTGTTGCTCTACCCGGTGACCGACTACGCGTTCGACACGTCGTCCTACGACGAGAACGCGGCGGGATACCTGCTCTCCCGGGCGAGCATGCGTTGGTACTGGGAGCGCTATCTGGGCGACGATATCGACGGCGCCAACCCCTACGCGTCGCCGCTCCGGGCGCGGGATCTGTCGGGACTGCCGTCGGCGACGGTGATCACCGCCGGCTACGACCCGCTGCGGGACGAGGGGGCGGCGTACGCGGACCGCCTGCGCGAGGGGGGCGTCTCGGTCACCCACGAGAACTACCCGGGGATGGTCCACGTGTTCGCCTCGTTCCCGGACCTCGACCGGGCGCGGGACGCACGGCGGGTGATCGCCGACGGACTGGCGACCGCCTTCGGCCGGGACTGATACGGATTATTGTAACTGTTCACCGGTGGTTCGCCAGGACAGTCCGGCGAACCACCGGTACTGACGCACAATAAACAGGATGAGGCGGCGATTCTCGCCGCCGATAGCCGCCACACACGTCTTTTATGTAACGCGCGCGTATTCACGGTAATGTTACTGATCCGCGGGACGGGTGGGGACACGACGCTCACGGGGACGGTCTACGAGCGGGGTGAGCGGGCGCCGAGCTTCCGTGGCGCGCCCGACGAGGACGCAGCCTACGTCTGGGTCTGCGACGAGTTCTACGAGGTCGAGAGCGGCGGGTCGACCACCCGCATCGACGGTGAGGAGATCCAGGTCGCCTTCGAGTCGCCGATGCCGCGCGGGTTCGACACCCGGGAGCAGGCCATCGAGGCCGCGAAAGAGCACCTGCGGACACAGTTCGCGCGGGTCGGCGTCCCCGAGTCGACGGTGTCGATCGAGATGGAGAAAGCCGATCCGATCGACTGATACGGATTATTGTAACTGTTTACCGGTGGTTCGCCGGACCACTCTGGCGAACCACCGGTAACGACTTACAATAAACAGTATGAGACGGAGTATTGTCACTGTTCACCGGTGGTTCGCCGGACTGTCCTGACGAACGATCGCTAACGACTCGTCATCGTATGAGTGCGCGCTGACGGACTCAGAACTCCTCGCCCCAGCGGTGGTCGTCGTAGGTCCGGACGAAGGGCGAGTCGAGTCGTTCCTCGAACTTGCGCCGGAGCGCGGCCTTCTCGTCGACGCCGATTCGGGCCAGCGCGTCCGCCCGCTCGACGACCGGGGGCGGGCCGCGGGCGGTCGCTACGTCCCGGAGGATCTGCCGCGTGAGTCGATCCCGGGCGTCGGGGTCGCGGGTGAGGCCGGCGGGGGCCTCGACGCGATAGCAGAGGTCCTCGCGGGGGTCGTAGACGACGAAGAAGGTCACCTCGTAGTCGGCCGGGTCGCGGCGTCGGTCGACGCCGAGGGCGTCGCCGTCGGCCGCGAGCGTTCGGTCGGACCCCCCTCGGGACCGGAACCAGTTGGTGAAGGTGAGTCGATCCGTCGGTCGGCCCTCGTCGCCGTCGGGTTCCAGCAGGCGCGTGAAGAGGGCGGTGTCGTCGACCCACGGCGCGTCCACGCCGTTCTCGCGGAGCGTCCGGGTGATCAACTTCGGCGAGGGGTTCTTGACGAATCCCGCGACGGCGACGTCCCGGTCCAGGAGTCGCTCGACGAGGCGGACGTAGTTCTCGACGATCGCTCGGGGTTTGGCCTCCGTCGCCAGCGCGCCGAGTTCGGCGTCCCGGTCCTGCCAGTTGAGGAGTTCCTTCGGGTAGAGCGGACCGTCGAGGAGCAGACAGTCGTCGACGACATCGGCGTGTTCGAGGGCGTGGGAACTCTCAGCGAGGTAGAGCGCGAGGGCGTGGACGACCCCCTCGGCGTAGCGGTTCACGCGCGGGGCGTGCAGGATCTTGTTCCGGAAGTAGCCCTCGTCGCGGCGCGCCCAGTCGGTCCCGAGCGCGAGCGTCGGATCGTTCGCGTGGACGGTCGTCACCAGACTCCGGGCGCGGTGCAGGTCGAGGTCGGACGGCTCGGCGGCCATCGCGGCGTGGGCGACGTCGAGAACCAGTCCGTTCTTGAACGTGGTCGGGTTGATGGTGCCGGAGTCGAGGCCGTGGACGGTCGGGTAGGGCGAATCGATCAGCGCGACGTCGTCGACGGGGACCGAGCGGAGACGGCGCTCGCCGAGCGGATCGATCACCGTCCGGCCGTCGGCCCGGAGGGGGTCGAGGAACTCCTCGAACGCCGTCCGCGCCAGGTCGTCGTGGTCGGTGTCGTCGACCCGGCGAGCGAGGCGGCCGGCCAGGTCGGCGATACCGTCGACGTGGACCGGATCGAGGGTCATGGGGAACCAACCGGACGGGGACACAAATACCCACCCGATCGGTTCGATCACGGGCCGCCGAAGGCGGCACGCTCATACGCCTCGCCCGGATAGGCGACGGTATGGATACGGCCGCGGTGGCGTTCGACCTCGACGACACGCTCGCGGTGACGAACGTCGACCGCGAGACGTTGCTGGCGTCGGCGCTTCGGGCGGTCGACGCCCCGGCCCGCTCCCGGGAAGCGTATCTCGACGCCCACGCCGACAACCTGACTGCACGGAGTCGGGAACCGGTGTTCGAGACCCTCCTCGACGGGACGGACGTCGACCCCGCGGCGCTGGCCCGGGCGTATCGCGAGCGGGTGAACGAGGCGCTATCGCCCGTTTCCGGCGTCGAATCGATGCTTACGAGGCTCGCACGGCGGTACCGACTCGGCCTGCTGACGAACGGGCCGGTCGTCGCACAGCGGTCGAAGCTCCGGGTCCTCGGGTGGAGCGACCGGTTCGACGCCGCGCTGGTCACCGGCGATTTGAGCGCGGGCAAGCCCGACGCGGCCGCCTTCGAACGGCTCCTCGACGCCCTCGACACGGACGCCGCGGCGACGGTGTTCGTGGGCGACGACGTCGAGGCGGACGTGCGGGGCGCGACGGCCGCCGGCCTCGACGCGGTGCAGGTGACGTTCCCCGGCGGCCCCGACCCCGATCCGGCGGCCATCGCACACGTCGAGCGCGACGAGTTGGCGGCACGGCTCCCGCGGATCCTGTCCTCGCGGTAGCCCGGGTCAACGGGCGGCCACCGCGCGCTCGAAGACCGACAGGACGCGCTTCACCTCGGCGCCGTCTTCGACGAAGACGACCGTTCGCGGCGGCTCGACGGCCTTCGGGCGGACTCGCAGACCCGCCTCGTTCGCGGCCTCGACGACGGACTCGTGGGCGAGCCGGAAGTCGAGGCGGACGCGTTCGGGGTGGACGAACGCCGTCGCCAGCGGGTCGTCGCCGGCGCGCACCACGTACGCGCGACTGCCGTCGGTCGTCGGGTCGACCTCGGGGTCGGCGTCGGTCACCGACACGGTCGCGAGGCGGCCCTCGTGGCCGACCAGATCGGAGGCGAGCAACTGTGCGATGCGGACGCCGTCCGCGAGCGTGGAGTCGACCATGGGTCGAAAACGGGCCGGAGCCGTTTCAAGGCTCCCCGTTCCGGCAAGCGTACCGCGACGAGGGGTTTAAGCCTCCGCGCGGCCTTCCTTGTAGGGGAATGAACGACCTTCGAACGGGGCTGAGTTACGGCGACGCCCTGCTGGTGCCGAAGCGATCCCCGGTGGACAGCCGGGACGATGTCGACCTCGCGACGGCGTTCACGCCAGGGGTCGAACTGGCGACGCCGCTCGTCTCCGCGGCGATGGATACGGTCACCGAGGCGGAGATGGCGACCGAACTCGGGCGCGCCGGGGGTCTCGGCGTGATCCACCGCTTTCTCTCACCCGAGAAGCAGGCCCGAGAGGTCGAGCGAGTCGTCGACGCGGGCGTTCAGGTCGGCGCAGCCGTCGGCCTCGACGAGGATTACGTTTCGCGGTGTGAGCGGCTGGTCGAGGCTGGCGTCGACGTCCTCGTCGTCGACGTCGCACACGGCCACCTCGAACGCGCGCTCGCCGCCGTCGAGCGGGTCGCGGCGGCGTTCCCCGACACCGACCTGGCGGCGGGCAACGTCGCGACGCCCGCGGGCGTCGAGGACCTCGCGGCCGCGGGGGCCGACTGCGTGAAAGTCGGGATCGGTCCGGGGTCACACTGCACGACGCGGAAGGTGGCCGGCGCCGGGGTGCCACAGCTGACCGCCGTCGACGACTGTGCGCGGGCCGCCGCGGACCTAGACGTGCGGATCTGTGCGGACGGTGGCATCCGCAACTCGGGCGACGCGACCAAGGCGCTGATGGCCGGGGCGGACACGGTGATGCTCGGCAGCCTGTTCGCCGGAACCGACGAGGCCCCGGGAGCCGTCGTCGAAGTCGACGGCACGCGGTACAAGCGCTCCCGAGGGATGGCCACCACCGCCGCGGCGGAGGACCGCGACGACAAGGGAGCGGACGTCGATGCCGACGAGGGCGTGGAGGCGCTGACGCCGTACAAGGGACCCGTGGCGGACGTCGCGAGGGAGTTCCTCGCCGGCGTCCGGTCCGGGCTCTCCTACTGCGGCGGCCACACGATCCCGCACGCTCGGGACCGGGCCGAGTTCGTCCGCGTCGCTGCGAGCGCGCGGGAGCGCGAAGGGTTCCACGCGGACCACGACTGGGAGGGCGTCTCGGTGGAGAGCGAGGCGAGCGGTGCCCGCGCGTCGGGGGCCGAAGCCGCCGACGGCGACGACTGATACGGATTGTTGTAACAGTGTACCGGTGGTTCGCCGCACTGTGCTGGCGAACCACCGGTAATGACGTACAATAAACAGTATGACGGATCGGCGACGATCACGCGGAGTCGGCGTCCGACTCCGACTCGGTCCCCTCCCGGAGGTCGGCGAGGGCGCGGTCGGCGGCGGCGTCGACGTCGATTCCCCGGCGGCGGGCGTAGAGGACGGCCGCGGCCTCGATGGTGACGCCGAGTTCGCGCTGTCGCTCGTTGATCGCCGCGACGGCCTCCTGTTTCTCGACGCCGGCCTCGACGAGTGCGGCGAGTACGCGCTCGAACGCGGACTGCTCCCGAAGGACGGACTCGTCGGGGACGAACCCGGAGGGGATGGTGACGGCGGAGGGGTCGAACGACGCGACCAGGTCGTCGCCCTCGCGGGCGAGGAGGCCGCGGCCGGCCGCCACGTCGACGAGGCGCTTGGCCTGATCGGGCGTGAACCAGTCCCGGTCCAAGGAGAGGGCGACGACGAACTCCCCCTCGTCGAGCCGGGACCGCCCCCGGTCGCGGAACGGCGCCGCCACCGCGGTTTCGAGGCTCATGCCCCAGAAGGCGGGGGCAGCCCACTAAACCCTATCCGTTCCGGCTCCGCGTTCCGAGCGATTCAAGTAGCTGCTAGGACTGGATAGCCGTATGAAAGACCAGGGACGCTCCACGCGCAAGCGGACGGGCGGCCGCCTCCGGCCGTTCCGAAACAAGAAGCGGTACCAGCTGGGCCGTCAGCCGGCCGAAACGACGGTCGGCGAACCCCGGTTCCAGACCATCGACGCCCGCGGGACGGAGACGAAGACGCGGGCGCTCGCCACGAACGTCGCCCAGGTCGCCGACAGCGGCGAGACCGTCGAGGCCGAAATCGAGAACGTCGTCGAGAACCCCTCGAACACCAACTACGCCCGGCGAAACATCCTCACGAAGGGCGCCATCATCGAGACGAGCGAGGGTCGGGCCCGCGTCACGTCCCGTCCCGGTCAGACCGGTCAGGTCAACGCGGTTCTGCTGGACTGAGACGGTTATCGTAACTGTTTCCCGGTGATTCGCCGGGGAAGTCCGGCGAACCACCGGTGATGACTTACAATAAACGGGATGAGACGCCGGCTACGGCGTCGGTGCCGCCTTCTGCAGTGCCGTCTCGGCGATGTTGCCCCCGTAGTCGGCGCTCCGTGACAGCGAGTCGACGACCAGCCCCAGTAGCTGTGCCCGCGTCGGGTCGAGTTCCCGCAGGAGTTCGTCGATGGAGCGGGCGTGCCCATCGATGCCCTGAACCGACTCCCGAGCCTCGTTGGCGCGGCGCGTCGACTCGTCGCTCTCGTCGAGGAAGAGCGCGTCCATCGCGGCGTCGGTCACGGCCGAGGCGTCGTCGTGAAGCTCGTCGAGGGCGGCGGCGACGTCGTCCGGAACCGGCTCCTCGAACTCGAGCGAGAGGTGGGCGATCTTGGTCGCGTGGTCGGCGATGCGTTCGAGCTGTCGGGCCGCGGACTGGTAGTCGAAACACACCTCGCGGGTGACGCCGAGTTCTTCGGCGGCACGGGGGCTCCGGAGGGTCGCCCGGAAGATACGGGAGACGACCATCCAGAGACGGTCGACGTCGTCGTCGCGCTGGATGACGTCGCGGGCCAGGTCGGCGTCGAGGTCCACCAGCGCCCGCACGGCGTCCTCAAGCATCGAGAGCGCGATGAGTCGCATCCGGGTGACGGCGTTGTTGATCGACAGCTCGGAGGAGTCGAGCAGGTCGCGGATGACCACCCGGTCACGGGTCTCCTCCAGGACTTCCAGGCCGACGAGGCTCTGGGTCGCCTGCCTGATCGTTCGCCGCTGGTCGGTCGTGATGCGGGTACTCTCCAAGGCGATAATGTCGAATCCACTGACGTACATCGTCATCACGGCCCGGATGAGCTCCTCGCCGTCCAGATCGCCGATGTCGAGGGTCCCCTCGGTCCGCTCCTCGCCGGTCCGGGGCGTCATGAAAAGCGAGTCACCCTCGGGGTAGAAGGCCACCTCGCTTCCCGCGGAGACTCCGTTGTCGGTCGCCCAGTCTTTCGGGATCGATACCGTGTACGTCGATCCGCCCGTCACCTGCACCTTGCGGGTCTCGACCATACGCGAAGGAAACCGGCGGGGAGAAATAAAACCATCCATATCTATATACTCCTCTAACCGAGCGTGCTGGATCGCCACTCCACCAGGGGTGACGGCCCGTACGGGTGGCCGCTACCGAGCCACATATCGCCCTATAGGCGGAGTAACCGGAATAAGGCTCCGAGATTCTCGTCGATCGGATATCGAGCTGTGGCTCGCGAATCCGGCGGCGAGCGCCCCGGATGGGACCATCGTCATCGGTTGCCGTACGTAGATCTATATAGTTATAATAGAAGGGTACTTACGTCACAGTCGGCCACTGACGGGTGATGACTGACGAACCCGCAGGTGGGTCCGCATCGCGCCGAAAGTTCCTGACCGCGGCCGGCTCGGCCGGTGCGCTCGCCCTCGCCGGTTGTACGCAGAGCGGCGACGACGGTGGCGACGGCGGCGACGGCGGCGACGGGGAGCTCTCCGGCACCATCGACATCGCGGGTAGTTCGACCGTCTTCCCGCTGGCGACGGCGATGGCCGAGCGATTCCAGCAGGAACACTCCGAAGTCAACGTCAACATCCAGTCGACCGGTTCCGGTGGCGGGTTCGCGAACCACTTCTGCCCCGGTCGGACGGACTTCAACAACGCCTCCCGCCCGATCCAATCCGCGGAGGAAGAGGCGTGTTCGGAGAACGACATCACGCCGGTCGAGTTCACCGTGGCCACGGACGCACTGACGATCGTCGTCAACAACGAGATGGACATCGACTGCATCACCGTCGAGGAACTCCGCCAGATCTGGTCGGCCGAGGATCCGCCGACCAACTGGAGCGACGTGAACGACGACTGGCCGGACCAGGAACTGGAGCTCTACGGCCCGACCGACGCCTCGGGGACCTACGACTACTTCATCGAGGCCATCATCGGCGAGGAGGGCCCGGGCCACCGCCAGGACTACTCCGCGACCGAGCAGGACCGCACGATCATCCAGGGCGTCGAGGGCTCGGAGAACGCCATCGGCTATCTCGGCTTCGCGTACTACTCCCAGAACCAGGACCGCGTGACGGCCCTCGGCGTCGACGACGGGAGCGGCTGTACCGAGCCGTCGCTGGAGACCGCTCGAGCCGGCGAGTACACGCCCCTGTCCCGGCCGCTTTTCACCTACGCCAAACAGGAGTCGCTGGCCGAGGAACACGTCGCCGAGTTCGCCCGCTACTGGATCGAGAACTCGACCAGTCAGGAGATCGTCGCCGACGAAGTCGGCTACGTCCCCCTCAGCGACGAGGATCAGCAAGCCGCGATGGACGCCCTCGAATCGGCCATCGAGAACGCGCAGGGTTGAGCGACGCCCGAACGAAGGGTTTTTCGACCGAGCGTGAATCCGACCACACACTAGATGAGTACGGACGACCTGACACAGGACCTCACCCGGCGGACGGAGAACGCGCCACAGGAGCTGTTGACGCGCTCGTTTTTCTTCCTGTGTGCGGTGCTGTCCATCGTCACCACGGTCAGCATCATCGTCCTGTTGACCACCGAGGCGGCGAAGTTCTTCACCGTGACTGCCCCGCTGATGGGCGTCGAGGGAGCGACCGCGTCGGTCGTCGACTTCCTCACCGGCACGGAGTGGGTGATCAACAACGAACAGTTCGGCGTCCTGCCGCTGGTGTCGGCGACGCTCGCGATCACCATCGGCTCCGCGGCCGTCTCGCTTCCCCTCGGCGTCGCGACGGCCATCTACCTCAGCGAGTATGCGACCCCGCGTGCGCGCTCGGTGTTGAAGCCCGCACTGGAGGTACTGGCCGGGGTGCCGACGGTCGTCTACGGCTTCTTCGCCGTCGTCTACATCACGCCCGCACTCAAGACGATCATCCCCGGGCTGGGCACGTTCAACATGCTCTCTGCGAGCATCGTCGTCGGCATCATGATCATTCCGATGGTGGCCTCGATCAGCGAGGACGCGATGTCGGCGGTGCCCGACTCGCTGCGGCAGGCCGGCTACGGGATGGGCGCGACGAAGTTCGACGTCTCGGTCGGCATCGTCGTTCCCGCCTCGCTCTCGGGCATCTTCTCCTCCTTTATCCTCGCGCTCTCGCGAGCCATCGGCGAGACCATGGCCGTCACCGTCGCCGCGGGCTCACAGGCGAACCTCCTCAATCCACTCAATCCCGCCGCGTACCTGGAGGGGGCACTCCCGATGACGGCCGCGATGGTGAACCTGCTGACCGGCGACATCACCGGGGGCGGGGTCGCCTACCGGAGCCTCTTCGCCATCGGCCTCACCCTCTTCGTCATCACGCTCGTCATGAACGTCATCAGCGACCTCGTCGCACAGCGGTACCGGGAGGAGTACTGAGATGGCGACCGAACGTGGCAAGATCGAGGATTTCGGCCACGTCAGCCGGACCGTGGGCACCGTCTTCCGGTATCTCCTGCTCGCGGCGACGCTGTTCGGCATCGTCGCGCTGACGGTCCTGCTGATCTACGTCGCGAACGACGCCATCCAGCCCCTGACGGCCGATCCGGGGTGGCACCTCACCTTCCTCCTGACGCTCGTCCTCCCGACGCTCGCCGTCGGGGCGTACCTCTTCCGGACCGACCCGGCCTCCTTCCGGTTCGGCGGGGCCGTCGTCGGCACGCTCGCCGTCAGCACCATGTTCGCGGGCGGCGTGGCGATGCTCTTCGTCGATATCGTCGAACCGATCACCTGGTTCGCCTACGTCTTCGCCCTCTGTCTCGCGTTCGTCGGCGTCGTGGGCATCGAGCGCTTGGACCGGCGGCTTCCCTTCCTCGCACGCTTCGTCGCCGCCGGTGCGGCCGTCCTCCTGTCGGTGCTGTTCGTCCCCGGCCTCGTCACGTCGCTCCCCGTCTACCCGAGCGACGGCGTGTTGCTGACGCTCTCGGTCGGCACGCCCATCGCACTCGTCGTCGGCCGCTACGCCGCCGTCGATGACGGCCGGCGTCGGCGGCTGGCCGCGGTCGGCGTCGCCCTCGCCGCCGTCGGCCTCGGCGCGTTCGTCGGGGCGCTCGTCGGCGTCACGCCGGTGCCGGCGACGGTCGTCCTGGCGGTCGCCATCGTTCCGACCGGCGGCTACGCCGTCGGCCACGTGCGCCGCTTCCCCGAGCGACGCGCCGGCCTCGGGTTCGCCGCCGTGATCCTCGGCGGGACGGTCGTCGGGGCCGTCGCCGTCGACGCCCTCGGGTTCGCCGGCCCGCAGTCCTGGGTCGACTGGGGGTTCCTCACCAGCGCCCACAGCGGGACCGCCGCCGACGCCGGCCTCTATCCGGCCATCGGCGGCTCGATCCTGCTGATGGTGACCGTCGCCGCCCTCTCTTTCCCGCTCGGGGTCGGCGCCGCGGTGTACTTGGAGGAGTACGCTCCCGACAACCGCCTCACCCGCTTCATCGACGTCAACATCTCGAACCTGGCGGGCGTCCCCTCCGTCGTCTACGGGTTGCTCGGGCTCGGCGTGTTCGTCACGTACCTCGGTCAGCCGACCGGGACCGTCCTGATCGGCGGGGCGACGCTCGCGCTCCTCATCCTCCCCATCGTCATCATCTCCGCGCGCGAGGCGCTCCGGAGCGTCCCGGATTCCATGCGCCAGGCGTCGTACGGGATGGGGGCGACCCGCTGGCAGACGATCAAGAACGTCGTCCTCCCGCGGGCGTTCCCCGGAATCCTGACGGGGACCATCCTCGCGCTCGGCCGGGCAATCGGCGAGACGGCGCCACTCATCATGATCGGCGCGCCGAACGTCCTCTTCTCCCTGCCGACGGAGCTCTCCTCGAAGGTGAGCGCGATGCCCCTGCAGGTGTACGCCTGGGCGAGCCTCTTCGCCAGCGACCCGTTCTATCAGGCGGCCGTCCCGGCCGGCGTGGTGGTCCTCCTCGTCGTCCTGCTCAGCATGAACTCCATCGCCATCGTCCTCCGAAACAAGTACCAGAGCGACCGGTAACTACCCATGACAGACAACCCGAACCAGGAGTACGCGGCCGACGAATCGACCGACGATCCGACGACTGACGACATGGCCATCCGGACGGACGTAAGCGAGAGCGTCGCCGCGTCCGGCCCGACGATGAGCGGCGACCCCGTCGTCCGCGCCGAGAACGTCGACGTCTGGTACAACGACGATCAGGCGCTTCAGGACATCAGCCTCGAAATCCCGGAGAATCGGGTGACGGCCATGATCGGCCCCTCGGGCTGTGGGAAGTCCACCTTCCTCCGGTGTATCAACCGGATGAACGACATGATCGACGCCGCACGCGTCGAGGGCGACCTCTATCTGCGCGGGAAGAACGTCTACGACGACGACGTCGACCCCGTCGCGCTCCGTCGGCGCGTCGGGATGGTGTTCCAGTCGCCCAACCCCTTCCCCAAGAGCATCTACGACAACGTCGCCTACGGCCTGAAGATCCAGAACAAGGACGGCGACTACGACGAAATCGTCGAGGACTCCCTGAAGCGGGCGGCGCTGTGGGACGAGGTCAAGGACCAACTCGACACGTCCGGCCTCGACCTCTCGGGCGGGCAGCAACAGCGGCTCTGTATCGCCCGGGCCATCGCCCCCGACCCCGAGGTGATCCTGATGGACGAACCCGCCTCGGCGCTCGACCCGGTCGCCACCTCCAAGATCGAGGACCTCATCTCCGAACTCGCCGAGGAGTACACGGTCGTCATCGTCACCCACAACATGCAACAGGCCGCCCGCATCTCGAACAAGACCGCCGTCTTCCTCACCGGCGGCGAACTCGTCGAGTTCGACGACACCGAGAAGATCTTCGAGAACCCCGACAGCCAGCGGGTCGAGGACTACATCACCGGGAAGTTCGGCTGATCGGGTCGTCCCCGACGTCGGCGGTCGCCCGGGAACCGGTACGTGGTGGATCGGCGACGATCGCCGCCCGTTTCTATATATTCCTCCGTGACATCCTCCCCGCCGTGAACGGCGGGGCTTCCCGTACCGCAGGTGGGATATTTGCCGGTCTACGACACGACTTGTTCTCTCGTGTGAAACGTCCCGCTCTCGCGGTCGAACAAGTGTGTCGATGGCTGTGCCACACAGCCGTTACTCCTATCCTCACCGTGAGGATTCGGAGTTATCTTCTGCCGCATGTTCTCCGCTCCGTTGCAATCTGCGTTCCCGACCAAGCCACACGACTGGCAGACGTACAACCCTCGCTCAACACGGTTCGCTTTCGTGTCGTCTCCACACGCCGCACAGGTCTTCGAGGTGTCCCACTCGTTCTCCTTTAGCACCTCAACACCGCGTATTTCGCCCTTGTATTCGAGGTACTGGAAGATGCGGTCGAAGGCCCACGTATGGAGTTTCTTGTTGCCTGTCTTCCCCCAGTCGGACTCTCGAACAGTCTCGGGCCAACTTACTGCGAGCGTGCCCACACCGCGTTCGACACACTCTGTGATGATGGCGTCTGAGAGGGCGTGGTAGAAGTGCGTCTCACGGTCAGTGAGTTTCTGACGTGCCCACATCGACTTCTCAGACGGGCCGTTCTCACCTTCCGTGTCGTACTCAGCACGCTTGAAGTAGTGCTTGTCCTGCTTGAGCGAGTTACCGGGGTAGAGAACGTATTCGTCCGGGAACGCGACCGTAGCGATATTTGTGATACCGAGGTCAATACCGGCCACTTCGTCACCTGCTGGGTCGTTTGTTTCGAGTTCGACTTTACAGACGAAGTGCAGTTCCCACTCGTCACCGTTCCAGACCGCACGAACGTTCTGCACCGAGAGGTCAACGTCAGGACGAGTCTGGTACTCGCAGAGCAAGAAGTCCGAGAAGTGTTTCTTCAGGTTCGAGCCTTTCGAGAGTCGAACTCGATTGTTCTCGGAGTCGTGTTTGAACCCGTCTTCTTTGAACGTAACCGTGGAACGTGGTCGTTCGTCGCCGTGTTTCCGGTAGCCGGGCGGATTTGCCTTGTCGTCTTTCTGTCGTAGGTCGAACCACGACTGGAAAGCGTCAGAAAGTTCTTCAATGACTTTCTGACTGGATTGTGCGTTCAAGTCTTTCCAGCACGAGCGGTTCTTCATATACGATTTAAGCGAACCTTCGTTGGGAATCGTACCGATTGCGTCCCAAACTCGTTGGGCTGTCCATCGTGCGACGTTCCAGATCTTCGAGGCGGAATCCCCGAGCGAGTCGAGGCCATCGCAGACCTGCCGGTGGTTCTGGATGGAACCAACGAAGGTGCGCGTGACCTGAATCGCCATACATAGCCTATGTCGAAACAATTATTTAATGACACGGATTGGCGTGGACTATCCGGTCTGTCATCGACGGTGGACTGCGTAGGAAGTGTCGGATTCACTCCCGGCGTAAACGGCGGGATTCTCTCCTAGCAGGAAGATAGAGGACTATTGACGGGGGGATAACGCTTAGGGGGGTCGAGGAGAGTGTACTGGTATGGCTCGAACGGATTATCAGTCGTCGCTCGAGGACCTCCGCGACGACGTTCTCTACATGAGCGAAGTCGTCGCGGAGCGGTTGCGGACGGGGCTCGACGCCCTGGAACGGAAGGACGAACGGATCGCCCGGGAGGTGATCGACGGCGACGCCGAGATCAACGACATGTACCTCGAACTGGAGGGGGAGTGTGTCGACCTCATCGCCCTCCAGCAGCCGGTCGCGAGCGACCTGCGCTTCATCGCCGCCTCGTTCAAGATCATCACCGACCTCGAACGCATCGCGGATCTCGCGGTGAACCTCGGCGGGTACACGCTCGACGCCGAACGCGACCTCTTCCCGGACGTCGACATGCAACGGATCGGACGGGCGACCCTCGACATGCTCGACGACGCGATGAGCGCCTACGCCGACGAGGACGTCGACCTGTGTTACGATGTCGCCGACCGCGACGAGGAGGTGGACGCGATGTGCGAGGCCGCCAGCGAACTCGTCGTCCGCGACCTGATCGAAGGCGATTACCTCGGGGAGAGCGAGGACGACGCCGAAATCGAGACGTTGATGCAGGACGTCTCCCGCCTCCTGCTCACCATCCGCGACCTCGAACGCGTCGGCGACCACGCCGTCAACGTCGCGGCACGCACCCTCTACATGGTCGAGAACGACGACGAACTGCTGTACTGATCACGCGTCGGTCGCCCCGCCGACCGCCCGCCGCATCAGCGTCGCCTCCGCCTTCCGCAGGTGTTCAGCCGCCGTCCCCGGGGCGACGTCGAGCGCCGCGGCCACGTCCGCCACCGTCCCCTCGCGCGGCGAGTCGTAGTACCCGCAGTCGACGGCGGCCGCGACGGCTTCGCGTTGGCGGTCGGTGAGTCGTGGCCCCGACGGCCCGGCCCGACGGCGGTACGGGCCGACCGACTCCACCGTCGCCCGCATCCCCGCGGGCAACGCTTCCACGGCGGCGTCGATGTCGGCCGGCGTCCCGACCAGCGTCACCCGGGTCGTGCCGTCCGGTTCGAACGCGACCGGCGGCACCACGACGAGCGTCCCCCGGGCGAAGGCGTCGATGTAGCGCCGGTCCGCATCCGTCGCCCGGTCGCGGACACAGCAGTAGAAGACGCCGTCGACCGGGTCGGTGAGGGCGTAGGCCACCGTCGCCGCCCGCGCGTCGAGTTTCGCACGGAACGGCTCGGGGTCGCCCCGGATCCGAAACACCATCGCGTTCGTCCCGTCGAGGACCGTGTTCCAGTGGAGGAGCGTCGCCCGTTCGATGTCGTCGTGATGCATCTCGAAGGAGTGCATCGGGTGACGCCGTTCGGGGTCGTGGTGCACCCGCAGTCGGGCGTACTTCATCGCCCGGGCTTCGGACGGCAATAAATAAAAAACCTCATCCACGAGGCAGTTTCGACTCCCGGCGTCGCGCCCAACGCCGATCCATGACGCCGATCCGACTCGCGTTCGGGGCCGGACTGCTGTCGGCCGCCGGCGTATACGTCCTGGTGCTCGGAACGCTCCTGACCGACCACGAGTGGTGGCCGCCCGGCGACCGGACGCCGGCGTACTACGTCCACTGGACGCTCGTGGGCGTCTTCGACGTCGCCCTCCTCGCGACGGCCGTCCTCGACTGGAACGGGTGGGGACTCCCACCGGCCGTGGCCGCCGTCGGAGTCGGCTTCGGACTCTGTGGCACCGCCGTCTTCGTCTGGGGCGCACGGACGATGCGCTCCGCGGAGACGATGGGCGTGACGGGTGAACTCTACACCGGCGGCCCGTACGCCTACACGCGCAACCCACAGTACCTCGGCATGATCGTCGGCGTGATCGGATTCGGCCTCGCGGTCGATTCGGCACTCGTCGCCGCCCTCGCCGCCGTCCACGTCGGCTGGGTCCTCCTTCTGCCGCGCGCCGAGGAACCACATCTGCGGGCCGAGTTCGGCGAGGAATACGATCGCTACGTCGCCCGCGTTCCACGGTTCGTCGACCCCTCCACGTTCTCCGGGGCCGAGGACGACGAACTGCCGAACTGATCCCCCTCTTATGACGGCACGAAACCCGGAACCACGGCTCGAATCGTCAGCGACCGACGAATCCCTCGCCGACCTGCTCTCCCCGTACACGGTCGGCCGTGATACCCACCTGAACGCACCCGCGTTCGTCGTGCGTCCCGACGAGGTGCGGGCGGCGCTGTCGACGCTCCGGGGCGCGGCCGGATTCGACCACTGTTCGTGTGTCACCGCCCAGGAGTACGAGAACCGCTACGAGACCATCTATCACCTCCGGAAGTACGACGATCCCACTGACGAAGTGAGCGTCGTCGTCCCGGCACCGAAGTCGTCGCCGGTCTCCGAGAGCGGGAGTTCGGTCTACGAGACGGCGAACTGGCACGAGCGGGAGGCCTACGACCTGGTCGGCATCGAGTACGATGATCACCCTGACCTGCGTCGTATCCTCCTGCCCGAAACCTGGCAGGGTCACCCGCTCTCCCGCGACTACGATCGGAACCGGCCACAGGTCGTCCGCTACGACGAGAACGCGAATCCGGTCGGCGACGACGACCAACGCGGGGAGACGATGTTTCTCAACATCGGCCCCCATCACCCGGCGACCCACGGCGTGTTGCACCTCGAAACCGTCCTCGACGGCGAACAGGTGGTCGACGTGGACCCGGACATCGGCTACATCCATCGGTGTGAGGAACAGATGGCTCAGTCGGGGACGTACCGGTACCAGATCATGCCGTATCCGGATCGCTGGGACTGGGGTGGCGGGGGACTACTGAACGAGTGGGCCTATGCCCGGACCGCGGAGGACCTCGCGGACATCGACGTCCCCGAGTACGCGCAGGTCATCCGGACGATGAGTGCGGAACTGTCGCGTATCCTCTCGCACCTGCTCGCGGTCGGAACGTACGCCCTCGACGTCGTCGGTGACTTCACCGCCACGTTCATGTACGCCATCAACGACCGCGAGTCGGTGCAGAACATCCTCGAAGAGCTGACGGGTCAGCGCCTGATGTTCAACTACTTCCGTCTCGGGGGGGTCGCCTGGGATCTGCCCGAACCCCGGGTGGAGTTCGTCGAGCAGGTTCGCGCGTTCCTCGACGACCTCCCCACACGGTTGGAGGAGTATCACGACCTCCTCACGGCCAACGAAATCCTGCAGATTCGCACCGTCGATACGGGCGTCCTCCCACCGGCGGTGGCCAAGCAGTACGGCTGTACCGGCCCGGTCGCCCGGGGGTCGGGCATCGACTACGACCTGCGCCGCGACGACCCCTACGGCTACTACGACGAACTCGATTGGGACGTCGCCGTCGAGGACGGCCGTGACAACTACGCCCGGTTGCTCGTCCGCCTGCGCGAGATCGAGGAGTCCGCGAAGATCATCGAGCAGTGCGTCGACCGCCTGGAGGACTGGCCGGAAGACGAACGGCGGGTGCAGTCGAACGTCCCGCGGACCATCCGCCCGGACGACGACGCCGAAATCTACCGCGCCGTCGAGGCCGCGAAAGGCGAACTCGGCGTCTACATCCGTGCCGACGGCACCGAGAAACCCGCCCGGTTCAAGATTCGAGGCCCGTCGTTCTCCAACCTGCAGGCGCTTCCGGAGATGTCCAACGGTGAGTACGTGCCCGACCTCATCGCGACACTCGGTAGCCTCGATACGATAATGGGCGAAGTCGACCGATGACGTGACCGGGTCCGGCCGGTCGGGGCTGAAAGAGTTAACAGCCGTCGGCGAGACGGTCCGCGCATGAACGCCGCGGCGACGATCCGCGAGTACTACGAAGCGCTCCGTCGGGGTGAACCGCTCTATCCCTACTTCGCGGAACGCCCGGACGTGGTGAAGTTCGGCGTCGGCGAGCGACTCGTCGGCTACGACGCCGTCGCCGAGGGCCTGCGCGAGCAGACCCGAACGACCGAGGACTGGACCGTCGAGAGCCGTGACCTCCGGGTGACGGAGCGTGACGGCCACGCCTACTTCTCGGACTCGGTGTCCATGGCCTGGACCGACCGGGCGGCCGACCACGAGTACGCGCTCTCGACCCGGTGGAGCGGGACGCTGGAACCGCGGGACGAGGAATGGCTGTTCGTCGGCATGCACGTGAGCACGCCGTACGTCGACGGGTGATGGTCGGGCCGAGCCTCTCCGAGGACGACCGGCGAGCCGCCTCCCGGCGGCTCAAACTCGGCTTCGTCGCGCTGGTCGGCGTCTCTGGCGGATTCGTCGCCCTCGCCGCGGGCGCGACGCCGGTACAGGGGCTCCTCGCCACCCTGGGTGGTCTCCTCGTCGGCGGCCTCCTCCTCGGATACCTCGGACGGGTCGGCCGTGACTGGCGATCGGCGCGGCGGCGCTGAGGCTACGCCCCGTCGACCCGTGCCAACCACCGCTCGGGGGCGTCGAGTTCGGCGTCGGTCGGTAGGTTCTCCGGGCGGTCCCACACCGCGCTCGCACCCGTCAGTCCCCGGGCGTCGGCGACGGCCTCGAAGAAGGCGGCGCCGCGCTCGTACTGTCGGCGCTTCAGACCGAGGCCGAGCAGGCGCCGGGCCAGCCGGGCGACCGGACCGCCACCCTGTCGGCGGGCGTCGAGTTTCGCCCGCAGGTCCGCGTAGTCGTCGTCGAAGGCGCGGTCCATCAACAGCTCGGCGTACCCCTCGACGGCGGTCATGGCCGTATCGAGTTCCCGGAAGGCCTCGCGGTCGAGGTCCCCCGCGACCAGGCCGTCGATGCCGCGTTCGAGTCGGGTTTCGAGGTGCGTCGAGAGCCAGGGCGCGGCGCCGAACTCCGCGGCGTGGGACACCTCGTGGAAGGCGATCCAGCGCCGGAACCGCGGGCGGGAGACGTCGAGGTCGTCCGCCACCGAGACGATGTTCGGATGGACGAAATAGAGGCAGTGCTCGCGGTCGGCGGGGTCGGCCTCCGCGAGGAGGAGGGGGTCGTACTGCCCGAGGACGTTCCGCCCGAGGAAGGCGAGCAACAGGGTACAGGTCCCAGTGTTGACGACCCGAGAGACGTCGGGAAGGAGGACTTCCGGTCCCTTGGCCTCCATCGGCGCCATCACCCGCCGGAAGGTGTCGACGTTCGCGTCGATCCAGTGGTGGCGGTTCTGTATCTCGACGGTCTCCGGCAGGTCGAACTCGACGCCGCCCAGCCGACGCAGTCGGTCGCGGGCGTCGCGGACGTCGGTCGCGTACCCCTCGCGTTCGGCGTCGGTGAGCGTCAACTCGCCCGGCGCCGTCCCGTCCTTGGCCGCGTCGGCGACGGCCGACCAGTCGACGTAGCCCGTCCCCGAGGCGCCGGTGACGGTGCGCACGCTCCGGAAGATGTCCATACCCGACGGTACGGTGGGTGCGTGAAAACGCTTCCGTAGCGGCCGCTGTGAGCCGTGACGTCCCGAAAAGTGACTCGGTCGCGGCTTAGATGCCCGCCTCGAAGTCGTCGAGGGCGTAGGCCGGCTCGGCGCCGCGGCGGTCGAGCGTCTCGTTGGCGAGCAGCCAGTAGACGACCGACAGCGCGCGCCGACCCTTGTTGTTCGTCGGGATGACGAGGTCGACGTTGCTGAGCTGGTTGTTCGAGTCGCACATGGCGATGACGGGGATGCCGACCGTGATGGCCTCCTTGACCGCCTGCGAGTCGCCGATGGGGTCGGTGACGACCAGCACGTCCGGCTCGATGTAGCCGTCGTAGTCCGGGTTCGTCAGCGTCCCCGGGATGAACCGCCCGGTGCGAGCGCGGGCGCCGATGGCCTCCGCGAACTTCTCGGCCGGGAAGCGACCGTACTGGCGCGAGGAGGTCACGAGGACCTGCTCGGGCGAGTAGTTCGCGAGGAAGTCCGCGGCCGTGCGGATGCGACGGTCGGTCTGGCTCACGTCGAGCACGTACAGCCCGTCGTCACGGACGCGATGGATGAACCGCTCCATGTCCTTGGTCTTCTGCTGGGTCCCGATGTGAACCCCCGCGCCGAGGTAATCCTCGACCGGGATGAGGAGGTCGGCCTCGTCGTCGGGCATCACGTTCTCGTCGAACGGCGAGGCGTCGTCCTCGGCGTCGTCCGTCTCTGCCTCGGGGGCCTCGTCGGCCGCCTCGGCGGTCGGTTCCTCCGTCTCCACGGCACCGGCGTCGGGGTCGGGCGCCTCGTCGGCCGCCTCCTCGTCCTCGACGTCGGCGAGTTCGTTGTCGTTGTCAGTCATACAGCGTCCTCCGCGATGCGGATGAGTTCGTTGAGCTTGGCGGTTCGCTCGCCGCCGACCGTGCCCGTCTTGATGAAGGGGGCGCCGGTCGCCACGGCGAGGTGTGCGATAGTCGTGTCCTCGGTTTCGCCCGAGCGATGCGAGACGACGGCCTCGAGCCCGTTACGGGTCGCGAGCTCCACCGCGTCGACGGCGTCCGAGAGCGTCCCGATCTGATTGGGCTTGACGAGGATGGCGTTGCCCGCCCCCTCGTCGATCCCGCGACGGAGCCGCTCGACGTTGGTGACGAAGAGGTCGTCGCCACACAGGACCGTCCGGTCGCCGACCCGGTCGGTCAGGTCGGCGAAGCCGTCGAAGTCGTCCTCCTCGACCGGGTCCTCGACGTACGCGAGGTCGTACTCGTCGACCAAGTCGGCGATGTAGTCGACCTGCTCGTCGGGCGTCCGCTCGACGTCGCCGTAGCGGTAGACCTCGCTCTCGGCGTCGTAGAGTTCCGACGCCGCCACGTCGAGACCGACCGCTACGTCGAAGCCGACGTCCGCGGCGACGTCGTCGGTCGCGGCGGCCACGATATCGAACGCCTCGGCGTCCGTGACCGCGGGCGCCCACGCGCCCTCGTCGCCCTTGCCGGCGGGCATGTCCCGTTCGTCGAGCAACTCGCCGATCCGGTCGTGGACCGCCGCGTTGGCGAAGACGGCCTCCGAGACGTTCGGCGCGCCGTGCGGGACGGCGAGGAACTCCTGGATGTGCGTGGCTGCCTTGGCGTGCTCGCCGCCGCCGAGGACGTTCCCCAGCGGGATCGGGAGGTCGCCACCGCGGAAGGTCCCGCCGAGGTGCTGGAAGAGCGGTGCCCCAAGCACGTCGGCGCCGGCCTTCGCGGCCGCCATGGAGATGGCGACGGCGCTGTTGGCGCCGACCGTCGAGAAGTCGTCGGTGCCGTCCGCGCCGCGCAGGGCCGCGTCGACCTCCCGCTGGTTGCCCGCGTGGACCTCGTCCACGAGACGGGGGACGGCGTGCTGGCGGGCCGACGCGATGGCCTCGCCCGGCGGGAGTTCGATGGCCTCGTACTCGCCCGTAGATGCACCGCTCGGTGCAGCCGCACGTCCGAACCCGCCGGAGTCGGTCAACACGTCCGCCTCGACGGTCGGGTTGCCCCGCGAATCGAGGATCCGACGCAGGCTCACCGAGCGAATCAGCGTCATTTGCCCTCCCGCCTGACCGTGAAGGGGAGCACCCCGGCGTCGTACTCCTCGGCCGCGACGAGGATCGGCTCGCTTTGCTCCGTCTCGACGAGCACCGGCGCGCCGTAGGACACCTGCAGGGCTCGCGCCCCGAGGATGCGTGCCTTCTCGTATCGGTTGTAGCGTCCCTGACTCATTGGTAGGGGGAGACGACGTCGACCAGGTCCTTGTGCGAGACGAACATGCGCCGACAGCAGTGTCGGCTCACGCCCAAGTCGTCGAGCACCTCGGCGGGGTCCTCACCCTCGTCGAGGCGAGCCTGGTACTCCTCCCAGTGCTCGCCGATGACCTTCCCGCACGTGAAACACCGGACTGGGATCATCATGGGTGGATCACCTCAGCGGTAGGACTTCTGGTAGCGGGCCCGCGCACCGGGACCGCCCCACTTCTTGGGTTCGGACTGGCGAACGTCGTTGACCAGCAGCGACCGGTCGAACTCCATGAACGCGTCGCGGAGTTCGGCGTCGTTGTGATGTTGCACCAGCCCGCGGGCGATGGCAGTTCGGACGGCGTCGGCCTGTCCGGCGAAGCCGCCACCGGAGACGCTCACGTCGATATCGACCGTATCGCGGAGGTCGTCGCCGGCGATGCGGAACGGCTCCAGCATCTTCAGCTTCGAGAGGTCCGGTTCGACCAGTTCGACGGGTTGGGAGTTGATGCGCACGCGACCCTCGCCCTCGCGCACCGTGGCGCGGGCGACGGCCGTCTTCTTCTTGCCGCTCGTGTTGGTTACCATGTGACGTTCGCACCCAGTTGTTCGGAGACGTCTCCGAGGGAGACGAATTTGATGTTCGAGAGGCGATCCAGCGACGTGCCCTCGAGCACGTCGCCGTCCTCGTCGAAGGGGTTGCCGACGTAGACGCGGACGTTCTCGAACGCCTCGCGACCGCGCGGCTTCTTGTAGGGCAACATTCCGCGGATCGACCGCTTGAAGATGCGGTCCGGCCGCTTTGGGTAGTACGGCCCGCTGTCGGAGCCCAGCTCCGCACGCTTGCGGTAGGTCTCCATCGTGGACTCCTCGTTGCCGGTGATGACCGCGTCCTCGGCGTTGATGACGGCGACCGTCTCGCCGGCGAGGGCGCGCTGGGCCACCTCGCTGGCGACCCGGCCCATGATGCAGTCCCGCGCGTCGACGACCACGTCGGCGTCGAACTCGGCGAGGCTCATCGAATCACCCGGACGTTGGAGCCCTCGGGGTTCGACTCGGCGACGTGTTCCAGTCGCTCGGCCGCCCCGACCTGTTCGATCTTCCGTCGCGCCGTCGACGAGAAGTCGACGGCCGCGACGGTGACGTTCTTTTCGAGCACACCGCTTCCCAGCACCTTACCGGGAACGACGACGGTCTCCTCTTCGCGGGCGTACCGTTCGATCTGCCCGAGGTTGACCTCCGCGTGGGTGCGCCGTGGCTTCTCCAGGCGGTCCGCGACGTCCTGCCAGACACCGGCACCGGACTCGCGAGAGACCGCCTTCAACTCGGCGATGAGACTATTGAGTCTCGGATTGGTCTTACTCATTGTCTACCTCCAGAAGGGAGTGCAGGGAGCAGGATTTGAACCTGCGGACCCCTATGGGACAGCGCCCTGAACGCTGCGCCGTTGGCCTGACTTGGCTATCCCTGCACGCATGTCGCAGTATCGGTCGCCCCTTCAAACCAGTTTCGATTCCCGTACCCCGCCGGGCCACGGCGCTCGTGGCCGTGGCCGTCGGCGCGGGTGCGGACGTCGAAGGTGGTGTTCGGGGCATCGTGGGGTCTCAGACTGCGACTTTCGTCTCTAGTTCCGCCGCGCGGGCGCCGATCGATTCGGCGGCGCGCGTGACCAGTTCCTCGACGCTGAACGACCCGTCCGTCTCCACGTGGAAGACGAAGGCGTCGGGCACGTCGTGTACCTCCAGTTCCTTGCCGGGGTATCGGTTGGTGAGGTCGTGATCGAACTCGTCGGTCGCGACGAGTTCGCCGTCCTCGGTCTCGATGACCCCGCGAAGGATGTTCGGCTCCTGTTCGTCGAACTCGCCGGCGTCGCCGACGACCTCGACGCGCTGGAGGTGGCGGTAGCCGACAGCCACGCCGCCCTGATGTTTGGCGTGTTCGCGGCCCGTATCGAGGACGGCGTCCGCCTCGAGTTCGATCCGCTGTTGCTCTTTGAGCTCGATGATCGGGATGTTGTCGTCGGCGGGTTCGACCATGGCGTCGGACGTCTCGATGTCGCCCGAGTAGGCCGTCGCCGGGCCCTCGACGTCCAGGGCAAGCGTCACCGTCTCGCCCACCTCGAAGTCGTCGAGGGGGGTCGTCAGCGGCACCAGTCCCAGTCGGAGACCGATCATCTCGTCGAACATCACGGACGAGTTCTCGACGAACCGGACGGTGTCGATCGAGAAGGTCGGCACGTCGGCGATCATCGCCCGGCGGATGCCGTTGGCGAAGGCCGGCGACGCGCCCCGGACGAGAAAGCGTGCGTTCCGATCGTCGCGTTCGATGAACTCGACCTCGAAGTCGGCTACCATGATGTTAGAGGCGGCTGTTTTTCGGCGCGCGAGTGCCGTCGTGCGGCATCGGCGTCACGTCCTCGATGCGGCCGATCTCCAGGCCGGCACGGGCGAGCGCACGGATCGTCGCCTGTGCGCCCGGCCCGGGGGACTTGTTGCCGTTGCCGCCGGGGCCACGGACGCGAACGTGGACGCCCTCGAGGCCGGCCGCGAGGGCCTCCTCGGCGACCACTTCGGCCATCTGCATGGCCGCGTACGGCGACGCCTCGTCGCGGTTCTGTTTCACGACCGTCCCGCCGCTGGATTTGGCGAGCGTCTCCGCGCCGGTCTGGTCGGTGATCGTGATGAGCGTGTTGTTGAACGACGCGTGGACGTGGGCGATGCCCCACTTGTCCTGCGGTTCTTCGGCGCTCATTCCTGGGCCTCCGCGCGTTCGGGGTGCAGGTCGTCGGCCAGCGGACTGTTCTCGTCGAAGGCGACGGTCGGCTGCTCGTCGACCTCCACCTTCTTCGAGGGCGTCCGCACGCGGGCGCCGTCGACCGTGACGTGTCCGTGGCTGACGAACTGGCGGGCCTGCTGGGGCGTGTTTGCCAGCCCCTTCCGGTAGACGACCGTCTGCAGCCGTCGTTCGAGCAGGTCGGTCACTTCGAGCGAGAGGACGTCGCTGATGTCGTCCTGCTCGTCGAGGATGCCGAGTCGCTGGAGCCGGGCGACGAACTCGCTGCCGGCCTCGGCCGCCACCTCGACGTCGCCCTGGGCGTCGCCGAGCAGTCGTCGCGCCTCGCGGCGCATCTCGCGCAGTTCGGACTGGGCGCGCCAGAACTCCTGTTTGTTCTTCAGGCCGTAGCGCCCGAGGAGGTCCGCCTCCTCGGCGATGCGTTCGCCCTGGTACGGGTGGTTCGGCGTCTCGTAGAACTTGGTGTTCTTACCGGTCGTCATGCTTCGTCTTCCTCCGCAGCTTCCTCTTCGGCCATGTCTTCCTTGATGGCCTCGACGTTGACGCCGATGGTGCCTTCGGTGCGGCCGGTGGACTTCGTCCGCTGGCCGCGCACCTTCTGTCCGCGCTTGTGTCGGACGCCACGGTAGGAGTCGATCATCTTCATCCGGTTGATGTCCTGCGTGCGCGTCTGACTGAGGTTGGAGCCGACTCGATGGCTGCTCTCGCCGGTGTAGAAGTCGTTCCGGCGGTTCACCATCCACTCCGGGACTTCGTCGCCGAAGTTCTCCACGACCCCGATAATGCGGTCGATTTCGTCGTCGTCGAGGCGCCCGAGCGTGGCGGTTCGATCCACGTCGGCCGCGTCGGCGACGATGCGCGCCGTGCGCTTGCCGATGCCGTTCATGTCGGTGAGGCTCCGCTCGACGGCCTTCGTCCCGTCGAGGTCGGTCTGTCCGATTCGGACGAAGTACCGAAGGTCTTCGTCGTCCTCGGGGGAGCCGTCCTGTGGTTCTTCTGCACTCATGGATATCTGGGTGCGAGCGTTGCGGCGGGGATTCGAACCCCGGAGGCTTGACGCCACAGAGTTAGCAACCCTGCGCCTTGGGCCAGGCTTGGCTACCGCAACACCTGCGTTCGTGTTCGTATCGTCGCCCTACTCGGACTCGGGGCCGGACGCCCCTGCAGCGTATGCACTCGGATCAACCCGGGGACGGTACTTAAACATCACGAAAGGAAGGGGGCGTGGGGCGCGGTTACACGGGCGGTCGGCGGACGCGTCCGCGGGGCGAGCGGCTCAGACCGTCGGCGTGCCGAGGTATTCGTCGTTGACTTCCCACTCGCCGCGGTCGTTCTTGACCATGTACTCGCCGTAGTAGGGGACGCGGTTGGCCACCGTCTCCCGGAACGTCTCCCGGATCTCCGCTTTCGTCATCTCGCCCATCGACCGGAGATCGTCGTTACGGTTGAGACAGCCCTTGAGGTAACCCTCGTGGGTGACGCGGACGCGGTGGCAGTTGGCACAGAACGTCGGGTTCTCGACGGGGTCGACGATCTCGACCATGCCACGCTCGGCCGGCGGGGCGGTCGGGCCGTCCGGATCCGTTCCGCTCACCCAGTAGCGTTTCCGGTCGTGCATCTCGCGGTGTTCGATCTCGTCGGCGATATCGGCCAGCCAGTCGTGGACGCGCCCGATGTCGATGTTCCACTCGGGCTTGCCGGTGAGTTCGGGCATGTACTCGATCAACTGGAGCTGGAGGCCGTCGTTCTCGGCGACGTGCTCGACCATGTCCTCGACGTAGCCCGCGGTGTGCTCGAAGACGACCATGTTCAGTTTGACGGGGTCGAGCCCCGCGTCGAGGGCCGCCTCGACGCCCTCCATCACCTTGTCGTAGGCGCCGGATTTCGTGATCTCGGCGAAGGCGTCGGGATCGAGAGCGTCCTGGGAGACGTTGACCCGTTCGAGACCGGCGTCGACCAGGTCCGGCGCCCGCCCGGGCAGGTAGGTCCCGTTGGTGGTCATCGACACCTCCATCGAGTCGGGAGTCCGGCGGATGATCTCCTCCAAGTCGCCCCGGAGCATCGGCTCCCCGCCGGTGAACTTCACGCTGTCGACGTCGAACTCCGCGGCGACCTCGAGGAACCGGACGACGTCGTCCGTCGACATCTCGTCGTCCTGTGGATCCATCGGACCCCGGGTGTCCCCGAGCCCCTCGTTGTGACAGTAGACACAGTCGAAGTTACAGCGGTCGGTGAGCGAGACGCGCACGCCCGAAACCTCGCGCCCGAAGTCGTCCTCCAGCATTCTACCCGATAGTTCGTCCGGAGAGGCTTAAATGGAGACGTTTTATCGGGGGTAGTGTAACCGCATTCAGTTACATACCGTCGCCCGAGTTCGCATCCTCGGTTTCACCGAGGGGAGGTCGACAAAACCCTTATCCGACGTTCACGCCGAGGCTACCGCATGGACGAAGCCGACGTACGGGAGCTGCTCGGCCGGGTCGAGGACCCAGATCTCGGCGACGACATCGTGTCGCTGGGACTGGTCAACGGCGTGGCCGTCGAGGCCGGGACCGCCAAGGTGTCGCTGGCGCTCGGGGCGCCCTACGCCCCGACGGAGAGCGCCATCGCCGCCGACGTCCGCGAGGTGCTCGCCGACGCCGGACTGGACGTGGAACTCACGGCGAAGCGGCCGGCCGAACTCCGGGACGACGAAGTGTTGCCGGGCGTGAAAAACGTCGTCGCCGTCGCCTCCGGCAAGGGCGGCGTCGGCAAATCGACGGTCGCGGTGAACCTCGCGGCCGGCCTGTCGAAACTCGGCGCCCGCGTCGGCCTGTTCGACACCGACGTCTACGGCCCGAACGTGCCACGGATGCTCGACTCCGAGGATCCGCCGACTGCGACCGACGACGACACCATCATCCCGCCCGAGCGCTACGGGGTGAAACTCATCAGCATGGCGTTCATGGTCGGCGAGGACGACCCGGTGATCTGGCGCGGCCCGATGGTCCACCAGGTGCTCACCCAACTCGTCGAGGACGTCCAGTGGGGCGAGCTCGACTACCTCGTCCTCGATTTGCCCCCGGGGACGGGCGACACGCAGCTCACCATCCTCCAGACCCTCCCGCTCACGGGCGCGGTCATCGTCACGACGCCCGAGGAGGTGGCCGTCGACGACGCCCGCAAGGGGATCCGGATGTTCGGCCGCCACGACACCAACGTTCTCGGTCTGATCGAGAACATGAGCTCGTTCGTCTGTCCGGACTGCGGCGGGGAACACGACGTGTTCGGCTCCGGCGGCGGCCGCGGCCTCGCCGAGGCGAACAAGCTCCCCTACCTCGGCGGCGTCCCCCTCGACCCCGAGATCAGAACCGGCGGCGAGCCGATGGTTCTGAAGGAGGACAATCCGACCGCCGACGCCTTCCGTGTCATCACCGAGGACGTCGCCAACAACGTCGGCGTGGTCAACCGTCGCCGCGTCTCGGACACCTGAGGGCCGTCGACGGGACGAGCCGCCGCACCAACCCCGGCCGACCGCTTTTGTGTCCGGGGCGCGAGAACGGCGTGTGAACCCAGCACAGGAAGACCCCGACAACCCGTTCGGCATGGACACCGACTGTCGGAACTGTCCGAACCTCTGTGACGTGCGAACGAACGTCGTCCACGGGTACGGCGACGTCGCGGCGGACTTCATGTTCGTCGGTGGGCGTCCGGGACCGGGCGCGGACCGAACCGGCGTCCCCTTCACCGGCGACGGCGCCGGCCGTCGCCTCCAGCGGATCCTCGGCGAACTCGGGTTCTCGAACTCGCCGCCGGACGCCGCCGAACCCGAACTCGACGGCGCGTATCTCACCTACCTCACGCGCTGTCGTCACCCCGACCGCGGGCCGACGAGCGAGGAAGTCGGCACCTGCGACCCCTACCTGACCGCGGACCTGCGCATGATCAACCCGGAGATCATCGTCCCGGTCGGCGAACTCGCGCTCCGGGAGGTGGCGGTCGAACACACGACGCGGGACGCCGAATCGCTGGACGTCGAGGCGTGTCACGCGACGACGATCCGGGGCCGCGGGTTCGAACTCGTGCCCATGCGGGCGCTCGACGACCAGACCGACGCGCAGACCGAAGCGTTCGTCGAACACGTCGCCGAGTCGGTCCTCGGACGCGATTACCGACAGACGAAAGGCCGGAGCGGCGCCCGCGACTGATACGGATTACTGTAACCGTTTACCGGTAAGAACTTACGGTAAACAGTACGAGCCGGTCGTCACCGGACCGGCGCGTTCAAGGCCACGCCGCCACGAGCGGGTGACATGACCACCATCGCCGTCATGGCGGCCCCTCCTCGTGAGGGATTGGTCGCCACCGACCTCGCGGCGACGAGTCCGTTGACCGAGGCGGAGGCCGCGGAGTGTTACGCCGCGATGCTCCGGGACGTCCTCGTCGCCGTCTCCGAATCGGGGGCCGACCTGCTCGTCAACTACCGACCCGACGAACTCCTGCCGGCGGACCACGTCACCGACACGGCGGCCGCGGCGGAGGTGCGGGCGCTCGCCGCCGCGGCGCTCGACGACCCCGGCGAGGTGCGGTTCGAGCCCCAGGTGGGGTCGACGTTCGACGCCCGCGCGGGCAACACGATTACGCACCTCCTCCGCGAGGAGGGAGTCACCTCGGCGGCCGTCGTCGAGCCGACGGCGCCGTTTCTCACCCGTACGCTCGTCGACAACGCGGCCATGAAGCTCCGGCGCGCGGAGGCCGTCCTCGGCGTGTCGACTCGCGGTCGGACCTACTACGCCGGCTTCACCGAACCGATCGACTTCGCCGACGCCTTCGCGGCGCCCGCGTTGGAGACGGTGACCGACCGCAGCCGGGCGGCCGGCCACGAGGTGGACTTCCTGCCGATTCAGCCCGTCGTCGAGACGGGGACTGACCTGCTCGACGTGGTGCCGGCGTTGAACGCGCGGGTCGCGGCCGAACGGATCGTCCCCGCGAACACCGCCGCCTTCATCGATCGAACGGGTCTCCGGGTCGTCCACGACGACGGCGAACCGCGGCTAGCCCGGGACTGACGACCGGGGACCGACAGGCCTTAGCGGGACGATGCCGAACGGCCGACCGTGGTGGGATGGCAGAGCGGCCTATTGCGCCTGCCTTGAAAGCAGGTAGCCTCACGGCTTCCTGGGTTCGAATCCCAGTCCCACCGTCTTTTCGCGAACGATAGCGAGCGAAAAGCGGTCGCTGGGATTCGAATCAGGGAGGTCGCAGTCTTGCGAGCAAAGCGAGCAAAGAGGCGTCCGACCGTGGTTCGAATCCCAGTCCCACCGAATTCCCTCGACTCGCGGCGCTCGTCTCGACCAGTCGCTGCTGTCCCGCTCGCTCGGGTACCTCGCTCGCGGGACTCCCACCGCAGTCTCGCGAACCCTACGAGGACCGCGGCCCGTGTGACCGTCTCCCTCGACACGCGCCACCAAACGACATGAACAATAATTATATACCCGGCGGGCGTAGGGTTATCCATGTCGACACAGGGGTCGACCTCGGCGTCGTTGCACCGGTGCGGGTGTGGCGAGACGTTCGACTCGACGGAGGAGCTTCTCGAACACGCCCGCGAGGTACACCGGTTCACGCCGTGGTGACCCGCCCTCGGCGACCGGACCGAACGTAACGGCTTTGGGCCGCCCGTCCCAGGGGCCGGTATGGATTGGCCACACGACCCCGACGGCGAGGAGGGAAGCGAGGGCCGGCGCAAGTACGGTCACGCCGTCATCGCGAAGAAGGTAGACGAAGAGGAGGACTTCCCGCTCGACGTCGCGTCGTTCGTCGCGGAGTACGGCGACGACCCCGTCCGGATCGACTTCGAGACGGTCGTCTCCGTGCGCGATATCTTCGAGAACGTCGAGGCGGACGAGTTCGACGACTTCACGGAGCTCCACCGCGCTCTCGGGACGGCGATGCGCGAGAACGGCCACTGGTTCTACGAGGGCGCCGAGGAGTTCGTGGGCGACGCCTGAGCGGGGCCGGCCCGGCAGCCGACCGACTGCACACGGTTCTCGGAAGCTTTTATAAATTATCCGAGCGTTACTGTGGGTATGGTACACGATATCGGACGGCGCGAGTTCCTCGTCGGGACCGGAACGGCCGGGACCCTCGGTCTCGCGGGATGCATCGGCGGCGGTGGAAACGGCGGTGACGGCGGCGGCCCGGAGATGCTCGTCGTCATCGGCTACCCCGAGAGCGGGATCCAGCTGTTCCGGGACTACTACTCGATGGCGAGCGGCGACCACGACATCCTGGTTCCCGACGGCCTCCGCGACGGCACCATGCCCGGCCAGGTCGGCAACGACATGGAGAACGTCATCGGGACGGCGCCCGCCGCCGGTGGCCCGAACCAGGAGGCGTTCAACTCGCTGTTCCAGGAACAGTACGGCGAGTCGCCGGGTGTGTTCACCTCCCAGTCGTACGACTCGGTCGCGATCCAGATCCTCGCCAACGCGGCGGCGGGCGAGAACGACGGCACGGCCGTCCGCGATCAGATGCGCCGGATTGCCAACCCCGGGGGCGACGAGTACGGCCCCCAGAACTTCCTCGACGCCGTCGAAGCGGCCGCCAACGGCGACGACATCAACTACCAAGGAGCCTCCAGCGCGACGAACTTCGACGAGGCGGGCGACCCCGCCTCGGCGGCCTACTCCATCTGGGAGTTCGAGGGCGCCGACACCGAGGGCACGAGTCGGATCGAGGTCCAGAACTTCGAGGGCGAGAACCCCGAGGGCGGCGGGCCGAGCGCCGACAGCGGCCCGGGCGGGATGGGACGGACCATCGACGTCGGCATCCTCCTGCCGGAGACGGGCGACCTCGCCTCCGTGGGTGGCCCCATGATCCAGGCGGCGCAGTTGCCGGCCCGACAGGTCAACGACTCGGATCTCGACCTCGAAGTCAACGCCCAGGTCGAGGACACCCAGACGTCGCCGTCGTCCGGCGTCACGGCGGCCGAGTCGCTCGTCAACGCCGGGATGCCGAGCGTCTGTGGGTCGGCGTCCTCGGGCGTGAACGTCCCCGTCTCACAGGAGGTGTTCATCCCCAACCAGATCGTCGGCTGTTCGCCCTCCAGTACGGCGCTCTCGGTCACCAACCTCGAGGACGACGACTACATCTTCCGGACGGCCCCGTCCGACCAGTTGCAGGGGCGCGTGATGGCACAGGTGGCTTCCGAACGACTGGGCAACTCGACGGCCGCGACGCTCTACGTCAACAACGACTACGGCCAGCAACTCTCCGAGCGGTTCACCGGGGTGTTCGAGGACACCTTCGGCGGGACAGTCACGGATCAGGTGGCGTTCAACATCGGCGAGTCGTCGTACTCTTCGGTCATCGAGACGGCCCTGTCGAGCTAACCGCCGAGGAACTCCCGGCGCACCTCCTCGTCGTCGAGGAGCGTCCGCCCGTCGCCGGTAAAGCGGTTCGTCCCGTTGGCGAGGACGTAGCCCCGGTCGCACCGACGGAGCGCCTCCTTCGCGTTCTGCTCGACCATCAGGATCGCGGTCCCCGCGTCGTTGATCTCGTCGATGCGGTCGAACATCTCGTCGACCAGATCCGGCGCCAGCCCCGCGCTCGGCTCGTCGAGGAGGAGGAGTTCCGGATCGAGCATCAGCGCCCGCCCCATCGCGAGCATCTGTCGCTGCCCGCCGCTCAGCGTACCCGCGGTCTGGGTCGATCGCTCCTCGAGGATCGGGAAGCGCTCGAACACCGCCTCGAACCGCTCCTCGGGGACGTCGTCGAGGATGTACGCCCCCATCTCCAGGTTCTCCCGGACCGAGAGCGAGGCGAAGACGTTGTCCGACTGTGGCACGTACCCGATCCCCTCGTAGATGATCTCCTCGGGGTCGAGCCCGGTGATGTCCGTGTCGTCGAACCGAACCGACCCGCCCATATGTGTGGTGAGGCCGAAGACGGACTTCATCACCGTCGACTTGCCGGCGCCGTTCGGCCCGACGACCGTGACGTACTCCCTGTCGCCGACGGCGAGGTCGACGCCGTCGAGGATCTGGAGGTCGCCGTAGCCCGCATCGAGGTCCTGGACGACGAGCAGATCGTCGGCGGCCGTGTCGGCGTCCACCTCCGCGTCGGCGCTCATACGTCACCTCCCAGGTACGCCTCGATGACCGCCTCGTCGCGTTTGACCTCCGCAGGCGTCCCCTCTGTCAGGATCCGGCCCTGGTGCATCACGATCACGTGGCGGCAGTTCTCCATGATGAGGTCCATGTCGTGTTCCACGAGCAGGAACGTGTAGCCCCGGTCCCGAAGTTCGTGGATGTGATCGAGCAGTCGGCGTTCGAGCGTGGGGTTGACCCCCGCGAAGGGTTCGTCGAGGAGCAGGACGTCCGGATCGGTCAACAGTGCACGCGCCATCTCCAGCAGTTTGCGCTGGCCGCCCGAGAGGTTACCCGCGTACTCCTCGGCGAGGTGTTCGATCTCGAAGAACTCTAGGATCTCCCACACCCGCTCCAGTAGTTCGGTCTCCTGGTCGACGACGTCCCTGCGGGCGACGGGGAGGACCGACCGCCAGAGCCGCTCGCCGCGCTGTCCCTTCGGCGCGAGCATCATGTTCTCGAGGACCGTCATCTCCTGGAGTTCGCGGGCGATCTGGAACGTCCGCACGAGGCCGCGATCGGCGATCTCGTACGGTTCGAGCCCGGTGATATCCTCGCCGTCGAAGGTGACCGTGCCGGCGTCGGGCGTGAGCATCCCGGTGATCAGGTTGAACGTCGTCGACTTGCCGGCGCCGTTCGGCCCGATGAGACCGGTGAGGGTGCCACGCTCCACCTCGAAGGTGGCGCCGTCGACGGCGGTGATCCCGCCGAAGCGTTTGGACAGCCCCTCGACCCGGAGCGGCGTGTCGGTCACCTCGGGGCGCGAGCGACCCTCGTCGCCAGCACCGTCGGCGGCGTCACTCATCCGTCTCGCCCCCGCTCGCGTCGCCCGCGGGCGTCGGATCGGTGGCGACGGCGTCGGCGTCGGAGCGACCACCGTCGCCACCCTCGCCCCCACCCGCCCGACCCATCAGCGGGATGGCAGCGGCCGTCTCCTTCCGGTGGCCGAGCATCCCCTCGGGGCGGTTGTGCATCAGCCAGATCAACACGACGCCCATGACCACGAGCTGGAGCTGACGCACGGAGTCGAGCGTGTAGAGCAGGAAGGGAACGGGATCCAGGTTCGCGACGAGCGGCGCGACCGCCGGGCCGAAACTCCCCGGGGCGTCGCCGGGCTGGAAGACGCTCGTGACGAGGTTCTGGAAGTAGAGCGGCCCCTGATAGAGGACGGCCGCGAAGACGGCGCCGCCGATGACGCTCCCGGTGTTCGAGCCCGCGCCGCCGATGATGAGTGCGATCCAGACGAAGAAAGTGAGCCGCGGCCGGAAGAAGTTGGGCGTGACGGCACCCTGTCCCATCAACCAGAGGATACCGACCAGGCCCATGAGCGCACAGCCGAGCATGAACGACGTGATCTTGAACCGACCGGTGTTCTTGCCGAGGGCGCGGGCCACGTCCTCGTCCTCCCGGATGGCCTTCAGCACGCGCCCGAACGGGGATTCGCCGGTCCGTTTCAGGAGCCAGAAGAAGCCGGCGACGACCCCGAGGAGGACGACCCCGTAGACGAGGCTGTGGACGATCGGGTCGGGGTTGTTCGGGACGACGGTGCCGACGAGGGAAACGAGGCCGCCGTAGACGCCGGCGAGGCCGAGGGCGTCGATCAGCGTCAGGAGGGGATCGGGGAAATCGAGGATGAGCCCGCTGCCGCCGCCGAAGCCGACCCGTGTCGTGTCGCCGGCGAGCGTGTAGGGGAACTGGAACCGCTGGAACGTCGAGGAGAGGAACGTAAAGCGGACGATTTCGGACATGGCGATGGTGACGATGGCGAGGTAGTCGGCCCGCAGGCGGAGCGCGGGGAGTGCGACGACGAACCCGAGGAGGGCGGCAGCGGTCATCCCGGCCAGGATGCCGACCGGGATGGGCAGTCCGAGGCCGCCGACCTGTGCCGCACCCCCGGAGCCGTAGAGGGGCTTCGAGACGAAGGCCATCACGTAGATGCCGACGGCCATGAACCCGACGACGCCGATGTTGAACAGGCCGGTGTACCCCCAGTGGAGGTTCAAAGCGAGTGCGAGGGTGGCGAAGACGCCGATGTAGAAGGTGAGCGAGGCGAGGGAGTTCAGCTGTCCGCGGAGGCTGTAACCGAGGACGAGGCCGCTCAGGAGATAGGCGGCGTAGATTGCCAGGATGACGACGAGGAGCTTGACCGCGTCCGCCTCCCAGAGTCGGCGGGCGGAGTCGGCGGTACTCATGCGGTCGACCTCCCGGAAAACAGGCCCTGGGGACGGGCCAGGAGAATGACGATCATGACGACGAAGGCGGCCGCACGGGAGAACGCGGAGGGGATCCAGAGCACCGAGACCGAGGCCGTGACGCCGATGACGAGACCGCCGGCGATGGCGCCGTAGATGGAGCCGATGCCGCCGAGGATGACCGCGGCGAAGATCAGAAGCAGGAGCAACCAGCCGTCGTTGAACCCGAGGGTCCCCTTCCAGAGGACGAACACGTACCCGGCGACGCCGGTGAGGCCACCGCCGATGATCCACGTGGCGCGGACGACCCGTTCGGTCGGGATACCGGTGATGCGGGCCAGGTCCTCGTCGTCGGACATCGCCCGCATCGCCTTACCGAGTTTCGTCGTCTGGAGCAGGAGGTGGACGCCGAGCATCAGCCCCGCGGTGACCGCGAGGAGCGTGACGTCGTGGGCGTCGATCCGGACCGCGCCGTCGACGAAGTACAGCGATATCTGTGGGATCGCGCCCGCGGCGGTCGTCCCGCGGACGTCGGAGCCGAAGACGAACTGGATCAGATACCGGAGGGCGAAGGCGACGCCGATGCTCGTGATGAGGAGGGTGATCCCGCTCTCGGAGCGGATCGGTTCGTAGACGACGCGGTCGAGCGCCAGCGCCAACAGGACCGTGGCGACGCCGGCGACGACGATGCCGGCGACGACCGCGACGGGCGTGGTCGTCACGCCGATGCCGAGGGCGCCGCCGAGGACGGAGCCGCCGGCGCCGACGAGGAGGAGTGACCCGACGTCGGCCCGTCCCAGCCCGGCGAGCAGGTAGGTCGTCGCCCAACCCGCGAACGCGCCGCTGGTGATGTAGTCGCCGTGCGAGAAGTTCGCGAAGTTCAGAATACTGTAGGTCATCGAGAGCCCGATACCGGCGAGACCGATCACGAGGCCGCGCATCACGCCGTCCCAGACGAGGGAGCCGAGCCGCGAGAAAGATATCGATCCCGAAATGAGCAGCCCCCAGAACAGATCAGCGAGAAACAGGAGGCCGACCGCGACGAAGACGGCCGCCAACACCCGGTCAGCCGTCAGTCGCCACCGGCCCGTGAGCGATTCCGTGAGTCCCATTCGTCCTGTGTGGGAACGTGACATGGACATAAACCTTTCTTTCAGGTGAGTGATAGGCGGTCGCAGGCCGCCGGGACGGAACTGACTTCGGCGGCGGCGGCGAAGGGGGGATATGTGGACGGTCGAACCGGCGGAGCCGGGCGACGCGGCGGCGGTGGCGGACCTCTGGGTGGCGCTGGCGAGCGACCAGCGACGGCACGGGTCGCACCTCCGCGCCGCGGCGAACCGGGAGCCGATCAGGGCGGCGATGGCGCGGGCCGCGGCCGACGACCGACTCGACGTGGCCCGCGACGGCGGCGATATCGTCGGCTTCGTTCACTACGCCGTCGAACGGGGCTCGCTCGTCCAGGACCTGACCCGCGGCGTCGTCAACGACCTCTACGTCGTTCCGGAGCGGCGGAGCGAGGGCATCGGGACCTCCCTGCTCGACGCCGCGGAGGCGACGCTCCGTGATCGGGGGGCCGACACCGTCAGCGTGGAGGCACTGGCGGACAACGAGCGGGCGATCCGACTGTACGAACGGCGGGGCTACCGTCCACACCGCGTCGAGTTCGAGCGTGAGGTCGAAAACGATAAACGCTCCCGCGGGGACCGATAACCCGTCGGCGCGCCAGGGGAGCATGGGCGGTTCATGCACTCGACTTGTAATCGAGATTTCGTGGGTTCAAATCCCACCCCTGGCTCCTGACACCTTCTCCGAGGCGACGCGGCGAACGGCGGGCCGCCCCGTCGTCGATTCCGAGCGATGCCACGAGTCACGGCGAGCGTCGGGTGAGGGCTCGACCGGAGAGACGGCACGGATCACGTTCGCCGGCATACGGAATACCGGGCACGACGTGGGCCGAAAAATGACGGCACCGATGCCGTCGGGAGCGGGACGGCGCAGTGACGAGATCGGCGGCACGCGGAGGGGGTGGCGAGGCCCTGACGTGCCGCCGAGAGGCGGATGCGATGACTGGAGGCCGACGTGACGTCCGAACGATGTGACGGGACTGGCCCCCGTCAAACCGGTTAACTCGACGACACTAATACCCCGATAGTTTCGAAGATACTCACAACGAACCGACCGAACGGCGGACTGCACCGACCCGTCGGATCTGGGCGGGCCGCGTTCGTGGACCGGTGCCGGCCGACAGTAGTCCCCCGGCCACGGAGTCCGAGCGAGCGACGGTGTCGGCGGGGCCGGTGTCGGCACGGGGAGACGGTAACACGGCTTTCGTGAGCAGGGTGGACGTTCCGGATCACGATGCGGGCATGTCGCATCGGCGGGTGCCATCCGCCCCAGGGCCTGCCGGCACCGACCGTCTCCCCGATCAATCGTTCAGTCCAACTGACTTATATTTCGGGGCGAGGAGGTCGTCGGCCGAGCAGGGCCGCGTGATATGGCGTCAGTCGGCCTCGATGCCGCGGGTTTCGTCCGCCGCCGGCGCGTCGACGATGTCGGGCGACCGTTCGCTCGCCCGGCGCCGCAGGGTCGGGAGGTCGACCGACTCGCTGCCGATCACCGCGAAGCCGGCGAAGACCGTCAGGAACCCGACGACCGCGGCCGTCGAGATGGTCTCCCCGAGGAACGCCCACCCGCCGATGGCGGCGATTACGGGAACCAGGTAGAAGACCAGGTTCGACCGGATGGCCCCCGCGGCGTCTAGGAGACCGAAGTAGGCGATGTAGGCCACCCCACCGGCGAGGAGACCGACGTAGGCGAGGGCTGCGACGGCCTCGGGCGTCCACGCGATGGCGGCGGGTGACTCGCCGGCACCCAGGCTGAACAGGTGACAGCAGAGCGCCGCGATGGGGAGCCCCCAAGCGGTCCGTACCGTACTGGACAGGCCGCCGCCAGACCACCGGATCAGGACGCTGCCCAGGGCGCCGCTCACCGCACCCGCAAAGAGGATGGCCTTGCCCAGGCTGCCGGCCATCAGCGTCGCCGGATCGGGGTTGACGACTAGCGCGACGCCGACGAACCCCAGCGCCATGCCGCCGACGCCGCGGAGCGAGAGCCGTTCGTCGGCCAGCAAGAGCGACGCGAAGACGGGCGTCAGGATGGGGTTGAGGCTGAACACGATGGCGGCGACGGCGCTCGTGGTGTACTCCTGGCCCACGAACAGCAAGGCGTTCGTGATCCCGATGGCGAACACGCCGGTCGCGAGGATACCGGCCGCGTCCCGCCACGTCCGAGGGACGAGGTTCGCCCGCTCCGTCGTCAGCGCCGCGTAGCCGAGGAGGGCCACCGCCGCGACGTCGAACCGGAGCGCGACGAAAAGCAGGGGCGGGAAGTACGCGAGTCCGGCCTTGGCCGCCACGAAGGTCCCTCCAAAGAGGACGCCAGTGACCGCGAAGGCCAGAAGCGAGCGGCGATCCGCCGCGCTCACTCTCCGCCCCCAGCGAAGGTCCGTTCGCCGCCCGTTCCGCAGATCGAGATCCGCCGTCGTCGGTTCATAGCTCACCGTACGCGACGGAGCCCTATAGTTTAATTCGTAAAAATTTTCACGGTAAGAAAGGAGCGCAGTCCGTCCGATCCGTTCGTGAGGTGCAACGATTTCAGGGGGCGAAAGTGGTTTGTCGTCACGGGGACGACTGCGATCATGGAGTCCGCACTGTCGGAGATCGAGTTCCTGGCGCTCTCGCCGAACCGGGTGGCTGTCCTCCGACGGCTCGCGGAGGAGTCCCACACGCGCACGGACCTCGCGGTGGCGACGGGCGCCTCCCAGGCGACGCTCGGGCGGATCCTACGGGACTTCGAGGAGCGGTCGTGGATCCGGCGGGTCGAGGGTGGGTACGTCGCCACCGCGACGGGCGAACTGATCGCGGACGGCTTCCTCGATCTGCTGGCGATCCTGGAGATCGAGGGCGAACTCCGGCCGATCGTCCGCTATCTTCCGACCGACGAACTCGGCTTCGACCTGCGGCGGTTCGAGGACGCGACGATCACCGTCCCGAGCGGCACGAAGCCGAACGCGCCGGTCAAGCGGGTGCTCGATTTCCTCCGGACCGCCGCGGACGTGCGGGTGTTCTCCCACGCGTTCAACGAGGGGAGCCTCCGGGTGATCGAGGAGCGGGTGAGCGCCGGCGAGACGACCTTCGAGGGCGTCTTCTCGCGGAGCGCTTTGGACGCCGTCGCCGACGACGCCGGCCTCCGTCGCCGTCTCGGCTCGCTGATCGATACCTCGTCGGCGACGGTGCGGGTCCGCGACGGCGAGATTCCGCTGGCGGTGACCGTCGCGGACGGCGCGGTCCACATGCTTCTGCGGGACGAGAACGGCATCCTGCAGGCGTCGGTCGACACCGACGACCCGGCGGTTCGCGACTGGGCACGCGAGACCTTCGAAGCGTACTGGGAGACCGCCGAGCGGGTCGATCCGGACGAACTCACCCACTGAGTCGAGCACCGGTCGGTGGGGCAGCGGTTCCCGTCCACCCGAACACGCGACGCCGCCGGTCAGGACCGGGAGCGTCGATAGTTGACCAGCCGTCCCCCGCAGGTCGGACAGGTCACCCGAAACGGCCCCGCCTCGATCTCCCGGTCGCACCCCGGACAGACGTAGCGTGCCATCGTCACGGCCTATACGTCCACGATAATTAACGTTTTCGTCGTGTTCGATCACACACATACTGATTCTCGCAATATAGACGGACGATCGGTCAGGTTCGTCGCCGCCGAGGGACCGGAAACACTTAGCACGCGCCCGCGGAGATAATCGTATGGTTCAGTTGCGGTCCTGTTACTTCTGTGGCGGCGTCGGCGACTCGCTTCGCGAGTACGAGGTGGTGCCGGAGCGCCTCGACACCGGCGGCGACGGCCGGTCGGCGGTCCTGTGTTCGACCTGTCACGAGAAACTCCGCCGGATGCTCGAACCGCTGGCCGGGGAATCCGCGTCGACGGCGGGGACGGCCGATCCCGAGCCCGCGTCGCTCCAGGAGGTCACTTTCGCGTCCGACGCCGGCGAGACGGCATCGGAGTCGACGAGCGAGACGGCATCGGAGTCGGCGGATCGGGAAGACGACGAACGGGAGCGATCCACGACGACGAGCGAGTCGGACCCCGACGGCGACGTCCCCGAGGAGTATTACACGGTGCTTCGCCTCCTCCAGAACCGCGAGTTCCCGATGGAACGGGCCACACTGGTCGACATCGTGACGGGTGCGTACGACGTGTCGGAACCCCAGTGCGAGCGCATCCTCGAGACGGCAGTCGAACGTGGCGTCCTGGTCACGGACGGGTCGACTCTCGACCTCGGGCGAAGCTGACGGAGAACACGAACAATTATGCATGATAATCGATAACGTGGGGGTGGTGGTGACGCATGAGCCTCATGGACAAGGTGAAAGAACTGTTGGTACCCGACGACGAGGAGACAGTTCTCTACGACTACGAGTGTCAGGATTGCGGTACGACATTCACGACCAACGCGGAGGCTGACGAAGCGACGTGTGAGGAGTGTGGCTCGTCCGACTTGGAGGAGGTCGGCCGGATGTACGCGGGCGGCGGCGGCGGCGCGCCCGGGTGAGGCTACGCGTCGGCGTCGCTTCCCGGGAGCCGCCCCGGATCGCCCGAGCGGAGGATGTACTCGATGGCGATTCCGTTGAGCGGCGACCCCGCCTCAGCGGCGTGGTTCCGCGCCAGGTCGAAGTACCGCTCCGTGATGCCGACGACGTTCTCGTAGGCCGTCGCGTCGTCGTCCGTGAGGGCGTACTCGGCGGTGACGGGCGTGAGCTGTCCCTCGGCCACGTCGTCGCGGTAGTCGTCGACGTCGTCGAGCCAGATCTGTGCGCCGATGATCGCGAGGACGATGGACGTCCCGAACGCGGCGGGAATCTCGAAGCCGATGCCGCGGTAGGCGTCCAACATCCCGCGGTAGATGACGCCCACGCGGTCGTACTGGGTCCGGAGGTACGGGAGGTCCCGCTCGTCGCCCTCGAAGGGGGCGTCCTCGGGGACGGACGCGAACTTGTACTCGGACTCGATACGCTCGACGGCGTCGGCGTCGCCGTCGAGGGCGTCGGCGAGCAGTTCGCGGAACCGGTCGTCCTGCTCCTGGTGGGCCTCGGATCGCTCGACGGCGTCGTCGTAGGCGACCCGCACCGCGTCGGGGGCCCGGTCGAACGCCGCCTCGACGACGGACTGGAGGTGTGCCTGGGCGGCCACCGCGACGCGCTCCCGGTCGACCTCCGTCCCGCCGTCGACGCGGACCTCGAAGTCCTCGAACTCGTCGTCGTTGATGGCATCGCGCATGTCGCCGTCGAGCAGCGCCTGGACGATGAGCGCGGTTGCCTCCTCGGCGCGTTCGACGTACTCCCTGGCCTCGCGGTTGGCGGCCGCAGAGGGGTCGACACGGCCCAGTCGGCCGCGCAGGCCGGTTGCCCCGTCGGCGACGGGGTCGTACCCGGCCGTCGAGCGTGCGATGGCCCGCCGGTACAGGTAGCCGAGCGTTAGCTCCGCCGGGAGCGTGAGTTTCGTCTCGTACTCGAAGTCGACCGTCTCGACGCCCAGTTCCGCGGCGACGGCGTCCTCGATGTCGGCGTACACGTCGTCGAGGATTGCCTCGAGCGTGTCGTCGACGGCCGACTTGATCCGGAGCGCGCGGTAGTCGAAGCGACCGCTCTCGGCGTAGTAGCCCAGGATCGCCCGCTGGGCGGTCGACAGGCGGTCGGTCGCGGCGAGACGGCGGGCGACGGCCCGCGGCGGCGATCGGATCACCGCTGCGGGCGCCCGGTCGGCGTCCCGGCCACCCCCTCCACCTCCCGACGGTTGACTCGGAGTCTCATGGGGCGAAGGGTCCCCGGCGACGGGTATCAACCTTGTTATCGTCGGGAGCGATGGGACAGCTTTTCGGGGCCGGATATCCCACTAGCGGCCATGCAGGTCCACACGGTCGGTGACGGGGCCCCCGAGGTCGCGGTCGTCGGCGCGGTCCACGGGGACGAGCCCTGTGGCGCCCGTGCGATCGAGCGCTTCCTCGAATCCGAGCCCGACGTCGACCGCCCGGCGAAGTTGATCGTCGCCAACGAGCACGCCCTGGAGCGGGGGGTCCGGTACGTCGATACGGACCTCAACCGGTGTCTGCCCGGCGACCCCGAGAGCGACCAGTACGAGGAGCGACTGGCCGCCGAACTCATGGACGAGGTGCGGGGCTGTGTCGCACTCGGCATCCACTCGACCGTCTCCTACGACCGCCCCTTCGCCAACGTGGCATATCTGAACGAGCGGAAACGCGAGGCCGTCGCCCACCTGCCCGTCGAGTCCGTCGTCGACTTCACCGTCGTCGCCGACGGCCGCTCGGTCGAACTGCCCGGGTTCGTCGACATCGAGGCGGGCCACCAGGGCTCGGCTGCCGCCGTCGACAACGCCTACGACTGTCTGGTCGCCTTCCTCCAAACCGCGGACGTCCTCCCGGGCGACCCCCCCGCGCCCGATCCGGACGTCTACGAGGTGACCGAACCCATCTACAAGGAACCGGGACGGACCTACCGGTTCCGCGGTGAGAACTTCGAGCGCGTGCCCGCCGGCGAGCGGTTCGCGACGGTCGACGGCGAGGACCTGGTCGCCGACGAGGAGTTCTGGCCCGTCCTCATGTCCGGCGACGGCCACGACGTCCTCCTCGGCTACCGGTCGACCCACCGGGGACCGCTGTCGACCCTCCCCGAACCGGAGCACGGGGACGCGACCGCGGATCCGCCAGCCGACGAGGCGACCGACTAGTCCCCGACGGTCGACGGCCCGGTCACGGTCGCGGACTGGCGACCGAACCCGAAGGAGTTACAGCGGTGGCGAGGCGACAACCCGAGGCTTTAGCCGTGGGAGGACGTCAGAGGTAGCCCTCGATGTGGTCCGCTACCTCGTCGGGGGTGTCGCCGACGGGGACGCCGGCGTCGTTGAGCGCCCGGATCTTGCTCTCGGCGGTCCCGGTGCCGCTCCCGGAGACGATGGCGCCGGCGTGACCCATGCGCTTGCCCGGCGGGGCCGTCCGGCCGGCGATGAAGGCCGCCACGGGCGTGTCCATCTCGGTCGCGATGTACTTCGCGGCCGCCTCCTCGTCCTCGCCACCGATCTCGCCGCACATGGCGATGGCCTCGGTCTCCGGATCGGCCTCGAAGAGTTCGAGGGCGTCGATGAACGAGGTGCCGATGATCGGGTCGCCGCCGATGCCGATGGCGGTCGTCTGGCCGATGCCGCGGTTCGTCAGGTTGTCGACCACCTGGTAGGTGAGCGTCCCCGACCGAGAGACGAGGCCGACGTTCCCCGACGAGAAGATGTTGCCGGGCAGGATGCCGAGTTTCGCCTCGCCGGGCGTGATGACGCCGGGACAGTTCGGGCCGACGAGGTAGGTGTCCGTCTCCGAGAGCCGGCGGTTCACCTTCGCCATGTCCTGGGTCGGGATGCCCTCCGTGATGGCGACGACCAAGTCGAGCGAGGTGTCGAGCGCCTCGAACAGCGCGTCGGCGGCGAACGCGGGCGGGACGAAGACCACGGAGGCGTCGGCGTCCTCCCGGCGGACGGCCTCGTGGACCGTATCGTAGACGGGGACGCCGGCGACCTCCTGGCCGCCCTTGCCGGGGACCGCGCCGGCGACGACGTTCGTGCCGTACTCGATCATCTGCTCGGCGTGGAACTTCCCCTCCCCACCGGTGATACCCTGCACGACGACGCGGGTGTCCTCGTCGACCAGGACGCTCACGCGAACCACCCCCCGGTGGTGAGCGTGAGGTCGTCGAGCACAGTCTCGCGAGCACCGCGAGCGAGGAAGCGATCGACGGAACTCATGAATCGACCTCCTCGGCGTTGGCGACGGCACGTTGCACCGCGTCCTCTAGGGTCCCCTCGACCTGGACGAGGCTGGTGTCGAGGATCTCCATCCCCTCGCTGGCGTTGGTGCCGGCGAGGCGGACCACGACGGGTTTGGGGATCTCGTCGAACTGCGAGAGCGCGTCGTTGATGCCGCGGGCCACCTCGTCGCCGCGGGTGATGCCGCCGAAGATGTTGAACACGACCGAGTCGACGTTGGGGTCTGAGAAGACCATATCGAGGGCGTTGGCGACGCGTTCGGCCTTGGCGCCGCCACCGATGTCGAGGAAGTTCGCGGGGTCGCCGCCGTAGTGGTCCACGAGATCCAGCGTCGCCATCACGAGGCCGGCACCGTTGCCGATGATGCCGACGTTGCCCGACAGGCGGACGTAGTCGAACCCGTACTCGCCGGCCTTGCGTTCGAGGTCGTCGGTGTAGGACTCCTCCTCCATGTCCGCGAGGTCGGGGTGGCGAAAGAGCGCGTCGTCGTCGACGTTCAACACGGCGTCCGCGGCGACGACGTCGCCGCCGTCGGTCACCATCAGCGGGTTGATCTCGGCCTCGCTCGCGTCCTTACTCTCCCAGAGGTCGTACAGCGTCTCGAGGACGCTCGCGACCGCACGGGAGACGTCACGGGGGATCCCCGACTCGTAGACGGCCTTCCGGGCCTGGTAGGGATGGAGACCGAACGCGGGATCGACCGCCTCGCGGGCGATGGCCTCGGGCGTCTCCTCGGCGACCGACTCGATGTCGACGCCGCCCTCGGAGGAGACCATCGCGACGGGTTCGCCCTCGCCGCGGTCCATCGTCACGCCGAGGTAGAGTTCGTTCGTGAAGTCGACGGCCGACTCGACGAGGACGCGGTCGACGTGGTAGCCCTTGAGGTCCATCCCGAGGATGGCGTCGGCGGCCTCCCGGAGTTCGTCGTCGTCGGTCGCGATCTCGATACCGCCGGCCTTGCCGCGGCCGCCGACGTGGACCTGTGCTTTGACCGCCACCGGGTAGCCGAGTTCGGCCCCGGCGTCGACGGCCTCGTCGACGCTCGTCGCCAGCCGGGAGTCGGGCGTCGGGATCCCGGCGTCGGCGAAGATACCCTTCGCCTGATACTCGTGGAGTCTCATGTCGAATCGTCCAGGGGTACCGGCGACCGGGAGTTAGTAGTACCGGTCGAACGGGGCCGTCGCGGCGTCCACGCCGCCGGACCGGCGGCCGATCCGATCGATCGGACGCGAGACGTCAGTGCGAGATGACCGACGATCCGGCGACGGTCGTGGCCCAGACGGCAGAGCGCGCTCTGGAGGCCGACCCCGCGCGGTTCCGGCGCAACTTCGGCGCGCTGGAGAACGACGGCCGCCTCCTGCCCGGCGAAGACCGACTCAACCGCATGCCAGACCTATGACCGACGGGACGACACTCACGGACCGAGTCGAAGCGGCGCTCCGAACGGTACGCGACCCCGCGGCGGACCTCTCCGTCTTCGAGGCGGGGTTCGTCGAGAACGTCGCCGTCGCGGACGGCGAGGTGACGGTCGAGACCGACCTGACCGCCCTCGACGGCGAGACGAGTCAGGGGGTGATCGAGGCGATCCTCCGCGCCGTGGACGACGTCGACGGCGTCGAGAGCGTCCACGTCGAGCAGGCGGCGCCGTCGAGCGAGGGACGTGCCGGCGTCGAGGCCTTCGACCGGGTGATCGCCGTCGCGAGCGCGAAAGGCGGCGTCGGCAAGTCGACGGTGGCGACCCACCTGGCCTGTGCGCTCGCGGCCGACCACGACGTCGCGCTCTTCGACGCCGACATCCACGGGCCGAACGTGCCGACCCTGCTCGATCTGAGCGGCCCCGTCCACTCCAGCGAGGAGGGCGACCCCCTGCCGGTCCGCCGCGGCGGGATGGACGTGATGAGCGTCGGTCTGATAGAGTCGGGGACGCCGCTGGCCTGGCGCGGCGCGATGGCCCACGACGCGCTCTCGGATCTCTTCACCAACACGGCGTGGCGAAACGAGGACGTCCTCGTGATCGACCTGCCGCCGGGGACGGGCGACGTCGTGCTCACGACGCTCCAGGAGACCCCCGTCGACGGCGTGGTCGTCGTCACCACGCCCTTCCACGCCGCCGTCGCCGACACCGCACGCACCGTCGAACTGTTCCGCGACAACGAGGTGCCCGTCCTGGGCGCCGTGATCAACATGGCCGAGTACGTCTGTGACTGCTGTGGCGAGGCCAACGACCTGTTCGCCGCCGACGGGCTCGGGGACCTGGACGCGCCGGTCCTCGCGGAACTCCCTTTCACCCACGACCTGCAGGGGCGCCCCGAACCGGGGTCGGTGCCCGCGGTGATCGAGCGCCTCGGCGACCGCGTCGCCGACGCCGTCGAGCACGCGGGCGAGGTCGACGTGCCCGCGGACGCCGTCGACATCCGCGGGGTGGCTCCCCAGGAGCGAAAGGAGCGGGTGCGCGAACGGTTCGAGTCGCTGGCGCCGGGCGAGCGGTTCGTCCTCGTCAGCGACCGCGATCCGACGCCAGTGGCGGGGTTCCTGAGCCGTCTCGCCGAAACGCCACGGGACGCACTCGACGTCGACGTGCGGCGCGCGACGCCGACGGCCTGGGTGCTGGAAGCGGAACGGTGAGTGCCGACGGCGACTACCCGCCATTTATTCGGTCCCTCTCCGTAGCGACGGACACATGCGCGCAGTCCGATACCACGAGTACGGCGGTCCCGAGGTACTGCGAGTCGACGAGGTCGACCGGCCCGAGCCGGCCGCGGACGAGGTCCTGATCGAGGTGGCGGCGGCGGGGGTCAACCCCGTGGACACGTACTTCCGCGAAGGGGGCTACGAGCCGTTCACCCTGCCGATGGTCACCGGCGTCGACGCCGCGGGCGAGGCCGTATCGGTCGGTCCGGACGTCGTGGGGATCGACGCCGGCGACAGCGAGGAGCCACGCTCCTCGGGAAGCCGGCTGGAAGCCGGCGACGCCGTCGTCGCCACCGGCCTGAACAAGGACCACTACGGCACCTGCGCGGAGTACGTCGCGGTGCCGAGCGACCGGGTCGTCGAACTCCCCGCCGGCGCCGACCCCGTCGCCGCCGGCGGGGCGGGGGTCGCGGCCGTGACCGCCTGGCGGGCGCTGATCGACCACGCCGGCCTCGAACCCGCCGAGACGGCGCTGATCCACGGTGGGAGCGGCGGCGTGGGCCACGCGGCCGTCCAACTCGCCGCCACGACCGGCGCGCGGGTCGTCACCACCGCCGCGCCGGAGTACCACGACCGCCTCGAAGCCCTCGGGGCCGACGCCGTCCTCGATTACGCCCGCGACGACCTGCGGGAGGCCGTCGAGGAGGCGAGCGCGGGCGGCCCGGACGTCATCCTCGATCACCGCCTCGACGACTACCTGCAGTTCGACGCGGACGTGGCCGCCCACGACGCCCGGATCGTCGGCATCGGCGAGAACGACCCCGCCGTCGGCTTCACGAACGACGGCGCCGCCCGCGGGAAGGACCTCACCTTCCAGTTCATGAGCATGTACAACACGCCGGATCTGAGTCGGCCGCTGGAACGGGTCGCGACCCTGCTCGGCGAGGGCGAACTCGACATCCAGGTGGCACGCACCTACGACCTGGACGACGTGGCCCAGGCCCAGCGGGACGTGATGTCGGAGAGCTTCCTCGGCAAGCTCGTGGTCACGCCCTGATCGTCGGTCGCCGGGTCCCGGGCGGGCGGCCTCGGCGGACGAGCCCCCGCGGGCTTTTGTGTCGCCACGCCGAACAGTTCCCCATGTCGGCATCCTTCGACTTCGGGGATCGGGTGGTACTGGTCACGGGCGTGAGCGGTGCGCTCGGGAGCGCGATCGCGACGGCGTTCGACGACGCCGGGGCGACCGTCTGTGGGGCGGACATCGTCGCGCCGGACGACGAGGACTCGCTCGTCGATCCGGACGTGGTGGACTACTATCGGGGCGACTTCACCGACGAGGACGACGTCAGGGGCGTCGTCGACGCGGTGATCGAGGAGCACGGTCGCCTGGATCACCTCTGTAACGTCGCGGGGACGTGGCGCGGGGGCGACCCGATCCACGAGACGGACGCCGAGACGTTCGACTTCCTCCTCGACGTGAACCTGAAGACGATGTTCCTGGCGTCGAAACACGCGCTCCCGCACCTGCGAGAGCGCGGAGGGACGGTCGTGAGCGTCTCGTCGCGGTCGTCGCTCTCGGGCGGCGAGGGCGACGGCCCCTACCGCGCCTCGAAGGCGGGGGTGCGCCTCCTGACGGAGACGATCGCCGAGGAGAACGCGGGGGTCGTGCGGGCGAACGCGGTCATGCCGAGCGTCATCGACACGCCGATGAACCGCGAGATGATGCCCGACGCCGACCACGACACGTGGGTCGACCCCGCGACCATCGCGCGGACGGTGCTGGCACTCTCCGCGGACGCCACGGCGGCCACCAGCGGCGCGGCGGTCCCGGTCTACGGCGAGGCCTGACGCACGTCGGCCGGTGGCGGTCGTCACGGCGGATCGTGATCCTTTTTTCCGTGGTGGCGGAAGCCGGACCATGTCACAGAGAGAGACGTGGGCGACGCGGGTCGGCTTCATCCTCGCGGCCGTCGGAAGCGCCGTCGGCCTAGGCAACGTCTGGCAGTTCCCGTTCCAGACGGGCGCGAACGGGGGCGCCGCCTTCATCGTCGTCTACCTCGCCGCCGTCTTCCTGATCGGCTTTCCCGCCATGCTCGCGGAGTTCGTGATCGGTCGCCGCGCGGAGCGAAACCCCATCGACGCCTTCGCCCGCCTCGGCCATCGAGACTGGCGTGTCGTCGGCGTCCTCGGCACCCTCTCGGCGTTCTGGATCCTCGCCTTCTACAGCGTCGTCGGCGGCTGGGTGATCCGGTACATCGTCGGGAGCGCCACGGGTGCGTACTTCTCGGGCTCCGAGGCGTACTTCGGCGCCATCGCCGCCGGCCCCGACGCGGTCGGCCTGCACGCCGTCTTCATGGCGCTGACCGTCGGCGTCGTCGCCCTCGGGGTGACCGACGGCATCGAGCGGTCGACGAAACTGATGGTGCCGAGCATCGTCCTCCTGCTCGGCGGCCTCGCCGTCTGGGCCGTGACCCTCGACGGCGGCGGCGCCGGCTACGCCTACTACCTCTCGCCCGACATCGACACCCTGGTCGCGAACATCGGAAGCATCCTCCCGGCCGCGGTCGGGCAGGCCTTCTTCACCCTCTCGCTCGGGATGGGGGCGATGCTCACCTACGCCTCCTATCTCGGCCGCGACGACTCGCTGCCGGCCGACGGCGCGACCATCGTCGTCCTCAACACGTTCGTCGGCCTGCTGGCGGGCCTGGTCGTCTTCCCCATCCTCTTCTCGCTTGGGATCGAACCCGGGAGCGGCGGCCTCGGCGCCGCGTTCATCACTCTCGCGGGCGCGTTCGCGCAGTTGCCCGCCGGACGCCTCCTCGGGGTCGTCTTCTTCGTCGTCCTCCTGCTAGCGGCGCTCTCCTCGGCGATCAGCCTGCTCGAAGTCGTCACTGCCTACCTCGTCGACAACACCGACCGCTCGCGCTCGACGCTAGCGGTGGCCCTCGGCGCCGCCATCTTCGCGCTCGGCGTCCCGAGCGCCTTCGGCCTGCCGATCCTCTCGTGGTACAACGCCATCGCCTACAACCTCCTGCTCCCCCTGTCGGTGCTCTGTCTGCTCCTCTTCGTCGGCTGGGTCGACACCGACGACGCCGTCGCCGAACTCCGTCGAGGCACCGGGCTGGGCGAGGGCGGCGCCGTCGCGTGGCTCTGGTTCGTCCGCACGGTCGTCCCCCTCGGCGTCCTGGTGACGCTCCTGCTCGGCCTACAGTCGCTCGCGGTCCGGGCGGGACTGCTCGCCGAGGCCGTCGTCTAAGCCTCGCTCCGTTGACGACTCACGACACGAAACCCACTTTACCGGGGTTCACCGACGGTGTGCTAATGGCACGAGAGACGTGGGGTACGCGCACGGGCTTCATCCTGGCCGCCGCGGGGAGCGCGGTCGGACTGGGGAACATCTGGCGGTTCCCCTGGATGACCGCCGAGAACGGTGGCAGTGCCTTCCTGCTCGTCTACCTGGTCGTCGTCCTCGGGGTCGGCGTCCCGGGACTGCTCGGGGAGTTCGTCATCGGCCGCCGGGCCCGCCGCAATCCCATGGGCGCGCTGGGCGACCTCTCCGGGTCGCGCCGCTGGGCCGCCGTCGGCGGCGTCTCCGCGATAACCGGCGTCGCGCTCCTCTCCTTTTACGGCGTCGTCGGCGGCTGGATCCTCCGTTACCTGCTGGTCTCGCTGACCGGCCCCGTCACGGGCGGCGCAGCCTACCTCGCCGATCCGGGCGCGTACTTCGAGGCCGTCTCCTTCGGCGTCGAGGCCGCCGCCTTCCACCTGCTCTTTCTCTCCCTCACCGGCCTGATCGTCCTCGGGGGCGTCCGCCGCGGCATCGAACTCGGGACGAAGGTGATGATGCCCGCGGTGCTCGCGCTCCTGGTCGGCATGGCCGTCTGGGTGTCGACACGCCAGGGCGCCGGCGCCGGCTACGACTTCTTTCTCGCCTTCGACCTCGGGACGATCCGGGGCGATTTCTTCTCGATCCTCGGGCCCGCCGCCGGGCAGGCGCTCTTTACCCTCTCGGTCGGCGCGGGCACCATGATCACCTACGCCTCCTACCTCGACGAGGACCGGTCGCTCCCCTTCGACGGGTCGGTCATCGCCCTCCTCAACACGGGCGTCGGCGTCATCGCGGGCCTCGTGGTCTTTCCGCTACTCTTCTCCCAGGGGATCGATCCGGGGAGTGGCGGTCCAGGGGCGCTTTTCGTCGGCATCGCGGGCGCGTTCGCGGCCCTGCCCGGCGGCGAACTCCTCGCGATCCTGTTTTTCGGCGTCGTCGCCTTCGCCGCGCTGTCGAGTTCGATCAGCATGCTGGAGATTCCGGTCGCCGTCCTCGTCGACGAGGCGGGGTGGTCGCGGCGGCGGGCCGTCGGGGCGTTGCTGGCCCTGATCGCGACGACGGGGACGATCACCGCCCTCCGGCCCGCGCTCTTCGACTTCGTCGCCGGGACGCTGGTCGACCTCCTGCTCACCGGCGGTCTGATCGCCTTCCTCCTGTTCGCGGGGTGGGTCCTCGGCCGCGACGCGGTCGCGGAGTACGCGACCGGCGCGGGGCCGATCGCGACCCGCTTTGGCACCCCCTGGTTGCTCGCCGTCGGCGTGGCTATCCCCCTCTTTCTGGTCTTCACGCTCATGACGACCCTCGGCCTCGACGCCCGGATCGGGTTCTGGCCGACCGTGGGCGCCGCCGTCGCCGTCGTCGGCGCCGGAATCGCGTTAATCGGCCTCCGACGCGGCCGCGTGGCGGTGTGAGGGCGGCGGAATCCTTTTGCCGCCGGTCGAACCTTTAACGTATCATGACAGGTGGTGGGCCATGACCATGGACGAGCGGATCGAGGAACTCCGCGAGAAGCGGGAGCGGGCGCTCCTCGGCGGCGGTCAGGACCGGATCGACTCCCAACACTCGAAGGGGAAGATGACCGCCCGCGAGCGGATCGACTACTTCCTCGACGACGGCACCTTCCGGGAGTTCGACCAGTTCCGGACCCACCGAACTCACAAGTTCGGCATGGAGGAAAAGCAGTTGCCGGGCGACGGGGTCGTCACCGGCTACGGCGAGGTGAACGGGCGCAAGACCTTCGTCTTCGCCCACGACTTCACCGTCTTCGGCGGCTCGCTCGGCGAGGTGATGGCCGAGAAGATCTGTAAGGTGATGGACAAGGCGATGGACGTCGGCGCGCCCATCGTCGGCCTCAACGACTCCGCGGGCGCCCGCATCCAGGAGGGGGTCCGCAGCCTCGCCGGCTTCACCGACATCTTCCACCGTAACCAGCAGGCCAGCGGCGTCATTCCCCAGATTTCGAGCATCATGGGTCCCTGTGCCGGCGGCGCGGTGTACTCCCCCGCCATCACCGACTTCGTCTTCATGGTGAAGGACACGAGCCACATGTTCATCACCGGACCGGACGTGATCAAGACCGTCACCGGCGAGGAGGTCACCTTCGAGGAACTCGGCGGGGCGGCCACCCACGCCTCGGAGACGGGCGTCGCACACCGCGCCTTCGAGGACGAGGAGACGGCCCTCGACAACATCCGTCGCCTGCTCTCCTATCTCCCCCAGAACAACGTCGAGGATCCGCCGCGGCTCGACCCCTGGGACGACCCGGATCGCCCGGCGGACGAACTCGTCGACGTGGTGCCCGACGAACCACAGAAGCCCTACGACATGACCGACGTGATCGACGCCGTCGTCGACGAGGGCTCCTTCTTCGAGATCCACGGCGACTGGGCGCGCAACGTCGTCGTCGGCTTCGGCCGCCTCGACGGCCGCTCGGTGGGCGTCGTCGCCAACCAGCCCCGGTCGAACGCCGGCACCCTCACCGTCGACGCCAGCATGAAAGCTTCGCGGTTCGTCCGCTTCTGTGACGCGTTCAACGTGCCCATCCTCACGCTCGTCGACGTTCCGGGGTACATGCCGGGCACCGACCAGGAACACCGCGGGATCATCCGCCACGGCGCGAAACTGCTCTATGCCTACTCCGAGGCGACCGTGCCGCTACTGACGGTCATCACGCGGAAGGCCTACGGCGGCGCCTACTGCGTCATGGCGTCGAAACACTTGGGCGCGGACGTCAACTACGCGTGGCCGAGCTCCGAACTCGCGGTCATGGGACCGGAGGGGGCCGTGAACATCCTCTACAGCGACGAACTCGACGCGGCCGACGATCCGGAGGCCCGCCGCCAGGACCTCGTCGAGGAGTACCGCGAGGAGTTCGCCAACCCCTACACCGCCGCCGACCGCGGGTTCATCGACGACGTGATCGAACCCCAGGACACCCGGACGCGCCTGATCGACGACCTGGAGATGCTGGCGACCAAGCGCGTCTCGAACCCCGAGAAGAAACACGGCAACATCCCGATCTGAGATGTACGAACTCGACGTCCCCGCCGACGCCGACGCGGAGGAGGCCGCGGCCATCGCGGCCGCCGTCGGAGCCCACGTCCGTGACGGCGAGCGTGCCGCGGCGGCGGCCGCCACGACCCCGTCCGACGAGGGCTGGGACGGGCGCCGCTGGACCTTCGCCGGGCGGATCGACGGCCTCCAGAGCCGGTCGGTTCGCGTCCCCGACGGGGCGCCGACGGACGGCTGGACGGCCGCGGGTCGCACCGACCGACTCTGAGCCGATCGTCCGACATCCGTTGACACGTTTCGGAGGATACACGTTTCAATACGCATATACGGACCCCGTTCGAAAGCTGGAGCCGTGAGCGACGAACAGGGGAGCGCCGACGAGAGGGCGGTCGGAGACCCCGTCGGCGGCGACTTCGCCGGGCTCCTCGCCAAGCGACCCCGGAGAGGGTGGTTGACCGGGGGGCTCGAAGCCCCTCTCGGCGGACTGTCCGTCGCGTGGCGTCGGCGTCTCGGGAGCGGCGTCGTCGCCGGCGTCGGCCTGCTGCTGGTCGGTATCCCCGTCTATCACCTGTTCAGTCACGGGGCCGCCATCGAGAGCCTACTGGGTGATCTGCTGCCGCTCTCCTTCGGCGCCACGCTGATGATGACGGGCGCCTGGCTCCGGTGGTGGAACGACGACGACACGGCCCCGATGGTGACGGCGTTCTGGGTCCTCGTCGGCCTCGTCGGCGCCGGACTCGTGGCGCTGTACGTCCTCATCATGCACGTCGGCCACGGCCACGTCGTCCAGTCGCCGTGGTTCCTCGCCTACGACATCGCCGCCACGGGCGCCGTGGCCGGACTCCTAATCAGCCGGTACGACCTGCGAGCCCGGACCCGCCACCGCCGGCTGAGCGAGCGGGAACGCCAGTTCCGGGCGGTGTTCGAGGGGACGCTCGACGCCCTCGTCGTCACCGACGACCGGGGCCGATACGTGGCCGCCAACCCCGCGGCCGCCGACCTGTTCGGCCTCGAACGCTCGGAACTGATCGGCAAGCGGGTCGTCGATTTCACGCCCGAAGACGTCGACGTCGACGAACAGTGGTCGGCGTTCCTCGACGAGGGGAGCCAACGCGGCGAGATCGAACTCCGCCGCCCGGACGGCGAGATCAGAACCGTCGCCTTCGCCGCCACCGCGAACGTCCTGCCCGGGCGTCACCTCTCGGCGCTGCGGGACGTGACCGAGCGCACCCGTCGCGAGCAGGAACTGGGCGAGGAGCGCGCCCGCGTCGAGTTCCTTAACCGACTGCTCAGGCACAACATCCTCAACGGCATGAACCTCGTGCTGGCGAAACTCGACGTACTGGCCGAGGACGTCCCGGACGGCCGACGCGAGGACGTCGACATGGCCCGCCACCGGAGCGAGGAGATCGTCGACCTCGTCCAGACCGCCCGACGGCTGGCGAGCGACGTGACCGAGGCATCCGCGGAACGCGCGATCCCGGTGGGCGACCCGCTCTCGGCGGCCATCGGGACGGTCAGAGAGACGTACCCGCGGGCGACCGTCGAGTGGTCGCCGCCCGACCGGCCCCTCCGGGTCCGTGCCGACGACATGCTCGAGACCGTGTTCGATCACCTCCTGACGAACGCGGTCGAACACAACGACACCGAGTCGGTCCACGTGACCGTCGACGTCGAGGCGGACGCGGAGACGGTCACGGTGCGTTTCGCCGACGACGGCGTCGGCATCCCGGCCGAACGGCGCGAGCAATTGTTCGACGGCGGCGGCTTCTCGCACGGCCGCGACTGGGGCGGGTTCGGCCTCTCCATCGTCGACGTGCTCGTCGACAGGTACGGCGGCTGCGTGCGGACGACCGAAAACGAACCCCACGGCGTCGTCTTCCACGTGGAACTCCCGCGGGCCGCCGACTGATCCGGCCGGCGCCGCGGCTCGCGGGGAGGAGGAGGAGTCGCTCGACGTACAGCCGACAGTATCAGGCCTGGGCGGCCGCGCCCGCTTTCTTGCGCGTGATGTAGCCCGCGATCCGGTTGCGAACGCCCTTGGATTCGACGTTCGTCAGTTTGGTGACACTCTCCTTGTTCGTCTCGAAGTCGGTGTTGAACGCTTCCGGATATCGCTCCAGCAGGAGCCCGCCGAGCTGTTTGACGTATTTGGGTTTGATGGCCATACCGACAGTTGTGCCGCTGGGCCACTAAAGCGATTCGTTCCGCCGCGCCCGCCAGCCGGTCAGTTCGTCGACCCGGTCGAAGGCCGCACGCTCCGCCGGCCCGCCGCAGCGCTCGACCGTCTCGGCGAAGTACGCGAGGCGGTCGAGCAGGGCGTCGGTGTCGTAGGCCGGCACGTCGAGCCGCGAGGCCGCCACCGTCGCGTCGATGACGGCGTAGAACCCGCGGTTTATCGTCGGTACCCGCCGCTCGCGCACCGTCGCCTCGCCGGGGTCGAGCGCCCAGCGGACCCACTCGGTGCCCCCTTCCTCCCCCTCGTCGAGCCGTTCGACGGTCACCTCCACCCACGCGGCCGCGCCAGCCCGAACCGGCTCGTCCGTCTCGGTCACGTCGAGGGCGGCGTCGACGAACTCCCGGGGATCGGTCGTGAACTGGACGACGCCGCCGCCACGTCGCTCGAAGTTGCCGCGGGTCCGGGTGTGCCCCCACGTGGTCGCGGTCACGGGGTCGTCCGGACCCTCGGGCGCGTGGAGGCCGAGCGCCGCCTGGTTCCAGCGGTCGTTCGGGCCCAGGGTCGCCGCGACCGACTCGGTGACGCCGGCGAGGTCGACCGGCCAGCCGTCGGGGGTCGTCACACCGGCACCCCCCGTTCGAGCGCGACGAAGGCCGCCGCAGCGGTGTGATCGGCGGTCGTCCCGGGGTTGATCCCCTCGGCACGGAACCGCTCGGCCAGCTCCTCGGCGGCGTCGAGATCGTCGCGGACGGCCGCGGCCCGCCGGCTCGCCGCCTCGGCGACGTCCCGACCGTGTTCGGTCGCCACGAGCGAGTCGGGGCGCTCGGCCAGCAGGTCGAGGAACGCGCGGGCCAGTCGGTCGGTGACCGGCCCCTCGTCGTCGAGGACGGTTTCGGCGGCCGCGAACGTCCGCTCGAAGCCGCCCGTCCACTCCGCGGCGTTGCCGTCGCGGTCCGCACTCAGGTCCATCACGTCCGCGAGCGTCAGTCCCCGCTCCCTGATCGCTGGCGCCGCGTCGGCGCCGCGGCGCACGTCGAGGGCCGCCGCGTCCGGCGGCGGGTCGTCGACCGCCACTTCGACGTGTTCGAACGCGCGGTAGAAGGAGACGGCGTCGTCGACGGTCGTGGCGTCGACGACACCCGCAACGCCGGCCGGCGAGAGGCGGTCCGTCGCGGCGGCACGGACCAGCGGGACGAGCAGGAGGAGACAGCCGAACTGCGTGTTGTCGCCGTCCTGCTGGCTCATGCCCCGGACCGCCCGTTCGAAGGCGTCGCCGAGCGGGCGGTCCGGATCGGCCGCCTCGCGGAGTCCGGGTCTGGCTCCCACGGCGCCCGCGAGGAAGTGTTCGAACCGGAGGTCGTCGTGGTCGCGGCGGCGGTCGACGTTGCCCGGCTTGGGCGTGCTCGCCACCTCCAGCAGCAAGGCGAGTTCCGCGTGATCGACCGGCGACATCCCGGGTCGAGGGTGGGACGGGCGGTCGTCGGTCATTCCCGCACCCCTCCGTCGTTGCGGGCCGGGGCCGACGGTCCCTCGGCCCGGCGGTCCCAGTCGTCGACGGCGCGGGCGACCCGTCGGAGGATCGCCGGATCGTCGCTCGGTCGGCCGACGCTGACGCCGTCGGCGCCGTAGGCGAGGTACTCCCACGCCGTCGTCCGGTCGCGGACGCCGTTGTTCGCGAGGACGAAGGCCTCGGGGGCCGCGGCCGCGACGTCGGCGACGACCGGTTCGCTGTCCATCGCGTCGACGTGGACGATATCGGCGCCCGCGTCGGCGACCCGGCGGGCCGTCGCCGGCAGGTCGACGCCGTCGACCTCGGTGCGGACCTTCACGCTCACGGTTGTGCCCGTCTCGGCCGCGGCGGCGACGTAGCGGGCGAGGCGGTCGGTATCGCGGAGCAACGCCTCGCCACAGCCGACGGCACACAGCTCCGACTGCCGGCAGTGGGCGTTGATCTCCAGAACCGCGTCGTGGCGGGCACACGTCGCGGCGGCCTCCCGGATCGGTCCGGCGGCCGTACTCCGGACGTTCAGCCCGGGGCGGATCGGCGCGTCGGCGAGGGCGGCGAGTTCGTCGTCGGCGAAGGAGAGCGGGTCGTCGGGGAGGAACTCCTCGCGGCCGCGGGCGATCAGGCCGCGGGCGGCCTCGCGGGCCTCGGAGTCGAGGGCGAGGCCGCCGAGGAGGGCGAGGTCGGCGAAGGGGGCGCCGCCCCGCGCCCACGCGGCGTCGGCGGCGCCGCTGAGGCTCGCGAGGGCGAGCATCAGGCCACCTCCGCGAGCGCCGCCGCGGCGGCGCGGACGACGCGTTCGGCGTCCGCCGGGCCGTCGATTCGGGTGTCGGTGCGGACGACCGGGCGGTCGAGGGTCGTGCCGTCGTCGGTGTCGAGGACGAACGCGTCGACGAAGGGGTAGGCGTCGGCGACCCCGGCGGTCGAGGGATCGCGCCCGACGCCGCGCATGAGGTCGTCGGCCGGCCCGGAGAACACGCGGTCCTCGATAAAGGGCGAGACGGCGACGACCGGTGTGTCCGCGAGGGCGTCCTCGACGCCCGGGAGCGCGCGGATGGGGCCGACGCTGGTGACCGGGTTCGACGGGCCGATCACGACCGGCTCGTCGAGGGCAGCACGGACCGCGGGGGTTGGGGTCGCGTCGGCGGCGCCGCGGAACTCGACGTCCTCGACGGCGGGGGCGGCCCGGCGTGCCACCCAGTACTCCTGGAAATGCATCGTGCCCGCCTCGGTGTGAACCATCGTCGCCACGGGATCGTCGCTCATCGGCAGGAGGTCGACCGTGAGGTCGAAGGCGTCCGCGAGGCGACGCGTCACCTCGGTCAGGCTGCGACCCTCGTCCAGCAGGCCGGTGCGGGTGAGGTGGACCGCCCGGTCGCGGTCGCCGATCTCCATGAACTCGGCGACGGCGGAGAAGCGCCGCCAGCGGGCGAGTCGGCGGCCGGCGGTCTGTCGGTCGGGGGGCAGATACCGCGGCCCCCGGGAGAGGTCGGCGGCGTCGGCCAGCCGGACGAGTTCGTCGTGGGTCGCGGTCGTGTCGCCCTCGATCCCCCACCAGTGGCCGCGATCGAGGACACCGCCGCCCTGGAAGAGGACGGTATCGAGGTCGGGACAGACCAGCAGACCGCCGAGTTCCACGTCGTCGCCGGTGTTGGCGACGACGGTGACCGCCTCGGGGTCGAAGGCGGCGTCCACGCCGTCGAGGAGTTTGGGCGTACCCGTCCCGCCGGCGAGAAACGTGACCATGCGCGCCGTAGCGGACGGGTGGATTTGTGCCTTTGGGGTCGGGTCGGACCCCCCGGTCGGTCACGCGCCACGCTTACGGAACCGCCGGTCGAAGGGTCACGCATGAGCGACATCGAGGTACTCCGCGACGACGTATCGCTCGACGATCCGACGCTGGTCGAGGGGTTGCCGGGGGTCGGCCTCGTGGGCAAACTCGCCACCGACCACCTCGCGGAGACGTTCGACATGGTGCACTACGCGAACGTCCACTGCGATGGACTGCCGCCGGTGGCGACCTACGAGGACGACGACCGCGAGCTGGTGACGCCGGTTCGGCTGTACGCCGACGCGGAGCGCGACCTGCTCGCCCTCCGAAGCGACGTGCCGGTCACGCCGCCGGCCGCCCTGGAGTTCGCCGAGTGTCTGTCGGCGTGGGACGACGACGGCGGGACACACGTCTACCTGAGCGGGATCGGTCGGGAGCGCGATGAGGGGACAGCGCCGGCGCTGTACGGCGTCGGCACGGCCGGCGGGAGCGAGAGTCTCGCGGCCGTGGGGATCGAATCCCCCGCGGAGTCGGGACTCGTCTCCGGCCCGACGGGCGCACTCCTGAACCACGCGGTGCGGACCGGTCGGCGAGCCGTGGGACTGATCGTGGGGTCGACGCCGAACTTCCCGGACCCGCAGGCGGCCGCGCACCTCCTCCAGGAGGGAATCGGGCCGCTGCTCGGGACGGAGGTGCCGGTCGACGAGTTGATCGACCGCGCGGCGGAGATCAGAAAGGCCAAGCGGCGGCTAGCCCGGCAGATGCAGGAGGCCGACGAGACGAGTTCGCAGGCGCGGCCGCTCGGGATGTATCAGTGAGCGCGTTCTGCAAGTCTTAAGCGACCCGAGGCGTTTCGTTCGACCATGCAAGAGGATGCGGCCGACGGAACGACGACTGACGGCGACGCTCCCGAAGTGGACGACGGCGAGTCGGCCGAGGCCGACCTCGCCGAACGCGTCGCCGAGTACGACGCCGACCTCGGTGCGGCCGTCGAGGACCTCGAAGCACGGATCGAGGCTCTCGAAGCGGACCTCGAAGCGGAACGGGACCGTGCCGACGACTTGGAGTCGCGACTGAAACGCAAGCAGGCCGACTTCCAGAACTACAAGAAGCGCACCGAGGAACAAAAGGAGGAGCTCAAAGAACGGGCGACGGAGGACTTCGTGGCCCGGCTGGTGCCGGTGCGGGACGACCTGGTCAGGGCGCTCGAACAGGACGACGACGTCGACATCCGCGACGGCGTGGAGTCGACGCTGGCGTCGCTCGACCGCGTCCTCGAGTCCGAGAACGTAACGGCCATCGAGCCGTCGGCCGGCGACGAGGTCGACCCAGTCCGCCACGAGGTGATGATGAAAGTCGAGAGCGACCACCCCGAGGGAACCATCGCAGAGGTGTTCCGTCCGGGCTACGAGATGGCGGGATCGGTCATCCAGGAGGCGCAGGTGACGGTCAGCGACGGGTCGGCGTAGCGCGGCCGGAGCGAACCCGGCGGATTGCAGTTCTACATAAATGGTGTTGGTGAAGGACGACCAGCGAGCGATAAATCGGGGGACGGGAGCGACCCGCTCTGGACGGGGAGCTCGGGCCGTCTAGTAACCTTTAACCGAACTAAACCGGTAATCAAGGACAAGATGGCGAGCAACAAGATTCTGGGAATCGACCTCGGGACCACGAACAGCGCGTTCGCGGTCATGGAGGGCGGCGATCCGGAGATCATCGTAAACGGCGAAGGCGACCGAACGACTCCCTCCGTCGTCGCGTTCACGGACGACGAGCGACTCGTCGGGAAGCCGGCGAAAAACCAGGCCGTCCAGAACCCCGAGCGCACGATCCAGTCGATCAAACGCCACATGGGCGAGGAGGACTACTCCGTCGAGATCGACGACGACGAGTACACGCCCGAACAGATCTCGGCGATGATCCTCCAGAAAATCAAGCGGGACGCCGAGGAGTACCTGGGCGACGAGGTCGAGAAGGCGGTCATCACGGTGCCGGCGTACTTCAACGACCGGCAGCGCCAGGCGACCAAAGACGCCGGCGAGATCGCCGGCTTCGAGGTCGAGCGCATCGTCAACGAGCCGACGGCGGCGTCGATGGCCTACGGCCTCGACGACGAGTCCGACCAGACGGTCCTCGTGTTCGACCTCGGGGGCGGCACCTTCGACGTGAGCGTCCTCGATCTGGGCGGCGGCGTCTACGAAGTCGTCGCGACCAACGGGGACAACGACCTCGGGGGCGACGACTGGGACGAGGCGATCATCGACCACCTCGCCGAGGAGTTCGAGAGCGACCACGGCATCGACCTCCGCGAGGACCGCCAGGCGCTCCAGCGGCTGAAGGACGCCGCCGAGGAGGCCAAAGTAGAGCTCTCCTCGCGGAAGGAGGCGGACATCAACCTCCCGTTCATCACCGCGACCGACGACGGCCCGATCCACCTCGAGACGTCGCTCACCCGCGCGAAGTTCGAGTCGCTGACGAGCGACCTGCTGGAGCGGACGGTCGAGCCGACCGAGCAGGCACTCTCCGATGCGGGCTACTCGAAAGACGACATCGACGAGGTCATCCTCGTCGGCGGATCGACGCGGATGCCGCAGGTCCAGGAGAAAGTCGAGGACCTCGTCGGCCAGGAGCCGAAGAAGAACGTCAACCCCGACGAGGCCGTCGCGCTGGGCGCGGCGATCCAGGGCGGCGTCCTCGGCGGCGAGGTCGACGACATCGTCCTGCTGGACGTGACGCCCCTGTCGCTCGGGATCGAGGTCAAGGGTGGCCTGTTCGAGCGGCTGATCGAGAAGAATACCACCATCCCGACGGAGGAGTCGAAGATCTTCACCACCGCGGCGGACAACCAGACGATGGTGCAGGTTCGGGTCTTCCAGGGTGAACGCGAGATCGCCGAGGAGAACGAACTGCTCGGCGAGTTCCAGCTGACCGGCATCCCGCCGGCGCCCGCCGGTACGCCCCAGATCGAGGTCGGCTTCAACATCGACGAGAACGGCATCGTCAACGTCGAGGCCGAGGACAAGGGCTCGGGCAACGCCGAGTCGATCACCATCGAGGGCGGCGCCGGCCTCTCCGACGAGGAGATCGAGCGCATGCAGAATGAGGCCGAGGAACACGCCGAGGAGGACCAGCAGCGCCGCGAGCGGATCGAGGCCCGCAACGACGCCGAGGGTGCGATCCAGCGCGCCGAGACGCTCCTCGAGGAGAACGAGGAGGAGATCGACGACGAGATCCGGGAGTCCGTCGAGGACGCCATCGCGGACGTCGAGGAGACCCTCGACGACGAGGACGCGACGGCCGAGGAACTGCAGGACGTGACCGAGACGCTGTCCGAGGAACTCCAGGAGATCGGCAAGCAGATGTACCAGGAGCAGGCCCAGCAGGCCCAGGCCGGCGCCGGCGGTGCCGGTGCGGGCATGGGCGGTGCGGGTGCCGGCCCCGGTGCAGGTGCGGGTGCCGGCCCCGGCGCGGGTGCCGGCCCCGGTGCCGACGACGAGTACGTCGACGCCGACTTCGAGGAGAAAGACGACGAGGACGAGGACGCGTAGTCCCCGAGCCGCGTTTTTGAAATAGGTAGGGACGGTACGAAAGGATAACTGATGACAGAGGATTTCTACGACGTGCTCGGCGTGTCCCAGGACGCCTCCGAGGAGGAGATCAAGGCGGCGTACCGGAAGAAGGCCTCCGAGTACCATCCGGACGTGAGCGACGACCCCGACGCCGAGGAGAAGTTCAAGAAGGCAAAGAAGGCAAAGGAGGTGCTCACCGACGAGGAGAAGCGACAGGCGTACGACCGGATGGGTCACGAGCGCTTCGAACAGGCCGAGAAGCGCGGCGGCTTCGACGGCGGCGGCGGGGCCGACGGCGCACGCGGCAACCCCTTCGGCGGCGCGGGTGGTGGCGGCGCCGGCGGCTTCGAGGACATCTTCGAGCAGTTCTTCGGCGGCGGCCGCGGCGGCGGCGGGGGCGGGGACCGGCCCCGACAGGGGCAGGACCTCCGCACGTCGCTCGACCTCGACCTCGAGGAGGCCTTCGAGGGCGTCGAACGCGAGTTCAGCGTCACGCGGCCGTCGCGGTGTCCGGACTGCGACGGCGAGGGCCACCCGCCCGACGCCGACGCGCGGACGTGTCCCAACTGCGACGGCCGGGGGCAGGTCACACAGGTACAACAGACGCCGTTCGGCCGGATGCAACAGACGGGGACCTGCCGGCAGTGTGGCGGCGACGGCACCCTCTACAGCGAGACGTGTGCCACCTGCGACGGCGAGGGGCAGGTTCGCGAGGAGTCGACGCTCTCGGTCGACATCCCGGCGGGGATCCGGGACGGACAGACCCTGCGGATGGAGGGCGAGGGCGCGCCGGGGCGGAACCGCGGGCCGAACGGCGACCTGCTGATCGAGGTGTCGGTCGCCGACCATCCGGACTTCGAACGCGACGGCGACGACCTGCAGTACCAGCATCCCATCTCCTTCCCGCAGGCCACTTTCGGCGACACCGTCGAGGTGCCGACCCTCGACGGCACCGTCGAGATGGACGTGCCCGCGGGCACCCAGAGCGGCGAGACGTTCCGTCTGAAGGGGAAGGGAATGCCCCGACTCCGACGGCGGGGCCGCGGCGACCTCTACGTACAGGTGCAGGTCGTGACGCCGGACGACCTGAACGAGGAGCAACGCGAGGCTCTCAAGGAGTTCGCCGAGGCCGGCGGCGAGGAGGTCGACGTGAAAGAGGGCTTCTTCGAGCGGATCAAGAGCAGTTTCTAGATGCGCGTCCTCGGGGATCTAGTCGGCCGTGACCGGCGAAGCGAACGGATCGCGTTGCGGGTCGTGACCCGCGACCGAGCGGTCAGCTACCGCGATTTCTGTACGACGGCCTGGAAGGCCGGCCACGCGCTCAGCCACCTGGGCGTCCACGAGGGGGCGCGGGTCGCACTCGCGCCCGACCCGGCACCACAGGTCGTCGAGACGCTGTTCGGTGCGGCGTCGCTCGGCGCCCCCGTCGCGTTCGACGTCGACGCCGACGCGCGGGTCGTGATGGGACACGTCGACCGGGAGGCCGAACTCGACGGCGGCGAGCGGAAGGTCTGCGTCTACGGCGGGGCGCCGGCGGCGGCGACGGCGACCCACTGGGAAGGGGTGGTCTGGAGCGAGAACCCCGCGATGCCCCCCGGCGAGCGCTCGCCGGACGACCCGGCCCTGCTCGACGGGGAGCGGGCGTGGTCACACCGCGAGCTGTTGACGCGGGCCGAGGACGTCGTCGACGCGGCGGGACTGGACGCCGGGACGGCCGTCGCGCTCCGGGCGTCGCTCGCCGACCCGCGGGCGGTGGTCGCGGGGGTGCTCGCCCCGCTGCTCGCGGGCGGAACGGTCGTCCTGCCCGGCGCCGAGGCGGCGGCACCGGTCGCGGTGAGTGACGATCCGGTTCCCGAGGAGCGTCGGATCGCTCTCGGTTCGGTGTGAGCAGCGGTACGGGGTCGAACGTCCGCGCCTTGGAGGGGTGACTCACGTCACCCGACACCACACCTTTATATCCAAAGATCATGTCGGATGCGAGTATCGATGTCAACACGACAGCGCGTACAATCGTTCGGTCGATCGATGGCGGACTGGTCGGAGAGGTGGATCCCGAGTCCGTTCCTGTTCGCGGTGATCCTGACGCTGATCGCGTACGTAGCCGCAATCGCGTTTACACCCGACGGTCCCTACCAGAACATCCAGAATTGGTACGACGGCTTCTGGACCCTGTTGACCTTCGCGATGCAGATGGTGTTGATTCTGGTCACGGGGTACGCTGTCGCCGACTCGGATTTCGTCAGTAGCTATCTGGATCGCCTCGCCGCAGTCCCGGACACGAACACCCAGGCGGCAGCCCTCGTGGCAGCCGTCGCGTTGATCTTCGGCTACTTCCACTGGGGCATCGGCCTCATCGTGGGGGCAATCTTCGCCATCTTCGTGGCACGGGCGGGCCACGAGCGGGGGAAGACGTTCCACTATCCCATCCTCTGTGCCGCGGGCTACACGAGCCAGACCATCTGGCACGTCGGCCCGTCGACGAGTGCGGGGCTGTTGTCGGCGACGGAGGATCACCCCTTCCAGGACATCATCGGCATCGTCCCGCTCAACGAGAGTGTGTTCACGATTTACGCGTTCGGCATCGCCGTCTTGGTGTTCGTGACAGTCATCCCAGTGCTGGCGTTTCTCGCACCCGACGAGGAGGACGCGACGGGTATCGAGGAGTACGCACCGGAACTCCTCCGCGGCGACGACCCCGAGGAGGCCGTCTCGGACTCGGACGACGGGGCGACGATCACGGCGAACACCCCCCGGTCCCCGGCGGACCGGCTCAACGACAGCCGGGCCGTCGCCTACCTCATCGGCATCGGGATGATGGTGTACGTCATCAACTACTTTGTCAACGCCGGCGGGATCGGCGAGGCGCTCGACCTCAACGTGTTCAACTTCACGTTCATCGCGCTGGGCCTGTTCCTGCACAAGACGCCGGCGGCGTACATGGAGACGATCCGTGACGCAACCGAGGGCGCGGCCGGGATCATCCTCCAGTTCCCCTTCTACGCCGGAATCCTGGGAATCATCAGCAACTCCGGGCTCTCGGATCTGATCGCCGAGGGACTGCTCGCTGTGGCGACGCCACAGACCTTCCCGGTGATCGCGTGGCTGCTCGGCGGATTGATGAACCTGTTCGTCCCGAGCGGCGGCGGGGAGTGGGGAATCATCGGCGGCGTCGTCGGAAGCGCGGCGGTCGAACTCGGCGTGCCGCCCGGCAAAGCCATCGTCGCCTACGGCGTCGGCGACATGTGGACGAACATGTTCCAGCCGTTCTGGGCCATCCCGCTACTGGGACTGACGCAGGTCCGTGCTCGCGACATCCTCGGGTACACCATCGTCGTCATGCTGGTGTTGTTCCCGGTGTTCGCCGTGGGGCTCTATTTCCTGCCGTACTGACGCGACGCGGCAAATCCTTTTGGTTCGCCGCTCACTACCTCGGCCCATGTACGTCCGGGACGCCAAGAACCGAGACGAGGCCTGGTTGCTCGACCACATCGAGGAGATGGCCTTGGACGACGTCGCCTTCAGGTCCCGGGATTACGTCATCGCGGTCGACGAGGAGACGAACGAGCGGGCGGGGTTCGGCCGCGTCCGCGTCCACAAGACCGACGACGGCGACTACTGCGAGTTGACGGGCGTCGGCGTCCTGCCCACGTGGCGTGATCAGGGGGTGGGAGCACACGTCGTCGAGCGCCTGGTCGAGACGGCGGCCGCCGAGGGGTTCGACACCGTCTACTCGGTGACCGACCGGCCGAACTACCTGGTCCAGTTCGGGTTCGAACCCGTCGAGTCGGACGCCCTCCCGGAGCGGATGCGCGAGCGGGTGGCCGAGAAGCGGGAGTCGGTCCAACCCGACGCCGTCGCGACGCGCCTCCGCGTCGACGCCTTCGAGATGCCCGCGCGGTTGCGGGAGGCGTTCAAGAACGCAAGTCCCCACGAGGCGGGCGCCGAGTCGTCGGAGGCCGACGCCGAGGACTTCGGTATCGACCCGGACAGTGCGACGTACAAGTACGACACCGGCCGTTAGGTCCGGTCCTCGAGGAAGTCGGTGCTGAACGCCAGCCACGCGAGAACCGTCGTAAAGAGGATGGGCGGCAGGATAGCGAAGGCCCAGAGGGGTTCGATACCCCACACCAGGAGGAGGACGACGTCCGCGAGTCCAAGCAACAGGAAGGGCGTCACAGCCAGCGCCGCGCGTCGGCGGTTCGGCGTCGACGCCTCGCCCTCGGAGAGTGCCATGGTGGGGCTCGTCGTTCCGCGAGTAAAAGTCCCTCGGGTGGGGACAACCCCTATGCGCTCCCCGCGTGTACGAACGGGGCGTGACCGACGAACTCGTCGAACGCGCCCGCGAGACCCTCGACGCCGCGTACGTCCCCTACTCCGACTACCGTGTCGGCGCGGCGCTTCGAACCGCCGACGGCACCGTGTTCACCGGCTGCAACGTCGAGAACGCCAACTACAGCAACAGCCTCCACGCCGAGGAAGTCGCCCTGGCCGAAGCGGTCAAACGTGGCCACCGAGCGTTCGACGCGCTGGCGGTCGCCTCGGGTGCCCGCGACGGCGTGACCCCCTGCGGGATGTGTCGCCAGACGCTCGCGGAGTTCTGCGACGACGACCTGCCGATCCGCTGTGACGAGGGTGGGGACGCGGTCAGCGAGTACACCCTCGGCGAACTGCTGCCCGCGACCATGGGTCCCGAAACTCTCGAATCCGCCGAACGTAGTCACGAATAACGAAATTCGAAACGTACATCGAACTATTTGCCCATATACACCCATTCCTTAAACACTATTACGTCTATGTAACACATACCAACAGCAGACTTTTATGAGACGGATGACATCGTTCTATCAAGATGGCACAAGCCAGCCGAGTCACCGATCCGTCCGAGCTATCGACCTGTCCGTCCTGTGAGAGCACCGTGTTGAACGTCCAAGGCATCCACGCCTGTTCGGCCTGTAGTTGGGTCACCGCCGAGTACCGGTAACCGGCGGTCAGGCTGCGAGTCCCCCGCCGCGGAGGTGTCCAGCCGCCGTAGCTATTTGCGCCCCGTATCCGTACGGGGTCCCATGGCAGACGACACCGACCGCCAGTACCACCTCGAAGTCGCGCCGGGAGACGTCGCCGACACGGTGTTGCTCCCCGGCGACCCCGACCGTGTCGACGTCGTGACCGACCGCTGGGACGAGGCCGAGACGGTCGCGACCCACCGGGAGTACCGCACCGCGACCGGAGCGTACGATGGCGAACCGGTCTCGGTCACCTCGACGGGCATCGGGAGCCCCTCCGCCGCCATCGCCGTCGAGGAACTCGCACGCGTCGGGGCGGAGACGTTCCTCCGGGTCGGATCCTGTGGCGCCATCCACCCCGAGATATCGGTCGGCGACCTGGTCATCACGACCGGCGCAGTGCGGGGCGAGGGGACGAGCGAGGAGTACGTCCGCCCGGACTACCCCGCCGTCGCGGACCACGCGGTCGTCTCGGCGCTGGTGGCGGCCGCCGAGCGACTCGGCTACGACTACCACTGCGGGATCTCCCTGAGTACGGACAGCTTCTACGCCGGGCAGGCCCGTCCGGGGTTCGAGGGGTTCGAGGCCCCGGGGACCGACTCGTTGCTCGACGACCTTCGGACCGCGAACGTCAAGAACATCGAGATGGAGGCGAGCGCCGTGCTGACGCTCGCGAACCTCTACGGGCTCCGTGCGGGCGCGGTGTGTACCGTCTTCGCCAACCGAACGACGGGCGAGTTCCGGACCGAGGGAGAGGGTCGGGCCGCGGAGGTGGGCAGCCTCGCGGCCGCGCTCCTCCACCGGATGGGCGAGCGACGCGAGGCGTCGGGCGCCGACGCGTGGCACGCCGACCTCTCGCTGTAGTCGGTACCGTCCGGCGACGTTCCAACATCCCTATAACGAGGGGATTCGGAGTGTCCGCCATGACCGCACAGGTCGTCGTACTCGGGTCCGGGTACGCCGGTGCCGGCGCCGTCACCAGTTTCGAGGAAGCGGCGGACGACAGCGCCGAACTCACCTGGATCTCCGAGCACGACTATCATCTCGTCCTTCACGAGGCCCACCGCGTCGTTCGGGACACGAACGTCGCCCCCAAGATATCGATCCCCGTCGACGAGATCAAACCCCCCGAGACGACGTTCACACAGGGCCGCGTCACGGGTATCGACGTCGACGAACGGGAGATCCACCTCCGCGACGGCAAGTCGGTCCCCTACGACTACCTGCTCGTCGCACTGGGGAGTCGCACCGCCTTCTACGGCATCGAGGGACTCGAAGAACACGCCCACACGCTCAAGAGCCTCGACGACGCCCGGGAGATCCACCGCGACCTGGCCGGCGCGGCCGGGGAGGCCACGCGCTCCGACCCCGCACAGGTCGTCGTCGGCGGTGCCGGGCTCTCCGGTATCCAGACGGCCGGCGAAGTCGCCGCCTACCGGGACGACCACCGCGCGCCCGTCGACGTGACCCTCGTCGAGGGACTGGACGAGGTCTTCCCCGGCAACGATCCCGAACTCCAAGGGGCGCTCCGCAAGCGACTGGAGGCCGCCGGGGTCGACATCATGACCGGCGAGTTCGTCTCGAAGGTCGACGCCGACACCATCTACGTCGGCGGCGGCGAGGACGAGGACCCGACCGAACTCGACTACGACGTCTTCGTCTGGACCGGCGGGATCACGGGACAGGCCGAACTCGAAGACGCGGCCGTCGACAAGGACGACCGGAGCAATCGGGTGTACGCCGACCGCGACTTCCGGACGAGCGACGACCGGGTGTTCGCCATCGGCGACACGGCGCTGATCGAACAGGGACCGGAGGAGTTCGCGCCGCCGACCGCACAGGCCGCCTGGCAGGCCGCCGAAGTCGCCGGCGAGAACCTCGCCCGCGCCGTCGAGGGACGGTCGCTCGAGACCTGGACCTACGACGACAAGGGGACGCTCATCTCCGTGGGCGACGAGGCGGTCGCCCACGGGGTCGACCCGCTCCCGATCGATACGTTCGGCGGCGTCGGCGCCGAACTGCTGAAGAAAGCGGTCGCCGCACGCTGGATCGCGGACGTCTCCTCGCTCGGCCGGGCCATCGACGCCTGGTCGGACATGTAACGGGGCCGAGAGCGATGGCGAGGTAGCGGATATCGCGGACGGGTGCTCAGTGCTCGGGCTGTTCCGCGGGCGCCCGCATGTCGTCGATCCGCAGGATCAGGATGTTGTCGGTGTCGTCCTTGCCGTCGACCGTCCCGTCGACGACGAGTTTCGAGAGCGGCGTGGGGCCGACGCGCACCTTGTCGCCCTCGTGGAACTCCCGGACCGAACCCTGGACGTGGATCTCGGCCCGACATAGGTCGGGGTGGTGGACCGACGAGAGGTCGATCTCGCCCACGTTCGCCGTGTCGACGGGTTCGCCGTTGTGGAGCAGGGGCACGGCGGCCGGTTCGTCCATCTGATCCACGTCGAGTGCCTCGTAGGCGTTGGCCGTCGGCTTGTACCCGCCTTTCGGCCCCGGTACGCCCTCGACGAGTTGGAGCGCTTTGAGACTCTGCATCTGGTTGCGGATTGTGCCCGGATTCCGGTCGACCTCGTCGGCGATGTCCTCCCCCTTCACCGCGTCCTCAGTCTCGCGATGGAGGTTGATGAGGGCGGTCAGGATCGTCTTCTGACTCGAGGTCAGTTCGATTGATGACATGCCATGGGGTTTGTGACTAGCGTTATTAAATTCGATGGATGTGAGGAAACGACGTCCGAGTTCGCCACCTCGTCGTGACGAAAGCGATACAGCTTTGCATCTATCGGGATTCCTCTTCCCTCATGAGAGGGAAACGAGTCCTCGTGACGGGCGGCGCGGGATTCATCGGTTCGAACCTGGCGAACCATCTCGCCGCCGACAACGATGTCGTCGCGCTCGACGACTGCCACCTCGGGACGCCCGAGAACCTCGACGGCGTCGACGCCGAGGGCAACGCCGACGGCCCCGTCGAGTTCGTCGACGGGAGCGTCCTCGACGACGACCTACCGACCGACGTGGACGTCGTCTTCCACCTCGCGGCCTACTCCTCCTATACGATGGTCGAGGAGAACAAACGCGAGGCCACGCGCGTCAACGTCGAGGGCTTCGTCAACACGGTCGAACAGGCCCGCGAGGACGGCTGTGACACCGTCGTCTACGCCACCACCTCCTCCATCTACGGCTCCCGGACCGAACCCTCGCCCGAGGAGATGGACGTCGAGGCGCGCACCTGCTACGAGGCGTCGAAGCTCGCCCGCGAGCGCTACGGCGAGTACTTCGGCAACCACTACGACATGACACTCGCCGGCCTGCGCTTTTTCTCGGTCTACCAGGGCTACGGCGGCGCCGAGGAACACAAAGGCGAGTACGCGAACACGGTGGCGCAGTTCGCCGACGCCATCGCCGACGGCGAGTCGCCCGTCCTCTTCGGCGACGGCACGCAGACCCGTGACTTCACCCACGTCGACGACGTGGTCCGAGCCATCGAACTCGTCGCCGACCACGAACTCGACGGGGTCTACAACGTCGGCACCGGCGAGAGCTACACGTTCAACACGATGGTCGGGATGATCAACGACGAACTCGGCACCGACGTCGACCCCGAGTACGTCGAGAACCCGCTGCCTGTCTACGTCCACGACACGCTGGCCGACGCCACGAAACTCCGCGAGGCCACCGGCTGGGAGCCCGAAGTGGGCTTCGAGGAGGGCGTCGCTCGCGTGTGTGCACCGTACAAGGACTGACGCCGACCGCATTTTCACGCGATCAGCCACTGCGACGACCACGGCGGGCGGGGCGAACCCGCGGTGGCGTTCGCCGCGAGCACGTCGGGCGAGCGTCGGCCGTCGCGTGTGGGGTCAGGCGTCGTCGAGTTCGCCCTCACCCGTCCGCTCGGCGGGGATCACGGCCACCGAGGCGACGGCGTCGCCGGCGTCCAGATCCATCACGATGACGCCCATCGTGTTGCGTCCGACCGTCGAGACGTCCTCGACGGGCGTTCGGATGATCTGTCCGTCCTCGCTCATCACCACGAGGTCGTCGCCGGGGCCGACGGCGTCGATGGCACAGGCCGGGCCGTTGCGCTCGTTGGTCTTGATGTCGATCAGCCCCTTGCCGTAGCGGGACTGCTGTCGGTAGGCGTCGACCGGCGAGCGCTTGCCGTAGCCGTTGTCGGTCACCGACAGCACCCAGTCGTGGTCCGTGGGGTCGACGGCGGCCAGGCCGACGACGTGATCCGAGCCCTCGAGTTTGATGCCGCCGACGCCGCGGGCGTCGCGTCCCATGGGTCGGACCTCGTTCTCGTCGAACCGGATGCTCATGCCGCCGCCGGTGGCGACGATCAGGTCGTGGTCGCCGTCGGTCAACTCGACGTCCACGAGGGCGTCACCCTCGGCGAGGCGGATGGCCCGGATGCCGGTCGAGAGGATGTTGCCGAACTCGTCGACTGCGGTGCGTTTCACGCGACCGTCGCGGGTCGCCATGGTGAGATAGCGCTCCGCGTCGTCCTCCAGGCTCTCGCAGTCGACGACCGCTTCGATCTCCTCGCCGTCGTCGAGGTCGAGCAGGTTCACCGCCGACTTGCCGCGGGCCGTGCGGCCCATCTCGGGCACCTGGTAGGTCTTCAGCTTGTACACCTGCCCCCGGTTGGTGAAACAGAGCAGGTAGTCGTGGGTGTTCGCGAGGAAGACCGAGGAGACGCGGTCGCCCTCCTTGAGGTCCGCGCCGATGATCCCCTTGCCGCCGCGGTGCTGGGGGTCGAACGCCGACAGCGACATCCGCTTGATGTAGTCGTCCTCGCTGACGACGACGAGAGTGTCCTCCTGGGGAATGAGGTCCTCGTCGGTTACCTCGCCGTCGTCCTCGATGATCCGGGTGCGGCGCTCGTCGGCGTAGTCGGCTTTGATCTCCCGGAGTTCGTCCTCGATGACGCCGAGGAGTTCGGACTCGTTGTCCAGGATCTCCTCCAGTCGGTCGATCCGCGCTTGCACCTCCGCGTACTCCTCCTCGATGGCGGCCGTCTCCATCGAGGTGAGGCTGCCGAGTTGCATGGCGACGATGTGATCGACCTGGTCGTCCGAGAAGTCGAAGGCGGCTTTCAGCGCCGCCTTCGCGGCGTCGCGGTCCGCGGCGTCCTGGATGAGTTCGACCACCTCGTCGGCGTTCTCAAGAGCCGTTAGTCGCCCGTCGAGGATGTGAGCGCGGTCCTCGGCCTCGGCGAGGTCGTACTCGCTGCGCCGGCGGACGACCTCGCGCCGGTGATCGAGGTAGACCTCCAGGGTCTCCTTGAGGTCGAGCACCCTCGGCTGACCGTCCACCAGCGCGAGGTTGATGACGCCGAAGGTCGTTTCGAGGTGGGATTCGAGCAGCTGGTTTTTCACCACGTCCGGGTTCGCCCCGCGCTTGAGTTCGATCACGATGCGGATGCCGTCGCGGTCGGACTCGTCGCGCAGGTCGCGCACGCCGTCGAGTTTCCCCTCGTTGACGTCGTCGGCGATGCGCTCGATCAGGCGCGCCTTGTTCGCCTGGTAGGGGAGTTCCGTGACGACGATGCGGTCCTCGTCGGCCTCCATCTCCGCCCGGACCCGGAGGCGACCCCGGCCCGTCTTGTACGCCTTGTAGATGGCGTTGCGGCCGACGATGTTCGCGCCGGTCGGGAAGTCGGGCGCGACGACGTGTTCCATCAGGTCCTCGACGGTGCAGTCCGGGTTCTCGATGAGGTGGATCGTCGCGTCGATCACCTCGCCGAGGTTGTGCGGCGGCACGTTCGTCGACATGCCGACCGCGATGCCCGAGGAGCCGTTGACCAGCAGGTTGGGGAAGGCCGCGGGCAACACGTCGGGCTCCTGTTTCCGCCCGTCGTAGTTCGTCGAGAAGTCGACGGTGTCCTTCCCGATGTCCGCGAGCAACTCCTCGGCGATGGGTGACATCCGGGCCTCGGTGTAGCGCATGGCCGCCGGCGGGTCGCCGTCGACGGAGCCGAAGTTGCCCTGGCCGTCGACCAACGGCGCGCGCATCGAGAAGCCCTGGGCCATCCGCGCCAACGCGTCGTAGATGGCTGAGTCGCCGTGGGGGTGGAAGTCGCCCATCGTCTCGCCGACGACGGAGGACGACTTCCGGTGGGAGGCCCGGGAGGTGACGCCCGCCTCGTGCATGGCATAGAGGATGCGTCGGTGGACGGGTTTGAGGCCGTCGCGGGCGTCGGGGAGCGCCCGTCCCGCGATGACCGACATCGCGTAGTCGATGTAGGACTGCTCCATCTCCTGTTCGATCCGGGCCGTCTCGACCCGGCGGGCCGGCGCCGCCGAGTCCTCGGGGATGTCCGAGCTCATATGTCCACCCACTCCGCGTCGCTCGCGTTCTCCTTGATGAACTGTTTTCGCGGTTCGACCGCGTCGCCCATCAGGATCGAGAACATGCGGTCGGCCGCCGCCGCGTCCTCGACGGAGATGCGCTTCAGGATCCGGTTTTCGGGGTTCATCGTCGTCTCCCAGAGCTGATCGGGGTTCATCTCGCCCAGGCCCTTGAACCGCTGAACCTGGTCGGCCTCGCCGTTACATTTCTCCTCGACGATCCGGTCGCGCTCGGCCTCGCTCATCGCGTCGTAGGTCTCGCCGCGATACCTGACGCGGTAGAGCGGGGGTTGGGCGGCGTAGACGTAACCGCGTTCCAGCAGGGGCTTCATGTGACGGTAGAGCAGCGTGAGCAGCAGGGTGCGGATGTGGGCGCCGTCGACGTCGGCGTCGGTGTTGTGTGCACAGAGCCCACCCATTCCAGCGACGAAGTTCTCGTCGTGCTCGACCGAGAAGTCGTAGACGTACTCCCCGGTCGGGTCGACGCGTTCGACGCGTCGGACCGACAGCGCAACCAGATCGTCGGAGATCTCGTGGTACCGGCGGGTGCCCTCGTTGTCGCTACCGTGCTCGACTTTCGGTCGCAGTCGATTCCCGTCGCGGTGGTGTTTCCAGACGTCGTCGATCTCCGCGAGGTCGGAGCGTGCGGCGACCGTGATCGTGTGCCGATCCGCGTTCGTTCCGTATCCGCCGATCTCGTCCGCCGGCGTCACCGAGTGAGACGCCACGACGCCCTGCGCGGAGAGGAGGTACATGATCCCGCTGGCGAGATCGCGCGAACAGGTCGTCCACGAGAGCTTCGTCTCCGAGACGGACCCGTCGCCGTGGAGGTAACCCCGCAGGAACGCGCGCTGGAGCGGCCTCGGCACGTCGAAGACGAGATCCGGCACGGTCTTCGATGCGGCCGTCTCGCCAGTGCAGCCGAACACCCGCTCCCAGACGAGCGCGGCGACGCGGTTGACGAGTTTCACTTCGTCGACGCGACCGTCGGCCTCGCTGTGCTTGGCTCGAATCCCGAAGACGTGTTCGAACGCATCGCGGTATCTCTCTACAAGCTCGCGGTTGTTCGGCCCCATCGCGAGTCGAATCCCGTTGCGGGGGGAACTGGACCCGTCGGCGGCATAGAAGCCGAGCAGTTCGAGGAGCGTCTCGTCGACCTGCACGTATCTATCGACGGCTTCGTCGGCGTAGTGTTCGGGGGTGAGCGTCACTTCGGCGTCCTCGGGAATGTGTTCGAGGTCGTCCTCGGTTAGTTCGCTGACGCGAACGTACTCCGTGACGCGATTCGCAGGTGACCCCTCGTACTGCTCGTTCCACCGCTGGTCGAGCAGGGAGTCCACGACCGACACCTGCTCCATCACTGCGGCGGGGGAGACGCCGATGGCCTCACAGTATGCTTGGAAGTTCGAGACGGTCGGCCGCGACTGGCCCCGTTCCCACTCCGAAACCGTGATCGGTTGCGCGACGCCGACTGCGTCGCAGACGTCCCGCTGTGTCAGTTCGGCATCCGTCCGCTGGGCGCGTAGCGTCTCCCGAACCGACGCCGGGGCGTCGACGCGTGGCTCGGCACGAGCCACGACGCCTCCGTCCGCGGCGTACTCCTCGCGCACCCTGTGTTCGAGCAACTCTTCGATCCCGTCCCCGCGCGCGTAAATCTCCGAATCGAACGCGTCGCCACGCTCGACGAGTTCGGCAAGCAGGTCGATCCGCTCGCCGTCTCGATCCCCGTGTAGCGGGACGGATCGTGGCGCGACGACCCGATCTCCGGGGGCGATCTCGTCGCCTGCTGCGAGTTCGATCTCTCCATCCCGGTGAACGAACACGCTGTGGGAGGCAGTCACCCGCAGGTTCCGCCCGTAGTCCGTCTCGATTCTGTACAGCGGTTCGTCGATCTCGTGCCGGATGACCTGATCGATGGGGCGGAACTTCGTGGTCTCGTCGTCGCGACCGAAACAAAGCACTTCGTACTCCTCGTATCCCTCGCCGTCCGCCTCGATGACCTCGTCAACGAACGATCCGATCTCGACGAATCGTGTCCGACCGTCGCCGTCCCGGACGAATCCGTGTTCGGAGCCGTCGACACTCATCAGAATGATCCGCTCGTAGCGGGCCTCCTCGATGTCGAACTCCTCGCCGATGCTGGTGCCGATGGCGGTGATGAGCGCCCGGATCTCGTCGTTCTCGAGGATGCGGTCCAACCGGTGTTTCTCGACGTTCAGGATCTTCCCCTTGAGCGGGAGGATGGCCTGGAACTCCCGGTCACGGCCCTGTTTGGCGCTCCCGCCCGCGCTGTCGCCCTCGACGACGAACAGCTCCGACTCGCCGGGATCCTTCGACTGACAGTCGGCGAGCTTGCCGGGGAGCGCCGTCGACTCCAGGGCGCTCTTGCGGCGGGTCAGCTCCTCGGCCTTCTTCGCAGCCTGGCGGGCCTTCGCCGCCTCGACGGCCTTGCCGACGATGGCTCGCGCCGTGTCGGGATGCTCCTCGAAGAAGGTGCCGAGATGTTGGTGGACGGCGCTCTCGACGATGCCGCGCACCTCGCTGTTGCCGAGTTTGGTCTTGGTCTGGCCCTCGAACTGCGGGTCGGGGTGTTTCACCGAGATGACGGCGGTCAGGCCCTCGCGGACGTCTTCACCCTTGAGGGTACCGTCGAGATCACCCAGGAGGCCGTTGTCCGTCGCGTAGTCGTTGACGACGCGCGTAAGCGCCGTTTTGAATCCGGTCAGATGGGTGCCGCCCTCGCGGGTGTTGATGTTGTTGGCGAAAGCGTGGATCGACCCCTGGAGTTCGTCGGTGGCTTGGAGCGCCACCTCGACGGAGATGTCCTGTTCCTCGTCGTCGAAGTAGACGACCTCGTCGTGGAGGGCAGTCTTGGTCTCGTTGAGATATTCGACGAACTCCCGGATGCCACCCTCGTAGCGGAAGGTGACGGACTCGCCGTCCCGCTCGTCGGCGAGACCGATCTCCACTCCGGAGTTGAGGAAGGCGAGTTCTCGGAGGCGCGTCGTGAGCGTCTCGAAGGAGAAGTCGCTGGTCTCGAAGATGTCGTCGTCGGGCCAGAACCGGACCGTCGTCCCCGTCTCCTCGTCGGGGTCGAGGTCACGGACCCGCTCGAAGGCCCCCTCGGCGGGTTCGCCGCGCTCGAACCGGTGGGTCCAGACGGCCCCGTCGCGTCTGATCATGACCTCCAGTTCCGCGGAGAGGGCGTTGACGACGCTGACCCCGACGCCGTGGAGGCCGCCGGAGACCTGGTAGGACTTGTTGTCGAACTTGCCGCCGGCGTGGAGGACGGTCATGATGACCTCCACGGCGGGCCGGTCGTACTCCGCGTGGGTGTCGACCGGGATGCCGCGCCCGTTGTCGGAGACGCTCACGGAGTCGTCCTCGTGGACGGTCACGTCGATAGCGTCGCAGTGACCCGCCAGCGCCTCGTCGATGGCGTTGTCGACGACTTCGTAGACGAGATGGTGGAGGCCGCGCGAGTCCGTCGATCCGATGTACATCGCCGGCCGCTTCCGGACGGCCTGGAGACCCTCCAGGACCTGTATCTGTCCGGCTCCGTACGCTTGTTCGTCAGCCATAGAATCTACACGGGCTAGACGGTCACAGCCCTTAAACGCTCGCACGCGTGCGCGCGACCACAATTGCGATTACTCCAAAACGAAGATCCGGTTTCGATTCGACAACCTGAGTTCGGCGTTCGCCGGCAGCCCGGCCGCGAACCGTCGCGTTCGCCGGCAGAGCCGAGTCGAGCGCGCTCGGGCGCGCACGTGGACGGATCACTTTCACCCCGCTGGCGGTGGCCTTTTAAACGTCGTCCGGGTAGGGAGGCTCACGGATGACATCGTTCCAGTCGACGCTCGGCGAGGAAGGGGGGATCGCCGAGGAGTTGGCCGAGAACCAGCGGGCCATCTCCATCGCCGAATTCTTCGAGAAGAACAAGCACATGCTCGGGTTCGACTCCGGGGCCCGAGGGCTGGTGACCGCCGTCAAGGAGGCGGTGGACAACGCCCTCGACGCCACGGAGGAGGCCGGCATCGCCCCCGACATCTACGTCGAGATCACCGAGGTCGACGACTACTACCGACTCGTCGTCGAGGACAACGGTCCCGGGATCACGAAAGAGCAGATCCCGCGGGTGTTCGGCAAACTACTGTACGGCTCCCGGTTTCACGCTCGAGAGCAGTCACGCGGCCAGCAGGGAATCGGTATCTCCGCCGCCGTCCTCTACTCACAGCTCACCTCCGGCAAGCCCGCGAAGATCACCAGCCGAACCAAGGGGAGCGCCGACGCCCAGTATTTCGAACTCGTCATCGACACCGACGACAACGAACCCGAGATCCGAAACGAGCGCACCACGTCGTGGGACCGGCCCCACGGGACCCGGATCGAGTTGGAGATGGAGGCGAACATGCGCGCCCGGTCGCAGCTGCACGACTACATCAAACACACCGCAGTCGTCAACCCACACGCCCGGGTGGAACTCCGGGAACCGGGCCTCGACGAGCCGCTGAAGTTCGAGCGCGGCACCGACCAGTTGCCCGCCGAGACGGAGGAGATCCGCCCCCATCCCCACGGCGTCGAACTCGGGACGCTCCTGAAGATGCTCGACGCGACGGAGTCGTACTCGGTCTCGGGCTTCCTCCAGGGCGAGTTCACCCGCGTCGGCGGCAAGACGTCGACGAAGGTGTGTGATCGCTTCCGGGACCGGCACTTCGGCCGCGAGATGGCGTGGGCGACGCCGAATCCACACGACGAGGCCGATATCGAGGACGCCCTGATCGACGCCGTCGCCAACAAGAGCGCCGACGCGACCGACTGGTTCGCCACCCGCGTCGCGGAGACGGTCGGCGACCGGGAGCGGATCGCTCACCACGACCTCGTCGAAATCGTGGGGAACCTCGCCGACGCGACCGAGGCGGAGTTCGACGAGACGTTCGGCGAGACGGTCCGGGAGAACGCCGTCGACGCGGCCTGGGCCGAGTGTACCCGGACCGATCTCCTGACCGCGACGCTGTACGAGCGGATCGACGACGCGACCAGCACCCGGAAGGACGACGCCGCGATCCAGGGGCTGGCCGAACGGCTCGCGGACAAGTTCGCCGGGGCCGACGACCCGCGCCACCGGGCGACCCGCGACGAACTCGCGGCGTACGTCGACCGCTCGGCCGACCGGGTCGAAGAGGCCACCGGGGCCACCTTCGGCGACACCGCCCGCGAGAACGTCGTCGAGGCCTGCTGGTCGGTGATGTCCACGGTTCCGGACGACCTTCCGAAGGTGAAGACCATCGCCGACGACCGGGACACCGCCTCCGAGTTGCTGGAGGCGATGCGCGAGACGGACATCCTCGCGCCCCCGACGGGCTGTCTCTCGCCGATCACGGCCGAACTCGTCGAGGCCGGCCTGCGCAAGGAGTTCGACGCCGACTTCTACGCGGCGGCGACCCGCGACGCCGAGGTCCACGGCGGCGACCCATTCATCGTCGAGGCGGGCATCGCCTACGGCGGCGACTTGGAGAGCGACGGCTCGGCCGACGTGATGCGCTTTGCCAACCGCGTGCCCCTCGTCTACCAGCGCGGGGCGTGTGCCGTCACCGACGTCGTCAAGGGGATCGGCTGGCGGAACTACGGGCTCGATCAGCCGGGGGGTCGCGGCCTCCCCTCCGGCCCCGCGGTGGTGATGGTCCACGTCGCGTCGACGAACGTCCCCTTCACCAGCGAGTCGAAGGACGCGGTGGCGAACGTCCCGGAGATCGAGGACGAGATCGAACTCGCCATCCGCGAGGCCGCACGGGAGCTGAAGTCCTACCTCAACCGCCGGCGGTCACTGGAGAAGCGCCGGCGCAAACAGGAGGTGCTGGGACGCATCCTGCCCGAGATGGCGGACAAGCTGGCGTCGGTGACGGGCCGCGATCGGCCGAACATCGACGGCGCGCTCGGCCGCATCATGAACAACGTCCTCGTCGAGCGGACGGTCGAGGACGGGACGGTCACGCTCGCGGTGCGGAACCACTCCGAGCGCGCCGAGGACCTCGACGTGACGGACATCGTCGACCGGGAGCCGACCGCGGTGAGCGACGGGGCGTCGGTGGTCGACCTCGACGACGAGTGGTTCGTACAGTGGTCCCCGTCGGTGTCGGCGGGTGAGACGGCCCGGCTCACCTACGAGGTGAGCGACGGCGACGGGGCGACCTTCGACGTGGACGTCGAGGGCGTCGAGAGCGAGAAGCTCACGGTGGACACATGAGTTCTCAGGACGAACGCGCACGACGGCAGTTGATCGACCTCGCGGCGGAGTTCTACGACCAGTTCGACCGGGGGGAGGTGCCCGAGATGACCCTCCCGACGCGGACCAAGAGCAACATCGAATACGACGAGGACAGCGGGGTGTGGGTCTACGGCGACCGCACCTCGACGCGCTCGGCCAACTCGGTGCGGGGGGCCCGGAAGCTCCTGAAGGCCACCTACACCATCGACTTCCTCGCCCGTCAACTGGAGGAGGGCCGTTCCTCGACACTGCGTGAACTCTACTACCTCTCGGAGTCGTGGGACTCCGACGAGGCCGCCTTCTCCGATCAGGACGAGTCCAACCAGTTGATCGAGGACCTCGAAATCGTCTCCGACGTCACCCGCGAGGACTTCCACATGCGCCCCGAGGAGTCGGGTGCGACGCTGATGGGACCGCTGGAGTTGCGCGAGCAGACCCGTCGCGGCGAGCGCGAGATCCACTGTCAGAAGGACGTCGGCGAGGGCGGGTATCAGATCCCCAACAACCCCGACACCATCGACTTCCTGGATCACGACATCGAGTTCATCCTCTGTGTCGAGACCGGCGGCATGCGCGACCGCCTCGTCGAGAACGGCTTCGACACCGATCACGACGCCCTGATCGTCCACCTGAAGGGACAGCCGGCGCGGGCGACCCGGCGGATTACCAAGCGGCTCCACGACGAACTGGACTTGCCAGTGGTGGTCTTCACCGACGGCGACCCCTGGTCGTACCGCATCTACGGCTCCGTCGCCTACGGCTCCATCAAGAGCGCCCACCTCTCGGAGTACCTCGCGACGCCCGAGGCGGAGTTCGTCGGCATCCAACCCGAGGACATCGTCGAGTACGACCTGCCGACCGATCCCCTCGCCGACTCCGACGTGAACGCCCTGGAGTCGGAACTCGACGACCCACGGTTCACCACCGACTACTGGAGGGAACAGATCGAACTGCAACTCGACATCGGGAAGAAGGCCGAACAGCAGGCGCTCGCCTCGCGCGGGCTCGATTTCGTCACCGACGAGTACCTGCCCGACCGACTGGATCAGATGGGAATCTTATAGCTCAAACTACACTTATTCCCCTCGACGGCGTAGCGGGCGGTATGACGTTCGACACCGATCGTGGCCGCCTCCGTCACCTGCCCGAGACGCCGCTCCGGGCGCTCAAGTGGTCGTTCTGGTGGCTCCGGAAGACGTTCTTCTCGAAGCCCAAACCGGAGAACCCGGCCGTCGTCGTCGACATGACCGAGGGTGAGGCGGAGGCGTTTCTCGGGGAACGCTTCGTCGAACCGGGATGGGAAATGTCCTACCACTACCACAACGAAATCGTAAACGTGCGGCGAGTGCAGTACGTCGGCGATCATCCGTCCGGATTGGAGTGGTGGCAGACACACGTTCGCGGCTACGCGCACCCGAGCGGACTGGAGCTGACGGCCCACTTCGAACCAGAACCCGCCGAACACCCCGATGCGCATCTCGACGGTGAGTTCGTCGACGTATCGCGGGGGAACGCGACGCTGGTGGAACTGCTGGAGGGGGACGGAATCGAGTTCGAGCGGATCGGGTCGTGGACGACGGAGACCTGATCACGTCCACCCTTCGTCGAGAACGACCGGCACGCCGCGACTGGCAACGTCGGCCGCGAACGCCTTGGAGTCGGCGGCCAGAAACGCCTGCGTGTCGTAGTGGATCGGACAGACGAGGTCGGGGTCCAGATCCGCCGCGAGCGACGCCGCCTCGTGGCGATCCATGCACACGGATCCCGAGATGTTGGCCAGCAGGAGGGAGACGTCGAGAGCCGAGTGGTGGGGTAACACGTCGGAGTCGCCGGGCCAGAAGACCGGGACGCCGCCGAGTTCGAACTCGTAACCGACGCCGAACCCCTCCGGGTGGACGACGGAGCCGTCCGGCCTCGTGTGCGACCCCTCGGGGTCGTTGTACGCCGGGAGGCTCCGCACGGGGACGCCCGCCGCCTCGACCCGCTCGCGCTCCCCGATCCGGATCAGATCGTACCCCTCCCGTTCCGCGAGCGCTTCGGGTGATGGCGGCCGACCCGCGCGCTCGGCGTCGACGCCCTCGTAGACGACGAGCGTGGCGTCCGGGGCGGCGACGCGGCGGATCCCGTCGGGGTCGTAGTGGTGGTCGTGCGTGACGAGGACGAGGTTGCCGTCGCGGGCGTCGTAGGCCGGCCCGGCGGGATGGCGGGTGTCGACGCCCTCCGGCGGCTCCCAGTCACCGGTCAGGACGCCGTAGCGGCCGGGGTCGGTGTAGACGGTGGTTTCGGGCCCCGAGAGGCGGGCGGTGGCGTAGCCGAGCCAGCGGACGGTGAGGGTGTCGTGGCGGATCATGCATCGGTAAACGGGGGGCGAACACAAATGCACGGCGTCCCGCGTCGCGGGACGAGCGTGCGAAAAGATCACGGGGGGCACAGACGGCCGGTTCGACCTTACTCCGCGTCGTCGTCGACTTCGTCGCTGACGCCCTCGTTGTTCATGCCGCTGCCGTCGTTGTGGCGGCACTGCTCGGTGTAGAAGCCGAGGTCGAACTCGACGGTGTCGGTCTGGATCTCGTTGCCGTGGTCGATCGGCACCCACCACGCGAAGGCGGCGCTGAAGTCGGTCTCGCCGCGGAAACAGGCAGTGGGGAAGGAGTCGAGTGATTCGCCGTCCAGCTGGGGATTACGGTAGTAGATGTCCGGCACCACGCCACTACTGCTAGAGGGTGAGCCGACTCCGATGCCCATAGCGAGAACGGTAGCGTCGTCACCGAACTCGGCGCCGAGGTCCGCAGTCTGGTTGCCGTCAGCCTCGCTGTCGGGGATGTTGTTGCTGGCCCCGTCGAACCAGAAGAAGTTGGGGTTGTCCTCGGGGTCGGGATCACCGTCGATTTCGAGGTGGACGTTCCGCGTGAGCCACTGCTCGTCTCCGGGAGGGGTACTCCCGCCTTGGGTGAAGTCGTCATTAGACGTGTGGCGAACGACGTGGCGGGTTCCATCGCTTTCTTCGATCAGGAGCCACACCTCGTCGGGTGCGGCGTTCGTGTTGTTCGCGCCGTCGTAGTACTCGTAGGTGAGCGACCCGCTTTTGATGTTGCCGATCGTCTCATTAACCGAGACGACCGATGTCGCGTAATCGTTCGTCTGAACACCTCCGGAAGTCGCGTGAGCGACCTTGTTGCCGGTACCGGCGGGGTCATCGACGAGTTCGAAGTCGATATCGCTGCCACCGCCGTCGAAGTCGAACCGATTTACTCCGACCGAGGTGAAGTCGTCAGGCGATGCGTCCGCGGCCTCGACGTTCTGCCCGTCGATCCGCACGCCGTTCCCACTATTGAGCGCGTCGAGGACGTTCCGGAGGCTGTCGACCAGCAGCGGGCTCTCCCCACCGTCTTGGTAGTTGTCGCCGTCGTCGAGCCACACCGCGGCCTGCACCACGTCGAGCAGTTCGACGACATCGTCGTAGTCCTCGCCTTCCCCGTCCGCCTCGTCGGGGTCGTCCCGTTCGGGCTCGGTCGTTCCGTTCTCGTCGGCGGTGTAGCCGCCGGGGTTGTTGATCCAGACGTAGCCGGGGTTCGTACAGAGTTCGAGGTCGAAGGTGACCTCGCCGAAGTCGCCGGGTTTGACGTCGCCAATGTCGATGATCGCGCTCTCGCCGTCGGCCTGCGTTAGCGCGCCAACCTCGCCACAGCCGTCGTTCGGGACTTCGTTCTGCTGGGTGTTGTCGAGGAACTGATCGGGATCGTCGACGGCGATGAGCCACGCGTCGTTCGTCGGGAGGCCGGTTTCGCCCGACTGCAGGTCGTCCACACTTCCGGTTTCGCCCGCGGCGCCGTCGTACATCCGCACGCTCACGCCGTCTCCTTCGCCGTCGCTCCAGTCCGAGTAGTGGGTCGAATAGCCCACACCCAGATCCAGCGTCCCTGCGGTCAGTTGGTTGTTCTCGAAGGTCTCCTGATCACTGAAGTACGCGCTCGTCCCGAGGCCCGCGCCCGCGGAGGCGACACCGATGGTTCCGAGAGCGGCGAGTGCCTTCCGACGGGAGAGGTCGAATCGTTGGTCGCTCATTGTTGTCTTCCCCCTCGCGGGGAGGCCCACCGACGGAGTCGAACCGTCGTGCGGCGGCGACGCCGTACGCCCTGTGGGTCGGACCGCTCCGCCATCCGGATCGACCAATGGATGACACCCCGTTAGCTATTGAGCGGTTAGCGGAGTCAAGCGAGGAGTTAATGCAACTAAGCGGGGGTTAATCGAGGTATTGCGGTGCCTGAGCGGTGATTCTTATATCATTGGCGCATTACTTCGCGACGAGAGCGACGGCTCACGGGTGTCGAAAGAACGTTCCGAGACACGCTGATCAAAACGGTGTCGCTGTGAACGACAACCGGTCCGCTGTGACGTTGCGGGACCAGGAGATCAGTCGTCCGCCAGCCGCTCGATCCGCGACAGCGAATCGGCGTCCGCGGGCGTCTTGTCCTCGCGGACGGCAACGAACCGCGGGAACCGGAGCGCGTAGCCCGAGCCGTACGTGGGCGACTCCTGAATCTCCTCGTAGCCGACTTCGAAGACCACGGTTGGGTCGATGTCGACCTCGGTTCCGTCCTGCCGCTGGATCAGCGGCTCCAGCCGGTCGCTCAGGGCGGCCAGTCGCTCGTCGGAGATACCCGTCGCCACCTTGCCGATGGTGACGAAGTCGTCGCCGTCGGTGGATGCGTCCCGTGCCGACAGGAGGAAGGTGCCGAGGTGGTTCGCCCGCCGCCCCTCGCCCCACTCGGCGCCCGTGACGACCAGATCGAGCGTCTCGACTTCGGGCTTTCGCTTCAGCCAGTTCTGCCCACGCTTGCCCGGCGTGTACGCCGAGTCGGGGTTCTTCAGCATGATGCCCTCGTGGTCCGCCGCCAGCGCCTCGGCCTCCCGGTCCGCGACGGCGTCGGGGTCGTCCGTGATCGTGAGCGGCGAGCGGCCGGACGGCAGCGTCGATTCGAGGTGGTCGCGACGGTCGCGGAGGGGGACGTCGAGCAGGTCCGTCCCGTCCGCGTGGAGGCAGTCGAACGCGCGGAGTTCGACGGCCACCTCCTCGCGCATCCGGGCCACGTCGTGTTTGCGCCGGAAGCGACGGAGCACCGCCTGGAAGGGGAGGGGATTGCCGTCGTCGTCGACGGCGAGCGCCTCGCCGTCGAGGATGACCGGCACGTCGACCGCGCCCTCGACGAACTCCACGAGTTCGGGGAGCGCGTCGGTCACGTCCGCCATGTTCCGGGAGTAGACGGCCGTCTCCCCGTCGGGGTCGTGGTGGACCTGCACCCGCGCGCCGTCGAACTTCGTCTCGACGGCGACGGTCCCCCACGCGTCGAGGGCGTCGGCCACGGTGCCGGTCTGGGCCAGCATCGCCCGCACCGGCCGGCCGACGGTCAGCGTCACGTCCGCCAGCCCCGCCACCCCCTCGTCGCGGGCGCGAACCGCCACCGCACCGTAGTCGTTGGTCACCTGGAGCGCGCGCTCGACGGCGTCGACGGGGACGTCGAACGCCTCGGCGATGGCGTCCCGAACCGTCCCCTCGCCGACGCCGATCCGCATCTCCGAGAGGACGAGGCGGGCGAGGTACCGGGCCGCGAGCGGGTCGGCGCGGTTGAACAGGCCGAACAGGGTGTCGACCTTGCGGTCCTGGCTCCCCGATCCGTCGGCGTTCGCCAGCGCCCGCAGGCGGTCGTCGACGTCGGCGACGGTGAGGGGGTCGGGGTCGGCGGCGGCGAACGCGGCGAGGCCCCGCTGTCCGCCCGTATCGAGCGACTCGGCGACGGCCCCGATGTCGCCGGTCTCGGCCAGTCGGTCGGCCACGTCGTCCGCGGTGACGTTCGTCCCGGCGGCGCGCGCGAGCGCCTCGTGACAGAGGCTCGGCCCCACGTCGAGGGTCGTGGTGTCCCAGGCGGGCACGACCCGTCCGAGCAGGAGCCGGACGACGACGGACAGGTCGTCACCGGCGTCGGCCAGCAACCCCGCGGCCAGCGACGTGATCTCCAGATCGGCCGTCTCGGCCTCGACGTCGGCGACCCGGTCGGCGAAGTCGGCGAAATCCATCGGATCGGGCTCCGTTCGGGGAGCGCTTAAGCGCGGCGGGTTCCGGTGTTCGGAGTCACGGGATTCAAGACGATGTATCGTGCAGGGGTGGGTATGAACCGTGACCTGGTGGCCCGGGTTCGGGACGTCCTCGACGTGGACGTCTCGGAGTTCCGCGCCCAGGCACAGGCGGACGCGGAGGTGGTGAAGGCCGAACTCAAGGACGGAACCTTCGACAACCACCGGTCCATCGTCGGACTGGAGTACGAGTTCTACGCCGTCGCCGACGGCCGGTGGCGGCGGAACGGCGACGACGACGACGCGGGCTCGGAACTCGTCCGCGTGCCGCGGCGACTCCTCGAACTCATCCGCTTCGAGAAGGAACTCGGGTTGCACAACGCGGAGATGACGACCAGCCCACAGCCGTTGAACGCCGAGGGCCTCCGGGCGCAGGCGGCGGGCGTCCGTTCACACCTCTCCTCGGCGCTCCAGACCACACGCATCGAGGGGATGCGCCTCGTCAGCGACGGCATCTGGACGATCCCGCCGTCGGGGGAAACCGCCCGTCGGTATCTGACCGACAGCATCTCCGACGAGGGGGTCCGCGTCGCCACCAACATGACCGACGCGGTGCGGTACCACGCGATGGCCAACGGCCGGAACGCGCCGACCCCCTTCGTCGTCGAGGCGCCACACGTCAGTCTGGAGGCCGACACGGTGATGCCCGAGAGCCTCATCACCTCCATCCAGCCACACTACCAGGTGCCCCACGCCTCCGACCTGCCGACCTACCACAACTACGCCCTGCGTGTCGCCGGGCCGTTGCTGGCCCTCGGCGTCAACTCCCCGTTCTTCCCCCCGGACCTCTACGACGAGGGCGTCGACCCGGCGGCGGTCGTCGAGGACGCCCGCGCGGAGAACCGCATCCACGTCTTCGAGTCGGTCCTCAACACCGAGGGCGCCGAGAAGGTGCGTTTCCCGCGTGACCTCGACACCGTCGAGGAGGCGGTCGACCGCGTCGCCAACGATCCGACCGTCGTCCCCATGCCCGTCGACCGGGGCGACCGCTTCGACGACAAGTTCGCCACGCTCCGGCGCAAGCACGGCACGTTCTGGCGGTGGGTGCGCCCCGTCTTCGACGGCGCCGACCGCTCCTCGGCCAACGCCCGGATCGAGTTCCGGCCCATCGCCGCCCAGCCGACCGTCCGCGACTCCATCGCCTTCCTGGCGACCTTCGCCGGCCTGATGGAGAGTCTCCCCCGCCACGAACACCCCGTGATCGGCCAAGACTGGGGCGTCGCCCGGGAGAACTTCTACGCCGCGGCCCGTCACGGCACCGCCGGCGAGCAACGCTGGATCACCAACGACGGCCAAGAGACGACCGACCCCGAAACCATCTACGACGACCTCTTCTCCCACGCCGTCGAGGGACTCCGGGCTGCGGGCTGTGCGACCGACGAGGCCGAATCGTACGTCGAGCCCCTGCGGGCGCGCGTCGAGGCGGGCGTCACGCCGGCGTCGTGGAAACGTGACCAGGTGCGACGGCGGGTCGCGGACGGCGCGTCGCTGGCGACGGCCATCCCCGCGATGCAGCGTGCCTACGTGGACAATCAGACGGAGACGTTGCTCGACGGGTCGTTCGCCGATTGGTTGGACGACGGAGACGGAACGTAGCCGTCGGACGGCGGAGAAGCGACGGCCTACAGCAGGGACTCGAAGTCCTTGTGTTTCGTGATCTCGACACCTTCGTCGGTGACGACGGCGACGTTGATACCGTTGCCGGAGGCCAGGTCGCGTTCGACCGCGCTCTGGATGCCGTGGGCGGCGACGGACTTCGCCTCGTCGACCGAGAGTTCCTCGTCGTACTCCTGTTCGAGGACACCGAGAGCGTACTGGCTCCCCGAGCCGGAGACGGCGTAGTCCTCTTCCATCAGTCCACCGAGGGGGTCGAGGCTGTAGACGTGGGAACCGTCCTCGTCGACGCCGCCGAGGAGCGGGGAGACGATGAAGAAGGCCCCCGAGCGGAGGAAGTTACTCGTGAGCGTCGAGAGCGCCTCCATGCTCATCTCCTTGCCGCGTCGGGTCTCGTAGAGGCTGGCCTCGGAGCGAAGCGAGCTGATGAGCGACTGGGCGGCCGACACCGACCCCGCGATGGTGAGGGCGGCGTTCGGGTGGATCTGTTCGACCTTCTGGACATCCTTGCTGGAGACCATCCGGCCGGCGCTCGCGCGCATGTCGGTCGCCATCACGACGCCGTCCTCGGTCGAGAGGCCGACGGTCGTGGTCCCGGTTTTCATCTCCTTGTCCTCGTCTTCGGCCGCGGCGAGGCGCTGGTCGGTGTCGGTGAACTCGCCGATCTCGGGGCCGAACACCGGCCGGTCGCCGCCGTCGAGACGCTCCTGTGTCCGTGAAAAGTCCTGATTCGTCGGAGTACGCATCACCTGCCCTTGCGGGGGCGCGCTGATAAATGCAACCCTTCCCGACGCGGTCGTGTCAAGTTAAGCGTGAAGAGTGAGGCGTGATGATTTCGTAGTGCTCTATGCCAGAAATCACACGCCTCAGCGACGATAGCGACTGGATCGAATTAGATTTTGTGGAGCGTCAGCGGACACCCGAGTTCGCGATGCGACTCGGTATTCAGATGCACGTGGCAGGACTATCACTTTCGAATACCATCTCGATTCTTGAAAGGTTGGGTGTCGAACGCTCTCGAACGGCCGTCCACAACTGGGTGCAGAAGGCCGATCTACAGCCCGAAGGCGGTGCGAGCCCGAATCACGTTGCGCTTGACGAAACCGTGATTCGAATCAACGATCAGCAATACTGGCTGTACGCCGCCATCGATCCTGAAACGAACACATTCCTTCATATTCGGCTTTTTAGCACGTATACGACCGGTTTAACCGAAATCTTCCTGAGTGAATTACGCCAGAAACACGATGTCGAAACCGCCGTGTTTCTCGTCGACGACGCTCAATGGCTCCAAACTGCCCTCGATCGACACGGCCTCGATTGCAGATACGAACACCATGGCAATCGGAATGCCGTCGAACGTCTATTTCGTGAGATAAAACGACGAACCTCTTCGTTTTCAAATACGTTCAGCCACGTGGAGCCGACGACAGCAGAATCGTGGCTCCAAGCCCTCGCCGTCTGGTGGAATCGATGCCAAAGTTAACGCGACCCCCGACGCTCACGCGGCGCTCTCGTAGGCACGCCCCACGGCCGCCACGATGTCGCCGACCGGCACCGGAACGCCGAGGCGGCTCGCGAGCAGGGCGACCGGCATCAGGACGATGCCGGCCACGAGGGTCAACTGGTAAACGGTGGACACGCCGGCGCGATACAGTGAGTCGAACATCTGCGTAGCCGGTGCTGGAGCGGGCGCCGTATATAAGCTTTCCGCCCCGTTCGCACGACTCATCCCGACGACGTCGGGTGATTCTTTGGATGACGACGACGGCGCCCCAGGCCGACCGACACCGCCGGACATCCGGGTATTCCGGGGATGCGGTATCCCCGTCTCATCCATAAGTTACGCGTGGGATCGGCGGCACGTACGCGCGGCGTCGTGGGAAACGCTGATACGTTGGCTCGCCGTACGGCGCGACATGTCGAACTGGACCGATAGGATCGTCAGCGACCGGATGGCGGTCGACCGGGAGTTCAGCGATCGGGTCCGTGCCTCGGAGTTCTCGAACCAGGAGTGGGGGTTGATCATGACCGCCGTCGAGTTCGAGATCGAGCATCCGGACGATCCGGAGCGGGCACGGATCGTCCCCGACACGGAGAACCTCCCGCAGATGATGCCGGAGTTGGAGAAGGTCGGACAGGGTGCGGGTCCCGCCGGCGGCACACCACAGGGGGACAGCGGCACCGGCGTCCTCGACGCCGTCCGCGGCGCGCTCGGCCTCGGCGACGACGACGAGGAGGAACGGCTCGACGCCGCCGAGCGACTCGTCGGGGAGTACGCCGCCGAACTCCAAGCGCGGCTCGAAGACCACGGCAAGTGGACGGAGGTCCGCGAGGCGTACAGCGACGGAACGGCTTAGACCTCGTCGCCGCTGTGGAACAGCGTCAGCTCCTCGGCCTCGTAGATGTTGATGAGTTCGGTGACGATCTCGTCGTACTCCTCGTCCTCCTGGCGAAGTTCGTCGAGTCGGGCGACAGTCTCGTCGTCGAGATGGATCTGTGGCATACGTTCGGACGAAGGCGGCGAGCCATCTTAACCTTCGGGGAGCCGGTCGACGACCGCCGCGGCCACCTCGTCGGTGGTCGCCGTCCCGCCGAGGTCCGGCGTCCGCGGCCCGTCGGCGAGCGTCGACTCGACGGCCGTCCGCACGTCACGGGCCGCCGCGTCGGCCCCGAGGAACTCGAGGAGCATCGCGGCCGAGAGGATGGTCGCCGTCGGGTTGGCGATTCCCTCACCTGCGATGTCGGGCGCACAGCCGTGCACGGGTTCGAAGATACCCCGCTCGGCCCCGACGTTCGCGCTGGGCAACAGGCCGAGGCCGCCGACGAGGCCGGCGGCCAGATCCGAGAGCATGTCCCCCGCCAGGTTCGGACAGACGATCACGTCGTACTGCCCGGGATCCATCGCGAGGTGTGTCGCCATCGCGTCCATGTACGCGTCGTCGGCGTCGACGCCGCGTTCGGCGGCCACCTCGCGTACGGTGTCGACGAAGAGGCCGTCGGTGACGCGCATCACGTTGTTCTTGTGAGCGATCGTGAAGCCGTCCAGCCCGTTCGACTCGACGTACTCACAGGCGAACTCGGCGAACCGCCGGGATGCGGACTGGGTCACCAGCCGCGTCAGGGTCGAGACGTCCGCCGAGAGACGGTTCTCGATGCCCGCGTAGACCCCCTCGGTGTTCTCCCGGAGGATCACCAGATCCGTCTCGGGTTGCACGGCGTCGACGCCGGGGTAGGTCCGCGCCGGGCGCACGTTGACGAAGGAGTCGACGGCATCCCGCAACGGGAGGATCACGTCCGCCGACGTCTCGCCGGTCGCGCCGAACAGCGTCGCGTCGGCGTCCGTGACCGCCTCCAGGGTCTCCGCGGGTAGCGGGTCACCCGTCCGCTCGGCGACGGCGTCCCCGGCCTCCACGTGGACGAACTCGACGTCGGCGACGGAATCGAGCACCTCCAGGGCCGCAGGGACGACCTCGTGACCGATGCCGTCGCCCGGGATCACCGCGACGGTCTCGCTCATCGCGACTCGACGTACGGCAGGTCGGCCGCCGTCCCGTCGATGGCGTCCATGTTCGACCGGAGCAGGGCAACGGTGTCCCAGATGCCCTGCACCAGCGCACCGCGCATCGCCTCGTCGATGTCGACGTCGACGGTCTTCCCGTCGTAGGTGACCGTCTCCCCGACCACGTCGAGTTCGATCCCCGCCTCGGGGTTCGCCTCGATGAAGTCCTGTAACTCGGCGACCGTCTCCGGGTCGGTCGTCGCCGCCGGGATACCCAGCGACTTGCAGTTGTCCGCGAAGATCTCCGCGAAGGACTCGCCGACGATGGCCTCGACGCCCCAGCGGGCGAGCGCCCGCGGCGCGTGCTCCCGCGAGGAGCCACAGCCGAAGTTGTCGTTGACGACGAGGACGTTCGCGCCCCGGTACTCGTTGAAGGGGTGGTCGTTGAGTTCGCCGTCGTCGTCACGGCGGGCGTCGTAGAAGGCGTACTGGTCCATCCCCTCCCAGGTCGTCGTCTTGAGGAACCGTGCGGGGATGATCTGGTCGGTGTCGATGTCGTCGCCGCGGACGGGGACGCCCGTCCCGGCGACGCGGCGCACCTTCATCTCCTCGACGCCGACGCCGTCGTCGCCACCGTCGTCACTCATGCGCTCACCTCCATCTCGCGCACGTCCGTCACTTCCCCCTCGACGGCGGCGGCGGCCACCATCGCGGGGCTCATCAGCACGGTCCGGCCGTCCTTGCTCCCCTGTCGACCCACGTAGTTGCGGTTCGAGGAGGACGCACACCGCTCGTCGCCCTCCAGGGAGTCGTCGTTCATGGCCAGACACATCGAACAGCCCGCCTCGCGCCAGTCGAAGCCCGCTTCGCGGAAAGTCTCGTCGACCCCTTCGGCTTCGAGCTTCGATTTCACCGTCTGTGAGCCGGGCACCGCGAGCGCGCGCACGTCGTCGTGGACCTCGCGGCCCTCGAGGACGGCCGCGGCCTCGCGGAAGTCGCTCACGCGGCCGTTCGTGCACGTGCCGAGGAAGGCCACGTCGATGTCGTAGCCGGCCATCGGCTCGCCGGGTTCGACGCCCGTGTGGTCCTGGGCGGTGCGGGCGGCCTCGCGTTTCCCCTCCGGCAGATCCGCGGGCGCGGGGACGGGGTCCGAGACGCCGACGGCCTGCCCGGGGGTCGTTCCCCAAGTGACCATCGGCTCCAGATCGCTCGCGTCGAGGTTGACCACGTCGTCGTACTCGGCGTCGTCGTCGCTCTTGATCGACTCCCAGTACGCCTTGCGCTCCTCGAAGGCCTCGCCTTCGGGGGCGAACTCGCGGCCCCGCAGGAACTCGTAGGTGGTCTCGTCGGGGTTGATGTAGCCCGCGCGGGCGCCGCCCTCGATGGACATGTTACACACCGCGAGCCGCTCCTCCATCGAGAGGTCGCGGATCGCCTCGCCGCCGTACTCGTAGACGTAGCCGACGCCGCCGTCGACGCCGAGTTCGGCGATGATCTTCAGGATCAGATCCTTCGAGTGGACGCCCGGACCGAGCCGACCGTCGACCTCGACGCGTCGCACGTCGGCCTTGTCGGCGGCGACACACTGCGAGGCCAGCACGTCTCGGACCTGACTGGTGCCGATGCCGAAGGCGATGGCGCCGAAGGCGCCGTGGGTGGCGGTGTGGGAGTCGCCACAGACGACGGTCATCCCCGGCTGGGTCAGCCCCAACTCGGGTGCGACGACGTGGGTGATGCCCTGCTTCTCGGAGTCCAGCCCGTAGAACTGGATGCCCGATTCGCCGGTGTTTCGCTCCAGTGCGGTGAGCATCCCCTCGGCGGACTCGTCGGCCAGCGGACGCTCGCGACCCTCCGGCCTGGTCGGCACGATGTGATCCACCGTGGCGACGTTGCGCTCGGGGTAGGGAACCTCGATGCCCCGCTCCCGGAGCTCCGAGAACGGCTGGGGGCTGGTCACCTCGTGGATGAGGTGCAGGCCGATGAACAGCTGGTCCTGCCCGTTCGGCAGATCCGCGACCTTGTGTCGGTCCCACACCGTGTCGTACAGCGTACCTTCGCTCATCGTCGTCGGATCCTCGTCGGCGTCTCGCGCGTCGACCGACCGGCGACGGCCGTTCCCGTCCGATCAGTCATCGGCCGGGGCCTCTGCCTCCTCCGGGGCCTCCTCGTCGGCCCAGGAGAACAGCGCGCGCAGTCGGGCGCCGACCTCCTCGATGTCGTGGTTCCGATCGGCCCGGTGGAGCTGGGTGTAGCTCGGGCGGCCGGCCTGGTTCTCCGCGATCCACTCGCGGGCGAACTCGCCGTTCTGGACCTGCTCCAGCGCCTCGTCCATGTTCTCGCGGACGCCCTCGCCGACGATGTCCGGCCCGACCGCGAGGCCGCCGTACTCGGCGGTGTCGGAGACCGAGTTCCACATCTCGGCCATCCCGCCCTCGTACATCAGGTCGACGATCAGCTTCATCTCGTTGAGACACTCGAAGTAGGCCATCTCGGGGCTGTAGCCCGCGTCGACGAGCGTCTCGTAGCCCTTCTTGATGAGCGACGTGATGCCGCCACAGAGGACGGCCTGTTCGCCGAACAGGTCCGTCTCGACCTCCTCCTTAAATGAGGTCTCGACGACGCCGGCGCGGGTACAGCCGATGGCCTGAGCGTACGCGAGCGCCTCCTCCTTGGCCTCGCCGGTCGTGTTCTGGTAGACGGCGAGGAGGGCGGGCGTGCCCGTATCCTCGACGTAGTTTCGCCGGAGGAGGTGGCCCGGCGTCTTGGGCGCGATCATCGTCACGTCGACGCCCTCGGGCGGGTGGATCTGGTTGTAGTGGATATTGAACCCGTGGGCGAACTGGAGGGTGTCGCCCTCCTCCAGGCCGTCGCTGATGGCCTCGAACACCGCCGGCTGGACGGTGTCGGGGACGAGCATCGAGACGACGTCCGCCTCCGCGGCGGCGTCGTCCGGGGTCGCCACGCGCAGGCCGTCGTTCTCGGCCTGCGCCCACGAGTCCGAGGATTTCCGGAGACCGACGACCACGTCGATCCCGCTGTCGTCGAGGTTCTGGGCGTGGGCGTGCCCCTGGCTGCCGTAGCCGAGGACGGCCACGGTCTTGTCGGCGATTGCGTCCCTGTTCGCGTCGTCGTCGTAGTATACCGGTGTGGTGAACTCTGTTTCGCTCATTGTGTTATGTCGTCTTTCGCGTGCCGCGTTCGAGCGCCGCGGTGCCGGTTCGGACGATCTCGTGGATGCCGAACCGCCCGAACGTCTCGACGGCGGCGTCGATCTTCTGCTCGCTGCCCGTGATCTCGACCGTCACCGACTCCCGGGAGACGTCGACGGTCTTGCCGTCGTACATCTCCGCCACCGCACCCACCTGGTCGGGGGCGCTCCCGTCGACCTTGATCAAGGCGAGTTCGCGCCGGATGGCGTCGGGTTCGAGCTCCGTGACGGCGATGACCGGGACGAGCTTCTGGAGTTGCTTTTTCGCCTGTTCGATGCCCGGTTCGGGCTCGTCGATCTCGAGGGTGATCCGCGCCCGGTCCCCATCGGTGGTCGGACCGACGGTCAGGCTTTCGATGTTGAACTGCCGCCGGCGGAAGAGCCCGGAGACGTTGGCCAGGACCCCCGGCTCGTGTTTCACGAGCGCCGAGAGGACGGCCCGCCGGCTCTCCGGCTCCGCCTCCACCTCGGGGTCGATGCGGATGCCCTGGGAGTTGCGCCGTCCGTCCGGCGACTGGCGCTCCTCGGGCGGCGGCCCCTCCAGTCCGCCGCTCATAGTTGGTCCTCCGAGAGGGCGAACTGGTCGTTCGCACCGCCGCTCGGCACCATCGGGTAGACGTTCTCCGCGGGATCGATGTGGAAGTCGATCACCGAGGGCCCGTCGTAGGAGAGCGCCTCCTCGACGGCGTCGGCCACCTCGTCGTAGTCGTCGACGCGCCAGCCGCGGGCGCCGAAGGCCTCCGCGAGCTTGTCGAACTCCGGGATCCAGCTGTAGCCGGCGGCCATGTGGCGCCCCTCGAAGAAGGCGTCCTGCCACTGGCGGACCATCCCGATGTACTCGTTGTTCAGGATGGCGACCGTGACGTCGAGGTCCTCACGCACCGCGACCGAGAGCTCCTGGACCGTCATCAGGAAGGAGCCGTCGCCGTCGATGCAGACGACTTCCTCGCCGTCGTCGGCGGCCAGACGGGCGCCGATGGCCGCGGGGAGCCCGTAGCCCATCGTCCCCAGGCCGTGCGAGGAGATCCACTTGCGCGGCTCGCGGAACGTCCAGTACTGGGACGCCCACATCTGGTGCTGGCCGACGCCCGAGGTGACGATGGCCTCGTCGCTCGTGGCCTCGTCCAGCGCCTCGACGACGAACTGCGGTTTCAGCGGCTCGTCGTCCGGCGCCGCGTAGTCCATCGGGTACTCCGACTTCCAGGTCTGGCACTGCTCGCGCCACTCGTCGGCGTCGGGCGCCTCGGACACCGCGTCGTGGAGTTGTTCGAGGACGCTCCCCGCGTCGCCGATCAGTGGGTAGTCCGCGTGGATGTTCTTGCTGATCTCCGCGGGGTCGATGTCGACGTGGATCACCTCCGCGTTGGGGGCGAAGGTGTCGATGCCGCCCGTGAGTCGGTCGTCGAAGCGGGTACCCACGGCGATCAGGAGGTCGGTGTGGTTGATCGCCATGTTGGCGTAGCCGGTGCCGTGCATCCCCGCCCACGACAGACAGAGTTCGTGGTCCTCGGGCATGGTCCCGATGCCGGGCATCGTCGTCACGACCGGAACCTCGTACTCGGTGGCGAAGGCCCGCGCCTCCTCGCTGGCGCCGGCTTTCGTGACGCCGCCGCCGAACAGGAGGAGCGGCCGGTCGGCCGACTCGATGGCGTTCGCGGCCGTCTCGACGGCCTCGGGGTCGGCCTCCTCCTGGGGCGTGTACGTCTCCGGCGTCTGTGGCATCCCCGGTTCGCGGTCCGTCTCGTCGTTCGTCACGTCCTTCGGGAGGTCGACGAGCGTCGGCCCCGGGCGACCGCTACCCGCGAGGGCCACCGCCTCGCCGACGGTGTCGCCGACGGTGTCGGCGTCGCTCGCGAAGTAGTTGTTCTTCGTGATCGGTGCGGTGATGCCCGTGGTGTCCGTCTCCTGGAAGGCGTCGCTGCCGACCATGGTCTGTGGCACCTGGCCGGTCAACGCCACCACGGCGTCGGAGTCCATGTTCGCGTCCGCGATGCCCGTCACGAGGTTGGTCGCGCCGGGCCCCGAGGTGGCCAAACAGACGCCCGGCCGCCCCGACACCACGTTGTAGGCGTCGGCGGCGTGGGCCGCCCCCTGCTCGTGGGCCATCATCACGTGGTCGATGTCCGACCCCCAGAGGGCGTCGTACACCGGCATGATCGCGCCGCCCTGCACCCCGAACATGGTCTCGATGCCAGCGTTCTCCAGGGCGCGCACGGTGGACGTCGCGCCGGACGTGACGGTCGTCGGCGCGCCGTCGCCACCCTTGGCGTCGGTCGTCTCCTCGGTCTCCCGCTGTTTGGTCGTTCGTTCGCTCATGGTCCTGTCTCGGTCGGTCGGTGACGGTGCCTCCGTCGCTGCCTGTGTGTGTGGGTCATTGGTCGAGTGGCCGTCTGGCTCCCTGTGGACGGTACGTGTGCCGGAGAGGATAGTGGGTGATGAGGGGCTATACAGCCCCTACAATGGGCTCGACCGGACCGCCGACTCCGCGCTGGCGGCCCCCGGAGGGGCCGGCGCTCGCGGCCTGACTGCGGTCGACGTCGAACCCTCGCATCGTACCCGTTGGATCCCACTCCGAGCGTATAACGCTTTCCGTCGCGGTCTGTCGGACGGGGGGCCACCCGCCGCTCCACGGGTGGAGCGAGCGGGCGTGGCCCCATCAGGCGCGAACCTCCTCCTCGCGCGTGACGTTCTCCTCGCGGGCGAACCGCCGGAGGTCCGCCATCGTGACGCGCTCCTTGTCCGCGCCGTAGTCCTTGACCAGTCGCGTGACGGCCCGGACCTCCGAGTCGGTCGGGGCGTAGCCGATCTCCTCGAGGCGCTTGCGCACCGAGTGGGTCCCCGTGTGCTTCCCGAGCACGAACTCCCGGGTGGCACCCACCATCTCGGGGGTCATCACGCCCGGCTCGAACGTGTCCGAGTTCTCGATGACGCCCGCGGCGTGGATGCCGCTCTCGTGGGAGAAGGCGTTCCGTCCCACGACGGGCTTGTTCGGCGGGTTGGGGATGTCGCTGTACTCCTCGACCATCCGGGACAGCTCCGTGATCCGGGTGGTGTCGATGCCGGTGTCGACGTCGTACAGCGCCTCGGAGGCCATCACGACCTCCTCGAAGGCCGCGTTGCCGGCGCGTTCGCCGATGCCGTTGACCGACACCTGTGCCTGCGCGGCGCCGGCCTCGAACCCGGCGATGGCGTTGGCCGTCGCCAGGCCGAAGTCGTCGTGTGCGTGCACGTCGACCCGCGCGTCGGTGTTCTCACGGACCATCCGCACCAGGTCCATGAAGCGAGTGGGGGTCGCGACCCCACACGTGTCGGGGATGTTGATCCAGTCGGTTCCCGCCTCGCTGACCGACTCCACCATCTCGACGAGGAAGTCGTCGTCGGTCCGGGTGGCGTCCATCGGCGAGAACATGCACTCCACGCCCGCCTCCTTCACGCGCTCGACGCAACTGACCGCGCGCTCGACCGCCTCCTCGCGGGAGGCGTGCATGGAGTCCTGCAGTTGCACGTCGCTCGTGCTCACGAAGACGTGGACCAGCTCCACGCCCGAATCGATCGCCGCCTCGACGTCCTTGTCGACGACGCGGGCGAGGCCACACACCGTCGTGTCGGTGGCGTTCGAGATGTCCCGAACGGCCTCGAACTCGGCGTCCGAGTTGACCGGGAACCCCGCTTCGATGACGTGGGTGCCCATGTCGTCGAGTACTTCGGCGATGTCTCGCTTCTCGTCGTAACTGAACGACGTGCGTGGCGACTGCTCACCGTCTCGTAGCGTCGTGTCGAAAATTCGTACACCGTCGATTTCACCGGTGCGGGCCAACGTGCCCTGGAAGAACTCGATCCGCCGGGGTCTCCGACGAATCCTCCATGTCGTTAGACATTGTATCCTACCAGAGGACGCCCCCGATATAAAAAGTTGTCCCTGTGGCCCGCATCATCAGCCGCCTGATCCGTTCGCGACGATCCCGGTTTCGTCCGTCGATTCGTTCCCCTCGGCTGTCGGAGAGGTTACCGACCGGCGGCGAACCCGCGGGCGATTCGTTCCACAAGCACGAACACGTTCGGGGGAAACCCTCTCGGGAAGCGGCGGGGAGTGTCCACCATGCCACTGATCGACTTCGAGGCCGGACGCGAGTACGACGACGACCGGTTCACCGCGAAGACCACCTTCGAGAGCGACCGGGCGAAGGTGCTCCGCGTCTACTTCGAACCGGGACAGTTCATCCCGGTCCACGCACCGGGGAGCGACCTCGTCGTCTCGGTCAGGGCGGGCACGGGCGTCGTCCGCGAGGACGAGACGTCCCACCGGGTCGAACCCGGTGACGCCGTCGTCGTTCCGGCGGACACGCCGCGGGGGATCAAGGCCGACGGCGACCGGCGCCTGGAGGCGCTCGTCGTGACCGCGCCCCCGCCGACGGACGCCGAACACGAACCGGTCCGGCAGGGGCTCCGGCGCGGCGAGTTCGATCCCGACTGATCGGCGCCTCGCGACGCCCGAACGCTTTTCTCGCGCCCCCGCGACCGTTTGGCCATGAGCGAGTTCGACCTCGACCTCCGCAACGCGGAGGAGCAACTCGAGGGTGGGGAGGACGGCGGTTCGGAGGTGATCCTCGGTGTCCTCGACGGGACCACCGATCCGGCCGAGTGGATCACGGCCGTCGAGGGCGGCGACGTCCTCGTGTTGGACGTCGACGGGGACCTGAATCGGCTCGCCGCCGGGTTCGCCCGCGAGGTCAGGGACGCCGGCGGGACGCTGATGCGCTTCCGTGGCTTCCTCGTCGTGACGCCACCGGACGTCGGCATCGACACCGACCGACTCTCCTAGCGGCGGATCGAGGGTTTAAGCGCGTCCCGCCCCCACGGAGGGGTATGCCACTGAAGGGGGGTCACCCGGACCTGCGAGAGATCGACCGCTGGGACGGCGGCGTCGGCTGGATCGCCTACCCCGACGAGCGGATGCAACGGGCGAGCCACGCCCTCGTCGGCGACGACGGGGTGTGGGTCGTCGATCCGGTCGACGCGCCGGGACTCGACGACCTGCTCGCGGAGTTGGGCGACGTCGCCGGCGTCGCGGTCTGTCTCGACCGCCACGAGCGCGACGCCGGGACGGTCGCCGCCCGCCACGATGCACCCGTCTACATCCCCGAGTGGATGGACGGGGTGGCGCCGTCGTTCGACGTGCCCGTCGAGCGGTTCGGCGCCGAACTCGGGGACTCGGGCTACCGCGTCCGTCGGGTCCGCGACGCCTCCCTGCCGCCGTGGCAGGAGGCTGCACTCTACACGGACGAGACGCTCCTGGTGCCCGAGGCCGTTGGCACCGCCTCCTTCTTCCGGGCCGGGTCGGAACGCCTCGGGGTCCACCCGATGCTCCGACCGATTCCCCCCCGCCGGGCGCTCGCCGACTTCGATCCCGAGCGGGTGCTCGTCGGCCACGGGGAGGGCGTCGTCACGGACGCGGGCGACGCGCTCCGGGACGCCCTCGACGGCGCGCGACGCCGACTGCCCGCCGCGTACGCGAATATGCTCCGCGAGATGGTGCTGGGGTGACTCGCGACCGCACGGACCGAACCGCGGTCTACGCCACTCGGGGATTGGTCGAGATGCTGCTCGAACGCGCCGCGGACGCCGAGCCCGCGTCCGTGAACCTCGTCCTCGATGCGACGACCGCCGACGAGTTCGACGCCGAGTTGGAGTTCGACCCGTCGACGCCGGTCCTCAGTCACGTCTACTTCCCCGCGGCGGGGCGAGCCGTCAGCGACGTGTTCGGCGTCGACCTCGGGACGCCCGCGGGCCGGGGGCGTGCCCGCTTTCTCAGCCACCCGCAGGGGCCCGCGGAGCTCACCCGCCGCGACGACCTCGCGGGCGTCGTGTTGCTCGCGGTGCCGCCGTGGGAGGACCTGCTCGCCTTCGACCGCCGGGGGCGACGCCTGGAACTGACCGTCGTCGACGCCGAGCCACCCGTCGAGTCGCTGCCCGACTGAGCGGGCGTCGAGTGGGTGTCCCGGCCCGCCCCGCCGACGGTCCGCCTCATACGGATTATTGTAACTGGTTGCCGGTGGTTCGCCGAGACGGTCCCGCGAACCACCGGTAATGACTTACAATAAACAGTATCAGTCGAGGTAGCCGAGGTCGGCCAACTGGTCGGCGATCTCCTCGAACTCCGCTTCGGTCAACTCGCCGCGACGCTGGTGCTGGATGACGATGCTCCGGAGCAGGAAGCGGACCAGGTCGCTCGTGCTGGAGAAACTGGTGCCTTCGATGGTCTCCTCGACCCGATCCCCGAGTTCCTTCGGGATCGAGACCGTCGTGTACTCGGTCATGCCCGAACCCAGGGGCGCGGGTGGGTTATACTCTCCGTGACGAAGCGGAATGGCGGTCGTTTTTAGTGGTTCGCCGACAACCCCCGGTAATGGCAGCCAGGCCGCCCCAGCAGGACACGTCGTCACCTGATTCGGTCGAGTTCGGCATCGCGGCGCTGGTCGGCCACCTCGACCGGGCGGAGGTGGAGTTCCCCGCGACCGAGGACGAGCTCGTCCGCGCGCTCGGCGATCCGGACGTGCCGTACGACGCCGCCGGCAACACGGTCGCGCTCTCGGAGGCGATGGAGGCGCTCCCCAAGCGGGACTTCGACTCCGAATCCGAACTGCTCGACCTGCTCCATCCCGTCTTCGAGGAGTACCGCGTCTCGACGGGCGGGAGCCTCCTCGGCCGCCTGCGTTCGATCCTCCCCTTCTAGCTCACGGCCTGTGGCGCTTCGTCGAGGGCCACGTCCAGCCGCTCGGTGACGAACTCCTTGACCACGCGCTCCTCGGCCCGGTGGAGCGTGACACTCGCCGTCGACTTCGCCAGATCGGCCGCCTCGGCGACTTCGGTCAGCGTGCTCTCCCGCGGCGTGTCGTAGTACCCCATCTCGACGGCCGTCACGAGCAACTCCTGTTGCCCGTCGGTGAGCAGGTCCGGCGACTCCGAGGTATCGTAGACCCGATTGAGGGTGTAGGACATCCCGAAGGCCTCGAGTTGGCGGCCGAACTCCGAGAGCCGGTCCCGCGAGGCCGTGAGTTCGATGACCGCCTCGCCGTCCCTGATCGTGAGGGGGAGTTCGATCGGGGCCCCCGACTCCTGAATCGACAGGAGGAGCAGCGGTTCACTCGTCTCGAACTGGACGATGGCGGTGTCGTCGGTCCGTTGCATCAGTGCCAGCGAGGAGATGCCCGAGCGATCCTCCAGCGCGTCGAGGACGGCGGGCATCCCCTCGCTCTCGATTTCGAGCAGGCCGAACCCGGCGTCCCCCGACGGGACCGCCGAGAGTACCCGGAACGTCGTCGACGGGAACGCCCGGGAGACTTCCCCGATCCAGACCGCGGACGGCAGATCGATGGTGAGTTTGGCGTAGGGCATGGACGTGTTCGGACGAACGTCATCCGTTCACACGGCGGTTTGCCCGAATATGTTCGCCGGGAGCGCCGGGGATCGAGCGCGCTCCGAGGACGTTCGGAGCGGTTCGCGGCACGGTCGACGGTCCCTCACTCGGGGGGTCCCGTCGTCCGGCACGGGGCGCTCCCCGCCGTGTACCAGATCGACAGCGACGGCGGGCGTCCGTCGCCGATCTCGACGTCGAGTCCGAGGCAGTCGGCGTCGGACTCGGCGAAGTCGAACCGCTCGGCCGCCGCGAGGGGCCGACCGTCCGGACGGACGAGCAGGCGGTCCGGTTCGACGCCGTCAGGATACCCCTCGAAGGTCGCCGTCCCCAGACCGTCCGGCCCGGCGGCCGGGACGCGCTTCGACGTCCAGTAGACCGGCGAGTCGGCTTCGAGCAGGAGGACGTGGATCGTGTGCGGTCGCGCGTCGCGGTTCGTGGCGCCGAGTTCGCCGAGCCACGGCGAGTTCCCGAACCGGCCTGCACACCCGGCGAGACTCCCGAGGACGGCGAGGGACGCACCGCGGAGGATCGTTCGACGGGACGGGGAGGGCATCGGGTGGACACGTCGCCCACGGGAGGAAACCGTGTCGGCGAATCCGTGGACGGGGGTCGATCCCGTGCCGGGGGTCGCGGGGCGCCACGGAAACGAACCGTTCACGTAGGGGCGAGACGGACGCCGTGACGTGTTCGGATCGACGCTCGACGCCGTCCGTGGCTTCCGGCGGCCGGTCTACGCCGTGGCCGGGGGGCGTCTCATCAACGTCTTCGGATCGGGGCTGGTCTACCCCTTCGCGAGCATCCACTTCCACCTGCAGGTGGGGCTCCCGCTGAGCGTCGTCGGCCTGGGCCTGCTCGCGAACAACGTCGCCACGGCGACGGGGACGGCCGTCGGCGGCTACCTCGCCGACCGCTACGGCCGGCGGCCGGTGATGGTCGGGAGCATGGCCCTCTCGGCGTTCACGCTCGCGGCGTACGCCCTCGTCGCCACGGGCGCGGGGTTCGTCGCCGTCGCGACGGCCGCGGGTCTGACGACGGGGCTGTACGCCCCCGCGAGTCAGGCGATGATCGCGGATCTCACGGACGCGGGGGAACGCGAGCGCGGCTACGGCCTCCTGAAGGTCGCCAGCAACGTCGGCTTCGGCTCCGGGTTCGTCGTCGGCGGCGTGCTCTACGAGTTCGCCGACACGGCCGTCTTCGTCGCCGACGGCCTCACCTCCGCCGTCGTCGCCGTCGTCCTCCTCGCCGCCCTCCCGCGGGTCCACGAGGGACGAGCGGCCGCCACCCTCTCGGAGAGCGTCGGCGACTGGGGGCGGGCCATCTCCCAGCGCCGACTCCTCGCGCTCGCCGGTCTCAACGTCGGGTTCGCGGTCATGTACGCCCAGATGCAGGCGACGGTACCCGTCGTCGCCAGCGAGACGCTTGGGCTCGACTCCGCGGAGATCGGTACGCTCTACGTCCTCAACCCGCTCGTCCTCGTCGTCTTCCAGATGCCGGTGCTGGCCGCCGTCTCGGGGTGGCGACGGACGCGCGGCCTCGTCGCGTCGACGGCCTTCTGGGCGGTCAGCTTCCTCGCCGTCGTGGCCGTCGACTGGACGCCCACCCTCCTCGCGGCCGTCGGCGTCGGGTCGACCGCGCGGGGAACGACGCTCCTCGGCGTCGGCTTGCTCGCGGCCTTCCTCGTCCTCCGGACCGTCGGCGAGGTGCTCCACTCGCCGCTGGTCACGTCGCTGGCGAGCGACCTGGGCCACGCGGACGAGCGGGGGTCGCGGCTCTCGCTGATCGAGGTCGCCAAGCGCCTGGGGATGGGCGGCGGCGCCGCCCTCGGGGGCGCCTTCTTCGATTTCGGCCTCGCCGCCCTGCTGTGGCCGACGCTGATCGTCGGCTGTGTGGGCCTGGCCGTCGGGGTGTTCGCGCTCGAACGCCGCGTCTCGGCCGCCGAGAACGGCGTCGCCGGCTATAGTAGCGATTGAAAGTCATTACACAGCCGATCGCAGTACTGCGTACGGTCGGCTGTGCAAACAGTTTCAATCGCTACTATACTCCCGCAACCGCTCCCGCACCGCCTCGCGGCGGACGGTCCCCGAGTCGGTTCGCGGGATCGACTCCGCGAACCGGATCGTCCGCGGGACCTTGTACCCCGCCAGCGACTCCCGGCAGTGGGCGTCGAGTTCGGCCGCCGAGGGGTCGGCATCCCCGCGGGGGACGACCAGCGCGGCGACGCGCTCCCCCCACTCCTCGTCGGGGACGCCCACGACCGCCGCGTCGGCCACGTCGGGGTGGGTCCGAAGCCGCTCGGCCACCTCGGCGGGGGCGACGTTCTCCCCGCCGGTGACGATCCGGTCGTCGACCCGCCCGATAACCCACAGGCGGCCGTCGGCGTCGCGGTAGCCCACGTCGCCGGTCCGCAGGCCGTCGGTACCGAGCGCGTCACCCCCGCTGTCGCCGAGGTAGCCCGGCGTCACCGTCGGCCCGTCGACGACGAGTTCGCCCACCTCGCCGGGCGGCCGCACCTCGCCGTCGTCGCCGCGGACGGTCACCTCGGTCCAGAGCAGCGGCCGGCCGACGGTCCCCGGATACTCACGTGCCTCGGCCGGCGTCGCCGTCGCGATCTGTGACGCCGTCTCGGTCATGCCGTAGGTGGGGAAGACCGGGACGTCCCGATCCGCACACCGGTCGAGCGTCGCCTCGGTGGCGGGCGCACCCCCGAGCAGGACCGCACGGAGGGAGTCCCCGAGCGACCCCGACGTCGCGTCGAGCAGTCGGTCGAGCGTCGTCGGCACCAGCGACGTGGCGGTCACGTCGTAGCGCTCGAAGTCGTCGGCGACGGCCGCGGCGTCGAACGACTCCCGGAGCACGACCGTCATGCCGTACAGCGGCATCCTGAAGGTGGGCGTGAGGCCGCCGACGTGGTGCAGGGGGAGCGCGACGTGCCACGTCTCCGCGCGGTCGAGGCCGAGGCGGACGGCGGAGGCGGCGGCGCTCGCCAGGAGGTTCCGGAGGGTCAATCGCACACCCTTCGGATCGCCCGTCGTCCCGGAGGTGAACGGGATCAGGACCGTCGCGTCGAGCGCCCAGTCGTGCGGGACGACGGCGTCCGGGGTGCGGGCGTCGAGCGCGGTCACGCCCTCGGTCGTCGCGTCGTCGACGGAGACCACGGGGACGCCGCCGGCCTCCTCGGCCGCCGCGACCGCCCGGTCGGCCGTCGTCGCCGCACAGATCACGGTCGTCGCCGCCGCCCGGTCCAGGTTGGTGGCGAGTTCGGCGGACGTAAGCCGGTGGCCGAGGGGGACGGTGACGGCGCCCAGGCGGAGCGCCGCGTGGAGCACCCGGACGGTGGCCACGCGGGGCGGGAGCACGACGGCGAGGCGGTCGCCGGGACGGACGCCGAGCGCCGCGAGGCGACCGGCGGTCCGCTCCACGGCCGAATCGAGGTCGGCGACCGTCCACCGCTCGTCGGCGTCGGCGTCGACGAGCGCCGTCGCGTCCGGGCTCACGTCGGCCCGGTAGTCGAGCGGATCGTTCATTCGCCCTCGACGAACTCCACGAGGACGCCACCGGTCGATTCGGGGTGGAGGAAGGCGACCCGGTGGCCCCAGGCGCCCGGCCGGGGTTCCTCGTCGACGAGTTCGACGCCGTGTGCCCGCGCCGCGTCGAGCGCGGCGGCCAAATCCGCCGTCTCGAAGGCGACGTGGTGGATGCCGGGGCCGTCACGCTCCAGCGAGCGGGCGACCGGTCCCGCGTCGTCGGTCGGTTCGAGCAGTTCCAGATAGCCGTTCCCCAGGTCGAGGAAGCTCACATCGAGGCCGTCGAACCGCTCGCGGTGGGCCACGGGAACGTCGAGGAGGCCCCCGAACAGGTCGGCGAACCGGTCGACGTCCCGCGTGGCGACGCCGAGGTGATCGAAGCGCATACGCCCACTCCCGCGTCCGCGACCAAATAGCCTGCGTGGCCTCGTACGGATATCGTAACTGTTCACCGGTGGTTCGCCAAGACAGTCGGGCGAACCACCGGTGACGACTTCCAATAAACGGTATCAGGACTCGTCGGCCTCGTCGTCCGTCGCGAACGGGGAGTCCTCGACGGAGACGAGCTCGACCGTCCGGGTGCGATCCGCAAGCTCCGAGAAGTAATCGAGGGCGATGGGGATGACCTCGTCGTCGGCTGCGAGTTTGAACCGTCCGTCGACGAACCCGAGATACTCCGCGTCGTCGCCGATGGGTTCGAACCGCAGCACCCACTCGGGGCCGTTCGCGTTCAGCCAGTTGGCGATGTCGTTGCCCGTGATCGTATCCCGATCGAGGTCGTCTCCAGGCGGTCCGGTCTCGCTCATCGGTCCGGAGAAAGGACGGTGGTGACTAAACGTTGTCCCCCGAACGGGTTCGTGCGTCCGGTCAGGAACGTGTCACGTTCAGGTCCCGCCGGACGTCCTCGGTGTACTCCTCGTCGACGTCGATGGGGGTGCCGGCGTTCCGAATCGTATTCGTGGCGATCACGCCCGCCTCTCCCGACCGGATCCGGATCCCCGCGGCCGCACAGTCGTTGATCGCGTTGCCGGTGACGGTGAAACTGTGCGGTCGTCTCCCCTCGCGTGCCGCGGTGTCCTCGGGGTCGGCGGGAACCGTCCGGGCGACGAACCCGACCTCGCAGTTCTCGATCCCGTTACCCGAGACGGTGACGTCGTACGACGTCGCCTCGGGCGTGCCGGCGACGGCCTCGCTGAGGTGGGTCTCCTTGTACTCTATCTCGATCCCCGCCTCGCCGCCGGGGTCGCCCCCGAACTTGTTCAAGTTCCGACAGACGTTGCCGACGATGGTCCCCTGCTGGGCCGGCGAGCACGCGATCAGGCTGTGGCCGCCGTCGAAGACGACGTTGCCGACGACGCTGAAGTTGCTGACGTTGTAGGTGGCGATGTTGTTGAACTTCATCCCCGAGACGCGGTTCTCCGCGACGACCACGTCGGTCGAGCGCTTCAGGTCGCGCTCCCCGCCTTCGGGTGCGCCACGGCTCGTGATCCCGTACCAGTTCGGGTTCACCACCTCGTTGCCGCGCACGACCACGTTCTCACAGCCGGTGAAGGAGAGCGCCATCTGGAAGCCGTTGACCGTCCGGTTGTTCCCGATCAGGACGCCGGTGGCGTCGTCGGCCTGGACGGCGTGGCTGTCCAGTTGCGTGCCCGCACCGTCGAACTCGACGTTCGTGACGGCGACGTCGTCGCCGCGGATCCGGATCAGGTCGTGACCGCGCGGCAGGGGATTCTCCTGGTCGTCGCTCGGGAGCGGGTCGTCGCGCCGACCGATCCGCGACCCGACGAACCGCGTGCCCCGCTGCCCGGTCAGTGCGGTGTCGTCGCCGAGCGTGGCCGGGCCGCCGAAGCGGAACGTGTCCGCGGCGGCGACGACGGTCCCGCCGCTCGCCGGGATGGCGTCGAACGCGTACTGGAACGCCTCCTCGGCGTTGCGGTCCGCCGTCGTCCGGAACGCGACGCCCGTCCCGTCGGTCACGCGGTACTGGCCGTTCTCCCGGTAGACGAAGTACGTGGCGCCGGGCCGTCCCGGACCTCCGCCCCGCTGAGCCACGCCGGTACCGGTGAACGCGCCGAGGCCGGCCGCCGACCCGACGCCGGCGACGAACGACCGCCGGGTCGACCGCCAGTCGGCGACGCGTGCGAGTCCCGTATCGCTGGTGTCGTCTGCCATCGCTCCGGCCTGTGCCCGATCCGTCCTTAACCCTATATAATAGCCGTCCGGACGCTCACGGTCGGCTCCGGAGCGGTGGGAACCGCGGGGAACGCTTCGAACCGTCCCCGACACACAGCCCGGCTCCGTCGTCCACAATAGTGCTACCGAGGGCCACGTTGCCCTCTCGATCGGTTCGAACCTCGCGTACGGCTACGTACACGAATATATCAATATTACAATAGTTAATGGTCGGTCGGTCACTCGCCACGCACGATGTCGGAGAAACACTCCGCACGACGGCGACGGTTCCTGAAATGCTCGGCGGCGGCCGTAGCGACCGGGCTGGCCGGCTGTGCCGGCGGCACCGGCGGTGGCGGGGGCGAGAGCGGCAGCAACGACGTGAGCGGCGCGTCGGGCTCCGGTGACCCGCTGCTCGCGGAATCCGGATCGTTCGACCCCGCCGAGCCCGGCTGGGAGGAGCGCAACTACCTCTCGGGACCGCTGATCGAGTCGGGCTACGAGCGCGGTGGCCAGTCGGACCTGGAGAACATGAGCAACCGGGAGGTCGAAGAGGTACCCCACGGCGACCCCGTCCGCGAGGCTCCCGAGGACGAGAGCGAGTACCTCGACCCCGATACGCTGATCTTCACCGAGAGCCCGAGCGAAGACGTCGAGGGTCGCTACGAGGAGGACTTCCAGGCGGTGTTCGACCGGATCGAGGAGGAGACCGGGAAGCCCGTCGAGTACAACCGGGTCAACAGCTACGCCGCCTCCGTCGAGGCGATGCGCTCGGAACGCGCCCACATCGCCAACTTCTCGACGGGGACGACCTGTTTCGCGGTCAACCTCTGTGGCGCGGTGCCCTTCGCCGCCGGCGTCGCCCCCGACGGCGCTTTCGGCTACCGCCTGTTCGCCACGACGCGGGCGGACGCGAGCGGTATTCGGTCCGTCGAGGACTTCGCGGACGACGACGTCCGGATGGCCCACGCCGAACCGGCCTCGAACTCCGGTCACCAGGCCCCCTCCGCGCTGTTCGACCAGTACTTCGACGTGACCGCGGGCGAGGATTACGAGATCAACTTCTCCGGCGGCCACTCCCAGACCACCCGCGGCATCGCCGCCGGCGACTACGACGCCGGCCCCATCTGTTCGACCTGTTTCAAGGACACCGTCGAGGGCGACAGTAACCTCAGCTACGACCAGTTCAAGGTCGTCTGGGCGTCCGCGCCGTTCCCCAACGGCCCCATCGCCTACCGGTACAATCTCCACCCGGACATCGTCGAGGGCATCGAGGCGGCGTGGCTCGACTCCGATTTCGCGGGCACCACCTACGCCGAGCGGACCGGCTACGACGAGTACGTCCCCATCGAGTACCGGCGCCACTGGTACGACATCATGGTCATCCAGCGGTACAACGGCGTCGAGTACACGCAGAGCACGCTGAGCGAATGACCCTCGAAGCGACCGACCTCCGGAAGACGTACCCGACCGGCGACGAGGCGCTGAAGGGCGTCAGTCTCTCCATCGAGGGGAGCGAGACGGTGGCGATGATCGGCCCCAGCGGCGCGGGCAAGAGCACGTTCGTCCGGTGTATCAACCGGCTCACGGAGCCGACGAGCGGAAGTCTGCGCCTCGACGGGACGGAGCTGACCGCCCTCGACGCCGACGAACTCCGGGCGGCCCGCCGCGACATCGGGATGATCTTCCAGGAGTACAACCTCGTCGAGCGCCTCACCGTGATGGAGAACGTCCTCACCGGTCGGCTGGGCTACGTCTCCGCGTGGCGCGCCTTCCGCCGTGACTTCCCGCCGGAGGACGTCGAGCGGGCCTACGGGATCCTCGACCGCGTCGGCCTCGGGGACATGGAGGACAAACGCGTCGACGAACTCTCCGGCGGACAGCGCCAGCGGGTCGGCATCGCACGGGCCGTGATCCAGCAGCCGAAGATCCTCCTCGTCGACGAGCCGACCTCAAGCCTCGACCCCGAGACGTCGAACACCGTGATGGACCTTCTCACCGACATCGCGGCCGAGCGGGAAATCCCCGTCCTCATCAACATCCACGAGGTCGACCTCGCGTTGGACCACGCCGACCGCGTCGTCGGCCTCCACGACGGCGAACTCGTCTTCGAGGGGACGCCCGCGGAACTGGACGAGGGGGCCCTCGACCGCGTCTATCGCGGCGCGGACCCGCCGGAATCGGACCCGTCGCCGACGGCGACCGAGGGGTCGACGGGCGACCGGACGCTCGGCGTGCCGGAGGAACCGGAGCGGTCGGTGCCCGGGGGGTCCTGACGTGGCCGCGGGCGAGCGCACCTGGCAGCGGCCGACCGTCTTCGGCCGCCGCGGGATCAAGTGGGGAGTGTACGCCGCCGTCGTGGCCTTCTTCGCGTGGTCCGCGTGGGGAGTCGGTGCGGACCCGTCGCGGATCGTCCGCGGACTGGGCCGCGGGGTGACGCTCCTCGGCGACTTCTTCCCGCCCGACGCGACGCCACGACAGGCCCAGCGCATCGTCGACAAGATGGTCGAGAGCGTCGCGATGGCGATGGTGGCGACGGTCACCGGCATCGCGCTCAGCGTCCCCGTCGCGTTCATGGCCGCGGAGAACCTCGCGCCCCGACCGCTGTACTACCTCAACCGCGGGTTCATCTCGATCTCGCGGGCGTTCAACGCCATCATCGTCGCCATCCTCGTGGTGAAGGCGGTCGGACTCGGCCCGCTCGCGGGCATCGTCACGATCACGTTCAAGACCGTCGGGTTCTTCTCGAAGCTGCTCGCGGAGGACCTGGAGGATATCGACGCCGGGAGCGTCGACGCCGTCCGGGCGGTGGGCGCCTCGCCCCTCCAGACGCTCTGCTACGGCGTGGTCCCACAGATCGTCCCCCGGTTTGCCGGGCTGTCGGTGTACCGCTGGGACATCAACATCCGCACCTCGACCGTCGTCGGCATCGTCGGCGCGGGCGGCATCGGCTCGGTCCTGCTCACCGCGTTCAACCGCTACGACTACCAGTACGTCTCGGCGATCCTGCTCGCCATCGTCCTGGTCGTCCTCGTCGCCGAGGGCGTGAGTGCGGTCGTCCGACGGAGGTACCAGTGATGTCGAGCGAGACGCGGGAGTGGCGGCGGTTCGACCGTCGCCGCCGGCTCGGCCGGTCGCTCGGCTGGCTCGTCGCGCTGGTCGTCTTCGTCGGCTCGTGGCAGTTCCTCGATATGCGCCTCGTGGCCGCCGAGACGGTTCCGCGGGAGGTCAACGACCTCCTGTCGCGGATGTACCCGCCGGACGTGGCCTACGCGGGCGAGGTCGTCGCCCCGCTGATCGAGACCCTCCACATCGCCGCGCTGGGCACCGCCGGCGCGCTGGTGCTCGCGGTGCCGGTCGCCCTGCTCGCCGCCGAGAACACGACGCCCAACCGCGCGACCTACTGGCTCGGGAAGGTGATCGTGACCGTCAGCCGGTCGGTGAACACCATCGTCTGGGCGCTGATCTTCGTGGTGGTGTTCGGCGCCGGTCCCCTCGCCGGTGCCGTCGCTATCGCCTTCCGTTCGGTCGGCTTCCTCGGGAAGCTCCTCGGCGAGGAGATCGAGGAGATCGACTTCGGACAGGTCGAGGCGGTCGAGGCCGCGGGGGCCTCGCCCGTCCAGACGCTCCTGTACGGTATCCTTCCACAGGTGAAACCCGCGCTCGTCGGACTGTCGGTGTACCGCTGGGACATCAACGTCCGCGACTCAACCATCCTCGGGTTCGTCGGGGCGGGCGGGATCGGCGTCCAACTGTTCCGGGCGGTCAACGCCTTCGCCTGGGGGTCCGTGGCGACCATTCTCCTCGTGATCCTAGGGGTCGTGATCGCGAGCGAAGTGATCTCGGCGTGCGCCCGGGGGCTGGTCCGATAGCGTGACCGTGAAGCGACTCCGGCACGGAGTGGAACCCACATGAGCCCGCCGACCCCGCCAGGGACGGACACCGGAACGACCGACCGTGCCCTGCTGTTCGACATGGACGGCGTCCTGATCGAGGGCCGCGGGGCCGACGACGTCGTCCACGAACACGCCCGCGACGACACGCTCGCGGAGTACGGGATCGACCCGCCGGAGCGCCACCGCGCGCCGCTCGGGAACTACGAGTACACGGACGCGTTCGTCGAGGCGTGTCGCGCAGTCGGCGTCGACCCCGTCGACTTCTACGCGGCGCGCGAGCGCCACAGCGCCCGACGGATCGTCGAGCGCCTCCGGGCCGGCGAACGCGGCCTCTACCCCGACGTCGACGCCCTCGACCGGGTGGCCGACGGCCGCCCACTCGGCGTCGTCAGCAACAACTACGATCCGGCCGTCGAGTTCGTCGTCGACCACCACGGACTGGACGCCTTCTCCTTCGTCCGCGGCCGGGACCCCGGGGTCGACGGCTTCCGCCGCCGCAAGCCGGATCCCCACTACCTGCACGAGGCGCTGGACGCCCTCGACGCCGAGACCGGATACTACGTCGGCGACCGCGAAACCGACGTCGTCGCGGCCGAACGCGCCGGGCTCGACGGCGTGTTCGTCCGTCGTGACCACAACGCCGACGCGACCCTGCGTGTCGACCCCACCCACGAAATCGAGTCGCTGACCGAACTCGACCGGCTGTTCGAGCGGTGAGTGCGCACTCACCGCAATCTATAAGAGCCGACACGCGTTAGAATATAATGATAAAACATGAATGATTCGGGCACGATCGACTGTCCGCTCTGTCCACGGGCGCTGTCCGCTCGGACGGAACTCCGGATCCACCTGATGGTCGACCACCGGAAGAGCACGGTCATCGACGAGTACGTCGACCGGCTGGACCGCCGCGACGGGTCGACGGTCGCTACCCCCTGATCGGGCTACCGTCCGGGCTGGTACTCGCCGAACTCGTCGCGAAGGACGTTCGCTATCTCGCCGACGGACGCGTAGGCCTTCACCGCGTCGACGATGGGCGGGAGCAGGTTGTCGTCGCCCCGGGCCGTCTCCCGGAGGGACGCGAGTGCGGCCTCGACCGCCTCGTCGTCGCGGTCGGCCCGGACCGTCTCGAGGCGGTCGATCTGTCGGCGTTCGTCCTCCTCGGTCACCTCCTCTAGATCCACCTCGGGGTCCTCGTCCTCGACGCGGAACTCGTTGACGCCGACGATGATCCGCTCGCCCTCCTCGATCTCCTGTTGGCGGTCGAAGGCGACGTCCTGGATCTGCCCTTGCACCCACTGGGACTTCACCGCGTCGAGCATGCCGCCGCGTTCGTCGATCTCGTCGAGCAGATCGAGGGCCTCGCTCTCCAGTTCGTCCGTCAGGGACTCGACGTAGTAGCTCCCGGCGAGGGGGTCGATGGTGTCGGCCGCCCCCGACTCGTGGGCGAGGATCTGCTGGGTGCGAAGCGCCGTCCGGACGCTCTTCTCGGTCGGGAGCGACAGCGCCTCGTCCTTCCCGTTGGTGTGGAGGCTCTGGGTGCCGCCCAGCACCGCGGCGAGCGCCTGGTAGGCGACGCGGACGACGTTGTTGTCGATCTGCTGGGCGGTCAGCGTCGAGCCGCCGGTCTGGGTGTGGAACTTCAGCTGCTTCGATTTGGGGTTCTCGGCACCGAACCGCTCTTCCATGATCGAGGCCCACATCCGGCGGGCCGCGCGGAACTTCGCCACCTCCTCGAAGATGTTGTTGTGGGCGTTGAAAAAAAAGGAGAGCTGTGGGGCGAACTCGTCGACGTCGAGGCCGGCGTCGAGGGCGGCCTCGACGTACTCGATGCCGTTGCCGAGGGTGAAGGCGATCTCCTGGGCCGCGGTCGACCCGGCCTCGCGGATGTGATACCCCGAGATCGAGATGGTGTTGAACTTCGGCGTCTCGGTCGCACAGAACTCGAAGATGTCGGTGATCAGCCGCATCGACGCCTCCGGCGGGTAGATGTAGAGGTTGCGCGCGATGTACTCCTTCATGATGTCGTTCTGGATGGTTCCCCGGAGTTCCCCCCGATCGACACCCTGCTGGTCGCCGATGGCGACGTACATCGCGAGCAGGATGGCGGCAGGCGCGTTGATCGTCATGCTCGTCGACACCTCGTCGAGCGGGATACCGTCGAAGACCGTCTCCATGTCCCGCAGGGTGTCGATGGCGACGCCCGACTTCCCCACCTCGCCGGCGGCCATCGTGGCGTCGGAGTCGTAGCCCATCTGGGTCGGCAGGTCGAACGCCATCGAGAGGCCGGTCTGGCCCTCGTCGAGCAGGTAGTTGAACCGCTCGTTGGTCTCCGTCGCGGTCCCCATGCCCGCGTACTGACGCATGGTCCACAGCCGACCGCGGTACATCGTCGAGTAGACGCCACGGGTGTAGGGCTCCTGACCCGGGTACCCCAGATCCGCCTCGTAGTCCAGGTCGGCGACGTCGGCGGGCGTATAGAGGGGGTCGACCGACTGCCCGCCGGTGTCGGTGGTGAACGCCTCCTTGCGCTCCCCGAACCGATCCACGGTCGGCCCGTAGGCGTCGTCCTCCCACTCCGCCTTGGCCTCGCGGATCCGTTCGAGGTCGTCGGGGTCGAACATGCGCGGAAGGTGGAGCGCCGCGACCTTAATCCTTCGAGACCCCGTCGGCGACGTCGTTTTCAGGGATCGGGAATCGTCGACGCCAGTTATCTCGGTACGGAGCCGACGTTCGAACGAGGTGAGCACGATGCAACTACCCATCTACACTCTCGGCGGACTCGCACAGCACCACCCCGGCCCGCACGGCCCCCACTGGGGCGCCGGCCCCGCGGGTGGGATGGGATCGGGCCTGGGCATGGGCGGCGGGTGGCTCGTCCTCCTGTTGGTGTTCGCGCTTCTCGTGGTCGGCGTCGTCGCCGCGGCGCTGTACCTGCGGGGCGAGACGGGCGACACCGACCGGACCGCGGACGACGCGCTCGCGACGCTCCGGGAGCGGTACGCCACAGGCGACCTCGACGACGACGAGTTCGAGCGCCGCCGGGAACGGCTGACCGGACGAACCGGCTGACGACCGGCGGCGACCCTCGGTCCCGGGACGGCCGGTTTTCTCGTCTGATAATTCGGTCGGGTGCTTTTATACGCCCGCTTGCCAGCGTACGGAACAGTATGCGTATCGTCGAACGAGGGACGCGAACGGACGCGGAATCGACAGCGAGTGCGGGATCGCTGGCGGGGGGGAGCGGATGAAGAGGCTCCCGTCGGTCGTCACCGACAGTTATCTGAAGCGGTTCGCGGCCATCGTCGCGGTGGTGCTCGTCGTCGTGGCGGGCGTGGGGGTCTTCTTCCAGGGTGCCATCGCCGAGGATATTCGACACAACGAACAGGCCGAACTCCGGACGATGGCGGAACTCGAGGCCAACGCGATGGCCGAGTGGATCGATCGCAACGGGGAGAACGCACGACTGGTGTCGTCGCTCGGCGAGATCAAGTCGGGCGACCGATACCGGATCGACGCGGCGTTGAACACGGAACTCGAACAGCTGTCCGACTCGACACACTCGGTCCATTACGTCGACATCGGCCCGAACCGGATCATCGAGAGCACCGACGACGAGCGGACCGACGCGAGGCTCGACGACCTGCGATGGGCGCGTAGCTCCCTCGACGGACTGTCGGGACAGGACGCCTCGGCGGTCGCCGTCTCGGAGGGCTACCGGCAGGACGGCGTCGAACTGATCGCGTTCGCCAGCCGGATCGAGGGAACCGACCGGGCCATCGTGGTGACCGTCGACGCGGGTCAACGGGCCGCCGGGTTCCGGACCCCGACCGAATCGAGCTTCACCCAGGTCGTCGACAGCGAGGGGATAGTCGAGTTCGCGGCCGACGAGGAGGCGGCACTCGAACCGTACGGCTACGGTAACGGCCACATCCGCATGGCCCAGCAGGGCGAGACCGGCGTGATGGACATGCCCGAACGCGACCTGGTCGTGGGCTACGCACCGATCGAGGGGAGCGACTGGGTCGTCGTCACGCACGCACCGCGCTCGGAGGCGTACGCACTCGCCGGCGTCGTCACCCGCGACCTCGCCATCCTCGTCGGCATCGCCCTCGGCGGCTTCCTGCTGATCGGCGCGACGCTCGGGCGGAACACGGTGAACGCGCTCGACCGCCTGACCGACGAGGCGGAGGCCATCGCACGCGGGGACCTCGACGCCGAGGTGGCGTCGACCGACCGCGACGACGAGGTCGGACAGTTGATCGACGCCTTCGCCGACATGCAGTCGTACCTCTCGACGGTCGCCGCACAGGCGGAGGCGGTCGCGGACCAGCGGTTCGACGCCGCGGTCCTGGAGGAGGACGTCCCCGGCGCGTTCGGCGAGACGATCGAGCAGATGAGCGAGGACGTCGAACGCGCACAGCGGGAGGCCGAACGGGCCCGACGCGACGTCGAGGAGCTGAACGCCGCGCTGGAGGAGCAGGCCGACGACTTCGGGGAGACGATGTCCCGGGCCGCGGCCGGCGACCTGACCCAGCGGATGGATCCCGACGGACGGAGCGAGGCGATGAACAGCATCGCCGAGTCGTTCAACGCGATGATGGACGAAATCGAGGCGACGCTGGGACAGGTCCGATCCTTCGCCGACGAGGTGGCTGCGGCCAGCCAGCAGGTGACCACGAGCGCCGAGGAAGTCGAGAGCGCGAGCGCGGACGTGAGCGAATCCATCCAGGAGATCTCGGCCGGTGCCGAACGGCAGGACGAGCAGTTGACGACCGTCTCGGGCGAGATGCAGAGCCTCTCGGGAGCCATCGAGGAGGTCGCGTCGTCTGCCAACGAGGTGGCGACGACGGCCGAACGGGCGGCCGAGACCAGCGAAGCCGGCAGCGACGCCGCGATGGACGCCGTCGAGGAACTCGAACGGATCGAGAACCGGGCCGAGGCGGCGGCCACGGAGGTGACGGCGCTCGCGGAGGAGGTCGCCGAAATCGGGGACATCGTCGACGTGATCGCCGACATCGCCGAACAGACGAACATGCTGGCGCTGAACGCCTCGATCGAGGCCGCCCACGCCGACGGCGACGGCGACGGCTTCGCGGTCGTCGCCGACGAGATCAAGGGTCTCGCCGGCGAGGCCGCCGACGCCACCGAGCGGATCGACCGGCGTATCGCCGACGTGCAGGACGCCGCCGACGACACCGTCGACGACATGGAACGGCTGCGGGAAGGCGTCGCCGACGGAAGCGAAACCATCGACGACGCGCTCGCGTCGCTCGACGACATCGCCCAGCAGGTCGCCGACCTCGACACCGGCGTCCGGGAGATCAGCGAGGCGACGAACGACCAGGCCGAATCGACCGAGGACGTCGTCTCGATGCTCGACGAGGTGTCCGAACTGGCCGATCGGTCGAGCGCCGAGGCGTCGAACGTCTCCGCCGCCGCGGAGGAACAAACCTCGACGCTGTCGGACGTCTCCGAGAGCGCGCAGTCGCTCACGGGCCGTGCCGAGTCGCTCCGGGAGCTGCTGGCCGAGTTCACCGTCGACCGCGGGGAGTCGGCCGACGCGGCCGCCGGGGGCGACACCCGTCCGGCCGCGGCCGACGGCGGGGCCGAGCGATAGCCCCACCGAAACACAAGCGTTCAAGGGCACGCCAGCCCCCTCTTTGGGCAGAATGTACATCGCAGACGAGACGTGGCCGGAGCTCGGGGACTACTTCGACGACGAATCCCTCGCGCTCGTTCCGCTGGGGTCGACCGAACAGCACGGCCCCCACCTCCCGCTGGCGACCGACCACCTGATCGCGGAGGCGCTCGCCAGTGAAGCCGCCGAGCGGACCGGCTACCTCCGAACCCCGACGATCAACGTCGGCGTCAGCCCGCACCACCGGCAGTTCAACGGCACCATGTGGGTCGACGCGCCGGAGTTTCGCGACTACGTCGAGTCGTTCACCCGGAACCTCACGTACCACGGCATCGACCGCGTGGTCTACGTCAACGCCCACGGCGGCAACGTCGACCACCTGCGGGAGGTGGGGCGCCGACTGCGCGACGACGAGGAACTCTACGCGATCGAGTGGATGTGGGACGAGAGCATCCCCGAGTTGGTCGACGACCTGTTCGAACAGAACGGCCCCCACGGCGGCCCGAAGGAGACGGCGATGATCCAGCACCTTCGGCCCGAACTGGTCCGCGAGGACCGACTGGCCGACGCGCGGGACGGTGGCGTCCCGGACGTCGAGGCCGCGGACACGATCAAACACGGCGCGCGGACCTTCTACGACGCCGCCGACAACACCGGCAACGGCGTCCTCGGCGACCAGACCGACGCCACCGCGGCGAAGGGCGCCGAGCTGTTCGAGGCGGCCAGCGAACAGCTCTGCCGGCTCTGTGAGTGGCTCGACGACCAACCCTTCGAGGACCTGCTGCCGAAAGACCACGTGTAGTGCACCCCGTCGGAGCCCCTATGACTCCGGCGCTCGTACGTGGCGCATGACCCTCCGCCGGCGTCTGCGCCGTCTCCCGGACGAGCGGCCCCGTCTCGCCCTCGTGGTCGCCGTGCTCGCGGTGGAACTCGTCGGCGCCTCGGGCGCCGTCTTCACCGCCAGCGGCCTCGTCTCGTGGTACGGCACCCTCCAGCGCCCGGCGATCGCGCCGCCGAACTGGGTGTTCGGCCCGGTGTGGACTCTCCTCTTTGCCCTCCTGGGTGTCGCCGTCTGGCTGGTGTGGCGGCGGCTGTCCTCGCCGCGGACCGAGGGCCGTGCCCGCGTCGCGCTCGCCGTCTTCGCCGTCCACTTCGTCGCCAACGTCGGATGGTCGGCGGCCTTCTTCGGCCTGCAGTCGGTCGACCTCGGTCTCGCCGTGATCGTCGTCCTCCTGGCGCTGATCCTGCTCACGATCCGGGCGTTCGATCGGGTGGACCGACGGGCGGCGCTCCTCCTCGTTCCCTACCTCTGCTGGACGGCGTTCGCCGCGTATCTCAACTACCGGTTCTGGGTGTTGAACTAGTCCCTCGACCGCGCCCCTTCGCCATCCTTTTGCCCACGCACCCCCACCCTCGATCCATGTTTGGTGGCGGCGGCATGAACCCACGGAAGATGAAACAGATGATGAAACAGATGGGCATCGACGTGACCGAACTCGATGCCGAGGAGGTCGTCATCCGGACGGCCGACGAGGAACTCGTCTTCTCCGACGCGCAGGTGACGCGCATGGACGCACAGGGCCAGGAGACCTACCAGGTCGTCGGCGAACCCGAGACGCGGGACCCGGGGAGTGCGGCCGGCGCCGTCGAGTCCGGCGACGACGACGTGAACGACGCGGACGGCGACTCCGCGGACGCCATCCCCGAGGACGACGTGGAACTCGTCGCGACGCGTGCCGGCGTCGGGAAAAGCGAGGCGCGGGAGGCGCTCGAGGCCGCCGACGGCGACCTGGCGTCGGCCATCGCCAGCCTGGAGTGACGTCGACGTTCCTGCTGGTTCGTGAGGACCGGGAGTACCTGCGCGCGCCCGGCGAGGAACTCCAGACCGACCTCGGCGTGTTGACCGTCCCCGAGGACGTCGAACCGGGCCAGCGCCTGGAGACCCACCTCGGCGAGGAGTTCGTGGTCCGGGAGCCGCGGGGGCCGGACCTGTTCGATCACTTCGAACGGACCGGCGCGCCGATGATGCCCCGCGATATCGGGTTGGTGGTCGGCATGACCGGCGCCGCGGCCGACGACCGGGTACTCGACGCGGGGACGGGCACCGGCGTCCTCGCGGCCTACCTCGGCCGGATCGGCGCGGCCGTCCGGACCTACGAGCAGGACCCCGAGTTCGCCGACGTCGCCCGCGAGAACATGCGCCTCGCGGGCGTCGCCGACCGCGTCGACGTGCGGACGGGCGACGTGACCGCGGAGCTCGACGCCCTCGCCGCGGAACCGGGGTTCGACCTCCTCACCCTCGACACCGCGGACGCGCCGTCGGTGGTGCGCCGGGCGCCGGACCTCCTCCTCAGCGGCGGGTTCGTCGTCGTCTACTCGCCGTTCGTCGAGGGCACCCGCGCGGCCGTCGAGGCCGCCGAGGAGGCGGGACTGACCGGCGTGGAGACCCACGAGACGATCCAGCGACGGATGCAGTTCGACGAGCGGGGGAGCCGCCCCGACACCCGCGGTGTCGGCCACACCGGCTACCTGACCGTCGGGCGGCTGTCGTGACGATCCCGGGGGACGGGAGCGCGGCCGACGGTATAAGTACGTGGCCGCCGAATCGGCGCCCATGAGTCGGGAGCGCGGCGCCGAGATCGAGGACGTGCGGACGTGGCCCGAACTGGCGGTCGGACTCTACGAGCGGCTCACCGGCCGCGGTGCCGAGATCACCTACGAGTTCGACGACCTGGAGATACGGGTGCCGGATCGGATGGGGCCCGACGCCGACCACGCCCGCTGGCGTCTCGACGGCACCGTGCGCATCCGGACCCGCGAGACCGACCGCGAGTGACCGGGGCGGAACGACCGCTCGACGTCCACGCGGACCTGACCGTCGAGGTCGACGGGGCGACGGTGTCGATCCGGGGGTACGGCGACCTCGTCGTCGTGCGGGCGCCCTCGCTGGCCGCCGCGCGGGCGCTCTCGACCGGGACGGGCCTCCTGTTGGACCGCCTCCACGACGCCGACGTGACCCTCGACCTGCGGGTCCGCGGCCATAGCGTCGCGCGGGCCGGACCGGGTCACGACCCGGGGCTTCTCTCGCGGGCGGTCGGGGCCGCCCCCGCACGGCTCTCGCCCGGCGGCGTGGTGCTCTCCCTGCTGGACTAGCGCGTCCCGCGGATCAGTTCGAACAGCTCCGCCCGGAACGCCTCGGGGTCGATGTGTGTCTCCAGCGTCTCGACCACGTCCTCGGCCGCCGACCCGTCGGCGCCGACGACGGCGGTCGGATACGCGCCGCCGGCGAGCCTGAACGCTCGGTCGGGGGCCCACACCGCCAGCCAGCCGTCGACGTCGAGGGTCACCCCGTCGACCCGGCAACGCGCGTCGTACCGGAACAGGCGGGCATCGGCGTCGCCCACCCGGAGCGACCGCCGCTCGGCCCGGTCGACGTCGACGAACCCGCGGTCCCCGAGGCGGTCGGCGAACCCACGGCTCGCCCGCGAGGCGACCAACCGGCGGAGCGGTCCCGTCACGGGCGGCGAGGGATCGAGTTCGAGGCGGGCGGCGAGGAAAAAGCGCCAGCTACGGTCGAGGCCGGTCCGCTCGCGGACGGTCCCGCGAAGCCGGTCGTCCTCGTAGAGACGGATTCCGGCGGAGACGGTGAGTCCGCCGGCGGAGAAGGGCGTCTCGGTGGTGTCGCTCACCTGCCGCCAGTCGGTCAGTCGCTCGCTCGGGACCGACGGCGGTGCGACCATCGTGCGGCATCCGGGGCGCGACGGATATAATGGTTCGTCACTCCGTCAGTGATCGTCCTCGCGCCACTTGTGCTCGCATTCGGTACAGACGAAAAAGCGGGTCTCGGACTCGTCGGCAGCACGGATCTGCTGCATGTACCAGTAGGCCTCGTCGTTGTCACAGGACGGACAGTCGGCGCTCGTCGTCGGGAGGCCGCTCGTGCCGCCGCCGGACTCGATGATCTCCGACTCCTCCTGGGCCTGTGTCGTGACCATCTCGGCTTCCTGCTCGGCGTCGCGCGCCTGCTCGAACCCACACTGGGTACAGATCCACACGCCGTCCTCGGTCTGCATCATCGATCCGCATTCGTCGCAGAACTCCATGGTGGCTCGAACCCTGATGCTCGACGGTCTTTAACCCACGGATAGCCGCCGTCCGCGCGGGATTTCGACGGCCGCGATCAGGCGTCCCCGTCGGACTGTCCCGGTTCGCCGACGGCCTCCACGGGGAGGACGTTCTGGAGTTCGTCGAACAGTTCGTCGGGGCCGTGGAAGGCGTCGCTCCCGAGTTCCGAGACGAGTTCGCCGAGGTTCGCCTCCCCGTTGGCCAGGAGCAACGTCACGTCCGCGAACTCGGCGGCGGCGTCGTCACGTGTGACCGGGTAATCGAGGCGCTCGAAGGTTGACTCCACCCGGCTCAGTTTCACGCGCTCGCTCATGACCGTGAGTTCGGACCCACGGCACTTAGTCGTGGGCCCGACCACCGGTGTCGGATGGGTGATACGCTTTTACATTCCCACACCGTATCGGGGCGCACATGGGGGAGGGATCCACGCCGCTCGACGCCGCCCTCGGAGAGGCGTCGTCAGTCCTTCTTCTGGCCCCGTCGGCGAGCGAGTTCGAGGACGACGCCTGTGTCGACCTCCTGACCGCCGACGAACCGTCGCGGAGCAACGTCCTCAGCGTGACCCTGACGCAGTCGCCCGACGAACGGATCGCCCTCTGGCGACGCGAGGCGGGCGAGCAGTTGCCGGCGCGGGCGATGGTCGTCGACGCGAACGGGGATCGGTCGGCGACGGAGTCGACGACCGACCGCGGGGACGACCTGTCGAGCACCCTCTCCGTCGACGTCCTCCGCTCGAACGCGGAACCGATCGACGTCGGGATGGCCCTCGCGCGGCACCTCGGCGCCTGGGAGTCCACGCCCGAGTCGACGCGGATCTGTCTGCACTCCCTGACCGCTCTGCTCGACAGTTTCGACCGCGAGGCCGTCGTCTCCCTGGTCTCGGCGCTCAACGACCTCTGTGACGCCGCCGGCGCCACCGCACACCACCACCTCGACCCGGCGGCCCACGACGACGGTCTCGTCGCGACGTTCCGCCCGCTGTACGACGCGGTGGTCGAACACGTCCCCGAGGACGGATGGACGGTGACCCGGGCGCCGGACGACGCCGAACGCCCCTCCTTTCGACGGTCGACGACGCCCCCGGGCGGGGCGGCGAGCACCGACCCCTGTCGCCCCGAGACGGTCCCGATGCCCTACTCGTTCGACCAGACGCTCGATCTCATCTCCGTCTCCCGGCGGCGCACGCTGCTCTACCACCTGAAGGATCTCGGCGTCGGCACCGTCTCCATCGACGAACTCGTCGAGGGGGTGGCGACCCGCGAACGCTCCATCCCGGCGCGCGAGGCGCCCGAATCCACCGACTCCGTCCGCGTCTCGCTCGTCCACGCCCACCTCCCGAAACTGGCCGACCTCGGCATCCTCGAGTACGACGTCGAGTCGGCGACGGTTCGCTACCACGGCAACCCCGCACTGGAGTCGTTCCTCCGGTACGTCGAGACGCTCGAACTGGGCTGACGCTCCTCGGCGGATGACGTCGGGAGAAGTTTTGCGAGGGAAGAGCGCTCCCGGAGCGCCTTCCGCATCTTCCGCGGTGGGGTTCACCGCGTCGGGCACGAGCCCTTCGATGCGAGGGAAGGGATTTGAACCCTTGGACCTCTACAGGAGCGGATCTTGAGTCCGCCGCCGTTTCCAGGCTTGGCTACCCTCGCACGCAACGAATCCTGAACCTTCGTCCGGGTTCAAGCCACCGATTTCCGGGCGCCGACCCCGTCGTCGGGTCGTCCGTGGTAGGCGACCCATCACGGGAAGCGAGGGCTTATGACGCTCGTATCCAAAGGGTCCCCGTTATGTTCGACGACACCGACCGACGCCGGTTCCTGCAACTCGCCGGAACGGGGACGGCGCTCTCGATGGCGGGTTGTAGCGCGCTCTCGAATCACGACGGCGACGGCGGTGCCGGCGCCGGCGGTGACGGCGAGGCGGAGATGACGACGGTCACTCTCGGGGTCCAGCCCGACGAGGAGTCGCTCCAGGAACTCCAGTCCAACATCAGCTCCCGAGTCGAGTCGGGCGAACTCGGACGGATGGAGGCCCAACAGGAGTTCCGGACCCAACGCGCCGAACTGACGAGCGCCGCGGTGGACCGCTTCCGGAACCGCTCGGAGGACCTGTCCGTCTCCGTCGACGAGACGGTCGACGAGTTCGGCGTCCTCCTCGTCACGGGCGAGCCGGCGGCCCTGTTGGAGTCGCTCGGCTTCGACGGCGTGAACGGCCTCTTTCCTGCGGCGGTGTTCGAGGAAGCCCGAGCCCAGGCCGATACTGGGGCGCCTACCTCGGGCCCGGAGAACGGCTCGGAGATGGCGTAACCGATTCACGTCGCGTCGTCGACTGCTCCCACGTCGGCGACGGCCGACGCGATGGCCGCGCCCCACGACAGGAGTTCCTCGTCGGCGCCGAAGGGCGCGACCACCTGGAGGCCGAGCGGCAGGCTCCCGACTCGGCCACAGGGGACGGTCAGCGCGGGGACGCCGGCGTGGGTCCACGGAAGGTTCATGATCGGGTCGCCGGTGTCGTCGATGCCCGTCGGCGCGGGGCCGGGGGCGGCCGGCGAGAGCAGGAGGTCCACGCCCGCCTCGCGGGTCCGTTCGCCGATCCGGGAGCGGAACGCCCTGGCGGCCACGCGGGCGTCGACCAGTTCGTCGACGCCCACCTCACGTCCCGCCTCGATCAGGTCGGCCGTCGTGTCGGCGAACTGCTCGCCGTACTCGGCGTACCGCTCGGCGTGGGTGAGCGCCAGTTCGGCGGCGGTCAGGGCGTCGTGGCGCTCGTTCACCGCCTCGATGTCGTCGAGCATCGACACGCGGCGGACCTCGTAGCCCGCGTCGGCGAGGGCGTCGGCGCCCGCGTCGAGGCCGGCCCGTCCGGCCGGCGTCGCCTGTTCGAGGTACGGCCCTTCGACGACCCCGAGGATCGGCGGGTCGTCGGGGTCGACGGGCTCCCAGCCGTCACACAGGACCGACGCGGCCCGGGCCGCCCCGGCCACGTCCGCGGTGAAGGTGCCGACGTGATCGACGGTCGGCGAGAACGGCACCACGCCGTCGAGCGGGATCCGGTCGTGGCTGGGTTTGAACCCGACGACCCCGCAGAACGCCGCGGGGCGGATCACCGAGCCGACGGTCTGGCTCCCGAGCGCGAGCGGACACATCCCCGCCGCCACGGCGGCGGCGGATCCGCTGGAGGAGCCCCCTGGCGTGTGATCGAGGGCGTGCGGGTTCCGCGTCGGCGCCGGGTCGAAGTAGGCGAACTCGGTCGTGTGGGTCTTGCCCAGATGGAGCGCGCCGGCGTCGAGGAGCCGGCGCACGGCGACCGACTCCGCGTCGGTTATCGTCGCCGATGGAACCGCCGAACCCGCGCGGGTCCGGTAGCCATCGACGTGGAAGATGTCCTTGACTCCGACGGGGACGCCGAACAGCGGCGGCCTGGTTGACGGTTCGTCGTATCGTGCCTCGAGCGCCGCGGCCTCGCGGCGCAGCCGTGACTCGCGTCCGGGTTCGGAAACGAGCGCCTGGACGTCGTCTTCGACGGCGTCGATCCGATCGGTACAGTCGTCGATCACTCCGGTCGGCGTGTGGCCGCCGGCACGGAGCGTCCCTGCGAGTGGGTCGAGCGGTCGTCGGTCGGTCGACATCGCTTCCTGGTCACGGCCGAGAAGGATAACACTTCGGTCGTGGGGGCCTCACGGCGACGGCCTCACTGCGTTCGCGTCGCCGCGGTGGTCCCCGTCGTCGATCCGCTCGTGTCCGGGCCGGCGACGGCCCGGTAGCCGCCCCACAGCAGCAACACGATCAGGCCGGCGAGCACCAGCCCCGTCCGGATGGCGGGGTCGACGCCGGGGGTGGCGACGACTTCGCCCGCCTCGTTCGTCACGGGGGCCGCGCCGTACGGTTCCCCGTCGACGATCTCGACGATCCCGAGGACGACGACCCCGAGCGTCAGCAGCGTGCCGCTCAGCGCCATCGCCACGTTGTCGATGGTGGTAGTTTGCATGGGTGATCACCTCCTCAACCGAGCAGGTATTTGAGCCGCGGGTACTGCTGGACGAGTTCGGTCCGTTCGATGATCGCGTCCAGGCCGTAGTACCGACCGGCGGCGAGGAGGATCAGCGTGACGAACAGCAGCAGTCCCATCAGGTCGCCGTTGACGACGCCGTGGCCGAACTCGGCGTTGCCGACCCAGAAGAACGCCATGAACACGGCGCCGCCGGCGGACGCGAGCCTGACGGCGACGCCGGCGGCCAGCGCCAGGCCGATCAGCGTCTCCGCCAGCGGGACGATGGCCGCGATGAACCGCGGAATCGCGGTCCCCATCCACACCGCCAGCGGGCCGAGGACGGTCCCGCCCATCTCCGTGAGGTAGGCGGGACCGTACGTGTAGTTCAGGCCGGATTCGACGAGTTTCGTCACGCCGGCGTGGAAGAACCACCAGCCGACGACGATCCGGAGGAACGCGATCCAGAAGGTCGTGATCGGACTGGATCCGCCGAACTCGAACGTTTCCGCCAGCGGATTCGACGTGTCGTAGGCCATAGTACGCACCCCACGTTCGCACGTCGAACCGCCGGACGAATATACCACGCGGCCGGTTCCTGCACCCTGGGAATCGGGGCGACGTCCCGCCGGGTCGATAGTTTCGAAACGAAGGAAAGGTGCGGCTCCGTCGAGGGTTTCAAAAACTAAATCCACAAACCGCAGCTGTATCAGAACCATAATCCAGGTGAACGGGTGTCCCGTAGATCCGGTACGATGTCTCCGTCGACCGACGCCGACGCCCGGTTCGGGAGGTGGATCGCGTGACAGTCGTCGAATCGTTCGTCGAGGGGTTGCGCCTGGCCGCGGAGATGGGCTGGGAGACGTGGTGGGCGCTCGTCCTCGGGTTCACCATCGCCGGTGCGGTGGAGGCGTTCGTGAGCGAGGAGCGGATATCCGCCGTCCTCGGCGGGAGCGGGTGGCGCGAACTCGGCCTGGGGACACTCTTCGGCGCCGCGTCCTCGTCGTGTTCGTTCGGCGCGGTGGCGACCACGAAGTCGCTGTTCAAGAAGGGGGCGTCGCCGGTCGCCAGCCTCGCGGCGTTCCAGTTCGCCTCGACGAACCTCGTGATCGAACTCGGACTGGTGATGTGGGTGTTGCTCGGTTGGCAGTTCGTCGTCGCTGATTACGTCGCCGGCTTCCTGCTCATCTGCCTCCTGGCGGCGACGTTCGCCGCCCTCGTCCCCGCGGAGTGGTTCGCGGCCGCCCGCGAACACCTGCGAGCCACCGAGGGCGTCCGCGACCCCGCCTGCGGGATGACGGTCGATCCGACGGCCGACGATACCGTCGAACTGGCGACCGAGCGCGGCACCGAGTACTTCTGTTCGGAGTCGTGCAAGACGGCGTACGCCGAGGAGCGGCGCCAGTCGGACGCGACGTGGCGCGACCGCCTGCTCACCCGCGACGGGTGGCGGCTGGCCTCGAAGAACGCCCTCGGCGAGTGGGGTATGCTGTGGACCGACATCGTCGCCGGTTTCCTGATCGCGGGGCTGATCGCCGCCTTCGTCCCGCGGGCGTGGTGGACGACGCTGTTCGGCGTCGGCGCCGAGGGGTCGCTCACCTGGGTCGCCGCGAGCGCCGTCGTCGGCGTCGTCGTCGGCGTCGTCACCTTCGTCTGTTCGGTCGGCAACGTCCCCTTCGCGCTCATCCTCTGGTCGAACGGCATCGCCTTCGGCGGCGTGATGAGTTTCATCTTCGCCGACCTGATCGTCCCGACCATCACGGACGCCTACCGCCGCTACTACGGCCTCCGGATGGCCGCGGTCCTGTTCGTGAGCATCTTCGTCACCGCCGTCGTCTCGGGGGTGGCCATCCACTACCTCTGGGCCGGAATCGGGTTGATCCCACCGGCCGGCGAAACCGGCGGTACCGCCCCGAACGGGTACACCACCGACCTCAATGCCGCGTTCACCCTCCTCTTTCTCGGGCAGGTGTACGTCGGGTGGATACGCGACGACGACGCCGAGGGCGAGGTGACGGAGTCCCACGCCTGACCGTCAGCGATTGCGACTGGCCGGGAACTTCTCGCGCCCTGGGTGGTCGTCGAACCGTTCGGGGATGGCCCGATACAGCGTGTACCGCGTCCGGGTGCCACGCCGCGAGGGGACCGGATACCGGGGGCGGAGTTCGACCCACGACTCCCGCTGGACGACGTTGCCCGTCGGCCGGTCGTTCACGTCGGGTTCGACCGGCGTCCCGTCGAGGCCGAACCGTCGAAGGAGTCGGGATCCGGTCCAGTGGACGGGGGCCCGCCGAGGGCGACCCAGCCGACGTGGTGCATACCCATCCCCCGTCGGGAGCCGTGGAACATCCCCGTCCCGGACGGTCGGGGACAAGAGCCACGTGGCCGGCGGCCGACGCTCCCGGCATGCGCTCCGACTCCCTCCCGTCGGCGCTGGTCGCCGTCGGCATCGGCCTCCTCGTGCTCTCTGCGGTCCCCGTCGGTAACGCCGCGGACACCGACTACGTCCACCGGATCGAACCCGCCGAGAACGGTACGCTCGCCTACGGCATCGAGTACGACGAGTCGGCGGTTCTGCCCCACGAGGACCTCTCGGAGCGCGGGCAGCGGGCCGTCACCCGCGGCGTCGCGGACTCGCCGTACGTCGTGGAGAACGCGTCGGCGACGGCCCCCGAGTTCCGGTACACCAGCGACCACGTCGCCCTGAACGAGGGCCTCTACGCCGTCCGCTACGAGGGGGTGGTGTACTCGATGCGCACCGAGCGGCGAAGCGAGGGGTTCAACGTGGCGACGCTGGCGCTCGGCCTCGCGCTCTCGGCGGTCCGCCCCCTCGGACTGCTGTTCGTCGCTGCCGGCCTCGCCGTCGCGGGGTGGCGCTGGTACCGGGATTAGCCCCCACTCACGGTCCGTTCCCGTCGGTGGAGCCACAGCGCCGCGAGCGTGGCGACGAGCCCCGCGGCCGCCGCGATGCCGAAGGCGATCCGGTAGCCGAAGACTGTGTAGACTCGGGCACCGTTGAGGGTCTCGCCCGTCCAGTAGGCGTCGAGGACGCCACCCAGGAGTGCGGGCAGCAGCGCGGCCCCGAAGTAGCCGAACCCGTTGACGACGCCGGTGACGGTCCCCGCCACCGACGGGGGGTGTCGCTCCTTCCCGATCGTGAACACCAGCGCCACGCCGCCGTTGGCGACGAGCGCGACGAAGAACACCGGCGCGACGACCGGGAACGGCGGGACGACGGCGAGGACGGCGTACGCGAGCGTGAAAAGCAGGGCCGTGGCGACCACGAGTTCCGTCCGGCGGCCGAGACGGTCCGAGAGCGCCCCCAGCAGCGGGGATCCGACGACGAACCCGACGTTGCCGACGAGCACGACCGTCGAGGCCCGAGCCAGGGAGACCCCGTAGGTATCGACGAGGAAGGGCACTCCCCAGAGCCCGAGGACGGTGAAGTTCACGCCGAGCACACAGAAGAGGATCGCACCCATCAGCCACGTCTCGCGCTCGCCGACGACCGTCCGGACGTTGGCGACGACGTCGGCGAGGGTGGCGGCGCCGGTGTCGGAAGCGCCCTCACCGTCCGCGGCAGTGGCCGCGCCTTCACCCTCCGCGGCAGTGGCCGCGCCCTCACCGTCCGCGGCAGTGGCCGCGCCCTCACCCTCCGCCGCCACTCCCGCCTGTTCCGGCGTGTCGCGGACGAACCCCGCGATGGCGAGGGTGAGCACGCCGGTCGTGGCCGCCGTCGCGAGGGTCGCCGTCCGCCAGCCGACGGCGCCGGTGGCGACGGCGAGCGGCGTCGTCGCGAGGATGCCGCCCAGCCCCGCCGCCGCGACGGTGTAGCCGGTCATGGTCGCGTACTCGTCGGCTCGAAACCAGTTGGCACAGAACCGGAGGGTGCCGATGTAGAGGACGCTCCCCCCGAGGCCGACCACCGCGCGGGCGAGAAACGCCGTCGCGAGCGACTCCGAGAGGGCGAACCAGGCGACCCCGAGGGTTAGCAGACCCAGGCCGCCGGCGCCGACCCGCCGCGGGCCGTACCGGTCGACGATCAGCCCCGCCGGCAGCTGGAGGGGGGCGTAGACGTAGAAAAACGAGGCGTGGAGCAGTCCGAGTTCGGCACCCGTCGCGTCGAAGGTCCGTGCGAGCGAGTCGGCGAGGACGGCCGTCGCGGTCCGGTGGAAGTTGACGAACAGGAACCCGGCCGCGAGGACGGTCCAGAGCGCGGCCCGCCGTCGTCGCATCGAGCGGAACACGCCTCGTCATCGCGGACTATCCCTGAAATACCGCCCGGTTCGGGGCGGCCCTAGTGGAAGGTCCGGCTGGCTTCGCTCTCGGGGGCGGCGGCGCCCTCGTCGGTCGTGAAGCGCTGTTCGATCTCGCGGTAGCGTTCCCGGGTCTCCTCGGTGACGCTCGGGCTCACCTCGTCGAGCGCCCGCTCGAAGTGGTCCATCGTGACGCGGACGTTGCCGACGGATTCACCGATCTCGTCGGGCGAGACGCTGTTGATGAACTCCCGGGAGGCGGCCATCGAGGCCTCGCGGCAGACGGCCTCGATGTCGGCGCCGACGTAGTTCTCGGTGCGCCGCGCGAGGCTGTCGAGGTCGACGTCGTCCGCCAGCGGCTTGCTCCGGGTGTGCACCTCGAAGATGGCGCGCCGGGCGTCCTCGTCGGGAACGGGCACGTGGACGTGCCGGTCCAGACGCCCAGGTCGCAGGAGCGCCGAGTCGATGAGGTCGGGCCGGTTCGAGGTGGCGATCACCACGACGTCCTCCAGGGTCTCCAGCCCGTCGAGCTCCGTCAGGAGCTGCGAGACGACGCGCTCGGAGACGCCGGAGTCGCCGGTGTTCTGCCCGCGTTCGGTCGCGATGGCGTCGATCTCGTCGAAGAAGATCACGGTCGGGGCGTTCTCGCGAGCCTTGCTGAAGATCTCGCGGACGCCCTTCTCGCTCTCCCCGACGTACTTGTCGAGCAGTTCCGGCCCCTTCACCGAGATGAAGTTGGACTCGGCCTCGTTGGCGACCGCCTTGGCCAGGAGCGTCTTCCCGGTGCCGGGCGGGCCGTACATGAGCACGCCCTTCGCGGACTGCATGTCCATAGCCTCGAACACCTCGGGGTAGTCGAGGGGCCACTGGATCGTCTCGCGGAGGCGTTCCTTGGTGTCCTCGAGGCCGCCCACGTCGTTCCAGGTGACGTCGGGGACCTCCACGAACACCTCGCGGAGCGCCGACGGCTCGATGCCCTTCAGCGCCTCGCGGAAGTCGGCCTGATCGACTTCGAGCGATTCGAGGATCTCGGCGTCGATCTCCTCCTCCTCGAGGTCGATGTCCGGGCGGATGCGCCGGAGCGCGTTCATCGCGGCCTCCTTAGCGAGGCTCTCGAGGTCCGCGCCGACGTAGCCGTGCGTCGACTCCGCGAACCCCTCGATGTCGACGTCCTCGGCCAGCGGCATGTTGCGGGTGTGGACCTGCAGGATCTCGCGGCGGCCGTCGCGGTCGGGGACGCCGATCTCGATCTCGCGGTCGAACCGCCCGCCACGCCGGAGCGCGGGGTCGATGGCGTCGACGCGGTTGGTCGCGCCGATCACGACGACCTCGCCGCGCTCCTCGAGCCCGTCCATCAGGGAGAGGAGCTGGGCGACCACGCGGCGTTCGACGTCGCCGCCGGCCTCGCCACGTTCGGGCGCGATGGAGTCGATTTCGTCGATGAAGACGATGGCGGGCGCGTTCTCCTCGGCCTCCTCGAAGACCTCGCGGAGCTGCTCCTCGCTCTCGCCGTAGTACTTCGACATGATCTCCGGCCCGCTGATGTCGTGGAAGGAGGCGTCGATCTCGTTGGCGACGGCCTTCGCGATCAGCGTCTTCCCGGTACCGGGCGGGCCGTGTAGGAGCACGCCCTTCGGCGGGTCGATGCCCAGCCGCCGGAACAGCTCGGGGTGGCGCATCGGCAGCTCGATCATCTCGCGAACCTGTTCGAGTTCGCGGTCGAGGCCCCCGATGTCCTCGTAGGTCACGTCCGGCGTCTCGGGGCTCGCGTCCGCGGCCTCGGTCTCCCGGATCTGCTCGGCGGGCTGCTCGCTGATCTCCACTTGCGTCGAGTCGGTGACGACGACCGTCCCCGAGGGCTCGGTGTCGGCTACCTTCAGCGGCAGGGCCTTGTTCCCGCGGCCGCCCATGAAGCCGAAGCCGAAGGGGACCCGGAGGGTCTGGCCTTTGGTGATCGGCTTGTCGGTGAGCTTGTCGCGGAGGTAGGGGCCGATGTCGCCGCGAATCCCGATCTGCTGGGGGAGCGCGACGGTCACGCGCTCGGCCTGCTTGACCTCGGCCTTCTCGACCTCGACGCGGTCGTCGATGCCGACGTTCGCCTGCTGGCGGAGCTGACCGTCGATCCGGACGACGCCGGAGCCCTGATCCTCGGGCAGTCCCGGCCAGACGCGGGCGATGGCGGTGCCGTCGCTCCCCTCGATGCGGATGTAGTCGCCGACGTCCAGGCCCATCTCCGCCGCGGCCGCGCGGTCGATGGCGGCGAGGCCACGGCCGGCGTCCTTCTGTTTCAGCGGCTTGACGATCAGCTTCATCGGTCGCCCCTCACGACGAGCACGCCGTTATTGGTGTCGACGCTCTCGACCGATCCGGGAACCTCGAACTCCAGTTCCACCTCGTCGTCGACGAGCACGATGGCCGTCCCGTCGACGACGTCGGTGGCCAGACGGTCGTCCGCCGCGCCGACGTCGGCCGCGATTACCCACCCGTCCTCGTAGTCGTACCGGCGGACGAACCGATCGTCCTCGCCGGCGTATTGTTGTCTCACCATGATTCTTCCTAACTCCACGTTAGCTGTACATCTATTTAAAACTTTCGCCAAATAATCGCGGTACAGTGTCGGGGTGGCTTCGTTCAGTGAAATAGCGGTTCACACGTTTCGTCCCCCGCGGGCGGGGTTTATACGCCTGCCAGCGCTATCGATCGTATGGAGACGGTTACACACCACGGCCGGACGACGGCCTACCGGCGACACGACCGGGGCGGCGACGAGGCGCCGATCCTCTTCGTCCACGGGAGCGGCGGATCGAGCGGGGTCTGGAAGGCACAGACCAGACTCGCCGACCGGCGGCCCGTGATCGCCCTGGATCTGAGCGGCCACGGGGACAGCGACGACGTCGACGCCGAGCCGGGGTACGAGACGCTGTCGGCCTACGTCGACGACGTCGTCGCCGTCGCACGCGAGACGGATGCCCGCGTCCTCTGTGGGAACTCCCTCGGCGGCGCCGTCGTCCTGACGCTCCTGCTCGACCGTGATCCCGACCTCGACCTCTCGGGGGCGGTGCTCGCGGGGACGGGCGCCAAACTCGCGGTCCTCGACGACCTGCTCCGGTGGCTCCGGACGGACTTCGAGCGGGCGATCGAGTTCCTCCACGGCCCGGATCGGCTCTTTCACGACCCCGACGAGCGGCTGGTGACCGTCTCCCGCGAGATGCTCCACGAGGCGGGCCGGGCCGTGACCCACCGCGACTTCCGGACCTGCCACGAGTTCGACGTCCGGGGCCGACTCGACGACGTGGCGGTCCCGACGCTCGCGGTCGTCGGGGAACACGACGCCCTGACGCCGCCCTGGTACCACGAATCACTCGCCGAATCCATTCCCGACGCCGAGTGGACGACCGTCCCCGACGCGGCCCACCTCGCCATGCTGGAGCGTCCCGAGGCGTTCAACGAGGCGCTGTCAGCGTTTCTGGAGCGAACCGCCACGCATTAGCGGGTCGGCCGCCAACCCGCGGCCGTGCCACACCGCGTCGAGCGAACCGACCCCGACGGCGTCGACTTCGGGTGGGTGATGCAGGTGACGTTCGTGACGACCATCGTCGCCGGCGCGCCGCTGGTGGCGGCGCTCTCGACGACGACGACGCTCCCGACGTGGGGTGCCCGCGCCGCCTTCGCCGTCCGGGTCGGCGCGCTCGTCTGGTTCGTCACCGCGTTGCTCGCCTACGCCTACGCACGGCGGGCGGTCGACGACGCGGGCGAGGCCGACAGCGGGAGCGACTGACTGCCAGCCGGAAACTCTTTGCCGCGGACACGTCACCTCCCCGTATGATCGACGAGACCATCGAGGAGATCCGCCGGATGGAGACCCACAGTTCGTCGGTGGTCGCGGTCAAGGCCACCGGCGCGCTTCGCGAACTCCTCGATCGGGACTACCGGAACGTCGAGTCCTACGAGCGCGACCTGGAGCGCAACGCCGGCGCGCTCCGTCGGGCCAACCCTTCCCACGCCTCGCTCCACAAGGCGATGCGGGAGGTCGTCGAGGCGGTTCTCGGGGCGTCCGACACCGTCGAGGGGGCGAAATCCCACACCGAGGAGGTGATCGGCCGGGTCACCGAGGAGATCGAAACCGGCAAGCGACGGGCCGCCGCGGAGGCCGCCGAGACGTTCGAGGACGGCGAGACCGTCCTCACCCACGACTTCTCCTCGACCGTGTTGGAGGCAATCGAGACCGCCGCCGGCGAGGGGCGGCACCTCACCGCCTACGTCACCGAGGCGCGACCCCGCTATCTCGGCCGCAAGGCCGCCCGCCGACTCGCCGAGATGGGTCGCGTCGAACCACACCTCGCCGTCGACAGCGCCGCCGGCCACCTCCTCGACCGGTGTGACCGGGTGATCGTCGGCATGGACTGCATCGTCGAGGACACCCTCTACAACCGCGTGGGGACCTTCCCCATCGCCGCCGCCGCCGACGTGGTCGACGTGCCCGTGACGGTCGTCGGCTCGCAGTCGAAGATCATCGAGGACGACTTCGTCTTCGAGAACGAGTCGCGCCCGCCCGCCGAGGTGATCCGCGAACCGGTCGAGGGCGTCCGGATCGAGAACCCAGCCTACGACGCGACGCCGATGTCGCTGGTCGACGAGGTCGTCACTGACCGGGGTCACTACGACGGCTGAGGCGTCGTGACGGTTACCGCCGGATCAACTCGGAGAGCCGGTCCCGAAGCCGTTCGTCGGGGCCCAGACGGAGGTAGTACGCGTCGCCGTCGTCCTCGTAGTAGTTCTCGATGCGACGCTTGATCTCGAAGCCGACGGACTCGTAGAAGGCGAGCGCCCGCTCGTTCGTCGCCCGAGCGTGACAGGTGACCGTCCGGTGTTCCTCGGCTACCTCCGCGATCAGCCGTCGGCCGAACCCCTCGCCACGCCGTTCGGGGGCGACGGCCAGAAAGAGGATGTAGCCGTCGCGCCGGGCCGTCGCGAAGCCGACGAAGTCGTCGTCGAGGTAGAGCAGGTGGGTCTTCGCCCGTCGATACGCGTCCATGAAGAAGCGCTTCCGCTGTTTCAGGACGCCCTCCGTCCGGCGGATCCGTTCTTTGAGCTCCCAGGCCTCGCCGGCGTGGTCGGTCGTCCCGGGGCCGTCCACGCGCTTCTCGACGGTGACGCTCACTACGTCACTTCTAGGCGTATCGGACGTTATAACTTCACCGTCGGCGTCCATCGTCGCCGCATTCGGACCGCGCGCACCCTCAGAAGGACCGGTCGAGGTAGTCCGACTCCCACTCCCCGTCGCCGTCGGCCGACATCGCCCACTCGCTCCGCTTGACTTCGAGGTACGAACCGAACAGGGCCTCGCCCATCGCCGACCGGAGGACGTCGTCCTCCGCGAACGCGTCGAGCGCCGCCGCGAGCGTGCTCGGCAGGCGCTCGATTCCGCGGGCCGCGAGTTGGGACTCGTCGACGTCGGCCGGGTCCCGGTTCAGCGGCTCGCCGGGGTCGAGTTCGCGCTCGATACCGTCCATCCCCGCCGCGACCAGCGCCAACTGCGCGAGGTAGGGGTTGGTCGTGTTGTCAGCCGGCTTGAACTCGACGCGGGTCGTCGCCGCCGGCGCGCTCCGACTCACCGACGGGACGCGAACCGTGGCCTCGCGGTTGTCCTCGCCCCAGCAGGTGTACGCGGAGGACCACATCCCCGGCGCCAGCCGGTCGTACGACTCCACCGTCGGGGCCGTCACCGCCACCAGCGCCGGTGCGTGTTCGAGGAGGCCGCCGACGAAATGCCGACCCGCCTCCGAGAGCGGATACGGTCCGTCCGCGTCCGGGTCGTGGAGGACGTTCTCGCCGTCACGCCACAACGACAGGTGGATGTGACAGCCCGTCCCCGGAAGCTTCGGGAACGGCTTCGGGCGGAACGTAGCGTCGATGCCGTGGTCGGCGGCCACCGCCCGCACCGTCTCGAGAAACCGGACGTGGTCGTCCGCGGCGGCGACGCCCGTGTCGTGATCGGTGACCAGTTCCTGTTGCCCGGGGCCGTACTCCGGGTAGTACGCCGACAGCCCCATTCCCTGAGCCTTGAGCGCGTCGACGGTGTCGAGGACGACGTCGTGGGCGCTCCGCATCCCCGCCGTCGAGAAGCACGTGCTGTCGTCGAGGGGGACCGACTCGCCGTCCTCGTCGGTCCGGGTGTAGTAGAACTCGCTCTCGTAGGCCAGTTCGGGCGCGTACCCCTCGGCCGCCAGTTCGTCGAGATACCGGCGGAGCTGCGCGCGCGGCCCCGCGGCCCACGGCTCGCCGTCCAAGTCGTGGAGGTCAGCGAGCATCAGCGCCGTCCGGTCGTCGTACGGCAGGACGGTGAACGTCTCCGGGTCGGGGACGACCCGCACCTCGCCGGCGGGCCCGAACCGTCCCTCGGGAGCCAACCGGTCGAGCGCGTTGAACGACTGCATCGCGTGGGTGACGTTCGCCCCGTCGGCCAGTACGGTCGGCAACGACTCCCGGTCGACGACCCGCCCCCGCGGCACGCCGCTGTTGTTGACGAAGACGATCCGTACCAGTTCCACGTCCTCCGCGTCGGCACGCCGGAGGACGTCCTTGCTGGATGTCATGTGCCGTGACGACACGCGACACCCCCGTATGCCGGGGCATACCGGCAAATAATTCTCCTTCCCGAGTCGGTCGAGCAAGCGTTTTGCCGTCCCCACCCCTCGTTCCGTCGACGACCCCCGATGAGCTTCGAACTCCGCCCCCACACCGCCGACGTCGCCGTCGCGTCCCGCGGGGACACCCGCGGCGAGGCCTTCGCCGCCGCCGCCGACGGTCTCGCGGCCGCGACCTGCGAGGAGATCCCGGAGACGGGCGAGCGCTTCGCCGTCACGGTCGTCGCCGAGAGCGTCGAGGCGCTCCTCTTCGACTACCTCGACCGGCTCATCTACGAGCGCGACGTCCGCGGGGTCCTCCCGGTCGACAACGAGGCGACGGTCCGCGAGGACGACGGGGAGTGGACCGTCGAGGCGAGCGCCCGCGGCGTCCCCTTCGCGGCCATCACGGCCCGCGACGTGAAGGCGGTGACCTACTCCGAGATGCGCGTCGAGCGGACCGAAGACGGCTGGGAGGCCTACGTCGTCCTCGACGTGTAGTAACGTATTCCCGCGTCGACCCCGTCGACCCCGGTATGACCACACGCGAGTTCGACGGCATCCGGCTCGAACGGGTTCGGGAGCACGTCTGGGAGATTCCCCGCGAAGGGGAGATGCGCGTCCCCGCGCGGGTGCTGGCGAGCGAGTCGCTGCTCGAACGGATCGGCGACGACGATACCCTCCAACAGCTCAAGAACGCGACCCACCTGCCCGGGATGACCTCCCACGCCGTCTGCATGCCCGACGGCCACCAGGGCTACGGCTTCCCCGTCGGCGGCGTCGGCGCGACGGACGCCGAGACCGGCTGTATCTCGCCGGGAGCGGTCGGGTACGACATCAACTGCTTGCCCGGCGAAACCGACGTGCGGCTCGCCTTCGGGCGGAAGCTGTCGCTCGAAGCGCTCGGCGAGCGGTTCGAGAACGAGCGTGCCGCCGTGGCGGCGGGCGACGAACTCACCACTTCGGAGGTTCGGCTGTTCACCGAGTCCGGAGCGAAACCGGTGTACGAACTCGAAACGGCGACCGGACGGCGAATCGAGGCGACCGGCGATCACCGATTCGAGACGCCGGAGGGAATGATCCCCGTCGAGGAGCTAACGCCCGGCGAGTCGGTGTACGTCCACCCGTTCGAGGGTATCGAACACGAGGATCCGGACGAGTTCACCGTCCTCTCCGAGGACGACTTCGCCGACGACAATCCTCAGATCCGGCGTGTCCTGAAGGACCGGGGGCTCCTGCCCCTCCGATCCACGGACGAGCAGTTCCACCGACTGCTCAAGGTCGTCGGATTCCTGCTCGGTGACGGTTCGTACGGCGGCCCAGGTCAGACGTGGTTCTACGGCGAGCCGGAGGAACTGGAACGGATCCGCGCGGACATTCGGGAGATCGGGTTCAAGCCCTCGAAGATATACGAACGCGACCGAAACCACGATATCGACGGTTCGACGTTCGAGCGGACGGAGTACAGCTTCAAGACGACGTCCAAGGCGTTACGGCGCGTGTTCGTCGAACTCGGCGTTCCCGAGGGGCCGAAAGTGGCGTCCGGGTTCACGACACCCGGCTACCTCGACCGTCTCGCAGACTGGCAACGGGCGCTCTTCTACGCGGCGTACTTCGGGGCCGAAATGAACACCCCGGCGGCCCAGAGCGACAAGAACCTCTACTGTCCGAAGGTCTCCCAGACCAGAACGGCCGATACGAGGACGGCAGGGTTGGCTTTCTTGGAGGATATGGCGTCGTTCCTCGACGACCTCGGCATCGAGACCAACGATATCGAGGCGTTCGAGACCGATTCGAACAGCACGTCCGAGACGATCCGTCTCCGCCTCGGTATCAAGAACGACTCGGAGAACCTCATCCGATTTTTCACTCGTGTCGGGTACCGATACCACCCGGAGAAACGGCGGAAAGCGGCGGTGGCGGTCCAGTATCTCCGATCGAAAGAGCGAGCGATCTCCCGACGCGAACGGATCGCCACGGAGGCACAGACGCTGGCCGACGGTGGTTCGGACGTTTCGGATATCAAGGAGCGCTTCGAGATCAACGACCGGTTCGTCGAACGAAGCGTCTGGAGTGGTCGCACCGGTCGACCGAGACCGGGCGACGACTTCCCCGACTTCGAGGAGTTCCGTGAGACCGTCGACGTTCGTGCGGACGGCGCCGTCAGGACCGAAATCGAATCGATCCACGCGGCCGGTTCGAAACCGGTCTACGACATCGGCGTCACCCACGACGCTCACACGTTCCTCGCGAACGGGTTCGTCGTCTCCAACTGCGGCGTCAGAATGATGAAAACAAATCTGACCTACGACGACGTCCGCGGCCGCGAGGAGGAACTCGTCGAGGCGCTGTTCGCGAACGTCCCCTCGGGGCTGGGCGGCGGCGGGGTCGTCCAGGGCGATATGGACACCGTCGAGTCGGTCCTCGACCGCGGGGTCGACTGGGCGCTGGAGGCGGGGTGGGCGGTTCCCGCCGACCTCGAACACTGCGAGGACGAGGGGCGACGGCCGGACGCCGATCCCGCCGCCGTCTCACAGAAGGCGAAAGACCGCGGGAAGAACCAACTGGGGAGCCTGGGGAGCGGCAACCACTTCCTCGAAGTGCAGCGCGTGACCGACGTCTACCGCGAGGACGTCGCCGACGCCTACGGGCTGGAACCCGAGCAAATCGTCGTCCTGATCCACTGCGGGAGCCGGGGGCTGGGCCACCAGACCTGCACGGATTACCTCCGGAAGATCGAAAAACGGCACTCAGACCTGCTCGCGGACCTGCCGGACAAGGAACTCGCGGCCGCACCCGCCGGCTCCGAACTCGCCGAGGACTACTACGGCGCGATGTGTGCCTGCATCAACTTCGCGTGGGTGAACCGCCAGTTGATCATGCACCGGACCCGGAAGGTGTTCGAGCGGGTGTTCGACCGCTCGTGGGAGTCGATGGACATGCACCTCCTCTACGACGTCGCCCACAACATCGCCAAGAAGGAGGTCCACGACGTCGGCGGCGAGGAACGCGAACTCTACGTCCACCGCAAGGGCGCGACGCGGGCGTTCCCCGCCGGCCACCCCGAGGTGCCCGCCGCCTACCGCGACGTGGGACAGCCGATCATCATTCCCGGGAGCATGGGCGCAGGGAGCTACGTCCTCCGCGGCGGCGAGGCGTCGATGGACCTCACCTTCGGATCGACCGCCCACGGCGCCGGCCGACTCATGAGTCGGACGCAGGCCAAACAGGAGTTCTGGGGCGAGACGGTCCAGGACGAACTCCGGGATCAGCAACACGTCTACGTCAAGGCTCAGAGCGGCGCGACCGTCGCCGAGGAGGCCCCCGGCGTCTACAAGGACGTCGACGAGGTGGTCCGGGTCTCCGACGAACTGGGCATCGGCGACAAGGTGGCACGGACGTATCCGGTCTGTAACATCAAGGGGTAGGTCCCCGCCTCAGGGGTCGAGCCTGACGTACTCGCTCTCGGGGACCGCCTCGACCGCCTCGCCGTCCTCGAAGCGGACGTAACTCAGGTAGAAGGGGTCCCCACAGCCGGTCGCGTCGTCGTCGCGGAGGGTGCCGTCGGCGCCACAGACGAAGCGGACGCCGTCCGCGGCCTCGATATCCCCGTCGGCGTCGGCGTACGTCCACCCTTCGAGCGGATACGGCGTCACCGACTTGTCGGCGAGATACCCCTCGCGTTCGAGTTCGACGATGGCCCCACACCGCGGACAGTGGTAGGTGACCGGATAGCTCA